>NZ_NPKO01000003.1 GCF_008329605.1 Mycolicibacterium sp. P9-64
CAAACCAAAGACACCAAACAAACTGGCATCAAAAAAACAACCACATTCCCCTAAACGAGAAAAAAAGAAACATGGCAAAACAACAAACAAAAACCACCAAACACACTATTGAGTTCTCAAACAACACACCCACTTGACCGCGCAACAACCCCGCGGCTAAAAGCCGCGATGCGTCGTGCGGGCAGTGAAGTAAACCCACCGAAGTGGACTTCCCTCTGGGATGCCGTCGCGCTCAGCGGCTGGACCGCGTCGCGACGACTTGGATAAAGTTACAAGAGGGGAAACACGGAGTCAAATCGCCTGCTAGAGGCACTTTTCGGACGCAATTGGACGGTAGTACCAGTCATCCGACGCGCTCCACGCCGGCGATGTTTCGCTTGCCGCGGCGCAGCACGAGCCACTTGCCGTAAAGGAAGTCCGCGGACTGCGGGACCCATTCGTCACTTTCGATCCTGACGTTGTTGACCGAGACGCCTCCCTCGGCGATGGTCCGTCGTGCGGCTCCCTTGCTCGCCGACAGTCCACTGGCCACTAGGAGGTCGGTGATCGCGTCCGGTCCCCCCGGCTGGAGTTCGGCGACGGACGCCTCTCTCAGCGCGGCCGCCAGCGTCGGCTCGTCCAGTTCGGTCAACTCCCCCCTTCCAAAGAGCGCGCGACTGGCGTGTTCGACCGCATCCGTCGCGGCCTTTCCGTGCACCAGGGTGGTGAATTCCTGCGCCAGCCGGCGTTGTGCGCCCCGCTCGTGTGGCCGATCCGCGGTCGCTTGCTCCAGTTCGGCCAGTTCGTCGGCCGTCAGGAAGGTGAACCACCGCAGGTAGTTCACGACGTCGGCGTCCGCGGTGTTGACGAAGTACTGGTAGAACGCATACGGGCTGGTCATCTCCGGATCGAGCCAGAGATTGCCGCCGCCGGTCGACTTCCCGAACTTGGTGCCGTCCGCGGCCGTCACCAACGGCACGGTCATGGCATGCACCGTCTCGCCGAGCTTCTGGCGGACCAGCCGCACGCCGGCGATGATGTTCCCCCACTGGTCCGACCCGCCAATCTGCAACCGGGTGCCGTAGCGGCGGTTCAACTCCACGTAGTCGTTGGCCTGCAACAACATGTAGCTGAACTCGGTGTAGGAGATGCCTTCGGCTTCGAGCCTGCGCCGGATGGTGTCGCGGTCCAGCATCACGTTGACCGAGAAGTGCTTGCCCACGTCGCGCAGGAATTCGATCGCCGACAGTTCACCCGTCCAGGACAGGTTGTTGTCGACTATCGCGCCGGTCGGCGAATCGTCGAAGTCGACGAACCGCTCCAACTGCCCCCTGATCCGTTCGGTCCAGTCTGCGACGGTATCGGTGGTGTTGAGGCTGCGTTCTGCGGAGTCACGGGGGTCGCCGATCATGCCGGTAGCGCCGCCTGCCAGCACGATCGGCCGGTGCCCGGCGCGCTGGAAGCGTCGCAACGCCAACAGCGGGACCAGGTTTCCGGCGTGCAGGCTCGGCGCGGTCGGGTCGAATCCGCAATAGACGCTGACGGGGCCGCTTGCGAGCTCGGCGGCGAGCGCGTCCCTGTCGGTGGACTGGGCGATGAGCCCGCGCCATTCCAGCTCATCGAGGATGTCGATTCCCATGTGTCGATCTTCGCCTACGTGGGCGGTTCGACTACACCGGGTTCAGTCGCTGTCGCCGGGCGCCGGCGCACGCGGACTGCGTCGATAGGCCGAGACTTCCGGCCGGCCCGCGAGCCAGAATCGCCACGGTCGATCGGCGGCCACACTGACCCCGACCCTGGGGCCCTCAGCAGCCGCGTGCTCGCCTGCTAGCTCCAGCCGGACCGGGGCGTCGGGCGCGAACAAGTCGGTTCCGTTGTCCCCCATCGTGATTCCCAATGCCGAGCACAAGTTTCCTGGGCCACGCGCCAGAGCCGCGGCAGGCACCGCGGCGCCCCGTCGGCCACCCGCGGCGACGACACCGTCCTCGACGGCCGCCGCGCGCATGAGCACCGCCGACGCCACGCCGTCCGGACCGGTCACCACGTTCGCGCAGACATGAATGCCGTGGCTGCGATAGGTGTACAGCCGACCGGCAGGCCCGAACATGATCGCGCTGCGCGCCGTCGGGCCGCGGAACGAGTGTGCCGCGGCATCCGGCCACGGTCCGTCAGGAGGGCCGCCATAGGCCTCCACCTCGACGATCACCGCTGCCACGTCGCGCCCCACGAGGCGCGCCCCGAGCAGACGAAGCGCCGCCGAGACGGGATCGACGGCCAGTTGTTCCGCGCTCATCGCACCGATACTGCCTCAGCGGCCATTGACACTGGCACACGCCAGGAGCACTATTCATCATATGATGACTTCATCACGCGATGAATTAAATCGTCACGACGGATCCGCCGTCACGATCGAGCATCTGACCGTGATCCGCGGGACGCGAACCGCGTTGGACGACGTCTCGGTGCAGATCGCCCGCGGCACCATCACCGGACTGCTCGGCCCGTCCGGATGCGGCAAGAGCACCTTGATGCGCTCGATCGTCGGCACCCAGGTCATCGCCTCGGGCTCGGTCACGGTGCTCGGCAAGCCTGCGGGGTCGGCCGACCTACGCCGCCGGGTCGGATACGTCACCCAGGACCCGACCATCTACGACGACCTGCGCGTCATCGACAACGTGCGCTATTTTGCCTCGCTGTACGGGTCCGACTCGCAGTCGGCCGACGAGGCGATCAAGACGGTCGGGCTTGGCGATCATCGAACTGCCCTGTGCGGCAACCTCTCCGGAGGTCAACGGACCCGGGCGTCGCTGGCCTGCGCGCTCGTGTCGAACCCCGATCTACTGGTGCTCGACGAACCGACCGTCGGCCTGGACCCGGTGCTGAGGGTCGACCTGTGGGAGCAGTTCCGCCAACTCGCGCGCCGCGGCACCACGCTGCTGGTCTCGAGTCACGTCATGGACGAGGCGGATCACTGCGCCGATCTTCTGCTACTGCGGGAGGGTCGCCTTCTCGCGCACACCACCCCATCGAAACTGCGGGAGGACACCGGATGTACGTCTCTGGAGCAAGCGTTTCTGTCCATCATTCGGCACGACACCGCGGCCTGAGAAGTCGAAGCCGGATGAGGTTCACCCCGTCGCTTCGCTCGCCCCTCAGGTCCACCCCGTCGCTTCGCTCGCCCCTCAGGTTCACCCCGTCGCTTCGCTCGCCCCTCAGGTTCACCCCGTCGCTTCGCTCGCCCCTCAGCCCGCAGGCGTACCTCGCCACCACCGGACGAATACTGCGGCAGCTCGCAGGTGATCACCGAAGTGTCGCGATGATCCTGGTGGTCCCAAGCGTCGTCATCACGTTGATGTACTTCATGTTCGAGAACGTGCCGCACCTCCCCGGCACGCCGTCGCCGTTCAACAACGCCTGCCTGATCATGCTCGGCGTCTTTCCGCTGATCATCATGTTCCTCATCACGTCGATCACCATGCAGCGCGAACGTGTCTCGGGAACGCTGGAACGGATCCTCACCACTCCCCTGCGCCGGCTGGATCTGCTGGCGTCCTACGGCACCGCGTTCTCGATCGCGGCAGCCGCACAGGCGTCCCTCGCCTGCGTCGTGGCATTCTGGCTGCTCGGATTCGAGACCGCAGGCAACCCGATGCTGGTGTTCGCGATCGCGATCATCAACGCGGTTCTCGGCGTCGGCCTCGGCCTGCTATGCAGTGCGTTCGCGCGCACCGAGTTTCAGGCGGTTCAGTTCATGCCCGTGGTGATCGTGCCCCAGCTGTTGCTCTGCGGCATCATCGTGCCGCGCGACCTGCTGCCCGAGTGGCTGCAGTGGATCAGCAACGCGATGCCCGCCAGCTACGCCCTCGAAGCGCTACGGCAGGTCGGCGCCAACACCGATCTGACCGGCACGGCAGCCCGTGACATCGGGATCGTCGTGGCCTTCGCCGTCGTGGCGATGTGCCTTGCCGCGGCGACCCTGCCGCGCAGGACTCCATGAGCCCGAAGCGGCGCGGTCGACCGCCAGGACCATCCGACACCCGTGACCGGATCCTCGCCAGTGCGCGAGAACTGTTCGCCCGCAGCGGAATCGACAAGACCTCGATTCGATCGATCGCTTCCGCGGCGGGGGTCGACGCCGCCCTGGTACATCACTACTTCGGGACCAAGCAGCAGCTCTTCATCGCCGCAGTCCGCATCCCGATCGATCCGATGCTCGTCATCGGGCCGCTGCGCGAAACGCCAATCGACGAGCTCGGGTCGGCGTTGCCGTCGCTGCTGCTGCCGTTGTGGGATTCGGAGATGGGCGCAGGCTTGATCGCCACGCTGCGATCACTGCTGGCGGGCACCGAAGTCGGCTTGATCCGCTCGTTCCTACAGGAGGTCATCGCCGTCGAAGTCGGCTCACGGGTGGACAATCCGGTGGGCTCAGGCCCGATCCGGATTCAGTTCGTCGCCTCGCAGTTGGTGGGCGTCGTCATGGCGCGCTACATCCTGGAGCTGGAACCGTTCAAGTCGCTTCCCGTGCAGCAGGTGGCCGACACCATCGCGCCCAACCTGCAGCGCTATCTGACCGGCGACCTGCCGGGCGTCGTCTAGGTTCCTGCGCGTTCGAGGAGACGCTGATGCTCCGCGTCGTCCTCGATGGTGACGGCCTCGTCGACGAGCAGCACGGGCACGCCCGCCTCGATCCGGTACGCGTGCCGCAGCCTCGGGTTGTAGAGAACGTCACCGGCCAGCAGTAGCGGGCCACGGTCCTCCGGGCATACCAAGATGTCGAGCAGCCGTCGGTCGAGCGCCACGCCTAGGGGCCCAGCGGGATGTTGATTCCGCCGCCGCTGGGGATGAGGCCGGTCCCGCTGGGGTTGGTCGGGTTGTACTGGTTTATCCCGATGCTCACCGGGGCCTGCTGCTGAATGCCGCGGGCCTGGTTGCGCTTCTGGAAGGCGACCGTCTTCTGCAACGCGGTGATCAACGGCACCTGGTTGGGGCGCTTGTCCATCGCGGCCACGAGGTCATCCATGTTGCCCTTGGACGGGACGAAGCCCATGGCCCGCATCTTGAGGGCGACGTGGATCAATTCCGAGACCTGACCGCCGCCCGCGCCGGTGTCGTACTGCGCAGCGATGTCGTCGAGCACGTCGGCGCTCGCGGTGCCGGAGCCAAGCCCTGCCATCAGGCCGGCTGCCAGCGCACCACTGGCAACTGCGCCGGTGACGGCGCGCCGCCAGCCCGAATACCTGCTGGTATGCGATGTCATCGATCCTCCATGCGGAGCCTTGCCCGACCCAATGCGGCTGTCTGCCACCAGCGGGAGCCTAACAGCGTGCCGCCACCGGAGCACTACCTCACGCACCAGGAGCCCCATCGACCAGCTCTGCGCGGACAGCTGCGGTGAGCCGCTTGTACTGATTGGTGTCCTGGTCGAGGTACCACGCATTGCGCGACGGCTTCGGGATGCCCTCGGCCTCGAGCGGACCGAGCAACGGCCGGTACGACGCGCTGAGCTTCATCTCCGGCACCACGTGCACGACGTCCGGCGCAGCGCCGACCGCGAGCCCTGCCAGCGCCTCGTTCAGGTCGGCCGTGGGAACGCTGCCGCCGGGCGCGAGCGCCAGCGCGGTGACCGCGAGCACCGATCCGTTGATCTCGACGCCGTAGGTGACCGACAGATCGACCGCGCCGACGCGCCCCGCGGCGTCGTTGACCGCCGCGGCGAAGACGGGTCCGTGAGCGGTACGGATGACCGAACCGCGGTTGTCGACCAGCCAGAAGTCGCCGTCGTCGTCCTTGCGGAACAGGTACTCCGTCGACACCCAGGTGTCCGCTGGCGCGAACACGCCGCGCTTGACCGACGCGGTGGGATCGATCGGGCCGCGCGGGTGGGCGAGCAGCACGCCGACCTCCCCTGCCTGCGCAAGCCTCACGAATCCACGATCGTCCTCGAGGATCAGGTCGTCGTCGACGTCGTAGGCGGCCAGTTCGACATGCCCGCCGCCAGGCAATGGGCGCCCCTCGCTGCCCACCTTGGCGCCGGACACGTTGGCCAACACGGCCTGCCCGTCGGTCGTGGCGAAGAACTCGACGATGTGCGCAGGCGCAAATTCCTCCTCGACGCGCTTCCACAGCCCGGTGGGCATACCCGAGCCGATGAACAAGCGGACCGGGTGGTTGCCGTTGATCGTGAACGACGGGTCGTCGATCACGTCGCGCAACATCGCCCACGTGTAGGACACGACCGTCACGCCATACTGGCGCAGTTCGTGAACGAACCGTTCGGGACGCAGACCCCGCGACAACGCGATCCGGGTGCCGCCCACCACCGCGCCCCCCAGGCTGACCAGGAGGCCGGACTGGTGATGCAACGGGGTGAGGCAGTAGACGGTGTCACTGCGACCGAGGTTGGCCGCCGACGCCGTGCCGAACGCCGACAGCGCCCACCGGAAGTTGGTGATCTGCCTGGCCACCAGCTCGCCGTTCACGGTGGCAAAGGCGATGTAGGCGAGATCCCTGGCATATCCGGGGTTGGGCCGGTACCAGCCCGGCAGCTCGACCACGTCCGGGTCGATCTGCTCCATGTCGGTGACGTCGGCGTCCTCGGGCAGGTTCAGATCACGCGTCTCACCACCACCGAGCACCAGCACCCGCAGCGGCAGCTGCCGCGCCGCCTCGAGATTGCTCGGGTCGGCGATGACGTCGGACACCGCGCCGATGCGCGCGGCCTCGGCCAGGTCACCGTCGGGCGGCATCAGGACGGCGACCGCGCCAAGACGCGAGAGCGCCGCGATGGCGACCAGCGCACTGGGGCGGGTCTCCATCAGGACGCCGACGTGGGCGCCTTGGCGGACGCCGACCCCGATCAGCCCGCGGACGACGTTGTTGATGCGCCGGTCGACCGCCTCATAGGTGTGCACCCGGCCGTCGAACAGGAGGAACTCACCATCGGGCGCTCCCTGTGCCTGCTCGGAGAGGATCCTGCCCAGCGAGATCCGGGTGTGATCGTTGATCTGGCCGAGACGCGCCAGCCTTGGCAGAGTGCGCGCGGTCTCGACGACCAGCGCGCGGGCCGACTTGTTGGCGGCCACCAACGCGTCGGCCGCCGAGCGGGCCAGGCTGAACGTCATCTCCGTCGCGGCGGCGGCACCGTGGGCCACCCGCGACGCAAGGGGAACACCGCTCTCGCTGTGCTCGGCGGGCTGAAGCGCCATCGGCACGACGTGCTCGGGCATCTCACCGTCGCCGGACAGCCACTTCACCCAACCGGCGACCGTCGGCCACGTCTCGTTGGCCGCCCTCGAGCCCACCACGAGGCCGAAATGGCCTGCGCGGATGAGGTATTCGTAAACCTCCGCCTGCGGAGCAGCGCGTTTGATACCGCGCACCGAGGCCGGCTGACCGATGTCGTCGACCTCGCCGACCACCGCCAGCACGGGGCAGTCGATGTCGCTGAGGGTGACCAGGTCGCCCCGAATGCTGAAACCGCCAGACATCATCCGGTTGTGCGCGATGAACTGCTTGAGCAGTTCGGCGATCGCAGGCCCCGACCAGGCGATCCAGCCGTCCGACGCCAGGAAGCGCCGCTGCTGCTCGCGTGGCAGCAACGCCTCGCGGTCGTGCAACTGACGCAGGAAGTCCAGCCGGGACTGTGCGGTCTTGATCGGGTCGAGCATCTGGAACCCGGTGCGGGCCAGCCAGCTCGGGACGTCGATGCGGCTGAACACGTGGTCGGCCATGAAGTCGGCGGCCGCGGAGCTGAACCCGGCAGGCAGGTTCATCGGCAGGCCCGCGAGGGTGTCCACCGGAGACCCGAACGCGACGATGCTCGCCAGATCCTTCGAATGTCGGTACGCCGCGGTCTGATAGGCAAACATGCCGCCCTGCGAGTAACCGGCGAGGTGCACGTCGCGGTCGGTGACCGACTTGACGGTGTCGATGGCCTCGCTCAGGGCGACGACGTGGTCGGCCAGGTTGCGCTGCATGCCGCCCTCGACCTGGTCGGGCGAGCCGAAGTCGATGACCCACGGATCGATCCCCGCCGCGTGCAGGATCCCGACGGCACCGTCGTCGCGCGTGACGTCCCACATGTCGGCCGACATCATCATCGGATGCACCATCAGCACGGGCGGGCCTGCGGGCGCGGCACCCGGCCTGGTGTCCGGTGGGAAGTAGCGGCGCAGCCGGTACATCGGCACGGCCTCGATGATCTGGAACGGGGACGGCACGGCGCCGGTCTCCAGGCCGCCGTAGCGGAGCACTTCCAGGCCGTTCTGGGCGGTCGCAACCAAACGCCCGACCGGCCTGGTGATCGCCGACAGGTCCACTTGCTCCCCTTTGCCTGACTTCCCGAATCCCCCGATCCGACGTCATCCTTCCACAGCAACCTTCAGGCCCCGCGGGGATTGCACCGACCATCGTCTCCACGGGCGGCCCTATGATCAGCGGCTGATGGCGAACCTGATCAACGTCGAACGCGCGAGCGTCGGCTACGGCACCCGAACCCTGCTCGACGGCGTCAGCCTCGGCGTCGACGAAGGCGAGGCGATTGGCGTCGTCGGCCGCAACGGCGACGGCAAGACGACGCTTCTGCAGGTGCTGACCGCGACCCGCCCGCCCGACACTGGCCGGGTCACCCACACCTCCGGCCTGTCGGTCGGCTACCTGCACCAGGCGGATGACTTCGCTGCGGACGCGACGATCCGGGACGTGATCGTCGGGGGCCGCGCCGACCACATCTGGGCGGCCGAGGCCGACACCCGGTCGGTGGTCGAGCACCTCCTTGGCGACATCGGTCTGGACAGCCAGGTCGCCGACCTCAGCGGCGGTGAACGGCGTCGGGTGGCGCTGGCCGCGGTGCTGCTAGCCGGCCACGACGTCCTGGTGCTCGACGAGCCGACCAACCACCTCGACGTCGAGGTCATCGGGTGGCTGGCCGGTCACCTGTCGCAGCTACGGTCGAAGGCGCTCGTAGTGGTCAGCCACGACCGGTGGTTCCTCGATGCCGTGTGCACGCGGATGTGGGAGGTGCACGACGGTGACGTCGACGCATACGAAGGTGGCTACGCGGCCTTCGTGCTGGCCCGCGCCGAACGATCGCGGCAGGCCGCAGGCACCGAAGCGCGCCGACGCAACCTGATGCGCAAGGAACTCGCGTGGCTGCGGCGCGGCCCGCCGGCGCGCACCTCGAAGCCGAAGTTCCGCATCCAGGCGGCCAACGACTTGATCGCCAACGAGCCGGAGCCAAGAGACTCGCTGGCATTGCAGCGATTCGCGACGGCGCGGCTCGGCAAGGACGTCTTCGATCTGCATCGCGTGAGCCTCAAGCTTGGCGAGAAGACGATCCTCGACAAGCTGGACTGGTCGATCGGGCCGGGCGTGCGCATCGGGCTGGTCGGCGTCAACGGAACCGGCAAGACGTCGGTGCTCAAGCTGTTGGCCGGAGAGCTGGCCCCGACGTCGGGGACCATCAAGAGGGGCAAGACCCTCAGGATCGGGTATCTCAGCCAGGCGCTGGTCGAGGTGGACGGCAACGCGCGGGTTCTCGACGCGGTCGAGAGCGCCAAGCGGATCACCGAATTGGCAGGCGGCAAGGAAGTCAGCACGGCGACCTTGCTCGAGGACTTCGGGTTCACCGGCGACAAGCTGACCACGCGCGTCGGCGATCTGTCCGGCGGCGAGCGGCGACGGTTCCAATTCTTGCGGCTGCTGCTCGACGAGCCGAACGTACTGCTGCTCGACGAGCCGACCAACGATCTCGACATCGACACGCTCAACGTTCTCGAGGACTACCTGGACGGGTGGCCAGGCACGCTGATCCTGGTGACGCACGACCGCTACTTCCTGGAGCGGGTGGCCGACGTGACCTATGCGCTGCCCGGCGAGGGCCGCTGCGAGATGCTGCCAGGCGGCATCGAGCAGTACCTGGCGCAGCGATCGGCTGCCGAGGCGCCCGCCGCAGCTCGGCCTGCGGAGCGCGGTGAGTCGGTGGCCGCCCGTGACCGCAAGACCGGAAAGGAGTTGGCCCGCATCGAGAGTCAGCTCGGCAAGCTCGAACAGCGCGTCGCCGCTCTGCACGAGACCATGGCCGAGGCAGCGGCCGACCACGTGCGCGCGGCCGAGCTGAACGCCGAGCTTGGCGAGCTACTGGCTCGCAAGGAAGCACTCGAGGAGGAGTGGTTGGGCCTGGCGGAGGGCTAGGGCCGCATCGCGATTCGCAGTTCGTCGGCGGTGTCGCGGACGATGCCGAGCTGCTTGGCCACCTGGAGGGGTGACGTGCCGCCGCGGGCGTCGCGCGAGTTCACCGACCCCGCTATGGTCAACACGGCGCGGACCTCGGCGGTGAGGCCAGGATGGATGCCCGCCAGTTCGTCGTCGGCCAGCTCCTCGAGGCCCACTCCCCTGGCTTCGGCCGCCTTGACGGCCGCGCCGGCCGCCTCGTGGGCGACGCGGAACGGAATGCCTTGGCGTACCAGCCATTCGGCGACGTCGGTGGCCAGCGTGTAGCCCAGCGGCGCGAGCTCGGCCATCCGGTCGGTGTCGAAGGTCAGGGTGGCGACCAGACCGGCCATCGCGGGCAGCAGCATCTCGAGTTGGCCGACGGAGTCGAACACCGGCTCCTTGTCCTCTTGCAGGTCCCGGTTGTAGGCCAGGGGCTGCGCCTTGAGGGTTGCGAGCAAACCTGTCAGGTTGCCGATCAGCCGGCCCGACTTGCCGCGGGCCAGTTCGGCGATGTCGGGGTTCTTCTTCTGCGGCATGATCGAACTGCCCGTCGACCAGGAATCGTGCAGCCTGACGTAGCCGAACTCCGTCGTGCTCCAAAGGATGATGTCCTCGGCGAGCCGCGATAGGTCGACGCCGATCATCGCCAGCACGAACGCGCCCTCGGCCGCGAAGTCGCGGGATGCGGTGGCGTCGATGGAGTTGTCGGCTGCGGCGCCGAAGCCGAGTTCCTTGGCGATGGCGTCGGGGTCCAACCCCAGCGATGAACCCGCCAGCGCACCAGATCCATACGGCGACACGGCGGTTCGCGCGTCGAAGTCGACGATCCGCGACACGTCGCGCAGCAGCGGGTGAGCGTGGGCGAGCAGGTGATGGGCCAGCAGGACCGGCTGCGCCGACTGCAGATGGGTCTTGCCGGGCATGATCGCGGTCGGGTGTGACGCGGCCTGCGTGGCCAGCGAGGCGACGACGTCGAGCACGCCGTTGCCGACGGTCCGCATGGCGTCGCGCAGCCACATCCGAAACAGCGTGGCCACCTGATCGTTGCGTGACCGGCCCGCCCGCAGCCGACCACCGAGGTCGTCGCCGACCCGGTCGATCAGACCCCGCTCCAACGCACCGTGCACGTCCTCGTCCGACGGCAGCGGACCGAAGCTGCCATCGGCGACGTCCTCACCGAGGCTGTCCAGGCCGGCAAGCAGCCCGTCGCGCTGCTCCACGGTCAGCAGACCCGCGCCGAACAGCACCCTGGCGTGCGCCTTGGACGCGGTGACGTCGTAGGGCGCAAGCACCCAGTCGAAGTGGGTGGACTTGCTCAGTGCGGCAAGCGCTTCCGAGGGTCCGGTGGCGAACCGGCCGCCCCACAGCGAGCCCTCGTTGGTGGTGCTCACGTGAATTTCCCTTCGCGAGCGCGCGCAAACTCGGGTTCAGACGCGGCGTGTTGCCCGCAAACACGCGCGCTCGCGGGAGGGATCATTGATCTGCCAGGTCCCGGCGGGCGGCGATCTTGCTCGACAGGCCATGGATGTGCACGAAGCCCTTGGCGCTGGACTGGTCGTAGGTGTCGCCCTCGTCGTAGGTGGCGAGGTTGAAGTCGTACAGCGACTCAGCGCTGCGGCGTCCGTTGACCGCGATGTGGCCCCCGTGCAGCACGAGCCGGATCTCACCGGTGACGTGCTCCTGCGTGTGGTCGACGAACGACTCCAGCGCCCGCTTGAGCGGCGAGTACCAGAGCCCGTCGTAGACCAGCTCGCCCCACTTCTGGTCGGTGGTCCGCTTGAACCGGGCCAGTTCGCGCTCCAACGTGACGTGCTCGAGCTCGGTGTGCGCGGTGATCAGCGCCATGGCTCCCGGCGCCTCGTAGATCTCACGGCTCTTGATGCCGACCAGTCGGTCTTCGACCACGTCGAGCCGGCCGACGCCTTGCGCGCCCGCCCGCCGGTTCAGTTCGACGATCGCCTCGAGCACCGTGACGGACCGTCCGTCGATGGACACCGGAACGCCCTTCTCGAAGCCGATGATGACCTCGTCGGGTGAGCTCCAGTTGACCGTGGGGTCTTCGGTGTAGTCGTAGACGTCCTTGGTGGGGGCATTCCAAAGGTGCTCGAGGAAACCGGTTTCCACCGCCCGGCCCCACACGTTCTGGTCGATCGAGAACGGTGAGCGCTTCGTCACGTTGATCGGGATGTCGTTCTCCTCGGCGAACGCGATCGCCTTCTCCCTGGTCCAGGCGTAGTCGCGGACCGGGGCGAGCACGTCGAGATCGGGGGCCAGCGAGGCGAACCCCACCTCGAAGCGGACCTGATCGTTGCCCTTGCCCGTGCAGCCGTGGGCCACCGTGCCGCCGCCATGCTCACGGGCCGCCTCGACGAGATGCTTGACGATCAGCGGTCGGCTGATGGCCGACACCAGCGGGTAGCGGTCCATGTAGAGCGCGTTCGACTTGATGGTCGGCAGGCAGTAGCCCTCGGCGAACTCGTCGCGGGCGTCGACCACGACGGCCTCCACAGCGCCGCAGTCCAGCGCACGCTGCCGGACCACCTCCATGTCTTCACCGCCCTGCCCGAGGTCGATGGCCACGGCCACGACCTCGCGACCGGTCTCCTTGCCGATCCAGCTGATCGCGACCGAGGTGTCCAGACCGCCGGAATACGCCAGGATGACGCGTTCGGACATTGATCAATCTCCTTTGTTCTCAAACCTTGCGGCCAGTTCGGCGCCTGTCATGGGTTCGCGGGCGACAACGAGGATGGTGTCATCACCGGCAATCGTGCCGACCACGTAGGGCAGTGCTGAGCGGTCGATGGCACTGGCGAGGTAGTGCGCCGCCCCCGGTGGGGTGCGCAGCACCGCCAGGTTGGCGCTGGCGTCGGTGGACACCAGGAGGTCTCCAAGCAGGCGCGACATCCGTTCCGTGCCACCGGAAACACCACGCACTGGGCTGCCGTCCTCCGGCACGACGTATACGCCGACGCCACCGTCGGCTCCGCGCAGCTTCACCGCGCCGAGCTCCTCCAGGTCGCGTGACAGCGTGGCCTGGGTGACGTCGATGCCCTCGTCGGCGAGCATCGTCGCGAGCTCGCTCTGGCTGCGCACCGAGTTCGACGACAGCAGCGCCACGATGCGCGACTGACGCCCCGCCCGGGTCGGTGAGGTCACGATCGCTCCAGCAGCCACACCAGCAGTGCCTTCTGGGCGTGCAGCCGGTTCTCGGCCTCGTCCCACACCGCGCTCTGGGGTCCGTCGATGACCTCGTCGACGATCTCGAAGCCGCGGTGCGCGGGCAGGCAGTGCAGCACGACGGCGTCGGCATCGGCGAGGTCCATCAGGCCGGGGTTGATCTGGAAGGACCGGAACGGGCGCACCCTGTCGAGACCGTCGTTCTCCTGACCCATCGACGTCCACGTGTCGGTGACGAGCACGTCGGCACCGTCGGCCGCGGCACGCGGATCGGAGGTCAGCGACACCGTCGCTCCGGTATCGCTGGCGCGGCGGCGGGCCGCGTCCACGAACCGCGGGTCGGGTTCGAAACCGGCCGGGGCCGCGATGGTGACGTCGATGCCTGCGGTCACGCCGCCGAGCATCAGTGAGTGCGCCATGTTGTTCGCACCGTCGCCGAAGTAGGTCAGCTTCAGTCCTTTCAGACCTGACGGCCCGCCCTTGCGCTCGATCAGGGTCTGCAGATCGGCAAGCACCTGGCACGGGTGGAACTCGTCGGACAACGCATTGACGATGGGCACGGTGGAGCCGGAAGCCATGGTGGTCAACCGTTCCTGTGCGAACGTCCGCCACACGATGGCGTCGACGTAACGCGACAGCACCCGTCCGGTGTCCTCGAGCGTTTCCTCGCGGCCAAGCTGGGTGCTGCGGCCGTCGACGACCACGGCGTGCCCACCGAGCTGCGCGATGCCCATCTCGAACGAGAACCGGGTGCGGGTGGAGTTCTTCTCGAAGATCACGGCAACACCACGCGGGCCGTCCAGCGGGCGCCTGCTCATCGGCGCCTGCTTGAGCTCGGCCGCCAGCGCGAGCACCTCGGCCTGCTCGTCGGGCGACAGGTCGTCGTCGCGCAGGAAGTGCCTCAGCGTCATGATGCCTCCGTCGAAGCCGCAGTCGCGGTGTCGAGGACCGCAGGCAACGCGGTGATGAACGCGTCGATCTGCGCCTCGGTGACGACAAGCGGTGGGGCCAGCCGGATCACGTCGGGCGCGGCGGCATTGACCAGGAAGCCGGCATCCCGGGCTGCCGTCTCGACCGCCTTGCCGTGCGGCGCGGTCAGCACCACACCGCGCAGCAGGCCCGCGCCGCGGACGTGGTCGACGAGCGGGTGACCGATGGCCTCGATGCCGTGGCTCAGCGTCTTGCCGAGCACGTCGGCACGGCTGATCAGGTCCTCGTCGGCCAGTGTCTTCAGCACCGCCAGTGCCGCCGCAGTGCACACCGGGTTGCCGCCGAACGTGCTGCCGTGCAGGCCGGCGGTGAGCAGGCCCGCGGCGTCGCCGATGGCCAGGCACGCACCGATGGGCAGCCCGCCGCCCAAACCCTTTGCGAGCGTGACCAGATCGGGTGTGATGCCGTCGCGTTGATGGGCGTAGAAGGTGCCGGTACGGCCCACCCCGGTCTGCACCTCGTCGAGGACGAGAAGGGCGCCGTGCGACGCGGTGATCTCACGCGCGGCGACCAGGTAGCCGGGCGGCGGCGTGACGACACCGCCCTCCCCCATGATCGGTTCGAGGAACACCGCCGCGGTGTCCCCGTCGACGACGCGCGCGAGCGCCTCGGCGTCGCCGTACGGCACGAACGTGACGTCGCCCGGCAGCGGCTCGAACGGCGCCCGCTTGGCGGGCTGACCCGTCAGCGCCAGCGACCCCATGGTCCTGCCGTGGAAGGAACCCTCGGCGGCAACGAGTTTGGTGCGCCCCGTGAGGCGGGTGATCTTGAAGGCGACCTCGTTGGCCTCGGTACCCGAATTGCAGAAGAACGCCCGCGCAGGGGCGTCCACGCCGAGGTGGGCGACCAGTGCCTCGGCGAGCGCGACGCCGGGTTCGGTCGCGTACAGGTTGGACGTGTGGCCGAGCGTGTTCAGCTGGCGCGTGACGGCCTCGATCACCGCGGGATGGCGGTGGCCGAGGACGTTGACCGCGATGCCGCCGAGCAGGTCGACGTAGGACTTCCCATCGGCATCGGTCACCACGGCGCCGTCACCGCTGACCAGAGCGACCGGCGGTGTGCCGTAGTTGTCCATCATCACGGCCTGCCAACGGGCCTGCAGCTCTTCGGTTTTACTCACTTCACCACCTTCGTTCCGGAACCGTCATCGGTGAACAACTCAACGAGCACGCAGTGTTCGACACGGCCGTCGACGACGTGTGCACTCGGCACGCCGCCTGCCACCGCGCGCAGGCAGGCCTCGATCTTGGGCACCATGCCCGACTCGAGCGTGGGCAGCAATTCGGTGAGCGTGGTGACGTCGATCTCGCTGACCAGCGAATCGCGGTCCGGCCAGCGGGTGTAGAGCCCCTCGACGTCGGTGAGCATCAACAGCTTCTCGGCGGCCAGCGCCTCGGCGAGGGCCGCGGCCGCGGTGTCGGCGTTGATGTTGTGCACCACACCGGCGACATCCGGCGCGATCGTCGACACCACCGGAATCCGACCGGCCGCAATCAGATCGAGCACCGCCGCAGTGTTGACCCGCTCGACGTCACCGACGAGGCCGATGTCGGTGGCGACGCCGTCGACGTTGACACTGCGCCGGATCGCGGTGAACAGCTGCGCGTCCTCGCCCGTGATGCCGACGGCGTATGGGCCGTGTGCATTGATTAGGCCGACGAGTTCCCTACCGACCTGACCGAACAGCACCATCCGCGCGACGTCAAGGACCTCGGGGGTGGTGACCCGGAAGCCACCCTTGAAATCGCCTGCGATGCCGAGCTTCTTGAGCATGGCACTGACCTGCGGGCCACCGCCGTGCACGACGACGGGATGGATCCCGCAGTTGCGCAGGAACACCATGTCAGCGGCGAACGCAGCCTTGAGCACGTCGTCGGTCATCGCGTTGCCGCCGTACTTGACGACGACGATCTTGCCGTGCAGCGCCTTGAGCCACGGCAGCGCCTCGGCGAGGACCGAGGCCTTGGTGTGGGTGTCCGTCACGACGAGTAGGCCGAGTTCTCTTCGACGTAGGCGTGCGACAGGTCGGTGGTGCGGATGGTCGCTTCGCCGGATCCGACGCCGAGGTCGACGACGACGTCGATCTCATCGCCAGAGAGATCCACCTCGCGCGCACCAGGCGCACCCGCACCGTCGATGCAGACCGGAGATCCGTTGAACGCCACACTGATCCGCTCGGGATCCAGCTCGACCGGCGCCATGCCGACCGCGGCCAACACCCGGCCCCAGTTGGCATCCGAGCCGAACAGGGCGGTCTTGACCAGGCTGTCCCGGGCGATCACGCGTGCGGCGGCGACGGCGTCGTCCTCGCTCGCGGCGCCGGTGACCGTGATGGCGATCCGCTTGGTGACGCCTTCGGCGTCGGCCTGCAGCTGCGCGCACAGATCGTCGCAGACGGCGAGCAGCGCGGCGTCCAGCTCGTCCTGGCTTGGCGCGACCTCGCTGGCGCCCGATGCCAGCAGGAGCACGGTGTCATTGGTCGAGCAGCTGCCGTCGACGTCGAGCCTGTCGAAGGTGCGCGCGGTGGCGTTGCGCAGAGCGCGATCGAGCGCATCGGCGTCGGCGACCGCGTCAGTGGTGATGACGCACAGCATGGTGGCCAGCGACGGGGCCAGCATGCCCGCGCCCTTGGCCATGCCGCCGACGGTCCAGTTGCCCTCGTGGTGCAGCGAAACCTGCTTGGGCACCGTGTCGGTCGTCATGATGGCCTGCGCGGCCTCGACACCACCGGTCAACCCGCCGGCCATCTCGTGGACGATGTCCTTGACCCCGGCCAGCACCTTGTCCATCGGCAGCCGGTCACCGATCAGTCCCGTCGAGCAGACGGCGACCTCGATGGCGCCGGTCTCGCTGCCCCAGTCCGACAGCGCGGCCGCGACGGCCTCGGCGGTCTGGTGGGTGTCCTGAAAACCAGCGGGCCCGGTGCAGGCGTTGGCTCCCCCGGAATTGAGGATGACCGCGCGCAGTCGCCGGGTGGTCATCACCTGCTGGGTCCACAGCACTGGGGCTGCCTTGACCTTGTTGCGGGTGAACACGGCCGCGGCGGCGTAGTCCGGGCCCTCGTTGAAGACGAGGGCGAGGTCGGGTTTCCCGGATGCCTTGATGCCTGCGGCGATTCCCGTGGCGCGGAAGCCTGCGGGCGCGGTGACGCCCTGGGTGCGCACCAGCTTTGCGGTGTCGGTTTGTGTCACGGTGCTACACCCACGATCGAAAGTCCTTCCGTTTCAGCCCAGCCCAGCGCGAGATTCATCGATTGCACGGCGGCTCCGCCGGTGCCCTTGACCAGGTTGTCGATGGCGCACACCGCCACCAGCACGCCGGCGTCGGCGTCGACGGCGACCGCGACCTGCGCGGCGTTGCTGCCGATCACAGAGCCCGTGGTCGGCAGTTGCCCCTCCGGCAGCAAGTACACGAATGGCTCACCGCCGTAGTACTTCTCGTAGGCGGCGCGGATCTCGGACACCGACGCCGTGGTCTTGGCGGTGCAGGTCGCGAGGATGCCACGCGAGGTGGGGATCAGCACCGGCGTGAACGACACGGTGACGTCTTGGTCGGTGACCCCGCGCAGTCCCTGGGCGATCTCGGGTGTGTGCCGGTGCGCTCCGCCGATGTTGTAGGCCCGTGCCGACCCGATGACCTCGGAGCCGAGCAGGTCGACCCTGGCTGCCCGTCCAGCTCCCGAGGTGCCGCTCACGGCGACCACGGTCACTGCGGGCTCGACGAGGCCCTCGGCCACCGCAGGCAGCAGCGCCAGCAGTGCGGCGGTCGGGTAGCAGCCAGGCACGGCGACGCGCCTGGTCCCCCGCAGCGCCTCCCGGCCGCCTGGCAGCTCGGGCAGGCCGTAGGGCCAGCTGCCCGCATGCGCCGAGCCGTAGAACCGCTCCCAGGCGGCGGGGTCGGTGAGCCGGAAGTCCGCGCCGCAGTCGACGATCAGCGTGTCGGGTCCGAGTTGCTCGGCCAGTGCCGCGGAGTGACCGTGCGGCAGGGCAAGGAACACCACGTCATGGCCGACCAGTGTCTCGACTTCCGTCGGCTCCAGTACGCGATTGGCCAGCGGCAGCAGGTGCGGGTGGTGCTCGGTGAGTTTGGTGCCCGCACTCGCGGCGGCCGTCAGCGCACCGATCGTGAGCCGACCGTCGGCGTAGGCGGGGTGCCCGAGCAGCAGGCGCAAGATCTCGCCACCCGCATATCCACTGGCACCGGCCACGGCCACTGAGGTCATGCGGCGATTCTGCATGGTTATGCATGTAGTTGCAAATTGATTAAGGGGTCTCGGCGGCGCTGTGGGCGCAGTCGCAGAATGCTAAAAGACTGTCGCCTCGCGACAAGACGCGCGAACCCCGGGGCGTGCACAGTCGATCCGTACCTGACCCCCATAGTTGCGGAGCACCATCATGCGTCGACTGACCAGCCTCGATGCCTTCTTCCTCGCCACCGAGGACGAGCGCACGGTCGCCAACGTTTCTGCCCTAGTGATTCTCGAGCGGAAGCGGGCAAACGGCCGACGGCTGACCCTCCACGCCGTCAAGTCACTGTTCGCGGAGCGGCTTCACCTGCTCCCGCCGCTGAGGTGGCAGGTGGTCGAGGTTCCGTTCGGGGTTGCGCACCCTTCATGGGTCGACGGCACCGTCGATCTCGACTTCCATGTCCGGGAGTTCGCGCTTGCGGGCCCCGGCGACGATCCCTGCCTCGCCGAGCAGGTGGCCAGTCTGGCGGCCGAGCCGATGAACCGCTCCCGGCCGCTATGGGAGGCCTACCTGATACACGGTCTGTCGGGTGATCGGGTTGCGCTGCTGATCAAGTTGCACCACGCCGCCGTCGACGGGGTGTCGGGTGGCGAGATCCTGAGCACCTTGCTCGACGAGTCGCCAGAGCGGCGCGAAATCACGCCCGTTGCCGCCCGGCAAACCGAATCCGTCCCGAATCGGCTGGGCATGCTGTTGCGGGGACTGGCCGACGTGCCCCGCCAGGGGCTCGCGGCCGTCGGTGCGGCGAGACCGGCCCTTACCCACCTGGACAAGGTCGCCACGATCCGATCGCTGCCGGGTATATCAGAGATCACCGGTCTCGCAGGCCGATTCACTATCGGCGGTCGTACCGAATCGGGTCCAATACAACGGTTGGTCGCTCCGCGCACCGCCTTCAACGCCCGCATCACGCCGAATAGGAGCCTCGCCTTGGTGAGGCTGCCAATGCCAGAGGTATTACAGCTCAAGGAAGCCCACGGTGCCACGGTCAACGACGTCGTCGTCGCACTGTGCGCCGGAGCTCTGCGGACCTGGCTGACCGCCAAAGCTGAACTGCCCAAGGAGCGACTGCTCGCGATGGTTCCCGTCTCGGTCCGAACCGCCTCCGAACGAGCCACATTCGGCAACAAGGTCGGAACGATGGTGGTGCCGCTACCGACCGACGAAGCCGATCCCGTCACCCGGATTCGCTCGTGCCGCATTTCGCTGCTGAAGGCCAAGGAGCAGCACGCAGCTCAACCACGCAACCTCATGCAGCAGGCAAACGACCTGGTGCCGCCAGTGCTGTTCGGGCCGGCGATGCGAACGGTGTTGAGGCTCGCCAGCTCGAGAGTGCTGAATCCTGCCGCGAACGTCATCATTTCCAACGTTCCGGGTCCTCGGACACCGCAGTACCTGGCCGGCGCCCGCGTCCTCGCCAACTATCCCGTCTCAACGATCGTCGACGGAATGGCGCTGAACATCACGCTATTCAGCTATCTCGACAGCCTCGACATCGGAATCACCGTCGACAGCGAGCAGGTTCCGGACAGCGATCTCCTGGCGCAGGCCCTGGTCAACGAGCTGGACCTCCAGCTCCGCCTGTTGAAGCCTGCGGCGGCGAAACGCCGCTGAGCTTGAGGTCTGCTCGATACTGCCGGGGCGTCATCCCGAACCAGCGGCGACACGACCGGTTGAACGTGCTCTGTTCGGTGTAGCCGAGCAGGACGGCGATCTGGCTGAGATGGAACCGCGGATCGGCGAGGTATCTCGCCGCGTGATTCTGGCGCTCCCGTTCGATGAGGTCCTGGCATCGCACGCCTTCGCTGGTCAAACTTCGTTGCAGCGTTCGTGGGTGCATGGCGAGTTGGTCTGCGATCGCTTCCACGCTGCATTGCCCGGTGGGCAGCAGCCGGCGGGCCAGTTCTGCCACGCGTTCGGACAGCGTCGCGGTGCTCGGCAGGTAGTTGGACTCCAGGTACTTGGTCGCGATGCGCCGGGTCTCCGGATCCGCGCTCTCGATTCGTCTTCCGGCCAGATGCGGCGGTAGGTCGAAACCGCACCACGTCTGTCCGAAGCGCACCGGGCAGCCCAGCGCTTGGCGGTACGCGGCAGCCGAACCGAATTGCTCGTGCATGAATGAGATTGCGCGCGGTGCTGCCTCCGGCCCACCCATGAGACGAATCATCCGCACGCCGTTGGCCATGCTCAGTTCGTAGGCCTGAAGCGCGTAGGGCAGACCGGGTTCAACCACCTCGAAGGTGAACCTGACGTCGGCGTCGGGGGTGCGGGATCCGACGGTCAGCTTCAGCGCCGGGGAATGAACGTAGAGGTACCGGGCGATCGACTCCAGCCCATCGAGCACCGTCTGGGCGTTCCGCGCGATCACGGCGATGGGACCCAGGATGTCCAGGCCCTGCCAGTGCGAGAGGCGCAGTCCGAAATCCGGACAATGCAGGTCGCCCGCAGTGGCCTCGATCATGCGAACGACCGGCTCGAAGGAGACGAACGCGTCCTCCTCGTACTCGATACCCGGCGGGATGCCGAACCGGGAGAGAAACGGCGCTGGATCGGCGCCGAGTTCTGAGACCAGGTCGCCGTACCCCCACAGGTTGGTGGCACGGATCAGGCTGGCCATCCGATCGCCCCCTGTCGGGAAAAGACAAAAGCATGTCGGAAACCGTCAAGACCTGCGGCGGCGCTCTCAACCATTCTGTTTCTACAGCGTCCTGCACACCCAGCAGGCAAGAAGCGCGAGGAAGCCATGAACGCACAACACTTCGACGTCCTGATCATCGGCGCCGGCCTGTCCGGCATCGGCACGGCATGCCAGGTGACCGCCGAACACCCCAACAAGACCATCGCGGTGCTGGAGCGTCGCGAGCGCCTCGGCGGAACCTGGGACCTGTTCCGCTACCCCGGCATCCGCTCCGACTCCGACATGTACAGCTTCGGATACAGGTTCCGGCCGTGGCAGGAACTGAAGGTGCTCGCCGACGGCCCATCGATCCGCGAGTACATCGCCGACACTGCGGCCGAGTACGGCGTCGACGAGAAGATCCACTACGGGGTGAAGATCGTCACCGCAGACTGGTCTACCCCCGACAGCCGCTGGACGGTGACCGCCCTGCACGAGGCGACCGGCGAGACGCGTACCTACACCGCCGGCTTCCTCATCAGCTGCACCGGTTACTTCAACCACGACAAAGGCTATCTGCCCACCTTCCCCGGCGCGGACCGGTTCAAGGGGCAAACCATCCATCCTCAGCACTGGCCGGACGACCTGGACTACACGGGAAAGAAGGTCGTCGTCATCGGAAGTGGCGCGACGGCTGTCACCCTGGTTCCGACGATGGCCCCCGACGCCGAACACGTGACCATGCTGCAGCGCTCCCCGTCGTACATCTTCTCGATACCCGCGTTCGACAAGGTCTCCGAGATCCTGGGTCGCTTCCTCCCCGACAAATGGGTTTACCGGTTCGCGCGCAGGCGCAACATTGCCTTCCAGCGCTACCTCTACCTGGCGTGCAAGCGCTGGCCCGCCCAGATGCGCCGATTCCTGCTCTGGCAGGTCCGCAGGCACCTGGGCCCATCCGTCGACATGAGCCACTTCACCCCGAAGTACATGCCCTGGGACGAGCGGTTGTGCGCGGTGCCGAACGGCGATCTCTTCAAGACGCTGGCCTCCGGTGAGGCGTCGATCGTGACGGACCAGATCGACACGTTCACCGAGACGGGCATCTTGTTGAGGTCCGGCCAGGAACTCGAGGCGGACATCATCGTCACCGCAACGGGCCTAGACATCCAGATGTTGGGCGGCATGAAGCTTTCGCTCGACGGTGAGACACGAGAGTTCCACGACCAGATGACCTACAAGGGCGTGCTCGTCGAGAACTTCCCCAACCTGGCATGGGTCTTCGGCTATACGAACGCGCCGTGGACCTTGAAGTCCGATATCGCCGGCGCCTATCTGTGCCGGCTGTTCAAGCACATGGACGACAACGGCCACACGATGGCAACTCCCTGCGATGCCGATCACTCCGCGATGGAGATCGGAATGGTGGACCAACTGCAATCGGGCTACGTGCAGCGCTCCAAGGACATCTGGCCACGCCAGGGCTCCAAGAACCCGTGGAAGGTGCTCATGCACTACGGGAAGGACTCCAAGATGCTGCTCCAGGATCCGGTCGACGACAGCCTCCTCCGGTTCGAGACGGCCGCGCTGGACACGGTGATGGCATGAGAATCAACAGGCACGTCGTCCGGGCCGGGTTGCGAGCCTCGCGACCACTGTTCGCATCCCACCGGATTTCTGTCGACGGCAAGCGCACACTCTTCGAGGCATTCACGAGTGCTGCCCGCCCGCCGAGGGGGACCCGCTTCGAGCGCATCACCATCGCGGGCGTTCCGGTCGAGCGGGTACTGCCTTCTTCGAACGGTGAAACCTTTGGAACCCTGATCTACCTGCACGGCGGCGCCTATGCGCTGGGCAGCGCCAAAGGCTACCGCGGCCTGGTCGCGCACCTGGCCACCTCGGCAGGCACGACGGCCCTGATCCCCGACTACTCGCGGGCACCGGAAGCTCGATATCCGGTCGCCCTGGAAGAGATGGTCGCGGTGTACTCGCGATTGCTCGAAGACGGGCTCGATCCGAAGACTACGGTCATTGCCGGCGATTCGGCTGGCGGCGGACTGACGCTGGCGCTCGCCATGGCGCTGCGCGATCGCGGATTCGCCACGCCCGCGGCGCTGGGCTTGATCTGCCCGTGGGCCAACCTCGCAATCGACATCGACGAATTGCGACCGACGCTGCGGGATCCGCTGATCCTCCCGTCGATGACCGCTGAGTGGGCTCCGCAGTACGCGTGGACCGCCGATCCGATGTCGCCGGGCATTTCTCCGGTGTATGGGGACTTGCGTGACCTGCCGCCGATCGTGATTCATACCGCCGGTGACGATCCGATCCGCTGTGATGCCAGTGACATTGCCAAGGCCGTGGCCGCTACCGGGACGGGCGCCGTCGACCACCGCGTGTTCGAAAGCCTCTGGCACGTCTTCCACCTCCAGGTCAGCGTTCTACCCGAAGCACGGGAAGCGGTCGCCGATCTCGGAGCGAAGCTCCACCACCACGTCCGCACCAACGATGTGAAAGTTGCAGGGGAATGAACCGATTCGAAGGCAAAGTCGCCGTCATCACAGGAGCTGGATCCGGCATCGGCAGGGCCCTGGCCGTCAATCTCGCGGCCAAGGGCGCAAGGCTCGCACTCTCGGACATCGACACCGAAGGACTCGCCGAAACCGTTCGCCAAGTCGAAGCTCTCGGCGCGACGGTGAAATCCGACCGACTCAACGTCGCCGAACGGGAGGCGGTGCTCGCCTACGCCGATGCCGTCGTCACCCACTTCGGCGAGGTCCATCAGGTTTACAACAACGCCGGTATCGCCTACAACGGCGACGTGGAGAAGTCCGAGTTCAAGGACATCGAACGGGTCATCGACGTCGACTTCTGGGGCGTGGTCAATGGGACCAAAGCCTTTCTGCCGCATGTGATCGCGTCCGGGGACGGGCACATCGTCAACGTCTCCAGCTTGTTCGGGCTGATCGCCGTGCCCGGCCAAAGCGCCTACAACGCCGCAAAGTTCGCCGTGCGCGGCTTCACCGAGGCACTGCGCCAGGAGATGTTGGTCGCCAAGCACCCGGTCAGGGTGACGTGCGTGCACCCTGGCGGAATCAAGACAGCCGTCGCCCGCAATGCCACTGTCGCCGAGGGCCAGAGCGCTCAGGGCTTTGCGGAGTTCTTCGACAAGCACATGGCGATCCATACGCCAGAAATGGCCGCCGAGACGATCCTCGACGCAGTCGCCAAGGGACGCGCCCGGGTGGTGGTCGGCTGGGAGGCAAAGGCCCTCGATGTCTTGGCCCGCGCCATCGGTTCGGGGTATCAGCGGATCATCGCGTCAGCGGTGTCCAGGTTCTTCCCATGGGCGAAGTGACGCACTATTTGCGCTGCGTGGCCCCGACCCGGTCGGCCGCCACAGCTACGGCGGTGTCGCGCGCCGCACTGGCCTCGTCCTCGGTCAGCGTGCGATCGGCAGCGCGGAACCGCAGCGCCAGCGTCAGCGACTTTCGCCCCTCACCGATCTGCGGACCGGTGTAGACGTCGAACAGCCGTACGTCTTCGAGCAGTTCGCCAGCGCCGTCGCGAACCGCATCGACGACGGCCTGCGCCGCGACGTCGTCGGCGACGATCAGGCTGACGTCCTGGAACACCGCGGGGAACGGAGACACCGCGGGCGCCGCCAGCCGTTCGACCAGAGGCACCTCGTCGAGGTCCAACTCCACCGCACACGTGCCCTTCGGCAGGCCGGTCCGTTCGATCACGGCAGGGTGCAGCGGACCGGCGTAACCGATCACGGTGCCAGTCTCGGAATCACCAAGCACAACCTCGGCGCAGCGCCCCGGATGCCACGGCAACTCCTGGGCGGCGCGCAGGGTGAACTCGACGTTGCAGACCCGGCCGACGATGCGGACGGCCTCGAATGCGTCAGACGCCTCGACCGGCCGACCGTGCCCCCAGGGGCCCGCCGGTTCGCGCAGTCCGGTCAGCACCGCGGCGACGTGCACGGGCTGCCGCGGTAGGGAGCCGTCGATGGTCGCGATCTCCTCGTCGGTGGGACGGCGGTCGACCGGAATCGGCTGCAGCGCTCGGGTTCCCGGGGTCGCCTGGGCGACCTGTTCGATGGCGAACAGCGCCACGTCGGTCACACCCCGAGAGACGTTGCGCGCCAACGCCTCCAGCATGCCCGGCAGCAGAGTCGTGGCCAAATGCGGCCGGTCGGACTCCAACGGATTGAGCACGGACACGGTGGCCCTGCGCGGATCGTCGGCGGGAAGACCCCACGTGTCGAAGACGCCTGCCGGCAGGAACGGCGTCGGCAGGATCTCGACGAACCCGTTGAGCGCCAGCGACTTCCCGATCGCGCGGCGGCGCTCCTGCGCGGAGGTCAGACCCCGCCCTGGGGGTGCAAACGGCAGCACCGACGGAATCTTGTCGAGTCCTTCGAGGCGCAGCACCTCCTCGACCAGATCCGCAGGCTGCTTGAGGTCGGGTCGCCAACTCGGCGGAATCGCGGTGACCTGGGCACCCGACGTCGTGACCGCGGCGCCGACCTGGGTCAGCCGGCGCTCGGTGGTACCCGAGGCGTACTCGATGCCCGCGATCCTGTCCGGCAGATCGGCGGGCATGGTCACCGCGGGCTGAGACCAGTCGTCGCGCGGCGGGTCGCCGCGCCAGTCCGTAAGGGTGCGCTCGACGGTTCCCCCGGCGATCTCGGCCAACAGTGCGGCCGAACGATCAAGCGCGGCAACCGAGATCGCCGGGTCGACGGTGCGCTCGTAGCGGCGCCCCGCCTCGCTGACCAGGTGCAGACGCCGCTGTGTGCGCGACACCGCCGCGGGATCCCACACGGCGGCCTCCAGCAGCACGTCGGTGGTGCTGTCGCGGACCTCGGTGGTGCCTGCGCCCATCACGCCGCCGATGGCCGCCGTCGCAACGTCGTCGACGATGAGGACGTCACCCGAATCGAGCGTCCGCTCGACGTCGTCGAGGGTGACGACCTTCTCCCCCGGCTTGGCGAACCGGACGTCGAAGCCACCGGTGATGAGGCTGCGGTCGTGGGCGTGCAACGGATGCCCGATCTCGAGCATGACGTAGTTGGTGACGTCGACCGCCGGTGAGATGGAACGGATTCCGCTCAGCAGCAGCCTCCGCTGCAGCCACCACGGCGATACGGCAGTCGGGTCGATGCCGGTCACGGGACGCAGACCGAACCGCTGCACACCCGTACCCGGTCGAATGGTCACTGGCCAGGCGTCGCCGTCGGCGGGCAACGGCACGACGGCGGCAGGATCGACGAAGTCCAGGTCGTAGGCGCAGGCGATTTCGCGCGCCATTCCCCGGATCGACAGGCAGTAGCCACGATCAGGGGTGATCGCCAAGTGGAACACCACGTCGTCGAGCCCGAGGAGCTCGATCGCGTCGGCACCCGGTTCCGCGGTGCCCGGTGGCAGCACCAGGATCCCCGACTGGTCGGCGCCGAGGTTGAGTTCGGCAGTCGAGCAGATCATGCCGTCGGAGAGGTGGCCGTAGGTCTTGCGCGCCGCGATGGCAAAATCGCCAGGCAAAACCGTTCCAGGCAGTGCGACGACGACGAGGTCGCCGACGGCGAAGTTCATTGCCCCGCAGACGATGTCGCGCGGTGCGCCATCGACGTTGGCCGAGCCGACGTCGACCTTGCACGCCCTGATCGGCTTCTTGAACTCGGTGAGCTCCTCGATGTGGACGACCTTGCCGACCGTCAGCGGACCGGTCACCGGGCCAACCGGGATGATCTCCTCCACCTCGTGGCCGACGGCGATCAGTGCCCGCTCGAGCTCGTCGGCCGACACATCCCAACCCGGTGCACCGGCTCGGACGACGTCGCGGAGCCAGCTGTATGGAACGCGCATCAGGCTCCGACTCCGAAGGGAAGGGAGAACCGCACGTCACCCTCGACCATGTCTCGCATGTCGGGAATGCCGTTGCGGAACTGCAGGGTTCGCTCAAGGCCCATGCCGAAGGCGAAGCCCGAGTACGTCGACGGGTCGATGCCGCAGGCAATCAACACGTTCGGGTTGACCATGCCGCAGCCGCCCCACTCCACCCAGCCGGGCCCGCCCTTCTTGTTCTCGAACCACACGTCGACCTCTGCCGATGGCTCTGTGAACGGGAAGAAGTGCGGCCGGAACCGGGTGCGGCCCTGCGGCCCGAACTCGGCGCGCGCCAACGCATCCAGCGTGCCCTTCAGGTGAGCCATGGTCAGGCCACGGTCCACGGCGAGCCCCTCTACCTGATGGAACACCGGGGTATGGGTGGAATCCAGCTCGTCGGTGCGGAACGTCCTGCCGATCGACACGATGTAGACCGGCAGCTCACGCTCGAGCAGGGCGCGGATCTGCACGGGCGATGTGTGCGTGCGCAGCACCTGCCGCGAGCCCTCCGGTGCAACGTGGAACGTGTCCTGTTCGCTGCGTGCCGGGTGGTCGGGAGGGAAGTTCAGTGCGTCGAAGTTGAACTGTTCGGTCTCGACCTCGGGGCCCTCCGCGAGCTCCCAGCCCATCGCGACGAAGGTGTCGGCGACGTGCTCGGAGAGGATCGTGATGGGGTGTCGTGCCCCGATCGGCTGACGCGTCGACGGCAGCGTGACGTCGATGCGCTCGGCGACCAGAACGGCCGCGTCACGCTCGGCGCGCAGCACTGCCAGACGGTCGTCGAACGCCTTCTGCGCTTCGGTGCGGGCGACGTTGACGAGGCGACCGGCGTCGGCGCGGTCGGCCTTTGGCAACGAGCCGAGTGCCTGCCGCGCCATCGCGATCGGCGACCGATCGCCAAGGAACTCGGTCTTGGCGCGGGCCAGCGCATCGAGGTTGGCGGCCAGATCGAAGGCGCCGCGAGCGGCGCTGACTGCCTTCGCGAGTGCGTCCTCGGAGAGGTCGATGGGCTGATCAGACACCCGGCGATCATAGGTGATGGCCAGATGTGTGCCGCGACACGCGATACCGTTGCGCCGTGATGATCCGGCCCCTCGTCGTCGCAGTGATCGTTTTGGGCGGGGCGGGGGCCGCCGTGCTCGCCGTCGTGCACAGCGGCTGGTGGGCCTCACTCGCCGTCGTCCTGCTCGGTCTCGGTGCTCTCGGCACGTGGGATCTGGTGCAGACCCGGCACACCATCCTGCGGCTCTACCCGATCCTCGGGCACGTCAGGTTCCTGATGGAGTCCATCCGGCCCGAGATCAGGCAGTACTTCATCGAGTCCAATACCGAGGCCACGCCGTTCGACCGCGAGACCCGCGACCTCGTCTACGAACGTGCGAAGGCCACCAAGGGTGATGAGCCGTTTGGGACCGAGCGTGACGTCAGCGCCATCGGCTACGAGTTTCTGCGGCACTCCATCCGCGCGCGCTTCGCGGAGAACCTCGAACCCAAGGTGCGCCTGGGCGGCCCGGACTGCACCCAGCCCTACGACATGGCGATGCTCAACGTCTCCGCGATGAGCTTCGGCGCACTGTCCGCCAACGCCATCGAGGCGCTCAACACGGCGGCGGCGCGCGGCGGGTTCGCCCACGACACCGGCGAGGGCGGCATCAGCCCTTATCACCTGCGCGGCGGCGGGGACCTGATCTGGGAGATCGGGTCGGGTTACTTCGGCTGCCGTGATGCCGACGGGCGCTTCGATCCGGTCGCGTTCGCCGAGAAGGCACAGTTGGCGTCGGTGAAGGCCATCTCGATCAAGCTGTCCCAGGGCGCCAAGCCCGGCTTGGGTGGCGTGCTGCCCGGGGCCAAGGTCAGTGCCGAGATCGCAGCTACCCGCGGTGTGCCGATCGGGAAGACAGTGGTCTCGCCGCCTGCCCACAGCGCGTTCTCCACACCCACCGAGTTCGTTCACTTCATCGCCACCCTGCGCAGGCTGTCGGGAGGCAAGCCGATCGGGTTCAAGCTGTGCATCGGCGCGCGGACGGAGTTCCTGTCGATCTGCAAGGCGATCCTGGCCGTGGGCATCGCGCCGGACTTCGTCATCGTCGACGGCGGCGAAGGCGGCACGGGCGCGGCGCCGCAGGAGTTCGAAGACCACGTCGGCATGCCGCTGACCGAGGGCTTGATGCTGGTGCACAACAGCTTGGTCGGCACCGGCTTACGCGACCAGATCCGCGTCGGGGCGTCCGGGAAGGTCGCCAGCGGCGTCGACATCGTCAGCCGCGTGTGTCAGGGCGCCGACTTCACGATGTCCGCGCGCGCCATGATGTTCGCCGTCGGCTGCATCCAGGCGCTCAAGTGCAACACCAACCGCTGCCCCACCGGCGTCGCCACCCAGGACCCGGCGAGGACGCGCGCACTCAACGTGCCGGACAAGGCGATTCGCGCATTCAACTTTCAGCGTGCCACTGTCGCGAGCGCCGCCCAGCTCGTCGCCTCGATGGGCCTCAGCGGTTTCCACGAGCTGTCTCCTGCCATGCTGAACCGGCGCATCGAGGGGCAACGCACCCTGACCTACGCCGAGATCTACGAATGGCTGATGCCCGGCGAGCTGCTCGACGACCCGCCGGAATCGTGGCTCTCGGACTGGGTCGAGGCCTCGGCGGACGAGTTCGCCTGAACCGGCGCAGTCCGGGATGGGACCATGGATTCGTGGACGACTTCGAACTGGGCAGGCGGCTCACCGCGGCGGACGTCCACGACGTGGCCTTCTCCAAACCACCCATGTTCAAGCGCGGTTACCACGAAGACGAGGTGGACGAGCTTCTCGAACGCGTCGAGGCGGCGCTGCGCGATCCGACCGGACGAGATGGCATTACCGCAGCGGAGCTGCACGACGTGACGTTCTCCAAGCCGCCGATGGGCAAACGCGGCTACAACTCAGACGAGGTCGACGCGTTCCTGGAGGTCGTGAGGATCGAGTTCACGCGCCGATGACGGGGCATGCACCTGCCTGCGCCACCAACCCAGCAGAGCGCCGGTCACCGCCCCCGCCGCGCCACACGCTGCCGCGATCGGCATCGCCGGGACGGTGCTGGCCATGATCAGGAAGCCAAACGCCGCACCGATCACCAGCAGCACTCCCCTGGCGGCGCTCCACGGTCCAGGCTTGTCGAACCGCGTTGCCACCAGCATGCCGAGAATCAACCCCACGGCATGCCCCACGTCGGTGAAGTCGCTGCTGAGCCACACCACGGCCAGCGCGACCGCCAGCCACCACCCGATCCAGGTGGAACGCCACCGCCGCGGCACCGCCCCGGTCAGCGTGCCAAGCACGGCGGTGGCCCCATAGCTCATGCCGACGTCCTCGGCCCGCGTGATCGCGACCGGCAGCCAGGCCAGTTTCACGGCCGCCGCGAGCCCTGCCGCCACTAGCAACGTCGCACCGATGTGGCCGACGGCGAATGCGACCACCAGACGTCCACTGCTCCAGAAGAGTTCGGCAATGCCCAAGAGGCAGACCAGCCCGGGCAACCACAGGTAGGGGGCTCCTGCGTCGACGACGAACGCGCTACCGAGCAGCGTCCCGACGTGCCCGTGGTTGAGGTTGTGCAGATTGGTGCTGGCGTGCCGGATCGCGCGATCCCAGGCGGTGGGTCCGAGCACCGAAAGGGTGGTGGTGACACCGAGCAGGACCACCGCGTACGACACGGTGACCCGCAAGCGGGTCAGTCCAGACCACACTGCCGACACCATCACCATCCACTATGCTCCCGGGAAATCGCCATCCCCGTTACGCACAGCTGGCAAGTCCCTGCGAATCCTCATGTGGTACATGGCCAAATCCTCGGGAACCCCGGCGATCTTCGGCGCGAACATTTGCTTGCGGATGCGTTTCACCGTCACGCCGAGAGCGTCGAACTCTTCGTCGGGGATCCGCTCCAAGGTGGGCCCGGAAACGACCAACCCGCCCTTGGTGGCCTGGTCCATCACCCGCGCCGCGATGTTGACGTCGACGCCGAGCCAATCCGAGCCCATCCGTTGCGGCCTGCCGGTGTGGATGCCCGCCCGCATCCGCGGCGTATAGCCATTGATTTCAACGGTCTTCACCGCCTCGAGCGCGGCGAGCACAGCCTTCACCGCGGTGGTGGGTCGGGAGAACACCGCCATGGCTCCGTCGCCCATGCGCTTGACGATGCGGCCGCCGGTGGCCAGCAGAGGCGGTTCCATCACCTGCGCGACGCGGCGCAGCAGGCGCAGGGTGGCGTCATCGCCCGCCCCGAGCGACCACTCTGAGAAACCGACGAGGTCGGTGAACACCAGCGTGACCTCGGGGTTGGCAGGCCGCCCCGAGACCCGTTCGGTCAACGCCTGCCACACCTGCAGGCCGGCAAGGCTCAACTCCCGCGACGCGGCATCGCGGTCCAGAAGCCGATCCGCGGCACGGGCAGCGGCCTGCGGACCACCCTCACCAGCGGCAGACAAGGGATCGCCGAAGTCGGGATCACCAGGTAGCACACGACGGGCGCGCCTGATGAACGAAATGACCTCCGGGCTGTGGTTGGTGTTCTTCAGCCACGCCAGCCGACCACCGGGTTTGTACCCGAGGTGGCTCTGATCCCAGCTGGGCGTGAAAACGGGTTCGCGTGATTGCTGCGCGCTGGATCCATCCCCCAGGTCCTGCCCCCCGGAACCGCCGGATCGTCGTTCGAACGATTCGACATCCACAGCGCCACCCTAAGTGGTCGGCGAGGCATCCACCGAAGTCGCTGGTCATGCTGATCTTGACCGGTCGATGTCGACGTCTTCACGCCCGCGTCGCAGCTCGGTAACGGTGCCTTCCAACGCGCGCGCAAATGATGGACAACGCGTGTTGTCAACATTATCGTTGGCCGCACACCACCGGTTTGGAAGTCAGCGAGGACACCATGACCGCGAGATCGAAGCCGACCGAGAGAGCACGCGCCTGTGCCGATCCCCTCGGTCCCGACTCCTTGACCTGGAAGTACTTCGGCGACCTGCGCACCGGGATGCTGGGCGTATGGATCGGCGCGATCCAGAACATGTATCCCGAACTCGGTGCGGGCGTCGAAGACCACTCGATCCTGCTTCGCGAACCGCTACAGCGCGTCGCGCGGTCGGTGTTCCCCATCATGGGCGTCGTCTACGACGGCAACCGCGCCGCCGACACCGGGGCGCAGATTCGCGGTTACCACGAGTCGATCAAGGGTGTCGACGCCGAAGGGCGGCGCTACCACGCCCTCAACCCGGAGACGTTCTACTGGGCGCACGCGACGTTCTTCATGCTGATCATCAAGACCGCCGAATACTTCTGCGGCGGCCTCACCGAGGCCGAGAAGCATCAGCTATTCGACGAACACGTGCAGTGGTACCGGATGTACGGCATGAGCATGCGACCGGTCCCCGACACGTGGGAGGACTTCCAGGAATATTGGGACGCCAAGTGCCGCGACGAGCTCGAGATCAACAAGGCCACCCTGGACATCTTCTCGATCCGGATCCCCAAGCCGTGGTTCGTCCTGATGCCCACGCCCGTCTGGGATCAGATGTTCAAACCGCTCGTCGGCGCGCAGCGCTGGATCGCCGCCGGTCTCTTCGACCCGGCCGTCAGGGAGAAGGCCGGCATGCGGTGGACGCCGAGCGACGAGGTGCTGCTACGCCTGTTCGGCAAGTTCGTCGAGTTGGCGTTCGTCGTGGTGCCCGACGAGATCCGGCTACACCCCCGCGCCCTGGCGGCTTACAAGCGGGCCAACGGCACGATCCCGGAGGACGCTCCCCTGGTCGAGGCACCCGCGTTCATGTCGCCTCCGCGTGACCGCCGCGATCTGCCCGTGCACTACGTCTCACCGCGCAAGTCCCTACTCGACCGCGCGGGCTCGCTCGTGCACACCACGTTCTCCCTGGCCGGCGTGCGGCCGGCACGCGGTCGGCAAAAGCCAGGAAAGGCAGCCTGAATACATGCTCGAATGGTCAGAGGTCGACCTTGCCGTGCGCGACGCCGTTCGCCAGTTCGTAGACAAGGAGATCCGGCCGCACCTCGACGACCTCGAGAGCGGCGACATGGCTCCATACCCGATCATTCGAAAACTGTTCACTACGTTCGGTATCGACGCGATGGCCAAGGATTCCCTCGAGAAGCGCCTCGCCAAGATGCGCGACGGCGGCTCGTCTTCGAAGCCCGCGGCGGGTGGCATGTTCGGTGGCGACGCGGGCGGCATGGGCTTCGTCGTGGTCAGCGAACTGTGCCGGGTCAGCATGGGCATCGTGACCGGCATGGGCGTCAGCCTCGGCCTTACGGTGTCCACGATCGCGGCGAGGGGAACACTCGCCCAACAGGAGCGCTGGCTGCCAGGGCTGGTCACCTACGAGAAGATCGGCGCGTGGGCGATCACGGAGCCGGACTCCGGCTCGGATGCGTTCGGCGGCATGAAGTCCTATGTCGTGCGCGATGGTGACGAGTACATCTTGAACGGGCGAAAGACCTTCATCACCAACGGTCCCGACGCCGACGTGCTCGTCGTCTACGCCAAGCTCGACGAGGGCGATCCGAGCGCGGTGAAGCGTGACCGCAAGGTGCTGACCTTCGTGCTCGATCGGGGCATGGAGGGTTTCGTGCAGTCGAAACCGTTCCACAAGATGGGGATCCACAGCTCGCGCACCGGTGAGCTGTTCTTCGACAACGTCCGACTGGGTCGCGACAGGTTGCTCGGCGAGACCGAGGACAACAAGGCGGGCGATGGTCGGGACAGCGCCAGGTCCAACTTCGCCTCCGAACGCATCGGCGTGGTGGCCATGTCACTCGGCGTCATCGAGGAATGTCTGCGACTGAGCGTGGACTACGCCAAGACCAGGACGTTGTGGGGCAAGGAGATCGGTCAGTTCCAGCTCATCCAGCTCAAGCTGGCGAACATGGAAGTGGCACGAATGAACGTGCGCAACATGCTCTTTCGCGTGATCGAGGCGACCCAGACCGGAACACCGATCTCACTGCCCGAGGCGTCCGCGATGAAGTGGTACTGCTCCCAGGCGGCCACCGACGTCGCCATGGAGGCGGTGCAGCTGTTCGGCGGCAACGGCTACATGACCGAGTACCGGGTGGAGCAGCTCGCCCGCGACGCGAAGTCGCTGATGATCTACGCCGGAAGCAATGAAGTGCAGATCACCCACGTGGCACGAGGCCTGCTGAACGACTAGCTCTGTGAGCGGGCGCTCTGATACAGGCAGATCGCGGCGGCCGCAGCCACGTTCAGGCTCTCCGCGCCGCCACGCATCGGGATGCTCACCCGCGCGTCGGCCAGCGCCGCGACGTCGGGTGACAGGCCGTGGGCTTCCGGTCCGAACAGCCAGGCGGTGGGCTTGGCCAACTCCACGTCGTCGAGCGACGTCTCGCCGTCGAGTGTCGTCGCGAGCACCCGTACGCCGATCCCCTGCAGCGCGCTGATCAGGTCTTCGGTGTCGGCGACCTCGAGCACGGGCAGCGAGAAGATGCTTCCCGCCGAGGCGCGCAGGCACTTCCCGTTGTAGGGGTCGACGCTGTGCCCGGCCAGGATGACGGCATCGGCGCCCATCGCGTCGGCCAACCGGATGAGCGTGCCGGCATTGCCGGGTTCCGAGACCTCGACGGCAACCAGGACCAGCCGGGGCTGCGCAGCGAGCACGTCGGACAGGCCGGTCTGCGGCAGCGAGCACACCGCCACCAACCCGACGGGTGTCACGGTGTCCGACAACGCCTTCGCGGCCTTGTCGGTCACCACGGAGACCGGCGCACCGTCGAGCAGCCCGCCGAACTTGTGCAGCGCATCCTCGGTGGCGAACACCTCACCAACGAGACCGCGCCGCAACGCTGCCTCGACGAGGTTGGGCCCCTCGGCGAGGAAACGTGCGGCGCGGGTACGGCCTACGTGACGGTGCAGCTTGGCTGCAGCCACCACGCGAGCCGATCGCTCGGTGAGCGCAGGGACGGTATTAATTCCCGGGTCGCTTCGCTCCTGCCCGCCGGATCAGGCGGCCTCTCCGGATGGTGCGTTGACGTCCTCCGGCAACGCGGCCTTGGCGGCCTCGGCGAGCGCGGTGAACGCAGCCGGGTCGCTGACGGCGATCTCGGCGAGGTTCTTGCGGTCCACCTCGATGCCAGCGGCCTTCAGACCCTGGATCAGGCGGTTGTAGGTGATGTCATTGGCCCGGGCCGCGGCGTTGATCCGCGAGATCCACAGCTTGCGGAACTCACCCTTGCGGGCGCGCCGGTCGCGGTAGGCGTAGGTCAATGAATGCAGTTGCTGCTCTTTGGCCTTGCGATAGAGCCGGGACCGCTGTCCGCGGTAGCCCTTCGAGGCCTTGAGGACTGTACGCCGCTTCTTTTGGGCGTTGAGTGCGCGCTTCACGCGTGCCATGGGGGTGTTCCTATTCTCGTGCGGTCGTCAGGGGTGCTGCGCTCAGCCGTTGAGCATCTTCTTCACGCGGCTGGTGTCGTTGGCAGACACCGTGGTACGGCCGTCGAGGCGACGGGTGCGCTTGCTCGACTTGTGCTCCAGGAGGTGGCGCTTGTTGGCCTTCTGGCGCACGATCTTGCCGGTTCCGGTGAGACGGAAACGCTTCGACGCTCCGCTGTGGGTCTTGGCCTTTGGCATGCTGTCCTCTAGTTCTATGGTGTGTCGGTCGGTGCTGCTTCGCTGGGCGGAGCTGCCGCCGGCTCGGCGGGAGCCGGAGCCGGTGCCGCGCGTTGAGCCGGTGGCGCGGCTGCATCGTGTGCAGCTCTCGCCTTGGTCTTCGCGCCGCGGTGCGGCGCCAGCACCATCGTCATGTTGCGGCCATCCTGCTTGGCGGACGTCTCGACGAATCCGTAGTCGGCGACGTCGGCGCCGAGGCGCTGCAACAGTCGGTAACCCAACTCGGGCCGCGACTGCTCGCGTCCGCGGAACATGATGGTGACCTTGACCTTGGACCCGGCCTCGAGGAAGCGGACGACGTGCCCCTTCTTGGTCTCGTAGTCGTGCGGGTCGATCTTGGGCCGAAGCTTCTGTTCCTTGACGACGGTCTGCTGCTGGTTCTTGCGAGACTCGCGCGCCTTCTGAGCCGTCTCGTACTTGAACTTGCCGTAGTCCATGATCTTGCAAACCGGAGGTTTGGCGTCTGGGGCTACTTCGACGAGATCGAGATCGGCGTCCGCGGCGACGCGGAGTGCATCTTCGATGCGCACAATGCCTACCTGCTCACCACCTGGTCCGATGAGGCGGACTTCGGGTACGCGGATGCGCTCGTTGATGCGTGTCTCAGTGCTGATGGGGCCTCCTATGTAGTGTTGCCGGAGCCCACACCATCAGCCCCCTGTTCCATGGAACAGGAAAGGCCCTGCATATAGCAGGGCCCGATGCCGACCGATCGCGGCTCTCGCCGCCTGCGCATGACGCAGAACAGGTATCGCGGGATACCTGTGACCGGACCGTTGAAACCGGCGTCGAGGACGTGGCCAACGGTGGGAGCGGGACTCCACTTGGGTGTCCTGGAATTCACCAGGACGGTCGCACGTGTCAGTCTAACAGGCATGACCCAGGTTCCTAATTCAGCCGAATCGCCGGCTCCGCCAGCAGCGCGCGAACTTGCCGAGATCCCCGCCGTCGAGGTGATCACCCGGTCCGCCGTCATGCTGATGAGCGCCGCCGCCGAAAAACTGGGTTTGTCGGCACCCGACCCCGACGACAGCCCCTACCGCGACCTCGACGAGGCGCGTCGGCTCATCACGGCGCTCGCCGGGCTGGTGACGGCGTCGGCCGAGTTCCTCGGTCCGCACGCCGGGCCGGTCCGTGACGGCTTGAAGAGTCTTCAGCTGGCCTTCCGCGAGGCGAGCGCGGCTCCAGAAGAGCCGGGCCACGGTCCAGGAGAGAAATACACCGGCCCCGTTTGGTAGGCAGTCTCACCCATTTCCAGGGTTGACCGAATATCCTCGCGCCCTATGACCCTGACCGCGGTGAACAAGAAACGGCGCTCCGCATTCTGGTGGGTCCCCGTCGCGGCAGGCTGGGCCGTCGGCGTCATCGCCACGCTGTCGCTGATCGCCAGCATGTCCCCGCTGATCCGGTTGATCATCAAGATCCCGCGTGAGTTCGTCAACGACTACCTGTTCAACTTCCCCGACACCAGCTTCGCGTGGGCGTTCGTGCTGGCGCTGCTCGCCGCGGCGCTCGCGGCCCGCAAACGGATCGCCTGGTGGATCCTGGTGCTCTACATGGTGGCCGCCATCGGCTGGAACGTCATCGACGTGCTGACCGGTGACGAGACCGTGATGGTGGACATCGGCGAGATCATCGGAGCGGCCTTCCACGTTGCGTGCATCGGCTTTCTGCTCCTGGCTCGGCCCGAGTTCTGGGCGAAGGTGCGGCGCGGGGCGCTGCTCAAGGCGGCCGCCACCCTCGTCGTTGCCATGGCGACCGGCACACTGATCGGGTGGGGCCTGCTGGAGCTGTTCCCCGGCACGCTCGCCCGATCGGACCGTCTGCTGTACGCCCTCAACCGGGTGAGCGCGTTCGCCGGCGCCGACGCCGACACGTTCACCGGCCATCCGCACGTCTTCGTCAACTCGCTGCTCGGCTTGTTCGGCGCGGTAGCGCTCATGGTCGCGGCCATCGTGCTGTTCCAGTCGCAGCGTGCCGAGAATGCGCTCACCGGCGAGGACGAGTCGGCGATCCGCGGACTGCTCGAGCTGTACGGCAAGAACGATTCGCTCGGCTACTTCGGCACCCGCCGCGACAAGTCGGTGGTGTTCGCGCCGAACGGGCGTGCCGCAATCACCTATCGCGTCGAGGTCGGCGTGTGCCTGGCCAGCGGCGACCCGATCGGTGATCCCAGGGCCTGGCCCGCCGCGATCCACGCCTGGCTCGGGCTGTGCCAGTCCTACGGCTGGGCGCCAGGTGTGATGGGCGCGAGTTCGACTGCCGCGCAGGCATTCCGCGAGGCGGGTCTCAACGCCCTCGAACTCGGCGACGAGGCGATCCTGCACCCCCACACCTTCAAGTTGTCAGGGCCGGAGATGAAGCCGGTCCGCCAAGCCGTCACGCGTGCGCGCAGAGCGGATCTGACCGTCCGCATCCGCAGGCACCGCGAGTTATCCGCCGACGAGATGGCGCAGGTGATCAAGAACGCCGACGCCTGGCGCGACACCGAGACCGAGCGCGGGTTCTCGATGGCGCTCGGCAGGCTCGGGGATCCTGCCGACGGGGACTGCCTTCTGGTCGAGGCAGTGCATGGCGACGGTGAAGTCGTCGCAATGCTGTCGCTGGTGCCGTGGGGCGCCAACGGCGCGTCCCTCGATCTGATGCGACGCTCGCCCCAATCCCCCAATGGCACCAACGAACTCATGGTCAGCGAGCTGTGCCTGCAGGCCGAAGACATTGGCGTGACGCGCATCTCGCTCAACTTCGCGATGTTCAGGTCCGCGTTCGAGGAGGGCGCGCAGCTCGGTGCAGGCCCGGTCGCACGGCTGTGGCGTGGCTTGCTGGTGTTCTTCTCCCGCTGGTGGCAGCTCGAGACGCTGTACCGCTCGAACATGAAGTACCTGCCTGAGTGGGTCCCCCGCTTCGCCTGCTACGACGACGCCCGGCTGATCCCCCGAGTGGGCGTCGCGTCGGTGATCGCCGAGGGATTCCTGGTGCTGCCCTTCAGTCGGCGCGCCAAGCAACACACCGGACACCACATCGCAGCGCCGGACACCCTGGTGCAATCCGGATTGTTGCACGAGGACGGGAGTGCGCCCGACCTCAGCGGTCTCGGCCCCGACGTGCTCGACGACGCGGGCCCGCAACGACTGCCCGAGCAGGTGCGGGTCCGAATGGCCAAGCTGAAGGCATTGCAGGACAGCGGCATCGACGCCTATCCCGTCGGCCAGGCACCCAGCCACACGATCAGCCAAGCCGTCGACACGGCGGATGACGTCACCCTGTCGGTGGCGGGGCGGGTGCTGCGGATCCGTGACTACGGGGCGGTGCTGTTCGCGCAACTTCGCGACTGGTCGGGCGAAGTCCAACTGCTGCTGGACAATTCGTGCCTGGCCAAGGGCAGCACGGCCGACTTCACCGGCGCCATCGATCTCGGCGACCTCGTCGAGGTGACCGGCACCATGGGCTTCAGCAAGAACGGAACGCGGTCGCTTCTGGTCAACGAGTGGCGGCTCATCGGCAAGTGCCTTCGCCCCCTGCCCGACAAGTGGAAGGGCCTCACCGATCCCGAGGCCAGGGTCAGGACGCGGTACGTCGACCTCGCCATCAACACCGAGGCGCGCGACCTGATCACCGCACGCAGCCGTATCTTGCACGCGATCCGTGAAACGTTGGTCGGCAAGGGCTTTCTCGAAGTCGAGACGCCGATCCTGCAGCAGATCCACGGCGGAGCCAACGCCCGGCCGTTCGTAACGCACATCAACGCCTACGACCTCGACCTGTATCTGCGCATCGCCCCCGAGCTCTATCTGAAACGGTTGTGCGTTGGCGGCGTCGAGCGCGTCTTCGAACTCGGAAGGGCGTTCCGCAACGAAGGCGTCGACTTCAGCCACAACCCCGAGTTCACCCTGCTGGAGGCCTACCAGGCGCACGCCGACTACAACGTCTGGGTCGACGGCTGCCGCGAGCTCATCCAGAACGCCGCGGAGGCCGCCAACGGCAGCCAAGTCGTCATGCGACCCGGCGATGCGGACGGCTCGCTGGTGCCCGTCGACATCTCCGGCGACTGGCCGGTCAAGACCGTGCACGGTGCGGTGTCCGAGGCGCTCGGCACCGAAATCGACCCCGACACCGACCTGGCCCGGCTGCGCTCGCTGTGCGACGGAGCAGGCATTCCGTACCTGACCCACTGGGATGCGGGCGCGGTGGTTCTCGAGCTGTACGAACGCCTCGTCGAGGGTGAGACCCAGAATCCGACGTTCTACAAGGACTTCCCCACCTCGGTGTCGCCGCTGACCCGGCCGCACCGCAGCAAGCCAGGCGTCGCCGAGCGGTGGGATCTGGTCGCGTGGGGTGTGGAGCTTGGCACCGCATACAGCGAGCTGACCGACCCGGTGGAACAGCGACGGCGGTTGCAGGAGCAGTCGCTGCTCGCCGCGGGTGGCGACCCCGAGGCCATGGAGCTCGACGAGGACTTCCTACAGGCGATGGAGTACGCCATGCCGCCCACCGGCGGGCTGGGTGTCGGTGTCGACCGGGTGGTGATGTTGATCACCGGACGCAGCATCCGCGAGACGCTGCCGTTCCCACTCGCCAAGCCTCGGTAGCTCACAGCGCATCACCAGGAACGGCATTCACCATGGGGCCGTGACGACTTCGATGCCGAGGATCGCCGAGACGCTGCTGGCGGATCCGGCTGCCGGTTACCGCCAACAACACCTGTCCTTGATGCACGGCTGGCTGCCGCTGACCATCCAAGCGGTCGCCGTCTTAGCGCTCTTGGCCGCCGTTGGATGGCGCAACCGCCGCTGGCGTTCGATCTGGCTCCCGGTGGCCATCGGCATCGGCATCGTGCTGTCCGCGACGGCCTACTGGTACATCTCCTCAGAGGGGCTCGCTGGCGACCCAGCTCCGAACTTGCTGTGGATCTGGATCGCCGCGACGGGCGTCGCGGCCGTGGTCCTGGTCGTCGGCTGGCGCGGCGCCAACTGGTGGCGACGCGGCGTGTCGACCCTGGCACTGCCGCTGTGCCTGCTGTGCGCGGGCCTCGCCCTGAATCTGTGGGTCGGGTACTTCCCCACCGTCCAAACCGCATGGAACCAGCTCACTGCGGGCCCGTTGCCCGACCAGACGGATCAGGCCACGGTGGTGGCGATGCAGGTTGCACACCAGATTCCGGCCAAGGGCACTCTGGTCCCGGTCACCATCAGCCCGGCAGCGTCCGGGTTCAAACACCGCGGCGAGCTGGTATACCTGCCGCCCGCCTGGTACGCCAGCAATCCGCCTCCCGCATTGCCGACGCTGATGATGATCGGCGGCGAATTCAACACCCCCGCCGACTGGCTGCGGGCAGGCAACGCCATCAAGACCGTCGACGACTTCGCGGCCGCCCATGGCGGTAACGCGCCGGTGCTGGTGTTCGTCGACTCGGGCGGCGCGTTCAACAACGACACCGAATGCGTCAACGGCGCCCGCGGCAACGCCGCCGACCACCTGACCAAGGACGTCGTCCCGTTCATGGAAACCACCTACGGCGTGAGCAAGAGTGCGGCCAACTGGGGCATCGTCGGCTGGTCGATGGGCGGAACCTGCGCGGTCGACCTCACCACGATGCACCCCGACATGTTCAGCACGTTCGAGGACATCGCCGGCGACATGAGCCCCAATTCGGGCACCAAGCAACAGACCATCGACCGACTGTTCGGCGGCAACGCAGCCAAGTACGCCGACTTCGATCCCGCCACCGTGATCCACCGCCACGGCCCCTACAAGGGGATCTCGGGGTGGTTCGACATCAGCGGGAACCCTTCGACCACACCGACTCCCACGGCGGTCAACGCTGCCAACGCCGGCGGCAACGGCCTCGGCGGCAGCGATGCCGCGGGCAGGACCAGCGATCAGACCGAGGCGGCGAACACGCTGTGCGGGCTCGGCGCAGCCAACGGAATCACGTGCGCCGTCGTCACCCAGAACGGCAAGCACGACTGGCCGTTCGCCGCGCACGCCTTCGCCGCGGCACTGCCCTGGCTGGCCGGTCAGATCGGTACACCGCAGGTGTCTCAGGAACCGCTGCCCACACCTGCAGCTCCCGCGCCGACGCTTCAGGCGGCAGGCAAGTAGGAGTCAGTAGTCGGATTCGGCGGCCAGGATCTCGGCCAGGAACGCGTCGGGGCCGGGCCGCGCGAGCCTGGCCCGCGCGAAGAACCTGATCCGCTCTCGCACGCTCGCGGCGTCGTCGGAATCGGCCGAATCGTCGACATCGGCGCCGACGATGACGGCGGTGATCGGCCAATCATGGTCCCAGGCCTGGGTTTCGGTGACCGGCTGCTGTTGTGCACCCACCAGCGGCAGGGTCGCACGGCCGTCGGCATCCAGGACGCCAACACCGCTGAGCGCTCCCGATCGCAGCCGTATCGAGACACCCGTGGCAGGCGCCGTCGTGGCCACCCGAACCGCGGCCACCGCCGCTTGTCCCGACATCTCGATCGTCCAATCGACCGTCCCGTCGGCCGCATCGAACAACCGGGGTGGGACAGCGGTCCAGTTGACCGAACCGACCCCACTAGCGATCGTCGACGCTCCCGGTCGAACCTGTTCCTGCCCGGCGGCCAACGCGTAGTCGTCCCGGCGGCGCTGTGATGGACCGATCGGCACGACCAGATCCGGCCATTCGGCAACACCGAGGTCGTCGGCGAGTTCGCTGCAGGCACTGACGAGTTCGGCTACCCGCGGATCATCGCCGTGGGCACCCGCCACCAGGCTGGCCCCGTGCCACCGCAAGAGCTCGGCCACGTCGGAATCGAAGGTGTCCTCGGAGAAGAAGTCCTGCGCGGCAGCACTCAGCAGCGCAATCTCGCCGTCAAGCACCCCAGGATCGAGCCCGACGATGCCGTCGCGTGAGCTTGCCGGCCACCACCGCCGCAGCCAGTGGCCGACGGCGAGGCGCCGCAGTGGAGCCAGCGCGTCACCCGATGGCTCGACACCGGGGACGTCGACGGTCCGGTCGTCGTCCGGCACGCCCTCGCGGAGCGCAGCGAGCACCGCGACGTGACCGGCTTCGCCGACCACACGCCAGAGCCATTCGGCGGCAGGCACATCCGTGAAGGTGATGCGGGGCGCCAATGCCAGGTCGTCGACCGTCCATGCCAGCACGGCACCGCTGAGTTCGAGGACGGCGACGGCAGGCGCCGCCGCAACCGTCGGACCCGTACACCAGAGACCGGAGTCCGCGACGAATTTCATTGACTCGCCGCCTCTACACCCGTCGCTTCGCTCGCCCCCGCCACATCCCCCGTCGCTTCGCTCGCCCCCGCCACATCCCCCGTCGCTTCGCTCGCCCCCGCCACATCCCCCGTCGCTTCGCTCGCCCCCGCCAACTCCAGCATCGCCTTGATCCGCTGCCGATGGTCCAGGCTCACCGACCTGGCCACCCCCTCCAGCAGCGCTCGCACGTCATCGACGTCGTCACAGGGTTCCTGCCAGACGTCGCGCCCGTGCAGCCGGGCCCACAACCTGCTGGTGTACGGGCGCGCGAAGGCGGCAAGGTCCTCGATGACCTGACGTTGCCGCGGATGCAGCGGACCACCCTCTGCGAGATACCGCCGCGCGTGCAGCACGTAGGCCTCCTTGCGAAGCCTCGCCTGAATGGTGCGGGCCAAGTCGTAACGCGGCGTTGCGGATTCGCGCAGCGGCGCGAGATCGACGGCGATCTCGATGCCCGCCACCAACGTGGCCTGCTTGTCCTCGGCGAGCAACCCCCATGGCGCGCAGGCCCTGTCGACCTCCTCCGCGCACAACAGCGGGAGGTCGGGTAGCTCGTCGCGGCCAAGCGCGCGGCGCAGCGTGGCACGTACCCGGTCGAGCACGCCGCGGTCCAACGGCCGGTCACCTTCCCCACCACTGCTCATCGGCGGAGGTTGTTGTGGGGCAATCGAACTCAAACCCACCTCGACGATCGACCATGGCAGGTCGGCGAAGTCGCGGCGCGCCCGTGCACCGAGGTTGTACGGCGTCGCGTCGGCGATCAGCGCCGACCAGACGCGTTGGCGCGCCGCCTCGGCGGTGTGGCCGTTCGCCGTGCCCAGCACGGTCGACAGCCCCGCGAGGAATGGGCCTGCGATGGTGTTGCCAGGGCGGACATCACGCCAGCTGCGGTCGAGCTGGCGGGTGAGCTTGGCGATGACCTCGTCCCCGGCAACGTACCGGTTCAGTTGCTCGATGGCGGTGCGGTCGCGCTCCTGGTGGATGTCGCGCAACACCGCCTCGGCCGCCCCACCGTGGTCGGGATCGGGGCCGCCCCTGGTGACGGCCAGCTCGAAACACACCGGGAAGTAGAGCTCTTGCGCGTTTCCCGTGGTGATGCGCAGCCGGCGCCGCTCGTTCTTGAGGACGGCGAACCATGCGGCCGCGGCGCGAAGATGGGCTGCGTTGTCGACGATCAGGTCGTGCACCGCCGCTGCCGTGTCGGGGGCGAGCACGGGCGCCGAGTACTGCGGGTTGGATCGCAGCCGCAGCACCAGCGGATCGAGGATGCGCTTGACGGTCCTGCGCAACGGGCCACCGTCCGAGCCGCTGAGCACCTCGACGCCTGGCCCGATCGCCCGCCAGGCGGCATCGATCACCGCACGGCGCGGTTGCGCGACGGCGACCGTCGACACCACGTGCGGCTGCGTGCTCATCTGCCCAGGATAGGGGCTCCGGAAAGTTGGGTTCGGTAGCCGAGGGGAAGGTTCACCCTGTGGTACATGCCCGACGCGCTCCTGATCGCCATCATCGTCTTCGCCTGCGTCGCCGTCGGAGCGGCGCTTGCCTGCCCGTTCGCTCGCCGGACGGACGAGTCTGGCGCCCCCGCACCGGGCGCGAGCCCCTCGGTCGGGATAGGCACCGTCCGCACCGTGGCGGGCCTGATCACCGTCGACGTGGAGAGCGTCTCGGGTCAACGGTTCGTCGGCAGGCTGCGCCAGCGTGACACCGCTGCGGATCTACATCCGGGAGTCGTCCTGCTCGTCGCGTTCGATCCGGCTGCCCGCGAGCGCCTTTCGTTGGCCGACGACATCGTGGCGGTCCGATCGGAGTTCGACCAGATGCTGGTGAGAAAGGGGCTGGCTACCCGGTTTCAGCTCGAGCTGATCCGGCACGGCATCAGGTCACGCGGTGTCGTGACGGCGATGCGGACGACGGGCGATGCGCGCGAGGACTACCGAGAGGTCGAGCTCGATCTCATGGTCACCAGACCCGAGGGTGGGCAGTTCCCCGCGCACGAGACCACTCTGATTCCGGAGTCCGCGTTACCCGAGGTGACGCCGGGCAGCGTCGTCGACGCCTACTATCGCAGCGGTGACGAGTCGGCCGTCGCGGTGTGCGTGCCGGCGAAATGACCCCTCAGCGGACGCCATCGACCGCGAACGTGACAAGAGCCGCCCAGTAGACGGGGTTGGCGGTGACGTCGCCGCCACGCCACCGGCGCATCTGGTCGCGTTGCCAACGGTTGACCTCGCAGCCCGCGTCCTGCGCCTGGTGCGCGTCATCGACCGCGACCACCACGTCCGCCATCGGATCACCGTCGGCGAGGTGCGTGAACTGCCGGTACCCGGCCGTCGTCGGAAGCGACCAGAGCGTTGCCGTGACCAGTTGCGCGCCGCCAAGGACCACGGCCGCCACCAGCCCGGTCGGCTCGTCGAAGCGGTAGTCACCACCTGACGCGCAGGCCAGCAGTGCAACTCGCGGAGGCATGTCCAACTCCAGCGACATCATTGCCGCTGCGGTCAACGGCCGTTCGTCGGCAACGTGCAACGCAGCCTGGTCGGCGCTGCCGGACTCCGCGGCCGTGGCGTGACCGACGAACACCAGCCGACTCGGCCCCTCGGCAAGCTTGGCGGACAGCCAGTTCCAATCGATGTCGGTCCGCCGGAACAGCTCGACGGCCGCATCGACGGTGGGCAGCACGGCGCCGCGCGCGACGGGTTCCCCGAAGTGCCTGGCCAGCGGCGCATCCGGCGACGGTCGCCCAAGCACGGACCCGAGCGCGGAGTCCGCTCTCTGCCCTGGCACTCGAGGGTCGAGCACCAGCAACGGAGGACGGCCGGCGCGCTGACGCCACTCGACGCGTTGACGTGGCGAGTGCACGATGTTGGCGGGCACCGCCATGAGCACCTCAACGAGCTCCATCAGCCGGTAGCCCTCGGTCAGCGTCTCGACTTCGCCCGCCGGCCAAGGGATTCGGGCTGCGGACCTGCCTTCGGTCGTGATCGCAGCCAACCTGGCCCGGACCAGCTCCTCTGCCACCGGCCACACCGACGGCAAGGCGAGCAAGCCCCACGGGACGCGGGCCAGGCGCGCACTGGGCGAGACGAACAGCACCGCCCTCTGGCCTCCCCCGTCGGTTCGCCCGCCCCGAGGATCGGAGAGGTACTCCAGCAACAGCTGCCATCCGGCATCGGACACCAGAAGCACCCCCAGCCGGTAGGCCAGGGTCAGCTCACTGGCCTGCGACGAGAACGGGCCGACGGACAGGGCCCGGTTCAGGGCATCTGCGATGGTCTCCCCCGAGTTCGGCTCGGGCAGTGCGGCTTCGAGTTCCTCCAGCGCGGCAAGCAGCAGCGGCTCCTCGATCACCCAGGTGAGCGTCCGTTCCGGATGGCCGACCACCCGCAGGCTGGCGTAGGTGGCAACGCCGACGTCGGCGAACCGGAGGACCAGAGTCTCCCGTGCCGGGGGCTCGGTCACGGCCACGTCGCCCAGGCGACTTCGTCCGTCGTGACGTGCTGGCCGTACCTCTCCAGGGCCAGCGTGCGGTATCGCTCCAACACGGGACCACCGGTGGGATCCATCTGCATCGGCGGCAGCGGGCCGAGCCGGGTCAGCGAGGGACCGGACTGCACCGGCGGGCCCGCAGCGACCTGCGCGAGTTCGTCCATGTCGCTGATCGGCGCGGCAGCCGTCGCGACACGCGACCACTCGATGACCTCCGCCTGCCCGCGCTCGGCGCTGAACGTGCCTCTGGCACTGTGGTATTCGATCAGCTCACTGGTGAGTTCGCGGTTCTCCCACTCCCAGACCACCGAAAACGCCCCGGCCAGCAGTGGTGCGGCGACGCATTCGGCCCACTGCGCCCTGGCCCCTGGCTCGGTGATCGAATAGCGCACCGAGTCGACCGCCAACGCGGCGGGCAGCTTCAGGTCGGCGGCACGTGCCAGTTTGCCCATGGCGGTGACGTACGCAGGGCTTCCCGGCTCGCAGCTCATCACGCCCTGCGCGGTGCGGTAGCGCTCCTCGGCGGCAGCCCAGTCCTCGTCGGGGTTGCCTGCGCCGTCGAATCCGAGGTCGGCCAGCGCATCGGCGCGCCACACCGAGCCGAGGTGATCGTCGAGCCGCGCGTAGGCCAGCCAGCTGCTGCGCGGTGATTCGTCGAGACACGCGCGAGCCTGCTCGATCATCGCAGTGGCATCCTGATAGCGACCGCGGAAGATGGCAATCCAGCTGCGCTGCAACAGAATGCGATGGATGTGCAGGGGCTTGCCGAGCTCACGCCAGTGCCGCTCGGCGTGTTCCCAGCACTCGTCGGCGACCTGCAGGCCGCCCGCCGCCATCCGGTACAGCCCGAAGTACAGCCAGCAGCGGGATACGTCATTGGCCCGCAAGTACTCCGCGATCACCGGGTAGGCCTCGCGGACCAACGCCTCGGTGGCGAGTTGTTCGCCCTTCGCCCACGAGATGGTGGCCCGCTCCAACTGGGTTCTGGCGATCGCCAGTGGCCACTTTCGGACCTCGGCCCTGGCACCCGCACGGCGCAGCCAGGGTTCGGCTTCGTCGAGTGCCCCAGTCTCGATGCAGAATCGCGCGTAGGCGATGCCGCCGAGCACCAGCAGGTTGTCGGTCGACTCGCTGCCATTGCCGGGCCCGTCGATGTCGGCGATCACCCGCTGCCACAACGACACCGAGCGGACGTGAAGGTCGTCGTCGCACAGCGCCGTGGCGCAATTGATCCTGGCGTAGGTGCACAGGTAGGCGTGCTCGTCGCGCAGATCGGCGAAGGCCACGTCGTCCGAAGCCATGCCGTCGAGCACCTCCAGGCCCGCTGCGGCGCCCTCGTGGTCCCCGAGCGCCGCGGCCAGGCCGATCTCGAGGAACTGTGCGCGGCGGGAGTATCGGCGGATCAGATGGCGCGCGTCGGCCTCGTTCATCGTCGACTTGGCGACGACCTCGGGAGTCGCGGTCCCGTCCAGGATCGACGAGTAGGCCGCAAGGCACTCCCGGATCCGGCTGGCGCCTTCGCGCACCCCGTCGTAGGCCGTCCTGACCAGGTACAGCTCACCCAGTTGGGCCAGCGTTTCGAGCAACAGATCGTCCCGGTCGGCCTTCTCGATCTCGGGCATCAGCGACAGCAGCAGGTCCTTGGCCGCAGGCTCGTCGGCGGCCAAGGCAAGGTGGCGGGCACGCTCCAGCTCGCCGGGGATCGACACGGCTGCATCATAAGTCGCCCGACATACGTGCAGGCGGCGGACGTGCAATGCACGTCCGCCGCCCCAGGTGAGACCGATCAGTTGCAGGTCACCTTGATCTCGAACTTCTTCGTGATCATCCCCGCCATCGGGTTCTTCATGTCGGCACCGGCGGCCTCACCGGTGATGGTGTACGTGCTGCCGTCGACCTTGACGTCCGCGGATCCGGTGTTCATGCCGCCCATCGATGACACGGCCAGTGCGTTCCCGTCGACCGTCAGACCGAGCGACTCGACCTTGGGGGTCGCCTCGTCGGTCATCACGACGCCGAGTCCGCCGGTGGCGGAGCCGCTGGCGACGTTGATCTTGCCCGCCTGCTTGACGCAGGTCACGGTGCTGAGGTCGAGGCCGGCCAGATCCTGGCCCTCCACCTTGACCTCGGTGTTGCCGCCCGTGCTCACCTGGGAGGTTCCACCGCCACTGGCAGCCGAGCTGCTCGACGCTGCCGGGGTGCTGCCCTTGTCGTCGGAGCAGCCGACCAGTACGGCCGCGGCGGCGACGACGCCGATCCCAGCAACCAGAACCCGATTCCGTGAAGTTCCCATTGACTTTCCTTCGCTTCAACGCGTCGCCCCGATGGCGCCGTCGTGATACGAGTACAGACGGCCCGAATCGCTACCGATCACAACTATTGAGCAGAGGTACGGTGAGCCTGTGTCCGATTCCACGCCCGACGACGCGGCACCCGACGAGGTAATCGGGGGTGATGACGTCATCGACGTCGACGAAGTGCCGCCCGAACCGGCGGCAGTGGCGCCCCTGTCCGTGTCGGTGCCGCCCGCTCAGCCCCTCGACACCGGGTACACCGCGGCTGGAGTACCGACGTTCGACTCCGTGCGGGAGAAGATCGAGACCCGCTTCGGCACCGCGATCGGCGCCTCCGAACTCGCCTCCGAGACCCCGGAGGGCCGGACCGTCGAGGAGCAATACGACGCTCGCCAGAAGGCCGCTGCACAGCGCCTCGAGCAGATCCGGGCGTCGATGCGCGACCCCGAGCCGGGCCAAGCCTGAGCTGTGCGTTCCTTCACCGTCGACGAGCGACGAGCGAGGCTGGCGCGACGCCACCTGCTGACTGCCGAACCGAACGCCGCGTCCATCACCGATGTCTGCTCTCAGCTGGTCGGCCTGCATGCCACGGACCCGACCACGCCCTACCTGTCCCTCTGGGCACGGATGCCCGGCTTCGAAGTCGCTGATCTGGAAGCCGCGTTGTATCAGGACCGCTCGGTGGTCAAGCACCTCGCGATGCGACGGACGTTGTGGGTGCTCACCGCAGGAGATCTCGCCGCAGTGCAGACGGCTGCCAGCGATCGGGTCGCCGCCAATGAACGCAAGCGCCTGATCGCCGACGTCCAGAGGGCCGGCATCGCCGACGACGGCGAGAAGTGGCTCGGCCATGCGTCGAAGGCCGTTCTGGCGCATGTGCAGAAGCATGGCCCCACCGGCGCCCGAGAACTACGCGAGGCACTTCCGCAGCTGGCCGGCCACCACGACCCGGCGCCCGGAAAACCTTGGGGCGGAGCCACTCCCGTCGCGCCACGGGTGCTGACCGTGCTCGCCGTCGAGGGCTTGCTCGTCCGCGGCACCAACGACGGCACCTGGACGACCGCGCGACCGCGATGGACCTCGGCGTCGGCCTGGCTGGGTGCAGCAGAAGGTCCCGCGGCGGCCGATGCCGCACGTTCGGCCGTGGTCCTGGCCTGGCTGCGGGCGTTCGGGCCTGCCACGGTCAACGACCTGAAGTGGTGGTTCGGCAGCACGCTGACCTGGGCCAGGGCCGGACTGCGCGATGTCGGTGCCGTCGAGGTGGACCTGCACGGGACCCCCGGCTACGTGCTGCCCGACGATCTCGACCCGGAACCGCACGTCGACCCATGGTGCGCGTTGCTACCCGGCCTCGACGTCACCACGATGGGCTGGCAGGCCCGCGACTGGTACCTCGGCCAGCACGGCAGCCAGGTCTTCGACACTCGCGGCAATGCCGGGCCGACCGCGTGGTACGACGGACGTGTCGTCGGGGGGTGGCGTCAGGACGACGAAGGGCGCGTCGTCGTGCAGCTTCTCGAGGACGTCGGCGCCAAGGCGTCAAAGGCGTTCGCGCGCAAGGCCGACCAGCTGACCGACTGGCTGAACGGAGTGCGGATCAACCCGCGTTTCCCTTCGCCGCTGACCAAGAGCTAGATCAGGCGCTGACCTTGCGCCGCCTCTTCTTGGGCGCGGGCATGTCGAGCAGCTCGGCGAGGAACGTCCCCGTGTAGCTGCTCGGATCGGACGCGACGTCCTCCGGCGTCCCCGCCGTGACGACCGTGCCACCGCCGCCGCCACCCTCCGGGCCCATGTCGACGATCCAGTCGGACGTCTTGATGACGTCCAGGTTGTGCTCGATGACGATGACCGTGTTGCCCTTGTCCACCAGCCCGTTGATGACCTTGAGCAGCTTGCGGATGTCGTCGAAGTGCAGGCCGGTGGTGGGCTCGTCGAGGATGTAGACGGTGCGGCCGGTGGAGCGCTTCTGCAACTCCGAGGCCAACTTGACGCGCTGCGCCTCGCCGCCGGAGAGGGTGGGCGCCGGCTGGCCGAGGCGGACGTAGCCGAGGCCGACCTCGACGAGCGTCTTGAGGTAGCGGTGGATCGAGGTGATCGGCTCGAAGAACTCGGCCGCCTCCTCGATCGACATGTCGAGCACCTCGGAGATGGTCTTGCCCTTGTAGTGCACCTCGAGGGTTTCCCGGTTGTACCGGGCACCGTGGCAGACCTCGCACGGCACGTAGACGTCGGGCAGGAAGTTCATCTCGATCTTGATGGTGCCGTCGCCAGAGCATGCCTCGCAGCGCCCGCCCTTGACGTTGAACGAGAACCGCCCCGGTTGATAGCCCCGCACCTTGGCCTCGGTGGTCGCGGCGAACAACGTCCGGATCTTGTCGAAGACGCCGGTATAGGTGGCCGGATTGGAGCGCGGGGTCCTGCCGATCGGCGACTGGTCGACGCGCACCAGCTTGTCCACCTGGTCGAGCCCGTTGATCCTGGTGTGTCGGCCGGGCACCTGGCGGGCGCCGTTGAGCTTGTTGGCCAGGACGGACGCCAGGATGTCGTTGACCAGAGTCGACTTGCCGGAACCCGAGACGCCCGTGACCGAGGTCAAGACGCCGAGCGGGAACGCCACGTCGATCTCGCGCAGGTTGTGCTCGCGAGCACCGATGACGGTCAGCTGCCGCTTGCGATCGATGGGTCGCCTGATCGCAGGAACCTCGATGCTCTCCTTGCCGGAAAGGTAAGCGCCGGTGATGGATTCGGGGTTGTTGAGCAGGTCGGCGTAGGTGCCGCTGTGCACGATGCGGCCGCCGTGCTCACCGGCCGCGGGGCCGATGTCGACTACCCAGTCGGCGTGCGCGATGGTGTCGAGGTCGTGCTCGACGACGATGAGCGTGTTGCCGAGATCGCGTAGCCGGACCAAGGTGTCGATGAGCCTGCGGTTGTCACGTTGGTGCAGACCGATCGACGGCTCGTCGAGCACGTACAAGACGCCGACGAGGCCCGACCCGATCTGGGTGGCGAGCCGAATGCGTTGCGCCTCGCCGCCGGACAGCGTTCCCGCCGCCCGGGACAGGCTCAGGTAGTCGAGTCCGACGTCGAGGAGGAAGCCCAGCCTGGACTGCACCTCCTTGAGCACCTGTCCGGCGATCGCCTGTTCGCGGTGACCAAGGGTGAGCGCGTTGAGGAAGTCCGAGCAGTCGGCGATGGACAGTTCGCAGACCTGCGCGATGGACATGTCGCCGTACCGTCCCGCGGCGAGCGTGACGGCCAGGATCTCCGGCTTGAGCCGGGTGCCCTGGCAGACCGGGCACGGCACGTCGCGCATGAAGCCGTCGTACCGCTCCTTCATCTGCTCGGATTCGGTCTGCTCCATGCGGCGCTGCAGGAACGCCATCACGCCCTCGAAGTCGGCGTAGTAGGACCGGGTCCGGCCGTAGCGGTTCTTGTACTTGACGTGCACCTGCTCGTCGCAGCCCTCGAGGATCGACTTGCGGGCCTTGAGCGGCAGCTTGCGCCACGGTGTGTCGACGTCGAAGCCGAGAGCCTCACCGAGGCCGGACAGCATGCGGGTGAAGTACTCGGCCGTGTGACCCATCGCCCACGGCGCGATGGCGCCCTCGGCGAGCGTCAGATCGGGATCGGGAACGACCAGCTCCGGATCGACCTCCTTGCGGATGCCGAGGCCGGTGCACTCCGGGCAGGCGCCGTATGGCGAGTTGAACGAGAAGGACCGCGGCTCGAGATCGTCCACCGCGAGTGCGTGACCGTTGGGGCAGGCGAGCTTCTCGGAGAACCGCTGCTCGCGATGCCCAGCGTCTTCGTCCTGGTCGACGAACTCGAGCACGACGATGCCGTCGGCGAGGCCCAGTGCCGTCTCGACCGAGTCGGTGAGGCGCTGCTTGGCCGAGGCCTTGACCGTGAGGCGGTCGACGACCACCTCGATGTCGTGCTTCTCCTGCTTCTTCAGCTTCGGGGGGTCGGTCAGCGGATGGACGGTGCCGTCGACCCGAACCCTGCTGTACCCCTGCGAGTTCAGCTTGTCGAAGAGGTCGACGAACTCGCCCTTGCGGGTCCGCACGACCGGCGCGAGCACCTGGAATCGGATGCCCTCGTCCATCGCGAGCACCTGATCGACGATCTGCTGCGGGGTCTGCTTGGCGATCCGTTCGCCGCAGACCGGGCAATGTGCGGTGCCTGCCCGCGCATAGAGCAGACGGAGGTAGTCGTAGACCTCGGTGATGGTGCCGACGGTCGAGCGGGGGTTGCGGTTGGTCGACTTCTGGTCGATCGACACCGCGGGCGAGAGGCCCTCGATGAAGTCGACGTCGGGCTTGTCCATCTGGCCGAGGAACTGCCTGGCGTACGCCGACAGCGACTCCACGTAGCGGCGCTGACCCTCGGCGAAGATGGTGTCGAACGCCAACGAGGACTTGCCCGAGCCGGACAGTCCGGTGAAGACGATCAGCGCATCGCGCGGCAAATCGAGATCGATGCTCTTCAGGTTGTGCTCGCGTGCACCCTTGACGATCAGGCGGTCTGCCAACTGATCCCTTTCCCGGTCCCGTACGCTCCCCGACCCGCAGAAAGCCGTCCGCGGACCATGCTATGTCTCCCCACCGACAAGTCCGAGCCGAGCCGGATACCGTGGCTGACATGACTACCGTCGCCGACGACTACACGGGCCACGTCGAACCAGGTGCCGCCGCGCGCCGCACCCTGCCGGGAGCGTCGATCGTGAAGGCATCTGTCGGCCCGATGAACAACAATGCCTACCTGATCACCTGTTCCCAAACCGGCGAGACCTTACTCGTCGACGCAGCCAACGACGCCGCCGTCCTCCTCGATCTCATCGAGCGCTACGCGCCCACGCTGTCACTGATCGTCACCACCCATCAGCACCCCGACCACTGGCAGGCGCTGACCGAGGTCGCCAAGGCCACCGGTGCACCGACCGCCGCACACCAACTCGACGCCGAACCCCTTCCGGTCACGCCCGATCGGATCCTCGCCGACGGCGACACCATCGAGATCGGCGAGCTGAACCTCGACGTCATTCACCTACGGGGGCACACAGAGGGATCCATCGCGCTGGCACTGCGCGGGCCTGCCGTCGGCGATGCGGTGCACTTGTTCACCGGCGACTGCCTCTTTCCGGGCGGGGTCGGCAAGACCTGGCGGCCCGGCGACTTCGAGCGGCTGCTCGGCGACGTGACCACCAAGGTGTTCGACGTCTATCCGGATTCCACCGTGGTGTATCCGGGACACGGCGACGACACCACGCTGGGTGCCGAGCGTCCGCATCTGCGCGAGTGGAGCGAGCGCGGCTGGTAGGCCCCGCCCCTGGCGTCAGGAGGTGTGGACGATGAGGACGTCGGTCTTGGAGCGACGCGCGACGTTGGCGGGCACCGAGCCGAGGAGACGGCCGGCAATCGTGCTCAGGCCCACGTTTCCGACGACGAGCAGATCGGCATTGACCTCGGAGGCCAAGTCGACGAGGGCATCGACGGGAGCGCCGACGATGGCCTTCTCCTCGACGTCGACTGCACCTGCGGCCTTGGCGCGGTCCCTGGCCTCGCGAAGGATCGCGTAGATCGGGGCGTTGCCGGACATCTTGTAGCCCTCGTCCTTGAGGACGTCGGCTGCGCGCTGGTCCTCACTCTGAGGGAAGTACGCCGTCGCCACGATCACCTTGGCGCCCGACCCGGCGGCGATCGCGCCGGCCCGGTCGACCGCACGCAGCGACGAATCCGAACCGTCTGTGCCTACCACCACGGTCTGATAGCCGCTCATGCATGCCCTCCCAGAGTCGTTTGCAACGCCATTCGAGACAGTAACGTGTCACTCCCCTAACGGGGGGTCGATTCGTCGACACGCGTTCGCTCGCATCGACCGGCCTCGTGCCTTCTACCGGCAATGATGCTAACCAGACAGGCCTACCGGTGCCGCGGAGTCGTGACGAAACCTACGCATGCCACCGGGTGCGGACGGGGTCGCATCGCGGTAGCCGACGTGACCTGTGTCATGCCCAGGTCTACCCTTTTGCAATCGCGTTCGAGTCCAGCAAGATTCGTTTGCGTCGACGGCAAAACCGGTGCCGGAGAAACGGGTAGCGATGCCCCGACCAGCGCGTCAGGCGCACGTTCGAGTTGCTGGACACCGGCCTTACCGGTATCAAACGGAGGGATGAGAGTTCAGTCGGCCAGCGAACTCAGGCAGGGACGGTTTCGGCCCGCGGGTGAGCCGCGCCCCCGCCTACCAGGTGCCGCAGCGCCTTGGCTTCCACATCGTGGAGCGCTGGCAGTTCAGCTTCGCCCAGGTCACCCGATCGACGCGGTGACACCTAGCCCGTTTGCGTGCGGCCGAAGTACAGCTCCTGGGTGGCGATGCACACCAATTGGCCCGCACGGTTGTGCATGGTGGCGCTCGCCAGTCCGCGACCACTAGTTCCGCTGGGCGACAACTGATCCGAGAGCACCCAGTCCGACAAGTCGACGGGCCGGTGAAACCACAGGGCATGGTCGACCAGCGCGGAGAACGTCGTCACCGGGGTGGCCCGCCTCATGCCGATCGCGGTCTCCAGCATGGTCGTGCCGGTCAGATAAGTCAGCAGGCAACTGTGCAGCACACCATCGTCAGGCACGGGTTCAGTTGGCCGCCACCACATCCGGATCCGCGGCGAAACCTCGGGTTGCTCCATGGCCAGCCGGGGTGGCGGGTCGACGTAACGCAGATCGAACGGCTGCGGCCGGACCCAATGGCCGTGATGTTCGTCGGCGAAGGCCGCGAGTTGATCCTGCACGGCCGGCAGCGACTCCGGGCAGGGCACGTCGGCCATCGGTGTTTGGTGGTCGAGACCGTCGACGGGGGTACTGAACGACGCCAGCGCTTCGAGCAGCACCTGCCCGTCCTGCCGTGCGGTGACCTGCCGGGTGGACAGCGTTCCGCCGTCGCGAGACCGCACGACGTGGAAGTCCACGGGGCGCCTGGCGTCGCCTGCTCGCAGGTAGTACACGTGCACGCTGTGCGCGGTCCGTCCCGGCGCGGTCCGGCTTGCCGCCATCAATGCCTGCCCGGCAATGTGGCCGCCGACGATGTGATGGCCTGCGTTGTCCAACTGGGTGGCCACGAAGTCGTCGTCGTTGATCTGGTCGACCTGCAACGTGGCGACGACCTCGGCCAGCGACGGCGATCGGAAACTCACCACGGCATCATGCCCCAGCGTTTTCGCGCCTAGTCGTTAGGTCGGCTAAACTGGGCTGCCATGAGCTCCACGAAGGCAACGAAGGCACGCGCGATCGCTGCCACGCTGGCCGTCGTCGGCTTCTGGGCAGCCTCCGGCGTTGCCACCGCCGATCCTGCCCCCGCTCCCGCACCCGCGCCGAAGACGACGATCGACGCCAACGGCACGTTCAAGGTGGGCACCGACGTCGCGCCAGGCACCTACACCTCGGCAGGGCCGATCACGGACGGCGTCTGCTCTTGGAAGCGGTCCAACGGCGAAGGCGTCGTCGACAACGCGATGACCAAGAAGCCGCAGGTCGTGCAGATCGATCCGACCGACACCACGTTCACCACCAGGGATTGCCAGCCGTGGCAGCTCACCGACTGCTCGCAGGGCTGCGCACCGACGACGGCGTCCCCTGGGAACATCCTGGGCCAACTCGGATCCTTCCTGGCGCCGCGCCTTGGCGGGCCCCCTCCCGTGGGGCCGCCACCGCCACCAAGTCCTGGCGGCTAGCCGACCGGCGCGGGACGTAGCGGACGGAGGCCGCTACCAGGTTGGTTTCTGGTACACCAACCAGCGCATGTCGATGGGGCATTCCTCACGGGGTAGATCGAAGACGTCGAGGCCGCTGACCCAATCGGAGTACCAACTCGTCGGTGGCCACGCCCCTTCGGGAAGGTGCGCGCGCTCGTAGTCGTACACCGAATCGTCGGCGACGAGGCGCAGAGGCAATCCCGATGCCGCAGCAGACATCTCCTGCTGCGTGAAAATGGTTGTGTAGCACTGCTGCCCGAGCTCACGCGCGCCGTCGTCGGGTTGATAGCCGTAGCGTGTCAGGAAGGCATTGAACACCAAACGGCCACCCGCGGCCAGGCATTGGGTGGCGAGTTCGAAGATGCCGCGGAGCTGCTGTGCGTTGCGGAAGTCGGATACCACCTCCGACAACAAGATCAGCCGATAGTCGCGCCGCAGATCGTCGATGGTGGCGAACACGTCGCGCTGAATCACACGCACGTCGAGTCCGTCTCGTTCGGCGTCGGTGCGGATCATCTCGGCGAACTTCGGTGTCAGCTCGACCACGTCGACCGGGTGGCCGCGCCGTGCCAGGGCGAGAGCGTTGCGCCCGGTTCCCCCGCCGATGTCCAGCACCCGATGCGTCGAGGGATCAGCCGCCTCGCTCGCCAACGCCCATACCCGCGCATCCGGATGGGTTCCGAACAGCGGAGGTTGGCGCGTGCTGACCCAATTCTCATAAGCACTCTCGACCGTCAGCCACTCGGCTTTGACGTGGTAGTTGAGCACGGTGCCGACGGGCGCGTTGTACGACAACACGATGGTCGAGCGCGGAGAAGCGGCATACGCCTCCGCCAATTGACCCTCCAGCACGCTCCTGACCTGAGCGAGCTGCTCGGTGGTGAACCGCCGGCCGACATCGGCAAAGACGTTCTCGCACATGGTCACGTACTCGTCGATCAGGCCAGGCACGGCGGGCAAGGTGATCTGCCCGGTGACCACCGAACGTCGATGCAGGCGCCGGGCCAGCGATTCACGCAACCGCGTGTGATCAACGGACCTGACGGGCGAGGGTCCGGGTTCGGTCGTCACCCTGCAACGGTATGCAACCCAACGCCGCCCCGTGTAGCAAACCGCGGTGCCGCGTACATTTCTCGGCCTGCCAGGGTGCATCCCTACACTGGCGGCGTGCGATTCTCCGTATGGGCCTCTCACGCCCAGCCCTGGAACGATGTCCTCGAACTCACTCAGTATGCCGACCAAGACTTCTGGCACACCATCTACGTCGCCGACCACTTCATGGCCAACGGCGACGGCCCGCACGACGCGCTCGAGGCCACCGGGACGCTCTCCGCTCTGGCGGGCGCCACCTCCCGGATCCGGTTGGCCAACCTGGTGCTGTCGATGACCTACCGGCATCCCGCGGTCCTTGCCAATTGGGCCGCGACGATCGATCACGTCAGTGCGGGCCGGCTCACGCTGGGAATCGGTGCGGGCTGGCAGATCAACGAGCACGAGCAATACGGCCTTGAACTCGGGGAGCCGCGAGAACGGGTCGACCGGTTCGCTGAGGGGCTGGCCGTGATCACCGGGCTGCTCAGCGCCCCGACGACGACCGTCGAGGGAAAGTACTACCAACTGACCGACGCCGTGTGCGAGCCCAAACCCGTTCAGTCACCCGTGCCGCTGTTGGTCGGGGCGTCCGGTCCGCGGATGCTGCGGCTGGTCGCTCGATACGCGCAGCAATGGAATCAGTGGTCGGCGCCTGGCAAGTTCGGCAAGACGGCGGCCGTCCTCGACGCAGCCTGCGAGAAGGAGGGGCGCGACCCGGCGACGGTGTGGCGTTCGACCCAGGCCCTCGTCATCGTCACCGATTCGCCAGAGGCAGAGTCGAAGGCGAAGTCGATCGCCGAGAGTTCGCCCCAGCCAACGGTATACGGACCACCGGCGCGTGTAGCCGAGGCCGCCGCAGTGTGGCGCGACGAAGGCGTGGACGAGGTGATCGTTCCCGACTTCGGCCTCGCCAAGGGCTCGCAGCGCCTTGACGCCTACCGTGCACTGGCCGAGGTGCTGGCGCCCTTGACCTGAGCAGGAACGGTCTTGGGAGGTGCGATCAGCCTCTCCGCAGCGCGACGGGCAGAACTGACGACCTCGGATTGCATCGTCGGATCCGACATGGCCCGCGCGACCGTGATCGCCCCCACCATGAGCGACAAGATGCCCCAGGCTCGTCGCTCCCGGTCGGACCGGGCTCCGTCGAGGCAGTCGGCGATCCGATGCGCCCAGGCCGTGATCTTGCGCTCGTATGCCTCGCGCGTGGACATGCCAGCTCGGGCTACGTCCGCACACAAAGCGGGCATGGGGCACCCATCAGCGGGATTCTCCACATGTTCTTCGGCGAGATAGATGTCGAGTAATTTCCTTAGCTGCCTTCGCACCTCGGCTTTACTTGCCGTCTCGGTGTCCGACAGGAAGGGTTCGGCTACCGCAGTGTCGATGATGGCCTCGAGCATCGCTTCCTTGTTTTGGAAGTTCGAGTAGAACGCTCCAGACGTCACGCCCGCTTCGGCGGCGAGGCCATCCACTCCGATCCCGTTGAAGCCGGCCGTCTTCATCGAACGCATGCCGGCCTGGAGCAGCGCGTCCCGCGCCCTGGCCTTGTGATCCGGTGGATATCTCATACCATCCTCGACTACTCCGCGTATGTGTGGGGTCGAGTCTACCGCCATTGGATAACTACCGATATCACAAACCCGACTTTCCAGCCAGCGGGTCCGCCGAGCCACACTCCGTTCCCAGTAAACCCGCAGAGGGTTCGTCCACGCTCTCTTCTTACGGATCGCCGAATCATCTTGACAAAAACGACTTTTCGTTCCCATTGATGGCGGATTCCGGTGCGGGATGATGTGAGTTGCCTGGGGTTTGGCTCGTGGGGCGAGGATTCGATCCAATTGTGATTACGATCGTTATTCTACGACGGAACCTGTCCACCCACAGAGTGCCGCACATCCACGAAAGGACCTTCCATGGCGAGTCAACAGGCAACGGAGTTCGCGAACTTCCTCGCGTCCCTCGGCCAGAGTTCGTCGAACCCGGACTCCGGGCTGGCGGCGGTGCGCAACATCACCGAGAACATCCACTTGGCAACGAAGGAGCCCGAAGGGGTCACATATGCGGAGGTCGACGCGGGAGGCGTCGAGGCGCTGTGGTGCATCCCCAACGACAGCGCGCCAGACGCCGCGCTGTTGCACACCCATATGGGCGGAAGTGTGCTCATGTCCATGCATTCCGATCGAAAAGCCGCAGCGCACATAGCGAAGGCGGCAGGCGCGCGTTCGCTAGTGCTGAACTTCCGGCGCTCGCCGGAACACAAGTACCCGGCACAGATCGAGGATGTCGTCAACGCCTACCACTGGCTGCTGGAGCAGGGTTACCAACCCCGCAAGATCGGCAGTGTGGGCCACTCGATCGGCGGCTACCTCGCCGTGGCGCTGGTGCTGAGGCTGCGTGACCGTGGCGAGGCGCTCCCCGGGGCAATTCTCTCGATCTCCCCGTGGTCCGATGTCACGCTGTCCGGTGCATCGATCGAGGCCAACGCCCACCTGGACAAGCTCCTTACCCGCGACGTACTGGAACTCTTCCGCTCGTGCTGGCTCGATGGGACGGGCGTGGAATGGACTGATCCCCAGGTGAATCTGCTGTCGGCCACACTGTCCGGCTTGCCCAGCACCGCGATCTACTACGGGGAGTCCGAACTACTGGCGTCCGATGCAGTTGCCTTGTCGGCGCGGGCGAAGAAGGCAGGAAACGATGTCGTGCTGCGGCAGGTCGACGAAGGTCAGCACTCGTTCATCATGGGCGCCGGCCGGGTCCCCGAGGTTGACCGAGCCATCGAAGAAATGGGTAGCTGGCTGCGTTCGACTCTTGGGCTCAAGGAGTCCGTCGCTTGACCGACCGACGATGTACTCGGCGCACGACGACTGATTTGGAGAATCCACGATGCCGGACCAGGACTACCTATTGGGTCACTCCCACCCCGAAATCGACCGTCTCAAGCGGCAAGCAGAGATGTTGCGGCCCATTACCGAGCGATTGTTGACCTGCGCGGGGCTCAAGCAGGGCATGCGGGTGCTCGACATCGGCTGCGGCCCAGGAGATGTATCGATGCTGATCGCTGATCTAGTGGGCCCGACGGGAAGCCTGGTCGGCATCGATCCGAGCAGGGCAGCTCTCGATGCCGCCCGGCAACGGTTCGGTGCACTCGGTCGTACGAATGTGGAGTTCGTCCAGTCCAGTGTCGATACCTATGACGGCAGAGCTGGTTTCGACGCGGCGGTATGCCGATACGTGATGATTCATCAGACGGATCCCACTGAGTTCCTACGAGCAACCCGGAGACTCGTTCGCAGCGGCGGCCTCATAGCGGTTCACGAGATAGACGCAACGCGTGGCATCCAGTCCAACCCCCGAATTCCGTTGCTGCACGAGCTCTACGATGCCGTGACCCATGTCCTTACGCGGGCAGGCACCGCCTTCGACGTCGGCGGACGACTCGTCCAGGTATTCATCGGCGCCGGCCTGCCCGCACCTCGAATGTTTTCCGAGACCTTCGTGGAGAGCGGCGCGGACTCGATGTTCCTGTCATGGATGGTCGACATGGTCCGTGAAGTTCTCCCCCACATGATCGCGGCCGGCGTAGTGACCGAAGACCAAGTTCAGATCGACAGCCTGTCAGATCGGTTGCGGGACGAAGCAATCGAACTGGGCAGCCAGCTCGAATTCGTTCCGCAGACGTGCGCCTGGACTCGAGCCTGAGGTGTCGAAGTGACGTCGGCAAACGACACGATGAGAAACGAGAGTGGACATGCTCGAAGTGATCGACAAGGGAAGCGTGAGCGAGACCCACATGCACCCAGTGGTTTTCGTGCACGGGGCCTGGCATGCCGGCTGGTGCTGGGATGAGAATTTCCTAGACTTCTTCGCCGACCGTGGGTTCCGTGTTCTCGCGCCCAGCCTCCGAGGTCACGGGAGCAGCCCGTCACGCAGGCCGCTCTGGATGTGCTCGATTGCGGACTATGCCAGCGATGTAGCTGCTGTCGTCGAGGGTCTGCCGTCTGCACCCATCCTGGTGGGCCATTCCCTGGGGGGTTTCGTGGTGCAGAAGTACCTCGAAACGCATGACGCGCCTGCTGCGGTCCTGATGGCCTCGACTCCGCCCCACGGCCAGCTGCGTTCCCTACTACGATCGATGATTCGACATCCCTGGCGTTCAACGAAATTCGCGATTTCGGCCAATCCATCGGATCTGTACGGGACGCAAGCTGGTGCACGGGAGTACTTCTTCGGCAACGACGCGCCCGACAGCCTGATCGACGCGTTCACGAGGCAGCTCCAACGGGACAGCACCCGCGCCGTCATGTTCGACGCGGTGGTCGCCGACCTCGTCGACACGCAGAGAATTCACACCCCGATGTTGATCGTCGGCGGCCAGCTGGACCAGGTCTACACCCCCAGCGACGTGCGTAGCACCGCCGCCGCCTACGAGACGGAGCCGATGATCTTCCCTGGCCTTGGCCACGAGCTGATGCTCGAGCCCGATTGGGCCGTTGTCGCCGGTTGCGTCGAATCCTGGCTCGTTAGCCGAGGGTTGTGATGTGCTTCACCAGTCCCTTTCCCGATGTCGTCATTCCCGACCTCGAGGTGTTCGACTACCTCTTCGGTGACATCTCCCCTGCCGACCTCGAGCGTGTCGCGCTCGTCGACGCGAAGACCTGCCGCGAGACCACCTATCGCGAGCTGATCGATGGAATCGAAGCGTTCGCCGCGAAGTTGTCATCCCTCGGAATCGGTGTCGGTGACGTCGTGGGACTGCTTTCACCAAACAGCACGGATTTTGCAGTCGCCTTTCATGGCATTCTGCGGGCAGGGGCGACCGCTACCCCCGTCAATGCGTTGTCGACCGCAGAGGAGATCGCCAGGCAGTTGGGCGATTCGCGGGCCACGATGGTGATCACCGTCGCCGCCTTGCGCGATCGGGCCGAAGCTGCCGCCGCGGCGGTCGGACTTCCAGCCAGCAAGGTCATCCTGCTCGACGGCGAAGCCCTTCGTCCTCAGTCCTCGGGGCGACGAGCAGTCGACCCGCGCTTTCGGCCGGAGACACATCTGGCGGTGCTGCCCTACAGTTCGGGCACCACCGGCCTTCCCAAGGGCGTCATGCTCACTCATCGCAACCTGGTGGCCAATGCAGCCCAGGTTCAACCGCTGAAGATTCTCGGTGCCGACGACGTCATCATTGCCGTGCTGCCGTTCTTCCACATCTACGGCCTGTCGGTGCTGCTAACCGCCGCACTGGTCGCCCGGGCGAAGCTGGTCATCATGCCTTCGTTCGACCTGGAGGCATTCTTGGCCGCCATTCAGGACCACCGGTGCACGCGGGCCTTCATCGTGCCACCCTTGGCGCTTGCACTGGCCAACCATCCCGTCGTGACGTCCTACGATCTGTCCTCGCTGGGTGTGATCGTGTGTGGTGCAGCACCGCTCGACGCCGAACTCAATCGGACGGTGAACGCACGACTTGGTGTGACCGTGTTGCAGGGCTTCGGAATGAGTGAGTTGAGCGGAGTCGGCCACGGCATGCCGGTCGACGGTGGACGAGATTCACTGGGCGTCGTGGCGCAACCGGATTCGTGCGGATGGACTCTCCCGAATGCGGTCAGCAAGATCGTATCCCCGGAGACGGGAGTGGAGATCGCCGTGCCCGACCGAGGCCGCAGCGCCGCCGGTGAGCTGTGCTTCTCGGGCCCGAATGTCATGGTGGGCTACCTGGGCAATGCCGAGGCGACGGCCGACACCATCGACGCCGACGGCTTCCTGCACACTGGCGATCTCGCCTGTGTTGACGAGACCGGCTGCGTCTACATCATCGACCGCCTCAAGGAACTCATCAAGTACAAGGGCTATCAGGTGGCCCCCGCCGAGCTCGAGGCGCTGCTGCTAACCCACCCCGGCATCGCCGACGCGGCGGTTGTCGGCGTCAACGACCCGAAGTTCGGCGAAGAGATTCCGAAGGCGTTCGTCGTCCCCAAGCCCTCCGTCCACCTGAGTGCGGCCGAGGTGATGGAGTTCGTAGCCCGAAACGTCGCGCCGTACAAGAAGATCCGTGACGTGCAGTTCATCGAGACGATTCCCAAGTCCCCAGCGGGTAAAATCCTCCGGAAAGCGCTCAGGGAGCGTTGAGATCTCGTTCTAAATCCTCCACGTCGCCGCACTGCCCCACCGTCGAGCCTTCCATGCCGCGCCCCCCATCACGATGCCCATTTGGCGGCGGGCGTCCATCATGACGGGAAAGCCCAAGACGGAATACGCGCGAAGCGGTGGCATGCACGTGGCTTACCAAGTCGTCGGTGACCGCGGGCCAGATTTGCTCTTCATCCCGACTGCGGCCCACCCGATCGACCTGCTCTGGGATGAGCCCACCGTCGCTGCGTACCTACGACGAATGGCATCGTTCAGCCGTCTGATCGTGACCGATCTCCTCGGCGTTGGCAGTTCCGACGCGATGCCGACCAGAGACCTCCCGGCGATGCAGTCGTGGACCGACGGTCTCGTCGCAGTACTCGACGCCGTGGGAAGTAAGAGCGCATCCGTCTTCGCTACGGCCGAATCCGCGCTTCCGGCAATGTTGTTGACTGCGAGCCGCCCGAACCGCATCCGCTCCATGATTTTGTGGAGCGCCTTTGCGCGCTTCTCCCGGGCACCGGGCTATCCGTGCGGCTTACCCGAGTCTGCCCTCGGCAAGTACGTGGACAACGCTGCCGCAGCCTTCGGCACAGCCTCCCTCGCCGACGTATTGGCGCCCAGCTGGATTGATGATGGACCGAGGCGTCAATGGTGGTCACGCGGCGAGCGGCTTGCCGGCGGTCCGGGATACTTCAAGCAAATCTACGACCTATACATGCGCAGCGACATGCGGTCCGTACTCGAAAGCATAGAAGCCCCAACACTTCTACTGCACCGGAGGGGAGATAGACATGTTTGCACCGAGCATGGACGCTATCTTGCAGCACAGATCCCCCATGCCCGCTTGATGACTCTCGACGGGGAGGATCACGCGTGGTTCGCCGGCGACGCCGAGGTCGTGCTCGGCGAGATCGAAGCGTTTGTCACCGGGACCCGATCAACGCCGACCAACGACCGCGTACTGGTAACCATGTTGTTTACCGACATCGTCGAATCGACCACGCTTGCAGCGACACTCGGCGACGAAGCATGGACCGCAGCACTGCGCGAACACAACCGCATCATCGAAATGCACGTCAAGAGCACACGAGGAAACATCATCCAGTTCACGGGCGACGGCGTTTTCGCTACGTTCGATGGGCCAGCCCGCGCAATTTCGTGCTCCGGTGCGATTCGTGACGCTTTGCGAGAGCTTGGATTGACAGTACGTGTCGGGATCCATACCGGCGAAGTTGCGATGGTCGGTGAAGACGCTCATGGCATCGCCGTACACGTCGCCGCGCGGATCATGGCGCTCGCCCAGCCTGGGGAGATCCTGGTTTCCGAAGCCGTCCCGCCGCTGGTGCTCGGGTCTGGCATTGCGTTCTGCGACCGCGGGTGCCACGAGCTCAAGGGCGTTCCAGGCCGCTGGAACGTGCTCGCCGTACACAGCAGGTCGGGTCCGGAGCGAGTGACGGGAATCGAACCCGTGTAAACGGCTTTGCAGGCCGGTGCCTAGCCATTCAGCCACACCCGCGTTGTCCACGACTTTGCCGGTGCGGTCGGCATCCGGCCAGGCTTTTGCTCCCCGTGATCGCTACTCCAGGGGAACCCCGGCAGCGACGCCGTCGCGGGGCCAGCCTTCCGGGGAGTCTTCCCAGCTCTCCTGCCTGCCGTACGGGGTCAGGTCCAGGAACGGATACCCGACCGCCGAATGGTCGAGTCCGCGGGCGTATGCCGAGTAGGTGTGGAACACCTCGTCGCCGCGCCGGAGGAATACGCTGGCGCCGGGCACGTCGCCCCGGAGGTCGTCGTCGGTCCAGCCGTCGGCGTGCAGTTCGTCGAGGGCCTTGTAGTTGTACTCAACCGGGGCACGGGCCGGATCGAGCGTGACGTGCAGGTCGTAGGTGAAGTCACCGTCTCGTGACGAATACCACGGGAACGTCCAACCGTGCTCGTCGCGATACCTGGCGATGCTGGCGTACGGCGCGCGGGACACACACGCCAACGTGACTCCCCTGCCGTTGAGCAGCGCCCGGTCCCCTTCGGTGAACGTCAGGTCGGCGGTTGCCGTGCAACTGGGGCATCCGCGGTCGGCAGCGTCGATCCACATGAAGTGGTGGACGTAGAGCTGTGTCCGGCCCTCGAACAGATCGAGCAGCCGTAGTTCACCGTCGGGGCCCTCGAACACGTAGTCCTTCTCCACCTTCACCATCGGCAGCCTGCGGCGTTGGGCGTTGACGGCGTCGCGCAAATGGGTGACCTCACGCTCGAGGGCCAGCAGTCGGCGGCGTTCGACGAGCCACGCCTCACGGGTGGCGACGTCGGGAAATCCGGTCATTCGACTCTCCTCTCGAAAACTGTTCTCACATGTGTTGACTCGCTGGACGCCGAACAGTCATCGCGCGGCACGATGTTCGCGATAACTTCTTACCCATGCATCAGTGGCTCGCCGATCCGGCGTTCTTCGGCGGACCCGGTCAGGGCGCCCGGCAGATCATCGAGTTGTTCGTTGCGTTCGGGCTGACCGCGCTCATCGGGATCGAGCGCGAGATCCAGGGCAAGAGCGCAGGCCTGCGCACCCAGACCATCGTAGGCACCGCGGCCGCCTTGATCCTGTTGGTGAGCAAGTACGGGTTCTCCGACGTGTTGGTCGACGGACTGATCGTTGTCGACCCGTCCCGCGTTGCCGCCCAGATCGTCTCGGGCATCGGCTTTCTCGGCGCCGGCATCATCATCTTCCGCCGCGGTTCGGTGCACGGCCTGACGACGGCGGCGTCGGTGTGGGAGTCGGCGGCGATCGGTATGGCCGCAGGATCGGGCCTGCTACTCCTCGCCTGCACGGTCACCGCCATGCACTTCCTCATCGTGCTCGGCTTCATGCCGATCGCCCGCCGCCTGGCGTCCAGGCTGAGCGGGTCGGTGCGGCTGCACGTCACCTACGCCGAGGGGCGCGGAGTGATGACGGCGCTGCTACATGCGTGCGAGCGCAGGCAGTGGTCGCTGGCCGAGTTGGCCGCCGATCCACCAGGTGAGCCGCTCGGCGCCGAACCCGATCAGGCGGGTGTGCTGCTCACCTTGTCGGGCAGGGGAATTCTCAATGCACCCGTCGTACTGGCAGGGATCGACGGCATCACCTCGATCCGTCAACTCGACGACGACCGCGACTAGGACGAGCCGACGGACAGCATGATCGGGGGGCTGATCATGCCTCGGCGCGGGTGGCACGGAACGAGGCAACCGTGCCGACGAGCGCCAGCACCGCGAAGATCGCGAACAAGCACCGAGCCGCAGTCGCGTCACCGCGATCGGTCATGTTGAACACGACGCCCGCCAAACCCGCGCCGAACGCGCCGCAGATCAGCTGAACCGTGTTGATCGCGGCCGCGGCCGTACCGCCCTCGGAGGGATCGTCGACGCAACCCATCGCCCATGCCGACAGGTGGGGCCAAGTCATCCCGATGCCGATACCCGTCATCGCCAACGCCAACGCCCATACCGCGACGACGCCGATCGGCGTGTCCTCGATCTGGGTGAGCCCCGCCAAGCCGAGACCGCAGGCCATCACCACGGGCGCGGTCACGACCAGGCCGACGATCACCCGCTGCTTGGTCACCGATGCACTCGCGATCTCACCAAGCGTCCACCCGACCGCAAGGGCAGCGCCGAGGAAGCCGGCCGCCACGGGCACCAGATGCGCAAGGCGCTGGCCGAACAGTGGGACGTACATGTCGACCATCGTGGCGGCCATCAGCAGGCCGAGCGTCACATAGATCCACTTCAGCGGCCCCGGCCGGAACGCCGTGGGCGGCAACACCGAAGCCGACGTTCGGCGATCGACGACGAGGAACGCCAGCACCAGAGCCACGCCGGCGACCAGCAGGGCCACGGTGAAGGCGAGGTGGCGCAGGATGCCCGCCACGCTGATCGCCAGCGCAGCAGTGCCCAGCAGGAGCAAAGACCAGACCGGGATCCGGCTCGGCGGTGGCAGTTCCGCGCCGGGTTCGCGCCCCGGCAGGGCGAAGGGCACCAGGGCCGCCATGACCGCGGTAAGGATGACGAGCGCACCGAAGGCCCAACGCCACGAACCGAATTGGGCGAACAGGCCACCAGCGGCAGGGCCGACGATGGTGCCGACGCCCCACATGGCCGACACCAGCGCCGACGCCTTCGTCCACAACGATTGCGGCAGAACGGAGTTGATCACCGCGTAGCCCAGTCCCGCGAGGACACCACCGCCCGCGCCCTGCACGGTACGCCCCACCAACAGCAGCTCCATGGTCGGCGCGAACGTGGCCAGCACGCTGCCGACCCCGAACACGCCAAGCCCGCATAGGTACGACCACCGCGGGCCCAGCCGGGCGAGCGTCGCGCTCACCGTCGTTGCCGCGACGACCGACGCGACGAGGTAGACGGTCGTCACCCATGCGTAGAGCCGTTGGCCACCGATCTCGGCGACCGCGCTCGGAAGCAGGCTGATGGTGAGGAACTCGTTGGTGGCGTACAGCGCGACGCCACCAGCCAGCACGGTGCAGGCACCCAGATACTTCGGGCCGAGGAGACCCCGCCACCCTACGATCGGCACCGGATCAGTCTGAGTCACGCCGAACACCGTATGAGCTCAACGGCGGTTGAGGTCAAGTTCGACGCAAACGCGTCACTTGAGCCCTGCGGCATCCATGCCGCGGAGCTCCTTCTTGAGATCGGCGATCTCGTCGCGGAATCGGGCCGCCAGCTCGAACTGCAGGTCCCGCGCCGCGGTCATCATCTGCGCGGTGAGGTCCTTGATCAGGTCGGCCAGTTCGGCACGTGGCATGTTCTTGGTGTCGCGGCCCTCGAACACGCCTGCGCTGATCGCCCGCCCCGGCTCGCCCTGCGCGCGCCTGCCCCGCGAAGCGTTGCGGCCGGAGCCGCCGACCTCGACGGTCGCCTCGGTGTCGTCGGCTTCGTGGTAGACCTTGTCGAGGATGTCGGCGATCTTCTTCCGCAGCGGCTGCGGATCGACGCCGTTGGCCTCGTTGTAGGCCACCTGCTTGGCTCGACGACGGTCGGTCTCGTCGATGGCCTGCCTCATCGAGTCGGTGATCTTGTCGGCGTACATGTGCACCTCGCCGGACACGTTGCGTGCCGCACGACCGATGGTCTGGATCAGGCTGCGAGACGATCGCAGGAAGCCTTCCTTGTCGGCGTCGAGAATCGACACCAGCGATACCTCTGGCAGGTCGAGACCCTCGCGCAGGAGGTTGATGCCGACCAGCACGTCGTACTCACCCAGCCGGAGCTGCCGCAACAGCTCGACCCGGCGCAGCGTGTCGACCTCGGAGTGCAGGTAACGCACCCGGATACCGGTCTCCAGCAGGTAGTCGGTGAGGTCCTCTGCCATCTTCTTGGTCAGGGTGGTGACCAGAACGCGCTCGTCGAGCTCGGTGCGCTTGCGGATCTCGCCGATCAGGTCGTCGATCTGGCCCTTGGTCGGCTTGACGACCACCTTCGGGTCGACGAGCCCGGTGGGCCGGATCACCTGTTCGACGAACTCGCCGCTGGCCTGGCTCAGCTCGAACGAGCCCGGTGTGGCCGACAGATAAACGGTCTGACCGATCCGGTCGGCGAACTCCTCCCAGGTCAACGGCCGGTTGTCGACGGCGGAAGGCAGCCGGAAACCGAAGTCCACCAGGTTGCGCTTGCGCGACATGTCGCCCTCGTACATGCCGCCGATCTGCGGCACCGTCACGTGCGACTCGTCGATGACGAGCAGGAAGTCCTCGGGGAAGTAGTCCAGCAGCGTGGCAGGGGCCGTGCCCGCCGCTCTGCCGTCGATGTGGCGCGAGTAGTTCTCGATGCCCGAGCAGAACCCGACCTGCTTCATCATCTCGACGTCGTAGTTGGTCCGCATCCGCAGCCGCTGCGCCTCGAGCAGCTTGCCGCTGCCCTCGAGCTCGGCGAGCCGTTCCTCGAGCTCCTGCTCGATCGACGAGATCGCGTGCGCCATGCGCTCCGGGCCCGCGACGTAGTGCGTGGCGGGGAAGACCCGCAACGAATCGACCTGCCGGATGACGTCACCGGTCAGCGGATGCATGTAGTACAGCGCCTCGATCTCGTCGCCGAAGTACTCGATGCGCACGGCGAGCTCCTCGTAGGACGGGATGATCTCGACGGTGTCACCACGGACGCGAAAGGATCCCCTGGTGAACGCCATGTCGTTGCGGTTGTACTGCACGTCGACGAGAAGCCTGAGCAGGCCGTCGCGCGGCACCTCGTCACCGACCTTGAGCTCCACCGACCGGTCCAGGTAGGACTGCGGTGTGCCGAGGCCGTAGATGCACGACACCGACGCCACCACGACCACGTCGCGCCGGGACAGCAGGCTCGACGTCGCGGAGTGCCTCAGACGCTCGACGTCGTCGTTGATCGAGCTGTCCTTCTCGATGTAGGTGTCCGTCTGGGCGATGTATGCCTCGGGCTGGTAGTAGTCGTAGTAGGACACGAAGTATTCAACGGCGTTGTTGGGCAACATCTCTCGCAGCTCGTTGGCGAGCTGCGCGGCGAGCGTCTTGTTGGGTGCCATCACCAGGGTGGGACGCTGCAGCCGTTCGATGAGCCATGCCGTGGTCGCCGACTTGCCCGTTCCGGTGGCGCCGAGGAGCACGACGTCGCGCTCCCCCGCGGAGATGCGGCGTTCCAGCTCCGCGATGGCGGCCGGCTGGTCGCCGGCAGGCTGATGCGGGCTGACCACCTCGAAGTGGCCGCCGGTGCGCACGATGCCGTTGACGGCGTCTCCGGCAGGTCGGTACTCCGAGTGCGCCAGGACGGGGTATTCGGTAGCGAACGCCATGGTCCCAGCGTAGAGCGAGATACTGACATGTTCATTCCCGCGTGACCGGTGCGCGTTACCGTAACGCCGTGCCCGATGATCCTCAGCGCCGCCTGTCGATCCACCCGCCCAAGCGCGAGACGTTCGATCTCGCCGCCGGCACCAACACCGATCCGAAGGGGATCGTCCGGGCGGTCGACGTCTACACCCTCGAGCCGTGGGGGCTGTACATGGCCAGGCCCACCCCAGGTCGTCCCCAGTTCCACTATCTGGAGTCATGGCTGCTGCCGTCGATCAGCTTGCGCGCCAGCGTGTTTCACTTCAACCCTGGCCACGAGCCCACCCAGGACGTGTATCTCGACGTGGGTACCTACACGCCAGGGCCGTCCGAATGGCACTCCGAGGACCACTACCTGGACCTCCGGGTCCACACCGGCCTCGGTGTCGAACTGGACGACGTCGACGAACTGCTGACGGCGGTTCGGCAAGACCTACTCACCCAGGACACCGCCGCACTGGCCATCGCCACGGCGACCAGCACGATCGAGGGACTTGCGCGTCACGACTACGACCTCGAAAAGTGGCTAGCCGACCTCCATATGGTCCTGACCTGGCGGGGAGCGTAATGTCTGCTGTCATGAGCTCTACCAAGGGTGGATGGATCGTGGCCGCGACGGCCGCCCTCCTGCTATCCGGCGTCCAGTTGAATGCAGGCATTGCGCAGGCAGATCCCGGCGTTCCTCCTCCAGGACCCGACGCCACCGAACAGTCTGCCGACGCACCCCAGCCCGCAGTCGAGGATCTCGGGCCGGGGCCGTACAACGTGGTCTACCGGGCCCGCATCGACGGCGTATCCCGCGGTGCGACCGTGAACTACGCAATCGCCGACGACCAGGTGAACACCGCTAACCCGACGATGGTGCCCGGCAGGGTGTTCGAGGCCACCGGCGTGGTGTCCCAGCCGCAGAAGGCCGGCATGCAGGTGTCGATCCAGTGGCCGTACTCGGCGAGCCTGCACTGCGAGATCCTGGCCAACGATCACATCCTGGCGCAGGCCGACCAGTTCGTTGCACCGCGTCTGACGCCGCAGCGCAACGACCCGGGGTACGGCGTACTCAGCTGCGGGACGGTGACCAACTTCCCGACCGGAAACACCGCCCCGATCGACGAGCCGGCGCCGGTGGACGCTCCCCCGCCTGCCGAAGCGCCTGCGCAGCCGCCCGCCGCTTAAGGCTTCCAGCCGGTGGTGTCAGCCCACTCCCATGCGCGGTGGTAGGCGTCGACGAACCACGGCTCCTTGGCGTCGGTGTATTCGGCGGTGGTCTGATGACCCGCGGCGGCCACCTCGCGTTTGAGGGTGAGGTACTCGGCGCGCACGTCGGGCTCGGCGATGAGCCAGTCGCGGAACAGCAGCGCGAACTGCTGCCCAGGCCAACCGTCGACCCGGATGTGTACGTTGGTCGGGCGCCCGGGATCGGCTGATGCGTGAAGGCGCTTGTGCCACAGCGCCGGGTCGGGAGTGTGCGGCGTGTCCGTGAAGGCGTCGATCCGCGGATATCCCGCCGCCAGCAGTGCGTCGACGAGTTCATCGGCCACCGGGAGCGACGGCACGGTGACCTGAACGTCGATGACGTCCTTGGCGTCCAGGCCGGGCACTGCCGTCGACCCGATGTGGTCGATCCGCACCGCCCGGTGCCCGCACGCGGCATTCAGGCGGGCCACGATGCGGCTTGCCTGGTCCGGCCACGTCGGGTCGGGCGGCACCAGGTGCGGCGTCACCCGCACCGGTTCGCGGGCAGCGACATTGTGGGCAAACGGCACGATCCGCTCCTGCCACAGCGTGCGGGCGCGTTCGGCCAAGTCCTCTACGGAGCCGGAGTTGTGTAGCCATACGTCGGCCACCGCACGCCGCTGCCCCTCAGTCGCCTGGGCCGCGATGCGATGGCGGGCGTCCTCCTCGGGCATGCCCCGCTGCTCGACGAGCCGCTTCACTCGCGTTTCCACGTCCGCATCGACGATCACGACGAGCGGGAACAGCGGTGCCATCTGCGACTCGACGAGAAGCGGAATGTCCTCGACGATCACTGCATCCGCGGGGGCCGCCTCGATCAACTCGGCGCGACGTTTGCCGACAAGCGGGTGCACGATGCCGTTCAGGGTGGCGCGCTTCTCGTCGTCGGGGAACGCGATCGCGGCGAGGGCGGGCCGGTTGAGCGCACCGTCGGGCAGCAGTATCTCCTGGCCGAACGCCTCGACGAGCTTGGCCAGCCCCTCGGTGCCGGGCTGCACCACCTCCCTGGCGATGACGTCCCCATCGACGACGATGCCGCCGCATTTGGAGAACTCCGTGGACACCGTGGACTTGCCGGCGCCTATACCGCCGCTGAGGCCGATGCGAAGCACGGCACCAGTGTGTCAGGGTGCCCGACGGGCTCACCCTCCGACGCCGGTGAGTTCGATCGTCGGGTGGTCCAGCGCGGTGTCGGCCACCTTCGAGCCGTCGGCGAGCCGTACCGCGACGAGCCGCTGCGCACCGGGATCGCTGACGTAGGCGATGCCGTCCTGGACGTGCAGGTTCGGCATCGGCGACTGCCACTTGTCGGGTTCGGTCCACACGCCGACGGCGTCGATGCGTGCCACGCGCCGCGCGGTGACCGGATCGAAGACGTGCAGGGCGCCGTCGGTGCCGAGGATGACGGCCTCGCCGTGCGGGCCGCGGTCCAGTGACCGGAAGCTGTAGCTGGTGTCGAGGTCGACGACGGTGAGGGTGCCGGTCGCGGTGTTGGTCAGGGTGAACCGGCGCGGCCGTTCCAGCTCGGCGTCCTTGTCGGTTTTGTAGTCGCCGAGCACGACGGGTGAGACGTCGCTGCCCGACTGGTTGCCGATCCGGCCGTACGGGTCGCGGCTGGCGACCTTGCGGATGTCGTTGCCGCGCACGATGAGGATGCCGTCCTGGCATCCGAACGTCAGCGCTCCGTATGACGCTGCGGCTTCACCGTGCAGGCCCGGGCACTGGTCGTTGGCCGCGACCTGGTGGCCGGTTCCGTCCAGAATCGCGATGCCGGAACGGGTTTCATGGTTCCCAATGCTGACGACGACGGTGCCGTCGGCCCGTGCCACGGCGACGCCATGGTGCGGTTCTGCGACCGTAGCGGTGCGGACGCCGGGTTCCCCCTCGAGCAGCGCGTGTGGATCGACCACGTCGACCGCACCGGTGCCGTCACTGAACAGGGTGAGCAGGTCGTCGTGGGCGACGACGTGGCCGGGCTCCGCGCCGCCGTAGCGGATGTCGGTGAGCTGCGGGGTGGTGGTGAAGTGGTGTGAGTGATCGCCGTGCCGGTCTGTCCAGGTGCCCATGTCGAGGGCCACGAAGCCGTCGGGCTGAGAGACCAGCACATGGCGGCCGTTGGCGGCCGAGTTGAGCCGCACGAAACCGTCGACGGGGATGTCGGCCACCTGCTGCAGAGTGCCTGCGTCGAGCACCACAATGCCGCCGTCGTAGCTCAGCGCCAGCCGGGGTGTCGCCGTGGCCCGCTCGGTCGGCTTGGAGACCGTGGTCTCGGTGGCGCTCACCGGCGGTTCAGCCGGGGTCGTCGTGCCACCGCACCCGGCGGCCAGCATCGACAGGGACAGGGCAGCCATCGCTTGCTTGGTCTTGACCATGGCGCAGAGTGAACCAGTTAATGAAAACGATTGTCAATTAGCGATGTGTGCACATGTCGTAGACAAAAGAACGCCCCGGCTCCATCTGGAGCCGGGGCGTTCTTCGTGCTAGGTGTTAGGCGTTGCCTGCCAGCTTCTCGCGAAGCGCGGCCAGCTGGGCATCGCTCGCAAGCGTGCCGCCGCCGGTGTCGCCCGAGCTGGACGAGGAGGACGACGACGACGAGCCGTTGGCGGTGGCGGGCCTGCTGGCCGCCTCCGCATCGGCCGCCGCGAACTTCTCCATCTGGGCGGTGTGCATCTTGTGGCGGCGCTCGGCCTCGGCGTACCGGGCCTCCCACTCGTCACGCTGCTTCTCGAAGCCTTCCAACCATTCGTTGGTGTCGGCGTCGAAGCCCTCCGGGAAGATGTAGTTGCCCTGCTCGTCGTAGCTGTCGGCCATGCCGTACTTCGACGGGTCGAACTCCTCGGTGTAGTCCTCGTTGGCCTGCTTGAGGCTCAGCGAGATCCGGCGACGCTCCAGGTCGATGTCGATGACCTTGACCATCGCGTCGTCGCCGACCTGGACCACCTGGTCCGGGACCTCGACGTGGCGCTCGGACAGCTCGGAGATGTGCACCAGACCCTCGATGCCCTCCTCGACGCGGACGAACGCACCGAACGGCACCAGCTTGGTGACCTTGCCGGGCACGATCTGGCCGATGGCGTGAGTCCGGGCGAAGTGGCGCCACGGGTCTTCCTGAGTCGCCTTGAGCGACAACGAAACCCGCTCGCGGTCCATGTCGACGTCGAGAACCTCGACCGTGACCTCGTCGCCAACGGTGACGACCTCGGACGGGTGATCGATGTGCTTCCAAGACAGCTCGGAGACGTGCACCAGACCGTCGACGCCGCCGAGATCGACGAACGCGCCGAAGTTGACGATCGAGGAGACGACACCCTTGCGGATGGCACCCTTCTGCAGCTGGTTGAGGAACTCGCTGCGCACCTCGGACTGCGTCTGCTCGAGCCAGGCACGGCGCGACAGGACCACGTTGTTGCGGTTCTTGTCGAGCTCGATGATCTTGGCCTCGATCTCCTTGCCGATGTACGGCTGAAGATCGCGAACACGACGCATCTCCACCAGCGACGCGGGCAGGAAGCCACGCAGGCCGATGTCGAGGATCAGGCCGCCCTTGACGACCTCGATGACGGTGCCCTTGACGGCCTCGTCCTTCTCCTTGAGTTCTTCGATGGTGCCCCAGGCACGCTCGTACTGAGCGCGCTTCTTGGACAGGATCAGGCGACCTTCCTTGTCCTCCTTGGTGAGGACCAGGGCTTCCACCTCGTCGCCGACGGACACAACCTCAGAGGGGTCGACGTCGTGCTTGATGGAGAGTTCGCGGGAAGGAATGACACCTTCGGTCTTGTATCCGATGTCGAGCAAGACTTCGTCGCGGTCAACCTTGACGATGGTGCCCTCGACGATGTCGCCATCGTTGAAGTACTTGATGGTCTTGTCGATCGCGGCGAGAAAGTCCTCAGCCGAGCCAATGTCGTTGATGGCTACTTGCGGCGAGGTGATCGAGGGACTTGGCATGTTGTTGGGTTGCTCCGGACAGGTTCAATCGTAGGGACAGGTGGTATTTGCGTGACTCGCGTTCAAGCACGTACGAGCACCTGGTCAGCCTACTCGACTGTGCACACGCTGGACAAACCCGGGTCAGGTTCCTCCGCTCGACCGGAACCTCCATCGCTACCCTACGTTGGTGTCCTACCCCGCCACACCCCCTTTGCAGCGCCCGTTCATCCCGCCGCTGCCGAGGCGGATCCGCAAAGTCGGAGCGCCGCTCGCGGTGATCGTCCTGCTCGGCACCGTCGTGGGGCTGATCGTCATCCTCGTCACCGCGGTCAACCCCGTCGGCACGACGATCGCATTCACCCTCTCCAGCGTGGCCTTGGTGATCGTCCTGATGGCCTACCTGTGGCTTGACCGTTGGGAACCGGAGCCGCCCCGGCTGCTGCTCCTGTCATTCCTCTGGGGCGCGTCGGTGGCCGTCGCACTGTCGGTGGCTCTAGAGGTCGCCCTCGAACCACTCTTCGGCACCAACGGAACCGTCGCGTTGGGTGCACCGCTGATAGAAGAGGCCGCCAAGGGGCTGTTTCTGCTGCTCATGATGACCGGCAGGCGCCGAAACGAGCTCAACACCCTGACCGACTGCCTGGTCTATGCGGGTATCACCGCGGCGGGCTTCGCCTGGCTGGAGAACATCTTCTACATCTCCGACAGCGGATCGCTCGCGGAGTCGCTGGGCACTGCGGCACTGCGGCTGGTCATGGGGCCGTTCGCGCATCCGCTGTTCACCACGATGACCGGCATCGGGGTGTACTTCGCGCTGCAGCATCGCGGCGCCGTCGCGAAGGTCGGCTACATCCTGCTCGGCTACGCCGGCGCAGTGCTGATGCACGCGCTGTGGAACGGCTCCTCGCTGGTGAGCATCGAGGCCTACTTCCTGGTCTATCTGCTCTGGATGGTGCCGGTGTTCGGGCTGGCAATCGCGCTCGCCGTGTACAGCCGACGCCGCGAACAGCGCATCGTCGCCGAAAAACTGCCTGGCATGATCGCCGCGAGCATCGTCACCGCCAACGAGGCGACCTGGCTGGGCTCGCTGCGCAACCGGAAGGCGGCGATCAACGAAGCCGGCCGGGTCGGCGGCAAGCCGCAGCGCAAGGCCGTGAAGAACTTCGCCGCGCAGGTCGTCGAACTCGCCTACGTGCGGGACCGCATCGACCGCGGCTTCGGTGACGAGAGGGTCTTCGCGCTGCAGAACGAGGAGGCGTACTGGGTGCACATGGCACGCGCAGCCGCGCCGACGCTGCAGACCCTGGCCGGGTACCGCCCGCCGGTCCGCTAGTGTGCCGCCGCATCCCAGCTGCGGCCGTACCCCACCGACACCTCGAGCGGGACGTCCAGCGGATACGCGGCGCCCATCTTGTCCCGGACCAGCGCTTCCAGCGCCTCCCGCTCCCCTTCGACGACCTCGAACAACAGCTCGTCGTGCACCTGCAGCAGCATCCGTGACTTCAGCGCCGACTCCTTGAGCGCGGCGTCGACGTTGATCATCGCCACCTTGATGATGTCGGCGGCACTGCCCTGAATCGGAGCGTTCAGCGCGGCGCGTTCGGCGGCCTCGCGGACATTGCGGTTGCTGCTGTCCAGTTCCGGCAGGTAGCGCCGCCTGCCGAGGACCGTGGAGGTGTAGCCGTCCTTGCGGGCCTGGTCGACGACCTCGAGCAGGTAGTCGCGCACTCCGCCGAAACGGGCGAAGTAGGCGTCCATCTGCACCTTGGCCTCCTCGGTGGAGATCTTCAGCTGGGACGCCAGCCCGTACGCGCTCAGACCGTAGGCCAGGCCGTACGACATCGCCTTGACGCGGCGCCGCAGCTCGGGGGTGACCTCGTCGATCGGCACGCCGAACGCTCGTGACGCGACGAATGAGTGCAGGTCCTCACCGGTGTTGAACGCCTCGATGAGGCCTTCGTCCTTCGACAGGTGCGCCATGATCCGCATCTCGATCTGGCTGTAGTCGGCGGTCATCAGCTCGGCGTAACCCGCGCCGACGACGAAGCCGTCCCGGATCTGCCTGCCCGCCTCGGTGCGGATCGGGATGTTCTGCAGGTTCGGCTCGGTGGACGAGAGCCTGCCGGTCGCCGCGATGGTCTGGTTGAACGTGGTGTGAATCCGGCCGTCCGAGCCGACGGCGTTCAGCAGCCCGTCGACGGTGACCTTGAGCCGGGTGGCGTCGCGGTGCGTGAGCATGTGCTGAAGGAACGGGTGTCCGGTCTTGTCGAACAATCCCTGCAGCGCGTCGGCGTCGGTGGTGTACCCGGTCTTGGTGCGCTTGGTCTTGGGCATCTCGAGCTCGTCGAACAGCACCACCTGCAGCTGCTTGGGTGAGCCGAGATTGATCTGCTTGCCGATCACCGCGTAGGCCGCCTCGGCGGCGTCCCGGATCTGGTCGGCGAACTGACTCTGCAGCCGGCCGAGCAGGTCGAGGTCGACGGCGATGCCCGCCGACTCCATGGCCGCGAGCGCGCGCTGGACCGGCAGCTCCATCTGGCCGAGCAGCGACGACGAGTCGATGCGGGCCAGTTCCTCGTCGAGGGCGTTGGCGAGGTCGGCGACCGCGGATGCCCGAAGGAGCAACGTCTGCACCGCCTGGTCGTCGACGCCGTCCTCGTCGTCGAGCAGCGAGAGCTGTTGCTGCTCAGGGTTGTCCGCGCGGAGCTCACGGCGCAGATAGCGCACCGACAGGTCGTCCAGCGCGAAGCTGCGCTGCCCTGGCCGGACGAGGTAGGCCGCCAGCGCGGTGTCGGAGGTGACGCCTGCGAGGCTCCAGCCTCGGCCCTCCAGGTCGTGCATCGCCAGCTTGGCCTCGTGCAGTGCCTTCGGCAGGCCGGGGTCGGCCAGCCAGGACGACAGTGCGGCTTCGTCCTCGGGGGTCAGTGTGGCGGTGTCGAGGTAGACGCCCTCGCCGTCGGCGGAGACGATCGCGATGGCGGTGGCATCGCCGTCGAAGGCCAGGTGGGTGCCCACCACTGCCATGCCGAAGCGGTTGCCGAGGCTGTGCTCGCTCAGCCACGCGGCGAGCGAGCCCGGTTCGAGGGCGCCGCCGCGCACGTCGAAGCCCTCCTCGACCTCCGGGTCGGCGGACGCCAGCGTGTCGAACAACCGGTCGCGAAGCACCCGGAACTCGAGGTCGTCGAACAGGCGGTGGATCTGGTCGCGGTCCCACGGCTGCATGCGCAGCGTGTCCGGGGTCTGCGCCAGCGGCACGTCCTTGACCAGTTCGGTGAGCTCGCGGTTGAGGACGACGCTGGCTACGTTGGCGCGCAGCGCGTCACCGACCTTGCCCTTCACCTTGTCGATGTTGTCGACCAGCGATTCCAGAGACCCGTACTCGATGATCCACTTGGTCGCGGTCTTCTCCCCCACTCCGGGGATGCCAGGAAGGTTGTCGCTGGGGTCGCCGCGCAGTGCCGCGAAGTCCGGGTACTGCGTTGGCGTCAGGCCGTACTTGTTCTCGACGGCCTCGGGGGTGAAGCGGGTCAGCTCGCTGACGCCCTTGACCGGGTACAGCACCGTCACGTCATTGCTGACGAGTTGCAGCGCGTCCCTGTCGCCGGTGACCACCAGAACGCGATAGCCCTCGTTCTCGGCCTGCGTCGCCAACGTCGCGATGAGGTCGTCGGCCTCGAAACCGGCCTCGGCGAGCACGGTGATGCCGAGCGCGGCCAGCACCTCCTTGGTGATGTCGATCTGGCCTCTGAACTCGTCGGGGGTCGCCGAACGACCTTCCTTGTACTCGGGGTACTTGTCCTTGCGGAAGGTCTGGCGGGACACGTCGAACGCGGCGGCGATGTGGGTCGGGCCCTCGTCGCGCAACAGGTTGATCAGCATGGCCGTGAACCCGTACACCGCATTGGTGGTCAGGCCGCCCTGCGTCTTGAAGTTCTCGGCGGGCAGTGCGTAGAACGCGCGGAAGGCCAGCGAATTGCCGTCCAGCAGCATCAATGTGGGCTTGGTATCGGCGGTGGTGGCTGGGCTCACGGGCCTCACTCTATTCACCGGCCCCGACAGCCCGACACTGCGGAACGGCTCTGCCCCATTCGGCCGCCGTCGTCGGCCGTGCCACGGCCTTCTACGTCCGGGCCGGTTGCAGCGCCGGCCACGACCACCGGGTTGGTCCACCGGTGTGCGGTTCGGCAGCTGCTCGGCTGACGCTCATCGCAGCAGGCGCCTCGCCATCTCGACGAGGACGCGGGCGGCCGGGCTCATCGGGCCCGACGACCGCCACGCGAACACCAACCGACCGCGCAGCTCCGGCTTGATGGCGATGGGAGTCAGCCCCGGATGGGTGCGCGACACCGACTGCGGCAGGATCGCCACCCCGAGGCCGCGGGCGGCCAACTCGGCGAGGGCGCCGGGCGTGCTCGCCTCGAACGCGACGTTTGGTTTGAGACCCGCTGCAGTACAAGCTCTTTCGAGTTGAGCTCGGATGCCCGCACCGGTCGGCAGCGCGATCAGCTGACGCTCGACCAGCCGAGCCAGACCGATGGACGTCCGGCCCGCCCACGGATCATCCAGGCATACCGCTGCATCGATCGCCTCGTCGGTCACCACCTCGACCGCAAGGCCCGATGGCACCTCGTCCGAGCCGACGGACACGATCGCCGAGTCGAGCGCGCCCGACTGGACGTCGTCGATCAGTGCGTCCGAATTGTCCGTGGACAGCGTGATCTCCACCGCGGGGTGCGCGTGGTGGAAGTCGGCAAGCAGTGCCGGGATGTCGACGTCGTGCGACGTGACGGTCCCCAGCGTGACAGTCCCCCGCACCAACTGCGCCAGCTCGTCGACGGCAAGCCGTGCGTTGGCGACGGCGCTGAGCGCGGCCCGTACGTGCGGGAGCATCGCGTCACCGGCGGCGGTCAGGCGCGTCTCGCGGCGGCTCCGGTCCAGCAGCCGTTGCCCCACTTCGCGTTCCAGGCGGGCGATTTGCGCGCTGATCGCGGGCTGGGCCACGTGGACGCGTTCGGCGGCCCTGGTGAAGTTGCGTTCTTCCGCGACCGCGACGAAGTACTCGAGCTGCCTCAGTTCCATAACCAATCACAATAGTTTGTGTAGTGACTCTGTCTTGGACTTATGGCCGAGGGTTCGCCAACCTGGGGACATGACCGAATCAACGGAAGTCCTCATCGCAGGTGCAGGCATCGGGGGGCTCACCGCGGCGCTCACGCTGCACGCCACCGGAGTCCGATCGACCGTCATCGACAGTGCACGGGAGCTGCGGCCCCTCGGCGTCGGCATCAACCTGCTGCCACACGCGGTCCGCGAGCTTCACGCATTGGGCCTGGCCGACGAGTTGGCGCGCATCGCCGCCGAGCCAGCCAAGATCTCGTTCTTCGACGAGAGCGGCAACCTGGCGTTCAGCGAGGCACGCGGCATCGCCGGTGGCTACGCATGGCCCCAGTACTCCGTGCACCGCGGTCACCTGCAGATGTTGCTGTTGTCCGCAGTCCGCGACCGCCTGGGACCCGGCTCCGTGCGAACCGCCATGGGCCTCAACGGGTTCGACGCCCACGACGGCCACGTCACGGCACACACCGCGGCCGGTGACGTCGACGCGCGAATCTTCGTCGGCGCCGACGGTCTGCACTCCGTCGTGCGCGCCCGACTGCACCAGGGACCCGATCCCCTGATGTGGTCGGGAATACGGATGTATCGCGGCGCAGCCGAGATGCCCGCCTTCCTGGACGGCCGCACGATGGCGATCGTCAAGGGTGCCGACGGCATCGATCTGATCACCTATCCGATCGGGAGCGGATTCGTCAATTGGGTTGTGCAAGTGCCCGAATCGACTCCGGGACCACTGCCCGGCAACGCCGGATGGAACGCCCCCGTGGACCCCGGCACCGTGCGCGAGCACCTCGCCGGCTGGCACCTGGAATGGCTGGACGCGGCGGACATGGTGGGGCGCACGGCCACCGTTCTGGAGTATCCGATGGTCGACCGAGACCCGCTGCCCTGGTGGGGCCGTGGCAACGTGACACTGCTCGGCGACGCCGCCCACCCGATGTATCCGGTCGGGGCCAACGGAGGCTCACAAGCGATCGTCGACGCGCGCGTGCTGGCCAACGAGCTTCACCGCGATCCCGATGCGGGCCTGCGAGCCTACGAGAACGACCGCATGGCGGCGACGGCCGACGTCATTGCCGCCAACCGCGAGATGCATCAGTCGGGCGCCACCCTAAGCCCGGAGGACCTCGCCGAGGTCACCGCGAAGTATCGAAGCGACACTGGCGCAGACAGGGCGACCGCATGACCACCTACGTTCTCATCCCCGGCGCCTGCCATGGCGCGTGGTGCTTCGACGACCTCTCCGCCGCATTGCGCGCAGCCGGTCACCGCGTCCTGGCGTACACGCTGACCGGCCTCGCCGAGCGGGCACACCTGCTGCACGCAGGCGTCAACCTCGAGACTCACGTCACCGACGTGCTGTCCGCCCTGTCCGTCGAGCCCGACGCCGACGACCTCGTCCTCGTCGGCCACAGCTACGGGGGCATGGTCATCACCGCCGTCGCCGATCGCATCCCCGGCCAGGTGGACGCTCTGGTGTACCTGGATGCTCTCGTCCCGAGGAACGGGGAGTCCTGCTGGGACCTGGTCAACGACGAACACCGGAAGTGGTACCTCGGCGTCGACCACACCGGGTACGCCGTGCCACCGCTGCCGTTCTTCGACGAGCGGGCGAGCGCCCATCCGCTCGCGTCGTTTCTGCAGCCGATCGCCCTGTCGGGTGACACGAGCGCATTTCGGCGTCGCGACTTCGTCTACGCGCTGGGCTGGCCTGGCGATTCCCCGCTTCGGCCGTCGTACGACCGCGTTCGCGACGATCCGACGTGGACGACGCACGAGCTGGACGGCAGGCACAACCTGATGCGGGACAACCCCGACGATCTGCTGCGCATCCTGCTCGACGTCGGCACGCGATGAAACTGCAACACGTTTCAGTTCGGGCGCCGTGATCGGTTAGTCTGACCCCCGTGCCAGGAGCAACCGATGCGCCCAACCAACTACCGGCAATCGACGGATGGTTCACCACCAACGACGCCGGGCAGCCGTACCTGATCGCAGGCAAGTGCCAGCAGTGTGGCACGTACGTCTTTCCGCCGCGGGCCAACAACTGCCCCAACCCGGCGTGCGACTCCGACGTGCTCGACCAGGTCCCGCTGTCGCGCCGCGGGACGGTGTGGAGCTACACCGAGAACCAGTACGCACCTCCTCCGCCGTACCCGGCGCCTGACCCGTTCGAACCGTTCGCCGTCGCCGCCGTCGAGCTAGCCGACGAGGGAATCATCGTGTTGGGCAAGGTCGTCGAAGGCACGCTGGCCGCCGATCTGAAGGTCGGCATGGAGATGGAACTGACCACCATGCCGCTCTACACCGACGATGACGGCTTCGTTCGTACGGTCTACGCGTGGAGGATCGCGGACGCGAAGAGCAAGGGAAGGCACGCATGAGCCCCGACACATCCCCCCAGCCGCTTCGCTCCAGCCCGCCGGAACCGCTGTACATCCTCGGCGCGGGTATGCACCCGTGGGGCAAGTGGGGCAACGACTTCACCGAGTACGGCGTCGTCGCAGCGCGGGCCGCGCTCGCCGAGGCCGGCCTGGACTGGCGCCAGATCCAGATGGTCGCCGGTGCCGACACCATCCGCAACGGCTACCCCGGCTTCATCGCCGGAGCGACCTTCGCCCAGAAGCTCGGCTGGAACGGGGTGCCCGTCAGCTCCAGCTACGCGGCCTGCGCCAGCGGCTCGCAGGCGTTGCAGAGCGCCCGGGCACAGATCCTCGCCGGGTTCTGTGACGTGGCGCTGGTGATCGGTGCCGACACCACGCCCAAGGGTTTCTTCGCGCCGGTCGGCGGTGAACGCCGCAACGATCCCGACTGGCAGCGGTTCCATCTGATCGGCGCCACCAACCCGGTGTACTTCGCACTGCTGGCCCGACGCCGGATGGACCTCTACGGCGCGACGGTCGAGGACTTCGCCGCGGTGAAGGTCAAGAACGCCAAGCACGGCCTCGCCAACCCCAACGCCCGCTTCCGCAAGGAAGTGTCGGTGGACGACGTGCTGGCCAGCCCGGTGGTCTCCGATCCGCTTCGGCTGCTCGACATCTGCGCGACGTCGGACGGTGCGGCCGCGCTGATCGTGGCGAGCGCCAAGTTCGCAAAGGCGCACCTCGGCTCGCTGGAGGGAGTGCCGTCGGTGCGCGCGGTGTCGACCGTGACGCCGCGGTATCCGCAGCATCTGCCCGAGTTGCCGGACATCGCAACCGATTCCACCGCCGTGGTGCCTGCGCCGGATCGGGTGTTCAAGGATCAGATCCTCGACGCGGCCTACGCGGAGGCGGGCATCGGGCCCGACGACGTCAGCCTCGCCGAGGTCTACGACCTGTCCACGGCCCTCGAGCTGGACTGGTACGAACACCTGGGCCTGTGCGCCAAGGGTGAGGCCGAAGCGCTACTGCGCAGTGGTGCAACGGCCATCGGCGGCCGCGTTCCCGTCAACGCCTCCGGCGGCCTCGCGTCGTTCGGCGAGGCGATCCCCGCCCAGGCGATCGCGCAGGTCTGCGAGCTCACCTGGCAGCTGAAGGGTCAGGCTACGGGCAGGCAGGTCGAGGGCGCAAAGGTCGGCGTCACCGCCAACCAGGGCCTGTTCGGCCACGGCTCGTCGGTCATCGTCGCGAGGTAGTCACCTTCCTCCGCGAGCGCGCGTGTTTGCGGGCGACACGCCGCAACGAAGCCCGATTTTGCGCGCGCTCGTCGTTGAATGACTACGTGCCAGTGATGATCTCGGTGCGTGTCAAACCCGGCAGCCGCAAGGGTCCCCTCGTCGAGACCGGCGCGGACGGCGAGCTCACCGTCTACGTGCCAGAACGCGCGGTCGACGGGAAGGCAAACGACGCCGTGACCCGGCTGCTCGCCGAACATTTCGGCGTGCCACGCAGTCGGGTGGAGTTGGTCTCCGGCGCGACGGCGCGGATCAAGCGCTTCCATATCGGCTGACGCACTGCCGAGCGTGCACGTTCTGCCGCGGTTTCGCGGCGTGTTGGGGTACAGACACGCGCGCTCGCGGGAGAAGGAGGAGAAGGGAAGGCCTAGGCAACGCCCAGGTATGCGGCGCGAATGCTGTCGTCGGCCAACAAGTCCCGCGCCACCCCGCTGCGTGTCACCTGGCCCGTCTCGAGGATGTAGGCCCGATCCGAGCGGGTCAGCGCCTGCTGGGCGTTCTGCTCGACGAGCAGCACCGTGGTGCCCGTCGAGTTGATCTCGGAGATGATCTTGAAGATCTGCGAGATCACCATGGGGGCAAGGCCCATCGACGGTTCGTCGAGCAGCAACACCTTGGGGCGTGCCATCAGAGCCCGCCCGATGGCCAGCATCTGCTGCTCGCCACCCGAAAGCGTGCCGCCTACCTGCGTGCGTCGCTCCGCGAGCCGCGGGAACGTCTCAAGCACCCAGTCCAGCCGTTCGCGGTGTTCGGCACGGCTCGCGAACTTCCGTCCGTAACAGCCCATTTCAAGGTTCTCGATGACGGTCATGCCGGGGAACACCCCGCGTCCCTCCGGCGCCTGGATCAACCCGTCGGTGACGCGGCGATGGGCCTTCACCTTCGAGACGTCATTGCCGTCGAACCAGACCGAACCCGACGACAGCGGTCGCAGACCCGAGATGGCGCGCATCATCGTGGTCTTGCCGGCGCCGTTGGAGCCCAGCAGCGTGACGAGCTCGCCTTCGCGCACGATCAGCGAAACACCGTGCAGAGCTTGAATGCGCCCGTAGTGCACGACGACGTCGCGGACCTCCAGCAGGATCGGTCGCGGATCGGCGTCGGTGATCTCAGCCGAGCTCGTCATCGGGCACCCCCAGGTAGGCGGCGATGACCGCCGGGTTGTCGCGGATCTCGGCAGGCAGACCGTCGGCGATCTTGCGCCCGAACTCGAGCACGACGATCCGGTCGGTGACACCCATGACCAGGCGCATGTCGTGTTCGATCAGCAGAACCGTGTAGCCGTCGTCGCGAATCGCCTGGATCAGCTCGATCAGAGCGGACTTCTCGCTCGGATTGAACCCTGCCGCGGGCTCGTCGAGGCACAGCAGTTTCGGTTCGGTCGCGAGTGCGCGGGCGATCTCCAACCGGCGCTGATCGCCGTATGGCAGGTTCTTGGCCTTCTCCTCGCCGCGGTGCGCGATGCCGACGAACTGCAGCAGCGCGGCTGCACGTTCGATGGCATCCTTCTCCTCGCGCCGGTGCCGCGGAGTGCGGATCAGGGCTCCGGGAACCGAGGTCTTGTGCCGGGCGTCGGTGCCGACGACGACGTTCTCCAATGCCGTCATCTCGCCCCAGAGCCGGATGTTCTGGAACGTTCTTGCGATGCCGCGCCTGGTGATCTGGTACCGCTTGATCCGGCCGAGCGGCGAACCGTCGAACGTCACCGTGCCCGAGGTGGGCCGGTAGACGCCGGTGATGGCGTTGAAGCAGGTGGTCTTGCCCGCGCCGTTGGGACCGATCAGCCCGAGGATCTCGCCGCGCTTGATGCTGAACGTCACCGCGTCGAGCGCGGTGAGACCGCCGAACTTGACCGTGAGGTCCTTGGTCTCGAGCAGCGTTTCGCCCTCGGCCGCCTGCACGTCGCGGTGCAGGGCGGCGAGTTCTTCGTCGATCACGGGCTCTTCAGTCATGCGCGATCCCGCTTCGCTTCTGGCTCGTAGTCATGCTGCCGCCTTCGAATCATCGGCGCTGCCAAGCAATTTGCGCGCCGACTTGCCGTAGGCGAGCAACTGCTGGCGAACCGGGAACAGACCCTGCGGCCGGAAGATCATCAGCACCACCAGAGCAAGGCCGAAGAAGAGGTACTTCAAGTCGCCGAGGTTGACCCCGAACAGATGCACTCCCAGTAATCGGTTGGGCAGGTACACGATGATGAACGCGCCGAAGATGACGCCCAACTTGTTGCCTTGGCCGCCGAGCACAACGGCCACCAGGAACAGCATCGAGTTGATGATGTTGAAGTTGGTCGGAGCGACGTACTGGACCTGGCCCGCGTAGAGCGCTCCTGACAGACCGCCGATCGCCGCGCCGATCACGAAGGCCCACAGTTTGAACCGGAAGGTGTTGACACCCATCACTTCCGCGGCGTCTTCGTCTTCGCGGATGGCGACCCAGGCCCGGCCCACCCGGCTGCGCTCCAGGTTGCCGACCAGCAGCAGGAGTCCGACGATCAGCAGCAGGCCGAGCCAGAACCACCAGGTGCCGTAGTTGGCGTGACCCGTCGAGTTGCCGCTGGAGAACACGCCGTTGGGCAGCTTCTCGGTCTCCCCGAGGCGCGGATAGGCGATCTCGTTCAGGCCGCGTGACCCGTTGGTGATGTCGGAGAGGTTGTCGGCGAGCAGGCGGATGATCTCGCCGAAGCCGAGTGTCACGATGGCCAGGTAGTCACCGCGAAGACGCAGGGTCGGTATGCCAAGGATCAGACCCGCCAGCGCGGTCACCGCCATCGCCAGCGGAACACAGGACAGCCAGGCCCAGTCCTTGCTGAAGAACCCGGTGGGGCCCATCTTGTTCCACGGACTGTCGGGGCTGGTGATCAGCGCCACCGTGTAGGCACCCACCGCGTAGAAACCGACGTAGCCGAGGTCGAGCAGGCCTGCTTGACCGACCACCACGTTGAGCCCGATGGCGATGATCGCGACCATCACGAAGGCCGCCATGGTGCCACCGAAGCTGATCCCCGGCGTGTCGATGAAACCCGGTGTGTACAAGGGCAATAGCGCGAGCAGCGAGAAGCCGATGACGCCGAAGACCCACTTCATCGGCCGGCTTTGGCTCGCCCACCACTGCCGCAGACCGTCGCCCGGGGCCAGGATTCGCTGACCGAGGGTAGTGACCGAACCGCTCTCTGGCGCAGCCTTGTGACTCATGCGCGCGCCTTCCCGAGGCTTTCGCCCAGTATGCCGGTCGGCCGGATCAACAGCACGAGCACCAGCAGGACGAAGGCGACGACGTCACGCCACTGCGTGCCGAACACCGCCTGGCCGTAGTTCTCCATCACGCCGAGCAGCAGACCGCCGAGCAGCGCACCGCGGAGGTTTCCGATGCCGCCGAGGACCGCGGCCGAGAAGGCCTTGATGCCCAACAGGAATCCGCCGGAGTAGATCAGTCCCTGCGGCACCTTCAGCGTGTAGAGCAGTGCCGCGGCGCCTGCCAGCAGGCCGCCGATGAGGAACGTGGTGATGATGATGCGCTCGCGCGAGACACCCATCAGCGTGGCGGTGTTCGCATCCTGCGCGACGGCGCGGATGCCGCGGCCGAACTTGGTTCGGTTGATCGCGATGTCGGTCAACAGGGCGAGCACCAATGCCGCGACGATCACGACCAGGGTGACGTTGGAGACCGATGCGCCGAAGATGGTGAACTGGGTCTTGGGTTGCACCAAGATGATCGGCTGCTGGGCGTTGGATCCGCCGTATCCCTTGATGATGTGCGGCAGGATGAAGTGCACGAATTCCTGCAGCACGAAGGACATTCCGATGGCGGTGATCAGGAACGTCAGCGGCCGCGCGTTACGTCGGCGCAACGGTCGGTAGGCGATGAACTCGAGCCCCACCGCCGCCGATCCCGACACCAGCATCGCGAACAGCATGGCGATGAACAGGTACACGATGGTCAGTGCGACGCCCTTGTTGTAGGCGTTACCGCTTGGGGCGAAGCCCAGGATCATGTCCAGGCAGAAGTACGCACCGAACATGCCGAGCATGAAGATCTCGGAATGGGCGAAGTTGATCAACCGCAGCACGCCGAACACCAGGGTGTAGCCGACGGCGACCAACGCGTAGATGGCCCCCCACGACAGCCCGTCGACGGTCAACTGCCAAAAGCCGTCGAGAAGATTATCGACGTTGAAGTTGATGTTGGCGGCTTGGCAGGCGAATTGTTCGACGCACTCGTGGATCATCCGGGGGCGGCTCCTGGTGGATTACGGATGCGAGGCGCGCCCGAGAAACCTTCGCTCTCGGACGCGCCTCGTCTCGGACGGCCTACTGAACCTTGTAGATCCAGATCAGGGTGGAGGTGAGCTCGCCCTTGTCGGTCCACTGGTATTTGCGTGCGACGCCCTGGCCGTCATAGGTGCGCACGTAGTCCAGCAGGTCGGGTCGGGTGATCTTGCCGGCATCGATGCCCTTCACCAGGATGGTGCCGAGGTCGTAGCCCTCAGTGCTGTAGGTGCTGGGCTCCACGCCGAACTTCTTGGTGTACTCGTCGACGAACGTGCCGGTGGCCGGGCCGCAGGGGCACGCGAGGACCGCGTCCTTGGACGCTGCGCCTGCCTGCTTGACGAACTCCGGGTCCTTGGTGCCGTCGGCGCTGGCGAACGTAGCCGTCACGCCGGCATCCCTCAGCTGCTGCACCAGCGGCGCCGCCTCCGAGTAGTAGCCGCCGTAGAACACCGCGTCCGGGTTGGCGCCCTTGATCTGCGTCACCGCGGCCGAGAAGTCCTTGTCGCCCTTCTTCACCGAGATGTTGCACGAGGTGTCCGCCACCGGCCCGAGCGTCTCGCGCACGGCGGTGGACAGGCCAAGGCCGTAATCGGTGCTGTCGTCGACGACGCAGATCTTCTTGAAGCCCTTCGTGTTCTTCAGGTAGTTGGCAACCGACGGGCCCTGCACGCCGTCGTTGGCCAGCCCGCGGAAGAACGTCTTCCACCCGTTCTCACTGAGCGTGACGTTGGTGGCCGACGCAGTGGCCGCCACGAGGCCGGCTTGGTCGAACACCGTGCCGGTGGCCTTGGTCTCGCCGGAGAACGCGGGGCCGACCAGACCGATGGTGTACTGGTCGTCGACGATCTGCGGGGCGATGGCGGTGGCCTTCTGCGGGTCGCCCTCGGTGTCGAACGGCTTCAGCTGCACCTGGCAGCCGGGGTTCGCGGCGTTGTGCTTGTCGATGGCCAGCTGCACGCCATTCTTGATGTTGATGCCCAGCGCGGCGTCCGGACCCGTGAGGGCGCCTGCCATCGCGATCGAAACCGGCGGGCACGTCGCCTTCCCATCCCCCGCGGGATCGGCGGGCTTCACGCCTTCTGGCGGCTTCACCTCGGCGCCGTTCTCGTCGATCTGTACCTGCTCGACGATCTTCAGGTTGGCTTGCGCTGTGTTCTCTTCGGGGCTGGACTGATTGCAGCCGGCGATGCCAAGCACAACCAAGCCCGCGCTCCCGAGAGCAAATGCACTACGTGCCACGCGACCTCGCACGTTTCTACCTCCGAGTCAGAGTTGTCATCGGCACCGAGGGTTTGGCGGACGTCGGCCGTCCCCCGATGCTTCCGGTAGAACATAGCCAACCCATGGCGTTGGTGCGCCATGTTGGGCAATGCAGCCTGCGTATTCGCCGTGTCCGATCCATCAAAAGGCGGGTCCGGAAACGCATTTGTTACGCATCGCCGGGCGCATCCAATGTCTCGAGCACCACTTCGGCGACACGCTTCATCGTGGTTCGGCGGTCCATCGCGGCGCGCTGAATCCACTTGAACGCCTCGGGTTCGGTCATTGCCTGCTTCTGTTGGAGCAAACCCTTCGCACGTTCGACGAGCTTGCGCGTCTCGAGGCGATCGGTGAGCGTGGCGACTTCTGCTTCCAGCGCGGCGATCTCGCTGAAGCGGCTCAGCGCAAGCTCGATGGCAGGGATCAGATCGGTGATGGAGAACGGCTTGACCAGATAGGCCATTGCACCGGCGTCCCTTGCCCTCTCGACGAGGTCGCGCTGAGAGAAGGCCGTCAGCACCACGATCGGGGCGATGCGCTTGCCTGCGATCTCCGTGGCCGCGTCGATGCCGTCACGGCGTGGCATCTTCACGTCCATGATCACCAGATCCGGCATGAGCTTCTCGGCCAGCTCGACGGCTTCCTGGCCGTCGCCGGCCTCCCCGACGACGTCGTAACCCTCCTCGCGAAGCATCTCGGCGAGGTCGAGGCGAATGAGGGCCTCATCCTCGGCGATCAGGACACGGCGCGGCTTGTCGACGTCCGTCGTTGACTCGGTCATGTGCACATTGTCGCGTGACTGGCGCCCATCAGCGACCTCGGGGCGTTTATGGCCCGGCCAAGCGATCCTCTATCGTGGGAGGCCGCATCAGCTGAGCCCTCGTATCCCAACTGGCAGAGGAAACGGATTCAAAACCCGTGCAGTGTGAGTTCGAATCTCACCGAGGGCACCACATCAGCGACGAACCAGAGGCCCCCAACTCGTCGTTGAGGGCCTCTGGTCTGCAGAAATGCAGGCGAATCGCCTAGCCGGCGTCACTACCTGAGGAGTCGGAGCCGCCCTCGGCGCCTTCCGCACCCACACCGGCGGTGACGGTTACGGGCTTGGCCTTCACCGCGACCGAGCCACTGCCGTCCTTGTCCCGCAGATGCCCGCCGGATCCGTCCTTGCCGGTGCCATCCTTGCCCGACGTGTCCGAGGCGCCGGACTTGCTGGATTCACCGGACTTGGTCGACTCGCCGGACTTGCCCGTGTCGCCGGGCTTTCCGGATTCGTCCGACTTGCCACCCTCGGCCGCCGACCCGGAAGTGGTTGAGCCAGTTGAGGTTCCGGCCTGGGTGGTCGTTCCGGTCGTCGTCGTCGGCTCGGTCTTGACGGGCTCGGTCGGGGTGACCGGCTCGGTGACCTTGACGGGCACCGTCTCCGTCGCTGTCGCCGCAGCAGCCGTCGTGGGTGCTGCGGCCGCCGTCGTGGGCGCGGCTGCCGTCTCGGTCGCTTCGACAGCGGGCAGAGCAGCCGTCTCGGCGGTCTCGGCCGTGGTCTCCGTCGCGGCGGTCTCCTCCGTAGCCGTCTCTTCGGTGGCCGGCTTGACCGTCTCGTCCGTCGCGGTCTTGTCGGTTGCCGCTGCGCCCTTGCCGTCCGCTTCGGTGGCGTTCGAATCAGCGACCAGGCCCTCGGTTTGCGCCGATGCCGACCGCAGTGCCAACGGTGCCGCAGCGGCAGCGGGAGGCGACAGGATGCCAGCGAGCCCGCCAAGGAAGTTCGTGATGGCGGTGACGACCGCAGTCACGAGGGCCTGCACCCCTGCCACGAACGCCTGAACGAGCGCCACGACCGGATTCGTCGGGTTGCCCGGATTGCCGGGGTCGCCCGGCATCGGATGCGCGGCAATCCAGTCCTTGATCACCTGCGAGACGCTCTTGGTGACCTGTTGGCCGGTGTCCGGGTCCGTGTAGGTGTAGTACTTCTCGCCACCGACCGACGTCCAGACGCCCATGGTGGCCCCGGAATCACTGCTGCCCGCTTGGTCCCGGCCGGTGTAGAGGAACACCGGTCCCGCCTGTGAGTAGCTCTGCCAGGTGTCGAGGAGATCCTTGATCCATGCGGCCTGCTGCGCATAGGTAGCGGGATCGGTACTGGACGCGCCGTACTCACTGAGCCAGACCTTCTTGGTACCGATCAAGGCCATGATGGCCTCGACCTGTTGCTTCGGCGTGAGAATGCCCGGGGCACAGGTGGGGCACGGTGCGGAATACGTATCGGTGCCATACGGGTGGATCGACAACGCGTCGAAGTAATCCAGTGCGTTGGGGCCAAGGGCGGCAAGCATTCTGGTGACGAACGTGACCGGGTCCATCGTGAACGGCGTGTTCTGCGTAGCGCCCACCGCGCCTGCGACGACTGTGGCCGTCGGGTCGCCCGTCACCAGGTTGTTGATCGCTTCATACGCCGCCTTCAGCAGTCCGGCGTAGGCCTCGGGGCTGATGGGGTTGGAGAACTGGATGTAGTTGGGCTCGTTCCAGATCTCGTACGCCGAAACGATCGAGGCGTAGGAGGCGGGAAGGATGGAACCAGGCACGGTGACCTGATGCGCCATGAACGCGTTCAGGAAGTCCGTGAACGCCGCCACGTTGGGCGTATCGCTGCCCGGAGGGAAACCGGGATTGCCCGGATTCGGTCCCGCCCACGTCGGGGTGGCGTTGATCTCGGCCATGACGCCCATGTTGCGGGCGGCCGCCGCGGCCATGACCTTGTCGATTTGCGACCAGTCATAGGTGTTGTCCTGCTGTTCGATCAAACCCCACGGCACGAACACGCGAATGTTCTGCACCCCGATCGATTGCAGTTGGTCGAGCTGAGCGTTGATCTCGGCGTCCGTCATGCCGTACAGGGGCGACTCGGCCATGCCGATCGTGTTCGGCGTGTTGGTGATCTCCGCCACCTGGGCGATTTCGTACGCCGCCATCCTGGGCGGCGATATGAAGATCCCGCTGGCGTACACGCTCACCATTGCCGCCGGGATTACCGCTATGACAGCCCGTGTCGCGATCGCTCGAAACAGAGTGCCTTTGCACTTGTTCATGGGGGATCCTCTTTCATCCAAGACAGAAATTTTCGACATCACCGTCAACCGGTGCGCTTAATTTACTCACTCGACAGCAAATATGTATGGCTATTGACGTGAACTACAAGTAACCGCCCTGAGGACGCTCTCAGCTCAAGCCGTGGCAGTCCTCATAATCCGCACTTCGGAGCATGTTTGGCAAACATTCGGGGAAATGGTATGCATTAGCGTCGTGCCATCACGTGCAGATCTCTTTTCGATCAAAATGCCAGCTGAGAGGCATTGTGTCGCGATAAAGTACCGTGCGTAGCGTAATGGCGCAATAGCGACACTCCGTGCCACATTAGCTACAGCCAATAATCGCCCAAGCGCCCGCGTGCATCACCCCCACCGGGCAAACTGATATCTACACGGCCGAAAATTTAGCTAGCAAGCACTTCATCGTGTGAGAGTTACTCTCTATCCGTGGCGATCGCGGACGACGACGCGTTGCCGGCGGGCGCGCGGCCGCCGCGCCAGCGTGGTGCGTGCGTGCCTGCCGTGGCACTGGAGATCAGGAGCGAAGGCCGCGCGCAACATCAGGCAGCGAGCACGTCCCGACAGATGCGGGTCCTGACGGTGACGACCCGGATCGCCGGCGCCGTGAGCGTCTTCTTCGGCATCCAACAGTTCGTCGTGGCCGACGGCGCGCTGTGGCTTGGCTATCTCAACGTGGGCAGCGCCATCGTCTTCGTTCTCATCCCGCAGCTATACCGGTACAGCGGCCTACTCCCCCCGGTGGCGTTCCTTCTGGTGGCCTACGCGGGGATGACGATCTCGTCCATCTACATCGGTAGCGGGGCCGGCTTGCACTTCTACTTCGCGGTCGCCGCGGCGATCGTGGTGCTGGTGCTCGGCATCGACCACATCCTGCTGGCGTCATCGCTAGCCGTGCTCGGGGCCGTCATCGTGATCGGGCTCGAGATGTGAGTGCCGCACGACACCGGCGCCCAGCCTCCTTGGGCGTTCAAGATGGGCTTCGTCGTCAACACCGCGGCGGCGTGGGTCCTCGTCGTGGCGACGGTCTGGTACGCACTGCGCGAGGTCGCACGCGCCGAGCACGCCATGGAGACCGAGTACCAGCGCTCCGAATCGCTGTTGATCAACATTCTGCCGGCCTCCATCGCAGAACGATTGAAGAACCCGGCGCACAACATCATTGCCGACAAGTACGACGACGCCTCGATCCTGTTCGCCGACATCGCCGGCTACACCAAGAGGGCGAGTGACACCACACCGACTGAGCTGGTGCGCTTCCTCGACGCCCTCTACACCGACCTCGATGCGCTCGTCGATCGCCACGGCCTCGAGAAGGTCAAGACGAGCGGCGACTCCTACATGGTGGTCAGCGGGGTGCCCGAGTCACGCCCCGACCACCTCGAAGCGCTGGCCGGTCTGGCACTGGACATGGCGGACGCGGTGGCCGGCCTCAGAGACGTGCAGGGCCGCGAAGTCCCACTGCGGATCGGCCTGGCTGCCGGGCCGGTCGTCGCGGGCGTGGTCGGTGCGCGCAAGTTCTTCTACGACGTCTGGGGCGATGCGGTGAACGTCGCGTCACGCATGGAGGCCACGGACGTGGAGGGCCGCATTCAGGTGCCCGACGACGTCTATCAACGCCTCAACCCCGAGTTCAGCTTCGAGGAGCGCGGTGAGATAGACGTCAAGGGCAAGGGCCTCATGCACACCTGGTATCTGACCGGTCGTCGGGCCGCGTCCTCCGGCGCGACTTAGACCTGCGGTCCTCGGACTTGATCAGCCAGGCAAGCTTCTCTAGACCGTCGATCAGCTGGTGCAGTGTGTCCAGCTGCACGCGCTGCAGATTGGTGAGTGACCTCTACACCGGCTGCTGCTCCTGCTGATCCTGCTGGGCGAGCAGCCGGGCGTAACCCGCGCCCATGCCAAGCAGCACCAGACCCACCACGATGAACACGACGACCCGGAAGATGCCGTCCAACGTGCCGAGATCGAACAGGAACAACTTCGCCATCGCCGCCGCCACCAGCGCCATGCCCGCGCCGATCGGCACCGAACGCTTGTCGCGCAGCAGCTTTGCGGCGTAGCGGAACACGCCCGCCGCCAAGCCGACCCAGCAGATCGTGGCCGCCACGTGCCCAGCGAAGAAGCCGTACTCCTCGCCGCCGAACAGCGCACCGGCGGTGACCGTGAACATCGTGATGGCGTACATGCCGATCAACGCGACTGCCGCCCATCCGAGTCGAATGACATCGTCCGCCTTGCCAATCCAGGACCACGTGATCGCCGCAGCGCAACCCACCACGAGGAGGCTGGCGATGAGCGTCGACACGGCCACCGGCATCGTCATGGTCGTCGGGGTGATCAGCATCTCGGGTGCGGCGTAGCCGAGGTAGTACAGCGCCCCGGCAACGCCGAAGGCCATGGCGCACCACCGGGCGACAGCGCTGCTGCGCCCGGCCACCGCGACCACCGCCGCCATCGCCAGCAGCAACGGTGCGGCAACCGGGCCGTCGAACGCGACGGCGACCGCGATGAGTGCCGCGACGGCGGACAGGGCCGACCAGATCTGGCGCACGGAACCCGACAGATTTGGCAACCTATCGCCGAGTAGTGCGATCGCGAGCAGAACCGCGGCCAGGACGCCCGCCGACAACGCGGACGTCACCCGGTCGGCCACCGCCGAGACCGCAAGCACCGGCAGGGTTCCCGCCGAAGCCAGCAGCGCGGTCCAAAGCGGCCTGCTGCTGCGGGGCAGCAGAACCAGGGCGCTGACGATCGACAGCGCCGCGGCGATACCGCATGCGCCGGCGACCCACGCGGCGTTCCCCGAGCTTCTGGGGACCACGGCGAGCGCTACGAGCAGCGGCAGCGTGGCTGCGGCGACGCGGGCGGTGTGCAGGCCGGTCCAGTCCTTGCCGAGTTGCACCAGCAGCGTCGCGGCGGACAGCGCCAGCATGAATCCGACCAGCAGCAGGGTGATTCCGTCGGTCACCACGGGTGCGAGCCCGATGAGGGGCACCAGGACCAGCAGGCCCAGATGCTCGGAGTCCCAGCGCCGCGCCAGCGTCAGGCCACCGCCTGCGACGACGGCAGCCAGCACCAGACCCACCGGTGCCGTCACCCAGCCGTAGATCGTGGTGACGGCGATGACGTCCATGTAGGCGGCGGCGATGCCGGTGGCGGCGAGTGCGATCGCGCCGACGCGGCCACCGGGCCTGGTGTTGAGCCACCACCCGACACCGACGAGCGCCACGGCCAGAACTGCTCCCGCGGTGACACGGAACTCCGGGCGAAGGATCCCCGCCTGGGCGGCCAGGACGAGCAGAAGGACGACGCCGACGAGCGTGACGGCGACACCTGCCACCGCGAGCACCTTGCCGATCCAGCCGTCTGGATGGGCGGGAGCCGTCTGGACCTGGGCAGCGGGCGGTTGATACGCGGCAGGCTGCACGGCGTACTGGGGCCGGTGTTGCGGTGGGTATTGCGGTGGGTAGTAGTAGAACGGCGCCTGCACACGAGCAACGGGCTGTGGTGCCGCCCGCTCGGCCATGATGCGTTGCAGTTCACGCAGATCGGCCGACGCACGCGCCAGATAACTCGCCATCGTCGCGAAATCCGCAGAGAGCCTGGAGATGACGGCCTGATCGGGTTCGGTCATCAAGCCATCGTGGCACCGCGAATCACGCTGGTCTTGAGTAGTACTACGCGAACGTCACTCCTGGTCGAGGCCGTGCTCGATGGCGTAGCGAGCCAATTCAACCCGGTTGGCCACCTGCAGCTTCCGGAACGTCGCCTGTACGTGGTTCTCGACTGTGCGATGGCTCAACGACAACCGTTCGGCGATCTGCCTGGCGGTCAATCCCTTGGCCACGTGGCGCAGTACTTCGGTCTCGCGTTCGGTGAGGCTCGGCATCCCGGATCCGGCATCGGGAGTCGAGGCCATCCGCCGGTACTCCCCCAGCACCAGGCCAGCCAGGCCGGGAGTGAACACCGCGCGCCCCTCGCCAGTGGCGCGCACGGCCGCGGCCAGTTCGGCCTTCGACGCACTCTTCACCAGATAGCCGGTGGCGCCGGCCTTTACGGCCTCGAGGACGTCGTCGCGCTCATCGGATGCCGACAGCACCAAGATCCTCGACGACGGCGACACCACGAGCACCTCTGCCGTCGCCTTGGCTCCCGTGCCGTCCGACAGGCGCATGTCCATCACCACGACGTCGGGGGTCACCACCTCGGCCCGGCGGCGCGCCGAGGCGACGCCGTCCGCCGTCGCGACGACGTCGAAACCCTCCTCGGCCAGGTCGCGGGCCACTGCGTCCCGCCAGATCGGATGGTCGTCGACCACCATCACCCGGTAGTCGCGCTCAGCGCCTGCCATTGCGGTCACCCCGTCTCGGAATCGTCAGCTCCCATTCCGTGCCAGCATCGGGCCCGGTGTTCAGCCGGGCGCTCCCACCCAACCACTCCATCCGGCCCACAATCGATTTGGCGACGCCGACACGCCCCTCGGAGACGGCCTGCTCGAGCCTGCCAGTCGGGATGCCAACGCCGTCGTCGCGAATGCTGACCACCACCGCGTCCCCCAGATCCTCGAGCAGCACGAACGCACGAGCATCCGGCCCGGCGTGCGCGACGACGTTGTCGAGCGCGTTGGACACCGCGGCGTCCACCTCGGTGGCGACCGCCGTGTCCAACGGCACGGGGGTGGCAGGCAGGCTCATCGAGACCCGGTCGCTGGCGCGGGCCCTGAGCAAGCCGACCAGGTCGGTCGACGTCGAGGCGACGGCAGGAAGGGCGGTGCTGCCCACGCTGACCAGGCGTCGCAACGCCCGCTCCTGCTCCCCCGCGAGTTCGGCCAATTCTGCTGTTGGGCCGCCAATTTCACGGCCGCGTCGGGCCACGAGGGCAAGCACCTGGATCGCGCCGTCGTGGACTTCGCGGGACAAACGTTCACGCTCCTCCAATGACGCCGCGAGCCGAGCCGCGTCCTCGAGCTCGGCGTGTGCACGTCGGGCGGTCTGCGCGGCCATGCCGATCGCGAGGCCCACCGCGAGCTCGATCACGATGGTGGCGTTGCGGCCGACATCGATGCTGAAGTAGCCCTTCGACGTCGCGCTGGCCGCCATCACGACGACGCCCGCGACCATGCCGACGATCGGTCCGCGCAGGATCGCCGCGGAGATGGTCGCGTTGGTGGCCCACAGAGTGGTCGGCCACGATTGGTTGGCCGCCACCCACTGATCGGAGGCAACAAAACCGGTCGACAGCACCAGCACCACGACCACGACGATCTCGGCGATCACCCATGCCGGTCGGCGGCCGTAACCCTGCAGGTATGCGGCAGCGCACGCCACGCTCCAGCCGATCAGCACCGCGAACAGCGCCCATCCGACTGCGGGCCGGTCCAGGTCGCCGTTGATCGCGATCTGAAAGTACAGCGCGTAGATGCAGCTCAGGAGGCGGAAGACCTGCGCCGCCCGCCACAGTGGAGCGGCGGGGTCCGGCCCGCGTGCCGCCGGCATGACCACTACATCACCTTGGACAGGAATGCCTTCGTACGCTCGTGCTGGGGGTTGCTCAACACCTCACGTGGCTTGCCGCTCTCCACGATCACCCCGCCATCCATGAACACCAGCTGGTCGGCGACCTCGCGGGCGAAGCCCATCTCGTGGGTGACGACCACCATCGTCATGCCTTCGCTCGCCAGCTTCTTCATCACGGCGAGCACCTCGCCGACGAGCTCGGGGTCGAGTGCCGACGTCGGCTCGTCGAACAGCATCAGCTTGGGGTCCATCGCCAATGCCCTGGCGATGGCGACCCGCTGTTGCTGACCGCCGGACAGCTGGGCCGGGTAGGCGGTTGCCTTCTCCGCCAAGCCGACCTGCTCCAACAGATCCTTGGCGCGGGCGATCGCGGCGGCCTTCTTGACGCCCTTCACCTGGATGGGCGCCTCGATGATGTTGTCCAGCGCCGTGCGATGTGGGAACAAATTGAAGTGCTGGAACACCATGCCGATGTTGCGCCGCTGCTTGGCGGCGTCACGGGGTGCCATCTCGTGCAGCTTGTCACCGCGCTCCCGGTAGCCGATCAGATCACCGTCGACGTAGAGCCGTCCGGCATTCACCTGCTCGAGGTGGTTGATGCAGCGGAGGAACGTCGACTTGCCGGACCCCGAAGGGCCGACCAGGACCAGCACCTGACCCTTGTCGATCTCCAGGGTCACGCCCTTGAGCACCTTGAGCGCGCCGAAGCTCTTGCACACGCTCTCGGCCTTCACCATCGGCGTCATGGATGCCCACCACCTATACCTAGGGTTTGCGCGTCCGCCAGCGCTTCGAGTTGCTTGGTGGTCAGCTTGCGTGACGCACCGCGGGAGAAGTATCGCTCCAGGTAGAACTGGCCAACCATGAGAACGCTGGTGATGGCCAGATACCAGGTCGCGGCGACCATGAGCAGCGGTATGGGTTGGAAGATCACGCCGGAGATGTCTCGGGCGCGTCCATACAACTCGAGGCTGAACGGCACTGCCGTCACCAACGACGTGGTCTTCAGCATGCTGATGAACTCGTTGCCGGTCGGCGGGATGATGACGCGCATCGCCTGTGGCAACACGGTGCGACGCATCGTCATCGACCACGACATGCCCAGCGCCGTCGACGCCTCGGACTGCCCCTCGGGCACCGAGCTGATTCCGGCGCGGATGATCTCGGCCATGTATGCGGCCTCGTTGAGACCGAGCCCGACGAACGCCAGCGTGAAGTTGATCGACAGATCTTGCAGGTTGAGATGGAAGAGCGACGGCCCCCACGGAATGCCGAGCTGGATGTTCTTGTAAAGCGTGGGGACCAGGCCCCAGAACACCAGCTGCACGTACACCGGAGTGCCGCGGAAGATCCAGAGATACACCCAGGCAACCGATTTGAACACCGGGTTGGGCGACAGCCGCATGACTGCCAGCAGTACGCCCAACGCCACGGCAAGCACCATGGACAGCACGGTCAGCTGGATGGTGTACCAGGCCCCCGACGAAATCCGTTCATCGAACAGGTATTTGCGGTAGGTCGCCCAGCCGTAGGCGTCGTTGGTGGCCGCGCCGTAGAGGAACAGTGCGACCAGGACGACGATGACGATCGCCGCCACCCACCGCCATGGATGCCGCAGCGGCACCGCGTCAATGGCGGGCGGCGACGAATCGTCAACTGTCATAAGCGGTTAGCTGGTCGCGCCGTTGATGACGGGCTTGTCGATCATGCCGCTCTCGACACCCCAGTTCGTGGCGATCGTCTTGTAGTCGCCCGTCTGGATCAGGTGCTCGAGCGCCTTCTGCAGGGATGCCGCCAGCGGCGAACCCTTGGCCACCGGCCAACCGTAGGGCGCCGAGTCGAACGTCTCACCAGCGGTCTCGAGCTTGCCGTCGCTCTGCTTGATGGCGTACAGCGTCACCGGCGAGTCAGCCGACATCGCGTCGGCCTTGCCAAGCACCACCGCGCTCGTCGCGTCGTCCTGGCGGTCGAACTTGATGATCTCGATCGCCGGCTTGCCCGCATCGGTGCACTTCTTGCTGCGCGCGGGCAGTTCGTCGGTCTCCTGCACCGTCGTCGACTGGACGGCGACCTTCTTGCCGCACGCGTTCTCCGGGTCGATCTGTGCCCCCTTGCCCTTCGCCCACAGGCTGCCTGCGGAGAAGTAGGTGACGAAGTCGACGGACGCCTCGCGCTCCTTGGTGTCGGTGAAGGACGACATCCCGACGTTGTAGGTACCGCCCTGGATCGACGGGATGATCTTGTCGAAGTCGGATTCGCGATATTCGGCGGTCAGACCCAAGGTGGCGGCGATCGCGTTCATCAGGTCGACGTCGAAGCCGATGATCTTGCCGCTGGGGTCTTTGAACTCATTGGGCGCGTAGGGCGGGTTGGTCCCGACGATCAGCTTGCCGGAGGACTTGATGTTCTCGGGCACGGTGTTGGCAATCTCGTCGACCTTTGCCGCAGACGGCGCAGCAGCCGTGCTCGATGGCCCGCTACCTTCGGTGTTGCTCGCACACCCAGTCATCACCAGGGCGCCCGTCGCGGCAAAAACCGCGGCCATACGCCACATCTTCTTACCTGGCACGAGTTGCCTCTTCTTTCTTCAATTGGGCCTCAGTGATTGGCCGGTAACGGAACACTAGCGGTGAGTTGGCCGCACGGTGGTTGAAACTTAACGTCGGTCGTCGATCGGCGCCGTGTGAATCCTCCGCGCAGGGTAAACGCTGTGGAACACTTTCCGCATGACAACTCCCGCTGTACCGAACCTGTTGCCGCACCTGTGGAAGTCGGCTCTGGTCTCCGGCGTGCTCGCCATCGCACTCGGCGTCGCGGTTGTGGCGTGGCCGGGGATCTCGATCGCCATCGCCGCCATCTTCTTCGGCGCCTACCTGCTGGTGACGGGTATCCAGCAGGTGATCTTCGCGTTCAGCCTGCATGTCACGGCAGGCGGTCGCGTCCTGCTGTTCATCAGCGGCGCCGCCTCTCTGATCCTCGCCGTGCTGGCGTTTCGGCACCTTTACGACGCCGTGCTGCTGATGGCGATCTGGATCGCCATCGGCTTCGTCTTCCGCGGCGTGGCGACAGCGGTTTCGGCGATCAGCGATCCCTCACTGCCCGGGCGTGGCTGGAACATCTTCGTCGGCATCATCAGTCTCATCGCGGGCGTCGTGGTGCTGGCGTCGCCGTTCGACTCGATGGCAACCCTCGCGCTGGTGGTCGGCATCTGGCTGATCGTCATCGGCGTGATGGAGGTCGTCGCGGCGTTCGGTATCCGCGCCACCACCAAGAAGGTGACCCGTACGCCCACGCCTAGCGCCCCGTCGGACGTCACGGAGGCCGCCGAGGCGACGGAATCCGCCAGCTGAATCAGGGCGTGAGCAAGGTCATGGCCGTTTGTGAAGTTGTCTACTACAATTCGTCGTAGACAAGAGCCGCAGCTCGGGAGATGGTGCACATGGACCCGCTCGACGTGTCACGGTGGCAGTTCGGCATCACCACCGTCTACCACTTCATATTCGTTCCACTGACCATCGGCCTTGCCCCGCTGATAGCCGTCATGCAGACCGCGTGGGTAGTCACCGACAACCCCGCGTGGTACCGGCTCACCCGCTTCTTCGGCAAGCTGTTCCTGATCAACTTCGCCATCGGCGTGGCCACCGGCATCGTGCAGGAATTCCAGTTCGGCATGAACTGGAGCGAGTACTCGCGGTTCGTCGGAGACGTGTTCGGCGCACCGCTGGCGATGGAGGGCCTCGTCGCGTTCTTCTTCGAGTCGACGTTCCTCGGGCTGTGGATCTTCGGCTGGACACGCCTGCCACGGCTGGTACACCTGGCGTGCATCTGGGTCGTCGCGATCGCGGTGAACATGTCGGCGTTCTTCATCATTGCCGCAAACTCCTGGATGCAGCATCCGGTCGGAGCCCGATTCAACCCGGAAACCGGCCGGGCCGAACTGACCAGCATCGTGGCGCTGTTCACCAACAACACTGCGACGGCAGCCTTCTCACACGCGGTGATGGGAGCCTTCCTCACCGCGGGAACGTTCGTCGCAGGAGTCTGCGCCTGGTGGCTGGTGCGGGCCCGCGATGGCGACGAAGCCCGCACCATGTACCGGCCCGCCACCATCCTCGGCTGCCTGGTCACGCTGGTCGCCGCCGCAGGCCTCACGCTCACCGGCGACGCTCAGGGCAAGCTGATGTTCCAGCAGCAGCCGATGAAGATGGCCAGCGCGGAATCGCTGTGCCACACCGAAACCGATCCCGACTTCTCAGTCCTCACCATCGGGACGCACAACAACTGCGACAGCGTCACCCACCTCATCGAGGTGCCCTACGTTCTGCCGTTCCTCGCCGAGGGAAAATTCGACGGGGTCAAGCTCGAAGGTGTCAAGGACCTTCAAGAGCAGTATCAGACGAAGTTCGGGCCCGGCGACTACCGGCCCAATCTGTTCGTCACCTACTGGGCGTTCCGCGCGATGATCGGACTGCTCGCCGTCCCATGCCTGTTCGCGCTCGTCGCACTGTGGCTCACCCGCCGGGGGCGGATCCCCGACCAACGCTGGTTCGCGTGGTTCGCCATCCTGGTACTACCCACCCCGTTCCTGGCCAACAGCGCGGGCTGGGTGTTCACCGAGATGGGCAGACAGCCATGGGTGGTGGTGCCCAACCCGACCGGGGACCAGATGATCCGGCTCACCGTCGGCCAGGGCGTGTCGGACCACTCGGCAGGCATGGTGCTCACGTCGCTCATCCTCTTCACCGCCCTCTACGCGGGACTCGCGGTGGTCTGGTTCTGGCTACTTCGCCGCTACGTCGTCGAGGGCCCGCTTGAGCACGACTCCGAACCCGCACCGCCGAAGCCACCAGGCGACGACGAAATCGCGCCCCTGTCGTTCGCGTACTGAGGAGCAATCCCATGGCACTGCACGACTTCTGGTTCATCGCACTCGCCGCGCTGTTCGTCGGCTTCTTCGTGCTGGAAGGCTTCGACTTCGGCATCGGCATGCTGATGAGGACCTTCGGCCGGGTCGCCAAGGGTGACCGCGAACAGCACCAGCGCGCCGCCCTCAACACGATCGGCCCGGTATGGGACGGCAACGAGGTGTGGCTGATCACCGCGGGCGGCGCGATGTTCGCGGCGTTCCCAGGGATGTACGCCACCGTGTTCTCGGGGCTGTACCTGCCCCTGCTGGCGATCCTGCTGTCCATGATCGTGCGCATCTGTGCCATCGAGTGGCGGGGAAAGATCGACGAGCCACGCTGGCGGGGATGGGCAGACCGCGGCATCGCCATCGGCTCCTGGGTGCCCGCCGTGCTCTGGGGTGTGGTTTTCGCTGCGCTGGTGCGGGGCCTCCCCGTCGACGCGAACAAACAGATCCATCTGTCGTTCACCGACGTGTTCAACCCGTACACGCTGCTCGGCGGACTTGCCACCGCAGGCCTCTTCGCGTTCCACGGAGCGGTGTTCGCGCGGCTGAAGACCGAAGGCGCCGTTCGTGATGATGCGAACCGGTTCGCCGCGAGGCTCGCCTTGCCCGTCACCGCGGCAGTGGCGGTGTTCGGGGTGTGGACCCAACTCGCACACGGCAACGACTGGACGTGGCTGATCCTCGGCTTCGCGGTCGTGTCGCAACTGTCGGCCGTCATGCTGGTGCTGAGCAAGGGCGGTGATGGCTGGGCGTTCACGTGCACGGCGTGGACGGTGGCGGCCGTGGTGATCCTGCTGTTCGCGGTGCTGTATCCGAACCTGGTCCCGTCGACGCTGAATCCCGACTGGAGCCTCACCGTGCAGAACGCGTCCTCGACGCCCTACACGCTGAAGATCATGAGCTGGGCGGCGCTGATCTTCGCCCCACTCGTCATCGCATACCAGGCGTGGACGTATTGGGTGTTCCGGCAACGCATCTCGGCCGACCGGATCCCTGCCTCGGTCGGTCTGTCGGCACGACAGACGTGAACCGGTTGCACGCCTCGACCGCGATGCGGCGGCATCTGGCCGCATCGGTGTGCTGCGGCGTGGTCATCACCGGAAGTGCCGTCGCTTGCGCCGTGCTGCTGGCACACGTCATCTCGGGCATCGTCACCGACCCCGCATCGCGCACGGTGTCGCACTGGTCGGGCGCGTTGTGGATCCTGGTGACGCTCTGGGTCGTTCGCGCGGCCGCCCAGTGGCTGCAGGCCCGGCTGAGCCAGCGCGGTGCCACCGCCGTGATCGCCGAGTTCAACCACCGCGTGCTGACGACCGTCTGTGCGCTGCCACCGCCTCGACTTGCCGCGCTCCGGGACGACGCCGCAGTCCTTGCCACCCGCGGCCTCGACGATCTGCGTCCGTACTTCACCCGCTACCTGCCCGCGGTGCTGCTGTCCGGGCTCCTCACCCCCGCCGCGGTGGTCGTGATGGCCTGCTACGACGTGCGGTCGGCGGTGATCGTGCTGATCGCCCTGCCACTGGTCCCGCTCTTCATGGTGCTGATCGGCCTCGTCACCGCCGAACGGTCGGCGGCCTCGCTGACGGCGATGACGACGTTGCAGTCCCGGCTGCTCGACCTCATCGCGGGCATCCCCACCCTGCGGGCCCTCGGGCGGGCCGAAGGACCCGCACACCGGATCTCCGAACTCGCTGCGGCACATCGCCATTCCACGATGGCCACGCTGAGGATCACCTTCCTGTCCGCGCTCGTACTGGAACTGCTCGCCACACTCGGCGTCGCGCTCGTCGCGGTCAGCGTCGGGCTCCGACTGGTGTTCGGCGAGGTGGAGCTGTCCACCGCGCTGACAGCGCTGCTTCTGGCACCCGAGGTGTTCTGGCCGCTCCGACGTGTCGGCACGGAGTTCCACGCCGCGCAGGACGGGAAGACGGCCGCGGAGAAGGCCTTCGGCATGCTCGACGGCGCGCCAGAACCGATCGGCGGGGCGCTGTCCGTCGCCGCCGGAGGGAAGACGATACGGCTCGACGACGTCACCGTCGACGGTCGCGACGGCGCGGCACCGCATCGACTGACCGCCGATATCGAGCCCGGTTCGGTCACCGTGCTGACCGGACCCAACGGGGCAGGCAAGAGCACCGCGCTGCAGGTCATCCTGGGGTTGACCAAGCCGACGTCTGGACGGGTGCTGGTCGCCGGGGTGAACGTCGATGACCTGGATCTGCGGGCCTGGTGGGCACAGGTGGCGTGGCTGACGCAGCGCCCCGCCCTGGTACCGGGCACAGTGCGCGAGAACCTCGAGTTGTTCGGCGCCGTCGACGATCTCGACGAAGCCTGCCGGACGGCGGGCTTCGACGACGTGCTGGCCACCCTCCCCGACGGGTTGGACACGATGATCGGCAGGGGCGGTGAAGGCCTGTCCCTCGGTCAGCGCCAGCGTCTTGGCATCGCGCGTGTCCTGGGCTCCCCTGCCCCGGTGCTGCTCCTCGACGAACCCACCTCGCACCTCGACACCGAATTGGAGGATCGGGTGTTGCGCGCCGTCATCGAGCGGGCGCGAGCGGGTGCGACCGTGGTGCTCGTCGGCCACCGCGAGCGGGTCACCGCCATCGGTGACCACGTGGTGCACGTCGGGGGTGAGGTCCTTGTCTGAAGCACTCGCCCTGCTGCGCCCACGCTGGTCCCGGCTCGCCCTGGCCATCGCGCTCGGAGTCCTCGCGCTCGGCAGCGCGCTCGCGCTGGCAGGGGTTTCGGCGTGGCTGATCACACGGGCATGGCAGATGCCGCCCGTGCTTGATCTGTCCGTCGCCGTGGTGGCGGTACGCGCGCTGGGCATCTCGCGCGGCGTGCTCGGATATTGCGAGCGGCTCGCGACGCACGACACCGCCCTGCGCTCCGCGGGCACCGCACGCACACAGCTGTACCGCAGGCTGGTCGACGCGCCTGCCGAAGCGGCGCTGCGCCTGCACAGCGGAGAGCTGGTGTCCCGGGTGGGTTCATCGGTCGACGAACTCGCCGACGTACTCGTCCGCGCCGTCCTTCCGATCGCCGTCGCGGCGGTGTTGTCCTCGGCTGCCGTCGCCGTCATCGCCGTCATCTCCCCCGCCGCGGCCGCCGTCCTCGCCGCGTGTCTCCTACTCGCCGGCGTGTTCGCGCCATGGCTGGCCGCACGCGCCGCCAAGGCGACCGAACAGACTGCCGTCGAACATCACTCGAGCAGGGATGCCGCAGCGATGCTCGCGCTCGAGCACGCGCCCGAACTACGGGTTGGCGGTCGGCTCGATGACGTGATCGCTGAGTCCACACTTCAACAGCACGTGTGGGGCGCCGCCTCGGATCGCGCGGCAGCTCCTGCCGCATTCGCCGCGGCCGTGCCGACCCTTGCGCTCGGTGCCAGCGTGCTCGGTGCACTGATCGCGGGAATCTCGTTGGCCCCGTTGGTCGCCCCGACCACGCTGGCCATCCTGATGCTGCTCCCGCTGTCGGCGTTCGAGGCCACCACCGCGCTACCCGCCGCGGCCACCCAACTCACCCGCGCCCGTATTGCGATCCGGCGCCTGGTCGAGCTCACCGAGCCGGACCCGAACGGCCGCCAACGGCCCGTGGTTTCGCCGGTCGACGTCCGTCCGGGCGACCGGCTTGCCATCGTCGGCCCGAGCGGCTGCGGAAAGACCACGCTGCTGATGGCCACTGCTGCCCGGCCAGACACCGGCTTCTTCGCCGAGGACGCGCACCTGTTCGACACCACGGTGCGCGACAACCTCCTGGTGGCGCGCGGCGATGCCACCGACGACGAGCTGAACTCGGCGCTGTCCTGCGTCGGTCTCCAGACGTGGTTGGACGGACTGCCCAAGGGACTGTCCACCGTCCTGCACGGTGGTGCCGCGGCGGTGTCGGCGGGCCAGCGCAGGCGACTGCTGCTGGCGCGCGCGCTCGTCTCGTCGTTCCCGATCGTGCTGCTCGACGAGCCCACCGAACACCTCGACGCCGCCGACGGTGACCGCATCCTCACCGAACTGCTCACCCCTGACGGGCTGTTCCCTGCAGATCGCGCCGTCGTGGTGGCGACCCATCACCTGCCCGACGGGATTTCGTGCCAGGCCCTGTCGCTGCACTCCGGCGAGTACTCTCGGCAGACATGACCGGGTACCCCGGCGGATACCCTCCGCCGCCGCAGCAGCCTTACTACGGCGGCTATCAACCGCCACCGACCGGACCCAAGAACGGCCTCGGCATCGCCGCGCTCGTCGGCGCCATCGTCGGCCTGGTGTTCTGCTGGACGGTGGCGGGCGGTGTCGTCCTTGGTGTGCTCGCGGCGATCCTCGGGATCGTCGGCTACGGCCGGGCCAAGCGCGGCCAGGCCACCAATTCCGGTATCGCCATCGCAGGCATCGTCCTTGGCGCGCTCTCGGTCATCGTGTCGCTGGCCTTCATCCCGATCTGGATCGCTGTGTTCTCCGAAGTCGGAGGCACCGACTACATGGATTGCGTGGCCCGCGCCGGCAATGATCCGAAAGCCGTTCAGGGATGCGTGAACCAGTTCCAAGATCGGGTGGAGAACCAGTTCAGCATCACCGTCACGCCGACGCCCTAGCCGGTGAGGTGCCGCCTGTGCGGCGTGAACTCCAGCGACAGCAGCACGATCAGCAGCGGCACCACCTGGGTGAGTGACAGCATGACGTACCGCCGGTCCCCCAACGCGTGAAACTTGCGCAGGTAGCGGTAGAGCGATTCCAGCGCGATCAGCGCGTCGCCGAGGTGGATCGCGGTGTAGCACAGATTCTGGATCCGGCCGCGGTTCGTGTCGTCGAAGATCTCCGGAAATGCAGCGAATGCCAGCGAAAGACGCACGGCACCTTGCTGTTTGGCAGCGGTGATCATGTCGACGGTGAGCCGCTCGTCGATGCCGTTGGGGGCTCCCCTGCGACGCCATGGCACGTCGAGGCTGATGTCGCTGCCACGACCCGCCGTCGCATATCGGTGGAACCCCTGCACCCGCCCGTGTTCGTCGCGGGCGATGATCAACTGGATGCCGGGATAGCGGCCCTCGAGCGCGCCGTCGAGGATCATCGAGAAGCCGCGTTCGGTGCGTGCACCGCTCGGCGACGCCAGCAGGACCTCGGTCAGTTCGGCCAGCAGGTCGCGGTCGAGACCCTGCTCGGCGACGATCTCGGTGGTGATGCCTGCGTTCCTGGTGCGCTGCACGGCCTGTCGCAGGTTGCGGAACTTGCGGCCCGCCATGTCGAAGCCTGCGACGTCGATCACGACGTCACGTCCGATCGGGACCGGCCGCAGCGCCTGCCCGATCACGGTGACGTCCGACCAGAGATCCAGCCGGCGCTCGCTGCAGCCCAGCACCACGACACGCCAGCCCCACGCGTGACACATGCCGACGAAATCGTGCACCAGATCCGGGAATTGGGCCTCGTCACCGATCGGGTCGCCACTGACCACGGCATAGCCGCAACGGGTGCGGTACGCGATTGCCGCGGTGCCGTCGGAGTGGAAATGGTGGCACTTCGTTGCCTGCATGGCGAATGGCGCGACGGGATCACCCGTAGTGGCCGAGACCAGAGCCCAAACCTTGGCCCCGTCAGCCGGATTGGGCCGGGCGGCCGTCGGCCACATCAGCGCCACGCCCGCGGCGATCATGAAGGCGCTGCCCAGCGTGTCGACGAACACCACCCGCGCGCCGAAGCCGGCGACCAACAAGGCCAGCGCCACCCAGGCGTGTGCCGCCGTGACGGGCCTACCGAGGAAGATGCCACGTGCGATGAAGGCCACCGTGACGAAGAGCGTCAGTGCCCACTCCGGCTGCCTGTGGTCGTGGAACACGATCAGGATCAGCCAGCAGAACACGCTGAGCAGTGCGAGAGAGCTGATCCACCGGGCCGCAGGAGAGTGCACGTGTACGACGACACGCTCACGGGCCCGCAGCCGGGTGTTAACCATCGGACCCAGAACCTGGGAAGTACTTGACGATTCCCTCCTGAACCACGGTGGCGAGGATGCGTCCGGATTCATCGAAGAAGTGCCCGGTGCCCAAGCCCCGCGATTCGGCGGCGACCGGTGACGTCGTCGAGTACAGCACCCACTCGTCGAATTCGATGGGTCGGTGGAACCACACCGAGTGGTTCATGCTGACGGCGAAGATGCGGTCGAAACCCCATGAAAGACCGTGCGTGGTGATGATCGAGTCGAGCACGGTGGTGTCCGACGAGTACACCAGCGCCGCGGCGTGCATCAGCGGATCGTCGGGCATCGGGCCGTCGGCCTTGAGCCACACCCGGTTGTGGGACAGCTTCTCCCCCTTGTCGCGCATCACCCACGCCGGGTCGTTGGTGTAGCGCCACTCGATGGGCCGCAGCGCGCTGACGAAGTGCGGCACCGTCTCCTCGTAGCCGCGCAGCAACTCGTCGATCGTCGGCAAGCCGTGCGGAGCAGCGACTTCCGGGGCCTCGACGTCGTGCTCGAGACCGCGTCCCCCCGACAGGTGCGACACCAACGCCGAACCCAAGAGCACGCCGTCCTGCATGACGTCGACGCGCCGGTTGGCGAACCGGCGTTCGTCACGCAGCCGCACGACGTGGAACTCCAGGTCCGCGTCCGGATCACCGCCGGCGATGAAGTGCATCGACAGCGCGCTTGGCGGCAGGTCGTGCCGAAGCGTCCGGCTGGCCGCCACGAATGCCTGCGCCATCATCTGGCCGCCGAACGTCCTCGGCGGGTTCCTACTCGGATGCCCGCCGGTGAACGTGTCGTCGTCCACCCGATGGAGGTCGAGTACTGCCAGCAACTCGTTGAGGTCGCCGACAGACACGGGTCCTCCTAGTGGTCGTCCTCGCCGATCCGGTGCACGTGGATCATGTTCGTCGAGCCTACTGTGCCGGGAGGGGCGCCTGCGACGATGACCACGAGGTCTCCGCGCTTGTAGCGGCCCAGGCCCAGCAGCGACTCGTCGACCTGGCGGATCATTCCGTCGGTGGTGTCGATGTGCGGCACGATGAAGGTCTCGGTACCCCAGGTCAGCGCGAGCTGGCTGCGAACCTCGGGCAGCGGCGTGAACGCCAGCAACGGCAGCGGCGTGTGCAGCCGGGCCAGCCGTCGCAAGGTGTCGCCGGACTGCGTGAACGCCACCAGCGCCTTGGCGTCGAGGCGTTCACCGATGTCGCGCGCGGCGTAGGAGATGACACCGCGCTTGGTGCGCGGCACGTGGGTCAGCGGCGGTGCGGCCGTGGAGTTGTCCTCGACGGCGGTGACGATGCGGGCCATCGTCCTGACGGCCTCCAGCGGGTACTTGCCCACCGAGGTCTCGCCGGACAGCATCACCGCGTCGGCGCCGTCGAGCACCGCGTTGGCGACGTCGGATGCCTCGGCCCGGGTGGGCCGCGAGTTCTCGATCATCGACTCGAGCATCTGGGTTGCGACGATGACGGGCTTTGCGTTCTCCCTTGCCATTTGGATGGCGCGCTTCTGAACCAGCGGCACCTCCTCGAGCGGCAGCTCGACGCCGAGGTCACCGCGGGCGACCATGATGGCGTCGAACGCCAGCACGATGGCCTCGAGGTTGTCGACGGCCTCCGGCTTCTCCAGCTTGGCGATGACGGGCACCCGCCTGCCGACCCGGTCCATCACCTCGTGGACCAGTTCGATGTCGGACGGCGACCGCACGAACGACAGCGCGACGAGGTCGACGCCCAAGCGCAGCGCGAACTCGAGGTCGTCGATGTCCTTCTCGGAGAGGGCGGGGGCCGAGACGTCCATGCCCGGCAGCGACATGCCCTTGTTGTTGCTGACCTTGCCGCCCTCGGTGACCGAGCAGACGACGTCGTTGCCGTCGACGTGCTCGACGATCAAGCCGATGTTGCCGTCGTCGACGAGCACCCGATCGCCCGGCTTGGCGTCCTGGGCCAGTCGCTTGTAGGTGGTCGACACGCGGTCGTGCGTGCCCTCGAAGTCCTCGACGGTGATCCGCACCGTCTCGCCAGCCACCCATACCGTCGGGCCGTCGGCGAAGCGTCCGAGCCGGATCTTGGGGCCCTGCAGGTCGGCCATGATGCCCACGGCGCGACCGGTGCTGTCCGATGCGGAGCGCACCAGCTTGTAATTGGATTCGTGGTCGGCGTAGTCGCCATGGCTGAAGTTGAGTCTCGCCACGTCCATGCCCGCCTCGACCAGGGCCTTCACCATTTCATCGGTGGAGGTAGCAGGGCCAAGGGTACAGACGATCTTTCCGCGTCTAGTCACGGAAACTCAGCATAGTCGTAATCGATTCAGAACGACGATTCAGACGACTGCCAGGGGCAGTGCACCGGGCTTGACCGGCGCGGGAAGATCCGAGTCACCCATCAGGTACGTGTCGACGGCGTGCGCGGCGCTGCGGCCCTCCGCGATGGCCCACACGATCAACGAGGCGCCCCGGTGCGCGTCGCCACAGACGAACACCCCTGCAGCGTCGGTCTGCCAGTCGGAACCGCAGGCCAGCGCTCCCCTGCCGTTGAGGGTCAGCCCCAGAGCACCGAGGAGTGGCATGTGCTCGACGCCCTCGAACCCAATCGCAAGCAGGGCCAGTTCGCACGGGATCTCAATGGTGTCGCCGACAGGCGTGATGCGCCGACGGCCTTGCGCGTCGCGCTCGACTTTGACCTCGGCGATCTCCATCGCCACCAGATTTCCTTGGTCGTCGCCGCGGAATCGCTGCACCGCGACCTCGTACCGGCGCGCGCCACCTTCGGCGTGGGCAGGTGAGGTTCGCAACACCATCGGCCACGTCGGCCATGGCGAGCGCGATTCGTCGCGCTGCCCAGGGGGCTCGGCGTTGTAGTCGAGCTGTGTGACCGACTTCGCGCCCTGTCGGTGCGCGGTGCCGAGACAGTCGGCACCGGTGTCGCCGCCGCCGATGATCACGACGTGCTTGTCCTTGGCCGACAGCGGCGACGCACCGTCACCCTCGCACTCCCTGTTGGCGGCCACCAGGTGGTCCATCGCCAGGTGCACACCCATGAGCTCGCGTCCCTCGACGTCGTTGTCGCGGGCACGCAGCGCACCAACGGCGAGCACCACCGCGTCGTGTTGTGCGTGCAGCGCCTCGATGCTGAGATCGACGCCGACCTCGCAGTCGGTCACGAAACGCGTTCCCTCGGCCCGCATCTGGGCCAGGCGCTGGTTGAGGGTCGACTTCTCCAGCTTGTACTCGGGGATGCCGTAGCGCATCAGACCGCCGAGGCGATCGTCGCGCTCGTAGACGGTGACGTCGTGGCCGGCGCGTGTGAGTTGTTGGGCGGCAGCGAGTCCCGCGGGTCCAGAACCTACGACTGCGACACTCTTGCCCGTGGAGATGGCGGCAGGTTGGGGTTCGATGATGCCGTACATCCAGCCGTGGTCGACGATCGCCTGTTCGATCCGCTTGATCGTGACGGCGCCACCGGTCTTCTCGTCGGCGATGGACAGCACGCACGCTGCCTCGCACGGCGCGGGACACAGCCGGCCGGTGAACTCCGGGAAGTTGTTCGTGGCGTGCAGCCGGTCGCTGGCCGCGTCCCACCGCCCGCGTCGCACCAAATCGTTCCACTCTGGGATGAGGTTGCCAAGCGGGCAGCCCGCAGTTCCGGAGTGGCAGAACGGGATTCCGCAGTCCATGCAGCGGCGCGCCTGTTGCGAGACTTCGCCGGCGCGCTCCTGCGGATCCTGGCGTTCGTAGACCTCGCGCCAGTCGCCGATGCGTTCGTCGACGGGGCGCTTGGCCGCCTCGATCTTGGCGACCTTCAAGAATCCGGTTGGGTCAGCCACGGCTCGCCTCCATGATCGCGGTGTCCACGTCACGCCCCTCTGCCTTCGCCATCCGGGTCGCCTGCAGCACCCTTTGGTAGTCCGTGGGCATGATCTTGGTGAATTGCCCACTTCGCCTCGGCCAGTCGGACAACACTGACTTGGCCAACGTGCTGGCGGTCAGATTGGAGTGCCGCGCGACGACGTCGTGCAGCCACACCAGATCCTCCGGCTCGAGCCTCTGCAACTCGACCATCTCGGTGTTGACCATGGCCGGGTCGAGACCCAGCACGAACGCGATGCCACCCGACATGCCCGCAGCCATGTTGCGGCCCGTCTTGCCGAGCACGACGACACGGCCGCCGGTCATGTACTCACAGGCGTGATCACCGACGCCCTCGACGACGGCGAGCGCCCCGGAGTTGCGGGCACAGAACCGTTCACCGACGGTCCCCCGAAGGAACACCTCGCCGGACGTGGCTCCGAAGACCAGGGTGTTGCCCGCGATGACGTTGTCCTCCGGTAGGAACAGCACGTCGTCGTCCGGCCTGACGATCACTCGGCCCCCTGAAAGGCCCTTGCCGACATAGTCGTTGGCATCGCCGATCAGCTCGAGGGTGATGCCGGGCGGCAGGAACGCGCCGAGCGACTGGCCTGCCGAGCCCGTCAGCGTCACGTGGATGGTGTCGTCGAGCAGGCCCTGGCCCCCATACCTGCGCGTGACCTCTGCGCCAAGCAGCGTGCCGACGGTGCGGTTGACGTTGCGCACCGGCAGTTCCAGCCGGACCGGTCGGGCGTCTTCGAGTGCTCCCTCGGCCAGCGCGATGAGCGTCTGGTCGAGTGCGTGCTCGAGGGCGTGGTCCTGGTCGCGCAGCCTCCGGCGCTGGGTGAGCTGCGCCCCGTGCGCGTCCGTGGGGATTGCGAAGATGGGCGTGAGGTCGAGCCCGCGGCTCTTCCAGTGCGCGACGCCCGGGGCGGTGTCGAGCACGTCGACCCGTCCGACCGCCTCGTCGATGCTGCGGAAACCGAGCTCGGCCAGATACTTGCGGACGTCCTCGGCGATGAACCGGAAGAAGTTCTCCACGAACTCGGGCTTGCCGTTGAAGCGCGCCCGCAGTTCCGGGTTTTGCGTCGCCACGCCCACGGGGCAGGTATCGAGGTGGCAGACCCGCATCATGATGCAGCCGGCCACCACCAGCGGAGCGGTGGCGAAGCCGTACTCCTCGGCGCCGAGCAGCGCCGCCACGATGACGTCGCGCGCCGTGCGCAGCCCGCCGTCGCACTGCACGGTGATCCGGTCGCGAAGACCGTTGAGCACCAGCGTCTGTTGGGTGTCGGCGAGCCCGATTTCCCAGGGTGCGCCTGCGTGCTTGAGCGACGTCAGTGGCGCCGCACCGGTTCCTCCGTCGTAGCCCGAGATCAGCACCACGTCGGCGTGCGCCTTCGACACACCCGCCGCGACCGTCCCGACACCGACCGAGCTGACCAGCTTGACGTGGATGCGCGCCTCCGAGTTGGCGTTCTTGAGGTCGTGGATCAGCTGCGCCAGATCCTCGATCGAGTAGATGTCGTGGTGCGGCGGCGGCGAGATCAGCCCGACCCCTGGCGTGGAGTGCCGCGTCTTGGCGATGTTCGGGTACACCTTGTAGCCGGGTAGCTGGCCGCCCTCGCCGGGCTTGGCGCCCTGAGCCATCTTGATCTGGATGTCGGTGGCGTTGACCAGATAGTCGCTGGTGACGCCGAACCGGCCCGAGGCGACCTGCTTGACGGCGCTCCGCCTGCGCGGATCGTAGAGGCGGTCCGTGTCCTCACCTCCCTCGCCGCTATTCGAGCGGCCGCCGAGCGCGTTCATGGCGATCGCCATGGTTTCGTGCGCCTCGGCGGAGATGGAGCCGTAACTCATTGCGCCGGTGTTGAACCGGGTGAGGATCGATTCGACCGATTCCACTTCGTCCAGCGACACGGGCGGGCGCACGCCGGTCTTCAGTTCGAAGAGCCCACGGAGCGCCCCGCCGTCGCGGGTCAGCCGGTTGACCTCTTCGGAGTACTGCGCGAAGACGTCGTGGCGGCCCGTGCGCGTCGAGTGCTGCAGCAGGAAGACGACTTCCGGGGTGAACAGGTGGAGCTCGCCCTCGCGCCGGAACGCGTACTCGCCACCGACCTCGAGCCTGCGGTGCACACGCTCGGTGGGGTTCTCCGGGTAGGCCCTGCGGTGGCGGAGCTTGACCTCCTCGGCAAGCACGTCGAGGCCGACGCCGCCGAGTTGGGTTGGGGTGCCCGCGAAGTACTCGTCGACGACGTCGCGGTCGATGCCGATGGCCTCGAAGGCCTGCGCGCCGGTGTAGGAGGCGACGGTCGAGATGCCCATCTTGCTCATCACCTTCATCACGCCCTTGCCGAGCGCCTTGAGGTAGTTGCGCACGGCCGTGGCGGGTTCGATGCCGGTGAGCTCGCCTTCACGGACCAGGTCTTCGATGGACTCGAAGGCAAGGTAGGGGTTGACGGCCGCGGCACCGAAGCCGATCAGCATCGCGATGTGGTGCACCTCGCGCGCGTCACCGCTCTCCACCACCAGCCCGACGGTGGTGCGCGCCTTGGTGCGGACCAGATGGTGGTGCACCGCCGAGACCGCGAGCAGCGACGGGACCGGCGCCTTCGTGTGATCGGAGTCCCGGTCTGAGATGACCAGCGTCCGTGCGCCCTTCGCGATGGCCTCACTGGCCCGGATGCGCAGATCGTCCAGCGCCTCGCCCAAGCCTTCGCCGCCGCGTTCGACGTCGTAGAGCGCTCGAAGCACCGTGGTCTTGAGCCCGGGCTGCTCGCCGTCGTCGTTGATGTGCACGATCTTGTTGAGTTCGTCGTTGTCGAGCACGGGCCAGGCCAGCTTGATCTGCCGACAGGACGCTGCGGACGGTTCGAGCAGGTTGTGCTCGGGTCCCATCACCCGGGCCATGGACGTCACGACCGCCTCGCGGATGGCGTCCAGGGGTGGGTTGGTGACCTGGGCGAAGAGTTCGACGAAGTAGTCGTAGAGCAGCCGCGACCGTTGCGAGAGCACGGCGGTCGGGGTGTCGGTTCCCATGGAGCCCAACGGTTCGGCGCCGGAGGCGGCCATGGGGGTGAGCAGGATGCGGAGCTCCTCCTCCGTGTAGCCGAAGGAGATCTGCCTGCGCACCACTGAATCGTGGTTGGGCTGCACCCGCACCCGGTCGGGCAGCGTCTTGAGATCGAGTAGACCCGAATGCAGCCACTCGTCGTAGGGCTCGGCCCGCGCCAGCTCGTCCTTGATCTCGTCGTCGGACACGATCCGGCCCGCGGCGGTATCAATCAGGAACATCTTTCCCGGCTCGAGGCGACCCTTGGCCACGATCTCGGCCGACGGCACGTCCAGCACGCCGCTCTCGCTGGCGAGGATCAGCCGGTCGTCGATGGTGCGCCACCAGCGTCCTGGCCGTAAACCGTTGCGGTCCAGGACCGCTCCCACGACGGTGCCGTCGGTGAACGTGACGCAGGCGGGCCCGTCCCACGGCTCCATCAGGGACGCGTGGAACTGCCAGAACGCGCGGCGCTCGGGCTCCATCGTGGTGTTGTTCTCCCACGCCTCGGGGATCATCATCAGCACGGCGTGGGGCAGGCTTCGGCCGCCGAGGTGCAGCAGTTCGAGCACCTGGTCGAAGGCCGTGGAGTCCGACGATCCCGGCGGGCAGACCGGGGACAGCCGGCTCAGGTCACCAGGGATGCGGGCGCTGGCCAGCATGGCCTCGCGGGCATGCATGCGGTTGCGGTTGCCGCGCACGGTGTTGATCTCGCCGTTGTGCGCCACGAAGCGGAACGGGTGGGCCAGCGGCCAGGACGGAAAGGTGTTGGTGGAGAAGCGGCTATGGACGATCGCGATGGCGCTCTTGCAACGTTCGTCGCGAAGGTCGGGAAAGAATCGCGGCAGTTGCATCGTCGTGAGCATGCCCTTGTAGGCCATGGTGCGGCTGGACAGTGACGGGAAGTACACCTGCGTTTCGTCGGGCGCCGCCTCGGCGCGCTTGCGCAGCGGGTACACCCTGCGGTCGAGCTCGATGCCTGCGGGCCGGCCGCCGTCGTGTTCGGCTGCCGCAACGAACAATTGAGTCATGTGCGGCATACATCCGAGCGCGGTCATCCCGATCTCGGCCCCGTCGGGGTCGGTCGGGACCTCGCGCCAGCCGAGGACTTCAAGACCTTCTTCCGCGGCGATGCGCTCGACACCGGCGCGAGCGTCTGCGCGTGCGACGGGATCGGCTGGCAGGAAGCAGATTCCGGCCGCAAATGTGTTCTCGCCTTCGGGTGTGGGTTGCGGCAGGTCGAAGTCGACGACGTCACGCAGCAGGTCGACCGGCAGCTGCAGCAGAATGCCTGCACCGTCACCGCTATTCGGTTCGGCGCCTGCTGCGCCGCGGTGTTCGAGGTGCTCCAGCGCCGTCAGTCCGTCGGCGACGATGGCGTGCGAACGGCGGCCTTGGATGTCGGCGATCATGGCGACGCCACACGAGTCTGATTCACGCTCGGGGTCGTAGAGCCCCTGCGCATCGGGCAATGCCGAAAACAGCACTGGGATGTACCTCCGCAGTCCGGAAACGATCTTCGCGGGACTGCAGCGGCCCGAAGTGCGAGTATATCAGCGCGGTAGCTGAGCTACCCGTCGATCAAGGTCGGGACCAGCGGGAACCCCGGCCAGTTGCGGACCACCGTCCACGCAAGCGCCAGCACGCCGATCGTGATCGTCGCGGGGATCGGCATCAGGCGTTGGCCGCGGCGCCACCGCACCAGCAGCCAGATCGCCAGCAGCGGGAGCCCGACGACCAGGAACACGTTGTCGACCACTGCGGCCCCGAGGTCACCGTGCAGCAGGTCGTGGGTCATCCGAAGACCGCCGCACGCCGGGCAATTCCAGCCGGTCGCCAGCCTGAACGGGCATTCGGGGAACAGGAAGCCTTGCCGGTGCGGATCGCTCATCCCGACGTAGGCCAGGGCGCCTGCGAAGATCGCGCCCGTGGCGAGCGTCCCCAGCAATGGCCCCGTGGCCTTGCCGGTGGTACTAGGTTCCATCGCGGAGTGGACGGCCCTGCGGGTCGCGCACCTTGTCGCCGAGGATCATGATGGCGTCGATGATGCCCCAGATGATCGCACCGATGCCGCAGGTGAGGAGCCCGATGACCAGCTGGGCGATGCCCAGGCCGGTGTAGCCGAGGTAGATGCGGCCGATGCCCACCAGTCCGAACAGGCCGAGCAACTGCAGCAGGCCCGCGACCACCTTGGACTTCTCCGACAGCGGCTCCCCCGTGAGGGGATGGCGGCCGTAGGGCGCCGACGGGTCGTAGTACGCACCCGCAGGCGGCGGCGGGTACTGGGGTTGATACTGCGGCGGGAACGGGGGCGGCGGATATCCCCCTGGTGCCTGCTGCGGTGGCGGAGGCGCAGACGCCGACCAGTCTTCTCTGCCCCCGAACTGCGGTTCCGTCATGCCATTCAGCATGCCAGAACCGCCCGTCGGCGTACTCAGCACGAGGAAGTACAGGCTGCCTCCGGGTTTGGTGGCGTAGCCGTGCCCGGTCGGTGAGGTCCAGTGACAGTCCGGTCACCGAGTTGCCGGTCGCTCCAGCCGTTTAGTGGGTGCAATCCAGCGTGACGTCTATGGTCTTGCTGACCACGATCGTCGTCTGATGTTTGTCGCCGATGGAGCCAGGTCCACCAGGCGAGGTGCCTCCTGAGTTCAACGACGACGTCGTCATCGCGTTGTGCACCTCAACCACCGTGCAATCGGTAAGCGGCTTGTCGCCGGCACGGTCCACCGTCACCGAGTAGCCCGCGGATTGCAGGTCCGCAATCGTTGCGACGGCGTGTGTGTCAGGTAGCCAGTGGAGCTTGCCCTGGTCATCCACGATGCACCGAAGTGCTCCGCCGTCACCTGCCGTCGCGGAGTCGCCGATTTGGTCCGATCCGCAGTCCATCCCGGCCGCCGGCGCGTCGGCGCCAGCTGGCGTAGCCGGTCCGATCAGTACCGTTGCCGCGGCTAGTCCGGCCACAACTAGCGCCCGGAAGAGAAAACGGTTTTCAGTCACGGTAGACCTCCCCCTAGACACCCTGGCGAGCGTGCTGCATCGCCAATGTGCTCAGCACCAGGCTAGGTTCAAGCAAGCCTGGAAGCCGGAGGCCAATGGCACTAGTCGTCGGGGCCGAAGGTCCTCCGGGTACGCGAAGCCGGGAACGTGATTACGGCACGATCGGCCGGGGCCGTCGTCGTCTTCCTACGCGCCGGCGCCCCTACCGCCTAGGTGTCTGTGGATGAAATCCAGGCGGGCGGCCCCTAGCCGCGACGCCGCCACCATCGTCCGCGCGGCGGTTCGGCGGCGGGTCGGGCAGTCTGCACGGGTGTATCAGCAGGCTCTGCGGCTTCAGCAGGCGCAGCCTCTTCGGCGACTTCTGCAGCCACGGCTTCGGCTTCCTCGGCACCTTCAACGGCAGCCTCGTGCACCTCGGCCGCGTCCTGCCCCGCGGCAGCAACCTCGTCACCCTCGACCGAACCCAATCCCGCTTCGGGTTCCGCGGATTCAGATTCGGCGGACTCGGCGTCGGTTGGCTCCCCCTCCGCTTCAGACGACTCCGGCCCGGGTCCGGTAACGCCCTCGTGCTCGGCAGGCTCAGCCTCGTCGGCGACCTCACCGGCCAGGGCTTCGGCAGTCTCGGTGCCCTCAACGGCAGCCTCGTGCACCTCAGCCGCGTCCTGCCCCGCGGCAGCGACCTCGTCACCCTCGACCGAACCCAATCCCGCTTCGGGTTCCGCAGATTCAGACTCGGCGACCACGGGCTCGTCGACGACCTCTTCAGCCGCCTCGGTGCCCTCCACCGAACCCAATCCCTCTTCGGGTTCAGCGACGTCAGTCACTGGCTCGAGGGCCTCGGGCTCGTTCTCTGCTTCGTCGGCCTCGTCTTCGTCTTCGGCTTCGTCGGGCTCGCCGGCTTCGGATCCAATGGCGTCCTCGGCAGCGGCCACCGCCTCCGCTTCGTCGTCCTCGTCGGGCTCCTCGTTGGTCTCGGCGGCGAGTTCCTCGGCCTGTTCGGACATCGGCCCCGACTGAGCACCTACCGGCTCGGCACCTTCGACATCGTCATCGTCTTCTACGTCGTCGGAATCGGAATCGGACTCGGACTCCTCTACGTCCTCAGCAGACGCATCCCCGACGACCGGCTGCTCAGCTTCGACGGAGACTGCACCCGCATCAGCGCGCTCGTCTTCCGCACCGGCCACGGTCGCCGCGGCAACCACACCACTGGTGGCGGCAACCGCGACCAGCTCCTCGCCGATCTCGTCGATCGGCGATTCCTCGTCGTCGACGTCGTTGCCCTTCAAGGACTCGGGATCTTCTCGACCCTTCGGCGCAACCATGACGTAGACGACGGCTGCAATGAACACGAACGTCGAGGTGAACGTGTTGATCCGGATCCCCGCGATGTGGGTCGCCATGTCGCTACGCATCAGCTCGACCCAGAACCGGCCGACGCAGTACCCCGCGACGTACAGCGCGAACAGCCGGCCGTGGCCGATCTTGAAGCGCCGGTCCACGTAGATGAGCACCGCAAAAACCAGCAGATTCCACAGCAGTTCGTACAGGAACGTCGGGTGGACCACCTCGACGAGCTGCCCCGTCGAGGTGCCGTTGAGCGAGTCGAGCACCCCTGCGGAGTTGCGCCGTTCGTAGATCTCCAGGCCCCACGGCAGCGTCGTCGCCCGTCCATAGAGTTCCTGGTTGAAGTAGTTGCCGAGCCTGCCGATCGCCTGCGCCAGCACGATGCCGGGGGCGATGGCGTCACCGAACGCCGGCAGCGGAATGCCGCGGCTGCGGCATCCAATCCAGGCGCCGACCGCGCCCAGCGCCACCGCACCCCAGATGCCGAGGCCACCATCCCAGATCCGAAGCGCTGCAACGAATCCCGCACCATCGTCACCGAAGTACGTACGCCAGTCGGTCATGACGTGGTAGAGCCGGCCACCAATCAGGCCGAACGGAACCGCCCACAGCGCGATGTCGTAGATGACGCCGGCCTGACCGCCGCGGGCGACCCAGCGCCGGTCACCGACGATCAGTGCGGCGACGATCCCGGCGATGATGCACAGCGCGTACGCCCGCAGCGGCACGGGACCGAGGTGCCACACTCCCTGGTCCGGACTCGGGATGTAGGCCAGTACCGATGTCGTCACGCTGTAATCCTCTGTCGCACTCCGTCGGCCAGCTCTTCGGTCAAGGCACGCACGGCGGGGATGCCGTCACTCAACGCCGACACCAGCGCCGATCCGACGATTACCCCGTCGGCGTACGCACCGATCTGTGCCGCCTGTTCGCGTGAACGAACTCCCAGCCCGACTCCGACGGGAATGTCGGAGACCGCCTTGACACGGGCGACCAGTTCGGGCGCAGCATCGGACACCGCGTCGCGAGCACCGGTCACGCCCATCGTCGAGGCGGCGTAGACGAACCCGCGCGACGCCGCCACCGTGGTGGCCAGTCGTTCGGGGGTGGACGACGGCGCAACCAGGAAGATCCGGTCGAGATCACGCGCCTCGGACACCTCGATCCACTCGTCGGCCTCGTCGACGATCAGATCGGGGGTGATCAGGCCCAGACCGCCAGCCGATGCGAGGTCACGCGCGAACGCATCGACGCCCCACTTCAAGACGGGGTTCCAGTAGGTCATCACCACGGCGCGACCACCGGCCTTGCTGATCGCCTCGACGGCGGTCAACGCATCCCTGACCCGTACCCCACCATGCAGGGCGACGTTCGTGGCCGCCGCGATGGTGGGTCCGTCCATCCCGGGGTCCGAGTAGGCGATGCCCACTTCGATGATGTCGCAACCGGATTCGACCATGGCCACCATCGCCGAGATCGACGTCGCGACGTCCGGGTATCCCGTGGGCAGATAGCCGATCAGCGCCGAACGGTTCTCCGCGCGGCACGTGTCGAACAGTCCGGCCAACCGGCTGGTCGTCATTCTGGCGTCCCCCCGCCGTCGAACAGGCCGAACCACTTCGCCGCCGTCTCGACGTCCTTGTCGCCGCGGCCCGAGAGGTTCACCACGATGATCGAATCCGGTCCGAGCTCGACACCGAGCTTGAGTGCGCCCGCCACCGCGTGCGCGGACTCGATGGCAGGGATGATGCCCTCGGTCCGCGACAGCAGCGACAACGCGTCCATGGCCTCGGTGTCGGTGATCGGCCGGTACTCGGCGCGCCCACGATCCTTCAGGTACGCATGCTCGGGCCCGACGCCCGGGTAATCCAAACCGGCTGAGATCGAATGCGATTCGATGGTTTGGCCGTCCTCGTCCTGCAGCAGGTAGGAGAACGAGCCCTGGAACGCGCCAGGCGAGCCACCGGCGAAGGTCGCGGCATGCCTGCCGGTCTCCACGCCGTCGCCTGCGGCCTCGTAGCCGATCAGCCGGACACCGGGATCGTCGATGAAGGCGTGGAACACGCCGATCGCGTTCGATCCTCCACCAACACAAGCAGTCACAGCGTCGGGTAGGCGATGCGCCTGCGCCAGAATCTGGGCTCGCGCCTCGAGGCCGATGACACGCTGGAAGTCACGCACCATCGCGGGGAACGGATGCGGGCCCGCCGCGGTGCCGAAGCAGTAGTAGGTGTTGTCGGCGTGAGCGACCCAGTCGCGGAAGGTTTCGTTGATCGCGTCCTTGAGCGTCTTCGAACCGGACTCGACGGACACCACCTCGGCGCCGAGCAGCCGCATCCGTGCCACGTTCAGGGCCTGGCGGGCGGTGTCGACCGCCCCCATGTAGACCACGCACTCGATGCCGAGCAGCGCGCAGGCCGTCGCGGTCGCCACGCCGTGCTGACCCGCACCGGTCTCGGCGATCACCCGGTTCTTGCCCATCAGCCGGGCCAACAGAACCTGACCGAGAACGTTGTTGATCTTGTGGGAACCGGTGTGGTTGAGGTCTTCTCGCTTGAGGAACAATCGTGCTCCCCCGGCGTGCTCGCTCAGCCGGGTCGCCTCGTACAGCGGCGACGGCCTGCCGGTGTAGTGCCGCTGCAGGCGGTCCAGCTCGTCGAGGAAGGTCTGATCCGACCTGGCCTTCTCGTAGGCGGCGGTGACCTCTTCGATGACCGCCATCAAGGCTTCTGGGACGAGTCGTCCGCCATAGGCGCCGAAGTAACCCTTGGCGTCCGGGTCGTGGGCAGTGGGTTCGGCGACGGCTGCGCTGGAACGCGGCAGCTCGGGACCCGCGAGATCGGCCACTATCTCAGCGGGAGGGTTTCGGGCAGGACGGGTGCGTGCCTGCGGTGACCAGGTCGGCGACGGCACTGCGGGGATCACCGCTGGTGACCAGCCCCTCGCCGACGAGCACGGCATCAGCACCCGCACCCGCGTAGGCGAGCAGATCGGCAGTGCCCCGGACGCCGGACTCGGCGATCCGGATGACGTTGGACGGCAGCCCGGGAGCAATCCGGGCAAAGCAGTCGCGATCCACGTTCAAAGTCTTGAGATCCCTTGCGTTGACGCCGATCACACGCGCACCTGCCTGCAGGGCGCGGTCGGCTTCGTCCTCGGTGTGCACCTCGACGAGCGCGGTCATGCCCAGCGACTCGGTGCGGTCGATCATCGACACCAGAGCCGACTGCTCGAGCGCCGCGACGATGAGCAACAGCATGTCGGCGCCGTGCGCCCGCGCCTCGTGAATCTGATAGGGCCCGACGATGAAGTCCTTGCGCAGCACCGGAATCGAGACGGCGGCGCGCACGGCGTCCAAGTCGTCGAGCGACCCGTTGAAGCGGCGCTGCTCGGTGAGCACGCTGATCACGCGGGCCCCACCGTCCTGGTAGGCGCGGGCCAGCTTCGCCGGGTCGGAGATCGATGCGAGCGCACCGCGCGACGGGCTTGCCCGCTTGACCTCTGCGATGACGCCGATGCCGGGCACCTGGAGCGCGGCCAATACGTCCAGCGGAGCCGTCGCGTTCTTGGCCTTTGCCTTGACCTCGTCCAAGCTCACGGCGGCTTCGCGGACGGCTACGTCGGCGCGGACTCCCTCGATGATGGAGTCGAGCACGGTACCCGAACTCATGAGCCGTGGATGTCCTTCCGAGCCGTACCTGAGCATCCGGGCGATCCCGGAATGTCTGTATCGCAGGGTAGTCGCGTGCACCACACCTCTTGTCACCGACCCTCGTTGTCGGTGGACGTCGGGTCACGGCCCTCGTCGAGGGCATCCCAGATCATCCGTTCGGACATTCCGTCGCCGCTTTCATCCCGTTGCGCCGCCTCACGCCTTGCCGCTGGTGCGACGTACTTCCCGGCGTCCGACTTGGGTTCCGCAGCCGCCCTCAGCAGCAGCACGGCACCGGCCAGCGTCAGCGCCGCCGCGACCAGGGTCAGCCCGGCACCCCAATGCTGCCGCTGCGTTCCGACCAGGGCGATGAGGGGCACCTGAGCCAGATCGGCCGCGCGCACCGCGACGTCACGGATCACCCACAGCCCGATTCCCAGGTAGCCCATCCCTGCGCTGGCAACGGCGACGAGCAGCGCCAGCAGCCGCAGCGGCCAGCCCCGCACCGCGAGCGCGGCGACGGCGGCGGCCAGCACCAGCAGCGCCAACGGCACCAGCGCCGTCGACCACGCCGCACCCGACAACGTCGCGGTCTTCGGCTGTCCCAATCCGTCGAACGACGACACCACGACCCACGTCATCCGCGAACCGACCCACAGCGCGAGCGCGGCGAGCACCAGCAGCAGCTGAGCGATGCGTGTCATGGCTCCTTCAGCGTTTCTGCCGCAGCGATGGCGTTGAGCACGGCACGCGCCTTGTTGGCGGCCTCGTTGTACTCGTAGGGGCCGTTGGAGTCGGCCACCACGCCTCCGCCTGCCTGCACGTAGGCGGTGCCGTTGCGCATCAGGGCGGTGCGGATGGCGATCGCGAAGTCGGCGTTGCCCGCGAAGTCGAGGTAGCCGAGCACGCCGCCGTAGAGGCCACGCCGCGTCTTCTCGACCTCCTCGATGAGCTCCATTGCCCGCACCTTCGGCGCGCCGGACAGGGTGCCTGCCGGGAAGCACGCGGTCACCGCATCCAACGCCGTCTTGCCTTCGGCCAGCAGCCCCGTCACCGTCGAGACGAGGTGCATGACGTGGCTGTAGCGCTCGATGTGGCTGTAGTCCTCCACCTTCACCGTGCCTGGCACGCAGACCCGGCCGAGATCGTTGCGGCCGAGATCGACGAGCATCAGGTGCTCGGCGCGTTCCTTGTCGTCGGACAGCAGCTCCTTCTCGAGCAGCACGTCCTCCTCCTCGGTCTCGCCGCGCCACCGCGTCCCCGCGATCGGGTGCGTGGTGGCCTTGCCGTCCTGCACGGTCACCAGCGCCTCCGGACTCGACCCGACGATCGAGAAGTCAAGTTCGCCAGCGGCATTCGGCACGTTGAGCAGGTACATGTAGGGGCTGGGATTGGTCACCCGCAGCATCCGGTAGACATCGAGTGGATCAGCGCGGGTGGTGATTTCAAATCGCTGAGACGGCACCACCTGGAACGCCTCCCCCGCTTCGATGTCGCCGACGAGCTTCTCGACGATCGCGGTGTACTCCTCGACGGTGCGCTGCTGGCGGTGCACCGGCTCGGGGCGGCCGAACGTGGCGACCGTGGAGTGCAGAGGCTCCCCCAACGCCGCAGTCATCACATCGAGGCGTCGCACGGCATCGTCATAGGCCCAGTCCACCCGCTCGTCGGTGCCGTTCCAGTTCACCGCGTTGGCGATCAGCGTGATGGTGCCCTCGTGGTGGTCGACGGCAGCGACGTCGGTGGCTAGCAGCAGCAACATGTCGGGCAGCTGAAGGTCGTCGACGGCCAACTCGGGCAGCCGCTCGAGTCGCCGCACCATGTCGTAGGCGAAGAACCCGACCAGCCCACTGGACAGCGGCGGCAGCCCGGCCACCGGCTCCGTCCTGAGCAGGTCCAGCGTGGCCCGCAGCGCCTGCAGCGGATCACCACCGCGTGGCGCGTCCTGCGGCGTCACACCGAGCCAGACCGCCTCGCCATCGCGCACCGTCAGCGCCGAGGGCGCCCCCGCCCCGATGAACGACCATCGCGACCACGACCGGCCGTTCTCCGCGGACTCCAGCAGAAACGTGCCCGGTCGGTTGGCGGCCAGCTTGCGGTACGCCGACAGCGGTGTCTCACTGTCGGCGAGCACCTTGCGGGTCACCGGCACCACGCGGTGTTCGGCGGCGAGCGCCCGGAAGTCCTCACGCGACGTGGTGACGGCGAGCGAGGAACCGTGGGCGTGGTGGGTGGTCGACGGCACGTGCCGATTCTCCCAGACCCGCCACCGCCCGATGACCGTCGGGCCGCGCCCCCGCTCAGCGGGCGAATACCCGTGCCAGCGATGACGCCGTCCCAGGCGCAACCGGACCGGTCAGCATTACCGGTGACTGCGCCATGAAGCGCGGCTCGCGGCCACGGTGTTCGTCGGCGGCGTGCACCGTGAACGGGTGCACGACGTACATGTCGCCTGGTTCCCCGGTTGCGTGGGTGACGAAGCGGTCGCGGCTCACCTCGTCGACGAGTCGACCCATGTCGGCGAAATCGACCGGGTCGGCACCGAGAACACCGGCCACGTCGTGGTGCGATCCCACCCGGAGGCGAGTAGGTGCGTCGTGCACGCCCACGTCAGAAAGGAGGGTCAGCAACAGCACGGTGTGCGGTCGCCCGGTGACCGCCCACGAGCCGTCGGGCAGCGGGGTGTTCGCGTCGACGTGCCAACCGCGGTCGTCGTGGGCCGGTGACACCGGAAACCGGACCGGAATGTTGCCAAGCGCACGGCGCGGTAGCCACCCGCCGCGGCCGCAGATCCGGTCGAGTGCGGCGCTCAGTCGGGAGCTACGGACGAGCTCGCCGAACGGACCTGCTCCGGTCATGTCGGACGCCCACACCACAGGCAACGACCAATCCTCGGGAGCGTCGCGCGAAAGGCGCATCTGCTCCCAAAGCGCGGCACGCGCCGCGTCGGCAACGCTGCGCGGCGCTGCCCGTTCCACCTTGACGTACCCGTCGGCCACGAAGGCATCGAGATCCAACATCCGGTCGAGCGTGGCATGGGAGCCGTGGCTGGCGCCAACGCTTTTCACTTCAGCGGTCCCGGCCGAGCACACCGCACCCATGACCAGTGGCCCGCGGGCGTAGCGTGGCGAGCATGAAACGTGGTGACCGGGTGAACGAGTTCGAACTGCCAGACCAGACAGGCACCGTGCGGAGCCTGACGAGCCTGCTCGCCGACGGACCCATTGTCCTGTTCTTCTACCCGGCGGCGATGACGCCGGGTTGCACCAAGGAGGCCTGCCACTTCCGCGACCTCGCCGGCGAGTTCGCCGCCGTCGGGGCAGGCCGGGTCGGGATCAGCGCCGACGCCGTCGCCAAGCAGGCCAAGTTCGCCGACATGCAGAAGTTCGACTACCCGCTTCTGTCCGACGCCGATGGCGTCGTCGCGACGCAGTTCGGCGTCAAGCGTGGGCTGCTCGGCAAGCTGATGCCGGTCAAGCGCACCACGTTCGTCATCGACACCGACCGCACGGTGCTCGAGGTGATCGCCAGCGAGTTCAGCATGGACACCCACGCCGACAAGGCGTTGGAGGTGCTGCGCCAACGTCAGTCGGCGTAGGGGGCTTCGTGACAACCGTTCTCGAACTGGCGGACGTGACGTTCCGCCGCGACGGCAAGCAGATCATCGACGGCATCTCGCTGACCGTCAACGCAGGCGAGCACTGGGCGCTGCTCGGCCCCAACGGGGCAGGAAAGAGCACCCTGCTGGGTTTCTGTGCCGCGGTGACGTTTCCGACGTCGGGCAGTGTCAGAGTGCTCGGCGAGCAGATGGGCCGAGTCGACCTGGCGCGCCTGCGCCACTCCATCGGGCACGTGAATCCTCGCCACCGGCTTCAGTATTCGCTCTCGGTGCGCGAGGTCGTGCTGACCGGGATCACCGCGACGATCGACCTTCCGATGCGCTGGACGCCCAGCCAGGACGAGCTGGACCGCGCCGACGCGATGATCGCGTCGGTAGGCCTGCCGCACAAGGCCGACGCCCTCTGGCCGACCCTGTCGCAGGGCGAACGCGGCCGCAGTCTCATTGCCAGAGCACTGGTCTCGGAGCCGCGGCTGCTGCTGCTCGACGAGCCGACCACGGGGCTGGACGTAGCTGCTCGCGAGCAGCTGCTGGAGACGATGGACTCGCTCGACGACACCCATCCCGACGTGGCTTCGATTCTGGTCACCCACCACCTCGAGGAACTCCCGACCACGACGACGCACGCGCTGTTGATCGCCGAGGGCCGCACCGTCGCGTCGGGGCCTGCGCACGAGGTCGTCACGACCGACAACGTGACGAACGCGTTCGACCACCCGGTTCAGGTCGGTTACGACGAGGGCCGCTGGACGGCGCGAGCCAAGGCGACCCGCATCGTCTGACGGTCAATCCTGAGCGGCGAGAAGCTCATCCGCGTCGAAGCACGTACGGTCGCCGGTGTGACATGCCGCGCCCACCTGATCCACCTCGAGAAGCACGGTGTCGCCGTCGCAGTCCAGGCGCACCGAGTGCACGTGCTGCGTGTGTCCCGACGTCTCGCCCTTGACCCAGTACTGGTTGCGGGAACGCGAGAAGTACGTGCCCTTGCGGGTTTCCAGCGTGCGGGCCAGCGCCTCGTCGTCCATCCACGCCACCATCAGCACCTGGCCGCTGGCGCGGTCCTGTGCGACCGCGACGAACAGACCGTTCGGGTCGCGCTTCAGCCGCGCCGCGATGTCCGGGTCGAGGCTCATCTCCGCACCCCCCCAGAGCGATTTGGGCGCGTTTTCCGTCGCTCAGCGAACGTTTGCGCGCCCAAATCGCGGAAAAGTGTGGTCATCTCACCACGATCCCTTCTGCCGCCATCGCCGTCTTGACCTCGCCGATGGTGAGCTCGCCGAAGTGAAACACGCTGGCTGCCAGCACCGCATCGGCACCCGCCTCGACCGCAGGCGCGAAGTCGCCAACCGCACCCGCACCACCGCTGGCGATCACGGGGACGGTGACCGCCGCGCGAACCGCCCGCAGCATGTCGAGGTCGAACCCGGCCTTGGTGCCGTCGGCGTCCATCGAGTTCAACAGGATCTCGCCGACGCCCAACTCGGCTCCGCGGGCCGCCCATTCGACCGCGTCGATGCCAGTGCCGCGACGGCCGCCGTGGGTGGTGACCTCCCAGCCCGACGGGGTTGGCGCCGAACCCTCGGGCACCGTTCTGGCGTCGACGGACAGCACGATGCACTGCGACCCGAACTGGCGCGACAACTCGTCCAACAGTTCGGGGCGGGCGATGGCGGCGGTGTTCACCGACACCTTGTCCGCCCCGGCCCGCAGCAGGGCGTCCACGTCGGAGATCGACCGCACGCCGCCACCGACGGTGAGCGGGATGAAGACCTGCTCGGCGGTGCGACGCACCACGTCGAGCATGGTGGCCCGGCCCGACGACGATGCGGTGACGTCGAGGAACGTCAGCTCGTCGGCGCCCGCGGCGTCGTAGGCAGCAGCCAGTTCGACGGGATCGCCTGCGTCGCGCAGGTTCTCGAAGTTGACGCCCTTGACCACCCGGCCGTCGTCGACGTCGAGGCAGGGAATCACGCGGACGGCGACGCCCTCGTGGTGGTTCATCGGTAGTCCTCCGGTACTCCGACCAACGTGACGAGTTCCAGGAGCTCGGCGTGCACGCTCGGCACACCGGCGAGCGCCGAGCGCGACGACGGGCCCCATGGCTCCCCCGCGAGGTCGGTCACGATGCCGCCTGCCGCCCTGACCAGTGCGACGCCTGCGGCGTGGTCCCAGATGTGGTGACCGAAGCTGATGGCACCACCCAGTGCGCCCTCGGCGACATAGGCCATGTCGACACCGGTGGCGCCGTGCATCCTCATGCGAGAGCAGTTGCGGCTCAGCTGTTCGATGATGGAAAGCCGGTAGCGGCCAGGGAACTCACCGCGCGAATCGATGTTGAACGTGCCATGGCCCACCACGGATTCGGACAGCTTTGCGTCCTTGAGTGGAGTCTGCTCGATGCCGTTGACGTACAGCGGCCCTCCCGCAGCGGCGGTGTAGCGCTGGTCGGTGAACGGCAGCCAGGTCAGCCCCGCCACCGGCTCGCCGTCACACAGCAGACCCAGCAGGATGGCCGAAGTCGGCAGCCCCGCGGCGTAGTTGAACGTGCCGTCGATCGGGTCGAGCACCCACACCAGGTGTGAGTCGATCGGGGCGCCGCCGAACTCCTCACCGTGCACGCCTATTCCGGTGGCCGCTTCGAGCGCTGCGACGACCTGCCGCTCGATCGCGAGGTCGACCTCGGTGGCGAAGTCGTTGCCCTTCTTGGCGACGGCCGACTCGGCGCGAAGTCCTGCGACGAATGGTTTGGAGGCTTCGTCGAGGATCACCGACGCCGCGGCGACCAGCGCGTCGAGGTCGGGATCGTCTGACGGCACGGCGATCTACCGACTGACCGCTGCGAGGGCCTCGGGCAGTGTGAACCGTCCGGCGTAGAGCGCCTTGCCCACGATCGAGCCCTCCACGCCGTGCCCGGCGAGGGTCGCGATGGCCTGAAGGTCTTCGATGCTGGACACTCCGCCGGAGGCGATGATGGGCGCTGCGGTGTGCTCGGCCACGCGGGTGAGCAGCTCCAGATTGGGCCCGTTCAGTGTGCCGTCCTTGGTGACGTCGGTGACGACGTAGCGCGAGCACCCTTCGCTGTTGAGCCGATCGAGCACGGGCCACAGGTCGCCGCCGTCGGTCTCCCAGCCGCGTCCGCGCAGACGGTGCTCACCGTCAACGATCTTCACGTCGAGGCCAACGGCGACCTTCTCGCCGTGCTCGGCGATCACGCGCCGGCACCACTCCGGGTGCTCCAGCGCGGCCGTGCCCAGGTTGACGCGAGCGCACCCGGTGGCCAGTGCGGCCGACAGGGTGTCGTCGTCACGGATGCCTCCCGACAGTTCGACGGCAACGTCGAGCGTTCCGATGACCTCGGCAAGCAGTTCGAGGTTGGTCCCGCGGCCGAAGGCGGCGTCGAGGTCGACGAGGTGAATCCACTCGGCACCGTCGCGCTGCCAGCCCAGCGCGGCATCCAGCGCTGAGCCGTAGTCGGTTTCGCTGCCTGCCACGCCCTGTACGAGGCGCACGGCCTTGCCCTCGACGACGTCGACGGCTGGCAGAAGTATCAGTGGAACGTTGGTCACTACAGGCCTTCCCAAGTCGCTTCGCTCCTGCCCACCGTCAGAGCCCCTCGACCCAATTGCTCAGCAGTGCCGCACCTGCGTCACCGCTCTTCTCCGGATGAAACTGTGTGGCGGACAACGCGCCGTCCTCGACGGCCGCCAGGAACGGTACGTGGTGCGTCGCCCACGTGAGCAGGGCGTCGGGGTTGCCCTCCCACTGCTGTGCTGCGTAGGAGTGCACGAAGTAGAACCGGGTATCGGCGTCCAGCCCCTTGAACAGCGCGCTGCCCGGAGCGGCGGCCACGACGTTCCAGCCCATGTGCGGAATCACCGGCGCGTCGAGACGCACGACGGAGCCGGGCCACTGCGCGCAGCCCTGCGTCTCGACGCCGAACTCGACGCCGCGGGCGAACATGATCTGCATGCCGACGCAAATGCCGAGCACGGGCCTGCCCGCCGCCACCCGATCGGCGATGATCTTGTCGCCGCCCACGCCGCGAAGGCCCTTCATGCACGCCTCGTAGGCGCCGACGCCAGGCACCACCAGGCCGTCGGCAGCCGCCGCCGCGGCGGGATCCGAGGTCACCTCGACCGTCGCACCCACCCGCTCAAGCGCACGCTGCGCCGACCGTAGGTTGCCCGACCCGTAGTCGAGGACCACCACGGACTTCACTGTCACAGTGAGCCTTTGGTGGACGGCACCCCGGTCACCCTGGGATCGGGCTCGACGGCCTGCCGCAGTGCGCGCGCGACCGCCTTGTACTGGGCCTCGGTGATGTGGTGCGGGTCGCGGCCGTACAGCGTGCGCACGTGCAGCGCGATCCGCGCGTGCATCGCCAGCGACTCGAACACGTGCCGGTTGATCACGGTGTGGTACGGCACCGAGTTGCCCGCAATCGTGCTGTGCAGCATGTGATCCGGCTCGCCGGTGTGCACGCAGTAGGGGCGTCCCGAGACGTCGACCGACGCGTGCACCAACGTCTCGTCCATGGGGATGAACGCATCGCCGAAGCGGCGGATGCCCAACTTGGCGCCAAGCGCCTCGCCGAGCGCCTGGCCAAGCACGATTGCGGTGTCCTCAACGGTGTGGTGCGCCTCGATGTCGACGTCACCCGTCGCATGCACGGTCAGGTCGAAACTCGCGTGGCTGCCCAGCGCGGTCAGCATGTGGTCGAAGAACGGAACGCCGGTGTTGACGTCGACCTGGCCGGTGCCGTCCAGGTCGAGTTCGACGACGATGTCGGATTCCTTGGTCTTGCGTTCGACCCTCGCGCGGCGGTTGGCCAAGGCGGTCATCGTGGAACTCCTCTTGCACTACTTGGGACTGTGGCCAGTTCGGTGGCGGCCAGGCGTGCGCTGACGTCCAGCAGGACGTCGTTCTCATCGGCGAGCCCGGTGGTGGCGCGCAGATACTTGGGGACGCCGACGTCGCGGATCAGCACGCCGGCCTCGAGGTAGCGCTGCCACGTCGCGGGCGCGTCGGTGAATTCGCCGAACAAGATGAAGTTGGCGTCGCTGGGAATGACGCGAAAACCCATGCCCGCCAGCGCCTCCGACACTCGGTTGCGTTCGGCGATCAATGCGGCGACGCTGCCAAGCGTGTCGTCGGCATGCCGCAGCGCGGCGCGCGCGGCGGCCTGGGTCACCGAAGACAGGTGGTAGGGCAAACGCACCAACAGCATGGCGTCGATGACGGCGGGGTCGGCGACGAGGTAACCGAGGCGGCCGCCTGCGAACGCGAAGGCCTTGCTCATGGTCCTGGTCACGATGAGCTTCGCGGGGTACTCGGCGAGCAGTTGCACTGCGCTGGGCTGGGACGAGAATTCGCCGTAGGCCTCGTCGAGGATCACGATGCCCGGCGCGACGTCGAGCACCGCGCGCAACTCCCCGAGCGAAACACTCTGGCCCGACGGGTTGTTCGGGCTGGCGACGAACACCACGTCGGGCCGCCGCTCCGTGATCGCGGCGACGGCGGCGTCGACGTCGAGGCCGAAGTCACCGGCCCGCTTGCCCTCGACCCACTCGGTCTGGGTGCCGTCGGCGATGATCGGGTGCATCGAGTACGACGGCACGAATCCGATGGCGGTACGACCCGGGCCGCCGAACGCCTGCAGCAGCTGCTGCAGGATCTCGTTGGAACCGTTTGCCGCCCAGACGTTCTCGGTGGCGACGGGCACTCCGACCTGAGCGCTCAGGTAGGCGGCGAGATCGGCGCGCAGCGAAACGGCGTCGCGGTCGGGGTAGCGATGCAGATCGGCGGCGGCGTCGCGGACCGACGCGGCGACGTCGTCGATGAGCGCCTGGGTGGGCGGGTGCGGGTTCTCGTTGGTGTTGAGCCGCACCGGAACCGACAGTTGAGGCGCACCATAGGGCGACTTGCCGCGCAGGTTGTCCCGCAGCGGCAGGTCTTCCAGAGAGATCCTGCGGGTGACCTCGTTCACGATTCGAACCTACGGCGGACCGCTTCGCCGTGTGCAGGCAGGTTCTCCGCCTGCGCCAAGGTGATCACGTAGCCGGACACGTCCTTGAGTGCCGCCTCGCTGTAGTCCACGACGTGGATGCCGCGCAGGAACGTCTGCACCGACAGCCCGCCGGAGTGCCTGGCACACCCGGCAGTGGGCAGCACGTGGTTGCTGCCCGCGCAGTAGTCACCGAGGCTGACCGGCGACCAGGCCCCGACGAAGATCGCACCTGCCGAACGGATCCGGTTCGCGACGTCCGCGGCGTCCACCGTCTGAATCTCGAGGTGTTCGGCGGCGTACGCGTTGACGGTCCGGACGCCGGCGTCGAGATCGTCGACCAGCACGATCGCGGACTGCCGTCCGGTCAGCGCAGCGGTCACCCGCTCGCGGTGCACGGTGGTCAGGAGTTGCACGGCGAGCTCGGCGTCGGTGTTGTCGGCCAGGTGCTCACTGGTGGTGACGAGCACGCTGGCGGCCATCTCGTCGTGTTCGGCCTGGCTGATCAGGTCGGCGGCGACGTGCGCCGGATCGGCGGAGTGGTCGGCGAGGATCGCGATCTCGGTGGGGCCCGCCTCGGCGTCGATGCCGACCTGCGATCGGCAGATCCGTTTGGCAGCAGTGACGTAGATGTTGCCGGGCCCGGTGATCATGTCGACGGGGGCGAGCTCGGCCCCGTCGGTGTCGGTGCCGCCGTAGGCCAGTAGCGCGACGCCCTGCGCGCCGCCGACCGCCCACACCTCGTCGACGCCCAACAGCGCGGCTGCGGCCAGGATGGTCGGGTGCGGCAGCCCGCCGAAGTCGGCCTGCGGCGGGCTGGCGATCACCAGCGACTCCACCCCTGCCGTCTGGGCGGGGACGACGTTCATCACGACGCTGGACGGGTAGACGGCATTGCCGCCGGGTACGTACAGCCCGACGCGCTCGACGGGCACCCAGCGTTCGGTGACCGTGGCGCCCGGCGCCAGCGTGGTGGTGGTATCGGTGCGCCGCTGGTCGGCGTGCACGGCCCGGCTGCGCTCGATCGCCACCTCGAGGGCCACCCGCACTGCGGGGTCCAGCTCGGCGAGCGCCTCGGCCAGCCGGGCGGCCGGCACCCGCACGGTGTCGGGGCGCACCCCGTCGAACGATTCGCCGTACTCGAGGGCCGCAACGGCGCCACGCTCGACGACGGCGTCCACGATCGGCTTGACCTTGGGCAGGACGGTGTCGACGTCAACGCCGCCGCGGGGCAGCGCAGCACGGAGCTGCGCCGCGTTGAGGGAGCGGTTGCGCAGGTCGATGCGTGTCATCGTGATCGGGGTCATCGATTCGATTGTCCCTGATCGCGCTACCCGAACAAAAATTGATTACTGAACCTCGATCGTTCGCTTGATGATCGGGCCTGCATCGCGCATCGCCGCCAGGAGCGGCTGAGCAAGCTCGTCGGGCAGCACATCACGCGACCAGACGAACCGGCAGCGGTCTTCTCCGTCCGCTATGACGTGCATGACCGCGTTGTCATGGTCGGGCCGCACGGTGTCTCCGATCACCGAGTACACGATTCGGCGGGCCTCGTCGTCCCGGCTGACCAGCCGTTCGCGGGCGACCTGGCCATCGGCGAAGGTCACGACGCGAACGGGCCCCTCGGCTCGGGATGAGACGACGTAGCCAGGCGCCATGTCAGCGGGGCCGTTCTCCCAGTTGCCGACGGTCTTCCAGACCCGCGCAGCGTCGGCTTCGATCACGAATTCTGTGCGTATTGATGCCATGACCCCAGCCTCGCTGCAGGTCGCCGGCAGGTCTTGAAGATCCTTGCGGGACCTGGCTGGACCTGTCGGTGCCTCCGGATAACGTCCGGGGTGTGCTGTCCGCCGAAACCGTCGCGGCCCGCCCCGAGTTCAGCATCCGGGCATGGGCCTGCCGGCCCCACTGCGCGGGCTGGTCACCGGTCGAGCGCCCCGTCGACGCGCGGCTCGTTCTGGTGCGCGCGGGCCGATTCCGGCGGCGAGGGTCGGGCGGCACGGTCGATCTCGACCCCACGATCGGGTATCTCGGCGAGCCTGGCGAGGAGGAGCAGTTCGCACATCCGCGCGGCGGCGACGCGTGCACGTCGGTCCAGCTGAGCCCCGCAGCGTGGCGGCGACTGGTCGGCGAGCCGGGCCGGATGCGGGTATCCACGGTCTACGTCGACGCCCGAACCGAGCTCGCCCATCGTCGGCTGTTGGCGGCTGGGCGGTCCGACGTCGACTACCGGCTGGCCGAGGAGGTGATGCGACTGCTGGCGGTCGCGCTTCGCGACGCCGCGGGACGGACGCCGATGCACGACGCCGGCGGCCCATACGACCGTCGGCTGGTGGAGCGTGCGCGGGCCGCCATCCATGACGGGGACCCGGCGGCTGGCGGCCTGTTCGGGCTTGCGGAGCTGGTCGGCGCGTCACCGTACCGATTGAGCAGGGCGTTTCCACGCGAACTCGGGGTGTCGGTGACCAAGTACCGCAACCGCGTGCGCGTCGGACGCGCGCTGGACCAGATCGGTCGTGACGAGACGAGCCTCGCCGGTGTGGCCGCGTCGCTCGGCTTCGCCGACCAGGCACACCTCACCCGCACCATGCGTGAGCACGTCGACCAGACACCGGCGGCCTTGCGACGGGCGTTGGCGGCGCAGCAAAGCGGCTAGATTCATGGCCATGGCCGCTGGATCCCGAAAAGAAGACCACCCCAACAACGCCCCGGGCGTACCGATGCTGATGCCGGTCTGGCTGGAGCGCTTCCAGATCAAGTACGTCAACCCGCTGCTGCGACCTCTGTCGAAGCGGGCGCCCGGCTTCGCCGTGGTCAAGCACCGCGGCCGCACGTCGGGCAAGGAGTTCGAGACCATCGTCACCGCCTATCGCAAGGACGGTCTGGTAGCGATCGGGCTGATGCACGGCAAGACCAACTGGGTGAAGAACGTGCTTGCGGCCGGCGAGGCCGACATCCACGTGGCCCGCAAGGACCTGCACCTGACCAATCCTCGCGTGCTGCCCGCAGGCACCGTCGACCCTACGTTGCCGCGGATTGCCCAGATGCTCGCCAAACGGCAGGGCACGTTCGTCGCCGACATATCCGGGTGAGCCCATAACCGGTTGAACTGACCGTCGGCACCCTGCGAGACTGCGTGGCATGGCGTGGGAAGTGTGGCTGACGTTCATCGGAGCGGCGATCCTGATCGCCGTGTCCCCCGGCGCCGGCGCGATTCAGTCGATGGCCACCGGCCTGACCCATGGCGTGCGCCGCGGGTACTGGAGCATCCTCGGCCTCGAGATCGGTCTGATGCTGCAGCTGACCCTCGTCGCGGTGGGACTCGGAGCCATCGTCACCCGCTCGATCGTCGTGTTCAACGTCATCAAGTGGATCGGTGTGGCCTATCTGCTGTACCTCGCGGTGCGGCAATGGCGGACCGCGACCAGGGACCTGCGCGAGCAACTCGACACCTCCGTCGACGGCGGCCGGGTCGCGCTCATCGTTCGGGGCTTCCTCGTCAACGCCACCAATCCGAAGGGTTTGGTGTTCTTCCTCGCCGTGCTGCCGCAGTTCGTGGTGCCCACCGCCCCACTGGTCCCGCAATACCTCGCGATCGGCGCGACGATGGTGGCCGTGGACATGGTGGTGATGGGCTTGTACACCGGCTTGTCGGTACGGCTCCTGCGCTGGATGCACACGCCGCGACGCCAAACGGTGGTCAACCGGACCTTCTCCGGGCTGTTCGCGACGGCTGCGCTGATTCTCTCGCTGGTGCGCCGCGCCGCGACCGTCTAGGTCCGCACCGGAAGAATCACCGCCGATGGGCGCGTGACGGCGTGGTGGACCCGTCTGATCAGCACTCCGAAGCGGGGTCGCGCACCGCACCACGGTGTGTGTCAGTCGCGGGTGTAGACCGTCTTGCTCGTCATGGCCGGCCATGCCTGCGCCGCGTCGTCCCAGTGCACCACCCGGTCCACGGCGGGCGCGAGATCGCAACCCGCGCTGATTGATTCGAGGATGCCGGGGATCACGGTGCGCGCGTTCACCCGGCCGGTGACGAAGCGCACTCCCCTGGTGTACATCGCGAGCAGCGGCAGCTCCACGGGCTGAATGAAGAGGCCGGTGTCGGTGCACACGCCATCGGGCCAGGTCGCGCGCAGTGTCGCGGTCAGCAGCTCTGGCTCGGCGGAGGTGTGCACGGTGATGGGGTATCGCTCCCACGACCGATCGGGTTTCGGTCGGTCGTGCACGGTCGCTCCGAGCTTCTCGGCGACGGCAAGGCGTTGCGGGTCGGTGTCGACGTAGTCGACGTGCGCGCCCATCGCCGCGGCGAACGCAGCGGCGTAGAGGCCGATCGAGCGCCGCCCTGCGACGAGCACCCTCCGCTCGTCGGGATCGAGGGCCGCCAGCTCCGACTGGTACGGGCCGACCGTGCGCCAGCCGTCGGGAATGTTGTCGGACAGCGAGGCCACCGTGACGGGGTCGACCCCCTCGGGCACCGGGATGAGCATCGCGTCGGCGTAGGGCACCGACACCAGGTCGGCGAGGAAGCCGCCGCCGTCGAGACCCGCGATGGGCGCCATGCCGTACATCGCCATCAGCGGCAGCGTCGCGCACGAGCCCGTCGCGCCCCGCCGGCAGGCCGAGCAGGTTCCGCAGTTCATCTGGAACGGCACGATGACCCGGTCCCCGACCTTCACCGACGTGACGTCGTCGCCGACGGCGACCACCTCGGCCACCCCCTCGTGCCCAACCGCGTGTCCTGGCGCCATCGGTAGCAGGCCCTCCGACACCGCGACGTCGAGATCGCAGCACGCCACCGCCACTGGCCTGACCAATGCCTGCTCCGGCGTCGCCATCTCCAGGTCGGGCACGTCGTGCCAGACGTACTCGCCGGGAGCGTCGAACATCAACTGCCGCATGGTGACGACCCTTCTTTAGAGACCGTTCAAGTATTCTTGAGCGATCACTAAAGTATTGTCAAGACGTGCCCCGCCCCGATCGCAGCCGCTCCGCACTCATCGAGAGCGCGGCCACGTTGTTCCGCCGACAGGGTTATGCCGCGACCGGCATCAACCAGATCCTGGCGGCCGCCGACGTCAAGGCGGGCTCGCTCTACCACCACTTCCCCGACGGCAAGGCCGAACTCGCGGCGGCCGTCGTCGACGGCGCAGGCGGCGACATCACGCGCCTTCTGCGCTCGGTCCTCGCCTCCGAACGTCCGGCCGCCGACATCGTCGCGACGTGGATCGACATCCTGATCGCGGGTCTGGACGGTGACCCGCGGGACGGCTGCCCGATCGAACCCATCGCCACCGAATCCGTCAACGCCAGCCAACCGGTGCGCGCGGCCGCGGCCAGGGCGTTCGCCGGCTGGATCACCGCCGTCGCCGAGCGGCTAAGCAGGGACGGGTGGCCCGACGACGAAGCAGCGCAGACCGCGCAGGCCGTCATCGCGCTCATCGAAGGGGCGCTGATCCTGTCGCGCATCGCGGGCGATCGATCAGCACTGGACGCCGCCAAGGTTGGCGCGCGACGACTGCTCGACGCGCGTGACTGACACCGCTATTTGCAGGCTTCGGCGATCTTGACGTTGGCCGCGTCGGCTTCCTTGAGGCGCGCGGCCTGCGCCGGCTCCGTGTTCTGGGCGCCAGCGATGGCGCCTGCACCGATGTCCATCAGCTTGTTGGCGAATTCGCGGACCGGGTCGGCCAGGTTGGACGGCGTCGCCGGATCCAACCGGGCAAGGAGGTACTGCCCGCCGTCGGACAGCGACACCCTGGCGTTGGCGGCGACCGCGAGAGATCCGGTGACGTCGCCTTCCCCGCCCGGCACGGGCAGGTTGGTGTTCAGCGAGACACCCTTGCGGACGAGGTCGGCGGCCGCGCAGATCGCGGCCTTGGCGTCGGATTGCTGCGCCGCCGTGTAGGTCGGGGCTGCGGGCTCCTTGGCGGGCCGGAACGCGGCCCACGCGGAGAGCCCCACCGCGACTACCGCGAGGACCACGGCGACGATCGGCAGCACGCCCGCTCCCCGCGAATCACCGGCATGACGGTTTGAAGAGGAAGCGCTGGAAGGCATGGGCTGATCCTAGCCACCCCGACCGGCGAAATGGACGAAGAAATCGTTTGCTCGAGTGTCCGAGATCGCGCTAGACATCCAGGCCGACGTCGAGCACCCGCACCGAGTGGGTGAGCGCACCCACGGCCAGGAAGTCGACGCCGGTACCCGCATACTCGGCCGCGGTTTCCAGCGAAAGGCCACCCGAGGACTCCAGCAGGGTGTCGGGGGACCTCGAGTCGCGGCGCTGCACCGCGATCTGGGTCTGCCAGACCGGGAAGTTGTCCAGCAGGATGAGCGGCCGCTCGCCAAGGTTCTCCCCGAGCACTGCGTCGAGTTGCTCCAGTGAATCGACCTCGACCTCGCACGGCAGATCGGGCGCGGCCGCCCGCACCGCGCGCAGCGCCTCGAGCACGCCGCCTGCCGCGGCGACGTGGTTGTCCTTGATCAACGTCGCATCGCCGAGACCCATCCGATGGTTCACCCCGCCGCCAACTCGCACGGCGTACTTCTGCAGGAGCCTCAGGCCGGGCAGCGTCTTGCGGGTGTCGCGGATCTTGGTGTTGGTGCCCTCCACCGCGGCGACCCACGCCGCCGTGGTCGTTGCGATGCCGCTGAGGTGACACACCAGGTTGAGCATCGTCCGCTCGGCCGTCAGTAGCCCGCGGGTATGGGCCTCGACCGTCAACAGCGCGTCGCCGGCTTCCAGACGCGCCCCGTCCTCGACCCGTCCGGTGATGCGGTAGCCGTCGGCGCCGAGCACCTCCTCGAGCACCAGCAGCGCGATGTCCACCCCCGCGGCCACGCCGGGCTCGCGGGTGACCATCGCCGCCGTCGTCGTCGCGTCGGCGGGCACGGTGGCCATGGTCGTCATGTCCGGCCCGAAACGCAGGTCCTCGTCCAGCGCGCGGGCGATGGTCGACTTGGCTTCGATCAGGAGTTCTTCGGAGAGCGCCATCAGCTGCACACCACCTCGGGACGGGCGACGGAGCTGACCGCCATCGCGGGATCGGAGTCCGGGTAGTCGGACCGGTGGTGGCAGCCGCGGGTCTCGCTGCGCTCGAGCGCTGCGGCAACCACGGCCCCCGCCGTCGCGGTTAGTGCCGCATCCTCGAAGGTCGTACGGTTGCGCTGCGCCAGCACCGGTGCACCTGCCAGCAGGTCGGCGAGGCTGCGCAACCCGTCGGCGTCGCGCACCACCGACGCGTGGCTGCTCATCGCGCGCTGCAAGTCCTTGCGCGCCAGGGCAACCCGGTCGGCCGGGTCGGGTTCGGTTGCGCGTGCCGGTCCCGCCGCCACGGCGTGCCCGGCAGCGGCCACGCCCGCGCGCCGGCCCACCACGAGGCCTTCGAGCAGGCTGTTCGAGGCCAGCCGGTTGGCGCCGTGCATGCCGGTGCGTGCGACCTCTCCTGCCGCGAACAGTCCGGTCAACTCGGTCCTGCCGCCCACGTCGGTGACGACGCCGCCGCAGCTGTAGTGGGCGCCCGGCACCACCGGAATCAGCTGCCGGGTCGGGTCGATGCCCACGGCGAGGCATGCCGCGGTGACCGTCGGAAAGCGTTCGGCGAAGCCTGCGATGGCCCGCGCATCGAGATACACGCAGGGGTCGCCGGTTTGGGTCAGCCGGGCGTCGATGGCCGCGGCCACCACGTCGCGAGGCGCGAGGTCGCCCATCGGGTGGATGCCCGCGGTGACCGAATCACCGTGCCCGTCGACGAGGGTCGCACCCTCGCCGCGGATGGCCTCGGTGATCAGAGGACGCCTTCCGCCTGCCGTGCCGTCGAACAGCATCGTCGGGTGGAACTGGATGAACTCGACGTCGCTCACCGCGACGCCCGCCCAGAGCGCCAATGCAATGCCGTCGCCGGTGGAGCCCTCGGGGTTGGTGGTCGCGGAGTACAGGTGGCCGAGGCCGCCCGTCGCCAGGATCACCGACGGGGCGTGCACGATGCCGAGACCGTCGTCGTTGCGCACCAGCACCCCGGTCACCTCTCCGTCGCCGTGCAGCACCTGCAGCGCAACGTGATTGCGCCGGATGTCCAACGTCGCCGCGGCACGGTTCAGCGCGCGTTGCACCTCCGCACCCGTGGCATCGCCGCCTGCGTGGATGATCCGGCGCCGGGAATGGCCACCCTCGCGGGTCAGTGACCACTCACCGGGTACCGATTCGTCGAAACGCGCTCCTGCACTGACGAGTTCGGCCACGGCGTCGTAGCCGTCGGCGACGATCGACGTCACGACCTCGGGATCGCACAGGCCCGCGCCGGCGGCCAACGTGTCCGCGACGTGCGCCTCGATGCTGTCGTCGGTTCGCGGCAGCACGACTGCGATCCCGCCCTGCGCGTAGTAGGTAGCAGTCACCCCCTCATTTCCCGAAGCCTTGCTCAGGACGATGACCCTGCTACCCCGGCGGTGTGCTGCCAGCGCGGCGACGAGACCCGCCACGCCGGTGCCGATGACGACGACGTCGGCACGCAGCTGCCACGCGGTGTGTCGTCCGCAGGCGGGAGTAACTCGCCGGGCCGCTGCGCTCTGCCCCAGTGCCGTGCTCATTCTCCGCCGCCGGGCTGCCCGATCTCGATCATCCGCTGCACGCTCAGACGAGCCGCGGCTGCAACATCCAAGTCCACGTGGACTTCGTCAGCACCTTCGACGAGGCAGCGCAGCAGCGCGGCGGGCGTGATCATCTTCATGAACTTGCAGGACGCCCGGTCGTTGACCGCGCGGAAGTCGACTTCCGGTGCCGCGCGGCGCAACTGGTGCAGCATGCCGATCTCGGTGGCGACCAGAACCTCGCGTGCCTTGGTCTCTCGTGCGGCGTCGAGCATGCCGCCGGTGGACAGGATCTTCACCCGGTCGTCGGGGAAGGCGCCTTCGCCCGCCAGGTACAGAGCCGAAGTGGCGCAGCCGCATTCGGGGTGCACGAACAGTTCGGCGTCGGGGTGCGCGCGGGCTTGGTCGGCGAGCTCGTCACCGTTGATCCCGGCGTGCACGTGGCATTCGCCTGCCCACACGTGGACGTTCTTGCGTCCGGTGACCCGGCGGACGTGCGCACCGAGGAACTGGTCGGGGCAAAACAGCACCTCGCGGTCCTCGGGGATGGAGGCAACCACCTCGACCGCATTGGAGGACGTGCAGCAGATGTCGGTGAGGGCCTTCACCGCTGCCGTGGTGTTGACGTAGGACACGACGACGGCGTCGGGAAACTCGTCCTTCCACGCCCGCAGGTCGTCGGCGGTGATCGAGTCGGCCAGTGAGCAGCCTGCCCGCTGATCGGGGATCAGCACGGTCTTCTCGGGGCTCAGGATCTTGGCGGTCTCGGCCATGAAGTGCACGCCGCAGAACACGATGGTGTCCTCGGGCGCTTCGGCAGCGATCCGCGACAGGGCCAGCGAGTCACCGACGTGATCGGCGATGTCCTGGATGGCAGGCAGCTGGTAGTTGTGCGCGAGCAGCGTCGCATTGCGCTGCTTGGCCAGCTTGCGAACCTCGTCGGCCCACTCCTCATCGGCGATGACGCCGCCGTATCCGCCCGGGCCATTCGTGATCTGGGCGGTCCAGCCGTCACGGGGCTGCGCGGTGAGGTCCAATACCGTCATGGTCGTCTCCTTTGATCCTGACGGGGTTTTCGACTTATGATCGAAAACATGCCCAATAGTAGCACTGCCCATGAAGTCCTCGCCGTCGTCTTCCAGGTTCGCCAACTGGCGACGCGAAACCCGCAGCTCAGCGTGCTGTTGTGGGAGCGAGCGATGGATCCGCAGCGCGGCACGTGGTCCCTGCCCGGCGGCCAGCTCCGTCACGACGAGGACATGGTGAGTTCAGTCCGGCGTCAACTGGCCGAGAAGGTCGACCTCCGCGAGTTGACCCACCTAGAGCAGCTCGCGGTGTTCTCCGACCCAGCCCGAGTGCCCGGCGTGCGCACCATCGCGTCGACGTTCCTCGGCCTGGTGCCCTCCCCCGCCACCCCCGAACTGCCATCGGACACCCGCTGGCATCCGGTCAACGCACTCCCACCGATGGCGTTCGACCACAAGACGATGATCACCAACGCCCACACCCGCCTGGTGGCGAAGCTCTCCTACACCAACATCGGATTCGCGCTGGCACCAAGGGAATTCGTGCTTTCAACCTTGCGGGACGTCTACGGTGCCGCCCTCGGCTATCAGGTCGATCCGACCAATCTGCAACGCGTGCTGGTCAGGCGCGGCGTCATCACCCCGACCGGTACGACGGCCAAGTCGGGCCGGGCAGGCGGGCGGCCCGCAGCGCAATACCGCTTCACCGAGTCCCAGTACCGGGTCACCGACGAGTTCGCCGCCCTGCGGCCACCCGGGTGAGTCGGCTGGCTTCTTAATGCACTCTTAAGTAACAATGGCCGAATGGACTTGGGCAGCGCGGCTCCGGCAACTGGCGCCGAATGGATCGGGCAGCCACCACATGAAGAACTTCGACGTGGAGAGCGTCCACAGCTACCGACCGATGATCCGTTCTACGAGCCGCCCGTCGGCTTTCAGCACGCCAAACCCGGCACCGTCCTGCGCACCCGCGACGTCGAACTGGCCTTTCTCGGGCTGATCCCGCAGCGCATCAAGGCCACCCAGCTGCTCTATCGGACGACCGACATGCACGACCAGCCGGAGGCCGCGGCCACCACCGTCATCGTGCCCGCAGAGCGCGGTCCCGAGGCAGTCTGCCCGATCATCTCGTATCAGTGCGCCATCGATGCGGTGACGTCGCGCTGCTTCCCGTCCTACGCGCTGCGGCGACACGCCAAGGCACCCGGCGCCGTCGCACAGTTCGAGTTTCTGTTGATCGCGGCCGCCGTAGCCGAGGGCTGGGCAGTCTCCGTGCCCGACCACGAGGGCCGCCGCGGAATGTGGGGCGCCCCTTACGAACCCGGCTATCACGTGCTCGACGGACTGCGCGCCGCGCTGGACTCGGAGCGCATAGGCCTTTCACAGGACGCACCGATCGGACTCTGGGGCTACTCAGGAGGAGGCCTCGCCAGCGCCTGGGCCGCCGAGATGAGCGGCACCTACGCCCCCGAGCTCAACGTCGTCGGCGCGGTGCTCGGCTCCCCCGTCGGCGACCTCGGCCACACCTTCCGACGGCTCAACGGCACCCTGATGTCCGGACTGCCCGCCCTGGTGGTCGCCGCGCTCGCCGACATCTACCCCGAGCTCAACCGCGTCGTCCAGGAACACGCCACCAACGACGGCAAGGCGCTGCTGCAGCGGCTGCACGACATGACCACCGCGGAGGCGGTCATCCGGATGGCGGGCAAGAACATCGGCGACATGCTCGACCAGCCGCTCGAACAGATCCTCAATACGCCCGAGGTTCGGCACGTCTTCGACGACATCAAGCTGGGCGCCGCGGTGCCGACCCCGCCGGTGCTGATCGTCCAGGCGGTGCACGATCAGCTGATCTCGGTCGACGACATCGATGCCCTCGTCGACACTTACTCGGCCGGCGGCGCGCACGTGACCTATCACCGCGACCTGCTCAGCGAGCATCTGCTGCTGCACCCGCTGTCCGCCCCGATGACGTTGCGGTGGCTGCGGGACCGCTTCGCAGGCCGCCCGCTGTCCGAGCACCGCACGCGCACCAAGTGGCCGACGCTGCTGAACCCGTCGACCTACACGGGCATGCTGCGCTTGGGTCTGATTACCGCGAAGGTCCTGACGGGTCGTCAGGTGGACCGTCAACCACTGTCGGAACTGGACCAATAACCGGCGTCGGATCGACGAACTGCGCCGGATCGACGGCCCGCACGGCCACGATCGGCGGCCAGGCTCCTAGATCGTCGCGTTTGGTGGCGAGCGTGCACAGCGCGTAGACCAGCGCTGCCGCCCCCGCGGGCAGGAGGATCGTCATCGCGACCTGCAACGGCCCGTGCCCGAAGTACACCGCGGGCGCCTCGGTCACGTAGTGCACCCGATGCTCCGGTGTCACGGGAGCGGCCGCGAGGTCGATGACGCCATAGCGCCACCGCACCAGTGCCGCACCGACACCGGTCGCCACGCCGGCAGCGGCCATGCCACCAACGGCCAGCGCGCCGACCATGGCGGGGCCGCGGTGTGCACGCCACTGCCACACCAAGGTGGCCGCGACCACCGCGACGGCGCCCAGAAGGCCGGCCATCAGGTACGCACCGAGGAACAGGTGGTCGGACTCGTCGCCGAGATAGCCGCGGATCCGGTCACCGCTGCGGGTCAGGGCAACGACGGCCTGAATCGGCGGAGCCAGCCATGCCCACACCGCGCCGACGACGATCCCGGCGGCCAGTAGGCCGATGACGACGCGGACGGCCGCCGACGTGCGCGACACCCGTGACCGGCTGACGTCCTCGAGCGGCACTTCCAACACGCTCATCGATACTCCTCGAGGTCCTTGGAGTCCTGCACGCCGTGCCGCGAGCACTTCGCCTCCCAGCCGTCGGGCCGAACCTGGACGATCATCCTCCGACCGCACTCGGCGCAGTACCGCGGCGGCTCGAGGCCGAGCTGGGCCGCGGCGGGAACGGGCCCGCCGTCGGGTTCGCCGGTGTAGACGTTGAACTTCGCAGACATCGGGTTGGACGCGAGTGTCACAGGCTGGCGTTGAGCGCCTTGATCGGCATCTGCAGGTCCTCGAGCAGCTCGAGGTCGGCTTCAGCAGGCCGTCCCAGCGTGGTCAGGTAGTTGCCGACGATCACGGCGTTGATGCCGCCGAGGATGCCCTGCTTGGCGCCGAGGTCACCGAGCGTGATCTCCCGGCCACCGGCGAAGCGAAGCATGGTGCGCGGCAATGCGAGACGGAACGCGGCGACGGCCTTGAGCGCCTCGGCGGCGGGCAGCACGTCGAGGTCGCCGAACGGCGTACCGGGCCGCGGGTTGAGGAAGTTCAGAGGAACCTCGTGCGGGTTCAGCTCGGCGAGGTTCGCGGCGAATTCGGCGCGCTGCTCGAGGGTCTCACCCATTCCGAGGATGCCGCCGCAGCAGACCTCCATGCCCGCCTCGCGGACCATCTCCAGCGTCTCCCACCGCTCCTCCCAGGTGTGGGTGGTGACCACGTTGGTGAAGAACGAGCGCGCCGTCTCCAGGTTGTGGTTGTAGCGGTGCACGCCCATCGCCGACAGCCGGTCCACCTGCTCCTGCGTGAGCATGCCCAGCGAGCAAGCGATCTGGATGTCGACCTCGTTGCGGATGGCCTCGATGCCCGCGGCCACCTGCGCCAACAGCCTCTCGTCGGGGCCGCGCACCGCGGCCACGATGCAGAACTCGGTGGCGCCGGACTTCGCGGTCTGCTTGGCGGCCTCGACCAGGCTCGGGATGTCGAGCCATGCGCTGCGCACCGGCGAGGCGAAGAGCCCGGACTGCGAACAGAAGTGGCAGTCCTCCGGGCAACCGCCGGTCTTCAGGCTGATGATGCCCTCGACCTCGACCTCGGGACCGCACCAGCGCATTCTGACCTCGTGGGCCAGCGCAAGGAGGTCTTCGAGCTGGTCGTGGGGCAGTTGCAACACCTTCAGGATCTGATCCTGGGTGAGCCCCTCGCCGCGCTCGAGCACCTGTTCCCGCGCCTGACCCAACACATCGGTAATCCCGGTGTCATCGACAGTCGATTGCGTCACTGGGTACTCCTCCCGCGATAAGAACTTGAACGGTGTTTAGGCTACAGGTGTGCAGCTGCACCGACACGACGTGGTCGCCAAGGCGACCCAGCTCCTCGACGATTACGGCATCGCCGACTTGACCATGCGCAGGCTCGCTCGCGAGCTCAGCGTCAGCCCCGGCGCGTTGTACTGGCACTTCGCCGACAAACAGGAACTGCTCGGCGCTGTCGCCGACCGGATCCTCGCCCCCGAGCCCGCCATCGCCGACGACGCGTCGTGGTCGCAACGCGTGGTCGGTCTCGGCACCGCTTTGCGGGACGCCCTGCTGTCGTCGACCGATGGCGCCGAGCTGGTGTCCGCGAGCTTCGCCGCAGGCAAGTCCGAGCGAATGACCGAAATCCTCTGTCGGCTGACCGAGGCGGCGACCGAGGGCGGCATCGACCCGATACACGCCGACCTCGCCGCCCGCACGGTGCTGTACTACGTGCTCGGCTTTACCGCCGACGAGCAGTCCCGGCTGCAATGGGACGCAGCGGGCGCGCTGGTCGACGGCCAGTCGGTGATGACGGCAAACCCCAACGCGCGCTTTGCGTTCGGGCTGAAACTCCTGATCGACGGGATCGCCGTGCACAGCGACGTACTTGTCGGAGAGCAGGACTAGCGTCGAGGTGTGATCACGGTCGACGACGTACGGGCCATCACCGCGTCGCTGCCGCGGGCGTACGAGGTGGTGGTACGCGACCAGATCAAGTTCCGCGTTGGCCGGATCGTCTTCGTCGCGTTCTCGCGCGACGAGACCGTGATGGGTGTCGGCTTCCCCAAGGAGGAGCGGGAGGCGATGGTGGCCGCGGAACCGGACAAGTTCATGCTGCCCCGCCCCTCGGACATGCGATACAACTGGATTCACGTGCGGCTGGACGCCATCGACTTGGCCGAGCTGCGGGAACTGGTGATCGACGGCTGGCGGATGTGTGTGCCGAAAAGCGTTGCCGCGCAGATCAGCTGATCGGAAACTCGAGCTTCTCGTCGCCGTTCCAGCGGCGCAGCCCTATCGCGCTGCCCACCAGCTCCTGCCCGACGATCCGCAGCGCTGGGCCCACCCGATCGGGGTCGACACGCCGCGCCATCGTGACGTGCGGGGTCCATCGCCCGGGAAGGACGTTGTCCATCGGGCCGGGATGCAGGTGCGGCAGGCACCGTCGGTACACCTCGGCTTGGACGTCCATCAGCTCCGCCGATGGCACCACCAGTCGCGCGAGCACCGCCGTGGTCCGGCCGAACACCAGCGGGGCGCCGATCCTGCACGGGAACGGGAACCGGCCCACCAGCGCCGCCAGCGAGGCGTCCACCGCGGCATCGATGCTCTCGGCCACCGTCAGCGTCACATGCGGCCTGCTGGTAGGCGCCTGACTGCGAAGGCCTGCCTCCGCCAGCGCCGCCCAGACTCGCCGGACCGCCGCCTCGGTGCCCTGGTCGAAGACCAGCTCGACGGAGTGGGCCATCTAGCCGACCAGGTCCGCGACCCACTGCGAGTCGAACGCGGACCTGCTGATCGAGGCGAACTCGTCTGCATCGAACGTGCCAGCGCCGGTTGGCAGCGCCGCCCGCACGGGAGCGATCCGGCCAAGCGCTTCGCGGTTGCCCGCCTCGGCCACCCCTGGCTCATTCGGCCAGCTGCCGATGACCACACCGGCGCACCGAACATTGTGCGTGGCAAGCGATTCCACGGTCAGAGCGGTGTGGTTGAGCGTGCCGAGCCCTGGCGCGACGACGACGAGGACGGCCGCACCGAGATCGACGGCGAGGTCACGCAACGTCACCCCGTCGGCGCCGATTTCGACCAGCAGACCTCCTGCGCCCTCGACGACGGTGAGCCTGCCCGGTGCGTCGATCCCGCGGATGAGCGAGCCGAGCTCGGCGCGGGTGGGCAACGCCATTCCCGCGCGTTCGGCGGCAGCCACCGGCGCCAACGGCTCGGGGTAGCGCCACCCCGACACCAGCTCGCGCACGCCGGACAGACGCGCCACCTCGGCGAGGTCGTCGTCGCCGTCGGCCTCGCCGGTCTGGACCGGCTTGCACACGGCGACGTCGAGCCCGGCCAGCCGGGCATGGCACGCCAGCGCGGCAGTGGCGACGGTCTTGCCAACGCCGGTGTCGGTGCCGGTGACGACGAGAACGGTCACTTGCGGGCCACTGCGAGGACCTCGGTCAACACCCGGCCCGCCAGCGCGAGGTCGTCGTCGTCGAGGGACGCTCGTGCGGTCAGCCGCAGCCGCGAGGTCCCGACGGGCACGCTCGGCGGCCGGAAGCACCCGACACGGACACCACGGTCGAGGCAACCGGTCGCCGCTGCCAGCGCCACCTCCGGCGCACCGAGGATCACCGAGACCACGGCCGAGTCGGGCACCTCGTCGACGTCGCAGACCTGCGCGAGCGTGGCCGCGTGCCGCAACACCGCGGCGGCCCGCTCCGGTTCGGCGATCAGGACGTCGAGCGCCGCCAGCGCGGCGCCGACGGCGGCGGGAGCAAGGCCCGTGTCGAAGATGAAGGGTCGGGCCGCGTCGATCAGGTGGTCGCGCACCGCCGCGGGGCCGAGCACCATGCCGCCCTGGCTGCCGAGCGCCTTGGACAGCGTCGTCGTCATCACCACGTCGGGAGCACCGGCCAGACCGACCTCGTGCAGCAGGCCGCGGCCGCCGTCGCCCCGCACGCCCAGGCCGTGCGCCTCGTCGACGATGAGCAGCGCGCCGTGCTTACGGCACACGTCGTGCAGCGCCCGCAGCGGCGCCAGCACGCCGTCGGCGCTGAACACCGAGTCGGTCACGACCACCGCGCGGTCTTCGTCACGTGCGCTCAGCGCGGCATCGACGGCGTCGACGTCGCGGTGCGGCGTGACGACCACGCGGGCCCGCGACAACCGGCAGGCATCGACGAGCGAGGCGTGTGTCAGCGCATCGGACACCAGCAGCGACCCCGCGCCGGACAGCGCCACGACGGCACCGAGGTTCGCGGTGTAGCCAGAGGAGAAGACCAGGCCGGACTCGGCTCCGACGAAGCCGGCGACCGCCGACTCGAAGGTCTCGTGCAGTTCAGTATTCCCGGTGACCAGGCGCGATCCGGTCGAACCCGCGCCCCACGTACGCAGCGCGTCCACCCCGCCCTCGATGACGGCGGGATGCTGGGACAGGCCCAGATAGTCGTTGGATGCCAGGTCCAGTTCGGCGGCGATGGCAGGCCGGGTGCGCAGGGATCGCCGCAGACCTGCAGCGCGGCGCTGGCTCTCGACGTCGTCGAGCCATGCCAGCGGGGAAAGTTCGACGCGTGTCATCCGTGCTCCCTCCGTGCATTGAACACGCCGGCGAGCCGGCAATTGAACACGCCGGCGAGCCGGCAATTGAACACGCCGGCGAGCCGGCAATTGAACACGCCGGCGAGCCGGCAATTGAACACCGTTCAGGTTAGTGCACGCGCAACGCCGACCATCGCGGAGGTGATCTGACCGACCTCGTCGGGCGTGCACACGTACGGCGGCATGGCGTAGACGAGGTTGCGGAACGGGCGCAGCCATACCCCGTGCTGCAGCGCCGCTGCCGTCGCCACCGCCATGTCGACGGGTTCTTCCATCTCGATGACGCCGATGCCGCCGAGCACGCGCACGTCGGCGACGCCAGCCATCTCGCGTGCCGGGGCCAGCCCGTCGGCAAGGCCTGCCTCGATGGCGCCGACCGTGGACCGCCAATCCTGGCCGAGTAGCAGCTCGATCGACGCCACCGACACCGCGCATGCCAACGCGTTCGCCATGAAGGTAGGCCCGTGCATCAACGCACCCGATTCGCCGGTGCTGATCGTGTTCGCGACCTCGGCACTGCACAGCGTCGCCGCGAGCGTGACGTAGCCGCCCGTCATCGCCTTGCCGACGCACATGACGTCAGGGCTGACTCCGGCGTGGTCGGCGGCGAACAACTCGCCGGTGCGGCCGAAGCCCGTGGCGATCTCGTCGAAGATCAGCAGAACGCCATGCCGCGTGCAGGCGGCCCGCAGATCCGACAGGTACCGCGGATCGTGAAACCGCATCCCCCCCGCGCCCTGCACCACGGGCTCGACGATGACCGCGGCGAGTTCGTCGGCGCACTCGGCGAGTTGGCGCTCGAACGCGGCGCTGTACTCCGGGTCGTAGGCGCTCGGGACCTGCGGCGCGAACACCTGGTCGGCCAGCACGTCGGTCCAGATCGAGTGCATTCCACCGTCCGGGTCGCACACGCTCATCGGGGTGAACGTGTCGCCGTGGTATCCCCCGCGCCAGGTCATCAACCGGTATTTCCCGGGTAAGCCCCTGCTGCGCTGGTACTGCAGCGCCATCTTGACCGCCACCTCGACGGACACCGAGCCGGAGTCGCTGAAGAACACCGTGTCCAGGCCGTCGGGGGTGATCTCAACCAGCAGCTGCGCCAGCCGCGCCGCAGGCTCGTGGGTGAGGCCGCCGAACATGACGTGGTTCATCTTGGCGAGCTGAGCGGTCAGCGCGGCGTCCAGCGTCGGGTTGCCGTGGCCGTGGATGGCCGTCCACCACGAGCTCATCGCGTCGATGACCTCGATGGGGCGGTCGTCGGCACTGGCCGGGTCGATGACCGTCAGCCAGACACCGCGGGCACCGACAGCCACCACCGGTGGCAGGGCACCGGCGCCGATGGCGCTGTAGGGATGCCACACGTGGGCGGCGTCGATCGCCCTGATCTCGGCGGGCGTCAGCGCAGGCACGTGTTCATCCTCTCTTCGCGCGAGCGCTCATTGCAAAACGCATTCGGTGCCCGCGTTGGGTAGATTGACCGTCGACCATGATGACCCTCGCCCCGTCCCGGTCGGCGTCCCCCGCCGATTCCGGCCCATCACCCAGCGCCGTCATGGGCACCCGCAAGTCGGGTTTCTATCGGCACGATCTCGACGGCCTCCGCGGCATCGCGATCGCGCTCGTCGCCGCGTTCCACATCTGGTTCGGCCGCGTCTCCGGCGGCGTCGACGTCTTCCTCGCCCTGTCCGGTTTCTTCTTCGGCGGACGCCTATTGCGCGCAGCGCTCACCCCGAGCGCATCGCTGGCTCCAGGGCCCGAGGTGATGCGGCTGGTCCGGCGGCTACTGCCCGCTCTCGTCGTCGTGCTCGCGGCGTCCGCGGTCCTGACGATCCTGGTGCAACCCGAGACCCGCTGGGAGACGTTCGCCGACCAGAGCCTTGCCAGCCTCGGGTACTACCAGAACTGGGAATTGGCAAGCACTGCATCGGATTACCTGCGCGCCGGCGAGGCCGTCAGCCCGCTGCAGCACATCTGGTCGATGTCGGTGCAGGGCCAGTTCTACATCGCCTTCCTGGCGCTGATCTTCGGGTTCGCGGCGCTGTTCCGCCGCCGCCTCGGCAAGTACACCAGGCCCGGGCTGATCGTGATCCTGAGCGCTCTCACGATCGCGTCCTTCTGGTACGCGATCATCGCTCACGACGCCGATCAGTCCACCGCGTACTACAACAGCTTCGCCCGCGGCTGGGAGCTGCTGCTCGGCGCCTTGGTCGGCGCGCTGGTCCCGCACGTGAAGTGGCCGATGTGGCTGCGGACGACGGTGGCCTCCGTCGCACTGGCGGCGATCCTGTCCTGCGGTGCCCTCATCGACGGCGTCAAGGAGTTCCCCGGGCCGTGGGCACTCGTCCCCGTCGGCGCCACGATCCTGTTCATCCTCAGCGGCGCCAACCGGGTAGCCGACCCCCACCTCACCCGGCTCGACGGCCGCTTGCCTGCACCGAACCGGATGCTTGCCACCGCACCGTTCGTGTCGCTCGGCGCGATGGCGTACTCGCTGTATCTCTGGCACTGGCCGCTACTGATCTTCTGGCTGGCCTACAGCGGCCACTCCGAGGCCACCTTCGCCGACGGCGCGGGCATCCTCCTGGTCTCCGGCGTGCTGGCCTGGCTCACCACCCGCTACGTCGAGAACCCGCTGCGCTACAAGTCGGCTGTGACGGCCGCGCGTCCCGCGGCGCCGGCCTCTCCCCCCGTCGCTTCGCTCGCCCCAGCGCGGACCGCCACCATCCCGCTGCGCGTGCGGCTGCGACGCCCCACCATCGTCCTCGGTTCGATCGTCACCCTGCTTGGCGTCGCGCTCACCGCGACGTCGTTCACCTGGCGCGAGCACATGACCATCCAGCGGGCCAATGGCAAGGAGCTCGCGGGGCTCTCGTCGCGCGACTATCCCGGCGCACGGGCCCTGATCAACAACGCCAAGGTGCCGAAGCTACCCATGCGCCCGACCGTGCTCGAGGCCAAGGACGACCTGCCGGAGAGCACCACCGACGGCTGCATCGGCGACTTCGACTCCGTCGACGTGATCAACTGCACCTACGGCGACAAGACCGCGACCCGCACCATCGCGTTGGCGGGCGGCTCGCACGCCGAACACTGGATCACCGCGCTCGATCTGCTCGGCAGGATGCACCACTTCAAGATCACCACGTACCTGAAGATGGGTTGCCCGCTGACCACCGAGCAGAACCCTCTGGTGATGGGCGACAACCGGCCCTACCCCAACTGCCGCGAGTGGAACGAAAAGGTGATGCCGAAGCTGGTGGCCGACCACCCCGACTACGTGTTCACCACGTCGACGCGGCCGTGGAACATCAAGGACGGCGACGTCATGCCCGGCTTCTACATCGGCATCTGGCAGGACTTCGCCGATGCCGGAATCCCCGTGCTCGCCATGCGGGACACCCCGTGGTTGGTACGCAACGGAAAGCCGTTCTTCCCGTCGGATTGTCTGGCCAGCGGCGGCGATGCCATCTCCTGCGGCATCAAGCGCTCTGAGGTACTGTCCGACCACAATCCGACCCTGGACTTCGTCGCGCAGTTCCCGCTGCTGAAACCGCTCGACATGAGCAACGCGGTGTGCCGCGCGGACTACTGCCGCGCCGTGGAGGGAAACGTGTTGCTGTACCACGACTCTCACCACATCTCGACGACCTATATGCGCACCATGACCAACGAGCTCGGGCGTCAGATCGCCGCCGCGACCGGCTGGTGGTGACATGGTCACTACCGTCTGGCCGGGTACCCCGTATCCGCTCGGCGCCACGTACGACGGTGCGGGCACGAACTTTTCGCTGTTCTCCGAGGTGGCCGAGAAGGTCGAGCTCTGCCTGATCGCCAAGGACGGCACCGAGGAGCGCATCCCGCTCGACGAGGTCGACGGCTACGTGTGGCACAGCTACCTGCCGACCGTCACACCCGGACAGCGCTACGGCTTTCGGGTGCACGGGCCGTGGGACCCCTCGGCCGGTCACCGCTGCGATCCGAGCAAGCTGCTGCTCGACCCGTACGGCAAGTCCTTCCATGGCGCGTTCGAGTTCACCCAGGCGCTGTACTCCTACGACCTCGAGGCCGACGATCTGGCCTCCGGCGGCACCCCGCCGATGGTCGACTCGCTTGGCCACACCATGACCAGCGTCGTCATCAACCCGTTCTTCAACTGGGCCTCCGACCGCTCACCCAACACGCCGTACCACGAAACGGTGATCTACGAGGCACACGTCAAGGGCATGACCCAGACCCATCCCGGCATCCCCGAGGCGCAACGCGGCACCTATGCGGGCCTGTCGCATCCGGTGATCATCGAGCACCTCAAGTCGCTCGGCGTGACGGCCATCGAGCTGATGCCGGTACACCAGTTCCTGCACGATCACCGGCTGCAGGAACTGGGGCTGCGAAACTACTGGGGTTACAACACGTTCGGGTTCTTCGCGCCGCACTATCAGTACGCTGCCAATCAGAGCGCCGGCGGCGCCGTTGCCGAGTTCAAGACCATGGTGCGGTCGTTCCACGAGGCGGGCATCGAGGTGATCCTCGACGTGGTCTACAACCACACCGCCGAGGGCAACCACCTTGGCCCCACCATCAACTTCCGCGGGATCGACAACGCCGCCTACTACCGGCTGATGGACGACGACAAGCGGCTCTACCGGGACTTCACGGGAACCGGCAACAGCCTCAACCCCCGGCACCCGCACACGCTGCAGCTGATCATGGACTCGCTGCGGTACTGGGTGCTCGAGATGCACGTCGACGGCTTCCGCTTCGACCTCGCGTCGACCCTGGCCCGCGAGTTCTACGAAGTGGACCGGCTGAGCGCGTTCTTCGATCTGGTGCAGCAGGATCCTGTGATCAGCCAGGTGAAGCTGATCGCAGAGCCCTGGGATGTCGGCGAGGGCGGATATCAGGTCGGCAACTTCCCCGGTTTGTGGACCGAGTGGAACGGGAAGTACCGAGACACCGTGCGCGACTATTGGCGGGGAGAACCCGCAACCCTAGGTGAATTCGCATCCCGTCTGACCGGGTCGTCGGACCTCTACGAGGCGACGGGCCGACGCCCCGGCGCCAGCATCAACTTCGTGACGTGTCACGACGGCTTCACGCTCAACGATCTGGTGTCCTACAACGAGAAGCACAACGAGGCCAACGGCGAGGACAACCGCGACGGCGAGAGCCACAATCGATCGTGGAATTGCGGCGTCGAGGGGCCGACCGGCGATCCGGAGATCCTCGCGCTGCGCGCACGGCAGATGCGCAACGTGCTTGCCACGCTGATGCTGTCGCAGGGCACGCCGATGATCAGCCACGGTGACGAGATCGGCCGCACGCAGAACGGCAACAACAACGCCTACTGCCAGGACTCCGAATTGTCCTGGATGGATTGGTCGTTGGCGGAGAAGAACGCCGACCTGGTCGAGTTCACGCGCAAGGCCGTCGAGCTGCGCAAGAAGCACCCCGTCTTCCGCAGGCGCCGCTTCTTCGACGGCAAACCGATCCGCACGGGTGATCAGGTTCGCGACATCGCCTGGCTGACCCCGGCGGGCGAGGAGATGACCCCCGAGGACTGGGGCCGGGCACTCGACAAGTGCGTTGCGGTGTTCCTCAACGGCAACGCCATCCCCGAGCCGGACGCGCGCGGTGAGCGGGTCGTCGACGATTCGTTCCTGCTGTGCTTCAACGCGCACGACAAGACGATCGACTTCGTCACACCCGCAGGTGACTACGCCAACGAATGGGCGGCCGTGCTTGACACCGCGAGCCCAGCGGGCGACACCGACGTCGTGATCAGTGCCGACGAGAAGATCACCGTCCAGCCCCGTTCGGTGCTGGTACTCAAGAAGTCGGCCTAGAGAGCGTCTGAATGTCCATCGCTCGCCCCGTTGTGTCTACGTACCGGCTGCAGATGCGCGGCGACCGGTTCACCTTCGCCGACGCGGAGAACCTGCTCGACTACCTCGACGATCTCGGGGTCAGCCACCTCTACCTGTCGCCGATCCTGAGCGCCGCAGAGGGTTCGACACATGGCTACGACGTCGTGGATCCGACCACGGTGTCGGCAGCACTCGGCGGTGCCGACGGCCTGGCCCGGCTGTCGCAGGCGGCGCACGAAAGACAGATCGGCCTCATCGTCGACATCGTGCCCAACCACGTCGGCGTCGACGACCCGCGACAGAACGCCTGGTGGTGGGAAGTGTTGACGCACGGCCGTCAGTCGCAGTACGCGACGTTCTTCGACGTTGACTGGACGCTGGACCCCGACGGCCGAATCGTGTTGCCCGTCCTCGGTTCCGACGACGACGTCGAATCGCTCACCGTCGACGGTGACGTGCTGCGCCTGGACTCCCGGGCGTGGCCCATCGCTCCCGGCACCGGAGCGGGCAGCGGCGCCGCCGTACACGACCGCCAGCACTACAAGCTGATCGGCTGGCGCCACAACTTCTGCGGCTACCGGCGGTTCTTCTCCATCACCTCGCTGGCCGCACTGCGCCAGGAGGACCGCGCGGTGTTCGACGCCACGCACGTCGAGGTGGCGCGCTGGTTCGCCGAGGGCCTCGTCGACGGCGTGCGCATCGACCACCCCGACGGCCTGTCGAACCCTGCCCGCTATCTGGAATGGCTGCGCGAGCTCACCGGGCCCGACGCGTGGATCGTGATCGAGAAGATCCTGGCCGTCGCCGAGCCACTCGATCAGACGCTGCCCGTCGCAGGTACCACCGGCTACGACGCGCTACGCGAGATCGGCGGCCTCTTCGTCGATCCCACGGGTGAGACGGCGCTGACCGAGCTCTTCGAGCCGCCGAGCAACGCCCGCGCACTGAAGGTCGAGGCCGTGACCGACACTCTGCACAGCGAGCTGGGTCGGTTGTGCAGGGCGATCGTCGCGGCCACCGGTGCCGAGCACCCCGATCTCGCCGCCGCGGCCGCCGCGTTGATCAGCCACGTCGACGTGTACCGCTCCGACTATCCGTCGCTGGCATCGGTGCTACCGGTGGCGCTGGCCGAGACCGTGATCGAGACAGCACGATTCGCCGAACCGCTGGCGATCATCGCCACCGCGGTGTCGGCAGGTGGGGAGGCTGCGGTACGCCTGCAGCAGCTGTGCGGCGCAGCCACCGCCAAGTCCAAGGAGGACTGCCTCTTCTACCGCGACGCCCGGCTGGTGTCGCTCAACGAGGTGGGCGGTGAACCCGAGTGGTTCGGCGTCGGCTCCGCGGAGTTCCACGAGCGCACCGCCGTCCGCGCGCAGCTGTGGCCGTCGGCGATGACGACGTTGACCACCCACGACACCAAGCGCAGCGAGGACGTCCGCGCCCGCATCGGCGTGCTGTCGCAGGTGCCGTCGCTGTGGAGCGAGCTCGTCGGCACCTGGATGCGGATGGCACCGCCACCCGATACCGCAACGGCACTGTTCCTGTGGCAGAACGTGTTCGGCGTGTGGCCGGCGGACGGGGCGGTCACCGACGATCTGCGCGGTCGCCTGCACGCCTATGCCGAGAAGGCGATCCGCGAGGCCGCCGTCCACACCACGTGGAACGATCCGGACAGCCAGTTCGAATCGGCCGTGCACGCGTGGCTCGACGAGGTGATCGACGGGCCGGTGGCCACGGAGCTGACCACGTTGGTGTCCCGGCTCGACGAATTCGGCCGCAGTGATGCGCTCGGCCAGAAGCTGATTCAGCTCACCGCGCCCGGGGTGCCCGACGTGTACCAGGGCACCGAGCTCGCCGACGACAGCCTCGTCGACCCCGACAACCGCAGGCCGGTCGACTACGACGCGCACCGTGAGGCGCTGCGCGCCATGGCCGATCCCAAGATCCGGGTCGTCGCCGCGGCCTTGCGATTGCGCCGCCAGCACCCCGACACCTTCGCCTCCGGCGGCTATCGGCCGTTGCTGGCCAGCGGGGCGGCGCGTGAGCACGTGGTGGCATTTCAGCGCGGTGACGTCGTGGTGACGGTCAGCCGGTGGACGGTCCGGCTCGCCGACAGTGGCTGGGGCGACACGTCTTTGGCACTTCCCGCGGGCCACTGGACCGACCGCCTGACGGGATCGCGGTTCTCCGGAACGGTCGAGCTGGCGAACCTCTACGCGGAGCTACCGGTGGCGCTGCTGGAGAAGGCGCATGACTGATCACGAATTCGCCGTCTGGGCACCGCGACCCAAGCTCGTGCGCCTCGACGTCGACGGCACGTTGCACGCGATGACCCGGTCGGACGACGGCTGGTGGCGCGCAGTGGTCGATGCACGGTCGGACGCACGGTACGGCTTCGTCCTCGATGACGAAGACACGGTGCTGCCCGATCCACGGTCGCCGCGACAGCCCGACGGCGTGCACGAGCGCTCGCAGCTGTGGGACGCCGCGACGGCGACGTGGACCGACGCCGGCTGGGCTGGCCGCTCCGTCGAGGGCGCGGTGCTCTACGAGTTGCACGTCGGAACCTTCACTGCGGCAGGCACGTTCGACTCCGCGATCGACAAGCTCGACTACCTGACCGATCTCGGCGTCGACTTCGTCGAGGTCATGCCCGTCAACGCGTTCAGCGGCCCGCACGGCTGGGGTTACGACGGTGTGCTCTGGTACGCCGTGCACGAGCCCTACGGCGGCCCCGACGGCTTGGTGCGGTTCGTCGACGCCTGCCACGCCCGTGGGCTCGGCGTGTTGATCGACGCGGTGTTCAATCACCTCGGCCCCTCGGGGAACTACCTGCCCAGGTTCGGCCCGTACATGTCGACGGGCAGCAATCCGTGGGGCGAGTCGGTCAACATCGCCGACGCCGGCTCCGACGAAGTGCGCAATTACATCATCGAATGCGCGCTGCGCTGGATGCGTGACTTCCACGCCGACGGGCTGCGGCTCGATGCGGTGCACGCGCTGGTCGACACCACCGCCGTGCACATCCTCGAGGAGCTTTCCGAGGAGACCGCTTCTCTTGCAGCGCGATTGGGCAGGCCACTGTCGTTGATCGCCGAGAGCGACCGCAACGACCCGCGGTCGATCACGCCGCGCGACCGCGGTGGACTCGGCATGACCGCGCAGTGGGACGACGACATCCACCACGCCATCCACACCGCCGTCTCCGGCGAACGTCAGGGGTACTACTCGGATTTCGGCACGCTGGACGTGCTCGCGACGACGTTGAAGCACGGCTACTTCCACGCTGGCACGTATTCGTCGTTCCGGCGCAGGCGACATGGACGCCCCCTTGACACTGCGACCATCCCCGCCACCCGACTACTGGCCTACACCCTGACCCACGATCAGGTGGGCAACCGCGCCGTCGGCGACCGGCCCTCGCAGAACCTGAGCTTCGGACAGCTCGCGGTCAAGGCTGCCCTGGTGCTCGGATCTCCCTACACGGCAATGCTCTTCATGGGTGAAGAGTGGGGCGCGTCGAGCCCGTTCCAGTTCTTCAGCAGCCATCCAGAGCCCGAACTCGCGCGCGCCACGGCCGAGGGACGCAAGGCCGAGTTCGCCGAGCACGGATGGGATGCGGACGAGATTCCCGACCCGCAGGATCCGCAGACCTTCCAACGCTCCAAGCTGGCGTGGGACGAGATCGACTCGGGCGAGCACGCGCGATTGCGCGAGCTCTACCGCGGGCTGATCGCACTGCGGCGCGCCGAACCCGACTTCGCCGACCCGTGGCTCGACCACCTCGGCGTCGAGTACGACGAGGATCAGCGCTGGATCGTGTTGCGGCGCGGGGCCTTCGCCGTGGCCTGCAATCTCGGCACCGAACCAGTCTCGATACCGTTCACCGGAGAGGTGGTGTCGGCCTCCGACGAGCCTGCCGTCGGCCCCGAAGCCACCCGCCTCGGCGGACAATCGTTCGCGATCCTGCGCGTCACTCCGGTCCCTGATGCTGACGCATGTGCGCCGCATCAGCCCGCCAGCTCACCAGGTTGATCTTCGCCCGGCGGTGACCGCCGTCCGCGGCACGCTCGTACCAGCGGCGCGCGGTGTCCAGGTCAGGCGGATCCATCTGCTTGTGGTGCAGCCACCCGAGATTGTTCATGGCGTTGTAGTTCCCGGCCTCGGCAGCGCGCTCGTACCAGAGCCGCGCGGTGTCCAGGTCAGGCGGATCCGTCCAGCGCGAGTAGAGAAGACCGAGGCTGTTCATCGCCCTGCTCTCGCCCGCCTCGGCGGCTTTCGCCCACCACCGCCTCGCCGCTTCATCATCCGGCGGATCCATGATCGCGTGGTGCAGCACTCCCAGGTTGTGCATGGCATCGCTGTGGCCGGCATCGGCGGCGCGCTCCCACCACTGTTGCGTCGCATCGAGATCAGCCGGGCTCACCACCTCCTGGTACAGGTACGCGAGCCTGAGCATGGCCTCGATGTTGCCTGCTTCGGCGGCCCGCTCGTACCACTGACACGCTTCGTCGAGATCCCTTGGCGTGGTTAGTTCTTCATGAATCCAACCCAGCTCGAGCATGGCTTCGACGTGCCCCGCCTCGGCGGCCCGCTCATACCAGCCGCATGCCAAGTACACGTCCGGCGGATCCATCCATTGCGAGAACAGCACACCGAGCGCGAATTCGGCATCGGCGTCCCCCTCGCCTGCCGCCTCCTCGTACTGGCGGCGAAGCGCCTCGAGACGGGGCGTCTCGGAGTCCTCGAGATCGTCCATGGATCAGGTCAGGTAGCGATACGCCGGTGACCCCGGTTCCAGCGCCTCGACGTGCAGGTCGGACGCCCGCATACGCGCCATCAGACCGTCGAAGTCGGCGGCGGAGCCGAGTTCGACCCCGACCAGCGCCTCGCCCGTCTCCCTGTTGTTGCGCTTGACGTACTCGAAGAGCGTGACGTCGTCGTTCGGGCCGAGCACCTCGTCGAGGAAGCGGCGCAGCGCACCGGGCTCCTGCGGGAAGTCGACGAGGAAGTAGTGCTTGAGCCCGAGGTGTACCAGCGAGCGCTCGACGACCTCGTTGTAGCGCGATACGTCGTTGTTGCCGCCCGAGATCAGGCACACCACCGTGGACCCCGGCGCAACGTCGGCCTCGAGGAGCGCGGCGACCGAGAGCGCACCCGCGGGCTCGGCGATGATGCCCTCGTTCTGGTAGAGGTCGAGCATCGCCGTGCACACCGCACCTTCGTCGACGGTGGTGATGGACACCATGTCACCGGCGGCGGCCAGGGCTGCGTACGGCAGCGCGCCGGCCTTCGCGACAGCGGCGCCGTCGACGAACTGGTCGACGTGGTCGAGCGTGACCGGCTCACCGTTGGCCAAGGCGGCGACCATCGCGGCCGCGCCCGCGGGCTCCACCCCGAGCACGGCGGTACTCGTGGTGCGCTCGGCGAGGTAGGTGGTGATACCGCTGATGCAGCCTCCGCCACCGACCGGTACGACGACCAGGTCGGGTTCGACGTCGAGCTGGTCGAGGATCTCCACGGCGATGGTGCCCTGGCCGGCCATGGTGCGCAGGTCGTCGTACGGCGGCACCAGGGTGGCGCCGGTGCGGGCGACGTCGTCGAGTGCGGCGGCGGCCGCGACGTCGTAGGTCTTGCCTCCGACGATGAGCTCGATGTACTCGCCGCCGTGATAGCGGATGCGATCACGCTTCTGCTTCGGAGTCTTGGCGGGTACGTACACCCGCCCGTGGATGCCCATCGACCTGCATGCCAGCGCGAAACCCTGAGCGTGATTGCCTGCCGACGAGCACACCACGCCTGCGGCGATCTCGTCCGGCGTGAGCTGCATCAGCAGGTTGTAGGCACCGCGCAGCTTGTAGGAGCGCACCGCCTGCAGGTCTTCGCGCTTGAGGTAGACGTTGGCTCCGGTGGCCGCAGACAACCGATCACTGAGTTGCAGGGGGCTGAGCGCCACTACGCCGGAAATTCGCTCAGCGGCCGCATCGATGTCGGCCGCGGTCAGCGGCGATGACGTGCGGGGACTCTGGCTCACTTCAGCGGACACCGATCAATGGTGCCACCTCGTGGGCGGTGGGCGAAAACCGGTTTAGCCGACCGGGGTCAAGACGAACACCGGGATCTGCCTGTCGGTCTTCTTCTGGTAGTCGGCATAGTCGGGCCACGCCTCCACCGCGCGCTCCCACCACACGGCCTTTTCCTCGCCGACGACCTCACGGGCGTCGTAGTCCTTGGTGACGGTGCCGTCCTGCAGCTCCACGCGCGGGGTCTTCTTGATGTTCCAGTACCAAACCGGGTGCTTGGGCGCTCCACCGAGCGACGCCACCACCGCGTACTCGCCGTTGTTCTCCACCCGCATGAGCGGGGTCTTGCGAATCTTTCCGGTCTTGGCGCCGACGGTGGTCAGCAGGATGACCGCCTTGCCCTTCAGCTCGGTGCCGTCAGTTCCTCCGGACCTGATGTAGGTCTCCGCGTTCTCGCGAGCCCAGTCCGACGTGCTTGGTTCGTATTCTCCGGTCAGAGGCATTCGATCAGCATATTTCCGCCCACACGAAGATGTACCTGATCCAGCGTTTCGGTTGCCCGAACTCTTGGATACGAGCTATCGTCAACCTATGACGGCCCCCAGCGTCAAGCTAGTGACATCCGACACCGAAGTGCGGATCGCCGGTGTCCCGTGGCCGGTGTACAAGCTGGTCGCGCTGGGTGTCGGCCTTCTCGTGCTGCTCGTCGTCGGCGTCGTCACCATGAACGTCGGCCCTTCCGTCGTCGCTGCCGCGGCCGCAGGCACCGTGACCTGGCTCGGACTCGGCGTGTTCCAGTCCTCTGACGACTAGTTCTCCAGCAGTCCCCGCAACGACTCCAGGTCCGCCGCCACCGCCGCGGCGTCCGCCTCGAACTCCGCGTCCGTGACCCCTGGCCTGCGGCGCAGCGTGAACACCACCTCACAGCCGGCCTCCCCGCGGATCACCCGCATCGGGTTGTAGACCGCCTCTCCCGACGGGAGCCTGACCACGTGGTCGAGCACGCCGAAGTCGTTCTTCGGCACGAAGTCGACGACCGCGTCGGACAGCGACGGGTCGGCAAGACCCGCCGCCCACCGCGGCAGCTCGGTCGGATCCGATGCGAACGCGTACACGGCGTCGGGAGTGGCGTCGATCCAGACGCTGATGTGCCGTGAACTCGTCGTGTCGTCGTCCATTCGTCCATGGTCGCGCACAAACTGAACGCATGGCCGAAACCCCCGAGCATCCGAAACGGGTCGAGGCGTTCGTGGTCCGTGCCGAGCACATCGCCTCGGGCGCCGAACACCACGTGCCGTCCTGGCTGCGCCCTGGCGATCCGGAGAGCAGGCTGCCGGTGCTGGCCGCACTGATCGTGGTGATCGCGCTGCAACTCTCGATCCCGAAGAGCTACACGGTGGTGCCGCGCTGGCCGCTGATCGCGCTGGAGATCCTGCTCGTCGTGGTCCTGGTTGGCCTGAACCCGTTGCGGCTCTCGAGGCAGACGACGTTCGGCAGGTGGGCCAGCTACGTGCTGCTGGCGGCGATCACCATCGACAACACGCTGTCCGCGCTGGTTCTCGACATCCGCATCCTGTCCGGTGAGGTCAGCAACAAGGCCGCCGTGCTGCTCGGTAGCGGAGGTGCGATCTTCGTCACCAACATCATCGTCTTCGGGATCTGGTTCTGGGAACTGGACCGTGGCGGGCCCTTCGCCCGGCGTGAGGGCGCAGAAGAGTATCCCGACTTCATGTTTCCTCAGATGACGGAACGTGAACTGGCACCGCCGAATTGGCGTCCCGAGTTCGTCGACTACCTCTACGTCAGCATCACCAACGCGGTGGCGTTCTCGCCAACCGACACCATGCCGATGGCACGGTGGGCCAAAGCGATGATGACCGTACAGGCGGTGGTCTCGGTGACCACGCTGGCGCTCGTCATCGCCAGGGCCGTGAACGTCTTGGGCTGACGTGCGCACGGTGGCGCTGCTGGCATTGCTTGCGGTCAACGCGATCCCGGCGGCCGGGTGGTTCATCGAGGGATGGTCGGCGGGCACGACGCTGGTGGTCTACTGGTTCGAGAACGTCGCGGTGTGCTTGTTCGTTGCGGCTCGGATCTTCGCGAATCAGCGCGCCAACCCCCGTCGGGGGCACTTCGCGTACCAGGGACCGAGATCGGCGGGGCGCGGCGCGCGGGCCTCGTTCCTCGAGGGTTTCCTGGTCACCAGCCTCGTCTTCTCCGCGGCGCACGGGCTGTTCCTCGGGGTGATCCTGCTCGTGCTCGACCAGAACGGACAGGACCATCTCGCGGGCGTCGTGTGGCATCAGGTGCGAATCGGGTGCATCGGCGTGCTCGTCGTCCTCGCCATCGAATTCGCGATGGACCTGCCTGGGCTGCGCCGGTGGTCGTTCTGGCAGATCGAACAGACCGCCAATCCCAGCCTGGGCCGAATCGCGGTCGTGCACCTGACGCTGGTGCTCGGCTTGTTCGGCGCCGTCCTGACCGATGCATCCGCGTTGTTCGGCGTCTTCGTCGTCCTCAAGACCCTCAACGCACTGAGCACGGCCCTGCCGCAGTGGGAGCCCCGCACCGCACCCAAGTGGCTGAGCCGGGTGATGAACCGCCTCCCCAACGCGCGCCCAGGAGAAGACTTCGAGGACCTGTGGGCCAAGGAGCGCGCCGACGAGGCCGCCAGGCGGGTCGGGAACGAACAGCCGTGGGTGGGCACTCGCAACGCGTAATGGCAAGGGCGGTGAACGTTTTGGGCAAGACGTTCAGCGCGGAAAGTGGAGTATGTTGCGGTCATGGGGATCGCAACGACGTCACTGACACCCGTCGAGCAGACGGCCTTTCTCACCGAGTATGCGCGCGCTCTGGACAGTCGAACGCCGCGACCACTCCTCGGTGACACGTTGGCAAGCGAGGTGGTCAGCACGATCGACTACGACTTCGCGGGGCTCGGTGTGCAGACCAGCGTGATCCTGCAGACCGCGCTGCGGGCCAAGATGCTCGACGACCGGGTTCGCCAATTCGTCGCCAAGCATCCGGATGCAGTGGTGGTCGACATGGGCGCAGGGCTCGACAGCGGGGTGTACCGCGTCGCTCCCCCGTCAACCGTCGATTGGTACAGCGTCGACCTGCCGGGCATCACCGCCCTGCGCGACGAAGCGCTGCCGGCGAACCCGCAGTCGCATTCCGTGCCGGTTTCCCTGGCCGACGCGCACTGGCCCGACACCATCCCCGCTGACCGCCCGACCATGCTGATCGCCGACGGGCTGTTCGCCTTCCTGACCGAGCCGGTGATCGCCGGCATCTTCCGGCGCATCACCGAGCACTTCGGAACCGGCGAGCTCGCCTTCAACGACTACGGCGGGATCGGCTGGTTCAGCCGCGCGGCGATCAAGGTCTTTCCGCAGAAGATGTTCAAGGACGTCGGAAGTCAGTGGGGCTACCGAGGTTTCAAGGACGCGCATTACCCGCAGACATGGAATCCGAGGATGGCCCTCGTCGAGGAGGCGAGCCTCACCGACGCGCCGGAGGTCGACCTCTTCCCCGGCTGGCTCCGGGTGCCCACCAAGCTGATGGGCAAGACGAAGTCCGGCGCCCGCAAGGCGCGGATCCTGCGCTACGCGTTCTAGCCGAGGCACCCCGGGCCAAGAAGCGCCTTCAGGTCGCCCATCAAGGCCGACGACGTCGTGACGCGCAACGCCTGATCCAACTCGAGGGTGGTGATCCGGTCGCCGCTGATCAACCGCAGGTGCACCTGCGACGTGCCGGGGTGGTTGGCGAGCACGGACTTGAGCGCACTGACCTTCTCGATGGTGCACTGACGCGTCGGCAGGCTGACCGCGAGCGGTCGGTCCTCCTGGGCGTTCGAGAAGTCCGGCACGACGAGCTCATTGGCGATGAGCGAGACTCGGTCATCCCGGATGTTCACCTTGCCCGCCACCAGCACCACGGCGTCGTCGGCGATGTCCGCCCCGAACGTGGTGTACGTGTGCGGGAAGAACATCACCTCGATGCCGCCGGTGAGGTCCTCCAATTGCGCTGAGGCCCAGGGCATTCCATTCTTGTTCACTCGGCGGTTCACCGAGGCGAGGATGCCGCCGACCCTGACCTGCGTGTCGTTGGCGACGTCACCGTCGAGGATGGCAGGGATCTGGGTGTCCACCTGTGCGTGCAGCAGGTGTGCGACGCCGTTGAGCGGGTGTCCCGACACGTAGAGGCCCAGCATCTCGCGCTCGAGCGCGAGCTTGTGCTTGTCCTCCCACTCCTCGTCGGGCACCTTGATCGTGAACACCGCGTCCGCAGCCGTGTCGGCACCGCCGAACAGGTCGAACTGACCTATCGCCTCGGCCTTCTTGGTGCCGAGCACCGAGTCGACGGCGTCGGTGTGGATCAGGAACAGCCCCTTGCGCGGGTGGCCGAGCGAGTCGAACGCGCCCGCCTTGATCAGCGACTCCGTCACCTTCTTGTTGCAGGCCGTGATGTGGACCTTGTTCAGGTAGTCCGAGAAGTCGGTGTACTTGCCCTTCTCGGTGCGCGTGGTGACGAGCGAGCTCACGACGTTGGCTCCCACGTTGCGCACCGCCCCGAGGCCAAAGCGGATGTCGTTGCCGACGGATGCGAAGTTCTGCACGGACTCGTTGACGTCCGGCGGCAGCACGGTGATGCCCAGCCTGCGGCAGTCCGCGAGATATACGGCGGCCTTGTCCTTGTCGTCACCGACCGAGGTGAGCAGGCCCGCCATGTACTCGGCGGGATAGTTCGCCTTCAGATATGCCGTCCAGTAGGACACCAGCCCGTAGCCCGCGGCGTGCGACTTGTTGAACGCGTATCCCGCGAACGGAAGGATCGTGTCCCACAACGCCTTCACCGCAGGTGGGGAGAATCCGTTGGCGGTCATGCCCGCCTGGAAGCCCTTGTACTCCGCCTCGAGCACCTCGAGCTTCTTCTTGCCCATCGCCTTGCGCAGCGCATCGGCCTTGCCCATCGAGTACGAGGCGACCTTCTGCGCGATGAACATGATCTGCTCTTGGTAGACGATCAAACCGTGTGTCTCGGAAAGGATCTCGCGCAGCGGCTCTTCGAGTTCGGGATGAATCGGCTTGACGGCCTGCCGGTTGTTCTTGCGGTCGGCGTAGTCGTTGTGGGCGTTCATGCCCATCGGTCCCGGGCGGTACAGGGCGAGAACGGCGACGATGTCGTTGAACTCGGTGGGCTGCATGCGCCGGAGCAGATCACGCATCGGCCCACCGTCGAGTTGGAACACGCCCAAGGTGTCGCCGCGCCCCAGAAGCTCGTAAGCAGCGGGGTCGTCCAGGGTCAGCGACTCCAGGTCGAGGTCGATGCCCCGGTTCGTCTTGATGTTGTCGATGCAGTCGCCGATGATCGTCAGGTTTCGCAGGCCGAGGAAGTCCATCTTGAGCAGGCCAATGGCCTCGCAGGACGGGTAGTCCCAGCCGGTGATGATGGCGCCGTCCTGGGGGCGCTTCCACAGTGGGATCGCGTCGATGAGCGGCTCGGAGCTCATGATCACCGCACAGGCGTGCACGCCGGCGTTGCGCACCAGGCCTTCCAGACCGCGCGCGGTCTCGAAGATGGTGCGCACGTCCGGATCGGTGTCGATCAGGGCGCGGACCTCGGCGGCCTCCTTGTACCGCTCGTGGGTGGGGTCGGTGATGCCCGACACCGGGATGTCCTTGGCCATGATCGGCGGGGGAAGCGCCTTGGTGATGCGATCGGCGATCGCGAATCCCGGCTGCCCGTAGTGGACGCGTGCCGAATCCTTCAGCGCGGCCTTGGTCTTGATGGTGCCGAAGGTGATGACCTGCGCAACGCGGTCGCTGCCCCACTTGTTGGCGGCGTATCGCAGCATTTCGCCGCGACGACGGTCGTCGAAGTCGATGTCGATATCCGGTGCCGACGGGCGTTCCGGGTTGAGGAACCGCTCGAACAGCAGACCGTGCGGGATCGGGTCGATGTTGGTGATGCCCATTGCGTAGGCGACCAGGGACCCCGCCGCCGAACCCCGGCCGGGTCCGACCCGGATGTCGACCGACTTCGCGTAGTTGATCAGGTCGGCGACGATGAGGAAGTAGGACGGAAAGCCCTTGTCGCAGATGACCTTGATCTCGTACTCGGCGCGCTCGATGTAGTCCTGCCCGACGGCTCCCGGGAACCGGCGCTCCAACCCCGCCATGACCTCGTGGTGTAGCCAGGACGCCTGATCGTGCCCTTCCGGCACCGGGAACACCGGCATCCGGTCCTTGGGCGCCCAAACCTCGGCGTAGGACTGGACCCGCTCGGCGATCAGCAGCGTGGAGTCGCACGCCTCGGGAATCTCGGCATCCCACAGCGTGCGCATCTCGGCGGCTGACTTCAGGTAGTAGCCATCGCCGTCGAATTTGAACCGGTTCGGGTCCGACAGGGTCTTGCCGGTCTGGATGCAGAGCAGCGCCTCGTGGTTCTGCGCGGCGTCCTTGGTGACGTAATGGCAGTCGTTGGTGGCCAGGGCGGGGATGCCGAGCTTGCGGCCGACCTCGAGCAGGCCCTCGCGCACCCGGCGCTCGATGGACAGGCCGTGGTCCATCAACTCGAGGAAGTAGTTCTCGGCACCGAAGATCTCGCGCCACTTGGCGGCCGACTCCAGTGCCTCGCGCTCGTGGCCGAGCCGCAGCCGGGTCTGCACCTCGCCCGATGGGCAGCCCGTGGTGGCGATGATGCCCTCGGAGTGTTCGGCGATGATCTCGGCATCCATCCTCGACCACTTGCCCAGCTGGCCCTCGAACGATGCCCTCGACGACAGCTTGAAGAGGTTGCGCAGGCCGGTCGCGTTCTCGGCGACCATGGTCATGTGGGTGTATGCCCCGCTGCCCGAGATGTCGTCGGACTTCTGGCTCGGGTCGCCCCACAGGACACGCTTGGTGTCGAACCGCGATGCGGGCGCGATGTAGGCCTCGACGCCGATGATCGGTTTGATTCCCACATCGGTTGCCGCGTTGTAGAACTCGCTGGCACCGAACATGTTGCCGTGGTCGGTCATGCCGATGGCGGGCATCTCCAGGCGTTGGGCCTCGGCCAGCATCGGCTTGACCTTCGCGGCCCCGTCCAGCATGGAGTATTCGGTGTGGTTGTGGAGGTGCACGAACCCCCGTGCGCGAAGAGGAGACGACTCGGCCATAGGAGGGTCAGTCTATGGCTGCCCTCAGACAGCTCTCGGCGTGTCGCAGAACGTGTCGCTGCGATTCATCGGCTCACTCGGACCATTCAGCAATCCGTGCGAAAGCAACCCTGCGAGTTGCTTGGTTATCGAACCCAAGCCGGCCTGAGTGTCGATGAACCCCGCGTGCAGCCCCACCCCCCACAGCACGGCGTGAAGCATGTCGGCGATCGGCGCCACCACGGTGTCGGCGGCCAGCTCGCCCCTTGCCTTGGCGTCGGCGAGCAATGACTCCAGGAAGCTCAGTAGGGCGGTGCTCGCACCCAGTTGCAGGATGGGGTTGCGGGTGGACTCCAGTCGCGCGCTGACCAGGAACGCCAGCCGCGACCGGTCGAGGCGATCGACCTCGAGTATCCCGGAGACCAGGGTGGTCAGCTGTTCGATCAACGTGTCCTTGCGCCGTGCTGCATCAATGCATTCGGCCATCAGGTCGCCTGCCTCATCGACGAGCATCGCGTAGATCTGCTCGCGCGATTCGAAGTAATAGTGCAGGGTTGGACGGCTCAAGTCGGCGGCGGCGGCGATCGCCTGGAAGGTGGCGGCGTGATAACCACGTTCGCTGATCACCTGACGCGCAGCCCGCAGGATGCGATTGCGGGTCTCGACCGAGTCGGAGCCCGTCGGGCGGCCACGGCGCCTCCGGCCAACCGGTAGCGACTTGGCATCGAGTTGCGGCATGTCCCCGACCTCACCAGCGAGCCGGATGATGCTCGCCTGGCAAACCGTATGGCATAGCTAGGGACGGGTCAACCCGTGACCGTTCGCAAACATCGCGCGAGGTATTCGGCGACGCCTTGGTCCGACGTCGCCGCGATTGCTCGCTGGTAGGCGCGCGCCGCCTCCTCCACGCGGCCCGCCCCGGCTAGCAGGTGCGCCCGCACCGCCAACGCGGGCTGGAACCGCTCGACGGCCGGATCGGCCAGTGCGTCCAGGGCCTGCAATCCCGCCGCGGGCCCGTCGATCTCGCCGTCCAGCGCAGCCAGGGCGACCTGGGCGCCAAGGGACGGCGCCACCCGCACGAGGGCGCGGTGCAGTCTGCGCAGCGTCTCGGCGGTGACGGGGCCGCTGCAGGCGCGGCTGCAGTGGGCGGATTGGATGGCCGCCTCGTACTGGAACCGGCCCGGGCGATGCCGTGCGTATGCCCGGGCCAGCAGCGCCTCGCCACGGGCGATCATGACCGGGTCCCAGCGGGTCACGTCCTGTTCGTCGAGCGGCACGAAACACCCGTCTTCGGCACGCCGCGCCGGCCTGCGAGCCTCCGACAGGCACGTCAGCGCCGCGAGGCCGAGCACCTCCGGATCGTCGGGCAGCAGTTCGGCGAGCACCTGTGCGAGGTGCACGGCCTCGGCCGACAGCGACTGGTTGTCCTGAGCCGCCCCGGCGGCGACCGTCGATGTAGGGGCCTCGGGCACCAGTTGCCAGTCGATGGAGTAGGCGCCATATACGGCTTCCAATACCGCAGGCAGACGCTCGGCGAGCTGCTCGCGTTCGGGCATCTCGAAGGGGATGCCGGTATCGCGAATCCGCCTCTTGGCGCGCACCAGGCGCTGGGCCATGGCCGCGGGCGCAGAAGCGAAGGCCGAGGCGATGGCCGCGGCATCGACGCCGAGCACGACCTGCAGCATCAGCGGCGTACGTACCGATGCCGCGATGGCCGGGTGTGCGCACACCAGCATCAGCTCGAGCCTGCGGTCGGGAACGACGGCCCCGACGCCATCGTCGAGAGTTTCGAATTCGCCTTTGTCCCAATTCGTTTCGTCGAGGGGTTGGCTGGTCCGGCTGGCCGCCGACTTCCATACGTCGCGGAGCCGGTTGCGCGCAACGACCAGAAGCCAACCCTCGGGATTGTCGGGCACGCCGTCGTCGGGCCAGCGCGTCAATGCCCGCTCCATCGCGTCGGCCAACGCGTCCTCCGCGGCCGCGATGTCGCGGCCCGGTGCGGCGAGCAGCGCCAGCAGCAGGCCGTACGATTCGCGAACGACCCCGGCGAGCGCCGAGGCCGCCCGCGACGGCTGGGTGTTCAGGGGTGATACCACCCGCGCCCAGGCGCGTACGTCCTTGCCACCGGCCGGATCTCGACCGATCCCCAGCCGTTGGCCGGGTTGCGTTGCGCCCAAGCCAGGGCATCGTCGAGGTCGGGCACGTCGATGACGAAGATGCCGCCGAGCTTCTCCTTGGTATCGGCGAACGGGCCGTCCTGGATCTCGGGTGCGCCGTTGCGCGCCGTCACGGTCGTGGTGGCATCGACGGTGTCGAGCACCTCGGTGGTGATCAGCACGCCCGCGGCCGACAGATCGTCGGCATACGCCGCGAACGCCGCCATCGCAGGCGCCATGTCCTCCTCGGTCAGACCGATCGAGGAACCCTCCTGGTAATGCATGAGCAGGCAGTAGCGCATGATGTCGTCCTTGTCGTCATGAGTGATGTTGTCATCGTGATGACGATTCGGGAGCCGCCAGATCGACATCGCCAGAAATCGGATCCGCGGGTTTCTTGCGCAACGCGTCCGCGGTCATCACCGCGAGCGCCATCCAGATCAGCGCGAAGCCGATCCAGCGACCAACCGGCATCGGCTCTTGACCGATCAGGACGCCCCAGACCATCTGCATGGCGGGGGTCAGATAGAACAGCAGGCCAATGGTGATCAGTGGAAGGCGGTGCGCTGCGGCGGCAAAGAACAACAACGGTATGGCCGTGACGGGGCCTGCCAACAACATCAGCGCCGCGTGCGCCGTCCCGTAGTGCAGAAAATGCCCATGTCCGAGCACGGCCAGCACGATCAGGTACCCGGCCGCCAGTGGCAGCGCCAAGAAGGTCTCTACCGCGACGCTCACCCGGGGGTCGGCCACCACCACCTTCTTCACCAGGCCGTAAAGCGCAAACGAGGCGGCGAGCCCAAGGGCGACGTACGGCGGCGCCCCGACCTCCACGATGAGGATCACCACCGCGATCACCGCGAGGACGAGCGCGAACAGCTGCCATCGTCCGATGCGCTCGCGGAACACCAACACCCCCAACGCCACCGTGACGAGCGGGTTGATGAAGTAACCAAGTGCGGCGTCGACGACGTGGCCGTGGGTTACCGCCCAGATGTAGATGCCCCAGTTGATCGAGATGAGCGCGGACGCCGCAAGAAGCAGGAACCAGGCGCGGACGGTGAGCCGCCGCAGGTCACCGAGCCTGCGAGTCACGATCAGGACGAGAAGCAGGCAGGCCGCGCTCCACGTGATGCGGTGGGCCAGCACCTCCACGGATCCGGCGGGCAGCAGCAGCGGGAAGAAGGCGGGAAACAGGCCCCACGAGATGAAGGCGGCTGCGCCGAACGACATGCCCGACCGGCGGGTGCGCGGGTCCGGGGCGCCTGTCACGTTTCGTGCTGGCGCAGCACGTCGAGTGCGTGCTGCAGGTCCTCTGGGTACGGACTGGTGATCTCGACCCACCGTCCGTCGGAAGGGTGGGCAAACGCCAGCGACCGGGCGTGCAGCCATTGCCGTTCCAGCCCAAGCCGTTTCGCCAGTTTCGGATCGGCGCCGTAGGTCAGGTCGCCGCAGCACGGATGGTGCAGCGCCGAGAAGTGCACCCGGATCTGGTGCGTGCGACCGGTTTCCAGGTGGACGTCGAGAAGGCTGGCGGCCTGGTGGGCCTCCACCGTGTCGTAGTGCGTGATGCTGTGGCGGCCGCCCTCGGTGACGGCGAACTTCCAGTCGTTGCCCTTGTGCCGTCCGATCGGTGCGTCGATGGTTCCGCTGGACGGGTCGGGGTGGCCCTGCACGAGTGCGTGATAACGCTTGTCGACGGTGCGCGCCTTGAAGGCCCGCTTGAGCACCGTGTAGGCACGTTCGGAGATCGCCACCACCATCACGCCCGAGGTTCCGGCGTCGAGGCGGTGCACGATGCCCTGGCGTTCTGGCACGCCGGACGTGGTGATGCGGTAGCCGGCTGCGGCCAGCCCGCCGAGCACGGTGGGGCCCGTCCAGCCGACCGACGCGTGCGCGGCGACGCCGGCAGGCTTGTCCACCGCGACGATGTCGGCGTCGGAGTAGAGGATCGTCATGCCTTCGATGTCGACCGGCCGATTCTCCAGTGGCGCAGGATCTTCCGGCAGGGTGACCTCGAGCCACGCCCCGGCAGGCAGGCGGTCCGACTTGCCGACGGCCACGCCGTCCAACTCGACGCCACCGGTCTCGGCCATCGTCGCCACCGCGGTGCGGGACAGCCCGAGCAGCCGCGAAAGGCCCGCGTCGACGCGCATCCCTGCCAGCCCCTCGGGAACCGGCATCGAGCGAGTGCTCATCAGGACGTTTCTGGCTCGTCGGCAGGCTCTGGCCGTGCCGCGTCGTCTGATTGGGGCCGCCCCGCTTCTGCGGTTGCGCCGTCCGGCTGGCGCCGCCCCTCGGTGTCGAAGTCGTAGCCGAACAACGACAACCCGACGAGCAGGATCGCCCCGCCGACCACCGCGGGGTCGGCGACGTTGAAGACCGGCCACCAGCCAACCGAGAAGAAGTCGACGACGTGTCCGCGCAGCGGCCCTGGCGAGCGGAAGAACCGGTCGACCAGGTTGCCGAGGGCACCGCCGAGGATCATCCCCAGCCCGAGCGCCCACCACGGCGACACCAGTCGTCGTCCCATCCAGGCGATGCCGATCACCACCCCCGTGGCGACCAGCGTGAGCACCCACGTATAGCCGGTGGCCATCGAGAACGCCGCCCCCGAGTTGCGCACCAGCGTCCACGTCACGGTGTCGCCGATGATCGGCACCGGCTGTCCGGGGGTGAGCAGCCTGACCGCAAGCACCTTGGTCACGACGTCCAATGCGAGCACGACGGCGGCGACCGAAAGCAGCAGGCGCAGGCGACGCCGCGAGGACCGCGGTGGGGTTTCCCCGTCGGCGGTCACTGGCTCGGCCGAGCCCGTTGATTCATCAGTCACTCCCACATCATTCCAAAGTGGCGATGGTGAACAATCGCCGCATGAGCCGCGTCGTCATCATCACCACCGGCGGGACCATCGCCACCAGCACGGACGCCGACGGTGTCGCACGGCCCACCTGCACCGGCAGCGACCTGATCGCGGGCATCGATGGTGTCGATCTCGACGTCGTCGACCTGCTGTCCGTCGACAGTTCCGAGCTCACGCCGGCCGACTGGGACGCCATCGGTTCGGCCGCCGCGGCGGCGATCGAGGCGGGCGCCGACGGCGTCGTGATCACGCACGGCACCGACACCATGGAGGAGACCGCGCTGTGGCTGGCGCTCACCTACGGCGGCGATGCGCCCGTGGTGCTGACCGGGGCCATGCGCAGCGCCGACGCCCCCGAACCCGACGGGCCGAGGAACCTGCGCGACGCGGTGGCGTTGGCGACGAGCCCCGAGGCCAAGGGCAAGGGCGTGCTGGTCAGCTTTGGCGGGCGGGTGCTGCACCCACTGGGGATGCACAAGTCCGCGAGCCGCGACCTGATCGGCTTCACGGGCACCGTGCTCGCCGACGCATCGGTCGGCAGGGTGTTCCTCGGTCCCCTGTCGGCCGCTGCGGCACCACGGGTGGACATCGTCGCCGTCTATGCGGGCAGCGACGCCGTGGCGCTGGACGCCTACGTGGCGGCCGGTGCGCGCGGTGTGGTGCTCGAGGCCGTCGGCGCGGGGAACGCCGGCGCGGCCGTGATCGACGGCGTGCGGCGACACTGCCGCGACGGTGTCGTGGTGCTGTTGTCCACCCGGGTGCCCGGCGGCCACGTCAGGGCCAGCTACGGACCCGGCCGGGAACTGGTTGACGCCGGGGCGGTCGTGGTCCCGAAGTTGCGCCCATCGCAGGCTCGGGTACTCCTGATGGCGACGCTGGCCGCCGGTGCATCCGTCGGCGACGTCTTCGAGAATTGGGGCTGATGTCCATGTGGGGTACGCAGCTCGCAGGCATGGCCGGTGCGGTGGGATTCGTGTTGGCGATGGCACCACTGGCGCAGGCCGACCCGCCCCCTGGCGTGGACGACATCCACGACCTCCCGATCGCCCAGGGCCAATACACCACGAATCTGCAGGGCGACTTCTACCGCGTGTTCTTCAAGACGCCGGACGGCCGGTTCTGCGGGATCCTGCCCAACGGCGGTCCCGTCGGCTGCGACGCCGCTCCGAGCGACGCTCCGGCCGGCAGCAATCAGACCGTGGTGAACAGCTGGGGGCCCGCCGAGTACCAGCACTCGGATGAACCGTCGTTCACCCGCGACGTGGACGTCCTGCCCGAGGGGTACCGGCTGGAGAACTGGGGAGCCAGTTGCGGCATCAGGCAAGAGGGCACGGTGACCTGTACGACCTACGGGCAGCACGGGTTCACGATCTCGGCGCTCTATGGAGAGCTCTGGTAGGTCTCCGCGGTAAGGGCCTCGATGTAGTCGGGCCAGTCCAGGCTGTCGACGGGGTTGGCCCGCCGCACGTCCGGTGTGTCGTGGGGCATGGTGTGCACGGGTCCAGGACCGCTGCTGCGGGTCTCGAACCGCACCGTCATGACGCCATGCCCCGCACCCTGAACCCAGCCGTGCCCGTGGACCACGTGCGTGACGTCGTCGCCGACCCGCCACGCCGCGGGCGGCTGTTCGACGCGCGGCGTGGGCACCGAAGCGGGCCCGGGGACGTCTGCATTCCCCGTCGCTCCGCTCGCCCCAGGTCCATTCCCCGTCGCTCCGCTCGCCCCAGGTCCATTCCCCGTCGCTCCGCTCGCCCCAGGTCCATTCCCCGTCGCTCCGCTCGCCCCAGTGGACGACTCGAGCGCCTGGTCGAGATCGGGGAACAGGGATTCCTGTCTGACGTCTGAAAGGCCCGAGAAGCCAACGCCGAGAAGCCGGACCGGACCGATCTCCATCGGGTCGAGCAGCAGCCTGCGCGCGGTGCCGATCAGCGTCGAGGCATCGGTGGTGGCGTACGGCAAGGTCGCGGACCTGGTGAGCGTGCTCATGTCCGACTTCTTCATCTTGACGGTCACGGTGCGGGCACCGCGGCCGTCGTTCTCGAGGCGTCGGTGCGCGTGCTCGCCGATGGGTCCCGTGGCATCGCGAAGTTGATCCAACGTGGTGAGGTCTTCGGCGAACGTCGACTCGGCACTGATCTGTTTGGCCTCGGCACGCTCGACGACGGGACGGTCGTCGATGCCCTTGGCCAGTTGGTGCAACGCGGGCCCGACGGTGCCGCCGAGGATGTCGGCCACCTCGGTATCGGTCAGCGCGGCGAACGAGCCGACGGTCTCGATGCCGAGGCGGTGCAGCTTCTCCTCGGCGACCGGCCCGATCCCCCACAGCTTCCGCACCGGCAGCGCGGCGAGCATCGTGGCCTCCTCGTCGCGCCGGACCACCCGGATGCCGTCCGGTTTGGCCAGACCGGAGGCGATCTTGGCGATCTGCTTTCCCGACCCTGCCCCGACGGACGCGACGAGGCCCGTGTCGGCGCGAACGTTCGCCCGCAGCTCCTGGCAGAACCGTTCGACGTCCTCTGCGGAGGCACCGGCCAGTTCGACCGGCTCACCGAACGCCTCGTCGAACGAGAGCTGCTCGAGGATCGGGACCAGCGACCGCACGGTGTTGAGCACCCGGCCGCTGGCGACTCCGTAGACCACGCCGCGCGGTGGCATCACCACCGCGGCGGCGCCGACCATCCGGCGCGCCTGGTGCATCGGCATGGCCGACCGTGCCCCGAACACGCGCGCCTCGTAACTCGCGCCGGCGACGACGCCTCGGCCGCCGAGCCCGCCGACGAGCACCGGCCGTCCCCGCAGGGTGGGGCGGGTCAACTGCTCGACGGATGCGAAGAAAGCGTCCATGTCGAAGTGCAACACCCAGCGGTCCACGACTGCCGATGTTAGGCAGATAGCCTGACGCGCATGCCGCAACCCGTCCTCGACGTGCCGATCCGCGATGCATCGATCCGTCTCGGGCAATTCCTGCAACTCGCCAATCTGATCGATACCGGTTCGGACGCCAAGGTGGTCATCGCCGATGGGCAGGTGAGCGTCAACGGCGAGGTCGAGACCCGCCGGGGACGCCAGCTGCACCACGGCGACACGGTGGAGTTCGGCGGCCGGAAGGCTCGCGTCACGCCTTCGTGATCGACGCCTTGACGCCGTCCCCGATGTCGGCACCCTCCGGCAGCTCGCCGAACTCGAAGCTGGTGGCCAGGATCTCGCGTGCGATGAGGCCGCTGTGGGTCTGCGCCCAGCCTGCCCGTTCGGCGGGCACGGCGAGCACGACGCTGATCCGGTCGGACACGTCGAGCCCGGTGGACTTGCGCAGCTCCTGCAACTCGCGGATCCGGTCCTTCGCCCAGCCCTCGGCTTCCAGCTCTTCGGTGACGGTTCCGTCGAGAACCACGAGGCCCGCACCACCAGGCAGCGCCACGGTGAAGGCCGGGTCAGCCGCGACGAGCTTCGAGCTGTACTCCTCCGGCAGCAGCGTGGTGGGGCCTGCGGTGAGCGTGCCGTCGGGATTCACCACCCCCTCGCCAGCCTTGACCGCCTTGATCGCGGCCTGCACGTCCTTGCCGATCCGCGGCCCTGCGACCCTGGCGTTGACGGTCAGCTCGAACTGACCGTATGCATCGATGTCGTCGGTCAGCTCGACGGCCTTGACGTTGAGCTCGTCGGCGATCAGATCGACGAAGGGACGCAGCTTGTCCGGATGTTCCACGGCGACGGTCAACTTCGGCAGCGGCAAGCGCACCCGCAGGTTCTTCGCCTTGCGCAGCGACGACGCCGCCGAGCACACGTCGCGCACCTGGTCCATGGCCGCGACGAGGTCGGGGTCGGCGGGCAGCAAGCCTGCCTCCGGCCAGTCGGTCAGGTGCACCGAGCGCTCCCCCGTGACACCTCGCCAGATCACCTCGGAGATCAACGGCAGCAGCGGAGCCGCCAGCCGTCCGGTGACCTCCAGCACGGTGTGCAGGGTGTCGATGGCATCGGAGTCCTCGGTCCAGAATCGCGAACGCGACCGTCGCACATACCAATTCGTCAGCGCCTCGGTGAACTGCCGGATCTGGTCGCAGGCTCCGGAGATGTCACACGTGTCCATCGCCTCGGTGAGGTCGTCGCGCAACACGGCCAGCTTGGCCAGGATGTAGCGATCCAGGACGTTCGTCGAGTCGGTCCGCCATGTGCCCTTCTCGGGTGCATACAGCGCAAGGAAGGTGTAGGCGTTCCAGAACGGCAGCAGCACCTGCCGCACGCCCTCCCTGATGCCCTGCTCGGCGACGACGAGGTTGCCGCCCCGCAGGATCGGCGACGCCATCAGGAACCACCGCATGGCATCGGAGCCGTCGCGGTCGAACACCTCGGTGACGTCGGGATAGTTGCGCAGCGACTTGCTCATCTTCTGCCCGTCGCTGCCAAGCACGATGCCATGTGCCACACAGGTTTTGAACGCGGGGCGATCGAAGAGCGCGGTGGCGAGCACGTGCATCGTGTAGAACCACCCGCGGGTCTGACCGATGTACTCGACGATGAAGTCCCCAGGAAAGTGCGCATCCTCGCCTGCCGCGCCATCGAACCAAGAAGCGTTCTCGAACGGGTAGTGCACCTGCGCATACGGCATCGAGCCCGAGTCGAACCACACGTCGAACACGTCCTCGATGCGCCGCATCGTCGACTTGCCGGTGGGGTCGTCGGGGTTGGGCCGCGTCAGCTCGTCGATGTAGGGCCGGTGCAGATCGTCTGGGCGCACGCCGAAGTCACGCTCGAGCTCGTCGAGGCTGCCATAAACGTCGATGCGCGGGTAGTCCGGATCGTCGGACTTCCACACCGGAATCGGGCTGCCCCAGTAGCGGTTTCGTGAGATCGACCAGTCGCGGGCACCTTGGAGCCACTTGCCGAACTGGCCGTCCTTGACGTGCTCGGGGTACCACGTGATCTGCTGGTTGAGCTCGACCATGCGGTCGCGGAACTCGGTGACCTTGATGAACCACGACGACACCGCCCGGTAGATCAGTGGGTTCCTGCACCGCCAGCAGTGCGGGTAGGAGTGCTCGTAGGTCTCGTGGCGCAGCAGCACCGCCCCATTGATGGCTGCGCCGGCGACACCGTTCTTCAGGTCGCGGATGATCTGCGGGTTGGCGTCGAAGACGTGCTGTCCCGCATAGTCGGGCACGGTCTTGTCGAACCGTCCCTTGGAGTCGACCGGTGTGACGGCGACGATGCCGACGGTGTCGGTGGTGGCCTTGTCGTCCTCGCCGTAGGCCGGTGCCATGTGGACGATGCCGGTGCCGTCCTCGGTGCTGACGAACTCGGCGGGCAGCACCTGAAAGGCGTTCTCGGAATCCGAGAAGTACGGGAACGGCGGCAGGTACTTCGTGCCGAGCAGATCCTTGCCGAGGTAGGAGCCGACGATCTCGGGCTCCTCCCCCAGCTCCCGTGCGTGGGCGGCCAGCCGCGCCTTGGCGAGCACGTAACGCCGATCGTCGGGCCCTTGCACGGCAACGTATTCGACGTCGGGGTTGACCGCGACGGCCTGGTTGGACGGCAACGTCCACGGTGTCGTCGTCCAGACCAACAAATAAGCACCGGCCAGATCGTTGGCATCGCCGCCATCGATGCGGAAGCCAACCGTGATCGCCGGGTCCTGGCGGCTCTGGTAGACGTCGTCGTCCATGCGCAACTCGTGCGCCGACAGCGGCGTCTCGTCGTTCCAGCAGTACGGCAGCACGCGGATGCCCTCGTAGGCGAGACCCTTGTCCCACAGCTGTTTGAACGCCCAGATCACCGACTCCATGAAGCCGGGATCCAGTGTCTTGTAGTCGTTGTCGAAGTCAACCCAGCGGGCCTGCCGCGTGACGTAGGCCTGCCACTCGTTGGAGTACTTGAGCACCGACGCCCGGCACGCCGCGTTGAACTTCTCGATGCCCATCTCTTCGATCTGGGCCTTGTCGGTGATCCCGAGCTGGCGCTGCACCTCGAGCTCGGCGGGCAGCCCGTGGGTGTCCCAGCCGAAGCGGCGCTCCACCTTGTAACCACGCATCGTCCGGTAGCGCGGCACGATGTCCTTGACGTACCCGGTCAGCAGGTGACCGTAGTGCGGCAGGCCGTTGGCGAACGGCGGGCCGTCGTAGAACACGTACTCGGGTGCATCGTCGCGACGCGCGATGCTAGCGCGGAAGGTGTCGTCAGAGCCCCAGTAGTCCAGCACCTCGGTCTCGAGCTGCGGGAAGTTGGGGGCGCCGCCGGTCGGCTTCGGGTAGGCAGTCACTGCGTGGTCGTCTCCTGTGCCAATTGAGGCCTCCGGCCTCGGAAGCCAAAACTCCAGGCACGGGGACGACGTCGCGCGTGTGCGCGAGAGCCGCGGTACCACCCCGCTTGCGCACTCGATCCACTCCCCGTCGCTTCGCTCGCCTCGGGAAAAGTGCGCCGCTCAATGCGGGCGATGACGGGCCCACCCGTTCGGTTCTACTTGGTTCGGCCACATGCGCGCCAGCCGAAGCCGTTCTTCCGAAGGCTCCCCGGTGATGGCCGGATCGGCGCCTGTGGCATCGATCCTAGAGGCTCGGCGTTTCGCGACGAAATTCTTTGGTCAGTGGGCCATCGCCAGCTCGGCGGCTGCCAGCAGAGGCGCTGCGGCCTCAGAGGTCAATTCGATGAGCGCGTACGGGAGTTGCTCGGAGAGCTCTTCGATGGTGTAGCCCTCGAAACTGGGACCGTCGTACCACCAGTCCAGCGCGAGCACGTCGCCGCGACGGTAGGCGCATAGTTCGAGCGGGTGCCCGAGCCGCGCGGGCTCCGAGGAGTCGTAGGCAAACAAGATGTCCGACAGCGGTTGCGCGTGGGGATCGGCCGGCACGCCGTGCACGGTCCGACGCAGCGATACCGCCGCAACCATGCGGTGGACGCCTGCCAGCATCTCGGTCGCATCCGTCCGCTGCGGACCGACGCACGCCAGCCTCACCGGGTACATGGCGTGGCCGTGGCCAGGTAGATCGACGGCAGCTTCGCCTTCGCCGATGGTTCGCTGGATCGCCCGGCCGAGCGCGGCGAGCAAAATGTCGTCGGCGCGCACCCCCAGGGCCGCGCTCGCACCGTCGAGCTCCTGAGTCAGAACTTCCGACAGCTCCGAGGAGAAGACGACGGCGTCGCTGCCATCGCGCCTGCCGTCGACGTCGTAATCGGTGATCTGCAAGTTTGCGGACTTCATGTGAGCGAGATTACAGCAAATTCCCAAAAATGGGAGACCTCTACCAAAACTGTGACGACCGTGTCAATTATCGGCCGACATTCCTCTTTTCGGTTACTACTGCCCAATCCCGGGAACGGGGTCTATCGTGTAGCTGTGCCGCGCACTGATGAGAACGGTAGGCAGCTCAAGGCCCTGCTCGACTACCTGCTCGACGGTGACGTCGACGCCAAGGCGATCTACGACGCTCTAGGTACGTCCAGTAGCACGTACTACCGGCGCATCAAGGAAGCCGATTATCCGAACGCCGAAGAGTTGCGACACATTGCCGACCGATTTGACCTCAGCTACCCAGACCTGCAGGTTCGGTTCGGTCTGATGAGTCGCGAAGAGGTCTGGACGTACCTCGAGTCGGCGCCGCTGAGAGTCGCGACCGCGACGGACACGCAGATCGACACCCGGACCGTTCGGCGGCCCAAGTTGTCGGAATTGGCGCCGCGACCCGACGCACCGCCGCTTTAGCAGTAGTATTTGCTGACGGCATTCCGGCTCTGAGGCGAAACCCCAATGGCACTGACAGTCCTGATCACGATCACCATGGCATGTATTGCCTGGAGTCTGTGGATCCGGCGTGTCACGTGGTCGTGCCGTTGGGAAGTTGCTGCCACCCTCAACATTGCCCTGCAGGGCGTTGCCGTGCTGCTGATGTCACCGTGGGCCTCCGAGACCATCGGCCTGTGGCTGCATGCCATGACCGGCAAGTGGAACCTCGAGGACTACATCGGCCACGACATGTACATCGTCGCGGCCTCGGCCGTCGTCTACAACGTCCTCGGCCGGTTGCAGGACGACCACGAGATGCAGAGGACGTTCAAGCAGTACGTCGAGATTCCGGCGACGCTGTGCATCCCACTTCTGCTGGCCACCTTCACGCTTGGCAACGGCGCTCGCATCTACCGGACGGACTTCTTCCAGGTCCCCACCGACTTCTGGCTCAACATGTACTGGCTCCTGCTCTGCGGCACGCTCATCTACCTGCTGACCTTCGGAGCGCGTGCGCTGTTGGTGCTGCGCAAGGACCCGCGGTCCAAGCGCATCGCGGACGTCTACCTCGTCGCATCGGTCAGCGGCATCCTCGCCTGCACGGTCCGCATCGTCACGGCGTTCGTGCCGCAATGGCAGGCGATGGAGGGCGGCACCCTGGTGTGGATCTTCGCGTGTGGCTGCGGAGCCGGCTTCGCGCTGGCGTCGGCGCATTCGTGGCGCATCAAGACCAAGTGGTTCAGCAAGGCCAACATCTAGCCCGCCGGCCTCTGCCCCAGCCCTTCCTTCCGCCCCTCGTGCCACATTCGCAGGCGTCGGCGTCGAGCACGGCGGGAAACAGGACCCCGCCGGATCTCGCGCGCCAGGCCCACCAAATGCGTGGTTACCCCGAGAGAAGATACGGCGCGCCGCCGGTGTGGTCTGGATCACCGTGTCGGCTGACGCGCCCCGCCGAACCCATGCCTTCGAATGAACCAATTGACGCTCTGGCAACTCGGCGAACGGTGCGGCTAGGGCTTCACAGTGCGCATTCGAGACTCCGTACGAATCACGGTGAATCACAGGTGATTTGCTATTGCGGAATCGCCTGGCTCGCTGCGACGACGAAGCCCGGCGCGACCCGCACTTCGTGCCGTGCACCGTTTGGCCATGGAGCCGCCTCCCGTGCTCTGATTCCCTAAGCTCTAGCTACCGTTTCCGCACTCCTGCTGTTGAGAGGGGCCAGCCGATGTCCGGCTCGTCGATTCCCGAAATTCTCCGCGAGCGAGCAAGCTTGCAGCCGAACGACACGGCGTTCACGTTCGTCGACTACGAGCAGGATTGGGACGGCGTATCGACGAGCCTGACGTGGGCCCAGCTGTACCGCCGCACGACCAACGTCGCACGCGAACTCAGCGGGATCGCCAAGACCGGTGACCGCGCCGTCATCGTCGCCCCGCAGGGTCTCGAGTACCTGGTCGCATTCCTCGGATCGCTCGAGGCGGGCCTCATCGCCGTGCCGCTGTCGATCCCGATGGTCGGTGCCAGCGACGAGCGCGTCACCGCGGTATTGCGTGATGCCGCACCGACGGTCGTGTTCACCACCTCGGCCATCGCCGATACCGTCGCCCCCTACCTTCAGCCGACCGACGGGCTGCCCGCAGCCACCCTGCTCGAGGTCGACAAGCTCGACCTGGACACCAGGAATCGGGCCATCCGTCGCGAGGAGCCACGGCCGGAAACCGCCTACCTGCAATACACCTCGGGATCGACGAGGACACCTGCCGGCGTCATGGTGACCAACCGGAACCTCTCGGCGAACTTCGAACAGATCATGCGGGACTTCTTCCCCGAGTACGGCAAAGTGGCCCCTCCCGGCACCACCGCCGTGTCCTGGCTGCCCTTCTACCACGACATGGGCCTGATCCTCGGCGTGGTCGCCCCCATCCTCGGCGGATGGCAAACGGTGGTCACCACACCGTTGTCCTTCCTGGCCCGGCCGGCCCGGTGGATGCAGTTGGTCGCCAACAGCCCCACCGCATTGACGGCAGGGCCGAACTTCTCCTTCGAGCTGGCTGCAGGCCGCACCTCGGACGAAGACATGGCCGGGCTCGACCTGAGCGGCGTGGTCGGATGGATCAGCGGCGCCGAACGGGTCCACGACGCCACCCTCAAGCGATTCACTCAGCGGTTCAGCAAGTTCGGCCTCTCCGAGAAGGTGATCAAGCCGTGCTACGGCCTCGCCGAGGCGACGCTCTACGTGGCCACTCGCACGCCGGACGCCCCGAAGGCCATCACCTTCGACCTCGACGAGCTGTCGGCAGGCAACGCCATCCCGACCGAAAATTCCGACGGCACACCGCTGCTCAGCTACGGCACCCCGCTGCGATCCGAGGTGCGGATCGTCGATCCCGAGAGCCGCACCGAGTGCCCCGCGGGCAAGGTCGGCGAGATCTGGTCATACGGCGACAACATCTGCCTTGGCTACTGGCAGAAGCCCGAGCAGACCGAGGAGACGTTCAACGGCGTCATCGAGTCGCCGTCGGAGGACACCCCGGCGGGACCGTGGTTGCGCACGGGCGACCTCGGCTTCATCTTCGAGGGCGAGCTCTACGTCGTCGGACGCATCAAGGACCTGCTGATCGTGCGGGGCCGCAACCACTACCCCGACGACATCGAGGCGACCATCACCGAGATCACCGGCGGCCGTGTTGCCGCGATCTCGGTCCAGGACGACCGCACCGAGCAACTGGTCGCGATCATCGAGGTCAAGAAGCGCGGCGACACCGATGCAGAGGTGTTGGAGACGCTCCAGTCCGTCAAACGCGATGTGACGTCAGCGATCTCGACGACGCACGGCCTGACGGCAGCGGACCTGGTGTTGGTGTCGCGCGGTTCGATTCCGATCACCACCAGCGGCAAGATCCGCCGCTCGGCGTGCGCCGAGCAGTACCGCAAGTCTCAGTTCGCGCGGTTGGACGAGGAACTGGCTTCGGCGGGCACCGGCAGCCAGTTGTCCTGACAGCTCTCCGCGTCCAGCGGGTACTGCCTCGAGGTCCGCACGGGTTCCAGGATCGTGCGGGCGTCGGCGTCGCACATCTCGCCGAGCGGTTCCGCTGCCGTGTCGTCGAGGACGTCCGTCTGTTCGACGTCGTCCGCGTCCACGGCGTCGGTCACCTCGTCGTCGACCTGATCGGCGCCGTGCACCGTCGGTTTCACGCGCGCCGTCCGTTGCTTGGCGGCACGCCGGCCCGCAGGCCACCAATTCGCCTTGCCGACGATGACTGCCATGGCCGGCACGGTGATGGTGCGCACCACGAACGTGTCGAGCAACAGTCCGACGCCGATGATGAAGCCGGTCTGCACGATGTTGCTGATGCTGCTGGCCATCAGGCCCAACATCGACGCCGCGAAGATCAGGCCCGCCGAGGTGATGACCCCACCGGTGGATCCCACGGTGCGAATGACGCCCGACCGGATGCCGCGGCCCACCGCCTCCTCACGGATCCGTGAGATCAGCAGCAGGTTGTAGTCCGCACCCACCGCGACGAGAACCAAGAACGCCATGCCTGGCACGTTCCACGAAAGCTGTTCTCCCAGAACGAATTGAAAGAACACGACGCCGATCCCCACCGCCGAGACGTACGACAGGATCACCGAGGCAACCAGGTAGATGGGCGCCACCAGCGAGCGAAGCAGCAGCGCCAGGATGAGGAACACGACGATGAGCGTGACGATCATGATCCACTCGACGTCGCCGTTGTAGTAGTCGCGAATGTCCCTCTGCGCCACTGAGAATCCCACCATCGAGACCTTGGCATTGGCAAGGGTGGTGTTGGGCAGCGCGGTCTCGGCGGTCTTGACGATCTCCTGCACCTGGTCCATCGCCGCCGTGCTGAACGGGTCCAGCGCGGTCTGCACGAGGTAGCGCGCGGTGTGACCGTCCGCGGAGATGAACAGTGTCGCGGCCTTCTTGAACTCGGCCTGGGTGAGGATCTCCGGCGGGATGTAGAAACCCGACATCGGAGGATCCGCCCCATCGCGCTTCATCGCCAGCAGGAACGCCGATGCCTGGTCCATGCCCGAACCGATGTCGCGCGTCCTGTCGACAAGAGTCTGCACGCCGTCGGCGAGCTGGCGGCTAGCATCCGCGAGCTGGGTGGCGCCCTCCTGCACGCTGGTGAGCTGCTGCTGGATTCCTGCCGGGTCGGCAACACCGAGCTGCCGCGCCGCAGCGGTCGCGTCGTCGACGGCCTTGCCGAGCCCGGGAACCACTTCGTCGAGCGTCTGAGCCCCTGTCGAGTTCTCGAGTTTCTGGCCGAGATCGGACAGTTTGTTCAGCGTTCCGTCCTCGTACGCGGTGACGACCATGTTCAAGTCATTGCGCGATGCCATGCAACGTTGGTCGAGGTTGCACAACGGATTGTTGTTGAGCACGTTGACGAGCGGATCCGCCCACGCATAGATGCCGGCGATCTTGGAGATGTTGTCGTTGAGCGTTCTACCGAGTCCCCGCATGTTGGCGACCAGCCCGGAGGAGTTGTCGACGTCCTTGAGGGACTTGCTTCCGCCCATCTTGGTCTGCATGTCCGTGAGCGCACTCACCAGGCTCCGGACCGGCAGGATGGCGCCGACGACCTTGCTCTTGACGTCACCGAGGACGTCGGCCATCTGGTGGGCTCCCCCACTCAGCCGGTTCAGATCCGAATCCCCGGCCTGGATCTGCGTCGACCCGTCGAGCAGTTTGTCGCCGACCTCGCCGACCTGGTAGCTGGTCTTGGCCTGCTCGAGTACGTCGCCGGTCGGTCTGGTGATGCCCCGCACCAGATCGATGCCGGGAAGTGCGCTGACCCGGTGCGCCAGCTGCTCGAGATCGGCCAATGCCCGTGGCGAGCGCAGGTCCGTGTTGGGCGAGGTAACCATCAGGAACTGCTGCAGGGTGCCGGCCACCGGGAAGTGCGCATCCATCGCGGTGTATCCGCGGTTGCTCGGCGAATCAGGCGGCAACGTCTTGCGGTCGTCGTAGTTGTAGTTGGCCAGCGACACCGTCGCCGCCAACGCGATGAGGATCACCAGGCTGGCGGCGAGGTGAATCCTCGGCCTGCGCGCGATGTGCACGCCCGAGCGGCGCCAGAACCGGCCCGTCATGTCCTTGCGCGGCTTGATCCAGCCTCTTCGTCCGGCCAGCACGATCAATGCGGGCAACATCGTGATCGCCGCGAGATAGCCGGTCGCGATGGTGAAGCTCAGGGAGAGGCCGATGGTCTGGAAGATGCCAAGCGTCGTGAAGGCCAGCCCGGCGAAGGCAATGGCCACCGTTCCCGCCGATGCCGTGATCACTCCGCCGATCGAGGCGAGGGCCTCGACGAGCGCGTCGTCCGTCGTCCGTCCGTTCCGCACCAGTTCGTGGTACCGGCTGAACAGGAACACGGCGTAATCGGTTCCCGCACCCATCAACAACCCCGTCATCAAGACGAGGGTCTGGGGCCCGACGGGCAGGCTGGCATAGAGGCCGAGCCCTGCCACCACCTGTTGTGCGACGACGAGAGAGACCCCGATCGTGGCCAGTGGCAACAGCATCGCAATCACGTTGCGATACACCACCAACAGGATCGTCAACACCATCAACACCGTGGCGATCTCGATGAAGTGCTGGTCTTCCGCCCCGGTCGTCGTGAGATCGTCCATCGTCGCCGCCGGGCCGACCACGTTGGCGGTCAGGGTGGTGTTCGCCGTCGTGTCCTTGACGATCTTCACGACGTCTCGATAGGCCTCCTGCCCGTCGCCAGTGCCCATCACGCCGACCATGTTCACCGGCAGCTGCCAGGCCTTGTGGTCGGTGCTTTCGAGGGCTTGCTTCAGCTCCGGGATCGCCAGAAAGTCCTGCGTTCCAACCACACTCGATTTATCCGCGTGGAGGTTGTCCACCAGCGTCTTGTACGTGGCCTCATCGGCGGCGCTCAAGCCATTCTTGTCGCTCAGGATGACGACTGCGACGTTGTCCGAGCTGGGCTCCTTGAAGGCCTGCTTCATCTCGGTACTCGACACGAGAACGGGAGAGTCGCTCGGCAGGAAGGCAGGTGGCTTCAGCACGGCCACCACCGGCAGCGGAGGAATGGCCAGGAAGAGAGCTACCGCCAGCACGAGCCACCCGACGATGACCATCACCGGGTGACGGACGATCAGCCGTCCCAGCGCCGGGAAACTCGCTCCCTTGAACGGTTTCCGGAGTTTTTCGGCGTCAGGCATCCTCACGGCGATCACGTCACTTCGCGGCCATGACGCCGGCCTTCTCCTCGAGGAGATCGGCGGTGGTCTCGATGCTGGCCCCCGGCTTGGTCAGCCGAGCCGCGACCTCGCTGGCACGGGCGGCGAAACGCGGTTCCAGCACCCTACGGAGGTCGGCAAGCAGCCGGTCCTGGTTCGTTGACGTGAACCGCCGCGCGATGCCTACCTCGAGTCGCTTGACCTGGTTTGCCCACACCGGCTGGTCGGCTCCGACCCACAAGACCAGGGTCGGCACGCCTGCGCGCATGCCAGCGGCCGTGGTGCCCGCGCCGCCGTGGTGCACGACCGCCCGACACGCAGGGAACACCGCCGCATGGTTGACTGCGCCGACGAGCTTGACGTGGTCGCCGTAAGCGGTGTCGTCGAGATCCCAGACACCAGAGGAGATGAGCGCCCGCTCCCCCAGCTTGGCGCATACCGCACTGATCATGGCGACCGCCTCCGCGGGAGATTCGACCGGCATGCTGCCGAATCCGAAGTATATCGGTGGTTTGCCAAGAGCGATCCAGGAAGCGACGTCGTCGTCGGTCGACGTCCGCAACTCCATCGTCAGAGCGCCGACGAACGGCCGTGTCCCGTCCCACTCCTCGGACAAACCGGGAAAGAAGATCCGGTCGTAGGCCTGAATCTCGAGCGCCCCGCTCTCGACGATGCGGCGCGCGCACCGCACCGTCGCCGCCGTCAGCCCGAGTTCACGCCGCTGCTCGTCCTCGGCGTCCTTCATCATCCGCCAGTGCAGCCACTCGATGGAGGCCCATACCGACCGGATCAACGGTGGCGGCGCAGGAATCGGGACCGCACTGCTGTTCACCCGCGCGGGGAAGTAGTGCAGTGCAGCCAACGGGATGCCCCGGTACTCGGCGACGTTCGCCACCACCTCCTGGTAGGTCGTCCCCGTCAGCACCAGGTCAGCACCCTCGGTGAGCTCTACCAGCGTGGCACTCATCTCCGCCCAGCCCTCGGTGATGTACTCCATGCCCTTGCGGATCAGCGTGACGGGATTCTGAACCTTCCAGAACTCACGGAAGAAGTCGGCCTCCAACTGCTTCTGCGAATCGGGCCCGTAGGCGACGACACCCGGTATGCCTGAGGACTCGACGAAGTCGATCAGGTTGGGCGGCGCCGCCATTCGCACGTCGTGTCCGCGGCGCAGCAGTTCGCGCCCGACCGCAGCACACGGCTCGACGTCACCTCTGGTGCCGTGCACTGCCAGGGTGAACCTCAGTGGTCCTGCCCTGCTAGCCATCGCTCCACCGGTCCGTCCAGGAGGAGGCGCGATCAAGCCGTCTCACGCATCGAGGTGACGACGACCTCGCGGCCCTCGGCCACGCCGGCGTAGACCTCCTTCATCGCCTCGACGTAGCGCTGGACCGACTCCCTGGCGATCGGGTTGTCCGGGAAGGACACCGTCAACGACGTCTCGTCATGGACGCGCCCCACCCACATGCAGATGTGGGCCGGGCTCAGACCGTCGCTGTAGGCGCGCGCGTTCACGCCGTCGAGATGGGAGGCAACGACCGCGGACAGCGGGGGCAGCCCGGCATCGAGGTAGGCCAGCATGGGGAAACCACGCTGCGACCGATGCAACCACGGCACCAACTCCAGCACCCGGTCGAACGGCACCTTCGCAAGATCGGTGTTGGCGTCGAACGACTTCTGCGCTGCACGGGCGGTCTGCGCGAACGAGCCAGGCGTCACCGGCACGCCGACGGGGATCATGCCGGTGAACCAGCCACACGTCATGAACTCCTCGGGGCTGGTGCGCATGTCCTTCGGCGTCATGCCGTAGTACGTGTCCACCCCGGTCACTCGGTACTGCGCGACGGCAGCGGCGGCGAACACCCCGCCGACGAATCGCGAACCCGCTGCGATGCAAGCATTTTCGAAGGCAGCCGTCTGCTCTGCGTTCATCAGCTGGGTAACGAGGAGATCACCGCCGCACGGCGTGTTCGGATCACCGAGCGGCAGCGAGAACTCCGGAAGCGTTCCGTCGTTACTGCTCGCGAAGTCGATCCAATTGCGCACCAACGGAGAATCCGCGGTGAGCGCCGACGTGTACTGATGCTGGCGAACGCAGTAGTCGTCGTATCCGCTCGGCTCCGGAAGCTGCGGGGGCGCACCACCTTCGAGCAACGTGAGGTAGGTCTGGTGAATCTCGACGAACAGGCACGCCATCAACATCGGATCGGTGTGGACGTGGTCGACGATCACGTAGAAGGTGAAGTGGTCCTCGTGCTGAATGATCCCGAAGCTGAAGCACTCCCACTCCGCCATGGTCGGGGTGTCGAGGATCAGCTGGTGAAAGTCCTCGGCCGCCATTTGACCGCGCTTGGTCGGCACGAACTTGATGTCGTTGGGATTCTGCATCGTCCGCCGCACGATGCGCGCATCGTCCCGGTACTCGAACCAGCTGCGATAGGTGTCGTGGCGACGCAGATGCGCATTGATCACGTAGTTCAACGCACGCTGATCGCACTGCCCCGGCTCATCCCAGGAGACGGCCACCAATCGCGAGTACTCCAGCCCCCGCTCGGCGAACTCGTGGAAGCCCCGAATGTGCTGAGCCTGCATGTAACTGGCGGGCACGGTGCTCACCGGTGCAGCCATCGCCTTCGCCTTCGAAGCCGGCGACGCATGCCACGACACCACCGAACCCGTTCCAGGTTGCCACGTTTCGAGCCTGACGATCTCCAACGCCCCTACGAACACCGTTCACTCCTCGCTACGCGCAAAACCCAAGACAACGACGACATCGGCACCCGGCCGCGGTGGCCTCATGCAGCCACCTCCGCCGGCTCCAGCTTTCCGCAGAGGGAATCCGCCAAGCCACGAATCGTGGTGATGTCGGTTGCAGTAATGCGTATCCCCGTCTCCGTCTCGACCCGAGTACGGAGTTCGAGGTTGCCCAGCGAGTCCAGCCCGTACTCCGAAAGAGGACGGTCCGGGTCGACGGACCTGCGCAGGATCAGGCTGATCTGATCGGAGATCAGACGCCGGAGCCGGGCGGGCCACTCGTCGCGCGGCAGCTCGTTCAGTTCGGCGAGGAACTGACTGGTACCCGAGCTGCCCCTGCCCAGCGACTGGAACGCCTCGGCGAACTTGCTGGTCTGCGCGAACGCCGTCAGCCACGGTGTCCCGGCTATCGGTGCGTAGCCGGTGTAGCCGCGGTTGAAGCGGACGAGCACGTCGAAGGCATGCGCACCGTCTTCGGGTGCGATGGCCATCGAGCCGTCCTCCGCCATCGCCTGGCCCTTGCCGATCTCGGCCCATGCCCCCCAAGCGATGGCGCTGGCAGGCAAGCCCTGCGCGCGGCGCCAGTGCGTGAAGGAGTCCAGCCAGCTGTTGGCCGCGGCGTAGGCACCCTGACCGGGTGAGCCCACCATGGCCGCCGCCGACGAGAACGAGCAGAACCAGTCCAGCGGTTGATCCTTCGTGGCCTCGTGAAGGTTCCACGCGCCGTAAACCTTTGGCGCCCAGTCCCGCTCGACGAGCTCGTCGGTGATGTTGCCGAGCGTGGCGTCCTCGACGACCGCCGCCGCGTGCAGCACGCCGCGCAGAGGAAGCCCCGTGGCCGTCGCGTCGGCCACCAGCTGCTGCGCGGTGCCGCTCTCGGCGATGTCACCGAGTGACACCTCGACCTCGACGCCGCGCTCCCGGATGCGCTCGATCGCTTTCAGCACATCGGCCTTCGGCGCGGACCGTCCGTTGAGGATGATCCTTCCACTGCCTGCCGACGCCATCTTGTCCGCGAGGAAGAGACCGAGCCCGCCGAGACCGCCGGTGATGACGTACGCGCCGTCGGACCGGAAGGCAGGCGCCTGCTCGGGCGGCTGGACCACCCTGTGCTTGCCGGTGTGCGGAACGTCGAGCACCAGCTTGCCGGTGTGTTCGGCGGCGCCCATCACGCGGATGGCGGTCGCACCGTCGCTGAGCGGGTGGTGCGTGGTCTCCGGCAGCGGCAACGTGCCGTCGGCGATCTTCGCGTAGATCGTCTCCAGCAGGCGAGACAGCTTGCCGGGGTTCGTGATCATCAGCAGACCGAGATCCACCGCGTAGAACGAGAGGTTGCGGCGGAACGGGAACAGCCCCATCTTGGTGTCGCCGTAGATGTCCCGCTTGCCGATCTCCACGAACCGGCCACCGAAGCTCAGCAGTTCCAGACCCGCTCGCTGGGCGGCGCCTGGCAGCGAGTTGAGCACGATGTCAACCCCATAGCCGTCCGTATCCTTGCGGATCTCGTCGGCGAAGTCGGTGCTGCGGGAGTCGTAGACATACTTGATTCCCATGGTGCGCAGCAGTTCTCGTCGATCAGGGCTACCCGCGGTTGCGAAGATCTCGGCACCCGCTGCCTTGGCGATCGCGACGGCCGCCTGACCAACCCCACCGGTGGCGGAGTGGATCAGGACCTTGTCGCCCTCTTCGATCCGCGCCAGGTTGTGCAGGCTGTACCAGGCGGTGGCGTGCGCGCTCGGCACGGCTGCCGCCCGATCCTCGGGCACCCCTTCTGGAATCTTGACCGCAAGCGCGGCGTCGCACGTGACGAACGTGCACCAGGCACCGTTGGCCGAGATGCCTGCGACCTTGTCGCCCACCTGGTGTTCGGTGACACCGACACCCACAGCGGTGACCTCACCGGCGAAGTCGGCGCCGAGCTCGGGCAACCGGCCCTCGAAGCTCGGGTACCGGCCGAAGGCCACCAGCACGTCGGCGAAGTTCAGGTTCGATGCCGTGACCGACACCTCGATCTGACCCGGTCCTGGCGGCACACGGTCGTACGCCGACAGCTCGACCGACTGGAGGTCGCCTGGCTGGCGGATCCTCAGACGCATGCCGTCACGCTCGGGCTCGACGACGACGGAGCGGCGCTCGTCGGGCTGCAGCGGGCTCATGTTCAACCGAGCCGTGTACCACTCGCCGTCCCGCCATGCGGTCTCGTCCTCGCCCGAACCGGCAAGCAGTTGCGCAGCGACCAGCTCGGCACCAGTTGCGGTGTCGACGTCGATCTGGGTCGCGGCCAACCCGGGATGCTCCATGCCGATCACCCGCATCAGCCCGCGCAACCCGCCCTGCTCCAGGTTGGCGACCTCACCGGCACGCACCGTCTGGGCGTCCCGGGTGACGACGAACAGCCGTGGCGGCTCTCCCACGATCTCGGGCAGCTCGCGCGCGATGCGCACCAAGTGGCGCACCAGGTCTCCGCCCTTGTGCGGGGCCTCGGCATCGGGCGTGGCGTCACGCGGCGTGACGACCACGACACCCCTGTACGCAGAGGCCGTGAGCTGTGCGCGCAGTTGATCGGCGTTGGCCTCGTGATCCGCGCGCTGCGGCCAGACCATCGTGGCGATCTGAGCGTCCTTGACCTTGAGCGCCTCTGCCAGCTCCGTCGCGAACAAGTCGGAACCGTCCGACGTGCTCACCACCAGCCACGAGCCCGCCTCGACGGCTTCTGCCTCCGGCGTGTCCTGGCGCTTCCAGTCGATGGTCAGCAGCCGCTCGTTGAGTGTGCGGTCGCGCTGGCCCGATTCGGAGACGCCGGTGCCCATGCGCAGGCCGGTGACCGTGAGCAGCACCGCACCGTGCTCGTCGAGCACCTCGATGTCGACCTCGACCGCCGTCGGGCTGGCGCTGGTCAACTGCACGTAGCAGTAGTGGGCGTTGCGCGTCGATGCGTGCGCGCGCAGGCGACGAACGCCCAACGGCAGCATCAGCGTCCCCGTGACGTCCGAGTGCAGATCGGGGTGCGCACCGACAGCCTGGAAGCAGGCGTCCAGCAGTGCGGGGTGCACACCGTAGGCGCCTTGCTGGGATCGGATCGAACCCGGCAGCGCCACCTGGGCCAGCACGGATCCACCGGGCCCTTCGGTGGTGTGCGCACTCGTCAGACCGGTGAACGCGGGCCCGTACTGGATGCCCCGTGCGTCGTACCAGTCCCGCAGCTCGGCACCATCCAGCTCCACCGGGTGGGCGGCCAGAAGCTCGGCCATCTGGTAGGTGCGCGGCTGGTCCTCGTCCTCGACCGCGCTCAGTACGGCTGTCGCCCTTCGGGTTTCCTCACCCTCGAGGTGAGTCTGCACCTGGAACTCGACGACACCGGCCGGGGTGACCGATGCGACGGCCGACACCGGGGAGTCCTCCTCGAGCAAGAGCATCGCCTCGAACGCGATGTCACGAGCCTCGGATGACTCGCCGATGACGGTGCGGGCCGCGGCCAACGCCATCTCGCAGTAGGCGGCGCCGGGCAACGCAGCCACGCTGTGCACCTGGTGATCGCCGAGCCACGGCTGGGCGTTGGTGCCGACGTCGGACTGCCACACGTGACGCTCTGGCACCTCGGGCAGCCGCACGTGTGCGCCCAACAGCGGATGCACGGCGACCGTGGACGCGCCCTGCTCCAACGCGTCGCGGGTCAGCATCAGCTGGGGATGCGTCCACGTCGGCAGCGGCGCGTCTACTAGGGCACCGTCGGGCCACAGCACGGAGAAGTCGACCGCTGCGCCTGCACTGTGCAGGTCCGCGACGAAACCGCGCAGACCGTTCGGCAGTTCCTGTTCGCGGCGCATGCTCGCAAGGGCCGCAAGGCGGATGTCGAGGCTGCGGGCGTTCTGGTCGACGGCGTGCGTGAGCAGTGGGTGGGGCGCGAGTTCGCCGAACACCCGGAAGCCGTCTTCGAGCGCGGCCTGCACGGCTGCGCCGAACCGGACGGCGTGCCGCAGGTTGTCCACCCAGTAGTAGGCGTCGAACTCGGCGGGATCACGCGGGTCGTAGAGCGTCGACGAGTAGTACGGGACCGTCGGCTCCATTGGCTCGATGTCGGCGAGCACCTCGGCCAGCTCTTCGAGAATCGGGTCGACCTGAGGTGAATGCGATGCGACGTCGACCGCCACCTCGCGCGCCATCACCCCGCGCGCCTCCCATTCGGCGACCAGGGCGCGAACCGATTCCTTCGCTCCGCCGACGACTGCCGACGACGGCGATGCGACTACCGACAGCACGACGTCGTTGACGCCGCGTGCGGCCAGCTCAGAGAGCACCTGCTGCGCAGGCAACTCCACCGACGCCATGGCGCCGGATCCCGCGATCTTCAACATCAGCTTGGACCGGCGGGAGATCACCTTGACGCCGTCAACCAGCGATAGCGCGCCCGCGACGACGGCAGCGGCCGCCTCACCCATCGAGTGACCGATGACGGCACCCGGTGCGACACCGTAGGCCTTCAGCGTGGCAGCAAGCGCCACCTGAACGGCGAACACGGTGGGCTGCACCCGATCGATCCCGGTGACCGTCTCCGAGGACGACATCGCCTCGGTGACCGAGAATCCCGACTCAGCTGCGATCAGCGGTTCGATCTCCGCGACCGTCTTGGCGAACACCGGCTCGGCGGCCAGCAGACCCGCACCCATCGCGGCCCACTGCGAGCCCTGCCCAGAGAACACCCAGACCGGGCCGCGGTCGCCCTTGGCGACCGAAGGCTCGACCGGCAGCTCCCCGCCTGCGAGCTCGCGCAAGGCGGTGACCAGCTCGGCGCGGTCGCCGGCCAGCGCCACGGAGCGCACCGGCCGATGCGCACGCCTACGCGCCAGCGTGTAGGCCAGATCCGACAACTCGACATCGGACTCGACGTGGCTCTCGACCCAGTCGGCCAGTCGGCCCGCCGTCGCGTGCAATTCCTCGACCGAGGTGGCCGACAGCGGGAACAGCGTCCGCCCCGCCAGCTGGCCTCCGTCGGACTGCTCGACCCTGCGCGGCGCCTGCTCGACCGGCGCCTGCTCGAGGATCGCGTGCACGTTGGTGCCCGACAGCCCGTAGGACGACACCGCCGCGCGGCGCGGGTGGTGGCCGTTGGTCGGCCATGGCGTCGGCTCTTCCGGCACGAAGAGGTTCGTCTCGATGCGCGCCATCTCCTCGGGCAGCGCCGTGAAGTGAAGGTTCTGCGGGACGGTCGCATGTTGCAGCGAGAGGATGGTCTTCATCAGGCCGACCGCACCCGATGCGGATTGGCTGTGCCCGAAGTTCGTCTTCGCCGAGCCGAGAGCGGTGGGGCCTGCCGTGCCGTACACGGCGGCAAGGCTCGCGAACTCGATCGGATCACCGACGGGGGTGCCGGTGCCGTGTGCCTCGACCATGCCGATCGTCGTGGGATCGATGCCGCCTGCAGCCAGGGCCGACCGGTAGGCCGCCTCCTGTGCGTCGCGGGATGGCGTGGCGATGTTGACGGTGCGACCGTCTTGGTTGCTGGCGGTACCGCGAATGATGGCGAGGACGCGGTCGCCGTCTGCCTGAGCGTCCTCGAGGCGCTTGAGCAGCAACACCACGGACGCCTCGCCCGAGACGAACCCGTCGGCGTTGACGTCGAACGCGTGGCAACGTCCGGTCGGCGACAACATGCCCTGAGCCGATCCAGAGGACATCTTGCGGGGCTCGAGCATGATCGACACGCCACCGGCCAGCGCGAGGTCGCTTTCGCCGTCGTGCAGGCTGCGGCACGCCATGTGCACGGCGAGCAGGCTCGACGAGCACGCGGAGTCGACCGTGTAGGCCGGGCCGTGCAGACCGAGGTGGTAGGCGATGCGCCCGGACGCCATGCTGAAGTTGTTGCCCGTGAATCCGTAGGGACCGTCGATGACACCGGCATCCGCGGAAAGCAATTCGTAATCGCAGCCGGTCAGCCCCATGAACACGCCGCCAAGGGAGTCGGCCAACGTCGCCGGGTCGATGCCGGCATGTTCGACGGCCTCCCAAGCGGTTTCGAGAAGCAGACGATGCTGCGGATCGATCCCGGTCGCCTCGCGCTCGTTGATGCTGAAGAACTCGGCGTCGAAACCGCCGATGTCGTCGATGAAGGCGCCCCACTTGGAGACGGAACGGCCTGGCACACCGGGTTCCGGATCGTAGTACTCCTCGGCGTCCCATCGATCCAACGGCACCTTCGTGATGGTGTCGTCGCCGCGCAACAGCGACTCCCAGAGAGCTGCCGGCGAGTCGATGCCTCCCGGCAGGCGGCATGCCATGCCGATCACGGCAACTGGGGAGACCGGTGTGTCTGCCACGTAATTCAACCTCTTCCACGAACGTACTTTGGTGCCCCGACCGGGCTAAAAGTGCGAGAAATATAAATTGGCTAAGCCGCGGCGCTGCGGCCGGTCGCCCTCTCTAGTTCCTGTCGACAGTCGAAAATACGAGTCGGAGCCTAACGGCCGCACAGGCATGAAGTGCGGTAGTTCGGGCAAATCCTCAACTGTCTTCTCACCTCCAACATTGCTCGGCGGGAAGATTACACCCGCAGCTACCAGTTCGTCTCCTTCAGCCAAAACAGGGCGATACCCTGCGGAAACGTCAAAAATTGACGCGAGAGGACAATTTTGGCGACGAGAGCTGATGATCTCGATCGTTTCGCCAGCCGCTATGTCAGCAAATCTTTCTTAGATGAACTCAAGGTTTCTTGTAGATGTCTCGGCAAACCGTGGAATGAAACGTACTCATGGTCGAATTTCACGCGAGAAATACCATTTCTGCAGGAAAATGGACGTTGGCGTCAACGGATAGCGCGGCCGAATCGGCCCTCACGGTCAACCGTGGCGACGCATCAGGAAGGTGCGCATCTCGCACCCCTGACGTCCTGCGCAATCGTAGCCGCAATAACGGTGATGCTCACTTGTGAAGGTTCTGGCAACTTGCTAAGCCAGAACATCGAAATTCCGCCCATGACGACGCACCCATGGACCGACCATTCAACGAAATCGACTGTGCGGCAAGCACTTCAAGTCGACAACAGACGTTGTCTACGCTGAGTTCAGATCTGCCCGAAGTTATCGACGTGGCGACATCCGGACGGGGTTGGCGCTAACCGGTCGCGATCGTTCGCTCGGCGAACGGTGACCCGGCCTCCGAAACGGGTGCAAAACCGTACTTGCGGGCCTGTGCGACACCCCTGCGAATGAGGGCTGCGATCCCCACGAAACCGGCCTGATCGCTGACCACCAGAGGGGTCAGCAGCCGGTTGTGCACGAACCCGAAAGCCACGCCGGTGGCCGGGTCGGCCCACCCAAGCGAGCCGCCGAGGCCGACGTGTCCGAATCCGGGCATGACGCCCGGCAGCGGCACGCCGTGGTAGCCGAGGTGGAAGGACAGCGGCATGAAGATATTGCCGTCCGGGAACAGGCTGGGCCTACCGGTGAGTTCGTCGACGAGGTCGGCCGACAGGAACTGCGTGCCGTCGATGCTGCCGCCGTTGGCGATTGCTCCGTACATGCGGGCCAGCGCGCGTGCGGTGGCCACCCCGTTGGCGGCGGGGAGTTCGGTGTCCAACAACGGAATGTCGCCCTGCACACTCGCCTTCATCCCTGGGAAGTACATCGAGCCGAAGCCGTTCGAGAACGGCAATGCAGCCAGATGTGGCGCGACGAGATTGAACAGCGGATTCTGCAGCCTGCTCTGCGGCCCGATGATCCTGGCCGGTTGAGTCGGCGCGTCGGCCGGGGGCCGACCGAGGTGGAAACCATCGGTGCCGAGCGGTTCGGCGAGTTCGGTACGGAACAGCTCCCGCATACCGAGCCCGGTGACGGAGCGGGCCAGACCCGCAAGCAGCCAGCCGAAGGTCAGCGCGTGATAGGCCGGTCTCCCCCGCAGCCAGCCCATCGGCGCGGCAGCGAGACGTTCCTCCATCAGGACGTGGTCCATCAGATCTGCTCTGGTCGTCCGGTTCAGGTGCGACAACCCGGCCCGGTGCCGCAGCAGATCGCGGACGGTGATCACGGACTTCCCGTTGGCCCCGAACGCCGGCCAGTACTCGGCCACCGCGACGTCGTAGTCGATCAGGCCGCGGTCGACGAGCCGATGGATGACGGTCGCGGCCATCCCCTTGGTCGCAGAGAACACCATGGCTCCGGTGTCGGCGTTCCACGGTCGGGTGCCGCGACGGTCCGACCAGCCCGTCCACACGTCGACGACGGGTACGCCGTCGAGGTAGACGGCCAATGCGCCGCCACCGAACCTGCGTCCGGGAAACATCTGGGAGAAGGCACGCAGGGCGCAGCCGAAACTGGCGTCTGCGGCGCCTTCGACGCCGTGCGGAAGCGCAACGCTGCGCTCCCGAGCTGATGCAGGGGTCACAATCTAGTCAATTTACCTGCGACCGCGGCAAACGTGTCAATCGTTATGGATCCGTTAGGTGACCGGGGCCGACGGTGACACGGATTCCCGCACAGCAAGCACGGGCTAGGGATTGCCCAGGTTGACGGTCCAGTAGTGGCCACCCGGGCCGCCCTGAAGGTGGGCCGCCCCCGCAGTGCTCAACGCGCAGTTCAGGATGATGTTGCGGTGTCCCCAGTTCAAAGGGCCGCCGTCATCCTGCATCCAAGCCTGGACGACCGCGGCGGCCGTCGGGTAACCCATCGCGACGATCTGCGCGCGAAGCGAATGGAAACCGGCCTGGTCTATCGGCGCACCCGCATCCGTGGACATCTGCATCCCGTCCGGGGTGGACGCGTGCATGTGGGGACGAGTCATCACCCATTCGACGGGTTGGCTGGCCAGGAAGTCGTTGTGCTCCGCCGCCGTATCCGCCAACGCCTGTGAGCTCAGGAAGGGGCCTGCACACGGCGCCATGGCGGCGCCCGTGGTGTCACCGCGGGGTGGGTATAGCTCGGGATGGGTGCGGGCGTCGTTGACCAGCGCCTCGATCTCCGAAGGCGCGTCGCTCGTCGCCACGGGCGGTGCCGCCACGGGCTGTGTCGCCCCAAGCGGCGTGGCCGCAGATTGTGTTGCCGCAGGCGATGTTGCGCCAAGCGGTGCCGTCGCAGGCGGTGTCGTCGCAGGCGATGGTGCGCCAAGCGGTGTCGTCTCGGGCGGTGTCGTCTGAGGCGTTGTCGTACCAGCCTGTGCGGGAACACATCCGAGCGGAACTGCCGTGTCGAAGTACGCGCCATTGGCGGTGCCGTATGCCTTGGCGTCGCTGCCAACGTCGCCGATGTATCGCCCGACCGTGCCGTCGTCCCAGCGGATGGTGAGATCGAAGTGGCGAGGAGCCGTGAAGCCGCCACTGACGGTGCCGCCCATCGCAGGGCTCGACGCCCCCGTGGTGATGGCACGCCCCGCGGCCTGCGTTCCTACCGACGTGAAGCTCGTGTTCAACCCGTCGCCCTGCCGCAGCAGCGCGTCGCCGGTGAAGCCGTACTGACCGCACGGGGGCGGCTGCGCGTCGGCGTCGGCAGGCGCCGCGAAGACGACGGCGGCGGCGAACACCGTTGCCGTGGTGAACAACTGCGATCCGATGACGATTCTTCGTCGTGCCATCGCATTGTCCTTCGGTTGGGGGGCGCGTGAGCGAAGGAGCAAACGGAGGTTTGCCATAGCCATTGTGACCGCTTGGGTACGACCGCGTCCGCGATTCGGCCGATCAATGCGAGTCGGCCGCGCCGAGAATCTCCTGCGCCGCCAGTGCCGGCGTCAGTTCGCCGTCGCGTACGCGACGCTCGACGTCACTCCGGATGCGGCGTACGTCGGGATGCGAGAGAACGCGGTCCAGCACGGTGTCGTGCACCATCGACCACGTCCAATCGACTTGCTGCGTGCGTCGTTTCGCGTCGAACTCGCCTGCGTCGGTCAACACCTGACGGTGTTTGAGCACCGTGTCCCACAATTCGGCGATCCCCTCGCCGTGCAAGGCGCTCATCGTGAGAACCGGTGGGCGCCAGAGCGTTTCGCGCGGATAGATGAGCCGGATCGCCCCCGCCAACTCACGTGCGGCGGCTTTCGCCTCGACTGCGTGCGGCCCGTCGGCCTTGTTCACCACCACGACGTCGGCCAGTTCCAGCACGCCCTTCTTGATTCCCTGCAGCTGATCGCCCGTGCGCGCCAACGTCAGGAAGACGAACGTGTCGACCATGTTGGCGACGGTCACCTCCGACTGCCCAACACCAACGGTCTCGACCAGGATGACGTCGTAGCCGCCCGCCTCGAGCAGGACGATGGTCTCGCGGGTGGCCCTGGCCACACCACCGAGCGTGCCCGACGTCGGGGACGGGCGGATGTAGGCATTGGGGTGCACCGAGAGCCGTGCCATCCTGGTCTTGTCACCGAGGATCGAGCCGCCGGTCCTGGTCGACGACGGGTCGACGGCAAGCACCGCGACCCGGTGCCCCTGCTCGATCAGGTACATGCCGAGCGCCTCGATGGTCGTTGACTTCCCGACGCCCGGCACACCCGTGATCCCGACGTGCAGCGCCCTGCCCGCGTCGGGCATCAGCTCCAGAAGCAGTTGCTGGGCCTGTTCGCGGTGGTCGGCCCTCGTCGACTCGACGAGCGTGATGGCCCGCGGCAACGCGGCGCGGTCGCCGTTGCGGACGGCTGCCGCGAGCTCACTCACAGAGGAGTCCATTTAGTCGAGGTCGTAACCGAGACGCTCGGCCAACTTGTTCAATAGGCCGATCGCGGCGTCGGCGATGACCGTGCCCGGCGGGAAGATCGCCGTGGCGCCCGCCTCATACAGCTCGTCGAAGTCGCCGGGCGGGATGACGCCACCGACCACGATCATGATGTCGGGCCTGCCCGCCTCGGCGAGTGCGTCCCGCAGCGCGGGGACCAAGGTCAGGTGGCCTGCCGCAAGCGATGACACCCCGACGACGTGTACGTCGTTGTCGGCGGCTTGGCGCGCGACCTCGTCGGGCGTTGAGAACAACGAACCCACGTCGACGTCGAAGCCGATGTCGGCGAACGCCGTTGCGATCACCTTCTGGCCGCGGTCGTGGCCGTCCTGCCCCATCTTGGCGACCAGAATGCGGGGTCTGCGGCCGTCGGCCTCGGCGAACTTCTCCACCAGTTCGGTTGCGGCACTTAGGTTGCTAACCTTCCCCACCTCATCCCGGTAGACGCCGGCGATGGTGCGGATCTCAGCTTGATGCCTGCCATAGACCTTCTCCAACGCATCGGAGATTTCGCCGACGGTGGCCTTCGCGCGGGCGGCGTCGATGGCCAGCGCAAGTAGGTTGTTCCCGAGGCCGTCGTCGCCAGCGGGCCCGGAAGCGGCTGCGGCCCTGGTGAGTTCGGCAAGCGCGGCCTGAGTCGCCGCTTCGTCGCGTTCCGCCCGAAGCTGCTCGAGCTTGGCGATTTGCTCGGCGCGCACCCTACTGTTCTCGACCTTGAGGACCTCGATCGCCTGATCCTCGTCGACCTGGTACTTGTTGATGCCGATCACCGTCTGCGCACCCGAGTCGATGCGGGCCTGCGTGCGTGCTGCCGCCTCCTCGATGCGCAGCTTGGGGATGCCCGCGTCGATGGCCTGAGCCATGCCGCCGTGCTCCTCCACCTCGCGGAAGTGGGCCCTGACGCGCTCTGCGAGCTGGTGTGTGAGCCACTCGACGTAGTACGACCCGCCCCACGGGTCGATCGGCCGGGTGGTGCCTGATTCCTGTTGCAGCAGCAACTGGGTGTTGCGTGCGATCCGCGCGGAGAAGTCGGTGGGCAGAGCCAGCGCTTCGTCGAGGGCGTTGGTGTGCAACGACTGGGTGTGGCCCTGAGTGGCAGCCATGGCCTCGATGCAGGTGCGGGCGACGTTGTTGAACGGATCCTGAGCGGTCAGCGACCAGCCCGAGGTCTGCGAGTGGGTGCGCAGTGACAGCGACTTCTCGCTCTTGGGGTCGAACTGGGCGACCAGTTCGCTCCAGAGCAGCCTGCCCGCGCGCAGCTTGGCGACCTCCATGAAGAAGTTCATCCCGATGCCCCAGAAGAACGACAACCGCGGCGCGAACTTGTCGATGTCCAGGCCTGCGGCCAGCCCTGCCTTGATGTACTCGACACCATCGGCGAGCGTGTACGCCAGCTCCAAATCCGCCGTGGCGCCTGCCTCTTGGATGTGATAGCCGGAGATCGAGATCGAGTTGTACTTCGGCATCTTGGTGCTGGTGTAACCGAAGATGTCGGAGATGATCCGCATCGACGCCTTGGGCGGATAGATGTAGGTGTTGCGGACCATGAACTCCTTGAGGATGTCGTTCTGGATGGTCCCTGCGAGTTTCTCCGGCGGCACCCCCTGCTCCTCGGCGGCGGCGACGTATAGCGCGAGGATCGGCAGCACGGCGCCGTTCATGGTCATCGACACCGAGACCGCCGACAGGTCGATCCCGTCAAACAGCTGGCGCATGTCGAGAATGGAATCGATTGCGACCCCGGCCATTCCGACGTCGCCACCGACGCGGGGGTGGTCGGAGTCGTAGCCACGGTGGGTGGCGAGGTCGAACGCCACCGAAAGACCCTTCTGACCCGCCGCCAGGTTGCGGCGATAGAACGCGTTGGACTCCGCAGCGGTGGAGAATCCCGCGTATTGCCGAATGGTCCACGGCTGGTTGACGTACATCGTCGGGTACGGCCCGCGCACGAACGGTGGTGCGCCGGGAAAGCTGTCGAGCGGGTAGCCCGCGGCGACCACCGCGTCGCGGTCCGCGCCTACGTACACGGGCCGGACGTCGATGCCCTCCGGGGTGGCCCACTCCAGCTGATCGGGGGTGTAGCCGTGCGCGGCGGCCGCGGCGGCGAGGAGTTCGTCGACGGCGCCTTGCGAAACGGGTGGGGAGATCGGCTTCGACCCATTCCCGCCGTCAAGAGGGACATCGGCGAAGCTTCCGATGCCCTGTCCGATACCCGCAGTGGCAGTCACGTCAGGCCCCCAATCTGGTGAGCAGGTCCGACAGCGCGCCGACCGCGTCGATCTTCGCGGTCAGGTAGCCGTCTGGTTTCGAATCCGCTTCTGCGACGGCCTTTTCCGGTCCGGCGAGAAGAACGTGCGACACTCCCGCCTTCCGTGCGGCATCGACTGCTGCGGATGCCTCGGTGGCATAACGCGCATCGGTACCGCAGATCACTGCGACCTCGAAGGCCCCCGCACCGTCGGAGACCGCCTCGATGCCGCCGGAGGCCAGCAGGTTCGTGGCGAACGTGGTGCGGATGTTGTGCTCGGCGAGCGGTCCGAGCGGCAGCAGCAGCGCCTTCGGCCGGGCCCCGTTCACGGCGAGGAAGGCATCGGATCGGTCGCGAAGGGCCTCGAATCCCGCCGCGTAGCGCACCACCCCTTCGGCATCGACACGAGGGGGCAGCGGCGCCTCGGCGAGGTTGGGATATTCGTTGACACCGGTGAGGGCGGTGCGTCGGTGGGCGATGTCGTCGGCTCGACGGTCCCGCACCTGACCGATCTCGGTGGCGACGTAGTCACGGGCTTCGACGAAGCCGCCGCGGGACTCGACGTCCTGGAAGTGCTTCCATGCCTGCTCGGCGAGGTTGCGGGTGAGGTCCTCGACGTGCCACGACCCGCCGCCAGGGTCAAGGACGCGCCCCACGTGAGATTCCTCGAGCAGCAGCAACTGGGTGTTGCGAGCCATCCGGCGCGCGAAACTGGCTGCGGTGCTTGGCAATCCGCCGGGGATGGCACTGTCGAACGTCTGCACGACCACGGTGTCCGCTCCCCCGACGGCCGCCCCGAACGCGGCGAGAGTGGTGCGCAGCATGTTCACCCACGGATCGCGCTGGGCCATCATGGGAGCCGACGTCACGGCGTGCACCATGGCAGCTCCCGCCTCGGGTTCGCCAACCACCTCGGCCACCCGCGCCCACAGCTGCCGTGCGGCACGCAGTTTGGCGATCGTCATGAACTGGTCGTCGTCGGCGGCGTACCGGAAGCTCACCTGGCGAAGGGCATCGGCGACGGAGACCCCGTTGTCGCCGAGTACCCGCAGATAGCTGACGCCCGCAGCGATGGCGCCAGCAAGCTCCCACGACGCGTTGGCGCCGAGATCGTGGAAGGCAGGACCGTCGACGGTGATGGCTCGCACGCCGCCGTCGTAACCGACGGCCTTGACCGCGGTGGCGACGACGTCGTCGAGCGACGGCGCCAGACGACCGCTCAGTGGCGCGGTCAGCGGATCGGCACCCAGATCGATGGACAGCCTCGCGCGCCGCTCGTCGTCGAGGTCGACGATCATTGCCAGCAGAGCCTCCGCGGCGACGGTGAAGTCGTCACCTGCGGCCTGCACGTCGACGATCACCGGCACCAGTTCGAGGAAGACGCCCTCCAACCACCGGTCGAGTTCGGTGGCGGCGATGGCGCCGTCACCGACCCGGAGAACCAGCGCGCTGGTGCCCTCCGTCAGCGCGGCAAGGACCGCTCCATTGCCTTCTGCGACCGAGGCCGAGCCCTGCCCTCGGTTCGGCACTGGGAACTCCTCGGCGACCTTCCAGCCCGACTTCACGTCGCGCAGCGCGTCGCCTCCGCGCACGAACGGCCACTGGCCGGGCAGCGGCGCTTCCGGTAAGCCATCCAGTGAGGTGTACAACGGGCGGATCGAGAAGCCGTCGTACGTGGCTGAGTCGAGCAGCCGGTCCGGCTCGGCGCCGAGATCGGCAGGATCCTTGCGGCCGCTCTTGGCCAGCACGCCCGCGACTGCGGACCGCCAGCGCACGCGTTCCGCCTCGGTCAGCCTCGCACTGGACTCCTGTACGGACACCGGCATCTCCTGTAGTCGCGTATGTGACTTACCACCCGGCCATCAGGCTAAATGATTGCAATCACGCATCTGACCGCCGGGCGGGCGACTCGCCCGCGTACCGGCACGAGCCGATCAGCAAATCCACGTACTGTTGGCAGACGTGAAGGCCGTCGTCAGCACGTTGCGCGCAGCATGCGGCGCTGTCATCGCTGCGGCGGCCCAGATTCCCCGCCGGCGGATCGTGATGCTGGCAACCGTGATTGTGATTCTCGTCGCAATGGCCGTGTGGGTGCCGCTCCCCACCGCAGTGCAGCTCCGCGACTGGGCCACTTCGGTCGGGCCGTGGTTCCCGCTGGCCTTCCTCGCCGCCCACATCGTGGTCACCGTCTTCCCGTTCCCGAGGACCGCGTTCACGCTGGCCGCCGGGCTGCTCTTCGGTCCGCTCCTCGGCGTCGCGATCGGCGTCGTCGCCAGCACCATCAGCGCGGTCATCGCCCTGCTCCTGGTGCGCGCCGCAGGCTGGCAGCTCAGCCGGCTGGTCAAGCACCCGCGGGTCGACGTGCTCGACGCGCGACTGCGCGAGCGAGGCTGGCCAGCGATCCTGTCGATGCGGATGATTCCTGCCGTGCCGTTTTCGGTGCTCAATTACACGGCAGGCGCCTCAGCGGTGCGGGTGCTCCCCTACACGCTGGCGTCGTTCGTCGGCCTGCTGCCAGGCACTGCCGCCGTCGTCATCCTCGGGGATGCGCTGACCGGCAACATCAGCCCGATGCTGTTCCTGGTGTCGCTGTGCACGGCCAGCCTCGGCGCCGCCGGGATGGTCTACGAGATCCGCACGCACCGCCGCCACCACGACGAGCACACCTCGGCTCAGGCCTCCCAGACCGAAGCAGAGCCCGCCGTCACGCCCTGACCGACGGCCCCGTCACTCACTGCCCCGGGGAGCCGTGCCGCGGCTGCCCGTAGTCAGGGGTGGGCGGCTGGGCCTGCTGCGACAGTGGCGCGTACTGCGTCGGCGCGTCGATGGTCCCCTGCACCGGAGTGCGCGCCTCGGCAACGGCCTGGGCGACCGCCTGGGCGATCTCGGGGTCGGTCTTCGTGTTGAACCACTCGGCGACCTCGGCTGAGTCGTCCTCCGGCTTGGGCAGGTCCCCCTCGACGGGCGACGGTGTGTAGCGGAAGACGCCGTCTTCGCCTGGCGCACCAAGCATCTTGGTGAAGCCCTGGAGTGCACTGCCGAAGTCGCTGGGCACCAGCCAGACCTTGTTGGCCTCACCCTTGGCCATCAGGGGCAGGGTCTGTAGGTACTGGTAGGCCAGCATCTCGGGCGTCGGGCGTCCGGCCTTGATCGCGGCGAACGTCTTCTCGATGGCCTTCGCCTGGCCTTGGGCCTGCAGGTAGGACGCGGCCCGTTCACCCTGGGCGCGCAGCATGCGGGACTGCCGGTCGGCCTCTGCCGCGAGGATGGCCGCCTGCTTGGCGCCCTCCGCGGAGAGGATCTGGGCCTGCTTCTGACCCTCCGCCTGCTTGATCGATGCCTCGCGGTTGCCCTCGGCGGTCAGGATCATGGCGCGCTTCTCGCGGTCGGCACGCATCTGCTTCTCCATCGAGTCCTGGATCGACGGCGGCGGGTCGATGCTGCGGAGCTCGACGCGTGCGACACGCAGACCCCACCGGCCGGTGGCCTCGTCGAGCACGCCGCGGAGCTGGCCGTTGATCTGGTCGCGTGAGGTCAGTGCCTGCTCGAGCGTCATACCGCCGACCACGTTGCGCAGTGTGGTCGTGGTGAGCTGCTCGACACCGACGATGTAGTTGCTGATCTGGTACACCGCGGCCTGAGGGTTGGTGACCTGGAAGTACACGACGGTGTCGATGTTGACCGTCAGGTTGTCTTCGGTGATCACCGGCTGCGGAGGGAACGACACCACGCGCTCACGCAGGTCGACCCTTGCGCGGATCTTGTCGATGAACGGCAGCAGCAGCGTCAGCTGACCCGAAACCGTCTTGCTGTAGCGGCCAAGGCGTTCGATCACCGCCGCCTCGGCCTGCGGGATCACCTTGACTGACTTGGCGACGACGATGATGGCGAACAACACCAGCACGGCCACCAGGACTAAACCGGCAACGGCACCTTCCATGACTGAATCCTCCCCAAATCTCAAATGGTCTTGAAGACGACTGCGGTTGCGCCGTCGATATGCATGACGGTGACGTGGTCGCCCACCTCGAAGACATCGTTGTCGTTGAGTGGCCGTGCCGTCCAGACCTGGCCGTCCAGCTTGACCTGGCCCTCGTGGCGCCCGACCCGGTCGAGCACCAACGCGCTCTTGCCCTCGAGCGCCTTCATCGGCTCGGGAAGACCGGTGCCCTCGGCGAACCTGCGGCGCAATGCGGGCCGCACGAGCACCAGAAGCAGGAGTGCGACCACGGCGAAGACGACGCCGTCGATCACGTAGTTGTCGACGAGCAGGCTCGAGCCAACGGCTGCCAATGCGCCGCCGCCGAGCATCAGCAGGAAGAGATCACCGGTCAGCGCCTCGGCACCAGCGAGCGCCACCGCTGCGATGAGCCAGATCAACCAAACGGGCATGGCCGCAGCCTATCGCGTACGCAGCCTGCCGAGCCTGCAACAACTACACTGCGAGCATTATGTGGAGCCCAAGTGTTTCGCTGTCGGCGTGGAGCAACGCCTGGCTTGCCGGTCTCGCCGCGCCTGACGACGTTCTCGACGCGTTGTCACAATGGGCACCAAGGCATTCCGTCACCGCCTACGACTCGGTCGCTGCGGTCCGTACCGGGCTTCCCTGGCCCGATCTCACCGACGCGGGAGCGGTGTCGCTGTTGCAGACGCTGCGCACCGCGGCGGGCCCCATCAGTGGCGAGCCAGCGATCTCGGTGGCGCTTCCCGTGCCCGGTGACGTGCGGGGTCTCGTTGCTGGCACCCAGTTCCAGTCCGACGCGCTGGCGGCCGGTGAGGCGATCATCGTGTCGCGCCCGGGGGCGGAGGCAGTAGGGCTGGTTCCCGAGTTCGCCTACGACGACGGCTACGGCGACGCCGACGAGGACCACGAGTACGACCCGGAGATCAGCTCCCTATCGTGGACTGTGTACTCGCTGCCAGCCGCACCGGTCAGCGAGCACATCGACCTCGGGGCGGCCGAATACGAGCTCCGATCGGCGGTGCGTGCGGCCGCCGACGCCCTTACCACGTTGCGCGCGGGAGCCACGGGTGCCGACGTCGCCGATCCGCGTGGGCTCGTCGAGCAGGTGCTCGAGGCCGGGCGGCTGCACAAGCTGCCCGAGCATGCCCCGGAACGGGCACTTCGGGTGTTGGAGAACGCCGCCCACGTCGACGCCATCATCACCGTGAGCTCGGGGCTGATGCCGATCGGGCTTCAGTCGTCATCGGCAATGCAGATCGCCAACGATGCGCTCCGACCGCTGAACGGCGTGGTGCGCGCTGCGCGGATCGCCGCCGTCAGCGCGATCCTGCACTCGGCCTGGCGCGGGTAGTCAGACCGCGAGGAACACGACGAGCGCCGCGAGGATCAGCACCAGGACTGCGGCCCCGATGATCCACGGCAGCTTGCTCTTCGGTGGTGGATCCAGACGGTGGGGATCGAAGCCCGGCTGCAGGTAATCCGGGAGCGGCCCACCGTGATCAGTGGGCTCTTCATAGGGGGCACCATCCCCGTAACCTGGCTGCACTCCGCACTACCCCCTGACTAGCGGCGCCGGTACAAATCGACGCTATCACGGCATTTCGGGGTAGCTGCGCGGCTTTTTAGTCCGGCGCGTCGGCCGCTACACAGCGCGGCGACGACGAGCAGGGTTGACCATCGACGACGATCCCGCACCCGCTCACGGGGTTCGGCCCGACGACCCGGGCGGGTTCGCCGTCGAGGCGCAGCTCGTCGATCAACTCGGCGACCATTCGTGCAAATCGCGGATCGGCGTTCGGGGTGGTTGACCGCGCCAATGCGATCCCGGCTTCCTCGGCCTGGACGCGCAACTCGTTGTCGAGGTCCCACACCACCTCGATGTGGTCGGCGACGAAGCCGATCGGACAGACGATCACCGCTTTGGTTCCCGCCTCCGCGAGCGCCGAAAGATGTTCTCCCACATCGGGTTCCAGCCACGGCACACTCGGCGGGCCGGAACGCGACTGCCATACCTGATCGTAGTCGCCGTAACCGGCAGCGGCCGCGACCAGCCGCGTCGCGTAGGCCACCTGTTTGCTGTAGAGCCTTGGCCCCCGCCGCTCGTCGGCCGCGATCGGGACCGAATGCGCGGTGAACACCAGCCGGGCATCCGCGCGCAGGTCGTCGGGCAGCGACGCAGCCGCAGCCGCGATCCCGTCGGCGAACATCTCCACGAACAACGGATGGTCGAAGTACTGCCGCAGCTTGATCAGCTCGGGCGCGCCCTCCCCCGCCGCAGCCCGACCGCGGGCGATGTCCTCGAGGTACTGCGTGCACCCCGAGTAGCCACCCCATGCCGACGTGACGAACACCGCCGCTCGCCGAATGCCGTTGTCCCGCATTTGGGTAACGGTTTCTTCGACGTACGGGTCCCAGTTGCGGTTGCCGAAGTAGATCGGCAGGTCGTCGCCGCGGCGGGCGAACTCGGCCCGCATCTGCTCGATCAGTGCACGGTTGATCCCGTTGATGGGTGAGATCCCGCCGAAGTGGAAGTAGTGCTCGGCAACCTCGTCGAGACGCTCCGATGGGATGTTCCGACCACGGGTGACGTTCTCCAGGAACGGCTTTACCTGGTCGGGGCCTTCCGGGCCGCCGAACGACAACAACAGGACGGCGTCAACGGCGGAGGACTCCATGCCTAGAGCAGCTGGGTGCTTGCGCCGCCATCGGCGTAGACGATCGTGCCGGTGGTGGCGGGCAGCCAGTCCGACAGCAGGGCGCAGACCGTCTTGGCGACGGGCGTCGGGTCCTTCATGTTCCAGCCAACGGGCGCACGCTGGTCCCAACCCTCCTCGAGCAGCCGCATCTGATCGCCAGCCTCTGCACCGAGCGCCCCACCGACGATGGCGCTCATGGCCAACGTCCGGATCGGTCCTGCGGCAACCAGATTGGACCGCACCCCGAACGGACCCGCCTCACGCGCGACGAACCGGTTCACCGACTCCAGCGCACTCTTGGCCACCGTCATCCAGTTGTAGGCAGGCATCGCGCGGGTCGGGTCGAAGTCCATGCCGACGATGGAGCCACCCGAGTTGATCACCGGTAGGGTCGCCTTCGCCAGCGAGGCGTACGAGTAGGCCGAGATGTGGATACCCTTGGCGACGTCGTCGTAGGGGGCATCGAAGAACGGGTTGATGCCCATGCCGGTCTGCGGCATGAACCCGATCGAGTGCACGACGCCGTCGAGCTTGTTGCCTGCGCCGATCACCTCGGTGACGCGGTCGGCGAGCGTGCCGAGGTGCTCTTCGTTCTGCACGTCGAGCTCGAGCAGCGGCGCCGGGTTGGGCAACCGGTCGGCAATGCGCTGAATCAGCTTCATCCGGTCGAACCCGGTCAGCACCAGCTCGGCTCCGGCCTCCTGGGCGACCTTGGCGATGTGGAACGCGATCGACGAGTCGGTGATGATCCCCGTGACGAGGATGCGCTTGCCTTCGAGAAGCCCTGCCATGTGTCAGTCCTAACTGTTCAAACGATTGCGAAAGTTGCTGTGCCCGATGGCCGCTACCGCTTAGTGGCCCATGCCCATGCCGCCGTCGACCGGGATCACCGCGCCCGCGATGTAGCTGGCGTCCTCGGATGCGAGGAAGCTGACGGCGCCAGCGACGTCCTCGGCGGTGCCGACGCGCTTGGCCGGGATGAACTCCAGCGCCCCGGCCTGAATGCGGTCGTCCAGTGCCCTCGTCATCTCGGTGTCGATGTAGCCGGGAGCCACCACGTTCGCGGTGACGCCTGCCTTGGACAGCTCGCGCGAGATCGAGCGGGCCATGCCGATCAGGCCGGCCTTGGCGGCGGCGTAGTTGGCCTGGTTGCCGATACCCCACATGCCCGAGACCGAACCGATGAAGATGATCCGGCCGAACCGCTTGCGCTGCATGCTCCTCGACGCGCGTTGTGCCACCCGGAACGCCCCGGTGAGGTTGGCGTTGATGACGTTCTCGAAGCGCTCCTCGGTCATCCGGATCAGGAACGCGTCCTGCGAGATGCCGGCGTTGGACACCAGTACCTCGACGGCACCTTGGTGCTCCTCGACCTCGGTGAACGCGCGGTCCACGGCAGCGGTGTCGGTGACGTCGCATTCGACGCCGAACAGGCCCTCGGGGGCACCGGACCCGCGGTGTGTGACGGCGACCTTGTGACCGTCGGCAGCGAGGCGCTGCGCGATGGCCAAGCCGATACCGCGGTTGCCGCCGGTGACCAGAACGGAGCGCGAAACGAACTCACCCATTACATTGCTCCTCGCGTGCGCAGCATCCCGCCAACCTATCGTCTCGCGGCAGTCAGCCCGAAATCAGTCGGGCAGGCGGCGGTTGAGCAGCATGGCTGCCAGTGCCGCGAACGCCAGCACCAGCGCACCGAGCCGCAGCCAGCCTGCGCTGGCCTCGCCCTTGGTGGTCTCGTACCCGATCTGCTGCTGCAGCGTGGTGAAGACCTCCTTGAGCTGCTCGAGGCTGGAGGCCGTGTAGGCGTTGCCGCCGGACAGTTCGGCGATCTTCTTGAGCATCTCGGAGTCGACGGGCACCGGCTGTTGCTGCTCGTTGATCGTGACGAAGCCGTAGGGCGTTCCGAAGGAGACCGTCGAGATCGGAACGCCCTGATCCTTCGCGGTGCGCGCTGCGGTGTAGGCGCCCTTCGGGTTCTCCGGGTTGGACGGCACCGTCTCCTTGCCGTCGGACATCAGCACGATGCGCGCGGGCGGCGGTTCGTCGCCGCCGCCCATCACCGCACCGACGGTGGCGATGGCCTGCAGCGCGGTGAAGATGCCCTCACCCGTGGCGGTGCGGTCCGCGAGCTGCAGCTTGTCGATGGCGGCCTTGGTGGCCGCGCGGTTGGTGCTCGGCGACGTCAGCACCGTCGCGGTACCGGCGTAGGCGATCAGGCCGAGGTTGATGCCTGGCGTGAGTTGATCGGCGAACTGCTTGGCGGCCTCTTGCGCGGCGACGAGGCGACTCGGCGCGACGTCGGTGGCCCGCATCGACTGCGACACGTCGATCACCAGCATGACCACGGCGCGATTGCGCGGGATGCGGACGTCGTGGGTGGGTCCGGCCATGGCGACGGTGAGGAACGTCAGCGCCACCACCAACAGCACCGCGGGTAGGTGCCGCCATCGCGAGGACCGCTTCGGCGCGACGCTCTCCAACAGGTCCATGTTGGCGAAGCGCAGCATTCGCTTCTGGCGCCGCATCTGCACGACGACGTAGAGCCCGACCACGGCGAGTACCACCAAGAGGAACAGGAAGTACCAGGCGTGTTCGAAGCCCGAAAGCGTCATCGGGCCGAGCAACGGCAATGTCATGTGCAGCTAGTCATTTCGGGTCTAGCGGCCGGCGGTGAGTGCACCGCGGCGGCGATTGGCGGCAACGAACCTGACCACGTCGGCGATCCAGTCCCTGTCCGTGCGCAGGGTCATCAGTGGCGCGCCGCAGCGGCGAAGCGTGCGGGCCACGTCGGTGCGGTGGGCCTCCGCAGCCTTGGCGAAGTCGGCGCGCAGCTGTGCGTCGATGGTGAATTCGCGGGTGACCCCGGACTCGGTGTCTTGCAGGATGACCTCGCCGACGTCGGGAAGCTCGACGTCGCGCGGGTCGACGATCTCGACGCCGAGCACCTCGTGGCGGCCCGCGATGGCGCGCAACGGCCGCATCCAGTCGATGGGGCCGAGGAAGTCGCTGATGATGACGGCCATGCCGCGGCGCCGCTCGGGACGGCGCAGCGCGTCGATGGCGGCACCGAGGTCACCGCGCACGCCGAGCGGCGCCTTGGGCGTGGTGGCGATGGCCCGCAACAACTCCTGTTCGTGCAGGCGGCCGGACAGCGCGGGGACCCGCTTCATGACGTCACCGTTGGTGATGATCGCGCCGAGCCGGTTGCCGCCCCCGCTGTTGAGGAACGCGATCGACGCGGCGGCAGCCACGGCGAGGTCGCGCTTCTCGCAGCCAGCGGTGCCGAAGTCGAGGCTCGCGGACACGTCGACCACCAGCCAGGTCTCCAGCTCACGGTCGGCGATCATCTGCCGCACGTGCGGGTGGGTCGTGCGCGCGGTCACCGACCAATCCATCCGGCGCACGTCGTCACCGGGCTGGTAGAGGCGCGACTCCCCCGGCTCCGAACCAGGACCCGGCATCAGTCCCTGGTGATCACCGTGCAGCACGCCGTCGAGCTTGCGGCGCACCGTCAGCTCGAGCTTGCGCAACGCCGCCGACAGTGCTGGATCGCGGATCTCGCCCCGTTGCAGCGACGGCAGGTCTACACGACCCTTTGCGCCCCCAGAAGAGGGAGTCACCGACCGCTGGCCGCCGCCGCCACGGGCATGGCGGGCGCCACCGAATGTCCTTGCTGCGGAATCGCGTTCACCTGCGGCAGCCCAACCGTCTGAAGGATCCGGTTGATCACGGTCTCCGAGGAGATCTCGTCGGCGAGCGCATCGTAGGTGAGCACCAGACGGTGCCGGAGCACGTCGGGGATGACCTCCACGACGTCCTGCGGGATGACGTAGTCGCGGCCGCGGATCAGGGCCAGCGCACGCGAGGACGCGATGATGCCGAGCGAGGCGCGCGGCGATGCACCGTAGGCGATCCACGCCTTGGCGTCGGGCATGCCGAACTTGTCGGGCTCGCGGGTCGCCGTGACGACGCGGACGACGTAGTCGACGAGGGCGTGGTGCACGAAGATGTTCGCGGCGACGTCCTGCAGCCTCAGCAGGTCGCCGGGGTTGAGGATCTGCTTCGGCTGGGGTGGCGTGACACCCATCCGGTAGATGATCTCGCGCTCTTCCTCGGGCGTCGGGTAGTCGATGTTCAGCTTGAACAGAAAGCGGTCGCGCTGTGCCTCGGGCAGTGCGTAGACGCCCTCCTGCTCGATCGGGTTCTGCGTCGCCATGACGAGGAACGGGCTCGGCAGCGGGAAGGTCTTGCCACCGATCGACACCTTGCGCTCGGCCATCACCTCGAGAAGGGCCGACTGCACCTTGGCGGGCGCGCGGTTGATCTCGTCGGCGAGCAGGAAGTTGACCATCACGGGGCCGACCTCGGTGTCGAACTCTTCCTTGCCCGCGCGGTAGATGCGGGTACCGACGATGTCGGTGGGCACCAGGTCGGGGGTGAACTGAATGCGGGCGAACGTGCCGCCAACGACTTTGGCGAACGTCTCGACGGCGAGCGTCTTGGCCACGCCTGGCACGCCCTCGAGCAGGACGTGGCCCTTGGCGAGCAGGCCGACGAGCATGCGCTCGACGAGCCGGTCCTGGCCGACGATGATGCGCTTGACCTCGAAGATCGCACGCTCGAGGGTGTGCACCTCGGCCTGCAGTCCGCCAGCCTGCGGGCCTCCATTGGGCGGGGCCTGCTGAGTTCCCGGCGCGAACCCTTGCGTCGGGCCCTGGCCGGGGAAACCTCCTGCGCCCTGCGGCGGCCCACTCGGTGACGTCATTCAGCTTCCTCCACGTGTTCTTGGTCGATCCCGGTGGCGCCAAAGCCACTCGGCGGACGCTCCCCGTCAACTATTCCAGGCACTTCGGGATCCGTCGACGTGCCCTGCCCAGACTCGGTCTCGATTAGGACTCGATGAAGCGGACCAGGTGCGGTGACATGCCCGCCGTGCGCACCGGGCTGACGGTGACCTTCCCCGCGCTGCCGGAGGCCTCGAGCATCCTTCCGCCGCCGAGGAACATCGCCACGTGCTGGCTGCCACCCGGGCCGTAGAAGATCAGGTCACCGCGCTTGGCCTGGGAGGGGTCGATCGGTCTTCCCGCGTTGTACTGGTCGCCAGAGTACTTCGGGATCTGCACCCCGACGCCCGCGAACATGTACCTGGTGAGGCCCGAGCAGTCGTAGCCGATCTTGCCCGTGTCGTAGTCCACGCCTTCGCTGGGGCCGTTGAGCGCGCCGCCGCCCCAGGAGTACGGCACACCCATCTGTGACCCGCCGCGCCGGATCACGTACTCGATGGCCTGTGGGCCGCGGACCCGCCCGCCGGGGTTCGCGCCCGCCGACGGCGACGGTGCGAGCCCGATGCTCTGCAGGAACTGACTGCCAAGGCTCTGTGTGGTTTGCAGTGCGAGTTGACTCACCGAGAACGCCGCGTTCGCGGCGGCGACGGGGTCGCCGGGCGCCCCGGAGCTGGGGACCTTCGGCAGCGTCGGATCCCACGCCCCGCCGTCGGGGTCGGCCGAGGCGGTCGCTGCGGCACCGGCCATCAAGCCGAGCGCACACCCGAGTGCTGCGAGCAGCATGACAAGACGTGACAACAAGGGAGGCCCAAAAAGCAAGGGTGGCACAGCAATCACCATCAGTATTCGATATAGCGGACCACGTACGGCGTCATACCGCTGGTCCGTACGGGCGAGACTTTGACGTTCGAACCGGTGTAGGGCGCCTCGAGCATCTGCCCGTCACCGAGATAGAGCGCCACGTGCTGGCTGCCGCCGGGGCCGTAGAAGATGACGTCTCCCCTGCGCATTTGGGATGACGGGATCTTGCGGCCCATGTCGTACTGGGAGCCGGAGTAGTGCGGCAGTTTGATGCCGACCCCCGCGAAGGCATAGAGGATGAGGCCTGAGCAGTCGAAACCGACCGTGCCCGAACCCGAGTCGATCCCGTTGCTCGGACCTGCCGCGTTGCCGCCACCCCACGAGTACGGGACGCCCATCTGTGAACCCGCCCGCTTGATGACGTACTCCGAAGCATCCCTGCCGTAGACGCGAGGGATCGCGCCGTTGGTGAAACCGGTTGGGGTGGGCAGGATCCCGAGCTTCTGCAGGAAGCTGCGACCCATGTCGGCGGTGGCCTGCGCCGAGCTCGAGGCGATGCCGAGGATCGTGTTGATGATCGCGATCGGATCGCCGCCGACGAACGCGCTGGGGATCGCGGGCAGCGTGACGTCCCATTCGCTGTTCGCGCCGGGGCCGGCGGGGGCTGCTGCGGCCGGAGCACGATCCCAGTTGGCCGCAGGGTCGCTCGCCGCGGCTGCGGGCACCGCGGCCGGAGCGGCGCGCGGTGCGGCGGCGCCGGTGGGCGCCGACCATTGCGACCGGGCCTGCTCGAGCTTGGTCTGCGCCGCCGCGCGCTCGGCAGTGAGCCGGTCGAGCTCGGTCTGCTGACCGCCGAAGGTCTTCTGCGCCTCGGTGAGTGCAGTGACGGCGGTGTCCTGGCTCGTCTGGGCATCGATGACGGCCTGGTCGGCCCTCTGCTTGGCCAGCCGCGCTGCCGACTCCCGATTCACCTGCTCGGTGCGGGTGCGCTGCAGGTCCGCGATGACCTGCTGGCTGCTCAGCGTCAGCGTCTGCCCGGTCGCGGCGGTGTTGAGGATGTCGGAGGGATCGGTTGCGGTGACGTACGCCGCCGACGGCCCGTTCACGTATGTCGAGGCGGCGAACTCGTCGAACCGGTGCTGTGCGGCGGCGATCGCGGCGTTGGCGTCGTCGAGCCCCGCCTGTCCCGCATCGACCTCGTGCTGGGCCGCCGCGGCGGCGTCACGCGCGGTCTGAACGTCGACGATGGCCTTGTTGACGCTCTCCTGCTGGGTCTGGATCTGCGCGCCGAGGTCCTGCAGCTTCTGGTTGGCGTTCGCGACCGCGGCGACGAGCGACGCGATTCCCTCGGGGTTGGCGGGCTCGGCATGGGCGATGTAGGTGCCGTGGGCGCATACCGACGCAACCAGTACACCGACTGCGATCGTGGCCGCTCCGAATCGTCCGCGCAGCCGCGATGCAGAGGCGCGAGAAAGGCGTCTCATTGGCTTGTGGTCTCCTCGGGCTCGACGCGAACGCACCGGCACGTTCGTCGGGTGCGTCATCACAGGAGTCACTTGAACAACAACTGCAACAGCAGGCACCTTTTGCACCGTACGTCACATCAAGCTCTAAAGAAACGTTAGTAACAAATTACAAGACTGTAATTGGAATGAGCGTTATCGAATGGTGATCTTGTAATTCACCGCAGCTGTTTTCGGTCAGTCAGCCGAGGCGACGGGCGCGTCGGCCGGCGCCTCGACGATGGCCGATCGCCTGGCGCGTACCTGCAGCATGCGGGCGCCCACGGCGGCAACCGCGACCCCCAGCACGAGAATGATCGTGAATGGCGTCCACGGGAAATGCGATGCCGTCAACTCGCCGACGAAATTCTGCGATGACAGCACCGGATTGCCGGTCTTCGCGACGTCCTGACCCGCCTCCAAAGTGACGCGGTCGAACTGCCTGCTGTAGGTGCCCGCGAAGAACGGGCTGATCGCGAGCACGGTGGAATCAGGATGCTGTTTGCCGACATCGGTGGCGATGTCGCGCAGCGGGGTGTCGATCGGCGGGTTGGTCGGGATGACCACGATCTTGAGGTCGACGCCCTTGGCCGCCGCGTCGGCGACGACCTGCTTGAGCGCCGGGACGTCGGCGGCAGGAGCGCTCACCCCGTCGGCGTTGACGGCGGCCTGGACCGCGTTCATGTCCACGTCGGGCGGGATGTAGGCGGGAATGACGTGCGGTCCGGTCACAGGGGCACGCTACCGCGACTGCCAATCGACTGGCAGTAGGCGCGGATGAGGACAAGACTGGGAGCCGCCCAGGGGTGATTTACAGGACAAGCGTACTGTTAGACTCGTGGGTGCCGGCGACACAGCCCGTCACGGCGACAACTAAACCGGGAGTTGAAGTGAGCAGCGGAAATACGGACAATTCATCCCTTAACTCATTTGGTGCCCGCGACACATTGAAGGTCGGGGACAACAGCTACGAGATCTATCGCCTCGACGCGGTCGCAGGTACCGAGAAACTCCCATACAGCCTCAAGGTGCTCGCCGAGAACCTGTTGCGCACCGAAGACGGCGCCAACATCACCAAGGACCACATCGAAGCCATCGCCAACTGGGACCCCTCGGCCGACCCGAGCATCGAGATCCAGTTCACACCGGCACGCGTGATCATGCAGGACTTCACCGGCGTGCCGTGCATCGTCGACCTCGCCACCATGCGCGAAGCCGTATCCGCCCTCGGCGGCGACCCGGAGAAGGTCAACCCGCTCGCACCGGCCGAGCTCGTCATCGACCACTCCGTCATCCTCGACGTGTTCGGCAATGCAGGCGCCTTCGAGCGCAACGTCGAGCTCGAATACGAGCGCAATGGCGAGCGCTACCAATTCCTGCGCTGGGGCCAGGGCGCGTTCGACGACTTCAAGGTCGTCCCGCCCGGCACCGGCATCGTGCACCAGGTCAACATCGAATACCTGGCCCGCACCATCATGGTTCGCGACGGAGTCGCCTACCCCGACACCTGTGTGGGCACCGACAGCCACACCACGATGGTCAACGGTCTTGGCGTCCTGGGCTGGGGCGTCGGCGGTATCGAGGCCGAGGCGGCCATGCTCGGCCAGCCCGTCTCGATGCTCATCCCCCGCGTCGTCGGCTTCAAGCTGAGCGGCGAGATCAAGCCAGGCGTCACCGCCACCGACGTGGTGCTCACCGTGACCGACATGCTGCGCAAGCACGGCGTGGTCGGCAAGTTCGTGGAGTTCTACGGCAAGGGCGTTGCCGAGGTACCGCTGGCCAACCGCGCCACCCTTGGCAACATGAGCCCCGAATTCGGTTCCACCGCAGCGATGTTCCCGATCGACGAGGAGACCATCAACTACCTGCGCCTGACCGGCCGCACCGACGAGCAGCTCGCGCTGGTCGAGGCGTACGCCAAGGCGCAGGGCATGTGGCACGACGTCGAAGCAGGAGAGGCCAAGGAAGCGATCTATTCGGAGTACCTCGAGCTCGACCTGTCCACCGTCGTGCCGTCGATCTCCGGGCCGAAGCGCCCGCAGGACCGCATCGAGCTGTCGGATGCCAAGAACGCGTTCCGCAAGGACATCCACAACTACGTCGAAGAGAACATGCCCGTCGAGTGCACGAAGCTGGACGAGGCCGTCGACGAGTCGTTCCCCGCCAGTGACTCCGTCTCGCTGTCCTTCGCCGACGACGACGCGGTCATCCCCTCGGCGGCCAACGGCGGCGGGGGTCGACCCAGCAAGGCCGTCAAGGTCCGTTCCGCGGAGCTCGGCGACTTCGTGCTCGACCACGGCGCCGTGGTGGTCGCAGGCATCACGTCGTGCACCAACACCTCGAACCCGACGGTCATGCTCGGTGCAGCCCTGCTCGCCAAGAAGGCCGTCGAGAAGGGCCTGACCTCGAAGCCATGGGTGAAGACCAACATGGCGCCGGGGTCGCAGGTGGTCACCGAGTACTACAACAGGGCCGGACTGTGGCCCTACCTGGAGAAGCTGGGCTACTACCTGGGCGGCTATGGCTGCACCACGTGCATCGGCAACACCGGCCCTCTGCCCGACGACGTCAGCAAGGCCATCAACGACAACGATCTGTCCGTGACCGCCGTGCTCTCCGGCAACCGCAACTTCGAGGGCCGCATCTCCCCCGACGTCAAGATGAACTACCTGGCATCCCCGCCGTTGGTCATCGCGTACGGCATCGCGGGAACCATGGACTTCGACTTCGAGACTGATCCGTTGGGCCAGGACCATGAAGGACACGATGTCTTCTTGAAGGACATCTGGCCGTCCGCAGCCGAGATCCAGGAGACCATCGCGAGCTCTATCGACCGCAAGATGTTCGTCGACAGCTACGCCGACGTGTTCAAGGGTGACGAGCGCTGGCGCTCGCTGCCGACACCGGAGGGCAACACCTTCGACTGGGACGACGCGTCGACCTACGTGCGCAAACCCCCGTACTTCGACGGCATGCCCGCCGAACCTCAGCCCGTCGTCGACATCACGGGCGCAAGAGTGCTTGCGCTGCTTGGTGATTCGGTCACCACCGACCACATCTCGCCGGCAGGCAGCATCAAGCCGGGTACCCCGGCCGCGCAGTACCTGGAAGCCCACGGAGTGCAGCGCAAGGACTACAACTCCCTTGGCTCGCGGCGCGGCAACCACGAGGTGATGATCCGGGGCACGTTCGCCAACATCCGGCTCAAGAACCAGCTGCTCGACGACGTCGCCGGTGGTTACACCCGCGACTTCACCCAGGATGGGGGCCCGCAGTCCTTCATCTATGACGCAGCGCAGAACTACGCGGCGGCAGGCACCCCGCTGGTGGTGCTCGGCGGCAAGGAGTACGGGTCCGGTTCGTCGCGCGACTGGGCGGCCAAGGGCACCTCGCTCCTCGGGGTGCGGGCAGTGATCGTCGAATCGTTCGAGCGCATTCACCGCTCCAACCTGATCGGCATGGGCGTCATCCCGCTGCAGTTCCCCGCCGGCGAATCGGCGGCGTCACTGAAGCTCGACGGCACCGAGGTATTCGACATCTCCGGCATCACGGCCCTCAACGAGGGCAAGACGCCAAAGACGGTGCACGTCACCGCCACGAAGCAGGACGGCTCGAAGACCGAGTTCGACGCGGTCGTCCGCATCGACACGCCCGGTGAAGCCGACTACTACCGCAACGGCGGCATCCTGCAGTACGTCTTGCGCAACATGCTGAAGACCGGGTAGCACAGCCGGTCATGCCGAGGGTCACCGAGGATCATCTGGCGGCCCGCCGTCGCCAGATTCTCGACGGCGCGCGCCGCTGCTTCGCGGAGTACGGCTACGAGAAGGCGACCGTGCGACGTCTCGAACACACCATCGGGATGTCGCGCGGCGCCATCTTTCACCACTTCAAGGACAAGAACACGTTGTTCTTCGAGCTGGCGCACGAGGACGACGAGCGGATGGCCGAGGTGGCGTCGCGCGAGGGCTTGATCCAGGTGATGCGGGACCTGCTGGCGGCGCCAGATCAGTTCGACTGGTTGGCCACCAGGCTGGAGATTTCGCGCAAACTACGCAACGACCCGGCCTTTCACCGCGGTTGGTCGGAGCGCTCGGCGGTGTTGTCGGCCGCCACCGCTGAGCGCCTTCGCCAACAGAAGGAGGCTGGCCGGCTGCGCGACGACGTGCCCGGTGGGGTCCTTCAGACCTATCTGGATCTCGTCCTCGACGGATTGGTTGCGCGGCTCGCGGCCGGTGACGACCCCGAGAATCTCAGTGCCGTACTGGATCTGGTCGAGGCATCGGTGCGTCAGCAGGGTTAGCGAGGATTGCGGTGGTTGGGTCCACCTCGGCTTCGCATCGTGGTGCCGGACTCGCGCAACATGCTGTGCACCGAGCCATACGACTTTCCCGTCGCCTCGACCAATGATCTGATGCTGGCGCCTCTTTCGTAGGCGCTGCGCAACTCGGTGAGCATCTCGGCTCGCGACTTGTTCACGTCCTGCATCGAGCAACTCCCCACTCTTCGCGGTCCCGTCTGTCCCGTTCAACCGTCTGTTACCCAGGTTGCGAATGGTTCAATCGGGGTGAGGAGAATTAGCAGCAGACGTGCCGACGCAGGGTGCGGAATCAGGCCAATTCGATGAGGTCGCGGTACTCGTCGGACCAGTAGTCCTCGGTGCCATCGGGAAGCAACACCACGCGCTGCGGATCCAATGCCTCGGCGGCGCCGGGGTCGTGAGTGACCAACACCACCGCGCCGTGGTAGCTGCGCAAGGCGTCGAGCACCTGCTCACGCGAGGCGGGGTCCAGGTTGTTGGTGGGCTCGTCGAGTAGAAGCACGTTCGCCGTCGACGCGACCAGACCCGCCAGCGCCAGCCGGGTCTTCTCACCGCCGGACAGCGTGCCCGCGGGCTGATCCAGCTGCGGGCCGGTGAACATGAACGCGCCGAGCAGGCTGCGCAGGTCCTGTTCACCCGTATCGGGCGCGGCGTGCCGGATGTTCTCCCACACCGATGCCATTCCGTCGATGGTGTCGTGCTCCTGCGCGAAATAGCCGAGCTTCAGCCCGTGGCCGGGCTCGATCGCGCCCGCGTCGGCCTTCTCGACGCCCGCCAGGATGCGCAGCAGCGTGGTCTTGCCAGCACCGTTGAGCCCGAGGACCACGACACGTGACCCCTTGTCGATGGCGAGGTCCACGCCGGTGAAGATCTCCAGCGAACCGTAGGTCTTGGTGAGCCCCTTGCCGACGAGTGGGGTACGGCCGCACACCGCGGGTGTGGGGAACCTGATCTTGGCGACCTTGTCGGCTACCCGCTCGTCGTCGAGTTCGGCGATCATCCGCTCGGCGCGACGCAACATGTTCTGTGCAGCAACGGCTTTGGTGGCCTTGGCGCCCATCTTGGCGGCCTGCGTACGCAGCGCACCCGCCTTCTTCTCGGCATTGGCGCGTTCGCGACGACGGCGCTGCTCGTCGGTGGCGCGGGCGTCGAGGTACTTCTGCCAGCCCATGTTGTAGACGTCGGCCTCACCGCGAACGGCGTCGAGGAACCAGACCCGATTCACCACGTCGGCAAGCAGTTCGACGTTGTGGCTGATGACCACCAGACCACCCGTGTGGTTCTGCAGGAAGCTGCGCAGCCAGCCGATCGAGTCCGCGTCGAGGTGGTTGGTCGGCTCGTCGAGCAAGAGAGTCGTGTCAGACCCCGAACCGGTGTCGGACGCTGCGAACAGGATGCGGCTGAGCTCGACCCGGCGGCGCTGACCACCCGACAGCGTCCGCAGGGGCTGCGTCAGAACCCGTTCCGGCAGACCGAGACTCGCACAGATCCGACCGGCCTCGCTCTCGGCGGCGTACCCGCCGAGAGCCGAGAATCGCTCCTCGAGCTCGCCGTAACGGCGCACGGCCTTGTCGCGGGCGGCATCGTCGGCCACCTCGGCCATGAGCGCCTGCTGCTTCTCCAGGTCGGCAAGCAGGGTATCGAGCCCGCGCGCCGACAGCACCCGATCCCGCGCCAGCATGTCGAGATCGCCCTCTCTGGGATCCTGTGGCAGGTAGCCGATCTCGCCGGTGCGGTCGATGCTGCCTGCGTAGGGCTCACCCTCGCCTGCCAGAATCCGCATCGTGGTGGTCTTGCCCGCACCGTTCCGCCCGACCAGGCCGATCCGATCACCTGGCTGGATCCGCAGTGCGGCGCCGTCGATGGACAGCAGCGTGCGCGCGCCGGCGCGGACCTCCAGGTCCGTTGCGGTGATCACGCTGCGTCTCCCTCTGTTCTGGTGTGTCTTTACTTGTCGTCCGGAGCTGTTTACTCCTCGCGCAAGCGCTCGTCGGTGAAGACCGCGGGTCGCTTCTCCGCGCGCGCGGCAACCGCTTCCTCGAAATTGGCGGTGAGTAGTCGCACGAAGAGCTGACCCAGGCCCTCTGCCTGCATATGGGCCTCCAGGCTACCGGCGTCCAGTCCACTCCATAGCGTGCGCTTGGTCAACTCGATACCCGGCCGAGAGAAGGCGCCGATACGCTCTGCCATCTCGTAGCAGGTGTCGAGCAGATCGTCGTCGGGCACCGCGCGTGACACCAGACCGATGCGCTCGGCCTCCTGTGCGTCGATGTCGCGGCCCGTCAGCATCGCCTCGAACGCCCGCGACGTCCCGATCGCCTTCGGCAAGAGGTAGGACAGCCCGAGCTCGCTGGCGGTCAGCCCGTTGTTGATCCCTGCGGCCCGGAAGTACGCGCCGGCCGCCGCGATGCGGATGTCGCAGGCCAGTGCCAGGCACAACCCGCCTCCGATGGCCGCGCCGTTGACGGCGGCGATGACCGGCTGATGCATCTTGCGCAACGCGAGGATGACGTCGTCGAGCACCTCCATCGACCGCAACGCGAACGTCGGCCGGGTCAGACCATCGATGTGTGGGACCGAACCCGCCGACTTGTGGTCGGCGCCCGACGAGAATCCGCGCCCGGCGCCAGTGAGCACCACCACACGCGTGTCATTGTCGTAGGTCAGCTCTTCGAGGACCTTCTTGAGCGGAACCATGACGTCGAACGCCATCGAATTCATCCGCTCGGGGCGGTTCAACGTGACCAACGCCACGTTCGGCCGGGGGTGGTCGACGAGGACCAGGGCGTCGCCGGAGTTTTGCTCGCTCACGAGCAAGCACGCTATCGCGTGCCATCCAGCGGGTGCCCTCTCCCGTCGCTTCGCTCGCCCGGGTGCCCTCTCCCGTCGCTTCGCTCGCCCAGGGTGCCCTCTCCCGTCGCTTCGCTCGCCCGGGGCGGACGTTAGGCCTTTGCGTCCTCGGCGATCGCGGCGTCGACGTCGAACTCCTTGATCTTGCTGATGACGTCCTCCAGCTGCGCGGCGGGCAGCATGCCGGAGTGCCTGAAGACCATGTGGCCCTTCTTGAAGGCCATCAGGGTCGGGATCGCTTGGATCTCTGCGGCTGCGGCGAGGCCCTGCTCGGCCTCCGTGTCCACCTTGGCGTGCACGACGTCGGGGTGCTTCTCCGATGACGCGGCGAAGGTCGGCGCGAATGCACGACACGGCCCGCACCAGGACGCCCAGAAGTCGACGAGGACGATCTCGTTCTCGTTGACGGTGTCGTTGAACTTTTCGGCGGTGATGTCTTGCGTAGTCACACCTCTCCTAACATCGCGGTTTACCTGGTTGTTCCCAGTATGTGGTCAGCTCAACTGCGCCAATGCCGTTGCGGCGTCGAACCCCTGGAATCCGTCGAGAGAATCATCGCGCAGTCTGTTCACCCATGTCGGGTCTGCGAGCAGTGCCCTACCGATGGCGATGACGTCGAACTCACCGGACCCGTACTGGTCGAGCAGCTGGTCCACCGGCGCAGGCGGGATGGGACCGCCTGGGCTCCCCGGCGTGAACTCCGTCTCCAGGCCCACCGAGCCGACCGCGATCACCGGGACGCCGGTGACCTTCTTCGTCCACCCTGCCAGCGTGAGGTCGGAATCCGAGTCCGGGAACGCCGGCTTGTAGTGCCTGCGGGTGGACGGGTGGAGGACGTCGACGCCTGCGTCCACCAGCGGGGACAGCAGTTCCTGCAGTTCGGCCGGGTCTGCGGCGATCGACGCGGCGTAGTTGGTCTGCTTCCACTGGGAGAACCGGAAGATGATCGGGAAGTCCGGCCCGACGGCCGCACGCACCGCAGCGACCACCTCGGCAGGAAACCGGGTGCGCCCCGCCATGTCGCCGCCGTACTCGTCGGTGCGCAAATTGGTGTTGGCCCAGAGGAATTCGTCGAGCAGGTAGCCGTGGGCACCATGCAGTTCGACGGCGTCGAAGCCGACGTCGCGCGCGTTGCGGGCGGCTTGGGCGTACGAGTCGGCGACGCCCGCCAGTTCGTGGGTGCGCAATGCGCGGCCGGCCGGTTGGCCTGCACTGTTCACCCCGGACGGGCTGACGGCGCCAACACCGTCGGAGTCACGACGCTCGGCACCCTGATGCCACAGCTGGGCAGCGATCGCACCGCCGTGCCCGTGCACGGCCTTGGTCACCGCGCGCCACCCGGCCAGTGCTTGCTCGCCCGCCATGGTGGGGACGGCAGCCGGATAGCCCGCCTCTGGCTCAGCCAGTCGCACGCCCTCCGTGATGATCAGCCCGACGCCGCCCGCGGCGCGGCGTGCGTAGTACGCGGCCACGTCGGCACCGGGTATCCCGCCGGGCGACGCGCCCCGAGTCATGGGCGCCATGGCGAAGCGGTTGCGGATCGTCAATGACCGCACCGTCAGGGGCTGGAACAGATCGCGCACGCGCTCGTCGTAGGCCATGGGTTGGTTCAACATCCTCTCGCCGGGTTCGATTCCGCTGGGCTCAGTTCACCGGTTGCGCTCAGCCGAAGGTCTTGAAGGCGTCGAGCAGGCGATCACGAAATGCCGGGTCCAATTGGCCGTCGCGAATGCTGCCGACAGCGCGCACCGTATCGCGGAACTGCTGAAGGTAGTTCTCGCAGCCGTCACATTCCAGCAGGTGCGCGTCGAACCGGGCGCGGGTGTCGAGATCCAGTGCGCCGTCGAGGTAGGCGGTGACCAGTTCGACGAGTTCGTTGCAGTCCATGGTCAGGACACCTCTCCCAGATACTCCTCGAGCACCGCGCGCACGGCAGCGCGGCCGCGGTGCAGCAGAACTCGTTGATTGGCCACGCTGATGTCCAGCAGGTCGCATACCTCTGCTGAGTCGAACCCGAGCATGTCGCGCAGCGTCACGACGATCCGCTGCCGGTCCGGCAATCCATCGAGCCCACACTTGGCGACCTCGACGAGTTCGCCCTCCAGCACTGAACCCTCGGGGGTCTCCGGAAAGGCCGCCGGCCCGGCGTCCTGACGCCAGTGACCTGGCCACGGATCGTCGCTGCCACGGAACCGGGCCGGGTCGACGGTGCCGCCGGTGAACGCGGCGATCGCGGCGTCGGCGTCGCGGCGTTCGCGGATCCCCCGAGCCTTGGCGATGTTGATCATGACCGCGAACAGCCACGTGCGCAGCGACGACCGGCCCTCGAATCCCGCGATGCCCTTGAGCACTGCGATCCAGGCCTCCTGGACCACTTCCTCGGCGATCTCGTGGCTCGGCACGTAGCCCCGTGCCACCCGCAGCATGGCAGGGGTGTGCTGGTCGACGAGCACCACGAAGGCCCGCTCGTCGCCCGCGCGGAGGCCGTCGACCAGCTGCGCTTCGTCGATGTCTACGCGCTTCGTCGCCGCCACCAGATCACTCATCGGCTACCAGCCGGACGCGGGCCTGCTCGTAGAAGGTGGCGACGTCGGTGGCGAGTTGGTCGACGTCGTGAGCCGGGTCCAGAGGGCGCAGCGCACCGAACGGCGCATTCCAGAACGCACCGGTGCGAGCCGTCCACGGCCCGACGTAGGCGTAGGGGGTGTCGTGGTAGGAATCGCCTGCGGAGACTCCGTAGTTCACTTCGTCATCGGTGACCGCGACGTCGAAGTGTTCGGGCCACAACACCGGATGTGTTTCCGGCAGAACTTGTTTCAGCGCATACCCGCCCGCGTACAGGCTGCGGTGGATCAGCTCGGCAGCACTCGGGTCGATGTCGAGCACGGCGTCGGCGGCCAACGGGTCGTCGATCTCGTAGACGCCGTCCGGCGGCCCGTAGTCGACGCCGGCGGCAGCCGCGAGCGCACCGGGGCTGCCCGTCAACGGCGCGGCCCCGTTCTGCCACACCAGCTCGGTTCCGTGCACGGCGAGCGGAAGTGCGACTCCGACGAAGCCGTCCGGCCGCACGGCGAGACGGATGGTCCCGGCGGCGCGGTACTGCGGACCTGCGATCAGGCTCTCGGCGATGCCGCGCAACTGTCGCCGGGTCGCGACGAACTCCATGGCTCCTCCAGAGTCGGGTGAATGGGGGGTTACCCGCTGCGCGTCGAGCGTTACACGTCCAGTGACTTTTCGAACCAGTGATCGGCGTACGGCTCGTCGTTGAAGGCGTCGACCTCGGTGTAACCGGACGTGCGGTACATCCGGATCGCCTCGGTCAGGACGTCCTTGGTCTCGAGCCGCACCATCCGCGCGCCGTTGGCGCGGGCGGATTGCTCGAGGTCGGCGAGCAACCGCTTGCCAAGTCCGAGGCCGCGCACGCTCGAGTCCACCCACATCCGCTTGACCAGCGCGACGTCGTCGGGCAGCCAGATCAGCGCGCCACATCCGACCGGCTCACCGTGCAGGTAGGCGACGAGGAGCAGTCCCGCCGGTGGCGTCATCTCGTCGTCGGACACGGGGCTGATCGCGGGGTCGTAACCGTTGGGGAATCGCTGCGCCAACTCGGAGTAGTAGGTCTGCAGGCAGTGGCGTGCGCTGGGGTCACGGGGATCGCATGGGCGGACCTCCACCGTCGAGGCCGTCAGGAGACGCTCCACTTCGTCCATGGCGGCGACCAGCCGAGCCCGTTGACCGTCGTTGAGCGGCCGCAGGATCGCGGCGGCGGCGTCGTCGGAGCGCCTACTCAAGGTGACGAGCTCGCGCTGCCCGGCCTCGGTGAGCCGTGCAGTGCGGACGCGGCCGTCGCCGGTGTTCTGTTCGATCTGGACCAATCCACCGGCCTGAAGCGCCCGCAGCAGCCTGCTGACGTAGCCGGAGTCGAGGTCGAGCCTCGACCGCAGCGCCCGGATGTCGGCGCCGTCGGTGCCGATCTCCCAGAGCAGCCGATTCTGGCCGAGCGATCGATCGCTGGCGAGGAAGTCTTCGTTGAGCACACCGATGCGCTGCGTGACGGTCCGATTGAACCGACGGACGTGCGCGACCATCTCCGCGGACATATCTCTGACTTTAGTCAGAGGTTTCGGTTTGGGCAGCCAATCCGGCGGCACGATCCGCCCTGGCCAGTAACCGCTCCTGCAGCGTCGGCCACCAGGTGACCTCGATGATCAGCAGCGCGAGGTACACACAGGAGGCCACGGCCTCGCGCGTCGAGCCCGCGAGGGTGTCCCAGATGGCCATCGCCGCGGCCGCCGTCAGGACGATCCAGATCAGCCACCGGAACGGGCGGGCAGCGTGGGCAGCCGCGTGAATGCCGTCGCGGTAGTCGGTGACCGCATACCCGAGGCGCGCATCGGCGATCCGCTCGCCACGTCGGGCGGCGCGTACCACGCCCACTCGCTCGTAGGCGGTCAAATCCCTTGCCCCAGGCCAGTATCGGGCCATCCGACGGTCCATCACGATCCCCCAGCCCACGCCGACGAGGATGAACACGATGGCGCCGGACAGCAGCATCCCAGAGTCGAGGACCGCCAAACAGCCCAAGAACAGCCCGGCGGCGGCGCCGACGGTTACCCCTCTGGCCACACGACCGCCACGCCACACCCAGGCCGGAACGGTCACCATGGACTGATTGTCCGGTGTCAGCCCCTCAATCAGGAGCTAGACGGTGAACCCCAGCGCCCGCAGCTGCTCGCGGCCGTCGTCGGTGATCTTGTCGGGGCCCCACGGCGGGTTCCACACCCAGTTGATCTTGATGTCGGTGACCAGACCGGCCCCCACCAACGCGGTGCGCGACTGATCCTCGATGACGTCGGTCAGCGGGCACGCCGCCGAGGTCAGCGTCATGTCGATCAGCGCGACGGCGCCGGCATCGGTCTGCTCGAGGTTCAGCCCGTAGACCAATCCGAGGTCGACGACGTTGATGCCCAGTTCGGGATCGACGACGTCGCGCATCGCCTCTTCGAGGTCGGCGAACACCTCATCCGAGAGGGCCTCGCGGGTCTCCCCCGTCGCTTCGCTCGTCACCTCAGGCGCTGTCTCGCTCATCTCGCTCCTCCTTCAAGTCTGATTGTGCACTCGCTTGGGCCAGAGCGTCCTTGAACGCCATCCAGCCAAGCAGTGCACACTTCACCCGTGCCGGGTACTTCGCGACGCCCGCAAAGGCGACGCCGTCACCGATGACGTCCTCGTCGCCCTCGACGGTTCCCCGCGACGACACCATCTCGGAGAACGCCGCGATGGTCGCCAACGCGTCGTGCACGTTCTGACCGATGATCTGGTCGGTGAGCACCGACGTCGAGGCTTGACTGATCGAGCAGCCCTGGCCGTCGTAGGAGATGTCGGAGATCGACTCCCCGTCGTCGGACAGCGCCACCCGCAACGTGACCTCGTCGCCGCAGGTCGGGTTGACGTGATGTACCTCGGCGCCGAACGGCTCACGCAGCCCGCGGTGGTGCGGGTGCTTGTAGTGATCGAGGATCACTTCCTGATACATCTGGTCGAGCCTCATGAGCCGCTACCCCGGGTCGCTTCGCTCCTGCCCGCCGGATCAAAGAACTCCACGGCCCTCTTGACACCCGCCACCAGCCGGTCGACCTCGTCGAGGGTGTTGTAGACCGCGAACGAGGCGCGCGCGGTCGCGGCGATGCCGAACCTGCGGTGCAGCGGCCACGCGCAGTGGTGCCCGACGCGGACCGCGACGCCGTCGTCGTCGAGGACCTGCCCGACGTCGTGTGCGTGCACCCCGTCCACCACGAAGCTGACCGGCGAACCCCGCAGTTCGAGTGATGTCGGCCCGATGATCCGGACGCCCTCGATCGCACTGAGTCCGGCAAGTGCGGCCGCGACCAGTTCGTCCTCGTGGGCTTGCACGGCGTCCATCCCGATCGCGCTGAGATACCTTGCGGCGGCGGCCAGTCCGACCACCTGCGACGTCATCGGAGTGCCCGCCTCGAAGCGCTGCGGGGCGGGCGCATACGTGGTGGCGGCCATGGTCACGGTCTCGATCATCGATCCGCCGGTGATGAACGGCGGCATCGCGTTGAGCAGCTCCCGACGGCCGTAGAGGACGCCGATCCCCGTCGGGCCAAGCATCTTGTGCCCCGAGAACGCGGCGAAGTCGACGTCGAGGGCGTGGAAGTCGACGGGCTGGTGCGGAACCGACTGGCAGGCGTCCAAGACGGTCAATGCGCCAACGGACCGAGCCCGCCTGACGATTTCGGCGACCGGCGCGATGGCACCCGTCACGTTCGAATGGTGAGTGAACGCAACGACCTTCACGCGCTCGTCGAGCTCCAGCGAGTCCAGATCGATTCGGCCGTCATCGGTGACGCTGTACCAGCGCAGCGTGGCACCGGTGCGGCGGGCCAGTTCCTGCCACGGGATCAGGTTGGCGTGGTGCTCCAGCTCGGTGGTGACGATGACATCACCAGGCCCAATGGCGCGTTCGAAACGGTTGTCGCCCAACGTGTACGACACCAGGTTGATCGACTCGGTGGCGTTCTTGGTGAACACCAGCTCGTCGGTGTCGGCGCCGACGAAGGCCGCGATGTCCGCGCGACCCTGCTCATAGGCGTCGGTGGACTCCTCCATCAGCTGATGGGCGCCGCGATGCACCGCCCCGTTGGAGCTGACGAGGAAGTCCCGCTCGGCGTCGAGCACCTGCAAGGGCTTCTGCGAGGTGGCACCGGAATCCAGATAGGCCAACTGGTTTCCGCCACGCATCACCCGCGCCAGGATCGGGAAGTCGGCGCGGATCTGGGAAACACCCGCCACGTCCAGCGGGCGCGTGTCCTGAACCGTCATGACGGTGTCGCCTCAGGCCCCGGCTGCCGCGGCCTGTGTGAACCGCTCGTAGCCGTTGGCCTCGAGCTCGTCGGCGAGCTCGGGGCCGCCGGACTCGATGATCCGGCCGTCGAAGAAGACGTGCACGAACTGAGGCTGGATGTAGCGCAGGATGCGGGTGTAGTGAGTGATCAGCAGAACTCCGGCGTTCTCGGCCGCCGCGTAACGATTGACGCCCTCGCTGACCACGCGAAGCGCGTCGACGTCGAGGCCGGAGTCGGTCTCGTCGAGGATCGCGATCTTCGGCTTGAGCAAGCCGAGCTGCAGGATCTCGTGGCGCTTCTTCTCGCCGCCCGAGAACCCTTCGTTGACACTGCGTTCGGAGAAGGCCGGGTCGATGTCGAGGTCCGTCATCGCGGACTTGACCTCTTTGATCCAGTGCCGCAGCTTCGGCGCCTCACCGCGTACCGCGGTGGCGGCCGTGCGCAGGAAGTTCGACATGGATACCCCGGGCACCTCGATCGGGTACTGCATGGCCAGGAACAGCCCGGCGCGCGCGCGTTCGTCCACGGACATCTCGAGGACGTCCTGCCCGTCGAGCGTGATCGAGCCCGAGGTGACGGTGTACTTGGGGTGGCCCGCGATCGCGTAGGACAGCGTCGACTTGCCGGAGCCGTTGGGCCCCATCACGGCATGCGTCTCGCCCGACTTCACGGTGAGGTTGACACCCTTGAGGATCTCGATGTCAGCGCCACCGTCGGCGTTGACGACGGAGACGTGCAGGTCCTTGACTTCCAATGTGGTCATGATCAACTACTCTTCGACTCGGTGATGGCTAGTTCTCGTTCGATGGCTTCGGTGAGGCGCTCACGCACCGCGGGCACGGCGATCTTGGCGATGATCTCGCCGAAGAAGCCGCGCACCACCAGGCGTCGGGCTTGGTCCTCCGGGATGCCGCGGGCCCGCAGGTAGAACAACTGCTCGTCGTCGAAACGCCCCGTCGCACTGGCATGTCCGGCTCCGACGATCTCGCCGGTCTCGATCTCCAAATTGGGTACCGAATCGGCGCGGGCCCCGTCGGTGAGCACCAGGTTGCGGTTCGCCTCGTAGGTGTCGGTGCCGGTGGCCTCGGCGCGGATCAGCACGTCGCCGATCCACACGGTGTGCGCGTCGGGCCGCTTGGAATCCGGATCACCTTGCAGCGCACCCTTGTACAGCACGTCGGACTTGCAGTTGGGCTGGGAGTGATCGACGAGTAGCCGCGACTCGAAGTGCTGACCGTCGTCGGCGAAGTAGGTACCGAGCAATTGCGCCTCGCCGCCGGGAGCGGCGAATCGCACCGTAACCGAGGTACGCACGACGTCGCCGCCGAGCGTGACGGCGACGTGCCCGAGCACCGCGTCCTTGCCGAGCCGGGCGTGGTGCGCGCTCACGTGCACCATGTCGTCGGCCCAGTCGGCGATCCAGATGACGCCGACGTTGGCCGCGTCACCGACGATGATCTCCACGTTGTCGGCGTAGGTTCCGCTGCCGCGCAGATCGACGACCACGGTGGCCCTCGACAGCTCCTCGACGCGGATCTGCAGGTGCCCGTACGCCGTCGCACCCTCGCCGGGACCGCTGACGGTGATCTCGATGGGTTCGGCGACCTCGGTGTCGCGCGCCACGGTCACGATCGTCGCCTGATTGAACGACGAGAACGCTTGCGCAGCAACACGATCAGCGGGGACACCGGCCTGGCCGAGACGCTCGTCGCCACGACGAACGGTCTCCACCGTCACGCCATGGCGTTCGACGACCTCGATGAGTGCACTTCCGGTCGCGGGTGCGGAGCCGTCGTGCAGGCCACGCAGCCGCTTGAGCGGGGTGAATCGCCACAATTCGTCGCGTCCACCGGGCACCTCGAAGGCATCGACGTCGAACGAGGCGAACATCTCGCCCTTGTTCTTGATGATCCCTTCGGCGGCCTCAGTGAGATTCTGAGTCACTATCCGACTGCACCTTCCATCTGAAGCTCGATGAGCCGGTTGAGCTCGAGCGCGTACTCCATGGGCAGTTCCTTGGCGATCGGCTCGACGAAGCCGCGCACCACCATCGCCATGGCCTCGTCCTCGGTCATGCCGCGGCTCATCAGGTAGAACAGCTGATCCGCGCTGACCTTGGACACGGTTGCCTCGTGGCCCATCGTGACGTCGTCCTCGCGGATGTCGACGTACGGGTAGGTGTCGCTGCGGCTGATCGAATCAACGAGCAGCGCATCGCACTTCACGCTCGACTTGGAACCGTGGGCACCCTTGTTGACCTGAACCAGGCCGCGGTAGGACGCCCGGCCGCCGCCGCGCGCGACGGACTTCGAGATGATGTTGCTCGACGTGTTCGGCGCGAGGTGCAGCATCTTGGCGCCGGTGTCCTGGTGCTGTCCCTCGCCTGCGAACGCCACCGAGAGCACCTCGCCCTTGGCGTGCTCACCGGTCATCCAGACCGCCGGGTACTTCATGGTGACCTTCGAGCCGATGTTCCCGTCGACCCACTCCATGGTGGCGCCCGCCTCGGCCCGCGCCCGCTTGGTGACCAGGTTGTAGACGTTGTTCGACCAGTTCTGGATGGTGGTGTAACGGCAACGGCCGCCGGGCTTCACGATGATCTCGACGACGGCCGAGTGCAGCGAGTCGCTCTTGTAGATCGGCGCGGTACAGCCCTCGACGTAGTGCACGTAGGCGTCCTCGTCGACGATGATCAGCGTGCGCTCGAACTGGCCCATGTTCTCGGTGTTGATCCGGAAGTAGGCCTGCAGCGGGATGTCGACGTGCACGCCCTTCGGCACGTAGATGAACGATCCGCCCGACCACACCGCGGTGTTCAGCGCGGAGAACTTGTTGTCCCCCGCCGGAATCACGGTGCCGAAGTACTGCTTGAAGATCTCCGGGTGCTGCTTCAGCGCACTGTCGGTGTCCAGGAAGATGACGCCGAGCGCCTCGAGGTCCTCACGGATCGAGTGGTAGACCACTTCGCTCTCGTACTGGGCAGCCACACCGGAGACCAGCCGCTGCTTCTCCGCCTCGGGGATGCCGAGCCGGTCATAGGTGTTCTTGATGTCGGCGGGCAGGTCGTCCCACGTGGCGGCCTGCTTCTCGCTGGAGCGCACGAAGTACTTGATGTTGTCGAAGTGGATGCCGTCGAGGTCGGAACCCCAGTTCGGCATCGGCTTCTTGTCGAACGTGCGCAGCGCCTTGAGCCGGACGTCGAGCATCCACTCGGGCTCGCTCTTCTTGGCCGAGATGTCGCGCACCACGGCCTCACTCAGACCGCGCTGAGCGCTTGCGCCCGCGACGTCCGAGTCAGACCAGCCGTAGCCGTAATTGCCAAGGGAGGCAATGGCTTCCTCTTGGGTAAGGACCTCCGGGGTGGTCGTCATGTCGACGCTCCTTGCTTGGTGGTGACTTCGGCGCGGGCTGAACGCCGAATGGTGGATGACTTCTCGGGACCAATCGGTACGTGGGTGGTACACGCGCAGTCGCCGTTGACGATGGTGGCCAGCCGCTGGACGTGAGTGCCCAGAATCTCGGCGAAGGCCTCGCGTTCCGTCTCGCACAGTTCGGGGAATTCCTCCGCGACGTGCGATACCGGGCAGTGGTGCTGACAGATCTGCACGCCGCCAAGCGGTCCGGTGACCGGCGTCGTGGTGGTCGCGTAACCCGCCTGGGTGAGTGCGCCGGCAACCCGGTCGGCGGCACCCTTGACGTCACCGTCGGAGGCGTCGGAGACCCCAGCCAGGATCGTGTCGATGCGCCGGCGTGCGAACGTCTGGATCGCCTCGTCGCCACCGATCTCGCGCAGCTGCCGCATGGCCGCGACCGCGAGATCGTCGTAGGTGTGCTCGAGCTTCCCGCGCCCTGCGGCCGTGAGCCGGTACCGCTTGGCGGGCCTGCCCCTGCCGTTGTGCTGCCAGCTCGCTGCTGCGTTCGACTCCGCGTCGCCGTTCTCGATGAGCGCATCGAGGTGACGACGCACGCCTGCAGCAGAGATACCGAGCCGATCACCGATCTGGCTTGCCGTGACGGGGCCCTCCAGCAACAGCTGGACGATGGCGCTTCTGGTGTGACCGTCGGAGGTCGGCGCGGGAGACCCCGCGTTCGAAGACTCCGAAACTAATTTCACAACACCATTGTGACGGAATTGGTGAACCGAGGCTAGCAAGGCGACCCTTACCACGCAGGGCCAGGGAACCCCGACGGTTACGCTGCTCTGATGGCAGCCCGCCTACGGTCCCTCAGTTCGGCCGTCGCCCGCTGGCACGCCGATGAGTCGACCGTCGGGTCGCCACTCGTCGCCGGCGAGGTGGCGTCGCTTCGTCGCACCCGCGTCTTCGGGGCGACGGGCACCGTGTTGATGGCGATTGGAGCACTCGGGGCCGGCGCGCGTCCCGTCGTCCAGGATCCCACGTTCGGGGTCCGGCTGCTGAATCTGCCGTCCCGCATCCAGACCGTCTCGTTGACCATGACCACGACCGGTGCGGTGATGATGGCGCTCGCGTGGCTGATGCTTGGCCGGTTCGCGCTCGGCAGTCGCCGCATGTCGCGCAGCCAGATGGACCGCACGCTGCTGCTGTGGGCGATGCCACTGCTGATCGCGCCGCCGATGTACAGCAGGGACGTCTACTCCTATCTCGCGCAGAGTCAGATCTCGCTGCTCGGGCTCGACCCGTATCGCGTCGGACCTGCGCCTGGCCTTGGCCTCGACCACGTCTTCACGCTGTCGGTACCGACCATGTGGCGCGATACGCCGGCGCCGTACGGGCCGCTGTTCCTGTGGCTGGGGCGCGGCATATCGGAGCTCACGGGGGAGAACATCGTCGCCGCGGTGCTGTGTCACCGGGTCGTGGTGCTGGTCGGAGTGGGGCTGATCGTGTGGGCCACACCGCGTTTGGCCCGGCGATGTGGAGTGGCCGAGGTCAGCGCGATTTGGCTGGGACCGTGCAACCCGTTGCTGCTCATGCATCTCATTGCAGGCATCCACAACGAAGCCCTGATGCTGGGGCTGATGCTGACGGGCCTCGAGATCGCCCTGCGCGCCATCAGCCGTACTCGCGACAACAAGCCCGCCGGTCCGCTGCTGCCGCGCCCTCTGCACTGGCCGCAGGGGCGTGCCGACTGGGTGACGTGGATGCCGCTGGCCATGTTGGTCGCAGGAACCACGCTGATCACCATGTCGTCACAGGTGAAGCTGCCGTCGCTGCTGGCAGTGGGGTTCGTCGGGATGGCTCTTGCGTGCATGTGGGGCGGAACCCTTGGGGCCTTCGTCAAGGCGGGCGGACTGGTGACGGCGATCGCCGTCGTGGTGACGGTGCTGATCGGCTGGGCCAGCGGGCTTGGCTTCGGTTGGCTGTTCACCCTCGGAACGGCGAACGTCGTGCGGTCGTGGATGTCGCCACCAACCCTGCTCGCCCTTGGCACCGGCCAAGTCGGCATCCTGCTCGGGCTCGGCGACCACACCACCGCGATCCTTGGCCTGACCCGCGCCATCGGTGTGATCCTGATCGCAATTCTGGTCTCCTACCTTCTGCTGGCCGTGATGCGCGGCCGGCTGCACCCAGTCGGCGGCCTCGGCGTTGCGCTCGGCGCGACCGTGCTGCTGTTCCCGGTGGTGCAGCCCTGGTATCTGCTGTGGGCGATCATCCCGTTGGCGACCTGGGCGACCCGGCCGGGATTCCGCGGTACCGCCATCGCAAGCAGCCTGGTGGTGGGCATATTCGGGCCGACGGCCAACGGTGACCGGTTCGCCTTGTTCCAGATCCTCGACGCGACGCTGGCAAGCCTCGTCATCGTGGCGATCCTCATCGCGATCACCTACCGCAGGCTGCCGTGGCGGCCGCTGCCCGACGTCAACGGAGAAGCGTCGCGACCACCGCCGGCACCGGCAGCCAAATCCGACGCTTACGCTGAGTACCCGTGACCTCCCGTTCCGACATCCCCGTGCTGATCCAAGGGGTCAGCAAGCGGTACGGGTCGACGACGGCGGTCGACGGGCTCGATCTCGAAGTGCAGCGCGCCGAGGTGTTTGCACTGCTCGGACCGAACGGCGCAGGCAAGACCACCACCATCGAGATGTGCGAAGGGTTCACGAAGCCCGACTCCGGCACGATTGCAGTCCTCGGCCTCGATCCCATCGCCGACAACGCCCAGCTGCGTGAGCGCATTGGCGTGATGCTGCAGGGTGGCGGCGGCTATCCGGCGGCGCGTGCCAGGGAGATGCTCGATCTGGTCGCCGCCTACTCGGCCAACCCGCTCGATCCCGCATGGTTGATGGACACCCTCGGCCTGACCGAGGCCGCCCGCACCACCTATCGACGGCTGTCCGGCGGGCAGCAGCAGCGCCTCGCCCTGGCGTGCGCCGTGGTGGGCAGGCCCGAGCTGGTGTTCCTGGACGAGCCGACCGCAGGCATGGACGCGCACGCACGAATCGTGGTGTGGGAGTTGATCGACGGGCTGCGCCGTGACGGTGTCACCGTGGTCCTCACCACCCACCAGCTAACCGAGGCCGAGCAGCTCGCGGACCGGTTGGTGATCATCGATCACGGCGCTGCGGTGGCGGCAGGTACGCCCGCCGAGCTGATGGGGCGCGGCGCGGAGAACCAGCTGCGTTTCTCGGCTCCCCCGAAACTCGATCTGTCGCTACTGATCTCGGCCCTGCCCGAGAACTACCGGACGGTCGAGACGGCGCCAGGTGAATATCTCGTCGAGGGGCACGTCGACCCGCAGGTGCTTGCCACCGTGACGGCATGGTGCGCGCGACTCGACGTGCTGGCCACCGACATGCGCGTCGAGCAGCGCAGCCTCGAGAACGTCTTCCTCGACTTGACCGGACGGGAGCTGCGGCCGTGACTTCACCACACAACCGCTTCGCACCGGGCACGTTCACGCCCGACCCGCGCCCGGCAACGGTGCCCAAGATGCTGGCCGCGCAGTTCGGCCTCGAGCTGAAGCTGCTGCTGCGCAACGGTGAACAGCTGCTGCTGACGATGTTCATCCCGATCACGCTGCTGGTCGGCCTGACGCTGCTGCCCTTCGGCTCGTTCGGGGACAACCGGGCAGCCAAGTTCGTCCCCGCGATCATGGCGCTGGCCGTCATCTCGACGGCGTTCACCGGCCAGGCCATCGCCGTGGCCTTCGACCGGCGCTATGGCGCACTGAAGCGACTCGGCGCGACCGCGCTGCCGGTGTGGGGCATCATCGCGGGCAAGTCGCTGGCCGTGGTTACCGTGGTGTTCCTGCAGTCGATTCTGTTGGGCGCCATCGGCTTTGCGCTGGGCTGGCGCCCTGCGATCGCCGGGCTGGCGTTGGGCGCGGTGGTCATCGCGCTCGGCACTGCCGGGTTCGCCGCGCTGGGGCTGCTGTTGGGCGGCACCCTGCGCGCCGAGATCGTGCTGGCGGTCGCCAACCTGCTGTGGTTCGTCTTCGCCGGCCTTGGCGCCCTCACGCTCGGCGGCGGCATGGTCTCGCACGGTGTGCAGTGGGTGGCCAGGCTGACGCCGTCCGGCGCGCTGACCGAGGCATTGAGTCAGGCGATGATGCCGTCGGTGGACTGGTTCGGCATCGCGGTACTGGCGGTGTGGGGTGGTGTCGCCGCCCTGTCCGCGCTGCGCTGGTTCCGCTTCACCTGACGATTCGGCTACCTCAGTGCCACGGCAGGCGTCGCACGCAACGCCTCCACGATCAACCTGCCGCCCAGTGCGGTCACGACGCCGCCCGCTACCCGGTCGATCCAGTGCTTTCCTCGCAGATACGCCGCACGTGGCTTCGAGGACGAAAAGAGCACGGCAACGATGGTGTACCAACCCATTTCGACGGCGAAGGTCAGCGGCGGCAAGGTCCAGAACATCCACACCGGAATCTGGGCGGGCAGGAACGCCGCGAAGATGCTCGCATACCAGATGGCCGTCTTCGGGTTGCTGAGCTGCGTCGCGAATGCGATCACGAAGGATCGGCGCCATCCTCCGGTCGCGGGCCGTCCGTCGACGGCCGCCATGGCAAGCGGCGTGCGTGCGCCGCGCCACAGGCGGACGCCGAGATAGACGAGGTAGGCACCGCCGGCCACCTTCAGCGCCATGTACAGCCAGTCGACTTGCATCAGCAGTGCCTGCAGTCCGCCGAGCGCGAGGCCGGAGAAGACCATGCCGCCCAAGCCCATGCCCAGGGCAGATGCCAACCCGTCGCGCCGCGAGAGCGCGGCGGCCGCGCGCACCACGACGACGAAGCTGGGCCCAGGGCTGACCGCGCCGATGGCCAACGTGCCGAGGATGCTGAGGAGGGCGAGCTGAGCGGACATGGCATCCATGTAACCGCCCCATTCGGTCGCCGTCCAGCTAGTTCGAAGCGGAGCCCTACTACATCCTGTAGTTGCGGGTCCTTTACGATCGGTCGGTGCCCGTCGGACGGTTCTTGCTGCGACTGGTCGACGTGCTGCCCATGCCGAGCCTGCGGACGCAGCGATTGGTGGCCCTCGCGGTCGTCCTGACCCAGGGCGGCATCGCCGTCACCGGTGCCATCGTCCGCGTCACCGCGTCGGGTCTCGGCTGCCCGACCTGGCCGCAGTGCTTCCCCGGCAGCTTCACCCCCGTCCCCCACGCCGAAGTCGCCGTCGTGCACCAGGTGGTCGAGTTCGGCAACCGGATGATCACCTTCCTCGTCGTGCTCACCGCGGCCCTTGCGGTGCTCGTGGTGACCCGTGCCCGCCGCCGCCGCGAGGTGCTGGTCTACGCATGGTTGATGCCTGCCTCGACGATCGTGCAGGCCGTCATCGGCGGGATCACGGTGCTCACGGGCTTGCTGTGGTGGACGGTCGCGATCCATCTGGTGGCGTCGATGACGATGGTCTGGCTTGCGGTGCTGCTGTACTACGAAGTTGGTGAACCCGACGACGGCGTCGCTCCGCTCGTCCCGACGCCCGTGGTGCCAAAACCGTTGCGGCAATTGACCGCGTTGACGGCCGTCGTGCTGGCCGCGCAACTGGTCAGCGGCACCCTGGTGACGGGGGCAGGCCCACACGCCGGCGACAAGAGCGTCGAGCAGCCGGTGCCGCGGCTGCAGGTCGAGATCACCACGCTGGTGCACCTGCACTCGTCGTTGCTGGTGGCCTACCTGGCACTGATCGTCGGACTGGGCTTCGCCCTGATCGCGGTGCGCGCGCCCAAGCCCGTGGTGCTGCGCCTGTGGGTGTTGCTGGTGCTGGTGTGTGCGCAGGGCTTGGTTGGCACGGTGCAGTTCTTCACCGGCGTACCCGCGGCGCTGGTCGCCGTGCACGTCGCGGGCGCCGCCGCGTGCACCGCCGCCACCGCGGCGCTATGGGCTTCGATGCGACAGCGGGCCGAGCCCGAGCCGGTCGAGGGCTGACTCGACCCCCAGGGCGAATTCGCGCTGCTGCCTGGCGCGGTCGGCGTCACCGAGCTGCCGCCAGCCGAGGGACGGCTCGACCAACTCCAGTTCCAGCAGCCGGGGATCCTCGCGGCCCCCGATGACGTCTACCCGGGCGTAGAGGAACTCCGAGGGCGCGATGCCGAGGTGCGCCCCTGCGGCCGCCAGCGCGGCGTTGCCGACGTCCCACAGCTCGAAGTCGGGCTCTGCCGATCGCAGCGACTCCTCGGCGTACGTGCCCGAGTCGTCGAAGTCGGGCTGCTGTCCCGGCGGCGGCAGGATGGGCCCCTTGGTGAACGCGTGGGACTGCTCGCCTGCGAGGAACACCATCGCCGTCTCGCCGTCGGCGATCCGTGGGTCGTAGGGCTGCACCAGCACGGTGCGCCCGGCATCCTGCAGTGTCGCCGCGTGCTCGCGTGCCGCGCCGGGATCGGTGAACCGCTGCGCACCAACCGATCCCGCACCGACCGCGGGCTTCACGACGACCTCGCCACCGTCCAGGCTCAGCGTGTCGCCGGGAGCGAAGAACTGGCTGGGCACGGTAGGCACCCCGGCCGCGGCCAGATCGGCCAGGTAGCGCTTGTCGGTGTTCCAGGCCACCACGTCGGGTGCGTTCAGCACGTTGGGCACCCGCCGCGTCCAGGCGAGGAACTCGTCGAGCCGGTCGATGTAGTCCCACGTCGCGCGCAGCACCACGAGGTCGGCGCGCTCCGTCTCGGGATCGTCCCAGGCCAGCCAGTGGGCGTGCAGGCCGCGTGAGCGCAGTGCCGCCACCAGGCCCGCGTCGTCGCCGTCACCCTCCACGAGAGCGCGGCAACCTGCGAAGACGATGCGTGGATGGCGGACGTCGGGCCTGGCGAGCTTCACCTTGGAATGATAGGTCGTATGTACGTCATCGAAGTCAGCGAAACAGGCGGTCCCGAAGTCCTCAACTACGTCGAACGCCCGGAGCCCTCCCCCGGCCCCGGCCAGGTGCTGATCAAGGCGGAGGCGATCGGCGTCAACTTCATCGACACCTACTTCCGCACGGGTCTGTACCCGCGGCCGACACCCTTCGTGGTCGGGACCGAGGTGTGTGGAACCATCGCCGCGGTCGGTGAGGACGTCGCGGCACTGAGCGTCGGCGACCGCGTCGTCACTGCACAGGCCGATGGTGGCTACGCTGAATTCTGCTTGGCACCTGCCGATTTCGTGGCCTACGTGCCCGACGCCGTGCCTGCCGACGTGGCGGCCTCGGCGCTGCTGAAGGGTATGACCGCCCACTACCTCATCAAGTCCACCTACCCCGTGCAGCAGGGCGACGACGTCCTCCTGCACGCCGGGGCTGGCGGCGTCGGTCTGATCCTGACGCAGTGGGCCACCAGCCTGGCGGTGCGCGTGATCACCACGGTGTCGACGCGCGAGAAGGCCGAGTTGTCGCGCAAGGCCGGTGCCGTCGAGGTGCTCGACTACCCCAGCCAGGCCGAAGGGGGCGCGGCTGAGTTCGGTGCCAAGATCCGTGAGCTCACGGGCGGCCACGGGGTGGCCGCGGTGTACGACGGGGTTGGCGCGTCGACGTTCGACGCCAGCCTGGCCAGCCTGGCCATACGCGGCACGCTGGCCCTGTTCGGCGCAGCGAGCGGGCCGGTGCCGCCGGTCGATCCGCAGCGGCTCAATGCGGCGGGCTCCGTCTTCCTGACCCGGCCGACGTTGGCGCACCACACCCGTACCGCCGACGAGTTCGGCTGGCGCGCGGGTGAACTGCTCGACGCGATCTCGCAGGGCACCATCGACGTCACGGTGAGCAACCGGTACCCGCTGTCGGACGCCGCCGACGCGCACCGCGACCTGGAGGGCCGCAAGACCGTCGGCTCGGTGGTGCTGGTGCCCTGAGAACGGGCCCCGCTCTAACCTTGTCGACGTGGCCGAGGACCTGATCGTGTCGCGGGCCATCGTGGTTCCCGCGTCCGAGTTGAGCGAACGCTTCTCCAGGTCCTCGGGTCCAGGCGGGCAGGGCGTCAACACGGCGGACAGCCGCGTCGAGCTGTCGTTCGACGTGGCCCGTTCGCCTGCGGTGCCGGAGTGGTTGCGCCCGCGGATGCTCCGTCGACTCGAGGGGCGGCTCTCGGATGGCGTCCTGAGGGTGACGGCAAGTGAGCATCGTGCGCAGCTGCAGAACCGCAGCTCCGCCCGTGAGCGGATGGCGCGCCTGCTTCGTGACGCCGCGGCCGCACCTCCGCCGATTCGTCGGCCGACGAAGCCGACGAGGGGCTCGAAAGAGCGCCGGATCGAGGACAAGAAGCGGCGTGGTCAGACCAAGCTCGGCAGGCGCGGGCGCTGGGACGCGAGCTAGCGGGTTAGTGCAGCAGCGTCGGCAGGGCCAGCGCCGAGTCGACCGCCAGAGCGCAGAACACCACGGCCAGGTAGTTGTTGGACTGCAGGAACAGCCGCAGCGGCTTCACGGGCTCGCCGCGCTTGACCCCTGAGTACAGCTGGTGAGCCATCACCAGGAACCACGCGCCTGCCAGCAGCGCGACCGACGCGTACAGCCAGCCGGTCACCAATGCCAGCACGAGGGTGGTCAGCACGGTCAGCCAGGTGTAGATCAGGATCTGCTTGGTGACCTGCCGCTCGGTGGCGACCGTCGGCAGCATCGGCACGCCTGCCGCCTTGTAGTCGTCCTTGTAGCGCATCGCCAGTGCCCAGGTATGCGGCGGCGTCCAGAAGAAGATGACCCCGAACATCACGAGAGCGGGCCACTGGATGGTCCCCGTCACCGCGGACCAAGCAATCATCACCGGCATGCAGCCCGCCGCGCCGCCCCACACCACGTTCTGCGAGGTGCGGCGCTTCAGCAGCAGGGTGTACACGAAGACGTAGAACAGGATCGTGGCGACGGCCAACAGACCCGAAAGCAGGTTGGTGGTCCACCACAGCCAGGCGAACGATCCGACGGACAGCAGCAGGCCGAAGATCAGCGCGTGCCGCGTGGGCACGGACTCACGCGCCAGCGGCCGCCGGGCGGTCCGCTTCATCACCTTGTCGATGTCGGCGTCGGCGACACAGTTCAGCGTGTTGGCACCCGCTGCGGCCAGCAGACCGCCGACCAGGGTATTGAGAATCAGCAGCGGGTTGACCGTGCCGCGATCAGCCAGCAGCATCGCCGGGATGGCGGTGACGAGCAACAGCTCGATCACCCGCGGCTTCGTCAGCGCGATATACGCCAACAGGGTGTTGCCGGTGCGGCCAGGCGCCTCGTGAAAAAAACGGCGCTCGCGAATGCTCACGCAGTTGTCTCCTCGGTGGTTCGCGGCAGCGCGCAGCTTCTACTACAGACGATGGTAGACCGCGCTCGGGCCCATCCAACAACTCAGGGTCGGTTCGGGTGAACGCCCGGCCAACTTGACCAATGCGGTCTGCAGCGCCGCAGCGTTCCGCACTAGGGTATTGAAGGACCAACCTGCCGACCCGAGGGGTTAATAAGTGACCACAGTGGAACAGATCTCCGCCCTCACCCGCCCCAACCATCCTGACGATTGGAGCGACGTCGACTCGGTCGCCGTCGATACCGTTCGGGTGCTTGCCGCCGATGCCGTGCAGAAGGTCGGGAACGGGCATCCGGGCACGGCGATGAGCCTGGCGCCACTGGCGTACACGCTGTTCCAGCGCCAGATGCGCCACGACCCGAGCGATCAGCACTGGCTGGGCCGCGACCGCTTCGTGCTGTCTTGCGGGCACTCCAGCCTGACCCTCTACATCCAGCTCTACCTCGGCGGTTTCGGCCTCGAGCTCGCCGACATCGAGGCTCTGCGCACGTGGGGCAGCAAGACGCCAGGGCACCCTGAGTTCCGGCACACGGCGGGCGTGGAGATCACCACGGGACCGCTCGGCCAGGGCCTCGCATCGGCAGTCGGAATGGCGATGGCATCGCGCTACGAGCGCGGCCTGTTCGATCCCGACGCCGCACCCGGCACCAGCCCGTTCGACCACTTCATCTACGTCATCGCCTCCGATGGCGACATCGAGGAAGGGGTGACCAGCGAGGCGTCCTCACTCGCGGGCACCCAGGAACTCGGCAATCTGATCGTGTTCTACGACCACAACCAGATCTCGATCGAGCACGACACCAACATCGCGCTCTCCGAAGACGTTCCGGCGCGCTACCGGGCGTACGGCTGGCACGTCCAGGAAGTCGAGGGCGGCGAGAACGTCGTCGGCATCGAAGAAGCCATCGAGGCGGCCAAGGCCGTCACCGACAAGCCGTCGTTCATCTCGGTGCGCACGATCATCGGCTACCCCGCGCCAACCAAGATGAACACCGGCGGCGTGCATGGCTCCGCGCTGGGCGACGAAGAGGTCGCCGCCACCAAGCGCGTCCTGGGCTTCGATCCCGACAAGACCTTCGAGGTGCGCGACGAGGTCATCGAGCACACCCGCAAGCTGGTCGACCGCGGTCACGAGGCCCACGAGAAGTGGCAGGGCGGGTTCGACGAGTGGGCCGCCCGCGAGCCGGAGCGCAAGAAGCTGCTCGACCGTCTGCTGGCCCAGGAATTGCCAGAAGGCTGGGACGCCGACCTGACCCACTGGGAGCCGGGTTCCAAGGCACTGGCCACCCGCGCCGCGTTCGGCAAGGTGCTCAACGACGTTGCACCCAAGCTGCCCGAACTGTGGGGCGGCTCAGCCGATCTCGCGGGGAGCAACAACACCACGATCGAGGGTGTGAAGTCCTTCGGCCCGCCGTCGATCTCGACGTCGGATTACACCGCGGACCCGTACGGCCGGGTGCTGCACTTCGGCATCCGCGAACACGCCATGGGCTCGATCCTGTCGGGCATCGTGCTGCACGGGCCGACCCGCGCCTTCGGCGGCACGTTCCTGCAGTTCTCGGATTACATGCGGCCCGCGGTGCGGTTGGCGTCGTTGATGGACATCGACACCATCTACATCTGGACGCACGACTCGATCGGACTCGGCGAGGACGGACCCACTCACCAGCCGATCGAGCACCTGGCGGCGCTTCGCGCCATCCCCAACCTCTCGGTGGTGCGACCCGGTGACGCGAACGAGACCGCGTACGCGTGGCGGACCATCCTCGCGCGCGGGGCCAGCAGCGGACCTGTCGGTTTCATCCTGACCAGGCAGGGCATCCCGGTGTTGGAGGGCACTGACTCCGACGGTGTCGCCAAGGGTGGTTACGTGCTCGGCGGCGGCAACCCCGCCAACGACGCCGACGTGATCCTCATCGCCACGGGGTCTGAGCTTCAGCTGGCGGTCGAGGCACGTAAGCAGTTGGCGGAGAAGGACATCACCGCCTACGTCGTCTCGATGCCGTGCGTGGAGTGGTTCGAGAGCCAACCCAAGGAGTACCGCGACAGCGTGCTGCCCCCCGAGGTGTCGGCGCGCGTTGCGGTGGAGGCCGGCATCGCACAGAGCTGGCACAAGCTCGTGGGTGACACGGGCGAGATCATCTCGATCGAGCACTACGGTGCATCGGCCGACGACAAGACGTTGTTCCGTGAGTTCGGCTTCACCGCGGAAGCCGTGGTGGCCGCGGCGGAACGATCGATGGACAACTAGAGCAATCTGACCTATCGAACAAGGAGCACCTCATGACTCAGAACCCGAACCTCGCGGCGCTGAGTGCCGCCGGCGTGTCCGTATGGCTCGACGACCTCTCGCGTGAGCGTCTGCAGACCGGCAACCTGCAGAATTTGATCGACACCCACAGCGTCGTCGGCGTGACCACCAACCCGTCGATCTTCCAGGCCGCACTGTCCAAGGGCACCGCCTACGACGCCCAGGTCACCGAGCTGGCAGAGCGCGGCGCCGACGTCGACGCCACCATCCGCACGGTTACCACCGACGACGTCCGCAACGCCTGCGACGTCTTCGCCAAGGTCTACGAAGCCTCCGGCGGTGTCGACGGCCGCGTGTCCATCGAGGTCGACCCGCGCCTCGCGCACGACACCGACAAGACCATCCTGCAGGCCATCGAGCTGTGGAAGATCGTCGACCGGCCCAACGTGCTGATCAAGATCCCCGCCACCAAGGCCGGTCTGCCGGCGATCACCGCCGTCATCGCCGAGGGCATCTCGGTCAACGTCACGCTGATCTTCTCCGTCGAGCGCCACGAGGCCGTCATGGACGCCTACCTCGCGGGTCTGGAGAAGGCCAAGGAGGCCGGCCACGACCTGAAGAAGATCCACTCGGTCGCCTCGTTCTTCGTCTCCCGCGTCGACACCGAGATCGACGCGAGGCTGGAGAAGATCGGCACCGACGAGGCTCTTGCGCTGCGCGGCCAGGCCGGTGTGGCCAACGCGCGGCTGGCATACAAGGCCTACGAGGACGTGTTCGTCGGCGGCGCACGATACGAGGTGCTCAAGGCCGACGGAGGCCGCGTGCAACGCCCGCTGTGGGCATCGACCGGCGTGAAGAACCCCGACTACTCCGACACGCTGTACGTCACCGAGTTGGTGGCGCCCAACACCGTGAACACGATGCCGGAGAAGACCATGGAGGCCGTCGCCGATCACGGCGTCGTCACCGGTGACACCATCTCGGGCACGGCGGAGGCGGCGCAGGCGGTCTTCGACAAGCTGGAGGCCATTGGCATCGACCTCACCGACGTCTTCCTGGTTCTGGAGAACGAGGGCGTCGAGAAGTTCGAGAAGTCGTGGCAGGAGCTGATCGACGCGACCCAGGGTCAGCTCGACGCAGCCGGCAAATGACCGAATCGGCTTCCGGCTGGACCAACCCGCTGCGGGACAAGCGAGACAAGCGGTTACCCCGCATCGCGGGCCCGTGTGCGGTGGTCATCTTCGGGGTGACTGGCGACCTGGCCACCAAGAAGCTGATGCCGGCGATCTACGACCTCGCCAATCGCGGGCTGCTTCCGCCAACGTTCTCGTTGGTCGGGTTCGGCCGTAGGGACTGGAGTGATCAGGACTTCGCCGACGTCGTACTCAAGGCCGTGCAGGGGCACGCGCGCACGCCCTTCCGCCAGGAGGTCTGGGACCGACTGAGTGAAGGCATCCGCTTCGCGCAAGGCGAATTCGACGACGACAAGGCCTTCGAGCGGTTGTCGGAGACCCTGCAGAAGCTCGACGCCGAGCGCGGGATAGGGGGCAATCACGCCTTCTACCTGTCGATTCCGCCGAAGGCCTTCCCCTCGGTATGCGAGCAGCTGTTCAAATCCGGGCTGGCCAGACCCGAGGGCGACCGGTGGAGCCGCGTCGTGATCGAGAAGCCGTTCGGCCACGATTTGGACAGCGCCCGCTCGCTGAACAAGGTGGTCAACAGCGTCTTCCCCGAGACGTCGGTGTTCCGCATCGACCACTACCTCGGCAAGGAGACGGTGCAGAACATCCTTGCGCTGCGCTTCGCCAACCAGCTTTTCGACCCGATCTGGAATGCGCACTACGTCGACCACGTCCAGATCACCATGGCCGAGGACATCGGCCTCGGCGGGCGCGGCGGTTACTACGACGGTGTCGGCGCTGCCCGAGACGTCATCCAGAACCACCTCATGCAGCTGCTGGCGCTGACTGCGATGGAAGAGCCGGTCAGCTTCAAGCCATCGGAGTTGCAGGCCGAGAAGATCAAGGTACTCTCGGCGACGCAGCTGGTGGAACCGTTGAGCGAGAACACCTCCCGCGGCCAGTACACCGCCGGTTGGCAGGGTGGCGAGAAGGTGGTCGGGCTGCTCGAGGAGGAGGGTTTCTCGACGACCTCCACCACCGAGACCTTCGCAGCCATCACCCTCGAGGTCGATACCCGGCGCTGGGCGGGCGTGCCGTTCTATCTGCGGACGGGAAAGCGGTTGGGCCGCAGGGTCACCGAGATCGCGCTGGTCTTCAAGCGTGCTCCGCATCTGCCGTTCGACGCCACCATGACCGACGAACTCGGCAAGAACGCGTTGGTGATCAGGGTGCAGCCCGACGAGGGCATCACGCTGCGGTTCGGCTCGAAGGTGCCGGGCCACGCCATGGAGGTCCGCGACGTCAACATGGACTTCTCCTACGGGTCGGCGTTCGCCGAGGACTCTCCGGAGGCCTACGAACGCTTGATCCTCGACGTGCTGCTCGGTGAGCCGTCGTTGTTCCCCGTGAACCAGGAGGTCGAATTGTCCTGGGAGATCCTCGATCCCGCGCTAGATCATTGGGCGGACCTCGACACCAAAGATGGCAAGCCCGATCCGTATGAGTCGGGCGGCTGGGGTCCGGACTCGGCGTTCGAGATGTTGCAGCGCACCGGCCGGGAATGGCGGCGGCCGTGATGAGCGCTTGCGCGAAGAACCGAGGGCACTGATGAGCGCTTGCGCGAAGAACCGAGGGCACTGATGAGCGCTTGCGCGAAGAACCGAGGGCACTGATGAGCGCTTGCGCGAAGAACCGAAAGGCCCAGCCGTGATCGTCGACCTGGAAGCCACCACGACCAACGCGGTCAACAAGAAGCTCGACGGGATGCGCGAAGAAGGCGGCGCCTTCACCATGGCCAGGGTGCTGACCTTGGTCATCGCGCCCGACAGTGAGGCCATCCTCGAGGAGTCCATCGAGGCCGCCAACGCCGCCAGCCGTGAGCACCCCTGTCGGGTGATCGTGGTCTACGCCGTGGATCGCGATGCCGCAGCAGCCAAGCTGGATGCCCAGATTCGGGTGGGCCACGACGCCGGCGCAGGCGAGGTCGTCGTGCTCAAGCTGTCGGGACCGTTGGCCGCGCAGGCCAGTAGCGTCGTCACACCGTTCCTGCTGCCGGACACCCCGGTGGTGGCCTGGTGGCCCGACGTCGCTCCGCGGGTTCCCGCGCAGGATCCGTTGGGCCAGTTGGCGATCCGCCGGATCACCGATGCCACCTACGGCTTGGACCCCCTTGCCTGCATCAAGAGCAGGTTGGAGGGCTACACCCCTGGCGATACCGACCTGGCCTGGAGCCGCGTCACGTCCTGGCGGGCGATGCTGACGTCGGCGCTGGATCAGGGGCCCTACGAACCGATCAAGTCGGCGCTGGTCTCGGGGTTGAAGGACGAACCTGCACTGGACGTCTTGGCAGGCTGGCTCGCCAGCCACATCGACGGCCCCGTGAAGCGCGCCGTCGGCGACCTGAAGGTCGAGCTGGTCCGCGAAAACGAGACCATCACGCTCAGCAGGCCGCAGGATGGCCGCACCGCGACCCTCACCCGCACCGCCAAACCGGCAGCCCTGCTCCCGTTGGCGCGCAGGGAAACCCGCGAGTGCCTGGCCGAGGACATGCGCAGGCTCGACGCCGACGAGATCTATTTGTCCGCACTGCAAGGCATCGACAAGGTGGAGTATGTCTAAGCGGGTCATCGAGAAGTACCCCGACGCCGACGCTCTGGTCACCGCAGCGGGTGACCGTCTGGTGGGCGCCATCACTTCCGCCATCGATGCACGCGACGTCGCGTACGTCGTGCTGACGGGCGGCGGAACCGGCGTCAAGCTGCTCAAGCACGTCGGCACCCATGGCGCCGCGATCGACTGGTCGAAGGTGCACCTGTTCTGGGGGGACGAGAGGTACGTGCCCTCGGACGACGACGACCGCAACGACAAGCAAGCCCGTGAAGCGCTGCTCGACCACATCGACGTGCCAGCGGCCAACGTGCACGCCATGCCGGCCAGCGACGGTGAGTTCGGCGACGACATCGACGCCGCCGCGCTGTTCTACGAGCAGGTCTTGGCCGCCACGGCCGCAGGCGACGCGCCCGCACCGGATTTCGACGTGCACCTTCTCGGCATGGGCGGCGAGGGCCACGTCAACTCGCTGTTCCCCCACACCGCTGCCGTCAGCGAGACCACCCGGCTGGTGGTCGGGGTCAACGACTCCCCCAAGCCACCACCGCGCCGTATCACCTTGACGTTGCCTGCCGTTGCGCGCTCGCGCGAGGTGTGGCTGGTGGTCGCCGGTGCGGAGAAGGCCGACGCCGTGGCTGCCGCCGTGGGCGGTGCGGCAGCGGTCGACGTGCCCGCGGCCGGTGCCGTCGGACGCGAGGCCACGGTGTGGCTTCTCGACGAAGCCGCCGCAGCGAACCTGTAATACTGACCCCATGGCAGACAAAGGCGTTGGCCAAGAGGGCGGTGCCCGCACGCGCCAGGCGTCGGGCAGGCAGCGCATCAGGACGTTGACTCAGGCCGCCCTGAACGCCGACGTGACGGTCGAGATGGTGGAGACCATTCTCACCGACCTCGGTGGCACGCTTGCCGTCCTCGACAAGACGACCGTCGACATGGACTCCACGATGGACCGTTTCAACGAAACCATCACCCGCATCGACGAATTGGCGCCGCGGCTGTTCGCCATGGTCGACCGTCTCGAGGCCATCGTGGAGCGCGTCGAGCGCATCGTTGGCGTCGGTGAATCGGTGGTGGCGCCGTGGGCGGCAACCGAGAACGCCGTGCGCGGCGCGGTCAACGCGATACGCAAGACCACCGGGCTGTAAGGGATCGCGGTCGGGTGCGGTCGCCACTAGAGGTCCTGCCCACCGCCGACGGTGTCGGATTGCCGTGGGACGTTCCCGTCGACGACGCCGTGGCCGCCGTGGCATCGGCACGCGCCGCGTGCGGCGATTCGTTCGTGCTGCGCAGCGGCGGAACCCACTACCTGTTCACGTTCTCGCCGACCGGCGTCGAGTCGTTCTACGCCTTGGTGGAGGAGTCGGCGAGCAAGGGTGTTGCCGACTATCTGATGCTGCGGCGCAAGCTGCCCGACGAGCTGTTCGCCGGTAGGCGCACATTGCCAGGTTCGTTGTTCCGCCGCGATGACGTGTCGTCCTACCTTGCCAATCTCGAGCATGCGCTCGACGCCACGGAGGCCGAGCTCGGCGAGCGCGGTTCGGTGGATCTGTTCGGCCTCACCCGGCGACTCGGGCACCGGATGGGGCTGGCGTCGTGGGCCGCACCCGGCTGCGCCGACGGCGACGCATTCGAGCGGCTGGTCACCGCGTTCGACACGCTCGACGGGTCGGATGCGTTCGTGCACCCCGATGCCATGGCCGCGGTCGCGGCATCGGGGATGCACGACGAGCGGGCCGCCCTCGATGACGTCGCTGCCGTGATCGACGAGGCTCTCCGGCAGCATGATTCGCTACCGGCGGATGACGGACTGTTCGGCCGCATCGTTGACGCATGGGCGTCTGAGTCGGCGGAGGTGCGCACGCGCGGCGTCGCGATGGACGTGGCGCTGATTCACATCGCGTCGATGTCGAATCTGATGGCCGCGCTGGGCTGGGCCCTCGTCGACCTCCTGCTGCACCCAGCGCAGCTCGACCTCGTCGTCGGCGGTGACCGCGGCCTGGCTCAGCGGTGCGCGCTGGAGAGCACCCGGTTGGCGCAACGATCGATCATGGCCCGCGCCGTGCTGGAACCGGTCGCGTTCGACACCGGCGACGGCGTCGTCGACGTCCCTGCGGGCTGGACCATCGCTACGCTGCTGCCCCTGCTCAACACGTCGGTGGCGCCGGGCCTGCAGCAGTGGGATCCCGACCGGTGGCACCGCTACCGCCTTGCCGATGAACGGGACCTGGCATCGCCGATGCTGGTGACGGCGTTCGGACACGGCAGGCATTCCTGTCCCGCACAACCGTTCTCACTCGCCGCAATGACCTTGGCCATGACCCGCATCCTCGGCCGCTACGCCATGACACCCGGCTGGGGCGAGTATCCACGGCCCGTCCCCGCACAGATCGGCGGCGTCGCGCGCTGCGCGGGGCCGTGTCCCGTCGCCTACGTGTTCCGCTGACGAAGGCTCAGCCGCTGTTGCGCAGGGCCGTGGCGAGCCCGCTCATGGTGAGCAGGATGCCGCGCTGGACCAGTTCCTCGGTGTCACCGGAACGGTAGCGCCGCAGCAGCTCGACCTGGAGGTGGTTCAGCGGTTGCAGGTACGGGAACCGGTTGAACACCGAACGGGCCAGCGCCGGATTGTCGGCGAGCAGGTCGTCGTGGCCGGTGATCAGCTTGTGCATCCGCAGCGTCCGTTGGTATTCGTCGACGATCTTGTCGAAGACCCTGTGCCGCAACGCTTCATCGTCGACCAACTCGGCGTACCGAGCGGCAAGACCCATGTCCGCCTTGGCGAGCACCTGCGCCATGTTGGACAGCACGGTCCTGAAGAACGGCCACCGCTGGTAGAGGTCGGCGAGCACCTCGAGCCGTGCCTCCGGCGTCTCCGGGCCAGCCGCGATCCAGTCCTCGAACGCCGCCCCGGTGCCGTACCAGCCTGGCAGCATGACGCGGCACTGGCTCCAGGCCAGCACCCACGGAATGGCCCGGAGGTCGGAGATCGACGTGGTCGGCTTGCGGGAGGCGGGGCGGCTGCCGATGTTCAGCGCCCCGATCTCGCTGAGTGGGGTGGATTCCTTGAAGTACTCGACGAAACCCGGTGTCTCGTGCACCAGTTCGCTGTACGCCTTCTGCGCCCTTGCGGCCAGGTCGTCGAGCACCTCGTAGGCGGGGCCAGCCTCGTCACCGAGGCCCTCGACGTCGAGCAGGGTCGACTCCAGCGTCGCGGCAAGCAGGGTCTCCAGGTTGCGGTGTGCCGTGCGCGGCTCGGCGTACTTGGCGGCGATGATCTCGCCCTGTTCGGTCAGGCGCAGCGACCCCTTCACCGCTCCCGGCGGCTGCGCGAGGATCGCGTCATAGCTGGGCCCGCCGCCGCGACCGACGGTGCCGCCGCGACCGTGGAAGAGCCGCAACCGGATTCCGGTCTTGCGGGCCGACTCCACGAGATCCAGCTCCGCCCGATAGAGCGCCCAGTTCGCCGCGAGGTATCCGCCGTCCTTGTTGGAGTCGGAGTAGCCGAGCATGACCTCCTGGTGCTCACCACGAGCACGCACCAGCGCGCGGTAGAGCGGAAGGTCGAGCACCTCTTCGAGAATCGCCGATCCGCGTTGCAGGTCGTCGATGGTCTCGAAGAGCGGCACGATCCCGACGGGGCTGTACGGCTGGTCTACCGATGCGTCCAGCAGGCCGGCCTCCTTGAGCAGGATCGCCGCCTCGAGCATGTCCGACACGGACTGGCACATGGAGATGATGTAGTTGGGTACGGCGTTGGGCCCGAAGACCTTCACCGCGCGGGCGCCCGCCGTCACGATGTCGAGCTCCTTGCGGGCGAGCTCGGACAGTTCGGCTCCGGGGCCGACGAGCGGCCTGCGCGTTGCCAACTCGGTGACGAGCACCTCGACGCGCTCGGACTCCGGCAGCGACAGGTAGTCGGAATGCACGCCGGCCCAGGCCAGTAGCTCGGCGACGACCTCCTCGTGCACGTCGGAGTTCTGCCGCAGATCCAGACCGGATAGGTGAAAACCGAAGACGCGCACGGCTTCCCGCAACCGTGCCAGTCGATCGTCGGCGAGCACCACACTACCGTTGGCGCGAAGGGAGGCGTCGATGACGTCGAGGTCGGCCAGCAGCTCCCCTGGTGTCTCGTAGCGCGGCATGCCCAGGTCGAGCATCTCCTCGGGCTGGCGGTCGAGGATCTCGGTGGCCGTCGCGGTGAGCCGGCCGTGCACGACCCGCAGTGCGCGCCGATACGGCTCGTCCGCTCGGGCGGGCTCAGCGCAGGTGTCGGCGAGGGCGGCCAGTTCGTCGCTGATCCGCACCAGCCGCACCGACATCGACAGCTCCTGCTCGAGCGCGGAGAGCTCGACGAAGTAGTGGCTCAGCGCGGTGTAGGCCGCACTGCCGGTGGCCAGCCGGACCACCTCGGCCGTGACGTTCGGGTTGCCGTCGCGGTCACCGCCGATCCACGAGCCCGGCCGCAGGATGGGTTCCTCGAGCAGCCCGGCATCCGGCCAGCGCGCCTGCAGTGCGGCCCTGACCTCGGCGTTCACCCTCGGGATGACCTCGAAGAAGGCTGCAGGGTAGTAGCGGAGCCCGGTCTCGATCTCGTCCTGAATCTTCAAGCGGGACAACCGGATCAGCGCGGTCTGCCACAGCACCAGGATGTGGCGGCGCAGTTCGAGTTCGATGCTGCGGCCGTCGTCGGTCTGGCTGTGACCATGCGCGCGCAGCCGCATCAACTCGGTGATGCGGTGCTGGGTGTCGAACACGGTGCGGCGCCGGGTCTCGGTGGGATGCGCCGTGATCACGGGCGACACCAATGCGCCGGTGAGCGCGTCGGCGACCGTGGCGGAGTCGAGGTCGGCCGATTCCAGCTTCAGGTACGTCGACGCCAGGCTGCTGTTCTGTGGCGGCTCCCCCGAGGCGACGTGCACGGCGCGGCGGCGTTCCCTGTGGATGTCCTCGGCGACGTTGGCCAGCAGGGCGAAGTGGGTGAAGGCGCGGATGACCGGGATGGCGTCGTGCACGTCGATGCCGTCGAACAGGCCTGCAAGCTCGGCATGGTCGATCTCCGAACGGCGGACGCGGAATGACTCGACCCTGGCGCGCTCGATGAGATCGAACACCGCGTCGCCGTTCTGCTCGCGGACGGTGTCGCCGAGGATGGTGCCGAGCAGCCGAATGTCCTCACGCATCGGCTCGGTCGCCTCACGACCCACTTGCGTGCGGCGCACTGAGCCGATGGGTTCGAGCACGGTGTCGGAAGCATCGGCCATGTGTCCAGTATCGACGCCCGCTGAACAACCCGCATGGTGAGGTTCGGCTCACGGTCCCGGCGCACCCACGGGAACGATCGGCTTGGCAGAGGTGGACGTGCTCGTCGGCGACTCCGAGTGCGCGGCGGGCGGGGCCTTCCGCCCGTCGGGCATGACGATGGGCGTCGCCGATTCGACCCCGCTGCCAGCACTGTCGTCGGAACCGGAGAGGGAGTTCTGCGGCGGTGGCCAGTCCACGGCCGTCGGGGGCCAGCTGTCGCTGTTGCCCGATCCCGACGAGTCGCCGGGGGGCGGACATCCGGCGCCTGCCCCGAAGTCACCTGCGCCCGTGCAATCGGCAGCGGCGACCCCCGTCGGGAGCACGGCGACCCACCCCGCGACCACCACGGCTGCCAGGACCGCCCTTCGCGCGGATGTCCGAGACGCCCTCACAGCGAGAGGATGTCGCCGTAGGCGTTGACACTGTCATCGGACTTGTCGGTGTCGATCATCGCCGTGGCGAAGAACCGCACGGATACCGCTCCGCCGCAGGCGTCGACCTTGACGTGGGCGTCGTGCACGACGATCTCGCCGGTGCGGCCCTTGAGCGCCTTCTTGCCGAGGCCCACGTTGGTGATGGTGCCTGGGAGCAGGTTGATCGACACGTTGCCACCGAGATCCGCGTAGGGGCCGATGTCGCTGAGGGCGTCGCCCGCGCCGAGGCCCGGGTTGATACCGATGTCGGCGTCTCCCCCGACGCTGCCGCCTTCACTGAGGTCGATCTGGCAGCCGAGTTGCAGGCCGAAGACCAGCGTGCCCGAGTTGACCGCGGCGGCACCGTTGCCCTCGATGGTCGCGGCGGCCTTGCCCGTCACGAATCCTTCTCTGGTGAAGGCAGTGGCGGCCATGTTCGGCACGGAGTTGATGGTCATCCTGGTGAGCGCGGCGCTCAGGTGCCAACCGTCGTCGGTATCCGCCGACTGGGTCACGTCCGCGACGGGCAGCGGATCGGCTGCGGCAACGCCAGCACTCACACAGAGAAGTGCGGCGGTAAAGCCGCCAACACGCAGAAGTCCCAGCAGGTTCGCGGCCACGGCGCCGATGTTAGGGGGCGCTGCTGAGTGATCCCTGGCCGTCGGCTGATGCCGGCCCAGCGGAGATGAAGAGTGCTAGGCGCCGTACTTGATCTGCAGCGCAACGCCGATGATCGAGACGACCCAGATGCCCGTGACGAAGTACGTCAACCTGTCGAGGTTCTTCTCGACGACCGTCGAGCCCGAGAGGCTGGACTGAACGCCACCGCCGAACAGCGTGGACAAGCCGCCACCCTTGGCGCGGTGCAGCAACACCAACAACACCACCAAGATGCTGGTGACGATGAGGGTGATCTGCAGAGCGAAAACCATGAGCGCAAGAATACCGGGCGTCGTGCCGGTTTACGGAATCGGCCCGCCGGCGGCGATGGCGGACAGGATCGCGAACTGCTCGCCATCCAGCGAGGCCCCGCCGACCAGCGCGCCGTCGACGTCGTCCTGCGCGACGATCTCGCCGACGTTCTTGGCGTTGACCGAGCCGCCGTAGAGCACCCGGACTCCTGCCGCGATCGCCGGGGTGGACAGCTCCGCGAGCTCCTTGCGAATCGCCGCACACACCTCCTGCGCGTCGGCAGCGCTGGCCACCCGGCCCGTGCCGATCGCCCACACCGGCTCGTAGGCGATGACGATGGTGGTCAGCTGTTCCGCGGTCAGCCCGGCCAGTGAGCCCTTGAGCTGATCGGTGCAGTGGGCGACGTGGTTGCCCGCCTCGCGGATCTCCAGGCCCTCGCCGATGCAGACGATCGGGGTCAGGCCGTGCTTGAACGCGGCGGCGGCCTTGGCGGCAACCAGTGCATCGTCCTCGTTGTGGTACGTCCTGCGCTCCGAGTGCCCGACGACCGCGAACGTGCAGCCGAGCTTGGCAAGGAACGCACCGCTGATGTCACCGGTGTAGGCGCCCGAGTCGTGCGGCGACAGGTCCTGCGCCCCGTACGTGAGCTTGAGCTTGTCGCCGTCGACCAGCGTCTGCACGCTGCGCAGATCGGTGAACGGCGGGATCACGGTCACGTCGACCTTGGCGAAGTACTTCTCCGGCAACGAGAACGCGATCTTCTGCACCAGGGCGATGGCCTCGTAGTGATTGAGGTTCATCTTCCAGTTGCCGGCGATCAACGGCTTACGGGCCACGGGTCTCCTCGGTTCTTCTTGACTGCGGGGCGATCAGGACTGCTCGGGCACTGCCAAGATCTCGATACCAGGTAGGTCTTTGCCCTCAAGGTATTCCAGCGAAGCCCCACCACCGGTCGAAATGTGGGAGAAGCCGTCCTCCGGCAAGCCGAGCTGGCGCACCGCGGCGGCGGAGTCGCCACCGCCAACGACGCTGAAGGCGCCCTTGGCGGTCGCTCCGATGATGGCCTCGGCGACGCCCTTGGTGCCCGCCGCGAACGCCGGAAACTCGAACACGCCCATGGGACCGTTCCAGAACACGGTCTTGGCATTCGAGAGCAGCGCGGTGAACCGCTTGACCGACTCAGGGCCGATGTCCAGGCCCATCTTGTCCTCGGGGATCTTGTCGGCCGCCACCGTCTCGGGCGGCGAGTCGGCGGCGAACGCCGCCGTGACGACGATGTCCACCGGCAGGTGGATGACGTCGCCGTAGTCCTCGAGAAGCTTCTTGCAAGTGTCGATCATCTCCGGCTGACACAGCGAGGTGCCCACCGAAAGTCCTTGCGCGGCAAGGAAGGTGTAGCACATGCCGCCGCCGATGACGATGCTGTCGGCCTTGGTCGCGAGGTTCTCGATGACCGCGAGCTTGTCCGACACCTTGGACCCGCCGAGCACCACGGCGTACGGCCGCTCGCCTGCGCTGGTCAGCTGCTCGAGCACCTTGACCTCGGTGGCCACCAACGTGCCCGCGTAGTGCGGCAGCAACGTGGCGACGTCGTACACCGAAGCCTGCTTGCGGTGCACCACGCCGAAACCATCGGACACGAAGGCGCCATCATCACCGACGAGTTCGACCAGCGCCTTGGCCAAGGTCAACCGTTCGGCGTCGTCCTTGCTGGTCTCCCGCGGGTCGAAGCGGATGTTCTCCAGCAGCAGCACGTCACCGTCGGTCAGTCCCTCGGCGCGGGCCAGCGCGTCGGTGCCGACCACGTCGCCGGCCAGCTGGACGTGCCTGCCGACCTGCTCGCCGAGGGCCGCCGCGACGGGCGCCAGCGAGTACTTCGGCTCGGGCCCACCCTTGGGCCTGCCGAGGTGGGCGGTGACGATGACCTTGGCGCCGGCGTCGGCCAGCGCCTTCAGCGTCGGTGCCGAGGCGATGATTCGGCCCGGATCGGTGATCCGGCCCTCGTCGTCGAGCGGGACGTTGAGGTCGGAGCGCACCAGCACTCCCCGACCCTCGACGCCTTCGGACAGCAGGTCGTCAAGTGTCTTGACCGCCATCGTACTTAGAGCGACTTGCCGACGAGCGCGACCAGATCGACGAGGCGGTTGGAGTAGCCCCACTCGTTGTCGTACCACGACACGACCTTGGCCTGGTTGTCGATCACCTTGGTCAGGCCGGAGTCGAAGATCGAGCTGTGCGGATCGGTGACGATGTCGCTCGACACGATCGGCGCGTCGTAGTACTTCAGGATGCCCTTGAGCTTGCCCTCGGCCGCAGCCTTGAACACGGCGTTGATTTCGTCGGCGGTGCCGGACTTGGCCAGCTCGACGGTCAAGTCGGTGACCGAACCGGTGGGGATCGGCACCCGCAGCGCGTAACCGTCCAGCTTGCCCTTGAGCTCGGGCAACACCAGACCGATGGCCTTGGCGGCACCGGTCGAGGTCGGCACGATGTTCAGCGCCGCGGCACGGGCACGACGCAGGTCGCTGTGCGGGCCGTCCTGCAGGTTCTGATCCTGCGTGTACGCGTGGATGGTCGTCATCAGGCCCTTGACGATGCCGAACTCGTCGTTGAGCACCTTGGCCAGCGGGCCGAGGCAGTTCGTGGTGCACGACGCGTTGGAGATGATGTTCTGGCTGCCGTCGTACTTGTCGTCGTTGACGCCGATCACGATGGTGATGTCCGGGTCGGTGGCCGGCGCGGAGATGACGACCTTCTTGGCACCCGCGTCCAGGTGGCCCTTGGCCTTGGCGGCATTGGTGAAGATGCCGGTCGACTCGACGACCACGTCGACGCCCAGATCGCCCCACGGCAGTTCGGCCGGACCGGCCTTGACCTCGAGCGCCTTGATCTTGGTGTCGCCGACGACGATGACGTCATCGCCCTCGAGGCTGACCTCGTAGGGCAACCTGCCAAGGATCGAGTCGAACTTCAGCAGATGCGCCAGCGTGGCATTGTCCGTGAGGTCGTTGACCGCCACGATCTCGATGTCGGTGTTGTTGCCGAGCGCCTTCTGGGCGTCAAGAGCCCTGAAGAAGTTGCGCCCGATTCGGCCGAAGCCGTTAACGCCTACCCGAACCGTCACGATCGTCACTCCCTGTTCTGTTGCGAACTACTCGGTCTACTGGGAATTGCCCGCATCCAGCCTAGTGGTGCGGCGTTCGCGGCGCGACGGCCGGTCAGTGCGCGGCCAGGCTCTGGTCGATGTAGGGGTTGCCGAGCCACTTGCGACGGATGCCCTGCAGCGTGCCGTCGTCCTCCAGCTCGGCTTGTGCCGCCGCGATTCGCTGGAGCATCGTGTCGTCGCCGAGTGACACCGCTATCGCGATGTCCTCCCTGGAGATATTCCGTTGCACCACCTCGACACCCGCGAAGGGCCCGACGAGTTCGGAGAGCACGGGAGCCAGCTTCATGAAGGCGTCGCAGCCACCGGTGGTCAGATCGGACAGCGCGGTACGGATGCTGCCGTAGTCGTAGACCCGGACCGCCTTCGCCTTGCCCTCGGCCACCAGGTGTTCGGCGATGGGTTGGCTGGTGTTGCCCCGCTGGACACCGATGGTCAGCCCGGCCAAGTCGTCGATCGACCTCACCGTCCGCAACCGCTCGGTGTCGACGGCGAGCGCCTGCCCGGAGATCAGGTAGGGCGGTGCGAAGTCGGCCACGCGCCGTCGCTCCGCGGTCACCGTGGTTCCCGCGATGACGCAGTCGTAGCTGCCTGCTGCCAACTCGTCGAAGATGCCGTTGAAGTTCGATCCCTCGTACGCGATGAGCTCGACCGTCGTCCCCATCACCGCCGCGACCGCGTGGATGAGGTCGATGTCGAGGCCGCCGTCCCCGACGCCGTTGAACGGCGGGTCGGGGTACGCCACGCCCACTCGCAGGATCGCCACGTGTTCAACCTAGGCCTGTTCGCCGTCGGCATCACCGTGGTCGCCAAGGAGTTCTTCGTTGGCGGCCGTGGATGCAGATGCGGCCGTGGACGAGCACGCCGTCGGCGCACCCAAATCGGTGAAAACGCAGACCCCTCCGCCGTTTGGGCCGATATGGTCCGCCTGAGGGTGGGAGGCTCGAATTGTCGAACAGTTCCGTGTGCCCGATCGCGGGCCGCACGTCGGCGCGCCAGGTGTGGCTGAGATTCATGCTTGCGGCCTTCTTGATGGCGATCTACACCGTCATTGCGATGGCAGGTGGTGTCGCCCGAGCCGATGACGGTACGTCCGCATCAGGCGGCGAGACCACGTCGAAGGGCGCTACTTCCCAGCAGTCGGAGCCGCAGAAGTCCGCAACGGACGCGACGTCGGATCAGGCTGCACCAGCCGGCGCGAAGCCCACCAAAGCCGAGCCACCCAAGGCCGACCCGCCCAAGGCCGACGATTCCGAGGCGCCGACCACCCCCGACACGTCGAACGCCACCAAGACCACGACACCGAAGCCCACGGCAACCGCCGAACCCACTGCCTCGACGGCGCCTGACCCACCGCACGCCGCCACGGTCACCCCACCCGTCGACGACGCGCAGGCACCCACTGCGGCACCCGTTGACACCACCACACCAGAGACCCCACCGGTCGTGGCACCCGAAGAAGGCAACGCCCCAGCGGAGTCACCCACAGTCGACACCGAGCCCAAAAGCACTCAGCCGGTTGACGTCTCACACGGCTCGAAGCGGCTCGGCCAGCCTGCTGCCGTGGCCGCGCCGGCCAGCGCCGAGCCCAGGCCGACGACGACAGCCGAATCGAACGTGCGCAGTCTGCGGCCACAGGTCGACCCCGAACCCGCCGGTGTCGCCGCAGCAGCGATCGCGCCACCCGCTCCCACTCCCGGCATTCCCATTGCATTCAACCCGCCGTTGCTCGTTCAACAGCTCACCGGGCTGGTCGCCGACGCCGGAACGATCATGGTGTCGGTCGTGCACACCGCCGCAACCGCCGTGGCTCAAGCCTTCGGACCCAACAGCTTCCTCGGCGTGCCCTACATGCTCGCCACCACGGTGGCCAACGTCGCCGCCGCCGTCGGCCGATCGATCATCGGAGCGCCGATGTTCGAACCCACCACGGGCCAATTCGCCGTCAACTACGGCATTCTCGACGGGCTGGCGTTCTTCAACCCGACCAAGCCACCCGCGGGCGCCAACGACGACGGTATCTCCGTGACCGCCCAACATCCCCTGCCGGTCATCCTGCTCAACGGCACCAGTGCCACCCAGGGCACCAACTGGTCCGTCGGTGCCCCGGTCCTGGCCAACGCGGGATACAAGGTCTACACGTTCAACTACGGCAACACCACCGGAAACCCGAACTCCCCGATCCAGGCCTTCGGCGACATCAGGGATTCCACCGCAGAACTGGCCGCCGAGGTCCAACGAGTGCTCGACGAAACCGGCGCACCGAAGGTCATCCTGGTCGGTCACTCCCAGGGTGGCGGCATCCTTGCCGTCAACTACATCAACAACATGGGTGGCGCGGCCAAGGTGTCGCAGCTCATCGGGATTGCACCGAGCAACCACGGCACCGACATCGATGGACTTGGCGTGCTGCAGTCGGTGCCGATCCTCGGGCCGTTGTTCGTCGGCATCGCCAACACACTCGGACCCGCCCTCTACCAACAGGCGCTGGGTTCGCCGTTCCAGCAGGAGGTCTACGGCAACGGCGACACCCGCCCGGGAGTCCTGTACACGACGATCGCGTCGGTCAACGACGAGGTCGTCACGCCGTACACGCAGCAGGCCCTCAATGGTCCGAACGTCACGAACGTCGTGCTTCAGGACCTCTACCCGGGGCTGGTCCTCGGCCACGCGAACATCTTCTTGAGCCCGCAGGTGTGGTCGACGGTGCTCGACGCGCTGGCGAACAACCCGGCAGCCAACCCGCTCCAGACTCAGAGCGTCGCCGCCGCCTGACTCGCGGTCTAGGCGTCCTCGAGCAGGTCGGGCGTGACGGCTGACTCGGTGTCGGGGATGCCGTCCTGCTTGGCCTTGCGGTCGGCCATCGACAAGAGTCGCCGAATACGGCCTGCCACGGCATCTTTCGTCATCGGAGGTTCCGCGAGCCTGCCCAGCTCCTCAAGCGATGCCTGCCGGTGCTCGACGCGCAACCTGCCCGCTGCCGAGAGATGATCGGGCACGGTGTCACCGAGGATGAACAGCGCACGCTCCACCCTGGCCGCCGCGGCCACGGCCGCCCTCGCCGATCGGCGCAGGTTCGCGTCGTCGAAGTTGGCCAGCCGGTTGGCGGTGGCGCGCACCTCGCGGCGCATCCTCCGCTCTTCCCACGTCAGCCGGGTGTCCTGCGCACCCATCCTGGTCAGCAGCGCGCCGATGGCCTCACCGTCGCGCACCACCACGCGGTCACTCCCCCGCACCTCGCGGGCCTTGGCGCTGACGCCAAGCCGCCGCGCGGCGCCGACGAGCGCGAGCGCCGCCTCGGGGCCGGGGCAACTGACCTCCAACGCTGACGACCGGCCGGGCTCGGTCAACGAGCCGTGCGCCAAAAACGCTCCGCGCCAAGCTGCTTCGGCATCACCCACGCTGCCACCGACCACCTGCGCCGGCAATCCACGCACCGGGCGACCGCGCAGATCCAGCAGTCCGGTCTGCCGCGCAAGCGATTCGCCGTCCTGCGCAACGCGCACCAGGTACCGGGTGCTCTTGCGGATGCCGCTCGCCGACAACACGTGCACGACGGCGTTGTAGCCGTAGAGGTCGTGGATGTCCTTGCGCAGCCGCCGCGCGATGATGCCAAGATCGACCTCGGCCTCGACCACGACACGGCCGGCCACGATGTGCAGACCCCCTGCGAAGCGCAGCAAGGACGCCACCTCGGCACGCCGAGCACTCACCGAGTTGATCACCAGCCGGCTCAGCTCGTCCTTGACCTCGGCTGTCATAGCCACGAAAACGTCACCTCTCGTCAACCGATCTCACGGCGGCAGTGGGAACCGTCGGCGGCACGGGTGCGCTGCCGCGTAGGCGTACGCGCTCCAGGGCAGCCGCCAATCTCGCCGGGTCATGTAATGGTGTACCAGGTCGAGACACGTCAGCAAACTCGACTTCGGCGTTCAGGATCGCTGCAGTGCGCCTGAGCTGTTCGCGTTCGCGCTCACCAGGCGCTCCCGCGGCATCGACGATGATGTCGTGCACGGTGAAGCCGGGCGCGTGTTGCGCCAACACGTGGATGTGACGCTCGGCGGAGAAACCTGCGGTCTCACCCGGCTCGCCAACCAGATTCAGCACCAGTGCGCGCCGGGCCGTGGTGGCCTGAAGCGCCTCCGCCAGCTGGGGAACCAGGACGTGGGGTATCACGCTGGTGAACCACGACCCTGGTCCGAGCACCACGAGATCGGCGGCCATGATCGCGTCGATGGCCTGCCGCGTGGCTGGCGGGTTGCTCGGCAGCAGCCGCACCCTCCGGACCTTGCCCACCGTGGTGGCGAGGGCGACCTGTCCACGGATGACGCGGCTCATGCGTGGATCGGATTCCAGACCACCGACGTCGGCCTCGATCTGAAGGGCGATCGGACACATCGGCAGCACCCGGCCCTTGAGCCCGAGAATCCTGCCCAACTCGTCGAGTGCTGCGACTGGATCGGCGAGCACCTCGTTGAGGCCTGCGAGCAACAGATTGCCGATCGGGTGGCCTGCGAGTGCACCGCTGCCACCGAACCGGTGCTGGATGATGGTCCCCCACAGTTGGCCGTGTGGGCTGTCGGAGGCCAACGCCGCCAACGCCATTCGCAGATCACCGGGCGGGACGACGTCGAGCTCGTTGCGCAGCCGGCCCGACGAACCACCGTCGTCGGAGACCGTCACCACGGCCGTCACGTGGGGGGTCAGCCTTCGGGCAGCCGACAGCGTCGCATACAACCCGTGCCCGCCACCGAGCGCGACGATGCGGGGACTCATTCGCGCCCCAGATCCCGGTGCAGCACGCGCACCGTCAGCTGATCGCCGGCCTCGAGGAGCCCGGCCAGCGCCTCGGCCATGGCCACGCTGCGATGCTTGCCGCCGGTGCAGCCGATCGCGACGGTCATGTAGCGCTTTCCCTCCCGGCGGTAACCGTCGATGACGACGTCCAGCAGCCGATGGTAGGTGTCCAGGAACTCCTGCGCGCCCGGTTGGCCCAGGACGTAGTCACGCACCGCGGGGTGCTGACCGGTATGGGGCCGCAGTTCGTCCACCCAGTGGGGGTTGGGCAGGAACCGTACGTCCATGACGGTGTCTGCGTCCATCGGCAGCCCGTACTTGTAGCCGAACGACTCGACGGTGACGCTGGTGTCCGCGACGGTCTCGCCGCCGAAGGCCCGTTCGATGCTCGCACGCAACGCGGGTACCGAGAGGGCGGACGTGTCGATCACCAGATCGGCGGTCGCGCGCACCTCCGCAAGCAACTGCCGTTCGGCGCTAATGCCTTCCGCGAGAGTCTGATTGCCCTGCAACGGGTGACTGCGCCTGTTCTGCTCGTAGCGGCGCACCAGGATCTCGTCGGACGCTTCGAGGAACAGCACGCGCGGCGTGATCTGCCGGGTGGCCAGGTCGTTGCGCACCCATTCCAGATCACCGGTGAAGCCGCGTGAACGGACGTCCATCACCACGGCCAACTGCGTGATCCGGGAACCGGCCGCCAGCCCCAACTCGACCATCCTGGCGATCAGCTCGGGCGGCAGGTTGTCCGCGACGTACCAGCCGATGTCCTCGAGCACCTTGGCGGCCGTCCCGCGACCCGCCCCGGACAGCCCAGTGACCAGGACGACGTCGATGCCTCCCGCTGTGTCATCCGCAACTGGGTCCCCTACGCCGTCCCGCAATTCCTCGGTCATCCGCGATCCGCCTCCGGCTTCTCGCTGTGTGTCATCCCCGACCCCGTCATCCCGATGCTCTGCTCCGATCATCGTCGATGATCGGGTCGGGCGCTCCCGATTCGGCGGGCACGCCCAGTGCCTCAAGTACTGCCTTGGCCGTCGCTACACCGATCCCAGGCACCGAGGTGATCTCCTCGACGCTCGCCTGTTTCAACCGGGCCAGCGAGCCGAAGTGGGTGACCAGCGCCTTGCGGCGGTGCTCGCCTAGACCGCGGACCGAGTCGAGCGCCGACGCCGTCATCCGCTTCGATCGCTTGCTGCGGTGGTAGGTGATCGCGAACCGGTGCGCTTCGTCACGTATCCGCTGCAACAGATAGAGACCTTCACTGTTGCGCGGCATGATCACCGGGTCCGGTTGCGAGGGTACCCACACCTCCTCGAGCCGTTTGGCCAGCCCGATCACCGCGACGTCGGTGACCCCGAGTTCGGCGAGCACCGCGGCCGCGGCGTTGACCTGGGGCGCGCCGCCGTCCACCACGAACAGGTTCGGCGGGTAGGCGAACTTGCGCGACTTGCCCTGGATCAAGGCCGGACCCGGATTCTCCAAGTCGGCGACGTGCCGCATGAACCGCCTGCGCGTCACCTCGGCGATGGAAGCCACGTCGTCGGACCGGCCGTCGCCCGCGGCCTCGCGGATGGCGTAGTGCCGGTAGTCCGACTTGCGGGGCAACCCGTCCTCGAATACCACCAGGGAGGCCACCACGTCGGTGCCCTGGACGTGACTGATGTCGATGCACTCGATGCGCAGCGGCGCATCCAAAAGGCCGAGGGACTCCTGAATGTTCTGCAGGGCAGCCGATCTCGCGTTGAAGTCACCGGCACGCTTGAGCTTGTGCTGAGCTAGGGCGTCCTGGGCGTTGCGCTGCACCGTCTCGCCGAGCGCCCGCTTGTCACCGCGCACCGGCACGCGCAACTGGACCCGCGATCCACGCAGGTCGGACAGCCAGATCTCCAGCTCCTCCGCGTTGCTTGGCAGCACGGGGACGAGCACCTGCCGCGGCACCGGATTGGTTGCCTCGTCACCGGTTCCGCCGAGTTCGGCCTGTTCACCGTAGAACTGCGTGAGGAACTGTTCGACGAGCAACTCTTGGGCGGATTCGCCTGGTTCGCCTGGCTTGTCGACGACCCAGCCCCGCTGACCACGGACCCGTCCGCCGCGCACGTGGAACACCTGAACGGCGGCCTCGAGGTCGTCGTCGGCGAACGCCACCACGTCGGCGTCCGTGCCGTCACCGAACACCACGGTCTGCTTCTCCAGCGCCCGCTTGAGCGCGCCGATGTTGTCGCGCAACCGGGCGGCCCGCTCGAAGTCGAGCGCCTCGGCCGCGGTGTTCATCTGCTTTTCCATCTCGCGGACGAGCCGGTCGGTCTTGCCTGCCAGGAAGTCGCAGAAGTCCTCCACGATCACCCTGTGCTCCTCGGCGCTGACCCGGCCGACGCACGGCGCCGAGCACTTGTCGATGTAGCCGAGCAAGCAAGGGCGACCAATCTGGTTGTGCCGCTTGAACACCCCCGCCGAGCACGTCCGCGCGGGAAAGACTCTGGTCAGCAGGTCGAGGGTCTCACGAATGGCCCAGGCGTGTGAGTACGGACCGAAGTAGCGCACTCCCTTGCGGCGTGGCCCGCGGTACACGAACAGCCGGGGGTACTCCTCGTTGAGGGTGACGGCCAGGACCGGGTACGACTTGTCGTCGCGGTAGCGGATGTTGAACCGCGGGTCGAACTCCTTGATCCAGTTGTACTCGAGCTGCAGCGCCTCGACTTCGGTGCTGACCACCGTCCACTCGACGCTGCCCGCGGTCGTCACCATCTGGCGCGTGCGCGGCGCCAGCCCGTAGACGTCGGCGAAGTAGGAGTTCAACCTGCTGCGCAGGCTCTTGGCCTTGCCGACGTAGATGACCCGACCGTGCGGATCCCGGAATCGGTACACGCCCGGCTGCACGGGGATGGATCCCGGAGCCGGTCGGTACGTCGCTGGATCGGGCACGGGTCCAGGTTAGTACCGCAGTCCGACCCGATTCGACGAGCGCGCTCGACGCCGAGTTCTGGCGCCCAAATCGGCAGGCCGACCACACCCGAGAGGCGGTGCCGATGAACTACCGTCGAGTGATGCGGATCTCGCCCATGAAGCGGGCGACGGCCCTGCTGGCCGGGGCCGTCCTGGTACTGGCCGGATGTGGCGCCGAGGAAGGCCCATCGACGACGGCAACCGGTCCCTGCTCCGTCGTCCCCAACGGCACCCCCGCCCCGAAGACACCGGCGCCCCCCGCGAGCACGTCGGCGAACATCTCCACCAACCCCGAGGTCGCCACCGGCTACCGCAAGGACATGACGGCGGTGCGGACGAGCACCTTCGCGGTGGTCACCGCCAACCCGCTGGCCACCCAAGAGGCCTGCCTGGTGCTCAGCAAGGGTGGCACCGCGGCCGATGCGCTCGTCACCGCACAGGCCGTGCTCGGCCTCGTCGAGCCGCAGTCGTCGGGCATCGGCGGCGGCGGGTTCCTGATGTACTACGACGCCTCGTCGGGAACGGTTCAGGCGTACGACGGCCGCGAGGTCGCGCCTGCGGCGGCCACCGAGAACTACCTGCGGTGGATCTCCGACACCGACCGCACCGAACCCAAGCCCGACGCCAGGGCTTCGGGCCGCTCCATCGGGGTGCCCGGCATCCTCGCCCTGCTTCAAGAAGTACATGCCGAGCACGGCAAGACGGCCTGGCGCGAGCTCTTCGACCCCGCCGTCGCGCTGGCCGACAACGGATTCGACATCAGCCCGAGGCTTGCGGCCGCGATCGCCGATTCCGCACCGGAGCTCGGCGTCGATGCCAACGCGTCGGCGTACTTCCTCAACGGCGACCGCAGCCCGAAGACCGCAGGCACCCGCTTGTCGAACCCCGCCTATTCGAAGACGTTGGGGGTCATCGCATCCGACCCGAAGTCGTTCTACACCGGCGACATCGCCCGTGCCATCGTGGCCGAAGCGGCCGATACGTCCGGTGGCCGCACGCCGAGCCTGATGACCGTCGAGGACCTGTCCGGTTACACCGCCAAGTTGCGCGAACCGCTGTGTACTCCCTACCGCGGCAAGGACATCTGCGGCATGCCACCGCCGTCGTCAGGGGGCATCGCGGTGGCCTCGACGCTTGGCATTCTCGAGCACCTCGCCATGGCCGACCACAAACCCACCGACGTCGACCTCAACGGCGGCCGGCCATCCGTGCTGGGCGTGCACCTCGTCTCCGAGGCCGAGCGGCTGGCGTACGCCGACCGCGACAAGTACGTCGCCGACACCGATTTCGTGCCACTGCCCGGCGGTTCGCCCACATCCCTGCTCAACAGCGCCTACCTGACGGGCCGCGCCGCGCTGATCTCCGAGCAGCACACCATGGGCACCGCAAAACCGGGCGACTTCGGATCAGCGACCACACCAGCGCCACCCACCCCCGAGCACGGCACCAGCCAGGTCAGCGTCGTCGACGCGCAGGGCAACGCGGCGTCACTGACCACCACCGTGGAGTCGTCGTTCGGGTCGTTTCACATGGTCGACGGGTTCATCCTCAACAACCAGCTGACCGACTTCTCGGCCGAGCCGGTGGATTCGGACGGAGTGCCGGTGGCGAACCGGGTCCAGCCGGGGAAGCGGCCACGCAGCTCGATGGCGCCGACCCTGGTGTTCGAGTCCGGTCCGGCGGGAACAAGGGGCCCGCTGTACGCGGTGCTCGGCTCGCCCGGCGGCTCGGTGATCATCCAGTTCGTGGTGAAAACACTTGTGGGGATCCTGGATTGGGGCCTCGATCCGCAGCAGGCGGTATCGGCCGTCGACTTCGGTGCCGCGAACTCTCCGAAGACCAACGTCGGCGGCGAACATCCCGACATCGATGCCTCGGGCCCACCTGGACTGGCTGGCGACCGCGATCCGCTCGTCCGGGGCCTGCGTGAGCTCGGACACGACGTCAACCTCGCCGACCAGTCCAGTGGACTGTCCGCGATCGTGCGAACCAACCCCGGCTGGGTGGGCGGCGCCGACCCGCGCCGCGAGGGTCTGGTGATGGGCGATACCGGCCGCTGACCGGTCAGCCGAGCCCGTCGATGAAGCCGCAGAACGCGGCGCCCTTCGCCTCGTAGTTCACGAACAGGTCGTAACTCGCCGCACCGGGCGACAGCAGCACGACGTCGACGTCGGGCAGCGCCGCGGCCACCCGGACCGCCTCGTCGAGAGCACCCACCACGTGGGTGTCCGCCGGGTGCGTCTTCGCGAATTCACGTCCGATCACGGTGCCGTTGCTCGGCGCCTGAATGAGGGTTACCCGGCGTGCACCGCTGCACAGGTACTCGTCGACCTGGTCGTACTTCAGATGCCTGTCCATACCGCCGACGATCAGTGCGATGTGGTCGTTGGGCCGCATCGACTTGAGCGCGGCGACCACGCTCTCCCCCGTCGTCGCCAACGTGTCGTCGATCCACCTGGTTCGCCCGGTGGTCCGCACGGTCTGCAGCCGGTGCGGCAGACCCTCGAACGTCGCGCGGGCGCCATCTGCCTCGTCCGGCGTGACCGGTCGGCCGAGCATTTCCTCGGCGGCGAGGACGGCGAGCGCGCCGTTGACGACGTTGTGTTCGTAGCCCATCGCGGATGTGCCCGCGGCCTTGCGCACCGTTGCCGGGTCGACGAGCCGTAGCGATGGCGGGAACGTCGTCACGCCGACGCGCTGGAAGGCTGCGATCGCATCGGGAGTGGACACCAGCGAGCGCGCTCCGTTACGAAAGACGTTGGCCTTCGCGAGGTAGTACGGGTCGGTGCCGCCATGCCAATCCAGGTGGTCCTCATAGAGATTCGTCACGACGGCCACGGCGGGCGAGCTGGTCAGCAGCGCGGCTTGCTGGCTCGACAACTCCGCAACCACGATCGCGTCGGGCTCGGGCGACAGGTCCGAGAGCGGCGTGCCGATGTTCCCTGCCACCACCGCGTTGACGCCGACCCTGCCGAGGAGGTGATTGAGGAACGACGCCGTGGTGCTCTTGCCCTTGGTGCCCGTGACGCCGATGGTCTGCCCGCCGTAGCTCGACATGAACCAGTCGGCCGCACTCGAGATGCGCGCACCCGTGGCCCGTAGTTCGGCGAAGACCGGCTGACGCCATGGCACGCCCGGGCTGATGAACACGATGTCGCAGTCGCGCAGGCGATTCAGATGTTCAGCACCGCGATGGACCGTGACGCCTGCGATGTCGGCAGGAACCTCGAGACGGCCCCTGCCCACGTCGTCGACGGCCTCGATGCGCGCCGCGCCTGCCGCCGCTGCGGTCCTGGCCATCGAGACGCCCTCTCGGCCGAAACCCCAGATGCCGACGACCTGACCGGCCAGGTCAGCCCTTCGAGACGGCGCCATCGCGGTCATCCAGGGTCGACGCGTACTGCGCGGGTACGTAGTGAACGTCGGGGCTCGTGTCCGCGGTGGCGGCGACGGTCTCCAATTCGGTGCGCCGAGAACGGAATTCCTCCACCAGCGGCAGCCCTTGCCAGTCGTCGTCGTCCAGGATCGCCAGCAGTGACTCCGCGGCTTCGTAGTACTCCCCGACGCACTCGAACGGCTTGTGCACACCCAACCCGACGATGTCGGCGAAGCCCGGTCGATTGCCGGTGTCCGCGAACAGGTTGTGCCCGAAGATGGCCTCCACCTCGGCGCGGCCGAGGCGCGGCCCCATCAGCGCGAAGACGAAGAGGCACTTGGGGCAGTGCCCACACCAGGTGGCACCCCGCCTGCCGGCGTCGAGTGCGAACGGCCGGTTGCAGCTGATGAACACGCGGAAGTACTCGGGGCTGTTGCGGAACCTGTCGGCGATCTCGGATTCGGAGAGGCCGCGCAGCAGGGAGAAGTATCGGTCCGGGCTCATGCCGTACTGCGACAGCGTGTTCCGCAGCAGCGTCTCGTAGGCGATGCTCTTCGACCACTGGTGGTTGATGTCGCGGCCCATCCAGCTGACGTTGCCGATGTTGGAGGACCGCTCGTTGGACAGCACGACCGGGCCGAGTCCGTTGGCGTCGGCGACGATCAGTCCGATGACGCTGTTGATCGCCGTCACTGGCACGTGGCCGTTGTAGGCCCCGTCGTCGTTCGCGTCGATCAGCCGCCGCGCGACGGTCCTCGTCACGTGGGTGCTGTCCAGTCCGCTGACCTCGATGCACCGGTCGATGGGATCGAACTTGTTGACGTGGAACAACATCGGGCGGGTGCCGTGGCGTTTGAGGGCCTCGATGGTCACCACCGAGTCCTTGCCGCCGCCGACCGGCACCAGTGGCGTACGGGTGGCGTCCCAGTCCTCGTCGCCGCCAGAGCCGGATTCCGTCGCCGGACCGGTGATCTCGGGGGTGAGCGCGCCGGGCAGGTCGTTGCGGTAGGCGAACTCGCCGAGCCCGCCCGCTATGAGCTCGCGGAGGTAGGTCCGCTCGAACTCGGATGTCGGAAAGGCGATTTCGATCCGTGACGGTGCGGCGGCCTTGTAGTAGCTGGGCACGCACGTCAACGCCAGCAGGCGCAGCAGCCGATCGTCCGGCGGCTTCTGAAGTGCCGTGCCGAAGTTCACCGCTTCGGTGAACGACACGTCATCGGCCGGACCCGCACCACGCAGCGTGTAGTCGGCGGTGAACACGCCATCGGTGACGCCGTACCCGTCGATCGTCAGCACGGAGAACGACTTCGGGTCGAATCCGCCACTCATCGCGCCTCCAAGAACGGTGGATGGGTCTCGGCGTCGAGGTCGAAGACGATGTCGTCGACGCTCGCCACCGGATGGGTCTGAAAACTCGGCGAGATCCACCATGCGCGGCGAGCGTCGGCGGGGCGGACGTCGACCCGCCGGATGCCGGTGGTGATGCCCGCCCGATCGAGCAGGTCGAGGATGGACGTCGGCTCGGGGTTGTCGATGCCCACCAGCCCGGCTGCGGTGTCGAAGACCAGCGCGCCAAGCAGCGGAGCACCCGCGAGCGTCCCCGCCGGCACGCCGTCGGCGTAGCCGTCGTCCTTCAGCCACCGCTGGATCTGATCGGCTGCGGCACGACTCGTCGTACGGGCCGCCATCCGCAGCCACACCGGGTCGGTCGCACGCGGCACCTGCGGGGCGGGGTCGCAGCCGGCAATGCGCACGGCAGTCGTGCCGACCGGGTTCACGACGGCGCCCGTGACGACGAGATCGGGCCCGCCGTCGACGTCCAGGAGCGTCACGGTGGCGACGATCACCGAGCGGTCTGCGGTGGCGCCTGCGAATCGGCCGAGTGCGGCGTGCAGCGCCTCGCGGTCCGGCATCGCGATGCCGAAGAACTCGGCGGGCTCGTCGAGGTACCGCCAGATGCCGTCGACGTCGGGCACGGTGCCTGCGACCATCGGAACGGTGATGGTGGGCTGCGAACCCAATCGCGCCATGACTTGCGTCACCGGGACGAGCGGAGTATCGATTTCGTGTACCCGATGTGTCGACGAGGGCGCCAAGGCCAGCGTCGTCGACATGCGAAAATCGGTCACTGTCAGCGAATTCTACCGTACTGGATGAACGGAGCCGTGCGACGCCGCATGAGTGCCCCACGGGTCGCCCAACTCAACGAGTCGGATTGGCGGGTGTTCGCCAACCTCCGGCTGCGGGCGCTCGCGGACACACTCGGGACGGACGACCCCCAGTACCGCCAAGAGATGTCGTTCACCGCAGCTCAATGGCGGCGCCGGTTGCGTGTGCACGCACAGTTCGCGGCGGCAATCGACGATCACCTGGTAGGGCTCGTCGGCGCGCAGCGTGAGAGCGTCGAGTCCGTCTACCTGTACTCGCTGTGGGTGGCTCCGTCCGCGCGTGGTCACGATCTGGCCGCTGCCTTGCTGACCGCCGCCGTGCACTGGGCCCGCGCCCAGCGCGCCCGAATGGTGACGCTGCGGGTCAATGAGGACAACGCCGCCGCACGCGCCGTCTATGAGCGGCTGGGATTCGGTGTGGCCGAGGCGAACGGGAAGACCGCCGGGCACGCCAACGAGATCACGATGTCGTTGAGCGTCGGCTGACGTCGGGACGGTAGCGCACGACCAGTTCGCGCACCGCGTCCATCGCCGCAACCGCCCGGTCCTTGTCGACGGCCTGGATCGCCATCACCGGCGTGTACTCATAGTCGGGAAGGTCGACGCGCGCCCACCGCGCGCCGGTCGGGAACGATACGTCGACGACTTCTGACCACGGGATCACCTTGTAGGTCAACAGATTCCGCACGGCGATACCTGCGGGCCCGACGCGCAGCCGGGGCCTGGCGAACAAGAGCACCAGGCCGCCGATGATCACGCCGAGCATGCCGATCGCGACCTGATCGGAGGTCTGGAAGATCACTCCCGACGTGCCGACCTTGAGCAGAAAACCCACCGCGATGTGGGCAGCTGCGATCAGGAAGGCGGCGGCATAGGCAAAGTATGGCGTGAGGTGAGGCCGGACCTCGAGGTCCCAGGTTGGAGCGGAGCCTGCGGAGCGACCATCAGGCGCAGCGGTGGATTCCGACTCGCTCACGGTCGGGCGCGCAAGTCACGCAGCGTCAGGGCGGTGGACAGCGCGGCCGCGGCGGCCTGGGCGCCCTTGTCCTCCGCGGAGCCTGGCAACCCGGCACGGTCGAGAGCCTGCTTCTCGTCGTTGGTGGTCAGCACGCCGTTGGCGACGGGCTTCGAGGAATCGAGCGATACCCTGGTCAGACCCTGGGTGACGGCGTCGCAGACATAGTCGAAATGCGGTGTCTGCCCGCGAATCACCACGCCGAGAGCTACCACCGCATCGTGGTCCCTCGCCAAAGCCTGTGCTACGACCGGGATCTCGATGGCCCCGAGCACCCGTACCACGGTGGGCTCGGAGATGCCGCTGTCCTTCGCGACGCGTAGCGAACCGTCGAGCAAGGCATTGCAGATCTGCTCGTGCCAGGTGCTCGCCACGATGGCCAGGCTCACTCCGGATGCGTCGACCTTGGGCAGCTCCGGCACACCTGCGCCGCCGCTCACGGGGTGCTCCCGGAATCGGATGCGGCCGAAGGCAGGTGATCGCCGAGCAGGTAGACCGACTCGTCGGCCGGTACTGCCTCGTCGTAGTCGTCGAGACCGGTCAGGTCGTGACCCATCTTGTCGCGCTTGGTCATCAGATACCGGATGTTCTCGGCGTTGGCGCGCACGGGAAGCGGTACCCGCTCGATGATGTGCAGCCCGTAGCCGTCGAGGCCGACCCGCTTGGCCGGGTTGTTGGTCAGCAGTCGCATGGACCGGATGCCCAGGTCGACGAGGATCTGGGCACCGATGCCGTAGTCACGGGCATCCGCAGGCAGGCCGAGCTTGAGGTTCGCATCGACGGTGTCGTCACCCGCGTCCTGCAACTGGTAGGCCTGCAGCTTGTGCATCAGACCGATGCCGCGTCCCTCGTGCCCGCGCATGTAGAGCACCACACCGCGGCCTTCGCGCGCCACCAGCTCCATCGCGGCGTCCAATTGGGGACCGCAATCGCAGCGGCGTGAGCCGAAGACGTCGCCGGTCAGACACTCGGAGTGCACGCGGACCAAGACGTCGTGGCCGTCGCTCTCGGGACCGGCGATGTCGCCGCGGACGAGCGCGACGTGTTCGACGTCCTCGTAGATGCTGGAGTAGCCGACCGCACGGAACTCACCGTGGCGGGTGGGGATGCGTGCCTCGGCGATGCGCTCGATGTGCCGCTCGTGCTTGCGCCGCCACTCGATGAGGTCGGCGATGGAGATGAGCGCGAGGTCGTGTTCGTCGGCGAAGACCCGCAATTCGTCGGTTTGCGCCATTGCGCCTTCGTCCTTCTGGCTGACGATCTCGCAGATCGCACCAGCCGGCTGCAGGCCGGCCAGACGGGCCAGGTCCACTGCGGCCTCGGTGTGCCCAGGCCTGCGCAGAACGCCACCGTCCTTGGCGCGCAACGGCACAACGTGACCGGGCTTGGTGAACTGCTCGGCCGTGGCGGTCGGATCGGCGAGCAACCGCATCGTGGTCGCCCGGTCGGAGGCCGAGATACCGGTTCCGACACCGGCCCTCGCGTCGACCGTGACGGTGTAGGCGGTTCCGTGCTTGTCCTGGTTGACCGCGTACATCGGCAGCAGCCCGAGGCGGTCACAGACGTCGCCGTCGAGCGGCACACACAGGTACCCGGACGTGTAGCGGACCATGAACGCGACGAGCTCGGGGGTCGCCTTCTCCGCGGCGAAGATCAGGTCGCCTTCGTTCTCGCGGTCCTCGTCGTCGATGACGACGACGGCCTTGCCCGCCGCTATGTCGGCCAGCGCCCGTTCGACCGAATCGAGCCTCGTCATCAGTGCCACCCTTGCCGGTCCCTGCCGGGACCATCGTTCAGTGCTCTTCAGTATGAACCACACCGGCGCTGCGGTTATTGCCCGCTCAGCCCGGTACCCCTGAACTGGGCAGATGGGGCTGCGGAGGCATCGAGCAGCCAGGCGAAAACGCCAATTCAGCTCATTCGGATGGCGTGCCCGCATGGCCGAGCAGCCGCTCGACGTACTTGGCGATCACATCGACCTCGAGATTCACCGGCGTTCCCACCGCGGCACGGCCCAGCGTGGTCAGCGACAGCGTGGTCGGGATCAACGACACCTCGAACCAGTCATCCCCCAGCCCGGACACCGTCAACGACACCCCGTCGACGGTGATCGAGCCCTTCTGCACGACGTAGCGGGCCAGCGCGTCGGGCAGCGCGATCCGCACTACCTCCCAGTTCTGCGACGGCGTGCGGGCCACGACATGGCCGGTGCCGTCGACGTGGCCCTGCACGATGTGGCCGCCGAGCCTGCTGTTGATCGCCGCGGCGCGCTCGAGGTTGACCCGGCTGCCGACGCCGACGCCGGCCAGGCTCGACCGGTTGAGGGTCTCGGCCATCACGTCGGCGGTGAACGCGCCGTCGGCAAGCACCTCGACCACGGTCAGACACACCCCGTTGACCGATATCGAGTCGCCGTGTCCGGCATCCGCGGTCACGATCGGACCACGGATGGCGAACCGTGCGGCGTCGGTGAGGTCCTCCTTGCCGACGACCTCACCCAATTCTTCGACGATGCCGGTGAACATGGGGCTCAAGGCTAGTCCCCGGTTAGGTGCCCCTGACGTTGAGCACCTGGCGCAGGGTGTGTTCGATCTCGACGAGGTCGCCCGCGTCTGCCATCACGACGCCGATGGCCTTGTTTGACCGTCGCCCGAGATCGTGGTTGCAGTTGCCCGGTGACGGCGGGATCACGTCCTCGATCGAGGAACGGAGCGCGCCGAGGTCGCGGCCGTCAACGTCCGATGCGCCGAAGACGGTGCGGGCGGCGATGATTCCGCACCCGATGTCCACGCCAACGGCGACCGGGGTCACCGCGTCGATGGTGGGGATGACGGTGCCGACCCCAGAACCCTTGCCGGAGTGCGCATCTGACATCAACGCGACGTGCGGGTACGGACGGCATGGCTGCGGTCTCCGTGGGTTGCCGATTCGTGGTTGCCGACTCGTGGCACGGTCACCGTTCGATTCTCCCGGGGGGTGTCCAGAGGTCATTGAGCCGTTTTCGCCGCTCCTGCGGCGCAAGAACGCCCGTCGGCGGGCTCAGCGCGGGTGGGCCACCTGCGCTCACCCACTACGATGCAAACCATGCAGACGCGCCCTCGCATTGCCGTGCTCGTATCCGTGCTCGCCGCGCTCGTCGTGGCGGCCGCACTGACCGCCGGATGCTCGTCGTCGGACAAGAAGTCAGAATCCCCATTGCCCGACGCGGCCACACTCCTCAAGTCCTCCGAAGCGACCACCAAGGCCGAACAGAGCGTTCACCTGCAGCTGACTGTCAACGGCGAGATCAAGGAACTGCCGATCGCATCACTCACCGGTGACCTCACCAACGTCCCTGCAGTGGCCGCCTCCGGCAAGGCCGACATCGTGTTCCTCGGCCAGAAGCTCGAAGGCGTCGCGTTCGTCGTTGCCGACGGCAATCTCTACGGCGCGATCACCGCGAACAGCTGGCAGGACTTCGGCCCGGCGGCCGACATCTACGACGTTTCGGCGATCCTCAGCCCCGACAAGGGCCTTGCCAACGTGCTCGCCAACTTCTCCGACCCCAAGACCGAAGGGCGCGAGACCGTGAACGGGGTGGAGACCGTCAAGGTCACCGGAAACGTCAGCGCCGATGCCGTCAACAAGATCGCCCCGCAGATCGGCGCCACCGGACCCGTGGCAGGCACGGCCTGGGTCACCGAGGACGACAAGCACCAGCTGATCCAGGCGAAGCTCGAGCCGACGCCAGGCAACAGTGTGCAGATGACGCTGTCGGACTGGGGTAAGCCCGTCACCGTCACCAAGCCCGCGGTGTAATGACCCACGCATCACACGCGCCAGCGCGCACGAATCGCCGGCTAGCGATCACCGCAGGAGGCCTGGCGGTACTGCTCGGGGCCCTCGACACGTACGTCGTCGTAACGGTGATCCGCGACATCATGGCGGAACCGCCCGCCGGTATCGGGATCCCGATCAACCAGATCCAGCGGGTGGCCCCGATCATCACCGGCTATCTGGTCGGTTACATCGCGGCGATGCCGCTGCTCGGCCGCGCCTCCGACCGGTTCGGCCGCAAGCTGTTGATTCAGATCAGCCTCGCCGGTTTCGCCGCAGGCTCCGTCGTCACCGCATTGTCGACCGATCTGACCGTCCTGGTCATCGGCCGCATCGTGCAGGGCACGGCGAGCGGGGCGCTACTGCCCGTCACGCTGGCGCTTGCCGCCGATCTGTGGGCACAGCGCAACCGCGCGGCAGTGTTGGGCGGTATCGGTGCCGCCCAGGAGCTCGGCAGCGTGCTTGGCCCGCTGTACGGCATCGCGGTGGTGTGGGCGTTCAACACCTGGCGCGACGTGTTCTGGATCAACGTCCCGCTGGCCGCGCTGGCGATGCTGATGATCCACTTCAGCCTGCCCTCCAAGCAGAAGGGCGGACCGCCGGAGAAGATCGACGTCGTCGGCGGCGTGCTGCTCGCGATCACGCTCATCCTGGTCGTCTTCGGGCTCTACAACCCGGCACCCGACGGCGAGCACGTGCTGCCGCCAGGCGGCGAATGGCTGCTCGTCGGAGGCGCCGTGGGTGCCGTGGCGTTCTTCGCGTGGGAACGGTTCGCGCGCACCAAGCTGATCGAGCCTGCAGGCGTGCACTTCCGGCCGTTCCTCGCCGCACTCGGCGCCTCGTTCGCCGCTGGAGCGGCGCTGATGGTCACCCTGGTCAACGTCGAGCTGTTCGGACAGGGCGTGCTGTCGCTGAGCCAGAACGAGGCCGCATTCCTGCTGATGCGGTTCTTGGTGGCGCTGCCGATCGGCGCGCTGCTCGGTGGGTGGCTGGCCACCAAGATCGGCGACCGCATCATCACCTTCGTCGGCCTGCTGATCGCCGCGTTCGCGTACTGGCTGATCTCGAAGTGGCCGGTGGATCTGCTGGCTGCCCGCCACGACTTCGGGATCTTCACGCTGCCCGCGATGGACACCGACCTGGCGCTGGCCGGCCTTGGGCTCGGCTTGGTGATCGGACCGCTGACCTCGGCGGCGTTGCGGGTGGTCCCCGCGGCCCAGCACGGTATCGCGTCGTCGGCCGTGGTGGTGGCCCGGATGACCGGCATGCTGGTCGGGGTGGCGGCGCTGACGGCGTGGGGGCTCTACAGGTTCAACCAGATCCTGGCCGAGAAGATGGCCTCGCTACCAGCACCGAAGGCAGCTTCACCTGCCGAACAGCTGCTTGCCGGAATCGAGCGCACCAAGACCGCATCCGTCGAGGCGTTTGCCGCGCAGTACGGCGAGATCTTCGGCATCACGGCGATCGTGTGCGTGGTTGGTGCCCTGCTCGGTCTGCTGATCAGCGGGCGCAACGAGCACGCCGACACCGACCATCCAGCCGACCCGGCAACCGGGGCGCTCAGCAGCGCTCGAGGCCCGGCTGAAGCAGCTTGAGCTCGGTGTTCTCGGTGGCGTCGGGGGTGTTCAGCACCGCACGCAGCGGCCAGAACACCATTTCCTTGATTGCGCTCTGATCGACTGGGCGAAAACTGAGCCAGTCCTGCAATGCAGTCATGCTCATCGTCCTTTGCTCGTGGCTTTCCGTCGCGCGGATATCGGCGGTGAAGACGCGATGTGGGTGGTTCGGGTGGGTAACCCGAACTCATCTTCGATTCTACGGGGGCCAACCGACCAGGATCGGTGTGCGCCGCGCCGCAGGCATCTCAAACTGATAACGAGTCCACCAACGGAAGTCATCCCGCAGTGATGGGAGTCACAGTGGGCCACAAAGGAATTCCAGCTCTCACCAAAGCCGGGAATTCCCCGTACTTCGGATTCGCGGCGCAGCGATCAGTTCGGCACCAAGCTCAGCCGGACGTCCGGACCGAGCCGCTCTACGCCGTCGAAGCGCCACTTGTGCGCCTGCCCGATGCTGGTGACCCCGATGTCGTCGAGCGCGGTGATCGGCCCGCCAAGCAGGATCGGCGCGACGTAGGCCAGGATGCGATCGATCACCCCGGCACGCAGAAATGCCCCTGCCAGCGTCGGCCCGCCCTCGACGATGACGTCGGTGCGGTCCGACAATGCACGGACGACCTCAAGCGGATCCCTGGTGCGAATCACCATCGTTCGCGAATCCTCGTTCAAAACCCTTGCCTCTGAAGATATTTCACGTTCTCCCACGACGACCCGCAGGGGCTGACGCTCGGCGACGCTGCCATCGGACAGTCGAGCGGTGAGCGCAGGGTCATCAGCGAAGACCGTGCCGGTACCCACCACGATCGCATCGGCGGCACCTCGGCGACGATGAACGTCTGCACGTGCCGCCTCGTTGGTGATCCACCGACTGCTGCCGTCTGCAGCTGCACTCCGCCCGTCGACGCTGGCGGCGAACTTCCACGTGAGATGCGGTCTACCAGTGCGCTGCTTGTGCAGCCACTCGCGCAGCGGGCCGCCGGATACGTCGTCTGCGAGCAGCCCGGCCGTCACCTGGATGCCGGCATCCGCCAGCCGTGTCGATCCGCCCGCCGCGACGGGATTGGGATCGCTGACCGCGTACGACACGGCCGAAACACCTGCAGCGACAAGCGCGTCCACACAGGGCGGTGTCCGGCCGTGGTGATTGCACGGTTCCAGCGTGACGACCGCCGTGCCGCCCCGCGCCCGCTCCCCCGCGCGCCGCAGCGCGACCACCTCCGCGTGCGGCCCGCCGGGTGGCTCCGTGGCACCGACACCGGCGATCTCACCGTCACGGTCCAGGATCACCGCGCCGACCGGCGGGTTGGGGTACGTGGTGCCCTTGACCTGTTCCGCCAGGTCGATGGCCAGCCGCATCGCGGCCTCGGTGTTCACCACGTCAGATGATGGGATGCCGCGGCCGCCTTGCTGCGCAACGACTCGACCGCAGCGCGGGGGTCGGCAGCGCTGTAGACGGCCGAGCCTGCGACGAAGCAGTCCACACCTGCCTCTGCGGCGGCTTCGATGGTCTCGGCGTTGATGCCGCCGTCGATCTCGACGACGATGGTCAGCTCGCCGGCATCGACGAGTCTGCGCACGGCAGAAACCTTGGACAGCACCTCGGGGATGAACTTCTGGCCGCCGAAGCCTGGCTCGACCGACATCACGAGCAGCGTGTCGAAGTCCCGAAGGATCTCCAGATACGGCTCGATCGGCGTACCCGGCTTGACGGACAGCCCCGCCTTGGCACCCGCGGCCCTGATGTCACGCGCCACCCCGCGCGGGTCGTCGGTCGCCTCGGCGTGAAACGTCACGTTGTACGCGCCCGCCTCGGCGTACGGCGGCGCCCAGCGGGCCGGGTCGTCGATCATCAGGTGGCAGTCCATCGGGATGTCGGTCACCTTGAGCAGGCTCTCGACCACGGGAAGCCCGAGGGTGAGGTTCGGCACGAAGTGGTTGTCCATCACGTCGACGTGCAACCAGTCGGCGCCGGCCACCGCCGCCATCTCATCAGCCAACCGCGCGAAGTCGGCGGCCAGAATCGAGGGGGCGATCAGGGGTGCTGGCATGCCGGGAGTTTATATGTCATTGCAGTACCTCTAGGCATGCGGCGAACATCGCATCCGTCCCGTGCCTGTGCGGCCACAGCTGCACGTAGGGCCCGTCCCCGAGGTCGTCGGCCGGCTCGAACAGCGGCCTGGCGTCGATTGCCCGCACGGGATGGCGGCGAAGCGCATCGGCCACCACTCCGACGGTCTCGGCGAGATGGGGCGAACACGTCGCGTAGAGCACCACGCCACCGGGCCTGGTCAAGGCGATGGCCGAGGCCAGCAGTTCGCGTTGCAGCTTCGCCAGACCGGACACGTCGCTGGGCTGGCGCCGCCAGCGCGCCTCGGGCCTGCGCCGCAGCGCGCCGAGACCCGTGCACGGCGCGTCCACCAGAACGCGGTCGAACGATGCCGCGGCCAGCCCGGAGTCACGGCCGTCGACCCGCAGCACCTCGACGTCGAGCCCCGCGGTGTTCCTCTCGACCAGCTCGGCGCGGTGAGGGGTCGGTTCGACGGCCGTCACCCTGGCCCCCGATGCGGCGCCGATCGCGGCAAGCAGCGCCGTCTTGCCGCCGGGGCCTGAACACAGATCCAGCCAGCGGCCCGTGTCGCCGTCGACCGGGGCCAAGGTCAGCGCCCTCGCCACCAACTGGCTGCCCTCGTCCTGCACCAGTGCCTTCCCATCGCGGACCGCGTCGAGCTGACCGGGATCGCCGCCGTGCAGGTGGACGGCGTACGGCGAGTACCTGCCGACGGTCCCCTGCACCGCGAGAGCCAGGTCTTCTGCGGTCATCACCCCCGGTCGGGCGGCCAGGTGCACCTCGGGGCGCTCGTCGTCGTTGGCCAGGAGCGCACCCAGCTGTGCCGCATTCGCCCCGAGCGCGTCGGCGAACGCCTGGGCGATCCACCTCGGGTGCGCGTGGGCGAAGGCGATGTGCCCGACTGGGTCGGAGCCGGCCGACGGCGCAAGCTCGGCGACCCACGACGCCTCGTCGCGCTTGGAGATGTTGCGGAGCACCCCGTTGACGAAACCGGCACGCGCCGTGTCGAATTCGATGGCGGCCTGCTCGACCGTGGTATCGACTGCGGCGTGGGCGTCGACGCGCATCCGCAGCAGTTGGTAGGCACCGAGTCGGAGGAGGTCGAGCAGCACCGGGTCGATCTGGTCGGCTGGCCGGTTCGCCGCGCTGGCGATGACGGCGTCGAGCAGACCGAGGGCGCGGCAGGTGCCATAGGTGAGTTCGGTGGCGAACGCGGCATCCCTGCTGTCGATCTTGCGTTCGCTCAGAATCGCCGGCAGCGCGAGGTTGGCGTACGCATCGCGCTCCGACACGGCGCGCAGCACGTCGAATGCGGCGCGGCGCGCGGGGTCGAGGGGTTTGCGGGGTGGTCGTCGCTGGTCGGGTCGGTTCATTCGGCGTGTGCGCTCTCGTCCAGTCGGGCGCCGCGAGCCCAGTCGGCGGCGTTCATCTCCTTCTTGCCCGGCGGCTGGATCAGTCCAAGCTGCACGGGTTGCGATGCGGTACCGATCAGGACGCTCGACCTTTCGACCCGGATCGCGCCGGGCGGCAACGGTTCCCGACCCGTCACGGCGACGGGTCCGACCTTGACCCGCAGGTCGCCGATCATCGTCCATGCGCCAGGGTTCGGGGTGACGGCACGGATGCGCCGATCCACCACATGCGCGGGCAGGTTCCAGCGCACGCGCGCCTCCTCGACGGTGATCTTGGGCGCGACGGTGATGCCGTCAGACGGTTGGGGCACTGCGGTGAGCGTTCCGTCGGCGATGCCGTCCAGCGTCGACTCCAGAAGAACCGCACCGGATTTCGACAGCCGTCCGAGGAGATCGCCCGCGGTGTCGGTCGTGCGGATCGTCTCGGTGACGACACCGAACACCGGCCCGGAGTCCAGGCTCGGCTCGATCAGGAACGTCGTCGCACCCGTCACCGCGTCCCCCGCGGCGATGGCGGCCTGTACGGGCGCTGCGCCGCGCCATGCGGGCAGCAGCGAGAAGTGCAGGTTGACCCAACCGATCCGCGGCACGGCAAGCAGGCCGTCCCGCAGCAGGGCGCCGTAGGCCACCACCGCGCAGCAGTCGGGTGCCAGTTCGGCCAGTTCGGCGACGAATTCGTCACCGTTGGGGCGCTCGGGTCGCAGCACTGGAATGCCCTGTTCGAGAGCCAGTTCGGCGATGGGCGACGGCCGCGGCTTGCCCCTTCGCCCGGCCGCGGCGTCGGGTCGGGTCAGCACCGCGACCACGTCGTGGTGCGGCGAGTCGATGAATCGCTGCAGCGATGGCAGGGCGGGCTCGGGGGTACCGGCGAAGACGATGCGCACGTTATTGGGGAATCTGGTAGTACTCGCGCTCCGGAACCCCGGCCAGCGGCGCGACGAACATCCACGGGATGGTGGTAATGGTCCGGTTCAGAGTAGCGACCGCGTCGTTGTAGTACTGCCGGGCGAACGCCAACTTGTTCTCGGTATCGGCGAGGTTGTCCTGCAGGTTCAGGAAGTTGCTCGACGAGTTGAGCTGCGGGTAGCTCTGCCCGAGCGCGAGCACCTGGCCAAGCGCGCTGTCGAGTTCGCGTTCGGCTGCGCTGCGCTGAGCTACCGACTTTCCGCCGGTGGCCGACGTGAGAGCCGCACGGGCATCGGTGACGCGGTCGAGGATGCCCTTCTCGTGCGACGCGAAGGTTTGCACGATGTGCACCAGGCTGGGGATCAGCGACGCGCGGCGAGTCAGCTCCACGTCGATACCCGACAGCGCCTCCGACACCCGCACGTCGGCCGACCGAATCTTGTTGTAGCCCAGTACGAAACCGATCAACACCAGCACCAGTATCGCCAGTACCAAGATCAGCACAGATCTCACCACGAACCGCCCCCTCCTCCTCCGCCACCGCCACCGCCACCGCCGCTGCTGAAGCTCCCGCCGCTGGAGCTCGACGATGACGAGGACTGTGATGCGGTGTACGCGCCGATCGACGACGAGAGCGCCGATTCGAAGCTGTCGAAACTCGGTCCACCCGAGCCACCTGCAATGCCCCAGCCGCCGCTGGACGACGATGTCTGATACCAGCCCGGCTGCGGTGCAACCGTACCCGTCGTGTCCTGGTACTTCTTGGCCCACAGCGCGGCAGTGCCCGCCGCGACCGCAAACGGCACGTAGGCGCTGTAGAGATCCTTGCGGGCGCCGAAGTCGAAGCGGGTCTCGGCGGAGTCGGTGGACAGTAGCCGGTGGAATCCGCCTGCCTGCGACCACAATTGGCGTCCCGCCTCGGTGCGGCGGGTACCGACGCCGTCGGCCCAGGAGCGCACCGTGACGGCGAAGAACACCGCGAACGGCAGTCCCCACATGGTGGCGGGGAAGCCCCAGCGGAAGAAGCCACATATCGCGAGGACCGCCGCGACCATGCCCACAGTACGGACCCAGAGTTCCTTCTTGCGCGGTACCAGAAGGCCCTCGTCGAGCGCCCACTTCTTCACCGCCGCGGTCATGTCGGTCTTGGCTGAGCTGAGCTTCTTGCCCGACGACGCGGTCTTGCTGGCGGTGAACTCCCCACCGGGAATGTTGACGTTGAGCTCGTGCCCGACCGCCACGCTGACCGGGTCGACGTCGGCCCATGCGGCGCGTTTGGAGCTGCAGCGGACGTGCCAGGTCTCGCCGGACTGCTTGAGTTCGACCAGGCCGCGCTCGGCCAGGTAGAAGAGCGTCGCGGTGATGGCGTTCTTGGGCACGCTCTCGGTGCGGATGTACTCGGTCTGCACCGGTCCGAGACCGGGCGGCGGCGCGTACTGCAGCGGGAAGCCCGGCGGCGGTTCGACGGTGGTGCGGTACCAGAGGTAGCCGCCTGCGCCGGCGGCCACCGAGAGCCCGAGGATCCACACCACGCCAGCCATCGACTGGCCGAGGATCCGGTCCCACGTATACGGCCACGGCAGGCTGATCCGCGGTGGCACCGGCACGTCGACCCCTGCACGCAGAGTGACGGGGGTGTGGGGAGGCAGGCCCGTTGCGGAGAACTCGACGGTGTTGCCGCGGACGGTCAGGTCGGTGCAGGCGCGTCCTTCGCCCCTTCCTACCGCGCACTGCGCTCCGGTGACGGCGGCAGGCAGCGTCGCCCGGACGTGCACGCGCTGGATCTGGTTGTTCCACGACGGCGCGATGACATTCCAGAAGAACGCAGACGTCGAGTTCGGGTCGCCGGTGGTGGTCGCGAATCGCTTGTTCTCACCGGTGCTGCCGGGGTCGAGGACGCCGGGGATGCGGTAGCGGATCTCGTAGACGTGGGTGCCCCACGGCAACGTGGTGTCGGCGCTGCCGATCTTGGCCACCTTGAACCGCTCCCCGTCCTCCCAGAGCAATTCATACGGGGCGGGTTCGCCGTCGAGCAAGATCGAGTTGATCTCGGGCTCCTGCCGCACGCGAGGGCTGTTCTGGTTGGCGACGTCCCAGTACCGGAAGATGCCGTGCCGCCCGGACGGGAACTCTCCGGTGATGGTCTCCACCGCATCGAGGGTGCCGTCCTGCGCGACCGTGAAATCCGCCTCGTAGTTGCTGATTACGACGGGATCGTCCGCGGCACTCGCGCCGCCCCCGCTGGCGAGTACGAGTGGCCAGAGCAGTCCAATGGCGATGAGCGAAAACAGGAACAACCAGCCGAACAGCCGCCGCATGCCACCTCCCGCTCGGCTCGGTGGGGACACCGCGCGCCCTCAAGTCCGACTTACCCTATGTGCAACGGGTCGATCTGCACACGAACGGGCTGTTGATCGTGGCGGGCGCTGAGCACGCCCGTCGCGCGACGCAGCGCAGCCCCGAGTGCCAGGCCGCCGTCGCGCGGTACCCGAACCAGCATGCGCATCACCGGGCCGGTGGCCGCGGGGTCGCCTGCGGGGCGCCGCGCCCCTGGGGGCAGCTCGACGGGCCCGAGCACCTGCGCGTCATCGGGCAGACGGGCGGTGTCGAGCAGGGCGGCGGCGGCGGCGGGCGGCCCGTCGACGGCGGCCATGTGCACCGCAGGTGGTAGCCCGACCTCGAATCTGGCGTCGAGTTCGGATTCGGCGTGCGCCACGGGATCCCACCGGATGAGTGCCTGCACGGTCGGGATGGAGGTCTCGGCGACGATGGCCACGACACCGCCGTCGCCCCGATGGCGCACTAGGGCGGCAGCGGCCATCCACCGACGCAGCGCGTCCTCGGCGGCACGCAGGTCCTGCCTGCCGAGCAACGCCCAGCTGTCGAGCAGCAGCGCCGCCCCGTAGCCGCCTTCTGCGACCGGCTCGGCGCCGGGCGTCGCGACGACGAGGGCCGGCGCATCGGGCACGGCGCCGATGATGGCGTCCCCTCCCGAGGTAATGACGGTGGTGCCGGGAAATGCCCTGCCGAGCTCCTCTGCCGTGCGGCGCGCCCCCACCACGACGGCGCGCACGGCATCGGAACCGCACCGCACGCAGCGCAGGGCGGGGTTGGCCTTGCCGCACCATCGGCAGACTGCCCCCGCGTGGTCGCGTTCGGGCAGCGACATCGGCCCCGTGCAGTGCCTGCAGCGAGCGATGGTCCGGCATTTTCCGCATGCCAGCGCGGGCACGTAACCCCTGCGTGGCACCTGGACGAGCACCGGGCGCTCGGCCTTGAGGGCGGCGCGTGCGGCGTCCAGCGACATCGTCGGCAACCGTGCGGTGTGGGAGGCCGCGTCGCGTTCCTGCGCGAAGACACTGTCGTCGATCGCGATGACCCGCGGCGTGCGGGCCCGCACCACCGGCCGGGGCGCCACCAGGTCGTGCGCCCACTTGGTGCGCACCAGCGCCTGCGCCTCCGCGGTGCGGGCGTAACCGCCGATCAGCGCCGCACAGCGCACCTGGTGGGCCCGCAGCATCGCCACCTCGCGCGCATGCGGGTACGGGGAACGTGGCTCGGCGAGGTTGTCGTCGCCGTCGTCCCACACCATCACCAGACCGAGATCGACGACCGGCGCGAAGACCGCGCTCCTGGTACCGATCACTAGGCGGGCACGACCGCGCAGGGTGGCCAGCCACCGGCGGTAGCGCTCGGCGGGGCCGAGACCGGCCGACAGTGCCACCACCCTGGTCTCGTCGACGTGCCGCACCGCGGCGGCGTACAGCGAGTCGACGTCCCGCTGGTCCGGCACGATGACGAGTGCGCCGCGGCCCGCGTTCACCACGACGGCCCCGGCCTCTGCCAGCCGATCTGCCCAGGGCTCCCCCGGCAGCACCTGCCACACGGCACGCGCCGCGCGGCCCTCGCCGAGTGCATCGAGGAACTGCTCGCCGCGGCCGTATGAGGCCCATGCCGCCGGGTCGACGGCCGTCGGCACCAGTGCGGGCAGTTCGGCGACGACCTGCTTCTCGACGTTGGCGTGCCGGGGTGGGATCGCCAGTCGCAGCACGTCCGCGCGGGTACCCGCGTACCGTGCGGCGACCGCGTCGACCAGACGACGGACGTCGGGCGTCAGCACCTGCTCGGCGGACACCACCTTGTCCAGCCAGCCGAGCTTGCCGACATGGTCTGTGTCCGAACGCCTTTCGAGGATGAAGGCGTCGACCAGCCTGCCGTGGAAGCGGACCCGCACCCGAACACCCGGCTGGGCGTCGTCGGAGTGCTCTGCAGGAACGAGGTAGTCGAAGTCCCGGTCCAGGTGCGGCACCTGCAGCATCGGCACCACCCGCGCGACGGGCTCGTGCTCGGCCGCCTGCCGAGTCGTCGTCGTCACGAAGCCGGTGTAGCAGAGCCAACCGACGCGCTCGCACCGCGGCCGAAGAAGAACCCCGCAGTGAGCAACAGCAGCGACGTGCCGTACGCCCACCAGATCGGCACCGCAAGCGCCTCCGAGCCTGATGTCGCCGGCAGCCCGGCTCCAGCCTGCAGGACGAACTTGCCGATCCCGATCATGCCGTCGGACACCGCGAAGCACACCGCACCAAGCGCCGTCCACGGCGTCGGCAACCGCGCCAACAGTGCGGCGCACACCATCGCAGCCAGAACCGCCATGTAGAGCGTGACGGGCACGACCATCCCCTCGGCGATCAGCCGCGGCCAGAACCAGATCAGCAGCGCCACACAGACGATGACGAGCACCGCCGCGCCGGCCAGCCGCGGCGCGCTTGGGGTGACGAGCGGAATGAGAGCAGTCAGGAAGCACAGGTGGGCCACCAGGAACGCCCCGAGCCCGAGCACGAACGACGGCTCCCACGATGGCATCGCAAGGAGGAAGTCCCCCGCGGCCGAGAACACCAGCGCACCGACCAGCCAGCGCCGCTCTCTCGGGATCGGATGCCCGAGGGCGGCGATTGCGAGCAACGTGGCCGCCGCCGCCTTGACCGCAGGCTGGCCCGCGAACTGCCCGGTGAGTTCGGCGCCCGACGGCAGACGAACGGCGGCGGCGACCAGGAACAGCCCATAGCCGGCGCCGACGACGGCGGCGGCCACCCACAGCAGTCGGGTACTGCGCCGCGGATACCGTGAGGCCATGCCAGCCGCCGACGAGCCCAACTCCACACCCCTCGACGCCATCCTGCAGAAGGTACTGGAAGCCGTGCCGTTCCAGTTCACAACCGAGGGAGGCCCCGAGGCGTCCCGGCAACGCTTCCGCGATCTGCCGCGCCGCCCCGTGCACCCCGAGGTGCGCACCGAGGACCGCACCATCGACGGGCCGGCGGGCCCGATTCCGATCCGGCTGTACTGGCCGACGGCGCCGGGGGTGACGCCGCCGCCCGTCGTGGTGTTCATCCACGGTGGTGGATGGGCCATCGGCGACCTCGACACCTACGACGACACGGCACGGCTGCACGCGGTCGGCGCGGACGCGGTCGTCGTGTCGGTGGACTACCGGCTGGCACCCGAGCATCCGTTCCCCGCCGCCGTCGACGACGTGTGGGCGGCCACGCAGTGGGTCGCCGACAACGCCGCCGAACTTGGTGCCGATCCCACGCGCCTCGCCGTCGCAGGCGACTCCGCCGGTGGCAACCTCGCCGCGGTGGTCGCGCAGCTGGCGCGCGACGCGGGCGGGCCGCCCATCCGAATCCAGCTGCTGTGGTATCCGGCGACGACGTGGGACCCCTCGCTGCCATCGTTCACGGAGAACGCCGATGCGCCGGTGCTCGGCACCGGCGCGGTCGCCAGGTTGTCCCTTTGGTACGCAAGTCACGTCGACCTCAAGAACCCGCCTGCGACGCTGGCGCCCGCCAAGGCCCAGGACCTGTCCGGCTTGCCTGCGGCCTACATCGCCGTCGCGGGCCACGACCCGCTGCGCGACGACGGCAAGCGTTACGGCGAGCTGCTCGCAGCTGCTGACGTTCCCGTCGAGGTGCACAACGCCACCAGCCTGGTGCACGGCTACCTCGGCTACGCGGGGGTCGTGCCCGCAGCTACCGACGCCACCGACCGCGGATTGTTGGCGCTGCGCGAGGCTTTGCACTCCGACTGAGTAGCAAGAGCTAGATCGACGTCGTCCACGCATTCTGGGAGCAGGTCTGCAGCGCGCACGACCCGGAAGCCGTCGGTAGGCGCGGACGGAAAGCTGCTGTGCAACTGGGTGGAGCGTGCCTCGTTCGAGCGCTGCCGGAGACTCGCCGACCAATGGGACCCACGGCTCGCGGACCGCGCTAACGTGAGGCCCATGACGGAGACCTCGACGACGCGGCCAGACATCGACCCCATGCTCAAGGCGCTGCTGGAAGCAGTGCCGCTGGAGTTCACCATCGATGACGGCGTCGAGGTGGCCCGCGAGAAGATGCGTGCGATGACGCCGCCCTCGGAGTTGTCGCCGGCCATGCGGATCGAGGAGCGCACCGTCGGATACGGGGACCTCGCCGACATCCCGGTGCGCATCTACTGGCCGCCCATCGAGGTACATCAGGACCTACCGGTCGTGGTCTTCTATCACGGCGGTGGCTGGTCGATCGGCGATCTCGACACCCACGATCTCTTGGCACGTACACATGCCATCGGCGCCGAAGCCATCGTCGTGTCGGTCGACTATCGGCTGGCCCCCGAGCACCCGTACCCCGCGGGCGTGCAGGACGCATGGGCCGCCCTGCAGTGGGTCGGCGAGAACGCCGCCGAATTGGGCGGCGATCCCGCCCGCATCGCAGTGGCAGGCGACTCGGCGGGTGGCAACCTGTCTGCCGTCATGGCACTCCGGGCGCGCGACGCAGGCGGCCCCGCACTGGTGTTCCAGCTGCTGTGGTACCCGGTCGCGGTCGGCGACCTCACCGCGCCGTCGTTCACCGAGAACGCCAACGCCCCCATCCTGACCAACGACGTCATCAGCGCCTTCTTGGCGTGGTACCTGCCAGGGACGGACACCAGCGATCACACGTCGTTGCCGACCGACGTCGCACCCGCGAACGCTGCGAGCCTTGCCGGCCTGGCCCCCGCCTTCATCGGCACCGCCGAGCACGACCCGTTGCGCGACGACGGCGGCAAGTACGCCGAATTGCTTTCTGCGGCAGGAGTTCCCGTGCAACACAGCAACGAGCCGACGATGGTGCACGGGTACGCCAGCCTCGCACTCGCCTCACCCGATGCCACCGACGCGTTGAACCGAGGCCTGGTGGCACTGAAGGCCGCGCTGCACCCCGCCCGGTGACCGGACGCACGGTGCTCGACGTCGGCTCCCCACTTCAGTGGGAGCAGTGGCTCGAGGCCAATCACGACGCGGTGACCGAGGTGTGGTTGCGGCTGTTCAACAAGAGCGCGGGAGACGTGCCCCTTCCCTACGCCGAGGCAGTCGAGATCGCGCTGTGCTTCGGCTGGATCGACAGCCTGGCCCGCGGACACGACGAGGTGTCGCGTATCCAGCGGTTCAGCCCGCGCAAGCCCAAGAGCGCGTGGTCGAAGTCCAATGTCGAACGGGTGCAACGACTCGTGGCTGCCGGGCGGATGCGGGAGCCGGGGCAACGCCAGATCGAGGCCGCCAAGGCCGACGGCCGCTGGCCCGAGCACTAGCCGCTGCGCGGGTGGGCGCTGCGTCGTCGACTTCGACGGGATTCATCGGCGATGCGGTCAAGGACCGTCCGAGGTCGGCGTATCTTCGATTTCGGACGCAGACGGGAAGGCGCAGCGATGCCCGATTACGAGACCATCATCGTCGGCGCCGGATTCTCCGGCATCGGCATGGCGATCAAGCTCGACAAGTCAGGGACGGGCGACTACCTGGTCATCGAGGCGGGTGACGGGCCGGGTGGAACGTGGCACTGGAACACCTATCCCGGTATCGCCGTTGACATTCCGTCGTTCTCGTATCAGTTCTCGTTCGAGCAGAGCCCGGAATGGACGCGGACGTATGCCGCGGGGCGCGAGCTGAAGGCCTATGCCGAGCACTGCGTCGACAAGTACGGCCTGCGGCGCAAGATCCGGTTCAACACCAAGGTGCTCGGTGCGGCGTTCGACGACGACGACGAGCTGTGGCGCGTCGAACTCGACGATGGCAGTTCCCTCACGGCACGCTTTCTGATCAACGCGTGCGGTGTTCTCGTCACCCCCAACTTGCCCGACATCGACGGCGTGGACTCCTTCGCGGGCCTGACCATGCACACCGCCAGGTGGGACCATGCGCAGGATCTGACCGGCAAACGTGTCGCGATCATCGGTACCGGCGCCTCCGCGGTACAGGTCATCCCCGAGATCGCCCCAATCGTCGAGCAGCTCACCGTCTTTCAGCGCACCCCGATCTGGTGCTTCCCGAAGCCCGACGTCCCGGTCTCGTCGATGGCGCGTCGGCTGATGCGGCTTCCCGGCGGCCAGATCGTGCAGCGACTGCTCAGCCAGGCCTACGTCGAGCTCACCTTCACCCTGCCCGCGCAGTACTTCACCATCAACCCGATGGCGAAGAACATGAGCAAGGTCGGCGCGTCGTACCTGCGCAAGCAGGTCGACGATCCCGAGGTGCGCGACAAGTTGCTGCCGCGCTACGCCGTCGGCTGCAAGCGCCCCGGCTTCCACAACACCTACCTGTCGACGTACAACCGCGACAACGTGGAACTGGTCACCGAACCCATCGACAAGATCACCGGTTCGGGCGTGGCGACCACCGACGGAGAAACCCGCGACATCGACGTGCTGATCCTTGCGACCGGCTTCAAGGTGATGGACACCGACGAGCAGCCGACGTACCCGCTGACCGGATCGGGTGGCCTGTCGTGGCGGGAGCACTGGAACGACCACCGGCTCGCCGCCTACGAGGGCGTCAGTGTGCCCGGGTTCCCCAACTACTTCACGGTGTTCGGCCCGTACGGCTATGTCGGCTCGTCCTACTTCGCCCTGATCGAGGCGCAGAGCCATCACATCGCGCGCTGCCTGACACGGGCGCGCCGCACGCGTGCCAGGCGGGTCGAGGTGAAGCAGGAGGCCAACGATCGCTACTTCGCCGAAATGATGCGCAAGCGGCATCGGCAGATCTTCTGGCAGGACAGCTGCCAACTGGCGAACAGCTACTACTTCGACAAGAACGGCGACGTGCCGTTGCGGCCCACCACCACGGTGGAGTCGTACTGGCGCAGCCGCCGGTTCCGGCTCGACGACTACGAGTTCACGGGTTAGCGATTTGTGTGTGATTTGTCGCGCTGAGCGCTACTAAACGCACACAAATCACTCGGAACTAGACGGACGCCTTCAGCTCGTCGACCTTGTCGAGCTGCTCCCACGGCAGCTCGACGTCGGTGCGGCCGAAGTGGCCGTAGGCCGCGGTCTGCGCGTAGATCGGGCGCAGCAGGTTCAGGTCGCGGACGATGGCGCCGGGCCGCAGGTCGAAGACCGACGTGATGGCCTTCTCGATGCGGGCCGGGTCGACGGTCTCGCTGCCGAACGTCTCGACGAACAGACCGACCGGGGCCGCCTTGCCGATCGCGTAGGCGACCTGCACCTCGACGCGCTCGGCCAGGCCGGCAGCGACGACGTTCTTGGCCACCCAGCGCATCGCGTACGCCGCGGACCGGTCCACCTTTGACGGATCCTTGCCCGAGAACGCGCCACCGCCGTGGCGGGCCCAGCCACCGTAGGTGTCGACGATGATCTTGCGGCCGGTCAGGCCGGCGTCACCCATCGGGCCGCCGAGCACGAACTTGCCGGTCGGGTTGACCAGCAGCCGGAAGTCGGAGGTATCGAGGGTCTCGTGGTTGAGGTCGGCGAGGACGGTGTTGACGACCTTCTCGCGGATGTCGGGCGCCAGCCCGGACTCGAGGTTGATGCCGTCGGCGTGCTGTGTCGAGAGGACGACGGTGTCGAGGCGAACCGGGGTCGAGCCGTCGTACTGGACGGTGACCTGGGTCTTGCCGTCGGGCCGCAGGTAGTCGAGGACGCCGTTCTTGCGGACCTCGGTCAGCCTGCGCGCGAGCCGGTGCGCAAGCGCGATCGGCAGGGGCATCAGCTCGGGGGTGTCCTTGATGGCGTAGCCGAACATCAAGCCCTGGTCGCCTGCACCCTGAAGGTCCAGCGGGTCCGCGGCACCCTCGACGCGGGTCTCGTGGGCGGTGTCGACGCCTTGGGCGATATCGGGTGACTGACGCCCGATACCGATGTTGACGCCGCACGTCGCGCCGTCGAAGCCCTTCTCCGACGAGTCGTAGCCGATCTCGAGGATGCGCTCGCGCACGGTGTTCGGAATGTCGGCGAAGGCTTCCTTCGCCAGCGTCGTGACCTCGCCGACCACGTGCACCTGACCGGTCGTGACGAGCGTCTCGACGGCAACACGAGATTTGGGGTCGGCCGCGAGCAGCGCGTCGAGCACCGAGTCACTGATGGCGTCACAGATCTTGTCGGGGTGTCCCTCGGTTACCGACTCACTGGTAAACAGCCGACCTTGGCTCACGGTGTCATCCCTTTCCGAAAAAAACTTAGTTAAGCAAATCATATGCAAGTCCCGAAGCAGCCAACCGTGTGGCCTGCTCTTGCGCAACCCTTACACGCACTGTGTCGCGTGTCGCGTCACCCTTCCCGGCTACGCAGGAAGGCCGCGATCGCGTCAACGATACGACTGGCCATCAACGTCTTCGACCCGTGCTCCAGTGCGGCTTCGTTGCCGTCGGCCGCCAGCAGCCACCCATCGTTGTTGTCCACCTCGAACGCACGGCCATCGCCGACGGCGTTCACGACGAGCAGATCACAGCCCTTGCGCCGCAGCTTTGCCCTGGCGTGGAACAGCACGTCGCCGTTGGCATCACCCGTCTCAGCGGCGAAGCCGACGATCGCGCGCATGTTCGGCAGCTGGCCGTCGGTACGTGCCCGCACGGTCCCGGCGAGGATGTCATCGGTACGGCTCAGCTCGATCGCGGGGGCGTCGTTGGCGGAGTCGGGCGACTTCTTGATCTTGCTGGTGGCAACGTGGGTTGGGCGGAAGTCCGCGACCGCGGCGGCCATCACCAACACGTCGGCGTCTGGGGCGTGCTTGGACACCGCGTCCTGAAGTTGGCTCGCCGACCCAATGTGAACCACGTCGACGCCCGCGGGGTCGACGAGGCCAGCCGTGTTGCCCGCAATCAAGGTGACGTCGGCACCGCGCTGGGCCGCGACGCGTGCCACGGCGTAGCCCTGCTTGCCCGAGCTGCGGTTGCCAATGAAGCGCACCGGATCGATGGGCTCACGCGTGCCGCCCGCGGTGACGAGCACCCGCACGCCCGCCAAGTCATGGGGCAGGGCGTCGGACCGCTCGAGAAGCAGCTTGGCGAGGGTGGTGATCTCCTCGGGCTCGGGAAGCCGTCCCGCTCCGCTGTCGGCGCCGGTGAGTCTGCCAGACGCAGGCTCGAGCACCACGGCACCGCGACGGCGCAGCGTGGCGACGTTCTCGACGGTGGCCGGGTGGAACCACATCTCGGTGTGCATGGCCGGTGCGAACAGCACTGGACATCGAGCGGTCAGCAGGGTCGCGGTCAATAGATCGTCACCGCGGCCCGCTACGGCGCGCGACAGCAGATCGGCGGTGGCGGGAGCGACGACGACGAGGTCGGCCTCCTGGCCGATCCGGACGTGCGGAACCTCGTTGACGTCCTCGAAGACCCCGGTGCGCACCGGCTGGCCCGAGAGCGCTTCGAAGGTGGCGGCTCCGACGAACTTCAGAGCCGATTCGGTGGGGACCACCCGGACGCTGTGGCCGGCTTCGGTTAGTTGCCGGACGACGGAGCACGCCTTGTAGGCGGCGATGCCTCCTGCGACGCCGACAACGATCCGCTTGCGGTCCGTGCTCACGTGGTCGCCGGCCTGGCTACTGCTCGCCCTCGGAGTGCTCGAGAAGGTCGGCGTGGATCTCCCGCATCGCGATCGACAGGGGCTTCTCCTGGAGGCCGGGCTCGACCAGCGGGCCGACGTACTCGAGGATGCCGTCACCGAGCTGGTTGTAGTAATCGTTGATCTGACGCGCCCGCTTGGCCGCGTAGATGACCAGCGCATACTTGCTCGACGCGCGGTCGAGCAGCTCGTCGATGGGCGGGTTGGTGATGCCCAGCGGCGTGTCGTAGGCGTTGGCGGCGTCGGAGTCTGGGCTCTCGACTGGGGTTGTCACGAAGAAATCTCCTGGCGTTTTCGCTTGAGGGCTAGCTAGCTGTCTGGCCGATCGGCGCTCAGTTGTGGCACTGGGGTGGCGCTGAACTATTAACGGCCCACCAGCAAGGATACCAATTCTGCGCACGCAGACTCCAATTGGCTGTTGACAACCACCCTGTCGAACGTGTGTTGAGCTCTGAGTTCGGCCCTCGCGGTGTCGAGTCGGCGGGCCCTCACTTCGGGGCTTTCGGTCCCGCGTCCCACCAAACGGGCCTCGAGGACGTCCCAGCTGGGCGGGGCGAGGAAGACGCTGATTGCCTCTGGCATGGCTTCCTTCACGGATTTCGCCCCGGCCAGGTCTACTTCGATGAGCACCGGAAACCCGGCGCGGGCGGCCTCCCGAACGGGTGCCGCCGGCGTGCCTGATCTGTGCAGGCCGCCGTGGATCTCGGCCCATTCGAGCAGCTCACCGTCGTCGATGAGCTGCTGGAATCGTTCGGCCGATACGAACGAGTAGTCGACTCCGTCCACCTCACCAGGACGAGGCGCCCTGGTGGTGGCGGAGACGCTGAAGTACAGGTCGGGGATGCGGTCACGCAGACACCGCACGACCGTTGACTTGCCGACGGCCGAGGGACCGGACAGCACGACAATTCGACTCATCGCAAAATCGCCGTCCGGTCCCAGCCGACGCTAGTCAGCCGTGAAGTCGAACTTTTCCAGCAGGGCCTTGCGCTGACGATCGCCGAGGCCGCGCAGGCGGCGGGTCGGAGCGATCTCCAGCTCGGTCATGATTTCCTGCGCCTTGACCTTGCCCACCTTCGGCAGGGCTTCCAGCAGTGCGGAAACCTTCATCTTGCCCAAGACCTCGTCGGACTCGGCGTCCTTGAGGACCTGCTTGAGGTTGGTGCCGCCGCGCTTGAGCCGGTCTTTGAGCTCGGCTCGCACTCGACGTGCGGCAGCAGCCTTCTCCAACGCTGCCGCGCGCTGTTCGTCGGTCAACTGGGGAAGGGCCACGATTTCCTCCGTCTCTCGGTCATCTCTTTGAGGCCGTCGTTCTCTTGTCTTGACTGGTAGGAGAACCAGCCAGCGACGACGACCGTACCCACGCTGGCTGACGAAAGCTAACCCCACCCCCCGGTTTGGGCGTCAAAAGTCCAGCGTGTAACGCCAGCGTTTCGGGCCGCGACCACGGCGTCTGCGGCCCGGGCTGGTGCCGCTCGCCGCCGATTCAGCATCGATGTGCCTGCATATCAAGGGTTTTGACCAGGTCGTCACTAACTTGGGACCGCGTCGGGGCCTGCTGACGTGCCCCCGGGGCGTGCATTCGGCCAGCTGGTTGAGAAATTTTCGCTGGTCACGGCGTGTCGGGCGTGTCGGAGGGGGTTCCGGACGCGTTGGCAGTGTCACATCCGTCACTTGGGTTTCACCCGTCACGAGTGACCCCTAATAGGCCGCGCATACGCAGCAAAAAGCTGGCGCACAGCTTGCCCGCATAGCGTGCGGCCATCGGGTTGATCAACGGACTTGCGAACGCCTCGCGAGGAAAGTGGCCATGCTCCTCAAACGCGTGACCTGTGCCTCCGCGATGGCGCGATCGGCGTCGGTATCTCGGCGGTGAGCGCCAGGGCCGGCTTCGCGGCCACACAGCGCGGCCCTGCACCGAACTGGCGTCCCCCACCGCCGGACCTCGCGTGGCGTGGGATCGATCCAACGAAGGCAGCCGGGTGCAGCCGATCGTGAATCCGGACTTCAACAACTGAGGCTTCTGGCCCTTCGGCATCTGGATTCCGCCTGCCCCCCAGCCCCGTGCCCCCGCGGCGAATGGCGACAACCACGCAGTGCGACCGGTCACGGCGACCTCACCGGCCGCACCGCGTTGTGCCGGCACCACCGCGACCGCCCTGAGAGCAAACGGTTCTCGTACCGTTACCGGATGCACAGCCCGCGCCAACTTCGACCACAGCGCCAGCCCATCTCCTCCACTTAACGTCTTGGTAGTGAGGCGAACTCGCGCCCATCGATGAGAAGTGGAGAGACTTGATGACCATCAAGCGAGCCATCTACGTGTCGACCCTGGCAACCGGAGTCGGTCTCGCCGGATTGTTCGGAGTCGGCCTCGGCACCGCGTCCGCGGATCCAGGACCGCAGTGCAACGCGCCGAACAGGCCGCCCTGCGGAGATCAGTGGCGGGGCGACGATCGCGGCGGCCCGGCACCCATGGACTGGAACCACCGTGGCATCGATCAGGGCCGCAACGACCACCAGCCGTTCAACTGGAATGGCCAGCAGGTGACCCCCGTGCCGGCAGGCAACGGCCAAGGTTGGGGATTCTGGTTCGGCCCCATTTGGATTCCGCTGTAAGCCGGCACACGACGAAACGGCGGGTTACCGAATGCGGTGGCCCGCCGTTTCATATCGGCAGTTAGGCGGCCAGATAGGCCACGGCGTCGCGCATCCGCTCCCCCGCGGCACGCAGCGCAGCCACGTCGGGGCCGGCCCGCAGCACCTCGCGCGACACCGCGGGCAACACCGTTCCCGGCGCCGCGCCGCCCAGACCAGCCAGCGCGTCGGGCCGACCGCCCTGTGCACCAACCCCTGGCACCAGCACGGGCCCGCCGAGCGCCCCGAGGTCGGGGACATCGGCCAGGGTGGCACCCACCACGACGCCGACGGAACCCGTTCCCAAACCCATTCCAGTAGCACGATTCTCGGCGGCCACGTCGTCGACGATGGACTGCGCGACGGTTCTGCCGCCGACCGTCGCGCGCTGCACGCTGGCGCCCTCCGGGTTGGAGGTCGCGGCCAGCACGAACACTCCCCTGCCACGGGCCGCCGCCACGTCGAGCAGCGGCCGCAGTGAGCCGAAGCCGAGGTACGGCGACGCAGTCACGGCGTCGGATGCCAACGGCGAGTCACCGGCCCACGCCGCGGCATAGGCGGCCATCGTCGAGCCGATGTCACCGCGCTTGGCATCCGCAAGCACCAGCACCCCGGCGTCGCGCAACCCGGCGATCGTCCGTTCGAGCACCGAGTAGCCTGCCGCGCCGTGGCTTTCGAAGAACGCCACCTGTGGTTTGACCACGGCGAAACCCGCGAAGGCCTCGACGCAGACGTCGCTGAACGCGGCGAGTCCGTCGGCGTCGGTGGTCAGTCCCCACGCGGTCAGCAGTTCGGGGTGCGGGTCGATGCCGAGGCACAGTGGTCCCCGCTGCGCCGTGGCTGCGGCCAGCCTCGCCCCGAACGTCGTCACTCCGACGCACCCAACCTTGCGTGCAACTCCTGCAGCGACATCACGCCGATGTCGCCCCGGATGCCCGCCTCGATGCCCTGCACCGCGGCCGAAGCACCCTGCACCGTCGTGATGCACGGGATGTTCATCGCGACCGCCGCCGACCGGATCTCGTAACCGTCGATACGCGGTCCCGAGTTGCCGTACGGCGTGTTGATCACCATGTTGACGTCGCCGGCACGGATGGCGTCGACGGCCGACATGGCGGGCCTGCCCTCACCGGGTTCCTCGAAGTGCTTGCGCACCACGTCGCACGGAATGCCGTTGCGGCGCAGCATCTCCGCGGTGCCCTCAGTGGCCAGCACCCGAAAACCCAGATCTGCCAGCCGCTTGACGGGAAACACCAGCGAGCGCTTGTCGCGGTTCGCCACCGACACGAAGACGGTGCCATCGGCGGGAAGCGAACCGTAGGCCGCGGTCTGGCTCTTGGCGAACGCGGTACCGAAGTCGCGGTCGATGCCCATCACCTCGCCGGTCGACTTCATCTCGGGCCCGAGCAGCGAGTCGACCTGCGAACCGTCCGCCTTGCGGAACCGGTTGAACGGAAGCACCGCCTCCTTGACCGCGATCGGGGCGTTCGGCGCGATGCTCGCCCCGTCACCCGTCTTCGCGAGGATGCCCTCGTCACGCAGCTGGGCGATGCTGGCGCCCAGCATGATTCGCGCACACGCCTTCGCGAGTGGCACTGCCGTGGCCTTCGAGACGAACGGGACCGTGCGGCTAGCGCGCGGGTTGGCCTCCAGCACGTAGAGCACGTCGTCCTTCAGCGCGTACTGCACGTTGAGCAGTCCGACCACTCCGATGCCGTGTGCGATGGCCTCGGTGGCGCGCCGCACCGACTCGATGTCCTGGCGTCCGAGCGTGACGGGCGGCAGTGCGCACGCCGAGTCGCCGGAGTGGATGCCGGCCTCCTCGATGTGCTCCATGACTCCGCCGATGTACACCTCGGTCCCGTCGCACAGGGCGTCGACGTCGATCTCGATGGCGTCTTCGAGGAAGCGGTCGACCAGAACGGGGTGCTCTGGTGACAGTTGCGTGGCCCGGGTGATGTAGCCGTGCAGCGTCTCCTCGTCGTAGACGATCTCCATGCCTCGACCACCGAGCACGTACGACGGTCGGACGAGCACCGGGTAGCCGATGTCGGCGGCGATGCGCCGGGCCTGATCGAAGCTCGTCGCCGTGCCGAAGCGTGGGGCAGGGAGCCCGGCGCGGTTGAGCACCTCACCGAACTCGCCGCGGTCCTCGGCCAGGTCGATGGCCTTGGGGCTGGTGCCGACGATGGGCACGCCTGCGTCGGCGAGCCGCTGGGCCAGACCCAGTGGCGTCTGTCCACCGAGTTGCACGATCACCCCGACGACGCCGGGACCACCGGCACCCGAAGCGGATTCGGCGCGGTAGACCTCGAGAACGTCCTCGAACGTCAGCGGTTCGAAGTACAGCCGGTCGGCCGTGTCGTAGTCGGTGGACACGGTCTCGGGGTTGCAGTTCACCATCACGGTTTCGAAACCCGAGTCACTCAACGTCGTCGCCGCATGCACGCAGCTGTAGTCGAACTCGATGCCCTGGCCGATCCGGTTCGGCCCCGAGCCAAGGATCAGCACCTTCGGCCGCTCCGTCTGGGGTGCGACCTCGGTCTCGGCCGCGGGGTCCAACTCGTAGCTGCTGTAGTGATACGGCGTCTTGGCCTCGAACTCCGCCGCGCAGGTGTCCACCGTCTTGTACACCGGGTGGATGCCGAGCCGCTGCCGGAGTGCGCGGACGCCGTTCTCGCCGGCCAGTTCCGGTCGCAGCGCCGCGATCTGACCGTCCGAGAGCCCACTGTGCTTGGAGCGACGAAGTAGCTCGGCGTCGAGCACCGGCGCGTTGAGCAGCTCGGCCCGCAGTGCGACGAGTGCGGCGATCTGCTCGACGAACCACGGGTCGACACCCGATGCCTCGGCGACCTCTTCGACCGTCGCACCCAGCCGCAGCGCCAGCTCGATGTCGTAGAGGCGGCCATCGACGGGCGTCCGGAGCCCTTCGAGGACGTCGTCGAGGGTGACGTCGGGGTCCGGCCGTGTCCAGAACCCGGCGCGGTCGGTCTCCAGGGAGCGCATCACCTTGCCGAGCGCTTCGATGAAGTTGCGGCCCAACGACATTGCCTCGCCGACGGACTTCATCGTGGTGGTCAGCGTCGGATCGGCGCCTGGGAACTTCTCGAACGCGAACCGCGGTGCCTTGACCACGACGTAGTCGAGCGTCGGCTCGAAGCAGGCTGGGGTTTCCTTGGTGATGTCGTTGACGATCTCGTCGAGCGTGTAGCCGATGGCCAGCTTCGCGGCGATCTTGGCGATCGGGAAACCGGTGGCCTTCGACGCCAGGGCACTCGAGCGAGAAACCCTCGGGTTCATCTCGATGACGATGAGGCGGCCGTCGGCCGGGTCGATGGCGAACTGGATGTTGCAGCCACCGGTGTCGACGCCGACCTCGCGCAGGATCGCGATGCCCAGATCGCGCATGGTCTGGTATTCGCGGTCGGTCAGCGTCATGGCGGGTGCGACGGTGACCGAGTCACCGGTGTGCACGCCCATCGGGTCGAAGTTCTCGATCGAGCAGACGACGACCACGTTGTCGCGGTGGTCGCGCATCAGTTCGAGCTCGAATTCCTTCCAGCCGTAGATGGATTCCTCGATCAGGACATTGGCCGTCGGCGACGCCGCGAGGCCGTGGCCTGCCATCCGCTCCACGTCCTCGACCGAGTACGCCATACCGGAACCAAGGCCGCCCATGGTGAAGGAAGGGCGGACGACGACCGGCAGGCCGAGCTCCTCGACGGTCTCGCGAACCTCCTCCATCGTGAAGCAGACCCGGGACTTGGCGGACTCGCCGCCGACCTTGGCGACGATGTCCTTGAACTTCTGCCGGTCCTCGCCGCGCTGGATCGCCTCGAAGTCGGCACCGATCATCTCGACGCCGTACTTATCGAGCACGCCGCCCTCGTACAGCGCGACGGCCGTGTTGAGTGCGGTCTGCCCACCGAGGGTGGCCAGCAGCGCGTCGATCTTGTTGCCACGCTCGGCCTGCTGGGCGATGACCTTCTCGACGAACGCCGCCGTGATCGGCTCGACGTAGGTGTTGTCGGCGTACTCGGGATCGGTCATGATCGTCGCCGGGTTGGAGTTGACGAGGCTGACCTGCAACCCCTCGGCGCGCAGCACACGGCATGCCTGGGTGCCGGAGTAGTCGAACTCGCAGGCCTGACCGATCACGATCGGGCCCGAGCCGATCACCAGGACGTGGTTGAGGTCTTTGCGGCGTGGCATCTAGTAGTTCCCCTTGCCCTCTTCGTCGCGAGCGCGCGTGTCTGCACACGACACGCCGGAAAAATCCATGCAAACCCGCACGCTGGTGGTGTGGTGAGTGGGCATCTAGCGGTTCCCCTCCCGCGCCATCAGGTCGACGAATTGATCGAACAGGTAGTTGGCGTCGTGCGGACCCGCTGCGGCCTCCGGGTGGTACTGCACCGAGAAGGCCCGGCCGTCGACCAGTTTGATGCCTTCGACGACGCCGTCATTGGCGCAGGTGTGGCTGACCACCGCGCGGCCGAACTGCGTGTCGAACTCCTCGCCGGCCTCACCCTCGAGGGCAAACCCGTGGTTCTGGGCGGTGACGGCGACACGTCCGGTGGAGTGGTCCATCACCGGGACGTTGATGCCACGATGGCCGAACACCATCTTGTAGGTCGACCGGCCGAGCGCTCGGCCCAGGATCTGATTGCCGAAGCAGATACCGAACAGTGGGATTCCGGCTCCGAGCACCTCACGCGTCACCTCGACGACGTGGTCGGCGGTCGCCGGGTCGCCAGGTCCGTTGGACAGGAACACCCCGTCCGGTTTCAGCTCGGCGATCTGCTCAAAGCTCACCGACGACGGCATCACATGGCTGCGGATGCCGCGCCGCGCGAAGTTGCGCGGCGTGTTGGTCTTGATGCCGAGGTCGAGTGCAGCGACCGTGAACCGTTGCATGCCTTCGGGTTCCACGACGTAGGTGCTGTCGGTGCTCACCTCGCCTGCGAGGTCGGCGCCCAGCATCGAGGGCTGTCCGTTGACGCGTTCGAGCAGGTCGTCGGTGTCCGCGAGCGCATCCCCGCTGAACACCCCGGCCTTCATCGACCCTGCGGTGCGCAGGTGGCGGACGACGGCTCGGGTGTCGATGCCTGCGATGCCCACGATGCCCTGGCGGACCAGTTCATCGTCGAGCGTGCCGGTGGCCCGCCAGTTCGACGCGCGCGGAGATGGATCCCGTACCGCGTACCCGGCTACCCAGATCTTGTCGGCGCGGCTCTCGGCGTCCTCGTGGTTCCAGCCGGTGTTGCCGATCTGCGGCGCAGTCGCGATGACGATCTGCCCGTGATAGCTCGGATCGGTCAATGTCTCCTGATAGCCGGACATTCCGGTGGAGAACACCGCCTCGCCCAGCGTCTGTCCGACAGCGCCGAACGCGGTTCCCGTGAACACCCGTCCGTCCTCGAGGACGAGCACTGCCCTGCCTGCGCCGGAGCGCGATCCGCTTCGCATCTTGCTGTCGCTCATGCGGCGTCCTCCTCTCCTACCCAGTTGGCCAAGTCGCGACGGTCGTCGCCGCGGAATCCGGTGTCTATCTCCGTGCCCGACGGCAGCCGCCACCTGATCGCCAATATGCCGTCATGCGTCAGTGCCTTGCCTGCGATGCCGCGTTCGGTGCGGATCGCCGTGATCGCCTCGTCGGGAATCCAGATGGGGCCTGCGCCGGTGCGCTGCATCATGATTCCCTCCGGATAGCGGGTGAGCGTCGCCTTGGCCCGGAAACCGAGGTCGCCCACCGCAATTCGGTCCTGCCAACTAGGCGCGATGGTGCTGCCGACGTAGAGACCCTTGGTGGCAGGGATGATCGCGGGCCCGACGGTGTCGGGCAGTGGCGGCAGCGCGCCGATCAGCTCGGCCTGCCGCTGGGCGCGGTGCAACCAGCCGCGCATCATCTGGCGGATGAGGAACGCGATCAGCAGCACCACCAGGACCGCCATGATCAGCGATGCGACGAGCGTCGGCGTGTTCACTGTGCCAATCCCCCGGTCGCTGTGCTCTCCCCCGCAAGCGGGGGGACCCCCAGCACCGGCGGACTCTTGCCGTCGCGTGCAGTGATCTTGCCGCGCAGCATCGTCAGCGTCACCACGGCGGGCAGCGTCATGGACTCGAACGGCGTGTTGTCCGAGCGGCTGGCGAGCGCAGTTCCCGCGACCGTCCACGAGGCGTTGGGGTCGACGACGGTCAGGTTGGCAGGCTCACCGACCTCCAGCGGGCGGCCCTGATCCGGCAGTCCCACGATGCGGGCCGGTGCCTCGCTCATGACGCGGGCGACGTCGCGCCAGCTCAACAGGCCAGTCCGAACCATGGTCTCGACGACCACCGATAGTGCCGTCTGGAGCCCGAGCATTCCTGGACGGGCCGCCGCGAACTCGCACATCTTCTCGTGTTCGGCGTGCGGGGCGTGATCGGTTGCGACGCAGTCGATGATGCCATCGGCAAGCGCCTGGCGCAGTGCCTGCGCATCGCCTGCCTCTCGCAGCGGCGGGTTCACCCGGTTGGCACCGTCGTAGCTGGCCAAGCGTGAATCGTCGAGCAGGAGGTGGTGCGGGGTGACCTCGGCAGTGATCGAGATGCCTTGTTCCTTCGCCCATTTGACGAGCTCGACGGTGCCCGCGGTCGAGGCGTGGCAGATGTGCACCCGCGCGCCAGCATCGCGGGCGAGCAGCGCGTCGCGCGCCACGATCGATTCCTCCGCTGCCCTCGGCCAGCCGGCAAGGCCGAGCCGCGCGGCGTTGGGGCCCTCGTGCGCGACGGCGCCGACGGTGAGGCGGGGCTCCTCGGCGTGCTGAGCGATCAGCACGCCGATTCCCGTGGCGTACTCCAGGGCTCGGCGCATCACCAGCGGGTCGTCCACGCAGATGCCGTCGTCGGAGAACATCTTCACCCGCCCGACGCCTGCGGCCATCAGCCCCATCTCGGTGAGCTGGGTGCCTTCCAGACCGACTGTGACCGCGCCGACCGGGTGAACGTCGACGAGTCCGACCTCCTGGCCGCGGTGCCAGACGTGGTCGGTGACCACCGCGGTGTCGGCGACCGGGTTGGTGTTGGCCATCGCAAACACCGCAGTGAACCCACCGAGTGCTGCTGCCGCCGAACCGGTTTCGATGTCCTCTGCGTACTCGCGGCCGGGCTCGCGCAGGTGCGTGTGCAAATCGACGAAGCCAGGCAGCAACACCTGTCCCGCGGCGTCGATGACGTCGGCCGCGTCGGGAACCTTCAGCCCGGGTCCGATCGCCTCGATCTGACCGTCGGAGACCAGGACGTCGACGGCGTCACCCTCACCGTAGAGCCGTACGTTGCGGATCATGATCATGCGCTGATCGCCTCCCGTCCTGCGCCGACCAGCAAGTGGAAGAGCACCGCCATCCGCACGTGCACACCGTTGGAAACCTGTTGCAGCACTGCCGATTGCGACGAGTCGGCCACCGACGACGCGATCTCCATACCGCGCAGCATCGGCCCTGGGTGCAGCACCACCGTGTCGCTCGACAGCTGCGCAAGGCGCTTCTCCGAGAGCCCGTACAGCACCGAGTACTCGCGCGCGGACGGGAAGAAGCCGCCGTTCATCCGCTCGGCCTGCACCCGCAGCATCAGCACCGCGTCGGCGGCGGGCAGTTCGGCGTCGAGGTTCTGCGACACCGTCACCGGCCAGCTGGATACGCCGACTGGCAGCAGCGTCGGCGGGGCGACCAGCACCACCTCGGCGCCGAGCGTGGCCAGCAGCAAGACGTTGGAGCGGGCCACCCTGCTGTGCAGGATGTCGCCGACGATGACGACGCGCTTGCCGTCGATGCGGCCAAGACGCTGCCGGATGGTCAACGCGTCGAGAAGCGCCTGAGTCGGGTGCTCGTGCGTGCCGTCCCCCGCGTTGATCACGCTGGGTCCGCTCCCGTTGGGCTCGGCCGTCCACTCCGCAAGTTGTTGTGCCGCACCGGATGCCGGGTGCCGGATGATGAGGGCGTCAGCGCCGGCCGCGCGAAGCGTCAGTGCGGTGTCGCGCAGCGACTCCCCCTTCGACACCGACGAGCTCGATGCACTGACGTTGATGACGTCGCCGCTCATCCACTTGCCGGCCACCTCGAAGGACACCCGGGTGCGGGTGGAGTTCTCGTAGAACATCGTGATCACGGTGCGGCCGCGCAAGGTCGGGAGCTTCTTGACTTCGCGGCCGACGAGGGCTTCGCGGAAACGGTCGGCGTCGTCGAGGATCGCGGTCGCTTCGTCCTTGGTGAGGTCGGCGGCCGACAGTAGGTGCTTCACTCTGATCCTCTGCTCTTCGCGCAGGCGCTCATCGCGGGTCCTGCGCTCTTCGCGCAAGCGCTCATCGCGCTGGTCCTCCGTATGGTGCGATCGACACCCCTTCGTGGCCGTCGTTCTCGGCCAGGCGCACCTTGACGTTCTCGCTGCGCGAGGTCGGGACGTTCTTGCCGACGTAGTCCGCGCGTAGCGGCAGTTCGCGGTGGCCGCGATCGAGCAGGACCGCAAGCTGCACCACCCGTGGGCGACCGATGTCGCGAAGGGCGTCCAGAGCGGCCCGCACGGAACGACCGGTGTAAAGCACGTCGTCGACCAGGATGACGAGCGCGTCATCGATTCCGCCGACGGGGATCGACGTCTCCTCGAGCGGGCGGGGCGGCTTGGATCCGAGGTCGTCGCGGTAGAGCGTGTTGTCGAGCGCGCCGTGTGGAACGGTGACGCCGGCGAACTCGTGGATCTTGCTGGCCAGCCGGGCGGCGAGCGTGACGCCGCGAGTGGGGATGCCCAGCAGGATCACGCGTGGCGCGTCGGGGCCGTCCAACGCGGTCTTCTCGATGATCTGATGCGCGATGCGCGAGATGGTCCGGCCTACGTCGGCGGCGGACATCAATTCCCGGTCCGGGCTGTTCCCTGGGGCAGCTGGAACATCCATAGTGACCTGGACCTCCTTCTCCGCCTCTCTGGACGGATCGTTAAAGGACGTCGAACTTCCGCGGCAGCTTAACACCCGCGCTTCGCTCGCGGAAACGACGGGCTGCCGCGCGCTGTGCGCCGCTGAGTACGCTGACACGGTGAATCTCGACGGCAATCAAGCCTCCATCCGCGAGGCGATCGACGCGGGTCTGCTCGCCGGTGCGGTCACCATGGTGTGGCAGGGCGGCAAGGTGTTGCAAGTGAGCGAACTGGGCCACCGCGACGTCAACGCCGGCCTGCCGATGCAGCGCGACACCATCTTCCGGATCGCGTCGATGAGCAAGCCCGTGACGGTGGCCGCAGCGATGACACTCGTCGAGGACGGCAAGTTCACGCTGAACGACCCGGTGGCGCCATATCTGCCCGAGATCGCCGACCTTCGGGTGATGGCCGACCCGGCCGGGCCGCTGGACAAGACCGTCTCGCTGCAACGGCCCATCACGTTCGACGACCTGATGACACATCGCAGCGGTCTGGCGTACGCGTTCTCGGTCGGCGCACCGCTGAGCCGCGCCTACGGCAAGCTGATGTTCCGTCAGGATCAGGACCGCTGGCTGGCCGAGCTGGCGCAGCTGCCGCTGGCCCATCAGCCGGGCGACCACCTCACCTACAGCCACGCCACCGACGTGCTCGGCATCGCGTTGTCGCGGATCGAGGGCAAGCCGCTGCCGGACGTGCTGGCCGAACGCGTCTTCGGTCCCCTCGGAATGACCGACTCCGGCTTCTCGGTGAGCCACGAGGGGCGTCGTCGGGCGGCGACGATGTACCAGCTTGACGAGCACAGCACGTTGCGCGACGACGTCATGGGCCCCGCACCGGTGGTGCCGCCGACGTTCTGCGCGGGCGGCGCCGGTCTGTGGTCGACCGCCGACGACTACCTGGCCTTCATCAGGATGCTGCTCGGGAACGGCACCGTCGACGGGGTCCGCGTGCTGTCAGAGGAATCGGTGCGGTTGATGCGCACCGATCGGCTGACCGACGAGCAGAAGAAGTTCCCGTTCCTCGGCATGCCGTTCTGGCGCGGCCGCGGCTTCGGACTGAACCTGTCGGTGGTGACCGATCCGGCGCAGTCCCGCCAGCTCTACGGGCCTGGCGGGCTTGGCACGTTCAGCTGGCCAGGGGCCTATGGCACGTGGTGGCAGGCGGACCCGTCGGCCGACCTGATCATGCTGTATCTCATCCAGAACTATCCGGATCTGAACCCCGACGCTGCCGGCGCCGCGGTGGCGGGAAACACGGCGCTCGCCAAGCTGCAGGCGGCCCAGCCGCGGTTCGTGCGGCGCACCTACGAAGCGCTGGAGCTCTGAGCCCACACCTCCGCACCCAGGCTGCGGGGTGATCGTGTCGCCCACCGATCGTGCGATCTCACGGCAGTTTCGGAGCTCACGGCGCGGATGACGGTGTCGAGGCGTCCGAACCTGTCCCGCACGACCTCGGTCACGCGGTGCCACTGGCGCTCGTCGGTCGTGTCGGCCGCGATGGCCAACACCCGATCGGCCGAGTAGCCGTGCACGACCCTGACCACGCCGTCAGGGTGGCGGCCGATGACCGCCACCCTGCACCCGTCGGCGAGCAGCTGGTGGGCCATGCGGTATCCCGCATCGGTGTCACCGTCAAGCACGAGTACGACAGTGGTTGTGGTGTCAGTGGTTTCGCGGTCCATGACATCAATCAACGCCCGCGACCTAGGTGCACGATGTGCGCCGGTTGTGCGCTGGGCAGGAGTTACCCGGTGCGGGCCTCCGTGTGTTCGCGGCTGCGGCGGCGGTGTATGGCCACGCCTGCACCGACGATGACCGCGGCCGAAATCGCCGAAAGCAAGATCGACGACTGCTGTCCGGGGTCGAAGGCCATCAGGACGAGGATCACCACGATGCCGACGACCGTCGCGATGGTCAGATACGGGAACAGCCACATCTTCACCGGGGCGCGCTCCCCCTCGGCGCGCATCTTGCGCCCAAGAACCAACTGGCTCGATGCGATGGCGAGGTAGACGAACAACGCGACCGCGCCGCTGGTTGCCAGGAGATAGCCGAAGATCTTCTCCGGCAGCAGATAATTGCCGATCACGGCGACGAAGCCCACCACCATCGAAGCCAGTACTGCCACCCACGGGACACCGTTGCGCGTGAGCTTGCGCACCGCTTGCGGTGCGTCGCGGCGGGTAGCCAACGAGAACAACATGCGGGACGCGGTGTACAGGGCGGAGTTCAGGCACGACGCCACCGCGGTGAGGATGACCAGATCCATGATCAAGCCGGAACCGGGGATGCCGATGGCTTCCAGCGTGGACTGGTATGACCCGTTGGGAAGCTGGTCGTAGGGCATCAGCGCGACGATCACGAAGATCGAACCGAGGTAGAACAACGAGATTCGCCAGATCACCGAATTGACGGCCTTGCTGATTCCGGTCTCGGGATCGGGCGACTCGGCGGCGGCGATGGTGACGATCTCGGTGCCCATGAAGGAGAACATGGTGACCAGCAGGCCAGCGATCACGGCACCGAATCCGTTGGGCATGAAGCCATCCGGCTCCCAGAGATGGTGAATGCCGCTGACGTGTGAATCCGGGAACAGCCCGAAGATGGCCGCAATGCCGATGCCGATGAATGCCACGATCGCGATCACCTTGACGAGTGCGAACCAGAACTCGAACTCGCCGTAGTTGCCGACGCTGGCGAGGTTGGTGACCGTGAGCAGCAACGTGACGGCCAACGCCCAAATCCATTGGGCCCCACCAATGAGGTTGGTCAGGATGTCCGCGGCGGCGGTGGCTTCGACGGGGATCACCAGAACCCAGAACCACCAATAGAGCCAACCGACGGTGAAGCCAGCCCAAGGGCCAAGCGCGCGTTCGGAGTAGACCGAGAACGACCCGGTATCGGGGTTGGCAGTGGCCATCTCGCCAAGCATCCGCATCACCAGGACCACCAGGGTGCCTGCGAGGAAATACGAGATCAGGACGGCCGGTCCGGCTTCCTTGATGGCGTTCTTGGAACCGACGAACAATCCCGCGCCGATTACCCCGGCGATCGAGATCATCGTGATGTGACGCGATTTCAGACTCGTGCCCAGCCCGCCGGGGAGTGCCTCCGTACCTGGTTCTGCTGTTCCTTTGCTCATCACTCAGCCATTGTGGGGGTCATGACCCAGTCGTGCGCGCTATCCGCGGAGAAACTTGCAATGCAAAGCAATGCGGCACGAAGCCCACGGCGGCGGGTTCGCCAGCCCCACCATTGTCAGCAAAATGCGTATGCCATACGCTTAGCGCCGTGACCCAGCCGACCGTGTTGATCAATGGCGCCGGTGTCGCGGGACCTGCGTTGGCGCACTGGCTTTCTGGCAACGGCTACCGCGTGGTGATCGCCGAGCTGGCGCCTGGCATCCGGCCGGGCGGGCAGACCGTCGACTTGCGCGGGGCGGGCCGCGGAGTCGTCGAGCGCATGGGGCTGCTGGATCAGATGATCGACCGCTCGCTCGCGCAACGCGGCGTTGCATGGGTCCGAGCCGACGGCAGCCGTCGGGCCGAGATGCCCGTCGAGGCGTTCGACGGCAACGGCATCGTGTCGAAACTGGAGATCCTGCGCGGCGATCTGGTCGACGTGTTGTATCAGGCCACCAAGGATGCCGTCGAGTACCGGTTCGACTCCCGCATCGAGGAGCTCGAGCAGAAGGACGACGCCGTCGTGGCGACGCTGTCCGACGCGACGACGTTGACCGCCGACCTCGTCGTGGGTGCCGACGGCCCGCACTCTGCGGTGCGGCGTCTGGTGTTCGGTCCCGAAGAGCAGTTCGTCAAGCCACTGGGCGGCTACAACGCGTGGTTCACCGCGCCCGACAGCGTCGGCCTGGACGGCTGGTACCTGATGTACCAGGCGGCAGGCGGCCTCAATGCATCGTTGCGACCGTCGCACGATCCCTCGATCGCCAAGGCTGGCTTGGCATTCCGTTCGGAGCCGCTGACCTACGATCGCCGCGACCTCGACGCACAACGACAGCTTCTCGTCGACCGATTCGCCGGTGCGGGCTGGCATTCCGACGCCCTGTTGGCCGCCGCTCTGGAAGCCGACGACTTCTACTTCGACGCCTTCGTCCAGGTTCACATGAAGTCGTGGTCGCGGGGTCGGGTGACGCTGTGCGGCGACGCCGGGTACTGCGCTTCGCCGTTGTCGGGCATGGGCACCAGCCTCGCGCTGGTGGGCACCTACCTCCTCGCCGGGGAGCTGGGCCCCGCGACGGATGCGCTGAGCTCCGAGCACGTCGACGGCGCGCTGGCCAGGTACGACCGACTGATGCGGCCCTACGTCGACAAATGCCAGGACCTCCCATCGGGAGTCGACGGCTACGCACCAAAGTCCAACTCCGACATCGCGATTACGGCGCAAGTGATGAAGTGGATGCAGCGCCGGCCGTTCCGCAGCTTCGCCGCGAAGAAGTTCTTCACGACCGCGGATTCGATTGAGCTACCGGTGTATTAGACCGGAATGGTGGCCGGCGCGTCGGAGCGATCCGCCGCGGCGTTCGGCATTCTTGATAGGCACCCCGGCCCTGATCACCGGCACCGGCAGCTGTGCCGCTCGAATCGGGTCGAGCATGGCATCGGTGATCCCGGCCGTGAAGTCCTCGAAGCCGAAGACCTTGAAGAGCGCTTCGCGGCCGAACTTGGAACTGTCTGCCACGAAGAAGGCCTGACTGGCGATGGACCGCATCTTGCGCTTGAGTTCGATCTCGTAGCTCGAGGTCGAGTAGAGGCCGTCGTCCAGCACGGTGTCGGCTCCGAATATGGCCACATTGACACGCAGGTTCTCCACCTGCTGCACGGATGTGGGTCCCCACATCCCGAAGCCCGACGGCAGCAATTCGCCCCCAATGAACACCAGGTTGATCGATGGCTTCGTCGCGATTTCGAGCCCAATGCGCAAGTCGTGGGTCACGACGGTCAGGCGTGCCTGGCGCAGATGGCGAGCAACCTCGAGAGTCGTCTCGCCCGCGTCGAGCAGGATGGTCTGGCCCTCGAGCACCCGTTCGGCCATCGCTGCGCCAATGGCGGCCATCTCGGCACGATGTCGCCCGTCGCTGGCCTCGGCACGTGGTTCGCCCACCTCGATCGGCACGGCACCGCCGTGCGTGCGTTGCACGATGCCCTCCGCCTCGAGTTTGTCGAGGTCCCGGCGAATCGTCGAAGCGTCAACGCCGAAGGCCTGTGCCAGATCATTGACACTCTGAAACCCGCGCTCCTGCAGGCGAACTGCGATATCCGCGCGACGCGACATGGGGACACGGCCCTCTCCACCAGGGGCGGCCGTTGGCGTAGGCCGCCGCTCATCTTAGCAAACCAGTGTGCATGATTTCATGCACACTTGGCGTATTTCTGCGTGATATCGCGCATGAAATTGCTTGACTGCTGCGCGGGTCACGTTTACTGTCACGCAAGTCGGGTACCTGACGGTGTCCGCGCGGGAGCTCACAAGGGAGTGACGAATGCGACTCAGGCCGGTAGCCCTGTTGGGCGCGGTGGGATTGTCCGTGACGCTGATCGCAGGCTGCGGCTCGGTCGGCGGAGGAGCCGGGGGTGCCAGCAACGCCCCCGCGGGCAACACCTCCCAGGATCCCAAGGACATGACGATGGTCAACGTCGTCAAGGTCAAGGGCATCGCCTGGTTCGACCGCATGGCCGTCGGCGACGCGAACTTCGCCAAGCGCACCGGCGTCGACACCCGCCAGGAGGGGGGCGACGACACCAGCCCGGAAAAGCAGATCCAGATCATTCAGGACCTGATCCCCCAGCACCCGACCGCCATCACCGTGGTGCCGAACTCGCCGGAGGCCCTCCAGAACGTCCTCGGGCAGGCGCGTGCTCAGGGCATCAAGGTCGTTTCGCACGAGGCGACGGGTATCCAGAACGCCGACATCGACATCGAGGCCTTCGACAATGCCGCCTACGGCAAGCAGATCATGCAGAACCTGGCGCAATGCATGGGCCAGCAGGGCAAGTACGTTCAGTTCGTCGGCGGCTTGACCGCGAAGACGCACATGCAATGGGTTGGCGCCGCGCACGACATGCAGGTCGCTCAGTTCCCCGGTATGACCCGCGTCGAGGATCCGATCGAGAGCACCGACAACGAACAGGCAGCCTACGAGAAGGCCAAGGAAGTTCTGGCGAAGTACCCCGACATCAAGGGATTTCAAGGATCAGCGGGCAACGACGTGCCCGGCATCGCGCGTGCCGTGCAGGAGGCTGGCCTGCAGAACAAGATCTGCGTGATGGGCACCTCGATTCCGTCCGCGGCATCCAAGTACCTGGCCGACGGCTCGATCGACAAGATCTTCTTCTGGGATCCGGCGCTCGCCGGTGAGGCCCAGTTGCAAATCGCCCTGATGCTCGCGCAGGGAAAGACGATCGAAGCCGGCACCAATCTGAACATCCCCGGTTATGAGAAGCTCACCAAGCTCGACGGGTACGACAATGTCTACGTCGGGGACGCGGCGCTGGAGGCCGACGCGAAAACCATGTCCCAGTACAACTTCTGAGTGCTGTGACAGCCAGCGCACCGGACACGGGCACGCCGGTACTGCAGGCACGCGACATCGTCAAGACCTATGGCGGTGTCACGGCCCTGGACGGCGTCTCCTTCGACCTCTATCCCGGCGAAGTGCATTGCCTTGCCGGCGAAAACGGTTGCGGGAAGTCCACCCTGATCAAGATCATCTCCGGCGCCGAGCGGCCGGACGCCGGTGAGATCGTCATCGACGACGTCGCACATCGCGCAATGAACACCACCGCGGCGATCATGAGCGGCATTCAGGTGATCTACCAGGACTTCTCGCTGTTCGGAAACCTGACGGTTGCCGAGAACATCGCCCTTACCAGCGCCGTCGCAGAACGGCGCAGACTCTACTCACCTGCGGGAGCGCACGAGACGGCGCGGCGTATCGTCGACGAACTGCGCCTGAACCTGGACCTCGACGCCGACGTCTCGGCGTTGCAAGTCGCCGATCGGCAGCTCACCGCCATCTGCCGAGCCGTCGTACACGAAGCCCGCGTCATCATCATGGACGAGCCCACCACCGCGCTTACACACAGCGAAGTCGATCGCCTCTTCGCTCTCGTCGAGACGCTGCGGACACGCGGTGTCGGGCTGGTCTTCGTGTCGCACAAGCTCGACGAAGTCCTGCGCGTCGCGCAGCGGGTGACGATCCTGCGCTCCGGACGACAGGTGGTCACCGGGCCGACATCCGACTTCACCCGGCAGTCGATCAGTGCATCCATGACCGGTCGCCAAATCAGCGAGGAACGCCTCGTCAGCCAACTTCCGGCGAATGCTGCCGTCGTACTGGACGTCGAGGGGCTGGGTCGCCCCGGCGCCTTCGAAGACGTCAGCTTCTCCCTCCGGGAAGGCGAAATCCTCGGCGTCACGGGCCTGCTCGGCTCGGGCCGGACCGAGATCGCCGAAGCCCTGTTCGGCGTCCGTCCGGCCGCGAGCGGCACGGTTTCCGTCGACGGAAAGGCCGTGAGACTGGAGTCCATCCGGGATGCCATCGCCGCGGGTATCGGGTACGTTCCCGAGGACCGCTTGACACAGGGCCTGTTCATGGACCGCGCCATCGGCGACAACATCATCGCCGGCTCCCTCAGCCAGTATCGAACACGCTGGGGCACGCTAGACAACGGCAAGACCCGCAAGACCATTCGCGCGCTGGTCGACCGCCTGCGCATCAAGGCGCCCCGCGTCGCGGCCCCGGTCCGCTCACTCTCCGGCGGCAACGCCCAGCGCGTCGTCCTGGCCAAATGGCTTGCCATCAGGCCACGGATACTCATACTCAACGGACCCACCGTCGGAGTAGACGTCGGCTCCAAGGAAGACATCCTGGAGATCCTGCGCGAAGAGGCCGCCGACGGCCGCTCCATCATCATCATCTCCGACGACGTTCCCGAACTCGTCGCCGCGTGTCACCGCGTATTGGTGATTCGGCAAGGCCGGATCAGCCATACGCTCGAGAACGAAGACATCAACGTCGACATCATCCTGGAAACGATGGCGGCGTGAACAAGTCGGCGCCGCAACGCTTCTCGATGTCCAATCTTCGCGGGCCGAACAACGAGGGCATCCTAGCCCTGATCTTGCTCGGCCTGATCATCGTGATGTCATTGCTCAACCCGGCGTTCTTCTCGGTATCGACGTTGTTCGCGATCGTGCGCAGCTCGATCGTGCCGCTCATCTTCGCTCTCGGCGTGCTGCTCGTCATCATCTCCGGAGGGATCGACGTCTCCTTCGCTGCGATCGCGATCTTCGCCGGGTACACGACGGCGGTGGCCTTCGGCTCGGGCGGCTTCGGCACCGGCCTTGTCGGCGCGGTCCTTCTCACCCTGGCGATCGGCGCGGCGCTCGGCCTCGTCAATGGCGTCGTCATCGCACGGTTCAGGCTGCCGACCCTGATCGTGACACTCGGAACGCAGGGCATCTTCAAGGGTGCACTGCTCACCTTCGTCGGGTCGCGGTTCATCGCCGACCTCCCGCACGCCATCGCCGGATTGTCGACCACCAACCTGATGTCGGTGGCAACGACGAGCGGCCGGGCCTATTTGCACGTCATGGTCATTCCAGCGGTGCTGCTGTGCTGCGCGATGGCATGGATGTTGCGCCGCACCATGTTCGGGCGTTCCATCTACGCGATCGGCGGCGACGTCGAGGCGGCGCGTCGCGCCGGCTTCCGGGTCGTTCGGATCCAGGTCCTGCTCTACGTCCTGGTCGGTATGACCGCCGCGCTCGGCGGTCTGATCTACATCATCATGGGCCGCAGTGCCAGCCCGCAGAATCTCGTCGGCACCGAGCTCGACATCATCGCTGCGGTGGTCCTTGGCGGCGCGTCGATCTTCGGCGGGCGCGGGTCGGTGCTCGGCACGATTCTGGGCGTGCTACTGGTCCAGGTGATCGGCAACAGTTTGATTCTCGCCGGCGTCCCGAGCGCGTGGCAGCGAGCCGCCGTCGGGACGCTACTCGTCATCGGCGTTGGGGTGCAGGCCGTGTCGGCGAAGCGACGCCGCGAGCGCCAACCGAGCACCGGCAGCCCCGACCTCACGCAGGAGGCGATGACCGCATGACGGGCCTTCGGCAGCTCAACGACGATTTGGGCACGCGCACTTCGGAATTCATCGAACGCCTGCACGTCAGCCGGGGCACGGGGCGCATGCTGGTGCTGCTGGTGGTGGCGTTCGTGTTCTTCGCCGCGCTGCGACCCAGTGTCTTCCTCAGCACGCTGAACCTGCAGAATCTCGCGCTGTCCGCGCCGGAGGTAGGCGTGCTCGCCATCGCGATGATGCTGGCAATGCTGACCGGCGGCATCGACCTGTCACTGGTCAACATCGCCAATCTATCGGCGATCACCATGTCGACGCTGTACACGACGATCCACGGCTCAAACCCTGCACTGGCCGAACAGCTGGTGCCCCTTCTCATCCTGGCCGGGCTCGGTATGGGTCTGCTCGGCGGCGCCATCAACGCCGCGCTCGTCGCGTACGTCGGAATCACCCCGATCCTGGCGACCCTGGGCACGATGCAGATCTACAACGGGATCGCCGTCGTGTGGACCGGGGGACGCACCCTCTACGGATCACCAGCCACCCTGACAGGCCTCGGTCAGGCCACCGTGGCCGGAATCCCCATTCTATTCCTGGTTTTCATCCTCACCGCCGTCTTCGTCGCGCTGCTGATCAACCGCACGCCGATCGGCCTGAAGATCCAGCTCGAGGGCTCCAATCCGACGGCGGCCGTGTACTCGGGCATCCGCAGCCGGTCGGTGCTCACCAGCACCTACCTAGTCACCGGACTCCTCGGCGGCCTAGCAGGCGTGCTGTTCATTGCGCGAAATCCGTCGGCATCCGCGGACTACGGAGCGTCCTACGTCCTACTGGTCATCGTGATCGCCGTGCTCGGCGGAACGAATCCCACTGGCGGTTTCGCTACCGTGCTCGGTGTCGTACTGGCCACTCTCACATTGCAGATCGTCGCCAGCGGCTTCACGGCACTACGGCTCTCCGCCTACCAGTACGCGATCGCGCAGGGGGTGATCCTGATTCTGGTCATGATCGCCGATCAAGTCACGTGGCGCCGCCGCCGACGACGGCCGGGACCCGCGACGCTCGCGCCCCAGTCCTGATCCCGCACCCGCACCCGTTCGATCGAAGGAAGACATGAAGAAGATCCTCAACCAACCTGGCAACTTCGTCGACGAGATGGTCGAGGGCATTCTGCTCGCCCACCCCGACCAGCTGAAGACACCCGGCGACGACCGTCGAATCATGGTGCGGGCCGACGCGCCCGTCGCAGGCAAGGTCGGGATCGTCACGGGCGGCGGCTCGGGCCACCTACCACTGTTCAAAGGCTATGTCGGCAAGGGATTGTGCGACGGCGTCGCGATCGGAAACGTCTTCAGCTCGCCGAGTTCCCAGCAGTGCTTCGAGGCGACGCAATCAGTCAGCGGTGGCGCCGGGGTGCTCTACCTCTACGGCAACTACGGCGGCGACGTGTTCAACTTCGATCTCGCGGCCGACCTCGCCGAACTCGAGGACATTCCAACCCGCACCGTGCTGGGCCGCGACGACGTGGCCAGTCAGCCCAAGGAACGCAAGACCGACCGACGAGGTGTTGCAGGAATCCTATTCGCCTACAAGGCCGCCGGTGCGGCAGCCGAGCGCGGTGACAGCCTCGACGTGGTCGCGACGGTCGCCGAGGACGTCGTGGAACACACGGCGACGATGGGCATCGGCCTGTCCCCCACCATCCTGCCGACAACGGGCGCCGCGAGCTTCGACCTGCCCGATGGCGAGATGGAGATCGGCATCGGCATCCACGGCGAGCCGGGCATCCATCGCGGTGCACTCGAGACCGCCGACGCGATCACCGACCGGATCGTCGACGCCCTCGTCGCCGATCTGGAACTCAAGTCCGGCGACCGGGTGGCCTGCCTGGTCAACGGGCTGGGTGCAACCCCGCTCGAGGAGCTCTACATCCTGTACCGTCGCGCCCACCAGGTGCTCAGCGGCCTCGGCGTCGAGATCGCCAAGTCCTACGTCGGTGAATACGCCACCAGCCTCGAAATGGCCGGGGCGTCAATCTCTTTGCTCGCTCTCAACGATGCCCGGCTGGCGCTGCTGGAGGCGCCGGCTTCCTCGCCGTTCTTCCAGGAGGTGTGACCGCGTGCAAGCCGACCAGTTGAAGGAACACATCGGGCGCAGCCTCGCCGAAGTGGTGAGCTACGCCGATGAACTGCGCGATCTGGACCAGGCCCTCGGCGACGGGGACCTCGGGATCACGGTCACGCTCGGCGCCGAGGCGGTGATCGAAGCGCTATCCGTTCTGCCCGAATCTGCGACGCCCGCCGAAATCGCCCGAGAGTGCGCCAAGGCGTTCGCGAACGCCAACCCGTCGACGATGGCCGCATTGGTCGCCGGCGGACTCCTTGCCGGCTCCAAGGTCTGGACGGACCTCACGGAGATCACTGTCGCCGACGCCGCGAGGTTCACCAGGGCTGCGGGTGAGAACATCGCGAAACGCGGCAAGACGGAGCTCGGGGACAAGACGATCCTCGATACGATCATGCCCGCCGCGGACGCGCTCGACCAAGCATCCGACGGGGCGTCCGGGTTGGCGGCCGCGATCGCGGGTGCAGAACGCGCCGTCGTCGACACGACGCCCCTGCAGTCGCGCCGCGGCCGCGCGTCCTGGCTTCAGGAGCGCAGCATCGGACTCCAGGATCCCGGCGCGACCGCGTTCCTGCGGTTCCTGGAATCGTGGCGCGCGACCAGCGACGAGCAGCACGCCAGCATCTGAGCCCTGTCCAGCGCTGCCTCGGGCAGTTGGCGGATGATCCCCAAACCGAATCCCCGCTTGATTTCGGGTGATTCTCCCCCGCACTCACCGGGATCATCGTCGACACCTCGACCTAGTCTTGTCGAGCGAAACAGGGTGACCCGAGCGACGAGGCCACCCTGCCTACCGAGTTGACCGTGATCGACGTCGCCAAACCGATGCATCCCGGCGCTGTGTCGCGGTCGCGTTCAACCCTTGAAGTGGACGATCTGGTGGGACATGGCCAGCAACGCACCGCCACGGCTCCAGAGCGCAGCACTCTGATCGAAGTACCCTCCCCCGAACCGGCTTGCGCACGCGCTGCCCAACAGAAAGTCCTCGCCTACCATCTGCAGCTGCTGGTCATCGGCATGAAAGAAAGTGGTCAACGAAACGGTCCCCGCGGGGACGATGCCACCTCGGCGAAGGAACACCCGTGGATAGAAGACGTCGCACAGCGCGGCAAGTGCTGCATGATCGAGAGGGCGTTCCCTGCTGTCGCGCACCCAGAGCGTCGTGGTCGACTCCGAACGTGCTTGCTCGACGCGAATCGGAGCTGGGCCCTCTACGATGCGCATGTCGTAGTTGCGCAGCCACGGCGCGAAGTCCGAGGTTTCCTGTGCACCAACCTGTTCCGGCGTCGGCACGACTGGCGCCTGTCTCTCCGTGTCGGCCCAGGTGTCGCGCCTTAGGCCGAACAACGCAGTGGCTGTGGTCCTGGTCTGCCCGTCCTGTCGAAGTTGGCCAATCCAGTGTTGATTCGTGCGGTTGGTGCGCGGCGACTCGACCAGGACGTCGAAATCGCCGTCGGTGACGGGCGCAGCGAAGTTGACGGTCAAGGCCACCGGCTCACCGCGCCGGTCAGGCTGTATTTCGATGGCACGCAACATAATTGCGGCGGTGAGGCCACCGAACGGACCGACCACGTGCGCCCAGTCCGGTCGCGTGCACCCGTGCACGAGGCCGGTACTCACCGAGTCCAGGGCGATCGCCGCGTCGAAGGGGTGCAACACGGGCATCACGCACGGCTCCTTTCGCAGTCCGTCAAGAGCGGCCCTCGCCGAAGAACTCAAACGCGCCCAACCCGATTCGCCTCCGACGCTACTCGAAATCGACAGGAAGAACGTCGGGCGCCTCGTTGTCGATGTCATAGGCCAATCGCCAGGCGCCGTCCTCGTCCTCTCGAAACAGCAAGGCAACGCGTCCACAGCCACCAGGTCGATGGCTACCGTCCGCTTGCAGGTACCTGAAGTGAAACTTGCCGGCGATCAGAGCTAGTCCGTTGACCTCGAACAAGGTCTCCTCTTTGAAGAGAACGCACAGTGAACGATCCTTGAAAACTGCCTCGTACCAAGGCCGCAAGCCTTCTACACCGTCCATGCGTCCTGACCCGGAATTCGCGTACACCGTCTCGGGGTCGTACAACGAAAAGAGTGTCTTCGAGTCCTTCGCATTGAAAGCGGCGAGCCACCTGTCCAACACCGCCCTGACCTGATCGCCGTTCGCTTGCTCTTCCACGAGGTCTCCCTTCATTGAATGGGCTTCGCGCTCATGCCGGCACCTCCGGCACTCGTGACGCTGCACTGGGACCGGCCTAGCGACATCTGTGTCAAACGCTCGCGGGGTTCTCGGTTTCGTGAGGATCTCTTGAGTCCGACTTTGTCGAGCCCGACCCAATCCGCACTGTCCATGAATTGATGGCAGCAGGTCTCGAGGGTTCCACGCCGATTCCCGAGGATGCTCCCCGTAACCGGATCACGTCCTCGTTTGGTGTCCTTCACATGGCTTACAACATCCGACATCGCCTGGTGGTTCCGCGCGCCCATACGCGATTCATATGGCTGCGATAAGCGGGACGGTGCAGCCGCGCCCGCCAAGGGTCGCCCGCGGTCGAGAGGTGCCAACCCGCATTCCCTTGGGCTACTTGCGCTTCCGTGGATGTCGCGGGCCCCTTCGACTCCCACGCCGCGTGGGGGCTGCTGCTCCTCGTGGTGGGGTCGGCATTCTGGCGAGCGTGCTTCTCACGACCCTCGCGTGGCGGTCGGCGTCGTCGTGACTCACATGGATCGTGACAGCTCCCGGCCGAACTGCAGCAGGCGTTGCATCTGCGCCAGTCCACCGTTGTCGACTGTCTTGGTGTAGCGGAACGATTCGCAGAACAGATCGGTGTCGGTGGCCGACTTCTGATGGCTGCGCGTGATGAGTTGGGTGTACATCCGCAGGCGAACCTCCGACAGCCGTCGCGTGCCGTCGTCGAGAACGTCGAACTGCGTGGTCAGGATGTGGTCGGTGATGGTCGACAACAGGATGGTCCGCACCGACGATTCCAGGGTGCGGCGGTCGTATCCGTCGGTGGACGTCGCCTCGTCGTCGGCGCGCCACATGATCAGCCGCCTGCCGTCGGTGAGCACGATCTCTTGCCACAGCGCCTCGCCCCAAGACTCCTCGGTCTCGCCGCGGGACATGATGAACGACGTGATCGATGGGAAGTCCACCAGCGAGCGGAGTTGGTCGAGCGCCATTTCGGGGTCACGCAGATAGACCCTCGCGGCTTCCTCGAGGGTCGTGTAGGGCGCCCAATCCTGTGGCACATCCATGCAAGTGCCCGTTTCAGCGGACGACGACGCAGCGGCTCACGATGTCATCGAACCACGTTGCGCTGTGCGTCGCGTCCGAGGCCTGGTTACTGACCGTCGGGGGTCACCCGGACGGCCTCCGCAGCGGCACGAATCTGCGGGGTCACCAGCATCACCTGGCCGAGTACGCCGTTGACGAATCCCGGCGAGTCATCAGTGGACAGGCTCTTGGCCAGCTCGACCGCCTCGTCGACGGCCACCGGCTCCGGCACGTCGTCGGCGTGCAGCAGCTCCCAGACAGCCACTCGCAGGATCGCGCGGTCGACGGCGGGCAGCCGCTCCAGCGTCCAGCCGTGAAGGTGTGCGGAGATGAGGTCGTCGATGTGGGCGATGTGTTCGGTGACCCCGCGGGCCACCGTCACCGTGTAGGAGTTCAGCGGCGACACCTCGGTATCGCCTTCCGCCAGCAGGCCACGCGACTCGGCGACCTCGCTGGCGGTCAGCCCACGCGCCTCGGCTTCGAACAACAGGTCGACCGCGCGCTTGCGGGCTTGATGCCTGCCACGGTCCCCGCGACGGTCACTCATCCCGTCGCTCCGCTGCGCTTCGCTCGCCCCGGCTCAGGCATTCACGCGACCGAGATAACTGCCGTCACGGGAGTCGACCTTCAGCTTGTCGCCGGTATTGATGAACAGCGGCACGTTGATCTGCGCGCCGGTCTCCATCGTGGCGGGCTTGGTGCCTGCGCTGGACCGGTCGCCCTGCAGACCGGGATCGGTGTGCGACACGATCAGTTCGACCGTCACCGGCAGCTCCAGGTACAGCGGCGCGCCCTCGCTGAACGCGACCTGCACCGGCATGCCCTCGAGCAGGAAGTTCGCGGCGTCACCGACGAGCGATTCGGGCAGCGCGTGCTGCTCGTAGTCCTGGGAGTCCATGAACACGAAGTCGCTGCCGTCGCGGTACAGGTAGGTGGTGTCGCGCCGGTCGACGGTCGCGGTCTCCACCTTCACGCCCGCGTTGTAGGTCTTGTCGACGACCTTGCCGGACAGCACGTTCTTGAGCTTGGTGCGCACGAAGGCGGGGCCCTTGCCCGGCTTGACGTGCTGGAACTCGGTGATCTGCCACAGCTGCCCGTCGATTTGCAGGACGAGGCCGTTCTTGAAGTCTGCGGTCGAAGCCACGGTAGGTACTACTCCTAAAGGATGGCCAGTTCCTTGGGGAACCGGGTAAGCAATTCGGGTGCGGGTGCTTCCTCGCTGCCCACGACCAGCGTGTCCTCGATGCGGACACCGCCATGGCCGGGCAGGTAGACGCCAGGCTCCACGGTTACGGCAGAGCCAGGAAGCAGTGTACCGGCGGCGGAGGCACTGATTCCCGGCGCTTCGTGGATCTCCAGTCCGACCCCGTGCCCAAGCCCGTGCCCGAAGTTCTCCGCGTACCCGGCATCGGCGATGACCTGGCGCGATGCAGTGTCGACGTCCTTGAGCGATACACCGGGCGACAATGCCTCTCGGCCGAGCCGCTGCGAGGTCGCGACCAGCTCGTACAGGTCGAGCTGCCACTGGGCCACGGGGGCGAGGACGAACGTCCTGGTCATGTCGGAGTGGTATCCGGCCACCAGGGCGCCGAAATCGATCTTGACGAAGTCACCGGCTGCCAGCACCGCATCCGTCGGCCGGTGGTGCGGGATGGCCGAGTTCGCACCCGCCGCGACGATGGTCTCGAACGACACGCCGTCGGCGCCGTGGTCGAGCATCCGGGACTCGAGCTCCCTGCCGACCTCCTTCTCCGTGCGGCCCGGCCGCAGCCCGCCACCGTTGACGAGGTCGGCCAATGCGGCGTCGGCGGCTTCGCACGCCAGCCTGAGCAGGGCGATCTCGCCCGCGTCCTTGACCTCGCGCAGGGCCTCGACCGTCCCCGCGGCCCTGACCAAGACGGTCTCGCCCGCCGACTTCTGCAGGATCGCGTGACCGTCGACGGTGACGACGTGGCTCTCGAAGCCCAGCCGCCGCACGTTCCAGGCCGCCGCACGTGCCGCCAGGTGCGGCCCGCAGGCCCTCTCGATGACGATCTCGGCGTCCGGTGACTGCTGGGCTGCCTGCGTTCGGTACCGACCGTCGGTAGCCAGCACCGGCGTTTCGTGTTCGGCGAGGATCAACAGCGCAGCGTTCGAGCCGGTGAAACCGGACAGATATCGCACGTTGACCAGGTCCGTTACCAACATGGCATCCAACTCCGCCGCGACCAAGCGGCGACGCAGCCGGTCCCGGCGCTGGGAAATCGTCACGGTCGTTGACGCTACTCGCTACGCTGTGCCCTCATGAGTAAGTGGTTGCTGCGCGGACTGGTGTTCGCGGCGTCGATGGTCGTGGTCCGGCTGCTGCAGGGCGCGATGATCAACGCCTGGGAAAGGTACGCCATTCTGATCAGCGTCACCCTGGTGGTGTTGTTCATCATCGCGGCGTTCGTGTGGGGGCTGATCGACGGTCGCGCAGACGCCAGTGCTCAACCCGACCCGGACCGGCGCGCCGACCTCGCCATGACGTGGCTGATCGCAGGTCTGTTCGCTGGCATCGTCAGCGGCTTCGTGGCCTGGTTCATCTCGCTGTTCTACGACAACCTGTACGCCGGGGGGTTTCTCAGCGAGGTCACCACGTTCGCGGCGTTCACCGCACTCATCACGTTCCTGGCGGCGATCACCGGAGTGGCGCTTGGCCGTTCCCTCATCGACCGCAAGGCCCCGCCGATACAGCGGCACAGCGCTGCTGACGGCGATCGCGCCGATACCGACGTGTTCCAGGCCGTGTCAGTCGGGACCGAGGCCGCTCCTGCCGAGGCAGAGAAGCAGCCCTAACCGCGGCTGGCCAGATAGCGCAGCGCCAACAGGTAGCCCTGCACGCCCAGCCCCACGATCACACCCGTCGCCACGGCGCTCAGGTATGAGTGGTGCCGGAATTCTTCGCGGGCGTGCACGTTCGAGATGTGCACCTCGATCAGCGGCGCGCTGAGTTCCGAGCACGCGTCGCGCAGCGCCACCGAGGTATGAGTCAGCGCGCCTGCGTTGAGCACCACGGGCTCGCCGGCGTCGGCGGCAGCGTGAATCCAGCCGAGCAGCTCGGCTTCGCTGTCGCTTTGGCGGACAACGACTTTCAACCCCAGCTCGGCGGCCTCCCGCTCGATCAGGGCGACCAGATCGTCGTGGGTGGTGGTGCCGTATACCGCGGGCTCACGACGGCCGAGCCTGCCGAGGTTCGGGCCGTTGATGACGTTGACGGTGCCGGTCATCGGATTCCGATCTCCGAGTAGGCCGCCGCCACCAGCGCCGGGTCGGGACCCTCCAGCCTGCCAGGCTTGGCGAGCCCATCGAGGACGACGAAGCGCAGCACACCGGCGCGGGTCTTCTTGTCCCCTGCCATGTATTCGAGCAGGTGCGGCAGGGCGTCGGCGTCGTAGCTCACCGGCAGCCCCAGCGAGGTGAGGATCGACTCGTGCCGGTCGGCGGTGGCGTCGTCGAGCCGTCCGGCGAGCCTGCCGAGTTCGGCCGCGAAGACCAAACCCACCGAGACCGCGGCACCGTGACGCCACCGGTAGCGTTCGCGCCGCTCTATCGCGTGCGCCAGGGTGTGGCCATAGTTCAGGATCTCGCGCAGCGCGGATTCCTTCTCGTCGGCCGCCACGACCTCCGCCTTGACCGCGACAGCGCGCCGGATCAACTCGGGAAGTACCGTGCCCGTCGGATCGAGCGCCGCCTCGGGGTCGGCTTCGATCAGATCGAGGATGACGGGGTCGGCGATGAAACCGGCCTTCACGATCTCGGCCATGCCTGCGACGATCTCGTTGCGCGGCAACGACGCGAGGGTCTCCAGATCTATGAGCACCGCGAGCGGCTGGTGGAATGCACCAACCAGGTTCTTGCCCGCGTCGGTGTTGATACCCGTCTTGCCGCCGACGGCGGCGTCGACCATGGCCAGCAGCGTGGTCGGCACGTGCACGATGTCGACACCGCGCAGCCAGGTCGCCGCGGCGAAGCCCGCGACGTCGGTGGCCGCTCCTCCGCCGAGGCTCACGATGGCGTCGCGGCGGCCGATGCCGATGCGGCCCAACACGTCCCAGATGAAACCGACGACCGGCAGCTCCTTGCCCGCCTCGGCATCGGGGATCTCGATGCGGTGCGCGTCGACGCCCTTCTCCGCCAGGTGATCGCGGATCGCCTCGGCGGTCTGATTGAGCACCGGCTGGTGCAGGATCGCCACCTTGTGGCGGCCGTCGAGGGTCCTGGTCAGATCGTCCAACAGACCACGGCCGATGATCACCGGGTACGGCCGGTCGACGTGGACGTTGACGGTCACTGGTTCAGTCATTGCGTGCTTCCGCTCGGCGGGCCAGCGCCGCGGGACTCGGCGGGGCCTCGGTGGTTGGGGCAGGATTGAGGACGGTCGGCAGCCTGCGCCATGCCGACCGACGGCGCCGGCGGCCACGCTCGGGTTCCGTTGCCGCGCAATGCAGTCGGTGCACGATATGGCGGACCACCGCACCCGGGTTGCGCCGGTTGGTGTTGATCCGCATCGTCGCGACCTCGCGGTACAGCGGCACCCGTGCGGACATCAACGATCGGAACTTCTCGGCGGCGTCGGCGCCGGCCAGCAGTGGCCGTCCCGAGCCGCCGCACGTGCGCCGAATACCCTCGGCGGCACTGATCTCCAAGTAGATCACGGTGTGTCCGGCCAGCGCCTCGCGCACCTCGGGAGAGGTCACTGCGCCACCACCCAGCGACACGATGCCATCGGTCTCGGCAAGCGCCGCGCGCACCACATCTGCCTCGATGCGGCGGAACTCGGGCTCGCCGTCGACGAAGATCTCGGCGATGGTGCGGCCGGTGGTCTCGACGATCTTGACGTCGGTGTCGAGCAGAGGCACGTCGAGCGCCTTGGCAAGACGCCGCCCGATGGTGGACTTGCCCGAACCGGGCATGCCCACGAGGACGGCCTTGGGCGCCATCAGCCCGACGCCTGCCCGGAATCGATCCCCCGGTCGCTGCGCTCCTGCCCGTCCGAAGAATTGCCGCGCTCGGCGATGGCGCGCAAGTAGTTGTCCACGTTGGCGCGGGTCTCGGTCAGCGAGTCGCCACCGAACTTCTCGAGGGCCGCGCGGGCCACCACGAGCGCGACCATGGTCTCGACGACGACGCCCGCCGCGGGCACCGCGCACACGTCGGAGCGCTGGTGGATCGCGACGGCCTCGTCACCAGTCGCCATGTCGACGGTCGCCAGGGCGCGCGGCACCGTCGAGATGGGCTTCATCGCGGCCCGCACCCGCAGCGGCTGGCCGTTGGTCATGCCGCCTTCGAGACCACCTGCCCGGTTGGTGGATCGGATCACACCGTCGGGGCCGGGGTAGATCTCGTCGTGGGCGACGGTGCCGCGACGACGTGCCGTCTCGAAGCCGTCACCGATCTCGACGCCCTTGATGGCCTGGATGCCCATCACCGCGGCCGCGAGCTGGCTGTCCAGCTTGTTCTCGCCGCTGGTGAAGGAGCCAAGCCCGATCGGCAGACCCTCGACGACCACCTCGACGATGCCGCCGAGCGTGTCGCCGTCCTTCTTGGCGGCCTCGATCTCAGCGATCATGGCCTCTTCGGCGTCCTTGTCGAAGGCGCGCACGGGGCTGTCGTCGATGGCGTCGCGGTCGCCTGGCTGCGGCGGCGGGCCGTCGTACGGCTTCGACGCGCCGATGGAGATGACGTGCGACAGCACCTCGACACCGAGCGCCTCGCGCAGGAACGCGCGGGCGACGGTGCCTGCGGCGACCCTGGCTGCGGTCTCGCGGGCGCTGGCGCGCTCGAGCACCGGCCGGGCGTCGTCGAAGCCGTACTTGAGCATGCCCGCGTAGTCGGCGTGGCCCGGCCGTGGTCGCGTCAGCGGTGCGTTGCGCGCCACGTCCAGATCGGCCGCATCGACCGGGTCGGCCGACATCACGGCCTCCCACTTCGGCCACTCGGTGTTGCCGATCTCGATGGCGATCGGGCCGCCGAGCGTGATCCCGTGCCTGACGCCGGCCAATACGGTGACCTCGTCGGCCTCGAACTTCATCCGCGCGCCGCGGCCGTAGCCGAGGCGACGGCGTTTCAGCTCGCCTGCGATGTCCTCGGTGGTGACACTTACGCCCGCAACCATGCCCTCGACCACGGCCACCAAGGCGCGGCCGTGCGATTCACCGGCAGTTATCCATCGCAACACGCGTCCCATCTTCCCACGCCGGGGAATTCAGCACGTAATCGTCTCAAGCCAGGGTGCGCTGCAGCAGCAACGTGTCGACGTACTGGCCGTGCTTGAAGCCCACGCGGGTCAGCCGTCCGGCCTCGACGAAACCGCACCGGCGGTGCAACTCGACCGACGCCGGGTCGCCCGTATCGGCGATCACCGCGATGATCTCCCTGATTCCCGCGACGGCGCAGGCATCGAGCAGAGCGCGCACCAGTTCGGTGCCGCAGCCCTTCCCGATGGCCGACGGCGCGACGTAGACGGAGTCCTCGACGGTGGCACCGTAGGCGGGCCTGCTCTTCCACGGCCCGCAGTAGGCGTAACCGGCCACTTCCCCGTCGCGCTCGGTGACCAGGAACGGCAGGCCTGCGTCCGTGATCGCGGCGAAGCGACGCCGCCACTCAGCCGCGTCCGGCGGGTCCATTTCGAACGTGGCGATGCTGGTGGCGACGTAGTGGCCGTAGATCTCGGAGATGGCGTCGAGATCGTCGATGGTGGCGGTACGGGTGGACACGAGCGCCAACCTATTTGTCGGCGAGCGACCTCGCGACCACGTTCATTGGGGTCGGTCGCGCTACGCTCGACCACGGAACATTCATGGCGATGACGACTCCTCAGCACCTGTCCGACCGCTACGAGCTCGGTGACATCCTCGGGTTCGGCGGCATGTCGGAGGTCCATCTGGCCCGCGACGTCCGGCTTCACCGCGACGTCGCGGTCAAGGTGCTGCGCGCAGATCTGGCCCGCGACCCGAGCTTCTATCTCCGGTTCCGCCGGGAGGCGCAGAACGCCGCTGCGCTCAATCATTCGTCGATCGTCGCGGTGTACGACACCGGCGAGGCCGAGACGCCAGAGGGGCCGCTGCCCTACATCGTGATGGAGTACGTCGAAGGCGTGACGCTGCGCGACATCGTGCGCAACGACGGCCCGATGGAGCAGCGGCAGGCCGTCGAGGTGATCGCCGACGCGTGTGAGGCGCTGAACTTCAGTCACCAGAACGGCATCATCCACCGCGACGTCAAGCCCGCCAACATCATGATCAGCAAGACCGGCGCGGTGAAGGTGATGGACTTCGGCATCGCCCGCGCCCTCGCCGACACCGGCAACCGGCTCACCAGAACCTCCGCCGTGATCGGCACCGCGCAGTACCTGTCCCCCGAGCAGGCCAGCGGCGAGAACGTCGACGCCCGCTCGGACGTCTACTCGCTGGGCTGCGTGCTCTACGAAATGCTTACGGGCAAGCCACCTTTCACCGGCGATTCCCCCGTCTCGGTGGCCTACCAGCACGTCCGCAAGGATCCGGTTCGCCCGTCGAAGCGCAGTGATGCCGTCTCCCCCGAGCTGGATGCCGTGGTGCTCAAGGCGCTGGCCAAGAACCCCGAGAACCGGTACCAGAGCGCGGCGGAGATGCGCGCCGATCTGATCCGCGTGCACAGCGGCGAGACGCCCGACGCCCCGAAACTGTTCAGCGATGCCGAGCAATCCCACCTGCTGTCGACGGCGCCCTCGCGCGGCGGCGCCCTGCGGCCGACGGAGCAAATTCCTGCGCGCGGCAAGTCGGTCCGCCGATGGGTGATCGCCGTGGCGATGCTCGCGGTGCTGGCCGTCGTGGTGACGGTTGGGTTCACGGTGTTCGGTGCCCGCGATGCGCGAGTGCCGGACGTGTACGGCCAGAAGTTGGATGCGGCCAGAACCGCGCTGGAGAACGCCGGTTTCACGGTCAACGTCCAGACGAAGCCCGACTCCACGGTGGATCAGGGCGAGGCGATCAATACCGAGCCCGACGCCGATTCAATGGCCCGCACGGGCGACGTCATCACTATCAACGTCTCGACGGGCATCTCGCAGGAGAAGGTCCCCGACTGCACGACGCTGACCTTCCAGGAGTGCAAGAGCAAGCTCGAGGACGCCGGCTTCGAGAAGGTCGTCCAGGCGTCGAAGGCGTCGAAGCCCGAGGACCAGGGCCAGGTGGTCGAGATCAGCCCACCGGTCGACTCAACGGCGTCGATCACCAACGAGATCACGGTCTTCGTCGGCTCGGGACCGGGGACGGCGCCGGTGCCACCGGTTCCGGCCGGCGCGACCTGGGACGTCGCCCAACAGATCCTCGGTGCGTCGAAGTTCACCAATCTGATCCAGGTCCCCGTCGACAGCGTGCTGCCAGCGGGCCAGGTGGTCGGCACGCTTCCGCCCGCCGGTCAGGTCACGCCGCTCAACGACTTGATCCAGGTGCAGGTCTCGAAGGGCAATCAGATCCCGATGCCCGACCTCACGGGCAAGTTCTGGGCCGACGTCGTGACGACTCTGCAGGGCCAGGGCTTCACGGGAACACCGTCCAACGCAGGCGACGTGCCGGGGTCTGCCGATCAACGCGCCAAGGTGGTCAGACAGGACCCGCCACCCGGCGCCGGCGTCACCAGGGACGGCACCATCACGCTGTACTTCGGTTCCTAGCCGTCGCCGACTTCTGCCTCTGGGTCGTATCGCGTCGGAAACTACAGCCCACGCGCAGAAGTCGGCGCCGCCGCACAGCGCTACCGCCTATTGACCGTAGGAGTAGCGCAGGTTCGCATTGATGAGCTCGCCGATTCGCTTGCGCATGTGCAAGATGAGGCGTGCGTCCGGCACCGGCTCGTCGACGTAGAGCGTCCAACGCAGATCGGTGCCGCCGCCGCCCGGCACCAGGTCGAAGTACAGGCGCGCATCGGGCCGCTTGACCCACAGCGACGACCACACCACATGACCTGGCCGTTCGGATTCCAGGACCACCGGAGCGATTTCGTCGTCCAGAAGCAGCAACCACTGCCGGTCGGGTTGGCGGTTCGGGTTGCAGAGATCGTCGAAGATGGCCCACGGCGGCGCGGGCTGGTTGCGTTGCCGCGAGCCGATCATCTCCACCGGGTGAACGTAACCCGGCCTGCAACTAGACAACGACCAGAGCCAGCGCGACGGCCGCGGCGGCGCACATCGACGGGCCGTGCGGCACCGTGGCCGTCCTGCCGCGGAATGCCGCGGCGACGGCCCACATCGCGGTCAGAATGGGAGCGCCCAGGGCGGCCAGCATCCAGACGTCGATGCCGAACGATCCGGTGAGCGCGCCGACGCCGATCGCCAGCTTGACGTCGCCAGCACCCATGCCCGCGGGCGCCACCAGGTGCACGCCGAGATACACCAGCGCCAAGGCAACCGCACCGATCAACCCTGGCACGCCCCGACCGGTGAGCACCGCGACGGCGAGCACCACCGCGGCACCTGGCAGCGTCAGCACGTTGGGTAGCCGCCGCTGTCGCACGTCGTACACGGTCAGCGCCGCGAACCAGGCCAGCACGCACGCGCAGGCCACCCCCGCCCCCATCTTCGAAGGCTAACGTCAGCCGAGGGCGGCGCTCATCGCCTCTTTTGGCGCAGGGCGCCCGGTGAACTGCTCCACCTGGGCGAACGCCTGATGCAGCAGCATGTCCAGCCCGCTGACCACCGAGCCGCCCGCAGCGGCGACCGCCTCCGCCAACGGGGTCGGCCATGGGTCGTAGATCGCGTCGAGCAGCAACCACGGCCCGGCGACCGTGCTGGCGTGCTCGGCGGCGACGATCGCAGGCAACGTGTTGACGACGGCATCGACGTCGCCGAGCGGCGTGCCCAGCGGGGCCCACCGCACGCTGACCCCGAGCCGGGCACCGAGGGCAAGCAGTGGCTCTGCCTTCTCGCGATTGCGGGAGACGATCGACACGTCGGACGCACCGAGTTCCACCAGCCCGACCAGCGCTGCCGGTGCGGTGCCGCCCGAGCCGAGCACGGCGGCCCGCTCCACGTCGGACCGGTTCCCCTCGAGTTTCGCGCCGAGGGCGCCCGTGACGCCGTCGACGTCGGTGTTGTCGGCCCGCCAGCCGGTGTCGGTGCGCACGAGCGTGTTGGCCGATCCGACGAGTTCGGCGCGGGTGGTGCGTTCGTCGGCGAACGCCAACGCGGCGAACTTGCCGGGCATGGTGACCGACACCCCTACCCACTCGGGCCCGAAACCGCCTACCAGCGAGGGCAATTCGTCGGCGGTGCACTCGATGCGGTCGTAGGTCCAGTCGGTGAGACCGAGCGCGCGGTAGGCCGCCAAGTGGAGTTGCGGCGACCGCGAATGCACGATCGGCGATCCGAGGACCGCCGCCCGGCGTCGGCCGTTAGCGGGCGCTGTCGAGGACACCGTTGTGCCTGGCGAGTTCGATGTTCGCCAGGTGTTGCTGGTAGTCACGGGTGAACAGCGTCGTGCCCGTCATGTCGACGGTGACGAAGTACAGCCAGTCACCCGGCTCGGGATTCTCCGCGGCGGCCAGCGCGGGCTGACCTGGCGAACAGATCGGCGTTGCCGGAAGGCCTTCTCGCACATAGGTGTTCCACGGCGTGTTCTGCGCGCGATCTCCGTCGGTGGTGGCCACCTCTTGACGGTCCAGCGGGTAGTTCACCGTGGAGTCGAACTCGAGTCGGTTGTGCTCGGGTTCGGCGAGCCGGTTGTAGATGACCCTGGCCACCTTGGCGAAGTCCTGGGGCTTGGCCTCGCGCTGCACCAGCGACGCCACGGTAAGGATCTGGTACGGCGTCAGGTTGGCGGCCTTGCCTGCCTCCAACAGCCCTTCCTGTTCGTACTGCCGGCTGCTGGCCGAGATCAGAGTCGACAGGATGTCCTGGGCCGATGCCGACGGGTCCACGTTCCACGTGCCCGGTGCGATCAGCCCCTCGATGCGCCGGTGGTCGTTTCCGAGAGCCTTGATCGGATCGAGCGCCCACTCCGGGATGGACAGCGCCGACAACTCAGACGAACCCGCGGCCCGCTTGAGGTCATCGGCCTTGACGCACTGCTTGGCGTCGTCGAGCTGCACGCAGGTGGCCTCTGAGATCAGGGTGAACACACCCTGTGTGACGTCGTTGGTCTTGACGTCGGCGATGTCGTCGAGCTGACGGCCTTCCGGGATCACCAGCCGACCGACCCGGCTCTGCGCATCGGAAAGTCGCGCAACGGCATTCGCGGCCGGGATCTCGGTGCGCACCTTGTAGAACCCGGGCTGAATCGCCGCGATCGCGGCGTTGCCCGTGGCGGCCCTCACGAAGGCAGGCACGGTCGCGATCACCTGGTGGTCGAGCAGCGTCTGGCCGATCGCCGTGGTGGAGTCGCCGTTGTGGACCTCGATGACGACGTCGCGTACGCCGTCGCCCTGGTAGTCGTCCCCTGCGCCGAACAGCCCGTGCCACAGCCGGGAGCCGAGGAACACCGCGCCGATCACGACGACGATGAGCGCGGCGACGGCAAATCCGGTGACGGTCCTGCGCTTGCGGCGGTTGCGCGTTGCGCGGGCGCGTTCCCTGCGGCTCATGCCGCGGCGCGGCCTGCCGACCGATACCGGCTCGGTGCGCTCGCGTACCCAGTCGTCAGGCATCGGCCGCTCCGGCGCGGTCGGCCAGAGCGGCCCGCCGCTGATCCAGCCAGGTCTGCAGAATGCCGACCGCGGCGGCCTGATCGATCATGGCCCTCTGTCCCTTCGCTTTGATGCCGGCCTCTCGCAGTTCCCGCTGCGCGGTCACCGTCGTGAGACGTTCGTCGGCAAGCCGTACTGGGATCGGTGCAATGCGGGCCGCCAGCGTGTCCGCGACGGCGATCGCGTCGACGGCCGACGGCCCGGTTCGCTCGGCAAGGGTGCGTGGCAGTCCAACCACTACCTCTACCACGTCCATGTCGGCGACGAGCCTGGCCAGTCGCTTGACGTGTTTGTCGGTGCGGTCGCGCCGAACCGTCTCCACCGGGGTGGCCAGGATGCCATCCGGATCGCTGCTGGCCACTCCGATGCGGACCGTGCCCACGTCGATGCCGAGCCGTCGCCCGCGGCCCGGGTCGGGAGGCTGCAGGCTGCCGCCTGGTCGGTCAGGCAGACGGTCCTCGGTCTGGCCCACTAAGTCAGCTCCGCTGACCCCGTGCCACCTCGGCACGGAGCGCGGCGAGGGCCGCATCGATTCCGGAGGCCCCGGTGCCGGACCCCTGGGCGAGGTCGGCCTTGCCGCCGCCGCGGCCGTTGACTGCCGCGCCGAGCGTCTTGACGAGGTCGTTGGCGGAAAGGCCGAGGTCTTGGGCGGCTGGGGTGGTCGCCACCACGAACGGAACCGAATCGTCATCGCCCTCGGCGATCAGCGCGACGACTGCGGGGTCGGATCCGAGCTTGCCGCGAATGTCGCCGACGAGGCTGCGCAGATCGGCTGCCGACATGCCGCCGGCCATCCGCTGTGCCACGAGACGGACCTTACCGACTTGCTCGGCGCCTGCAGCGGCGTTCACCGCAGCTGCCCGCGCGTTCGCCAGCCGGGCACGGTCCAGTTCCTTCTCGGCAACCTTGAGTCGCTCGACGAGGCTGGCGACCCTGGCGGGCACCTCGTCGGAAGGCACCTTCAGCGACGACGCGAGGCCCGCCATCAGTGCGCGCTCCTTGGCCAGGTACTTGAACGAGTCGAGCCCGACGTAGGCCTCGACGCGGCGCACCCCGGATCCCACCGACGACTCACCGAGGATCGTCACGGGTCCGATCTGCGCTGAGTTGTGCACGTGCGTACCGCCGCACAGCTCCAGTGAGAAGGGCCCGCCGATCTCGACCAGCCGGACGTCCTCGGGGTAGGCCTCGCCGAAGAGCGCCATCGCCCCCATCGCCTTGGCCTTCTCCAGTTTGGTGTACATGGTGTTGACCGCGTAGTCGGCTTGGACCGCCTCGTTGGTGACGACCTCGATCTGCTCGCGCTGGTCGTCGCTGAGCGCGCCCTGCCAGTTGAAGTCGAATCGCAAGTAGCCGGGCCGGTTCAGCGAGCCAGCCTGAACCGCGTTGGGGCCCAACACCTGTCGGAGTGCAGCGTGCACCATGTGTGTGCCGGTGTGTCCCTGGGTGGCGCCGTGGCGCCAGGTCGGGTCGACGCTCGCGACGATGGTGTCGCCCTCGACGAACTCGCCGGACTCGACGTTGACGCGGTGCACGAACAGCGTCTTGGCGATCTTCTGCACGTCGGTGACGGCAGCCTTCGCGGCGACGCTGGAACCGGTACCGGAAATGGATCCGATGTCGGCGATCTGCCCCCCGGACTCGGCGTAGAGCGGGGTTCGGTCCAAGACCAGCTCAACGCGTTCCGCGCCCGCTCCACCCGCGGCGGAGCCGCGCATCCCGCCGGAGTGGGCGACGACCGGCACCCGCTTGCCGTCGACGAAGATGCCGAGAATCCTTGCCTCGGAAGTAAGTTCGTCGAATCCGGTGAACTCCGTCGCGCCGGCGTCGACGAGCTCGCGGTAGGCCGACAGGTCGGCGTGGGCGTGCTTGCGGGCGGCGGCGTCGGCCTTGGCGCGCTGACGCTGCTCGGCCATCAAACCGCGGAAGCCCTCCTCGTCAACGCGCAGATCCGCCTCGGCGGCCATCTCGAGGGTCAGCTCGATCGGGAAACCGTAGGTGTCGTGCAGCGCGAAGGCATCGCCGCCGGAGAGGACGTCGGTGCCGGACGCCTTCGTCGCACGGGCGGCGTCCTCGAACAACCGCGAGCCGGAGGCGAGGGTCCGGTTGAACGCGGTCTCCTCGGCCACGGCGATGCGGCTGATCCGGTCGAAGTCGGTGACGAGCTCGGGGTACGAAGGGCCCATCGCGTCGCGCACTGTGACCATGAGGTCGCCGACGATCGGGGTGTCGATGCCGAGCAGCTTGGCCGACCGGATCACCCGGCGCAGCAGGCGGCGCAGCACGTAGCCACGGCCGTCGTTGCCGGGGCTGACGCCGTCGCCGATGATGATCGCAGCGGTGCGGCTGTGGTCGGCGATGATGCGGTAGCGCACGTCGTCTTCGTGGTTTCCTGCGCCGTACCCACGCGGGGCGATTCCGGCAACCAGGTCGATGACGGGTCGCAGCAGATCGGTCTCGTAGACGTTGTCCACACCCTGCAGCAGGCAGGCCACCCGCTCGATGCCCATGCCGGTGTCGATGTTCTTGCGCGGCAACGGCCCGAGGATCTCGAAGTCCTCCTTGCTGGTGCCCCCGCCGCGCTCGTTCTGCATGAACACGAGGTTCCAGATCTCGATGTAGCGATCCTCGTTGGCCTCGGGGCCGCCCTCGATCCCGTACTCGGGTCCGCGGTCGTAGTAGATCTCCGATGACGGCCCGCACGGGCCAGGGATGCCCATCGACCAGTAGTTGTCGGCCATGCCGCGGCGCTGGATGCGCTCGAGCGGCAGCCCAGCCACTTGCTGCCATAGCTCGATGGCGTCGTCATCATCGAGATAGACGGTGGCCCACAGTCTTTCAGGATCGAACCCGTAGCCACCCTGGTCCTGAGGATTGGTCAACAGCGTCCACGCGAACTCGATGGCGCCCTTCTTGAAGTAGTCGCCGAACGAGAAGTTGCCTGCCATTTGGAAGAAGGTGTTGTGCCGGGTCGTGATGCCGACCTCGTCGATGTCCGGCGTGCGAATGCACTTCTGCACGCTGGTCGCGCGATCCCACGGCGGTGTCTGCTGGCCAAGGAAGTAGGGCACGAACTGCACCATTCCGGCATTGACGAACAGCAAGTTGGGGTCGTCGAGGATCACCGATGCGCTTGGCACTTCGGCGTGGCCTGCCGCCACGAAGTGATCGAGGAAGCGCTTCCTGATCTCGTGTGTCTGCACGTGCTGTTGTCCTTAAATGCTGGAGTTTCTCGACCGCATTACAGTACCGGTCCGCGTTCGGGTGGTTGACAGGCGCGGCTTGCGACCCGGAGCCGCCCCGGCGGCGACAGTGGATCCAGGCCACGGCGCACTCACCCCGGAGCCGCTCAACCGTCGATGAAGCTCAACCTGACCGACCGGCGCGGGTTGTCCCGGTCGAGGTCGACGAGCATCACGCTCTGCCACGTTCCCAGCAGCGGTTTGCCACCCGGCACTGGCAACGTCACCGACGGCGACACGATGCCCGGCAAGACTCCCCCGCAAGCGGGGGCGTCGACGTCGAGTACCTCGGTGTGCACGGTCCGAGCCTACCGAGGCCACCCTCGAAACCATTGCCTCGGCGAACCGGGCGGAGCACAGTGATCGGTGGACCGGTGGCGCTACCCGGGGCGCCGCCCCGACCCGACAAGGGAGGCAGATCGTGTTCGCACGAACTACCACTTTCGCTGCGCAGCCGCCGTCCATCGACGCGGGGATCTCGTGCGTTCGCGATGACGTCATGCCTGCGCTTCAGGACATGGCCGGCTTCATCGGGCTGTCGCTGGTCGTCGACAGGCAGTTCGGTGAGTGCATTGCCACCAGCGCGTGGGAATCCGAGGAGGCCCAGCGCAGGAGTGCTGAGGAGATTGGCCCTCTTCGGGATCGGGCCGCCGTGGCGTTCAGCGGTCGCGCGACGGTCGAAGCATGGGAGATCGCCGTTCTTCATCGTCAGCGCAGCTCTGACACAGGCGCCTGCATGCGGGCCACTTGGCTGGCCCTGCCCGCCGATCAGATGGATGCGGGCATCGAGTACTTCCGCTCCTCGGTGTTGCCTCAGGTCGAGCACCTCGACGGATTCCGCAGCGCCAGCCTGATGGTCGAACGGGGATCGGGACGCGCGGTGTCCTCGGTGTCGTTCAGCAACCGCGCCGCCATGGAACGCAACCGCGATCAGGCACGGGCACTCAAGGCCGAGTCGATCCGCGCTGCCGGCGCCACCGAGGTCGCCGATGGCGAGTTCGAGTTGGTGCTTGCCCATCTGCGGGTGCCCGAGCTGGCCTGACGATCTCGCGCTTTTGACGCAGGCGTTTGTTTCTACGCCCCAGGGGTATTGCTCAAGCACCAATCGCTGTTTGGGCATCAATCGTTCCCCTGGAGGAAGACATGACAATCACCGGCATCATCACCGCGATTCTCATCGGCGTCGTGATCGGCGTGCTCGGCCGAATGGTCGCACCCGGCAAGCAGAACATCTCGGTCCTGGTCACCATCCTGGTCGGCATCGTCGCCGCATTCGTCGGCACCGCTCTGGCCCGGGCGATGGGAATTCCCACCTCCACCAAGGGCATCGACTGGCTCGAACTGCTCGTCCAGGTGATCGTGGCCGCGGTCGGCGTCGCCCTGGTCTCGGCGTTGATGGGTCGCCGCAAGTCTGGACTGTTGCGCCGCTGAAACTCCTCACCGGAACTGCGGGGAGATCGCGAAATCCGCCCTGACGACGATCTGACAGCAGTCTCGGGGCGGCCAGCGCGTTCTCAGCGTTTGTTGCGGATGATGGCACGCAGTTTGTCGAGCCGCGTGGCGATATCGCGCTCGGCACCGTGCGACGTAGGCCGGTAGTAGTCCGTGCCCACCACCTCGTCCGGCGAATACTGTTGCGCGACAACGCCTCCAGGGTCGTCGTGCGGGTAGCGATAACCCTGCGCGTTACCGAGCGCCGCAGCTCCGGAGTAGTGACCGTCGCGCAGGTGCGGCGGTACCAGCCCCGCCTTTCCTGCCTTGATGTCGGCCATCGCGGCCCCCAACGCCGTCGTCACCGCGTTCGACTTCGGCGCCGACGCCAGATGCACCGTCGCATGCGCCAGCGTGAGCTGCGCCTCGGGTAGTCCGATCAGCTGCACGGTCTGCGCGGCGGCGACCGCGATCGGCAACGCCGTCGGGTCGGCCATGCCGATGTCCTCGCTGGCCAGGATCATCAACCGGCGCGCGATGAACCGAGGGTCCTCCCCCGCGGTCAGCATCCTGGCCAGGTAGTGCAGCGCCGCGTCCACGTCGGATCCGCGGATCGACTTGATGAACGCACTGATCACGTCGTAGTGCTGATCACCGTCGCGGTCGTAGCGCACGGCCGCCTTGTCGAGTGACTCCTCGACCGTCTCGACGGTCACCCGGTCGGTCGCCTCCGATGCCACCTCGAGGGCGGTCAGCGCACGCCGGGCATCGCCCGCCGCCAGCCGCACCAGCAGGTCGATCGCCTCGGGGTCGACGGCGACCACGCCGTTGAGTCCGCGGGGATCGGCGACGGCGCGCTCGACGACCGCCTGAATCGCGTCGGGGTTCAGTGGCTGCAACTGCAGGATCAGCGACCGCGACAACAACGGCGCGACAACGGAGAACGACGGGTTCTCGGTGGTGGCCGCCACCAGCAGCACGACCCGGTTCTCGACGGCAGCCAGCAGCGCATCCTGCTGCGTCTTGGAGAACCGGTGCACCTCGTCGATGAACAGCACGGTCTGCTGTCCCTGTGTGGCCGCCCGCCGAGCTACCTCGATGACGGCCCGCACCTCCTTGACCCCGGCCGACAACGCCGACAACGCCTCGAACCGCCTGCCGGTGGCCTGCGATATCAACGACGCCAACGTGGTCTTGCCGGTGCCTGGCGGGCCGTAGAGGATGACCGACGCAGCGCCGGAACCCTCGACCATGCGGCGCAGCGGTGAGCCCTGCCGCAGCAGGTGGTCCTGGCCGACGACCTCGTCGAGACCCATGGGCCGCATCCGCACGGCAAGGGGTGCCGACGCCGACGCGGGCGCGCCGTAACTCACCTCGGAGCTCGGCGAATCGCCGCCGAGGTCGAACAGGCCGACGTCAGACACGCTTCAGGCTTACCACGGATCAGTCGGTGGGTTGGGTGACGAAGTCGATGAGTTCCTCGACCCTGCCGATGAGGGCGGGTTCGAGGTCGTTCCAGTCGCGCACCCTGCCGCGGATCCGCCGCCACGCCTCGGCGATGTCGGCCTGCTCGGCGTGCGGCCAGCCCAGCGCCGCACAGATGCCGTGCTTCCAATCCGTTCCTCGCGGGATCACCGGCCATTCCTTCAAACCCAGCCGGGACGGTTTCACGGCCTGCCAGACGTCGATGTACGGATGACCGACGACGAGGGTGTTGGCGCCACCGGGTCCGCGTTTCACCGCGTCGGCGATGCGGGTCTCCTTCGAGCCCGCGACCAAGTGGTCGACCAGTACGCCGAGCCGGCGACCGGGTCCCGGTTGGAACTCCGCGACGATGGCGGAGAGGTCGTCGATGCCGCCGAGGTACTCGACAACCACGCCCTCCACCCGCAGGTCGTGACCCCACACCTGTTCGACGAGTTCGGCGTCGTGGCGTCCCTCGACGTAGATCCGGCTGGCCAGTGCGACCTTGGCACGCCCGCCGGTTACCGCCACCGAGCCCGACGCCGTACGGGTCGGTGCGGTGGGCGCCCTTCGCATCGGCGGGTTGATGATCACCGGCTTGCCGTCGATGAGGTACCCGGGGCCGATCGGGAAGGACTTTCGGCGGCCGTTGCGGTCCTCGAGCTGCATCCGTTGGTACTCGACCGCGACGATCGCGCCCACGTATCCGGTTTGCGCGTCCTCGACCACCAGACCGATCTCGGCGACCCGCTCGGTGGACCTGGGTCGGCGGGAGTGCGGGTCGCGTGCCAGCACGTCGGAACCGTATCGATCGCTCACGCCGCGAGCCTAGGAACGTCCGTGTGCGTTTTCCGGGCGCCGCGCCGAACCCGTGACCGATCGGTGATCGACAGACCACCGTGAGGGTCGCCGGATTGGGCATCTCTAATTCACCAAAACCCTTCTGTCCCTTTGGTTTCATTCGTCACATCGCGAGAATTCTTGTCAGTGCATCGCACTAATGTTCGAATCATGGACCTGGCTGCAGCGGTCGCCGCCTACACCGTAGGTGTGGACGCGCTGCTGGCCGCCGACGTGGACGCCGCTAGCCATCCAGAACTGGTGACCGCGTACGCCGACATCGAAAGCGCCGCGCGGCGGACTCCCGTGGTGGGTTATGGCATCCTGGCCCGGCTCGAACGCGAAGCCGACCCCAAAAGCCTTGGTGCGACGTCGTTGTGGAAGCTCATCGTCTTGCGCTGCCGGATGAGCAAGGGTGAAGCCCGACGCCGCATCAAAGGCGCCGCGCGCCTGGCGCCGCGGCGGACGATCCAGGGCGAGTCGCTGCCCCCCGAGTGGGAGCACACCGCTGCCGCCATCGCGCAGGGAGCCATCGGCGACGAACACGTCGACGTGATCCGCAAGTTCTTCAAAGCCCTGCCCGCCAGCATCGACCCCATCACGCGCGGCCAGGCCGACGAGACCCTCGCCGACGTTGCGGCCTCATTGGATCCCAACGCCCTAGCGACCGCAGCAATGCACCTGCTGGCACTCCTGCACCCCGACGGCGACCTACCTGCCGAGGACGCCGCCAGGAAGGTTGGCCTCAACCTCGGGAAGCAACAACCCGACGGCACGAGCTACCTCAGCGGCTGGATCTCGGCCAAACTGCGGGCGCTCATCGAACCTGCTCTGGCCAAGGACGCCCAACACAACAGTGCCCAACACAACAGTGCCCAACACAACAGTGCCCAACACAACAGTGCCCAACACAACAGTGCCCAACACAACAGTGCCCAACACAACAGTGCCCAACACAACAGTGCCCAACACAACAGTGCCCCAGCCGTTCCCACTCCGCCTGCATGTGACGATCCCGACCAACCCACGCTCGACGACGGTCCGGTCTACGACACTCCAGCCGCCCCGCAGCCCGACCATCTACCAGTGACCCAGGACGAACCAGTACTCGACGCGCAGTGGCGCACCCGAGCGCAACGCACTCATGCCACCTTCGAACTCGCCCTCGAGACCCTGCTGTGCTCGCAGACCCTTGGCACTCTCAACGGGCTGCCGACCACCGTGGTCGTCACCACCACACTGCAAGAACTCGAACGCGGCGCCGGCTACGCCGTCACCGCTGGCGGCACCCGCCTCCCCATGCGCGACCTCATCGGCATGGCCGCCGACGCCCACCACTACCTCGCAGTGTTCGACGGCCACACCAGCGCCGCCCTGTATCTCGGCCGCGCCCAACGCTGCGCCACCGGCGCGCAGAAACTGATGTTGTTCGGCCGCGATCGCGGCTGCACCAATCCCGGTTGCGACGTCCCCTTCTACGGCACCCAGGCGCACCACGCAGTCGCCGACTGGAAACACGACGGTCAAACCAACGTCGACGACATGGCCCTGGCGTGCGGGCCAGACAACCGCATGATCGAGACCACCCCTTGGCGCACCCGACGCCGCAGCGACGGCCGTACCGAATGGATCCCGCCACCGGTCCTCGACACCGGACAGACTCGCGTCAACGACATCCACCACCCCGAGCGACTCCTCGCACCCCGCGACGACGACCCGTTCTAGCCGGGGGTGACTCCCGGTGCCTACGATCGATGGCGTGCTGTTGAACCTCCCCACCGCCACGGGCATCGCCGAGGGCTCCATCACGCTGGTGCTCCGCCGCTGGGACGAAGCGCGCGCGAAAGCCGGTGGTACACAGCGCACTCCGGTGGGTACCGTGCGCATCGACGCCGTAACCGAGCATCCCGGTGGTTACAGGGTCACCGCGGCACAGGCGACGGCGGCCGGATTTCCGAGCGCCAAGGCCGCGCAGACCGAGCTGGACCGTCGCCTGGCCAAGCACACCTACGTGATCGCGGTCTCGTTCCTCGAATCCGACGAACGTCCCGCGCTCGCCGCCGACGACGTGCTGGCCGACGCCGACATCGCCGCCATCACCGCACGATTGGACCGCTGGGATGCCGTCGGCACACCGTGGACCCGGGACTACCTACGGATGATCGGCGACAACGAGGCCGTCCGCGCGCCCGAACTCGCGGAGCGCGTCGGCCTGGACGTACCCCGGTTCAAGCGCAGGGTGCGCCAGCTCAAGGGCATCGGCCTGACCATCAGTCTCGGCGTTGGTTACCGGTTGAGTCCGCGGGGCAGGGCCTTCCTCGGACTCAACGGCTGAGGGTTAGTCGACTCGCTTGGTGTTGATGTCGAACAACACCTGCTCGCCCTCGACCTTGAGCACCTTCATGTGCGCGGTGTAGTTGCCGTCCGGGCCGGTGAACTTGCAGTCGAACTCCTGGCCTACCTTTGCCTCGATGCCATCGGGGCACGTCACGTCGGTCGGCTTGAAATCGGTCTTCTCCGAAACCAGGTCGACGACCGATTGCGCCGCGCCTTCGGGCTTGATGGTCGACGTGCCGCACGCCGCGAGCTGCAGCGCTGCGGCGCCGATGAAGACGGCGGCGCCGCAGCGGATGCCAAGAGTTCGGGTCATGCTGCGGAATGGTGCTAGAAGGTTTGCCAGAGGTCAATAGCAACACGGTCCTTGACTTGAAGCGCTTCAAGTTCGGCACAGTGGTGTCATGACCACGGATACGACGCTGCCATCCGAGCTGACCATTCAGCAGGTGTCGCGCCACACCGGCCTCGCGGAGTCGGCGCTGCGCTACTACGAGCGCATCGGGCTGATCGACGCGGTACCACGGGACGCGAGCAGTGGGCATCGCCGCTACCCCGCCGACCTCGTCGCCGCCATCGAATCGCTGAGTTGTCTACGCGGCAGCGGAATGTCGGTCGCCGACATTCGCACCTACGTCGCCAATACCCGGCGCGGCCACGACGCGGCCTCCGATCAACGGCGGCTCTTCGAGGCCCATGCCGCCCGACTGCACGACGAGATCAGCCGGTTGCGGCTGCGCGAACGCTACGTCACCGCCAAGGCCAGGATGTGGGCGGCCAGAGAACGAGGTGACACCGAGGCCGAACAGCAGATCATGCCGACGGTGATCGAGCTCGCAGGACGGTTGCTCGACGACGAAGGGGCCCGACGTGGTTGAGCACGACCACCCGGTTCTGGTCACCGGTGGATCGGGATTCCTTGCCGGGCGCGTGATTCTGCGATTGCTGGCCGACGGCTACCGGGTGCGGACGACGGTTCGCGCCCCCGGCCGCGGGACCGACGTCCTCGGGTTCGTGCAACGCGCCGGCGCCGCGACGGATCACCTCGAGTTCGTCGTTGCCGATCTCACCGCAGACGACGGATGGGCCGCCGCGACCGCCGGGTGTGAGTACGTGTTGCACGTCGCGTCACCGTTTCCGGGACGGCAGCCCAAGGACGAGGACGACGTCATCCGCCCTGCACGGGAGGGCACCGTCCGAGTGCTGCGGGCGGCCGCCGATGCCAACGTCGGGCGGGTCGTGATGACGTCGTCGTTCGCCGCCGTCGGATACAGCCCCAAACCCTCGGGAGCGCCGTTCGACGAGACCGACTGGACCGATGCGTCCGCGCCGCTGTCCCCGTACGTGAAGTCGAAGACCCTCGCCGAGCGCGACGCGTGGGAGTTCGCAGCCGCCAATCAGGTTGAGCTGACGGTGATCAACCCGGTCGGGATCTTCGGCCCCGTCCTCGGCCGTGACCTCGCCGCGTCGGTCCACATCGTCAAGGGCCTGCTCCAGGGCCGGCCGCCGGTGCTTCCCAGGGCGTCGTTCGCAGTGGTCGACGTGCGCGACGTCGCCGATCTGCACCTGCGTGCGATGACCGATCCCCGCGCCGCGGGCCAACGGTTTCTCGCCGCATCCGGTCAGCCGGTTTCGCTGCCCGAGATCGCCGCGATCCTGCGTTCTGGGCTCGGACCCGCAGGACGACGCGTGCCGAAGCGAGAGTTGCCCGACTGGGCCGTCCGGCTCGCAGCCAGGAGGATGCCCGCACTTCGCGAGCTGGCGGGCCTGCTCGGCGAACCCAAGCGGCTGTCCGCAGCGAAGGCCGGCGAGCTACTGGGCTGGCAGCCGCGTCCGGTGGCCGACACCATGGTCGCCACGGCCGAGAGTCTTCTCGAGGCACCACCCGATTGAACCGACCGGTCGCCGGGATCGTGCCAAGGGAGTGCGGAAGTGACGCGCCTACTCGGCCAACTCATTCACGAGACGGGCGAAGGCGGCGGGTAACGCGGCCGCCGCGGGCACGATCCTCGAACGTACCGACGCGTGCGTGCTGGCGCGCAAGAGGCCTGCCGTCAAGACGCGATAGCGGCGCGACATTCGACGCCACTGCCGGTCGTAGTCGCCCGGCCGATCCGCGGCGACGCAACCCGCCAGCAGTTCGGCTGCACCGAAGGCGATCCCGAGGCCCTCCCCCGTCAGCGCGTCGACGTAACCGGCGGCGTCCCCGACCAGCAGCACCCTGCCGGCAGCTCTCGCGTGCACCCGCTGCCGCAGCGGCCCCGCGGCGCGATCCTGGCCGCGAGGACAACCCGTCACCCGGTCGGTGAGGGCGCCGAAGTCATCCAGGTGGCTGTCGAACCCACCCCGCCGTGAGGTCAAGATCACGATGCCGACGCAGTCGTCGGCAACGGGCGTGACGTAGGCCTCGGAGTCTCGACCCCAGTGCACCTCGACGTGATCGGTCCACGGCGCCATGTGCACGTGCCTGCGGATGCCCCACCGTCGCGTTCCATCGGACGGCGCCTCCAACCCCATCGACCTGCGGATCGGCGAATGCAGTCCGTCGGCAGCGGCGAGGTAGCGGGCCCGCATCCCACCGGCGTACACCGATTCCGCGTCCTGGGTCACGTCGGTGACTTCGCCGCGGATGACGCGCACCCCTGCAGTCTTCACGGCACCGGCGAGCGCGGCGTGCAACGCCGTCCTGCGCACACCTCGACCGGTGCCGGAGCGAAACGATGCGCTGACCGACCGCCCTCCGTCCAGATACGTGATGCCCCCCAATGGCTTTCCCTGCGGCCGCACGCCGAGCCGCTCCAACTGGGCGACGGTGTGCGGCATCAGACCTTCCCCGCACGCCTTGTCGATGTCGCCGCTGCGCGGTTCGACCACCACCACTTCCAGGCCCACCCGCGCACCGTGCAGCGCCGTCGCCAGCCCGGCAGGTCCTCCCCCGGCGACGATCAGGTCGATCACGTCAGGCCGGCCAGCGCGGTGTTCTCGACCCTGATCCGCGCCATCATCAACATCGCGTTCAGCACCGTGAACGCCACCGCGGTGATCCAGGCGGAGTGCACCAGCGGCAAGGCAATGCCTTCGAGCGCGACGGCCACGTAGTTGGGATGCGAGAGATGGCGGTAGGGCCCACCGGTGACCCGTGCCGCGCCAGGTACGACGATGACCCTGGTGTTCCACTGCCACCCCAATGTGGTGATGCACCACCACCGCAAGCCCTGCGCGCCAATCGCAACGGCCAGCATCGACCAGCCGAGCGCCGGGATGAAGGGGCGATGCAAGACGAGGACTTCGGCCACACAAGAGGCGAGCAGGGCAGTGTGCAGGACGACCATCGCCGGGTAGTGACCGGCACCGAACTCGAGGCCACCTCTGGCCTTGCTCTTCGCGAAGTTGCGTTGGGACACCACGAGTTCGGCAATGCGTTCGGCGGCGACCAACCCGATCAGGAGTACATAGGCGGTCATGCGATCAGTGCCAACGCAGAAGGACGAGTTCCGAGCAGAAGCCCGGCCCCATGGCCATCAACATGCCTGGACTTCCACTATGGGGCTGTTTGGCGATCGTGTCGCGCAACACGTGCAACACCGACGCCGAGGACAGGTTGCCTACCTCGCTGAGCGAACGCCAGGTCAGCTCGAGGGCGTCATCGGCCAGCCCCAGTGTCGTGGTGATCGCCTCGATGACCTTGGGTCCGCCGGGATGGCTGACCCAGGCCCCGACGTCGTCGATGCCGAGGTCATGGGCGGCAAGGAATTCGGTGACGTCATCGCCCAGGTAGCGCTGCACGACGTCGGGGACTTCGCGGCCAAGGACGATCTGGAAGCCGGAGGCACCGATGTCCCATCCCATCGTCCGCAGGGAGTCCGGGTAGAGGTGGCTACGCGAATCGAGCACGTCGGGCCCGCTGGCACCGATCGTGTCGGCGCGCCGCGTGCCCGCCGCCACCACGGCGGCCGCGCCGTCGCCGAAGAGCGATCCGGCGACGAGGTTTGCCCCGGATGGATCCGCCGTTTGCAGGGTGAGAGAACACAATTCGACGGCCACCAGAACGGCAACGTCGTCAGGCGCACCCCGTAGGTAGTCGTTCATCCGCGCCACTCCTGCGGCACCTGCCACGCAGCCCAGACCGAAGATCGGCACCCTGCGCACGTCGGGGCGCAAACCCACCCGCGCGGCGATGCGCGCATCCAGCGACGGCACCGCGACGCCGGTGACGGTCGTCGTCATGATCAGATCGACGTCTTCGGGGCACAAGCCTGCGTCGTCGAGCGCCCCCTGCAGCGCGGCACACCCGAGTTCGGTTGCCTTGTCGATGAATACGTCGTTGGCGTGACCGAAGTCGGTCAGCGCGGGATAGTCCTCCAGTGGGAGCACCAGATGCCGTGTCGCGACCTTGGAGCTGGTGTGCAGGTGCCGAATCAGGGCTTCGTACGGAGCGTTCGCGGGAAGCTCGATCAGGGCTTGGGTGATCTCGCGCTGGAGATAGCGGTGGGGCGGAAGTGCGCCGTGCACGCCGGCGATGACACTCTGGTGGTCCATCTCATTGACACGAAACGGGGCGCGGTTCGGTTCGATGGCGAACCGTCAAGAACAACCGGGTATCGCCGAATCCCGTTCTAGGCCCGCCGCACACGCAGAGGTGACCGTCTTGATGGTTCCAGACCAGCGCCCCGAAGGCGGCCGACGGCGAAAGTAGCTGAGCGCCAGCCCTCGGGTGCGGCGATTGCCAACATGGCGGTGCGGAACAGCACCCAGCCCACCGTCCAACCACGGCACCCATGAAGATCACGAATCCGGAGACCGGTTGGTTCAACGCGACGCGTTCCGCGCAGACGTGCTGCCTACTGCTGCTGCTCGTCGATGACGTTGTGGATGAAGCGCATCTTGTTCAGCACCGCGGGGGGCAGCACGAACGGGTAGATGTCTTCCTTGCCCATCGACCGGTTCACCATGTTCAGACCCCATGCCAGCGGTAGCCACATCTCGATGATCGTGTCGAACCCGCTGGGGCCCAATGTCCGTCGCTCCAACGACGCCCCCGACGGGGCGAACCCGAACGCCGCCGACGTGTCGAGCGTGTCGCGGATGTGCAGGTAGTGCGCGAACGTCTCGGCCCAATCCTCGGCAGGATGCATGCTGGCGTAGGAGGACACGAAGGTCTTTGCCCATCCGGGCGGTGCACCTTCGCTGTAGTGGCGGTCCAGTGCCGCCTGATAGTCGGCATTCGGGTCGCCGAACAACTCGGTGAACGACGCGGCGTTGCCCGACGACGGTCCGATCAGCCGGTAGAAGTAGTAGTGCCCGATCTCGTGGCGGAAGTGGCCCAACAGCGTTCGGTACGGCTCGGCCATCGCGATGCGCAACTGCTCGCGGTGCACGTCGTCGCCCTCGGCGAGATCCAGGGTGATGACGCCGTTGTGGTGCCCGGTGATCACCTTCTCGGGCCCGCTGGACAGCAGATCGAACGCGAGCCCGTAGTTCACGTCTTCGTTGCGGCCGACGATCGGCAGCTTCAGCTCGTGCAGTTCGACGATCAGCCGCCGCTTGGCCTTCTCGGCGTCCGCGAACGCCGACATGGCCTTGAGGTCGCCGTCGAAGGGGCGGGTGCGGGTCAGCTCGCACGACGCGCACAGCTGGCCGGCCGGATGCTTCTCGACGAGCCAGTTGCATTCGGCCAGATGAAGATTTGCGCAGAGCCGGTACTCGCGCTCGTCGACCGCACCCGCGTGCTCGCTCTCCGGCCCCGGCGCGATGACCAGCAGCGCCATGTCGTCGAGCGAGAAACCCAGCGCGCTGCCGCACGACAGGCAAAGGGAGTTCTCGAATGCCAACCGCTGTCCACAGTTGGGACAGGTGAAGTCACGCACGGAGTCCACCGCCGTCGAACGGCGCGACATCCGGCGCGTCGAACGGCGCGACATCCGGCGCTTCGAACGGCGCGACGTCGACGGACACGTCGATCACACTCTTGTCCGAGTCGGTGTAGATGATGCCCCGCAACGGCGGCACGTCGGCGTAGTCACGGCCGAAACCCACCACGATGTAGCGCTCGTCGACCATCTGGTCGTTGGTGGGGTCGAGTCCGAGCCACTGGTTCTGCGGGGTCCAGACCGATGCCCAAGCGTGTGTCGCGTCGACGCCGACCATGCGTTCCCTTCCAGGTGGCGGGTCCGTCGCGAGATAGCCAGAGACGTAACTGGCGGCCAGACCGTTGGCGCGCAGGCAGGCGATCGCCAGCCGCGCGAAATCCTGGCATACCCCTTCTCGGGCAACCAGAACCTCGCCGACTCGAGTGGATACCGTCGTCGACCCCGAGCGGTAGGTGAAGTCGGAGAAGATCCTGGCGTTCAGGTCCCGTAGCACGTCGATCAGGGGTCGGCCCGGTTCGAAACTCGGTGCGGCGTAGGCGCGTACCTCGTCGGTGATCTCGGCCGGGTGCAGATCGAGGGTGAACTCGACGGCCAGCGCCCCGTCAGGGCCGACCGGACGTGAGATTTCCCACGGCGCCGTCGCCGCACCGCTGCCATACAGCTCGGCTGGCGGTGGATCCACGTCGACGATCGAATGGCTGGTGACCGAGAGGGTCCGGTGCCGCTCGGTGACGTGGAAGTACGAGCTGATGTTGCCGTACCCGTCGCAGCTCGTCGAGCTGTCCGCGGCTTCCGGGTCGATGGCCAACTCGTGCGACACGCACCGTTGCCGTGGCAAGTCCCTCGGCGTGAGGAAGCCCCTGCCGTAGGAGCTGGTGACGTCGTCGGAGTACTTGTACACCGTCCGATGCGTCACCTCGTAGGATCGGCCACGGCCCGCCGTTGAGCCGTCGAAGGTCATGGCATCACGCGCCGCTCATCGGGTCCCCACAGCGGCTGCATGCCACCGGGCAGCGACAGGTGGGTCGCGGTGATCAGGCGCGACAACTCGCGAAGATCGGCATGCATGCCGCCGAGGAGTTCGGCCAATTCGGCCCGTTTGCCTTCTGGTGTCACCGCTTCCAGGTCGGCGGGGTCGAGCCTGCGCAACCGCGCGGCGACCTCGTCGACCAGTCGTTCCGGTTTGGTCGACCCCGACGACGACGGCAGCGCCTTGAGGTCGGTGCGCAACCGCTCGAACTGATAAGCCAACGACCGGGGATTCTCCCCGTCGAAGAGCACCAAGTCCGCCACCGCGGCCACGCTGACCTTGCCGAGCGTGCGCCTGCGGTAGATCACCGACGACTCGCAGGCCACCAGCGTCGACTCGGTGATGGTCTGCTCGGCACCGGGACTGCGCACGGTGGTGAGCGTGGCACTCAGAAGAGTCGTCAGCCAAATACCGCGCTCGATGCGCTTGCCGATGTCCATCATCGTCCAGCCGACGTCCTGCACCATCGACTCGGCGGCCACCCCGGACAGGGCAAGCATGCCGGCGAGCGTCTGACTGTGCGCCGTTGCGAGATATGACTCGCCCTCGCTTGGTGATTCGGGCGGCCCACCCGACGGGTGCACCACTGCGCGCTCCACCGCGGCAAGCACCATCCAGGTGTCGTTCGACATCTGGTCACGCACCGCGCGCGAGCTCATGCCGAGACGTTCGACGGACTGTGCGAGCGCGCCGGGTCGGTGCCGATCCGCGGTGAGCGACCAGAGCGTCGTCGGTGCGGTCGCCACCATCTCGGCGTCGTCGCCGTCGGCACCCGTGTTGGTGCCGGTGATCTTGCCGAGCGCGGTGAGCAACACCGGCACGCATTCGCTGCCGGGCAGCTCTCTGCGGTACCGGAATTCGTGGTAGCGCTCCCGGGTGACGGTGAGCAGCCTCGCCATGCTTTCCGCTCGCTCGGCATAACGACCAAGCCAGAACAGGTCTGACAGCACGCGGGGTGAGCTGACGGCGCGCGTCGGGCTCGGTGTCATCGCGGGCAGGTCCACAGATGGCGACGGTGTCCGCTCGGCGGTGACCCTGGCCGGAGAACGGACCCAGATGTCCTTGGCAGCAACGGTGTTCAGCTTGAACGCCGCATTTCCTTGGGCCAGCAGGTAACCGAGTCCGCCGATCATCGGGGCATATCCGCCGCGTTGCGCAACGGTGAACAGTCGCATGCCGACGCTGCCCGATGACAACCCGCCGGAATGCAGATCCGTCGGCGCCGACGAGAACTGCGGCAGCTCCTGGCCCACCCACTGCCAGGGCGTTGCGCCGATCCGCGCGGCAAGATCCTTGCGCTGCGACGTCGACAGCGCTGGGCCGATGATGGTCTCGCCGCCCGTCACCGGTTTGATCAGCAGTGTTGACAGGTGCGCGAGCAGATGCGAGCGCTCCACGTCGATGCCGCCCCAGTACGTCGGCGCGGTGGTCAGCAGCGGCTTCTCACCGAGCAGGAGCTCGGCCAGCTCGGGGAGGAAGCGAAGCAGCCCTGGGCTTTCCAGGATGCCGCTGCCCAGGGTATTGACCACCGTCACCGCGCCGCGACGCAACACCTCGACCAACCCGACGACGCCGAGCCGGGAGTCGGGGCGAAGGTCGAGCGGGTCGGCGTATTCGGCGTCGACACGGCGCAACACGACGTCGACGCGCTTGAGCGTGCCGAGCGAGCGCATCCACAGCTTGCCGTCACGGACCACCAGGTCGGCGTTCTCCACCAACGGGAAGCCCAGCACGCTGGCCAGGTACGCCTGGTCGAACGCGGTCTCGGAGTGGATGCCGGGGCTCAGCACCACGACGACGGGTTCCTCGGCCGACTCGGGCGCCGCGTCGATGAGCGCGAGCCGCAGCGCCTGCGCCCACGGCGAGGCTGGACGCGGACCGATGCGCTCGTAGAGGTCGGGGATGGCGTGGGCGACCACCCGGCGATCGGCCATGGCGTAGCCGGCCCCCGACGGCGCCTGCGTCCAGTCGGCGTTCACCACGAACTCACCGGTCGCGGCGCGGCTGACGTCACAGCCGTGCAGGAACAGCTGACGGCGTCCTGGCACGTCGATGCCGCGGGCGGCCCGCACGTAACCGGGGTGGCCGAACACCAGTGCCGGGGGCAGCGTCCCGCTGGTGATCGAGCGGCGCGGACCGTAGAGGTCGGCCAGTACGGCGTCGAGCAGCCGGGAGCGCTGCACCAGCCCGGACTCGAGGTCGTCCCAGTCGGGCGCCGAGATGATGAGCGGCAGCGGATCGAGATGCCACGGGCCGGGCACGCCGGTGCCGTCGCCGTTGGTGATGGCGTCACTCAAGCCAAATCCCGGGTCGCTGCGCTCCTGCCCTCCGGAATGGGGCTCCCTCTGCATGAACGTGATCCCGTCGTTGTCGACGAGCTCGCGCACCACCGAGCGCAGCCGGTTCAGCCCGCCGCGGCCTCGCTCCCCCACGCATTCGGCCAGTTCCTGCCATGCGGGCCGGACGTTTCCTGCCGCGTCGACGAACTCGTCGTAGCCGGTGCCTGCGCCGCCTCGGACGTCGAAGAGGGTCTTTTGGGCGCGCGCAGCCCGGTATCCGGCCAGCACCTCGCCGGCGTCGATCACGGAAGGGGTCGGCTCGGGTGAGCCGCTCGCACGAAGGACCATCAACGCAGAACGGTACGCACCCGGCGCAGATCCAAGATCCCCGGCGCGCCCACATCGGTGCTCTGGCGGGCCTGCTTCTCGCGGATGTCGGACATGTCGACCCGCCCCGGCGTGAAGCCGGTCGCTTCGAAGCGCCTGCCCCGGCGGGACTCGGCTTCCACGGCGTTGACGGGTGGATTGTCGTACGACCGGCCGCCAGGATGGGACACGTGGTAGGTGCAGCCACCACGGGACATGCCCGTCCCGACGTCGATGAGCTCGAAGCGCAGCGGCCCATCGACGGTGATGGTCGGGTGCAATGCGCTCGGCGGTTGCCAGGCGCGGTAACGCACCCCGCCAACCTGGATGTCGGGGTTGTCGGTGGCCAGCAGCGGGATCGGGTGACCGTTCGCGGTGACGACGTAGCGGTGCCGGTCCGCGCCGACGAGCCGGACCTGGACGCGTTCCACCGATGAGTCGACATAGCGGGCGGTCCCACCTGCGGTGGACTCCTCCCCGAGCACGTTCCACGGCTCGATGGCTCCGCGCAGCTCGATCTCGACGCCGTCGAACACCGCGGTGCCGATGCGGGGGAAGCGGAACTCGGTGAAGGGGTCCAGCCAGCTGGTGTCGAAGTCGACGCCGTGTGACCGCAGATCGGCGGCGACGTCGGCGATGTCGTGAATCAGGAAGTGCGGCAACAGGTATCGGCCGTGCAGATTGGCGCCATGGCGAATCAGTGGCGCACGCAACGGCTCGTCCCAGAACCACGACACCAAGGACCGCACCAGCAGCGACTGCACCATCGCCATCTGGAAGTGCGGCGGCATCTCGAAGCCGCGCAACTCCAAGATCCCGAGGCGGCCACGCGGGCTGTCCGGGCTGTACAGCTTGTCGATGCAGAACTCGGCGCGGTGCGTGTTGCCGGTGATGTCGGTGAGCAGGTGGCGCAATGCCCGGTCTACGACCCACGGAGCGGAGCTTGCGGAGCGACCATGATCGGGAGCGGAGCTTGCGGAGCGACCATGATCCGGCACATCGCCGCCCGCGGCGGGGTGCTTTTCGCCGCCCGCGGCGGGGTGCTTTTCGCCGCCCGCGGCGGTCAACCTGGCGATCTCGGCGAACGCGATCTCCAGTTCGTAGAGCGAGTCCAAGCGCCCCTCGTCGACCCGCGGCGCCTGCGACGTCGTGCCGATGAACCGGCCGGCGAACAGGTAGGACAGCGCGGGGTGACGCTGCCAGTAAGTGAGCATCGACACGAGCACGTCGGGCCTGCGCAGCATCGGCGACTCGCCGGGAGTGACACCGCCGAGGGTGATGTGGTTGCCACCGCCCGTCCCGCCGTGCGTGCCATCGACGTCGAATTGCTCTGTAGAGAGCCTGGCCAACCGCGCTTCCTCATACAGGGTCTCCAACTGCTGGCGCTGCTCGGCGAAGGTCTTGGTCGGGGCGACGTTGACCTCGATGACCCCGGGATCGGGCGTCACCGACATCGTCACGAGGCGCGGGTCGGCGGGTGGCCCGTAACCCTCGATGACCACCGGACAATTCGTCCTCGCCGCGGCCGCCTCGATCCTGGTGACGAGGTCGACGAAGTGCTCGAGTTCCTCTGTCGGCGGGAGGAACACGTACAGCAGGCCGTCACGGACCTCGGCAACCATCGCGGTGGTTGGCGCGCCGTCGGCGTCCTCCACGACGGCGATCGCCGGTGCGGCCGGTTCGATGAGGGCGCCGCGGCGTGTCGTCGGGTCGGCGTCGAACGACGGACGCGGCGGATGCCAGCTGATCGAGTCGAGCGGCAGCCGCAGACCGGCAGGCGAGTCACCGTCGAGAAGGACGATCCGGCCACGGCGCAGCCGCCAGTCCGCGCTGGCCCATCCGGTGTCGTCGTCGCGCCGGTGCAGCGGCAGCACGTAGGCGGCGGGCCCCTCGACGGGCGTCTCCAGCTTGGCCAGCAGCCCGGCGCGTGCATCGGCGGCGTCGGCAGCCAGATCGTCGGTCGTCGCGACCGGGTCGCCTGCGGGTTGGCGCACCGACCTGGCCAGCCGGCTCAGCGCGTCCTCGTACGCCGGACGCACCTGGGTGCCCGGCAGTCCGAGGCCCGAGGCAATCGCGTCGAGTAGATGGCGTCCCGCGTCGTCGGCCACCTCGACGGTCTGCGTCTCGGCCCACGGATCGGCCAGCAGCGCCTCGTTCGTCCACAGCGGCGCGCCGTCGGCCCGCCAGTACAGGCCGATCTGCCAGCGCGGCAACGGTTCTCCCGGATACCACTTGCCCTGGCTGCGTTGCACCAGCCCCTGCGGCGCCCACCGCGCCTTGAGCCTGGCCGCAAGCGCGGAGGCCCGCTGCCGCTTGTGCGGCCCGTCGGCATCGGTAGTCCACTCCGGGTCGACCCGATTGTCGATGGAGACGAACGTCGGCTCGCCGCCCACGGTCAGTCGGACGTCACCGGCGGCGAGGCGGTCGTCGACCCGCGCGCCGAGCGCCTGGATGGCATCCCACCCGGCATCGGTGTACGGCAGCGTCACCCGCGGATCCTCGTGCACGCGGGTGACCACATTGGAGAAGTCCAGCGTCGTCACCGCCACCTCGGTGGCACCGGTGATCGGAGCAGAGGACGACGGATGCGGGGTTGCCGAAAGCGGGATGTGTCCCTCCCCGGCAAAGAGACCCGACGTCGCGTCGAGCCCGATCCAGCCGGCGCCAGGGATGTAGACCTCGGCCCAAGCGTGCAGATCGGTGAAGTCGGCGGCCGGGCCGGACGGACCGTCGAGCGCCATCACGTCGGACGTCAGCTGGACCAGGTAGCCGGAGACGAATCGTGCGGCCAGACCCATCTGGCGCAGGATCGACACCAACAGCCACGCCGAGTCGCGGCAGGATCCGATGCCGGTCCGCAGCGTGAAGTCGGGGGTCTGCACGCCGGGTTCCATGCGCAGGCTGTAGCCGACGTCCCCGTTGACCGCGTGGTTGAGCGCAACCAAGAAGTCGATGGTGCGCGTGCCGGAGCGGACGGAGAAGTCCTTCACCCACGCCTGCGCGAGCTCGCCTGGGCCGGATCCCTCCTCGCCCTCGTCGACGGGCCGCAGGTAGGGCTTCAGGTCCTCGGCCAACGCCTTGGGGTATTCGAAGCCAACGGTCTCGGCGTAGTCCTCGATGAAGAAGTCGAACGGGTTGATCACCTTGAGGTCGGCGATCAGCCCGACGTTGATGGTGAGGCTGCGGGTGCGGGTGGGGAACACCAGCCGGGCCATGAAGTTGCCGAACGCGTCCTGCTGCCAGTTGATGAAGTGGTCGGCTGGCTCGACGGTCAGCGAGTACGCCTCGATCGGGGTACGCGAGTGCGGCGCCGGCCGCAACCGCACGACGTGGGGAAACACCTCCACCAGCCGGTCGAACGTGTAGCTGGTGCGATGCTCCAGCGCCACCTTGATACCCATGAGGTTGATCCCACCACACCCGCCACACCCATGCAGGCCGCATGCCCGCGCGCAGGTGGTTCAGGTTTTGGCACCACCCGAGATGAACGACGCCCGCGGCCGCACGACGAGCACCAGGACTCCGGCGATCACGATGCCGACCAGATTCACGACGAGCTGCAGCGCAGACTTGGCGGCTACGTCCCAATCTCCGAGAATCGCTGCGACGACGGCGAATCCCGCCGCAGGCACCGTGGTGACCGAGATGAAGACACCGACGAGCGCGGCGGACTTGGACGACACCAACGACAGCATTCCCGCTGCGCCGGCGAGCAGCGCGACCACGAACGAGATCGGACCCACCTGGAAGATGAAGTCCACCTCCGTGACGTTGCGCACGGTGTCCAGGCTCAACCAACCGACGGCGTGACCAGCCAACGTGGCCAGCGCCGTGATGCCCATCGCCACCGGAAAGCCGACCGCGAGCGCAGTGAGCGCGCGTCGAGCCAGGTCCCATCGCCGCTGCACGGCCGCCACGGCGAGCGCGGCCAGGGGGCCGAACTCGGGCCCGAGCACCATGGCGCCGACGACCGTGACGGTGGAGTCGGTGACGGCACCGATGGCCGCGATCAGGCAGGCGAGCGTCAGGAACATCACGAACGTCACCGACAGGGTCGACTCCTCGCGGGTGCGTCCGATCAGTTCGTCCCAGACCAGCGCGTCCGCCGGATCGCCCTCGGCCTCGTCCTCGGCCCGGTGTGCTCGGGTGGACAGCACGGTGTCGAGGACTTCGAGCGTGATGGCCCCGCGGTGCTGAACGTCGAGTGTCTTCAGCTCCCTGATGACGTCGTTGGCGCATTCCCTGGCGATGTCGGCGGTGATCTCGTCGCCGGGTGGCATCAGGGCAGCGCCGGGATGGAGCAGCAGGTTGGCGACGCCTGCCTCTCGGCGCAGCACGTCGAGCACCGGTTCGCGCAGGTCTTCTGGAGCAATCACCCGTAAGTGGAGCACTGCCGCACGGTAGCCGTCGGATGGGCGGTGGCTGAGAATGTGGCGCCAAGTGTGGACGATCCACACAATCGTGTTGTAAATTCACACGATCAACGTGAGCCGTTCGACAAATACCCAGTACGACGGAGTCATAACTGTGAATTTTCCACACAAGAGGTGGATCTGAGCGTGGACGCCAAGACCCGCAGGGATCTCATCGAGCAGCGCGTCCGCAGCGAGCGCGAGGTCGGGTACGCCGAACTCGCCGCCGATTTCGACGTCTCCGAGATGACGATCCGCCGCGACGTCGAGGCGCTGGAGACACTCGGCGTGGTCCGGCGAGTGGTCGGCGGGGCCATCGCACTGAAGGGCAAGGACAGCGAGCCGTCGTTCGCGACCCGCGTCGCCGATGCGGCAGAGGAGAAGCTCCACATCGCCGACGCGGTGGCCGAACTCATCGGCCCCAGCGAGACGGTCATCCTCGACTCCGGGAGCACCGCGCTGGCGGTGGCGCGCTCGCTCAAAGGGCGCCGCCTCGGCTTGACGGTGGTCACTCCCAGCCTGCTGGCCGCACTCGAGTTGATCGACCAGCCCGACACCACGGTCGTGCTGACCGGCGGCGAGCTGCGGCCCGGCGAGCTCAGCCTGATCGGCCCCGCCGCCGAGGAAACCCTTGCCGGCTACAACTGCGACACCTATGTGATGGGCGTCGCGGGCATCGACGACGAACGCGGGATCTCGGACTACCACCAGGCCGAGAGCGGCGTGAAGCGGGCGGCGAGCAGACGGGCAGACCGGGTGATCGTGGCCGCCGACAAGAGCAAGCTCGGCAGGGTGACGTTCGTGCGCATCGCCGCACTGTCACAGGTCGACGTCATCGTCACCGACGGAGACCCCGAGCACCCCGCACTGGTCGCCGCACGCGAGGTCGGCGTCGACGTCATCTGCGTTGCGGGCCATGCCGACGCGGACTCTGCCGTGGCTCAGGCGGATTCACGGATCGAATCACGGATTGATTCACAGTGAGCAGCCACACGATCGGCGTCGACGTCGGCACCACGGGCACCAAGACCGTGCTGTTCGACACCACGCTCGGCATCGTCGCTCAGGCAACGCGCGAGACGACACTGCATTCGCCGAGACCCGGTTTCGCCGAGGCCGATACCGGCCAGTGGTACACCGGCGTCGTCGAATCCATCCGGGAGGTGTTGCACACCAGCGCAATCAGTGGAGACGCCGTGGCCGCCATCGCGGTGTCCGGGATGGTGCCCGCCGTGATCCCCGTCGATTCGTCCGGGAAACCGTTGCGCCGCGCCATCCTTCAGAACGACGCGAGGGCGCATCGGGAAGTCACGGAATTGGCCGCCGCACTCGACGGCGTCGACCTCGTCGCGATGACGGGATCGGCGCTCACCCAGCAGTCGGTTGCGCCGACCACGATGTGGCTGCGCACCAACGAACCCGACGTCTACGCGGAGACCGCGCACTACGTCGGGTCGTACGACTGGGTGCTCACCGCACTGGGCGCCGAGGTTCACGTCGAGCAGAACTGGGCCCTGGAGTCTGGACTGTTCACGATCGACGGGGACACCGCGGACGCCGTCCTCGCCGCCGCTGGCCTCGACGCCGCCACCCTGCCCCCAGTGCACCGGCCCGGCTCCCGGGTGGGCGGGCTAAGCCGAGAGGCCGCCGAACGGACTGGCCTGCCCGCGGGCACCGCCCTGGTCGTCGGTGGAGCCGACCATGTGCTGTCGGCCTTCGCCGCAGGGGTGAACGAGCCGGGCGACGCACTCGTCAAACTCGGTGGCGCAGGCGACATCCTGGTCGCCAGCGACACCAGGATCGTCGACGAACGGCTCTACCTCGACGCCCACCCCGTCCCTGGGCACTGGTTGCCGAACGGGTGCATGGCCACCAGCGGCAGCTTGATCCGCTGGTTCCAGGCGCTGATCGGCGGGACCGATCTCACCGTCCTCGACGACGAGGCCACCACGGCCCGGCCCGCCGAAGTGCTCTGCCTGCCGTACTTCCTCGGCGAGAAGAGCCCGATACACGACCCGGATCTGCGCGGCGTGTTCGCCGGAATGCATCTCGGGCACAACCGCGCGGACCTCTACCGATCGGTGCTCGAGGCCATCGCCTTCGGCTTCCGCCACCACGTCGACGTGTTCACCGACATCGGCATTCGGCCCAACCGCGTGATGATCACCAACGGTGGATCGAAGTCCACCCTGTGGAAGCAGATCCACGCCGACGTCCTCGGCATCGAATTGCGGCCCGTCCGTGGCCATCCCGGCGCATCGCTCGGAGCCGCAGTCATCGCCGCGATCGGCGTCGGCGCCCTCGACGACTGGTCGGACGCCGCCCGCTTCGTCAGCCTCGACCCACCCGTCGTGCCTGACCCGGGCCGGCGTGCCGCCTACGACGACGCCTACCCGATGTGGCGCGACCTCGGGGCCGCGACGGCGCCGATATCGCATGCCATGGCAAGCAGAACCCGATGATTTTCCCAAGATGAATCCACCAACAAGTGAAGGGAACAGTGCCGCAATGAAGTTGACGCAACATACGCCGAGTACGACACTTCGGCGGAGGCGGCCGTTCCTCGCCGCACCCGTACTCGCGCTCCTGGCCGTACTCACTCTGCTCATCAGCGCTTGCGCGGGCAGTGGCGGGCCCGAGCAGCCGCAGGCCACCGGGACCGGCGCAGTCCCCAAGGACGTCGCGGGCACCGTACGCATCCTGATGGAGAACGTGCCCGACACCGACATCGTCAAGTCCATGGTGCCCGACTTCAACAAGGACTATCCGAACGTCAAGGTCGACATCGAGACCCTGACCTACGACCAGATGCGCGACAAGCTGGTTTCGTCGTTCCAATCATCCTCCCCCACTTACGATTTGATCATCGTCGACAACCCGTGGATGGTGGACTTCGCCAAGGCGAAGTTCCTGCAGCCGCTCGATGCCAGGATCGACGGCACCCCCGACTACGACGCGAAGGACTTCTTCCCGTCACTGACCGACATCACGACCGTCGACGGGGTGCGCTACGGCGTGCCGTTCTACAACTACGCACTCGGATACCTGTACAACACCGACGATCTGGCGCAGGCCAAGCTCGACGTGCCCAAGACTCTCGACGAGTTGGTCAGCACCTCGAAGGCATTGAAGTCCGGTGCCAGGGCGGGCATCGCGATGCAGCCACAGCGCGGATACAAGATCTTCGAGGAGTGGGGCAACTGGCTGTTCGCCGCAGGCGGCTCCATCTACGACCAGAACGGCAAGGTCAGCCTCAACACCCCGCAGGCCAAGACGGCACTGAACGCCTACATCGACACCTACAAGACCGCCGCGCCGCCGAACAGCCTGAACTGGGCGTTCGACGAAGCATTCCGGTCGGTGTCGGGCGATCAGGCCTCGTCGATGATCAGCTACAACTGGAACCTGCCCGCGCTCAACGAGCCAGGCTCGGGACCGTCGGCGGGCAAGTTCAAGCTGGCCCCGATCCCCGGCGGGAAGGCGGTTCTGGGCTCGTGGAGTTGGGCGATCCCGGCCAACTCAGGAGCGTCGGACGCGGCGTGGGCGTTCGCGTCGTGGCTGACGTCGAAGGTGCACGACGTTGCACGCACCGAGAAGGGTGGTGCCGCGATCCGGCAGAGCACGCTCAAGGATCCGGCCGTGCTCGGCGGCAAGTACGGCGCCGACTACTACACGACCGTCGAGCAGATTCTTGGCAACGCGTCTCCGCTGAGCCAGGGCCCCAGCGGCGAGGAGATGATTCAGGCCGTCGGTACCGAGCTCAACGAGGCCGTCGCGGGCACCAAGAGCGTCGACGATGCCTTGGCGGCCGCGCAAGCCGCTGCCGAGAAGATCCAAGGCTAGCCCGTCCGCCTCTCCCCCCGAGAGAAAAGGGCTAGCCAGAATGAAGCCGACCACCCCACGAAAGGAGCGATGACCACCGTGAAATTCAAACACGGCATGGTCGCCCCCCTCGTCGCTCTCTTCGTCGGGGTGGTCGGCTTCCCCCTTGGTTACGCGTTCTACCTGAGCGTCACCGACTACAAGCTGACCAGCCACGGCACGCCGAAGTTCGTCGGTGCGGACAACTACGTCGCGACCGTGCACGACGGTGCGTTCTGGGAGGCGTTCGGCACCACCGCGACGTTCGTGTTCCTGGCAGTGGGCTTGGAGTTGGTGATCGGCCTTGCCATCGCGCTCGCATTGCAAAAGCAGCGCTGGGCAAGGGATCTCACCCGTTCGATGCTGTTGGCGCCGATGTTCATCACACCGATCGCCGTCGGGTTGATCTTCCGATTCCTGCTCAACGATCAGATCGGTGCCATCCCGCATCTGTTGCAGGCGATCGGTGTCGACTACGACTTCTTCGGCCCAGGCAAGGCGTTGTTCACACTGGCGCTCATCGACGTGTGGCAATGGACGCCGTTCATGGTGCTACTGCTGCTGGCCGGGCTGGAGTCCATTCCCCGGGAACCGTTGGAGGCGGCCAAGGTCGATGGCGCCCGCGGCTGGTACGTCCTGCGTCGAGTGACGCTGCCGCTACTGGCGCCGGTACTGGTGGTGGCGATCCTGCTGCGCTGTCTGGACGCGATGAAGGTCTTCGAGTACGTCTTCGCAACCACCCGCGGCGGGCCGGGCACCGAGACCCAGACCTTGCAGTACTTCGTGTATCAGACCGGAATTCAGTTCTTCCGCCTCGGGTCGGCCTCGTCGATGGCGTTCATCGTGCTGCTCGTCGTGTTGATGGTGATCGTGGTGGTATTCCGCAGGATGGACAAGGCCAAGCAGTCATGAGGAATTCACGGGCCCTGACCATCTTCCGCGTCGCGCTGCTCTGGGCGGCGGGCATCACGGTGCTGTTCCCCGTGGTGTGGATCGCGCTGGCCAGCATCAAAACCCCTGAGCAGCTCAATGATCCGTTCCTCCTGTCGTTCACCCCGACGCTGGATGGCTGGCGCAACGTGCTGTCGTCCGGGATCCTCGCGGCGGCAGGACGCAGCGCGATCGTCGCGCTCACCACCGTCGTCATCAGCGTGGTGGTCGGCAGCATGGGCGCGTACGCCATCGCCCGCTACCGCGCGGGCGGCACCGCCACCCGGTTCGGGATGCTCGCCGCGCAGGTGCTTCCGCCAGCGGTGCTGGTGTTCCCGTTCCTCACCATGGCCTACGCCCTCCGGCTCAACGACACGCTGGTTCCCGTGATCTTCGCGCACCTGAGTTTCGTTCTGCCCGTGGTCACCTGGTTCCTCATCGGTTTCTTCGAGGCGGTCCCCCGGTCGCTCGAGGAACAGGCGCAAGTCGACGGCTTCACCCGATTCCAGGCGTTCCGGCTGGTGGTCCTCCCCCAGGTGTTCCCCGGCATGGGCGCCGCGGCGATCTTCGGGTTCACCCTGTCGTGGAACGACCTCTTCTACGGCCTGATCCTCGCCCCAGGCAAGGCGGCCATCCTCCCGGTGGCCATCGCTGGGTTCAACACGTTCCGTGGTGTTCAGATCGGCTCGATGAGCGCAGCCATCCTGATCGCCGTCGTCCCCGTCGTCATCGCCAGCTTCTTCATTCAGCGTCGCCTGGTGCAGGGCATCAGCGGCGGCGCGGTGAAGTTCTAAGAAGAGAGGTGACTTACTACTCGTGGCAATCGTCCGATTCTCCGGCGTGAACAAGTCCTTTCGTTCGACGTCCGTTGTCAGCGATCTCAACCTGGAGCTCCCCGACGGGTCGTTCACCGTCCTCGTCGGCCCGTCCGGCTGCGGTAAGTCGACGTCGTTGCGCATGCTGGCAGGCCTGGAATCTGTGACGTCGGGCACGATCACGATCGGCGACAACGACGTCACCCACCTGCAGCCGCGCGAACGCGACGTGGCCATGGTCTTCCAGAACTACGCGCTCTATCCCCACCTTTCGGTGCGGGAGAACATCGCCTTCCCGCTGCGCGCGTCCAAGGAGCCCCGCGCCAAGGCACTCAAGCGCGCCAACGAGGTCGCCGAATCCCTCGGCCTTTCAAAGCTGTTGGACCGCAAGCCCAAGGCGCTCAGCGGCGGCCAGCAGCAACGCGTCGCCATCGGGAGGGCGATCATCCGCGAGCCGTCGGTCTTCCTCTTCGACGAACCTCTGAGCAACCTGGACGCGAAGCTGCGGGTGGAGACGCGCACCGAGCTGCTACAGATTCAGCGCCGCCTCGGCATCACGTGCCTCTACGTCACGCACGACCAGGAGGAGGCGATGACGCTGTCCGACCGCATGGTGGTGATGCGCGACGGTCGCGCCGCGCAGGTCGGCACCCCGATCGAGGTGTTCAACTCTCCCGTCGACACCTTCGTCGCCGCGTTCGTCGGCAGCCCCAAGATGAACCTGATCGCCGGCGAACTGACGGGTGAGAACTTCACCCTGCCAAGCGGATTCGCCTTGAACGTGGGACCTGTCGCGGCGAGCGGGCCCGTCACGCTCGGCATCCGCCCCGACGACCTGGTGCCCACCGCCGCCGACGACGCCGACGCACACGTCAAGCTGGTCGAACTCCTCGGGCCGCGAGCGATCGTCACCATCGAAGCCCGCGACACCGAACTGACCAGCGTCGTCGAGGCAGCGCGGCTTTCCGGCATCACCGAGGGCACCGGGGTGACGCTGTCGGCCAGACCTGGTGCGGTCCACGTATTCGACACCAAGTCGGGCCAACGCCTCGTTGGCGCCGACCAAGCCAAACTCCGCGGATAGGAACGAAGTTCAGACATGACCAAAACAGTCGTGGTTACCGGCGCCGGCTCCGGCATCGGGCGCGCCATCGCCACCACCCTCGCCGAACGTGACTGGCGGGTCGTCGTCACCGACATCGACGGCGCCGCCGCTAGTGCGGTCGCGGAGGCACTGCCTGCCGGCGACGGCATCAGCCACGAGTCGGCGGTGCTCAACGTCAGCTCGCCTGCCGACGCCGCGTCGGTGGCCTACGACGTGACCGACCGGATCGGGTTGGACGCCTGGGTGAGCAATGCGGGCATCTCGTTCATGCACCGCTTCCTCGACGCCCCGATCGAGAGCTACGACCAGACCATGGACGTCAACCTCAAGGGTGTCTTCGTGTGCGGTCAGGCCGCCGCGCGCGCCATGGTGCGCAGTGGAACGGCGGGCGCCATCGTCAACACCGCGTCGATGGCCGGCAAGCAGGGCCGCGTGCCGTTCCTGTCGGATTACGTGGCATCGAAGTTCGGCGTCGTCGGCCTCACCCAGGCGATGGCCTACGAGCTCGGCGAGCACGCCATCACCGTGAACTGCGTGTGTCCCGGCTACGTCGAAACCCCCATGCAGTCACGGGAATTGGAGTGGGAGGCGAAGCTGCGCGGCACCACCAGCGATGGTGTACGGACCATGATGATCGACGACACCCCGCTGCGTCGCCTCGAACAACCCGAGGACGTGGCGCGTTCGGTCGCGTTCCTGCTCTCCCCCGACGCCCGCTTCATCACCGGTGAGGCCCTCGCCGTAAACGGCGGCGCCTACATGGACTGACGCGTCAAAAGTCTTACGAAACACCATCACCGAGAAAGGCATACCGTGACCACCACTTGGCTCGACGAGGTCTTCAACACCCCCAAGCCCGTCATCGCCATGCTTCACCTGGCCGCCCTGCCGGGCGACCCCGGATACGACGGCGCGGCGGGCATCGCCGCCGTCGTCGCACGCGCCCGCGCGGAGCTCGACGCCCTGCAGTCCGGCGGCGTCGACGGCGTGATGATCTCCAACGAGTTCAGCCTCCCGTACCTGACCAAGACCGAACCGATCACGGCGATCACGATGGCCAGGATCATCGGCGAACTGCTGCCAGAGCTGCAGGTGCCCTACGGCGTCAACGTGCTGTGGGATGGCCGCGCATCGATCGACCTCGCGGTCGCCACGGGCGCGAAGTTCGTCCGCGAGATCTTCACGGGCGTCTACGCCAGTGACTTCGGCTTGTGGAACACCAACGTCGGCGAGGTGGCGCGGCATCGCGCCCGCGTCGGTGGTGCGGACGTGAAGTTGTTCTTCAACATCGTGCCCGAGTCGGCCACCTATCTGGCCGAGCGCGATCTCGCGTCCATCACCCGCACAACGGTGTTCGCGACGCTGCCCGACGCGATCTGTGTTTCGGGGGCGACCGCGGGCTCGCCGACTGACGTCGACGCGCTGCGCACGGTGAAGTCGGCCGCGGGCGCGGTGCCGGTGTTCGTGAACACGGGTGTGCGCGCCGAGAACGTCGGCGCCCAGCTCGACATCGCCGACGGCGCGATCGTCGGCACGTACTTCAAGAAGGACGGTGTCTTCGAGAACCGGGCGGACCGTTCGCGGGTCGAGGAGCTGATGTCGGAGGCGAAGAAGTTCCGCGAACAGCTGGTCTGAGTCGGCACAATCGGGTGATGGCCACCTGGGCGGACGTATCCCGCATCGTCGCGACGCTGCCAGAGACTGCGGAAGTGAAACCGCACGACTGGCGTGTGCGCAAGAAGTTGATGGTGTGGGAACGTCCGCTGCGCCCTGCGGACCTGGAAGCACTCGGCGACGATGCTCCCCAGGGCGACATCATCGGGGCGCGGGTGGCCGACGAGGGGGTCAAGTTCGCTCTGATCGCCGACGAACCAGCGGTGTACTTCACCACACCGCACTTCGACGGTTATGCGTCGGTGTTGGTGCGGCTGGCCGAGATCGGCGTGCCGGCGCTGACGGAGTTGATCACCGACGCGTGGCTGGTGCAGGCGCCGAAGACGGTGGTCAAGACGTTCTTGGCGGAAAGATCCTGAGCTGCCAGTTTCGTTGGAGATGATCGACGGATGAGCAACGCACCCAAGATTCCGCCCGCCAGGGTCGCTGCGGCCGTCGACCGCGTCCGCCACCATCTCTCTCGGCTGCACCTCCGGATGGCCCCACCGCCGATCGCCGTGATGGAGCTCATCTTCGGGGCATGGCTTTCGCAGGCCATCACGGCAGCCACCCAGCTCGGCATCGCCGACGCCTTGGCCGCGGGGCCGCTGACCGCCGACGAATTGGGCCGCAAGGTGGGTGCCGACCCCGACGCGGTGGCCAGGCTGATGCGTCTGCTGATCAGCCGCGGCATCTTCCGCAGACGCAGCGGGAACCGCTTTGCGCTCAACGCCCTTGGCGACACGCTGCGATCGGATGCGCCGGTGTCGATGGCAGGGGCAGCGTTGTTCTTCGGCTCCAAGGAGCATCGCGAACACTGGACGTCACTGGTCGAGTCGATACGCACCGGGAAGGCGAGCGTGCCTGCGATCCGGGGCATGGAGTTCTTCGAATACGTAGCCGAGAACCCCGATTTTGCCGCGCTGTTCAACAACGCGATGACCAGCACGTCGGAGATGCTGGAGGCCGCGCTGGTGGCCGCCGCCGACCTGAACCGGTTCCGAACCATCGCCGACGTCGGCGGCGGACACGGCAGACTGCTCTCCGCAATGCTCACCGCCGCACCCAATGCACGCGGCGTATTGGTGGACCTCCCGGACGTCGTCGCTGGGGCGCCTGACGTCTTCGCGGAACGCGGTGTCACCGAACGCGTCCGCATCGAGGGTGGGTCCTTCTTCGACGGCGTGCCGGCCGGCGCCGACGCCTACGTGATGAAGAACGTCCTCCATGACTGGGACGACGACAAGGCCGCCGACATCCTGCGCAACATCCGCGCGGTCTCCGATTCCGGTACCACGCTGCTGCTGTTCGAGATGGTGATCCCCGACCACGACCGCGAATTCTTCGGCAAGCTCGTCGACCTGGAGATGTTGCTCGTCGGGGGATCGTTCGAGCGCAGCGAGAAACAGTGGCGCACCGTCCTCGAGCGTGGCGGGTTCCGGCTCACGCGGATCGTGCCGACCGCCAGCCCGGTCAGCGTCGTGGAGGCCGCGCCAGCCTGACAGCCAGCTCGTCGGCTGGCACCAGGTGGCCTTCGGTGCACCGGATCTCGACCCCCGCGTCGGCTCCGCAACCGAGGTGGCTCAGCCGCAATCTGGTGTCCTCGAGGTGCTTGCGGCCCCAGTCGAACATCGCCCAGACCACCGGCATGAACTCGGTACCGGCGGTGGTGAGCACGTACTCGTCACGGCTGCGCTGGCCGGGTTCGCGGTAGGGCTGTTTCGCGAGCAGCCCGGCGGCGACCAGTTCCGACAGCCGGGCCGACGTGGCGGCCTTGGTGATGCCGACGCGGCGGGCGAAGTCGTCGAATCGCGTGGTGCCGTAGTACGCCTCCCGCATGATCAGCATCGCCGACTTGGTTCCGACGACGGCCATCGTCTTCTCGATCGGGCAATGACCGACGGCAGACCACGAGTCACGTTCGGCGAGTACGCCCTCAAGGACTGTCATGTACGTCACTCCATAGCTGGGTTGTTGTTACTAAACCTAGGTGTTACATCTAAGTATAGAGATCAGTACTCAGCGACGAGTCCAGGAGGACCAAAATGACCGGATATTCGGACCGCGACGCCGTCATCGTCAGCGCGGTACGCACCCCGATCGGCAAGGGCAAGGCCAACGGTGCGCTGCACGGCGTCCTGCCCGCCGATCTTCTCGCGCACAGCCTGCGCGAGGTCGTCACCCGCACCGGAATCGACCCGGTCACGATCGACGACGTCATCGCTGGCGCCGTCACCCAGGTCGGCGACCAGGCCCTCAACATCGCCCGCAATGCCCTTCTCGGCGCGGGCTTCCCCGAGTCCGTGCCGGGCACGACAGTCGATCGGCAGTGTGGAAGTAGCCAGCAGGCAATCTCATTCGCCGCGCAGGGCGTCATCTCCGGGCCCTACGACATCGTGATCGCCGCGGGCGTGGAGTCCATGGGCCGAGTGCCGATGGGCACGTCGGTACTGCCCGGCAGCGACCCGTTCGGCATCGGATTCGGCGAGCGCTACTCCGAGGGACTCGTCCCGCAGGGCATCAGCGCAGAGCTGATCGCCGCCAAGTGGGGGCTGTCACGGACCGAGCTCGACGAATTCTCCGCAGGCAGCCACGAGAAGGCTGCTCGCGCGGCCAAGGACGGGCTGTTCGACAACGAGCTGACCCCGATCGCGGGGTTGTCGCACGACGAGATCATCCGCCCCGAGACGACGGTCGAGACGCTGGCCGGCTTGCGGCCCGCCTTCTACAGCGAGGCGTACGCGGCCCGGTTCCCACTGATCAACTGGGAGATCACGGCGGGCAACTCGTCGCCGCTGTCCGACGGCAGCGCCGCGGTGATGATCACGAGCGGTGCGGTGGCCCGCAACCTCGGGCTCAAGCCGTTGGCCCGCATCCACACCATGACGGCCGTGGGCTCCGATCCGCTGTACATGCTGACCGGCGTCATCCCGGCGACCGAGAAGGTGCTGGCGCGTGCAGGGCTGAAGCTCTCCGACATCGACTTGTTCGAGGTCAACGAGGCGTTCGCACCTGTTGTGCTGGCGTGGGCCCGAGACGTCTTTGGGGCGCAGAATGCGGCCAAGGGACTGGAACGGACCAACGTCAACGGTGGTGCCATCGCCATCGGTCACCCGTTGGGCGCCAGCGGTGCCCGCATCATGACGACCATGGTCAACGCACTCGAGCAGCGCGACGGACGCTTCGCCCTGCAGACGATGTGTGAGGCAGGCGGCATGGCCAACTCCACCATCATCGAGCGCCTCTAAGCGATTCGGCGTGTTCCGTAACCCTCAGCGTTACGGAACACGCCGAAATCGCAAGGAGGAGGCTAGGCGCGGGTGAGCTCGAACAGCGGGATGATCCGGCTGGACTTCGACTCGTACTCGGCGAACACGGGCGCAACGGCGATGATCGCCGGAACCACCTCGTCACGCTCCGCCGTCGGCAATTCGCGGGCCACCACGTCGTATGCCTCGGTACCGACCTCGATGCGGGCCTGCGGGTTGGCCCGCAGATTGTGCACCCACGCCGGATCCTTGGGCGCACCGCCGTACGAGCCGAAGATGATCGTCCGGCCATCCAGGTCCAGGAACGCCAGCGGTGACAACCGCTTCTGCCCCGACTTGGCACCCGTCGTGGTCAACAGCAGCAGATTGTCGCCGAACTCGGGCACCTTGCCGTCGTTGGCCCGGAACTTCGTCACGATGTCGTCGTTGAACGCGTGCAGCGCCGTGACGTCGTTGAGCAGCTTTTCCCTGTCGATCTCTGTCATGCCCTAGTCCAAGCCCTTCGGTTTGGCATCTATTCCGGATTCCTTGCGCTGCTGCGGGGTGATCGGCGCAGGCGCATCGGTCAACGGATCCACACCGCCGCCGGACTTCGGGAAGGCGATGACCTCGCGGATGGAGTCGACGCCTGCCAACAGTGCGGTGATGCGGTCCCAGCCGAATGCGATCCCGCCGTGTGGTGGCGCGCCGAAGGCGAACGCGTCCAACAGGAATCCGAACTTGTCCTGGGCCTCGTCGTTGTCGATGCCCATCATCGCGAACACGCGTTCCTGAACGTCGCGGCGGTGGATGCGGATCGATCCGCCGCCGATCTCGTTGCCGTTGCAGACGATGTCGTACGCATCCGCCATGGCAGAGCCCGGATCGGTGTCGAACGTGGCCACGGATTCGGGCTTGGGCGCAGTGAACGCGTGGTGCGACGCGGTCCACGCCCCCGAGCCGACGGCGACGTCACCGGCCGCCGTGGCGTCGTCGGCAGCCTCGAACAGCGGCCAGTCCACCACCCAGGTGAACGCCCACGCGGTCGGGTCGATCAGATCCAGCCGCTTGGCGACCTCGATGCGGGTAGCACCCAACAGCGAGCGGCCGGCCTTGGCCGTACCCGCGGCGAAGAAGATGCAGTCCCCCGGCTTCGCGCCGACGTGGGCGGCAAGCCCGTCACGCTCGGCGTCGGTGAGGTTCTTGGCGACGGGGCCGCCGAGCGTGCCGTCCTCGGCGACCAGCACGTAGGCCAGGCCCTTGTGGCCGCGTTGCTTGGCGAACTCCTGCCAGCCGTCCAGCGTGCGCCGCGGCTGCGATGCGCCGCCCGGCATGACGACGGCGCCGACGTACGGCGCCTGGAAGACGCGAAACGTGGTGTCGGAGAAGTATTCCGTGCACTCGACGAGCTCCAGCCCGAACCGCAGATCGGGCTTGTCGGAGCCGAACCGACGCATCGCGTCGGCGTAGTTGATCCGCGGGAGCGGCGTGGGCAGGTCGTAGCCGACCAGCGCCCACAGCGCCTTGAGCACCTCTTCCGACACGGCGATCACGTCGTCGGCGTCGACGAAGCTCATCTCCATGTCCAACTGGGTGAACTCGGGCTGGCGGTCGGCGCGGAAGTCCTCGTCGCGGTAGCACCGCGCGATCTGGTAGTAGCGCTCCATGCCCGCCACCATCAGCAACTGCTTGAACAGCTGCGGACTCTGCGGCAGCGCATAGAACGAACCGGGCTGCAGCCGCGCGGGCACCAGGAAGTCGCGGGCCCCCTCGGGGGTCGAGCGGGTCAGCGTCGGCGTCTCGATCTCGACGAAGTCATGCTCGGCCAGCACACCGCGCGCGGCAGCGTTCACCTTGGAGCGCAACCGGATTGCGTTGCCGGGGCCTTCGCGGCGCAGATCCAGGTAGCGGTAGCGCAGCCGGGCTTCCTCACCCGCGGTCTCGTCGAGCTGGAACGGCAGCGGCGCGCTCTCGCCGAGCACCGTCAGCGACGTCGCGTTGACCTCGATGTCGCCCGTGGCGATGTCGGCGTTGGCGTTGCCCTCGGGCCGGGTCTCCACGACGCCGACCACGGAGACGCAGAACTCGGCGCGAAGATGGTGCGCCTGCTCGAGCACTCCCGCGTCGCGGAACACCACCTGCGCCACGCCGGACGCATCGCGGAGATCGATGAAGATGACGCCGCCGTGGTCACGCCGACGGGCCACCCAACCGGCCAACGTCACCTTCTGACCGGCGTCGGTGGACCGCAACGAACCGGCGGCATGACTGCGCAACACGAAAACTCCCTGGAAATGGCCTTGGGCGTGGACCGACCCAGTGTAGTGGTGGCGATTTCGTCGGTACCTTGGCGCTGGTGACTACGAGCATTGCCGTCATCGGGCCTGGCGCCATCGGATCGACCGTCGCGGCGCTGGTGCACGGTGCGGGCCATCAAGTGGTCGTGTGCGGCCGCACCCCCCGCGACTCGATCGAGGTCAGGCCTGACGACGGCGATCCAATCATCGTGCCGAGCCCCGTACGCACCGACCCCGCCACCATCGACCGACCCGTCGACGTGGTGATGCTGGCCGTCAAGGACACCCAAACCGAGGGTGCAGCCCCATGGTTGGCGCGGCTGTGCGACGAGAACACGGTGGTGTGTGCACTGCAGAACGGCGTCGAGCAGGTCGAACGGGTCGGGCGCTTCTGCCCGACGTCGACCGTGGTGCCCGCCGCGGTCTGGTTCTCCGCCGAGACGCAGCCCGAGGGGTGGATCCGGCTCAGGACGGGCGTGCGCCTGGTGCTGCCCGAGGGCGAGGCCTCACGGCGGCTGGCGGACCTGCTGTCGGGTCCTTCGTGCGACGTCGAATGCAGCCCCGACTTCGTCACCGCCGCCTGGCACAAACTGCTGACCAATGCCGTCGCAGGCCTGATGGTGCTGACGGGCAGGAAGTCCGGGATGTTCCGCCGCGACGACGTGGCCCGACTCGCACGGGACTACCTCACCGAATGTCTCGCGGTGGCCCGCGCCGACGGCGCCAAGCTCGAGGACGCCGTAATCGAGGAGGTCGTCGGGTTGTTCAGCGGCCTGCCCGAGGACATCACCACGTCGATACTGACCGACCGCGAGCTCGGCAGACCACTCGAGTGGGACATTCGCAACGGGGTGATCGTCCGCAAGTCCGCCTTGCACGAGCTGGCCACGCCGATCAGCTCCGTCCTGGTGCCGCTGCTCGCCGCCGCCAGCGATGGACCGGGATAGAGCCGTCGTAGACGCTTGAGTAGACACAACGCCCTAGAGTGTCTACTCATGGCCAAGACTTACCCGTGCGAACGCGTCGACCTCGACTTCATCGAGCGTGCGCCGTTCCGCTTCGTCAGCACAGTCGACCTCGCGATCACCCCCGAGCAGCTGTTCGAGGTCCTCGCCGATGCCGAGTCATGGCCGCACTGGGCGACATTGATCACCAAGGTGGTCTGGACCAGCCCCGAGCCCCGCAGCATCGGCACCACCCGCACGGTGAGCATGCGCGGCAACATCGTCGGCGACGAGGAGTTCCTCGCGTGGGAGCCCTTCTCCCACATGGCCTTCCGGTTCAACCAGAGCACGTCGAACGCACTGTCTGCCTTTGCCGAGGACTACCGGGTGGTGCCGACCGCCGACGGCTGTCATCTCACCTGGGTGATGGCGATGAAGCCAAACGGCGTCGCGGGCAGGCTCGGCATGACGGTCTCACAGCCGGTGATGGCGTGGCTGTTCCAGCGTTTCCTGCACAACCTCAACCGCTACGCCAACGAGCGCTTCGCCGCCAGCGCCTCGCTCAGTACAGACCCTCCCACGCCGAACGCCTGACGCCATCCGGATCGGCGACCGTGTCGTCGCGCGTCGAACGAATGACCCGGGTGCGCCGGTCCTGCACGTCGTAGCGCGGCCAATCCGCACCGAGCTCGCCAGTAGAGAAGTTCAACCACGTGCGCTGCATGCGCCTGCCCACCGATGGCTGCACGCGTCGACCGAGCGGGTGCAGCTTGCGCCCGAGGTACGACGAGTAGCTGTGTTGTACGTGGACGATCTCGCTGCCGTGTGTTGCGCCGAGCCCGAGCACGCGCAGGCTCCACGCGGCGTGGTCGAACCTGTAGGCGTAGGTCGGGGCGTGCGCGCTGTAGGCATCGGCGAATGCCCATGCGGGAGCGCAGAACATGGCGTCGGATCCGACGGCCACGAGAGCACGGCGCCGCGGATAGTCCGGATAGGCGGCAAGCACGCGCTCCTTGGCGTCGGGTGCCGTGCGGTCGAAGTAGGCGTCGATGCTGCCCACCGTCGTCGGCAACATCGGCGGTTTGACCCAGGCGAACATCGACGCTTCGTCGGTGTTGGTGCCGATGATCAGCGGAACCTTCGACACTGCGCCGGCGCGCGCCGCGTCGATCGGGTGTCGCGGCAGCAGGTCGACACCATGCGTCAGCCCGTAGGCCAGCATCGGGCTGTCGGCTGCGCTCTCGGACTGGACTAGCCCCGCGGCGCGCCGAAGCGGGCGTTGCGGCAGGGCCTTGATCTCGTCGACACCCACGCCGAGCCGATCGACGAACCTGCGGGCACGACGTGCCCTGGTCTCGCGGTCGGCGATCAGCGGAAGCGCAGGGCTCTGGGCAATCGCTCGGGTGAAGAGGCCATCGGCCGCCGGACTGGCAAGCAATGCCAACACCGATGTCGCGCCAGCTGATTCACCGAACACGGTGACCTGGCCGGGGTCACCGCCGAATGCCGAGATGTTGTCGCGCACCCAGGCCAGCGCGGCCAGCTGGTCGCGCAGACACAGGTTGTCGTCGAACCCATCGCCCAGGTCGGACAGCTCGAAACCGCCGAACACTCCGAGCCGATACGTCACGTTGACCACGACGACGTTGCCGTTGCGGGCCAGCCGGGAACCGTTGTAGAGCTGCAACTGACCCGCGCCGTACACGAAGGCGCCACCTGGAATCCACACCATGACGGGCAGCGAACCGGTCGGATCGGGTGACCACACGGTGACGGTCAGGCACGCCTCGTCGCGGATCTTCGGATCGTCGTGTCCTCCCCCCACGAAGGAACGGCCCTGCGGGGGCAGCGGGCCGTGCTCGACTGCGTCGCGGATGCCCTGCCATGACCGAAGCGGAACGGGCGCGAGGAACCGCCGATCTCCGAGGGGTTGTTCGGCGTAGGCAACCCCGCGCCAGACGTTGACGCCGCCTTCGCTGGTACCTCGCAGGCGCCCGTGCGAGGTGTGCGCAACGGTCGAGAGTTCGGCAACGGCGGCCACGGTTCGAATCGTAGTGTGGGAAGCTGAACTCGGCTGGCGCCCAGCCTCGCGGCAGAATGCCGACGGACCGGACGGAGCGGTGTGATGACCTTCAACGAGGGTATGCAGATCGACACGAGCACCACGTCGAGCAGCGGCGGGGGCGGAGGCGGTGGCCGCCGCATTGCACTCGGTGGTGGACTCGGCGGGCTCTTGATCGTCGTCGTCGCACTGTTCCTCGGCGTCGACCCGAGCACTGTGCTCCCCCAAGGCGGCACCAGCGAATACGACTCACAAGGAGTCGAAGCGCCTGGCTTCGATCTGAGCCAGTGCAAAACCGGCAAGGACGCCAACACCATCGTGCAGTGCCGTGTCGTGGCGACCGGCAACTCGGTCGACGGCGTGTGGTCCCAACTGCTGAAGGGTTACACCCGGCCGAAGGTGCGGTTGTTCAGCCAGCAGGTGAACACCGGGTGCGGACCGGCCACCACCGACGTCGGCCCGTTCTACTGCCCCGTCGACCAGACCGCCTACTTCGACACTTCGTTCTTCCAGGTCCTGACCGACCAGTTCGGTTCCAGCGGTGGGCCGTTGGCGCAGGAGTACGTCGTGGCCCACGAGTTCGGCCATCACGTGCAGAACCTCGCGGGTGTCCTTGGCCGCGCCCAGCAGGGGCCGGGCGGCGCCGAGGGCAACGGCGTGCGCACCGAACTGCAGGCCGACTGCTACGCGGGTGTGTGGGCGCACTACGCCGCGATCACCAAGCAGGAGAGCACCGGCGTGCCGTTCCTGGAACCGTTGACGGACAAGGACATCGCCGACGCACTGTCGGCCGCATCCTCGGTCGGCGACGACCGCATCCAGAAGTCTTCGACGGGCCGGGTCAACCCCGAGACCTGGACGCACGGTTCGTCGGCCGAGCGGCAGAAGTGGTTCACCACCGGATACCAGACGGGCGACCCCAACAAGTGCGATACGTTCTCCGCCCGCGACCTCGGCTGAGCCTCCAGTGACTGCGCGCGACGACATCGAGCCCGACGACAAGGACTGGACCTGGGTGCTTGGCAGGCCCTGTCCGGATTGCGGTTTCGACGCTGCGGCCGTGCGCGCCACCGATGTCGCCGTACACATCCGCACTGATGCGGTCAACTGGCTGAGCCGGCTGGAGCGCCCCGGGGTGACCGAGCGGCCGCAGCCCGGCGTGTGGTCGGTCCTTGAGTACGGCTGCCACGTGCGCGACGTACACCGCATCTTCGATCATCGGGTGCACCTCATGCTCGACGAGGACGCACCACACTTCCCCAACTGGGATCAGGACGAGACGGCCGTGGCCGACGACTATGCCTCCCAGCGGCCCGATACCGTCGCCGCCGAACTCGCGGCAGCCGCCGAGACCGTCGCCAACACCTATGCGGCCGTGCACGCCGACGCGTGGTCGCGACGTGGGCTGCGGAGCAACGGCAGTGAGTTCACCGTGGCGACGATCGCCGTCTACCACCTGCACGACATCGTTCACCACGCGTGGGACGTCGATTCAGCGGTTTGACCGCGGGGCGTGACGCACGCTCCCCCTCTGCACGACCACCCTCCGAGCCTGACCGTGACCCATTACGCGTCCGGCCGCTGAAGCGCGCACCGTGCGCAGAGGCATTAGATTCATAAAGAGTTTGCTACATGCTCGATCCAGCAATCACCCGCTTGAGCGGCACGACTAGATCGCGCAGCTTCCGCCGGGAGATACGTCGGACAAGTAGCGAACCCGTCGATACGCGCTTTACCAGGCCCTTCGCTAACCCAGCTCCGCGCCAGGTGACAGTCCCCGACAAAAGCCGAACCCCGTCGTGACGCGGGGCGCCAACTGCAGCTCAAGTGGAATATCGCGCATCACGGCGCACGCGTTACTAGCGGGCGCGTCAATCTCAGCAATGCATTGGCCCAGCTGGCAGGGCGTTGTCATTGACGCTGGAGCAAATCCCTCTCGTCGGCTTGAAAGATTGAACATTTCGTAATCATTTGGTTGGAGACTCGACCACATTGCGTGTGGTAACTTGCCATCGGTCGGAAATACTTTGCTGAAGGGAAACTTGATCATGGGCACCACACGTAGGTACTTCACCGCAGCCGCGATGGCGACCGGCACCATTGCCATGGGCGCTGCACTGGCACTCGGCTCGGCGGGGGCGGCTTCGGCCGACCAGAACGTCGTGACGAACACCGGCAACAAGGTCACCCCCGGACTCGTCAACGTTGGCGTCTTCGGCGGCAACCTCCTTAGCGGCCTCGGCGGCTTTCTGAGCACCGCGCAGATCAACCTGGGCACCGTGGGCACCAACGCGATCACTCAGACCGGCACCGCGGGCACCAACGCGATCACCCAGACCGGCACCGCGGGCACCAACGCGATCACCCAGACCGGCACCGCAGGCACCAACGCGATCTCGGCAATCGGCACCGCGGGCAACAACGTCGTCGGCAACAATTGATCGAACGCTTGAACACGAGGGTGTGAGCCGGCCCGCCTCGCGCGGGCCGGTGCACACCTTCCGACACGACATGGACACCGCCGCTGGCGGTGTCCATGCGTGTTTGTGGACCCCTTCGAATCATTGACCACATTGAACACATATCGTTAATGTGTTCAAATGCGCCAAGAGCAGGAATCCCCGGCCAAGTCGGTGTCCCCCGCGCTCCTGGCCGCCACCACCGACACCCTGCGAAGAATGGGCCCTCGCCGGTTCAGCCTCACCGCCGTCGCGGAAGCTGCCGGGGTCTCCCGCGGCACGGTGCACAACGCCCTCGGCAGCCGCGACCACGCCATCAGGACCGCCCTTGATCACCTCGCGTGTGCGTTCATCGACGCGATGGCCACCGAGATCGACCAGGCCGAGGGTCTCGCCGAAAAGGTCTCGGCTGCCGCCGTTCTGATCTGCGCGCATCGACAGAACTCCGACTCGGTCGCGCCCGGCGGCATCAACGAGGGCATCGTCGTGCTGCTGCTACGCAACACCGGCGACGACCTGATGCGCCGCGCCATCGAACTATGGAAGCCACTGGTGCGGGACGCTCAGCGCACCGGTGAGGTCGGTGCCGACGTCGACGCCGCGCGGGCGAGTGAATGGATCGTGCGCGTGCTGCTCAGCTTCGAGCTGCTACCGCCCATCGGGGTCAACCTGGACAGCCCCCGGTCGGTGAGGCGATTCGTTTCGGACCACATCATCGCAGGCTTGACCGGAAGGACGACATGACCCGACCCGACTTCGAGGTAGCGATCATCGGCGCCGGGCCCGGTGGCATCGCTGCCGCACACCTGTTGCAGCGCAGGGGTATCGAGGACTTCGCCATCGTCGAACGCGGCGACGACTTCGGCGGGACGTGGCGTGACAACCACTACCCGGGGCTCGCCGTGGACATCCCGTCGCTGTGGTATCAGCTGTCGTTCAATCCGAACGCCGAGTGGAGTCGGTTGTTCGCCCCCGGCCCAGAGCTCTACCGCTACTTCCGAGACACCGCGTCGAAGTTGGGCCTCTACGACCAGTTGCAATCGAATTCCGAAGTGATCCGACAACAGTGGGATGACTCAGTTGGATTCTGGCGATTGACGATCCGCGGACGGCCCGACATCACCGCACGGTTCGTGATCAGCTCGGTCGGCGGCTACGTGAACGCCAAGACCAAGATCGACATCGACGGCATCGACGAGTTCAAAGGTGCCGTTCTGCGGCCCAACGCCTGGGACGACGCGTACGACACCCGCGGCAAGCGGATCGCCGTGATCGGAACCGGCTCCAGCGGCGTGCAGATCGCCGCGGCGGTCTCCGGACAGGCCAAGAGCCTGGACGTCTACCAACGCACGCCGGGTTGGGTGCTACCGAAGGTCGACTTCGAATTCTCGCCATTGACGCGGAAGTTGTTGCGTGTTCCCGGCCTCATCGCCGCCATCAACGTGCTGGCCCGGCTGTCGATGGACGCGTTCATGGTGGTGCCCATCGTGCATCTGCTGCCGCGGCTGCCTTCGAAGGTTCTCACCCGGGTTCTCCCGCTCTACGACAAGTGGTCCCGCCTGTTGTATCGCGGCCTTCTCCACGCGACGGTCGACGACCCGGCCTACCGAAGGGCGCTCGTCCCCCGGATCGGGATTCTTGCCAAACGCCCCGTCATCTCCAGCGCCTTCTTCAAGGCGCTGAACAATTCCAATACCGCATTGATCACCACCGCGATCGAGCGGATCACGAGTACCGGGGTGCGCACCACCGACGGCGTCGAACGCGAAGTCGACTTGATCGTCGCTGCCACCGGTTACGAGTTGTGGACCGACCCCGAGACCTACCGACCGGGTACGGTGCTCGGCGCCAACGGTTTCGACCTCGCCGAGTACTACCGTGCCCACGGGATGCGCAGTTACGCAGGCACTGCCCATCCGCGTCTACCGAACCGCTGGGAGATCGTCGGGCCCACCGGCTACGTGGGCTTTGCGTGGATGGACTACGACGAGACGATCGCCGAGCACGCGGTCCGGATCATCGACGAGACCCGCAGACGCGGCGCCCACGTCGCCGAGGTGAGCCAGGACGCGTTCAACCGGTGGAACGAGCTGATGCATCGCCGTGGCAAGGCGATTCGGGTGTACATCCGCGATTGCAATCGCGGTCAGAACAGTTACTTCGTCAACTCCCAAGAAGAAGTCGTCTACTACCGGCCCCAGACCATCACGGCATCACGGCGATTTGCGCGTCAGTCGCCGCTCGCCGACTACGAATTCACCCAACGGGCCGTGCGTACCGCGCCCGTGCCGGCGTCGAAGGAGCAACCCGCATGACTGACACCCCACTGGCAGGCCGCGTCGCCTACGTGACCGGAGCGGCACGCGGGCAGGGCCGTTCGCATTGCGTGCGACTGGCGCGGGCCGGTGCCGACGTTGTCGCCATCGACGCCTGCGCGCCGGTCGCGACGCACAACGGGTATGAGCCCGCGACGCCGGAGGACCTCGCCGAGACGGTGAGCCTCGTCGAGGGCGAAGGGCGCAAGATCCTCGCCAGGCAGGTCGACGTACGCGACGCCGCAGGGCAGGAGCGGATCGTCGCCGATGCCATCGAGCAGTTCGGTCGCCTCGACGTCGTGGTCGCCAACGCCGGGGTGCTGAATTGGGGCAGGCTGTGGGAGATCTCAGCCGAGCAGTGGCAGGAGACCCTCGACACCAACCTGACCGGCGTGTGGAACACCATCAAGGCCACTGTGCCGCAGATGATCACGGCGGGCAACGGCGGATCCATCATCACCATCAGTTCCGCGGCGGGCATCAAGGCCGTGCCTGGCTGCGGGCATTACAGTGCGACCAAGTTCGGCGTGGTCGGGTTGACCAACGCGCTGGCGGTCGAACTGGGCGAGTTCGGTATCCGCGTCAACTCCGTTCACCCATACGGCACCGATACCCCGATGGGCAACGACGTGTCGATGTACAAGATCCTTCAGGATCACCCGCACTTCATTCACTCGTTCTCGCCAGGCGCGTTGCCGACCGACTCGCTGGCCGCGCCCGATCTCATTTCCGACATCGTGCTGTGGCTGGCCGGTGACGCCTCGTCACTGGTGACCGCCGCCCAAATCCCGGCGGACAAGGGTTATTTGAAGATCTGACCTATACCAGGGCCGACTCGTCGGCGCGAGCGCGACCACGCAGCCGCGACTCGAACGCACTCAGCACGTCGAAGTAGTGAGTGGGCGCCAACCGGGCCAGGGCATCGAACAGGTAGGCATCGGGCCCCACCAGGATTCGCGCCTTGCCCTGCTCCACACCGCGGTGAATGATCGCCGCTGCCTTGTCCGGTTCGGTCATGGTGATGGCGGCGAACTCCTTCACCATCTGTTCCTGGCTGCGACCGAGGCCGTCCGGGTCCTTGCGGACGCGGGCGTTGCGCACGATGTTGGTGTTGATGCCGCCGGGGTGCACGTTGATGGCCCTGACCCCGGTGCCGCGTAGCTCCTGGCGCAGAGAGTCGGTGAACCCACGGACGGCGAACTTCGCCGCACAGTACGCGCTCTGGTTCGGCATGCCGACCAGACCGAAGACACTCGAGGTGTTCACGATGGCCCCGGAGTCCTGAGCGGTCAGGATCGGCAGGAACGCCCTGGTGCCGTTGACGACGCCGTGGAAGTTGATGTCCCACAGCCAGTCGTCGTCCTCTGGCACCGAGTCCAGCACCTTCGAGGACACGGCGACACCCGCGTTGTTGAACACCGCACCCAAGGGCTCGGGCGCCCAATCCCGAACCTCTTCCGCGAAGGCGTTCTGAGCCTCGGCGTCCCTGACGTCGAGCACCTTGGTGAGGGTCGAGCCACCGAGGGTCGCCTCAGTCTCCTTCAGCCCCCGCTCGTCGACGTCGGCGATCGCGACCGGGCAGCCGTGAACCGAAAGGCGTTGAGCCAGAGCCCGACCGATACCCGACGCCGCACCAGTGATGACCACCGTGCGTCCGCTGATGACGTTTGCCGCTGACTTGCTCATCGTGACTCCTCAGATTGGGTGGTTGGGGCGGACGAACCGTCGAAATGGGTGGTGATCAGGTCGACGATCCGGTCCCACGCGCCGGCAGGCAGATCGTGGCCCATGCCGACGATCGTCTCCAGTCGCGCTCCGGGGATGGCTCTGGCCGTTGCGGCGCCACCGGTCGGATGGACCATTCGGTCTCGGTCACCGTGGATCACCAGGGTCGGCACGTCGATCTGCCGCAACTCGTTGGTCCGGTCCCCCGATGCGAAGATCCCTGCCAGCTGCCGGGCCACGCCATCGGACGTCGGATCGCGATCCCAAGCGATGCCGGACTTTTCGCGTATCCAGCCCTCGTCGAACGGAAACCCGTGCGACCCGATGTGTTTGAACGTCCGTACCGCGCCGTTGATCGCCTCGAGTCGGTTGCGCGGCGGCTTGGCAGTCGCCATCCGCCACCACGTGGACGGCGCGGGCCGCCCGATGCGCGGCGCGCCGGTGGTCGACATGATCGACGTGAGCGTGCGCACTCGGCCCGGGTGGTGAGCGGCGACGGTCTGAGCGATCATCCCGCCCATCGAGACGCCGACGAGGTGGGCGTCCTGGTAACCGAGCGCGTCCAGCAGACCTACCGTGTCGCGCGCCATGTCGCCGAGGTGGTACTGCCTGCTGTCGCTGCCGCCACGCAACATCGCCACCGGATTCGGCTTGGGGAAGCTCGCGTGGGTCGAACGGCCCACGTCGCGGTTGTCGAATCGGATCACCCGGTAACCCCGCTGCGCGATCGCGGTGGCGATCTCCTCCGGCCAGGTGTGCAACTGCTGCCCCAGCCCGGCGATCAGCACGACGAGAGGCGCCGCGAGGTCACCGAACGAGTCGTAGCACAGCTCGATTCCGCGGCCGACCGGCACGATCATCTGCTCGCTCACGCCGAGGCCTCCGTCGCGTCCGCGGTCACCAATCTCGGCTCCTGGAGCGAGCGGCGGTACACCACCGCCCGCCCACCCCGTGCCGGCGCGGTCGCGACGCCGCGTGAGTGCGCGGCCTCACCGGGGGCGTACGTGGTCCCGAACTCGAACTCCTGCAGCAATGTTCGCAGCGTCACTGCCATTTCCATGTTGGCGAATGCAGCACCGATGCATCGTCGAATGCCGCCACCGAAGGGGATCCAGGCGTGTGTGTCCGGCGGGTTGCCGACGAAGCGATCCGGGTTGAATGCCTCGGCGTCGGTGAAACTCCGTTCGGTAGCATGGGCCAGCGAGATGCTCACCAATACGACATGCCGCTCGGGAATGACCCACTCCCCCAACTTGATCCGCTGTCTGGTCATGCGAGCAGTACCGTTGATGACGGGGCGGGTGCGTTGCACCTCGAAGATGGTGGCCTGAAGCAGATCGGAGCCGCCGGCGTCGACTTCGTCCCGGAGCCTGGCAAGCAGCCGCGGGTGCCTGCGCAGTCGTTCGACGGCCCACGCCAACGTCGTGGCGGTGGTCTCGTGTCCCGCCGCGAGCAGGGTGAGCAACTCGTCTGCCACGTGGTCGTCGGAGATCGGCGAACCGTCGTCGTAACGCGCCTGCAGCATCAAGGCGAGCACGTCGTTGCGGTCCTCGAACCCGGGGTCCCTGCGGGCGTCGGCGATGAGCCTGGCGATGACCGTGTTGTAGCGCCGTCGCAACTTCTCCACCCGGCCCCACGGGCTCAGGGGGCCATAGTCCCGCCGCGCCGCAGGCGGCATCACCGCTAGCCGCGACGCCTTCAGCACCATCGGCGGCAGCAGCTCGCGAAGTTCTTCGAGCGCAGCGCCGTCCGCACCGAACACCGCTCGCAGGATGGCGTTGAGCGTGATCCGCATCATCGACGGCATGGTCGCGAACTCGTCACCCTCAGGCCAGGTGGCGATCTCACGCCGCACCTCCTCCTCGACGATGCCTTCGTAGCCCTGCATGCGCTTGCCGTGAAACGGCGGCACCAGAAGCTTGCGGCGCTGCCGGTGCGGAAGGCCGTCGAGGCTGAACGTCGATCCAGGGCCGAGCACCTGCCCGAGGGTTCCCGCGCGGGCGATGAGGTCGTTGTTGGCCGTGAAGAGTTCCTTCACCAGCGCGGGATCGCTGATCACCGTGGTGTGGCCAAAGATCGGCAGGTTGAGCGTGAACTCCGAACCGTGGCGCCGGGCCACCGCGGCAACGGCCTTGTCGCGGTTGATCACGAAGGCGACGCCTTGCACCAGTTTCGGAATGCGCGGTGCCGGCGGCAGCCGCACTGGGTCGTTCGTCGCTTCGGCCATGCCTGAACCTCCGGTTCGGTACGAACAAGTACCGGCCACGGTACGCCTTGGTACCGATGGGTACAAGCCTTCGACACGTGTCCAATAGCGGGACGATGAGCCCGATCAGAACAGCGTCAGCTCGGGCTCCGGGACGGCAGCCAGCGGTGCGGGCACTGCACGGAACGACCGCTGGTCGCGGTTCAGTCCGTACTTGACGACCAACGGCGCCACCCGCCGCTGCAGCATCTCCCGGTAACTCGCAGGCAGATACGCGCCGCGCCCGTACAACTCGCAGTACGTCGCGACGAGCTCCGGGTGCGCGGTCGCCAGCCATGACATGAACCAGCCGCGGGTCGCGCCGCGCAGATGCAAGGCGAACACCGTCACGCTGCTGGCGCCCGCAGCCGCGATCTGGCCGAGAAGCCCGTCGAGGTGCTCTTGCGAGTCCGTCAACGAAGGCAGCACCGGGGCGACCATGACATGGCAGTCCAGACCAGCCCCGCGCACCGCCTTGATCAACTCCAGCCTGGCCCGCGGCCCAGGGGTGCCCGGCTCGACCTCTTGATGAAGCTCGGGATCCGCTACCGCCAGCGAGATCGCGACGCTGACGTCGACGTGATCCGCGGCATCCGCGATCAGCGCCAGATCCCTGCGCAGCAGGGTGCCCTTCGTGAGAATCGAGAACGGCGTACCCGAATCTGCCAACGCACCAATGATTCCCGGCATCAGCGCGTACCTGCCCTCGGCCCGCTGATACGGATCGGTGTTGGTACCGAGCGCGACGGTCTCGCGCGTCCACGACGGGCGGGTCAGCTCCCGGCGGAGCACGTCGACGACGTTGGTCTTCACCACGACCTGGCTGTCGAAGTCCGCGCCGGTGTCGAAGTCGAGATAGGCATGGGTGGGCCTGGCGAAGCAGTATCGGCAGGCGTGACTACACCCGCGGTAGCCATTCACGGTGAACCGGAACGGAAGCTGGGCGGCATTGGGCACCTTGTTCAGCGCGGACTTGCACAGCACCTCGTGGAACGTGATGCCGTCGAACTGCGGAGTGTGCACCGTGCGAACGAACCCGATGCGCTGCAATCCGGGCAGCGCACCGTCGTCGACACCGACGCCTTGGCCATCCCACCGCACTCCATCATTCGAACATTCGTTCGAGTCGATGTCAATGCGGCGCAGCCATCTGCCCAACAAAAAAGAGAAGACGCCAACGCGTCTTCCCACTTAAATGTATAGCGCAGTGGGGGGCTTGCGGCAAGACCGGGGTCATGCCGCAGAATCGCTGCCCTAAGCCAGAACTGGCGGAACATGGGGGTAGCGAGTGCGGGTGTTGTTGTCGACGTGGGGGTCGCGCGGGGACGTCGAACCGTTGTTGGGATTCGCGGTGGCCTTGAAGCAGCTCGGCGCGGAAGTACGGCTGTGTGCACCGCCGGATTTCGCCGACCTGGCGGCCCGGGTCGACGTGGAGATGGTGCCTGCCGGCACGTCGGTGCGCGAGCTGGTGCATGGCGTGCGCGACAGCAAGCCGTCGACGCCCGCGGATGCGCCGCGGGTGGCGGCGGAACTGGTCGCCGCGCAGTTCGAGACCGTCGCCACGGCCGCCGACGGATGTGATGCAGTGGTCGCAACGGGCCTGATGCCCGCGGGCGTGCGTACGGTGGCCGAGGTGCGAGACATTCCCTACGTGCTGGCTGCGTTCCAGGCGCGTAGTTTTCCGGCGCCACATCAGAAACCGCTGCAGCGTCCTGGCAAGCCGTTCCCGCCGGGCGTGACCGACAACCGGGTGCTTTGGGACGTGGACGCCGAACGGGTGCAGGCGCTGTATGGCGCGCCGCTGAACGCGCACCGGGCAACGCTCGGCCTGCCGCCGGTCGACAACGTCCGCGATCACGTCTTCACCGGCAGCCCGTGGCTGGCGGCCGACCCTACGCTGGATCCGTGGCCAGGTTCACCGGATCTCGACGTGGTGCAGACCGGTGCGTGGATCCTGCCCGACGAACGTCCCCTCCCGCCCGATCTGGAGGCGTTCCTGGATGCGGGCACTCCCCCGGTGTACGTCAGCTTCGGTAGCGTGCGCGCACCGCAGGCCGGCGCCGCAGTGGCCATCGAGGCGATCCGAGCCCAAGGCCGCCGCGTCGTGATCTCCCGCGGCTGGGCGGAGCTGGCCACGACCGACGACGGGGACGACTGCTGCGTCGTCGGTGAAGTCAACCATCAGGCGCTGTTCGGCCGCGTCGCCGCCGTCGTACACCACGGCGGTGCCGGCACCACGACGACGGCTGCGAGAGCAGGCGCGCCGCAGGTCGTGGTGCCCCAGATCGCGGATCAGCCGTACTGGGCGGGCCGGGTGGCCGCGCTGGGTATCGGTGTGGCACACGATGGTTCGACTCCGACGGTCGAGTCCCTTGTCACTGCACTGACCACGGCGCTGTCCCCCGAGACCCGCGCGCGAGCGACTGCCGTCGCCGCCATGATCCGCACCGACGGCGCGGCGGTGGCCGCGAAACTGCTGCTCGACACAGTCCGCAAGGGAGCGTGATGCCCGTGTCGAATCACGGATACGACGACGAATTGCAGTCCGAGCGAAGCTATGTGGCCCAGCTCTACACGCGGCTCGATGCCGAACGCGCGCGCGTCAAGGGGAAGTACGGCGAGGCATTGCGCAGCCCCATCGACCTCCAGAACGGCGAATCGCTCCTGCAGCGCGACGCCGAGGCCCGTGCGCTGGCCAAGACCGCGGCGCGGCTCAACGTTGCGGACAACGGCCTGTGTTTCGGCCGCCTGGACACGCTGGCGGGTGAACCCACCTACGTCGGGCGCATCGGCCTGTTCGAGGAGGATTCCTACGAACCAATGCTGCTCGACTGGCGGGCACCGGCGGCACGCGCGTTCTACGTCGCGACCGCGGCCAGCCCGGAGAACATGCGGCGGCGCCGCCAGTTCCACACCCTTGGGCGTCGGGTGGTGGACTTCACCGACGAGATCTTCGGTCGCCCAGACGCCGACGGCCCAGGCGACGGGGGGATGGCCGTCCGGGGAGATGCCGCCCTCCTTGCCGCGGTCAACGCTCCGCGTGGAGAGAGCATGCGCGACATCGTCGCGACGATCCAGGCCGAACAAGACGAGATCATCCGACTCGATCACTCCGGAGTGCTGGTGATCGAGGGCGGTCCTGGCACCGGGAAGACCGTGGTGGCGCTGCACCGCGTCGCGTACCTGCTCTACACGCAGCGGGAGCGCATGGAGAGCAACGGTGTTCTCGTCGTGGGACCAAACCCGGCGTTCCTCAACCACATCGGTCGTGTACTGCCTTCGCTTGGCGAGACCAATGTGGTGTTCATGACCACGGGCGACCTGCTGCCCTGGCTGCGCGTCACTGCTGAAGACACCCCGGATGTCGCGCGGCTCAAGGGTTCACGGGCAATGGTGGACGTGCTCACTGCGGCAATAGCTGATCGGCAGCGATCGCCGAAGCAGCCACTGTCGATCGAACTGGCCGACGCCACGGTGCGCATCGATGCCGAGACCACGGAGTGGGCCATCCAGGAGGCGCGCACGAGCAAGCTGCCGCACAACGAGGCCCGCGCGGTGTTCTACGACGTCCTCACGTGGGCACTCACCGAACGCGCGATCGGCTGGATCGGTCGGGGCTGGCTGTCCAGAGCCGACCGCGCCGCGTGGGAGCAGCTGCGGACAGAGCTGCTCGAGGAGCTCGCCGAGCACGATGTGTTCACTGCGGCAGTCGAGGAGCTCTGGCCCATCCTGATGCCGGAAACCGTTCTGGCAGAGCTGTACACGTCTCGTGAACGACTGAGCGCGGCGGGCGCCGACCCGGCGCTGTGGCGCGCCGACGGAGAGGCGTGGACGGTATCGGACGTGCCACTGCTCGACGAGCTGTTCGACCTCCTTGGCCGTGACAGGGCGCAGCAGGCGGCCGAGGAGGCGGCGGCCGAGCGGGAACGCAAGGCCGAGACCGCCTATGCCGCTGGCGTACTGGACCTCATGGTCAGCCGCGAGGACCTGATGGACGACGAGGACCACCTGCTGGCCACCGACATGCTCTATGCGGAGGACCTCGCGGAGCGGTTCGACGAGCTCGACACCAGGGACGTCGCCGAACGCGCTGCTGCGGACCGGGATTGGACCTACCGGCACATCGTGGTCGACGAGGCGCAAGAACTGTCCGAGATGGACTGGCGGGCACTCATGCGCCGGTGCCCTGGTCGGTCGTTCACGGTGGTCGGTGATCTCGCGCAACGCCGGTCGGCGGCAGGAGCCACGTCGTGGAACACGATGCTGGACCCCTACGTGGCCGCGCACGCGAGGAGCAATGGTGCAGCAGCCCGCTGGGTCTATCGGTCGCTGTCGGTGAACTACCGCACCCCCGCCGAGATCATGACCGTCGCGGCCGCCCTGCTTGCCGAGTTCGCTCCGGGGGCCACCCCGCCGGAGTCCGTCCGCGCGTGCGGTGTGCAGCCGTGGTCGCGACACGTCACCGAGGATGAACTGGCTTCTGCCATCGAGGAATTCATACAGGACGAGGCCACTCGTGTCGGCACCAGTGTCGTGATCGGGCCACCGGGCGTGCCGGGCACGGTGCCTGCCTCGCAGACCAAGGGCCTGGAGTTCGACTCCGTACTGGTGGTGGAGCCGGATCGGATCATCGCCGACGGCCCGCGTGGCGCGGCCGAGCTCTACGTCGCGCTCACCCGCGCTACCCAGCGCCTCGGCATCCTGCACGTCGGCCCGTTGCCGCAGGCGCTGACCGGGCTCGCGGAGTACGGCTCGTCATGACGAGCCCGCCGCCCGTGGGCAGGCGTGTTCAATGATCGGCGTGAAGTCCAGTACGACTGAGTCGTTGTTCTCCTACGGCACCTTGCAGCAACGCGACGTGCAACTGACCACGTTCGGGCGGGAGCTCGACGGTCGACCAGATGCGATCGTCGGCTTCGAGCTCGACTGGGTCACCATCGTCGACCCGCACGTCATCGCGACCAGCGGCAGCGACCGTCATCCCATCCTCAAACCGACGGACCGTCGGGACGCCGCGGTCGAGGGCACGGTGTTCACCATCAGCGCGGCCGAGCTGGCCGCTGCCGACGAATACGAGGTGGACGACTACACGCGCATCGCGGTGCCATTGAGGTCAGGCCGGCAGGCCTGGGTGTACGTATTCGGCGAGTAGCCGATTACCAGCGCGACAGCTGGCAGGCTGCGCCCGTCTCGCCGTCCTGCTGGAGGACCAGCTGATTGTCGACGTAGATCTCGCAGTGCGGGTTGGGTGCGCCGGTCATGGCGTGTGCTGCGCCGCTCACGGTGACGATTGCCCATTGCGGGTCGGCCAGCGTCGTCTCGAACACCCACGGCACGCCGGGCTCGAGGTTGACCTCTTCGCGCTTCAGGAACGCGTTGGGGTCCTTGTTGTACGCAGCCTTGTCCGCAGGCTGGGCGTACAGGTAGTACAGATCGAGCCCCGTTGGGGCGGTCGACGTGACCGTGTACCGGATCTGATGACCAGCCGGCTCGGCGTTGGAAGTGGCCTGGCTGAGCGCCAACCCCGCGGACGCCACCAGCGCCGCCGTCCCGAAAGCCGCCCCGACCTTGGATATCGCTTTTCGCATGCCAGTCACATCGCCGGACGGTACCCGACTGTTACATCGCGCACCACCGCCCCCTCTTGTCTCGCGAGCGTGCTCCCCGCAAGCGGGGCGCCCCCATCCCGCGGGCCTTTTCCCGGCGTGTCGCCAGCATTTGCGCACGCTCGCGGCGTGCCTAGAGCTCCAAAAGCACGGTCACGGGCCCGTCGTTGACGAGCTCGACGGCCATGTCGGCACCGAACACGCCGGTCTGCACCTGGGCCCCGAGCCGTCCGAGCTCCGCGGTTAACTCGTCGACCAACGGTTCGGCGACCGGACCTGGGGCGGCAGCGTTCCACGTCGGCCTGCGCCCCTTGGTGGTGTTCGCGTAGAGGGTGAACTGGCTGACCACCAGAATCGGGGCACCGACGTCGGCGGCACTGGCCTCGCCGTCCAGGATCCGCAGTCGCCATAGCTTGTCCGCCATCCGCCGGGCGATGTCCGGATCGTCCGAATGCGTGACCCCGACGAACGCCAGCAGACCCTGCCCGTCGGGCCTGATCTCACCGACCACGTCACCGTCAACCACCACCCGCGCTGACGACACGCGTTGCACCAGCACCCGCACGTCCGCCGATGTTGCCACGCCCCCGGTCATGGCACACTCCGGGCATGACTGCGCCCGCAGAGCCGCGCATCCTCGCCGAAGTCGGCGGGCTGGCCGTGGCCGAGCAGGGGCCGCTGATCGTGGTCGTCGACCGTGGCACCGGGCCGTTGGCAACCGTCGCGTTCGTGCTGGGAATCGTGGCACTGGTACCCGGCGGGTTCGGGGCGGTGACGTTGGTGCTGTCGGCCGCTGGTGGCGCGGCCATTCCCTGGTGGGTCGCCTCGATGTTCGTGCTAGTCGGCATCGTGTTCGCCGCTGCGGCGTTCGCCGTGATCAGCCGGATCCGCGGCGCCAAGACGAAACCGCTCAGCGGCTACCGGCCCGTGGCGATCTTCGACCGCGCTCAGCGGGTGTTCGTCGACGCCGACGGTGTTGCGGTGGCGCCGCTGCACCAGGTCCGGTTCGAGCGCCGCACACAACTCACGTCGAGCTCGCCGATGCTCGTCGCGGTGACGCCCGCCGGTGCGTTCACCCTCAAGCGCGGCAATCCGTTCAACGGCGGCCTCGGAAACCTGGACGACGTGTTGACCGCGGCGGTGTTCGGGGGCGCGCGGTAGGGCTGAGATGCTCGGTCCCCGACGGTCACGGGAGACCACGGCCACCTAGATCGCGTCGTCGAGATCCCAGTACTCGGCTCGACTCAAGACATCGCGCTTGTAGGCCGACCTCACCGCGTCGACCATGGCCAGGGTTCGTGAGGTCAATTCGTCTCGAATCCCACTCTGCGCGTGAGCGTATGGAATGAACGCGCGTAGCAGATCGGGAGCGTCCAGCGCGACTTCCAACGGAATTTCGGCGTCGTTGTAGGCCGCGCCGCCCAGCGCTTGCTCGGCACGCGCCGAGCTCCATCGCAATGGGTCGCCCGTCCCCGCATCGAAGAGCTCCAGCAGGAGCTCCCGATGACTTCAGTGAACGGCGCTGCAGAACTGGTCGCGAAGAACCCCTCGCACAGTTCCTCGTTGACCTCCGGGTCCCCGGGAGGAGACCGGCGTTCACCACCTGCCGGTAGCCGACCCACCAACCACTGAACCAGTGCCTTGTACAGCGGCCAGGTACCGGTCTTGGGTGCCAGCGCCGGCATGTTGAGCGCATCCTCGATCCACGCCCTCGAGTCGGCGAGAGCCATCTCGAAAATGCTTGTGTCCTTGCTGGTTTCGGCCAGCCGGGCGAGGGTCTCGCCGATCGGGTCCGGCAGCGCGCCTGCGTCGACAACGCTCGACCACAAGTTGTGATCGATCCGGACTCCGATGGTCAGCTCGTGCCCACCGTGGAGTCGCATACCGATCAAGATCTCGTCGACATCGCCGAACACATGAGTTCTGCGCACAGCCCGGTAGACGTCGACCTTGGGCAAGGCGGCGATCCATCGCGGCAGATGATCACCTCGTTCCGCCACCTCCTCTCGGCATCGGAGCGCTGGCGCTGGATCGTCGACGAGGAGTTCGGCGACGACGGCCAGAAGCCCCGCCGTCTCCCGGTTCTGCACACCGATCAAGCCGGTAAGGACCCGATCCAGATCGCTGGTGTCGCGCTGGTCGGACTTCAGCGATCGCAGCTGTTCGGATTTCGCCACGTTGATCACCATGCTGGCCATAGTGAGCAGGCTCAGCGGATGCCCCGCCAGCGCACGGCGTAGTGCGTCCCCGAGTGTCCAGTCGGCAGAACGTCTTTCGTTGCGCGTCTTCGCCCGCCGCTCAAAACGGCGGGCCTGTTTGACCTTGCGTGCGCGTCGTTGGTTACTCATGGCGCGGACGCTACTCATCGGCAGTGACATCGCCGCCGACTCGATTTATTGCTTCAGCGCCCTCATCAGCGAAGGACGCCGACCGTAGTCCTGGAACCGGCACCCCGCGGAAGCTCAGCGGCCCCGCGAGCGTGCGCAAAGTCGCCAAGAATTGCGGCGTGTTGCCCGCAGACACGCGCGCTCGCGGGAGAAAGAAAGAGAGAAAGGAGGGGGGTGGGGGCTAGGCCAGGCGGGAGAGGACCTCGGCGACCACCGCGTCCGCCGCGACGTCCACCTGCTCCCCCGTCAACAGGTCCTTGACGCCGACGGTGCCCGCCTCGATGTCACGATCGCCGGCGACCAGCGCCACCGATGCGCCCGACCGGTCGGCGGCACGCATGGCGCCCTTGAGACCGCGGTCGCCGTAGGCCAGGTCAGCCCGCACCCCGCGCGCCCGCAGCTCGGCGACCACCTTGACCAGCGACAGCTTGGCGGCATCACCGAGCGGCACCGCGAACACGTCGACGGAACTGGCCGTCCCGACCGTCTTGCCCTCGGCCTTCAGCGCCAGCATCGTGCGATCAACGCCGAGCCCAAACCCAATGCCGGACAGGTCCTTTCCGCCGAGCTGGCGCATCAGCCCGTCGTAGCGGCCGCCGCCGCCGATGCCCGACTGGGCCCCGAGCCCGTCGTGCACGAACTCGAACGTCGTCTTCGTGTAGTAGTCGAGCCCACGCACCATCCGCGGGTTGATCACGTACGGCACGCCGAGCAGGTCCAGGTGCGCCAGCACGGTGTCGAAGTGCGCCTTGGCGACGTCGGACAGGTGATCGAGCATCAACGGCGCATCGGCCGTCATCTCGCGTACGTGCGGCCGCTTGTCGTCGAGCACCCGCAGCGGATTGATCTCCGCACGCCGCCGGGTCTCGTCGTCCAGGTCGAGCTTGAACAGGAACTCCTGCAACAGCTCCCGGTACTGCGGGCGGCACGTGTCGTCACCGAGCGAGGTGAGCTCGAGCCGGAAGCCGTCCAGCCCGAGCGACCGGAACCCGGCGTCGGCGACGGCGATCACCTCGGCGTCCAGCGCCGGGTCGTCGATCCCGATGGCCTCGATGCCGACCTGCTGCAGCTGCCGGTAGCGGCCGGCCTGCGGGCGCTCGTAGCGGAAGAACGGGCCGGAGTACGCCAGCTTGGCGGGCAGCGGCCCACGGTCGACGCCGTGTTCGATGACCGCCCGCATCACCCCGGCAGTGCCCTCCGGCCGCAGCGTGACGGACCGCTCGCCGCGGTCGGCGAACGTGTACATCTCCTTGCTGACGACGTCGGTGGACTCGCCGACACCGCGCGCGAACAACGCCGTGTCCTCGAAGATCGGCAGCTCGATGTAGCCGTAGCCGGCGACGCGGGCCGCCTCGAGCAGACCGTGCCGGACCGCGACGAACTGCGCGGACTCGGGCGGGAGGTAATCGGGGACGCCCTTGGGCGCCTGAAACTCAGTCACTTACGACAAACCTTCGAGGAATGGGTTGGAACGACGCTCGGCGCCGATGGTGGTCTTCGGACCGTGCCCAGGTAGTACCACGGTGTCGTCATCGAGCACCAATAGTTTTGTCACGATCGACGTGAGCAGGTCACGCCCGCTCCCCCCTAGCAGGTCGGTGCGCCCGATGGATTGCTTGAACAAGGTGTCACCGCTGAACGCCATGTCGGCCGGGCCATCGGTGACCCGAAAGACGACCGACCCCTTGGTGTGCCCGGGGGTGTGGTCGACGGTCACCGTGATGCCGCCGAGCTCGATCTTGTCTCCGTCGCGGTCCAGCTCGACGACCTGGCGGGGTTCGGAGAACAAGGCGCCGAAGGCGACCTGCGCCAGCCGCGGACCGAAGCCCTTGATCGGGTCGACCAGCATGGGCCTGTCCTCGGGGTGGACGTACACCGGGCAGCCGTAGGTGTCGGCCACCTTCTGCGCCGACCACATGTGATCGATGTGGCCGTGGGTGAGCAGCACCGCCGCCGGGGTCAGCCGATTTTCGTCGAGGATGCGACGCAGTGGCCCGAACGCCCGCTGGCCCGGATCGACGATGAGCGCGTCGGCCCCGGCGTGTGGCGCGAGGACGTAGCAGTTGCACTGCAACATCCCTGCCGGAAACCCCGTGAGCAACACGTCGCCCAGTTTCCCACCTCGCATTCGCGTGGGTCGCGGCACCTACGCTCAGCATTGCCTGGCACACTCGGTGCCGACTCATGAGCGTGGTCGCCGACCCGGCGACCGGTGCGAACACGGAGGAGGACTGCGGCGGTGCCGACCAACGAACAGCGGCGGGCAACGGCCAAGCGCAAACTCGAGCGTCAGCTCGAGCGGAGGGCAGCCCAGGCAAAGAGACGACGTCTGTTGACGATCATCGGCTCGGCGGTCGGCGCGGTCCTGCTGATCGGCGCCATCGTGGCCACCGTCATCGTCACCAACAAGGACTCCAAGAGCAACACCGCCTCGGCGGACACTCCAACGTCCCCGACCTCGGCGCTGCCCGCGCCGCCGGCGAACGGAAAGCTCCCCCCGTTCGTCGCGCCCGCCGATTTGGGCGCGAACTGCCAGTACCCGGCCGCCGAGGCCGCGAGCAAGAAGGTCAACCCGCCGCGTACCGGCAAGGTCCCGACCGATCCAGCGCAGATCAGCGCGAGCATGAGCACCAACCAGGGCAACATCGGCCTGCAGCTGGACAACGCCAAGGCACCCTGCACGGTCAACAGCTTCGCCAGCCTCGCGCAGCAGGGCTACTTCAACGACACCCCATGCCACCGCCTGACCACGGGCGGACTCGCGGTCCTGCAGTGCGGTGACCCGACCGGCCAGGGCACCGGCGGACCCGGCTACCAGTTCGCCAACGAGTACCCGACCACCCAGTACCAGCCGGACAACCCGGCGCTGCAGCAGCCGGTGCTGTACCCGCGCGGCACGCTGGCCATGGCGAACGCAGGACCTGGCACCAACGGCAGCCAGTTCTTCCTCGTCTACCAGGACTCGCAGCTGCCTCCGAACTACACCGTGTTCGGCACCATCGACCAGACGGGCCTTGCCACCTTGGACAAGATCGCCGCTGGCGGAGTCGAGGGCGGCGGCGGAGACGGCAAGCCGAAGCTGCCGGTGCAGATCAAGTCGATCGCTCTGGACTAGGGCCGCGCTCGGCCGTGACCATCCCACCCGCGCCGTACCCGCCGCCGTACGGCCCGGCGGGCGGCGGCTACGGCTACCCCCAGCCGCGCCCCACCAACGGGATGGCGATCGCATCGCTGATCTGCGCGTTCCTGTTCGCCCCGCTCGGCATCGTGTTCGGGCACATCTCGATGTCGCAGATCAAGCGCACGGGTGAAGAGGGCCGGGGTTTGGCGGTCGCCGGGCTGATCATCGGCTACGTGCTGACCATCGTGACCGTGCTCCTGGTGGTGGCCACCATCGTCTTCGCAGCGTTTGCGATTCAGATGACGAACTGGCTCGGCGTTCCGTTCCAGCCGAACCTGAACCATCCGGGCTCCTCGGCGCCGGCCAGCACCCTGCCGCCGTTCAAGCCGCCCGCCACGCTGGGCTCCAACTGCCAGTACCCGGCCACGACGGAGAAGGCCAGCAAGCCGAACACGCTTCCGCAGCAGGGGCGCAGGTCGACCACTCCTGCCACGATCCCTGCGACGATCGTCACCAGCCAGGGCCCGATCGGCTTGCAACTCGACAACGCCAAGTCGCCGTGCACTGTCAACAGCTTCGTCAGCCTCGCCACGCAGGGGTACTTCGACGCCACGCCCTGCCATCGGCTCACCACGTCGCAGGTGCTCGGCGTACTGCAGTGCGGGGACCCGACGGGCCTCGGCACGGGCGGTCCCGGTTACCGATTCCCCAACGAGTACCCCACCAATCAGTACAAGCTGACCGACCCCGCGCTGAAGGCGCCCGTACTGTATCCGCGTGGCTCGCTGGTGATGGCCAACGCCGGGCCTGGCACCAACGGCAGCCAGTTCTTCCTCGTGTATCGGGACTCCCAGTTGCCGCCGACGTACACACTGTTCGGCACCGTCGATGCGACGGGCTTGGCCACCGTTGCCGCGATCGCGGCCGCGGGCGTCGAGAACGGCACCGACGACGGCAAGCCCACGACGAACGTCACCATCACGTCGGTCCGTCTCGACTAGCTGCCGGCGAACTCACCCCATCCACCGTCGGTCGCCTGTTGCGAGGCAAAGCAGGCATCGCTTCGGCAAAGCTTGGCGCCAGGGTCAATAACCGCCGCTGTTTTGCTGGGACGTCCTATCCTGAGGCAATCGGGGTGGTCGGACCCAGGATCGGCGGTGCTGGATGACGCTGGGGGTGGCGTGCGGGTCATGCGGCACGGGCCTGCGGCAGAAAGCCAAGTTCTGTGGCGAGTGCGGTGCCCCGTCTGCGGTTTTGGGTGACACAACGGCGAAGTACAAGCAGGTGACGGTGTTGTTCGCCGACGTGGTGCGCTCGATGGAAATCGCGGCCAACCTGGACATCGAGCGGTTGCGCGACATCATGACCGAGGTGGTGGAGCGCTCGGCGGCGGTGGTGCGCCGCTACGGGGGCACCGTGGAGTACAACGGCGACGGCGTGATGGCGCTCTTCGGCGCTCCCATTGCGCTGGAGGATCACGCTTTTCGAGCGTGCCTTGCCGCGCTCGCCATTCAGCAAGAGGCGAAGCGATTGGCAGCCGAGGTGCAGAGCCGCGATGGCGTGGCGCTGCGGCTGCGCGTGGGCCTGAATTCGGGGCGGGTGATCGCCGGTGAGATCGGTTCGGGGTCGTTGGGTTACGTCGCGACCGGCGAACCGGTCGGGTTCGCCCACCGGATCGAATCGGTGACGCCCCCGGGTGCGGTGATGGTGTCTGAGTCGACGGCGCGACTGGTCGAGCACACCGTGATGCTGGCCGAGCCGGAGTGGGTGCACATCAAGGGGACCGACGACCCGGTTCGTGCCCAACGGGTGCTGTCGATCGACCCGCGTGGTGACTTGGTCAGACGCACAGAGGCGACCCTGGTCGGCCGGCGTCGAGAAATGGCGGCTCTCGACGCGGTGTTGGAGCGCGCGATCGGTCGGCGCGGTGGCGTGGTGAATGTGGTGGGGCCGCCGGGCATCGGCAAGAGCCGGTTGGCCCGGGAGTCTGCAGGCATGGCTGCCGGTCGCGGGATGGACGTGATTTGGGGGTTCTGCGAGTCGCATGCCCGTGACGTCCCATTCCATGCGGTCGCCAGGCTGCTGCGGGCGGGCAACGACGTGACCGATCTCGACGGCCACGCCGCCCGCGCGAAAGTACGCCAGCACATTCCGGATGCCGACCCGAAGGATCTGCTCCTGCTCGATGACCTGCTGGGCATCGCGGATCCAAATGTGCCGCAGCCCGAGATAGATGCGGATGAACGGCGGCGCCGGTTGACTGCTCTGATCAACACGAGGGCGCTGAGCAGAACCAAGCCTGCGCTGTTCATCATCGAGGATGCGCACTGGATCGATGCGGTCAGCGAGTCAATGCTTGCCGAATTCCTGGAGGTGATCCCGCGCACGGCATCGATGGTGCTGATCACGTCCCGCCCGGAGTACGAGGGGCCGCTGCGGCATATGGCTGGTGCGCGGACGATAGCCATTGGCCCACTGGTCGATTCGGACATCGATGCGCTGCTGGGTGAGCTGCTGGGGTCTGACCCCTCTGTCGGCGCTCTGGCGACGATCGTCGCCGAACGGGCGGCTGGGAACCCGTTCTTCGTCGAGGAAATCGTGCGGGAATTGGCGCAGCGCGGGGTGCTTGCCGGCGCGCGTGGTGACTATGTCTGTAAGGCTGATAGCTCCGACTTGAGCGTACCGGCCACGGTGCAGGCGACCATCGCCGCACGCATCGATCGGCTCAGCGCGCCGGCCAGACAGACGATGAGCGCGGCGTCCGTGATTGGCGCCCGCTTTGCCGCAGAACTGTTGTCCGCGTTGGGCATCGATGCGGTGTTCGACGAACTGCTCGATGCGGAGCTGATAGATCGGGCGCGGCTCGCCCCGAGCCTTGAGTACACGTTTCGGCACCCGCTGATCCGCACGGTGGCCTACGAATCACAGCTGAAATCCGATCGCGCCCAATGGCACCGGCGCCTGGCCGCCGTGATTGAAGAGCGTGCGCAGGGGTCGGTGGAGGACAATGCCGCGCTGATCGCCGAACACCTCGAGTCTGCAGGCGAGCTGCGCACGGCATACGGCTGGCACATGCGCGCCGGCGCGTGGTCGACCAACCGTGATCTCGCCGCCGCCAGGGTCAGCTGGGAGCGGGCGCGCCTCATCGCCGATGGGATGGCCGGCAAAGACCCAGACCACCAATCGATGCGCATCGCCCCGCGCACGATGCTGTGTGCGACCGACTGGCAGGCCCGAGAAGTCCAGGAAAGCCGGGGCCGCTTCAAAGAACTGCAGGATCTGTGCGCCGCCACCGGCGACAAGGTCTCGCTGGCCATAGCGATGACCGGACTGGCCACCGAGCTGCTGTACTCCGGGCGCCTGCGTGAAGCAGCGCAGCTTTCAACCGAACAGATGGCCCTGCTCGAATCGATCAACGATCCCCGTCCTGCCATGGGGTTGGCGCCGATCGCCTTCTGCAACTGGCTCGGTGTTCTGCAATTCGACAAGATCCTGCGCTGGTCGCAGACCATCGTCGACCTTGCGGACGGGGACCCGGCCAGGGGAGCAGGCTACGGCCTGGGATCACCGCTGGCGATCGCATTGGCATGGCGCGGCAGCGCCCGGTCGTGGCTCGGCCGTGCCGGATGGCGGCGAGACCTGCACGACGCCGTCGCGATGGCCGGACGCAGCAACGCGGAAACCCTCTCCGGCGCCATTGCATGGAGCTACGGTTTCGCGATGCAGTACGGCGTCCTTCGCGCCGGCGACTCAGTGATGCGCGCCAGCGAGCATGCGGTGCAGACCGCCCAAGGTGCCAGCAGCGATCGCGCTATGGGGTTGGCCGCCTACACGTTGGCTGTCGGCCTGCTGAATCAGGCCGACGCGACCCACCGTCGCCGCGGGCTCGATTGGATGATGCAGGCCCGCGACGTGTGGATGCGCAAGCGGGCGCTCTTCCTCATCCCGGTCACCGACATCTGGGCCGCCAGGGAAGCCGCCAGGCAAGGAAACCTCGATGCTGCGATACCGGTAATGCGTCACGCCGTCGACGAGCTGCGTGACGGATACCGCTTTTACGTCGTATGGGGTATTGGCGTTCTCGTGGAGACCCTGTTGGAGCGTGGCACCCAGGGCGACAGGGCCGAAGCTCAAATGGCGATCGATTGGTTGGCGAACCTTCGGGCCGAACACGATTCGGTGATGCTGACGATCACGCTCCTACGGATGCGGGCGCTGCTCGCCCGTTGCCGCGGGGACGAGGTCGCCTACCCGGACTTGGTGTGTCGTTACCGCGCCATGGCGGAGTCACTTGGCTTCGAAGGACACATCGCCTGGGCTGAGGCGATGAGCGATGCCCCGCAGGCTAGCGAGAACCACTAGGAACCGTCGCCGTCGCCGCCGGACGACCCGCTATCCGAGGAGCTCCCGGCCGATGAAGAACCGGCTGACGACGATCCGGTCGAGGAGGGTTGGCCGGTCGAGGCCTCAGCGCCGGCAGCGAAGGTCCGGGTGGTCGGCTGATCGCCCTCGCCGCGTTCGGACCGTTCGGAGGGTTGCTGGCCCACCCGAAGTGAATCGCGCACCAGCGGCCGATGGTTCTCCGGCTTGAGTGTCGAGGCCCGAGCAGCGTTCGGCGACGTCGGCTGTGCCGTGTCGGATGAGGTTTGCGTAGAGGTTGGCTGATCGGTTTCGGTCACCGGTTCGCTGGGAGCATCTTGCGGGGACACATCGGCGTTTGCGGTTTCGGTCACCGCCGTCAATGGTGCGGTGTCCGTTGACACCTGGCGGGTGTCGATCGCCGCTCCCGTCGACATCTCTTGCTCGGTCCGGGTCGGCATTTCCTTGGACGTCATCTGCGGGGAAAGGTCGGCTTTCGCGCTTTCGTCGGCCGGTGCCGCAAGAGTGACGGGCGCGGAAACGCTCAGCGGTGGCGAGCCGACGCGGGCAGTGGCGTTGTTGATGCCCTCGCCGATCGCGTTGACGAGATCGGCGGTCACGGTCACAGGATTGAGCGTCGGGATCAGCCGCGCCGGGGTGGGTTCCCACGGCGGGATGCTGCGGTCATAGCCCAGTTCCACGAGCACCCGGAAAAACGGCTCGACCACGTCGATCAACGACTCGGGCACCCCCAGCATGCGCAGCGGAGCGAACAACGGCAGGTCCTGCGTCTCAAAGAAGTAGTAGCTGGTGTCGCCGTGGGTGCCCTGGTACGCCGGCGACGTTGTCGGATCTGCAGGCAGGCTAACGTCGAACGGGTACGTGTGCAGGTACAAGAAGCCCATAACCGCATTCAGGTCGGCGACGACATTGAGCGGATACAACGGGAAATCCGCGGCGCCGTCGTACTGCTGGTTGATTTCGACGGTGTCGAACTGGGTGTCGGTGGGCGCGGGCCCATTGAACGCCCAATCGAGGACCGGAATGTAAAGGCCCGGGAACCGGGCATGGAGCCCGCCGTTCGGCAGGTTCACGTCACCGCCCAGCACGAAGTCGATGGCGGGGGCTGCGGTTCCCGCCGGATACTGTTCGGCGAGCCTGCGCTTCTCGAGGTTGGCGGTCATCGCGCCTTGCGAATAGCCGTAGATCACCAGATGGTCGTTGCCGTACGCGGCCATTGCCTGCTCCAGATTGGCGACTCCGACCAGGTTCGACTGATCGCGGGTGAGGTCGAAGAACCCCGAGAGTTTCCACCACGGCTCATCCGGCCACCCTCCGCCACCTGGTCCGAAGAGACGCGGATCCCCGACCGCGGACCCGATGAGGCGCAAAATACCGGTGATCGGCCAATCCTCGTTTGGTGTGGTGACCGCTACCGGCGTGATGCTTTGGCCCGGGTGGGTCGGCGTGATGAACTGGTTCATGATGACTTGGAGGTCGGCGTCGCGAAAGGTCGGGCAGCCGCCTCCGCACAAGAGCAGCGCGGTCGAGTCGGCCGATAGTTTCACCGCCGGCGATACCTCCGAGACCCGCGCCGGCACAACCGTGGCCGTCACCACGACGGCCGCGACGCCGACCGACACCGTCATCCGGGTGGCGATGGGCCGAAACCTCCCGATGCCGAGCGCGACTGCCAATGCGCCGATACGCCCGATGTAATTTGCGGTGCCCATCATCGTTCCTCCATCGATGTCCTGACGGAACGATGGCCACCCGGTTCGGGTCGAGTTCCGCGATCCGAATCGTCGCTCCCATACGGCGCGACGAGCGCAGTAGTGCACCACTGCAATTTCGGCTGGCTTCGGTGCGTAGTACTACCGCGTACTGGGGCGGGGCAGCAGGGCAGCCAGTTCTTCGCGGCTGCCGGTTCCTGTCTTACCCATGGCCCGATAGACGTAGCTCTCAACAGTGCGAAGGGAAAGCGTCAACCGTTCAGCAATTTCGCGATTGGCCAACCCATGAACGATCAGGTTCACGACTTCTCGTTCGCGATCGGTCAGCGGCAATGGTTCGGCGGCCTGAAGAAGCGCCGAGGTGCTGACGCCGCATTGTTCGGCCATGGCTGATGCGCGCGTCGAGCAGCCCAGGGCCGATCCGCGCAGGCCTTGACGGCGGTACACGAGTGCGGCCTGCGCGACCGCGTCGATGGCCGCGACCGGATCGCCCATGCGCTCGAATTCATCTGACACTGCTGATAACCCGGCAGCGTCGCCGTCACACAGGGCAACGGCGAACCGCGCAGCGAGGCCGACGCGGGGACCCTCGACGATCGCTTCGAGCTCGCGCAAACGAGGTGCGCACGAACGCTCACCGAACTGAGTCGCGGTCTGCAAGCACATCACCTCGGCGGCGAATCGCCCTTTCGTGGCGGCCCTTTCGGCCGCCGACAACAAGATCGCGATCGCGTCACTCACGGCACCCTGCCCGGCAACGACCCATGCCTGGGCAAGGCTGCGCTCATAGTCCAGTGATCGAAACGGCCGCCGAACCATGTCGAGTGCGGCGAGGCCCGCGGTGGCCTCGTCGGCCGAACCGCGGATCGCGAGCGCCGTCGTGCCAGGGACGCGATACCGGAACCCCCAGCCCATCGCATAGCCCGATGCGGACAGCGCAATTGCCGCCCTTTCCAACGACACACATGCGGTATCCAGGTGACCGGCACCGAGTGCGGCCCGGCCCGCAATGGCGGGCCCGAGTAGTTGAGCCGCCCCTGGCAGATTGGCCGCCTGCCGACGCGTGCGGTCCGCCACGTCGACGGCTTCTCCGATCCGGCCGGCCAACAGCAACGCGCTCACGTGTGCGTCGGCGATGTTGAACCGCATGTGCGGAGCATCGAGCGAGCGAGTCGCCGCGATATATCCGGCGTCTGCGATCGCCACGGCGTCGGTGGTGCGCCCGGCGTCCCCGGATATGACGGCGAGCACCCCGGCTATTTCTGCGCCGACGACCTCGGGCAACGTGTCCAGTGCGAGATCTTGCGACGCTTGCATCGCCAAGTCCGGTCGGTCCATCGCAAACCAATACACCGTGAGGAAGGCATCGACGTAACTGCGGGACTGCGGCGCTGTGCTCTGGGACGCGTCGTCGATGATCTCCTTCGCGCGGGCTGGATCACCAAGTGTCCACAGCATGTTGCTGGCCCGCAAGAACGCGAATCTGCCGTGGTCGCCGTCTGTCAATTGACTGGTGTCGATTTCGGCGAGAATTGCATCCGCCTCCTCCCCGCGACCTAGCCACGAAAGCGCGTGTACCCGAATGAATTTCGGTTCCAGCCCCGCTCCAGCACGGATTGCCGCTTCGGCGAGCCGATCGGCAAGTGGCAGATCCGCCAGCCAGACGGCTCCATTCGCTGCGCGCACGAGTAGGCCGGGTTCCGGGGCGAGGTCGGAGTCCAGACTCAGCGCCGCGCGGCGCACGACCACCCGCATGTCGTCGTGGTCTGCGGACGCCGCGAGCTCGGCGGCGATCAGCCCGCGCAACCGCCGCAGCCGAGTGGCCGGTGCACGCCTACGCCGCACCTCACCGTAGAGCGGATGGGCCACCCGCACCTGCGGACCGCCCGCAGCAGGTTCGAGCGTGATGAGGCCACGACTCTCAGCCTCCTCGACTGCCGCAGGATCGGTGATGCGCTGCAGCGGCGCCAACTCGATCGGCTCCCCCACGGCCAATGCGTCAACCACCTCGCCGACCGGCATGGGCAGGGCGCCGATGCGCGATTCGATCAACTCGATGAGGTTCGGTGGCATGATCGGGTCTCCGGCCCACCGCCAAAGGCCCTGCCGCAGTGCAATTCGGCCATCGGCGAACTCCTGCTCCACGATGTTGCGCAGGTACAAGACGTTGCCGCGAGTCAGTCGCCACAGCCGTTGGGCGGCGTCCGGCTCGACCGCTCCTTCCACGGCCGCAGACAGCAGCGCGGTGGTTTCGTCGGGCGACAGCGGCTGCACTTCGAGCCAGTCGAACCGACTACCCTTCCAAATATCTTGAATTGCAGGGGGAATCGGTTCACCGTCACGGACCGTGAGCACCAGCTTGGCCGCGCCACGCTGCACGATCTGCTGGACGACGAATATCGACAAGTCGTCGAGCAGATGTACGTCATCGACACCCACGACAACCGTGGTGCCGACGGCGGCGGTGGTCAGCGATTCGATCACCCCGTGCAACAACTGGACGGTGTCGATGACGCCCGATTCGGCCCACGCGGTGAAGGCACCCAGCGGAACTGCCCGCGCCGACGACGTGCCGACGGCCCACCGGACCTCCCAGCCCCGTGAGGCGGCAACCGACAATGCCTCGCGGGCGATCGTGCTCTTTCCAACACCCGCCGCGCCACGAACGACGATCCCCGACACATCCGGCGCCGAGATGGCGGCTTCAATGCGGCCCATCTCCTCCAAGCGACCGGTCAATGGCCACTTCAACTGCACCCTAGGAGCCTACGAGCGCCGATCGGCCAGCACGCGACTTTGGCGACGAGCGGGTCAAATCGACGAGCGCTGGTCCGCTGCGGACTAGGCCGATCCGACTTCGCGGTTGGCGCTTTCGACAACCGAATTCAACAGCCCCGGCATGGCGGCATCGACGTCATCGGTGCGCAGTCGCTGCAGAGTCTGCCCGTCGACCACCATGCGCTCGGTCAGACCCACCTCGCGCAGGATCTTGAAGTGGTGCGTCGCCGTCGACTTGTTGATCCCGTCGTAGAGGCGGGCACACGGCAACGGAGAACCGGCGTTGCGCAGCCTGCGGATCATCTCGAGGCGGACCGGATCGGCCAGCGCGGCCAGTACCTGCTGCACGGTGCCGACGCGGTTCTCGGCGAGCTGCGGAACGGTCATGTCGTGGCCCCCAATCGCCCGTCGCTTCGCGCGCCCCAGATCATCACCGCAAGTTTGACGATCATCGAACCGAGCGTACAGTCAATTCGGTTCGACGTTCATCAAACCTGCACTTGGAGGGGATCGTGGCGGTGGTCGCAGCCGACCGACACACCGGCCAGACCCAACGCGGGGCCTACACCCTGCTTCTGGTGCTCAGCGGCGTCGCGCTCGGCGTCTCCGGGCTGCCCGCCCCGCTCTACGGCATGTACGAAGAGGTGTGGCACCTCTCCCCCTTGTCCACCACCGTCGTGTTTGCCGTCTACGCGGTAGCCGCGCTCGGCGCGGTGCTGGTGTCGGGTCGCATCTCCGACGTCGTCGGCCGCAAGCCGGTCCTGTTGGCCGCGCTGTTCGCGATGATCGTGGGCCTCGGTGTCTTCCTCATTGCCGACAACATGGCCCTGCTGTTGGTGGCCCGCACCATCCACGGCGCGGCCGTCGGTTCCATCGTGGTGGCAGGCGCGGCGGCGCTGCTCGACCTTCGCCCCGATCACGGCGCGCGGTCCGGGCAACTCAGCGGCGTCAGCTTCAACATCGGAATGACGGTGGCCATCCTCGGCTCGGCAGTGCTGGCCCAGTACGCCCCCCATCCCATGCGCACGCCGTATGCGGTGGTCGCGGTCATCTGCGCCGTCGTCGGGATCGGCGTCGTCGCCCTGCGCGAACCGCACTCCGCGCGCACCCGCGGTCCCATCCGGATCGCAAAACCCGCTGTGCCGCGCGACATTCGCGGAGACTTCTGGTTCGCCGCACTCGGTGCGATGGCGTCCTGGTCGGTGCTCGGCGTGCTGCTCTCGCTGTACCCGTCGCTGGCCGCCCAGCAGACCCACGTGCACAACCTCGTCTTCGGCGGCGCCGTGGCGGGCACGACGGCCTTCGCGGCAGCGCTGTGCCAGCTCTGCGCATCCCGGGTGCCCGCCCGTCGTGCCGCGATCGTCGGCGACGTCGGCATGGGTCTCGTGCTGCTCGCGATGATTCCGGTACTGGCCACGCACAATTGGATGTTGGTGCTGGCGGCCGCCGCGCTGCTCGGTGCGACGTTCGGCCTCGGCTTCGGCGGTTCGCTTCGGCACCTGTCGGACGTCGTGCCCGCCGATCGGCGCGGCGAGACCATGTCGGCGTTCTACCTGCTCGCCTACGCGGCCATGGCAATCCCCACCATCGTGGCGGGCTGGGCTGCGACCAAGTGGCCGTTGAGTGCGGTCTTCCCGTGGTTCGCCGGTGGCGCAGCCGTCGCATGCATCGTTGCGGCGGTGGTCGGTGCGATCAGCACCAGGCGCCGTCAGGCAGCCGACGTCACGCGGTAGACGTCGTAGACACCCTCGACGTTGCGGACGACGTTGAGCACGTGACCGAGGTGTTTGGGGTCGCCCATCTCGAAGGTGAACCGGCTGATCGCCACCCGATCATTGGACGTCGTCACCGAGGCCGACAGGATGTTGACCTTCTCGTCGGCCAGGACACGGGTGACGTCCGATAGCAGCCGATGCCTGTCGAGGGCTTCGACCTGGATCGCCACCAGGAACACCGACGACGGGGACGGCGCCCACTTGACCTCGATGATGCGCTCGGCCTGTTGTTGCAGCGACGTGGCATTGGTGCAGTCGGTGCGATGCACGCTCACACCGCCACCGCGGGTGACGAAGCCCATGATGTTGTCACCCGGCACCGGGGTGCAGCACTTCGCGAGCTTGGTCAGCACGCCAGGCGCCCCCGGCACGGCGACGCCGACGTCCTCGTTGGTGCGCTGACGCACCGGCATGGTGGCAGGCGTCGACCGCTCGGCGATCTCGTTCTCGGCCTCGTCGTCGCCCCCGAGTTGGGCAAGCAAGCGCTGCACGACGTGGCGCGCCGAGACGTGCCCCTCGCCCACCGCGGTGTACATCGCGGATACGTCGGCGTAGCGGAGCTCGCGGGCCAGCGCGCCCATCGATTCGCCGTTCATCAAGCGCTGCAAGGGAAGTCCGCTTCGGCGTACCTCACGGGCGATGGAGTCCTTGCCGGCCTCCAGCGCCTCCTCGCGCCGTTCCTTGGCGAACCACTGCCGGATCTTGGCCTTCGCACGCGGCGACACCACGAAGCTCTGCCAATCGCGTGACGGCCCGGCGTTGGGTGCCTTCGACGTGAATACCTCGACGCCTTCCCCGTTTTCGAGCTTGCGCTCCAGGGCCACCAGGCGACCGTTGACCCTGGCGCCGATGCAGCGGTGCCCGACCTCGGTGTGCACGGCGTAGGCGAAGTCGACCGGTGTCGATCCCGCGGGCAGCGTGACGACGTCACCCTTCGGGGTGAACACGAAGATCTCCTGCACCGCGAGGTCGTAGCGCAGCGACTCGAGGAACTCACCGGGGTCGGCGGCCTCCCGCTGCCAGTCGAGCAGCTGACGCATCCACGCCATGTCGTCGATCTCGGCGGCAGCGTGTCCGGTCGGAACTCCGTTGCGGCCCTTGACTTCCTTGTAGCGCCAGTGCGACGCAATGCCGTACTCGGCGGTGCGGTGCATGTCGCGGGTGCGAATCTGCACCTCGAGTGGCTTGCCCTCCGGCCCGACGACCGTGGTGTGCAGCGACTGGTACACCCCGTAGCGCGGCTGGGCGATGTAGTCCTTGAACCGGCCCGCCATGGGTTGCCACAGCGAGTGCACGACGCCGACGGCCGCGTAACAGTCGCGGATCTCCTCGCACAGGATCCGCACGCCGACCAGGTCGTGGATGTCGTCGAAGTCGCGGCCCTTGACGATCATCTTCTGATAGATCGACCAGTAGTGCTTGGGCCTGCTCTCCACTTCGGCGTTGATCTTCGACGCCGAAAGGGTGGCGTTGATCTCGGCACGCACCTTGGCGAGGTAGGTGTCGCGCGACGGTGCCCGGTCGGCCACCAGGCGCACGATCTCCTCGTACTTCTTCGGGTGCAGGATCGCGAACGACAGATCCTCGAGCTCCCACTTGACGGTGGCCATGCCCAGCCGATGGGCAAGTGGGGCAATGACTTCCAGCGTCTCGCGGGCCTTGCGCGCCTGCTTTTCCGGCGGCAGGAAGCGCATCGTGCGCATGTTGTGCAGCCGGTCGGCGACCTTGATCACCAGCACGCGCGGATCGCGGGCCATCGCGATGATCATCTTGCGGATGGTCTCGCCCTCCGCCGCATTGCCGAGCGTCACCTTGTCGAGCTTTGTGACACCGTCGACGAGATGGCCCACCTCGGTACCGAACTCCGCGGTCAGCGCCTCCAGCGTGTAGCCGGTGTCCTCGACGGTGTCGTGCAGCAGTGCGGCGATCAGCGTGGTGGTGTCCATGCCGAGCTCGGCCAGGATGTTGGCCACCGCCAGCGGATGGGTGATGTAGGGGTCGCCGGACTTGCGCAACTGATCGGCGTGCCGCTGCTCGGCGACCTCGTAGGCGCGTTGCAGGATCGACAGATCGGCCTTCGGGTAGTTCTCGCGGTGCACCGCGACCAGCGGTTCCAGCACCGGGTTCATCGCACCGCGCTGCGCGGTCATGCGACGCGCAAGCCGAGCCCGTACCCGGCGTGACGCGCTGGTGGTGCTCTTCGATGCCCCTGGCGGAACGGCGTCGGGCGTGATGATCGGCATCGGCTGGGTCTGCGTCAGGCCATCATCAGCCATCACCACACCTCCTGCCTGGTCGATCCCTCTTCGAGGATATCCCTCACACCACGTAGAGACTGGTGACAGGCAGCCCTTCGAGATTCCCACGCCCATCGAGAGCGCTCAGTTCGAGCAGTACGGCGGCGCCGGTGACGACGGCGCCCGCCTTGCCGAGCAGGCGCACCGTCGCGGCCACCGTGCCTCCCGTGGCCAGCACGTCGTCGATGACCAGGATCCTGCGGCCAGCCAGATCGATGCCGTCGGCGGGCACCTCCAGCGTGGCGGTGCCATACTCCAGGCTGTAGGACTCGGAGTGCACCGGCGGCGGAAGCTTGCCACCCTTGCGGACGGCCAGCACGCCGATGCCGAGTTTCGTCGCGACGGCAGCGCCGAGCAGAAAGCCACGCGCGTCGATGCCCGCCACCAGGTCGGCGCCAGTCGCGAGGGCCGCCAGCGCACCGGTCACCGTCGCCAGGCCGTGCGCATCGGCCAGCAGCGGGGTGAGGTCCTTGAACTGGATGCCCGGCTCGGGGAAGTCCGCGACCTCACGGGTGAGCGACGCGATCACCGCCGCGACGTCGGTCTCGCCGGAGCCGGTCACTTCACCACCCATCGATCCATGTTCCAGCCTGCGCCCCAGCGCGTCGGGTTACTGCTCACGGCGTACATCTTGGTCGATGTCACCAGGGTTCGCTGCTGGCGGTACAACGGAAGCGTCGGCATGTCGTTCCACAGCACGGGGCTGCTCTCGCCAAGCAACCGCGCCAGCTCCTTGGGGTCCGACGTGACGGCCAGCGCGTTGATCACACCGTCCACCTGCTCGTTGGAGTAGCCCGACAGGTTGTTGCCATTGCCGCTGTGCAGATCGTGGGCGTCCATTGAGGACGATCCCGTGGAACCGCTGCCAGCCGCGCCGCCCGTGCTGGCCACCAGAACGTCGATCTTGTTGTCCCGCAAGGCCTGTGGTCCGACGGTGTCGCCTGCGGCATCCTGCACCGTGATTCCGGCGGCGGCGCAGGATTTGGCGATGGTCCCCACCGTGGCGGCCAGACGTGCATTGGGGCTCTGGTATCCGATGCGCACGGTCAGCGGCTGGCCGTTGATCGCGGCCCGCGCCGCGTCGGGGTTGGCCACGTTGAACTGGTCGGCCTCCGGCGGGCTCTCGGCGGTGGTGATCGAATCCTCCGCCGCGGGGTTGAGCCTGCTGTTGGCGATCGGCACCTCCGCGTTGCGAGCGATGACGTCGCGCGGCGTGCAGAGCGCTACGGCGCGGCGGGCCGCCGGATCGGCGAGCGGTCCCTCGGGCGCGAAGATGAGCTGCTCGATGCCCGCCGACGCAGTATCGGTGCGCACGTAGTCGTCGGGCAGGTTGAGCGTGCCCGTCGAGCCGGTGGAGACGTCGACGACATCGTAGGAGCCCGCGTTGATGCGATCCTGGATGTCGGCGCCGCGCGGCCAGACCACGACCTTGGCGGTGACGGGCTTGGCGCCCCACCACTTGTCGTTCGCGACGAGCACGACGGCACCCGTGTCCGTCACCGAGTCCAGCTTGTAGGGGCCCGAGGACGGGAACTTCTTGAGATCGAGGTCCGGCTTGAGATCCCAGGTGGTGTTCCACAGCGCGGCAATGCGGGCGATGGTCGGGGCGTCGCCGGTCTGCAGCGCGGTGGTGGTGTCCACGCCGAGTTCGTCGGAGATGACGTGCGACGGCATCATCGTCGTGGCCGCGAACAGTTGACCGAAGTCGACGAAGGCGCGGTCCTGGGCGAACGTCACCCTCGCCTTCTTCTGCCCGGATGCACAATCGACCGTTGCGACGTCGCGGTAACCCGCCTGGCTCGCCGCGTCGAAGCCGGGGAATCGACCCGACTGCGCTGCCCATGCCAGCACCATGTCGTCGCACGTGACCGGCTTGCCGTCCGAGTACACGGCGTTGTCGCTGATCTGGTAATCCAGCACCAACGGTGTGCGGCCCACGACGGCGACGGTGCCGAAGTCGCGGTCACCGACCACCTGGCCCTCTGGACCGTGGTAGTTGAAGCCGGTCAGCACCCGCGCGAACGCCTGCGGCCCTGCCGACGCCGCTCCCGCCACCGTGTTGGTGTTGTAGGTGAGCAAGGTCCCGTCGACGGCGTAGTTGACGTCGTCGGCCGAACTCCCCGAACACGCCGACAAGACGAGCGTGCAGATCAGGGTCAGCGTGGCCACGAGGAGCGGCCCTCGCCGGGACCGGGCAGTCATGGGGCTACCGCCTGGGACTGCGCTTACCCGACGGCCTCCCCGAGGGACGGACCGGCTTCGCCCCGGGTGCGGGCTTGTCGGGCGCGGCCTCTGCGGTGGCCACGGACGCCCCAACGGTCTCGGGTTCGACGGCGTCGCTGGCGCCGACCTCGCCACCGGTCTTGGCGGCGGCGTTGCGGCGACGGTTCTCGACGCGACGGGTGTGTGCGCGCACCAACTCGGTCCGCTCGCGCAGCGACACCAACAGCGGCGTCGCGAAGAAGATCGACGAGTAGGTGCCGACGACGACGCCGACCAGCTGCACCAGCGCGAGGTCCTTGAGGGTGCCGACGCCGAGCATCCACACCGCGACCACGATCAGCGAGATGATGGGCAACACCGAGATGAGGCTGGTGTTGATCGACCGCATGAAGGTCTGGTTGATCGCGAGGTTCGCCTGTTCCGCGAACGTCCTTCTGGTGGTGTGCTCGAAGCCGTGGACGTTCTCCTCGACCTTGTCGAACACGATGACGGTGTCGTAGAGCGAGAAGCCGAGGATGGTCAACAGACCGATCACCGTGGCAGGAGTGACTTCGAAACCGACGATCGAGTACACACCCGCAGTGACGAGCAGGTCGAACACCAGCGCGGCGAGCGCGGAGAGCGCCATGTACAGCTCGTAGCGCACCGCGATGTAGACCGAGACGAGCACCAAGAACACCACCAGCGCGATGAGCGCCTTCTTGGTGATCTGGCCACCCCACGTCTCCGAGACGGCGGAGTCGCTGATCACCTGCTTGCTCGGCTTGCCGTCCTCGCCCTTGGGCTGGAACTTGTCGAACAGCGCGTCGCGCAGCTTCTCGGTGTCGGCGTTGGACAGCGTCTCGGCACGGATCTGGAACGTTGCCGTCGCCCCGTTGCCCACGACCACGACCGACTCGGGCGCCTTGCCAAGTGTCTGCGAGAACACGTCCTCGACCTGCTGGGTCGTCGCGTCACCACGGGGGAACGACACCTTCGTGCCGCCCTCGAAGTCGATGCCGAACGTGAAGCCGCGAATCAGGATGCTGGCGAGCACGATCAGCACGATCAAGCCGCTGATCCCGAACCACAGCTTGCGCTTGCCGACGACGTCGAATGCGCCGGTGCCCGTGTAGAGCCTGACGAAGAATCCGTGATGCGGTGCCCCGGAGGCCGGCGCGGTCAGTTCGACACCGGTGGAGGACACGTCGTCCGCGGCGTCGTCACCCTCGACGGCGTCTTGAACGTCTACTGCGTCCTCGACGTCCACCGCGTCCTGCACGCCGCCCTCGATGTCCTTCCCATGCTTGGCCATGTCGCTACCTCCCTCCCGAAACCGTTGCCGCCGCGCGGCGTTCCCGCGCAATCTGTTGCACCGCACCAAGCCCGTTGAACGCGGGCTTGGACAGCGTCGCCGACTTCGATGACAGGTAGACCAGCGGCCACGTCACCAGGAACACCACCACGACGTCGAGGATGGTGGTCAGGCCGAGTGTGAACGCGAAGCCCTTGACCTGTCCAACGGCCAGGAAGTAGAGCACCGCGGCAGCGAGGAAGCTGACCGCGTTGCCCGACAGGATGGTCTTGCGGGCGCGCGCCCAGCCGCGTGGCACCGCCGAGCGGAACGACCGCCCTTCGCGGATCTCGTCCTTGATGCGTTCGAAGAACACCACGAACGAGTCGGCAGTGGTGCCGATACCGATGATCAGACCGGCAATGCCTGCCAGGTCCAGCGTGTAGTTGATGTATCTGCCGAGCAGCACCAGGATCGCGAACACCATGGCACCGGAGGCCACCAGCGACAGGGCGGTCAGCAGGCCGAGCACCCGGTAATACAACAGTGAATACAGCAACACCAACGCCAGACCGATGGCACCTGCGATCAGGCCCGCCCGCAGCGACGTCAATCCCAGTGTCGCGGAGACGGTTTCGGCCTCCGACGACTCGAAGGACAACGGCAGCGAGCCGTACTTGAGCACGTTGGCAAGCTCGCGGGCCGAATCGGCGGTGAACTGACCGGTGATCTGAGTGCGGCCACCGGGGATCGCCTCGTTGATCACGGGGGCGCTGACCACCTGCGAGTCGAGGACGAACGCGGTCTGGGTGCCGACGTTGGCGGCCGTGAAGTCCGCCCAGACATTGGAGGCGTCGCTCTTGAACTCCACGTCGACGACGTACTCGCCGCGCTGCTGATCGAGCCCAGAGGTGGCGTTCTTGATGCCCTCACCGCTGATGATCGACTTGTCGAGCAGGTAGACCGTCTTGTGGTCCGTCGAGCACGTCACCAGAGGCAGGTTGGGGTCGTCGTTGCCTGCCAGCACGTCTTCCTCGCCGCAGCGCGTGGCCTCGAACTGCAGCGCCAGAACCTGGATCTGCTGATCGGTGCTCTGGCGAAGTGCCTTCTCGTCGGAGATGCGTTGCGCCAGGTCGGCCTTCGGGCCGTTGGGCTTGGGCGGTGGCGCCGGACTCTGCGGAGCAGGGGCGCCGGGCGCCGGCGCGCCGGGCGCCGGGGCCGGTTCTGGCGACGGCACCGGTGTCGGCTCAGGTGGCGCCTCGGGATAGGGGCGCGGCTGAGGTGCAGGCTCCGCGGGCGGCGCCGGGGGCGTCGCGGCACCCGGCGCGGGACGCGGTGGCTGTCCAGGGTTGGGCGCCGTGATCGGCGCCTCGGGCTCCGCAGGAGCGATCAGCGGCGGCATTCCGGGCGCGCCGCCTGGAATCCCCGGTGCGCCAGGCAATCCGGGCGCGCCAGGGGCTCCTGGCGCACCGCCGGGCGGGGCTTGGCCCTGCGGCGGCTGCGGGCCGGTGGCAGGCATCGCGTGAATCACGGGGCGGATGTAGAGCCGCGCGGTCTGGCCAAGGTTACGGGCCTCGTTGCCGTCGTTGCCGGGCACGGTGATGACCAGGTTCTGGCCATCGATGACGACCTCCGACCCGGAGACACCTAGCCCGTTGACGCGGGAACTGATGATCTCCTGGGCCTGAGCCAGGGCTTCGCGGGTGGGGGCCGAGCCGTCGGGGGTGCGTGCGGTCAGCGTGACGCGGGTCCCGCCCTGCAGGTCGATGCCAAGCTTGGGCTTGGCGTGCTTGTCGCCGGTGAGGAACACCAGCAGATAAGCACCGACCAGTAGAACAAGGAAGAGCGTCAGGTAACGGTACGGGTGCACCGGCGTAGAAGACGATGCCACGTTGGTTGGATCTCCTCAGGTCTGTACGGCAGCACCGCAAAGGGTACGTGGTCGAACTGATCCCCGTTTCCAGGGTTCAGTCGTCAGTCTTTGGTCTGCCGGTCCGATTCGATGACGGCACCGCTCTCGGTGATCTCCGACGGACTCGACGATGCCTCGTGCGCGTCGTCGATGTCGTCGTCATCATCGTCGACGTCGTCGGCGGTGATGCGGTCGCGGACGGCCAGCTTCATCCACGTGGTGATGACACCCGGCGCGATCTCCAAGTCGACGGTGTCGTCACCGATGCCGGTGATGGTGCCTTGCAGACCCGAGGTGGTGTGGATGCGATCCCCCACGGTCAGCGACTCGTGCAGGTCGATGGTGGCCTGCATGGCCTTCTTCTGGCGGCGCGACGCGAAGAACATGAATGCGCCGAGAATGATGAGCAGGGGCAGGAAGACGACGAGGTCCATCTCAGCAACTGTCTTTCGTGTCGGTCTTGCGGTTGTCAGCCCCCGGACGGACGGGTCACCGGGCGGCCTTGTGGTGATCCAGTGTGCCATCACGAGGGTCGGGAGCCGACCGCCCCCGTCTGCCGTCATGGCTGTTAGCGCCACTAATCGCTCGGCGTGGTCAGCATGGGGAACCCGTGGGTCACCCCACCCGCGAACCACCGAAAGCGCACCATTCACCCGCTCCGAGTGCGCTTTCCGTGCCCAACAGCCGCTTGAACCGACGCTTTCGGGCCGCATCACGGGATTCGCCGACTAGGCTCTGCACAGACCCAGACGTCGCCTTGGTACCGCCATCGAAAGATCAAGCGCCGCCATTCGCCACAATCCAGCCACCCTCGCAGGAGTCAGACGTGAGCACCCTCGAACAGAGCCGCTACCTGGCCACCCCCATCCCCGGCCCCAAGTCGGCGGCCCTGATCAAACGCAAGGCCGCGGCCGTATCCAACGGCATCGGCACCACCATGGCCGTCTATGCCGCACGCGCAGGCGGCGGCATCGTCGAGGACGTCGACGGCAACCGGTTCATCGACCTCGGCTCCGGCATCGCCGTGACCACCATCGGCAACGCGTCTCCGCGCGTCGTCGATGCGGTCGCCGCGCAGGCCGCCGACTTCACCCACACCTGTTTCATGATCACGCCGTATGAGGAGTACGTCGCCGTCTGCGAACAGCTCAACCGGCTGACTCCGATCGAGGGCGACACGCGTTCGGCACTGTTCAACTCGGGATCCGAGGCCGTTGAGAACGCGATCAAGATCGCCAGGTCCTACACGCACAAGCAGGCGGTGGTGTCGTTCGACCACGCCTATCACGGCCGCACCAACCTGACGATGGCGCTGACCGCCAAGTCGATGCCCTACAAGCACGGCTTCGGCCCGTTCGCACCGGAGATCTACCGCGCTCCCCTGTCCTATCCGTTCCGGGACGCGGAGTTCGGCAAGGAGTTGGCCACCGACGGCGAGAAGGCCGCCCTGCGGGCGATCAACGTGATCGACAAGCAGGTCGGTGCCGCGAACCTGGCGGCCGTCATCATCGAGCCGATTCAGGGTGAGGGTGGCTTCATCGTTCCCGCGGAGGGCTTCCTCCCCGCGCTGCTGGCGTGGTGTCGCAAGAACGACGTGGTGTTCATCGCCGACGAGGTGCAGACCGGGTTCGCCCGTACCGGCGCCATGTTCGCCTGTGAGCACGAGGGCATCAGTCCCGATCTGATCGTCACGGCCAAGGGCATCGCCGATGGTCTGCCGCTGTCCGCCGTCAGCGGCCGCGCCGAGATCATGGACGCACCACACGTCAGCGGCCTCGGCGGCACCTACGGCGGCAACCCCGTCGCGTGCGCGGCGGCACTGGCCACCATCGCCACCATCGAGGCCGACGGTCTGGTCGCGCGCGCAGCCGAGATCGAGACCTTGATGAAGAGCCGACTACACCAGATGCAGGCCGACGACGACCGGATCGGCGACGTCCGCGGGCGCGGCGCGATGATCGCCGTCGAGCTGGTGAAGTCCGGCACCACCGAGCCCGACGCCGATCTCACCAAGGCGCTGTTGGCGGGTGCCCACGCCGCGGGCGTGATCGTGTTGTCCTGCGGGACGTACGGAAACGTGCTGCGCTTCCTGCCGCCGCTGACGATCAGCGACGAGCTTCTCTCCGAAGGCCTCGACGTGCTCACCGACGTCCTCAAGGGCCTCTGACCGCCATGACCACCGTTCAGAACTTCATCGGCGGCGAGCTAGTCGATTCGGTGAGTGGCGCGACGATGCCGCTCGTCGACCCGTCCACCGGTGAAACCTATGGCACCGCACCGATATCCAACGAACAGGACATCGACAACGCCTACGCCGCTGCCGCGGCGGCGTTCAAGGACTGGAAGCGCACCACGCCGTCGCACCGGCAGAAGGCACTGCTTGCCTTTGCCGACGAGGTCGAGAACGCCGCAGAAGATCTAGTGGCGGCCGAGGGCCGCAACACCGGCAAGCCCAACCACGTCACGATGGCCGAAGAGATTCCGCCGATGGTCGACCAGATCCGCTTCTTCGCAGGCGCTGCGCGGATCCTGGAAGGCAAGTCGGCGGGCGAGTACATGGAGGGCCACACGTCGTGGATCCGGCGTGAGCCGGTCGGCGTGATCGGCCAGGTGGCGCCGTGGAACTACCCGATGATGATGGCGATCTGGAAGTTCGGCCCAGCCGTCGCCGCGGGCAACACCGTGGTGATCAAGCCGAGCGACACCACACCGGTGACCACCGTGATGCTCGCCGAACTGGCGGCCAAGCACTTCCCGCCGGGCGTGCTCAACGTCGTCACCGGCGATCGGGTGACGGGAGCGGCCGTCGTCGCTCACCCGACACCGCAGATGGTCTCGATCACCGGTTCGGTGGCGGCAGGTCGTGCGGTCGCGGTCAGCGCGGGCGGGCACCTCAAGCGCACCCATCTCGAGCTCGGCGGCAAGGCGCCGGTGGTCGTGTTCGGTGACGCCGACATCGCCGCTGCCGCCGAGGGAATCGCCACCGCGGGCTACTTCAACGCCGGGCAGGACTGCACGGCCGCGACCCGGGTGCTTGCGCACGCCTCGGTGGTCGACGAGCTGACGGCCGCACTCGCCGAACGGGCCGAAGGAGCGACGACGACCTATGGCCGTGCCGCGGGCGACGAGGATGCCTGGGTGCCCCCGGTGAACAACGTCAACCAGATGGAGCGGGTGCTGAGCTTCTTCGACGACGTGCCCGATCACGCCACGGTCGCGATCGGTGGACATCGCCAGGGCGACAAGGGTTTCTACGTCGAGCCGACCGTCATCGGTGGCCTGAGGCAGGACGACCGGCTGATCCAGACCGAGGTGTTCGGACCGGTGATCACGGTGCAGTCGTTCACCGACGAGAACGACGCACTGGAGAAGGCGAACGGCGTGGAGTACGCGCTGGCGTCGTCGGTGTGGACCAAGGACGTCTCGACGGCGATCCGGATGTCCAACGCACTGGACTTCGGCTGCGTCTGGATCAACACCCACATCCCGCTGGTCGCCGAGATGCCCCACGGTGGCTTCAAGTCGTCAGGGCACGGCAAGGATCTGTCGATGTACGGACTCGAGGACTACACCCGGATCAAGCACGTGATGGTCCACACGGGTTAAGTCTTGGCGTGGGTGTGACGGCGCCCGAACACGCCGACCCGGTTGCGCCATCCCGTCGACCTTGGGGCCTCGTCGTCGGTCATCACCTCTGTCGGCTCCTCCCGGTCCACCACGACCGGCCTGCGTGCGTACTCGACGTCGCGCACCGAGCGCACGGACACCCTGCCCAAGGCAAACGCGCCGAGGAACACGATCAGGGCGCCGAGGCCATAGAAGTACGACAGCTCGAGCCACAGGTATTGGGTGTCGGTCGTCGCGACGGGCGTGCCGACGTCACCGAGCGCCAACGGGCCGGCAAATGCGCGGCCCACGACGAACCACGCACCAGCAATCACGCTGAGCCATCCACCGAGTGTCGCGGTCGCACGATTGCGCGATAACAGCAACAGCGCGCCACCCAACGCGGCGGCGGCGCCGGGCAGCACTTCCAGCCAGCCCCTGGCCATCGACCAGTCCCGGCCAGGGCTGAAGGCGAAGTCGAAGGAGGGGCCCACGAACGGCACCGCCGCGCCCCAGATACCGAGCAGAATCAGCAGGAAACCGCTGGCAGCACCCCGGCTGCGTGGCATGCGCAGTCGGCCGCCCCTTGCCCGGTCCCGAATATCAACGTCGTTCACGTGTTCCTCCTCGGTCGCTCGGATGCATACCCATCCGAGCCACGGCCCTAACCTCGTGGCTGGTCGGAGCGCCGCTGCCAGGCCTGAAACACCGTCATCCCGCGAATGTCGCCCAACTCCTCAGCAAATGTCGTTTTTGTCGGTAGCATGCGTTTGTCGGGGGGATTCCACGACGGAGCTTGGACAAATTCAGGCCGTGTGCCCGAACCGTCTCCGCGGCGAGGGCGACGACCACTACGAGTGAGTGCAACGCATTGGACTGGATACGCCGGTGGTGGCGACAGCCCGACCATTACGGCTGGCTGTCGGCATACCTGGATGCACGTAGCCTGCAGCGCTTCACGCGGTACATGATCGCGTGCATCGTCGTGCTGCTGGGCCTGGTGCCTCTGCTCACGCTGTGGGGCACGTTCAGCGCCGACGACATGCGGTTTCGCATCGTCGCGATCGCGATCGCGGGCTGCTGCGCAGTCATGGCCCTGCTGTGGCTGACCCGGTGGCCCACCCATGCCCAATCGGTGACGTTCGCGATCACCGCCAACGCGTGCATCGCGGTGTCGTGCCTCGCGCAGCCCCACCCGGCCGAGGGCATTCAGGGGGCCACCGCATTCGTGGCGCTCGCCGGCTACGTCGCGTTCTTTCACACCAGTCGTCTTCTCGCAGTGACATTACTGATGGCGACGATTCCGGCAACGATCCTGGCGATTCAGCTCAGCGCACACGTCGGGGCCGCGCTGACGCTCAGCAAACTCGTCGTGTTATTCGTGAGCGTGCTGGCGGTGCCGTTCTCGGCACAGGTGTTGGTGCACATCCTCGGCGCCGACGCGCTCAAGTCGGACATCGACCCCCTGACCGATCTGCCCAACCGCCGCGCCTTCGATCGATCGGTGCGGGCGATGGCCGCCGAGTCGGTCGGCGGCCCTACGGTCCTGGCGGTCGTGATGGTCGACCTGGACGCCTTCAAGCGCGTCAACGACACCTCGGGTCACGCGGCTGGCGACAAGACGTTGATCGCCGTCGCGGGCATCCTTCGGCGTACGCGCCGCGGCAATTCGGTGACTGCGCGCATCGGCGGCGAGGAGTTCGTCGTCGCCGTCGTCGACTCCGAGCAGAGTGCCATCGGAATGGCCGAACGTCTGCGCCGCGAGATCGCCGGGATGTCGTGGAACGTCACGGCAAGCGTCGGCGTGGCGACCGCCTCGCTGTCGCGGCCACCGGAAGCGGGTGTGCGGGCCCTGGTTCAGAGCCTGGTGGAGTCCGCGGACCGGGCGATGTACAAGGCCAAGCGCGCTGGCGGCGACCAGGTGTACGTCGTTGGCAGGCTGGGTGAGGGTTACGCCAGCAGCCCGAGCAAGAGCAAGACGACGGCGACCAACGGGAACAGACCCTGGACCACGGCCGAGCGCGCCTTGTCGGGCGAAGAGGCCAGAAGGACCGTCGCCGCCGCGAGCATCGAGCCGGTACCGGCGAGGAGCAAGGCCGCACCGACCGGTGTGCCGCCAGAGATCGTGAACCCGATGCCCACTCCGGTCACGATCGCCAGGAAGAGGTTGTAGAAGCCCTGGTTGAAAGCCAGTTCCTTGGTGGCCTCGGCTGACTCGAGCGTGGTCCCGAACGTGGCGCGGGTCCGCGGCGACGTCCACTGCAACGATTCCAGCACGAAGATGTAGACGTGCAGCACAGCGGCCAAACCCGCGAATACCAATGCAGCAGTGACCATTACGCATCCGCTCCCAGACTCATTCGAACATGCCCTGTTGCCCAAGGCCGCGGACGCCGCTGGGCGGTGTCAGACCAAGGTGTGTCCATGCTTGGCTGGTGGCCACCCTGCCACGCGGGGTGCGGGCGAGCATGCCCGCCCTCACCAGGAAGGGCTCGCACACCTCCTCGACCGTCGTGGCCTCTTCGCCGACGGCCACCGCGAGCGTGGACACTCCCACAGGGCCGCCGCCGAAGCTGCGGGTCAGCACGGAGAGCACGGCGCGGTCCAGCCGGTCGAGGCCCAGCTCGTCGACGTCGTAGACCGCAAGCGCCGCCTTGGCGATGTCGCGCGTGATGACGCCGTCGGCGCGCACCTCTGCGTAGTCACGAACCCTGCGCAACAGCCGGTTGGCGATGCGGGGTGTCCCCCGCGACCGCCTGGCGATCTCGCTGCCCGCTTCCGCGCCGAGTTCGATGCCGAGGATGCCCGCCGAACGGAACAGCACCCGTTCGAGTTCGGGAGGTTCGTAGAAGTCCATGTGGGCGGTGAAGCCGAACCGGTCGCGCAGCGGGCCGGTCAGTGCGCCGGACCTGGTGGTGGCGCCGACGAGGGTGAACGGGGCGACCTCGAGCGGAATCGACGTCGCCCCTGGGCCCTTCCCCACGATGACGTCGACCCGGAAGTCCTCCATCGCGAGGTACAGCATCTCCTCGGCGGGCCTGGCGATGCGATGGATTTCGTCGATGAACAACACGTCGCCCTCGACGAGGTTGGACAGCATCGCGGCCAAGTCGCCCGCGCGCAGCAGGGCAGGCCCGGACGTCACGCGAAGCGACGTGCCTAGTTCGGCGGCGATGATCATCGCCAGCGACGTCTTGCCGAGACCCGGCGGGCCCGCGAGCAGGATGTGATCCGGTGTGCCACCGCGGTTCTTGGCGCCCTCCAGAACCAGCTGCAGCTGCTCACGCACCCTGGCCTGGCCGATGAACTCACCGAGCGTGCGAGGCCGCAGGCTCGCATCGACGTCGCCCTCCCCCACCGTCAGTGCGGCGGACACCTCCCTGTCGGCGTCGTCGTCGATCTCGTGGTCGTCGCCGAAGCGGCTCACGCCGTCTTCCCCAGCATCGAGAGCGCCGCCCGCAGCGCGCTCTGCGTGGTGGCATCGGGGTCTGCGGCGAGCACCTTGTCGGTGGCCTCCTCGGCTTGCTTGGCCGCAAACCCAAGGCCGACAAGCGCTTCCACGACCGGTACGCGCACGGCATGCCCGACCGCGGTCGCCACTCCAGGTGTCACGGGACCGATCTTGTCACGCAGTTCGAGTACCAGGCGCTCCGCTCCCCGCTTGCCGATGCCAGGCACCCGGGTCAGCGCGGTGACGTCGCCGTCGGCGAGCGCCTGACGCAGCGCCTGCGGGTCGTAGACCGCCAACGTGGCCAGCGCGATCTTGGGGCCGACGCCGGAGACACCGAGCAACGTGGTGAACAGATCGCGCGAGTCGCCGTCGGCGAAGCCGTACAGCGTCATCGAGTCCTCGCGCACGATCATGGCCGTGATCAACCTGGCCTCGGTGCCGCGCCGCAGTGTGGACAACGTCGTGGGCGTGGTCAGCACCTTGTAGCCGACGCCCGCCGCTTCGATGACGGCGTGATCGAGCGCGATGTCGAGCACCTCGCCGCGAATCGATGCGATCATCTCGCCGCCTTGATCTTGGCCTGGTACTTCCTGCGCTGCTCTGCGGCCATCGCTTCGGCGGCGGCCATCCTGGAGATCATCGGTGCGCGCCAGCAGTGGCAGATCGCAAGCGCGAGCGCGTCCGCGGCGTCGGCGGGTGTCGGCTTGGTCTGCAGCCCAAGGATTCTCGTTACCATCTCGGTGACCTGAGCCTTGTCGGCGCGACCGTTGCCGGTCACGGCGGCCTTCACCTCACTGGGGGTGTGAAAGTGCACGTCGATGTTTCGTCTGGCAGCAGCGAGGGCGATGACACCACCTGCCTGCGCGGTGCCCATCGCCGTGTTCGCATTCTGGTTGGCGAACACCCGCTCGATCGCGAGCACGTCCGGTACGTGCGTGTCCAGCCAGTGTTCGACGACGTCACTGATGACCAGCAGGCGCTTCTGTAGCGGTTCATCGGAAGGCGTGCGGACCACGTCGACGTCGAGTGCGATGACCTGGCGGCCGCCGCCGCTCTCGATGACGGACAGCCCGCACCGCGTCAGTCCAGGGTCGACGCCCATCACGCGCACTTTCGCTCCTAAGTTCCGAACAGCTGTTCGATACCTTAACCGGCGGGTGGGACTGCTGAGGGTAGGGACACGCCACCGTCGCGCACACGCTCCGCCGGCCCGAGCAGACTGCCAGGGAGATCGCAGCGTTTCCGAACCGCTCGTCGCACTGCAGAAACGGCAACCGTAAGAGATACTGAACGATGCGTTCAGTAAAGAACTCCCCCGTCGCCCCGCTCGCCCCATGACCGAAGACCTCGTCGACACCCAGCCGCGGCTCCGGCCCGGTCGGCCACGCAGCGAGCAGTCCAAGGTCGCCGTTCTGCGCGCGGCGTCGGAACTCATGCAGGAAGTCGGCCTTCGGGCGATGACCACCGAGCTCATCGCCGCCCGCAGCGGGGCGAGCAAGGCGACGATCTACAAGTGGTGGCCGAACAAGTACACCGTCGCGGTCGAGGCATTCCTGTCGGAGATGCTGGCCGAGGCGCCCGATCCCGACACCGGGTCGGCCCGTGAGGACTTCTGCATCGTGCTGCGTGGAGTGATGCACTTCTACTCGACCCCGACCGGACGCGTCTTCGGGCAGCTCGTCGGTGAAGCGCAGTTCGATCCCCTGGTACACGCCGAGCTGCGGGGCGTGTTCATCCAATCCCGACGGCGAGTGGCCCGGGCCATCTGGGACCGCGGCGTGGCCCGTGGCGAGCTGCGCGCCGACGTCGATCCCGAGATCGGAATAGACCTCGTGTTCGCACCGGCGATCTATCGCCTCGTCACCGGAAACGGCGCATTGGACGCTGCCGCCGCGGAAGCCGTCGTCGTCGCGGCGATGTCAGGCCTCGCCATGTGATCGACCGCACTGGCTGAGCAGGGAAGATTTATGCTCGTGACGGTGCTGAAACCTATTGGAAACTGAACGTCCAGTTTCGAAATAGGAGCAACACCATGAGCATCACCAAGGACATCCTGAAGCCGGCACTGTTGGTGGCCGCTGCGGCAGGATCCATCGCGGTCGCGCCGATCGCGCTAGCTTCGACGACGCAGCCTCCGACCTGCACGACCCTGAGCACCTCGAGCACGCAGTGCCAGACACCTGGCAACGTCCAATTGACCTCTACCCCGCCGTACGTCAACTACCAGCAGCAGTACCCGTACTTCGGCGGCCTCGTGATCCTCGATCACCACGGCCACGGCGGATTCGGCGGACACCGCTAACAGCGGCTCGGATCAGTCCTCGTCGAGGGCTGCGGCAACCTCGTCGGAGATGTCGACGTTGGAGTACACGTCCTGGACGTCGTCGGTCTCCTCGAGGGCGTCGATCAACTTGAGCACCTTGCGGGCGCCCTCGAGATCGACGGGCACCGTGACGGAGGGCTGGAAGCTCGCCTCGGCCGAGTCATAGTCGATCCCGGCCTCTTGCAGTGCCGTGCGCACGGCGACCAGATCGGTCGGCTCGGCGATGATCTCGAAGCTGTCCCCAAGATCGTTGACGTCCTCGGCACCTGCGTCCAGCACCGCGGTCAGCACGTCGTCCTCGGACAATCCGTTCTTCTCCAACGTGACGACGCCCTTGCGGGTGAACAGATACGCCACCGAGCCGGGGTCGGCCATGTTGCCGCCGTTACGCGTCATCGCGATGCGCACCTCGCTGGCTGCGCGGTTCTTGTTGTCGGTCAGGCACTCGATGAGCACCGCCACCCCGTTCGGGCCGTAGCCCTCGTAGGTGATGGACTGCCAGTCGGCTCCGCCGGCCTCTTCGCCCGCGCCGCGCTTGCGAGCACGCTCGATGTTGTCGTTGGGCACCGACGTCTTCTTCGCCTTCTGGATGGCGTCGTACAACGTCGGGTTGCCGGCAGGGTCACCGCCGCCGGTGCGGGCCGCGACCTCGATGTTCTTGATGAGCCGGGCGAACTCCTTGCCACGGCGCGCGTCTTTGACGGCCTTTTGATGCTTGGTGGTCGCCCACTTGGAATGGCCGCTCATGCAGGTGCAACTCGCTTTCCTCAGACTGCAAGGTCAACAGTCGAGTCTACGTGGAGGTTCCCGACGAACCACACCGCCTCGGGGGCTATCCCTCCTGCCCGATCCGACCATCGACGTAGTGCTGCAGGTTTGGGGCGACCGCCGCGACGATCTCGTCATCGCTCATCGCTGCGACCGGCTCGATCTTCCACACGTAGCGCATCATCGCCAGGCCCATGATCTGCGACGAGATGAGGCCGCTGCGCACGAGTCGGTCGTGTTCGTCGACGCCGAGCTGAGCCAGGCCGATCAGACTTCCCTCGACGATCTTGCGCAGCTTCTCGCGGGTCGCCTGTTCGTGCGCCGCCGTCAGCAGGATCGAGCGCAGCACGGGGCCGATCTCCTCGTCGGCCCATGCATCGAGCATCAGACGCAACAACGCACTACCCAGTTCGTCGACCGGCGTCGTCCACGTCTTCGCGACGTTCTCCAGCCACCTCGCCGGCGGGGCCGTCGCCGCATCGAGCAGTACACCCTTCGACCCGAAGTAGTGGTACACGAGTGCGGGATCGACGTCGGCCGTGCGAGCGATCGCGCGAATCGTCGTCCCCGCCGACCCGTTCTCGGCGAATTCCTCGCGCGCGGCGGCAAGGATGCGCGCAGCAAGAACGCCGCGCTCGTCACGCGGCCCTGGCGTCGACTTCTTCGGCATGGATGGGACCCTACCAAAAGTTTCATGTTGCGTTGAGACTAGTTTCAACGTAGCGTGAGACTCATGCACGCGAAGCAGCTGAACGGGCCCCAGACCACGGGCCGGGACTACCGGAATCTGAGCGAGCCCACGCACACCGTTCGGCACGACGTCAACGTCGCCGTTCCCGTCCGCGACGGAACGGCGCTGATGGCCGACGTCCACCGGCCCGACGCGGACGGCCGGTTCCCCGCGCTGATCGCCGCTTCCCCGTACCCACGCCAGATCCAGGATCTCGGCGCCCCGATGGGGTTCATCGAGGCGGGCGTCACCAACTTCTGGGTGTCGCGCGGCTACGTCCACGTAATCGCCAACGTGCGCGGTACTGGCGGTTCGAGCGGCGAGTTCGGATTCTTCGACGCCCAGGAGCGTCGGGACATGCACGATCTCGTCGAGTGGGCGGCCGCGCAGCCGTGGTGCGACGGCAACGTCGGAATGATCGGCATCAGCTACTTCGCGATGACCCAACTCGAAGCGGCCGTCGAGCGACCGCCGCACCTCAGGGCGATCTTCCCGCTCGCGGTCACGGCCGATCTGTTCGAGGCGGCGTCGCATCACGGGCTGGTCAGTTCCTCCTTCGTCACGCCCTTCCTCTCGATGATGGGCCTGACCGCCGCGCGTAGCGACGGGTTCTGGCGCAGCGTGCCGCTGAAACTTGCCCGCGAGGTGCTCAACCTGCCGCCACTACACCGCAAGTTCGGAACGATGAACGGTGAGGAGGCGGTGACGATGATGCACCAGCTGCTCAAGCTCCCCCACGATCCGCACCCCTGGGACGACCTCTGGCACGACGTGTTCGTCAAGCACCCCGTGCGTGACGAGTGGTGGGACGAACGAAATCTCGTGCCCCTGCTGAAGAACATCGACGTCCCCGTCTATCTCGGATGCGACTGGGAGAACGTGCCGTTACATCTGCCGTCGACGTTCATCGCGTGGAAGGGCTTGGCGCACAATCCGAACGTGCAGATGGGCATGCTCGGCAAGTACGGGCTGACCTGGCCGTGGGAGAGCCTGCACATCGAGGCGCTCGCCTGGTACGACCACTGGTTGAAGGGTCGCGACACCGGCATCCTCGACGGCAACCGGGTGCGTTTCACGCTGCCCGGCAGCGAGAAGACCGAAGCTCCGGGCGCCACGGAATGGCACACGAGTGAATCGTGGCCGCCGCCGGCGACACGACGTCAACTGGCCTTACGCGCCGACGGCACGCTCGGAGACGACGAAGGGCCTTCCGGCGCAAGAGAGTACATGGTCTTGGGAACCGGGACCGGCCGCGTGAAGGCCAGTAGAATCGACCCGCCAGCCAGCCTCGTGTGGACCTCGACACCGCTGGAATCCGACCTCGACGTCGTCGGCGAATTCGAACTCCGTCTCATCGCGTCGGCCACCGCCGGGGACACTGCGTGGATCGCCACACTTCAGGACGTTGCGCCCAACGGCGAAGTCACCGACGTCACCGCGGGGTGGCTGCGCGCCAGCATGCGCGAGGTCGACGAGGCCCTCAGCACTCCTGGCGCCCCCGCGCCATCCTGCCGGACTATCGCAGCCGTGCCGATCGGCGAGGACATCGAGTATCGAATCCCTTTGGTGCCCAATGCCCGCCGCTACGCGAAGGGGCACCGGCTTCAGCTGGTACTCACCAGCGACGACCAAAACCCCGACGTTCCGGCCATCATGAACTTCCGCCACGCCAGCGTCGGCACCAGCAGCCTGAACACCGTCCGCTCGTCGTCGCGCTTGCTGCTACCCATCCTCGCCTAATCGCTACAGGGAGGCCACGAACAGGCGGTGGACCCGGCGATCGCCGGTCATCTCGGGATGGAACGACGTCGCGAGCATCCGACCCTGCCGGACCGCCACGGGGTGTCCTGCCGCCTCGGCCAGGATCTCGACACCCGCGCCGACGCGCTCGACCCACGGCGCGCGGATGAACACGGCATGCATGGGTTCGTCGAGCCCCTGGAAGTCGATGTCACCCTCGAACGAGTCGACCTGCCGACCGAAGGCATTGCGCCGCACCGTCATGTCGATCGCCCCGAGCGGCACGGCCTCGCGGCCGGGTACGCCCGCGTCGGTGATGGTGGTGGCGAGCAGGATCATGCCCGCGCAGGAGCCGTAGGCGGGCAGGCCGTCGGCCAGCCGCGCCCGCAACGGTTCCAGCAACTCGAACTCGCGCAGCAGGTGGCTCATCGCCGTGGACTCCCCACCGGGGATCACCAGTGCATCGACGGCGTCCAACTCGGACCTGCGCCGCACGGTGACTGCCTCTGCGCCTGCCTCGGTCAGCGCTGCGAGATGTTCTCGGGTATCACCCTGCAGCGCAAGGACACCGACGCGTGGCGCGCTCACTTTGGGGTGGGCGTGAAGTCACGCTGGTAACGGGTGAGCCCCTCCTGCATCACCGCAGCCACCATCTCGCCGTACTGGTTGAAGAGCTTGCCCTGCGTCAGCGCCTGCCCGCCACACGCCGACGGTGAGGACTGGTCGTAAAGCAGCCACTCGTCGGCGCGGAACGGCCGCATGAACCACATCGCGTGATCGAGCGAGGCGACCATCAGGTGCTTGCGCTCCTCGGGGTGATTGACCTGGGCCGAACCGAGCAGCGTGAGGTCGCTGAGGTAGGCCAGCGCACAGATGTGCAGCACCGAATCGTCGGGCAGCGGGTCGCGGTGACGGAACCATACCTGCTGCTGTGACGCCTTACCGGGCAGCAGCGCGACCTGGTCGCGCGGCACGATGCGAACGTCCCACTCCGCGAACTGCGCGAACCCGGCATCGTCGAACGCCCCGCCCGACCGGAAGCCGGGCAGGTCGTCGGGCGGCGGCGCGGCGGGCATCGGGTCCTGATGCTCGATGCCGCTCTGGTCGGTCTGAAACGACGCCGACATGCTGAAGATGGTCTCGCCGTGCTGGACGGCGCTGACCCGTCGAGTGGCGAACGAGCCGCCGTCGCGGAGCCGCTCGACGAGATACACCGCGGGCGTCCTGGCGTCGCCGGGACGCAGGAAGTAACCGTGCAGCGAGTGCACCTGGTAGCGCGGGTCGACCGTGCGCACCGCGGACACCAGCGACTGGCCGGCTACATGACCGCCGAAAGTGCGCTGCAGGAAACCCGATTCGGGGCTGAAGACACCACCGCGATAGATGTTTACCTCGAGCTGCTCGAGATCGAGGATCTTTTCGATCGACATGCGGCTACTGTGCCATCCGCGGTCTGCGCGGGCGTCGCACCCCTACCAGCCGCGTTCGGCGAGCCGGTGTGGTTGTGCGATGTCCTCGACGTTGATGCCGACCATGGCCTCGCCCAGTCCGCGCGACACCTTGGCCAGCACGTCGGGATCGTCGTAGAAGGTGGTGGCCTTCACGATCGCCGCACCCCGCTCCGCAGGGTTGCCGGACTTGAAGATCCCCGAGCCGACGAACACACCCTCGGCACCGAGCTGCATCATCATCGCCGCATCCGCAGGAGTCGCGATGCCGCCCGCCGTGAACATCGTCACCGGCAACTTGCCCGCCTTCGCGACCTCGACCACCAGATCGTAGGGCGCCTGCAGTTCCTTGGCGGCGACGAACAGCTCGTCCTCGCTCAACGAGCTCAACCGGCGGATCTCGCCGCCGATGGCCCGCATGTGCGTGGTCGCGTTCGACACGTCACCGGTGCCTGCCTCGCCCTTGGAGCGGATCATCGCCGCACCCTCGGTGATCCGGCGCAGCGCCTCCCCCAGGTTGGTCGCCCCGCACACGAACGGCACGGTGAACTTCCACTTGTCGATGTGGTTGGCGTAATCAGCCGGAGTGAGCACTTCGGACTCGTCGATGTAGTCCACCCCGAGGCTCTGCAGGATCTGCGCCTCGACGAAGTGCCCGATCCGGGCCTTGGCCATCACCGGGATGGTGACCGCGGAGATGATGCCCTCGATCATGTCGGGGTCGCTCATCCGCGACACGCCACCCTGGGCGCGAATGTCGGCGGGCACACGCTCGAGCGCCATGACGGCGACGGCGCCCGCGGCCTCGGCGATCCGGGCCTGCTCGGGCGTGACGACGTCCATGATGACGCCACCCTTGAGCATCTCAGCCATGCCACGCTTGACACGGGCGGTGCCGGTCTGGGTCACCGACCCGTTGGTTCCAGGTGCGGTATCCACGCTATCTCCTCCAAATAGGTACTGAACCAGTGTAGTGACAGGGCCAAATCGATTAAATCCGTATCTCGGCCTGCCGTCATCGGATGGACTGCAACTCGCGCACCGGCCCGCCCGCGGCCGTCGCGTTGGCCTCCGCGAGCAGTTCGGCCAACTGCAACGGGTAGACCGTTTCACCACGGGCGGCCAGCTCACCGATGGTGTCCTCATCACACCATCGATGGCCGTGGATGGAGTGGCGTTCGAGCGCAGTGTGACCGATGGTCGACGGTTCGAACCGCGTCGTGCGATGGATGAAGAACATCTCCTCGCTGCGGATCACCGAACCGTTGAACTCGAACACCGCCTCGCGCCGCCACACCGGACCGATCAGGTCGGCCGCGCTGACGCGCAGCCCGGTCTCCTCCTCGATCTCGCGCACGGCGGCGTCGGGCAGCGCCTCCCCCGGCTCCACGGCACCGCCCACCGTGAACCACCAGCGCGGCGCCGCAGCTGCCTCGCTGGCCGGGTCGGAACCACACAACAGCAGCACGCTGCCCTGCTCGTCGAGCAGCACGACGCGTGCCGACGTACGCGGGTTCACCGGCGCGAGGGAGCGCCGCGATGACCGTTCGGCGATCTCGAAATACGTTGGCAACGCCGCGGTTCCGCCGAGGTGAAGCCATCGCACCATCGGCCGCTCCCGCAACGAGAGGGTGTCGCGCACGGCGTCGTTGTGGAACCGGCGGGCCAGCACCACGCGCGCCTCTGCATCGGCCAACTCCGCCACCAACGACACCGGGATCGATGCAGGATCGACCAGCGCGAGCGCCGCGGACAGCTCGTTCTCGGCGGCCTCGCGCCCCGACCGCGGCGCGCGTTCGGCGGCGTCGGCGAGCGTGGCCAACCGCACGCCCGCTGCGGAACCGCCGTAGGCGTCGGTGGCCACGGCCCGTGCCACCACGGCGCGGCGCGCGAGCAACCCGTCGAGTGCCAGCCAGGACAGGTCGTAGCGGACGTGCAGGCGGTCCAGCCGGTTCGCGGTCTGAAACGCCCAGACGCCGCCGACCAGTAGCACGACGGCCAGCAGTACCAGCGCGACCACCAAGATCCAGGACATCAACCTGCACCCCGAGCTTCGCTCTCCCACGCAAGCGGGGAGACCCCCAACGCCATCACGAAGCCACCTGGACCTTCGCCCCTGCGCCGGCCACCGTCTCGTAGACCCGCAGGATCTGTTGGGCCACCACCGACCAGTCATAGCGGCGCACGGCCTTCTTCGCGGCAGCGGCGAGACGCTCTCGGACCGCGTCGTCGGACAGCACCTCGATCAAGGACGATGCCAGCGCCGCCGAATCGTCGACGGGCACCAGTCGGCCTGCGGCACCGTCCTCGAGTACCCGGCGGAACGCGTCGAGGTCGCTTGCCACCACGGCGGTACCCGCCGCCATCGCCTCGACGAGCACGATGCCGAAGCTCTCGCCGCCGGTGTTCGGGGCGCAGTACACGTCGGCACTGCGCATCGCGGACGCCTTCGCCGCGTCGTCGACGAGTCCGAGGAAGCGCAGGTGCCCGGCCAGCTCGCCGGCCTCCTCTGCCAGTTCTCCTTCGTCGCCGCGCCCGACCACGAGCACCTCGATGTCGGGAAGCGCCTCGACGAGTGCGGGCAGCGCACCGAGCAGGACCTGCATGCCCTTGCGTGGTTCGTCGAAGCGGCCGAGGAACAGCACGGTCTTACCGGGGCGCGGGTAGCCCTCGAGCTGGGGCGCAGACTCGAACGACGCAACGTCGACGCCGTTGGGGATCTCGACGGCGTCGGAACCCAGTGCCTCCATCTGCCAGCGCCGTGCCAGATCGGATACCGCGATGCGCCCGACGATCTTCTCGTGCCAAGGGCGCAAGATGCCCTGAAAGACGCTGAGCGTCAACGACTTCGTGGTCGACGTGTGGAACGTCGCCACGATCGGCCCCTCGGCGATCATCAACGCAAGCATCGACAGGCTCGGCGCGTTGGGCTCGTGCAGGTGCAGCACGTCGAACTCGCCGTCGACGAGCCACTTCTTCACCGTGCGGTGCGCGGCAGGACCGAACCGCAGCCGCGCGACCGACCCGTTGTACGGGATCGGGAGGGCCTTGCCTCCGGAGACGACGTAGTCGGGCAGCGACGCGTCGGGCGACGACGGGGCGAGAACGCTGACCACGTGTCCGTAACCGCGCATCACCTCGGCGAGCTGAAGCACGTGTGCCTGCACGCCGCCGGGTACGTCGAACGAGTACGGGCAGACCATCCCGATGCGCATCAGGACGCCTCACCGCCGTCAGCGATCCCCGAGTCGCTTCGCTCCAGCCCGCCGATACGCGCACGACGTTCGTCCGACAGATCGGCAAGCCACTGCGGCTGCAGCATGTGCCAGTCGGCGGGGTGGGCGGCGATGTCGGTGGCGAACTGATCGGCCAGCGCCTGCGTGATCACGTTGACGTCTCCAGACGAGACGTCCAGCGGCGGATGGACGGTGGTCACCGTGACGTCGCGCTTGAACCAAGTGTGTGTGGGAAGCAGCGCGGCCCCGGTGGCCAGCGCCAACTTGGCGGGCCCCGCCGGCAGGCGGGTGGGTTCGCCGAAGAAGTCGACCTGAACACCCGAGCGGGTCAGGTCGCGATCGGACATCAGGCAGACCAGGCCGTTGTTGCGGAGGCGCTCGGCAAGGATCTCGAACGGCGGCCGTTCACCACCGGTCAGCGGAAGCACCTCGAAACCCAGGCTCTCGCGGTAGTCGAGGAACCGCTTGTACAACGATTCGGGCTTGAGCCGTTCGGCAACGGTGGCGAAGCTGCCGTGAGTGTTGGTCAGCCACACCCCCGACATGTCCCAGTTGCCGCTGTGCGGAAGCGCCAAGATCGCACCGCGGCCTGCTTTCAGTGCGGCTACGACGTTGTCGCCACCCTCTGCCGCCTCGTTCAGCTTGCGCGCCAGCACCTGGTGATCCATCGACGGCAACCGGAAGGCTTCGCGCCAGTACCGGGCATACGAACTCAACGAGGCGCGAATCAGGCTTCCTGGCACCTCGGCCGGCGGCACTCCGATTACCCTGGCGAGGTTCTTGCGCAGTTGGTCGGGGCCGCCCCCGCGGGACGCGTACAGCGCACCGGCGTCGAAGGCGTTGCGGGCGGCGAACTCCGGCATCGCGCGCACCACGCGCCACCCCGCGCCGTACCCAAGATCGGCAAGCTGGCCGCTCAGCGGGATCGTCAGCCCGCGCACGCTCGGCAGGCCCGCGGACGGCGTGCTCACTGTCCGCTCGCTTCGCCAGAGGAATCGGCGGGCGGCTGAGCCGAATCAGTCTGTGGTCGTGCCGAAGCGGCCTCCAACGGATCCATCGCACCCGGCGACGTGCGCACTGCGTGCACCCGCTGCCCCAGCGTCACCAGGCTGGTCACCGCCAGCAGCCACATCGCGACGTGCACCAACCACGGCACGTGCAGGAAGTGAACCCCGGACAGCCCCGCCCCGACGAGCACGATGATCAGTCGCTCCGGCCGTTCGATGATCCCGCCGTCGCCGCTGAGCCCGTTGGCCTCGGCGCGGGCCTTGATGTAGGACACCACTTGTGAGGTGACCAGGCAGATCATCGTGGCCACGACCAGTGAGGTGCTGTGCATGCCGAACGCGGCCCACCACAGCAGGCCGCAGAAGATCGCGCCGTCGGCGATCCGGTCGCAGGTGGCGTCGAGCACCCCGCCGAACCTGGTGCCGAAGCCACGTTCGCGCGCCATCGCGCCGTCGAGCATGTCGGCGAGGACGAAGACGAACACCGCGAATGCGCCCCACCAGAGTTGCCCGATGGGGAAGAGCGTCAGCGCCGAGATGACCGTTCCCGCAGTGCCGATGATGGTGATGCTGTCGGGGGTGAGCCCCGTGCGCAGCGCCGCCTTCGCCACCGGGCGGCTCAGCTTGGTGTACGCCGCCCTGGTCAGCAGGTAGAAGTCACTCACGGCAGGTTCGCCCACGCAGTGGCCAGCAATTGGCGGGTATCGCTGAGAAGCTGCGGAATGATCTTGGAGCCACCGATGATCGTGATGAAGTTCGCGTCGCCACCCCACCGCGGCACGACGTGCATGTGGAGGTGCTCGGCAAGCGAACCGCCTGCGGATGCCCCGAGGTTGAGCCCGACGTTGAAGCCGTGCGGCCGCGACACGCTCTTCATCGCACGAATCGCCTTCTGCGTGAACGCCATCAGCTCTGCGCTCTCGGCGACGGTGAGGTCCTCGAGCTCGGCAACCCTGCGGTAGGGCACCACCATCAGGTGCCCAGGGTTGTACGGGTAGAGATTGAGCACCGCGTAGACGAGCTCACCACGCGCGACCACCAGCCCGTCCTCGTCCGACATGGTGGGGATGTCGGTGAACGGTTCCGACGACTTCGCCGAGCCGGTCTTGATCGCATCGGCGATGTAGTTCATCCGGTGTGGCGTCCATAGCCGTTGCAGGTGGTCGGGCTCGCCGACACCGTGATCGACGATCTCGTTGCCGTCGTTCGAGGTCACGTCGCGCCGACCTCCAGCAGTTCGGCAGTGGGAGCGGCGTTCTCACGTCTGGCGATCCACTGCGCGATGGCCTCGACGGCGTCGTCGCGAGAGACCCCGTTGATCTGGGTGCGGTCACCGAACCGGAAGCTCACCGCGCCGGCCTCCACGTCGCGGTCGCCCGCCAGCAGCATGAACGGCACCTTCTGGTTGGTCTGGTTGACGATCTTCTTTGCCATCCGGTCGTCACTGGTGTCGACCTCGACCCGGATCCCGCGCGCCTTCAGTTGCGCGGCAATGCCTTCCAGATACTCGGCGTGTGCGTCGGCGACCGGAATGCCCACCACCTGCACCGGCGCCAGCCATGCCGGGAAGGCGCCCGCGTAGTGCTCGGTGAGGATGCCGAAGAACCGCTCGATGGAGCCGAACAGCGCGCGGTGGATCATTACGGGGCGCTGACGACTGCCGTCGGCGGCGGTGTACTCGAGGTCGAACCGGTCGGGGAAGTTGAAGTCCAGCTGGATGGTGGACATCTGCCAGCTGCGGCCAAGTGCATCGCGTGCCTGGACCGAGATCTTCGGTCCGTAGAACGCGGCGCCGCCCGGGTCGGGCACCAGCTCCAGACCGGATGCCTCGGCGACCTCGGCCAGGGTGTTGGTGGCCTCTTCCCAGATCTCGTCGGAGCCCACGAACTTCTTCGGGTCCTTGGTCGACAGCTCCAGGTAGAAGTCGTCGAGCCCGTAGTCGCCGAGCAGTCCGATGACGAACTTCAGCAGCGAGGTGAGTTCGTCGCGCATCTGATCGCGGGTGCAGAAGATGTGCGCGTCGTCCATGGTGAGCCCGCGCACCCGGGTCAAGCCGTGCACCACACCGGATTTCTCGTAGCGGTACACCGCACCGAATTCGAAGGCGCGCAACGGCAGTTCGCGATAGGACCGCCCGCGGGCCCGATAGATCAAGCAGTGCATCGGGCAGTTCATCGGCTTGAGGTAGTAGTCCTGACCCGGTTTGCGGACCGTGCCGTCCTCGTTGAACTCCGCGTCGATGTGCATCGGCGGGAACATCCCGTCGGCGTACCAGTCAAGGTGCCCCGAGGTGTGGAACAGCTGCGCCTTGGTGATGTGCGGGGTGTTGACGAACTCGTAGCCGGCTTCGATGTGCTTGCGGCGCGAGTAGTCCTCGAGCTCGCGGCGGATGATGCCGCCCTTGGGGTGGAAAACCGGTAGGCCCGAACCGATCTCGTCGGGGAAGCTGAACAGGTCGAGTTCGGTGCCCAGCTTGCGGTGGTCACGCCGCTGCGCCTCTTCGATGAGCTCGAGGTGGCGGTCGAGCGCCTCCTGCGACTCCCACGCGGTGCCGTAGATGCGCTGCAGGCTGGCGTTGTCTTGATCGCCCCGCCAGTACGCGGCCGAGCTGCGGGTCAGCTTGAACGCGGGGATGTACTTGGTGGTCGGGATGTGCGGCCCACGGCACAGGTCGCCCCAAACCCGTTCGCGGGTACGAGGATTGAGGTTGTCATAGGCGGTCAGCTCGGCGCCGCCGACCTCCATGACGTCGGGGTCGCCGGACTTGTCGTCGATCAGCTCGAGCTTGAACGGCTCGTTGGCCAGTTCTTCGCGAGCCTGGTCCTTGGACTCGTAGACGCGCCTGTCGAAGAGCTGACCGTCCTTGACGATCTGGCGCATGCGCTTCTCGAGGGCCTCGAGGTCCTCAGGCGTGAACGCCCGCGGCACGTCGAAGTCGTAGTAGAAGCCGTCGGTGATCGGCGGGCCGATGCCGAGCTTGGCTTCGGGGAACAGCCCCTGCACGGCCTGCGCGAGGACGTGCGCGGTCGAGTGCCTGATGACGCTGCGGCCGTCGTCGGTGTCGGCGCCGACGGGAGTCACCTCGGCGTCGGCATCGGGCACCCAGGACAGGTCGCGCAGCAGGCCGTCGGCGTCGCGCACGACGACGACGGCATCCGATGCTCCCCTGGTCGGCAGCCCCGCTTCGCGAACCGCCGCCCCTGCGGTCGTCCCGGCAGCGACCCGGATCGGGGCTGCGGGGGCGGGGCTGGCGGCGGCGTTCATCGGAGATTCTCCTCGGTGCGGGTATGCGGGGGTTATCTGACCGCGACCATGCTATCGGGGAGAGTCCTCAAGCCCCCAGGCCGATGGGGCTCTTCAGCCATGGCTGCTCGAAGCCCAACAGTCCCGCGGCCAAGGCAAGCGCGCCGAACAGCCACAGTGTCGCCACCACCACCGCGGCGGTGAACACCACGCCGAGCGCCTGGACCCACAGCCCTTGGCGCTTGAACCAGGCCATCAACCGGTCGTAGCGCTCGCGGGTGAACCTGAGCAGCCGGCGTGCCCACTCGAATTCGGTGGCCAGGATCGCCAGGCCGACGAACACGATCGCCCAGCCGGGACCGGGGTACGGGATCGCGAGGATGCCGACGCCGAGGACGGTGAGGCCGACCACGCCGACGACGATGCGATAGGTGAAGTCGGCGGCCCTGCGCCCGCGCAGCTCGTCGCGCCAGCGCGCCCAGCGCCGCGTAGTGCTGTTGGTCATGGCTGCCCCGGCTTGAGCTTCACGAACAACGCCTCGGCCTCGCACAGCACCGTCTCGCCGTCGAGGAGTCGACCCGAGACGAAGATCTTGCGGCCCTCGGTCCCGTCGATGGTCGCGTCGACCCGCACTTGCCGCTCGACAGGGACGATCTGGCGGTAGTTCACGTGCAGGTAGGCCGTGCGCTGGTAGAGGCTCTTCCCGAGCTTGACGGCGGTGAAGCCCAGCAGCGAGTCGAAGAGCAGGGCCAGCGCGCCGCCGTGCACGGCCCCGTTGCGACCGAGGTGATACCGCCGGAATCGTGCGGTGCCACCGATCCGGCCGTCCTCGGTGACGACCAGATCGAGCGGCACCTGGAGGATGTTGCCCCGGTTGGGCAGGTCCATGCGCCGTCCCGACGGGGAGTGCCATTCGTCGGCGACATATGGTGCGAGCTCGCGATTCAGTGCGTCGAGCACGTCGGCTGCCCTGGCGATGACGTCGTCGGGCGCATCGGCTGAGCGGGCGTGGTCCTGCAGCTCGCGAACGGCTTCAACGAAGCGGCCGTAGTCGGGCCCGCCACGGGTGGTGGGCTCCGGCGGGTTGAATCCGCCGCCGGGATGCGCCTCTGTCGGTTCGGTAACCACATGGTCACCGTATTGCCGACGTCCTCAGCGTGCCGCGCCGGCACTACTCAACGTGTCGAACTCCGCATCGGACAGCTCGATGCCCGCGGCCGCGACGTTCTCCTCGAGGTGGGCCACCTTCGACGTGCCCGGGATGGGCAGCACCACCGGCGACCGCTTGAGCAGCCAGGCCAGGGCCAGCTGCGACGGGCTCGCGTGGTGGTCGGCGGCGATGCGCTGCAATGGGCCGTCGGCCGCGGCCAATGGCCCTGCGGCCAGCGGGAACCACGGGATGAACCCGATGCCGTCGGCCTCGCACGCCTCGAGTACCGGTTCGGCATCGCGCGAGGAGAGGTTGTACATGTTCTGCACCGACACGATCGTCGCCGTCTTCTGCGCGGCCCGCAGCTGGTCGACGCCGACCTCGGACAGCCCGATGTGGCGGATCTTGCCCTCCTGCTGCAGCGCGACGAGCTCGCCGATCTGGTCCTCGGCGGGGAACTTGTCGTCGATGCGGTGCAGCTGGAACAGGTCGATGCGTTCGACGCCGAGCCGGCGCAGGCTCATCTCGCACTCCTGGCGGAGGTAGGCCGGGTAGCCGAGCACGGGCCACACGTCGGGCCCGGTGCGCAGCAGACCGGCCTTGGTGGCGACGACGACGTCGGTGTAGGGGTGCAGCGCCTCGCGGATCAGCTCCTCGGAGACGTATGGGCCGTAGGAGTTGGCGGTGTCGATGAAGTTGACGCCGAGCTCGACGGCGCGGCGCAGGACGCGGATGCACTCGTCGCGATCGGCGGGCGGGCCCCACACCCCCTTGCCGGTCAGTCGCATGGCGCCGAAGCCGAGGCGGTTGACGGTGAGATCCCCACCGATGACGAAGGTTCCGGAAGATTGGGTAGTCACGCGTACGACGGTACGCCCGCGATGACATGGTGACACGGTGAAGTTGCACGAGCTCGCGGCGCTGTCCCTCACCTACACCGAGGTCGGTGCGACCGCGGGGCCGCTCCCCCCGGGCTATGGCCACCTGCGGGCCGCCGCGGTGATCGGACACGGTAGGCAGCGTTTCGAGGAGGCTGCCGCATCGGTGATGCGCTGGGGCATGTTGCGTGGTGCCGGGGTGCGGGTCGAGGCGACGACGGAGATCGCGGCGGTCGGGTCGGAGGTGCTCGTCGGTCTCGGCCCGTTGCGGGCACCGTGCCGGGTGGTCTACGTGGTCGACGAGCCCGATCGCCGCGGGTTCGCCTACGGCACACTGCCCGGGCATCCCGAGACCGGCGAAGAACTGTTCGCCGTCCGCTACGACCCCGCCACGGAATCCGTCCACGCGGAGGTGACGGCGTTCTCCAGGCACGGCACGTGGTGGAGCCGTCTGGCGGGTCCGGTCACCTCGCTGGCGCAGCGGGTGATCAGCAGGCGCTACCTGCGGGCCGTCTAGCTCTGGCCACGACAAGCGCTGCGACGCAGGCGTGGTGCAGCGGTGGTCAAGTCACCGTCCGCCGCAGCCACTCCAGAACCGGAGGCGCCACGTCGCCGATCGCCGACTCCGCAATGATCCAGTGCGGCTTCCCAGGATGATCCTGATGCTCAGCGCCGTAACGCTTGGCGATGCGGCGCGAAATCCACGGTGCCACATTGCGATCCGAACCGGCGCTGACGCACAGCACCGGACACCTCACCTGAGATGCGGCCACCCTCGTCGAAGCGGCACCCGTGGACATCTCGCGGAACACCCTGCCGGAGTCGCGGACCAGCTCCGGGATCAACGCCTCTCGCTCAACGGTGGGCAGCGTGTTCAGTGGGACTTCACGCATCGTCCTGGCCGACGGCAGAAGGGGTTTGCCCGCAAGTATTTTCGGCACGAGAGCGAAGAGGTGCGGCAGCGACCGCAGTTGTGGCCACAGGATGCCGGGAGGAACGGGGGCCAGCAGCACCGCGGCGCGCGGTTCGCGTGCGGCCGCAACCTTCTGGGTGAGCAGGCCACCCATGCTGTGGCCGATGACGATTGCCGGCTCTCCGATCTGGTCGTAGGCATCGAGGGCGACGGTGAAGCAGTCCTCGATGCCGATGCCTGCGAGCACTGCGTCATCGGTGGGCTCGCGGCCGGGTAGCGCCGGCGCGTGCACGACGTATCCTTCGGATTCCAGGAGGCGCTTCCAGGGCTGCAGGAGCGATGGTTTGCCGAACACGCCGTGCAGGAACAGGATCGGCGGTTTGGGTCGTGTTGTCGGGTCTGCCTCCATGACGGCCAGTGTGCCCAAGTCGAGTCCGTGTTTCGATTACGTCAGGGGTAACGGCACGACCGAACTGACGTGATCGACGGTTGCCGCACGACGGCCTTCCTGGCGGTCTGACTAGCCAGCCATGAACTGGTCATACGCCAACGCGAGCTGCGGTGAGAGCACCTGCACGTTGCACTCGTGCTGCTTCTCGCCCAAGGGCGCGAGGATGCCCCTCAATTCGTAGTACTCCTGCGGGTTCGCGGTGAAGTAGGCACGCACGTCGGACTCGGCTTGCGGTTGGGGCTGCGTATATGCGGCCGTCACCACATGGTTGGCGCCCGGGTGGTTGTTCAGGTATTGCTGCGCCGAACCGGTCACCGAGCTGACCGTCGAGGCAACCACGTCGGCGCTGCACGGATCCGGGGCGGCGGATGCGGTGGGCGCGGCAATGGTCGCCAACGCGAGCCCACTACCGATGAGATACGCGCTAAAACGGTTGATGTTCATGATCAGTCATTCCTCACTGCAAATGGTCATCGATCTCCCCCGACCGATGGCCGAATTACCCACGCCGAGGATCACCAAACCCGCCACTCGGGCGCTTCTCCGCCAAGGCCGCAGAGTCGACGACTGACGGGTCAGACTCCCGTTGGCACCGCTGTGGTCGCGGGCTCGGGGTCGATCGGGCGCGCTGGACGCCAGGCCGTCTTGGGGATGATGATCTGCGGCCACCAGAACCACTTGCCCATCAGCCCGGCGATCGCGGGCGTCATGAACGACCGAACGATCAAGGTGTCGAACAGGAGTCCGAGCGCGATGGTGGTACCCACCTGGGCCATGACGATCAGGTCGCTGAACGCGAACGTCGCCATCGTGGCCGCAAAGACGAGCCCCGCCGACGTCACCACCGATCCGGTGCCCGCCATCGCGCGGATGATGCCGGTCTTCAGACCGCCGTGCAGCTCCTCCTTGAACCGGGACACCAAGAGCAGGTTGTAGTCGGAACCCACTGCCAATAGCAGGATCACCGACATCGCCAGCACCATCCAGTGCAGTTCCAGGCCGAGGATGTGCTGCCACAGGAGCACCGAGAGGCCGAACGATGCGCCGAGCGACAGCAGCACCGTGCCGACGATCACCGCTGCCGCCACCACGCTTTGCGTGATGATCAGCATGATGATGAAGATCAGTGTCACCGCGGATATCCCGGCGATCAGCAGGTCGTAGAACGACCCGTCGCGCATGTCCTTGTAGGTGGCCGCGGTGCCTGCCAGGTAAATGCTCGACCCCTCCAGCGGGGTGCCCTTGATGGCTTCCTTCGCGGCCTGCTTGATGGCGTCGATGTGCGAAATGCCCTCGGCGGTGGCCGGATCACCCTCGTGGCTGATGATGAAGCGCACCGACTTGCCGTCGGGTGAGATGAAGTTCTTCATCCCCCGCTTGAAGTCCGCGTTGTTGAAGATCTCCGGCGGCACGTAGAACGTGTCGTCGTTCAACGAGTTGTCGAAGGCGTCGCCCATCGCGGTCGAGTTCTCCGACATGGCCTGCTGCTGATCCTGCATGCCCTTCTGCGTGGCATACATCGTCAGCATGATCTGCTTCATGTGCTTCTGGACCTCGATTTGAGGCCGCAGCAGGGTGACCATCTGCGGCATCAGCGTGTCGAGTTGCTTGAGGTCGGGTACCAGATCCTGAATGTCGCTGGTGAGCGTGTCGGTGCCGTCGAGCGCGTCGAAGATGCCACGAATCGAGTAGCACACCGGAATGTCGTAGCAGTGCGGCTCCCAGTACAGGTAGTTCCGCAGGGGGCGGATGAAGTCCGCGAAGTTCTCTATGTCGTCCCGCAATGCGGCGACATCGACCGTCATCGTCGTGATCTTGCCGACCATGTCGTGGGTGACGGCAGCCATCTGCCCCATGACGTCGACCATCTTCGTCATCGTGTCGATGGTCGTTTGCATGTCGTTGGCCTGGACGAGCATGTTGGCCATCGTGTCTTCGTTGTACTTGCGATTCATCGTCTGACCGGTGCTCTGCATGCCGATCTGGAAAGGGATCGTGGTGTGCTTGATCGGCTTGCCGTCGGGCCGGGTGATCGTCTGAACCCGGGAGATGCCGGGCACCCGGAAGATGGCCTTCGCGATCTTGTCGATGACGAGGAAGTCGGCCGAGGTCCGGAGGTCGTGATCGCTCGAGATCATCAGCAGTTCGGGGTTCATCCTGGCTGCGTTGAAGTGCCGGTCCGCCACGTCGTAGCCGACGTTGGCAGGAATGTCCTGGGGTAGGTACTTGCGGGCGTCGTAGCTCGTCTTGTAGCTGGGCAGCGCGAGCAGTCCGACGAGGGCCAGAGCGATCGTCGCGACGAGGATCGGGCCCGGCCACCGCACGACCGCGGTGCCCACCCGGCGCCAGCCCCTCGACCGGATCTTGCGCTTGGGTTCGAAGCGGCCGAAGCGGCTGCCCAACGCGACCACCGCGGGTCCAAGGGTCAGTGCCGCCATGACGGCGACGAACGTGCCGACCGCACACGGCACGCCAAGGGTTTGGAAGTACGGCAACCGCGTGAAGCTCAGGCACAGCATTGCGCCGGCGATCGTCAGGCCGGACCCGAGCACGACGTGCGCGGTCCCGTGGAACATGGTGTAGTACGCCACTTCCCGGTCGTCGCCCGCACCTCGGGCCTCCTGATATCGGCCGATGAGGAAGATGGCGTAATCGGTGCCCGCGGCGATGACCATGAGGGTGAGCAAGCTCGTCGCGAACGTCGAGAGCCCGATGATGTCGTAGTAGCTGAGGAACGCGACGATCCCGCGCGCGGCGCCCAGTTCGACGAACACCATGAGCAAGATGAGGATCACGGTGATGATGGACCGGTAGACGAGCAGCAGCATCACGAGGATCACCAGGAGCGTGATCGCCGTGACGATCGCGATGCTCGTGTCTCCCGCGTCGCGCTGATCCGCGATGAGCGGAGCGCCCCCGGTCACGTAGGCCTTCACGCCGGGCGGCGCAGGGGTCTTGTCGACGATGTCGCGGACCGCCGTGACGGACTCGTTGGCCAGCGTCTCACCCATGTTGCCGTGTAGGTAGACCTGGACGTAGGCGGACTTGCCGTCATTGCTCTGCGCGCCCGATGCGGTCAGCGGGTCCCCCCAGAAGTCCGCGACGTGCTCGACGTGGGCGGTGTCGGCCTCGAACTTCTTGATCAGCTCGTCGTAGTAGTGATGGGCATCGGCACCGAGGGGTTGCTCGCCCTCCAGGATGACCATGGCGGCGCTGTCGGACTTGAACTCCTGAAAGGTTCTGCCGATCTCCCGCATCGATACCGCCGACGGCGCGTCCTGCGCGTTCATGGACACCGTGTGCGCCTCGCCGACCGTCTCGAGGGGCGGGACGGCGACGTTGGTGATGACGGTCAGGGCGAGCCAGCCGAGCACGATCGGCAGGGCGAGGATCCGGATGAGATGCGCGATCTTCGAGCGTTCGTGGTGCGTGTCGCTCGACGTACCGCTCACTTCGACGTTCTCCCTCGGTCACGGCCGCATCCTGGGCGCACTGTGCGATGCCGATTCCGTAACACATCGAGCCGCGCGTGTAATATACCTAGGCTGTCAAACTGTATCCTGTCAACTGCTGCGTTGTCCGTCCGGCGAGCAAGGATTGCGGTAGTGCACTGGCGGGCGAGTGCGCGGTCGCGACGCTCCAGCAGGTCCGCCGAATGCCACCGCCGAATGGATCGCGGTGGCTGGCACCGAACCGGAGCCGGTGCCCCATCCGCATGCGCCAGCAGGGTGCGCCGGGATGCTGGCGCCTTGTTTCGCCGATTGTCGACAACCATCACCTCGATTGAATGTCGTCGTGCCCACCCTCCGGCGACTCTTGCTGGCCCAGCCGGCAAGCCCACGGAGGGCGCAGTTCGTTGAACAGGCAACGACATTGGCGGTCAAGTCATGAGTACATGCGTTGCGAGGTTTGAAATAGAGGAATTCGGGCAGCGGTCGAGAATGATTGTTTATCGTTAGCTACGGGTCATTGGTATTTAATTGCTAAAATAAAATGATCATGCCATCTAGCTCGACTTATTCAATATCATTTAGATTGCTATCTTTCCCTTAATTAGTCATTTATTGGATTGCTTGCGCATAACACGTACCAGGTACACAATTGGATCATCGCCGTGCACGATGTTCGCTGATGCACACTGCGCTTCACGACATCAGGGTGGGACAATGCGCTACAAGGAGCTTTCCGAGGTAGCAGAACGCGCCAAGACGGCGGTCGACAATTCGTCGACGCAGCAGGACCGCTCAGTGCCACATTTACGCCTGGAGCTACAGCAGGTCATGTCGCGGGTGCGGCCGGACGATCTGTCAGCCGCTGAGATCGTCGCTCTGCTCGCGATTCTGAGCCCTGCCGACCGCAGGGTTATCGGCGGACCAACCGGCAGGCCAAGACTGCGCGTCCTCGGGATTCGAGGCGAGCACCCGGCGCCGAAGCTCGTTTAGCAACGAATCGATCGACACCGAGGTCAGGTCACCGGTCAACGTCGTCAGCTCGACTACGCCCAGCTCACTGCTCGACAGGTAGCCCGCGGCCACCAGAGCTTCGACCGGCGACCGGGCATACGCGCGGGCGAGCGCAACCACGGCCTCGGCCCGGGGAGTGTTCGCGCCACGTTGCCAGCGGGAGATGCTTGATTGATCGATACCGGTTGCCGCCGCGATGTCCTTCTGCGACGCATTGCCAGTCACCGTCAAGACATACCGCCACCAGGTCGCTTGCGTCACCGGGTCAGCGTAGGGCATCTGGACGTCCGTGACCGCCGTGGAACCGTCCCGAGAATCGGACATTTCAGCCCTGCCTTCCAGTCCATGATCCGAACCGGGGGCCTCGTGCGCAGCACGGTGGCCAAACCCGGTCGACCGTAACGCCACTTGCATGTAATCATACATTTCAGTATGCTCACACGCATACACGTATCGCCACACACAGAAGGTTGCGACGTGTTAGCGACCCTCGTCGCGACGACGTGACAAATCTGCGGTGCGGCTCTACGGAGCCCGATTAGGAGCTCCAAATGAAAAGATCCATGTACCCATACGCAACCGGGATCGCGATCGCCGGGGCCGGTGCCTTGATGGCACTTTCTCCCGGTACGGCGCAGGCGGCGCCGGTGCTGTCGCCGTCGCCATCACCTGCTTCTACTGTGTGCCTTCCGATGTCCGCGGGATGTTCCGCCAGCAGCCTGGTTGGGCCGAGCCTCTCCTACGCACCGACTCCCAACGCGCTCGCGGCGGCATCGCTCATCAACTTCGGCCCGTACGAGCCGATACACAGCATCGCCAGCAGCGATCCCTTCTACGGCCTGATCGGACTCGTCGGCTGGGTCCCCATCGTCAACATCTTCGTCAGCAACGGCACCAACGGTGCAGCAGGCACGGGCGCCAACGGTGGCAACGCCGGACTGTTGCTCGGCTACGGGGGCCTCGGCGGATCGGGTGCCGCGGGTCTGGCCGGCGGTAACGGCGGCCAAGGCGGGCTGTTCTTCGGCAACGGCGGTGGCGGAGGGGTCGGCGGCACCAGCGCTGCAGGCGGAAATGGCGGAAACGCCGGAACCTTGGCACTGTTCGGCCACGGCGGCGACGGTGGCGTTGGCGGCAGCGGGACGCCAGGCACCATCGGCGCCACGGGGACCGGCACAGCGGCCAACGGCACACAGGGTCCCGCGGGTATCGGTACCGGTACGACGGGCGCGAACGGCACGAATCCGGCCGGTGACGGCGTCGCCGGCACTGCGGGTGCGGCAGGTGTGGCCGGTACCGGTGGCGACGGTGCTCCCGGCACCGGGGGTGACCCCGCTGGCGCAGGCGGTGCCGGCGGAACCGCGGGCGCCGCAGGCACTGGCGGTAACGGCGGTCTCGGTGGCAGCGGCACCCCGGGCGGCAACGGTGCGGCAGGCGGTGCCGGAGGCGCATCGAGTACTGCCGGGGTAACTGCCGTCGGCGGCAACGGCGGAGCCGGCGGCAACGGCGGAACCGGCGCGACCGACGGTGGCGCCGGCGGCGCAGGCGGCGCCGCAGTGAACACCAATGGAGCGGCTATCGGCGGAACCGGCGCAAACGGCGGAGACGGCGGAATCGGTGCTGCAGGCCAGGCCGGCGGCACCGGCAACACCGGCGGCGCAGGCACTGCCGGCGCCAACGGCACCAATGTTGGGAGCGCGGGCACTGCCGGCGGACCCGCAGGTGCCGGAGGCAATGGCGGCAGCGGCGGACTCCTGGGTGGCGGCGGAAACGCTGGCAACGGTGGCACGGGCGGCACCGGAGGCACGGGTGGTGACGGCCAGGCCGGCGGCAACGGTGGAGTCGGTGGCACCGGCAGCACCGGAGGCGCGGGCGGCAACGGCGATGCCGGCGGCAACGGCGGGGTCGGCGGCGCAGGCGGTGCAGGCACCGGTGGTGGCGTTCTCGGCGTTGGCGGCACCGGTGGTCAGGGTGGTTCGCGTGCTACCGGCGGTGCGGGCGGAACAGGTGGCAGCGGCGGCAGCGGCGGCAGCGGCGGTGCCGGTGGGACCGGCGCTGCGGGCGGGACCGGCGGCTCCGGTGGCAGCGGCGCCGCAGCCGGTACCCCCGGCAGCGGCGGACTGATCGGCCACACCGGCAGTACCGGCACGACCGGCGCCAACGGTGCAACGGGTACCACCGGAGCAACGGGTGCGACCGGTACGACCGGCAGCACCGGTGCTACCGGTGCCAGCGGCGCCAGCGGCGCGAACGGCGCCAACGGCAATGCCGGTGGAACCGGGGCCACTGGCGCGTCGTCCTAATCGGCAGGCAGGGATCCCCAAGAACCCACTGCTGAACGGACTGTGGGGGCGTCGGCTTTGCCGGCGCCCCCACAGTCATGCCGTCTCAGCAGCATTCGCAGCTTCCAGGAAGAGCGACGGGCGGTCGTTCACGGGGCTCGTTCACGGGGCTCGTTCACGGGGCTGTAGTCGCATCGCGGGTCAGCGCCGCGGCATCGGAGATCGGCGCCGACAGAATCACGGTGCGTGCATCCCTTGAACGCACTGGCCCCAGACCCCGCACTGGTCACGGGACGTTGCGAGGCAGGAATGGCGGCGACGCAGCGCAGCGTTGAGATTTTCAACGCGTAGGGAAAGCGAGACTCGTCTGTGGCCACTGCACCGGAACGGCTCCATCTGGCCGTCGCACTCGATGGGACGGGGTGGCATCCGAGTTCGTGGCGTGAGCCCGACGCCCGGCCCACCGACCTCCTGACACCTCGGTACTGGACGGACCTGATCACCGAGGCCGAGCGGGGCCTGCTGGACTTCGTCACCATCGAGGACGGGCTCGCGCTGCAGTCCGACAGTCCGCTGCGCTCCGACGATCGCACGGACCGGGTCCGCGGCCGGTTGGATGCGGTGTTGATCGCCTCCCGCGTCGCGCCCCTTACCCGCCACATCGGCCTCATCCCGACGGCGATCACCACGCACACCGAGCCGTTCCACCTGTCGAAGGCCATCGCCACGCTCGACTACGTCAGCTCCGGGCGCGCGGGCCTGCGCGTGCAGGTATCGGCCCGACCCGACGTGGCAGCCCACTTCGGCCGCAGGACCATCTCCGGCGAGTCGGAGAGCCTCGCCGACGAACTCTTCACCGAGGCCGCCGACTACGTGGAGGTCGTCCGCCGGCTCTGGGACAGTTGGGAGGACGACGCCGAGATCCGCGACGTGGCCACCGGGCGATTCATCGACCGAACCAAGCTGCACTACATCGACTTCGAAGGCGCTCAGTTCTCCGTCAAGGGCCCGTCCATCACGCCACGGCCACCGCAGGGCCAGCCGATCGTCGCGGCGCTCGGCCACGTCGACGTCGCCTACCGGCTGATCGCGACGAGCGCCGACGTCGGATTCGTCACCCCGCGCAGCGCCGCCGAGACCACCACCATCGTCGAAACCATTGCCTCGCATCGGACATCCGACGCCGCACCGGTGCGGGTATTCGCCGACCTGGTGGTGTTCCTCGACGACACCATCGCCGCCGCCGCGGCGCGACGGGAGCGCCTCGACACCGCACTCGGACACGAGTTCGTCAGCGACGCCGAGGTTTTCGTCGGAACGCCGGCCGGGCTGGCCGACCTGCTTCAGGAGCGGCACGCGGCGGGGGCGGCGGGATTCCGGCTGCGGCCCGCGACACTCCCCCACGACCTGCTGCAGATCACCGCCGGCCTGGTCCCCGAACTACAAGGGCGCGGCGTGTTTCACGACGCCTATGACGCCGCGACGCTGCGGGCCGCCCTCGGGCTGCCGCGTCCCGCCAACCGCTACTCGAACGTCTAGGAACGCGCATGAGCAAGCCAGTCAAGCAGATTCACCTCGCCGCGCACTTTCCCGGTGTCAACAACACCACCGTGTGGAGCGATCCCGCGTCGGGCAGCCACATCGACTTCGGTTCGTTCGTGCACTTCGCCGAGACCGCCGAGCGCGGCAAGTTCGACTTCATGTTCCTCGCCGAGGGCCTGCGCCTTCGCGAGCAGGGCGGCGAGATCTACGACCTCGACGTGGTCGGGCGACCGGACACGTTCACCATCCTGGCGGCGCTCGCCGCCGTCACCGACCGGCTCGGGTTGACCGGCACCATCAACTCGACGTTCAACGAGCCCTACGAGGTCGCCAGGCAGTTCGCGTCGCTCGATCACCTCTCCGATGGCCGTGCCGCGTGGAACGTCGTGACGTCGTGGGATGCCTTCACCGGCGAGAACTTCCGCCGCGGCGGGTTCCTTGCCGAGGACCAGCGCTACCGGCGCGCAGAGCACTTCCTGGAGGCCGCGGCCGCACTGTTCGACTCGTGGCGCGGTGACGAGATCGTCGCCGACAAGGACAGCGGTGTCTTCCTATCCGATTCTGCCGCAGGCGCTTTCAGCTACTCCAACGAGGACTTCGACATCAGCGGCCGGTTCAACGTGCCGCGCAGCCCGCAGGGCAGGCCCGTCATCTTCCAGGCCGGCGACTCCGATCACGGCCGTGAGTTCGCCGCATCCGCTGCCGACGCGATCTTCTCGAGGCACGGCACGCTGACCGAAGGTCAGGCCTTCTACGCCGACGTGAAGGGCCGTCTGGCCGCTTACGGGCGGCGACCCGAACAGCTGCTCATCCTGCCCGCCGCGACGTTCGTGCTCGGCGACACCGACGCCGAGGCGGCCGACATCGCCCACGACGTCCGCCTTGCGCAGGTATCGCCGGCAACGGCAATCAAGTTCCTCGAGCAGCTCTGGAACCGCGACCTGTCCGATCACGACGCCGACGGCCCCCTGCCGTCGGTCGATCCGATCGTCGGGGAGAACACCATCTCGCGCGGCAGGGCCAGCGTGCGGATGCATCGCGACCCCATCGCGACGGCCAACGAGTGGCGGGCCAAGGCCGAGGCCGAGAACCTGACGACCCGCGAGCTGATCGTCGAGGTCACCGGACGACAGAACTTCATCGGCTCACCGAGCACCGTCGCCGAGACGATCAACCACCTGGTCCAGGCCGACGCCAGCGACGGATTCATCCTGGTCCCCCACGTCACGCCGGGCGGGCTCGACCCGTTCGTCGACAAGGTCGTGCCGCTACTGCAGGAGCGCGGCGTCTTCCGAGCCGATTACGCGGGCACCACGCTGCGCGACCACCTGGGCTTGGCTCAGCCAGCCCAAGCGGTCGCAGGGGCGAGCGAAGCGACGGGGGTTGTTGCGGCCACGCGGTGATTCACCAGACGCGGACGTAGTCGACGAGCATCGTCGCCGGGTAGGTACCGCCCGCGGGATCGCCTCCGCCGGAACCGGCGACGGCAAGGTTCAGCACCGGGAACACCCGATAGTCGGGGAAGTTGAACGGCCACCCGTCGAGCGAGAACGCGGGAACCTCGAAGTACGGCTGGGCGCCGTCGACGTAGTCCATCCAGAAGTACATGCCTGCGTCGTTCCACGTGACCCGCCACGTGTGCCACGCGTTGTCCACGGGGAACGGGTTGGTCGCGAACGAGGTGCCGTCCGACTTGGCGTGCACGGTGGTTCCCGAGGGCCAGTTGGCATTTCCGTACCACTCGACCAGGTCGATCTCACCGCCGACCTCGGGGTGGTCGTTGGACAGCCACCAGGCGGGCCAGCACCCGAGGGTCAGGCAGTCGAACTTGATGCGCGCCTCCCACGTGGTGTTGATGCCGCCCCAGTAGTTGCCGACCAGCTTGGCGCTGACGTACTTGCCACCGGGGTCCCTGGTGGCGCGGATGACGAGGTTTCCGCTGCCGTCGAGGTACACGTGCTGGCGATCGTCGCGGTACTGCCCCATGTTCTCGGGCTTGTCCCAGAAGACGGGGTTCCTGATGGTCTCCCGCGCCTTGGCAGGCGTCCACTTCGAGCGGTCGGGAGCCGAGCCGGCCGGGCCGTCGAACTCGTCGTGGAAAAGGTAGGTCGGAGTCGCGCCGCTCTGCGGCGGTGCCGCGGGTGGGGTGACCGGGCTTGCCGGTGCTGCCCCGGCAACCGGTGCGGGAAGCGCGGCAGCGAGCAGTCCAGCCCCCGACATGAACAACAAGTTGCGGCGATCTATCTCTGGCACAGCGACACGATAAGGCCCAACGTCAGATCGCGCGCAATTCCGGCCCGCTTACCCGCGCGTCGTGTCGTTCGGTGCGCCGCCCGCCGCAGGCCAGGGCCGCCGCGACCGCCCGGCCTCGTCAGAAAACGATGGTTTGGTTGCCGTATCTGATGATGCGGTCCTCGCAGTGCCACAGGACTGCGCGTGACAGCACGGCCCGCTCGACGTCGGCACCGAGACGGATCAGGTCGCCGACACCGTGGCGGTGATCCACCCGCACGACGTCCTGTTCGATGATCGGACCGTCATCGAGCTCCTCGGTGACGTAGTGGGCGGTGGCACCGACGAGCTTGACTCCGCGCTCCTTGGCCCTGCGGTAGGGCGATGCGCCGATGAACGACGGCAGGAACGAGTGGTGGATGTTGATCAGGGGGCAGCCCACGTCTTTCAGGAATTGGGGGCTGATGATCTGCATGTAGCGGGCCAGCACCACCAGGTCGACGTTGTCGCGCAGGAGCTCGAGTTGACGCTGTTCTGCTCGTGCCCGAATGTCTTTGGTAGCGGGGACGTGCAGAAACGGCACGCCGAACGGGCGGACTTGATCGGCGAGGTCGGGATGGTTGGAGATCACCATCACCACCGACATGTCCAGTTCCCCGCGACGGTTCCGCCAGAGCAGGTCGAGCAGGCAGTGGTCGTCCTTCGACGCCATGATCGCGACCCGTTTGGGTTTGGCCGCCTCGGTGAGCCGGAAGTCCATCTCGAACGGCGTGGCCACGCGATCCCCGAAGTCACGCTCCAGGGCGTCGCGTGCAGCTGTCAGGCCGGGCAGGTGAAAGATCGTGCGCTGCACGAACGTTCCACCGGACCGTTCGGTCGAGTGCTGATCCAGGGAGACGATGTTTGCCCCGGCATCCGCCAGGAACGCACTGACGGCGGCGACCAGCCCCGGCCGGTCGCCGCAGCGCAGCAACAAACGGCCGACGTCCTTGACCGGCAGCGCCCCTTGGCCCACTTCGGGGTACCGCCCACGGACCGTCGCCATCGCCTCAGCCTGCCTGGATGCGGTCGACGATCAGGTCCCGTACGCGGTCTGGATGTTCCTCGGGGATCCAGTGCGAGCCGTCGACGATCTCGAACCGGTAGGGGCCGGTGACGTAGTGCTGGCACAGCTCGGCGCACCGTCGACCGAGGGCGACGTCGTCGGTGCTCCACACGTATGTGGTTGGTACCGAAACTTTTTGGAGGTACTTCGCAGAGCTGAAGGGCATCGCGCGGTACCAGTTGATGGCCGGGGTGAGCGCCCCGCTCTCGATGACGTCGGTGTGCACCTGTTGGAGTGCCACCGCGTCCATTCCGCTGTTGGCGAGCAGTCGGTCGGTCTGCTTCGGGAAGCGACGCAACATGGTGTCGGCCAGCCACGGAATCTGGAACATGGCCATGTAGTAGGACTTCAGCGCCTGAGTGCTGCTGAGCAGAGATCGCAGATACGCCCTCGAATGTGGCACGGAGACCGCGGTGAGCGTCTCGAGCGCCTCGGGGCGCCCCGCGGCCGTGGCCCACGCGACGACGGCACCCCAATCGTGGCCCACCAGGTGCACTGGTGAACCCACGGCGGCGACGAGTGCGGCGACGTCGCCGACGAGCGCGCTGATCCGGTAGGCGAAGCGGCCCCGCGGACGTGCGGTCGGCGTGTATCCGCGCTGGTCGAAGACCAGGGTGCGGTAGCCGGAGTCATTCAGACGCGTCGTGACCGCGTTCCACGACTTCGATGTCTGCGGAAAACCGTGCAGGAGAACCACGATCGCACCATCGATGGGCCCTTCGTCCCGCACGGGGAACGTGTAGCCGTCGTTGGCGAACTCTCGGATGCGTTCAGTCATGGTGATTGGAAACTAATTGGCTACATCACGCATAACAAGGGTCGCAGGCACGAACGACCGGGGCGCCAGCCTCCGTAGATGCTTAGGGTAGCCTAACGTCCGATGAGCTTCTCGTATGCGACCGTCGTCGAGGCGAATCAGCTGACCCCCCGCCTACGGCGCATCACGCTGCAGGTCGACGACCCCGAAACGCTCGGGGTCAAGCCGGGCGGCGATTCCGCGGTCGGCGTCTACTTCCCGATCGTCGGCCCAAAGGGCGAACGCACGCCGCCACCGACCGTGACCGGTGTCGGCGGCGGTCGTCACGTCGACCCCGAGTCGGGATCCGAGGGTCGCAACTACACGGTGCGCGCCCACCGCACGATCAATGGGGCAGACAGGATCGACCTCGACGTCATCCTGCACGCCCGCGGGCAGGGAACGACGTGGGCCAGCTCCACGGGTCCCGGCGACCGGGTCGGGCTCGACCACGCCCGGTCGTGGTACCGCCCGGAGCCGACAAGCGAGTGGCAGCTCCTGGTCACCGATCTGTCGGGACTGCCCGCCGCGGCCCGCATCATCTCCGAATTGCCAGGCGGCATCCCCGTCACCGTCGTCGTCGAGGTCGTCGACGCCGAGGACCTGGAGTATCTGCCGCCGCATCCTGACGTCACGGTCGTCTCCAGCGTCGGCACCGGAAACGGCCACGCCCCAAGCCGGCTCGCGCAACTCGTCCGCGAGCTGTCGCTGCCAGAAGGCCGCGGCTACTGCTGGTTCGCCGCGGAGGCGGCCGAGTCCCGCGCCGTGCGCAAGCACTTCCGCGGCAACGGCTGGTCTGTCGACCAGCTCGACGTCACCGGTTACTGGCGCTTCGACTCCGAGACGTGGGACGCCAAGTTCGCGCTGGTCGCGGACGACGTCGTCGCGGTGTGGGAACGGGCCCTTGCCGACGGCAAGGGTGAGAAGGCGGCCGACGAGGCGTTCGACGAAGCGCTCGAACGAGCCGGTCTCTAGACGATCGTGACCGCGCCTGCACCGTCCGCCACTTCCCCGACTCCATCTCGTGTGGAGACGGCCGCGCATCGCCAACTCGTGCAACGCAACCGGGTCATCGGGTTGCTGCTTGCAGTAGCACTGCTGGCCCTGACGTGCATCGCCAGCCTGGCGATCGGCACCGAGAACGTCTCGCTGCCGACGGTCTGGCAGGCCGTCAGCGACTACCGCGACATCGGCGATCAGTGGATCGTGCACGACCTCCGGCTCCCGCGCACCGTGCTCGCCCTGATCGTCGGGCTTGCCCTTGGCCTGTCGGGGGCGATGATTCAGGCCGTTGGCCGCAACCCGCTTGCCGATTCCGAGATCCTCGGAATCAACTCCGGCGCAGCGTTGTTCGTGGTGTCGGCGATCGCCCTGCTCGGCATGACCGGCATCTGGACCTACATCTGGTTCGCATTCGCAGGCGCGTTGTTCGCGATGCTGCTGGTCTACCTGGTCGGCATGACCGGTCGTGCCACGGTGACGCCGGTCCGCGTGCTGCTCGCAGGCGTCGCGATCGCCGCCGTGCTGGACGGCATCAGCTACGCCGTAAGGCTGCGCAACCCCCAGGCATTCAACAACATGCGGTTCTGGGACGCGGGCGCTCTCGACGGGCGGCCTCTCGAGGTGTCGGCCGCGATCGCTCCGTTCATCGCCGTCGGCGTGGTGCTGTGTGTGGTCGTCGGGCGCTCGCTCAACGTCGCAGCACTCGGCGATGAATTGGCAAAGAGCATGGGCGGCAACGTCGCCCGCACCCAGATCCTGAGCCTCATCGCCGTCACGCTGCTGGCTGGCGCGGCGACCGCGGGGGCAGGTCCGATCGGATTCGTCGGCCTCATGGTGCCGCACGCCGTGCGCAGGTTCACCGGTCCGGACTGGCGCTGGGTCCTCGGGTACGCCACCGTCGTCGCACCGGCTCTGCTGTTGGCCGCCGACATCGTGGGACGGGTCATCATCCGGCCATCCGAGCTGCCGGCCGGCATCGTGACAGCGTTCCTCGGCGCGCCCGTGCTGATCTGGTTGATCCGCAAGCGCGGGGCTGACCGCTCGTGACCATCACCGAGAACGACACGGCCGGAGTCACATTCGGCCGTCGGCAATGTGTGCTGCGGGTCGGCAACGTGTCGGCGCGGACGTCGTGGCGCGCGATGATCGTGGTCGTGGCGCTCTTGGTCGGCGTCTGCGTCACCGCGGTCATCGCGGTCGGCCTCGGCAAGTACACCGTCGCACCGGCCGACGTTCTCAGCGTGCTGACCGGGAGCAACACCACGTTCGACCGGGTGGTGGTCCTGGAATGGCGGATGCCCCGCATGTTGATGGCGCTGTTGGTCGGCGCCGCACTTGGCATCTCGGGTGCCATCTTCCAAGCGCTGACCCGCAATGCGCTTGGCAGCCCCGACATCATCGGCATCAACTTCGGCGCCTACACCGGAGCTCTGATCGTCATCGCCGGGATCGGTGGCGGCTACTACGCGGTGGCAGGTGGCGCGCTGATCGGCGGCCTGATCACCGCGGCGCTCGTGTACGCGCTGTCCTACCACAATGGACTTGCAGGATATCGACTCATCGTGGTCGGCATCGGAGTCAGCGCGGTGCTCAACTCGGTGAACCAGTGGATCATCATCAGGCTCGACCTCCATAGCGCGATCACCGCATCGGTCTGGCAACAGGGCACCCTCAGCGGGCTCAGTTGGGCACAGGTCCTGCCGATGACGGTGTGCCTGGTGGTGATTTCAGCGATTCTGGTGGCGATGGGAGCGCAGCTGCCGGTTCTACAGATGGGTGATGATGCCGCTGGCGCCTTGGGCGTGCAGCCCGACCGCGCCCGGCTGGGTTATCTGGTCATGGGCGTCAGCCTGGTAGCCCTGGCCTGCGCCGCCGCGGGGCCGATCACCTTCGTTGCCCTGGTGGCCCCTCAGATCGCACGACGGCTCACCGCCAGCCCCGGAGTCAGTACGGTGCCGTCGGCGGTGATGGGCGCGGTGCTGCTACTGGTCAGCGACGTCATCGCCCAGCAGGCGTTCACCGGCATCGAACTCCCCGTCGGCACGGTCACCGTCTCGCTGGGCGGCGCCTATCTGATCTACCTGCTCATCTCTCAGGCGCGACGACGATGAGCGGAACCCAAGCGGGAGAAGGTGATACCCAGGTGACTGGGTCAACGGGGATACCCCCCGTCGCTTCGCTCGCCCCGCCGCCAGGCTCGAGGCTCAGCGCCGACCACCTCTCCATCGGCTACGAGGAGAAGTTGGTCATCGCCGACCTGTCCGTCGAGGTGCTCGACGGCCGAGTCACCGCCATCGTGGGACCCAACGCCTGCGGTAAGTCCACGCTGTTGCGCGGCTTCGCCAGGCTACTGAAACCGTCCGGCGGCCAGGTCATCCTGGACGGGCACGACATCGGCAGCCTGCACACCAAGGAGGTGGCCCGCCGGCTGGGTCTGCTCCCCCAGACGTCGATCGCCCCCGAGGGCATCACGGTGGCCGATCTGGTGTCGCGGGGCCGGTTCCCGCATCAGAAGGTGTTGCGCCAGTGGTCCCGTAGCGACGACGAGGCCGTCGCCGAGGCGATGCGCTGCACCGGGGTGACCGAGCTCTCCGGCAGGCTGGTCGACGAGCTGTCCGGCGGTCAACGCCAACGGGTCTGGGTGGCCATGGTGCTCGCACAGCAGACACCCCTGGTGCTGCTCGACGAGCCAACGACCTACCTCGACATCGCGCATCAGGTGGAACTGCTCGACCTGTTCGCCATGCTGAACCGCGATCAGGACCGCACCGTGGTCGCGGTGCTACACGACCTCAACCACGCCTGCCGCTACGCCGATCAAATCATTGCCATGAAGTCGGGACACATTGTTGCGCAGGGCGATCCGAAGTCTGTCATCACCGAGGAGCTGGTCGAGGCCGTCTACGGCCTGAAGTGCCAGATCATCGACGATCCACAGACCGGGACGCCGCTGGTCGTGCCGCGGGCGTCGCCGCACGTCCGCGCGCGGACCTGAGCTCGAACGCCAGGCGGTGGTGAGGTCGGGCGCGCAGGCATGGACTTGTCGACGGACACGCCTACCTCTAGGTCACGGTGCGGCGGACAGGTACCCGCCACCGTGCCCGAAGAACGCCAGCGCGTCGTGGTCGACGCCGTCATCGGTGCGCACGACGTCCAGTACCAGCCCTGGCGACCGGCCACGGAAGGCATCAGCCCCTGCCACGATCACCATGCCGCCATCCTCTTCGATGAAGACGCGGCCCGGCGTCCCACCGTAGGTGCACCGCGATACGCGTGATGCGATCAGCCGCAGCCGCTGACCACGAAAGTAGGTGTAGGCGTTGGGATATGGGTCGGACAGCGCGCGCACGAAGCGTTCGATGTCGGCGGCGGGCCACGCCCAGTCCACCACGCTGTCGCGGTCCGAGCGCTTGTGGAAGAAGGTGCGCTGGCCGAGGTCCTGCGGTACCGCGACGGCGGTCCCGAACTCCAACTGGTCCAGCGCCTCGGTGAGCACCTCGGGAACGAGATCGAGTGTGGCGTGCACCAGGCTGGTGCCGGTGCTGGTTGCCGTGATGTCGACGGCGCGCTGCACCAGGACGTCACCGGTGTCCAGTTCGGCGTCCATCATGTGTGCCGTCAGCCCAGTCTGACTGGCCCCGCTGATCAGCGACCAGATCACCGGCGAGAACCCCGTGAACTTGGGCAGCAAGGAATCGTGCAGGTTGAGAGTTCCGTGGGTCGGGATGGTGAAGAGGTCCTCCGGCAAGCGGGTGCGCCAGTTGTTGGCCACCATCACGTCGGGCGCCAAGGCCGCCACCCGCTCGATCAACTCTGGCGTCGGGCGCTTGGCCAGGAACACCTCGATGCCCTCGCTGCGCGCCAAATCCTCGACCGAATCGGCCCAAATCGATTCGTACTCATGGTCGCTCGCCGGATGTGTGATGACCATGCACACGTCGTGGCGCGATTTCAGCAGTGCCGTGAGCGTGCGATGTCCCCACGTCTGATACCCGAGCATGACGACCCGCACGAAGACCTCCGATTCCGATGACTAGCCGACCATGGTTAGCCTAACCTTTGATAGCATGCCTGCTGACAGCGGTGGGCACCAAGCCCACGCTGCGCGCGACGCCCCACGACGGTGCAGATCCCACACGTCCCGGAGTCTGCACGAACACGAAGACGGTTGAAGGTACGGGAGGAGTGCTTTGTCCAGCAATCCGTTTGACGATCAAGACGGCCGTTTTCTGGTGCTCGTCAACGACGAGGAGCAGTACTCGCTCTGGCCGACGTTCGCCGACGTCCCTGCCGGCTGGACGGTGAAGTTCGGCGGGGTCGACGGCACCGACCGCGACAGCGCATTGCGCTACGTGGAGGAGAACTGGACCGACATGCGTCCGCGATCGCTCCGCGAACACATGAGCGGCACGGCCGCCGACGCCATCTCGCCCAAGTGAGCCCTGAGGCCACGCCAGACAACCTGATTCACTGGACCGGCGCATCCGTGTTGCGCCGCACGCTAACCCGAAACCTGCGCTGGTTGATTCCCGGGACTGGGTTGATCTCGGTGCATCAGCTCTGCGAGGTGGCGGTCCCGGTACTCATCGGCATCATCGTCGACAAAGCCGTCGCAACGGGCAGCGTCAGCGCGATCGTCGAATGGATCGCGGCCCTCGCCGGACTGTTCTTGGTACTCACGTTGGTGTACCGCTTCGGCGCAAGGCTCCTGATGTTCGCCATCGCGCGCGAATCACACCTGCTACGTGTCGAACTCAGCCGCAAGATCCTCGATCCGATGGGGATCCGCACCGACTACAAGGTCGGCGAACTCCTGTCGATCTCGTCGGGCGACGCCGAGGAGACGGGCTACCTCCTCGACTATCTGGCCAGGATCACCGGAGCGATCGTGTCCACCATCGCCTGCGGTGTGCTCCTGTTGAGCATCGATCTGCCGCTGGGTCTGATGGTGCTGATGGGTGTTCCGATCGTCGTCGCCGGACTGCAGATGACCGCCCCCATCATCGCCGACCGGGTCGAACACCAGCAGGCCGAAATCGGCCGCGCCACCGCGCTGGCCACCGATCTGATCAGCGGACAACGCCCACTCCAAGGCATTGGCGCGCAGGGCAACGCCGCCGCCCGCTACCGCGTCGCGAGCCGCCAATCGCTGACCGCCTCACTCCGCGCAGCGCGGATTCAGAGCGTGCACGCCGGCGCCGCCGCGGCCGCTGGCGCACTGGCCGCGATGGCCGTTGCGGTCGCCGCGACGTACTTCGCTCTCCGTGGTGACCTGACGATCGGCCAGTTGATCACCGTGATCGGGTTGGCACAGTTCCTCGCAGAGCCGTTCGCGCTGCTGGCCGTCGCCCCCAGCGAGGTCGCCGAATCCCGCGGCTCGGCCAACCGGGTCGCGAAGGTCCTCGACTCGCCTGCCCGCCACCACACTGAGGCGGCACTCCCCGCGCCCGAGGGTGTCGACCCTCGGGGTCTGACGGTCCGCGACGCCACGCACGCGACGCTGGACGGCTTGGCCCTCGACGTCGAGCCAGGCGAGTTTGTCGCCGTGCTGACCCCCGATGCACGTGACGCAGGGGCGTTCATCGATCTGCTGTCGGGATACGTCAGGTCGCCCGACGCAGGCACCGTCCGCGTCGGCGGTCGCAGGATCGGAGAGATCGCGCAGGGCCAACGGCGCACCTGCCTCCTCGTCGAGCATCACAACGGCGATTTGTTCAGCGGGACCCTGGATTCCAACCTCGCCGTGTCGGGCACCTCCGACCCGGCGGCCATCCAGGCCGCGCTGCAAGCATCGTGCGCGACGGACGTCGTCGGGCTGCACTCCGATGGCCTGGAGCACCCAGTGGTCGAACGCGGCGCCAGTCTCTCCGGCGGACAACGGCAACGCTGGACATTGGCCAGGGCGCTCGCCGCCGACCCCGATGTGCTGGTCCTGCACGATCCGACCACCTCCGTCGACGCCGTCACCGAGCAGGCCATCGCCGACGGCATCCGCAGGCTGCGAGGCGACGGCAAGCGGACGACGATCGTGCTGACCAGCAGTCCCGCGCTGCTCGCCGCAGCCGATCGCGTGGTGCTCGTCAGCAGCGGGCGCATCGAGGCACAGGGTTCCCACAGTGAACTCGCCAACGGACACAACGGATACCGCGAAGCGGTCGCAAGGTGATGAGCAAGCGAAGAACAGAGTCGACATGACAATCAGCGAATCGTTCACGCCGCCGGTGTTGCCGGTCGCCACCACCGCACGAACCTGGTCCTGGCTCACCAACGACCTGCGACGCAGACGCCGCGCAACCGTAGCCGCGCTCCTCGTCGGCGTGATGGCCGCAGCAGTGGCGACCGTTCCGATCTATCTGTTGGGCACCCTCGTCGATCGCGTCAGCGACGGCGACGCCGTCACGAGCCTCGTCGGAGTTTCGGTCGTGATCGCCGTGGCCGCGCTCATCGGTGGGCTCGGCACCGGGCTGTCCACCTACCTGATCACCCGACTCGGCGAATACACGGTGGCAGACCTACGCGAAGAAGTCCTCGAGCGCGCGCTCAACCTGCCCGCCACGATGATCGAGGAGACCGGCCGCGGCGACCTGCTGTCCCGCGTCGGTGCCGACGTCGGCGCCGTCGCCAAGGCGGTGTCCCAGGTGCTGCCGGACATGCTGAACGCGTTCTTCCTCGGCGTCGTCACCGTGGCGGGCATGGCCAGCATCGATTGGCGGCTCGGACTTGCAGGCGCACTGTCCATTCCGGCGTATGCCGTTGCGCTGCGGTGGTATCTGCCGCGGTCCGCGCCGAGGTATGCCGAGCAACGCATCGCGCTCGCTGCCCGCGCCCAGGCCACGGTGGAGTCGGTTCAGGGTGTACGGACGATCGCCGCGTATGAGATTCACCAGCCGCGGCTCGCCGACATCGACCGCGAGTCGGCGCGCGCCCGCGACATCTCCGTCGGGGTCTTCACCTTGTTCACCCGCCTCGTCGGGCGGGTCAATCGAGCCGAATTCATCGGGCTCACCGCCACATTGGTAGTCGGGTTCCTGTTGGTGCGCACCGGAACCGTCACCGTCGGGCAGACCACCGCCGCGGCGCTGATGTTCCACCGGCTGTTCAACCCCATCGGCATGATGATGTACAACTTCGACGAGATCCAGGCGGGAGCGGCGTGCCTGGCGCGCCTCGTCGGGGTGGTCGACCTACAGACGCCTGCACACCCCCAGGACGACGCCGCCCCACGGTCGATCCCCGCCGGATCCGACGTCGAGGTCGACGCCGTCTCGTTTGCCTACGGCGCAGGACCCCCAGTGCTGCACGATGTTTCGTTGACCATCCCTGCTGGCACCAGGTGTGCCCTCGTCGGCACTACGGGGGCAGGCAAGACCACGCTGGCCGCCGTCGTCGCAGGCCTGCTCGCGCCGACGCGAGGGCGGACCCGTATCGGCGGGGTGCCCGTCGGTGAGATCGATCGCGGGCAGCTTCGCCACTGGGTGGCCACCATCACGCAGGAAGTGCACGTCTTCTCCGGACCCCTTATCGACGACCTGCGCCTCATCGCACCGAACGCGACGAGCGACGAGATCTGGACGGCGCTGCGCACGGTCGGCGCCGCAGGCTGGGTCGAGGCCCTCGACGACGGTCTCGACACGTTCGTCGGTGAACAGGGACTGCAGCTAACGGCTGCGCAGGCCCAGCACATCGCCATGGCCCGCCTGGTGTTGGCCGACCCCCAAGTGGTGGTCCTCGACGAGGCCACCGCCGAGGCAGGCAGCGCGCACGCCGCGGAGTTGGAGGACGCTGCCACTGCGGCAACCAGGGGCCGCACCACCCTGATCGTCGCCCACCGACTGACTCAGGCCGCCACCGCCGACCAAGTCGCCGTGATGGCCGACGGACGCATCGTCGAGCGCGGTACCCACGAAGAGCTCATCGCGCTCGACGGCCGCTACGCGCGGCTGTGGCGGGCGTGGAGCACCCACAATTGATCACCGCGTGGGACACGCGAAGTGAACCCTGATGGAGAGGTTGCCCGTACGTGACCACGCATTCGCTGGACATCACGGAGCTGTTGGACCAGTGGAACAACCACTCGACACCCGAGTGGACGTCCACCGTGCCCGCACTGTTCGCCGCCCAGTGTGAGACCACCCCCGATGCCGTTGCCGTCGTGCACGGCGACCGTCGGCTAACCTACCGGGAGCTCGGCGAGCGCGCCGCGCAGCTGGCGAACACACTGCACGACACCAATTTCCGCGCCGAGGGCATGGTCGCCGTCGGCGTCCCGCGCTCGGCGGAGATGGTGGTCTGCGTCCTGGCCGCCATGATCGCAGGGGCGGCGTTCGTGCCGCTTGATCCCGCGTGGCCCGCGCACCGGCGCGGCCAGGTGCTGGCCGACGCCGGTGCATCGGCTGCGTTCGTCGCCGCTGATGACCAATCCCATTGGGACGTTCCGACTCTGGTGGTCGATCTCGACGACTGGCGCCACGATGGGAAGCCGACCCAGCCGCCAGCGGTATCGGTCCAGCCCACGCAGCTCGCCTACGTCATCTTCACGTCCGGATCCACGGGCAAGCCCAAGGGCGCGATGATCCGCCACGACGCCATCACCGAGCGGCTGCTGTGGCAGCGTGACCACATCCTGCACTTCGGCAAGGACGGTCGGGACGACGCCGCGCTGTTCAAGGCGCCGTTGTCATTCGACATCTCGGTCAACGAGATTCTGCTCCCCCTGATCAGCGGCGGCCGCGTCGTCGTCGCCGAACCGGACGGCGAGAAGGATCCCGAGTACCTGCTCGATCTGATCCGCACCCAGCGGGTGACGTTCGTCTACCTGGTGTCGTCGATGCTCGACACCCTGCTCGAGCTGGACAGGTTGACTCGGTCCGACTCCCTGGCTTCGCTCCGTCACGTCTGGTGCGGCGGCGAGGTCCTCACCCCTGGACTGTTCGCCAGGTTCCGCGCGCAACTCTCCACCACGTTGTATCACGGCTACGGCCCAGCCGAAGCCACCATCGGTGTCTCCCATGTGATCTACCGCGACACCGCCGAGCGCATCGCCACCTCGATCGGCAAACCCAACCCGCACACGCAGCTCTACGTGCTCGACGACGACATGCGCCCGGTACCACCTGGCGTGGGCGGCGAACTGTACGCCGCTGGCTTCCTCCTTGGTCGCGGCTACGTCAACGCGCCATCCCTGACGGCGTCGAGATTCGTGGCGAACCCGTTCGACGAGACCGGGTCTCGGATGTACCGCACCGGCGACCTCGCCCGGTGGACGGGCGACGGTTCCCTGGAGTTCCTCGGCAGGGCCGACAACCAAGTCAAGATCCGCGGCAGGCGCATCGAGCTCGAGGAGATCGAGTCGCAGCTCGCCGACCACCCGGCGGTGCGTCAGGCCGTCGTGACCGTGCATCAGCACGGCGGTGCCGAGCAGCTGGTCGGCTATCTCGTCACGGTCGACGGCATCACCAACGACGCTGCGCTGCACGGCGAGGTCGCCGCGTGGAGCCGCAGCAGGTTGCCCGACTACATGGTGCCGACGTTGTTCGTCGGGCTTGACCGGGTGCCGGTGACGGCCAACGGCAAGGTCGACCGACGCGCTCTGCCCGCGCCCGACGTTGCCGGCTCACGGACGGTGAATCCGCCACGGACGCCACGCGAAACCGTGCTGTGCGAGGCGTTCGCCGATGCGCTCGGCCTCGACGAGATCGGCGTGGACGAGGACTTCTTCAGGCTTGGCGGCGACAGCATCGTGGCGATCCGGGTGGTCAGCCGGGTCCGCGCTAGTGGGTTCGCGTTGCGGCCCCGCGACATGTTCGCCCACCGCACCGTCGAGGCGCTCGCTCCCCTCTTGGTGGAGTCGGCCGCCGTCGAGACGTTCAGTGACACCATCGATCCGATCGGACCCGCTGCTGCGACGCCGATCCTGCGTTGGCTCGATGACGTGGCAGGGCCGGGTTCGGTTCTGCACGGCTTCTACCAGGCCATGTCGCTGATCACCCCCGACGACCTCGACGACGACACGCTGCGCGCCGCCCTCGGCGCGACACTGGCCCGTCACCAAGCGCTCTGGGCAATGACGGACGGACGGGCCGCGGCGCTGAACATTCCCCAGGCGCCTCCCGAGATCCACGTCACCACCGTCGATCTCGCCGACGATGCCGACCTGTCCGCCGCCGTGCGGCGTCTGCGCGACGAGCTGGTCACCGCTCTCGACCCGGCCGCCGGCGGCATGGTGACGTTCGGCTGGCTACGGCGGCCGATGCAGCCGGGCCGCTTGGTCGTGGTTGCGCATCACATCGTCGTCGACGGCATCTCGCTGCGCATCGTGGCCGAGGACCTCGCCGCCGCCCACCGGCTCATCGCCACTGGCCAGACTCCCGCGCTACCCGCGGTCGAAACATCTTGGCGGTCATGGGCACAACGGCTGACCGATGCTGCTGCCGCCGGTGTGTTCGACGATGATCTCGACTACTGGCAGCGGGTGTGCGCGACGGCGGAGACGGCGTGGGGCGACGAGCCGTTGGACGCTGCCCGCGACACCGTCGCCACCGAAGCCCGGTTGACCGTCGAGTTACCCGCCGCGGTCACCGATGCGGTACTCACCCAGGTGCCCGACCGCATCCACGGCCACGTCAACGACGCCATGGTCGCAGCGCTGTATCTGGCGCTGCGCGAGTGGCGTGACAGCCGCGGCAGCGACCAGGCCGGTCCCCTGCTGCTCGAGATGGAGGGCCACGGTCGCGAGGGCCACTTCGCCCGCACGCGAGGAGGAAGTCAAGGGCAGGTTGACGCCGACCTGTCGTCCACCGTCGGCTGGTTCACCACGCTCTACCCCGTCGCGCTCCACGACGACGAATTCGATTGGCGTACAGCATTGTCGAACGGCGCATCGCTCGGCGCGGCGGTACGGTCCATCAAGGATCAGCTGCGCTCCGTACCGTCGCATGGGCTGAGCTACGGCGCACTGCGGTACCTGCGTGGGGCGAGCGAAGCGACGGGAGAAGGATTCGGAGCAAGCCTCGACGCCACGCCGCAGGTGTTGTTCAACTACCTCGGCCGGTTCGACACCGCCGATCGCCCGTGGGCACTCGCCGACGACCACGTCGCCGTGATGGAGGACCGCGACCCCGCAATGCCGTTGCCCCGGCTCCTCGAAGTCAACGCCGAAGCGGTGGCAACCACCCACGGTACCGTGCTGCGCGCCACGTTCAGCTGGCCGTCGGCCGCCGTCGCCGAAGCCGAGATCGCCTTCGTGGCGCGCCGCTGGACCGAGCTGCTCACCGCGATCGCCAACAGTGCCGACGTGCGTGGGCACAGCGTCTCCGACTTCCCCCGCGTGACCCTCGACGCCAACGACGTCACCGAGCTCGAGAACGCCTACCCGGGGCTTGCCGACGTGCTGCCGTTGACCCCGACACAGCAGGGCATCTACTTCCATTCGACGTTCAGCCGTCGCCACGACCCCTACGTGGTGCAGCAGATCGTCGACATCACCGGCCCGCTGGACACCGACAGCTTCCAGCGCGCCACCGAAGCCGTGGTCAACCGGCACCGGAGCCTGTCTGCCGCGTTCGCGACGCTGTCGAACGGCACGCCCGTCGCCGTGCACGCCACACCGGTGGCCCCCGACTTCGAGGTGGTCGATGCGCGTGCCGACGCGGATTCGACACGTGTCGTGGCGCAGCGCGCGGAATGGGATCGCAACCGCCGGTTCGATCTCGCCGCCCCGCCGCTCAGCCGCTACACCCTGATTCGCCGCACTGACGACGTGCACACCATGGTCCAGACGGTGCATCACATCGTCGCCGACGGCTGGTCGGTGCCGATCGTGCTCGACGACCTGTTGACCGCCTACGCCGGAGCCGACTTCACCAGCCCGGCACCGCAATTCGCGCAGTTCGTCGACTGGCTCGGCGAACGCAACGGTGACGCCGACCGGGCTGCATGGGCCGGTGTGCTCGACGGGATCTCCGAGCCGACCCGAATCTCGTCGGCCGACGGGACACGGGGGCTCTCGCTCGCCGCGTCGTCAACCGGTTTCGGCACCCGCAGCATCACGCTGCCGTCGCGCACCGTCGTCGTGGCCGCCGCAGGACGCGCCGCGGTCACCATCGGCACGTGGGTGCACACCGCATGGGGTGTCACGGTGGGCCGGCTCACCGGCGAGGACGACGTCGTGTTCGGCACCGTGGTCTCCGGTCGCGGTGGCGCCCTGGAGGGCGTCGACCGCATGGTGGGCCTTCTGGTCAACACCGTGCCGGTGCGGGTCCGTTGGTCGCCGACCGATACCGCGATGGACGTGGCCACCCGGCTTGCCGGTGTGGAGTCCGAGGTCGTCGAACACCACCATCTGCCGCTGACCGAGGCCCACCAGATCGCCGGTGTCGGCGAGCTGTTCGATTCCCTGGTCGTCATCGAGAACCTGGGCACCTCATCACATTCTGCGGGAGACTTGACCCTCGGCGAGATCGGCGTCATCGAGGCGCCGCACTATCCACTGACGGTGATGATCGCCGTCCACGACACCGTCACCGTCACCGTCACCAACGACCGGGGACGGGTGTCCGACACGTTCGCCGATGCCGCGACGAAGGCGTTCGCGGACCTGCTCACCGCGGTCACGTCCGACCCGGGGACCTCCGTTGGAGACGTCGAACTCGGCAGGCAGGCCGAACCTGTCGCCGGCCCTCCTCCCACCACCGTCACCGCACTCATCTCCGACGCCATCGGCGCTCACCGCGATGACGTCGCCGTCGTCGCGGCCGAGGGGACGTCGACGTTCGGCGAACTCGACTCCCGCGCAGGCACACTGGCCCGTCAACTCGTCGACGCCGGGGTACGCCGCGGCGACGTCGTGGCGCTTGCCCTGTCCCGGTCGACCGATGCGGTCGCCGCGATGTGGGCGATCATCTCGGTGGGGGCGGCCTACCTGCCGGTCGATCCGACCTACCCGCGGGCACGCCTCGAGTTCATGCTCGCCCACGCCCGCCCACGTGCCGTGCTCGTCGACGACATTGGGCGCGTGGCGCTCGACGGTGTGATTCCGGTCGGCACCGCAACCGTCGACACCACCCTCGTGGCAGGCGCCTCTTGGCCGTTCCAGCCCGTGGATGTTGGTCCGCTCGATGCCGTCTCGGTGCTCTACACCAGCGGTTCCACCGGAGAGCCCAAGGCCGTCGTCGGGACCCACGGCGCCCTCGCGAACAGGCTGTCATGGGCCATCGCCGCGTGGCCGGCAGCAACGCGGCTGGCCAAGAGTTCGTTGTCGTTCATCGACGGCACCACCGAGCTGCTCGCAGGCATCGCAGGCGGGGCACGCACCGTGCTGGCCGACGATGCATCGGCCAGGGACGGGCGGCGGCTTGCCGAGCTGATCGCCGCATACGACGTAAGCCAGTTGGTCGCAGTCCCCTCGCTCGCCTCGGCATTGGCCGACGCGCACTGCGCCGACGCGCGGGGCGTCAGACGTTGGATCGTCAGCGGCGAGCCGCTGGAATCCGTCCACGTGGCTGCGTTGTGCTCGGTCACCCCCGACGCTGCGATTGTCAACTCCTACGGGTCCTCCGAGGTCGCCGGCGACGTCCTCGCCGGAGAGCTGAGCGGCGACGGCATCACCCTCGGCGCACCGGTGGCAGGCACCGGGATCCACATCCTCGATTCGGCGCTGCGCGAGCTGCCGACCGGCGTGATCGGCGAGATCTACGCCAGTGGTGTGCAATTGGCGCGTGGCTACCTGCATCGTCCCGGCCAGACCGCCACCCGGTTCGTGGCAGCACCCGACGGCGGACGGATGTATCGCACCGGCGATCTCGGCGCCCGACTCCCCGACGGCCGCGTCACGTTCGCAGGCCGCGCCGACGGACAGCTCAAGGTCAACGGTCACCGCGTCGAACCAGGAGAGGTCGAAGCCGCCCTGACTCGCCGCTCCGACGTACTCGACGCGGCAGTCGTGGGCACCGGCTCGACACTCGCCGCCTTCGTGGTGCTCGATGCAGGAGGGCCCCCCGCCGACGAGCTGCTCACCGGCCTTGGCGACCAACTGCCGCGCCACCTGGTCCCGACGTCGATCCAGCCGATCGATGCGATTCCGTTGCTGCCCAACGGCAAACGCGACACCGCAACGCTGAGGGCACGTGTCGGACGGGTGGATTCCAGCCCGGCCGAACTGCTCGCCCCCGTCGACGACGTGCAACGCGCGATCGTCGACGTCGTCGCCGACGTGCTCGGTCGCGATGCGGTTGGTGCCGATGCGGACTTCTTCGCTCTTGGCGGTGACAGCATCGCCGCCATCCGGGTCACCAGCAGGCTGGCGAGAGCCGGCTACCACGTCACCATCGAGGACGTGTTCCGCCGCCGCACCGCCATCGGTCTCGCAGCGCTTCTCGCCGAGACGCCAGTGGCGGACACCGGTCCCAGGCAAGCGATCCCCCGGTTCGGCACCGTGCGGCTGTCCGCCGAGACCATCGACGCCATCACCGAGGGTGGCGCCGTAGAGGACATCTGGGCGATGTCGCCGCTGCAACAGGGTGTCTACTATCAAAGCACCCTCGGTGACGCCGGGGCGCCGACCTACATCGCGCAGAACACGTTCGAGTTCGACCGCCGCATCGACGTCGATGCCATGCAACAGGCCTTCACGGCACTGCTGCGCCGCCACCCGCAGCTGCGGGCCGGCTTCCGCACCGTCGAGCACGCCGAGGCGCAGCCAGTCGCCGACGCCACCGCGATGGTTCAGGTGGTGATCGCCGATCCCCGTTCGGACATCACCGTCGTCGACCTCAGCGCCACACCCGATGCGGAGGAGGGCGCGCGGCACACCGCCGACCACGATCGCATTGCGCCGTTCGACGTCGCCACCCCGCCGCTGCTGCGGCTCACCGTGATCCGGCTGCCCGACGGCCGGGACCGGATGCTGTTCACCTACCACTTCCTGTTGTTCGACGGGTGGTCGCGTGAGCTCGTCCTGCGGGAGCTGTTCGCACTGTACGACTCTCACCGGCGCGGAGGCCCAGCCGAGGGCAGAGTAGTACCGCACGGCGACCTGGTTCTCCAGTACCTGGAGTGGTTGCGCGCCGTCGACGACGGCGACGCATCGGCGGCCTGGGCCACATTGCTCGCCGGCCTGACCGAACCGACACTTGCCACCGGCGTGGAACCGGGTCAGCCCGACGCCGCCGCCGACACCGAGCCGGGACGCATCGTCGTTCGGGTCCCCGAGCACGTGACCGACCGGTTGCGGTCGCGCGCCACGGAACTGGGCGTCACGCTCAACGCCGTCATCACCACGGCAGTATCGACGGTCACCGGGTACCACGCGGGCACCAGCGACGTCGTCATCGGCATCACCGTGGCCGGACGGCCTGGCGAGCTCGTCGGCATCGACGAGACCATCGGCCTGTTTCTCAACACCGTGCCCGTACGACTGGACCTGTCCCCCACGCGTACGGCCGCAGAGGCAATGCACGCGGTCAACGACCAACGTATGTCGATGATGCGCCACGATCATCTCGGCCTCGGCCAGATCCAGCGCGCCGCCGGTGATTCCGGCCGGGCGCTCTTCGATTCTCTGCTGGTACTGCAGAACTTCCTCGACGACGACACCTTCACCGACCTGGAGACCGCCCACGGCATCGTCGGCGTCGACTACCACGACACCACGCACTTCCCGCTCACCTGGGTGCTGACGCCCGGCCGGGAATTGACCGTCAAACTCGAACACCGCGTGGTCGACGACCAACGCGCCCGCGAGATGGTCGATCAGCTGCTCGCGGTGTTCGATGCGATCGCAGCCTCACCCGACGTCGCCATCGGCGCCACGGATCTGGTCAGCCCGCGCCGGCGAACAGAACTGGAACGGCGGTGGTCCGCCACCGAGCGGCCGTTCGAACCGGTCACCATCGCGGAACTCCTGGCCAGGCGGGCCGAGCTCAACCCCGATGACGTCGCCTTGGTATTCGGTGCACAGCAGCTCTCCTATCGACAGTTCGACGATCGGGTTTCGCAGCTGGCGCGCTACCTGCGCGCCCACGGTGCGGCACCGGAATCGTTCGTCGCCCTTGCCCTTCCGCGATCCATCGACATGGTGGTGGCACTATTCGCGGTGCTACGCGCCGGTGCCGCCTACCTGCCGCTCGAGCTGGACCTGCCGATCGACCGGCTGCGCACCATCGTCGACGACGCGCGACCGGTGTTGCTGCTCACCACGTCCGAGCGAACCGAGCTGGCCGACTGCGCCCGCGGGCATGGCGCGACCGTGATCACCACCGACGACCCCGGCACCCTCGCGGAGTTGGCGGCGACGTCAACTGATCCGCTCACGGCCGACGAACTCGGCGATTTCGCCACCGGCGCGCAACGCCTTCAACACCCGGCCTACCTGATCTACACGTCGGGTTCGACGGGACGCCCCAAGGGCGTGCTGACCGGCTACGCCGGCCTGACCAACATGTACTACAACCACCAGGAAGCCATCTTCCAGCCCAGTGTGGCCCGTGCTCGTGCGGCGGGCAGCGGCCAACAGATCACCGTGGCGCACACCGTGTCGTTTTCATTCGACATGTCGTGGGAAGAGCTGTTCTGGCTCGTCGAGGGTCATCAGGTGCACGTCTGCGACGAGGAACTGCGCCGCGACGCGCCAGCGCTGGTCGCGTACTGCCACCGACACCGGGTCGACGTCATCAACGTCACGCCCACCTATGCGCATCACCTGCTGGACGCCGGCCTGCTGGTTGGGGGCCACACGCCCGCACTGGTATTGCTCGGCGGCGAGGCCGTCGGTGACGGGGTCTGGTCGGCACTGCGCGACAACCCGGCCACGGCAGGCTACAACCTGTACGGCCCCACCGAGTACACCATCAACACCCTCGGCGGCGGCACCGACGACAGCGTCACTCCCACTGTCGGGCAACCCATCTGGAACACCCGCGGCTACATTCTGGACGCCGCACTGCGTCCGGTTCCCGACGGCGCCACCGGCGAGCTGTACATCGCAGGAGCGGGCCTGGCACGGGGTTACCACCACCGACCGGGCCTGACCGCCAACGCGATGATCGCGGATCCGTACGTACCCGGTGGCCGCATGTATCGCACCGGCGACCTGGTGCGGCTGCGCCCCGGCAGTGTCGAGCCCGGGATCCTCGACTACCTCGGCCGTGCCGACGATCAGGTGAAGATCCGCGGCTATCGCATCGAACTCGGTGAGGTCGAGTCCGTTCTGGCGACCGCCGACGGCGTGGCACGGTGTGCCGTCGTCGTGCGAGCCGGTACGGGAACGCATGCGGTGAAGACGCTTGCCGCATACGTGGTTCCGGCGGCAGGCCTGACCGACGAAGCGCAGTTCATCGCGGGACTGCGCGACCACCTGGCCGACAAGTTGCCTGCCTACATGGTGCCTGCCCGCTACGGCGTGGTCGATGCGCTGCCGCTGACGATCAACGGCAAGCTCGACGTCGCCGCGCTGCCAGAACCGGTCGCCGCCACCCGTGGTGCGACCCGCGCGCCGCGCACCACCGTGGAGGCGACGCTGCTCGAGGTCGTCGCGACAGTGCTCGGGATAGAGGTCGGTGGCCTCAGTGTTGATGACGACTTCTTTGCGCTCGGCGGTGACAGCATCTCGTCGATCGCCGTCTGTGGCCGTGCCCGAAAGGCTGGCCTGCACATCACGCCTCGCGACGTCTTCCGCCGCCGGACGGTCGCCGCGCTGGCAGCCGTCACCCGGGCGGACACCGTCCACTGCGACGTCGAACCCGATACCGGCGTCGGCATCATCAGCGCGACGCCGATGCTCGCCGAGACCGAGCAGTCGGTCACCCCGCTGGACAACTTCTTTCAGTCGATGGTGCTCGCCACGCCCGCCGGCATCACCGGCGAGCAGCTCGAACTCGTCCTGAGGTCGGTCATCGACGCGCACGGCATGTTGCGTGCCCGGCTGGAGGTGGGCGACGCCGGTTGGACGCTGACCGTGCCAGAGCCTGGCATCTATCCAGACCGGTTGCTCACCAGGCGACCCGGCGCACTGACCCCCGTTGACGTCGCCGAGTCGACTGCCGGCGCGGCAGCCGAACTCGCGCCGCACGACGGCGTGATGGTGCGCGCCGTCTGGTACGAGTCCGGCCAACTGCTGCTCGTCATCCATCACCTCGTCATCGACGGCGTCTCGTGGCGCATCATCGGCGACGATCTCGCCAAGGCCTGGGCGGACGTGGCCACGAACGGCACGCCGACCCTCGACGAGGTTCCCACGTCCTTCCACACCTGGTCGAAAACCATCGCGGAGGCTCGGTTCGACGCCGAGGCCGACCACTGGAACGACGTGCTCACCACCGCCGACCCAGATCTCGGCAGCCGTCCATTGGATCCCGCGATCGACACGGCAGACACCGTGCGCAGCCGCACCGTCTCGCTGCCTGCCGCGATTAGCTCGGCCTTGTTGACGTCGGTGCCTGCCGCCATGAACGGCGGCGTCAACGACGTGCTTCTCACCGCGCTGTCCTTGGCATTGGCCCGATGGCGCGCAGACCGCGGGCAGGACGACGGCACCGCCACCGCGCTAAACGTAGAGGGCCACGGCCGCGAGGCCGATCTGGTGGCTGGCCCAGGGCGAGCGAAGCGACGGGGGGATGAACACAGCCTCGATCTATCCCGCACCATCGGGTGGTTCACGGCGATCTACCCCGTCCGGATCGACCCCGGTCCGCTGTCGTGGTCCGACGTGCTCTCTGCCGGGGCGCCCCTGGCGGAGGCCGCGAAGTCGGTCAAGGAACAGCTACGTACGGTTCCGAACCGCGGCCTCGGCTACGGCGTGCTCCGGTACCTGGACGGATCGTCCCCGATCCACGGGGTCCCGCCACAGATCCTGTTCAACTACCTCGGCCGCTTCGCAGGTGGCAGCGGGCGAGACTGGGAAGCGGTCGCGGAGATCGGCGCTCTCCGCGAAGGCGTCGATCCATCGAACCCCGCTGTGGCCCTTGAGATCAACGCCCTCGCCGAAGACCGTCCCAACGGCACCGTGCTGACGATGACGTTGGCATGGCCAGGCGGCCTGCTCGACGACACCGACGTGGATCAGCTCGCCGCGCTGTGGGCGGAGGCATTGACCGCATTGACCCGATGCGACGACCTGGCCGGGCACACGCCATCGGACTTCCCGCTCGTCGAGATCACCCAGGCCGACGTGGACGACTGGGAACGGACGGGTGCCATCGACGACGTGCTACCGCTGCTGCCGCTTCAGGAGGGAATGTACTTCCACAGCACGTACGGCGAAGGTGTCGACACCTACCAGGTCCAGCAGATCGCCGAATTGTCCGGGCCCGTCGACCCGGATATCATGCGCGCCAGCGTGTCCGGCGTGGTCGCAAGGCACCAGGCGCTGCGGGCCAGCTTCCGCGAGATTGCCGACGGCCGACTCGCGCAGGTGATCTGGGCCGACGTCGCCATCGACTTCCAGACCAGAGACGCATACGCCGTCGAGCTCAACGACATTGCAGCCGAACAACTCTCGCACCCCCTCGACCTGGCGAACGCTCCCCTGGTCCGCTACACCCTGGTGAAGTTGGGCGTCGACGACCACCGGCTCATCCAGACGATGCATCACATCGTCGCGGACGGCTGGTCGTATCCGGTGATCTTCGGCGACGTCGTCGAGCACTACAACGCCAGCGTCGGGGCAGGCAATGGCCTTGATTCCCTCACGGTTTCACTGCGCGACCACATCGAGGCCGTGACCGGCGGCGACCGGGCGTCGGCCCGCGAGGCGTGGGCGACGGCCCTCGCGGAGGTCGCGCCGACCACGCTGATCCCCTCCAAACATGGCGTGGGCGAGCATCGCAGTGCCGTACGGCGGCTATCTCCCGACCTGACCCGCGCGCTGACGCAGGCCGCCCGCGGTCGCGGCGTCACGCTCAGCACCGTCCTGCACGGGGCGTGGGGGCTTCTCCTCGGTCGACTGCTCGACCGGCAGCGGGTCGTCTTCGGATCGACGGTGTCCGGTCGCGGTGGCGAGCTGTCCGGCACCGAATCGATTGTCGGCCTTCTCATCAATACGATCCCGGTGCCGATGTCGTGGCAGCACGACACCTCGATCGCCGACGCCATGACGCAGCTACAGGATCAGCAGAGCGCCCTGCTCGATGCCCAGCAGCTGGGCCTTGCCGAGCTGGCCCGGCTCGCCGGGGTTCGCGACTTCTTCGACACCATGGTGGTCGTCGAGAACTTCCCGTCCGTGGCCACCGACGTCCCCGATCATCCACGGGCGCTGCGATTCCACGGCTTCACCGGAACCGACTCGCCGCACTATCCGGTGTCGTTCGTCGCCTACCTCGACGATCAGCTGACCATCGAGATCAAGTACGACGCGGGCGCGGTCACCGCGCCGCAGGCCGACCGTTACGCCGAGCGGGTCGAGCGCATCCTCACGGCGTTCGTCGAACAGGCCGACGCCCTGGTCGGCGGCATCGACCTGCGCACCGCTGCCGAACACGAGCTGGTCGCGGGCAGCGAGTCACGACCAGGACCGGACCGGACCCTGGCCGACGCATTCACTGCAGCGGCGCACAGATCGCCCGCTGCGGTGGCGGTGACGTGTGGCCAGGACCAGATCAGCTACGCGGAGCTCGACTCCCGCACCACTGCGGTGGCAACGACGCTGATCGATCTCGGCGTCCGGCCGGAATCACGGGTGGCAGTGGCGCTGCCGCGGTCCATCGACCTGATCGTCGGTCTGCTTGCCGTGATCAGGGCCGGCGGCACATACGTCCCGCTGGACATCGACTCGCCTGCAGCGCGCCTGCAGCACATCCTCGACGACTCGGCTCCCGTATGCGTCCTCACCGACCGGGCGGACCGAGTGTCGGGCTCCGCGCCCACGGTGATCCTGCACGACGCCGCCCTGCGGATCGTTGACGGCTCGCTCCCAGCGACCGGCCTGACGCCCGACCACGCCGCCTACGTCATCTACACCTCCGGCTCCACGGGTCTACCAAAGGGTGTCGCCGTCACGCACCGTGATGTTGCGGCACTGTTCCAGGCGGCTTCCGAAGGTGCCGCAGCGCCATTCGCATTCGGTCCGGACGACGTGTGGACGATGTTCCACTCCGCGGCGTTCGACTTCTCGGTGTGGGAGCTGTGGGGCCCGCTCCTGTTCGGTGGGCGTCTGGTGGTCGCCGAACAGGTCGTGGCACGCGACCCGGACCGCTTCGTCGCCCTGTTGTCGTCGGAACGTGTCACGGTGCTGAATCAGACGCCGTCGGCGTTCTATCCGCTGATCGAGGCGGACCGGCGCGAACACCCCGAGCTCGCACTGCGTTACGTCATCTTCGGCGGTGAGGCACTCGACGTCAGCAGACTCTCCCCCTGGTACGAGCGTCACGACGCCCAGTCGCCGCTACTGGTCAACATGTACGGCATCACCGAGACCTGCGTGCACGTCTCACACCGTGCGCTCGATGCAGCCGATGCCGAGCGAAGCACCAGCGGGCCGAGCGTGATCGGCGACCCGCTTCCAGGTCTGCGAATTCATCTGCTGGACAACAACTTGCGGCCCGTTCCGATCGGCGTGATCGGCGAAATGTACATCGCGGGTGGCCAGCTGGCGCGTGGCTACGTAGGCCGCCCGGAGCTGACGGCGGGCCGTTTCGTGGCGAACCCGTTCGATTCCTCAGGCGAGCGGCTGTACCGCAGCGGTGACACCGCGATGTGGACCGAATCCGGCGAGCTGGTCTACGTCGGACGATCCGACCAACAGGTCAAGGTGCGCGGCTACCGCATCGAGCTCGGTGAGGTGGAGTCGGCGCTGGCCGCGCTACCCCAGATTGCGAATGCGGCCGCTGCAGTGCGGCACGACGACACCGGCAGGACCCGGTTGATCGGCTATCTGGTTGGACGCGAAGCGGTCGACGTCGGCCAGGTGCGTGCCGATCTCGGACAGCGCCTGCCCGACTACATGGTGCCGTCGACACTCGTCGTACTCGACGCGCTGCCGCTCACGGTCAACGGAAAACTCGACCGCGACGCCCTGCCCGAACCGGCCGAGAAGCCTGCACCCAGCACCGCACCCGTGGTGACTGCCGGGACGGGCACGGCGGACATGCTGGCCGCGCTATGCACCGAGATCCTCGGCACACGAGTCGGTATCGACGACGACTTCTTCACCATGGGCGGTGACAGCATCGTGGCGATCCAGCTGGTCAACCGGGTCCGACGGCTCGGGCTGCGGATCACCCCGCAGCAGGTGTTCGTCAATCGCACGCCGGCAGCACTCGCCGCTGCCGCAGTGGAGGGCGCTCCGGCAGCGGCCACCGCGGACGATTCCGGACCGGACCTCGGCGAGGTCATGCTGACCCCGATCGTGCAGCGCCTCGCCGAACTCGGCGGAACCGTCGACAGATTCAACCAAGCCGAGTTGCTGCGCACCCCGGTCGGTGTGACTCACGAGCAGCTCGATGCGGCGATCAACGCCGTGATCGCTCGACACGACGCGCTGCGGGTTCGGCTGAACCGTCCCGTGCCCATGCTGTGGTCGCTGGAAACCACTGCCACGTCGACGTTCTCGCTGCTGCGGGTCGATGCCGCAGCCATGACCGCCGGCGAGCTGCGCGACGCCATCGGCACGCAGTCCGACGCCGCCGCGGACCGACTGGACCCCGATGCCGGAGTCGTCGTGCAAGCGGTGTGGTTCGACCTCGGTCCGGACCGCCAGGGCCGACTCCTGCTCGTGGTGCACCACCTGGCGGTCGACGGGGTGTCCTGGCGCATCCTGATCGAGGATCTCGGCGAAGCGTGCCAACGGCTGCAGGCAGGCCAGCGGGTCGCCCTCGCGCCCGTGCCGACCTCGATCCGAGCCTACGCACGCGCCGTCAACGAGAACGCCCAGCGGGCAGCACGATTGGCGGAGTTCGAGCACTGGACCTCGACGCTGGCACCCGGTGGCGAGCTCGATCCGGCGACCAACGTGGTGACGCTCACCGTCGGGTCCACGAGGGACCACGAGGTGCGGCTCACCGCGGCCGAGACGGTGCCGCTGCTGACCAGCGTGCCCGCCATGGCCAACGCCGACGTCACTGACACCCTGGTGGCTGCACTGCACGTGGCCGTCGTACGGTGGCGCGTTGCCCGCGGCGGCTCGCCCGACGCACCCCTGGTTCTCGATCTGGAGCGACATGGTCGCGACGGGTGGGGTGACGATCTCGACCTGTCCCGAACCGTCGGATGGTTCACCGCGATTGCCCCGGTGCGGCTGCCCGCCAGCCAGAGGGGTGACGGGTACGTTGCCACCCTCAAGGACGTCAAGGAGCGGCTGCGTACCGCGCCCGACGGCGGCCTCGGCTTCGGTCAGCTGCGGTACTGCAATCCGCGTACCGCTGCCGCGCTCGGGCGCCTTGCTCCACCTCAGCTGCTGTTCAACTACCTCGGCCGATGGGCGGCCGACGGCAGTAGCGACTGGGATTCGGCACCCGAGGTCGATGCGCTGCGGGCCGGACCCGATCCCGACTTGGGCACCCCGTACCTGTTGGAGGTCAACGCGATCTGCGACGAGACCGTCGATGGCCCACGCCTTCGGGCCACGCTCACCTACGCCGACGGCGAATTGAGTGCCGATGCCGTGGCGGAGCTCGGTGAGCACTGGGTCGCCGAGCTGCGCGAGCTCGGTGAGCTTGGCAGCCGGACTGACGCTGATTCCGCACTGACGCCGTCGGACCTGCCGCTCGTCGAACTGTCCCAACGGCAGATCGACGCGCTCACGACAGCGGCGCCGTACCCGGTGGAGGCCATCTGGCCGCTGTCGCCGCTGCAAGAGGGTGTGTACTTCCAGGCCCGCTACGCGACGGCCGCGGTGTACATCGTGCAGAACGTCTTCGACTTCACCGATCCGGTTGACGTCGAGGCACTACAGACCGCGTACTCGTCGGTGATGAGACGAAACCCGGTGCTGCGGTCCGGCTTCTGGGGCGACGATCTCCCGCAGCCGGTGGCCGCGATCGCGGTCGATCCGGTGTGCCGACCCGAGCTGATCGACCTGACCGGGCTTCAGCCGGACGCGCTCGTCGATCGGATCGCCGAGATCACCGCGGCCGATCGGCTTCGTACCTTCGATCTGACTGCGCCGCCATTGGCCAGGATGACCGTCATCAGGACGGGCGGAAACGACCGGCTGATCTTCAGCTACCACTTCCTTCTGCTCGACGGCTGGTCCCGCGAACAACTGCTGCGCGAACTGTTCGCGGAGTACACGGCTACCCGGCAGGGCACTCGCGCGGACCTGCCAGCGCCGTCGGCGGACTTCACCGACTACCTGCGCTGGCTGGCCGGTAGGGACAGGAGCGCGTCCGCGCATCGGTGGGCCGAGGCGCTCGCCGATCTCGCGGCGCCGACCCTGCTGGTGCCCGACGCGGTGGGCGCCGAGCCGACGCTCGCGCAGCGGCTGGACTTCACGCTCACCGACGAACAGACTGCTCGGCTCGTGCAGAGTGCACGGCGCAGCGGTGTCACGCTGAACGCGTTGATCAGCACCGGGCTTGCGTTGGTGCTGGCCTACGAAACCGGCAGCGATGACGTGGTTTTCGGCTCGACGGTGGCCGGACGCCCGACCGACCTGGACGGTATCGACTCGGTCATCGGATTGTTCCTCAACACCGTGCCGACCCGGGTTCGGCTGCGGCCGGACCGCTCGGTCGCCGACACGATGCGCGCGGTTCAGTCCGACCGTCTGCACCTGATGGACCACGAGTACCTCGGCCTCGGCGACATCCAGCGCGCCGTGACCGATCGCGATCGCAAGGTCAACGGAGACAACGGTGCATTGTCGGGTGGCGGGCCGTTGTTCGACAGCCTCTACGTGCTGCAGAACTTCCTCGACGACGACACGTTCACCGACATGGAGACCGTTCACGGCATCGTCGGGCATGACTCGATCGACGCATCGCACTATCCGCTGACCTGGGTCGCGTCACCCGGTCGGCGGCTATGGGTCAAGCTCGAGTACCGGCCCGACGTGGTGGATCGCGCACGTGCACGACGACTCCTGGACCGCCTCCGGCAGGTCCTCCTGCATCTCGCCAGGGGCGAGCGAAGCGACGGGGAAGGAACCGGTGACACCGACATGCTCGCCGCCGTTCCGATGGTTCTGCCCGACGAAGGCGATGCACTGCAAGCCAGGGCGGGCTCGACGCTGCACGAGCTGCCGGACGTCACGGTCATGGACCTCCTCGCCGAGCGCGCCGGAGCCGCTGGGCCGGCGACATCCAGCCACCGTGAATCTGCGGCGCTGACGGCACTGGTGTGCGGTGGCGACAGCATCGACTACGGCCAGCTCGACGATCGGATGAACCGGCTGGCCTGGGTGTTGCGGGATCGCGGCATTGGGCCGGAATGCACGGTGGCCCTGGCCATTCCGCGGTCGATCGACGCGGTCGTGGCACTGTTTGCCGTGCTGCGTGCCGGTGCCGCGTACCTGCCGCTGGAGCTGGACTATCCCGACGACCGGTTGACCGTCATGCTCGACGACGCCGCACCCGTGTGCGTGCTGACGACGAGGGCGACGGCGCCGCGCATCGCCGGGGTCGCCTCCGAGGCATGTCCCGTGGTCGTGCTCGACGACACCGAGGTGCTGAGCGCATGTCAAGCGGCCCCGTCGGGATGGGACGGCTACTCGCCGGGGCTCGACGAGCCCGCCTACGTGATCTACACGTCCGGGTCGACGGGGAAGCCGAAGGGCGTGGTCACCCCGCATCGGGGGCTGACCAACATGCACCTCAATCACCGCGAGGCGATCTTCGCTCCCGCCATCGCGAAGGCGGGCGGGCGTAGGCTGCGCATCGCCCACACCGTGTCGTTCTCCTTCGACATGTCGTGGGAAGAGCTGCTGTGGCTCGTCGAAGGCCACGAGGTGCACGTCTGCGACGAGGAATTGCGCAGGGACGCCACCGCGTTGGTCGCGTACTGCCACCAGCACGAGATCGACGTCATCAACGTCACCCCGACGTACGGGCAGCTGCTCTTCGAGGAGGGCCTGCTGAAGGGCGAAGACCAGGGCGGTCACCCGCCGGTACTGGTTCTGCTCGGCGGTGAGGCGGTATCCACCGCGGTGTGGAATCGACTGCGCGACAGCGATACCAGCTACGGCTACAATCTCTACGGCCCCACCGAGTACACCATCAACACCCTCGGCGGGGGCACCGACGACAGTGCCACGCCGACCGTCGGTCAGCCGATCTGGAACACCCGCGACCACGTCTTGGACGGCTGGTTGCGGCCGGTGCCCGACGGCATCGCCGGTGAGCTCTACATCTCCGGCGCTGGGCTCGCGCGCGGGTACCTCGGTCAGCCGGCGCTCAGCGCCGGCCGCTTCGTGGCCGGCCCGTTCGATGCCGGCAACAGGATGTACCGCACGGGCGACTTGGTTATTCGCCGACCAGACGGCAACCTCGACTTCCTCGGCCGTACCGACGACCAGGTCAAGATTCGCGGCTACCGCGTCGAACTCGGGGACATAGAAAGCGCAGTGAGTGCACACCCGCTCGTCGCGCAGGCCGCCGTCATCGCCCGCACCGATCCGAATGCCCCCGGCACGCAACGGCTGGTGGGCTACGTCGTGCCGGCGGGCGCACTCCCACCGGATTTCATCAGTGAGCTCCGATCCCATCTCAAGAGCGTGTTGCCGACCTACATGGTGCCGACGGCGATCGCGGTCCTCGACGAACTGCCATTGACCGACAACGGGAAGCTGAATGTCCGTGCACTACCGGACGTTGCGCCGTCGAGCCAGCAGCACTCCAGCCGGGCTCCACGGACACCGGCCGAGGAGACGCTCTGCGAGATCTTCGCCGAGGTCTTGGGCTTTGACGCCGGAGGCCGAGTCGGAATCGATGACGACTACTTCGACCTCGGTGGGCATTCGCTGCTAAGCATCCGGCTGATCAGCCGCGTGCGCGCCGCCCTGGGGGTCGAACTATCGCTCGGCGACGTCTTCAACGCCCGTACCGTCGCCGGTCTCGCGGAGCGCCTGGAATCGGGCCAGGCGGCGGTGGCCAGGCTCGAACTCGTCGCAGTCCCCCGGCCAGAACGCATTCCAGCATCGCCCGCACAGGAACGCCTACTGGTGCTGGAACGAATCGGCGAAACCGGTGTGGCGTACAACTATCCGTTGGCGTTCACGGTCCGCGGCGCGCTGAACCTCGCCGCGCTCGGCCGCGCCGTCACCGACGTCATCGCCAAACACGAGACGCTGCGTACCGTCTTCGCCGAACACGATGGTCTGCTGTTCCAGGAAATCCTCCCGGTGGGGACAACGGCACCGACACACGTCGTCGACTGCGCCGACGCCGACGTGGACGCCAAAGTGACTGCTGCCGCCGAGTACCAATTCGACCTGAGCTCCGAGATTCCGGTGCGGGTCACCGTGTTCAGGACGGCGGCCGACGATCACACCGTCCTGTTGCTGATGCATCACATCGCGACCGACGAATGGTCGGACACCCCGTTCGTCGATGACCTGAACGATGCGTACCGCTTGCGGGTGGCGGGTGACGGCACGGCATTGCCTGCACTGCCTGTGCAGTACGCGGACTACACGTTGTGGCAGCGCGAGCTCCTCGAGCGCATCGGCGAGCAGCAGCGGCAGTTCTGGCGCACGACGCTTGCCGACGCCCCCGACGAGCTGACGCTGCCCACCGACCGGCCACGGCCCACCCGAGCCAGCGGGAACGGTGGCACGCTGCAGGTCGAGATCCCACCGGAAACCGCTGCTGCACTGCGTGTTCTGGCCGCGGAGCGACAGGTCAGCATGCTGATGGCGTTGCACGGGGCCGTCGCGGTGCTATTGCACCGCTTGGGTGCAGGCGACGACATCGTGGTGGGCACACCGGTCGCGGGTCGCGACGAGACGGCGCTGCACGACGTCGTCGGGTTCTTCGTCAACACGGTGGTCCTGCGGGCCGACGTGTCTGGGAACCCGTCGTTCGAGGAGCTGCTTGCCAGAGTCCGCACCGCAGACCTTGCGGCGTTCGCTCATCAGGAGCTGCCCTTCGAGCGGCTGGTCGAGGAGCTGAATCCGCCGCGCGTAGCCGGCCGCAACCCGTTGTTCAACGTCTTCGTCGGTTACCACCTGCGGGACGGCGAGGACACCGAGATGTTCGGGCTCCCAACGCAGTGGAGCGAGCCACTGGTGACGGCCGCCATGTTCGACCTCGGGTTCACGCTGATCGACGAGCGTGCCGATGGCCGCGCAACGATCATGGCCGAGTTCAGCAGTGACCTGTTCGACGAGTCGTCGGTACGGAGATTGACCGAGCGGTTGGCGACGATCCTGCGCCAGGTGGCCGGAGATTCCGCGGTCGCCATTGGTGCCATCGACCTCCTCGGCCCAGACGAGCTCGACGACCTGATTGCGGTGCGCAACGACACCGACCATTTCGTCGGCTTCCATGATCTGGCCGGATCGGTCACCCGTCAGGCACGCCGGACGCCGGACGCGACGGCCGTCGTGTTCGACGGCCGTGAACTGTCGTACGCCGAGCTTGACGCGTGGTCGGATCGATTGGCGGCCAGGCTCGTCGCCGACGGCGCGCGTCGCGGTGCCGTCGTCGGGGTAGCGCTGCCCCGTTCGATCGAGTTGATCGTCGCGTTGGTGGCCGTGGCGAAGTCTGGTGCGGCGTTCCTGGCGCTCGACCCCGACTATCCGTCAGAGCGGTTGGCGTACATGCTCGATGATGCAAAGCCGGCCGCGGTGCTCGACGACCCTGCGGTGGTACTTGCGGCCCGCGACGCGCAGAGCCCTTGGAGGGCACCGAACGTCGATCCAGCCGGATGGGCGTACGTGCTGTACACGTCGGGTTCGACTGGGCGGCCGAAGGGCGTCGCCGTTCCGCAGGCAGGCATCGTGAACCGCATCGCCTGGCTGCAGCACGCCTACCCGCTGACGGCCGACGATCGGATGCTGGTGAAGACGCCGATCAGCTTCGACACCTCGGTATGGGAGGTGTTCTGGCCGTTGAGCGTTGGCGCGGCGTTGGTGGTGGCCCGTCCGGGCGGGCATCGCGATCCTGGCTATCTCGCCGAAACCATCGTCTCGCAACGGGTGACCGCAGTGGACTTCGTGCCTTCGATGTTGGAGCTGTTCCTCGAGGATTCACGGGCCGCGCAGTGCACGTCGCTGACCAGGGTGACCGTCGGCGGCGAGGCGTTGTCGCCGGAGGTGGCCAATAAGTTCGCGAACGCCTTCGCTGCCGATGTGCCCCTGCACAACCTGTATGGGCCCACCGAGGCATCGGTCGACGCCCTTGGCTGGACGGCTGACGGTGGACCCGTCGCGCTCGGTGTGCCGGGCTGGAACGTGCGCGCCTACGTGCTCGACGGCTACCTGAACCCGGTCCCTGCAGGCGCTCCCGGTGAGCTGTATCTGGCCGGGGTGCAGTTGGCGGACGGGTATCTGCACCGCCATGACCTCACGGCTCAGAGCTTCGTTGCCAACCCGTTCGGGGATGGTGCGCGTATGTACCGCACGGGCGACGTGGTGCGTTGGCGTGGCAGACAATTGGAGTACTTGGGGCGCACAGACGATCAGATCAAGTTGCGTGGTGTCCGGATCGAACCCGGCGAGATCGAGGCGGTGTTGACCACTCATCCGGCGGTGTCATCGGCTCGTGTTGTCGTTCGCAACGACCGGCTGGTGGCGTACTACCTGCCCGCCGATGGCCCGTCCCCTGCAGCATCACTGCGGGAGTACGCGACTGCAGCACTCCCGATCCACATGGTGCCTTCGGCCTTCGTCGAGCTGTCGGGTTTCCCACTGACCCCCAGCGGGAAGCTCGACAGAAGAGCGCTACCCGACCCGCAGATCGACGCCGGCGCAGGACGCCCACCGGCGACTGCACAGCAGCAGCGACTCTGCGAGCTGTTCTCCGAAGTCCTCGGCACCAGCATCACCAGCATCGATGCCGACTTCTTCGCCCTCGGCGGGCATTCCCTGCTGCTGGTGCGGTTGGCTGCGACGATCAGGCGCGAATTCGGGATTGACGTCCCCGTTGCCGACCTGATGGTCGCACCGACCGTGGTCGACGTCGCCATCCGGTTGAGCTCGGGCACCGACGGCACGGCGGGCAGCCTCGCTCCGGTGCTGCCGCTGCGGCCCTCCGGATCCCAGCCGCCGCTGTTCTGCGTGCACCCGGCCAGCGGGCTGAGCTGGCAGTTCGCCGGGTTGAAACGGCACCTCCCGCAAGATGTTCCGATGTACGGCTTGCAGTCGCCGTTGTTCACCGGTGGCCGGTTGCCCGACACCATCGGTGAACTGGCATCCGACTACGCCGACACGGTTGCCGAGATCGCGCCGATCGGCCCGATCCGGCTGCTCGGCTGGTCGTTCGGCGGTTCGATGGCCCTGCTCATCGCCGAGGAACTCACTCGCCGCGGCCGTGACGTCAGTCACGTCGGAATGCTGGATGCGCGAACCGATGTCGCCGATGACACGGTGTTCGATGCCGCGGCCGTGCTCGCCGGTTTGCTTCGTGAGATGGGCTTCCCCGTCGACCCGGGGGCCAGGATGACCGTGCGCGAGGCAGTGGCCCTGGTACGCGAGAGCGGCGATGCGATCGCCATTCTCGACGACGACCAGATCGCCATGGTCATCGAGAACTACGTGGCCGCCGAACGTTTGACCGCGGCCGCGGACTACGGCCGCTACGACGGGGACGTCTTCTTCGTCGATGCGGCGATCCTCGAGATGGACCTGGCGGGCGTCGCCTCCGCTGGGTGGCATGACCACGTCGGCGGTGAGCTGCGAGTGGCCACGCTGGAGTGCCGTCACTCCGAACTGATGGACTCCGACACCCTGGAGCAGCTCGGGCCCCTCATTGCGGCAGAACTGGAGCGGTGAACACCACCCGACGCCCACGACCCGCCGGTTTACACCGACGGGTCGTGGCGATCAGGCGTTCGGCGTCAGGAGTTGGCCAGATCGGCGACCGGCCGGCCGTTGAGCGCGTTGGCCAGCTGCGGCGTCAGCACGTCGAGCGCGTACAGCAGCGAATCGGGGCCGCTGTAGGTCAACGCGTCGTTGAGATTGGATTCGTTGTTGGTGTACAGCGTGCGGTTGTCGCGCACCACGCCGAGGCGCGCGAATGCCGGCGAGGCCATCATCTGCTCCTTGGTGGCGCCGTCGATGAACAGCATGTCCCTGTCGAGCAGGGCGAGCTTCTCCTCGCTGACGTCGCCGACCACGTCCTGGGTCTTGAATCCCAGTGCGGTGAACAGCGATCGGCGCGGGTCGTTCTCGCCGAGCAGGTAGTGCCCGCCCTCGGCGGGACCGAAGTCGACGACTGCGGTCTTGCCGCCGAACTCAGGATTGGCCTTGCGCGCGTCGTCGATCTTGCCTTGGACCTTCTCCACCAACGCCTTGGCTTCGGCTTCCTTGCCCAACGCCTTGCCCGTGGTGAGCAGCTGGACGTTCCACGGGGTCTCTTCGTCGGCGTAATCCGCCGACTGAATCACGGTGGGCGCAATCTGAGTCAGGCGATCGTAGGTCGGCTTGTCGATGGTCTCGTAGATCGCGATGATCAGATCGGGCTTCTGCGCTGCGATGGCTTCGAAGTCGATCGAATCCTCACCACCCCAGGTGGTCACGCCTTTGCCATCGGTCGCGGCCTTGACCCAGGGCAGCTCGTTGTAGTGGCTGGAAAATGTTCGAGTGCTGACCGGAACGACGCCAAGCGGCAGCACGAAATCCTGATCGGTCCACCCGACGGTGACTACACGGCTCGGTTTTGCCGGCACCTTCGTCTCGCCGAACTTGTGACTGATCGTCACAGCCTCCGGTTGCGCTGCCGGCGTTGCGGTTTCCGACGCCGAGCTACACGCCACGAGAGCGCCTGTCAGGACGACGGCGGCAATGGCCGCGGCGGCGTGCCGCCACCTCCGGTATTGCTTCACCGCATACTCCCCTCATTCGTCTTCAGTGTCGGCTGTAGGTTAGCTTAGGCTTTCATAACTACGATGAGCCCGTCCGGGTTGTCCACGAACGGCCTCACGCGCAACGCATGGGCGGGAAGCGCTGCGTGACAATCAATTCGACACACGGCCAATACCGTGCCCCTGTCGGACCAAGGTCTTGCGCCCACGCCGAAATAGGTTAGCCTTCGCTTAGAACTCTGAGAAGGCTCACAGGAAACCTCACAGAAACCGTGGCCACTTCTGACGTGGCTAGAGAGGCGAGGATGCAGCGGACACTGCTCGGAGGCAAGGTTCACCGGGCAACGGTGACCCAAGCCGACCTGCACTACGTCGGATCGATCACCATCGATGCGGAGTTGATGACGGCAGCCGGCATCACCGAAGGCGAGCAGGTGCACGTCGTCGACGTCACCAGCGGTGCCCGGTTGGTCACCTACGCGATCACCGGCGCCCCCGGATCAGGCGTGATCGGCATCAATGGTGCGGCAGCACATTTGGTTTCGCCTGGGAACCTGGTGATCATCATGTCCTACCTGCAGGTGGAGGAATCCGAACGCGACACACATCTGGCCAAGGTGGTTCACGTCGACTCCGACAACCGGATCGTGGCCCTCGGGTCCGATGCCTCGGAGCCCGTGCCGGGTGCCGTCGATCAGATGGCCGGTGCGTGATGTCGGACGGCAACGACGCAGACGGCATTCGCTCCAACGGCAGCAACTCCGACAACGACGACGGCGTGCTCGACTTCGTCGGAGTGGGCTTCGGCCCCTCCAACCTCGCGCTCGCGATCGCCGTCAAGGAACACAACGAGGACCCCGCGGTCACCAAGCCGATCGTCGCCGAGTTCGTCGAGGTCAAACCAGAGTTCGGTTGGCACACCGGAATGTTGATTCCCGGTGCGACGATGCAGGTTTCGTTCCTCAAGGACCTCGTCACACCGCGAAATCCGCGCAGCGAGTTCAGCTTCCTGAGCTACCTCACCGCTCGCGGCAGGCTCGCCGAGTTCATCAACTACAAGACCTTCTTCCCGACGCGGCTGGAGTTCCACGACTACCTGTCCTGGGCCGCCGCGAACGTCGATGCCAACGTGCGTTACGGATCTCGCGTCACGGAGATCCGGGAGGTCGACGGCGCGTTCGACATCGAGATCACCGGCACCCGTGCCGCTCGGTTGCGGGCTCACAACGTCGTCATCGCCGGCGGACTGTCGCCCCAGCTGCCGTCGGGTATCACCCGCTCCCCCCGCCAGATTCACAATCACGAGTTCCTGCACGACCTGGAGCGACTGCCTGCCCGCAAGCACGACCGCTTCGTCGTCGTCGGGGCGGGACAGAGCGCCGCCGAGGTGGTCGCGTACCTGCACGAAATGTCCCCGTCGATCGAGGTGCACGGCGTCTTCGCGAAGTACGGCTACAGCCCGTCCGACGACAGCCCGTTCGCCAACCGAGTCTTCGATCCCGATGCGGTCGACGACTTCTATCGGGCCGACCCCGGCGTGCGTCGACAACTGATCAACTATCACCGCAGCACCAACTACTCGGCGGTGGACCTCGACCTGATCGAAGACCTCTACGCCCGGGAGTACGCCGAACGCGTGGCAGGCAACCGGCGGCTGTTCGTGCGCGGCGCCTCCAGCATCCTCGGAACCGTCGAGGGTCCCGACGGAGTGCAGGCACAGATCCTGCACCACCCCACCGGTGCGATCGACGAGATCGACTGTGATGCAGTGATCTACGCCACCGGCTTCCTACCGACTCCGCTTCGCGGAATCCTCGGCGACCTCGTCGACGACGTGGTGCTTGACGACGCCGGCCATCCGGTGGTGTCGCGCGACTACCGTGTCGCCACCTCGAAGACCACGATGGGCGGGCTCTACATTCAGGGCAACACCGAGCACAGCCATGGGTTGACCTCCTCGCTGCTGTCGAACATCGCGGTGCGCAGCGGAGAGATCCTTCAGTCGATCGACTCGAACCGCCTCAGCTCGATGGGCGACTCGATGCGTCCGATTGGAGCGCTGGCGTAGGTAATTCGCCCCTCAGAACTTTAGTTGGTCGAGGGTGGTGGTTGTGGTTGGAAGGGTTGGTACCACCACCAGTCGGCGCGTTCACCGGTCGGTCCGGAACACGGTTTGACCTTCGGTGGGGGTGTGGTCGGGGGTCGGGCCAGCGAACCCGGCGTCAGGGGTCTGCCCGCTTGGTCGGTGACGACGAGGTGGTGGGCAGTTCCGGTGATGGTGATGACACCACGATGGTGAGCGCGATGGTGATGCGGGCAGACCAACACCAGGTTGTCGAGTTCGGTGGGTCCGCCGTCCTCCCAATGGTGGATGTGATGAGCGTGCAGTCCTCCGGTGGCGCCGCAGCCGGGCACCACGCAACTACGGTCGCGGTGCTCCAGAACGCGACGCAACCGGCGCCCGACGGTGCGGGTGGCCCGCCCGGCACCGATGACCCGCCCGTCGCGTTCGAACCACACCTCACACGTCGCATCGCAGGTCAGGTAGCGCCGGTCATCATCGGAGAGCAGTGGACCCAGATGCAGGGCGGCGATGCGGCTTTCGAGGTCGACGTGTACCACGACGGTGGTGCGTTGGGCGTGCGGACGGCGAGCCACCTCACTGTCCCAGCCGGCCACGACCAAGCTCATGAACGCATCGTTGGTGTTCGGCATCGGCGGTGCCTGTTCGGAGGGGCTGTCGGTGTGGTCGTGTTTCCACGCGGTGATCAGGGCGTCGCGGTGGGAGTCGAGGGCGGCGTCGACGATGGCGGCCTCGTCGTGGGGCAGGGTGATCGTGTAGGTGGTGGACTGCTCATCGGCGGTCTTGCTGATCGACCGCGGCGGCGGTTCCGGTCTCGGTTCGGGGTCGGGTTTCGGTTCCAGTTTGATCGCCTTGCACAGCTGGCTGACCGTCGCGACCGCGGCCATTTCCGCGTAGTGCGCATCGGATCCGTCGGCTGCCTTCTCGGCGATCACCCCGACCTGATCCAAGGACAACCGGCCCTCCCGCATCCCCGCCGCACACTTGGGGAATTCCGGCAGTCGATGGGCGATGGCGGCGATCGTCTTGGCGTTGCGCGGTGAGGCACCGGTCATCCAGGCCACCAGCGACGGAATCGACCGCGCGCCGGTCATGCCCCCTAGTCCGTCGCGGTCAATCTCGGCGACGATCTCCACCAGCCGGCCATCGATGGCGTTGCGCTGACCGGTCAGCTCCGACACCTCATCGAACAGCTCGTCGAGACGCTCCTTCGGGCTCACCCGAGGAGCGAAAGACGCTGTGTCCGAGGACATGACACCATCAAACCAGACGGGTATGACAAATTTCGGTCGCTTCGCCGAGCGTGCGGCTGCGGCGAAGATCCGGCGACGGATTTGCCATGACTTCACGTTGGGCGGCCCACACGCCGAAAAGCCGGCTATGCCAGCGCGCGTTGGGGCTGGCCGGAATAGTCGCTCAGCGGCCGGATCAGCGCATTGGATGCGGCCTGCTCCATGATGTGGGCGGTCCATCCGGTGATTCGGCTCATCACGAAGATCGGCGTGAAGCTTGGGATGTCGAAGCCCATCAGGTGATAGGCGGGGCCGGTCGGAAAGTCGAGGTTCGGCTTGATGCCGGTCGCGGCCGCCATTCCGCTCTCCAGCACCTGGTAGATGTCGAGCCAGCGTTGGCCGTCCTTCATTGCAGCGACGCGGGCCAGTGCCGCCTTCATGGTCGGTACCCGAGAGTCGCCGTTCTTGTAGACCCGGTGGCCGAACCCCATGATCTTCTCCTTGCGAGAGACCTTGCCGTCCAGCCACTCCGCTGCTCGATCCGCACCGCCGATCTCGATCATGTCGTGCATGACCGCCTCGTTGGCACCGCCGTGCAGCGAGCCCTTGAGGGCACCGATCGCCGCCGTCACCGCACTGTAGATGTCGGACTGGGTGGAGGTCACCACACGAGCCGCGAAGGTCGACGCGTTGAAACTATGTTCGGCGTACAGGACCATCGACTGCTCGAACGCTTCGACGATCACCGGTTCGGGCACCTCCCCGAAGCACATGTTGAGGAAGTTCTCCGCGTAGCCCAGCTGGGAGTCTGGCGCAATCGGCTCCAGCCCACGACGCCGTCGCATGTCGGAAGCTACGATCGTCGGCAATGCCGCGAACATCCGCAGGGACTTGGCGTAGTTCGCATCCGGTGAACTGTTGTCCTCCTCGGGATCCTCGGCGCCGAGGTAACTGATCGCGGTGCGTACCACGTCCATCGGATGGCAGTTGTCGGGGAGTTTGGCCAGCAGTGAATGCATGGACCGGTTGAGTCCACGGCTTGAGCGTTCGCGCTGTGAGAAGAGTTGCAGTTGGCCGTCGGTGGGCAGCTCGCCGTGCCACAACAGGTAGGCGACCTGTTCGAAGCTGCATCGAGCGGCGAGGTCCTGCCCGCTCTGGGTCGTACACCACGCGTTCGCGCAACCGGGGCGGTTCCTCACCCAGGTCGCGCAGATGCCGGACGGACGGTCGTACTTCTGGATCGCCAGAACCGCCGACTCTCCATCGGACCGGTACCTGGGCCCGCAGAAGAGCTTCGCCATCGGCCTTGGCTGCGATCTCGCCCATGCCGACAAGCTGATCTACTCCGCCGGAATCGACTTCACCTGTGCGGATGCCACCGTGCCGATTGGCGCGGGCTGCAAGATCTGCGACCGGCCCGCGTGTTCGCAGCGCGCCTTCCCCTATCTGGGTGCCGGCGTCCGCGTCGACGAGCACGCGAGCAGCAACCTGCCGTACCCGCCCGCTGCGGATTCCTGACCGAATACCACGCACCGGGTCAGAGTTGCCAGCAGATGCCTTGGAACTTTGCTGGAACGCTGATATACCTACGAGCAGATCAAGTTCAACGGGGGTTGGCGTGGCTGGTGGACACCGGGCGAAGACGGCGACGGCCGGTAGCTCCCGACGGGCGAAGGGGCGCCACCGCGCCAAACCAGAACCACGCATCCCTCATGGCTGGCTCGGCGCGGGCGCGATCACCCTTGGTGTCGGCGCGGCCCTGGCCAGCGGTTCGGGCATCGCTCACGCCGAAGGCACCGGTTCGGACAGCCCAGGTAGCTCGTCTTCGCCGAGCGGCGGCACGGGCTCCGAACCCAGCCGAGGGCCGAGCACGTCAAACGAGGGCACGTCGAGCGGTCCGTCGACCTCGACGCACGGGCCGGGCGATTCCCCCACCTCGACATCGACCAGCCCGTCGGAGACGAAACGCAGCACGCACAGCTCGTCCTCGACAAGCGGCCAAACCAAACCTGCGGCCGCGGCGGAATCGACGAAGACGTCACAGACCGCCTCTGCCGACCAGGACAGCACGCCGACTTCCTCGACACCGCCAGCTACGAGCGCATCCACCAGCTCAGCACCTGACGTCGTCGCTCCAGCGAGTTCCACCCCGTCCGCGGGTACGGGCTCACCTGAACCGACCCCACCGTCGGACGTGATCCTCGTGTCGTCCACGACCCCGTCGACGTATCCGACCGCGTCGTCGGACCCGACGCCGTCGTCGGATGGCGAAGTCACGCACACCGTGCAGCGCGCCAAGGTGGCCGCGCTCGCGGACATCCACACCGTGGACACTCCGGAATCTCCGAGTCCCACTGCCCGATCGTTCGTGTCGGGTGCCGAGTCGGCCACCGGGCCTGCCGCGGCAGTGGCATCGCTAGTGGCACCCGCTCCGACACCGGCGGCGGTGGCCGTGCTGCCCGCGGCCGCCACACCCGTCGCACCTCCCCTACCTGGCAACGTCATCCTGGGCGTGCTGTCGCAAGTGTTCGGCGTGGTGAATTCGCTGATCGCTCCGAATCCTGGTGTGCCCCCCACGGATCCGCTGCACCTACTGATGTTCGAGTTCGTCCGCCGCATCGAACTGACACTCGGGATGCCGGTGGTGGGCACTCGTACCGACTTCACCAACGATCCGGTGATCGGCACGAATCCGGTATCCACCAGTCCTGGAACCCCCAGCGCCAGCGACGCGGTCCAAACCCCGTACGGGAACATCGGCACCTGGCTGCTGGAGTCCAACGGACAGATCTCGGACTTCGGCGGACAAAAGATCGACGGCAAGTCGCTCTTGGAGCCGATCAACGTCATCATCGTCGATCCGACGTCGACCACTGCCGCGGAGGCCACCGCGAAGTTCAACGCGAAGATGACTCAGGCCGGATTCCCTGCCCTGCCAGTGCACACCCGGGGGTTTCAAGGCACCATCGACGGCGAAACATACGGCCAACAGCCCGCCGGTGGCGTGGATGCCTACTCCAACAACTTCTTTCTGCTCCCCGACGATCACGCCCGTGCGTTCGGACCCGACCCCGTGCAGACCCCTGAAGGATTCGTCTGGACCGTCGCGGTCAGCCGCGAGCAAATAGGTCTGCTCAACGGCGTCGTGCCGACGCATGTCTACACCTCGTACAACGCGGCCCGCGACGAACTCGCCAGTCAGCTAATGCAGGACGGCGCAACGTTGGTCGGCATCGTCCCCTTGAGCAATTCGGTGGACAGTGCCACCCAAACCACTGGCGATCACGACGGCTACGCGATCGTCATCCAGCTGAACGACTGAGTTGCCCGGCCTGTCAGCCGATGTCGAGCAGCTCCTCGTAGAATCCGCCGTACTGGCGGTCCTCGTCGACGAGGTGGACCTCCAGGATCCAGTGACATTGCCTGCCCGAGCGGTCTTTTCGCCGCATGGGAAGTTTCGCCCCTGGTGCGATGTAGGAGTCGATCTCCTCGCCGCGGATCTTCTCGTGTGGGAACTCGCCGACGAGGTGCCCCGCGATCACGCCACCGAACGCCCACCCCTGTTTCTCGCTCAAGGCGACGACGTAGTCGAACAGTTCCTCGCCGGTGATGTCGGGTTGACCGTGGAAGTAGTCGCGTCCTGCGTTCCACACCTCGGGAAGGGCATCACGTAGCGCGAGCTTGAGCGGATCGTCCCCGAGCACGAAGGTTCGCCCGAAGTCGGCTTCCCATTCCTCGAAGATCGGTCCCAAGTCGATGAACAGGACGTCGTCATTGGCGATCTCCCGGTCGGGCGGGTTGTCGCGGGCTGTTTCCAGGGTGTTCTCACCGGCCCGCACGATGCGCTTGTGCCAGTGCCGCGTGACGCCGAACATGTCCTTGGCCAGATCACGAATCTCGTCCGACAGGGTGCGCTCGCTGATCCCGGCGCGCACCATCCCGCGACCCGAGATCTCGTCGAACAACTGCGCGGCCTTTACCTGGGCGTCCAACAGTCTGCTGACTCGAACGCCTTCTTCCACAACGATGCCCTCCACGTGATCGATGCTAGTTCGGGCCGATCGGGGTGGGCGAACTATTTCTGTCACCCCGATAGGTCCGCGCTATCGACGCATTCCAGATCTCGAACACCGACCCCTGTCACCCATCGCCCACGGGCACTACCGTCGGTGGCATGCCCGCAATCGACAAAGAAGAAGCCGGTCAGATCGTCAACGACGCCCGCATTGAGCAGGGGCTGACCTGGCGGGAGCTGGCCCAACACATCGACAAGCCACTGGTGTGGACCGTAGCCGCGCTGCTCGGCAAGCACCCGGTGCCGCGGGAGTCCGCGCAGGCCATCGTCGAGAAACTCGGACTCGCCGACGACGTCATCACCGCGCTTGCACGCCAGCCCTACCGGATCGCCGACGTCGACCTGGCCACCGACCCCACCGTGTACCGGTTCCACGAGGCACTCGACGTGTACGGGCAAGCCCTCAAGGAACTGATCCACGAGGAGTTCGGCGACGGGATCATGAGCGCGATCAACTTCAACGTCGACTTCGCCAAACACGAAGATCCACAGGGCGATCGGATCGTCGTCACCTTCAACGGGAAGTTCCTCCCCTACCAGTGGTGACGGTGCTCCGTAAATCCGTTGCCCCGGCTGAGCAGTGGGCCCGTCATGATGCGGAGTTGTGACCCGACCGAGCTGTTCAAATTCCGGCTCGACGACTATGCGTCGGAAGTCCTTGCCGCAACCTACCTTCGACGGATCGCCGAAACTCATCGTCGTCAGCCCTGACGATGTGAGGTCACGTTTCGGACTCGATCGCCGTAGCCGAAGCGTGACGGAACCGTGAGCGAATTGCTAAAGCGCACTGACACATCGAAACACCGCGCACCCAATACCATTCCAATTGACATCGGTGTAATTATCTAGGGATTGGGATCCATGCGTCACGTCGCGCGGTGCGTTCTTGTCACTATTGGGGTCAGCGCTCTCGTGGCTGCAGGACCGGCCAGCGCCAGCATGGCGGCGTCCACCCAATCCCTTCGGCCCACCATCACGTCCGTGCTTCCAGCACCAAGCCAGGTCGTGGGCGTGGCGCACCCCGTGGTCGTGACGTTCAGCGCGCCCGTCGCCGACAAGAGCCTGGCCGAACGCGTCCTCGACGTCGAATCCGTTCCCCCGATGACCGGCAAGTACCAATGGCTCGACGACACCGCCGTGCAATGGGTTCCCGACCGGTATTGGCCCGCGCACAGCACGATTGCGCTCTCGGTGGGCGGTCGATCCACCAGCCTGCAAACCGGCCCCGCCGTCATCGGCGTCGCGAACATCTCGGAGCACACGTTCACCGTGACGGTCGACGGCGTCGACTCGGGACCTCCGTCTGCGCTACCGGCACCCCACCACCGGCCCCACTGGGGCGAACCGGGTGTGTTCCCGGCCTCGATGGGCAGGCCGGAGTACCCCACGCCCGTAGCCACCTACACCGTGCTGGGCAAGGACCGCGACGTGACCATGGACTCGAGCAGCGTCGGCATCCCCACCGACGCTCCCGACGGTTACCTACTCACGGTCGACTACGCCGTCCGCATCACCAACCGCGGCCTCTTCGTGCACTCCGCTCCGTGGGCCATCAACTCCCTCGGTTACGAGAACGTCAGCCACGGCTGCATCAGCCTCAGCCCCGAGGACGCGGAGTGGTACTTCAACACCGTCAACGTCGGTGACCCAGTCATCGTGCAGGAGAACAACGTTGAGGTTCCTCGGCCGGTATCGGGCCTTAGCGCTCCAGCGCCTCGATGACTTCGTTGGCCGCTCGGAGACCGGATTCAATGGCTCCGTCGAGATAGCCTGGGTGGTCGCCGGCCGTTTCGGAACCCGCCCAGTGAACGTCTCCTACCGGCGAGCACGGCACGGGCAGTAGACCTTCCGTCGTTCCAGGGCTGGGCAACGCGAGGTAGCCGCCACCGACGTTCTCGTCGAGGTGCCAAGACTTTTCGTGCCAACCGGCCGGTTCGAGGACTTCGGGCCCGACGTGCCGGCTCAACGTTTCGAGAACCGCGGCGCGACGGGCCGCCGCGTCAAAGCCGTCGAGCGTGCGCGCCTCCGGCCCCGCCACCAGCACGCACAGGTGCCCTGGTCCGTCGGGCGGGGTGGTGTCGAATACGGCGCGACCCGGGTTGTCGAGGACGATGAACTCCCCTCCCCTGCGTTCGCGCCAGAACGGTCGCTCGTAGACCGCGATCGCCTTGTACACCGAGCCCATGTAGGTGCCCTGTTGGAGCGCGATCCGATCGGGCGGAAGTGGCGGCTCGAACTCGATTCGCCTGGCGAGCGGCGAAGGCACGGTGACGATGACCTTCGCCGCTCGCACGTCGCCGGACGTCGTGCGGAGGGTGACGCCGCGATCATCGTCGGCGATCGCAGTGACCCTGTGGTTCAAGCACACTCGCGGCCATCAGGCGATGGTGATCGTGGCCGATCCACTGCCCGCCAAGGTCGACCCGCGAGCCCAAGACGGTCGTCTCGGACATCGCCCGACCGCCGAGCCGGTCCCCGGACTCGAGCACGACGACCTCGATGCCTCGTCGGTGCAATTCGCGTGCTGCGGCCAATCCCGACAGTCCCCCGCCCACCACTGCCACCGTCACGTCTCGTGTCATAAGCCGCCTCTCCGCCTCGATCAACCAAGTCGGACAACCGACCGACTTTTAACGTAGCGGAGGCAATCATCGGGACGCAACCACGAGCCGGTTAGGCCCGTCCGCTGCTGACGGGTTGTGGGTCGGCGAAGGCGACGATCATGTCAATTGCGCGATTGAGGTCGCGGTGGGCGCGATCGGCATCGGGGTGGGACACGTATTGCACGATGAGGCCGTCGATCACGGCGAGGCAGAGGCGTCCGAGCGTGTCGAAGTCGACGGCACAGCGCTCGCCTGCCGACGTGGCCGCCTGTTCCAACAATTCGGTGATCAACGACGTGTACTGCTCGTACTGCAGTCGAGCCAGGCTGCCCAAGTCCTGAGTTCGCGCCGCGTACATCGCCAGCTCGTATTGCGTGATCTGTACGCCGACATCGCCTTCGACGAGCGTGTCCCAGAAGCGATGGGCACCGTTGCGGATCGCGTGCTCCACGCCCTGATCGAACTGCAGTCCATCCCCGACCGTGTGCAAGACCTCGGCGATCACCGCGGCGATCACCGCGCGCAGCATCTTCTCCTTGGACGGGAAGACGTAGTGCAGTGTGCCCAACGGGATTCCGGCCTCGGACGCCACCGCGCGCAGCGTCGTCGCGGACACGCCAACGGTCGCCATCACCCGTCTGGCCGCCGCGACGATCTGCTCCTCGCGATCGGCCGCCTTCACGTACGCCACGTCACCCCTCACCTCGCTCGGCCGACTGAGTGTCGCACGGTCGAGCAGTGGTCTAGGTCGGACGGCCGACTTTTGGAGGGATCGGGCCTTAGCTCGGACCGCGAGGCGCGGGACCGGGCAGAAGCGGTTGACCGTCCGTAGGGCCGCCTGCCGGTGCGGGAGCGACGGGGTCGCCCTTGCCTGCGAAGCCGCCAGCCATGTCGACGATCGGGGCCGCTGCTGCCACCGGCCCAGCCGCCGCAGCGATCGGGGCGACCGGCGGAACGATGGGCGGCGCAAGCGGTGGCACGATCGGCGGAACGACGGGCGGCGCAAGCGGCGGAACGATCGGCGGAACGATCGGCGGCGGCGCGATCGGGACGACGGGAACCGGCCCCGGCAGCGCCATCGGGATGCCGGACATGTCGGCGAGCGGTGCTGCGCACGGCGCGCCTGCCGGAGCCGCGGCGACCGCAGCCGACGAGGCGCTGTAATCGCAGCCTCCGGTAGCCCACGGAGCGGCAGCAGCGTTTGCACTCAAGCCCAGGGCTACCCCGAACAAGCCTGCGCCGGCAACAACTACTCCGATGCTCAATCGATCAAAGATCGCCATCGTCGTCGACTCCTTCATTCGTGGTGCATTCAGGTGGTGCAAAAGGAAAGCTCGCCGCACCGCTGTCACGGTTCGACGATCGCGTTAATTATCAGCAGCCCAGTGTCAATCCCGCACCACGCCGCACCGCACCGTTTCCAAACGGAGACTCTCCTGATGCCATCTGTACGTCACGAGCGAACCGATGCCCCTAGGCTTCGGTGACGAGCCCGCCTTCCTTGGATAGCGTCGCGCTCCGAAGCCGCCAACGGGAGTGAAAACAGTGCGTCGTGACCGAGTCGTCGCCGTTCCGCAACGGTGTCGCGCCCCCGTTCTTCTCGTCACCGCGCTGCTGACCGTCGTCGGCTGTTCGGAGTCGTCAGCGCCCGTTCCGACGCGCGTCGCCGACTCCCCAACGACGACGGTTGCCGCCAACGCGCCGTTCGACGCGACGATGCTGGACGAACCGACGGTACCCACCGCGGAAGCCGCACCCACCGGCGCCCAACCGCGGCTTGCGGCGGACCCTGCCCAGCTCGCCGACGACCTCGTCGCCGACGAACAAGCCCTCCGCGACCCGTCGACACCGGATGCCGCGCTATCGGCAGCTGCGCGCCGACAGCAGGCGGCCTACCGCGCGATCGGGCGCCACCCCGACTGGGATCCGGTTGTGCGACCGCGCATCCCGTCGCCGCTGCTCGCGGTCTACGACCTCAACGTCGATGCGCGCCGACAACTCACCGCGATGGCTCAGGTCAAGGACACGCTCCCGGCATGGCGCATCAAGGCACCCGTGCCCGCCGAGCAGTTGCTCGGTGAATACCGCGAGGCCGAGGCCGCATCCGGCGTCAGCTGGAACTACCTTGCCGCGATCAACCTGATCGAGACCCACTTCGGGAGCATCGACGGCGTCAGCACCGCCGGTGCGCAGGGTCCGATGCAGTTCATGCCAGCGACGTTCGACGCCTACGGGGCAGGCGGCGACATCACCTCGCCCCACGACAGCATCATGGCGGCCGGCCGTTACCTGGCCGCCAACGGATTCGCCGACGATCGTGACCACGCCATCTACCGCTACAACCACGCCAACGAATACGTGCAGGCGGTCAACGACTACGCGGCCATCCTGGCCGCCGAGCCCGCGGCGTTCGGGGGCTACCACCGTTGGGACGTCTACTACTACACGACTTCTGGCGACGTGTTGTTGCCCGTTGGCTACTCCGCGTCGTCACGGATTCCCGTTGGCGACCACCTGGCGACACACGCGCAGTAGGTGACGGGCGGCCAGCGTCGATCTGGCTGGACGTGCCAGATTCGCATCAGTCGCAACGGGTTTCGGTTGATTGCGTCCCGACGCTCCGGCACGAGCTCATTGGTAGGAATCAGCATGAATTCGAGCGGCCGGCCGTGGCATCGCTACCCGCCCACGGGGACGAATCGCTACGTGATGTGCTGCATCGACGCCGCCCACGGCCGGACCGTATTTTTATCGTAACACGTGAACATATGAATGGTTGGACAGATGGAATGAGTCCGTCCTACGCTGCGAAAGGGGCATCGTCCGATCCACGGCGAGCCGGGTGCCCCACGGCGTCACTGCGACTGGTGGCGCGAACCTGACAACAGAACATCGGAAAGGAACCCCATGGCTGAGTACACCTTGCCCGACCTGGACTTCGATTACGGCGCACTCGAACCGCATATCTCCGGGCAGATCAACGAGATTCACCACAGCAAGCACCACGCGGCCTACGTCAAGGGCCTGGGCGACGCCATCGCCAAACTCGAAGAGGCACGCGCCAACGGCGACCACGCCGCGATCTTCCTCAACGAGAAGAACCTCGCGTTCCACCTCGGCGGCCACGTCAACCACTCCATCTGGTGGAAGAACCTCTCCCCCAATGGCGGCGACAAGCCCACCGGCGACCTTGCCGCGGCGATCGACGACCAGTTCGGCTCGTTCGACAAGTTCCAGGGGCAGTTCACCGCGGCCGCCAACGGACTGCAGGGTTCGGGCTGGGCAGTCCTTGGCTACGACACCCTCGGTCAGCGTCTGCTCACCTTCCAGCTCTACGACCAGCAGGCCAACGTCCCGCTCGGCATCATCCCGCTGTTGCAGGTCGACATGTGGGAGCACGCGTTCTACCTGCAGTACAAGAACGTGAAGGCCGACTACGTCAAGGCTTTCTGGAACGTCGTCAACTGGGAAGACGTCCAGAACCGTTTTGCCGCAGCAACCAGCAAGACCACCGGACTGATCTTCTAGCTAGTCCAAGCGGCGTAGCACCGGAGCGCTTCGACCTCCGCTCGGATCCCAACGGCGCACGACCTTCTGCACTGGATCGGCGCCGTGCACCCGTAACGTGGCATCGCTCGGTGTCTGCGCCCCTCCGTAGTGTTTCGACCATGCCAACTGCCGACGAGCTACTGAACGCCGACGCCGTGCTCGGCCTCGCCCGAATTCTCGACGCGGCCAGCCCGGCCCGAACCCGGTGGACGACGGTTCCCTCGGCCGTCGACGAGTTCTCGTCGCAGACATTGACTCAGCGGGTGGCAGTGGTGTGCGCGGCAATCCTGCACGATTCCCCCGGCTACCCCGAGTTGGCGTCGATCGTCCGGCGCGCGCTCATTGACGTCAACCTCACCGGGTGGATGATCTGGCCGCTCACGGAAGCCATCGCCGTCGCCGCGACCGCCGGCGGCGACGCCCGCGAGTTCGACGACGGAATGGATCTACTAGCCGCTCTCACTCCACGTTTGACGAGTGAGTTCGCGGTCCGCACCTTCCTCAACGCCGACTTCGAGCGGGCGCTGAGCATCACCGAGATCTGGAGCGCACACGACGACGGGGCCGTGCGGCGGCTAGCCAGCGAGGGCACGCGGCCAAAGTTACCGTGGGCCAAGCAAGTTCGTTCGCTCATCGTCACACCAGGTCGCACCAGGCGCATTCTGGACGCACTGTATCGCGACGAATCGGAGACCGTGCGCCGGTCGGTGGCCAACCACCTCAACGACGTGTCCCGGCTGCAGCCAGAAACAGCCGTGGCTACCGCGACCGGGTGGGCCGGGGCCCCGGACGCCCAGACCCCGTCGGTGATCCGCCGCGCCATGCGCACGTTGGTCAAGGCGGGCGACCCGGCGGCGCTTGAGCTGCTCGGGTTCACTGCCGATCGGCTTGACGTGCACGGCCCGGTGCTAGAGGCAACGGCGATCACCCTTGGTGGGGCCATTGCGTTCACCGGCGAGATCACCAACCTCGGCGATCGTCCCGCCGTCTTGGCCATCGACTACGTGATCCACCATCGGAAGGCCAACGGCTCGACCACGCCGAAGATGTTCAAACTGACCACGAAAACCATGGCACCCCAGGAACGCATCGCGCTATCGCGTCGACACGCCATCAAGCCGATCACCACTCGTCGGTACTACCCGGGAGTGCATGGCATCGAGCTACAAGTCAACGGGCAGCGGTTCGGCTATGCAGAGTTCGTGCTGTCGATACCGTCGTGAAGAACTCAAACCCGTTACGCAGCAATACCAATTGCTCGACTGCGGGCGTCCGGTAGCATCGGCATCGAACGTATGTTCTAATATAGTCCTACGCCAGCCCGCGCACGGCGGGCGATGTTCTAAAGGAGTTCGCCGCAACGATGACTGTAGACACTCTGGCACCCGAAACGCTGCCCGCCGACTTCGACACTCCCGATTTCTCGGTCTCGGCCGTCGAGAGCACGCTCCCGGAGGGCACGCCGACGCCTGCCGCTGAAGCCCTCGTCGAGGAGGCGCCCAAGAAGGCGCCGGCCAAAAGAGGACCCGGCAAGAAGACCAAGACCCTCGAGCTGACGCTGACCGTCATCGGCACCGCCGACGGCGAATGGCGTGCGGAGCTCAAGCAGGGCACCACCTTCCTGGCCCGCGACCTCGCCGTCGCAGCCGCCGCGGTGTCGCGGGCGGCGAAGGAACTGCACGAGGACCTGTCCACCCCGATCGACGCGGTGATCGAGGAGGCGCGCTCCCAGCAGGCCGCCAAGGTGGCGGCTCTCGAGGCCGAACTGGAAGCCGCCCGCAAGGCCCTCGCCGAACTCGACTGATATCTGCGAAGCGCCGTGTCATTCGGCGGCGGTGGTTTCCACCACTGCCGCCCCAATCCTGGTACGAGCGCAACGCCTCATACTTCACCCCATTGCGGGGGAGGGTGCTTCCCACCCCTCCCCCGCTACCGGAGGAGCTGGCACCCAATCTTGCGGTCACACTGGACATTTGAGCGAACGAATCGTCAACCTGCCGCAGCGCGTAGTGCCGCCAGCAGCGGTGTGGCGGCTTCCTCGAGGAACAGATCCTGACCTTCGTCGCCTATCTGGACGAGTGCGATGTCGGTGAAACCGGCGTCCCAGTAGGCGCGGACCGCTTCGACGATCGCGTCCAAGTCGGGACCGCATGGAATCGACTCCGCGACGTCCTCGGGGCGAACGAATTGGGTAGCGCCTGCGAAGCCGGCTGTCGTCGGAAGGTCGGCGTTGACCTGCCAGCCTCCGCCGAACCAGCGGAATTGCTCGTGGGCTCGAGCGATCGCGACATCGCGGTCGGGATCCCAGCAGATCGGAATCTGCCCGACCACTTTGACATCGCCAGGTAGCCCAGTCGCGCGCCGGGCGTCGTGCCACGAGTCGACCAGCTCCTTGTCCGGTTCCACGGCGATCAAATGGTCTGCGATGGGGGCGAAGGTCTCGACGGACTTCTCCCCAGACACCGCGGCGGCGATGGAGACGGGTACGTCGGGGATGTCCCACAGGCGGGCCGAGTCGACCGCGAAGTGCTCGCCGGCCCAATCGACGAGTTCACCGGTCCACAATTCGCGGATGATCTGGATGGCCTCGCGAAGCATGTCCTGCCTGTGCACGATCGTCGGCCAGCCCTTGCCGACCACGTGCTCGTTGAGGTTCTCCCCGCTGCCCAGCCCGAGCGTGAATCGCCCGTCGGCGAGGATCTGCAGTGTCGCCGCCTGCTGCGCCACGACTGCCGGGTGATAACGCATCGTCGGACAGGTGACGTAGGTGAACAACTCCACCTGCTGCGTGGCGTGGGCTACCGCGCCCAGGACGGTCCACGCATTGGGTGCGTGTCCCTGCGCTGCCAGCCACGGCGAATAGTGATCGCTGGACACCTCGAAGTCGAATCCGACGTGTTCTGCCGAAACAGCATACCGGACAAGATCTTTCGGTCCGCTCTGCTCGGTCATCAGGGTGTAGCCAAACCGTGTCATGACCAGTCGCATACCCCTCGCGGACGGGCCCAAACGGTGGCACGTCAGGACCCGCGTCTGGGCGTCGGGCCGGGCACGTCCATCGACAGACGGAAGGCCCGGCCCAACCGGGCCGGGCCTCTCGATCGTCTGCCGTTACTACTGCTCGGCCTTCTGGCGAGCCTCGCTCGCCTTGGCCGCACCGCGTGCGGCCTCGGCCTCGGCTTCCTTCTTCGCGGCTTCGCGCTGCGCGTCGGCCTTGTCCTGCTGGGCTTCGCCTTCACGGCGGATGTCATCACGGCCGGTCACCGCGCCGATGACCTCCTTGGCCTTGCCCTTGACGCCTTCCACGACGCCGCTGATGCCTTCTGCAGGTCCACTCTTGTCGTCAGCCATGACAGATCCCCTCGCTCGTTGATTCTCATCGTCGGCGCGCTGCTGTTGAACGCCCCCGCGTGACCGGGCAATCGCCCCGGTGCCGCACCAGCCGTTTTCCCACACCGCGCGACGACCAAACCCGACGTGCGAAAGCGCACGCTGAACAGCCAGTTGTGACGGGCCTTCGACGCCCCGAACGCACGATTGAACTTGCGGTCCGCCCGCCACTCGGTCATTGACCAGCCCTGATGTTGCCGTGAGGAGATTGCAAGAACGGGCTTCCGCGTCCGCGCCGGATCTACGGATCCCGTCGCGCGCCACTAATACGCTGCGGCGGCCGCCGTCCGAGGGTTAGCGTGATCGTCCGGGTCACGACGACGCCCCGTAGCCTACCCTGTGGCTCGAATGAAATGTCAGCTGAAAGGCGCTCGCGTGCAACAGTCTTCAACATCCAGCACACCGCATCTCGGGCGTTCGCTCGGACTGTGGGCGATCGTCGGCCTCGGCCTGGGGTACATGACCCCGATGACCGTGTTCGACACGTTCGGAATCGTCTCGGACGAGACGGACGCTGTCGTCCCGCTGGCCTACATCGTCGCCTTGGTCGCCATGGTGTTCACCGCCATCAGCTACGGACGGATGACGCGCGTCTTCCCCTCGGCAGGATCGGCCTACACCTACGCATCCGAGGTGATCCACCCCAACGTCGGCTTCCTCGTCGGATGGTCGTCGCTGCTCGATTACCTGCTACTGCCGATGGTCAACGCCGTGATCGGGCGAATCTACTTCGAGTCGTTCTTCCCCGACGCCCCGTCGTGGATCTTCGTCGTCGTCTACGTCGCGATCGTCACCGCGCTCAACGCCTGGAGCATCAAGGGCACGTCGAACATCAACGGCGTCCTCGTGGTCTTCCAGATCGTGCTCATCGGCGTCTTCATCGTGCTCACGTACAACTCGATACGCAACGGCCTCGGGCAGGGCACGATCTTCACCCTCGAACCGCTGTATCACGCAGGTGTCGACATGGGCGCCGTCATCGCCGGCGCCACCGTCGTGTGCTTCTCGTTCATCGGATTCGATGCCATCACGATGTACAGCGAAGAGGCCAAGACGCCGAGCACGGTTCCGAAGGCGATCGTCCTGGCGCTGTTGATCGGTGGCGCGATCTTCTTCCTCGGCGCGTGGTTCGCCCAGGCCGCCTTCCCCACGCTCGACGGCTTCGAAGTCACCGACGACACGCTGCCCGAACTCGCGCTGAAGGTCGGCGGCGAGTTCTTCAAGATCTTGTTCGTATCGGCCGCCCTTGCCGCCATGTTCGCGTCGAGCTTGTCCTCGCACGCCAGCGTCTCTCGCATGATCTACGTGATGGCCCGCAACGGCACGGGGCGAATCCCGCGCTTCCTGTCCTACATCCACCCGAAGTTCTTGACGCCCTTGCACGCGGTACTGATCGTCGGCGCGGTATCGCTGCTCGCCTTCAAGTTCACGCTCGAATTCGTCTCGGCGATGATCAACTTCGGCGCCCTCATCGCCTTCACCGTCGTCAACCTGACCGTGCTGCTCTACTACGCGGTCCGGTTGAAGCAGCGGAACACGCCTCGCGAGATCATCACCAACATCGTGCTTCCGATCATCGGCATGTGCATGACGGCGGTGCTCTGGATCAACCTGCACTTCGACGCCCTGCTCTACGGCGCCATCTGGTTCGTCGTGGGGCTGATACTGCTGGTCTACGTCACTCGTGGGTTGCGCAAACCACTGACGATGAAGATCGAGGAGGAGACGCTCGCCGAGGAGGGCACGCCGATCCCCCATATCGGGCACGGCAGGGCGGGTGAGTCCAAGTGAAACTCGTCGTCGGCTATCTCGCGACACCCGGTGGTGCGGACGCGGTTTCACTCGGGGTTCAGCTCGCCCGCACCCTCGGCGCCGAACTCGAACTGCGGCTCGTCCTGGCTCCCGACGACGTGACCACCCCACGTGTCACGTCGGACAAGTTCCACGAGGTGCTCGCCGAGCAGAGTTCGGAGTGGCTCGACGAAGCGCTGCAGTTGGTGCCCGACGACGTCACGGCTCGCGGCGGAGTGCTGGTGGACGATTCGGTCGCAGGCGCTCTCAGCGAGGAAGCGGTGCGGCTCGAGGCCGAAGCCATCGTGGTGGGCGGGTCGGGAGGCGGGTTGATCGGCAGCTTGTCGCTGGGCTCGCTCGTCGACGATCTGCTGCACTTTGCGCCGGTTCCCGTCGCGGTGGCTCCGCGCGGCACCCGCGACTCCGACGTGCAACGCATCCGGAGCGTCACGTGCGCCATCGGTGACCGCCCGGGCGCCGCTCGGCTGCTCGACACCGCGGTGCGGGCGAGCAAGGCGACTGGCGCGCCGCTGCGGCTGGTGTCGCTCGTCGCGCTCGACAAGCATGGCGAGGCCGGTGTCGCGGCGGCACGCGAACATGCGTACGCCACACTCGAATCCGCGAAGGCAGCGCTTCCCGAGGGTTCCGACGTGACGGCCGTCGTCGCCGACGGTGCCACGGTCGAGGAGGCGGTGGAAGGGCTCGACTGGGAGGACGGCGATCTCCTCATGCTCGGCTCCAGCCGGTTGGCACCGCCGCGGCGGCTGTTCATCGGTTCGACGGCTGCCAGAATCCTGCGGCACCTGCAGGTGCCGATGGTCGTCACTCCTGGCGAGGAGGAGTAGACCCAAGCCGTGGAGGTCTGGACCGCAGCCACCGCCTCCCGCAGCTGGCGAATTTGTCCAGACATGAAGTCCGACAACGATTAAGAGGACTACGAGATCTGGATTTGGATCTGGCCGACGCCAAGGAAGCCGGAGTAGTCTCAACTTTGGTTGAGATCACGGCTCGCCGCGGCGCCACTCCGTCGCATCCGCCTTCAGCCTGCGGGGCCTCTGAAGTCCTCCCAGCGACGCGGCGCTCGGAGAAGGGGCTCGCCCGTGCCACGAATCGCCACTGCTGTCAGGTCACGTCAAGCACAACTGCCGGCCGCCGAGGAAACGCTGCGACGCGGCCGCGCCGTCTTCGAAATCCACCACTTGACGCCGGAACGCGTGTGGGTGGTCGTCACGGGCGACGTCGACGCGACGAATCGCCAAGCACTCGGATACTTCGTTCAGCAGCGGATCCGCGTGTCTCATCAGCTCGTTCTCGATCTGAGTGTCGTCGACTTCTTCGGAAGCCAGGCATTCTCCGCGTTGCACTTCGTTGGTGTCCATTGCACGCGACGTGACGTCGAATGGGCGATCGTCGGCAACCGCGCCGTGCAGAGAATCACCCGCATCTGCGATCCGGGGGGCGAACTGCCGGTCGTCGACAACCTCGGTGCTGCCATACGAAAACTCAATCGCTGCGCCAAGTACCACGGCACTGCGGCGTCGACCAGAACTGGCGCTGCGGACAGCACGTTGGTGGTGCGCACCGCTCGACCGCCACAGACGCCGAAGCTTGCCCCCAGTGACCGCGCGGTGGGCTCCCGAGATCTCGCTGCTGTCGTCTCAGCCGAAACGGACGCGAATCGGCGCACGCTCGGTGCGCCGGTCCGCTCAGCCCAGCGGGCCTTCTCGTCGAAGGGTGCAACCTTCTACGGCGCCATGGTCGAGCGGGATTAGCGCGACATCAACCAACGCTCCCCCTCGGCCTGCGTCCAGCGGTAACTCAGCCCGACCTGCTTCACTGGCGCGCTGCACGTTAATCTTCTTTCGCGGCGTGGTGCCGCGTTTGCTAGGAGGTAAATATCCATGCGCGCTTTCAGCGTGGCCGTGCTCGCCGCGGTTGCCGCCGTCGTCGGTTCTTCCGGCGTGGCGGTGGCGGCTCCGAAGGACTACTGCGGCGATCTCAAGGGCGGCAATACCGGCAGCACGTGTGAGATCCAGCTCGCCGACCCCGGGTACAGCGTCGACATCAGCATTCCGCTGGACTACCCGGATCAGAAGGCCGTCGCCGACTACATCGCCCAGACGCGCGACGCGTTCCTCAACACGGCAAAGTCCAACGCGCCCCGCGACGCACCGTATTCATTGAGCATCAAGCCGACGGAGTACTCCTCGGCGATTCCCCCGCGCGGCACGCAGGCCGTGGTGTTCACGGTGGTCCAAAACGTCGGCGGCACGCAACCGCAGACGACGTACAAGGCGTTCAACTGGGATCAGGCCTATCGCAAGGCGATCATCTACACGGCCGCACCGGACGACAAGGAACAGACGCCGTTGTGGCGGGTGGACGATCCGCTGAAGACGGTCGCGCCGATCGTCCAGGCTGAACTGCAGCAGCAGCTGGCACCGCCGCCGCCCGTCGCGCCTCCCACGCCGCCCGCGGTGCCGGGACAGCCCACGACGACCACGCCGACCACCACCACCACGACGTCGACCACGCCGCCGCCACCGCCGCCGCCGTTGCCGATCGCGCCGGCCGCGTTGTACAACCCCGCCAACTATCAGAATTTCGCGGTGATCAACGACGGAGTGGTCTTCTTCTTCGACCAGGGCGCGTTGTTGCCCGCCTCATTTGGGGCGCCACAGGTGCTGGTGCCCCGGTCGGCGATCGACCCGATGATCGCGTAACCGTTTCAACCTCTGATGAGACCGAGCGGCAGCTTCGTCGGAAGCTGCCCCTCGGTCATCGGGCGGTGTACGCGGGTGTATCTGGCATGGGCGGCAAGGCATTCCATCGCGTTGCTGATCGCGTCGCCCCTGCGCCCGACGCTCTCGTCGACACGTCGGGAGGTTCCGTAATCAACCCTTCGGAACGGATCCGCGGTGTGGCCGGATATCGGCCGGATAGAGCCGCGCCCTCTGACCTCACCAGCCGGCTGGGCCAGCACCGTCAGTGCAAAGGCAATGCCAGCCGTGTGGAGTCAGGACGCCCAACCGCGACGTGCTGGCGCTGAACTTGTTAGCAGATGTTCCTATGTTGCGGCAATGGTCGGAGAGCTGTGTTCCTGATGGGAAGCCGCCAATTACCCGTGCCCGTCATCCTGGGCGGCAGGTCGACTATTGAGAAAGCTCGACAGGAATGTGTCGCCCCTTCGGTTCTTGATCGCTCCTAGCTGGTGAACGCACCAACCGGGCCTGCGAACACCGAAGGAGAATATTTATGAACATCGATAACTCGACCACGGTCATCGCCCGTCCCGCAGGGGTGCGCAGGATTTCACGCGCCGCCCTCCTCGCCGGGGCGATCGCCCTTGCAGCCAGCGCATTCGGACACACCGCGATCGCCAGCGCCGAATTCAACATCAAGACGTACAACAACTGCATTCACAAGCCGCACGTCGAGGACTCTGAAGAGACCTACCACGCGGCTTGCTGCCTCCTGGCCCACGGAACCTGGAACCAGAACACGCATGTGTGCACGATGGCTATGGACGGCAACGGAGTCATTCAGGACATCCCGCTGGGGCCAAAGCTGGGGTCCACACTGCAGCCGATACCGCCAACGAACGCACTCGGCGCCCCGGTGAGCTGACAAATCCGGTTCGTCGCGTCGGCCGGGCCGTCATGTGCATGGGTCCTACATTGCGCCAATGGTTTAGGGGGTCGTTGGTGGTAGTTGAAGACTTCGCGAGCAATGTAGCGCTTGAGGCAGCCGATAAGAGAGGGCGCGGCGAGCGCGCGCAGACTTGCGGCTGCTACCGAAGACGATGGGCCGCGCCTCGATCACTGTGACGGCAGACATTTACGTCAATCTCTACGGCGACGAACTCGACGATGTCGCCTCTGCACTCGACGCCCGCGGAGACCTTCCGTAAGACCATTGCCGGATGGCCGCAGGGATTTGGCCGGATAGTGGCCGGATGACGACCGCAACCACGGGGCGAGTGACTCTGGAATACAAACCCTGAACTGGGCTTTTAGGGTGGTCCCGGCTGGTATCGAACCAGCGACCTTCCGCGTGTGAGGCGGACGCTCTCCCACTGAGCTACGAGACCTGGGAGACGCACTGATCCGTGATCAGTGGACGTCAGAGATTAACACGGTCGTCGCTTCGGCCGAGAATCCCGACGCCCAGCCGCGTCGACACGGCGGCGGTATGGTCACCGCCATGATGCTGCGAGCTGGCCTCATCCTCCTCGGCCTCAGTGCCGCGCTGCTGTCCGGTTGCGACGGCCAGGACTCCACCCCCACCGCGTCGGCGCCATCGATGACGCCGGCCAAGACAGCCCCTGCAACCCCCACCGAATCGCCGGCGGGTGCCACCAAGACGGAAGCACCAGACACCAGCGAGCCCGACGAAGCGACCGACCTCGTCGGCTTCACCTCGCCGAGCGGCAACGTGGGCTGCATCGTCGATTCGGGCTACGCAAGGTGCGACATCTCCGAGCGCGACTGGTCTCCCCCGCCCCGGCCCGCAGATTGTGAGTTCGACTACGGCCAGGGCGTTTCGCTGTCGCGCGGCGAGGAGGCGGCCTTCGTCTGCGCGGGTGATACGACTCTTGGCGGCGGCGAACCACTGGACTATGGCCAGTCGGTGTCGGCCGGGTTGATGCAGTGCGACAGCGCGGAGTCGGGTGTCACCTGCCGCGACACCAAGACGGGACATGGCTTCACGATCGCGCGTGAGGCGTATCGGTTGTTCTGATCTCCACGATGGTGCCGGGGTGATTTGTGTGGCGTCGGTTGAGTGGACTAATGTCGTGCTTCGCAACGGGCGACGATCTCGCCCGTAGCACGCGGATGTAGCGCAGTTGGTAGCGCATCACCTTGCCAAGGTGAGGGTCGCGGGTTCGAATCCCGTCATCCGCTCGAAGGTGCAAACGCATCAACCCCGACGGTGGAGTGGCCGAGTGGTGAGGCAACGGCCTGCAAAGCCGTGCACACGGGTTCGATTCCCGTCTCCACCTCCAAGAATGACCCCGCGCGATTAGCTCAGCGGGAGAGCGCTTCCCTGACACGGAAGAGGTCACTGGTTCAATCCCAGTATCGCGCACCAGTATTGCCGCAGTTCAAGGCATGCACCTAGCCACGCTAGGCGATTTCATTCAGTTTGCGTGCAAACAGTGCTCGCCGGAGTTCGCCCCTAGGACGCCACCTCTGTGTCAACGCGGTCGTGGGCCGTCAGCAGCAGGTTGTCGTACACCGACCGCGGCGGGAGTGCCGCACCGCCGCCCACTGCTCGAAAGTCGGCCACCACCTGCTCGGCGAGGGCACGTAGCTTGACGTTGGTCTGCTGGGAGCGCCACTTGAGCAATTCGAAGGCCTGCTCGGCGTCGATCCCGAAGGCCATCATCAGCATTCCCTTGGCCTGGTTGATCGTGGCACGGTTCTCGGCGATCTCGGCGACGGCCGCCGTCACCTCCTGTTGGCGTACTCGCTCCATGGGTGTGACGTCCAGATAGAACCCGTGGGTGCCGATGACGGTGCCGCTGTCGTTGTCGGCGTAGAGCTGATCACCGACGACGACCACGTGATGAACCCGGCCATGAACGTCGCGGATGCGGTGGCGACTGGTGAATGGTCGGCGGGTGCGACGGATCTCCTCGAGGGTGTCGGCGATCTGTCGGTAATCATCGGGGTGCTTGTGAGAGAGCACCAACTCGGTCGTCGGACACACCGCGCCGGGGAGATAACCGTGCATCTTGTGCACTTCGGGTGACCACTCCCAGCGTTGGTCATCAAAGTAGAACCGGAACCAGCCGACCCGTTCGGCGCCGTCGTCCGGCTGTGTGGAATCGACCGTTCTCGCGGTCAAAGGCACTGCGGTCTCGCCGACCGACTGAAGATGGTCCTGCCGAATCTGCATGGAATACCCCCTGTTCGGAATACTCAGTGCCGCTTCAACTCACCACCGCCGCCTGCTCGAGGTCATCGGGGCACTGATGTTGTACTCCACCTGACCAGAGGACGCAACCCCCAATTCCCACAGAATTGTTGTGGTCCCATCGTCGTGCGGCCGTCAGGCTCGGATACACAGCTCTTGGCTTCGGCGGCACCGCGCTAATCGTCGCCGCCGCAGTGTTCGTGGGCGTCGCAGCCAGTGCGAGTTCGGCGTTGGAACCCGCGGGTGCGAGAACTCCGACCGCGTCGACGACCTGTGCGTGCTGGGCGGTCTCATCGCCGCAGCAGCGTCGATCGCTGCGGCGGCCGGGCCTGGCGGCAATACCGAACGATCCGGACACCTGCTTCGCCGAGGCGCGCGTACAGGCGCGCGAAGAGGTCAAACACGAGATGGCCCGCTAGCCCGTCGTCCCTTCCGCGCGATCAACGTTGTACTCACAAACACCACGGCAGGCACGGGAAACTGATGCCCGGCGGTGGTGGCGGAGGCGGCGGAGGCGGAAGTTCGCCATCCCAGATGTTGTGCGCAACATTGCCCTGGCCTGAATAGACGTACCAATAGGTGTGGCAGATGCTCTCGTCCCACACGACGGGGTACACGCGAATGTTGCCGGTCTGTACCGGCGGATCACCCGGGCACCAGTGACACGGGCCTGACGGGTTGTCCTCGGGGCAGCCAGGCCATGCCTTCAGGGGTACCGGAGCGCCCGGGAGCGCTTGAGCCGCAACGGGGTTCACCACCCCGGGGATGGCGCCCAGCAGCAATACGGCCGTGGCTACTCCGACGAATACTCGCTTCATGGTCTGCCCCCTTCATCGGGCCAGAGCGTTGACTGGTGACGGCAAGGTTTCCGTAAGCCTCTTGGCGGATCCTTGGGAACTCAGGGCGCCACTCGGGAAGTTCCCAAGAAGTATGCGAATGGGGGTGGCTCGTCGCTCCCGGCTGGCGAACGGGTGCACGCATCCGAACCGAGGCAATCCAGGAAGGGGTCGCCGTGATCGCCACCGTGCTCTACGGCTATCTGGCGGGATGGCTCCTGACCACCGTCGGATTCGCCCTGGTCGTGCGCAGGAAGCGGCCTATCTCGCATCCGGTGGCGGTGACCATCGCCGCGGGTTCGACCTGGCCCGTACTGCTCCTCGGAGCTGCAGAACTGGCGGTCGTCGCCCTGGCCGCGGCGGCAGTGCGCCGACGACGCTCCAATGCCGTCGAGGAACCGCTGACCGTCGAACCGGTGCCGGAGAAGGTATAGAACGACAAATCATTAGTACAGATTCTGCTGTACTGTTTTCGACATGCAGACGCTGGTTCACCACGATGCCCTCGCCCGATTCGGGCACGCGCTCTCCGACACCACGCGCACACAGATCCTGCTGAGCCTGCGTCGCGCCGGCGCCTATCCGTCCGATCTTGCCGAGCAATTGGGCGTCTCTCGACAGATCGTGTCGAACCATCTGGCGTGTCTGCGCGGTTGCGGCCTCGTCGTCGCGGTCACCGAGGGCCGACGGGCGCGATACGAGCTGGCCGATCCCCGGATCGCACACGCCCTCGACGACCTGCTCGGCCTGGTGCTCGCCGTGGACCCCGCGTGCTGCACGGATCAATGCTGCACCGAAGACGGGTGCAGCTGCTGATGTCCTCGGAGCTCGGCTTGCCCGGACGGGGAACATCGCTCACCGACGAACGGCGGCAACTGCTTTCGCGTCGCATCCGCCTCTTCGTCGCGGCGACGATCAGCTACAACGTCATCGAGGCCATCGTCGCTCTCGCCGAGGGCACGCGGGTCTCGTCGACGGCCCTGATCGGATTCGGCCTCGACTCGGTGATCGAGGTGTCCTCGGCCGCCGCCGTCGCCTGGCAATTCGCAGGGACGGATCCCGAAGCTCGCGAGAAGACCGCGCTGCGCATCATCGCCTTCTCGTTCTTCGGCTTGGCCCTCTACGTCTCCGTCGAGGCCATCCGATCACTGCTCGGCTCGGGCGAAGCCCAGCACTCCACCATCGGCATCACGCTCGCAGCCGTCAGCCTCGCCGTCATGCCCGTGCTGTCGTGGGCGCAGCGCCGGGCAGGCCGTGAACTGGGCTCGCTGTCGGCGGTGGCCGACTCGAAGCAAACCCTGCTGTGCACCTACCTGTCGGCGGTCCTGCTGGTTGGCCTGGTGCTCAACAGCCTGTTCGGCTGGTCGTGGGCCGACCCCGTTGCCGCGCTGGTCATTGCCGTCGTCGCGGTCAAGGAGGGCCGCGACGCCTGGCGTGGTGATACCTGCTGCTCGGCCTCGGCTACCCACGCCACCTGCGACTAACCATTCTGTGACGAGAACCGCAACGGGTTTGGCGACCCGTTCTCCGAGGAATACCCGTCTCAGGTTCGGAACAAGATCCCGGACACGAGATCGAGGGAGATCACATGAGTGCTTTGGACAAGGCCAAGAACAAGATCGAGGACCTGGGCGGCCAGGCCAAGGAAGCTGCTGGCAGCGCCACCGGTGACAAGAGCACCGAGAACGAGGGCAAGCTCGACCAGGTGAAGGCCAACCTGAAGGACGCAGGCGAGAAGGTCAAGGACGCCTTCAAGTAACCGCGACGTCCCAGCTCGCACCCGGCCCGCCATCCCATTCGGATGGCGGGCCGAGTCGCGTTCGGACACTCCCCCGCCCACGAGGCATCCTTGGCGAGTGGACGTCGACACCTTGCTGCAGACCATCCCGCCGTTCGCGGTGTACATCGTCGTCGGGGTGATCATCGGCCTGGAAAGCCTGGGCATCCCGCTGCCCGGCGAGATCGCGCTCGTCAGCGCCGCGTTGCTGGCCTCGCGCCACACCCTCGACATCAACCCGGTGGGCGTCGCCGCGGCAGCGATCACCGGCGCCATCGTCGGCGACACGATCGGGTACAGCATCGGCCACCGGTTCGGGATGGGACTCTTCGAACGCCTCGGCAAGCGGTTCCCGAAGCACTTCGGCCCGGGGCACGTCGCACTGGCGAAGCAACTGTTCTCGCGCTGGGGAGTCTGGGCTGTGTTCTTCGGCCGCTTCATCGCGCTGCTGCGCATCTTCGCTGGCCCGCTCGCTGGCGCACTGAAGATGCGTTACCCATACTTCTTGGCGGCCAACGCATCTGGTGCGCTGTTCTGGGCGGGTGGCACCACCGCCGTCGTCTACTACCTGGGCATCGCTGCCGAGAAGTGGCTCTCCCGGTTCTCCTGGGTGGCACTGCTCGTCGCCGTGGTGATCGGCGTGATCGTGACGCTGTTGTTGAAGGAGCGAACCTCCCGCGCGATCGCCGAGCTGGAGGCCGAACACGACTGGGACACCCTCCGAAATCACTAATCGTCCACGTTGGGATGGATGTCACGTGGCCGCGAGTTGACGTAGGGGTGAACGCCGAGGAATCTAAAAACGTGACACCGACGAGTGAGCAGAGAATGATCGAACAGCTGCTCGAGCGGCTCGTCGCGACGCACCCGTCGGTGCCGTCGGAGCGCGTGGCAGAGGTGGTCCACGCCATTCACGCACAGTTCGACGAACGGCCCTTGCGCGAGTACGTGCCGCTGTTCGTGGAACGCAGCGCCAAGCGCGAGCTCAGTCAGCTCAGCGCCGTCGACGCATAGTCAGACCGTCGCCCCATTGGGCCTGACACCATCGAGGCATGACCGACCGCATCGAAGTCCAGCGACCCATTGCCGCCCCCGCAGCCGACGTCTTCGCCCTCCTGCGCGACCCGCAGGGCCACGTCGCCATCGACGCGACCGGCATGCTCCAGAGCGCTGACGGCGAGCCCGTGACGGCCGCAGGCGACAGCTTCGTCGTCCACATGGATCGCGAGGCACTCAACGACTTTCCGCTCGGCCGCTACGACGTCACCGTCCAGATCACCGAGTACGAAAAGGACAAGCTGATCGCGTGGACCATCCTTGGTCGGCTCCGCCCACAGATCGGGCACGTCTACGGCTACCGACTCGAGCCCGACGGCCAGGCAGGCGAAGCCACCGTCGTCACGTCGTTCTACGACTGGTCGAACATCCACCAAGAGTGGCGCGACCGCGGCATCTTTCCCGTGATCTCCGAGGGCGCTCTGCGCGCCACGCTGGGCATCCTCGACCGCACGGTGCGGCGCGGCTACCCGCGGGGTTAGGCGCGGAATAGCCCGACGGCCGACCGCAGGACGCCTCGCGGCTGTGCGGTTTCATGCGCAACACGCCGCAGCGGGCGTATCGATCCGCACACTCGTGACACCGGGGCCTGGACGGTGGCGCCAGCCGTGGAATATCCGGGCGTCCATGGCTGTTTGCGTGACCGTGACTGATGCCGAACTGAGCCCCACTGATTGGGTACGCGAACAGACCGAGCGCATTTTGAAGAGCGGGACGACTGACGGGGTCGAGATTCTCGACCGCCCGATCGTGCTGTTCACCACCACGGGCGCCAAGACCGGAAAGAAGCGCTACGTCCCGTTGATGCGCGTCGAGAAGGACGGGCGCTACGCGTTGATCGCCTCCAAGGGTGGCGATCCGAAGCACCCCGCCTGGTACGCAAACGTCAAGGCACATCCGGAATTGACGGTGCAGGACGGCGACAAGGTCCTCACGCTGACGGCTCGCGAGGTCGAAGGCGAAGAGCGCGAGCAGTGGTGGGCCCTCGCGGTCGAGGCCTACCCGCCGTACGCCGAGTACCAGACCAAGACCGAGCGGTTGATCCCCGTCTTCGTCGCGGAGTAACCCTCGACAAATCGTCAACTCGCGGTTGACGAATAGCATGCGTCAACTTAGAGTTGACGCATGATCGAACGTAGCCAAATCACCACCCCGGTCCGCCTCGACGACCTGATCACTGCGATCAAGAACGTCCACGAGGACCCGCTGGAACAGCTCATCGACGCTGTCCTGGCCGCCGAAGCGCTCGGCGAAGTGGCCGACCATCTCATCGGCCACTTCGTCGACCAGGCGCGCCGGTCTGGTGCGTCATGGACCGACATCGGCAAGAGCATGGGCGTGACCAAACAGGCCGCGCAGAAGCGGTTCGTCCCGAAGGCCGGTGCCGATCCGATCGATCCCAGCGAAGGCTTCAACCGGTTCACGCCGCGGGCCCGCAACGTCGTCGTCGAATCCCAGAACAAGGCGCACGCCGCCCGCAATCAGGAGATCGGGCCCGACCACCTCCTGCTTGCGTTGTTCACCGACCCCGAGTCGGTGGCCACCCGGCTGCTCGTCGGGCAAGGCGTCGACGAAGCCGCCGTCGCCGCCGCGGTGACGCTGCCCCCGGGAGGCGACGAATCTCCCGCACTGATCCCGTTCAGCGGAGCGGCCCGCAAGGTGCTCGAGTTGACGTTCCGCGAGGCACTTCGCCTGGGGCACAACTACATCGGCACCGAGCACATCCTGCTCGCCCTTCTCGAAGCCGAGGCGGGCGACGGCCCCTTGCACACGCTCGGCGTCGACAAGCAGCGAACCGAAGACGAGATCGTCGCGGTGCTGCGCTCGCTAACCGAAAAGTGATCCGGGAATGAAACGGACGCGATCGCGGTAGAACTGGTTCATGAAACTCGACGACTCCGCACGCGCCCTCATCGGAAACGGCGCCGACGCCACACTGGTCACCATCAACCCCGACGGAAGCCCCCAGGTATCGGTGGTCTGGGTGGCGTTGCAGTCGACGCCCGACGGCGACGAGCTCGTCAGCGCACACCTCAGCGAGTACAAGAAGACCCGCAACGTGCGCCGCGAACCGCGGGTCGCCGTCACCATCGTCGCGCCTGCCGTCGCCGGTCAGCAGACGCAGTACCTGTCGATCAACGGCACCGCACGCATCGTCGAGGGCGGCGCGCCGGAACTGCTCACACAGTTGGCCGAGACGATGCTCGGGTCGAGCGAGCACTTCCCACCGGCCAATGCGCCAGAAGGACTGCTGACCAGAATCCGCATCGAGAAGGTCGGCGGCCACGGCCCCTGGGCGTCCTGACGCCGTGGCCCCCGGGCGTCCTGACGCCGTGGCCCCTGGGCGTCCTGACGCCGTGGCCCCCGGGCGTCCTGACGCCGATCCTGTCCTCCCCGCTCGCCGCGTATGTCAAGATGCGAGGCAGCAACGGGACGGAGACATGGATCGATGAGCGCTCGCGTGAAGAGCACGATGCGGGTCTGGTTGGGGCTTTTCATCGCGACGGTGACGGCCGTCGGCATCGGCATGGCGCCACCCGCCGTGGCCGCGCCACCGGCCGCGGCCCCGACCATCCCGATCGGCAACCTCGGTGACACCCTGCGTGTCGAGTACAAGGGCATCGTCGCCGACGTGACCGTGCACGACGTTCTCCCCACCGACGCACCGCCTGGATACACTCCGAACGGCTCGCCGCGCTGGCGCGATCAGGGGGGACCCTGGCGGGTGCCGATCACCGTGCACGTGATCCAGACACCGAACCCGTTCATCGCGTCCATCCAGTTCGGCTTCACCGGCGTCACCCCGTACGGCGACGCCTACGCGCAGAAGAACACCGACGCGCCCGACTCCCTGACGACGGCGCTGCAGAATGCGCCCGCCGGCGCGACCGTCGACGGCGCCGTGTACTGGCAGGTCTATCGCGATCTCGTCACCAACGTCGTCCTGCTCAACCCTCAATCCGGCATCCGCCTGGCGCAGTGGAACATCTGGCAGCCGGGGACGCCACTACCCTGACGCAGCATGGCTGTCGAGGTCACTTCGCCAACTGAGCACGACCTACCCGAACTCGCCGACGTAGCGGCACGCACGTTTCCGCTGGCGTGCCCACCGTCGACCGGATCCGACGACGTCGCCGCGTTCATCGCCGAGAACCTCTCGCACGCCCGGTTCGCCGCCTACGTCGCCGATCCCGGACGGAAGGTGCTGACCGCCCGCGCGGACGGCCGGATCCTCGGCTACGCCATGCTGATTCGGGGCGTCATCGATGACGACGACGTCCAGCGCGCGGTGCCACGGCGACCCGCCGTCGAGCTGTCCAAGATGTACGCACTACCCGACGTGCACGGCGCGGGCGTCTCGGCTGCCCTGATGACCTCGGCGCTCGACGAGGCCCGTGCACTCGGCGCCACGTGCGTGTGGCTGGGCGTCAATCAGGAAAACCAACGCGCCCAACGGTTCTACGCGAAGCACGGCTTCGCGACGACCGGCACCAAGACCTTCCGGCTGGGTTCGGCGATCGAGCACGACTACGTGATGGTGCGTCAGCTCTAGGCAGTCACAGTCGACCCGCGTTGGTCAGCGCCAACAACCGCGACGTCGCCCGCAGGTACTTCTTGCGGAACCCGCCGGCGACCATCTCGCCGCTGAAGATCGTGTCCAGCTTGGTGCCCGAGGCCACCACGGGGATGCCCGCGTCGTAGAGCCGATCGGTCAGCGACACCAAGCGCAGCGCCACGCTCTGGTCCTCGATTTGATGCACGCCGGTAATGAAAACCTCCGATACACCCTCGATCAGTGCCAGGTATCGCGACGGATGCATGGTCGCCAGGTGCTTGCACAGCGCGTCGAAGTCATCGAGCGTCGCGCCCGGCACGTCGGCAGCTGCCGCACGCACCTCGTCGTCGGTCGGCGGGTTCGGCGCGGGAGGCAGGTCACGATGCCGGTAGTCAGGCCCGTCGATCCGCACGGTGGTGAAGATCTGCGCGAGCGTGTTGATCTCCCGAAGGAAGTCCTGCGCAGCGAACCGGCCCTCCCCCAACTGCTCGGGCAGCGTGTTCGACGTCGCCGCGATCGACACGCCACGCTCGACCAGTTGCGACAGCAGCCGCGAGATCAGCGTGGTGTTGCCGGGGTCGTCCAACTCGAACTCGTCGATGCACACCACCACGTACTCGGCGAGCAGCTCGATGCACTCGAGGAAGCCGAAAACGCCTGCCAGCTGGGTGAGTTCGCCGAACGTCGCAAATGCGACGGGTCCGGCATCGGCCGCGGCCAGCTGGTAGTACGTCGACGCAAGAAGATGGGTCTTGCCGACGCCGAACCCACCGTCGAGGTACACCCCGACGCCGGCAAGCACCTCGCGCTTGCCGAACAACTTCTTCTTGCCCGCCCGCCGCACGACGGCCTGCTCGCAGAACTGGCGGCACGCCTGCACCGCCGCGGTCTGCGACGGTTCGGCCGGGTCGGGCCGGTAGGTATCGAAGCTGACGTCAGCGAAGGTCGGTGGCGGCACCAGCCCCGCGATCAGCCGTTCTGGCGTGACGCGGGGGTGGCGATCGGTCAGATGAGCGACGGTGCTGGCCCCATGCATGCAGGCACCTTATCGACGTGTTGAAATTGACCCCGTGCCCGATGCCGAACAAGCGATCCAGCTCACAGAGCTAACTGCGGTCGGCAACGCCTTCGATACCGAGGACGACGCCCGCCTCATGGCGTTCTACTCCTACCCCGACGGCCTCGAACGCTGCTGGGTGCGAGGCAACATGATCTCCAGCCTCGACGGTGGCGCCACCGACGACGGCAAGGCAGGCGGCCTCGCCGGGCCCGGCGATCGCGCGCTGTTCGCCAGGATGCGTCAGGAAGCCGACGTCATCGTGGTCGGCGCGGCCACCGTACGCATCGAGAACTACTCCGGTGCCCACATGCCCGTCGCGCAACGCCAGGAGCGGCAGAGCAGGGGCCAGGCCGAGGTGCCGCCGATCGCCGTGGTCACCCACAGCGCCGACTTCGAGCACGACGCCAAGCTGTTCACGCACGCCGAGGTGCCACCGCTGATCCTCACCTGTCGCGAGACCGTCGACGACGCACGGCACCGGTTCGGCGCCCAGGCCGACGTCATCGACGCCTCGGGCCGTCACACCGACCGCGTCGACCCGGCCGTCGTCCTCGACATCCTCAACCGGCGCGGGCTGCGGCGCGTCCTCAGCGAGGGCGGCCCGTCGCTGCTCAACCTGTTCATCGTGGGCGATCTGCTCGACGAGCTGTGCGTGACGATCGCGCCGATCCTGGTCGGCGGGCAGGCCCGGCGCATCGCCAGCGGTTCTGGCGAGTCGCACACCCGGATGCGGCGCAGCCATGTGCTCAGCGACGACGAGGGCTACCTGTACACCCGGTACGTCAAAGCCGATTGAACGCCAGGCGGCTGGCAGGAGCACCATCCGGCGATCGCTACTGTGGTCAGCATGCGTGGGCGTAGTCAGCTGCTCCAGGCCCTGTGCCTGTCGACTGTGGTGTCGGTCGTCGTCGTCGGCTGTGCACCGGGTCTCGCCGCAAACCCGCGTTACGCCACCGACTCCGGTGCCCATCCCCAGGGGGATCCTCAGACCACTTCCGCCAAGCCGGGACCGCCGGGGATCGCCGCCCCGAAGAACGACCTGTCGTGGCGCGACTGCACGTCGCGGGTGTTCAACGACGCAGGCGTCCAAGCCCTGCCCGGCGTATCGCTCGATTGCGCAAGCTACGACGCCGACCTCGATTCCCTCAACGGGGCGACGGGCACCCTGAGCATCGGCGTCGTGCGGGCCAAGTCCGCGGCCACCCCTGCCGACGCAGGCCCCCTCGTCATGACCACCGGCTCCGACCTGCCGACGTCGCTGCAACTCCCGGTCTGGCTGTCGCGCAACGGCACCGACGTACTCAAGACCCATCCGATCGTGTCGGTCGACCGACGCGGCATGGGCATGTCGGGTGATCTGGACTGCCGCGACCTCTTCGACCGGCAGGAGATGCTCGACCAGTCGCAGTTCGAGTCCGGTGACGACCCGGTCGCCAACCTCGGCGCGATCGTGCAGACCGCCACCACCAGCTGCACCGACACCATTGCCCCCGGCGACTCCGCCTACGACAACGCGCACGCCGCCGAGGACATCGAGCGGCTGCGCAGCACCTGGGACGTGCCGACGCTGGCGCTGCTCGGCATCGGCAACGGTGCGCAAGTGGCGCTGGCGTACGCGGGTTCGCACCCGAACAAGGTGTCGCGACTGATCCTCGACTCGCCGCTGCCGCTGGGCATCTCCGCCGAGGCCGCCGCCGAGCAGAAGGTCAAGGGCCAGCAGGCCGCGCTGGACGCGTTCGCCGCCCAGTGCTCCGCAGCGAACTGCGCGCTGGGCCCCGACCCCAAGGACGCGATCGACGCCATGCTGAAGGCCGCCCGCGACGGCCGTGGACCCGGCGGCGCGTCGGTGGCCACGCTTGCCGACGCCATCACCACCGCGCTGGGCTACCCGAAGGGTGACCGCGCCAGCTCCACGACCGCCCTCGCAGGCGCGCTGGCTGCCGCCCGCAGTGGTGACGCCAACCAGCTCAACAACCTCATCACCCAGGCCGAGACGCTGCGCCAGAGCGACGGCCAGTTCGTCAACTCCTGCAGCGATGCGCTGAACCGCCCGACCCCGGACCGCGTCCGTGAACTGGTCGTCGAGTGGGGCAAGCTCTACCCGCAGTTCGGCACCGTCGGCGCGCTGAACCTGGTGAAGTGCCTGAACTGGCCGAGCGGCGCACCGCCGCAGGAGCCGAAGGATCTCAAGATCCCCGTGCTGCTGCTCGGCGTGCAGAACGATCCGATCGTCGGCAACGAGGGCGTCGCCGCCGTCGCCGCGACCGTCATCAACGCCGGCGCGCAGAACCGCCGCGTGATGTGGCAGGGCATCGGCCACGGCGCCTCGGTGTACACGCCGTGCGCGCTGCCTCCGGTGCTGGCGTATCTGGACTCGGGCAGTCTGGCTGGCACCGACACGTACTGCCCTGCCTAAGCCAGCCACCCAACGACGCCGTTATAGGGTGCGCTGGTGGCGGTACCCGACTCCTTGCTCAGTGCCTTTCGGCCCCGCACCTCCCCATCGACCGCCGCGACGGTGTTGCGGTCGGCGCTGTGGCCCATCGCGATCCTGTCGATCATCCATCGCAGCTACGTGCTGGCGACCAACGGTTACATCACCGACGACTTCGGTCCGGTGTACCGCGCGGTCGTCAACTTCAAAATGGGCTGGGACATCTACAACGAGCACTTCGACTACGTAGACCCGCACTACCTGTACCCGCCGGGCGGCACCCTGCTGCTGGCCCCGTTCGGCTACCTGCCGGTCGACGCGTCGCGGTACTGGTTCATCTTCTTCAACAGCGTCGCCATCCTGCTGGCGGCGTACTTCCTGTTGCGGCTGTTCAAGTTCTCGCTCGCCTCGGTGGCGGCACCAGCGCTGCTGCTGGCGATGTTCTGCACCGAGAGCGTCACCAGCACACTGGTCTTCACCAACATCAACGGCTGCATCCTGCTGTGCGAGGTGTTGTTCTTCCGGTGGCTGCTCGACGGCAAGGTCAACCATCAGTGGTTGGCCGGTGTGGCCATCGGGCTGACGCTGGTGATCAAACCGTCGCTGGCGCCATTGTTGTTGCTGCCGTTCATGAACCGGCAGTGGCGGGCGCTGGTGCCCGCCGTCGCGGTGCCGCTGCTGTTCAACGTCGCCGCCTGGCCGCTGGTCAGCGACCCGATGAACTTCATCCGCAACACCGTGCCCTACATCTTCTCCACCCGCGACTACTTCAATAGCTCCATCCAGGGCAACGGCATCTACTACGGCCTGCCGATGTGGCTGATCCTGTTGCTGCGCGTCATCTTCGGCTTGCTTGCGGTGGGAAGCCTGTGGCTGCTGTACCGCTACTACCGCGAGCGCGACCCGCTGTTCTGGATGCTGACGTCCTCCGGCGTGCTGCTGATCGCGACGTTCCTGGTCACCGCGCTCGGCCAGGGCTACTACTCGATGATGCTGTTCCCGTTCCTCATGACGGTGGTGCTGGCCAACTCCGTGATCCGCAACTGGGTCGCATGGCTGGCCATCTACGGCTTCATGACGATGGACCGCTGGCTGCTCGGACACTGGCCGACGACGGGGCGGGCACTGGAGTACCTGCGGATCACCTACGGCTGGTCGCTGATGCTGATCGTGGTGTTCTGCGTGCTGTACTACCGCTACCTCGATGCCAAGGCCGACGGCCGCCTCGACGACGGCATCGATCCACAGTGGATGACGCCGGGGCGGCAGCGCGCTAGCGTTGAGGGATGACTGCCCCGAAGATCGCACTGACCGACGACGAGTGGCGCAAGAAGCTGTCGCCGGACGAGTTCGCGGTGCTGCGTGAGGCCGGCACCGAGCGGCCGTTCGTCGGCGAATACACCGACACCAAGACCGAAGGCATCTACCAGTGCCGGGCGTGTGGCGCTGAATTGTTCCGCAGCACCGAGAAGTTCGACTCGCACTGCGGCTGGCCTTCGTTCTTCGATCCCGCCGATTCCGACGCCGTGATCCTCCGCAGCGACGACTCCGGCGGCATGCACCGCGTCGAGGTGCTGTGCGCGAACTGCCACAGCCACCTTGGCCACGTCTTCGAGGGCGAGGGCTACCCGACCCCGACCGATCAGCGCTACTGCATCAACTCGATATCGCTGCGGCTGGTGCCGGCCACGACGTAGCCGTGCCCATGCCCGTCAACACCAGGTCGAGCAGTTCCTCGGCGCCGACCGGCCGGCTGTAGTAAAAGCCCTGGGCCATCTCGCAGCCGTAACCGCGCAGCGCCCACGCCGTCTCCACATCCTCGATGCCCTCGGCGACGGTGGTCACGCCCAGCACGTGCGCCAGGTCCACGACGGTCCGAACGACCGCCGCCGCCCGTGGGTCGTCGAGGATGGGTGCGATGAAGTTCCGGTCGAGCTTCACCTCGTCGATGGGCAACTCGCGCAGATAGCTCAACGCCGAGTATCCGCTGCCGAAGTCGTCGATGGCGATCCGTATCCCCTGCTCGCGCAGACGGTGCAACACCATGCGGGCCCGGTCGACGTTCTGCAGCAGAAGGTCTTCGGTGATTTCGATCGTGAGCGCGGCCGAGGTCAGGTTGCGATCGGCGAGCGCCCGCATGATCTGGTCGGGAAGGTTCAGATCCCCCACCGACGGGGCGAACAGGTTGACCGCGACGGGCACCTCCACGCCCGCCCGACGCCATTCGGCGGCGTCGTCGAGTGCACGGGCCAGCACGAGCTCGGTCACCGAGCGCATCAGCCCGTGTTGGCGTACCAACGGCAAGAACGTGTCCGGGCCGAGCAGACCGCGTTCCGGATGAGGCCACCGAACCAACGCCTCTGCGCCGACGATCTGCTCGTCGCGCAGGTCGTAGATGGGTTGATAGACCACGGTCAATCCGACGTGGTCGATCGCGTGGCGCAGCTGACCCAGCAGCCGCACCGCACCCGCCCCGCTGCGGCCGTTGCCGTTGACCTCCCTGGAGTCGACCAGGTGCATCTCCGCGGTGAAGGTGTGCAGACCGCCCGCCCGCGACCGCTTCGCCGAATACATCGCCACGTCAGCCTGTTTCAGCAGGTCTTCGGCCGACGTGTCCACACCCTCAGCCGTCAGGACGGCGAGTCCGACGCTGGGCCGCAGCAGCAGGTCGTGCCCGTCGACGATGAACGGTTCATCGAATGCCTGGATCACCCGGTCGGCGACGAAACCCGAGTTGTCGTGCATGCCCTCGATCAGGATGGCGAACTCGTCACCGCCCAGCCGGGCGACCGTATCTCCCGGTCGGACGCAACCGAGAAGCCGCTGCGCGGCCAGCGCCAGCAGCGTGTCACCGGCGGCGTGCCCGAGGTTGTCGTTGACGAGCTTGAAGTGGTCGAGATCCAACGACAGCACCGCCACCGACTGCCGCTCGCGTCGGTGCAGCTGCACCGCATGCGCCAGGCGGTCGTGGAAGAGCGCCCGGTTCGCCAAGCCGGTGAGCGGGTCGCGCAATGCCTGCTCGGCCACCGTCTCCAGCAGCCGCCGGTTGTCGCGGACAACGACGAACTGCCGCGCCATCACAGCGCTCATCAACACGAACGACGACACCAACACCGGACCCAGACTGGGCGTGGACAGATACCTCGGAGTGCACACGGCGGCGGCCAGCGCCAGGGGCAGGTAGGGCAGCCACGTCGATGCCCGGGAGGGCAGCTGCGGCTTCTGCTCTTCGGTGGGAACCATTCGCCGGCTGGCCAGCGCGGCCGCGCTCAGCAGCAGCAGTGCCGCAATCCAGCCCACGTCGATGAGGCTGCCGCTGGCGTAGGCGTTGCCGGCGCTGAGATATACGAAGGCACTGTCGGACAAGGCGATCAGCACGCACCCCGCGGCGAGCAACGACAGCGTCATGCACTGACGGGTACGCGCCCGCGCCAGCACCAACACCGCCACGGTCAGAACCACGATGTCGGTCACGGGATACGCCAGCGACACCATCAATGCGAAGCGGCTCTCACCGCCGTCCTCGTAGGTACTCTGCAGCAGCATCACCCAGGACACCTCGAACAGCGCACCGGCGACGATCACGCCGTCCAGCACCAAGCGGGTCCGCGACTGGCCCGCGAAGCCGACCGGAAACAACAGCAATGCCAGGCACGCGCCTACTGGGAACACCAGGTACGCGACGTCGGCCACCGATGGGAAGGGAGACTCCTTCATCCCGAGGATCAGCTGGTAGTACGCCCAGATCGCCTCGCCGACCGCCCATCCGATCAGTCCCACCGTCAGGCAGATCCAGGCCCGTCGCTGCCTGCCGTGCGCCGACCGGGCGGCCAACCCCGTGCAGACCGTCGCGAACACCGCAAAGCCCACCGAGCCGAGATCGTCGACGACGCGAACCGTGGAGTAACCGCCCCAGCCACCGATCAGCCACGCGGCGAACAGGACCCCCGCCGCAATCGCCGTTCCCGCACCCCACCCGATTCGCCACACCAGGACAAGGCTAGCAACATTTGACGCACGCGACAGTTAAGTCTGGCAACGGTTGGGCCCGCGTCAGGGCAGGCGCGCGACCAGTTCCTCGACGCCCACGCGCGGACCGGTGAAGAACGGCGTCTCCTCGCGGACGTGGCGGCGGGCATCGGTGTAGCGCAACTTCCACATCAGCTCGACGATGCGGCCCAGGTCCGGGCCCTCGAACGCGAGGATCCACTCGTAGTCGCCCAGCGCGAACGCGGGCACGGTGTTGGCCCGCACGTCCGGATATTCGCGGCCCGCCATGCCGTGCTCGACGAGCATCTTGCGACGCTCGTCGTCGGGCAGCAGGTACCAGTCCAGGGATCGGACGAACGGGTACACGCACAGGTAGTCGCCGGGATCCTCACCGGCAATGAACGCCGGCACGTGGCTCTTGTTGAACTCCGCAGGGCGGTGCAGGGCGACGACGCTCCAGACGGGGTCGCTGGCCAGGCCGAGCGCCGTGCGACGGAACCCGCGATAGGTGGCCTGTAGGTCCTCGACCCGCTCGGCGTGCGTCCAGATCATGAAGTCGGCGTCCGCACGGAAGCCCGCCACGTCGTAGAGGCCGCGGACGGTCACCCCGCCCTCCTCCTGCTGCTTGAGGAAGGTCGCGGTCTCGTCGACGATCGCCGCACGCTCCTCCCCGAGCGCTTCGGGCTGCACCGCGAAGACCGAGATCATCATGTAGCGCTGCATGGAGTTGAGGGCGTCGTAGTCGAGCTTGGCCATATTCCTATCGTGCCACGCACGCTGCGGTCAGTGCCGCGGCCGCCTTCGTTGCCGACCCGACACAGGCAGGCACCCCGATGCCGTCGAGATAGCCACCGGCGACCGCAATCGTCGGCGGCAGACCTGCCCGCAGCTCGGCGACCAACGCGGCGTGCCCTGGCCCGTACTGCGGCATCGCGTCGATCCAGCGATGCACGTGGCAGTCCACCGGTTCCTGGGTGATCCCGAAGACGCCCGCGAGGTCGGCCGCCGCAAACGCCAACAACTCCTCGTCGCTGGCGTTGCGTGCCAGGTTGGATTCCGGGGAGTCGGCGAACCTGCCGAACGACAATCGCACCAACTCGACGTTTCCGCGCCGCCCCCACTTGCGCGACGTCAGCGTCATTGCCTTGGCGTGCAACGCTTCTCCCCCGGCCACCAGCACGCCGGACTGCTCGGGCATCGGCGTCCCACCGGGCAGTGCCAGCACCACCAGCGCCGTCGAGGCCACCCCGATGCGGGTGGACGCTGTCGCGGTGCGCGGGGCGACATGCTCGATCAGCCTGCGCAGCCGCGGCGCGGGCACCGCGAGCACCACCCCGTCGGCGTCCCAGCGCACACCCTCGTCGTCGACGACAGCCCAGCCGCCGATCGCCCTGTCGATCCGCTGCACCGCACTCTGCGCCCAGTGGAATCCGGCCCGGTCGACGAGCTCGTCGATCAGCACCTGGTAGCCGCCGTCGACGGCACCGAAGACCGAATCGCCGGTGGGCGCGGGCAGCACCTCGCGCACGGCGTCGGTGAGTGACCGCGCGCCCCGGTCAAGGGCGGCGGCCAGCGGGGGCAACGCCGCGCGCAGGCCGATCGTCGCCGCCGACCCGGCGTACACCCCGGCCAGCAGCGGATCGACCGACCGCGTCACCACCTGATCGCCGAAGCGGTCGCCGACCAGTTCGGCGACCGTCGGGTCGGCGCCAGTGCGCCAGGACAACGGCCTGCCGCGTTCGTCGTCGATCCGGCGCAGGGTGGCGTCGTCCACCAGCCCCGCGAGGGACGATGCCCGAGCCGGGACGCCCTGCAGCGTGCCCTGCGGCATCGGGTGCAGCCGACCACCGCTGTAGATCAGCGGGCGCACGCCGGTCGTGCCGATCCTTCTGTCGGCCAGACCGAGTTCGGCGAGCAGCGCGAGTACCTCGGGCCGCCTGGTGATGAAGGCCTCGGCGCCGACGTCGACGGGCTGGCCGCCGATGCGTTCGGTGCGCAGGACGCCGCCGAGGCGGTCCGCGGGGTCGAACAGCGTGATCGAGGCGTCGGGACCCGCGGCAACCCGTAGCCGGTAGGCCGCGACGAGGCCCGAAATGCCGCCGCCGACAACGCAATAACGTGGCGGATACGCCGGATTCACAACGTGTGCACCAAGGCGACGGCATCCGTCACGATGCCGGGGTCGGTGGGCGGCAGCACCCCGTGGCCGAGGTTGAAGACGTGACCGGTGGCTCCCGCATCGATGGCACGGCGGCCATCCTCGACGACGGCGCGCACCGCGCGCTCCACCACCGGCCAGCCGGCCAGCAGCACCACCGGATCGAGGTTGCCCTGCAGCGCCGTGCCCGGCCGAACGCGGGCGGCAGCGTCGGTGAGCGACGTGCGCCAATCCACCCCGACGACACTCGCGCCGGCCTCGGACATTGCGCCCAACAGCTCTGCGGTACCCACCCCGAAGTGCGTCATCGGCACGCCGTCACCGGCCAGGGCGTCGAAGACCCGCGAGCTGTGCGGCAGCACGTATTCGCGATAGTCGGCGAGCGACAGCGTGCCCGCCCAGGAGTCGAACAGCTGGATGGCGTCGACGCCGGCGTCGAGCTGCGTCCGCAGGAAGCCGATGGTGACGTCGGTCAGCGCGGTCATCAGGGCGTGCCAGGTGCTCGGTTCGCCGAACATCATCGCTTTGGTGCGTTCGTGGTTGCGGCTCGGACCGCCTTCTACCAGGTAGGACGCCAGCGTGAACGGCGCGCCGGCGAAGCCGATCAGCGGCACCTCGTCGAGTGCGGCCACCAGCAGCTCGATCGCTTGCGCGACGGGCGCGACCGCTTCCCGCTCGAGAGGCTTGATCGCCGCGACGTCCGCGGTGGTGCGGATCGGCTGGGCGATCACCGGTCCGACGTCGGGCACGATGTCGAGGTCGATTCCCGATGCCCGCAACGGCACCACGATGTCGGAGAACAGGATGGCGGCGTCAACGCGGTGCCGGCGTACCGGCTGCAGCGTGATCTCGGTGATCAGCTCGGCGTCGAAGCATGCCTGCATCATGGTGTTCTTCGCCCGCAGAGCCCGATATTCGGGTAGTGATCGGCCGGCCTGGCGCATGAACCAGACCGGCACGCGGTGCGGTTTGCGGCCGCTCGCGGCAGCCAAATAAGGGGACTCAGGCAGGTCACGGCGTTTGCTCATCGGAGACCATGCTGCCATGTGATAACACTTCGGCGCGCCTGCGCCGCGACCAGCCACGATCGGCTAGCGTCAAACGCCGTGACCTCCGCCGAACCGGCTCAGTTCCGCGAAGCGGTGGCGGCGATGAACGCCACCACCGTGCGGCCTGAGATCGAGCTCGGACCGATTCGCCCACCCCAGCGGTTGGCGCCATTCAGCTATGCCCTCGGCGCCGAAGTGCGTCATCCCGAGACGGCGATCGTGCCCGAGCGATCCGAGGGCGACGCGTTCGGCAGGCTGATCCTGCTGCACGACCCCGAGGGGGCCGAGGCGTGGGACGGCACCATGCGGCTGGTCGCCTACATCCAGGCCGACCTGGACTCCAGCGAGGCCGTCGACCCCCTGCTGCCCGAAGTGGCATGGAGCTGGCTCGTCGACGCCCTAGCTCAACACGACCAACTCGTCACCGCGCTCGGCGGCACCGTCACCGCCACCACCTCGGTGCGCTACGGCGACATCTCCGGCCCACCGCGCGCGCACCAACTCGAGCTGCGTGCCTCGTGGACCGCGACCACCCTGGAGCTCGGCCCGCACGTGCAGGCATTCTGCGAGGTGCTCGAGCACGCCGCCGGCCTGCCCCCGACCGGAGTCACCGATCTCGGCTCCCGCACGCGCGCTTGAGATGACGGACGCCCCTTCAGCCGAAGACCTCGAACCCGAAGACGAAGTCGAACCCGAGGCCACCCCACTACTGGCACCGGCCGACGGCGTGCCAAAGCTTGCCATCTATCCAAGCGACATCGCCGACGCCGCAGAGCTTCTCGCGTCGGGTACCGGCCCGTTCGCCATCGACGCGGAGCGCGCGTCGGGCTTCCGCTACTCCAACCGCGCGTATCTGGTCCAGATCCGTCGCGCGGGCGCGGGCTCGGTGCTGATCGATCCGGTCAACCACGGTGGTGACCCGGTGAAGACCATGGCGCCCGTTGCCGCCGTGACGGCGCAGGACGAATGGATTCTGCACGCCGCCGACCAGGACCTGCCGTGCCTTGCCGAACTCGGCATGATTCCGCCTCGGCTGTACGACACCGAGCTCGCGGGTCGGCTGGCAGGCTTCGACCGGGTGAACCTCGCCGCGATGGTGCAGCGCCTGTTGGGGTTACAGCTGATGAAGGGGCACGGAGCGGCCGACTGGTCGAAGCGCCCGCTGCCCGCAGATTGGCTCAACTACGCCGCGCTCGACGTCGAGGTGCTGATCGAGCTGCGCGCTGCGGTCGCGGCGGTACTCGCCGAGCAGCACAAGACCGAATGGGCCGAGCAGGAGTTCGAGCACCTACGGACCTACGTCGCCCCGGCCACCCGGCGCGACCGTTGGCGGCGTACGTCGGGCATCCACAAGATTCGAAACCCCAGGACGCTGGCCGCCGTGCGGGAGATGTGGACGACACGCGACGGCATCGCGCAGCGGCGCGACATCGCGCCGGGCCGCATCCTGCCCGACGCCGCGATCATCAATGCCGCGACAACCGACCCGGACACGGTGGAGAAGTTGACCGCACTGCCGGTGTTCAGCGGCACCCGTCAGCGCCGCAGCGCGCAGGTGTGGCTCGATGCGCTGGCCCGTGCCCGCACCATGGAGGTGCTGCCTACGGCGTCCGAGCCGCAGACCGGGCCGCCGCCGGCGTCGCGCTGGTCGCGGCGCAAACCGGAGGCGGCCGAACGGCTCGAAGCGGCTCGGGCGGGTTTGGCCGAACTGTCACAACGGTTTTCGGTGCCAACCGAGAATCTGTTGACCCCCGACACGGTCCGCAGGCTGTGCTGGGACTGGCAAGCGCCCGACGACTCCGATCACGTCGAGGCGGTGGTTGACGCGTTCCTCGCCGAGGCGGGCGCGCGGGCGTGGCAGCGGGAGCTGACGGTGCCGGTGCTGACCGCGGCGCTGACGGCTCCTCCCACGCCTACGCCTACCCCGATGCCTGAGGAGTCTGCCCCGGAGGCCTAGCCCGTTCGGGATCAGTGAGGCGCGGGGAATGCCGCCGCGGATGTGCGGTCGTTGAAATCTGCGCCAAGGCTGTCGTCCCCCAGGAAATCACAGCCCTCCCGCAGATTTCGCGTGAAGACGCTAGACCCGCTCCGACTGTTCGATGACGCGGTCGACGTGGGTCAGGAAGTGCTTCAACACCGCGTCGGGCGCCTCGATCTGCGGCCAGTGGGCGATGTCGTCGGCGAGCATCACGACGTCCGGGTTGGGGATGACCTCCAGATAGCGGTCGGCCATGTGCTTTCCCGAGTTCGGGTCGATGGGGCCGTCGATCAGCCGCATCGGCACCAGGGTCTCGCGCATGGCCCGCACCCACCGATTGCGGTGTGCGTAGCGGTCGGTGACGAACCTGCCGACCTTGTGGGTCACCCGCGCGCCGTCGTTGTAGTCCAAGATCTGGTGGAACTGCTCGATCATCCGCGGCGACGGCTTGGTGTTGGGCCCAAACATTTGATCGAGCGTGCGGTCCATGATGCGCCGCGCCACCGGGCTGCCCTGGAATCGACTGGTGATGTCGCCCAACGGCGTTCGTGACAGCACCTTCTGCAGCAGTCGGGGCGTGTAGGTCTCGTTGAACATGCCGCCGTTGAGCCAGGTGATCGACTCGATGATCGGTGCACCGTAGGCGTGGTCGCCCGCCTCGTAGCGCGCAAGCAGCTCTTGGCCGACGGAGTCGCCGAGATCATGGGCGAGCACGTGACAGGAGTCGACCTTGAGATACGCGAGCAGCGCCTCGTGCATGTCGGCGTGGTCGTGCACCGAATACTCGTACGGGACGGGTTTGTCGGAGAAGCCCATGCCGATCATGTCAGGGGCGATGACGGTGAACCGCTCGACGAGCGTCGGCCAGATCAGCGCCCAGTCGAACGAGTTGAACGGGTATCCGTGAATCAGCAGCAGGACGGGGGCTTGCCCGAGCGGTTTGCCGTCGACGCGGTAGAAGATGTCGAAGCCCAGGTAGTCGAAGTACTGGCCTGCGGCCTTCCAACGTTCCAGTTCGGCGTCCATGAAGTGCAGCCTAGGCGTCGGCCGCAACTCGGCGAGCGGCGCAGGTCTAGTCGAGCCGGTTGGCGACGGCTTCGGTGTCCGAATGGCCCAGTGCGGCAACCCAGCCGGTGATCTGACGGGCGATGTGCTGGTCGGTCAGGCCGATCTCGGCGAGGATCTCCCCGCGTGACGCGTGATCGAGGAACTGCTGGGGCACGGCCACGTCGCGGCAGGGCACGTCGATATCGGCGCGCCGCAACGCCCCCGACACCGCCGAGCCAACACCCCCGTGCACACCATTGTCCTCGACGGTGACGACCAGCTTATGTGCCGTCGCGAGCTCGCCGATGACGCCGGGTACCGGCAGCACCCAGCGCGGGTCGACCACCGTCACGCCGATGCCCTGCTTCTGCAGCCGCTCTGCCGTCGACAACGCCATCCCCGCGAACGGTCCGACCGCCACCAACAACACGTCGGCCGACAATCCGGTGGCGGGTACGGCGAGCACGTCGACACCGTCGCGGCGTTCGATCGCCGGAATGTCTTCACCCACATCGCCCTTCGGGAACCTGACCGCCGTCGGGCCGGTGCTCACAGCGAGCGCCTCGCCGAGCTCCTCGCGCAACCGAGCCGCATCACGCGGAGCAGCCACGCGCATGCCGGGCACGACGCCGAGGATCGACAGATCCCAGATTCCGTTGTGGCTGGCACCGTCGGGCCCGGTCACCCCGGCCCGGTCCAAGACCATCGTGACGGGCAGCTGGTGCAGCGCGACATCCATCATGATCTGGTCGAACGCACGGTTGAGGAACGTCGAGTAAATAGCCACCACGGGGTGCATGCCACCCATGGCCAGCCCGGCGGCCGAGGTCATGGCGTGCTGCTCGGCGATGCCGACGTCGAAGAAGCGGTCCGGGTAGCGCTGGCGGAACGCACTGAGCCCGGTCGGGCCCGGCATCGCGGCGGTGATCGCGACGACGTCGCGGCGCTTGGCCGCGACCTTGATCAGCTCATCGGAGAACACCGACGTCCAACCCGGCGCCGCCACCGACGTCGAGAGTCCGGTGCGCGGGTCGATGATGCCGGTGGAGTGCATCTGGTCGGCCTCGTCGGCCTCGGCGGGTCCGTAACCCATGCCCTTGCGAGTGGCGACGTGCACGATGACCGGCGCGTTGAAGCCGCGAGCATTGCGCAACGCGGCCTCGACGGCATGTTCGTCGTGACCGTCGATGGGGCCGACGTACTTCAGTCCAAGATCGGTGAACATCACCTGCGGTGACAGCGCATCCTTGATGCCCGCCTTGACGCTGTGCATGCACTGGTAGCAGAGCTCGCCGATCAGCGGCACGCCGCGCACGGTGTCGCGGCCCTTCTCCAGCAGCTTCTCGTAGCCCGGCTGCAACCGCAGGCCCGCGAGGTGATCGGCGAACCCGCCGATCGTCGGGGCGTAGCTGCGGCCGTTGTCGTTGACGACGATGACCACCGGCCGGCCGGAGGCGGCGATGTTGTTGAGGGCTTCCCAGCACATGCCGCCGGTCAGCGCGCCGTCACCGACGACGGCGACCACGTGCCGGTTGCGGTGCCCGCTGAGCTCGAAGGCCTTCGACAGGCCGTCTGCGTAGGACAGCGCGGAGCTGGCGTGGCTGGACTCCACCCAGTCGTGCTCGCTCTCGGCGCGCGACGGGTACCCGGACAGGCCGCCCTTCTTGCGCAGGTTGTCGAACTCCTGGCAACGCCCCGTCAGCATCTTGTGCACGTAGGACTGATGGCCCGTATCGAACACGATCGGGTCATACGGCGAGTCGAACACCCGATGCAGCGCAAGCGTCAACTCGACGACACCGAGATTGGGGCCTAGGTGCCCGCCTGTTGCAGCGACCTTGTGAATCAGGAATTCGCGGATCTCCACAGCCAGCTCACTCAGCTGCGACTGCGAAAGGTGCTGTAGATCAGCGGGGCCGCGGATCTGTTCGAGCATCAGGCCAGTTTACCCACGCGTAGACATCTCAGTCCTGTCAAGGCCCGTAGATGTCGGGCACACCGTCCTGGTCGACGTCCACCGTCTCGCGGGCGTGGATGCGGCGGTACGCGGCGTTGCGGCTGACCAGGACCACTGCGGCCAGCACACCGGCGGCCACGGATCCCGCCAGCACGCCAATCTTCGCGTCGGCACCCGTCGGCGTTCCGTAACCGAACGCGAGCTCCCCGATCAGCAACGACACGGTGAACCCGATTCCAGCAAGCAACGCCACGCCGAGCACGTCACGCCAGGCCAGGTCGTCATCCAGCGATGCACCGGTGAACCGGGCGAGCAGGAATGTGGTGAGGAACACGCCGAGCGGCTTGCCGAGCACCAGGGCCGCGATCACGCCGACGGTCACCGGATGCAACAGGGCTTCCCCGAGGCCGTCCCATCCCCCGACCGTGACCCCAGCGGCGAAGAACGCGAACACGGGCACGGCCACCCCGGCGGACAGCGGCCGCAGCCGGTGTTCGAAGTGTTCGGCGACGGCGTGTCGGCCGAGCACCGGCACCGCGAAGCCCAGCAGCACCCCGGCGACCGTCGCGTGCACACCGCTGGCGTGCACCAGCGCCCACGTGGCCACCGCCAACGGGACGAGCACCCACCACCGCCGCACACCGCGCTGCACGGCCAGCGCAAACAGGCCGGCGGGCAGCAGCGCCAGCGCCAGCGGCCCGAGCGATAGGTGATCGGTGTAGAAGACCGCGATGACGGTGATCGCCAGCAGGTCGTCGACCACCGCGAGGGCGAGCAGGAACGTCCGCAGTGCCGTCGGCAGATGCGTCGACAGCACTGCGAGCACCGCCAGCGCGAACGCGATGTCGGTGGCGATGGGCACGGCCCAGCCGTCGAGGTTCTCTGGGTGTCCGGCAACCAGGTTGATGCCGAGGTAGATCGCGGCAGGCACGACCATTCCGCCGATCGCCGCGGCGATCGGCAGCGCGGCACGCGCGGGGTCCCGCAGATCACCCGCGACGAACTCACGCTTGAGTTCCAGTCCCACCACAAAGAAGAAGATCGCCAGCAGTCCGTCGGCTGCCCACGATGCGACGGTCAACTTCAGATGAAGGGCCTCGGGACCGAAGGCGAATGCCGATACGTCGTGGTAGGTCTGAGACCACGGCGAGTTGGCCCACACCAGCGCCGCCGCGGCGGCGATCAGCAGCAACACCCCTCCGACGGTCTCGCGACGCAGAATCTCGGAGAGCCGCTGCGACTCGGACCACGAGCCGCGCGTGAGTAGTCGCAGACGTGGGGGCATGGCTCCATCGTAGATGGTTTCGGCTGCGGTACCGATAACAGCTCCCCCACGGCGAAGCGGCGGTTTGTCAAACACATTGACCTCGAGGGTCATTCGATGGTTACGAAATCGAGTTCGCCGCGAGTATCTGAAATGCCAACGTCGCCAAGCAAATTGATACCCGGCACGCGTCGGCGAATCGTCGTCACCTTGAACGAGTAGGCGTTCCGGTTGCCGTCGGCCCGGCGTTCAGGCGCCACAGCGAGAGCGTCCACGGCAGGTCGTAACCAACGACCCACGCGGTGTACGGCGCGAGGATGACAGCAGACTTCACGTCGTCGTGCACCGCGCGCTGCAATGCGCCCAGCGGGAGCATGAACAGCAAGATGCCGACGAAACCGTTGCGCACGCTGCGGAACCGGAAGAAGAAGAAGAAGACGTTCCACACTTCATTGAGCACGAGCACGGTGAGCGCCAGCCGCGTCGACCTCGTGTCGTGTCTATCGCAAGCTCGATAGACGACGATTCCGAGTATCACGTAGTAGATCGCGCCCACTGCCGCGAAGGCCGGCAGCGGTATCTGCATGCGCGGCCGCTTCAACCCGTCCAGCCAACCGAGGTCGTCCTTACCGACCCAGGCGTTTCCGATGACCGCCGCGCCAAGGACCGAGCCGACCGAAACGGTCAGGGGCCGATTCATCGGTGGCCGTACCTGCTGCAACCCAGCACGGATTCTTCGCAGGATCGTGGCCATCAGCCCTGATGTCATCCGTTCGACGATAGCCCGACTCGAGGCCGGCGCGTGCCGGCAAGTTTCCACGTGTATGGCGCTTAATGGCTTGTGGGAGTAGGTTTCGCCGTGGTGCGCCGGGAAGTCTGGTCGGCAGTCAGTTGACCGACTCCGAAGGGTTTCCAATGTCCGCCCCAACTATCCCGATCTTGTGTCATCACGCCAAAACGGAAGCTGGGCAATACGGAAAGCACTCGACGCAATGCCGACCGTCCCTCTTCAGGCGGTCGTATCGTGCTGATATGCACGCCGAGCAGATGGCCGAGGACTTCCCCGTGATATCCATCGACTCGAATGCGCTCGACGCCGCCCGCATGCTCGCCGAACACCGTCTGCCCGGAATCGTCGTCACCGACGACTCCGGTCGGCCCTTCGCAGTGCTGCCCGCTTCTCAGGTCGTGCGGTTCATCGTGCCGCAGTACGTGCAGGACGATCCCTCCCTGGCCGGCGTGCTGGACGAGTCGATGGCCGACCGCGCCGCAGACAAGCTGAGCGGCAAGACGGTGCGTGACGTGCTGCCCGAACACCTGCTCAATGTGCCGGCCGCCCACGCGGATGACACCATCATCGAAGTGGCCGCCCTCATGGCCCGGCTGAGGAGTCCACTGATAGCCGTGATGAAGGACGGGAAGATGCACGGGGTGATCACCGCATCCCGCCTCTTGGCTGCGGCGCTGAAGCATTGATCGACCAGTCCTTGGAGCGGCGGCCATGACCGCCGTCGCGATCGCGGTATTCGTCGTCGCCTACGTGCTGATCGCCAGCGACCGCATCAACAAGGCACTCGTCGCGCTCTGCGGTGCCGCGGTCGTGATCGCGCTCGGGGTGGTCGGATCCGAAGACGCCTTCTACTCCCGTGAGACGGGAATCGATTGGGACGTCATCTTTCTGCTGCTGGGCATGATGATCATCGTCAGCGTGTTGCGGCAAACCGGTGTCTTCGAATACGTCGCGATCTGGGCAGCCAAACGCGCGAAGGGCTCCCCGCTGCGGATCATGATCCTGCTGGTACTGGTGACCGCAGCCGCGTCCGCCCTGTTGGACAACGTCACCACGGTCTTGCTGATCGCGCCGGTCACTCTGCTGGTCTGCGACCGGTTGGAGATCAACGCCGCGCCGTTCTTGATCGCCGAGGTATTGGCCTCCAACATCGGCGGCGCCGCCACCCTGGTCGGGGATCCGCCGAACATCATCATCGCCAGCCGGGCGGGCCTGACGTTCAACGACTTCCTCCTACACATGGCGCCAATCGTGATAATCGTCATGGCTGTCTTCGTCGTCATGCTGCCGCGGCTGTTCCGCGGTTCGTTCGACGTCGACCAGGCGCGGGTGGCGGACGTGATGGCGTTGGAAGAGCGCGAGGCGATTCGCGATCCCGCATTGCTCATCAAGTGCGGCGTCGTCCTGGCACTGGTGTTCACCGCCTTCATCGCACACGGCGTACTGCACATCGAACCGTCGATCGTCGCGCTACTCGGCGCGGGCGCCCTCATCCTGATTTCACGTTTGGACCGTTCTGACTACTTGTCCGGCGTCGAATGGGAGACGCTGCTGTTCTTCGTGGGACTGTTCATCATGATCGGCGCACTCGTGAAGACGGGCGTCGTCGACCAGATGGCCCGAGTGGCGACCGAGGCGACCGGTGGAAACGCACAGCTCACCGCGATGCTGATCCTCGGGGTCTCGGCACCGGTGTCTGGGATCATCGACAACATCCCGTACGTCGCGACGATGGCCCCGATCGTGAGCGAGCTGGCCGCGGGGATACACGATCCCGCCCACGCGCAAGCGCTGTGGTGGGCGCTTGGCCTCGGTGCGGACTTCGGCGGCAACCTCACCGCCATCGGGGCCAGCGCCAACGTGGTCATGCTCGGAATCGCCCGCCGCGCAGACAATCCCATCTCCTTCTGGCATTTCACCCGCAAGGGCGCGGTGGTCACGGCGGTGTCGATCGCACTCTCTGCGGTCTATCTCTGGCTGCGGTACTTCGTATTGGGCTGAAGGAGCTCAACGGTGCGGGTCGAGAGTCGACCGTCAGGGCTTGTCGCTGGCTCGGCGGGACTCTGCGCGCTGTTTGGTGCTCTTGTCGGCCAATCGTTGCTGCGCGACGGTGAATGCGTGGGCGCCTCGTAGGAGCGCGGCGCGGTCTTGCTTGCTCATCTGGTCGGCGACCTCGCCGAACACACGCAGGCGTAGCGCCACCAGTTCGTCGAGGATGGCGCGGCCGGCGTCGGTCAGTTCCAGCAGGGTGGATCGCCGGTTGCTCGGCGCGGGGCGGCGGGTGATCAGGCCGGCCTCGGCGAGGCGGTCGCTGAGCCGGCTAGCAGTCGAAGGCACCAGGCCGAGGTCGTCGCCGAGTTCGCCCACCATGCTCGGGCCACGACGGTCGAGTGATTGAAGGGCCCGCAACGGTGCCAGACCGACACTGATTTCCATCTGTTCGAGTACGGAGACGTTCAGCGCGAGGAGCCCACGGGTGGCTCGTTCGAGCCCAACGGAGTAATCCTCGGCTTCAGCCGACCCATTTGCGTGGCTGTGCTTGCTCGTTGATGGCATGTGCGGCCTCGCTCCGTTCCGGAGAGTGCATCCATCCGGCACTATATGCACTCCGAATCATGTGCAGAATGGATATTATGCAAGTTGCAACGATGCGCGTAGCGTGGGGATGACGACGTGATCCCGGGGTGGTCCGCTCGACGCCGCGGGGGCGGACGGCGAGGAGGCAACGATCAAGATCGTGAAGTACGTGCGACCACCGTCTGGGGTGAGGCGGGCATTGTTCCGCGCGCCGATCTACCTGTATCGGCTGGGGCTGGGCTGGCTGTTCGGCAAGCGCATCCTGCTGCTCAATCACATCGGGCGAGTCTCCGGCAAGCAGCGCCAAGTCATCTTGGAAGTCGTCGAGCACGATCCCGCCAATGAAAGCTTCGTGGTCGCTTCCGGATGGGGACCCACCGCCGCCTGGTACCGCAACGTCCTTCACACGCCGGAAGTCATCATCCAGGTCGGGCGACGCACGATCCCCGCAACGGTGGTACCGCTCACCGCAGACCAAGGGGCAGAAGTCTTCTCCAGGTATGCCTCCCGACACCGCGTCGTGGCGACCTACCTGCTTCCTCGGCTGATGGGATTCTCAGTGGACGGGTCAGAGGCCGACTTTCGGGCGGTAGGGCAACGAATGCCGTTCATCCGGTTCGTTACCCGGGATTGACGTCGGCCGTCCGACCAAGGAGCTGGCAGTGTGAAGATCGCGATCAGTGGAGCAGGTGTGGCGGGCCCGACGCTCGCGTACTGGCTGCACCGAACCGGGCACGAGCCGACGTTGATCGAGCGGGCGCCGAGATTTCGTACCGGCGGCTACGTGATCGATTTCTGGGGGGTGGGCTACCGCGTCGCGCAACTGATGGGGATCGAGGCGGCCGTCCACGAGGCCGGCTATCGGGTGCAGTCAATCCGCTCGGTCGGGCCCGACAACCAGATTCGAGCCAGCCTTGGCGTCGACGCGTTCCGGCGAACGACGGTTGGCAAGTTCACCAGCCTGCCGCGCGGCGATCTGGCCGCCGCCATCTACGCCACCATCGCCGACGACGTCGAAACGATCTTCGGTGATTCCATTACCGCCATCAACGAACACCCGGACGGCGTGAGTGTGAGCTTCGCGCAGGCCAAGACCCGCGACTTCGACCTCGTCGTCGGTGCCGACGGCTTGCACTCGAATGTGCGCCGGCTGACGTTTGGTCCCGAGTCAGACGCCGAGCACTATTTGGGCTGTCTGGTCGCGGCGTGCGTCGTCGAGGGTTATCGACCCCGGGACGAGTTGGTCTACGTGACCTACAGCGAGCCGGGTCGATCGGTCGGGCGGTTTTCGCTACGCGGGGATCGCACCATGTTTCTGTTCGTGTTCCGCTCACCGCCGAGCGTTGACCTCGGCGACCCCGCCGCGTGTAAGGCACTGTTGCACCGCGAGTTCGGCGACGCGGGCTGGGAATGTCCGCGAATCCTCAACGCGCTCGATGGTGTCGATGATCTGTACTTCGACGTAGTCAGCCAGATCCGCCTGGATCGGTGGTCGCGGGGCCGAACGGCGCTCGTCGGTGACGCGGCGGCGTGTGTGTCGCTGATGGCGGGCGAGGGCACCGGTTTGGCGATGACCGAGGCCTACGTACTGGCCGGCGAGTTGCTATGTGCTCGTGGCGATTACCGACGGGCCTTCGATGCTTACGAGACGCGACTGCGCCGATTCGTCGAACGCAAACAGGTCGCCGCGCAGAAGTTCGTCCCCGTCTTCGCGACCCGCACTGGACAGGGGATCTGGTTTCGCAACCTGGTGATGACGACGATGAACTTCCGCCCACTCGCGGACATGCTCCTCACCCGAAGCCTGCGCGACGACTTCGAGTTGCCCAATTATCCGATGTGAGCGCATGACAGACCCCGGTAAACTCCGGTGGCATGGCTGAGGTTTCGCTCGATACGCAAGAGCGCCTCGAGCTATGTGATCTCCTCGACGATCTCGGTCCTTCCGCCCCCACACTGCTCGATGGCTGGACCGCTCACGATCTCGCCGCCCACCTCGTGTTGCGAGAACGCGATCTCGTTGCCGCCCCCTGCCTCGTTCTCCCCGATCCCTTCCAGGGGTTCGCCGAGCGGCGCCGGGTCAGATTGGCCGAGAGCAAGGACTTTGCGTGGCTCGTCGCGCGGATCCGATCCGGCCCGCCCATCGGCTTCTTCCGGATGAAATGGGTCCGCGCGTTCCCCAATCTCAACGAGTTCTTCGTCCACCACGAGGACGTTCGCAGAGCCAATGGGCGTGGGCCGCGCACCCTCCCGCCTGAAATGGATGCGGCCTTGTGGCGCAACGTTCGCCGCGGCAGCCACTATCTGAGTCGTCGGCTTCACGCGTCAGGGCTCGACATTGCGTGGACCGGAACCGACGAGCGCGTGACGGTTCGACGAGGCGAGCCGACGGCTCGACTCAGCGGTGCGCCGGGCGACCTCCTCCTATACCTCTTCGGGCGCCAGGCCGCAGCGCAGATCGAAGTGAGTGGATCACCGGAAGCCGTTGCGGCGGTGCGTGGCACGCACTTCGGCATGTGAGTCCAGCGCGTCGGGATGTTGACGAGATCTTCCAGTCAGCGTTCCGCGTACACCGCACGTTCGATCTCGGACGCGGTGAGCGTTCGTCCAGCCGGTCGAAGGTAGCGGTCCGCGTACTCGCCGGGACCGACCTGCTCGCGTTCGCGCCAGCCGTATTCGGCGAGGAAGTCGGCGACCTGCTCGGGGTGCAGGCCGAATCGCCAGAGTCCCTGTTCCACCACGAAATCCTGGTAGGCGGCCTCGGCGCCGTACATCGCCTGTCCATCCAGAAAGTCCTTGCGGACGTATGTGACCGCCAGACCACTTCCCGGCGCGGGGTCGCCGAGATCGGCCAGCGTCTTCCGGACGGCGCGCTCCGTCAGATATTGAGTGACCGCCTCCCATACGTAGAAGGTGCGCGCTGCGGGGCCGAAACCCTCGCGGTCCAATCGCTCGGCGAGGTTGTCGGTCTCGAAGTCGACCGACAACAGCGTCACCCCGGACGGCACCCGGCCGAAGCAGCGCCGTAGCGCCGCCTCCTTGCGGGCAATGTTGGCGGGCAGGTCGACTTCGCAGATCGGAATGCCGGCCAGTTGGGGCAGACGATACGCCCGGGTGTCGTACCCCGCGCCCAGAATGACAACGGCGTCAATGCCTTTGGTGACGGCGTCGATCAGTTGATCGTCGATGTAGCGCTTGCGGCACAGGAAGCTGGCCCAGCCGCCGCGAAGCTTCTTGTCGGTCACGGAAACCAGAGCCCGTCGCGCCGGCGAAAATCGCGTCAGTGCGACGGCCATCCGGGCGCCAGCGGGTAACAGGCGCTGCGCCACCGAATCGTGGATCAGCGGAGATGGTTCGTGCTGCTCGGCGGCGACGATGACCATCGGGCCAAGTGCGGTATTGGCGGCGGCATTGCTCACGGCGTGCTCCATAGCTCGTAGGACCAAACGCCGACCAGTCTTCCCGGCACACCGACGTCCACCCTAGCCGTTGGGCAGCAGGCCTGACCGGCGGTACACCTCTTCGAGGTACCGCCGAATTTCGTCGCGGTCGGGTGTACTCGGCTGAAGCATCCGGTACATCAGCGCGCCGACCATCATGTCGATGACGACGTCGAGATCGGCGTCTGGATCCAGCTGACCTTCCGCTTGCGCGCGCCGAAGCAGCGCGTGGACGGCGCGCCGCCTGGGTTCGACGTAATGCTCCCAGTAGGTCTGCATGAGCAACGGATGGCTTACCCGGGAGCCGAAGATCTGGGCGATCATGCCGGCGAATTTCGGATCGGCCATCATGTCGACCTGCGCCGGTATCGACTCGCGCACCAGATCGGCCAAGGGCACGGCGTCGAAGTCCTCGGGCGGTGCGTCAGGAAGATTCTCCCGCGCCGATTCGATGGCCTGGGACAGCAGTTCCTCCTTCGAGGACCAACGCCGGTAAACGGTGAGCTTGCCGACGCCGGCCCGCTTCGCGATCTGCTCCATGCTGGCGCCCTCCACACCACGCTCTACGAAGAGCTCCAGCGCCGCTTCCAGGATTGCCCGGTCGGCCCCGGCATCACGCGGCCGACCGCGCCCGCGTCGGGCGGGAGGGTCTGTCTCCGCGGTCATCGGGAACGCCCATGCTGCAGAGCGCTTTCCAACCAGTTCCCAAGGTCGGCGCTGCCCGGGCGGCCGCGCCAGGCGAGGTGGGCGTCGGGTCGCACCAGCATGACGTCGTCCGTGCTGGGCCGGGTGGGGACGAGAGTGACGACGTAGGGCCCCAACGCCTTCTCCGCCTCCGCGGCAGCGCTCGCGGCCTCGCCGCGATCTGGCACGAGAAGTGCCCAGTGACCGCCGAGTTCGGCGTGCAACGTGGCGGTACTGCCATCCGTGCGTTGGCACGCGATGTCCGCCACGCGGTCGCCGGGCCGGGGCTTGCGAGCGAAATGCGAACTGGAGCCCAGCGGTCCGCGTCGATAGTTCACCCATAGCTGGGAGGCCGCCCGGGTGGCCCACCGCTGCACCGACGGCAGTCTGGTGATCGGCGTGAGCACCCGGTCGCGCAGCAACCTGCCCAACGGGCCTTCGCCAAGCAGGACACGGGTATTCATCGTGGTGTTGCGAAGAACGTCGCTCGCCAAGGGGCGGCGCTCAGCTCGATAGGTGTCAAGCAATGCCTCGTCGGCCCGCCCCTGCACCACCAGCGCGAGTTTCCACGCGAGGTTCTCGGCGTCGCCGATCCCGGTGTTCATGCCCTGGCCACCGAACGGGCTGTGGATGTGGGCCGCATCGCCTGCAAGCACGATGCGGCCATTGCGGTAGTCGTCGGCCAGCCTGCGGTGAATACGGAAGACCGAAGTCCACGTGGCATCACGGATGCGAACCGCGGTCAATCCCGTGCGTTCGACCAGCAACTGCCGCAGACGGTCGAGGATCTGTTGCTCGGTCAGCGTCTCACCGTCGGCCAACCGCACGTCCGCCATCAAGCGCCAAACGCCATCCGTGTTTCCGGGACGGCCGGCGGGGCCGCCGGACTCGCGCATCGGCATCGCGAAGAACAGGCCGTCGGCGTGATACCAGCCGCACGACCCAGTCCGGTCGTAGCCCTCCCAGTCGGCATGCACATCCGCCAACAACCATTCGTCGGCGATTGCGGCACCGGGAAAGCCGATTCCGGCGAGCTGGCGGACCGCGCTGTGCGCACCATCGCATCCCACCAGCCATCCGACCCGGACGTTCTCGCCAGCGCCGAGAACGGCGCAGACTCCAGCACCATCCTGGCTGGCACCCACCAACGGTGTGTTCCACTCGACCTCGCCACCCAGCTCGAGCAGCCGACGGCGCTGCTCGGCCTCGATCTCGGCCTGGGAGACCAGCATCGCCGACAGTTGGGCACCCTCGATCTCGCCGAACCGAACGGTCGTGATGGGTTTTCCATTCAGATGGATCGTCATCTTGATCGCGGAGACCGCGCGATCGGGCAGGTCGCCGAGAGCACCAAGCCGGTGCAGCACCTCCACTCCCCTGGCATGGAGGATGTTGGCCCGCGAGCTGACGGCCGGCCCGCGGGCGCCGTCGATCACTCGTACCGAAACTCCATGCTGCAGTAGTGCGCAGGCCGTTGTCAGGCCGGCGGGGCCGGCACCGACGACCAAAACGTCGGACATCGCCATATTGTTTACGGTACCGGACCGTTATTAAATATTCCAGGTACCGCGCGCCCTCAGGTGTTCTTGGCGACGAAGCGACGGAACAGCGGCAAGGCGACGGCCACGTTGTAGACCACACCGGCGAGGAGATACGGCCACCAGGTGCCGTGGTCACTGGCGACCCAGAATGCCTTCGCGGCCCAATACGGCGGCAGCACACCGAATGCCAGATTCCAGCCGGAGTCGATGAACCACGGCAGGCAGGGCAGGCCGGCGATCAGCATGCCGAGAGCTCGAAGTGCGGCCAGGCCCTGAATCTTGTTGCCCGCCAATGCAACAATCAGCAGCAGGCTCACCACCGCCGACAGTCCGGAGAGTAGCCCGATCGGGATGAGGGCCGGCACCAGACCGGGCTCCAGGATTCCGCTGAACGACATCGTCGCGATCACGTAGACGGTGGTCACCACCATGACGGTCGCGGCGCGGTAGATGAAGAGCGCCGACAGCGGAACCGGAGTCACCTGCAGCGCGGTAAGCGTACCGGCGTCGACCTCGTCCAGGACGAGGAATGCGGCCAGCCCACCGACGATGATGATGCTCGTCAGCAGGAGGAACGCGGTGAGGATCAACGGGTAGTACGGCACCAGGTCGAACCCGTTGCGGTCGGCCAGCATCGAGGTGAAGCGCGGCGTCAACAGCGCAACGCCAGTCGTCCAGATGACAGGGGCGACGACGATCATGATCAGCAGCGGGTCACGGTACGTGCCGCGAATATCGTTGCGGCCGAACGCCACCAAAGCTCGCGTTGCCACCATTACGCACCTGCCCTAGCAGTGACGTAACGAACGAATGTCGCCTTGGCCACCCAGCACAAACCCGCCACGCACACCAATGGGTAGACCACTGCATAGGCGACCTGCCACGTCGCGAGCGTCACCTGGTCGAAAGCGGCCCCGAACAGTAATAGCGGTCCCTGCGTGGGTATGAGGTACAGCAGCGGATTCGGCAGCACGCCGGAGTACTGCAGTATCGGCGGCACCATCATCAGTGCCAGCGGGATGGTCGCCACCAAGAACCAGTCGCTGATCGACGCGAACGGCAGCGATGAGATGAAGCCCACCAACAGCATCAGCAACGTCCCGAGTACCGCCCCGACTACTACCGGTACCACGTGGTAGGCGAATCCGTGGCCAATCGTGGGCACGACCAACGCAACGAACAGCGAGATCAGCACCAGCAGCGCCAGTTTGGCGGTCAGGTACTCCCAGAACCGCAGCGGGGTGGACAGGACCGCGCCGACGGTGCGCTCCTGCTTCTCGAAGAACACCGCGCCCGCGACGAAGAAGAACCCAATGATGCAGGTGTCGCCCAACAGCATGTAGGGCTCGGCGGCGCGGCGCAGGCTGACGGGCATCGGCAGCAGAACGGCCAGCCAAATCAGTCCTGAGAAGATCGCGGCATGCAGGAAGCGCTGCCGATTCTGCAGGGTCAGTTCGAGTCGCAACGCACTTGCCAACCGGGTCATGACAACCGCCGCCCGGTCACCTCGACGAAGACGTCGTCGAGACTGGCTTCCCTGCTGTGGATGGTCTCGACGTGGTGACTGCGCAGCATGTCGTGAAACGCCGGGTCGTCGGCCAGGCCGTCCATCGCGAACTCCCCCGTTGCGAGATCGCCATCCACACCGCGAAATTCGACACGAACGACGCGCTGGCTGCGGGCGATCTTCAATTCGGCGGGCGTGTCGAGGGCGACGATCTGGCCGTCGACCACGAAAGCCACCCTGTCGCACAGTTCATTGGCGGTCGCCATGTCATGGGTGGTGAGGAAGACCGTCCGGCCCCGCGCCTTGAGGTCCAGGATCATGTTCTTGACCTTGCGGGCGTTCACCGGATCCAGGCCGGAGGTGGGCTCATCCAAGAAGAGCAGCTCTGGGTCGTTGATCAGCGACCGGGCAAACGTCAGCCGCATCTGCATCCCCTTGGAGTACTTGCCAACTCGCGTGTTGGCGTCGTCGGCCAGGCCGACCGCGTCCAGCAGCTCCAATGGGTCAAGCGTCGTGCCGTCGTACAGCGAGGCGAAGAACCGCAAGTTCTCCATGCCGGTGAGTTTCTGGTAGTGGTTGGGCAGCTCGAAGGAAACACCGATGCGTTGGTAGTAGTCGGGTCCCCAGGCCAGGGGGTCCCTTCCCCATACCGTGGCCTCGCCGCCGTGTCCGCGGAGCAAGCCGATGAGGAGCTTCTGCGTCGTGGACTTCCCTGCCCCGCTGGGGCCGAGGAATCCGAAGATCTCGCCGCGGCCGACGGCGAAGTCCATGCCACGCACCGCGGGTTCCGATGACTTCGGATAGCTAAAGGTCAGGTCGCGGACGCGGATGACGTCGGTCGCAACACTCGACGAGGTGAACTCCGGTGTGATGGTGGGCATGGCGGCGTGATTGCCTTCCAGGTCGAGCGGTGCGGCGGTCGAACCGTCGTCACCGCATGCGGGTACGAGTTCCGACCAGACTTCCCGGAGCACCGACGCCGACTATACTCAATCTTCAGCGATTATTGAAGACTCTGAATGAACTGGGAGGATCTGTGGTGACCGAAGACCCCGGCTTGCAGCACGCCGCCGAGCAGCTCGCCCTCGTCCTCAGCGATCACGGCCTGCAGCGCATGACCGCCCGCGTGCTGGCCACCCTGCTGTTCACCGAGCAGTCCAGCATGACCATGGGTGAGCTGGCCGAACGCCTGGCGGCCAGCTCGGGCGCAATCTCCGGCGCCGTCAAGATGCTCACCTCCGTCGGCCTGGCGGAGCGCGTGCCCGTCCCGGCGAGCCGCCGGGACCACTACCGGCTACGCGACGATGCCTGGGCGCTCCTCTACACCAATCAGAACGCCGTTCTCTTCCCGATGCTGGCGGCCGCCGAGGCCGGGATCGCTGCCGCAGGACGCGACAGCCTGGCCGGACACCGCCTCACCGAGATGCGCGATTTCTACGCGTTCCTCCTTGGCGAGATCCCTGCGTTGCTGGACCGATGGAATGAGAGTCGAGGCGGGATCAGTCCGACGACGTAGCGCCCACCTCGACGGCGCGGTCGCCTAGGTTGCTTTTCATGATGTCGGCCAAGGGAACGACGGTGATCGAGCGGCGCAGCATCGTGAACGCGCCCGCCGACCGGGTGTGGCAACGCGTCGTGACCCCCGAGGGGATCAACGACGAGATGGGCCCATGGATGACGATGTCGCTACCGCGCGGCGCGCAAGGGCTGTCCGTAGACGACGTTCCGGTCGGCACCCCGATCGGCAGGGCATGGCTGCGGCTGTTCGGCGTGCTGCCGTTCGACTACGACTACCTCACCATCGCCGAGCTGCAGCCTGGACGGTCGTTCCGGGAGGAATCGACGATGCTCAGCATGAGCAGATGGCAGCACGAACGCAGCGTCACAGCCGAGGGCGACACCAAAGCCGTTGTCCACGACCGCGTTACCTTCCAGACGCGAATCTGGCTCCGGCCCGCCACGCCCATCCTGAAGGTCACCATCGGTGCGCTGTTCAGACATCGGCATCGCCGGCTGCAGCGCCACTTCGCCTGAGCGCCGAGCTCATGGAACACAGGGCTCACCAGGGCCTGGACCGTCAGCCGAACGTTCGTCGGATTCTGTAGGTCGGGGCGGACGTAGAACGTTGCACCGTGTCACGCGGGAGACAAAGACTGCCGGAATCACGGTCGAGCTAGGACCGGCGGGTCCACCGCTGCTTCGACGATGGGGGCGACGATGTGAGCGGCATCGAACACGACCACGTCGGTTTCGTCTCCCACGATCCATACGTTGTTGTCGACATCCCAGCTCCCACCGTCGAGTTCAAATGTGCCACTCGTAACGATGCGTTGGACGTTCACGGCCACTAGAGAATCACCACCGACCGCAGGACCGTCCCACTGTGCATCTTGTGGAATGCGTCTTCGATGCCGTCGAGACCGATGCGTTCAGAGACGAACTTGTCCAACGGCAGCCGGCCCTGGAGGTAGAGGCCGATCAAGGTGGGGAAATCGCGTTCGGGCAGGCAGTCGCCATACCAGGACGACTTGAGCGATCCGCCGCGAGAGAAGAAGTCGACCAGCGGCATCTGCAACGTCATGTCGGGGGTGGGGACCCCGACCAACACGACGGTGCCGGCCAGATCGCGAGCGTAGAACGCCTGCGTCCAGGTGGCAGGGCGTCCGACCGCGTCGATGACCACATCGGCACCGAAGCCGTCGGTGAGATCCTGAATGGCTTTGACGACGTCGGCGTCGGCCGCGTTGACCACGTCGGTGGCGCCAAACCCGCGTGCTTGCTCTATCTTTCGGTCATCGAGGTCGATCGCAATGATCTTCTTGGCGCCGACCAGCGCCGCTCCAGCGATGGCCGCGTTACCCACGCCACCGCAACCGATCACCGCCACGACGTCGTCGCGGTTGACGGCCCCGGTGTTGATTGCGGCGCCGATGCCAGCCATGACACCACAGCCGAGCAGGCCGGCGACGGCGGGGTCAGCTGCGGGGTCGACCTTGGTGCACTGGCCCTTGTGGACGAGAGTCTTGTCGGCGAATGCGCCGATACCGAGCGCGGGCGTGAGCTCGGTGCCGTCGGTCAACGTCATCTTCTGTGTGGCGTTGTGCGTGTCAAAGCACAGCTGCGGTCGGCCCCGCTTGCACGCTCGGCATTGCCCACAAACCGCGCGCCAGTTGAGGATCACGAAGTCGCCGACTGCGACGTTGGCGACGCCCTCGCCGACGGCCTCTACGGTGCCCGCTGCCTCGTGACCGAGCAGGAACGGGTACTCGTCGTTGATGCCACCTTCGCGGTAGGTCAGGTCAGTGTGGCAAACCCCGCACGCGGCAACGTCGACCACGACCTCACCGGGACCCGGATCGGGGATTACGACGTCGACCATCTCGACGGGCTGGCGCTTGCTACGGGCGATTACCCCTCGCACTATCTGGCTCATCGGATGAACCCCTTCGCTTCGTAGATCGTCGCCACGCCGCAGACATTCCGTCGAACAGCGGCGCTCAGGTCCACCTGACCCGACTCATGGGTTTTGACTTCGTGTGGATGCAATGCATCGCGCCGTTGGACCACGGTCGAACTTTAACGTCTATATAGTAAATAGCAAGCTCTGAAACAGCACTGCGTTCACATCGAAGGTCGTAGTGCCTCTGAACAGGTTAGTTGCCGTCATTGCGACATCGCCACTCCTCGAACTAACATTAATTCGCTGCGACGAAGAGCGCAGTGAGCGCCACCCCAAAGGAGATCTGATGAGCACGCCTTCACTGACCCCGTATCTGAGCGGCGCCTCGACCGCCACGCTTGAGGACTGGGGGCCATTGCCAGAGGCCACGGGCGCACCCATGGCGACCTCGGGGTTGACCCTGTGGGAGCAAGGCGCGGCCTCGGCCGGAATCTGGGAGTGCGCACCCGGGCCGTCGCGTTGGACACTCGACACCCACGAGGTGATCCACATCGTCGCGGGACGGATGACGGTCACCCCCGACGAAGGCACCGCCGATGAACTGAAGGCCGGCGACGTAGCGGTGTTCCCACGCGGATGGACTGGCACGTGGGACATTCACGAGACGATCCGCAAAGTCTTCGCAGTCTTCGAGTGATTCTTCGCGGGCGGACGGCGATCGAACCTCGATCGCCGTCCTGCCTCGACCCCGCACGCACGGCGTGCCGACGACGGCCAGCGGTCGGCGACCACAGCGTGCAGCGCAGCGGATCATGGCACGGTGTAACCGCCATCGATCACATAGTCGGCACCGGTGGTGTACCTAGATTCGTCCGACGCCAAATAGAGGGCCAAATAAGCAATTTCGCGCGGATCACCGAAGCGGCCCAACGGCGTAGTGTCGGTGCTCAGATCCATCTCGGCGATCATCGGAGTGTTCACTTCGCCGGGCAAGATGGCGTTGACACGAATGCCGTAGTGGGCAAGGTCCAGCGCCGCCGCCTTGGTCATCCCCCGGACCGCCCACTTCGACGCGGTGTAGGCGAAGTTGTCAGCAAAACCGACGGCTCCGGCGGTGGACGAGATGTTGATGATCGAGCCACCTCCGCATTGCTTCATGCCAGGCACCACCGCCTGCATCCCCAGGAACGTGCCCACTTGATTGACGTCGATGACCTTGCGGTAGTCGGCCAGCGTCGCCGTCTCGACAGAGTGCAGAAGCAAGATCCCCGCGTTGTTGATCAGAACGCTGATCGGGCCGAATGTTTCGTTGACGTTGTCGACCAACGTCGACCAGTGATCGGCATTCGTGACGTCCAGGGGGACGAAGAGGGCGTCAACCTCGGCCGCCAAGGCCTTGCCTGCGTCCTCGGACACGTCGGCGACGACCACCCGGGCCCCATGCTCGGCGAGTAGTCGCACATGGGCTGCGCCCATCCCCTGCGCTCCGCCGGTGATAACGGCGACCTTGCCGTCAACGCGTCGATTCCCGTGGCCCGTCATGACGGTTCACCTTCCTGGTGCATCTATTTAACATTTGTTCGATTAAACCAGACTCTGCCTTCCCATAGTTCTTGTCGAGAAACTCTGGGATTATGAGCTGCATGTACTGCACGTTTCGGAAGACGCTTCTGCGCCGATGCAGGTGCCGTTAGGGTCTTTACATCGCCTTGCTAATGAAGGTAAGTTCAACGACTGAGCTGAACAGTTGTAGTGTGTCGTGCACCACGCCACGCCTCCGAGGTCTCATCCGACGAGCGCAGACGGATGCGACGACGTACTGGTTCGAGGCGGGAAGGTGCTGATGACGATGTCGACGACACATGAGCGTGATGCGAACGTGCCGGGCGGACGACCCTTGATGTCACGAGGCGGCGCCGGCGGCGTGGACGTCGGCGGTGGACACCGCCTCGCCGCGGGCGGCGGAACACTGTCGGCCTACGAATACCTGCCATGGGATGACCCGGAATTCGAACGCGACCCCTACCCCTGGTTCGCCCGAGCTCAAGCCGAGGTTCCCGTTCTGCGCGACACCGACGGCACGATCGTCGTGTTGAGGTACGACGACATTTTGGAGTATGGCAAGCGGCCCACGATGTCGGTCGAACCCAACTGGGAAAAGGCCGGGCCGTGGTCGATTGCTCGGCAATCCGTGATCGCGCAGGATCCGCCCAAACACACCCAGCTCCGCCGTCAAACCAGTAGATGGTTCACCCCGAAGATCGTTCGCGACTGGGTCACCACGACCGCTGCGGTCACCAACGAAATCCTCGATGGCGCAACAGGTGACGTGGTCGACGGCTGGTGGGATCTATCTGCCGTTCCCACGCATCGCACCATGTGTCGCATTCTGCAGTTCGCCGACGACGACGTCATCGGCGTGGTGCACGACATGGCCGACACCATGCCGATGCTCTCCGCGCTGCCCCGCGAAGGAACGATCGAACAGGCCGCAGGCGGATTCAACCGACTGGCCCGCCGCGTTACCCCGATGCTCGATGCCAAGCACCACACACCTGGCGATGGCCTCGCCGACGCCTTGCTCGCGGCTCACCGTCGCGGCGAGATCACCGAGGAAGAGGCGCGCGCCACAACCCTCCTGCTGTATTCGTTGGGACACATGGACGTCGGCTATGCCATCGCCGCGGGCCTGCACATATTCGCTCGGCTTCCCGAAGTGTGGGACGACTTCCGCACCGACCCTTCGGTGCGCGATGCCATCATCAACGAAATCATCCGCTACGACCCGCCGGAACTCAGCTTCTATCGCGTTCCCACAGAAGATGTGACCATCCGCGGTGTCGACATCCCGGCAGGATCGACGGTGCGCTTCGTCATCGCAGCAGCCAATCGCGATCCCGAGATTTTCGCCGATCCGCACCGGTTCGATCACGGGCGCCCCCAAGAGCGCAGTCACAACCTGTCTTTCGGTCTGGGACCCCACAGTTGTCTGGGACAGGTCATCTCCCGGGCGGAGGCGAGGACCGTCTTCGAGGTGCTCGCAGCCCGGTTCCGGCGCCTCGAGTTGACCGGACCGGTGCAGATGGACAACACCGACTTCTCACGGCACTTCACGGCCATGCCCCTGCGCCTGGTGCGATAGGTGTACCGGCCAGCGCGGCGGCGAACAGTTGCCCGGCACCTCGGCGGACTTGGTGATCCTCGCCCATCTGCCCGACGCCGAAAATCGGCACCTATCTGATCAGGCCGACCTCGAATCTTCCTGGGGCGAAGAGCATTCCCGTATCGCCATCGAAGACCGCATCCGCCAGACCCGTTTGAGTGGATACGCGGTGAATCCCGGATTGGTGGTTGAGGGCAGCGGGGGCCTTGCAGCGGCGGTGTTCGACGAACTGGGACGCCCGCAGTGGGCGTTGAGCCTGCCCGGGGTACAGACCCGCCTCGGCGGTGAGCGCAGCACGCAACTTGGTGAGCGGCTGACGCGCGAGGCGCACGCACTGACACGGCGGATGGCTAGACGCTAGATCGGGAGTCGACGCAGCGGGCGAGCCTTAGCGCCGGCACCCGCCGGTGCGCCGTCGACATCGACGGCGAGCAGCGCACGGCTGATCGCAATGGCCTGCGCGATGCACAGTTGCATCCCCCGCTCCGTGCCATCCCAGTCGCACCATTCGCCGACCGTGTCGAAGATCTTCACGACGATCTTGGCAAACTTGCCCACATCGGTTGAGCCGTAGCCGAGTTCACGCACCGCAGCCTCGTGCATCTGCTCGTAGAGCCGGAGCCACGCACGGTACTCGTCGCGCATGTCGCTGGGTAGGAATCCTGCGATGCGGTCGCCGGCCAGCAGGATGTCCCACATGTCGTTCTCGGGACTCTCCAGCTGGCGGCGGACGTGCACCCCGATCAACGCATTCCAGTACTCCTCTACGTCGCCGGCCCGATCAACCGCCTCCAGCAGTGCAGAGGCAAATCGGTAAAAGTGCCACCGGTAGGCCTCTGCCACGATCGTGTCGCGACCATCGAAGTGACGATAGATGCTGGGAGCCTTGACCCCGACGCGCTCCCCCAGAGCGCGCATCGTCACCGACTCGTAGCCGATCGTCGAGGCCAACTCCACGAACGCCTCCAAGATCTGTTGGCGCCGATAGGTCATGTGCGACCAGTCGACCGTGTTTACGTAGGTCCGCAACTGATCGGCGGCGCGCAGGCGGGGCGCAAGTGTCGATGCACCCTCCGCGTCGCTGCCGGCCCGCGGTGCCGTGCTCGCATTTGCCATCGATAGTCCTTCCGCCGACGGGATCGTCGGCCAGTCCTCGTTTGCGACGACCGAATAGCGGCCAACGAAGACCGTCGAAGCTCTCGCAGACCACCTTACGCGAGACATCGCTGGGCTACGTCGTGAACGCGCCGACGGGCGGAAGTTCCAGCTAGCCAGCCCTACTGATAATCTTATGAATGTTAAAGCGAAGTCGCGCCGTGCACCTGAGATCGTCGGTGCCGCACGGTGGGATGAGCATGAACGCATCAGTGAGGACCCGATGGCAGCGGTCAAGAAGGCCAGCGTGAACGGCGCTCCCAAGCGCGAGCGCAAGACCCGAACCGGACGCGACACCGTTGGCCGGGAGAGGGTGATGCAGGTCGCTCTGCAAATGTTCTTGGCCAATGGTTATGCCGGCACCAGCCTCAAGGCGGTGGCCGACGAGCTGGGCGTCTCCCCGCCGGCGTTGTATTGGTACTTCCCGTCCAAGGAGGAACTGTACGGCTCGGTCATCGAGCAGTCGATGAACGACTTCTTGGAATACGTCCGGGGTTCGATCACCGACACCGACCCGATTTTCAAGCTCAGCCAACTGGTGCGCGCACATGTGACCTGGCAGTTGCAGCAGTCCGAGATCGCGCAAGCCTTCGATCTCACGATGGCGCTGAAGGGACGCGCCAGTGACATCCCCGAGAGTCGGCTGGCTCCAATCCGCAAGCTGGAACAGGACTACGTCGACGACGTCCGGGCGATTCTGCGCGAGGGCACGGAGGCCGGCGCATTCGCCGTCGACGACTACGTCACCACGGGCTTCGCGATCATCACGCTGTGTGAGTACGTGACGACGTGGTACAACGCCAACGGGCCGTTGTCGATCCCGGCGGTGGCCAACCGCTACGAGGGCCTGGTGCGCAAGATGGTCTCGGCGGTCGGCAGTCGCACCGCACCCCATGACGATGCCCTCGCCGACAGTTGAGGTCGACTAGTCCCGCTCGTCCCGCGGGGCTGCGATGGACTCGACGGCCGGCGGGTGCGCAGGTAGGGCGCGCCCTCAGCGCACCGCAGACGCGGCGTCCTGCGTGCCTGCGGTTTTGAAGCGGCTGGCGACGGCGCGCCGATCGACTTTGCCGCTTGCGGTACGTGGTAGCGGGTTGAGCACCCAGATCCGTTCGGGCACTGCGTAGTCGGGCAGCTGGGGGCGAAGGTACTCGCGGGTGGCGACTTCGTCGAAGACGTGCCCCGGCCGCTCTTCGACCGCCGCCCAGATCCGGTTCTGCAGGATGGCGTCGGCGACGCCGAACACGCACCCGATCCCCACGGATTCCATGGTTGCCAGCAGGCCCTCGACGTGGGCGGGCAGCACCTTCTCCCCGCCTCGGTTGATGACGTCGTCGACGCGGCCGTCGATGTAGTAGAAGCCGCCTTCGAGGCGGGCTAGATCACCCGTCCGCAGCCAACCGTCACGAATCTTGGTTGCGGTCAGCTCCGGCTGACGCCAGTATCCCTGCATCAGGGTCGGGCCGGTTACCCACATCTCGCCGACCTGACCGTCGGCCACGTCGCGATCGTCGTCGCCTACGATGCGGATCGCAGTGCCGGGCACGGCGAAACCGACGGATTCGCCACATGTCTCGGCGTACTCGGGCGGCAGAAAGGACACCGCCGAGCCGTACTCGGTCATTCCGTACCCGTGGAACAACCGCATGCGGGGATACCTGGCGCGCAGCTCGTCGATCCAGGCTGCCGGCATTGGCGAGCCGCCGTAGAGCAGCACCCGCACTGAATCCAGCGCCTGCTCGGCGCCCTCGGCGAGCATGATCAGGCGGTGAATGCTGGGCACAGCCGCCAGATACGTGACAGCGCGCGCGGCCAGCGCGGCGACGGCGTCCTTGGTGCGGAACTTGCGTAGCAGGTCGACTCGGCCGCCCAGCAGCAGCATGTGCCCGAACTGATCGACGAACCCGGTGTTGTGGAACATCGGGACCACCACCAGGGTGGAATCGTCACCGCTGGTGCCCAGCACTCGCACGAACGCCCAGGAGGCTTCGGCGAGTGCACGCTGAGTGAGCGTGGCTCCCTTCGGTTTTCCGGTGGTGCCCGAGGTGAAGCTGATCAGGGCCGGCGCGTCGGGATCATGCGCTGTGAACGGCTGCGCGGTATCGACGACGTTGTCCTCGGTCAGTGGGCGGACCTTCTCGGCGGGGACGCCCGCGACGATGTCCGTGTGGGCCTCATCGGCCAACACCAGAGTCGCATCCAGCACGTCAACCTGATCGGCGAACTGTGCCGGATTGAGCCGGTTGTTGGCGGGGACGATCACCGCACCCATGGCGAGCACGGCCATATAGTGCACGACCCAGGCGATCTCGTTGTGACCGACGACGACGACGCGATCGCCGGGCCGAACTCCCTGCTGGGCAAGCCATCCCACGCAGCCTGATACGGCGACCGCGAACTGGTCGTAGGTCAGTTCACGCGTCGCGTCGGTGAGCGCCAGCGCAGCGGGTGTGACCGTGGCGAAGTGGTTCAACGCGGCCGTCAGGGTGGGAAAGGGTAGGGGGCGGTCATCGAGGAACCGCATCGTCATGGTCGTTCTCCTAGCGATACTCGGGGTCGGCATTCGTACGTTCGGGAATTAACATCCGAGCCAGCGCGGCGGGCGCCTCTCGGCGAAGGCACGCGCACCTTCGGCAGCGTCCTCACTGTACGGAACTAGCCGGGCAAGCTCGAGGTCGCTTCGCACCGTCTCGAAGGCCTTCTGATCCGAGAGTCCCTGGGTCGCTTCGATGATCTCGAGAGTGGCTGCCACCGAAATCGGCGCTGCCTCGCACAGGGTCCGGGCGACCCGGAGCGCGTCGTCAAGCACGTCGGCGGCGGCAACGACCCGATTGATCAGTCCCCACTGCTGAGCCTCGGCGGCGGAGAAGGTGCGCCCGGTCAGCAGCAGTTCCACGGCGAGTGCCCTCGGCAGTCGGGCTGCAAGGCGGCTCACGCCGCCCGCATCCGGGACAACTCCGAGGCGGGCTTCGGGGAAGGCAAACGTGGCGGCTTCGGAGGCGACGGCGAGGTCGGCGGCCAGCATCAGCTCGACTCCGCCACCGTAGGCGGATCCGTTGACTGCGGCCACAATTGGCTTCGTCCGACCGAACAGTTCGGTGATGCCGGCGAAACCGCCGTTGCCATGGTCAGCGTGTGCGGCTTCACCGTCGTTGACAGCCTTCAAGTCCCAGCCGGCGCTGAAGATTCGCTGGCCGGCCGCAGTGACGACAGCGGCCCGCAGCGCGTCGTCGGTGTGCAACAGCGAGATTGCCTCATGGAGAGCACGACTGGTGGCCGCGTCGATGGCGTTGACCTTCGGACGGTCCAGCGTGACGATCAAGATGGGGCCGTCGATGTCGACGCGGACGGCATCTGCACCTGCCATTGATTGCCCCCCCCCCCCCCCCGTACCTTCCGGGATCGGTCGGATCGTCAGGGCGTGAGGACGATTCGCCCGACGACCTGACGTTCGTCGAGCTTGGTCAGCGCACGTCCGTAGTCGTCGAACGATCCTGTCTCCTGCACCACCGGCTTGATGAAGCCCTTGCGATAAAGGGACATCAGTTCGTCCCACGCGATACGGCTGATGCCTGCGGTCCACAGATAATCGGATTCGACTCCGCGTACGTCGGTGTTGGTCAAGAGAAGTCGGTTCACCTTCACCGTCGGGATCTCGCCGGAGGCGAATCCCACTGCCAACAACCGTCCCAACGGCGCCAGCGACCGCAGGGCATTGCGGATGTCTCCGCCCACGACGTCAACGACCAGATTCACGCCGCGGCCTCCGGTCAGATCGCGCACCTTCAGTGGCACGTCGTCGCGCAGCACCGCGTAGTGCGCGCCGGACGCCAGTGCCACCGTGGCCCGCTGCGGGCTGGAGACCACCGCGACGACCTGTGCACCCAAACCGGCGGCGACCTGGATGGCCGCCAACCCCACCCCGCCCGAGGCACCAAGGACCATGACCCAGTCGCCCTCGGCCAGGTGGCCACGGGTGACCAAGGCAAAGTGCGCAGTCAGGTAGTTCATGGGGATGGCCGCGCCCTGCACGAAGTCGAGGTCTTCGGGCAACGGGTAGAGGCGGTCCTCGGTGACGGCAACGCGTTCGGCCGCCGCACCAAAGCTCAGGCACCCCGCCACTCGGGCACCCGGCATGAACTCCGAACCGGGCGGGCCGTCCACGACGACGCCGGTGAAGTCCGAACCCGGGGTGAACGGCGGGACAGGCTTGACCTGGTACTCCCCGCGCGACATCAACAGATCGGGGAACGCCGGCGCGACCGCCCTGACTTCGACGACGACTTCGTCGGCGGCACGTTCCGGAGCGTCGATCTCAAGGACCTTCACCCCGGTCGGGCCGTCGTAGTTGGTCGAATGGACGGCTCGCATCAGCTGCTGTGACCGTTGCTTCCCGACCCCGCGCCGATCTTCGCGTTGGCTGCAGGCAAACCGAGGAACTCCCGGTACTCCGCGGGTGTGGCGATCGGGCGGCCCGTGACCTGTGAGATGAGCTGACCCATCTGGAAGGCCTGCAGGTTGCTCTGCACCTTGTCCTCGCGGTGCGGATACAGCCAGTAGGTGTCCTCCATGCCCACACGGATGTGCAAACCCATCAGTGCGGCCAGGGCAGCAACGTGGGTGGAGGCGCGGCCAGCGGCGCACACCATGATGAAAGCGTCGGGATCGATGTCCTTGATCGCCGCGGCTGTGCGAGTCAGGCCTTCGATCATCTGGCGCGGGTTCTCCATCGGGCTGCACCCAGGCAGCGCGGGCAAGATGAGCCACACCGCAGGGGTCTCGATCAGACCGGCCTTGATCAAGAACCGGTCGGCGTTGGAGACGTCGGCGTCGGTGTAGACGGCGATCTCGGGCTTGGCGCCGGCCTCGTTGATCAATCGCACCTTCTCGATCATGATCGGCGCGGGCTTCACGAACAACGAGTCGCCGATGTAGGTGGCGGTGGTGTTGATCGGCGCGGCGTCGAGCACACCCTCATCGAGGACCTGCTTCATCAGGTCCCACTCGCCCGACAGCGCGGGCACCAGGCAGCCGTCCACGACGATCTCCGGAAACTCGGTGCGCAGCGGGCTGATGACCTGTCGGAATCGGTCCGGGGACAGGACGTTGTAGCCTTCGTCGTCGCGGACGTGAATGTGCACGGTGCTGGCACCGGCCTGGTGCACCTCGCGGGCAGCGTCGTGTATGTCCCCAGGGGTCAACGGCTGGTTGGGGTTCTGGTCATGGCGGAAGAACGCGCCGGTGATGGCGACCGACACGACGAGCTTTTCTGGGATGTCCCACGGAGCGGAGATCGGCGCATCGTGGTAGGCCGAGTGCTCCAGATCCAGGACGGTGGGGATCCCGTAGGGCCGCCAGATCATCTTCGCGCCTTCGCGGGCTACGCCCTTGTTGACTCGATCCCAGTCGATGTTGACCACGTTCGTTCCTTTCTGTCGGTGCCCGCGTGGGCTGAGCAAATCAATTGGTGTGCTTGTGAATTCAGGTGGCGGCGGGCACCGCGGCGAGCAGGTCGCGGATGCGGACGTGTTCGACGATCTCGCCGTCGCGGGTGCGGTAGGCGGTCATTCCGCCACCGCCGGCGGACACCTTGCGCAAGGCGGCGAAGAAGTCCGCCGGGTGCAGCACCTCCGGGGACAGCGCGCCGGGACCGGGGACGTTGCCCTGCAACGCGACCAGCGACCCTGCCGCGGCAGGGGTGCCGGTGGCGTCGTCTTGGGTCATCCTGTCCCCGGAGAGGAAGCTGATGCCGTCGTTGCCAACGCGAACGTCGACAATGAGTCCCGATCCCACCGGCTGACGATCGCCGTGGGCCTTGCGGGCGGTCTCGAAGATGGCGTGCATCGCCGCGATTCGCTCGGAGCCATCGGGCAGCCGGGAGACGGCCCACCCGAGGTGGGTGAAATCCTCGGGGATTAGTCCGCCCTTGTTGTGCGCCTCAGTGACTCGGGTGAAGCGCGGCAACGTCAGCACCTCGGGGTGACTGAGGGTGACGACGACCTGTTCACCGATGGGGTCGGGGAACGTCACCCGCTCGGGGTCGAGAGCATCCCAGCTCGGAGTGCCACTGAGCTTGGGGATGGCGGTGGCGAACGAGTGCGCGAAGTGGGGTACGACAGCACCCACCATGTCCATGGCGTCGACGCACCAGCGGATGGACACGCTGGCCTCGCCGTCGGGCAGGGCGTCGAGTGCGAGGCGGACGAGGACATTGGTCGTACCCGGCGCCGAGCCCATCCCAATGAGCGCGGTCACCCCGGCGGCCTTGGCGGCGTCATCGCGTTGCAGCAGCAGCTCGGTGGCGTCCGAGTCGTCACAGATGTCGAGGTAGTCGGTGCCCACGGCGATCGCCGCGTCCAGAATGATCGGCCCGAGTGTGTAGTAGGGCCCAGTCAGGTTGACCACCAGATCAGCACCGGTGAGCACATCGCGCAACCGCTCGGGCTGGGCCAAAAGGTCGAATTCGATGCGCTGCACGTCGTGGGTGCCGACTTCGGTCCACTGATCGACGGCGAATGCACGGTCGCACAGCAGGAGTCGCATCGCCTCACTGCTGCGCGCGAATCCGCGCAGGAGCCCGGAGGCTTGGGCTCCTGCCGCGCCGAGGACCACCACTGCGGGCTTACTCATGAACGCCTTCTTCCTTGTCGTGCGCGCAGAGGTGCTCTGCTCGCGGCCCTTCGTCTAGATGAGATGCAGCCTCGGCGAGTGAGACCGGTCGCATTGACGACCGAACGACGAGCTCAGCTGCGACGCCGTTCGGTCGCTGCGTCGTCAACCGCCAAACCATCTGGCGTGTCGATGAATTCGACGCCGTATGTGGCTGTCGCGTGTTCGGCGGTCTCCCAGCCCTCGAGCACGTCTTCGAGCACTAAACGCGGATCACGTTGCAGCGGCGGGCCGTAACCGCCACCCGATGCGTCGAAACCGTGTACGGTCTGGCCGGACTGCAAGACCATCGCGACCGTGTTGGGCAGCTGGCTGCGGGTGCCGTCGGCATCTTCGAGCCAGGCGGCGGCCCGTGCCCCGTCCTCGCCACCGGCTACCCCCTTCGACGGCGCGATCTGGCCGTCGCAGGGATAGATGACCGAAATCGGATCAGCCGTTGGCGTGTATGCGAACTCGAAAGATGGTGCACCACGGTATTTTCCGGCGCCACTGGTGTCGGGGACCATGCGCAAGTGCTTGTAGCGGATCGGCATCTTGATCTCGTCGATCTCCACCGAGTCGCGATACATCAGGCCGCTTACGCAGGGCACTCCGTACGTAACCCAACCATCGGCGTAGGCGCTACCAGGCCCGCCGTTGGCGGTGATGCAGAGTTGGTTGACGAAGTCCTCGTCGGTGCGCCGATCCCTGCCCGACAGCACGGCGTAGCCGGCACCGACACCGACCGCGCCCTCGGCAACGCCGTAGGGTTCGCCCAGCTGGGCGAACGCAGCACCGACGCAGTTGATCAACCTGTCGGTGACGTTGGTAGTAGCCACCGAGCAGCTGTGCGGAAACTTCGGTTTGCCGACCGCGGAGCCTTCGTTCATCTCGACGACGACGCGCCGAAATGCACCCGAGTTCTTGGGGACCCGTGCCGGGATGGCGTTGAAGACGCCGCCGAACACGGCCGCACGGGTGGTGGCCTCGGTCAGGTTCAGTCCGCAGTCGACGTTGGGCCCGTTTTCGGTGAGGTCGACGTCGATGCGGCCCTGGTCGGGTTTGATGTCGATGCGAACCCCAAAATCCAGTCCGTCGGGCAGGAACGGATCGAAGGCATCATGACGTCCGGTATTACGTAGCGTGGCAGCGGGCAGCGACTCGATCGCCTTGGCCATCACCGTCTCGCTGTAGTCGAGCCAGTCGGTGACGAATTGCCGGATGGTCTCGACGCCGTATTTGGCGACCAGTTCCTTGAGTCGCCGTTCGGCGACTCGGGCGGCGCCCAGCTCGGCCAGGAAGTCTCCGTACCACTGCGAGGGAACGCGGATCCGGGTGCGGCACATGCGGATGACGTCGTCGACGTTCTCGTAGTTCGTCTGCACCTTCACCGTGGGGAAGATGACCGCACCTTCTTCGTAGACGTCCTTGGCGGCGGCGTGGTACGTGGTGGGGATGGAGTTGCCGACGTCGGCTTGATGGGCCTTGGTGACGGCGGTGAACAGATGCTCTCCGTCGACGAACACTGGCACCAGAATTGTGTGATCGGCGGCGTGGGAGTTGCCGACGTAGGGGTTGTTGTCGAGGTAGGCGTCGCCTTCGCGCATGTCCGGGTGCGCCGCCCGCAGCGCCTGGGCTTGCAGCTGGGCCCCGAAGACGTGCACCGGGATGCCCTCGGCGGCCGTCAGGAGCTGGTCGTCATCGGTCAGGATGGCGCACGAGAAGTCGCGGGCGCTGTTGATGACCGCTGAGCGCGCTGATCGCAGTAGCGTGTTGGTCATCTCGCGCACGATGCCGTCGACCTTGTTGGCGATGATGGCGGTGCGGACACCGTCGAAGGTGTTCTGGCTCACCGGTTTTCCTCCGCGCTGATCGAGAGCAGATAGTTGCCGGAGTCGGCGACCGTGGCCGACATGCCGGGGAAGACGACCAGGGTCGTGGTGGGTTCCTCGATGATCGCGGGTCCGGTGATGCAGGTCCCCGGGACCAGATCGGCAGGTTTGTAGATGTGGGTGTCGATCTCGCCCGTATCACCGAAGTAGCAACGCCGAACCGATGTCGGCACGCCCGTGCGTGCCGAGGCTGCGGGGTGGTCGCGGTAGCCACGGGGTAGCCGGACTGTGACGCGGGCGCGCCAATTGAGAAATTCGATGGCAGATTCGGAGTCACGCACGGCGAAGATGCGTTCGTGCAGATCATGGAATGCCGCAAAGAGCTTCGCGCGCACCCCATCGTCGCCGACACGCCGGCCCGGCAGCGGGGCATCGATCGCCCACACCTGCGACTTGTAGCGGGCCTCGACGCCGAAATCGATGTCGTAGTCGGGATGCCGGCCGCCAAAACGATTGGCGAAGGTCTGCAACCGAAGCTCGAGAGCGTCGAGCACACCGTCCACGGCGTCGGTCGCGAACGCCTCCGATGAGGTGATGAGCGCCTTTGACTCTTCCTTGACGATGTCGGCGAAGTGCATACCTGAGGCCGACAGGGCCGAGGCGACCTTCGGCAGCACCATGCGCCGGGATCCGAGTTCGGCGGCAATCTTCATGATGTTGATGCCGGCTGCGCCGCCGCCGGCGACCAGCGTGCTGTCCTGCGGGTTGAGGCCCTGGGCGATGGTGATCTCGTGTACGGCCTTGACCATTGCCTCGCTGGCCAACGACAATATCCCCCAAGCCGTTTCGTAGATGCTCAGTCCAAATGCATTGGCCAGTTTGGCGATCGCGCGTTCCGCAGCGGCCACGTCCAAGTCCATGCGACCACCCAGGAAGTAGTCGGGGTCGAAGTATCCGAGCACGCACGCCGCGTCGGACAGGGTGGGGTCGGTCCCACCGCGTCCATAGCAGGCCGGGCCCGGCTCCGAGCCCGCTGACTGCGGGCCCACGCGCAGCAAGCCGCCCTCATCGATCCAGGCGATCGACCCGCCGCCGGCGCCGATCGAACGGATGTCAACCGAGGAGATGCCGAGCAGATCGCCTTCCCACTCCGGGCCCAACCAGGTGTCGCGGGAGTGCACGACCGCACCGTCGCGCGAGATGCCGACATCGAAGGTGGTGCCGCCGGTGTCGCAGACGATCATGTCGCCGCCCAAGCCCTCCCGCAGGGAGTAGTTCAGCCCGGCCAGTGGTGCCATCGAGGGACCGCTGCGGGCCGTGTTGATGGGCGATTCGATGACCTCCTCGATGTTCATGACCCCGCCCATGCTCGTCGATACCAGGATCGTGCCGGTATAACCGAAGTCGCGGATGTCCTCTTCGAGTTGCCGGAAGTGTTGCTGCATCAGCGGTTTGAGCGAGGCGTCGATTGCGGCTGCAGACGTGCGTCGGTACTCCCGGATGATCGGCGCGATCTGGTGCGACAGTGTCACGGGGAGATCCGGACACAGCTCGGCGATCGTCTTCTCTACCCGGAGCTCGTGATCGGGGTTGACCACCGACCACAGCAGCGACACGGCCACCGCCTCGAACCCGCCGTCTCGGATCTCTGCAACGATCCCCCGCAATTGGTCTTCGTCGAGGGCAGTGACGATTTCACCCTCGGAGTCGATGCGCTCACGCACACCGAAGGTGTGTCGGCGTGGGATGTAGGGCTTGGGGTAGGGCTTGGTGAAGTCGTAGCCGTCTTGCTTGCCGCCCTCCTTGAGCAGCAAGACGTCTTGGAAGCCCTCGGTGGTGAGCAGCGCAGTCTTGGCGATGTTGCGGGTGATGATCGCGTTGGTGGCGCGGGTGGTGCCGTAGATGAACAACTCGGTGTCGTCGAGAACCTGCTTGGCGGTCAGCCCCAGTTCGGCCGCCGCAGCAGCCATCGCTGACGACAGACCACGAAAGACCCGGTCGTGCGTCGTCAAGGACTTGCCGATGACCTGCGTTGACGATGCGTCCTGGATGACGACGTCGATGAACGTGCCACCGGTATCGGCGGAGACTTTGAAACCCATCGAATGCTCCTCGGAGTCCTGCTACGTGTCGCGGCGCGGTGGAGTCGCATCTGCTCGCCACCGGTGGCCCGGGAATTTCGGGTGACCCGCATCTCAGCAGTCACCAGTATGCTTTATTGAATATTAAGTAAGTCTGTTCGTCAAGCCTGAAGCCGCTCGACGTTCGCGCGTGCGGACACAGGACGTCGCAGCTCACCCGCCGGGCGCGCCCAATGCTGAATATCGCGCATACCTGCATGCCCAGCCGGTCAAAGCGGGCGTGGCGGGCGGCGACCCGCAACCGGACAGACAGGGCGCGGCGGTGAAGTCCATGGCCAGTCGAGCTCCTTTACGTCGTTAACTAATCTTTTACTTCTGGGGCTGGTGCGCTGTCATCTATCAAGCTAACATTCGTTCGCATGTATGGTCTACATCACGTTTCTGCAGACGGAGACGGACGCGTCGCTTCGGGGCGCCAGTCGGTGCCCGGCACCAGGTCGTGCCGACCGGCGCGTGGCGGCCGACATGACGGAACCGGAACCCTCGTGTCGCGGAAGGCGTGTCATGGCGAGCGATGAATCGGCGGCCGCGCCGCTCCGGCCGACGATCGCCGTCGTCGGCAGCGGGCCGTCTGGCTGTTACACCGCCCAATTCCTGCGCAAGGACCTGCCCGAAGCCGAGATCACGATCTTTGAGGCGCTGCCGGTCCCCTACGGGCTCGTCCGTTACGGCGTGGCCGCCGACCACCAAGGCACCAAGGCGGTGGCCGCTCAGTTCGACCGGATGTTCGTCCGCTCCGACATCACCTTCGTCGGCAACACAAGTATCGGCATCGACATCGCACCCGAGGCAATCACCGATGCCTTCGACGTCGTTGTCGTGGCCACGGGACTGACGCGCGACCGGCGCCTCTCCGTGCCGCAGGACGAGAACGCCCGTGTCATCGGGGCCGGCCGGATCATTCGCTCCCTCAACGCCTTCCCCGCAGCAGCCGCGCCGGCTGCGGCGGCGTTGACTGAGCCGCTGGGTTCGGAACTAATCGTGGTCGGACATGGCAACGTCGCCATCGACGTCGTACGTCTACTCACCAAACCCGACTCTCTGCTCACCGGTTCCGACATCGACGACGATGCGCTGAAACTGCTCCGCCCACAGCCGCCCACGGCTGTACACGTCATTGGCCGTTCCGCGGCTGATGCCGCCAAGTTCGACCTAGCGATGCTGCGCGAGCTGTGCACTTTGAAGAATTTGCGGATCGACGTGGAAGGACTCGACTCCACCGCCACCGGACCGGTCGCCGACCTACTGCGTCAGACGGTGTGCGCCTACCGTGGCGACACCACTACTGCGGTCACGTTGCACTTCCAAACCGTGCCTGCCGCAGTGCGTGTCGAAGGCGCCCGCACCGTGCTCGACGTCCTCGGTCCTACCGGAACACCGTCGTCGTACGCGGGCGACACCGTCATCACCGCCATCGGCTTCTGCCACGATGGCGACGACTGCGGTGACGCGTCCCCGTCATGGGTGGGCGAGCACGTCTACCGCGTCGGCTGGCTGGAGCGCGGCGGCCGCGGCAACATTGCCGAGAACCGCAAGCACGCACAACGAGCCGCCAAGACCATCGTCGACGACCTCGCAACCGGGCGGCTGCAAGGCGGACGCCGCCGAGGCCTGACAACGGTTCTGCCCGAGCTGCGCCACTGGACTGGTTTCGACGGGTGGCAGGCCATCGACGACAGCGAGCGGCGGGATGCCGGCCCGCGCCGCTGCCGCCGCAAGATCACCAATCTCGAGGACATGCTCGCCATCGCCCACCGCAACCACGACGTCACCGACGACGCATGACTCCACGATTCACACCTACGACCCGACCCACGACAACGAAGGAATGACATCACTCATGGCCACGATCAACATCCTGTTCGGTACGGAATCCGGTAACGCTGAACTGGTCGCCGATGACATCGCCGAGGCGTTCAACGATGCCGACATCGACGCGCAGGTCGTCGACATGGAGGACTTCGATGTCACAGAGCTGCCCACGGCCGGCACTGTCGTCGTCATCACCTCGACCTACGGCGAAGGTGAACTGCCGGCGACGACCCAACCGTTCGAAGATGCACTGGTGGCGCAGAAACCAGATCTGACCGGTCTGCGATTCGCCGCCTTCGGACTGGGCGACAGCAGCTATGAGACCTACAACAACGCCATCGGCATCCTGACCAAGGACCTCATCGCCCTCGGTGCCGTCCAGCTCGGCGAGACGGGTCGGCACGACGCCGTCAGCGGCGACTCGTTCACCGATGTCGCGTCGACGTGGGCCAAGACGATACTCGACTTGCTCTGAGGCACAACCACATTCATCGTAACCTGCCCCCGACTGACCGGAAGGCCACCATCTCATGACCACCCCTACAACGCATTTTCCACCGACCGACGATCACTACCTCCCCTTCGACGATCCGGAGTTCATCGATGCTCCGTGGCCGTGGTTCGACCGCCTGCTCGCCGAGCAACCGACGCTCATCCTCTCTGACGGCACCCTTGTGCTGAGCAGGTACGCCGACGTCGTGAAGTGGGCCAAGCATCCGACGCTGGTTGCGGTACCACCTGACGGGATCGGCGACAGCCCATGGGCCGCGAATCTCAATTCGGTGCTGCTCACCGAGGGCGACCGACACAAGCGCATCCGGCGGTCGTTCTCCAGCTGGCTCACACCCAAGGCCTGCAAGCAGTGGGCTATCACCGCCGCCGACAGCGCCCGCGCCGCACTCGATCGCATGGGCGATGACTCGATCATCGAAGGCCATCAGGAACTCGGCGTACAACCCGCCCAAGACGCGATGGCCCACGCTCTCGGCGTACCGCGGGACAACGGCTTTCCCCTCATTCACGCGACCAACCTCACGATGATGTCAATGGGCATCAAGCATTCCCCCGACGACGTCGTGCGCGCCCACGAGGGATTCGGCTACATGATGTTCGAAGCTGAACGGCTCATCGAGGAGAAGCGCCGCAATCCCGGCGACGGAATGTTGCTCGATGCGATGGTCAAGATCGCCGATGAGGGAGGTCTCAGCGCGCGCGAACTCAAGGAGTCGATTCAGATTCTGTGGGGTTCGGCCGCACACAATCCCGGCCACGTGATGGCCTCGGCGTTGGCCGACTGCGCCGAGTTCCCCCACATCCTGCCGACCTATCGCGACCACCCCGACCAGCGCGACGAGATCTTGCTCGAAATCTTCCGCCGCGCCCTTCCGGAGGTCGCTCTGGACCGGTTCACCACCGAGCCACTGGAGATCAGCGGAGTCGAACTGCCCCGCGGCGCGATGATCCGGTTCGTCCTCGGTGCGGCACTGCGCGACCCCGAGGTGTTCCCCAACCCCGATGCCTTCGATCACACCCGACCAAAGGAGTCCAGCGCTGTTCTGGCGTTCGGGGTAGGTACCCACAACTGCGCCGGCCAAGCAATTGCCCGTGCGGTGCTGCGGGCAGTTCTCGACGTCATCGTCGAGCGCTACACAGCTGTCGAATTGGTCGGTGAGCCCGTCTGGTCGCGGTCAGACCGGCATCGCAACTGCGAACGCCTGACCGTCCGATTGTCATGACCCGTGGCCGCCTCTCGACACGGAGTCACGGTCACCTCGACAAGATTTTGATTGATTTCGAATTAAGGCGAAGGCCGGCGGTGACGCGTGGCCGCCGAACGGACGACCGTCGTCGGGCGTCGGCGCTAAATGTATTGCCCAACAACATTTTTAGACAAATCATTGGTTGCGGTCGCGAGATTGAGGTCGCCATGACGACGGCTACTACCCTCGATGCAGCGTGGGTTGACATGGCTTTAATTAACATTCATTATATGACTCACACCACATTGCGGGTCTCGCCCCCATTCACGAAACTCGGACGCTAACCATGCACACAACCCCCGCCCCTCCGCCGTCGTCGACGGCGGACCTCGACAGTCCCCGTCGACTGTCCGGGCAGATGACTACCACCCAGCTAGTGCTGTCGGTCCTCGCGTTCTCATCGCCTCTGGTGTGCCTGTCCGGCTACTTCGCGCTGACCATCATGTCCACCGGCCAGACCGCCCCGGTCGCGTTCATCATCGTCACTGCGGTGTTGATGGTCTTCTCTGTCGGCTACATGGCGATGACCCGGCACATGCCCCGCCCGGGCGCCTTCTACGCATATATCTCCGAAGGCCTGGGCCGCCACCTCGGACTGGCGTCGGCCTTCCTCGCGACGCTGTCCTACACGGTCATCCTCATGGGTGTCTATTGTTTTGGCGGACTGACGATTTCGGGTCTGATCAGCACCTGGGCCGGTCCATCGATCCCGTGGTGGCTGACCGCACTTGGCGTGTGGGTGATCGTGGCGTTCTTGGGCTACTTCAACGTCGAAGTCTCGGCGAAGGTCTTGATGTGGGTGATGTTCGTCGAGGTCACCACCATGATGGTCTTCAACGTCGCCGTGTTCGATCATGGCGGGCAAGACGGTCTGTCGGCAGCGCCCTTCGACGTGTTCGCCTTCGCCTCCGGCGAGAAGCTCTGGGTGGGAATGCTATTCGCGATGCTGGTGTTCATCGGATTTGAGGCCACCGCGCTCTACCGCGACGAAGTCCGCGATCCCGATCGCACGATCCCGCGCGCCACCTACATCGCCGTGCTGTTCATCGGCGTGCTCTACACCGTGACGGTCTGGATCATGGTCATTGCCTTCGGCGCCGACGCCGAGAAGGTGGCCACCGAAGACACCGCCGGAATGTTTGGCATCGCGGCCAGCCGCTACGTCGGTTCGACGTTCAGGGACGTCGCCACCGCCCTGGTCATCACGGCCGTGCTTGCCTCATTGCTGTCCATCCACAACGCCGCTACGCGCTACACGTTCAATTTGGCCGCCGATGCAGCGCTACCGCGCCTCTTGGCCCGCGTGCACGACCGCCACAACTCTCCTTACGCCGCCTCTCTGGGAATCTCAGCGTTGTCATTGCTCGGCGTCATCCCCTTCGTGTTGACGAACAATGATCCTGCCGTCACCTATGCCCAGCTCGCGGGCCTGGGAAACGCCGGCGTCTTCATCCTCATGGCTCTCGTCAGCGTCGCGGTCGTGGTGTTCTTTCGCCGCCACCCAACCACCACGCCCCACAACACCTGGGCAACCATGGTGGCGCCGTCGATCGCCGCGATCGCAATGACCTCCCTGGTGGCCTTCGCGTTGGCCAACTTCGACCTGGTGGTCGGTGCCTCTAGCGCCAACACGTTGTTGCTGGCCGTACTCGCCACGTCGTTCAGTGCCGGTCTCGTCGTAGCCGCGGTGATGAAGGCCCGGCGGCCCGCGGCCTTCCTCAAACTCGGCGGCGTGGGCCGATGACGCGGAACCTGCGCTGCCAACCCATCCCCCAATCCTGATCGCCGAACCCACCCCGAAGGAGCCAACATGACGATTGAGAACACCGAGCGCGTTATGCACGCCTACCACGACGCCTGGGAACGGGGTGACCAAGAGGCCGGGATGAGCTTCTACGCCGATGACCTCGTCGTATACATGGGCGGAAATGGTCCCCTCGCAGGCGTATACAACAGTCGGGAGGACTTCAACACCAACTGGATCGGCCGAGTCGGGCAGTACACCGACACCTGGGACGTCGTCGGCAACGACACCCTCTTGGTCGGAGCCGACGGCGTTCTACTGCTGGTGCGAGAGCGCTGGGCCCGCGGCGACCGTTCGGTCACCACCGAACGCCTCGGCTTCTACCGCGTATCGGGCGACAAGATCGTCGAATGTCGCTTCGCGGACATGAACCAACCCGACGTCGAAGCGTTCTTCGGCGATCTCACCGGAAACGACTAGTCGATCATCGAGCCCTGCGATGTCTGACCACTACGACAGTTCCACGCCCGCAGCGCATTCCGCGCCGCCAGCCGGGTGGACGGTCGATCACGGCGACGACCCGAGGGTCGTCGCCCGCCAAGCCCACGAGGACTACACCGACCACGTCGTGCCGCTGACCGCCCGTCAGCCGCGGATGACCGTCTTGGGTGGCTGGTGGTCGATCGCGAGCGCCATGGCCTTCCTGTACTACGGTGCGCTCGCGGCGACCCTGGCCGGCACCCGGCAGGCACTGATCGGACTGGTGCTCGTCGTCGTGGCGTATTCCCTGCTGGGAGCTCTGGCCTCCAACGCGTCCGTGGTCCGCGGAGTGAACTCAATGCTTCTGACCCGCGAGATCTTCGGGGTCCGCGGCGCTACATTGACGCCGGTGATCTGCGGCCTCGGCGCGCTGTACTACGCAGTCTTCGAGTCCAGCGTGATGGCGGCCGCACTGCAGGCCTACTTCCAGGTGTTCGACATCCGAGTGTGGTACGCGATCGTCATCATCGGCATGCTTCCACTAATGCTCGGGGGAATGCAGACCTGGCTGAACAAACTCAACAACGCAACCCTGCCGATCTACTTCTGCGGCGTGGCAGCTGCAGTGGTTGCCGCCGGCGTCCGATTCGGCTGGAGCGGCGACTGGTTCACCGCCCATCCGCAATCCGAAACCTCCTCGCTCCCGGGGTGGCTCACGACCTTCGTTCTCTTCATGGGCATCTGGCTGCTCATCCCCGACACCCCGGAGTTCGCCCGCTTCGGTCGGCCGCACGACAAGAAGTTTCACGCCACCGTGATGTTCGGGTGGGTGTTCTACCTACTCGCGTTCGGTTTCAACGGAGTCGCAGGCATCCTCATCGTGGCGTTGGCCGCGCCGGACACGACGATCGCCGAATCAGCGGTGACGACCGGGATCGTGGCATCACTGGGGGTCGTTGGACTGCTCGTCGTCATCGTAAGCCAAATTCGCATCAACTCCGCGAACTTCTACGTGGCCAGCATCTGCTTGGAACGCGTAGTCGGGCATCTCACGACCCGCAATCTTCCGCGCCGAGTCTGGGTTCTGGTGATTGCGGCCACGACCTTCCTCCTGATGCTGACAAACGTATTCAGCTACATCACCACCGCTTTGGCTTGGCAGGGCATCATCACAGTCGCATGGGTTGGCATCGTCGCCGTGCACCTATTGTTCGTCACCGGGAACCCCGAGATACGCTCGTGCCGACTTCCCTCCGTCTCGCGCGGACTCGGCGTCTGGGCCGCCTCGGCTGCCGTCGGCCTGGGCGCAATGGAATTCGGGTCAGGCACGATCGCCGCCCTGGCCCCGTTGATCTCGCTGGTTGTTAGCGTCGCGCTCTATCTCACCCAGGTCCCCACTCTGCGACGCCACGCCGGTAACCCCACTCATCCGGATCTTCGCCAGGTTGCAGGCGATCCTTGGTCGACGAGAGTCCAGTGCGCAAGCTGCCGATTGCGCTACACCACCTACGAAATGGACTCTGTGCCGGAACATTTGGACCGTCCGCTGTGCCTGCAATGCCAGCTACACCCACTCCACGGCGTACAGCCGTCTTGAACGTCCAACAACTCACTGCAACGTTGAGTTGGAATCAACAACAGTTCGCCACGAAAGGTAGATAGAGATGTCAAATACCCTGCAGGACAGAGTCGTCGTCATTACCGGTGCAGGATCCGGCATGGGAGAGTCCATGGCTCAGGAGTTCGTGGCCGCCGGTGCACGCGTGGCTGCTCTGGACATCAACGACACGAAGGCCAAAGGCGTTGTCGCCGCCCTAGGCGTCCCGGACAGTCAAGCCGTCGCGGTGGGTGTCGACATCGCGTCCGAGGACTCGGTCAACGCAGCGGTCGACAAAGTGCTCCAATGGGCCGGCCAGATCGATGTCCTTTGCAACAACGCCGGCATCATCGACAGTTTCCGGCCCGCCCACCAGATCCCGCTCGAAGAGTGGAACCGAAACATCGCCGTCAACCTCACCGGGCCGTTCCTGATGGCGCGGGCCGTCATTCCCGACATGCTCAGCCGGTCCAGAGGCGTCATCATCAACACCGCGTCCATCGCCTCGTTCAGCGCCGCCGGCGGCGGCACCGCGTACACCGCCGCCAAACATGGTGTTCTCGGAATGACGCGCCAATTGTCCTTTGACTACGGCAAACTCGGCATCCGAGTCAACGCCATCTGCCCCGGGGCCACCATGACAGGTCTCACAGCCCCAGAAGGTGACGCATCCCATCTGCCCGATTCCGAGCCCGAAATTCTGCGTACCCCCGCCCAGCGGTGGGGTCTGCCCGTGGACATCGCGCGCCTCGCCCTCTACCTGGCCGGTGACGACGCCGACTTCATCCATGGTGCCGCCATGGTCATCGACGGTGGCTGGCTCACCGCCGCAAGAAATCCCATCTAAGAACACCTCTCGAGGAAGACGATCGATGACGAGCAACGACGCTTGGGAAGACGACGTCGCGTTGCGCGCCGGACTGTTACGGCGCGCCTACGAGGGCGAAATCATCGGCTGCGCCATGTATCGAGAAATGATGTCCGCCTCGAACCACCCCAATTCACGAGCGCTGCAGCTGCTCTACTCGATTGAACGTGTCACCGCTGACGCACTCAAACCAATGATCACCCGCTATGAGATCGCCGTCGCCGAGGACGCGTCCGTCACAGAAGGCATCGAACTCGGTAAAAGGCTCGTCGGCCGCTCCTGGGACGACATGTGGAGGGAAACGATCCGTTTGGCCGAGGACTATCTGGACGACTTCAACCGTCTCTCCGAGGTTCTCAAGTCCGAAGACATCGCGCTCGGGGTACAGGTCGTCGAGCACGAAGAGGCCCTCATCGCGTTCGCGCGACGCGAGATCGACGGCGACCCCGACGCGACCGCACCCCTGGAAGACTATCTACGCCGGTACCCGCCCTCAGCCGGATCAATCAACGCCAACCAAGAGTCAACCCGCAACTAGGAGAATCGCATGTCGACCAACCACGGCAAGAAACTTGTCGGACGCACCGCCATCGTGACGGGAGCGGGCCAGGGTATCGGCGAATCCATTGCGCTGACCCTCGCTGATCAAGGTGCGGAGGTCATGGTCGTGGGCCGTTCCCTCGAACCGCTCGAGGCCACCGTCGCGGGGATCGAAGCTCGCGGCGGGCGTGCCTTCGCGGTGCAAGCTGACATCTCCTCGGCAACGGACGTATCTGCGGCGATCAGTGCAGCCATCGGTCGATGGGGCCGCATCGACATTCTGGTGAACAATGCCGCCGTGTTCGACGAGCCGACGTTCTTCGAGCTCGACGAGCGAACCTTTCAGGCCACATTCGCCATCAACGTCACCGGTACGTTTCTGCTGTCCCAGGCGGCAGCGCGGCATATGGCAGAGGCTGGGAAGGGCTCGATCGTCCACATTTCCTCGATAGATTCCCTTGGCGCCGACGGACCCTTCACTGCATACACCGCGACCAAGGCAGCGGTGGTGAGTCTTGCGCGCACCATGACCATGGAACTCGCTCCGCTGGGTATCAGAGTCAACTGTGTGGCACCAGGATTCGTCAACACCGACATGGTGCACAAGACCTCGACCCCGAACGTCATCGACCACATGCTCAACGACTTCACCCGCGTACCGATGCGGCGACTCGTCGAGCCAGAGGAGATTGGCGCCGCGGTTGCATTCCTGGCCTCAGACGAGGCATCTGCGATCACCGGTATCAACCTCGTCGTCGACGGCGGCCTCACGTCAAACCTCTTCGTGATGGAGACGCTGCCCGAACCGATGATCCCGCTCGGGGACCACGAATAACCATGCGTCGTCGAGTCTGACATGTCCGTCGTCGATGGGCCTAGTAGGTCGGCCCGCATCGATGAACCTCCCCGGAGAACGCACGCCGAGTCATGGGACTGGCGGGGCGGCGCACGCTGCCGCGGCGAAGACGTCGCCCTGTTCTTCCACCCAGACGGGGAACGGGGTCAGGCCCGTAGCCGACGCCAGCAACTGGCCAAACAAATCTGCGCACAGTGCCCGGTGATTGCGCAATGTCGCTCACACTCACTGACCTTTCAAGAACCCTTCGGCACCTGGGGAGGACTCGCCGAAGACGAACGCAGCCGACTGCTGCCCGCCCGAGCGGTCAATCTCCGAACCCACCGCGCACGCGCGCAGACCCCGGTCGCCGACCCCCAAGGCACCGACTGCATCGAGACCGGACCTCCTCCGGCCGTCACGCACCAAGCAGGATGTGGTGGCAAAGGCCATTTTGCCCCAATGCCTTTGGACTGACCCGCGGCGTTCAGGTCATGAACCAGAGCAACCACCGCCTACCTTGAGGCGTCATCTACAGCGCTCAAGACTGGCAAGAAGGCCACAGCACGGCGAAAACCCGTACTGCTTGGGGTGTTTGACCCCCAAACAGTACGGGCCGCGCCGTGCGCTGAGTAGCTGACGGGCTTGGTCAGCCCACCTTCTGGCGGCCGATCCGTTGGAACGTCTCGGGACGCCGGACCCTGTATATCGCGGCCAGGATGAGGCCAGCCAGGAAGGTACTCCACAATGCAATCTGCAGAGCCCAGGCCTCCGTCGTCGAGCCACCTGTCATCGCCGTGAAATGGGTGATGGCGAGATAAAGCACGGTCGCCATGCTGATCGCGCTGAGCAGAGGTGCGACGAACATGTGAAAGACCCGGCGCTCGGTGATGTCTGTGCGCTTGCGGAAGAACACCAGAGCGCTCACGCCGGTGAGGAACATCAGTACGAGTACGGCGAAGCCACCGGTGCCGGCAAGACTCGAATACACGTGACCGGGGTCTGCTCCGACAACGGCGACGCCGATGAGCACCAGCAGCAGCACCGCTGTGACCACGACCGAGCTGACGTACGGTGAGCCATGTTTCGGGTGAACGCGGCCGAGCGGGCTCGGCAAAACGTGGTCGACGCCGAGCGAGAAAGCATACCGCGAAAGGATGTTCTGCACGGACAGCAAGCAGGCGAAGATCGACGAGCACAACAACACGCGAACGACGTCGGTTGCCCACATGCCCACGTACGACCGAACTGCGTTCGGGAACATTCCGGCGTAGTCGTTGACCGCGACGGTTTGAGCCTGGCTGGGCCCGTACGCAACGATCAGCAACCAAATGCTGACGAGGTAGAAGACGCCGATGAACAGGACCGCTCCATAGGTGGCCCGTGGGACGGTCTTGTCGGGATTCTTGGTCTCTTCCCTGAAGATTGCCGTTGCTTCAAACCCGAGAAAGCAGGTCGCGGCGAACAACACCCCGAGGCCGACGTCGCCAGCGCCAAATCCGCTCAACGAGAACGGTTCCAGCGAGCGGCCTTCCGGACCGCCATTGAGAAGTACGGCCGCGTTGAAGATGAGGACGATCAGGATCTCGAACCCCATCACTACTGACAACACCTTGGCTGACAGATCAATTCGGAAGTAGCCCAAGATGCCGGCGACGGAAACGCAAAGTATGGAGTAGACATACCAAGGGACTGTCGGCCCGTGGAACGTATCACTGACGAGGGTGGATGCGATCGAGCCAAAGAATGCCACCGTGCCGACGGCCATCATCACGTACCCGAACATCGCCAGAAAGCTGGAGCCGAGTCCTGCGTGCCTACCGAGGCCTGCGGTGATGTATGCGTAGAACGCGCCGGGATTGGGCAAGTAACGGGTCATAGTCGTATACCCGACTGCGAAGAGCAGCAGCAGCACGATCGCGACAGCAAAAGCGATGGGTGCACTCTGGTTGTAGGTCAGCACGAATATTGCGAACGCAGCAACCACGGTAAGTGGTGCCGAGAACGCCAGCACGGTCAGCATCAACTCGAGGACGCCGATGCGGCCCTGCAGCGACCGTGGGGCATCATCGGCAGTGGGCTGAACGGCTGCTGCGGCCAGGGGCGGCGGGATGTTCGCCTGATCAGTCATGGGTGTCCCTTCGTCTCGGCGCGCTGGGACAGCGCGCGCAGGTATGGAAAGTCACCGCCGACTTTCCGTCACGGTGTCCTGTCATTGCGGCGGGAGCATCCGCCTCGATAGATAGCTGATTTAACTTTACGTGAGTTAACTCAGCTGCATGTGACCTACGAGATGCCTCATGCGAAGTCCGCACCGATGTTCAGTTGTAGCAGGCTGGAACGTTCATAGTGATCCAGACCACCGTGGCCAAAGAGTAGACCACACTTAACTAACATTCAATAGCAGCGAAGGGTTTGACGACTGCCGCCCGTCGGGACGCGCTGACCCGTGGGGAAACGTGGCCGTCGTCGAGGATTCGCCGGAGAAACTTTCGATCGGCGGAGCGCAGAGGGCGGCAGCGAATCGTCAAACGCGTGCTGTGGAGTGGCGGACGTGAAGTTCCGTCGGGACGAATCGATGGCGTTGGGTTGGCGACAAGATTCGCCGGCGACATGCCAGCGCTGCGGCGCTCGTAGGCCTGCCTGTCTTAGCGCGAACTTCGATCAGGCTGGCGCTGCAAGAGTCGACCTGCTCGGTGTTTGGCGTTTACGCCTGCAATGCGGCCGCGATACTTGGTGCGGCACCAAAGAGTTGACGTGTGTAGGGATGACGAGGTGCCGACAGTAGATCCGACGTTCTCCCCTGTTCGCACACCAACCCCTTCTCGAGAACCAGTACCTCGTCGGCGATGGTCGCCACGACGCCGAGGTTGTGGGTGATGAACAGAATTGCAACTCCGAGTTCGCCCCGGAGGTCATTGAGTAGCTGGAGGATCGCAGCCTGCACGGAAACGTCAAGCGCCGAGGTGATTTCGTCGCAGAGGATGACTTCGGGTCCCGCTGCCAGTGCTCTTGCAATGGCGACACGCTGACGTTCGCCGCCAGAGAGCTCCCCCGGGTACCGTCGCGCGATTTTCTGCGGAAGTCGCACCTGGTCCAACAGTTTGGACACGACATCACGCGTTACGTCGGTATCGAGACCTCTCAGCACACGGGCGGGTCGTGAGATCGTGTCCAAGACCGTATGCCGAGGGTTTAGTGCCTCCGCGGGATTCTGAAACACCAGCTGAATTCTGCGGCGTTGTTCCGACGTGCGGCGCCGAGCGTGCTGCGGCAGCTTCCCGCCGTCGAGCAAGATCTGGCCCGCCGATATCTCGTGCAGCCCAGCGATGGCCCGAGCGATGGTCGTCTTTCCGCTACCGGACTCACCCACGAGCGCCACACACTGGCCTCGGTCAACGGTGAAGCTGACGTTCGACGCAGCGACGACGGTTTCGGAGCGGGCACTGTACCCGGCCGCAATGTTCTCGACCTGCAGAACCGGCGGCCGACTGATCGGAGTATGGACTGCGCTTGGGGCGACGAGCGGGATCAGAACCGGCGCAGGCGTCAGGTCAGAGTGAACGCACCGAACATCCTGCTCGTCACTGATGGACCGCAATTCAGGAACCGATTCGGTGCACAACGGAGTTGCCTGCCCACACCGTGGTTCGAACGAACAGCCCCGTGGCCTGTCGCCCACTCCTACGGCAGTACCCGGCATGGGTTCGAGAATCCTGGGCACGACGTGGTCGGGGATCGACGCCAGCAGTCCCCGCGTGTAGGGATGGCGCGGTGCGCGAAGCAGAACCTCTGTCTTGCCTTGCTCAACGATCCTGCCGGCGTACATGATCGCGATTCGGTCGGCAATCTGTGACACGACGGCGAGATCGTGCGTCACGTACAGCATCGCGACATCCTTCTCGTCGCGAAGGCGAAGAAGCGCGTCGAGCACGCGGGCTTGAGTGACCACGTCCAAACCCGTTGTCGGCTCGTCTAGCACGATGACGGCCGGCTCGCAGACAAGCGCTGACGCGATGCACACGCGCTGTTGTTGGCCACCCGACAACTGGTGAGGATATCGTCTCCCGAACTCTCGCTTCCGGGGCAGACCAACGGCGTCCAGAGTTCCGTACACGACGTCGTCCGCTCTGTCGCTGCGGTGCGCCTTCAGCAGGTCGTCGACGGCATCGAAGATCCGCAGTGAAGGATTCAAGGCGCGGCCCGGGTTCTGCGGAACGTACGCGATCATCGATCCCCGCGATGGCCGCATCGACTCGTTCATCTGAAGTGGCTGACCGCCGATCTTCAGTTCTCCTCCAACGATGTCGACGCCGACGCCGCTGTATCCGAGCAGTGCCATCGCGGTCGACGTCTTGCCAGACCCCGATTCGCCCACCAACCCGACGATCTCGCCCTTGGCGAGCCGCAGGTCGGTGGACTCCACGATGGCATCTCCGCCGGTTAGACATACCCGCAAGCCCGATACCGTGAGCGCGTAATCGCCAACTGGCTGCGACGACCCCTCGACGTCGCCAACTGCATCCGGCACCGTTTCGTGTGTCACGACTTCTCCAGCTTGCTCGAGTGCGCATCTCCGATGAGGTTGACCGCAACGGTTACGAAAGCCAGCAGCACCGCTGGTGCGAGGACGCTCCAGATATTGGAGGAGATGATGACTCGGTTCTCCGCGATCATCAGCGCCCAGTTCGACGCCGGCGGTTGAGAGCCGACGCCGAGGAAGTTGAGGCTGGCAACGAGGAATATGGCGCCCAGGAAACGGACTCCTGCGTCGGCAGTCAACGCTGGGGTGATGTTCGGCAGGATCTCTCGCCTCAGCACCGCGGTGGTCGACTCCCCTCTTGCGATGGCAGCCTCGACGTAACTCGATTGCGATACCTCGAGAGTCGCGGTGCGAACGAGCCGGGCACCACCGGGAAAGAGCACCATGACGATTCCGAGAATCAGTACGGCGTCTCCGCCCCCCACGCCGACCACCAAGACGAGTAGCAGCAGTAGAGGCGGGAAGACGAGGAACAGGTCTACGGTCCGCATGAGCAGGCTGTCCAGCCATGATTGCGAGTAGCCACTGAGCATGCCGATCGTGATGGCTAAGACATAGGTCAAGAGAACGGCCGCCGCGGCGACGAGAAGCAATGAGGCACCTCCGTTGAGGACTCGGCTCAAGACGTCCCGACCGAGGAAGTCGGTACCCAGCGGCGCTGCAGCACTAGGTCCGTCGCCCGGTGTCCCGATGGGCGCGTCGATGGGGTGTGGTGCGAGCATCGGCCCGAACGCGCAGATCCCGATGAGAATGGTCAGCATGGACCAGCCCAATAATTTGCGCTTGTCGGGTAGCGCAAATCTTGACGACGCCGACCGCGGTTCGTGTCCTGTATCCATCGCCGTGGTCATCACATTGTTCCTGTACGAAGTTTCGGCACCAACAACACGACGGTGAGGTCCGCGACGATGTTGATGAGGATGAAGAACACGGCGATGATCAGCGCTATGGCTGCGACCAGGGTGGTGTCCCGGGTCTGGACGGCTTGCACCAGGGCGTTGCCGATTCCCGGATACGAGAACAAGACCTCCACGACGATGATCCCACCAAACAGGTATTGAACTGTCTGCGCGTACGCCTGGACGCTGGGCGCCAACGAATTTCGCAGAACGTATCGAAGCAAGACTCGTCGTTCGCGGATGCCACCCAGCCGCGCGGCGACCACATAGTCTTGTCGCACCGTCTCAATAGTGCCTGCTCGAACTTGGCGCAAACACAATGCCAGGGAAACTCCGAGGAGTGTCATCGTCGGCAAGATCAGTGCGCTGGGATCGCCGAAGGGGCTAGCGCCGATTGGGACGAGGGCTACCGGCGGCAGGAGATTCAGTTGACTAAAGAATATGAGAATCAGAAACGTGCCGAGCACGAACTCTGGCAACGAACCGATGACCAGTGCCGTGTACGAAATGCCGTAATCCACAGGCTTACCTGCGGATGTCCCGGCCAGTGTGCCGAGCAGCAGCGTAAGGGGCAGAAGCAATACCGCCGCGATACCCGACAAGGTCACGCTGTTCATCAGCGGAGTCCTTATGAGGTTCCATACCGATGTGTCGGCGTTGTTCTGCGCAAGTGCAACGGCTGATCTTCCTAGTTCACCATGTGCCATACCGCCCAACCAGCCTACGTACTGAGAGACCAGGGGGCGATTCAGATCGAGCTGTTCACGAAGTAGCGCAACTCGTTCGGGCGTGCCGTTCTTGCCGAGTACGGATTGCGCTACGTCGCCGGGCAGCACGTTCGTGGCCAGAAATATCAAGGCGGAGATGAAGAGCAGCGTTATCACGGCAGCGAACAGTCGCCGAAGAACGAAGCGCCCGAGTGCAAATCGACGTCGTGTCTTCACATTCTCGGTGGCCGGGCTACGTGGCGGAGGCACCATCGGCATGTCGGCGGTCAGCGACACAACGTCACCCGATCTCTCTCAGTTGATTGCATTTGAGTTTCCGCGAGGACCCGCCCATCCAGTGGATGACCAATCGCGTTCGCGTACGGATACGCTTGCGATCGGCGACGGATGGGCGGGGCCATCGTCGGAGGGGCTAGCGGTTGGCCAGGTCTTGCCGATCGGGATCGATGTTCAGAGAATCAACGCCCCGCCAGCGGTTGGCGATCGGATAGAAGGTCGGATCGTCAAATGAGCGGCCCCAAAGGTACTGCGGGAAGACGTTGTCCGGATCCTCGAGCTGTTCCTGGCGCAGGAGCGGCGAGTAGTTCTCGTACTCAGTCGCCACTGCGGTGCCCGTCGACACGATCGGAATGGTGTCGACCGGATCCCACTTCGAGTGTCCCCAGGTCAGGGTGCCGGTGCCCTCCCGGTAGCTGCTGAAGTTGTTGGTGATGTCCCAGATGTTCAGCAACGGCGGGTACTGCAGGCCGTGGCCGTTCGTGTGCGGGAACATCTTGACGTCGAAGCCGTTGCTCTTGACGGTCTTGGGCGCCTGCTCGGGTCCGGTGATCTGCGCGTCAATCTCAAAGAGCGTCAGCCCTCGTGCCTCGACGGAACCGTTGTACTGATCGCCGTCCTTCCACAGTCGTGCAGTGCCTTCCTTCTTGATCTCACCGAGCATCTCCCGCCCGCTGCTGACGGCGAGACCTGCGGACATGATCTCGGTCAGCTGGTAGTAGCCCTCGATGTCGCCGTACTTACAGAACAACATGACGATGCCGCCGTCGAAGCGTCCGCAGTACGCGCTCTGGTAGTTGGCGGCGAGAGCGTAGGCGTCGCAGGTGCCATCTGACTTGCTTCCGACAGGCTCGAAGATCGGCGGCAGGACGTCGCGTGCGAACTCCCAGGAGGTCTTGAACGAGATTCCGAGCTCCTGTCCGGTGAATCGCGCAGGCCCCATGAACTTCTGGATCCGCTCTACTTCTTCTTGAGTCTTCCTGTACCCCATAGCGCGTACTCCTCTTCATCGACTTCTTGTTGAATCAAACGGGCGGGTCGGGCAGCTTGAGAGTTTCTTGTCAGACCTCCATCCAGGTACGAGCCGTGCGTGCCGCACGTCGGTGATGCGCCCGCCGCGTGTGTCAGCTGGGCGTGAACTTGGTTGATGACACCTACGAGATCCACGCGGTGTATAGGCGCCAGTTGTTAAGGGCTGCAAAGGGCCCCGCGCTCAGACCCTGTACCTTCTTGGCCACCAGGTCGAGGCTGTCGTTTCGCCCCCAGGCGAGCTGGCCGCCCATGTTGAACTGCTCGAGCTGCACCTGGTGCCAAAGCTCCGCTGCCCTGCCTGGCTCCACTGCCGCTATCGCGTCAGCCAAGAGCGCCACTGACTTGTCTCCGCCGGGCTGTTCACCCCAGTGGGTCGTGTTGTAACTCCCGTTCGGCACGAAGAACGTGCGGTACGCCTGGGTGAGTGATGGAGCCGCCAGCGACTGGTCCTGCCCGATCGGTCTCGTCAAGAAGTCCGAACCGAAGTAGTCCGCAGCCGACCCGTTCTTGACGTTCACTTGAATTCCGGCGGCCTGGCACTGTTGCGCGAAGATCGTGGCGGCCTCGACAAATCCGGGAACGGCATTCGACGTGGGTAAGTCGAATGTCAATCCCTCTGCCCCTGCGGCTTTCAGTAACGACTTCGCCTTCTCGACATCCCGTCCCCGCGTCAAGTCGCCGGCATAGTTCGTACATCCGAAGCCGACGAGATCGTTCGCCGCCGTCCCATATCCGGCCAACGCGATATCGATCATCTGTTGTCGATCGACGACGAGCCGCACCGCTTCGCGTACGCGCGGGTCTGCGAAGGGCCCCGTATCGACGCGCATGTTGATGAGCATCGTGATCGGACTTGGCGATCGCAGCAAGGTCAACGTGGGATCGCTGTCGTGCTGCTTGGCCTCGACGGGCGGAGCCAACGGCAATACGTCGATGTTGCCACTCAACAGAGCGTTCAATCGAGGCGTCTCATCCGAATAGCTCGAATCAATGATGAGCCGATCGAGATACGGATATGGATCTTCCCAGTAGGACCGGTTGGCAGCGAATGAACTCTGTCTTCCTGGCTCGAATGACTCGAACGTGAACGGACCGGTGCCAATTGGCTTCGCGAAGGACGCTGCCGTGGAACCGTTTTGCACAACACCTTGGTTGTAGAAGGTCAAAAGGCTTGGGAACTCCGCGACCGCGACGATCAGCGGCACCAAGACCGTGAGTTTGTCGACACTCTTCACGTTCTTGAAGTCGATGATTCCGTCGAAGAACTGGAAGGCGTACGACTGCGGGTCCGACCACGTGTTGATGGTCCACACGACGTCATCGGCAGTGAAGGGCTTTCCGTCGTGCCACGTTACGCCTTGACGCAGGTGCAACGTCCAGACCCTCGCATCACCCCCGTGCTCCGCACTAAGCGCAAGCCCTGGTTTGACGTTCGTGACATCGTCGTACTGCTCGAATAGGCGATCGAACAACGCATAAGAGCGCAGCGCATCGGGCGAGGTGAGGACCAACGAGGGGTTGAGGGTCTCCGCGGAGCCACCGGTAATCGCCCCCACGCGGAGCGTTCCACCCTTCTTCGGCGGCCCTGCCACGGCGGGTTCCGCGGACGGCGACCGGCCACACGAGGAAAGCAGGAGTCCGGCCGTGCCGATCGCGGTGGCACCAAGGCCAAACTTTAGAGCCTGTCGGCGAGAATACGCCGACGCGGCCATGGGCTGGAGTAGCGCGAGATCGGGCATGTCGTCGGTCTCCCAGTTTCGATGTGGCACAACGTCTCAAATGCGCCATGTGGCTCCCGTCACACCGGGTGTATCGATTACAGCGCCCGGGCGTCGGAGCGAGCAATCAACCAGGTGTATGAAACCCATCGGGCGCGCTGTGTTGCGTTATGGCGCACTCGGCGCGTGCTCGCTAGGACCAGCCCGTCGGCAATCTTCAGTGTCGTCACTCGAGGGCGATCCGAAAGGTACTGTGACACAGCTTGATTTGGCCACCATTGGATCAGGCGTAATTTGCGTGACGCCGGCCCGGACCATCAGAAAGGTCCGGCAGAATGCCAATACTACTGCGGCACAGGGCTAGTGAAGTCCCCCGCGACTGATCCGGCGAGCAACGAGCGCCATCCACAACGTCGCGATGTCCGCCGAACTCTTGGTGCTACGCTCAGTAAGCGCCTCGATCTTCTTGAGCCGGTATCCGAGCGTTTGACGATGGATGACCAATTTCTCGGCTGTCAGGGACCAGCTGCGGTCCGACGTCAAGAATACTTCCAAGGTCTCCACCAGCTGAGATTGATGGGACTCGTCATGGTCCATCAATTCGCCCAGGACGGCGCGGGAAGCGAATTCGGCCTCGGTCAACGTCCGCGGGAGGAACAATGGCGCCGCTGTCGAGTACTCGGCTACCGCTGCCCCGTCGGCATGAGCAGCCTGCAATGCCCACCTAGCCTGTCGCACGCTATCCGCCAGTCGTTGCACGGACGCAGTGGTGGCTGAAATGCCCACGTGCGGAACATGACTTCCGAGCAGCTCCGCCACCGCATCGCCGTCCTTCGCCGCGAGTAATGCGTAACCCTCTTCACCGATGGTGCACGAGACGTTCTTGTACTCGAGATCGCCAAGCATGATCCGCACGGTGCGGAGGTGCGCGGCATCGAAGCTGATCACAATCCGAACGCCACCGGGCAACCCGGCACGTTCCAAACGGGGCGTCGCCGCATCCGAACCCAGAGTTCCGTCGATGATCCGCCCGAATAGATCGGCACCGGACTCGTCATCGCGCTCGCGATCTCGACTGACGCGCTCGACCTCGATGCTGATCAGACTCTGGGCATGCAAGAGCCCAAACGCGTCCACGTCGATCTCGGCCGCTCCGCCTGCGACCAACACGCACTTGCGGTGCGTCGAGAGGCTGAAACCCGTCGCTGCCAGCTCGTCGCGGATGACCACCGACAGCCGCGGTGGCAATCGATCGAGCTGGCCCGCCACGAGACGACACAGCTCTCGGACCGTTTCACTGTCGAGACGATCACCGCGGGCCAGTAGCTCGGTACCAAATTCGACGTCCACCACGTGAAGCCGGAACCCAAACTCAACCGACAGGCGTTCGAGTAGCGATGACTCCGTCAACGTTGCGGATCGAGCAACCTCATAGAGGCGGCTCAACCGCGCGATGCGACTGATCTGCTCACTCTGAGAGGCGACTGCGACGGTTCGCCCCAAAGCGGCGAACGGGGTTGAGTGCGTGACGGTCAGTATCGGAAAGTCGAGCGCGTCGGCCTCGGCAAGCATGCCCTGGTGCAAGGGCGGGGCACGGAAGTCGTCACCAATGGCTATCCCCGCGATACCCGCCTTGAAGAGATTCTGAATGAGCTCGACCTGAGCACGCTCGTCCGAAGGCACGCAAATGCCCGTCGTCATGAGCAGCTCACCGGAAGACAACCAGTTCCACGGGTCCTCCAGCTCACAAGAGTGCGCCCAAACGACCCTGCGGTCGAGACCGCCCATCCCGGCAATCGCTTGACAGCCCAGCTGCCGCATCGACGCCAAGCCGCCAACGGTCATTGAGTGCACAGCACCTCCAACCACCCCAAGTTCATACTCGCGGCTGATGGACCACGACCTTGTCCCTACTGTACGTTAATTAAGTAGTAGTTGTCCCGCAGGTAGTCCGACCGGTTGCACATCCATGCTGCCCCGGTGACTGGGCACGGCTTGTTCGTCGATCGCGGTGTCGGCGACTACCTGGATGCGCTCGACGCCCCGTTGTCCGCTGTTGCACGTAACTCAATTCGACTCCCGCAGTACTGCCTATGAGTGCCCGCAATGACACGGCAGATGCCGTGGCGGACTCTTCGTCAACCAAGGCCACGTCGTCGCTCAACGACGTTTCCACTCGATCGGTAGATGAGCGCAGCCCGTACCGAGTTCGCGAAATCTGGTGAAAGGAATCAGCCAATGGCACGAATCGTCGTCCTGGGAGGTGCGGGTGAGGTCGGCCAATGGGTCGTCCGCGATCTGTGCGAACGACCAAACGTCAAGGAGGTCGTCATCGCGGAGGTAGCGCTCGACCGGGCTAGTGCCCTCGCTGAGGAGGTGGGCCCGAAGGCCCGCATACTCAAGGTGGACATGCAAGACCGCACCGCCGTCATCGAGCAGTTGCGCGGTGCTGACCTGTTGATGAATTGCACCAGTCACGTGTATTTCGACGACTCCTTCGCTTTGGCTCTGGATGCACGCGTCAACTACGCCGATCTGATTTCGGAACCATCCGCGGCGCAACGGGATGCCGCAGTTGCTGCACAGATCACAGCCGTCTCCGGACTTGGCATCAGTCCCGGTGTTACGCAGGTGTTGGTTCGACAGGCGGTCGACGAACTCGAACGTGTCGACGAAGTGCACGTCTCTGGAGTTTCCTGGCGCACCATCGCGCCATCCAGAGGCGGTCTGGAGACCGTGCTGTGGGAGTTGGCCGAAAGTACTCCCACGCGTCAGTACTTCCAGAACGGACTGTTCCGCGGTGCTTCATACCTTGAGGGAACTCGGTGGGTCGATTTCATGGAACCCGTAGGACGCCACCGTGTTTACTACGTACCGCATCCCGAAACAACCTCATTGGTCCAGAGCTTCCCGCAACTCAAGTTTTGCGCAACGAGGGTGAGCTGGCGGGACGAGATCATGGAAGACGTAGCGGTACTCAACAAGTACGGACTGCTCGACGATGCAACAGTAGTGAACGCCGGAGGCCTGACCATTCGGGAGGCAGTGCGGGATCGCATTTGGCAGGTCCGCGGTGAGGAACGGGACGACCGCGGGTGGGCGCTCATGTGCACCGTCGAGATCGTGGGGGTTCGGGACGGCCGTTCGGTGGTGCGTACCTACCAAACGGGTCACCCGCAATGGGGACCCGATACGACCGGCCGGGTGACTGGATTGTGCGCCGCCGTCGGTGCCGAGCTCCTTGCTCTGGCGCCACCAGACCAGATGGGTTGGCTCGCACCCGAGCTAGCGTTCGAGCCACGGGCGTTCTTGGCCGCGCTCGATGAGCGAAAGCACATTCCCATCGTGCAGCACGAACACGCGATCGACGGCGAGATGCTCAAGCGCACTGGGAGCTAGGCTCTCAACGACGGCGGCGTGTCCGTTCGACATTCGGAACAGCTTCGGCGGCACCGACCATGGCAAGAACTAGTCGTTCGTAGTGAGCCGCGATGTCTTCGATGTTCAGCGGACCATCTGGGACGAACCAGGTATGGACGTACTCGCACATCGATGTGATGGCAAATGCGGTCACCTTGAGTTCGGTAAACGAGAACTGGCCGGACCGTTGCCCTTTGGTGAGGATGCGGCGCAACTCGGTAAGGTACTCGCGCTCAAGGGCGATAAGTCCCTTCGACCGTTCCTCCGTCAAACCGGGGACCAACGGTCGCATACCGACCCCGATGTCGAAGGTTCGGGCGACGTCGCTCTGGCTCAGCTGCCACCTAACGTGCGTCCTGACCAACTGGCCGAGCCGAAGGACTGGATCGCCTTCGGTAAGGGAATTCTTGACCGCCGTCCAAAACTCCAGCATCGACATTTCCATGACGCTCGCGAAGATCTCTTCCTTCGAAGGGAAGTACCAGTAGAGCGCTGGCGCAGAAATGTCGAGCTCTCTTGCAATTGCCTTCAGACTGGTGCCCTGATAGCCGTGGCGCATGAAGAGTTGAAGCGCGGTCCTCAGAACCTTTTCTCGCCCCACGGTCTCATCGGCCCGCATCCGCTTCTGCTGGGGTTCCGCCTTCACGCGAGTCGACCGCGCAGCCACCATGTGCTCCAAGATCCTCGGCGAACGTCGTGAGCACAACATACCGCGTCGCGAAGACTACCGACACAGGATGCGAGTGTGTCCGCCAACAGCGGTGTCGTTGGAGAGCCGCTGCCCGCTCAGCGGTCCCGGGTGGCGCGGAGTCGTACGCCGCTAGCTGCGGCCCTTCTCGAGCCGCAGCTTCATTGGAACGCGCCCCGGTGCACGCAGGTCGGGCCAGTCATCGTAGAGCCGCCCCAAGAGGTAAGGGGCGTAATCGTTTCCATCGTCGTCGAGGTCGGCCGTATCGAGGATCTCGTAGGAGGTTTCACCCCCGACTGCAGCACCCCCGGTGAAGTCTCCAAGCGGAATGGTGTCCGGCCCGCTGTCGAACGGCGAACCCTTGAGCGTCACCTTGGGGTTGGTGAGTTCTCGCGAGCGATTTATCGCCGTTCGATTCTCGAAGGTCAGCAACTGGGTGTTGGTGACGCCGCCGGTTGAATCAAAGTATCCGCGTAGTTCGAAGTACAGTTCGGATTCGATCTCATCGGAGTGCGTTTCCAGGCCAAGGTCAGCCTCGAGTTCAATCAAACGGTGTCCACGTCTCTCGCCGAACGCGAACAAGGACCGGCCGTCGTCGAAGAAGTCGATCGTCCCCAATTTCTTCGGCATACCCCATAATTCACGCCCCGTGACGATGTTGACCTCCTCGGTTTCCAGCACGGTGAGGTAGTACACACCTTCCCGTTGCCCCCGTCGCGCGTTGATGCTGATGAGTGCGGCCCGGTCCCGACCCTCGCGGTTCGCGATTCCACCAATCACCTCGAAGAACGCCATGAAGGAAATGGTGATCGTTGGCTGCTCGGCGGGTTCTAGGCACGGTGGCAAGACACTGCGCGCGAACTCCGACGTCGTCGCGTAGTTCACGTAGGAAATGGTGTGGCGGGTGTCGATCAGGGGGTAATAGCCGAAGTAGGTGTCGATGCGCTCTTGCGACCAGACGTAGCTCATGGTGTTTCCTCTCGAATCGTTCTACTGAAAGTCAGTGCGGCTACAGGGCATCCGCGAGTGAGTCGGCCTCGACTGGATGGCGTCTGCGGGCGATGACGAAGCCGGCGTAGGTGAGCGCCGTCAATGCGAGCATGATCCACGGGAGCGCACCGATCACCCCATCGGACGGCAGCACGAGAGGGTAGATCAGCGCGGTGGCGAAGAAGACGCCGCCAAGACCAATGAATGTTGCAAGTAGCAGGTTGGGCCGACCTTCGCGCACGAGCAGCACGATCGCGGCGACTGCGGCGATCACGTAGGGGATGAAATAAAAGTACGAGAACAAGGTGTAGAGGTAGGAAGACGACACGAGCGGAGGGGCCGATGCGGTCAGCTGCAAACCCACGGGCAGTGCGAAGCCGATGACCGTCATCACCGCGATCGCCACGTTGGGTGATTTGAAGCGCGGGTGCACTCTGGCCAGCGGTCGGGGCAGTAACCCGTTGGCGCTCGCCGTGGCAAGAATCCGCGACCCATAGTTCATCGTGGCCACCAGCCCGGCAAAGGTAGCGCCGGCAAGAATGAGATCCAGTGGGCCAGAGAGAAATCCGACGTTGCCAACATGGGCCAAGATGGTCGTCGGGGACTCGCCCTCGGCCAGGGCATCGATGCTCCCCTCCAGCGCGGGAACTTGAAGCAAGATCATGACGATGTAGGGCAATCCGGTCATGCTCAGGATCAACACGACGAGTCGCGGGACGTTTCGCAGTGGCGCCTTCGTCTCGGCCGCCATGGCTGCAAGGCCTTCGAATCCTACGTAGTACGACAGGGCGACGAGGGTGCCGACGACGATGGTGCTCAGGTCGATTCCCCCGCCACTCAACGTCAGTTGTCCCGCGAACGCAGTCCCAGACTTCACCACGGCGGCCCCGGTGACGAACAGGATCACCGGGATCCCCACGAAGGTCAGCACCAGCGTGACCTTCACCGACGCATCCAGTCCTCGATATGCCAACCCGCCGGCCAACGCCGCTACGACCACGGCCGACACTGCCTGCACCCACGGCTCGGCGGCGAAGCTGACCCCTAGGTCTGCCAAGAAACTGGATGTGTACACCACGACGCCGGTCACCACCGCCGCGATCGCGATCAGAATGCCCATGACGTAACCAGCACCGACGATGGTCCGGGACCGGTCCCCCAAAACCCGTCCGACGTATGACATCAACGACCCGGAGGCCACGTAGCGGCGCGCAAAGACGGTCACGGTGGCACCGATGGTGCAACCGGCAATGAGGGCGATCAACATGCACAGCCAGCTGGCACGACCGGCGTAGACGAACATGTACCCGCCACAAAGGGCCAGACCTGGCCCGAGTTGCTGGGCGGACAGACCCAGAACCGTCACGCTGGCGAGCGAGGCGTGTTCGTGCTCCAGTGCCGGTTTTGCTGCGACTTCGACGTGGCTTCGCTCGTTGGTTGTCATATCCGCTCTTCCCTCATCACATACAGCTTGATTTCTGTCTCATCCCAATCGGCAAGCACGTTTGCGTTCATGGTTTCGATCGGCCGTTGATCACGGCGACGAATACGGGTTCCGACGATGCCGATCCGTGTTGCCGCCATGGATGTTTCCTCGATGTGCTGTATTGCGGATCGCACATCGCGATTGCGCTTCAGCAGGCTGTGTTCGGCTGAGCCTAGCGGCGAAGACACCAAGCGATACGGCACTAAAGAGGTAGAAAAAGGAGTAGAAATATCATGGTTTTGGACAACTTCAGTTGTCTGCGTGCGATGGGAGAACGCAATGGTCCCTGCAGAGCACCCGCAGCTGGGCCGAGACCTCGTGCACAGTCCCGAGGAATTGGCGGCGCTACAGAGACTTCTGATGGAGACCGCATCAGACGCTTACTACGTGTGGGACGCCATCAGCGACGTCTACGTCTACTCACCGCAATTCGCGGCGATTCTTGGGATGCGCCACGATCAACTTCCGCACAAGGACAGTGACGTCACGGCGCTCTACCATCCCGACGACGTCGACGCAGTGATGGCATCGTGGAACGCCGCATGGCCTGACACCAACGGGTGGCAAGCCGAATATCGGCTACGTCGGCCCGACGGCTCCTATGCGACGCTCGACGAACGGGCGTGTTTCGTGCGCGACCAAGACGGAACCGCGGTGCGACTCATCGGCATGGTTCGTGACGTCACATTGGAACGTCAAGCCGTTGAAGCGCTGCGGGATTCGCGGGATCTCTATGAGGCGCTGTTTCGCCAGGTCGACAATCCGGCGCTGCGGTTGGCCCCCGATGGCATCGTCATCGATGCGAACGGGCCCGCGTTGGAGTGGTTCGGCGTGACGCCCGACGAACTCGGCGAGGTGTCGTTGCAGAAATTCGTCTCGCCTGAAGTCTTCGCGGAATTCTTGTCGAGGATGAGCCAAGGCCGCTCGCTCGTTCACGTGGAAATAGTCCTATCGCATGGCGACGAGCTGCGCCACCTACTCGCTTCTACGACTCGCATTCACACGCGTGAGGGGGACTCTGCGTTTCTACTCGGCACCGATGTCACCGAATCCCGCAGACTACAACATGATTTGGAGGCCTCCGACGTCGAACTCAGGGCTCGGACCGCAGCGCTAGACGACATGAACACTGCCCTCACTGTGCTGTTGGAGCAGCGGGATCGCGACCGGAAGAGCCTTGAGGCTCGAGTGGCGGACAATATTCGCGAGCTCGTTCTACCGGTTCTAGAAGGAGTGCGACGTTCACTCGCGCCTGCGCCAGACGCAATCCGGCTTGATGGCGTTCGAGACACGCTGGAGAAAGTGACTCGCGAACTGTTGCCTGGACAGGCCGAGCAGCCGTACTACACCCATCTCACGCGGCGAGAGAACGAGATCGCCAGCCTGATCCGGGCAGGCAAGACGACGCATGAGATCGCCGAAGCGCTCGTACTCGCTCCCGCAACGGTGACATCTCATCGCCGCAACATCCGTCGCAAGTTGGGCTTGGCGGGGCCGCACCAACGCCTATCCGCATCACTCGCGCGCTCAGGCATCGACGGAAGGTAGCCGCGCCAAAGACATTCGGAAGCCGTCCTATCGTCCGTCTGGCCGTGGGCGTTGCCACCGCGTCCTGTAGACGCAGAACACCATGCGCAGCGGACGCTTTCATACCGAGGCACAGCAAGAATCCGATATCTCATCCAGTCGACGCGTAGTGACACTGCCGTCGCTCGTTTAACGTCGCCAGGATAGGTCGCAGCCAGTTCCATCCGCCGGTTCGTTTCGCCGACCCGCCGCCTGGTCGATTCATTCGACTGTTGATGGGCTTGACAACTCGCACGTTACGGAGGATCGGCGTCGTGTCGATGACAGAACAATGCCCTCGCCCATGGGCCCTTGGTTGTGCCGCATTCCCGGAGCACGCCGGACGGTGCGATGACGCGCGCTCGGGCTCGGTCGCGGTCACCGACTAATGGGATTCGTGCGCGCAGCGGGCGTTCGCGTGGCGTCCGCCGTCGGAACCCTTTTCGTGGCCAGCCTGGTGATCTACGGATCGCTCTTCCTGGCACCGGGTTCGCCGGCCAATTTCTTGGTAAATGCCAGGACGACGAGCCCGGAGCAGTTGGCCGCCATCACGGCCCAATATCACTTGGACGACCCCTTTTTGGTCCAGTGGTGGCTGTGGCTCAGCAACACTCTCCGCGGCAGTCTCGGTCGATCGTTGGTCCAACGCAACGACGTATGGTCCCTGATCGAACCTCGTATCGGGACCACCGCGCTGCTGATCGTTCTCGCGAGTATCTTCACAATCTTGTTCGGCGTTACATCGGGCACGATTGCCGGCCTGCGTCGGGGCAGCATCACGGACTCCGCAGTGACGGTCATCAACAGCGCCGCGCTCGCCATCCCACCGTTCGTGGGCGGGGTCATCCTCATCACGGTGTTCGCGGTACAGCTGCCCTGGTTTCCGGCCTCAGGCGGAGGGGACGGGCCGATCGACAGTTTGCACCATTTGGTGCTACCCAGTGTCGCGCTGGCCTTGTCGAATGGTGCCTACGTTTCCCGCATCTCGCGTGCCGCCGTGATCAGCGAGGCGGCGAGCGAACACGTTGAGACTGCCCGGATTCGCGGACTCTCCGATCGTGCTGTGGTCTTTCGGCACATCATTCGCAACGCGTTGATTCCCATCACCACCGTTTCGGGTGTCACGATCGCCGGTTTGATCTCGTCGACCGTGGTCATCGAGGCGGTGTTCGGCCTCAACGGGCTCGGCGCTCTTCTGCTGCAGTCCGTGCTGAGCAAAGACTTTGCAGTGGTGCAGGCCATCACGATGATGATGGTGCTGGCCTTCGTGGTGGTCAACGCAGTCGTCGATCTCGTTTACACAGTGCTCGACCCCCGCGTCACGACTGGAGTCGCCCGATGACCACGACGACGGAACCTACGCTGGCGGTTCGACGTCGGCTGCTGCACATCCGCATGCCGCGGTCGGGGCTGGTGGGCTGGGTCGCCGCAACAGTCATCGTTCTCGCGACGTTGGTGGCCATCTTCGCGCCACTGATCGCTCCCCAGGATCCGAACAGCTCCGCTCTGCTCGACAGCTACGCAGATCCGTCCGCAGATCACCTCCTTGGAGCGGACGCGTTAGGGCGGGACATCTTGTCTCGCCTCATCTGGGGTGCACGGCCAGCACTTCTCGGTCCGCTGTGTGTCATCGTCAGCGCCACGGTCGTCGGCGTGGTGTTTGCGATCGTCGCGGCATGGAAGGGCGGGTGGGTCAACACGGCCATCAATGCCGTGTTCAACGTGTTGTTTTCGTTTCCCGCAGTGCTGCTGGCCATTCTCGCCGCCACGGTGCTCGGTGCCGGGTTGCTGACTTCAGTCGCCGCCATCTCGTTCGCCTACATCCCCTACTTCGGCCGCATCATCCGCAGCGAAGGGCTCCGGCAGCGATCGCTGCCCTATGTCAGCGCGCTTGAGATCCAGGGTGTTTCGAGCTGGCGTATCTGCGTTGGCCACCTCCTGCCAAACCTCGCCCCCTTGATCCTCGCTCAGATGACCGCGTCGTTCGGATACGCGATGGTCGACCTCGCAGCGTTGTCGTATCTGGGTCTGGGGGCGCAGCCTCCCGCAGCCGATTGGGGTCAGATGGTCGGCACCGGACAGGCGGGCATCGTCAACGGTCACCCAGCAGAGTCGCTCTACGCCGGAGCGCTCATCCTGATCGTGGTGATCGCGTTCACGACGCTCGGTGACCAAATGGTCTCTCGCACCGGGGATGTACGCGAATGACTCCACTACTGACTCTCGAGAACGTCGCCGTCGACGTGCAAGTCCAGGGCATGCCGCGGCGCATCGTGTCCGATATGTCGATGTCGATCGGCGCTGGCGAAGCGCTCGGCGTCATCGGCGAATCGGGGTCAGGCAAGTCGATGACCGCCAGGACCATCGTCCGAAACCTGCCAGCGGGGAGCACGATTAGCGGCGCCGTCACCTTCGACGGGGAAGACGTCCTGAGCATGTCTCCCAATCGACTACGAACCTTCCGTCGTCACGACGTAGCCATGGTGTTCCAAGACCCTCGGGCACACATCAACCCGGTGAGACGGATCGGCGACTTCCTGACCGAGTCCCTGCGCGCCGACGGGATGCCACCATTGGAGGCGCGGGAACGCTCGATCAAGCTACTGAATGACGTCCACGTAGCGAACGCCGAAACGGTGATGCGACGCTATCCTCACGAGCTCTCGGGGGGAATGTTGCAGCGCGTCATGATCGCAAGTGCGATGTCGACCTCACCGAAGCTGCTGATCGCCGACGAACCAACTACTGCACTCGACGTTACGACCCAAGCCGAGGTCATGGCGATCCTCGACGAGATGCGGATGCTGGGCATGGCACTGTTGTTCATCACGCACGACCTCGACCTGGCCTCCGCGATCTGCGACCGCGTTTCGGTCGCCTATGCGGGACGAACCGTCGAGACGCAGCAAGCGGAGGCGATGGGGCGGCGTCCGCTGCACCCCTACACGTCAGCCCTGCTCGGTGCACGCCCCAGCCTCTCTGGGGGTGAGGAACGGCTCAAGGCCCTGCGTGGCAGTTCGATCAGCGCGTGGGAGACGCCGGCGGGGTGCGCCTTCGCACCGCGCTGCGACTTCGCCGAGGACCTGTGCAGCACGGAACAACAGGAACTTCTACCGATGGGCGATGCATGGGTTGCCTGCCGTCGTGTCGATGAGCTATCCGTCGGCCGCGTCGTACCTGGAGGGCTGAAACGAGATGTCTGAGACCCTCGCAATCAAGGCAGAGCACCTTCGACGCGTGTACGCGCGTCCCCGTTCCCTCGGAGGTGACTCTGGCAGCGACGTCGTTGCAGTTGACGACCTGAGCTTCAACTTGTCCAAGGGCTCCTGCTTGGCGATCGTCGGCGAGTCGGGCTCGGGCAAGACGACGGCGGCGCGCATGTTGATCGGGCTCGAGGTACCGACGTCGGGCTCGGTCGAGGTCGGCGGCGCCCGACGACCAAAACGGATGAACAACGCAGCGAGGCGGGCGTGGGCACGCAAGATCCAGATGGTCTTCCAAGACGCATATTCGTCGCTGGATCCTCGTCAGAGCATCGGTTCGAGCATCGAGGAGATCTTGCGACTGCACTTCGACTTGGATCGACAGGAGCGTTCGGACCGAGCGACGGAACTACTCGAGCGGGTGCAACTCGATGCCCGCGTCGCCAGGTCGCTACCGAAGCATCTCTCCGGCGGTCAGCGACAGCGAGTAGCGATCGCTCGGGCATTGGCTGCCGAGCCGGACGTGCTGATCCTCGACGAGTCCGTCGCAGCTCTCGACGTGTCCATCCAGGCGCAGGTCCTTAACGTGATCGCCGACCTCCGACGCGACTCGGCGATCTCGTACGTCTTCATCACCCATGATCTCGCCGTGGCGCGATTCGTCGCGGACGACATCATCGTGATGCAGAAGGGCTTGGTGGTGGAGCGTGGAGAAGCGCAGCGGGTACTTGGCGATCCGCAGCAGGACTATACGAAGCGTCTCATCAGCAGTGTCCCACGTCCTGGCTGGAAGCCCGTTAGGGTCGGCGCGGTCAACGCGTAGTCAGCCACCCGTCCCGGACGAATCATGCTCGCACAGAGGCACACGACTCGGCCGGAAGACGTTGATCTCACGTCACTTTGATCCGCCGACGTCGGCCGCCCATGCCGACCAGATCTGGGAGAAGCTGGCCGGGGCCCCGGTGACGCCGGGGCCCATGTACAGGACAGCGTTGACGGACATGACGGGGATGAAGGGCAACGCGTTCATGATTATCTTCTCCGCTGCCACTGTCAGCTTGGCGCGCTCGACGGGGTCGTACGTTCCGGCCGCTTCGGCGAGGTAGCGCGTCGCGTCCGGATCTTCCCAGCGCGAGTAGTTGTCGACGCCTTTGGCCGCCGGGTCGAAGAGTTGGTACATCCCGAACGGGTCAGCGTTGTTGACATTGAAGGACAGCGAGATCATGTCGATGTCGGCGGCGGCCATGGCATCGGGATCCTGGTACAGCTGCGCCGCAACGGCTGGGCTGAGCGGCTTGAGTTCGACGTTCAGTCCGATCGAGCGCGCAGCGTCCTGGATGACGGAGGCCAACTTGAGCTGGTACGCACCACCTTCAGTCGGGTAGGCAACGACGACCTTCTCCGTGGGAGATCCGGCTTCTTTGACGAGTTGCTTGGCGCCTTCGACGTCGACTGTCTCATCGGGATACGAGTCGTACGCCGTCTGGAATACCTTGCGCACGTCCTCATTCGGACCCCACGCGTCTTCTCCGACGAGAGTGCGCAACGGTGTCCCGGCACTCGAGAAGATTGACTTGACGATTCCGGCGCGATCGACGACCTTGGACAACGCTTGCCGGATCTTGACGTTGCTCATCGGCCCCTTCTTGAGGGTTGGCGCGATGAAGTAGTAGGTCAGACCGGGGCCGTAATAGAGCTTCCCGCCGGTGTTCTGCAGCCGGGGAATGATCGTCTGGTCCCGGACGTACATACCCTGCGCCTGACCGGTAGCGAGGGCATTCGCCTGGGCCGCACTGTCGGTGAGGAAGACGAACTTGAACTTGTCGGTCTTGACGTCCACCTCGTGGTTCCAATAATTGGAGTTCTTCTCCATCGTGATGGAATCGCCCGACGTCCAGCGTCCGAACTTGTAGGGACCCGTGCACATCACGCCGGTGCCCGGAGCCCCGAAGTTCTTGCCAGCGGCCTCGGCGAACTTCTTGCTGACGATGTAGCTTCCTGAGGTGAGGATCGTCGAGGTATTCCACAGGGCATCAGGTTCTTTGAGGATGACCGTCACCTGCGAGGGCCCGGTCTGCTTCACGTCCTTCACCCGGCCGTAGTACGAACTGAAGTACGACCCGACGCCCTCGTCGAGGTTGCGGCCGAGGCTGTAGACCACGTCTTCGGGTGTCAGGGGCGAGCCGTCCCAGAACGTGATCCCGGGCTTCAAGTCGTATGTCCACGTGGTGGGATTGACCATCGTCGACTTGGCCAGCCAGTCGGAGGTCGATAAATCTCCGTTCAAACGAACGAGGGGCTCGCACATGTTGGCGATGATGGTGTTGTCGTAATAGCCGAAGTCGAAGATCGGATCGAGCGTGGAGGGCTCAGCTTCGACGATCCAGGTGGCCGCCGGCAGGGTCGTGGTGGCCTTCGGCACCTCGGAGGGTCGCAGGGCGGCATCGGTGGATCCGGTGCTCCCACCGCAGCCACTGAGACAGACGAGCATTGCGGTCATTGCGGCGGCAGTGCGAACCTGGGGCCTGGCGCGAAGTCCGATCGACACGGGGGAACCTCTCGTACGGGTTGGGGTGGAACGGATCTCGATCGTTGAGGGTCATGCCCGACGGGACGCTCGCAAACGAGTATCCCGCCGGGCAGACGTCAATTAGTTGGACCTGCGGTTCGAGTCGTCGCGGTAGTCGGGCCAGTCGTCGTAGAAGCGCGCAAGCAGATACGGCGCGTAGTCGTTACCGTCATCATCAAGGGGGTCGACGGCCGCCAGCGTCGCCGAAAGCTCGCCGCCGGTCGCGCCTCCTCCGACGAAGGCGCCTAGCGGGATGGTCCCGATGCCCGGGTCGACGTCGGAGCCCGCGAGCGCCACGTGCGGGTCGTTGAGTTCACGGAAGCGATTCGTCTTCGTGTTGATCTCGAAGACCACCACCTGCACACCACTGAGTGATCGGCCGTTCGGACCGAAATACCCGCGAAGCTCGAAGTAGTAGTCGATTGCGGCTTCCTGTTCACCGAGCTCCGGACCTAGCTCGGCCTCGATCTCGATCAGGCGGTGACCCTTGCGCTCGACGAATGACCAGAGCGTCCGCCCATCATCGAAGGTGTCCACAACACCCTGCTTCTTGGCCATCCCCCAGAACTCGCGACCCGTAGCGATGTTGACTTCCTCTTCTTCGATGACGGAGAGGTAGTAGCTGCCGACTCGGTCGCCATAGCGCGCATTGATGCTGACGATGCCGGCGCGGTCACGTCCGTGCCGATTCGTACGTCCGTCGATTACCTCCATGAACGCCATCGACGAGATCGAAATCTCCGGCTTGTCACAGACCTCGAAGCACGGCGGAAGAACGGACCGCGCGAACTCCCGTGTGGTCTCGAACGTGAGGTAGTTGTACGTGTTTCGGGTGTTGATACCCTCGTAGTACGCGAAGTAGCGCTTGATTTGCTCGGCGCTCCAGACGAAACTCAAGAATCTGTCCTTTGGTCATTGGATGGCAATCCCGATTGCGTTCGGCATTCCGCTTGCCGACCGGGTTCCTCAACGATGGATCCCGGACATCTCTCGGGATACTGTTCGGCTGTATGGAACGATGACCGGTCGCCGTAGCGACGGATAGCCCGCCGGTCGCCCAGACTCGCCTCCTCGCCTAAGACGCTGCGGCGCAGTGCGTCGGGCCAGACCTACGGCGGTGACTCAGACAGAGGGGCCGAGGACCGACTCGGCAGAGGCACGTTGCTACGGCGTTATGAGATGTCGCGAATTATCCGGACTCCAACACGATGGGCCATCCAACGGTGCCCTCATATGCTTCAGTCTTGCGTTCGTCACCAACCGACTGCGACTCGGCACCACTGCGCGCCTCAGCCCGATGCTCCTTCGAACTTGACAACGCAGCGTGAACCAGGTCACACTCCTCCTTAATTAACGATAATCAAGTTGATGGAACATCCCTCGGCATCCACCTTCGTCACCTTGGCTTGCCAACGGGCTCACTGGCATCCATCAGCGCAGGATCAATACATCGCACCCAGACGCGCACGCGCTGAGGCCACCCCACACAGTCCTAAGAAGAAAGAATCCAGATGGCACACGACAGCCAAGCCGAACTCGGCGTAACGTCGAGCGCGCCCGGACCGGTAGCGAACCCTCCGTCTACCGAATCAAACGGCGCCCCAGGCCTTTCCGGCCACATGAGCGTGTTCGACATCGTGTTCACGGTGCTTGCCTTCAACGCGCCGATGTCGGTGTTCGTTGGGTTCATCACCGTGATCATCGGGATCGGCAACGGAATCGCCGCGCCGGTGAGCTACCTGGGGTGCGGTGCTCTCATGTTGTTCTTCGCAGTCGGGTTCGCCGCGATGAGCCGTCGACTCCCGAACCCTGGCGCTTTCTACGCGTACATCACCGCGGGACTCGGCCGGCCGCTGGGACTCGGCGCCGCATTCGTCGCTGTGGTGTCCTACGTCTTCATCCTCATCGGCGGCTACGCCTTTGGCGGTATCGCATGGCAGGCACTGGTGCGTGACGTGCTCGGCGGTCCAGATCTGCCCTGGTACCTCTACACCGCCGCCTCCATGGTGGTCGTCGCCATCTTCGGATACTTCCGCATCCAGGTTTCGGCACGCGTCCTCATGTTCTTCATGTGCTTCGAGGTCATCGCCATGATCGCCTACGACACAGTCGTTTTCGTTCGAGGCGGCGCGAACGGCATCAATTTCGAGTCGTTCCATCCGGCCGCCATCACCTCCGGATCGATTGGCTTGGCGGTGTTGTTCAGCATCGTGTGCTTCTCCGGTTTCGAGGCCACCGCGATCTTCCGCGAGGAGGCCCGAGATCCCGAGCGGACGATTCCGCGAGCGACCTACTGGGCGGTCGGCGTCATGGCTGGCCTCTATGCCCTCACTAGCTGGGCCATGGTGCTCGGTATTGGCGTCAACGACGTCGTGGCGGCTTCAGCCGCCGACCCAACTGGAACGGCACTGGCCACCGCACAGGCCTACCTCGGGAAGGTAGGAGTGGACGTCATCAACGTCCTTCTGTGCACGAGCATCTTCGCAGCCAACCTTGCCGCCCACAACGTTACGACGCGCTACGAGTACTCCCTGAGCGTCGATGGAATCTTCCCGAAGTTTCTCAGCGCCGTCCACAAGACTGAGAAGTCGCCGCACCGTGCCTCGATCACGACGACCATCATCAGCTTCGCCGCGCTGCTGAGCTGCATCGTCTTCAAGGGTGATGGCACCACCCTGTATGCGGTCCTCGTCGGCATCGGCGGCTATGCACTGATCGTGCTCCTGCTCCTTACCAGCGCCTCGGTGATCGCTTACTTCCGACGCAAGCCCGACCACGACGTAAACGTCTGGAAGTCCCTCGTCGCACCGGGAATCGCCTCCGCGGGCCTGGTGGTGGCCTTCGTGCTCGCCACCAACAACGTGGCGGCAATGATCGGCGGGGATCAGGCTCTCGCCAACCTGCTGGTCGGTCTGTTCGTCGGTCTGCTGGTGCTGGGTGTGATCGTTGCGCTGGTGCTGCGCCGCGCGCGTCCCGATGTCTACCAGCGCATCGGACGCCAATCGATCTAGCCGCGCAAGCCACATCGCCACCCGCACGTCAATCCAGGAGGTCGAAACACCGTGATAGAAAACGTAATTACTGCCAAGAATTGGATCGCTGGCGAGTGGCGCGATGGTGATGGCAACGACATCAGTCGGCACAACCCATTCAACGACGACCTTGTCACGAATGTGCGCGCCGCCACCATCTCCCAGGCTGATGCAGCGGTCGCCGCCGCGAGCGCCGCGCGCCGAGACTGGGCCGCCGCGCCCGCCCTCGCCCGCACGAAGGCCATGCACCACGCCGGCGACTTGCTGCACGCCCGGCGAGACGAAGTGGCCCGCGTAATGACACGCGAAATGGGCAAGACCTTGGCCGAATCGTATGAGGACATCGAATACGGTGTCGACGACCTCAAGATGGCCGGCGACGACGCGCTGCGCCTGCTGGGGCAGTTCGTCCAGGGCACCTCGTCGGACACGATCGACCCCAAACGGGTGATCGTGCAGAACGTACCGGTCGGCGTCGTGGGACTGGCCACACCATGGAACTTCCCGATCGCCATCCCATGCGAGCTACTCGGTCCCTCGCTGGCCAGCGGAAACACCGTGGTCTGGAAGCCGAGCGAACTCGCACCTGGAACTGGACATCTGTTGGCAGAGGTCCTGGCCCAGGCCTTCCCACCGGGAGTGGTCAACGTGCTGCACGGACGCGGCGACGTCGGCGCGCACCTGGTGACCCACCCCAAGGTCGACATGTTCGGCTTCGTCGGAAGCACCGCAACGGGTGAGGCGATCGCCCGTGCCGCAGGTGTCAAGAAGCTCCTTCTCGAACTCGGCGGCAACGGGCCGGTCGTCGTCTTGGAAGACGCCGACATCGATGCCGCAGCGGAGGCCACCGTGTACTCCGCCTATTACACGAGCGGCCAGGTCTGCACGGCCACCGAGCGAGTTCTGGTCCACGAGAGCGTGCATGACCGGTTCGTCGAGCGCGTCACGGTTCTCTCCAAGCGTGTCGTCGGCGGAGACCCCCTCGACGAACGAACGACCATGGGCCCCATGTGCTTTCCGGGAAGCTTCGACAAGACCCGAGCGCATCTCGAGGACGCCGTGGCGAAGGGAGCCACGATCGTGTTCGGCGGTGGCCACCACGGGCTGTATCACGAACCCACCGTGATCACCGGCGTCACGTCCGATATGGCCATCGCCCAAGACGAGACGTTCGGACCGGTGGTCCCGATCATGCGGTTTTCGTCCATCGAGCAGGCGATCGACGTCGCCAACGAAACACCGTACGGCCTGCAGGCCGCCGTGTTCACCGAGTCGGTCAGCAAGGCATGGCAGTTGGCAGAGGCCATCGACTGCGGCACCGTACACGTCAACGGCACCACCAACCACTGGGAGCTGTTGGCTCCCTTCGGTGGAATGAAGAAGTCGGGCATCGGCCGAATCCTCGGCGTCTCGTCGCCCGTGGCGTTCACCAACCAGAAGCAGATCACCTTCGACGTGAGCAAGTGACCTCACCATGACCACCAAGGAGCAAACAGCAATGTTCGATGTGATCGTCATCGGCGCCGGCTTTGCCGGTCTCACTGCCGCCCGCGACCAGCACGACGCGGGCCGGTCGGTCCTCGTACTGGAGGCGCGCGACCGCATCGGCGGTCGTACCCACTACGACTACCTCGACGGCTTGGATCAGAAGGTCGAGTACGGGGGGACGTGGGTGGTTCCGAAGTACCAGCACCACGTTGCCCGCGAGGTCGAGCGGTACGGGCTCGAATACACCACGAGCCCAGCGGGTGAGAACTTCGCCTGGCACTTCAATGGGGCGACGACCGTTGGTGGATTCCCGATTCCGATGGATGAGATCCCCCAGCTGGAGCAGGCGGTGTCCCGGATCGTCGAGGCGTCGCGACGCATCCAGTGGGGTGTCCCGTTCGAAGAGCAGGGCCTTGAGGACCTCGACATTCCGTTCTCTCAGTGGTTGCAGGACAACGAGATCGAGGGAACGACGCTGGAGTTCTTCAAGTCCTACGGCGCCGGACTGTGCTTCGGCACCTATCCCGAGAACATCTCCGCGCTGCATGTCATCTCCTGGGTCACCGGATGTGGCAACAGCGCCTGGAACGTGTTCAATGGCCCAACCATCAAGCTCGCAAAGGGCACAGCAAGCCTGTACGACGCGATGGCCAAAGACCTCGACATTCGACTGTCGTCACCGGTGACGCACATCGAGCAGGGCTCCGATTCAGTCACGGTCACCGTTGCCGGCGGGCAATCCTTCGCGGCGCGCGCGGCGGTCGTTGCCGTGCCGCTCAACACGTGGGCCAACATTGAATTCTCCCCGGCGTTGTGCGAGGGCAAGCAGCAGTTCACCGCCGAGCGACTAGCCGGTCGTGACGTGAAGATCTGGGTGCACACACGCAACGCTCCTCGACACTTCGCGAGCCTCGGCTGGGATGCGCCGCTGGAGTGGCTCTCGACTGAGTTCGAACGCGAAGAAGGCTCGATCATGGTCGGCTTCGGCATCAACGAGGAGCTCATCGACCCCACCGATCCGGGCTCTGTCGCACGAGCAGTCAAGACCGTGGTTCCCGAGGCAGACGTCGTCAATTCGTGGAGTGAGGACTGGAACGGTAGTCCTTACTCCCTTGGCACGTGGACGGCCTTCCGCCCTGGCCAGATCACGCGTCTGGCAGCCGACAGCCGCAGAACGGAGGGCCGTCTGGTCTTCGCGAACGCCGATGTGGCCGTGGAGTTCTCCGGCTGGATCGACGGGGCGATCGAATCGGGCACCCGTGCTGCGACACCCCTGGCCGAGATCCTCGGATGACCAACGTCGGCTGGGATCGCGTTCCGGCCGCGCCCGAGGTCGGCGGAGACGGATGCCGCTCTACGGAAGGTTGTCTGACATGAGCGGCCGGGTACAGGGCAAGCGATTCTTGGTGACCGGTGGCGCGCGCGGGATGGGTGCTTCGCACGCGCGTCACCTTGCCGAAGAGGGCGCTGCGGTGGCGATCGGCGACGTCCTCGACGTCGCCGGGTCGCAGCTCGCCGACGAACTGCGGGCCGACGGATTCAACGTGTCCTACACTCACCTCGACGTCACCGACGAGTCAAGCTGGAAGACGGCCATCGAGCACGCGGTGCGAAATCTCGGCGGAATCGACGGACTGGTGAACAACGCGGGCATCACCGGAACACCCGGCGGCCCCGAGGTCGAGGACGCCAGCGCCTGGAATGCCACCGTCGCTGTCAACCAGACCGGCGCCTATCTGGGTTTGCGAGCGGTGATACCGCAGTTGAGGGCCGCGGGCGGCGGCTCGGTGGTCAACATTTCGTCGATCCTGGGGTTCATCGGGGACGGGGATTACTTTGCCTATTCCGCCACCAAGGGGGCGCTTCGGCTGATGAGTCGCAGCGCAGCACTGAAATATGCGCACGAAGGGATTCGGGTCAACAGCGTGTGTCCGGGAATGGTGCGCACACCCATGAACGACGACGAAGTCGACGCCGACAGCTACGTACTCGCCACCCCCATGGGAAGAATGGCCGACCCGATCGAGGTGTCCAAGGCCGTGCTGTTTCTACTCTCCGATGACGCCAGCTACATCACCGGCTCCGACCTAGTGATCGATGGTGGCTACCTTGCCCGCTGAACGAACGTCAGCCACCCACTCCAGACCTCGGACGGATGCGGCAATTCTCCTCGGACTCATGCAGGACGCCCCACTGACACTCGACCGGCTCATCCGCAGGATGAGGGACGTGACCGCCTCCGCCCAGGCGATCGGCCCGACCAGTCACGGCGCGCTGCGGCGAATGTCCTTCGGCGACATCGCGGCCGACGCTCGACGAATCGGCGGCCTGCTCGAATCGATGGGAATCGTCGCCGGCGACCGCGTCGCCAGCCTCGCCTTCAACACCATCGACCACTTGACGCTGTTCCTCGGCGTGCCCGCCCACGGGGTCGTTCTGCAAACAGTCAACCCACGCTTCACCGCCGAGCAGATCGAGTACGTTCTCGGCCACGGTGGCGCTCGAGTTCTGTTCGTGCAGCAAGCACTTTTGGAGCTCGTAGTACCCGCACTGAGCCGCCTGCCCGCGTTGCAACACGTTCTGGTCATCGACCGCGACGTCCCCGACGACGAGTACCGGTCACTAGCAGACGCCCTGGTGTCTGCCGAACCTCGGGAACCGGTACTCACTGACGAGCGGATCGCGTCGGGCCTGTGCTACACGTCGGGAACTACCGGTAGTCCGAAAGGTGTTCTGTACTCGCATCGTTCGACGTTCCTGCACGCCCTCAGCGCTTGCATGACCGACGTCATGGCCGTTTCCGGACACGACACCATCCTCCCGATAGTCCCGATGTTCCACGCCAACGCCTGGGGACTACCGCACGCGGCGGCACTCGTCGGAGCCCATCTCATTCTTCCCGGCCGAGACCTCAGCGGCGCTGCCGTCGGCGAACTCATCCGCCGCTGCGGTGTCACGATGACAGCCGGCGTTCCCACCGTGCTCGACGATCTGCTCGCCCATGCAGACAACAATCACGGTGTCCTGGACACCCTTCGGACCGTGATCAGCGGCGGTTCAGCACTGCAACGACCAATGGTGGACGGCTTCTCCCGACACGGCGTCGAGGTGATTCAGGGATGGGGAATGACCGAGACCAGCCCCTGCGTGACGATGTCACGACCACCAAGAGACGCTGAAGACCCCGTTGGATACCGGCTTTCAGCCGGTCGACTCAATCCGCTCGTCGAGGCACGCCTCATCGACGAGGACAACCACGTTCTGGCTCCGGACGGCACAGCCGTTGGTGAGATAGAACTGAACAGCCCCCACGCCGCCGCCGCCTACTACCGCGCTGACGAACTCTCCAAGGAGAAGTTCGACGACGGCTGGTTGCGGACCGGCGATGCTGCGTCGATCACACCCGACGGCTACGTGATCCTGCGTGATCGGATCAAGGACATGATCAAGTCCGGTGGCGAGTGGATCCCGTCGGCGCGGCTGGAGTCTGTCGCCGCTGAACATCCCGCCGTACGCGAAGTCGCCGTGATCGCCGTCCACGACGAACGTTGGGGAGAACGACCGGGGGCGGTCGTGGCCCTTCGCCCAGGCCATGCGCTATCGCTAGATGACCTACGCGAGTTCATGAGCACACATGTGCCCAAGTGGTGGCTTCCGGTCGCCCTGTCGGAGGTAGTCACGCTTCCCAAGACCAGCGTCGGCAAGATCGACAAGAAGGCGTTGCGTGTCACCACGCCGAGCCACTCGCGTGATGCCACGCCGGTCGACGGGGTTGGGCCCTGATCGACGCGCAAGCGGAGTCGTCCAGCGACGATACGGCTGCCCCGGCATCGCCCACCCGTTGCAGCGACGACGTGGAGTCGATGAAACAGCGGACGGTGCTGGAAATTTGGAGCAGCCGAAATGCAGGCATGGAAGGTACAGACTCAGTGAACGCCAGGAAGCACTACAACGCGATAGTCGTCGGTCTCGGGGCGTGGGGCAGCGCCGCCTTGGCACACGCGGCAGGCCGGGGGCTGACCGTCCTCGGCTTGGACCAATTCACCCCGCCTCACACTCGCGGATCGCATCACGGCAACGGACGGGTCATCCGGATGGCCAGCCCGGAGGGAGCCTTCTATACGCCGATCATGCGTCGGGCGTACGAACTTTGGCATCAACTCGAGGCGGACACCGGGATTCAGGTCTTGACGACGGTCGGCGGCGTGTACGCCGCCCCGTCAGACGACGAAATGATCTGGGGAGCGCTCGACAGCTATCGCGGCAACGACATCGCACACGAGGTGCTCGACGTGACCGCGGCGCGCACCCGATTTCCCTGGTTGCACGTCAAGGATGGCGAGACCGTCGTGCACGAGCCCGGTACGGGTCGGCTACACCCCGAACGTGCGATCGTCGCGCATCAACAACTCGCGCGCAGCCGCGGGGCCGACATTCGAAGTAGCCTCGGCATGCTCGACTGGAAGCAGATCGACGATCGTGTCGAAATCACTACTTCAGAAGGCGTTTACACCACTGACCGACTGATTATGACGTTGGGTTCGTGGGCACCGCATCAGCTACGGCTCGACCTGCCGCTCGTCGTCGAGCGGCAGTACTTCGGTGTGTACGACGTCCGCGACGTACCGGGACCTCTGACGATGATCAGCCTGCCGTCAGCTGATGCCGAGGCGTTCTACGGCCTGCCCGAGGAGGGTAGGACATTCAAAGTCGCGCTGCACCACGGTGGTATCACCGGTGCGACCGAGGAGCTACCCACCGTCGTCACCGACGAGGAGAAACAGACGCTCCGTGGCTATGTTGCCGACCGACTCCCCCAGTTTCCGTCCGAACCGCTTCAGTGGACGACCTGCAAGTACACCAACACTCCCGACCGTCACTTCGTACTGACCCGGCATCCCGATGCGCCGTCCGTCATCGTCGGCGCCGGCTGTTCAGGTCGTGGATTCAAATTCGCAAGCTTCATCGGCGAAGCGCTCGCCGACCTCGCGACCAACATCGAACGTCCTGACCTCGAGCACTTTTCGCCGCAACGGTTCGCCTGAAGAACCGAGGCAGCAGACGGCGACGCATCGGGCGCTAGCACGTGATGTTCCATCGACGGCACGAGCCGCGATGGTGACGCCGTACTAGCGATCAACCGAGAATCGAATCTTCATGCCGCCGCACGATTACGACCATGGGGCGATCCCCCTAACGTCGAGGGCACGACATCGCGGCTCGTCTGCAGGCGCGCGAACGTGAACGCGTTACGGCCGGAACGATCGCAGTTGGCGGTTTCGTGGCCTCAACGGTCTCGATGGCTACACCGATAGGAACCATTCATGCGCGCAGTTCCCGACAGAGCTCAAGTCGTCATCGTCGGAGGGGGTGTCGTGGGCGCGAGCGTCGCCTACCACCTCGCCAAGCGTGGCTGTCGCGACGTGGTCCTCCTGGAGCAGAACGAACTCACATCCGGAACAACCTGGCATGCCGCAGGTCTCGTGACGCAGGCACGCGGAACAGATGGCACGCGTCAGGTCGTCAAACGAAGCCTCGAAGTCTTCAACAATCTCGAGGCCGACACCGGTTTTTCGACGGGATTCGTCGCCACGGGAACCATCAACATCGCCACTACCCCCGATCGCGTCGATGAACAACGACACCAAATGGCAGGGCTCCGATCGAGCGGAGTGCGCGCCGACTTCATCACCACCGACCGAATATTGGAACTCCACCCGTATCTGAATCCTGAGGGAATCCTCGGGGGCTTGTGGTTCCCCGAGGACGGACGCGGCAACGCAACCGACACGACGATGTCCCTGATCCGAGGCGCCCAGAGAGGGGGCACCCGTGTCTTCGAACACACCCGGGTTACTGGCACCACCGTGACGAACGGGCGCGTCACGGGAGTCACGACCGAATTCGGTGCCATCGAGGCGGAATTCGTCGTCAACTGCACCGGAATGTGGGGACGCGAGTTCGCCGCGCAGATCGGCGTGGACATTCCCCTGCAGGCGCTCGCCCACTACTACGTCGTCACCGACGAGATCAAAGACCTCCAGAAGAACCTTCCCACCGTCAAGAGCGGCGAGGACCATTCGTATCTCAAGGACGAAGTCAGTGCGCTCATGGTCGGGTTCTTCGAGCCTGGTAGCTATGCGTGGGCATCACGCGGGATCCCGAAGGACAAGAAGTCGTTCATCCAGCTCCCCGAAGACTGGGATCATCTTGGGCCGTTCTACGAGAAGATGATTGAACGAGTCCCGATTCTGGCGGACGCCGGTATCCGCCTCCACTTCTGCGGACCCGAGAGCTTCACGCCCGACGGGATGTACCACCTCGGTGAAGCGCCCAACGTGCGCAATTACTTCATCGCCGCAGGGTTCAACTCCGTAGGGTTCCTCAGCGGTCCCGGCGCCGGCTCGGTCATTGCCGACTGGATCCTGGACGGCACGCCGTCGATCGACCTGCCGGAGGCTGACCCCGGGCGCACCCAACCCCACGAAGTCAATCGGCGGTTCCTGGAGAAGCGGGCCGTCGAGTACCTCGACGAGTCCTACGAGATTCACTGGCCGTTCCAACAGAAGGCCACCGCGCGCGGTTTGCGTAAGAGCCCGCTGTATCACCGCACCGAAGCCGCCGGTGCGGTGTTCGGCGAACTAGCCGGTTGGGAACGCGCGAACTGGTATGCGCCACCGGGAGTCCCCCGCTGCTACGACTACTCGTTCGGTCGACAGAATTGGTTCGCCCACTCCGCCGAGGAACACCAGGCCGTCCGCGAAGCCGTGGGAATGCTCGACCTCTCGTCGTTCGGCAAGATCCTCGTACAAGGCCGCGACGCCCAGAGCCTTCTATCGCGACTGTCGGTCAACAACGTCGACTTCGAGCCTGGCCGCATCGTATACACGCAGTGGCTCAACCCGTGGGGTGGCATCGAGGCAGATGTGACCGTTACGCGCTGGAGCGAGGACGAGTGGGTCGTCTTGTCAGGGCCGGCTACGGTCAATCACGATCTGGCCTGGATGCGCCGTCAAGTCGCACCCGACGAGTTCGTCACCATTGCCGACATCACCGGTACTCATTCAATGCTCGCGGTCATGGGCCCCGAGGCGCGCAATCTCTTGCAGTCGCTCAGCGACGCCGATCTGTCCAACGACGCATTTCCCTTCGGTACCACGCGCGTCATCGATCTCGGTATGACCTTCGTCCGCGCGACGCGGATGACCTACGTTGGCGAGCTGGGTTGGGAATTGCTCGTCCCGACGGAGTATTCCGACCATGTCTTCGACACGATCGTGGGCGAAGGCACGCATCACGGGCTCAAACTCGCGGGCTACCACGCGATGAACTCGCTGCGAATGGAAAAGGGTTATCGCAGTTGGGGCCACGATATCTCGGCGAAGGACACCCCTCTCGAGGCCGGCCTCGGCTTCACGGTCAAGTGGGACAAGAAGGGCGGCTTCATCGGCCGAGATGCGCTGCTGGCGCAGCGCGAACGTGGGGTCGGGCGCAGGTTGGTGCAGTTCGTGCTCACCGATCCGGATCCGCTTCTCGTGCACGACGAGCCGATTTACCGCGACGGCGAACTCGTCGGCCGGGTGGCGTCGGCCATGTACGGACACACGCTCGGCGGCTCCGTCGCCTTGGGGTGGGTTACCGCGCCTGCCGCCGGCATCGAAAGAGACTGGTTTACCCACGGGTCATACGAGATCGAAGTTGCCACCGACCGCTTCAAGGCAGATGCCTCCCTCCGTCCGTTGTATGACCCCAAATCCGAAAGGCCCAAGAGTTGACCACCGCATCCGCCCGCACCGACTCGACCGACGGCAAAGCCGTCGCCGGTACGAACTTCGTGTTGACGTTGTCGTGCCCAGATCGCGGCGGAATCGTCCAGGCCATCGCCAATGCGCTGGTCGAAACTCACTGCACGATCAGTGACAGCCAACAGTTCGGCGACCCGTCGACCAAGGCCTTCTTCATGCGAGTTGCGTTCAGCCGCGAGACGGATCCCATCGAGCTGTCAACGCTCGAAGCCGCCATCACGTCTCACGTCGCCGGATTCGACATGAATTGGCAGCTGTACGACTCGGCGGAACGGCACCGCATAATCCTGATGGTGTCGAAGCAGGGGCATTGCCTGTCGGACTTGCTCTTTCGCGTGCATTCGGGGTTACTACCCGTCCACGTGGCCGCCGTCGTGTCGAACCACACTGACTTCGAGGACCTCACCAATTGGTACGGGATTCCGTTCCACCACGTTCCCGTGACAAAGGAGACCAAGCCGCACGCGGAAGATGAGTTGCGGCGATTGATCAAGCAGTACTCGGCCGACACGGTCGTGCTTGCGCGCTACATGCAGGTGCTCTCCAACGAATTGTGCGATGACCTCGCCGGACGCGCTATCAACATTCACCACAGTCTGTTGCCCAGCTTCAAAGGAGCGAGACCCTATTCTCAGGCGTACGACCGCGGCGTGAAGGTCATCGGCGCTACTGCGCACTACGTCACGGGCGACCTGGACGAAGGGCCGATCATCGAGCAGGACTTCATTCGCGTCGACCACACGCGTGACCCCAAGGAGTTGACGGCGATGGGGCGCGACAACGAAGCACTTGCCCTCGCTCGCGCATTGAAATGGCACGCGGAGCGTCGCGTCCTGCTCTTCGGCAACAGAACCATCGTCTTCAATTAACCATCAGCATCACTCACGCATCACACCAGATTGGGACAACATGGCTGCCATCATCTTGGACGGAAAGGCCACCGCATCGGCCATCAAATCTGAACTAGCACTTCGAGTCTCGGCACTCGCAGCGGCTGGTATCACTCCTGGACTCGGGACTGTCCTCGTTGGCGAGGATCCGGGCAGCATGGCCTACGTCGGCGGCAAGCATCGAGACTGCTCCGAGGTCGGCATCACCTCCATTCGCGTCGACCTTCCCACCTCGGCCACGCAACAGGACGTCGAGGACGCCATCGACGCGCTCAATGCAGACCGCACCTGCACCGGCTACATCGTCCAACTACCGCTGCCATCTGGCATCGACCAAGGGCGCATCCTCGAGCGAATCGACCCCGCCAAGGACGCCGACGGCCTGCATCCGACGAACCTGGGTCGCCTTGTCCTTGGAGAGCAGGCAGCACTACCGTGCACACCGCGCGGCATCGTCGAACTTCTCTCCCGATATGAAATACCCATATCAGGAAAGGAAGTCGTCGTCATCGGCCGCGGCGTGACGGTGGGCCGGCCGCTCGGCCTGCTACTAACCCGACGCAGTGAGAATGCAACGGTGACGTTGTGCCACACCGGCACGAAGAACTTGGACGAACATTTGCGACGCGCCGACATCGTCGTGGCGGCCGCCGGATCGGCGAGCCTCGTCAACGCGTCGCCGTTGAAGCCCGCGGCCGTCGTACTCGACGTGGGCATCACGCGTACCGAGAACGGCCTCGTCGGCGACGTTGCACCTGACGTGCGCGCGAGGGTATTCGCCGTTGCTCCAATGCCCGGTGGAGTCGGCCCTCTGACTCGCGCCATGCTCCTCACCAACGTCGTGGAAGCCGCGGAGCGAGCGGCATCGGCGGAGCGCACTGAGTGATATCGACTGGCGTGAACGAGGTTGAGGTGCCGGCCTCGTTCAGATGATCGCCTCGGCTCTCGCCTCGAGGTCGCCGTCGGATTGTTCGATGACCGCATGTTCCCGATCAAGATTCAGATTGCGACACAACAACCAATAGATGGCGCCACCGACGGGGATGCCCACGAAGAACGCGACGTCGATGCCACCCATCGCCGCGGCGATCGGCCCCTGGAAGAAGCTGAGGTTCATGAATGGAATCATGACCACGAAGGTGACGGCGTACGCCGCGATCCCGCGAAGATTCCAAGTACCGTAGATCCCATCGGGTTTGAACATTTCGGTGACCGAATAGCGGCCTCGGCGCACGAGGAAGAAGTCGGTGAGATTGATGGCCGTCCAGGGCGCCATGAGATAGGCGAGAACCGCGAGGATGGTCGCGAAACTCGTGTTGAGGAAGTCGGCCGGCAGCAGGGCCCCAGCGACGGTGGCGGTGACGCCGACCAACAGGATTGTCACGACGCGGATGCGCCGGGTGGGTGTTACCGGTCGGACGCTGTCGAGTGCGGTGATGAGCGTCAGCGATCCACCGTAGACACACATTGCCATCAGCCCCAGCAAGCCGAGACCTCCGGTGATCAGCATCGTCGCACCGAGAGGCTTGAAGACGAGGTCTCCCGTGGTGGCGAGACCCGGGATGATCCCGTCGGCGGGGAGCATCGCCGCGCAGACTGCTCCAACGGCCTCGAACGAGAACACGCCAAAGAATAGGCCCGCTGACGTCCAAGCGACGATGGCGCGACGGGGGGTGTCCGGTGGCATGTACCTCGAGTAGTCGGATACGAAGAACGCCCACGACAGCTGGTACGAGGTCGCGGCGGAAACCACGATGAGGAATGGTGCGAGGTCGAAGGTTCCGCTGAGCGTGAACGCGCCTGCCGGAATGAGCCCGCCGACCACCAGCCCGATCACGTAGATCACGAGCACAACGACCAGTGCGATCGTGATGACACGCTGCGCGACGTGCAACCAGTGGTAGCCGAAGACTGCCAGCACCACGCAAGCCAGGCCGGTGATCACCGCCCACGGCTGCGCACTTCCCCAACCGAGTTGCTCGGCAGTCACGCCAAGCAGATTGCCGCCGAGCACTATATATCCCCAGTACACGACGATGGCGACAACCCAGATGAACAGCGCGCCATAGCGGCCGAATTGCGGCCGCGTCTGAACCATCTGCGGTAGACCGAGGTGCGGACCTTGGGTCGCATGAGCCGACACGGGAATCGTGCCGATGACGGTCCCGACCGCGAGGGCGACGAGCGTCCACACCAGATTGAGCCCAAGACCAATGCCAATCGCGCCGGTCGCCAGGCTGAGCAACTGCGCACTGCCTGCGAACCAGATGGTGGCCTGATCTGTCAGCCGACCCTTGCGTTCGCGTAGCGGAACGTAGTCGATCGACCGCGTCTCGATGAGCCCCGTTGGCCTGGTCTCGTTCCGGAAGTCGTCTGATCCAGATGGGTTTGATGATGTTGGCATGTGATGGGCTCCTGCAGAGTTGGTGGAGAATCTAGAGTGCCGATCGGCGTACGCTGGAGCGACTGACACGCTCCGAAACATCAGTCCGGCAATATATTTGGCGTCACGGATCCCGGGGCTTCCGTGGCCCTCGATGCCTCTCGCGCTCGGCCTCTGTCATTCCGCCCCACACCCCGAAAGTCTGACGACTTGACGGTCGAATTCGCGACAACCTCCAGCCGGCCGGCCCGAATGGCCGCGATGCGGCCGTTAGACGACTGCCACCAGATGACGTACCTCACGGTACGAACGACGCGTTGCGAGAGGAACCCTACAGCCGGCTAAATCTCGAGTGAAGCGCTGTATTCCAGTCCGATACCAGTGGTGCGACAGACATGCAATCCTCCCAGTACCCGTGACCATTGAGGACTGCACCGATGCATACCGCTCGCCAACTCGTCGCGAGAGAATTCGCCGTGACGATGGGCGGCTCGACGGCGAGTCGCGAAGACCTCCTTCCCGATTGGGGGCCGCTCGACCGCCTTGGAGTCGTCGTACACGAACCGTTTGGCGCAATTGGTGCGTCACACCTCATCCAGTTGGCGATCACCGCCTACTACGACATACGTCCCAACAGGCGGGATGGATTCCCATCACCCGGCAACTACATGGATCCGCGGGCCGTCTATCCCGAGATCTACCTGTTTCACGTTGGCGGGCGATGGGGCAATCACAGCGACTTCGACTTCTGGCCAGCCCGCAAGGAGGTGTTCCTCCCGAACGACCCGCGTCGGGTACTTGATGCAATCAATGACCGGGCAATCACGCGGCTGGCGGTTCCAGACGGCGCGACGACGCGCGTCGAGCACGAGTTCAAGGAGCCGGCGGCGGCCATCGACCGAATGACCAACGCGTGGGCCTACTCTCCCAGCGGCCGCGTGGCGCACGGCAACATCAGCATTTGCGGTCTGTCCCGACGCACCGAGGTGAATGTGAAGTCCACCCTCAATCCCGCGCGAGGTTCGATCCGGGCGGCGGCGCAGCCCGAGTCATTCGACGAGGACGAAGACCTAAGGCAACGCTCGTACGCTCATCGCCGGATCATCCGCGCAGACGAGTCGAGCGAAGGACTGGAAGCAGCCCGTGCAGCCCGCGAATCGATTAGGACCGACGGCAAGGCCACCGAGACGTACAGGTCCATGGCAATCGGGGATGCGCTCGCGTGCCTCGCTCCGTCCCGATGAGACGTCCAATCGAGAGCCGGTCTGACTCGGTTACCCAGTGCTACGAGCGTATGACGATGACGTCGACCTTCATACGAGCACCGGCTAGTAGCTCCGCTCCCCGCGGAACTACCTTTCACAGAGGTGCAAGCACGACCGTGTCCGAGCCGCCGCATCGCCGAATCGTTCAAAATCGTTGCCGCACTACAACTATCTACGAAAGGCACAGGAATGGGCTATCTCAAGTCCGCGGAAGAAGTCGAGGAACTCAAGGAATTCTTCGCCAGGCCCGGGTTCGTATCCGAAACACTGACGATCGAGTTCACCACAACCCCTGAGTTTGCGCGCTCGGCGCTGCCTCCGTGTTTCGACACCGTCGCGGAGCCAACCGGTTACGTCGCGATCGCGCGCTACCAGAGCAGTGGGATGGGTGAATTCCCGTGCGCATGGGTGTTCCTAGCTGCGTCCTATCAAGGGACCGAGGGCATCTTCCCGATCGCCAGCTACTTTGGTGATGCCACCGACATCACGTGGATTCGGGAAGTCTGGGGCGAGCCCGGAAAGGCCGCCAAGACTGGGCTCTTCCAAGATGGCGATCACCGACACGGGTACAGCTTTCGGATGGGAACCCGGATCATGGAGCTGGAGGCCGATCTCGGCACCGAGCAGATCACCGATGGCCCGCAGAGCATGCCTAGCTACTACTTCGAACTCAAGATGATTCTGAGTTCGAACGGCGGCGGGCTGGAGTTCGACCCAATCGTCGTTCAGATGGACGTGCACGAGGACGCAACGAGCTACCGCACGGGCGACGGCAGGTTCGTACTCGAAAGCAGTCCGTTCGATCCACTAGGTGAGATCCCCGTGGTCGGCGTCGGTGAAGCGTCGTGGAAAGTGAGCTCGTCCCGGTACGAGATCACAAAGTACGACTCGCAGCCCAATCGCGACGACTACCTGCCATGGGCGTATGCCGACCGCTACTGGGACGACCCCCGGAAACTGCCGGTGCCCCGCCGATTCCGGACGGCTTCGGTGACCAAGTAAGTACCGCAACCGCGTTCGTGTAGACCGACGGCGGATACGACGATCACGGCAAGAGTCAGCGAACCCAGGATTCGCGGACGGGGCGGTCGGCGCTGGTTCATCGCCACGCCGACCGCTCCGAATTCTTGGAAACCTCACACTAATTGGGAGTCGGAAGTCGTGAACAAATGGGCGCTGCTGACCGCTGCGATCTTGACGGAAGTGGTTGCGACCTTGTCACTGCGCGCTTCGCAGGACCATCCCGGATGGTATGCGGTGGTAGCCGTCGGCTACGTCATGTCGTTCGTCCTGGTGATGCGAGTGCTGCGAGCGGGCATTCCAATCGGCGTCACCTATGGCATCTGGGGGGCCTGCGGCACGGCCCTGATCGCGGTGTCGGCGGCGATGATCTTCGGTGACCCGTTCACCTGGCCGATCGTCGTCGGCATCGGGTTCATCGTGCTCGGGGTCATTCTGGTCGAATTCGGATTGCATGCCGCCGAAGGGGATCAAAAGGCCGCCGTCGCTGGACCATCCGCGTGATGTGGCTGGCCCTCGCGGGCGCTATAGCAATCGAAGTCGTATCGACGCTCTTGATGCGCACATCCAGCGCGACCGGCAACAAGTTCTTGCTGATCCCGGTCATCGTCGGCTACGCGCTATCCTTCGCGCTGCTCACGGTCTGCTTGTCACGTGGTATGCCGGTGGGCATCGCCTACGGCATTTGGACGGCGTGCGGCGTCGCGTTGGTCGCGATACTCGCGAAGTTTCTGTTCAAGGAGCCCCTCACTTGGCTTATGGGCGTTGGGATTTGCTGCATCATCGTGGGCGTGTTGACGATCGAGATGCTCGCACCAACTCGAGTATGAACACCACGCCAATGTTCGATCTTCATCACGATGGGTAACGGCACGCCATCGCAGCACACTTGTTCATAGATCCCAACGCAAGGAGCAATGAATCTGTGAACGCCGACGTCGAATTCGCCAGGGTAAGCGGTACCTATTTTCACAACGGTAAGTACGTGGCAGCACCAGACGCTCGCCAGCACAGCGTCATCGATCCTTCCCGCAACCTGACGATGGGTCACTTCCCCGAGGTAGGCACGACTGAGATCGACACCGTCGTCGTCACGGCCAACCGCTCCCAAACACACTGGCACCAGAAGAGCGCCTTGGAGCGGGCCGAGCTGCTGCACGAGGTAGCGGCCGACATCCGCACTCTGCGCGCCGAATTCGGCGAGTTGTTGACGCGTGAGACCGGGAAGCCGTTCAAGGAAAGTGTCGACGAGATGCTCTGGTCCGCATCGGCGGTGGACTACTACGCGGAATTGGGACGTCACTCGATCGGCTCGGTACTGGGTTCTACAGTCGCGGGGCAGACGCACTACACCATCAAGGAGCCGATGGGCACCGTGGTGAGCATCGTGCCCGCGAACTTCCCAATCCTGCTGATGATTTGGTCGGCGGCTGCCGCGCTCGCCGCCGGAAACTCGGTGATCATCAAGCCCTCTGAAGGTGCCTCGCTAACCACACTGTCATTCATGCGCGTGTTCGATCGCCTCCCCCACGGCCTGGTGCAGTGCGTCACCGGCGGTGCAGACGCGGGGAAACATCTGGTGAGCCACCACGACACACACATGGTCGCCTTCACGGGCAGTGTGGCCTCTGGTCAAGCGGTCGCGCGGACATGCGCTAAGATGTTCAAGCCCTACATCATCGAAGCCTCTGGCAGCGACGCGTTCATCGTGATGCCGTCTGCACCGCTCGACATCGCCGCGCGGGGTGCCACATTCGCGTCGTTCCTCAATTGCGGCCAGGTGTGCACGTCGGCAGAGAAGATCTTGGTTCACGAAGACGTGTACGACGAGTTCGTCGAGAAGTTTCTCGTCAACGTCGCGGCCCTACGGATTGGTCATGGCCTCGACAAGGTGGACATCGGCCCCATGGAGACCGCGCGGGAACGCGACCGCGTCGAGCGAGTGCTGGCTCGAGCCGTCGAGCAGGGCGGCACAGTGCTCGCAGGGGGAAAGCGCCCCGACCTGGACGGCCATCTCAGCGACGGCTTCTTCTTCGAGCCGACTGTGTTGGCAGACCTGACCGATGACATGGATATCTTCTCTCAGGAGGTGTTCGGACCGATCGCGCCGATCTACCGCGTATCGAGCTTCGAGGAGGCGATTTCGATCACCAACAAGTCGCCCATGGGCCTCGGCGCGACCCTGTATTCGACTGACGTGGTCGAAATCCAGCGTGCCACGACGGAAGTCGTTGCCGGCATGGTGTGGATCAACGCCCCGCTTCTCGACAACGACGCAGGGCCGTTCGGCGGCCGCAAACTTTCTGGGATCGGCCGCCAGCTTGGCGCCGAAGGTCTCGACTCCTTCCGGCACACCAAACTCGTCATGATCGACCCCGGCGCATCGATTCAAGACTTCTGGTGGTTCCCGTACTCGGAGGACGAATCCTTCTCCGCCAGCACGTAGACAACCCCCGTCCCCATATTTGGCCTGAAGGGACGGCCTGATCCACGCGGCGATCAACCCGGCGCAGACACTGAACTTGCCCATCTTCTTACTAACTTGTAAGTTAGATGCATGGTGTTGATTAGTGATGCTGCTGTTGTCGACCTGCCCTCGGTGGAAGAATTGTGTGCGCAATGGAAGGCGGCATGGAACGACCACGATGGCGATGCCGTCGCCAGCCTGTGCGCCGAGAATCTCGTCTACGACGAGCCCGCACTCGGCGACACGGTGCATGGTCGCGACCCGATTCGCAACTATGTGAAGGCGATGCACCGAGCCTTTCCGGACTACGCGTTCACGCTGGAGGGTTTGTACGCAGACCTGCATCGACGTGCAGTGCTTGTCGCATGGCGCCTTACGGGCACCCACGCCAAGAGTGGGCATCGTATCGATTTCCACGGCGACGATCGCTTGGAATTCGATGAGAGTGGACTGATCTCCGCGTACCGGTGTCTCTACGACCATGCCTTGGTGTTACGTCAGCTCAAGCATCCTTCATCGCAGTGAAAGATGTTCCCAGTACGCGGGCGGCGCGGAAACCCGCGGCGGTACGGCGTGCAGAGATCATTGAAGCGGCGGCACTCGAGTTGGCGGAAACAGGGCTCGCTGGAACTCCTTTGGAAGCAATCGCCGCACGCGCAGACATCTCGCATCCGAGAGTCATCCAAATGTTTGGTTCCAAGCAAGCGTTGTTCTTGGAAGTCATCGACATGGTCTTCGACCGCGTGGTTGCCACCTTCACGGATGCTGCCGACACAGCACACCCGAACCCGCACCGCGCATCGCTGACAACGCTCGGCGATGCGTATCGCCGTCTGTTACAGCGCGACCGTGCCGTGTCGTTGGTGATGCTTCAAGGCTTCGCCGCGGCCGCAGACCCGACCGTACGCTCGGCGGTCGCGCGGCGATATCTCGCGCTGCAGAGGACCGTGACGGAACTGACTGGTGCCGATACCTTGCAAGTTCGCACTTTCTTCGCCACGGGTCTGGTAGCTACCGTATCGACGGCACTAGCGCTTCCGGGCAAGCGAACTGACGCACGTTGGGGTGCATGGTTACTAGAGCAGGTGTCGTAGCGCTGCCTGCCGAGTAAGCCTGATACTGCACCCTGGATCGGGACTGTCCTGCACGGTCCTGTTCGCGCGGTCAGTCTGGGCCACCGCGGCTTACTCGTAGTGCATTGAGCGCCATCCAAAGCGTTGCGATATCAGCTGAACTCTTGGTGCTGCGACCGGTGATGGCCTCGATCCGCTTCAGGCGGTAGGCCAACGTCTGGCGATGGATCATCAGTTTGGCCGCGGCCTGCGACCAGCTCCGATCAAGCTTCAGGAACGCCTCGAGTGTATCGACGAGTTGCGATTGAGTGGCTTCGTCGTGATCCATCAAATCCCCTAGCACCGCTCTGGCCGCGAGTCGGGCATCAGCGATGGTGCGGGGCAGAAACAATGGCGCGGCCGTGGAGTACTCGGCCACGGAGCTCCCGTCGGCGCGGGCGGCCTGTAGCGCCCAGCGCGCCTGCCGCACACTGTCGGGTAACCGCTGAACCGTCGAAGTGCTACCCGACAGACCCAGGGGTGCAATCCGCGATGTCAATAGCGCTACGACGGAGTCCTGACTGGCCACGGTCATCATGACGTAACCCTCCTCGCCGACCACGCACGAAAGGTTCGCGATCGTCCGATCGCCGAGCACTATGCGAGCGGCGCGCAGATGTGCTGCATCGAAACTGGCTACGGTCCACTCCGTTCCGGCGAGGCCGACCTGTTCGAGTCGTGGTTGGGCGGCGTCGCTACCGACCGCACCGGCGATAATCTGTTGCAGCAGCTGTGAACCGATCTCATCATCGCGTTCCCGCTCGCGCGTATTGCGCTCGACCTCGATGGCGATGAGGCTCTGCGCGTGCAAGAGCCCGAAGGCGTCGAGATCGACATCAGACGTCCCATCAGCGACGAGCATGCATTTGCGGTGCGTCGCAAGCGCCCAGGCCGTTGCGGTTTCGCTTCCGCCCACGCCAATTCGCGCCGGCAGACGGTCCAGGTTCGAGCCAACCCGAGCACACAGCTCGTCGATGACCCTGCTATCCATTGTCTGTGCCCCACCAAATAATTCGGTGCCGAACTCCACGTCGACAACATGGAACTGATAGCCGAGCTCTGCCGAAAGTCGTTCCAGCAGCGATGATTCAGCCAGGGCTGCCGATCGAGCAACCTCGTACAACCTGCTCAGCCGCGCAATCCGACTGACCTGTTCGCTTTGCGACGCAACCGCCACGGTGCGACCGAGCGCAGAAAACGGGGTTGAATGGGACACCGTCAGCACCGGAAAGTTGAGGGCGTCGGCTTCCGCGAGCATGGCCGCGCTCAACGGAGGCGCTCTCAAATCATCGCCGATCGCAATCCCTGCGGTGCCCACTCGGCAGAGATTGCGGATGAGCTCGACCTGACTCGCCTCGTCAGCCGGTATACAGATTCCGGTAGTCATCAGAAGCTCGTCGGTTGCCAGCCAATTCCATGGGGCATCGAGCTCACAGCAGTGCGCCCACACCACCTTCCGATCGAGGCCCTGCTCGCCTGCGATCATGTGACAACCCAGCTGGCTCATGGCAACCAGGTCTCCGACCGTCAAGTTCGACGCCATCCCGCTCCTAATTCCCACCAATCCCCGCTGCGGCGATCCGGGAAGACATCGTCGCACTTCGCCCCATATCTTGGTACGAAGGCTAGCAATCTTTCAGTACGTCAGGACTGGAGCTTTTCCTGCCTAAACCTGGCAACGTTCCCGTCGCACGAACCGGCGAACACTCCCGAGCAGCGCCGCCACCCGTCAACGTTGGAGGACACAGGTGACCGACCCAACCATCGAGATCCGCCACGCACCGTTCGCGTGGGCACAGTCCGCGGAGTACAGTCAGGCAGCCAGGATCGGTGACATCGTTTACACGGCTGGCCAGGGCGGCTTCTCGGAGGACGGCAATCTCGTCGGGGGCGGCTTCGCCGAACAGACCCGCCAAGCGCTGCGCAATCTGGAAGCCGTGTTGCATGGTCACGGAACCGACCTCGCCTCGGTCATCAAGTTGACGGTCCACATACCCAATGTCGAGGACTACGCCTCGTTCAAACTCGTTCGTCGTGAGTTCTTCGGCGAGCCGTGGCCAGCATCGACAGCCATCTCTTCGCAACTGCTCGTACCGGGAATGCTCGTCGAAATTGAGGCAATCGCCGCCGTCGGCGCTAGGCGGGCCCAAGCCTCGCGCCAATAGGTCGTTGTCGCACGTTCACGCTGAACGACAGTGTCATCGCGCGCCGTTCGCGGCCATACGGAGGTGGACACGCAGTGACCATGGCAGTCATCTCGATGCCTCATCGATGCGATCGGCCGCCTTGGCGCGACCTCGCTGCACTCGAGGTGACAAAATTTCCGGGCCGCCGATCTCGTATCCCAGCAATTGGCTGGCGACGCGCTGCGCTGACATCAGAGCGCTGTTGACATACCCCGACACAATCTCTGTGTGTTCACCGGCGAACAGTACTGGCCCATTCATTGCGCGGTGTGCTCTCAGGGTATCCAGGTACCCAGGCTGCGGCGCGCTGTAAGTGCAACCGTATGACGGCATTTCGTGCCAGCGCACATCGATGGACTCGGCACTGGGCGATTCGCCGTACCACCGCTCGAAGGCTGTGACGGCGTGCGCAGTGGTGAGCGGTTGTGACGCATAGGCCGTCAGCACGACGCCATCCGCCGATTGCTGGGGTGCGTTGTGGTAGATGAAGTCCAGGTTCGGCTCGCGATGAGTCCTGGGGAATTCGCTTCGTTCCCAAGGGCGGTCGCGGTATGGGACGAGTACTTTGCCGCCACTTCCGGTCTGCAAGGATGGCAGGACGACCCGGTCGGGCAGCTGGATTCGACGAAGCGCTGGCGGCGGGGCGGTGAGCACCACGGAACGCGCATCGAGCGATATCTCCTGGCAGTCGACGGTGACCCCGTGAGGTCGGTCATGTATGGCCGCAACTGTCGCGCCGGTGCGCACCACGTTGGATGGGAGCAGCGCTGCGAGGGCGTCGGTCAGTGCCTCGGTGCCATGTCTGACACGCCATCCCCGGTCGTCATCCTCACCACGGGCGATGACGGCCAGGTAAGCCAACGACAGCGCCGCCGGCTCAATCATGTTTTCGCCGCGCAGCATCGCATATGCCAGTTGATAATCCCGTGGCGTCATGCCCAGAGAAGTCAGCCAGGTGACAGCGTTGAGCTGGTCAAGGCTGCGCAACGCGGGGTCGTTCCAAGGTTCGTCAAGTGAGGTGATCTCGGCAGCCATGGAAGCAAGTGACTCGCCGGCCGGTCCGGGTAGCTCAGGGGGCATGGGTTCCGGGTAGCCGTCTACGACAGCTGCTTCAAAGCCATCCGCGGGCACGAGCTCGATGTTTAGTGCTTTGGCCAAGGCGATGACGATCTCGTGGTCGCTGTTGATCCATTCGGCTCCTGCGTTGGCCCACAGTCCATTTGGGAAGCCAACGGTCCGTACGCGCCCTCCGACTCGGTCGGTCGCCTCAAGCAGGCGCACGTCGGCCCCCTGGCTGCTGAGCAGTGCGGCGGCGTAAAGGCCGGCTGCTCCCGCGCCGACGACGATGACGTCGTGAATCATTGGGCTCGACGTCCTTTCGCCAGCGCCGCCGATCGCGACAGCCTCGCCCCGACGAGGAAGGCCGGCCTTGCGGGCCGCAGCACAGCCACTGGCACGACCACTTCGACAGGGACGCCAATGCGACAATGGGGGCGCATCTCACGTTGCCGCTGATCACTCGTCATGCGTCAATCACATTTTCTTCCAGAGTATTTCGTCCAGCCTGGTCGTCGGCGGGGCCTGCGCTGGACAACGCGTACAGGGTGCCCTTGAGGAGGACAGACTAGCCCGGCGAGGTAGACCACCAACACCGTACAGGCGTATCAACCTCTCGCCACAATTCGTCTTCCAGTAGGAATCGAAGTTTGGAAATCTGCAGCCATCAGCGACCATCTCGGTGGACATCGGCAACCGCGAACCGTCACAGGCAACCTGTCAAACCAAGACAGACGCTAGGCCTCCTTCAGTACTCCAGCACGGCGAACTCCCACTATTTAGACCAAAGTACGGTTCCCACGGTCTCCGTCCGAACTGCAGACTTAGCCGGCTGCGCCGGACGCAGGGCGCGGTCTCTTGGGAAGTAGATGTCTGAGCGGCGACAGCCGTGTTGAGCGGGCATCCATTCGAAGTCAATGAATCTCAAGGGCACCCTCGACTAGACAACCGGCGGTTCGCACATTGCCTGCTTTCGTCGTCAAACGCAGTGAGGCGAAACGCCCGAGTATTGCCGATTCACGCCTTCGACGAACCGGCAGCTCACTGAACCTCCGACTCATCACCCTCGCCGCGTTTCCGCGCGCAGGGCGGTCAACGCACACGCGTTTCCCGTCGCGCTCCGCTTGCGGCGGGAACCGGCCAACGAAAGGAAAAGGAACGAGTATGCAATCAATTGAACGAGACGTCGTCATCGTCGGTGCCGGAGCCACGGGGCTCACGGCCGCCGACGCTCTCCAAAAGGCGGGTCGCAGCGTGATCGTCCTCGAGGCCCGCGACCGGGTGGGCGGTCGCCTATGGACGAGCGAGATCGACGGACAGTTCTTTGAGATCGGCGGCCAGTGGATCTCCCCTGACCAGTCAGCCCTGTTGCAGACTCTGGACGAGTTGGGACTCGCGACCTATGAGCGACACAGAGCCGGAGACAGCGTGTACATCGGTTCCATCGGCACGGCGAAGCGATTCACCGGCGACATCTTTCCATCGAGCCCGCGAACCGAGGCGGAGATCGAGCGACTGATCACGCTCATGGATGGCTTCGTGTCGGAGCTCGACCCAGCGGCGCCGTGGGATCACCCCCGAGCGCACGAATTCGACCAAATCCCGTTCCGCTCTTGGCTCGAACAGCAAAGCGACGACATTGAAGCGCTGGACAACGTCGCTCTGTTCATCGCAAGCGCAATGCTCACGAAGCCCGCGTACACCTTCTCCCTATTGCAGGCCCTGCAGATGGCGGCTAGCGCCGGTAGTTTCCAGCACTTGGTCGACGCGGACTTCGTCCTTGACCGAAGGGTGATCGGCGGGCTGCAGCAGGTCCCGATAAGACTCGCAAATCGTTTGGCGCCAGAGGATCTGCGACTGTCGCAGCCCGTCGAGCGCGTCCACTGGTCGCGGGATGCGGTGTCAGTTGAAACCGGCGATCTCACGGTGTCGGCTCGCCATGTAGTGGTGGCCGTACCACCGAACCTTTACCACCGGATTCAGTACACCCCGACGTTGCCACACCTTCGGGCCCAATCCCACCAGCACCAATCGATGGGATTGGTGATCAAGGTACAGGCAACCTATGACGTTCCGTTCTGGCGCGAAGCAGGCCTCTCGGGCACCGCGTTCGGTCCGTACCAGCTCGTCCACGAGGCCTACGACAACACCAACTACGGCGAAAGCCGCGGAACCCTCGTAGGTTTCGTGTCCGACCTCAAAGCCGACGCGCTCCTACGTCTGGCAGCGGCGGATCGGCGTCTCGCCATCCTCGAATCTCTCGCGGAGTACTTCGGGCCAAGCGCCCTGGAGCCCGTTGCTTACTACGAGAGCGACTGGGCCGGCGAAGCGTGGACACACGGGGCCTACGGGACCAGCTTCGACCTAGGCGGACTCACCCGCTACGGGTCGGAACAACTCAAGCCGATCGGTCCGATACGTTTCGGTTCAAGTGACCTCGCCGCGGAGGGCTACATGCACGTCGAAGGAGCCATCCGGGTCGGGCGCCGCCTCGCCCAGGAAATTCTCGCCGATTGTGCTGACTTCGCCACCCGCACAACGCACTAACACGTGACCAACTCACCGATTCGACGACGGCACGGCTCCGAGACGAGTACGTGTCGATCGGAGGGGCCATCACCAAAGCCTGTCCGTACCTCGGTATCAAGCGCTACTGAACTTCGGTACCTGAGCACTGGAGCCCTTCGCGTGTCGGCGTGGCAACGTGAACGTCGCCTAAACCGCGGATAGCCCGCGGAGAGCCGCGCCACTCCAGTTGAGGACGTAGTCACTGACCGCGGTACAACCTACAGAACGAATGCTTGAGGTTCCGATGACACAGTCCATGGCATTGCCCGGGAAAACGCTCACGCGCCAGATCGCCTTCCTACCGCTAGTAGGTCTGATCTTCTTCTCCACCTCGGGCGGCCCGTATGGCCTTGAACCGCTCATGGCGACATCAGGCCCCGGGATGGGGTTATTTCTGCTTCTGTTGGTCCCGATCATCTACGGCATCCCACTCGCGGCGATCACCACCGAGCTGGCTACCTCGATCCCAGAAGACGGCGGGCAATACGTTTGGGCGAAGCGCGGTTTGGGCTCATTCTGGGGATTCCAAGCCGGCCTGTTGCGATGGATCAACAGTTGGGTTGACATGGCGATCTACCCGGTGCTGTTCGCCAGCTACTTGGCGATACTCTTCCCGGCCGCCACCAAGGGCGAAAACACGCTCCTGCGTATCGGTTCGATCGGCATCGACCTGCACTGGCTGGTTGGCGTGGTGTGCGTCATCGTCCCACTGTGTCTACTCAACATCCGAGGAGCTCGAAGTGTCGGCGACAGCACCATTCTGTTCTTCATCCTATCGATAGTGCCAATCGTCATCATGACGGTTCTCGGCCTCTTCAAGCTCACCGCCGACTCGACGAACCCGTTTTCCCCCTTCGTCATTGAAGGATCCACGCCGCTCGCCGCATTCGGGGTCGGCCTGGCCGTCGTGATGTGGAGCTACTGCGGCTTCGATTCAATTGGACCCATCGCCGGAGAGATCAAGGACCCGAAACGCAACATTCCCAAAGCGATGATGGTCGCGATGATCATCATCATCGCCTCTTACATGCTGCCGCTGATGGCCGCGATGGCAGTCGGAGGATGGGAGTCGTGGGAGGAAGGATCGTTCGGAGACATCGCAGGCGCACTGGGGGGTCCTGCACTACGCGTACTCGTCGTCGTGGGCGGGATGTTCTCCGTCTTGGGAATGTACTCGTCACTGTTGATGAGTAGCTCCCGGACCGTGTACGTGCTCGCACAAGAACACTGGGCCCCTGCCTCACTAGGCAGGACCTGCCGGCGGCGGGGGACGCCCGTCGTAGCGATCGTGGTCAGTTCACTCATCTATGCCGTCTTCAGCGTCAATGCGTTCGAGGAACTGGTAGTCGTCGACGTATTCCTGATCAATTTCCTTGCGCTTCTTCAACTAGCTGCGTTGATCGCGCTCAGAATTAGGGAGCCCCGCCTAGATCGACCGGCCAAGATTCCAGGCGGCTGGTTCGGACTCGCTCTCCTCGGTGTTCCATTCGTGTCGTCGACGCTCTTCTTGGTCTACTCGCAGCTCGTCGCAGACGACGGCAGCTTCGCCTTATGGCTCTTCGCGATCGTCATCACACTGTCAACCCTCGCCTACATCCCCTTGCGGATTCGGCGAAACAAAGCACTGGCAGCTTTCCCGGCGGCGCATGTCGACGAGAGTCGCGTTGACGATTGACGCAAGCACGGTCGGTTTGGACGAGAACCTAGCACCCGGCCAACAGAAACAGCATCGCAAAAGTTAGTGATTCCAAACGAATTGGAGGCGAGGCGTCACGCGTCTTGCGGCAGGCAACGTCGCCGGAGCCAGACTCCGCACTCACCAATCTGGTCAATCGGACTACAGACTGCTGGCGACGCGCAGGGCATCCAGGGTGGCTTCCTCCACCGTGCGCGGCGATTGGCAGTCACCGATCGCGTGAACGTCGACGCCGATGGACTTCAATTCACGGAACAGGTCGTCCCGCTGGCGATGCCCCAACGCCAGTACCAACGCGGCAACCTCATCGACGAGCATCGGTTGCGAAGTAAGCGTGTTCTGCAAATACACCGTGTCCTCGTCTGCGCCGTAGAGTCGCACGTTGGTGATGATCTCGACGTTGGCCTCATAAGCGGCACCCAACATCGAGTTGCGGGTGTACTGCTGGATCGTCTCCCCCGGCGCGTAACCATTGACGCAGAGCGTCACTTTGCGGCCTCCGCTGCGGGCGATTGTTTCCGAAATGCCCAAACCCGTCCAGTCACAACGCCAGTCGGCAACAACGATCTTGCCCTTCGGCAGGTCGGCAGCATTGCTTGTAATGACGTCCCAGGCCTCGAAGACCGGGAGGGCGTCATCGAGTGCCAACTCCGGGCGGTAGGGTGTCGCCCCTGTTGCCACGACGACGACGTCGGGCTGCTCGCGTTCGACCAGTGCGACATCCACGGTGACACGGGTGTGGACGGTGATCCCGTGCCTTCCCACCTCAGCAATCAGATTCGTTGCCGCACCGCCGAACTCGCCGCGATGCGGCAACCGCTCGGCGAGCAGCACCTGTCCGCCCATACGGCCGCCCGCCTCGTACAGAGCGACGCGGTGCCCACGTTGCGCGGCGATGACAGCTGCCTTCATCCCGGCCGGTCCGGCACCCACGACCATGACGTTCTTCGGCGTCACTGCGCGCTGCGGCGTGCCATATTGCAGTTCGCGGCCGGTCTCGGGACGTTGAATGCACGAAATCGGATACCCGAGGTGGAAATGTCCGATACATGCCTGGTTGCAACCGATACACGCTCGGATCTCATCGACTCGGTGAGTGTCGGCCTTCACCGGCATGTCGGGGTCACAGATCAAGGCCCGTGTCATCGCGCACGCATCGGCCTGTTCGGCGGCCAGCACCATTTCCGCCTCGTGGGGCTGGTTGATCCGGCCCGCAACGAACACTGGAACCGAGACTTCCTTCTTGATTCGCTCGGCTGACGGCGCGGTGTAGGCGACGTCGAACATCATCGGTGCCACGATGTGGGTGGAACCGGCCAGGCTTGCCGAGGTTCCCTCGGTGACACTGATGTAGTCGATGTGGCCGTCGGCGTCCAGCGTGCGGCACAGGGCCATGACGTCACTTTCCTCGACGGCGTCGAAACTCCGCTCGTCGGCGGAGACACGCACGCCGACAACGAAATCCGGTCCCACCGCTTGCCGCACCGCCGCAATGGTGTCCCGCACCATCCGCATCCGGTTCTCCAGGCTGCCGCCATAGGCATCCTCGCGGATGTTCAGGTGCGGATTGAGGAACTGGGCCGGGAGGTAGCCGTGGCTGGCCACGACCTCGACGCCGTCGAGACCGGCCCGCTGCAGCCGCACCGCCCCACTGGCATAGCCGGCGATGATCTCTTGCAGCAGCTCGATGTCGACGGCCTGCGGCATCACGTGGAAACGTTCGCTCGGAATCGCCGAAGGGGCCAGCGGCACCGGGAGTGCGCCGTCCTGCGACTCCATGATTTCGCGGCCGGGATGAAAGATCTGGGAGATCAACTTGCAGTCGCGTTCGTGCACGGCCTCGGCGAGGCGCCGGTAACCGGGGATGCAGCTGTCGTCAGTGATCATCAGCACGTGTGAGGTGTAACGGGCCGTCTCGTGGACACCGGCAACCTGCATGACGATCAGCCCCGCGCCGCCGTCGGCCCGAGCTTGGTGATACGCGATCAGCTGGTCGGTCACCTCCCCGTCGTGCACCATGACGGTGTCATGTCCCGAGGAGAAGATCCGGTTCTTCAAGGTGATCGGCCCCACCTCGAGCGGGCTGAACAAGTGCGGAAAGTCAATTGTCGTCGACATCGGGACCTCCTTTGGCCAGCTGGCCCACGCCGGCTCAGCGGTTGTGCACCCCACCGTCACGCTCAGCAGCGAAGGGCTATGACCGTCTTGCGAGCAGGGCGCCGACACGGTCGACTCTGACACAGACGGCTCGGTACCCGCCTCGTACGCTGCTATGGAAATCGTGGTCCCCATCGTTCTCAGGGACGGCGCCGGCCCCACCGGAGCCAATCGTATCTAGTTACATCACAGTGCAATTGACGATGGCATCGAAGTGTTCGCCGCGCGCGTGGCGTCGAATCACACGTTGAACCCGAGGCCCGCCTTGTCCAGGGTTCGCAGAAATACGCTACGGCTGCTGCTCCGGTGATCCGTTCGGCCGCGGGGCGTGGCGCTCGTACGCGATTACACACACAGACAGCCCGGATAGATGTCCGGGCTGTCTGCGGTGATGGGTCGAGGGGCTGACGGGCGACTCAGAGAACGTGGAGGTCGACCTTCGAGGGGTGCTCAATGTTGGTGCTGAGAGTTTGACGAGTGGCTGTGGCCCCCTCCAGGTTCCAGACGTCGCCGTCGTGACCTGGGTGCACCGGGTACAGAGGGAAGCACGAGGAACTGACCGCCAGACGCAGCGAGTGACCCGGGCGGATGCGGTATGCGGTCGCCATCATGGGGACCGAGATGGTCGCCGGCCCGCCGGAGGTGTCTGCCGTCGCGGCCCCATAGGTGATCACACGCGCCTCTCCCGAGGGATAGAGGTCCAGCAGGCGCGCCACGACGTGGGTGCCTGCGCTGGACGCGTCGATGGTGGCGGTGAATGAGACTGCGCCGCACAGGTCGACTCTGGCCCCCACCGGTGGGCTGTCGAACACCGCGACGTCGTCGCGGCCGTGAAGGTACGACTCGTCAGGCAGGTCGGCGCACTGGCCGAATTCCGACTCCGGCAGGAATGGGACCGGTGTTGAGGGATCGTGCGTCCAGGTGATCGAGTCGTCGACTGGCGCGGCTGCGTCGTCCGTGAGGCCGGAGAGGCGACCCCGGTCCTGGAGCGAGGACCCGAAGTCGCTCAGCGTGAGGCTGACCGGCCGGACCTGGGCGGGCGGCCACTGGTCACTGACATGTGCATGACCGTTGGTCGTCGTGAAGCGGACGGTCGGTGCTGACCACCGGCCACCTCGATCGTTGAGGTAATGGTCGAGAAAGGAGATGACTTCCGGCATGTATTCGTGCAGGTGGGTCGTTGCGGCATCGTCATCGGTTTCGTGGTTGTCCAGGGGGACACCCGCCTCACGCCACGGGAAACTCTCGTGGTCGGTGGAGTAGATGCGAAGGAACTGGTGCGCGGCCGCCGGTGCGTCGGTGACGCGCTGCCACTCACGTAACTGGCCTTCGAGACAGTTGTCGTACCAACCGCTTTGGTGTAGTGCGGGAATCGAAAGGGTCTCGGCGGGCCAGCCGTCTGGATACAGCTCGGCGACGAACGAACCGTCGTCGACCGCCGCCGCCAGGGCGCGGGCCGTGTCCATCGCCGCTTCGTACCCGGCCGGAGGATGGTAAGCCGGCTTCGGCAGGCGGGAGCTGAACGGTTCGAACGAGAGGAAGGGGTGCGCGTAGGTCTGGGCGAACCACTCGAAGAATGGGAGGCGGGGCATCTGCTTAGTCCCGAAATAGATGAACAGGTCGGACGAGGTCACCTGGGGGACGATGGCCTTGAGAGCAGGGTGTCTGCGTGACACCGCGGCCCATTGGGTGAATCCGTAGTAGGAGTCGCCGTACATGCCGACGCTCTCGTTGCTCCACTCCTGCTGCGCCACCCACTCGATGGTGTCGTAGCCGTCGTCCGGCTCGTTCTTGAACGGGAGCAGTTCGCCCTGCGATTCGAATTTGCCGCGCACGTCCTGGACGACTACTGCGAAGCCGTGAGCGGTGAAGTGGTTCGCGATTTGGTCCAAGAACGTGTACCGACCGCCCTTGTCGTAGGGCAGACGAGTCAGCACGGTCGGCACGGCCTGGTGCTTGGCGATGGCGGGTAGATACACGTGCGCAGCGAGCTCCACACCGTCGCGCATGCGGATCCTGGCCGACAGCGCCTGACGGGGAGCCGGGGCGGCTGCCGTGGAGGGGTCGGTCGTTGGCCAAGGGATGCGGCCAGCAAGATCCTGAGGAAGGGCTACCATGTGTCACCTTTTCTATAGAACGTTGTCATTGCAATGTTGTGTCTTATGCCGAGCGAAGTATGAATCACCGGCGAGCAAATTCTCTGTTCGGACGCCCGCACGTACTCAAAGGTATTTGCCGATCGGCGTTTTCGACCTTCGCCATCCGGTGCTGACCGCTTGCCCACGAAGAAACATGGACCGGTCAGCGCTACACCGAAAGCGGCGACGTCGTCGTGAGACGGCGTGATGCACATTGCACCCATGCCGCCCGGCATCCGCTCACAGGAGGTCTTCCATGTTGTCGAGCGCATCTGGGTTCCTCGCCCGCACAACCAGAAACAGTGCGAACACCGCCAGGGTCAAGCCCACCGCCATCCATGGAAGAGCTGAGAACACCCCTCCGTCGAGATGTGCCAGACCGTAGTAAAAGACGTAGCCCCAGCCGACCCCGCTGACGGCGATTATTGCGATCCGTACCGGTCGAACCATTCGCAGCTGTACGTGTAGGACGATGGCTGCAACGGCCGCCAGGACGTACAGCGCCAGGTAGAAGTAGGCGTAGAACGTGTAGAGGTACACCGACGAGTCCAACGGTGGCGACGACGCGACGAGCTGCAGCACAACCGGAATTCCACCTGCCACCAAGCCAATTGCGAAGATGGCGACGTGCGGTGTCCGGCGCACCGGATGGATCCGTGCGAGCCGTTTGGGGAGGAGCCCGTCTGCAGCTGCGGTGCCGACGATCCGGGAACCGTAGTTCATCGAAGCGATCAGACCAGCGAAGGTTGCTCCGGCGAGCAGTAGGTCGAGGGGCGCCGCCAAGAAGCCCACTCCCCCAACGTCCGCCAGGATGGCCGTGGGGGACTCGCCTGCGGCCAGCAGATCCAACGCGCCGTTCAGCGAGGGAATCTGCGCCCAGATCATCACGATGTAACTCACGCCGCAGACCGTTAGGAGCAGAGCCAAGAGCCTCGGTACGTTGCGCTTGGGGTCTTTCGTTTCACCAGCGAGCGCGCTTACCGCCTCAAATCCGACGAAGTTCGAGGCAGCGATGACTACTCCCGGAATGACAATGGCCGGCGAGAAGGCATCGCCGCTGAAGTCGAATTGACCGCCAAGGTTGAAATCACCCTTCAGTGCGGCCGCCACGGTGACCCAGAGGACGAACGGAATTGCGGCGAAGGTCAGGAAGCCGGTGACGCGTACGGACGCGTCGAGTCCGCGGTAGGCGATACCTGCCGCAAGGATTGCTAGAACCACGGCGGACGATGCCTGCACCAGCCCGGACGAGGCAGATTCAAAGCCCATCTTCACGAAGAAGCTCGACGTGAAGATCACCACGCCCGTCACGATTGCGGGGAACCCCACCGCGTATGCGCACACGTATCCGGCGGCCGTGAACGCCTTCGCCTTTGGCCCAAGCGTGGAGCCGACGTAGGACATCAGGCCCCCGGTCGCGACCGTGTGACGCGCGAAGGCGGAGATACCGACCGCCAAAGCGCCGGCAATCAGTACCGCGAGCGCCATCGCGAGCCAGGACGCGTCCCCGGTGTACGCCACCATGTAGCCGCCCGCTAGTGCCATGCACGGGCCGATCTGCATGGATGCGAGTCCGAGCACGGTGGTGGACCAGATCGAGGTCGAACCATGCCGCAGGCTCGGCTTCGTTTCGTCGGCGGCTTCAACGGGCCGATCGGAAGTAGTCATGTTGAATCCCCTTGGGAAGACGAGTGAATGTCTCGGGCGTACGACGCAACACCGATGCACCGTTCGGTCACCAGGTAAGGCGTCGGAACCGATGCGCGTTTCACGAAGCATTCATCAGGTCGACACGTTGCACCACTGTATGCACGTACGTTCTGCCGTCCGAGCTCGTACTGCGGTACGGGATGGGTTAGGCAATTCGATGACTCGCGGCGTCGTACAGCCGTACAGCCGTCGCGCGCATCACGTACCTAAACACGATTGTCCCGCCCTCATGTGAGCGGCAACACTTCCTGCACGCGCCACCAGCCCCCAGCAAAGCTCGACGCCGGGACCAAGCCGATCCATCTCCCGAGAGGACCCCTCCAGCTCATCATGACTCCAACGACGATCCCAACCCGGCGCCGCCGTCGGCGAAGGGCCACCATCATCGCCGCCGCGATGACCTCTGTCATGTCCGCTTCGTTGGCGTTCTCCGACCCGGCTTCGGCCGAGTTGGACAGTCAGCTAGGCGTTCTGGATGAGCAGGGTCGCACGTTGACTATTCAACAGTGGGACACCGAGTTCCAAGGCGTTTACCCGATGGACCGCAATCGCCTGACGCGAGAGTGGTTCTATTCCGGGCAGGGCGCCTACATCGTGTCAGGCCCAAATGCCGATGCCTTTACCGGCGAGCTCATGCTCGGATACCAAATCGGATTCCCGTGGTCGTTGGGCGTCGGCATCAATTTCAGCTACACCTCGCCCAATATTCTGCTTGACGCCACGAACTTCGAGCCCGGGCCCGACTTCGCTCCCCTGGCGTATGTGATCACACCGAACTTCTTTCCCGGCCTATCGATCTCAGCGGACCTCGGCAACGGTCCGGGTGTCCAAGAAGTCGTGACCTTCACGGCCGAAGTGACCGGCGCGCAGGGCAACGTCGTGGTTTCGGACGCACACGGAACGGTGACGGGCGCAGCCGGAGGCGTGCTGCTCCGTCCATTCGTGCGGCTGGTCTCCAGCCAGGGCGCGACAGTGACGACTTATGGAGAACCATGGAACATGAAGTGACAGGGACCATCCAGACGCTGAGAAGGTGCACCGGTGCGGTCACAGCATTCGTCCTGGGTACCGCACTGCTGACTGGCACCGCAACGGCACACGCCGGAATGGACAGCCAGAAGAAGGTATTCGATCGCAGTGGCCACGCGCTAACCATCGAACAATGGGACGTCAGTCTCGACGGCGTGTCACCGATGGACCGCAATCGGTTGACACGTGAATGGTTTCACTCCGGCCGAGCCATTTATTCGATCTCCGGTGAGGGCGCCGAAAGCTTCTCCGGCACGCTGGAACTGGGCTACCAGATCGGCTTCCCGTGGTCGCTGGGAGTAGCCACAAACCTTACCTACACAACCCCGAATACCTACGCATGGGAAGCGCCGGTCTACGCCCCGCAACGTGCAGTGGTCACACCGAATCTGCTACCAGCAGCGACCATCTCGGTGGACATCGGGAACGGACCCGGCATCCAGGAGGTCGCGACCTTCTCAGTTTCCGTGACGGGGCCAGCTGGCACCGTTGCGGTCGCCAACGCGCACGGCACCGTGTCCGGAGCGGCCGGCGGTGTGCAGCTACGTCCGTACGCCCGGCTGATCTGGCCCGACCATGCCACCGTCACAACCTACGGCGAACAATGGAACATGAATTGATCGACATCGGCACCAAGATAAAGGCCCTGGGGCATACGTTGCTGGCCGCAATCGTCTTCGCCACGACGTCATACGCCGGCGCAGGCCACGCGCATGCGACGATGGACAACGAATTGTCGACCGTCGATGGACTCGGCCGCACCCTCGTGGTGCAGCAGTTGGACACATTCCTCAACGGTGTGCCACCGTTGGACCGCAATAGGTTAACGCGCGAGTGGTACCAAACTGGGCGCGCTCGGTACACCGTCTCGGGTGCAGACGCCGACAAGTTCGCAGGCACTCTAGAAATCGGCTACCAGGTGGGTTTTCCGTGGTCGCTGGGTATCGGCGTCAACTTCAGCTACACCACGCCGAACCTCCTCCTCGACGATGCGTCCATTGCCGAACCCCCGCTGGGAATTGGATTCAACCCGCTTGGCTCCGTCATCACACCCAACCTGTTTCCCGGGGTTTCGATCAGCGCGGATCTCGGGAATGGGCCAGGTATCCAGGAGGTGTCGACCTTCAGCTTGGACGTCACCGGTCCGGCGGGTGGTCTCGTTGTCGCAAACGCGCACGGCACCGTCACAGGAGCCGCAGGAGGCGTACTCCTGCGCCCGTTCGCCCGCCTGGTCTCAAACGCTGGTGATTCCGTGACGACATATGGCGAGCCCTGGAACATGAACTGAGACAGCATGTTCGGCACTGACTTCCCGAAACGGCGGTATGCGCTCGGAATGAACGTCAGCTAATCTCCTCGTCCGAGCGCTGTCGGTCATGTTCTCAGTGTCGATCCGTACCGACAGCCGGAATGACTTTCCACGCAACGATTCCTGCAACGATCATCAACACCGCCGATATGCCCGAGGACAGCTGCATTGCGGATGCGAACGAGTGTTGAGCCTGACTCAGCGGGGCACTCGCGTGCGGTCCGCCGACCGCCAGAACCTGATGCGCATCGGCGAGGGACTCGGTGACCGCTGTCCGGGTTGCGTTGTCCATGCCGTCGGGTAGCGACAGACCGTTGCGGTAGAAAGCGGTGGTCAGAGATCCTAGGATGCCGATTCCGAAGGCAATACCCAATTCGTAGCCCGTTTCGGAAATGGCCGACGCCGCACCGGCGCGTTCCCGCGGCACCGCTCCGACCACCACATCGATCGCCACCGTCATCGCCACAGTGGCGCCGAGCACGAGAATGGCCAACGCCAGGCCGGTCCAGAGGATGTCTGGCAGACCCTCGGCAAGCGCCAGCAACACGAGTCCGGTCCCACCGATCACCATGCCCCAACCGACGGTGAGCCCATTCCCCAATCGAGCAACGAGCCGACCGGCGAAGACGGTAACCACCACCGTTGTCAGCGTTGCAGGCAACTGCACGAGCCCAGCCTCCAGTGGGCTAAGACCGCGGACGAGTTGAAGGTACTGAGAAAAGAAGAAGATGGTTCCACTGAAGGCGAAGATCGCGATGGTGTTGACGGCCATGCCCCCTGAGAAGGCGCGTACACGAAAGAGAGAGATGTCGAAGAGCGGTTGCGCAAGACGCCACTGTCGCCTGACGAAGGACCCGCCAACAACGACCGCGATCACCAATGCAAGCGTTGATGTCCAGTCGACGCCGAAGGCGAAAGAGTGTTTCAGGCCATAGACGAACGACAGCGTCGCGGCAAGCGAAAGTGCCGCTGACAGTATGTCGACGGTTGCGGGCACCGGATTGCGCGATTCCGGCAACAGCACGGCGGCGAGTGGAAGCAGTACGATGATCACCGGCACGTTGATCAAGAATACCGATCCCCACCAAAAGTGTTCCAGCAGAACACCACCGAGCAGTGGGCCAGCTGCGGCGCCGGCCATCGCCCCCGCTGACCACACAGCGATGGCTCGAGTCCGGTGCGCAGGCCTTTCGAAGATGTCGCGGATGATTGCCAACGTGCATGGCATCAGGGTGGCGGCGCTCAGTCCCAACAATGCGCGGGCCGCGATGAGCAGCTCTGGCGCAGTCGCGAAAGCGGCTAGGACCGATGCGAATCCGAATCCGACACAGCCGAGAATGAGCAGGCGCTTGCGTCCGATTCGGTCCGCGACATTGCCCATGGTCAACAGGAATCCCGCCACGGCGAAGGAGTAGATGTCGCCGATCCACAGCAGTTGTGTCGCCGTGGGACCAAGATCTGCAACTAGGGCGGGAACTGCCAGCGCCAGAACCGTACCGTCAATCGTGACCAAAACCACCGCCAAGGTCAGCACCCCCAGTGAGGCCCACTTCCGGCCTTCGGCATTGAACAGCGGATTTTTCACAGCGATACTCATAGCACGACGTAGCCAACTAGGCGGGTGGCAACGGCGGATTCTGCCCATTGAATGGGACTGCGCAACAATGCTTTCCGCATCTATGACATATCCGCATCACGATGAGGACTGGTGCCGCGACTGACCTTGACGCGACTATCGGCGTCGCATATCTGCTCCTCCCACACAGCGGGACACCGCATCACGAATGTGCTCTCTCGCCCTAGGTTCAACCGTGATGCGTACGGCCGGGTGGGCTGCACACGTCTGCCGGGTCGATTGAGCGAAGCACTGAGGTGACTCCAAATGTCGACCTGCGTCTAGGTGTTCCACTGAACGAGAACGGGCTCCGACTACGAAGGCTCACCCTACTAACTTGATGAAGGTCGGCATCGCCACGAGCACTTCGGTATGCCACATCCCGCAAGAAGAGAACTACTCGCATTACAAGGTGCGGAATGCGGAAACGGCGGACATGGAGCATCTTGACCACGAATGCGCATGAACGCCAGGCTCGGATCGTCGCTGCCGCCCTCGACCTAGCCACCCGAGATTGCGATTCGGTGCACATCAGGATGGTGGCAGATCGTGCTGGCGTGGCTACCAGCACTGTGTACCAACATTTCTCATCAAAAGATGCCCTACTCTTCGCGTGTTTCCTCGAGTGGCTGGGCGCACGGGCGCACACCGAATGCGCAACTGCGTATCCGGTAGCTGACCCATACCAGCGGCTTGTAGACTTGATTCAGAATCTCACCATCGCACTGTGGAAAACACCGCGGCTCGCGGCATACGCCGCCCGTGCGTATCTGTTCGCCGAAGATACCGGAACCGGTTTAGACACCGACTGCATTCGGAGGTCGCTCAGCTTGATGTTGGTAAACGAAATCTGCGACGGCACCCCCACCGAGAATCAACGAGTTGTGGGTGATGTGGTTGCTGACGTCTGGTCCGCCAATCTTTTGGCACTTGTCCAGAATCGAATTTCCCTGCAGCAGATGTTGATCCGTCTTCAGCTGGCCGTGTCGGCCATCGGTGAGCGGGCCCGGTATCAAGAAGCACATCAGTACTCCGGCGTCGATGGATCCGCGAGGGTTGTCGGTCGGGAGTCAATCCAGGGCCGTTGACGGATCACGCGCGGTGCGTGTCCCCCTGTTCTCGTTTGAGTTCGAGGGCGATGTCGATCAACTGGTCTTCCTGGCCGCCGATCAGCTTGCGTTGCCCTGCGCGGTGCAGCAGTTTGTGCGCGGGAACGCCGTAGCGTTCGGATTGCCGGATGGCGTGCTTGAGGAAGCTGGAGTAAACCCCGGAGTAGCCCATGATCAACGCGTTGCGATCCAGCAGGCACTCGGCCGGCATGGCGGGGGCAACGACTTCTTCGGCAGCATCGGCGATGTCGAAGAAGTCGATGCCGGTCTTCACCCCGATCTTGTCGAACACCCGGATGAGCGCCTCGACGGGAGCGTTGCCCGCGCCAGCACCGAACCTACGGGTACTGCCGTCGATCTGCTTGGCGCCAGCGCGAAACCGCTGGACAGCCCCACCTTGTGCCCGATCACCCGCGCGCCCTCGGCCACCCGCTGCCTGATGTTGATCAGCTGAATCTCATAGGCATCGACAACATCGAGATCCGGATGACCATCAGTCAACGGAGCGATCGGCACTCGACTGCGCTCCGCCTCGGCCAAGTCGGCGGCCAGTTGTCGCCGCAGTTGTTGGCGGGTGGGCTGACCACTCCCAAGAGCAGTGCACTCACCGTCACGAAGCGTCATTACGTCCCGCCATCGCTTCGATGCTCATCCCGCCCAGCGAGTCGCGACCCACTTCTGCGTTGTGGGCATGCGCAAAATGGTGCAGCCCGAAAACGGAGTCCATGCCGTTCCGCATACCCATCTGGTCCTCGCACTGGTTGACCGCTTTCTTGCTCAATGCCAGTCCAAAAGACGGCATCGTCGTCATGCGCGCTGCCAATTCCATTGTTTGGCTTTCCAGTTCAGCGCGTGGGACGACGCGGTTGACCATTCCGACGTCGTAAGCGCGCTGCGCGCTGAAGCGGTCAGCAGTGAAGAGGATCTCCTTCGCCAAACGGGGACCAAGCACCCATGGATGGGCGAAATATTCCACCCCGGGAATGCCCATGCGTACCACGGGGTCTGAGAAGAATGCATCGTCGGACGCCACGATCAGGTCGCACACCCAGGTCAACATCAGACCACCCGCGATGCAGGCGCCCTGAACCATCGCTATGACGGGCTTGGGAATCTCTCTCCAACGGCGGCACATGCCCAGGTACACCTCTGCCTCGCGGGCGTATCGTCGATCGCCGCCACGCTTACCGACGTGGTCCCACCACAGGACCGCTCGATTCTCGAAGTGGACGTGATGGTCCCGATCAGGTGTGCCGATGTCATGACCCGCGCTGAAGTGCTTCCCATTGCCTGCCAGCACGATCACCTTGACCTCGTCGTCCTCGACGGCGCGGGCGAATGCCGAGTCGAGCCCGTAGGTCATCGCGGAGTTTTGCGCATTGCGGTACTCGGGCCGGTTCATCGTGACGACAGCGATCCCGTCGTTGACCCGGTAGGTCACCACTTCCGTATCGTCATGCACCTCGGTACCTCCTCGATCTGAATCAGTGGGGCATATCGTGCACCCTGGTTCGACCGAGCGAGGTCACCGAAGCCCACTCACTGGACGTCGCCTGCCTCACATCACCGGCAGATCAGACCGGGTCGAAGGACGAAATCAGCCACCGCCCAGCAACTTCAGTCATCGTGACCATCACACTGCTGGCCGTCTGCGACGGCTCGGGGCGCTCACGACTGGTGGTTGTTTGGTTGACGAACAGAAGGACTGACGCCTTGGTCGGTTGCAAGTCCGCGACGGCGGACCGCACCACCGCCGCGGTGGTGACAATTCCCTTCTGCTTGGCTGCCGGCGCTGCGATCTCATCCGAGAATTGGGAGTAGTAGGTCAAGAACTCGCCGGTGAGATGTGCCTTCGCCGCCGCCATATCCGCGTCGAGGCTTTCGGGCTTGTAGGACAATAGTGCAACCGTGGCACCTTCAGCCGCTGCTGCGACGGACCGGCCGTCGGCGAAGGTGGTCCGTTCATCGGACCGGTATTGATTGACGTACAACATTGCCGCGACCGCACTGGAGATCGTCAGGATGAGACAGGAAGTGATGAGGGTCGCCTGCCGTCGGATCCATCGCCTTCGGGCTGTCGGCGGTGCGGGGTCGTCCAACTCGTCGGCTAGTGCCGCACCGAGGTCCGGCTCGTCACACTCGGTGACCTCAATTTCAGCGGCATCGGTTGTCATGGCACGAACTCGAGCTGCGACATCTTGATCCGATCTCCTTCGCGGACGAGTGAAACGGTGAGCCGCCAGGACCGGGGCGGTTGGTCGGCCCCGGCCGCATTGCTCACCGTCGACGTGACGGTCACCAATACCTGCGCCTGGTCGTGACTTATTGATTGGACTGCTGCCGCTTTGACCTGTGCTTTGGTGGTCACGTCGGCGTCCGCCGTGATCGCGACGAAATCGTCGGCAGCACCTTCGAATTCAGATTTGAACTGCCCCGTCGAGCTGTCGATGACGGTCTTCACCGTCTCCGGCGCGGATGCTTTGTCCAACGACATGAGCGTCACGACGATCTGGCGGGCCGCCGCTTCGTACTCGGCTACCTGTTGGTGCTGACTCACCGACTCCCGGTGATGCCAGACCAGGTACCCGCTGAGACCGAGCACGCCGGCCGACAGTACGAATGACAATGCGCACACCCCGGCGCGCCAGGTGATCCGACGCCGCCAGCTTCCCGTCGCCGTGTCGGCTCCTGGGACGGGTTCGGTCGCATCCTCGGGTTCCGGCGCCGGTTTGCCAGCCATTCGGCGCAGCTCCTCGGCTTTAGCTCTTGCGGCGTTCGCCAGATCCTCCGCAGCGGCTGCTTCGGCTTCAGCGGTCTCCACCAAGTCCACTGGCGCTGGTTCAGACGACACGATTGTTGCCGATCGTCGGCGCACAGACGGCATGGCATCCTCCTGTCCGGCGCACTCCCGAATGAGGGTCGTGACAGCCGATTCCCGAGTACTGAACGCTAGCGACGCAAACACCCTGGACGACCCCTCGATCCCGTTCAGCGGTCAGCGGTCAACGGCCTCAGGTCAGCTCACCAGTTGCGAAGTGAACACAGGGCACCCTTGGGCCCGCTCGCGGTATCCGCGACGACCCCATCGATTTCGAGGCTGCACTGGAAGTGTGGCGTCACCGCCGCGGGACCGCTCGTGACCGCGACCATCGCCCAGCGCTGCGGGTCTCGAAGTGTCACCTCGCGGACCCACGGTCGGTTGGGGCCGACCTCGAACTCAGTCCGCGGACTGAACTCATAGGGGTTGTGGCTGTATGCCGCCCAATCCGGCGGGTCGCTGTCCCGGTGGTAGATGTCCGCTCGGAAAGGGTTTTGCGAGACGACCGTGTACACGACGCGATGGAGGACCGGTTCGTCGGCACGGGCGGGCGCCATGCTCGTGGTCGACACGACCGCAAGCATGGCCACACCAGCCAGGGATCTACATGTCGCCACGCACCCACCGCCCCGATCCTTCAGCGACGACACACGACAGGAAGAGTCCGTCCGGGGCCTGCGCCACTTGATTCAGAAAGCCCCCGCAGTCGGTACCCAACTCTCTGATGCCCGCCATCGACGGAGATCTGAAATACCGGGGCTCATAGCGGCGGGGGGACCCGCAGAAGACCAACCGCCCCCATGACGTGGTCCCGAAAACGTAGTGCGCGGTGTCGCCGCACGGCGCGCCCAGAACGACGCCAGGTGTGATCCCTGGCACGCAGTCCGGGTTGTCGCAATACGCGGGGTCCGCCTGCGCGGGAACGGGTGGGACTGTTCCGATGGCGAGCGCGGCGGTCGCGGTAATCGCTACCGCAGCAACCGCCGTCGTCAATCGCATGGCGGCACTGTGTCATGCGAACGACGCCGCATCCGTGGGAAGTCCCGCTGAGCGGACGATTCGACGAATCCGCCCAGCCTGCTGATGTTACCGTCCGACCGCCCATCCGGCGTCGTTGGCGCCGCGGCACGCAGAGGAGCAAGACCATGCCGATGACGGCCCTGATCGCAAGCGGTGCAACGGTAGCGGCGGCCCTGGCCGTCACGATCACCGCACTGCAGCCCACGTCGGCGTCGGCCACCGGTAATGACTGGGGCCTCAACGGCACGTACATTGCGACGTCGAATGGTGAATGGTCAAGGACGAACGCTGTTTTCGAGGACCAACCGAGCCTTCGAAGTACGTGGACGATCAGCACGCAGTGCAGTTATCCCGGCGAGTGCACCGGCTCGGTCGACAGCGATTTCGGCTGGTCTGCTCCCATCTACCAGAAGAGTGGCGTCTGGTATGTGAAACACCAGATCGACGACTGGGTTCCCTGCGTTGATGGCACTTCCGCTCCGGGACTGCAGGAGTTCCGGTTCGCACCGACGACACCAAACGGTGACCGAATCGATCCGGACTCGAAGACTCTCGTCGGCGAAGACCGGACCACCGGCCAGAGTGGCGCGTGTGGGATCAACCGTCCGGTGTTCATCAACATGCCGTTCAAGCTCACCAAGACCGACTGAGCCGGACAGCGCGGCGGCCCGGCCGCGGCCGCCGCCCATCATCAGGTCGGGAACATGTCTTCCCAGGTGCGATTCCCGCTGTGCGGCGCCAGATCCGCTTGGCGGTACACGTTTCCGTCTGGACCTGCATACCGCCCGGTCTGCGGATCGTAGGTGGCCAACGCCACCGACGGTCCTGGCGTCTCAACGGGCACGAACGCACTGGGAGCTACGGTCGGCGCGACCGCCGGCGGTTGAGCTGCCGGCGGTTGAGCTGCGGGCGGCGGCGTGCCCTCCACCGGTCCGAAGATCTGGTCGCTGAAGTCGATCCGGTCGTCTGGTGGAATCCCCTGTGCGATCAGGCTCGGATCGATGGGCGTCGGGCCGAGGACGTGCTGGCGCATCGCCAACGGTTCATAGGGTCGATCGCTGTTACAGATCTCCACCGTCGGGGCGCGCTTGCCCGGGACACCCATGCATGGGTAGTTGCGGGCACCGCGCACAGCCATCGGCGAGTCCTGAGGAAGCTTGCAGTACAACCCATCTGGCGTGTCGATGTCGGAGGTGTCCGCTGGTGACCGCCATTGCGACGGTGGCAGGAATCCGACCGAACACGCCGGTGGATCATTGAGCGTCAACGTGAAGTCGGCCAGAGCCTGACCCGTCGGATTGTTTCGGCCCAACCCGTAGGCCTGCGTAGCGGCCACGTCCGGGGGTAGCACCACCAGGAGTTGCTCCAGTGATGCGTTATAGGTGACGGCGACCTGTCCGACGGTGGTGAGGTTGGCCAGCAGTATCGGCAGCGTCGCCTTGGACTTGCTCAGGAGCGCCGAGGCTTCGTCCGCGGCATTCGGGCCAACGCTGAGCAACGTGCGCACTTCCGCATCGTTGGCGTCGACCTCGGCGGCGATTCCGGACATGCCTTTCGCCCAAGATCGAATGGCTGCAGCGCTTTCGGCTTGTCCGTCCAAGAGGGGGCGACTGTCCTCGATCAGTGTGCGCGTCTGCTCGGAAATCGCCCCGGTCTTACCGATCAACTCTGATGAAGAGTCGAGCAGCGAACCGAGATCGTAGCGTGCACCGTTGAGACTCCTATAAGTCTCATCGAGCAAGCCCGGGATCCGACCGGTGGGCACGGAGTCGAGCAGGACGCTCATCTGGTCCAGCATCGGTCCGACCGCCTGCGGTATCGACGTGCGGGTGGCCGGGATGACATCGCCGTCTCGCAGGAAGGGCCCCGAATTGCCCGCGGGTTGCAGATCGACGTACTGCTCTCCCACCGCCGACACACTCAGCACCGCCGCGCGTAGATCCGCGGGAATCTCCGCCGCGGTCTCCAGCGAAAGGGTGGCTTGCGCGCCGTCACGAGTTGCGTGGATCTCGGTCACCTTGCCGATCTGCACCCCACGGTAGGTAACGTTCGAAAAGCGGTAGAGTCCACCGGTTCCGGGCAGCTCCAACGTCACCGACATCCGACCGACCCCGAGCAATGTAGCGGCTTGCAGGTAGACCACCACCATGATGCCCATGCCGATCACCGAGGCGACGGTGAAGATGATCAGCTGCGCACGTACGAATCGGGTCAACATCAGTTGCCATCCCCTGCACCGGATACCGGTTCCTCGGGTACCGAGACCGTCCCGTCGAGTTCCGGGCTCTCCACGGGCACTGCGGTTTCAGTGCCGCCGGTGGTGTCCACGAGCTGTGGAATGGGCGCGACTGCTGCGGGGACCGGCGTTATCGGCGCCGACATCGGATCGAGTGTGTACATGGAGTACCAGGGATCGCCCGGCGCCGGGACCAGCGGCGCCCCCTCCTGTCCCCACCGAGTCCCCAAGAACAGCGTTCGCTTCAAGCGCGGCACCGTGAAGTCGAAGGTGATGAACAGGTTCATGAAATCCCCGCGGATCGCCCGGTCGATGAAGTTCTGCGTATAGGGAAAGGTCGGGGCGTAGGCCAGGACGGTGCCCAGATCGGGACCGACATCGGCCAAGGCGCGGAGCGTCGGTTCGAGATTGGTGAGGTTGCGCACCAGGTCGTCCTGGGTGTCATTGATCAACCCCGTGGCAACGTCGCTGAATTCGCGGAATTTGTTGAGCATCAAGGTTATCCGCGGTTGCTGCTTGACCAGGATGTCGATGGCCGGCGGGATCTTGTTCAGTGCCGCGGTGATGACTTCGCGCTGGCCGTTGAGGGTACCGGCCAGCCGATTCAGTGACGCAATGGATGCGTTTACGTCATCGCGCTGCTCGGCGAGCATGCCGATGAAATCATTCAGCCGGGTCAGGACATCCCGCATCTGATCTTCTCGACCGTTGAGTGCCGCATTGAACTCTCGGATGATGTCGCCGACCTGGCCGAGCCCGCCGCCGTTGACGATCACCGACAGCGACGCCAGTGTCTCTTCCGTGGAGGGGAAGGTCGATGTCTCGGCGAGCCCGATGGAGGCACCAGGGGCCAGCCTGCCCTCGGGCTTCTCGCCGACCGGTGGGTCGAGCGCCAGATGCATGGATCCTAGCAGGCTTGTCTGCCCCACGGAGGCGACCGCATTCGCGGGCACCTCGACGTCCTTGCGGACCGACACGTCGACCTGCGCCTGCCAGCCGTCGACGACCATTCGTCGCACGGTGCCGACCACGACATCATCCAGCATCACTGGGGAGTTCGACTCCAGGGCTCCCACGTCGGCCAGCTTGACGTGGTAGACGTCGCCATCGCTGCCGGCGATGGTGCCCGGCAGCGGTACCGAGTTGATGCCGTGGAATGCGCAGGCCGTTCCGCTGAGGACGACGCAGGACGTCAGAAGTGCGGCGCCCACGACTCTTTTGCCTCGTGTCACGGTGTGCCCCCGGCTGGTACGGGCAGAACGGGTGGCGCCTCCGCAGGTAACAGCAAGTCCTGCAGATTCGTCGCACTCCGTTGCTGCGGACCTGCCGGAGCCACTCCGGGCGGGACGGGGGCACCGGGGAACAACGCCGGAGTGGGTGCAGCCGGCAGCCCGCTCGGTGTGTATGCCCCGGGCGGTCCGGGGGGCCATCCCGATCCCGCCGGCGGCGGAACATCACCGACACCCGTGTAGGCCGACACCGCGGGGGGTGTTTCCGGTGGGACCGCGGCCCCACCGGTTCCGCCGGGGGCCAGGGCCGGGTCGGAGTACAGCAGGTTCTCGGGGCTTGGCGACTTGCCCAGATAGGCATTGAAGGGGAACGGCAAGTAGTTGAAGTTGAGCAGGCGCAGGGCAGGGCCCAGGTACTGTGCGCAGGCGTTGCCGGCCTCGGCCGACGTGACGTTCTCGACCGCTCCCAGCGACGAACACACCAGCTGAACCGGGTTGGCGAAGTTGTTCATGGCGAATGCGCCCATGGGAGTTCCCGTGTCGGGGTTGTAGACGTTGTAGCCGTTCGCAATGGCGGTCGGGGCCACGTGCAGCACGTTCTCAAGCGCGGGCCTGTTGTCGACCAGGTTCTGCGTCACGTCAGCCAGGCGTTCCACCTGCTCGACCGTCACATCGCGACTGTTCGCGATGAAGCTCCGCACCTGCCCGACAGCCGAGGACAAGTTCGTCAACGCTGCATCGAGATCCGACCGACTGCCGTCGAGCACGCTGGTCACCGACGCCAGTCGGTTCTGGAACTGCACGATCTGAGTGTTGCTGTCCCGCAGTGCTGTCACGAAGATCTGCAGATTCTCGATGGTGGACACGATGTCTCCACTGCCGTCGGCGAGAATCCGGCCCATACCGGCAAGTTGTGCGATGGTGTCTCGAAGTTTGTCACCGTTGCCCTCCATCGCGGTCGCAGCACTGTCGATGAAGCGGCTCAGCGATGTGTTCGAAAGATCGCCCTGAGGACCGAGATCGGTGGCCAGTCGCGTCAGTTGTTCCTTGACCTGGTCCCACTCGACCGGAACAGCTGTCCGATCAGCACCGATCACAGTGCCATCGGCCATCTTCGGACCCGTCGTCTCGTAGGCCGGAGCAAGCGCAACATATCGCGCGGCCACCAGGTTTTGGGCGACGATGACCGCTTTGGCATCAGCCGGGATGGGGATCCCATGGTCGACCTCGAAGTCGATCCGAGCCTGATCACCGGCCGGCTCGATCGACGTGATGGTGCCGACCCGGACTCCGGCTACTCGTACCTCATCTCCTGGGTAGATGGCCGTTGCGGACGTGAAGTAAGCCGATATGCGGGTGGGACCCCACACCGTCTTCTGCAGTACCACGACCACGCCGGCAACGACCAGTCCTGCCAGCACGACCAGCGTTGCGCGGGTCCACTTGCTGCGCGCGATCATCGCGGTCCCCCCGGAATACCGTTGCGCGGGAGCGGGAACTCAGCGCGGGGGCCCGCGTTGTCGGGTGGCTGGCCTGCGTTCGCTCCCCGCCGGAAGCCCAATGCGTAGTCAAGGAAGGGCTGCAGGGCAGCGCCGGGCACCAGGTTGCCGATGAATGCTTCGTAGTACGCGCCGCTGTTGACAGCCTCGCCCTGCGTGATCTGGTACTTGGCCAATCCGGACAGCGCCTTGCCGACGTTGTCTCGGTTGCGCTGCAGCATTTCCATCACGGTGTTCAATTGCGCCAGCGTCGGGGCCAGCTCGGCTTCATTGTCTGCCACGATCGCCGAAAGCTGCTGCGCAAGAGCAGACGTATTGGCCAGCAGGTTCACGATGGCATATCGCCGTTGGTCCAGCACTCCGAGTAGGTCGTTGGCATTGAGCAGCAAGGTGTTCACCTGTTGGCTGCGGTCGGCGAGGATGCCGGTGACGTCGGCAGCACTGGTCAGCAGACCCCGCAACGAATCGTCCCGCTCGTTGATCACCTTTGACAGCTGGCTGACACCGTCGAAGGTCGGCGCAAGTTGGGGGGCCACCCTGTCGATCGTCTCTGACAGTACGTCCAACGATTGATTGATCGATGCCGTGTCGGTAGCACCTGTGTTGGAGGTGAATTCGCTGACCGCTTGGGTCAAGGAGTAGGGCGATGAGGTTCGGGATACCGGAATGACGTCGGCCCTGCGCAACTTGTCCGGGCCGGCCGGCTCGATCGTCAGGACCCGCTCGCCGAGCAGTGATCCGGTCCTGATGTGCGCGGTGGTCTTCGAACCCATCCGCACCGAGCTGTCGACCGAAAACGTCACGAGCGCCTTGCCCCGGTCCAACTCGACGTCGGAGACCGCCCCTACGGTCAATCCCGATACTTTGACTTCGTTGCCGACGGTCAGACCACCGCCCTCGACGAACAGAGCCTGATATCGAACCGACGTAGCCATCGCCAGTATCTGCTGTGACCGTAGACCGATGCTGATGATCAGCAGTGTGAGAACGACGCCGATGAAGCCGGTCCTGACCAGTTTGGAACCTCGGTATTTCAACATCAGGGTTCGGCGCACCTTCCGGTATCTTGCATGATCCACGGGAAGACCGCGGTCTGTCCCTGAAGGTCGGAGACGCGTACCGACATACCGCACAGATACTGGTTGAGCCAGCTTCCGTAGGCACCGAGACGAACGAGCTTGCGGTAGTTGGCCGGGGCCTTCTGCAGTGACAGGTCCATCCGGGCCAGGTCTTCCTCGTTGGAGATCAACGGGGCCATCCGAGTCAGCTGATCAACCGTGCCCGCGAGCGGTGAGCGCATCTGGGTCAGCAGATCAGCCAGCGACGCGGTGCCGTCTTCGAGCGCACCGATGGCTTCACCGATCGGGTCGCGGTCCTGCGCAAGGGCGGTGACCAGGGTCTCCAATTTGCTTACCGTGTCGGCGAACTGGTCGCCACCATCAGCGAGTGTGGTCACCGTTCCATTGAGGTGGTCGATCAGCTGCTGGACGGTTTCGCGGTTGGCCGCGACGGCCGTGGTGAACTCCGACGTTCTGGCGAACAGGGATTCGACATCGCCACTGCGGCCTTGAAAGATCTGAATGAGAGAATTGGTCAGGGCATTGACGTCCTGAGGATTGAGGCCCTGCACGACCGGTCGCAGACCGCCGAGAAGCAAGTCCAGGTCCAGCGCAGGCTCTGTGCGGTCGATGCCGATCCGGGATCCGGGCGGCTGAATCTTCGATGACCCAGGACCATCCATGAGCTCGAGGTAGCGGTCCCCGACCAGATTGAGGAAACGCACAGCGACCTTGGTTCCGGATGTCAGGGGGACGTTGCGGTCGGCATCGAAGGAAACCACCACCGTGTTGTCTGGTTGGAGTGTCACGTCGGCCACCGTGCCGACGCGAATACCCGCTACTCGCACCGAGTCTCCGGGCTCCAGGCTGGAGGCGTCGGTGAACACCGCCGAATACGACTGCGTGGATCCCGATCGATACTGACCGAAGATCGCGAACAGTGCGGCGGTCAGGACGATCATGATCAGCGCGAAGATCCCGAATTTCACCAAACTGCCTCGCACCTCGCTCATCCCGGCTGACCGATCTGTGCGGTATTTCGGGGAGGGCCGTCGATGGGACCGAACAACATCTGCTTCAGTCCGTCGGAATTCAGCAATATCCCCTGGTTGCCGTACTCCGCGCGACTCGCGCCGGTGTCGCTGACCACCGTCTTCGGGCGCCCTCCGAAACCGACGTCAGGCAAGCTCGAACACTGCGGCCCCCCGGTCGCAGCGACTTTCGGCAGATTGGCGGGATACCGGTAGCGGTCGGTGCCCAGGAAGAAGGACTGCAGCAACAGCGTGCCGGGGACCGGCATCGGCGGCCCTGTCGCCAACGGCACGAGACCACTCAAACCACAGGTCAGCGCCGCGTTGTACTCATTGGTCAGATCAGTGGTCGGTACCAGCAGCCGCATCACGTCGGTGATTGGCTGGCGGTTCGTGCTCACCACGTCGGTTCCGATCTCAGCCAGCCCGATCGTACTGATCAGGAGTCGATCCAGGTCATTCTGGGTGTCGACGATCGTCTGGCTGATGCGAGTGGCGGACTGGACGGCACTGAGCAAATCCGGCGCTGCATCGGCGTAGGCGTCGAACACCTGGGGAGCGATCACCATGGCGTGCCGCAAGTTGCCCAAACTCGGGTCGAGCTGGGTCAACAGGCCGTCGAGATCAGCGATCGTCTGGCCGAATTTCTCACCGCGACCGGTCAATCCGGCCGACAGCGCACCGAGCGTCTCGTTCAGCTTCGCCGGCTCGATGGCCGACAGGGTTGTCACGAGCTGTTCGAATATCGTGTTGATCTCGACGGTCACACGTTCCGTCGACAACACCTGGCCCTCGGCCAGCGGTTGCGCCGAGGGGTTGGGTGGCGGAATCAGTTCGACGTTCTTGTTGCCGAACACTGTCGACGAGGCAATGTTCACCTCGACGTTGGATGGGATGATGCCCATCTGATCGGGATCCATCGCCAGATGCAGTACCGCCTGCCCGTCCGACGAGAACTCGATGGCTGAAACGGTACCCACCTGCGCACCGTGCAGCTTCACCTTGGCGTCTACGTTCATCACGAGGCCGGCCCTCGGTGAAATAACCTGAACGGCAACGGTCTTCGTAAAGCTCCCCCGGAATAGGCCAACAGCCACCAGGACAATGCCTGCTATCACCAGGATTGCGATCAGGCCGGCGACCGGCTTCAGGCGACTCGAAGTCAACACGTACGTCCTCCTAGCCCGAAAGGTTGAAGTTGCCGTTGGCGCCATAGATGGACAGCGAGATCAGCAGAGTCACCGAAATCACGACCACCAGCGAGGTGCGCACCGCGTTGCCCACTGCGACCCCGACTCCGGCCGGACCGCCTGAGGCGAAGTAGCCGTAGTAGGTATGCACCAGCAGGACCGCCAAGGCCATCAACAGGGCCTGCAAGAAGGACCACAGCAGATCGACCGGATTGAGGAACGTCGAGAAGTAGTGGTCGTACAGGCCGGCGGACTGCCCGAACAGGACGACGGTGATGAACTTGCTGGCGACGAACGACAGCACCACCGCGATCGAGTACAACGGAGTGATGGCGATCATCCCCGCCGCGATCCGGGTACTGACCATGTATTCGACCGGCCGGATTCCCATCGTCTCCAGAGCGTCGATCTCTTCGTTGATCCGCATAGCTCCGAGCTGTGCGGTGACGCCCGCCCCGAAGGTCGCCGCCAGGCCGATACCGGCGACCACGGGGGCAGATATGCGGACGTTGATGAAGGCGGAGAGGAAACCCGTCAGCGCCTCGATGCCGATGTTGCCCAAGCTGCTGTAGCCCTGGACCGCCAGAGTGCCGCCCGCTGCCATGGTCAGGAACCCGACAATGACCACCGTGCCACCGAGCATCGCCAGAGTTCCTGCGCCCATGCTTATTTCAGCGATCAGGCGAATTACCTCGCGCCGGTAGTGAACGACGGCGTGCGGAACTCCGGCGATAGCGCGCGCATAGAACAGCACATGGTCACCGATCCGCGACAGGTGATCGACGGGGCGCCGGAAGCCCTTTGCCAGCCGCGGGTAGATGGTGGTCGGAGCCATTAGTCGGTGTCCCTAACCCGTTGTCATCTGGATGCCGATGGCGGTGACCACGGTATTGACCACGAACAGCGCCATGAAGGCGTAGACCACGGTTTCGTTGACCGCATTGCCGACGGCTTTGGCGCCGCCTCCAGTGATGTTCAATCCCCGGTAACAAGCCACCAGGCCGGCGATCAATCCGAAGAGCGCCGCCTTGACGCACGAGATGATGACTTCCGGAATCCCGGTGATTAGCGTTATGCCGGCGGCGAACGCTCCAGGGTTCACGTCTTGGACGAAAACCGAGAACGTGTAGCCGCCAAGTATTCCGATGATGCACACCAAGCTGTTCAACAACAGCGCCACCAAGCCGGACGCCAACATCCGCGGAGCCACCAGCCTTTGCACGGGATTGATGCCCAACACCTCGAGGGCGTCGATCTCCTCACGGATGGTGCGCGATCCCAGGTCGGCACACATCGCCGTGGCGCCCGCACCGGCAACGACGAGGACGGTGACGAGAGGCCCGACCTGAGTGACTGCCCCGAACGCAGCGCCCGCGCCGCTGAGGTCAGCAGCGCCCAGCTCCCGTAGCAGAACATTGAGAGTAAAGCTGACCAGCACCGTGAACGGGATGGCCACCAACAAGGTAGGCGCCAGTGAAACCCGAGCTACGAACCAGGACTGATCCAGGAACTCCTTCAGCTGGAACGGTCGGACGAACAGATACCGCACGGCGTCTGCCGACATTGCGAAGAGTCCACCGATGTTCTGCATCGGCTTGTTCGCGGTCAAGGCCCCGAATGTCGGCAAGCCCGCAGACCAACGGTCCGCTGCTTTGTTTGCCATATCGTCCGCCCCTCGTGATGGCCGCTCCAGTGTGCCGAGCGATACAGTGGCAGCCGGACGAGATCTCGCCCACATGCTGTCCCGGCCAATGGGAGGACGCTTGGCGCGCTGTGTGACTGAGTGCCGAGGGCAGCCCACTGACCGTTCAATGGAATGCCGCCTGACGGGGCCTCGGGGGCACTGTCAGGCTGATCCTGCGCGACGCAGACCAAGGAGAGTTGATGACATCGACCGGCAAAGCTGACACTGATCTACGCGAGATCCCCACGGAAACAGGCAAATTGCGCTACTACGACACCGGTGGCGATGGCTTGCCCGTGCTCTTCTTGCATGGTTCAGGGCCCGGGGTTACCGGATGGCGCAACTTCCGTGGCGTCCTCCCAACTTTCGCGGCCCGCTTCCGGAGCCTGATCTTGGAGTTTCCCGGCTTCGGCGTGAGCGACGACGCGGGAGGGCATCCGATGATGACCGCCCAAGCCGCGGTGATCCCGTTTCTCGATGCCCTCGGCATCGACCGCGTTGACATCGTGGGCAACTCGATGGGAGGTGGGGTCGGAATCCACACGGCAATCAAGCACCCCGATCGCGTTCGCCGGCTGGTCACCATCGGTGGAATCGGCACCAATGTGTTCAGTCCCGGTCCCAGCGAGGGCATCCGCCTGTTACAGGAGTTCACCGAGGATCCCACCCGGCAGCGACTCGTCGACTGGCTCCATTCGATGGTCTACGACCCCGCTCTGGTCACCGACGAGCTGATCGAGGAACGGTGGGCACTGGCCACTGATCCGGACACTTTGGCCTCGGCCCGCCGGATGTACGGCAAGGCGGCATTCGCTCAGATGATGAGGTTCATGCACTCGTCAGATGAACCCCTGCCATGGGCACGCATGCACAAGGTGACCGTGCCGACGCTGTTGACCTGGGGCCGTGATGACCGAGTGAGTCCACTGGACATGTCATTGATTCCGATGCGATCGATTCCCCATGCCGAACTCCACGTGTTCCCGAACTGTGGGCACTGGGCCATGATCGAGGCCAAGGCAGCGTTCGAAGCGACCGTGCTGTCATTCCTGTCAAGGGATTGACGGAACGCCGTCGGCTGCGCCGAGAGTCCATACCTCGGCGCAGCCCGCACTTAGCTCTTATTCTGCGCCATGGCATCTCGTAGCTCGGATCGACCTCGGATCGCGTCCGCGTTGCGGTCAATCCATTCCTGGATCCTTTCTGCGCGGACATCGATATCGCTCATCACGAAATACAAGCTGCCCGTAGGAACACTCGCCCCGAGCTCGACCAGTAGCGGGCGCAAATACGCATCGGGGCCGATCGCGTGCCTGAGATCTCCCCCAGTCATCACTGGAATCGCCAGAGTGCCGCTGAGTCCCGCGGAGCCGAATCGGTCCAGAAATGCCTTCAACAATCCAGTGTAGGTGGCCTTGTATGTGGGTGATGCGACCACCAGCAGGTCGCTGCCGGCCACAGTCTTCTGGAGCTCATCCATTGTGTCCGAAGGCCACTCGAAGATTCGATCCACGTGTTCAGCCAGATCGACGATGGTAGTGCGATGAGTTCCACTCTGAAGTAACTGCGAGACGACATCCTCAGCAACGCCCAACGTTCGGGATCGCGGCTTCGGGTTACCGCACAGGATAGTCACTTTCACCACTGGACACACTCCACATATCCGGTTTGCAAGACGGGGAAGCCCTGCAAGTCAAATGATTTCACGAGCCAACTGAACCGCGAACGACGAACACCGAGGCGACGCGACGAACCATCGCCTCGGTGACGTGGCAGACGGGCGGAACCGTCGAATCAGTAGGCCATGGTGGGTGAAACGCAGAGTTCACGCAGCTCGCTGCCTGCGCCATCCCATCGTTCGTAATATCCGATGGTTGTTTCGCTGTAGCCGAGGAGCTGGCGCAGTGCGACCGACGCCCCCTTCATGACCTTCGGTTCGACGATGACCGGGAAATTGATCATCGGACGGTGCCAAGGCATGCAGTAGCCGAGGTTGAGGGACGCCCGTTCGCGATCGGACGAAATGTTCGCCCCTGCACCATGAAGGAGCATGTCCGTGTAGATGATCAGCGACCCGAGGGGTGCTACGGCAGGAATGGACTCGTACTGAGTGGCGCCGGTGATGTCGACTTGCCCGAGGTGGCTACCAGGGACGATTCTGGTGGCTCCGTTCTCTTCGTCGAACTCGTCCAGTGTCCAGATGAACCGAGCCTGGAAAGGGTTGGGCTGATGGAGAATTCCAGTGCTGGCGTCGGTATGAATAGCTTGCTGGCCACTGCCTGGACGGGTGACGTTTGCATCGTAACTGTGCACCAGGTAGCTCTCGTTGCCCACCGTAGGTCCAAGGATGTACTTGGTCATTTCCAGGACGACCGGATGTTCCAGGATATCGCGGAACAGTGGGTGCCTGTTCGGGAGTCGATTGAGACGACGGTTCTTCTTGTCAGGGTCGAAGGGCCCGCCGCTGATCGACGCTTCGTCTATCGCAGTTTCGCGGACGATTTCGTCAGCGATGATCTGCCGCATCTGACGGATCTGATCGAGCGGGATTGCGCCGGTGAGAATGGCGTATCCCGCGCGATCGAGGTCCTCCTTTGCCTGATCGACGCTCTCGGTCGGCGTCGGCAACGGTCCGGCAAAGTCGAGGGGTACGAATGTCGGCTCCGCACTGCTGCTGTCCTTATTCGTCTGAGTCGTGGTGTCCGTGGCCATCGTTTCTTTTCCTTGGTCGGTGGTGTGGGTCGTCGAGGGGAAGTCGTGGACGGGATCAGAACTCGTGAAGTACGTCGCGGAGGGTGCCACCCTTGTACTGATCGCGCACTGCGCCAACTCTTTGCAACGCCGGGATCAGCTCGTCGGTCAGCGTTCCCACGTGCGAAGCCAAGCCGCCGCCTTCGATGAGGAATCCGTCGCCGCCGACTTCGTTCATTGCGTCGACCATCTGCTCGGCGATGACCTCCGGCGTGCCGGAGAGGTCGAGTCCGCTCGTGTTGTTTCCGAAGTCGAGAGCTTCGCGAAGCGTCTTTCCTTGGAGGCCCTGACCCTTGATGTAATCCATCGCGCTCGTGTGGCCGCCGGCTTCCATGCTCTGGTCGACCGGGCCGTCCAGGTCGTACTTGGAGAAGTCGACGTCCATGGCGGTAGCCGCCATGACGATCGAGTACTCGAATGCAGCGTTGCTGTGAGCCCTGGGCTGCACTGTTGGACCGGTGAAGCGAAGAGGTGTCAGGTAGACGATCTTGCAATCATCGGGGTTGCGCCCATAACCCACCATTCGTGCCCGCACATCATCGCGGAACTCCTTCATTTGGTCGACGCCGTCAGCAGCTAGCCCGACGATCACTTCTGCATACTTGGCCGCGAAGGCACGACCACGAGAAGAGGCACCGGCCTGGCAGATGACGGGCTTGACCTGAGGTGAACGGACAGTGTTCAAGGGCCCCCGCGACTTGTGAAACTTGCCATCGAAATCGACCGTGTGAACCTTGTTGTGGTCGACGTACACGCCGGTTGCTGGGTCTGCAACCAACGCCCCTTCTTCCCAGGACTCCCAGAGCTTGATTGCCAACTCCAGATATTCGTCAGCGGCGTCGTATCGAGTTGCGTGTGGCGGCAGTGCATCTAGACCGAAGTTGAGAGCCATGTTCTTCTCACTCGACGTCACGACGTTCCAGCCCACACGTCCGCGACTCAGCGAGTCCAGCGTGGAGAACAGCCGCGCCAGCAGGAACGGCGGATAGGCCGTCGTCGATGCAGTACTGATCACGCCGATGTGCTCGGTAGCTTGGGCCATCAACGCCATCAACGGCATCGGGTCGTGCTTCGGCGAATACACCGCGTGCTTCAGGTCCATCTCCATCGAACTGCCATACGTTTCAGCGATGGTCAGGGTGTCTTCGAAGAGAATGAAGTCGAATTTGGCCGCCTCGAGTCTGCGAGCAAGTTCGATGTGGTAGGACCCGTCTGACCAGTCTGCGCCGATCGTCTTGTTTTCTTCGGAGTCCAGCCCCCAGGCGGGTGCTCCGAACTTGGTGAAGTAGCCGAGGTGAAACTTACTGTTGGACATGGGTATAACCTTCAGATAGTGGCTGGTTTCTATACTGTGGAACGTGAAGCCGACCGGGCGCTCGAGCTCATTCTTCGAATAGCGCCTGCAACGGATCCGCCAATGCGCCGGTGTGGCCCATGCCGTATATCGCGTCGTATCCCATGACCCTCAACAGTTCGGTGGGCAGCGTGCGGGCGATCTTCTGCGGACACGCCAGGTATTGGTTTTCCTCCTGCCTCATCCACGACACGATGAAGGGCAGCGAGAGCGCCCGTCGAATCTCATCGGTCGTGGTGTTGGCACCGCCGCCATGAACGAGCTTGCCCGAGAAGATCAAAAGAGATCCCTTGCTCATCTCGACGGCCACCGTGTCGTCCTGGGTGTAACTCTGCTCTTCGAACTGCTTCTTGTGACTGCCTGGCACGACACGGGTTCCACCGTTTGCCTCGGTGATATCGGTGACCGCCCAGATGTTGTTGCAGTAGATCTTGAAGTCGGGCGTGTACGGATATTCGCCGGCGACCATATCGTCGATGTGCAGCATCTGCGCAGTCTGGCCTGGTTCGATCGAGATCATTTCGGTCGAACCCAGCTGAATTCCATGTGAGGCCGACAGAAAACTCCGACCCACACCCAGAACCAACGGCTTCATGACGAGCTCGCGGGCGGTGGGCGAATGGGCCATGAGTCGACCCGTACGCCGAGTCTTGTTGCCAGAGAAGTACTCGTCGCCGTACATAGACGAATCGATGTGCGGCTGCATCTCCTGGACGATTCGATCCATTGTGTCGCCGGAGACCAGCTCGTCGATGATGACGTAGCCGTGTTCGTCCAAGACCGCGATGACCTCCTCGACCGTTGCAGTATTGGGCAGTCGCTGCAAGGACGCGGATGTGGCCGGGCGACCCGATTGTCGCAGTTCATGGCCTTCGTGAAGGGTTGCAGACATGACGAGTTGAGCCTCCTGTAGTCGAGCACATGACATGAGTTGGCGCCAAACAGTCTGATGCAGTTGGTTTTTCGAGAAACCGACCAACACTGCGAATGGCGTCAAGGCTGTGTTCCGAGCCGAAACGTAGTTCCCATACAGAGCCGGACGATCGTCCGAGTCTCTGGTCTGGACAATATCCGCGCCCCATGCGCTCGGCCAGAGGAATGGACCGATGTTACACAAACGTAACATGCGGTGAATTCGAGTCAACACGATGAGGTCGACGGGCATTGTCGGTGACCGCGCTACCCTGAGCACACCTGGGCGATGCGTCGGGCGTGCGCAGAACTAGGCAGGAGGCCTGGAATTGAGTCACTCGCACTACATGCGGGAACCGGTACGGCGAACGTTAACTTCTGACGCTGCAATACGAGTGATCAGCCGCGACGGCATTGGCGCAGCCTCGCTGCGAAGAATCGCGCAGGAAGCAGACGTACCGCTGTCGAGCCTGAACCATGTTTACCCAAGCAAGCAGGACCTTCTCAGAGACGCCTGGGACCGTTCCCATCAACTCGTGTTCGAGATCGTCAAGGAGGTCGTCGACTCTCGGCCAGCCGACTTGCATAGTGCGGTATCGACGCTGATCCTTGCGTTCGTCGGAGGCGAACAGCCGACCTCGCCACAGACATCGTCGGAATCACGGGCGCATCTGGAGAATGCCCAGCGCGCGCAATACGAACTTTACCTGTGGGCGTCTCGGGTTCCGGATGGCGGCGACAACGACGCAACCGACTACTCACCTGCGATCCAGAGCATCGAAACATTCTTGGATTCGTATGAATGCCCTGGCGTCAACGCCGAAGTGTTGTCTCAAGTAGTCGCCGCGATGATCGACGGCTTGTTTCTGCAAACCATGTCAGGCAACTCCATTGGGAAGAATCGCGAGCGAGTGGAACGAATTTCAGCAGCCCTCATTTCGTCCTGTACAGACTGACGACGGCCACAATCACGAGGTAGTTCTCATTGCTGCTGGAGCGGTGCCGACAATCGTAGGGCTGGGCTCTCCACTACCCCGTGCCCTTCATCGCGTCCTCGGACCGACCCAATCGAAGGATGGTGACACCGTCGGCCACGCCGGCCGCCGTGATGTCGGAGATGAGACCGAGAAGGCCCGCCTCAGTTCCGACGTATCGAACTGACGTCGGTTCGTCCGAACAGAACGAGTCGAGTTCAGACCAGGCCGTGCGCGCATCAACGGCCGTATGCGACTCGACGTCCAAGAACACGGCGACATCGCGGTCGCTCGCACGCGCGTCGGCCCGTATTCGCGACGCGGTGCGCTGCGCTTCGCGCAGGTCCTCTGCCTTGATGCGAACGATATCGACTGACGAAGCTTTGCCATCGGGCGCGCCCGCCTCGATCCATGCGTCCCCAACACACGTAGCCATGCGAACGGGAGCATTCACAGTGCACCAGTCCTTTTGATGGTCAAGGCGGTGGCGGTTGTGGAAACATCGACACGCGATCGAGAACGGTGCTGAATTGCTGCCAGCTCGGGCCTAATGTGCCTACTCCCCCACATAGGACGATCGATCTGTCTGGAATCCTCAATGTCACAGGACGAATGAACGATGCGACGTCAACCTCAACAGTAGGACATATGTCCGACTGTTGCTTGACGGTACGCCCGCGCCGGGCAGTCGTCAATGGAACCCGACGATGGTTTACTCATCGATGACAACGATGACGTTCGCTCTGCGAGCGATACTAGATCCCCAATACTTCACGGGCCCGGTCGATCTCCACGGGGTCCGCGGTGGTGGGAATGAGAATCAAGTCGTCGACGCCCGCTTCCCGCGCAGCGTTAACGGCATTCAACAGACCCTCGGCGCCGAAGTTGGGAGAAGCCCGTGAGTAGTTCTCTGTTACATCTGCCCCGTAGGACTGAAAGAACTCACCCAAGTGTCGGGTGAACTGCTCCTCGGGTTCTGGGCCCAGGGCGAACCACATACACGCCGAGAAATGCGGAACATCTTCGCGCCCGGCATCGGCCCATGCTTTGACGACCAGTTTCCTCTGATCGGACAGCTTCTGGCCGTCGAGCTGGACGGTCTGGTTGGGGTCATTGACCCCAGCAGCCCAGTGCGCAGCGCGCGCAAGGGCTTTCGGGCCATATACGCCTGCGATGAGGGGCACTGCGCCGCCTTTGTACGGAGGCGGGCCGACCGGACCGTAACCGTCGACCGGCGGCTTCTGAGACCAGACGTCCTGCATCGCCGCTACATGCTCATCCATTTGCCTTCGGCGGAAAGATGTTTCGACTCCAGTGGCGGCGTAATCCTCACCTTGGCCTCCAATTCCTACACCCAGCGTCAGACGACCCGCTGAAAGCTGGTCTACCGTTGCCATCTCCTTGGCAAAATGCACCGCGTTCCGTGTCGGGAGCGTCGCGATTGCAGTCCACAGTTTCACGCGCTCGGTCACAGCCGCGGCGGCGGCGAGCTGAACGGTCAATGCCCAACTGCCGTAGACCAATCGATCGCAAATGGCTAGCCCGTCCCACGGCCCCTCGTCGATCTTCCGGTACCACGACAGTTCTTCGTCGCGTCCGTGAGGAATGAAGGATGGAAGCCCCATCGATAGATCCACTCCGCCAACGCCTCCTCAGACTGGATCGAGTTCAGAAATGTGTGCCACCATCGATACGTACCTCGGTACCGGTGATGAATGCGGCATCGTCGCTGGCGAGCATCGCCACGACACCTGCGACCGCGGACGCCTCGGCAAATCCCTCGCCCAATGCTGGAACGAGCTTGGACATCACCCGGTAGTCGGCGTCATCCGGTATGCCTGGCCCAACGCTCTGGCGACTCTTACCGCTCGCATCGGTCATTCCAGACGAAATCGACCCGGGCTGAACCGAGTTGAATCGAATACCGTCCTGCGAGTACTCAGCGGCAAGTGCGTGAGTCATCGACTGAATCCCACCTTTACTGGCGGCATACGCAGACATGTAGGGATGCGCGAAACTGGCGGCTGTCGAGCTGAAGTTCACGACTGCCGACTTGGTGCCATCCAACAATGCAGGGAGTGACTCGCGGATCACCAAGAAAGTGCCTGTCAGATTGATGCGGATCACTTCCTCGAAAGCCGACAAGGAGGTCGCAGCGGTATGCGATGAGCGAAGGATCCCAGCCGCGTTCACCAGCACGTCAAGGCCACCGAGAACCTCGACGGCGGTGTGGACACCGGCGATCACCGATTGCTCGTTGGAGACATCGAGAACCTGAGTTTTCAAACGATCGGAGGCATGACCGTACTTCTCTACGGTGTCAGCCAATCCGGTCTCGCTGATATCGGCCGCAACGACCGAACCGCCCTCGGAGAGGATCCTCAGTACCGTTGCCTGTCCGATTCCTGACCCGCCACCAGTGACGAGAACTCTGCGGCCTTCGAAACGATCCATCGTGACATCCTGTCGGTAGTGCGAAATTTCGAGATCACGGACGACCACAACCACCGACATCGACACTCAGCGCCGGGCTACCGAACAGCGGCCGAGTACCGCTGCGGCCTGCAGGTGCACCCACACCGTCAAGGGCTCGTGCTGTCGACGTGACAGGTGCTCGCATGGGGGCCGGGGAGGTCGATGGCGGGGTTACGGTCGAAGAACCCGACCGGTTTCAGCGTGAAACCCGAGTATTCGACCGGCATCACGGGCCAGTCCTCGGGACGGGTGATGTGGGTCGTGCCGAACGTATGCCAGACGACGATGTCTTCGCCGTCGATATGGCGGTCGGCTGCCTGGTAAGTCGGGAGGCCAGGACTACCTGAACTTTGGTTTGGCAAATCTCCCGCGGCGTAACGCTCTTCGGGGTGATACTGCGTCACCCAGAGGTTCCGTGTCGCGAACGTAGCGCGTTGCGCGATCGCCGAAGAGGGATCGGCAAGAAGAGTCGGTGCGGCTTGCGGAATGAGCTTGTACGCAGTCGGTTGGCCGAGCGCGTTCAGTTTCTCGGAGTTCAGAATCTTCCACACTCGCGATCGGGTCGCATCGGCGTTTCGCGCAGCCTCCCTCTCGTGATTGAGGGGTGTGCTGACGGTGCGAAAGGCATTGCCGTACGGGTTGTCTGGCCCGATGGGATCGGAAACCACGTCGACTTCCACGACGCTGTTCCGGCCGCCATCGACAGCCATGTCGAGTCGCGCGCAGAACAGGTGTTGGTGATATGGGGCGGCCAGGCCTTGCGCAATCTGGCTCGCGTGCGGATTGAGCGTGCCATCGAGTTGGGCGGTGGCGAACACGATACCGGTGAGTTTGGCCTCGAACTCGATGGTTCCATCCTGATAGAAGTACCAGAAGTATCCGTAATCGTAGTTGCCGATCGTCGCGAAGAAGGAAACCACCAAGCGACGAGATCTCCGTGTTTCGGAGATCCCGGACATCACTTCGTTGTGCTTCCACAGCACCCCGTAATCCTCTTCGTGCAGGCAGATCACGTTCTCGGCGGTATAGGGATTTCCGTCGTCATCATGCAATTCAGCATCGAAGTAATGGATTTCCCCGAGACAGTCGCAACCCAACGAGAGCGACGTCGCCATCCGGCCCAGGTTCCACTCGCCGACATCGAAGTAATTGAGCCAGTAGCGTGTGGGGTCTGGGTCTCCGTACGGAACCACCATTTCCGAAATGGACGCTCGATGGACCACGGGTCGAAGATTGTCCCTGTCGTGGTAGCCGACCTGGTGGAGGACAAGTCCTTCCCGAATGTCGAACCCGACTCGGAACTCCCAGTTCTGCCACCGAACGAGGCGGCCCTCCACGGTAAAGCTTGGGCCTTCGGGCTGAAGGATCTCCAACGGTTTGATGTCGCTACGTGTTCGACCGTCATCGCCCCTCGTGAGATCGCCGGAGTACGGCGGAAGCGGTGCTCCGGGGTGATTGAGAAGTTCGATGACTCGGTGGTTGGTGAGGTCGACAGTGACAGTGAGGCCTCCGAGTGGCCTTGCCCATTGATTATCGGTGTCGTTTTCGCGATAGAACGTCAGGGCTTTGTAGACGCGCTTGCCGACCTCCTCGGGCGTTCCGAAGTATCCCGGCGTCATCGACGAAACCACGCACTTCGATGAATCTGCGATTCCGCGTTCGGCGACTGCACGCTGCCAGCCTTCATCGGACCGAACGATTTCCTCCACTGCCGCGAAGTCAGAGATGAGAAATCCCACTTGAGCATACGGTTCGATGGTCGTATCGATCGTTTCCCACGAGTCCACGGTTCCCCCACTTACCGAGACGACTCCACGATGAACCAGGCCCGCCTTTACGTCGGCAAGTACCACCGCCAGCCGACGCTCTACCTGATCGCCGGTGACGAACGAGTTCAAAGTCCGCTTATCCGGCTCGTGGAGTTGCAGTGTCGCAAACTGACTGCTGTCGGTCAGACACCCTTCCGCGACGAGAATCTCGCGGACTCGCGTCATTTCCGCGCCCGTTATCGGGTCAAGAGGGTGCGGGTCGAATCCTTCTCGTACCGGTGCCTGTTGCAAAGTCTCGATCGATGACAACGCCATACCTCATTACGGTTGAGAGACTGGATGTTTCGCGCAAAGACGTGCCATACGCAAACGAGGCACTCGCGACACGATCCGTGCACAGTGCTCGCCATTCAGATCACGCGGTGCGTCTACTTGCTTCGCTCTCGGACGATCGTCCGAGTCTCGACCTAACCATACGACGGTCGGCCGTGGCCGTCAAATACCGCAATTCGACGTCCTTGGGCGACGTCGGGCGCGGAGTCGACGACGCTGCCGTTGCGGTCGAGCAGCATCCCCATGTGCGCCTGATGGCGTTCGTTTCGATGAGCCGATGTTGCGATGATCAGTGCGCGATCGTCCCGCCGTCGATGAAGTCTTGGGGGTTCTGCCGAACGACGCAGTTGTCCTCCGTTAGGCCGTCGGGGGTTCGAGAAGGGATCCGGCGGTGGGGGGCTCGAGAAGCGCCCCAGGCAGCGGCCCCCCATATGCGTCGGTGCCCGAGCCCGCCGCCTCCGGCGGGACCGGACTCTTCGGCGGGGCGCCAGTGGGGTCCTCCAACGCCGTAGGCGGGCTGCCCGCGGCCGCGTTGAACCCGGGCGCGGGCGGCTGCGGCGGGTTCAGACCGCCCTGGATTCCGTAACGAGCGCTGGCCGCGGTGATTTGGTTTGGCGCGCCGGTGCTTTCGCCAAGCTTGCTGCCTGGAAGCCCCAAATTTGATTGGCTCGGATCGGCGTTCGTTCCGGTCCGCACTCCGCGGGTGTCGGTCGCGGACGGAGGGAGCACGTATTGGTAGTAGGGCCGGTAGTCGGTCGCACCAGGGTAGACGACGGCAGGGGTATTGCCCGGTGCGGGAACATAGGGCGGAGGGAAGGGCAGAATCGGCGGATTCGCCTGAGCGTGCGGCGACTGAATCATCGACAAACACAAGGTGATCGCAGCTGCGGAGACAGCGCGGTATCGCTGCTGAGTGGGCATGGTCGGGTAGCCTCTCGCTAATCGAGTCAGATCTTCGTGGGTTCGCCGTAGATGGCGAACTGGGTGTGGGCCTCGGCGGTCGAGATTCGCAGATAGGCGTAGGAGCGGATGGTGACATCGCCGCCGCACGCGTCGGCCTTGATATGCAGATTGTCGATGTCCAGCATTGATTGCCCGCTGTCGTTGAGCGCCATGTTGGTCATCGGCAGATCGACGATGACACCGGGCTGCACTACGGTCTGCACGAATCCGGCGAGCCCGCCCCCGCCTCCGATCGAGGCGCCAGGGGCGATGTCGTTGCCGAGCCCGAGAGCTAGGGAGGGGCCGATGCCAGCCGTCCCGCCGATATTGAGACCCGCCGACACATCGGACTGACATCCCAGCTCGTATCCCAGAATGAACAGGCTGTCGGTGATCGGGTTGGAACCGCCGGTGGCGGTGGCCGTCGCCGACGCAGTGACGAAACCCTCACGAGAATTGGCCGCTGCAGCGAGATTTGGCACGGCGTTGACGGTTTCGCCGTCGATTCTGATCGATAGATGCCAACCATCGCGGGACACCTTTTCATAGAACTGTGGAGGCATTGCCATCGGCTCGGCTCGCGCAGGCACGGGCGCCCCAAACCCACATAGCGTCGCAGCAACTGCACCGACGACCGCACACGACCTTTTGACGAACTTCACAACAGCTCCTCCAGAATCATTTCGCCCTCTTTGGGGCATAACAACGGAATTGGACATTCGGGGGTTTAGACCAGGCCTCGGTCACGACGAGCCGACCACAGCAGCAGAACGGAGCACAGGACGACCAGAGCCCCAGCGCCGGTAGCGGCGTACCAAGCGAGTGTGAACGCGGCTTCGCTGGGAACTTGCGTCGTCGGGTCTGTGCCGGCGGTCAGGATTTCGGTGGTTATCGAGACTCCCAAGGCACCACCGATTGATTGGGCGATGAGGGTGATCGCCGTGGCCGGGCCGGCGTCCTCTTCCCGGACTGCCCGCAGCACGACGTTGATGACGGCAGCGATCACCATCCCCATACCGAGACCGTTCACCATGCTGAATGCGTATATCTGCCAGGGCGATTGATGTAGGAGCGCCAACGGAAGGCTGGCGGGACCGAGTAATACTCCCGCGATCAAGCACAGCCACTTCGGGTCGATCCATCGGTCGAGGTAGCCCGCGGCGTACGACGCGGCCGCACCGACAGCGCCGTTGACGAAGAGCAGATGGGTGGTCTGCGTAACGCCGTAGCCGAACCCGTAACCCATCGAGGCGGGCACCTCGACGAAGTAGACCAAGACTAGATTGAAGCTGTAGAGCACGACCTGCGCCGTAACGGCGATTGCGGCCGCGATCGCCACGGCTGGACGCACGAGAACCTTGACCGAAACCGCCGGCATGTGCCCACGGATTTCGACGCGTCGCTCCAGGGGCACCCACAATGCCAGGCCGAGCACCCCGACGACGACCAGCGTGAGGGTGCCAGGCGATCCCCATCCCCAGGTCGGGGCCTCCGCGAATGCCACTAGCAGCGCACCAGCCGCCCCGCCGCCGAGAAGCGCTCCGGCCCAGTCGATTCGTCCCGCTGATCGGGAGGTCGACTCGGGGACCGTGATTTGTATGAAGCCGAAGCCGACGATGAGCGCGATCGCACACATCCAGAAGACCCAGTGATATGACAAGTGATCGATGATCGGGCCAGCGAGCAATCCCGCCAAGGTGACGACGACGAGCAGGCTCCCCCCGATCACGCCAACGGCCACACCGCGGCGTCGTTCGTCGAGGTGCTCTCCGATCAGCGCGTAACTCACGGGATAGGCGCCAAAGCCGATGCCGGCCAGGCACATCCCGACGATCATCGGTCCTATCGTGTGTGACGAAGCGGTGATGCACGCGCCGACGATCGCGATGATCATCATGCCGCTAAGTACTCTGCGGTTGCCGTAGAGCTCGCCCATTTGCGCCGCCAGCGGCAGCGCGGCTGCAGACGTGACAAGGAAGCCGGTCAGCAGCCAACCCGTGGCCGTTGGTGATGCGCCCGTCGCCTCGCCGAGAAACGGCAGCAGGCTGAACAACAGCGAAAGAGGCTGGGCGATCGCAATGCTGGCGAAAGACAAGCTCGCCAAGATCAGCATCCAGTGACGCGCACCAGTGGGACTCGATCCGGGTTTGTATATCGCTTGCTCGGTAGTCATTCCTACGTCGTCTCCTCGGTAATTGACGCGCCGCGTTCCCTGATGGAGTCGCGAAATGTATGGGGCCACAATCGGATGTGAGTGAAATCGACGTGCGCCAACTGCGCTTTGGTACCCGCCGCGAGATGCTGACGGCCGGATGGCAACCCTTTGACGCGATGCATCCGACATCCGTTCGCGTGTCCGAGCGGCAAGGTGACCCCGATCCCAAAACGAGCGTTATGTGACATATAACGAGCGATACGGAAGGTAGCGCGTGATGTGGGGGCCGTCAATCGCAAGATTCAGGTTCGGATGCCCGCGCGTGAGGAAGAGCGGTCGGCTCAGCCGAAGTGATCATGGGGCGCGCCGCTGGTCACGCGGTCCGGCCTTGACGTGACGCTACAGGAATGACCAATGCGCCGACGCAGACACGATTGCGCGGCAAGCCAACCGAATAACCTTGTGGCGGTACGATTTTCGACGCCGGGCGGTAACGCGCGATGTGGTTGGGTGCAGCCGATGGCTCCGATCAACCGCGCCAAGGGTGGCGATCCTCGTTGGGATCTGCGCGGGACCCGTCTAGTGCCTACCGCTCATCCCGGGCGGGCCTCTCAGTGCAGTGCCAGCAGGCCCCGGCAACACGCGCGCAGCATCTCACGGACGCGCTCTGGGGTGTACGTGGTCGGATTGAGCGTGGCCGATACGCCGAGGCCGTCGACGATTGCCCACAAGCCGTCCACGACTTCATCGACGTGTTCCGGCCGGCGCTTCGGCCCCAACGCCGTCTCAACGAGATCGCGCAACGGCGGGAGGTATCGACTCGCGCTGGAGTAATACGCCTCGGCGAGCCTTTCATTGGTCAAAGCAGCGGCCTGGAACGTGATGTTGACCCGCCAACACTGCAGTCGCGTCTCGTCCGTCGGCAAGAAGTCCACGCAGTTGTCGATCCACTCATCCAGCGTGGTCGCGGGGTCGGATCGGTTGTCGACCTCGGCGGCGAGCGCGTCAATACCCATCTTCAGCGCGGCGATCAACAGATCTTCCTTCGTCGGGAAGTAGTGCGTGATCAGGCCGGTCGTGCAGCCAAGTTCCTCTGCGATGCGGCGGAAACTCGCGCCCTCGATTCCCTCACGGGCGACGACACGGCAGGTGTAATTGGCGATCAGTTCTCGCTGAGCCTCTTCGGCGGCCAGCCGCGCGCGCGTTCGAATCGCAGGTTGTTCGCCCCCACTCAAACGGTCGTCTCCGATCACTAGACACAGTCGCCGCGCCCACCATCTTGGGCGCTCACACAGGATACTGGCCAGATTCGTTCTACCTCGCCGGTGGGACCCTCCGTCAGCGTCATTGGGCTAGGTACGCGACGCCGGGGTCGACGATTTCCGTGCGTTGGTGTGGATGACGAGGCTCGGCGCAGTCGACGCTCCGTGGCGCCCGACGGGGCGACACACTCCCCCGGCATGAAGGGTGTCGGTCATCGCTCGCTGCGGCGCGGTCACAGTCACTTTTCGACGCTGCGTTCTCGCACCGTCCACGAACGGCCAGGGACTTCGCCTGCCACCTATAGCGATGGGTGTCGCCGGCGCCGTCCTCGGCCAACTGGCCAGCGACGCGAAGAGCAACGAAATACGCGCTGCCCGAACACTGTTGGATCGGCACGATCGCGAAGGCGCATCATTTTTCCAGCAGTGCAAAGCCCTTGTAACCCGATTCCGCGACTTCATTGCAGATATCGAGATAGACCCCGAATCCGCCGATGAAAAGCATGAAAACCCGCGGCTTACCAGGTACATTCGCGCCGAGATACCATGAGTTGGCCTCAGTGAACAGCGTCGCGCCGGCCCGGCGTGCACATTCGGCGTTCCACTCATCGACGGCCTGCGCGGTAGCTTCGATCGCCGCACAGCCATGCTCCTCGAGGTACTGGATGCCATCCGCGATCCAGTTCACGTGCGCCTCGGCATGTAGCACCATATTGGCCAGGACCGCGGGAGCACCGGGGCCGGAGACGATGAAGAGGTTGGGGAAGCCGTCCACGCCGAGTCCCAGATAGGTTCGTGGCCCGTTCTGCCAGTGTTCGTGCAGGGTCTTGCCGCCGCGTCCCACGATGTCGATCTTGCTCAGCGCGCCCGTCATCGCATCGAAGCCGGTAGCGAGCACGATGGCATCCACGTCGTAATGGTTGTCGGTGGTGCTGATCCCCTCCGGATCTACGGACACGATCGGTGTGCGTCGCACGCTGATCAACTCGACATTGGGCCTGTTGAAGGTGACGAAGTAATTGGTGTCGGTGCAGATCCGCTTGGTCCCGATCGGGTGGTCATTCGGGATGAGCAGATCGGCGACCTCGGGATCGTCGATGAGCGCCCGGACCTTGTCTTCGTAGAACTCGCGCGCCTGCTCGTTGGCGGTGCGGTCGGTCATCTGATCGGCGAACGTCTTGGAGAACAACACACCGCCCAACTGCCAACGCTTCTCGAAGGCGTCCCGCCGTTCCTCGGGCGTCGCCTCCATGGTCAGCTTGGGATGCGCGACATGCGGTGAGCCGCCGCCGCTACGCCACGACAATCGCCTTCGCTCTTCGTAGTCGGCCTTGATCTGGGCACGGTCCGCATCGGTCAGCGCTCGGTTGCCGGCCGGCACACTGTAGTTCGGTGTGCGTTGGAAAACGTATAGCTGGGAGGCCTGTTCGGCGATGATCGGTATCGATTGGATACCGGAGGAGCCCGTGCCGATGACGGCTACTCGTCTCCCGCTGAAATCCACGCCTTCATGCGGCCAGCGAGCGGTGTGATACGTGTCGCCCGCAAAGGTGTCCAGTCCGTCGAACCGCGGAGTCATAGCCGCGGACAACGGCCCGGTGGCCATCAGACAAAACCGGGCATCCACCACCGCGCCGCCATCGGTGATGACCGTCCAGCGCAACGTTTCCTCGTCGAGCACCGCAGAGCGCACCCGGGTGTTGAACTCGATGTCACGGCGCAGATCCAGACGGTCTGCGACCCAGTTCATGTAACGCAGGATCTCTGCCTGCGTGGCGTACTTCTCCGACCAGTTCCACTCCTGCTGCAACTCGTCCGAGAATGAGTAGCAGTAGTCCACGCTCTCGACGTCGCAGCGCGCGCCCGGGTAGCGGTTGAAGTACCACGTCCCACCCACCTCCGGTGCGGACTCGAAGCAGACAGCGCTCAGACCCCGTTCACGCAGCTTGTGCACTGCGTAGAGACCGGCAAACCCGGCGCCAACTATCACGGCGTCCACGGAACGACCCGTGTGAACATCAGAGGTTTCCACAACCGGTCAACGTAGGTGCTCACCCCAGGAATGGACGCCCGAGCATCCCGTTCACCGGACGTGCCGGTTCGGCCCTCCCGGCCACCGGGCGCCGAATTGCCCGGCAAGTGCAGCACCGCCGAAGATCGGGTTGTGCCGTCGACGTCCGACAAGAACAACCTGCGCCTGAGCGTCATCGACGTCATCGAGGAAAGCCACGATGCACGTTCGCTGGTCTTTGCCGTGCCCGAGGAGGACCGACACCGTATTGCCTACCGACCCGGTCAATTCCTGACGCTGCGCGTGCCGGCTGATGACGGGACGTCGGTGGCCCGATGCTATTCACTGGCGAGCTCACCACACACCGACACCGCACCGAAAGTCACCGTCAAGCGCGTACCGGGTGGCTACGGATCGAATTGGTTGTGCGACAACATCACTGCGGGCGATGTGATCGAAGCGCTGCCACCGTCGGGATTGTTCACCCCCACAGATCTCGACACCGATCTGCTGATGTGGGCTGCCGGCAGCGGAATAACGCCGATCATGTCCATACTGAAGTCGGCGCTGCAGGTCGGCACAGGGCAGGTCTCGCTGATCTACTGCAACCGCGACGAGCGATCGGTGATCTTCGCCGCCGAACTGCGAGAACTGGCCTCCACCTTCCCGGACAGACTGACCGTGGTGCACTGGCTCAAAACCGTTCAAGGTCGGCCGCACGATCAACAACTGATGGCGCTGGCTCGCCGATTTGCCGTCACCGAGTCATTCATATGTGGACCGGCGCCCTTCATGTCCGCGGTACAGGCCGCGTTGTACGCCTCGGGGGCCGCGCGTAAAGCGGTGCACACCGAGGTATTTCGCTCGCTGTCCGGCGACCCGTTCGGCCACGAAGGCTCGGTCGATACCAGCGGCGACTTCGTCACGGCCACAGTTGATCTCGACGGTCATCAGCACTCGTTGCGCTGGCCCCGAAAGACCACGCTGGTCGATGCGATGATCTCCGCAGGAATCGACGTGCCCTACTCCTGCCGCGAAGGACAGTGCGGATCATGTGCTGCCACCGTGCGCAGCGGCGAAGTAGACATGCCCGCCAGCGACATTCTCGAGCCCGAAGATCTCGAGTCAGGTTTGATCCTTGGCTGCCAAGCCACTCCTACTTCCGACGACGTGCACATCGAGTTCTGAGACCCAACCCGAAGATTTCCGCTGACTGGGATCGGCGGCACAGCCGGCCAGGATGGCGATGGACCATCGATGACAAGCCCACCGACGAAGGACGGACAACATGACCGAGCGGGTTATCGACCGGATCGCGGACATCGCCGACCAGATGCGCGAACAAGCCTGGGAGGCCGAAAAGATCGGCCAGTTGACGGACCAGACCGTCAAGTCCATGAAAGCAGCGGGAAACATTCGCCTGCTGCAGCCCGCAAAGTACAACGGTCTCGAAGTGCATCCGCGCGAGTTCGCCGAGACCGTGATGGCCACGGCGTCGCTTGACCCCTCGGCGGGCTGGGTCAATGGCGTGGTGGGCGTGCACCCGTACCAACTGGCCTACGCAGACCCCCGCGTGGCCGAGGACATCTGGTCCGATGACTCCGACGTCTGGATCGCCTCGCCATACGCCCCCGGGGGTGTGGCCACACCCGTCGATGGCGGCTACATCTTCAACGGGCACTGGCAGTTCAGCTCGGGCACCGATCACTGTGAGTGGATCATCCTGGGTGCGGTCGTCGGGGACGGAGAGGGTAAGCCGGCGACGCCGCCGGTGTACCTGCACATGATCCTGCCGCGTAAGGACTACGAGATCATCGACGACTCGTGGAACGTGGTGGGGCTTCGCGGCACGGGCTCCAAGGATGTGGTCATCAAGGACGCGTTCGTGCCCTCCTATCGCACGATGGACAGTACCGAGGTCATGGACGGCACCGCTCAGCGAAACGCCGGCATGACGCTGCCGCTCTACCTGATGCCGTGGTCGGCGATGTTCCCGCTGGGCATTTCCTCGGCCGTGATCGGTATTGCCGAGGGGGCTCTCGCCGCGCACCTGGACTACCAGCGGGATCGAGTGGGCGCCAACGGAACGGCCATCAAAGACGATCCATACGTGATGTACGGCGTCGCCGAGGCCGCTGCTGACATCAACGCCGCACGCCAGGAACTGCTGGCCAACATCGATCGCATCTACGACATGGTCGAGGCAGGCAAGGAGGTGTCCTTCGCCGATCGTGCCGCGGGGCGGCGCACCCAAGTTCGTGCGGTGTGGCGGGCGGTGGGTGCCGTCGACCAGATCTTCGCCCGATCCGGAGGTAATGCACTGCGGATGGACAAGCCGTTACAACGCTACTGGCGGGACGCACATGCTGGATTGGCCCACGCCATCCACGTTCCCGGAACCGTATATCACGCAGCGGCACTGAGCTCCTTGGGCGTCGACCCGCAGGGGCCGCTGCGGGTCATGATCTGACCGGAGGATGCCAATGACCGACTTCAAGAGCCTCGGCTATGTGACCGTGCAGACGGCAGACATCAGCCGGTGGCGCCAATTCGCCTACGGAGTACTGGGATTCGCAGAAGGCAGCGGGCCCGACGCCTCCTGCCTCTACCTCCGGATGGATGAGCGCGCCGCCCGGATCATCGTCACACCTGGGGATTCGGACCGCATAAACACCATCGGCTGGGAGGTTCGCGATCATGCGGCGCTCCTGCGAGTCGGAGCTGCACTGGACGCCGCCGGAGTGCCGTTCAAACAGCTGTCGCTGGAGGAAGCCGACATCCGGCGCGTGGAGGAAGTGATCGCCTTCGAAGATCCGGCAGGCAATTGCCTGGAGATCTTCCACGGCGCGGTCCTGGATCACAGCCCTGTCGTCACGCCGTTCGGTGCTCGATTCGTCACCGGTGCACAGGGTTTGGGGCATGTCGTGCTGCCGACGCTGGACGTCGACGGGATGTTCGACTTCTACACCGACGTGCTGGGGTTCCTGTCCCGCGGCGCGTTCCGGGTACCCGTGCCGCCCGAGTTCGGACCGGTACGAGTCCGTTTCCTAGGGATCAACGAACGCCATCACAGCCTGGCCCTGTGCCCGGCGACGACCATGCGTGACCCGGGTCTGGTGCACCTGATGGTGGAGGTCGACAGCCTCGACGCAGTAGGCCAGGCACTCGACCGGGTGAACACCGATGGATTCCAGCTTTCATCCACCCTCGGCCGGCACACCAACGACAAGATGGTGTCCTTTTACGTCCGCGCACCAGGAGACTGGGACATAGAGTTCGGAACCGAAGGTATGCGGGTAGACGAAAACTCGTACACGGCGGAGGAGATCACAGCCGACAGCTACTGGGGCCACCAGTGGGTCGACGACTTGCCCGCGGCGATGCGCTCGTGACGGACATGGACGATGTCAGGCCCGTCCCGGAAGTTGAAGTCGAGGCCTGGGACTACGAGTCCGACGTGGTGATCGCCGGATACGGCGTGGCGGGTGCCGCCGCGGCGGTTGAAGCGTCCCGCGCCGGAGTCGATGTGCTGGTTCTGGAATGGACCGGATCCTGGGGTGGCGCCGCGGCCATGGCAGGTGGATTCATCTATCTCGGTGGCGGTACCGCCCTCCAGAAGGCCTGCGGTTTCGACGATTCCGTGGACAATATGGTCGCCTATCTGAATACGGCGATGGGCCCAGGGGCTGACGAGACGCGCATCGCCGACTACTGCGAGGGCAGTGTCGCCCACTTCGACTGGCTGGTGGAATGTGGCGTTCCCTTCCGCGCGGCGTTCTACTCAGAGCCCGGCTGGGAACCCATGGGCGACGAAGGTCTGATGTACAGCGGCGGCGAGAACTCGTTCCCGTTCAACACCATCGCCTCGCCGGTGCCTCGCGGGCACATCCCGCAGATGTCCGACAAGAAACAAGGTGAGGCCAGCGCAGGCTTCATTCTGATGAAACACCTCGTCGAGACGGCCACTGCCGCCGGTGCGCGGTCGGTGTACGACGTGCGGGTTCAACGCCTGGTGGTGGACGCGGACGGCCGCGTCGTTGGCGTCCGCGGCCGCCAATACGGCAAGGAGGTGACCATCCGTGCGCGCCGCGGCGTGGTGCTGGCGACCGGCAGCTTCGCGTACAACGAGAACATGGTGGCTGCCCACGCACCCCGAATCGCCGGCCGTCCTGCCGCGTCCGTCGAACAGCACGACGGGCAGGCCATTCGGATGGCCCAAGCGCTCGGAGCTGGATTGGCGCATATGGATGCCACCGAGGTCGCCATCTTCATCGATCCGCAGCAACTGGTACGCGGAATCCTGGTCAACGGGCGGGGCCAACGCTACGTCGCCGAGGACACCTATCCCGGCAGGATCGGCCAACTGACCCTGTACCACCAGGACAACACCGCATATCTGATCATCGACGGCGATGCCCACGAAGAAGCCGTGAAGTCGCTCTCCCCCTTGCTGATGGTGGGCCAGCCGACGTGGGTGTGCGACTCGGTCGCCGAGCTGGAACGCGAGATGGGTTTGGCACCCGAATCACTGCAGAACACCGTCACCGCCTACAACGCGGCCGCAGAGCGCGGCGAGGATCCGCTTCTGCACAAGAAGGCAGAGTGGTTGCGTCCCATCGGCACTCCCGTCGGCGCGATCGATCTGCGGGAAAGTACCGGCGGTTTCACTCTGGGCGGTTTGACCACCAGCCTCGATGGAGAGGTTCTGCACGTTGGCGGTGCCCCGATTCCCGGGCTCTTTGCGGCCGGCCGGTCGGCCGCCGGTCTGGCCGCCTGGGGGTATTCCAGCGGGATATCACTGGGTGACGGCAGTTTCTATGGTCGCCGAGCAGGTCGCGCTGCCGCGTCTCCATGATCCCAAGAGTTACCAGACCGTTTGGCCTGCATCGCATCGGTGCAGGCCAAACGTCTTTTTGCACTTTCGTGTGACAGCTCCCACACCGATGTGATACAAACAGGCATATTCCTAATAGGCATATGCCTGTTAGGCCGATCGCTGTCACAGGAGGACGTCATGGCCGTGAACGCATTCACACCCGATTCCGCCACCCCCAGCGCGGTAATCGACCGCGTTTCGCTGGTCCTGGAGTCCTTCGAGGGGCCAGGCCGATTGACCCTCGCGCAGATCGTCCGCCGCACCGGGCTTCCTCGCTCATCCGCTCATCGAATGCTGGAACGGTTGGTCCAGCTGCGCTGGCTGCGCCGCAGCGGACGCGATTACGAGTTGGGCATGCGACTGGTCGAGCTGGGATCGCTTGCCGTACACCAGGACCGCCTGCACCGTGCGGCGACCCCGTTGCTGCACGAGCTGCACCGCGCGACCGGCCTGGTGGTACACCTGGCGGTCCTCGAAGGCACGGATGTGGTCTACATGGACAAGGTCGGCGACCGGATGACCGCTGCCATCCCCACCCGCGTCGGCGGACGCCAACCAGCGCACTGCACAGCGGTGGGCAAGGCGATACTCGCCTACTCCGCCAACCGGGCGCTACTCGAGGACACCTTGCCCCGCAAGACCAAGTACTCGATCAACACCCCAGCCCAGCTGAGCGCAGAGATTACGAAGGTCCATGCCCACGGCGTCGCGTTCGATCGCGAAGAGTCCCTAGCTGGATTCGGTTGTGTCGCAGCGCCTATCGGCGGTGCCGGCGAAGCCGTAGCCGCCGTGTCCGTCTGCGGGCCGATGAGCCGGATGACGTTCGATCACCGGCTGGCTGCACCGGTGCGCATGACGGCGATGAACATCTGGCGCGGTGTCGACGACGGTGTGCAACGCGTCGCGCCGACCTTGCAGCAGGTCCGGCCATTGCGCGGCGGTCCGACTGCGCGTCCCGCGACGAACGCCGCCAGGGTCGAGTTCGCATGAGCCTCGACCCGCAGATCGCCGAGATCATCGATGCACTCGATGAGGGCTTCCCCGCCGTCGAGACGATGCCGGCCGCCGACGTACGTGCCACCATTCGATCCCGCCTCGCTGCGCCGTCCACACCAGAGGCCGTGGGCTGCGTCGAGAATCGTCTGGTGGATGTCCAGGACGGACAGGTGCCGATCCGGATCTATCGACCCGAGCCACGCACCGCCGGTCGGCTTCCGATTCTGGTGTACGCGCACGGCGGCGGATTCGTCTTCTGCGACCTGGACAGCCATGACGGTTTGTGCCGAAATCTCGCGAATCGCCTTGACTCCATGGTCATCTCGGTGGGTTACCGGTTGGCCCCAGAACACGCGTGGCCCACGTGCGCCGAAGACGTCTACGCGGTAACCGAATGGGTCTCGAACCACATCATCGAACTCGACGGCGACCCGTCGTGTCTCATGATCGGGGGCGACAGCGCAGGTGGCAACCTTGCTGCCGTCGCGACGCTGATGGTCCGCGACCGCGGCGGGCCGGCGCTGTCCGCGCAGTTACTCCTCTATCCAATGATCACCCCCGACTTCAGCACCGAGTCCTACCGTCGCTTCGGCAGGGGCTACTACAACCCCGAGCCGGCGTTGCGGTGGTACTGGGACCAGTACGTACCCAACGAGGTCGACCGCGACCATCCGTACGCGTCTCCCCTGCACGCCGATCTGGCCGGGCTTCCTCCGGCGGTAGTGGCCATCGCGGGCCATGATCCGCTGCGGGACGAGGGACTCGCCTACGGTCAAGCGCTCGTCGACGCCGGCGTACACACCACCGTCCGACGGTTCGAGGGCGGTATCCACGGTTTCATGACGATGCCGATGCTTGACCTGGCCCACGAGGCGCGGGCGGCGGTATGCCAAGACCTCCGTGATCTGGTGGACAGTAGGACACACCGCTGATGGCAGACAGCGAGGTCTACGTGATCGACCGGGTGGTCACCCACCCCGGATGTACGCGAAAGTTCGTCGACGCGTACCTCGCCGGTTATGTTCCCGGCGCACGAAACCGCGGGATGACGTTGCGGCAGGTTCTGGTAAGCCCGCCGATCTGGTTCGATGACCAGAGCAATGTCGTCACCGTGATGTGGTCGCTGCCCAGCGCACAGGCGTGGTGGGAGATGACCTGGCAGGGTCGCCCCGACCCCGGGCTCGGGCAATGGTGGGACGGTGTCGGGAATCTCGTCCGCGAACGCAATCGAAGTGTGGCCGCCGATGCCGCCGACGTGGACGGGTTGTGCGATGTTTGACGTGGTCCGCTTGATCGACGTCGAGGCGGCCGCAGGCGACGAGCTCGCCGAGGCTCTGCGTGCTGCGGCGGTGCACACCGGTGCCGCGAGCCATCTGGTGGCTCCGACGCTGCCTGGGGTCCGCAACGGCGGTGATCTCCTGCTCCGCCTTCGCTACCGCGATTCCGACCAATGGAGTTCAGCAGCAGTACTTTTCGAGGACATTCTGACCGGTCCCGGCGTCGGTCATGTCAATGGCGCCACGTACACCGGCTCCCCAGTATCGACCACCACCCGTCGCGCCACCGTCTATCGGGCGTTGCTTCTGCGCGTTCGTCCCGGCACTGCCGATCACGTGATGACCCGTTTCGAGGACGAACTCCGTCTGCTACCAAGCTACGTGCCGTCCATCCACACGTGGCAACTCAGTCGCGTCGACACCGCAGTGGGCACCTCGACGTGGACACACGTCTTCGAGCAGGAGTTCGCCGATCTGAAGGGTCTCACGGGCCCCTATCTGATGCACCCCATCCACTGGGCATACGTCGACCGCTGGTTCGACCCCGAGTGCCCTGAGGCAATCGTTCGAGACCGGGTCTGCCACAGCTATTGCTCGAGTCCCGGCGGTGTGCTCACCTAACCGGCGTTTCGGGGGACGTCGACCACCCACGGCGCCTTCGCAATTGAGCCAGGCGGCACGGGGTTAGAGACCAGCGGCTTTGATGTTCGGGTTGGCCGTAGCCGGCGGATCCAGCGGGGGCAGAACGGATTTCCCGTCCAACGAGTGCACCACCAGCTCTTGCGACCACGGATAGTGCAGGCTGAACGCGACCAGACCGGTTCTTTCGGCCGCGGGCAAATGGCACATCGCCAGCACCGTTTCGGCAAGATACTCGACCGGCTCGGTGGGAAAGGTCGACGGAATCAATGCCGACGCACCGGGAGTACGCACAGCTGTCGACGGCCCGACGCAGTTCACGGCGATGTTGGAATCCAGCACTTCGGCGGCGAACCCCTGCGTGAGCCGATGCAACGCTGCTTTGCAGGACGCGTAGATGACATCCCCCGATGACTTGTTGTACTCGCGGTACGGGCGTGCCGGTGCCAGTCCGGTAACCGATCCAACGTTGACGATCCACCCGGCGCCTTGCTCCCGCATATGCGGCACAGCGGCTTTGGCGAGTGCGAACGGAGTCCGCAGGTAATGGTCCACTGTCCGGTCGAAGGTCGCCATGTCCATCTGGTCAACCGTGGCGTAGTCGGCATAGCCGGCGTTGTTCACCAGGATGTCGATCCGTCCGACCCGTTCCACGACCTCGCCGACGAGGCTGTCCCGCTGGGCTGGATCCTCGAGGTCGGCAGCGAGACCCATTGCCTTGCCACCTGCCTCTTCGATCAGCGTGATCGTCTCGTCGATCGTGCCGGGTAGCGCGGTGGTCACTCCGCCTCGCGCGGACTGTGACGGGCTGTACGCCCGCGCTGTCACGGCGACCGTGGCGCCCTCGGCCGCCAACCGTTGCGCTATCGCGCGCCCGATGCCCCTGCTACTTCCGGTCACCAGCGCCGTCCGACCGGCCAGCAGTCCGGTCATCGCAGCACGAAATCGGATTCGATCGGAGCCCGATGCTGTTGCCAGAGGTCCACCAGCCGGAATGGCGTAGAAACGACCACCCGCCCCGAGCCGGACCGGTAATAGGTGTGCGCGGTGGGTGTATGACACCACACCGTGCGCGACATCGCGGAGTCGATGTCAGAGATGTACGCGTCAAATGCTCTCTGGGTGACCTCCATGGTGGTGGCTCCGCGCAGGGCCATCAGCTGCAGGCATTCGGCAATGTAGTGAGCGTTCACCTCGATCGTCAGGTTCGCCCCCGCCCCGTGACCCGGGCTGTAGTTCGGCGCCGACATGACGAACAGGTTCGGGAACCCCGGTACCGTGCCGCCGCGGTATGCGCTCGGGCTGTTGCCCCACACCTCGGTCAGCTTGCCACCGTCGCGGCCCCTGATGTCGATCGTGGACAGAAAATCGAGGTGATAACCGGTTGCGTAGATGATGACATCGAGGTCTATTTGGCGCCCGTCCTGGGTGCGGATGCCCGCCGCGTTCACCTCCGCGGGTTCACTCGCTTCGACGTCCACGTGTTCGCGGGCAAGTGCGGCGTAATAACCGCCGGGGTCACGAATGATGCGTTTCCCGTACGGCGCGAAATCGGGGGTGACCTTCTTCGCGAGTTCACTTCCGGCACCGAACGTTTCATCGATGTACTTCAGGCACATCTGCAGCAGCACATCGTTGGCCGGTGATATCGACAAGTGGTCCCTTGCCCACTCCGGATCCACCTGGATCACCGGATAGTTGTTGTCGGCGGTCGCCCAATAGGCCTTGAGCCGATGCCAATTCGCGTAATACGGTAAAAGCCTGCCGAGGTAACGACGATGTGCGGGAACCTCATCTGACTTCCTTCTGCGCGGTGCCACCCAGTGCGGCTGACGTTGGAAAACCGTCAGGTGCTGGACTTCATCGACGCACGCGTCGACGATCTGTACCGCTGTGCAACCCGCGCCGATGATGGCGACGCGTTTGCCGGCCAGGCCCAGGTCCGAATCCCATTGCGCAGTGTGGACACTGATGCCGTTGAAGGTGTCCCGGCCTTTCAGCTCGGGCATGCGGGGCCGGTTGAGATAGCCGGCAGCGGTGATCACCACCCGAGAATGACTGACTTCGCGATTACCGTGCGAGTCCACCGAGTGGATTTGCCATTGCGCCTGGTCCTCGTCCCACCAGAGTGCCTCCACCTCGGTGCCAAACCGAGTATGTTCGCGCAGTCCGTGCTTGTCGGCCAACCGCACCAGATAGGCCTGATACTCCGAACCCTGCGGATAGTAGTTGGACCAGTCGGGGTTGACGTCTCGCGACAGCGAGTAATAGGCCGAGGGTGTGTCCACGCCGATGCCCGGATAGGTCGTGGTCAGCCACGTCCCGCCCACTTCGTGATTGCGGTCGAAGATCTCGAACGTCGCCCCAATCTCGGCCGCGGCCATCGCCGCGGTCATCCCGGCCATGCCCGCACCGATGATCGCGACACCGAGAGTGTCCGGGATCGGCACCGTCCTCGGCAACGTCGGTTGCGACGGCTGGAATCCGCCCTGTTCCAACAGCAAATCCACCTGCTCATCGGGGACCTCGGATCCGAGTGCCACCGGCAGAAGGCGGGCGAAGAACTCCCGGTCCACCGCAATGTCGGCAGGTCCGCCTGCGAGGACCGCACAGATCCGCTCCACCAGTGCCTCCACGGTGTCGGGATCGGCAACCCCGAGACGTTCGGGTGGGTTGGGTACGTGGGAGATCTTGTCGCCGAAGCGGTCGAGCTCCGCTACATCGCCGGTCAGTTGGGCGAGCACGGCGAGCAGCACGCCAGGGTCCGCACTTCGGAGATTATTCCGCAGCTCGTCGTCATCGGATGCCACGGCCGATGCCACGTCGGACGTTGAGGTGGAGGTCATGACACGAGTATCTGAGTGCAATGTCGGCGGAGGCAGCGGTCTGTCTACTCAGCGGGAGACGGACAGCCCACGGCATCGTCACACGTCCTACCCTTCGCCAATGCGAGACCACCCGGATTCTCTGATCGTGCAAGCACGAAGTCACTCACTCGGCGATATACCCCGTCGTTCGGCGCGACGTCGTCCCGACAAGATCGCCATCGTCGACGGCGACGTCACGTTGACCTTCGCGGAGTTCGATCGGCTGGTGAATCGCGCGGCAGCAGCGCTGCACGACAGCGGTTTCCGACCCGGAGACCGCATCGCGCTGCTGGCGCACAACTGCTGGCAGTACGCGGTCCTCACCTTCGCCACCGCGCGGGCAGCCGTTGTGCTGGTGCCGGTGAACTTCATGCTCACCGCCGAGGAGATCGCCTACATCCTCGATCACAGTCAGGTCAGTGGCTTCCTCGTCGAGGACGCTCTCATTTCCACTGCCGAGGAAGCAATGCGGCGAGGCGGCACCGTCACGACCAGAGCGGCGCTGATGACTCCCGGTGTCACCCCGCCACCCGGATGGGACGACTTCGCGCAGTGGCTGGCGACCACATCGGAGGCACCGCACCCGCACGTCGAAGACGACCAACTCGTCCGCCTGATGTACACGAGTGGCACCGAGTCGCACCCCAAGGGCGCGATGCACACTTCCCGCAGTTTGACCGGGAATTACATCAGCACCATACTGGCCGGTTCGAAGTCCGAAGACGACGTAGAGATCCATTCGCTGCCGCTGTACCACTGCGCGCAATTGGACAATTTCCTCGTCAGCGATGTCTATCTATGCGCCACCAGCATCATCCTGCCGAGGCCCGAACCCGAGGCTGTCCTCCGAGCGATCGAAAAATACCGTGTCACAAGCTATTTCGCCCCGCCAACGGTATGGATCGGCCTGCTGCGTTCTCCCGTTTTCGACGAGGTCGATCTCAGCAGCCTAGGCAAGGGATATTACGGCGCATCCCCAATGCCGGTCGAGATCCTGCAGGAGATCCGAAAGCGCCTTCCCGCGCTAAGACTATGGAACTTCTACGGTCAGACGGAGATGGCACCGCTGGCCGCTGCCCTGGGACCCGACGATCAGGATGCACACGCAGGCGCGGCAGGCCGGCCGGCAGTCAATGTCGAGACCACGATCCTGGACGAGCACGACGTCTCCCTGCCGGCCGGGTCGGTGGGTGAGATCGCCCACCGAAGCCCACATCTCATGCTGGGCTACCTCGATGATCCGGTCAAGACAGCGGAGGCATTCCGAGGAGGCTGGTTCCATTCGGGCGACCTTGGCTATTACGACGAACACGGGTTGCTACACGTCGTGGACCGCAAGAAGGACATGATCAAGACCGGCGGCGAAAACGTGGCCAGCCGGGAAGTCGAAGAAGTCATCTACCGGCACTCCGGTGTCGAAGAGGTTGCCGTATTCGGTCTACCGCATCCAGTGTGGGTCGAATCCGTTGTGGCAGCGGTGGTTGCCCGCAAGGACGTCACTCTCACCGAGGATCAGGTGGTGACCCACTGCCGCACGCACCTGGCCGGGTTCAAAACACCGAAACAGGTGTTCTTCGTCGATTCGCTGCCGAAGAACCCCAGCGGGAAGCTGCTCAAACGGGCGCTGCGGGAGAAGTTCGGTCTGAAGGCCTGAGCGGACCAGATCACTTCGCCCGACCACACCACGCTGCAAAAGAGGAATTTCCATGTACAAGGGTCGTATCGCGCGTTTCGACGCACCGGGAACACCGTTCGAGATCCACACCGTGTCCCTACCAGAAGTACGGCCGGGCGAGATCCTGGTCAGGGTGACCCGTACCAACATCTGCGGATCAGATCTGCATGCCTGGCATGGCTCATTCGCCACACGTGGGTTGGGCGGTCAACTTCCGACTGTCCTCGGCCACGAAATGGTCGGGGCCGTAGAAGCCCTGGGCGACGGTGTGCGCGCCGACGCCAACGGCGCACTCCTGGAACTGGGCACCCGCGTGGTGTTCCCCTACTTCTTCTCTTGCCACTCGTGCCGCAACTGCCTATTGGGGCGCCGTAACGCCTGTCTGAATCTGCGTATGGCGATGCTAGGCCGAGCCGACGAGGCGCCGTACTTCGTTGGCGGCTATGGTGATTACTTCCTCCTGCCCGCCGGCGCGGTGGTGTACACCGTTCCGGACTCGGTCTCCGACGACGCCGCTTCCGGCGCCAACTGTGCTCTTGCCCAGGTGATGTACGGCCTGGAACGAGTCGATCAGCAATTGGGTGAGAGTGTCGTGGTGCAGGGCGTCGGCGCACTCGGCCTCTATGCGTGTGCGGTCGCGAAGGCGCGCGGCGCCGCCAACGTCATCGCGGTCGATGGTGTCACCGAAAGGCTGGAGATGGCAGTTGCTTTCGGCGCCGACCATGTCATCGACATCACCGAGGTGACCACCTCGAAGGATCGCGCCAAGGTCGTCCGCAAACTGACCGACGGCCAGGGCGCCGACGTCGTCGTCGAGGTCGTCGGTCATCCGTCCGCCATCGACGAAGGACTGCAGATGCTCGGCCAGTTCGGGCGCTACGTCGAGATCGGCAATATCAGTATCGGTAAGACCTTCGAGTTCGATCCATCACGATTCGTGTTCGCCAACAAGACCATGGTCGGCGTATCGCTCTACGAGCCTGCCGTCCTTTCCCGGGCGTTGACGTTCCTCGAGCAACATCAACACCACCTGCCGCTGGACCGCCTTGCCGCGGCTTGTTACTCGCTCGACGACATCAACGAAGCCTTCGCAGCCGCCGCGGGCAGGCGTGATGTCCGCGCGAGCATCGTTCCCTAACAATCGATTCGAGACTTTCATGCATGATTATCACCGCACGACTTTGTTCATCGACGGGCGCTGGATCGAACCCGACGGTGACGGCGGTATCGACGTCATCAACCCGTCTACGGAGCAGGTACTCGGCAGCATCCCCGACGGCTCCGTCGCCGACGTCGACACTGCGGTGGCTGCAGCACGGGCTGCCTTCGATCCGCTGGTCAGTATCACCGAAAGGCGCGAACGGGTGGCCGCAGTAATTGCTGCCATGGAGAAACGACTACCCGACATCGCCGAGACCATCTCTCGCGAGATGGGGGCCCCCGCGCGGATCGCCCAGACGGCGCAGACGCAGGTGCCGTTGGCGGTGGCGCGCGGATTCGCAGACGTTCTAAACACTTTCGAGTTCGAAGAGAAGGTTCGAAACTCGCTGGTTGTTCGCGAACCATATGGGGTGGTTGGCGCCATCACGCCGTGGAACTACCCGCTGTACCAGGTGATCGCGAAGGTACTTCCGGCCATCGCGGCGGGCTGTCCCGTCGTACTCAAGCCCAGCGATGAAGCGCCGCTGTCCGTCTTCGAGTTCATCGAGGCGGTGGAGGAGGCGGGGCTGCCGGCCGGGTCGGTCAACCTGGTGTCTGGCAACGGGCGCGTCATCGGTGAACGTCTTGCCGTGCATCCAGATGTTGACTTCCTGTCCTTCACCGGGTCCACCGGTGTCGGCCAGCGTGTCGCCGAGCTCGCAGGGCGGTCTCTCAAGAAGGTCGGCCTGGAGCTGGGCGGCAAGTCCGCCAACGTGATCCTCGACGGCGCCGACCTGGCCACAGCGGTGAAGGTCGGTGTGGGTAACGCCTTCCTCAATGGTGGCCAGACCTGCATGGCGTGGACCCGGATGCTGGTACCGATGTCACGCTACGGTGAGGCGCTCGAGCTGATCGAGTCGGCTGTCGCGCGCTACACGGTCGGCGATCCGTTCGACCCCGCAACGCGCATCGGTCCGTCAGCCTCGGCCCGCCAATTCGAGACCGTGCGGGGTTTCGTCGAGCGTGCTCAGCGGGACGGCGCCCGCCTGCTCACCGGCGGCGCAGAGAAGGTGCGCGATATCGGCTATTACCTGGCGCCAACGGTGTTCGTCGACGTCGACCCAGACTCCGAACTGGGCCAGGAGGAGGTATTCGGTCCGGTGTTGGCCGTCATTCCGTTCGACGACACCGCCGATGCGCTGCGCATCGCCAACGGCACACCATATGGTCTCTCCGGGGCAGTCTGGGCCAAAGACGACGACACCGCCATCGATTTCGCGCGGCACGTGCAGACCGGCCAACTCGACATCAACGGCGGCAACTACAACCCCGTTGCACCGTTCGGCGGGTACAAGAAGTCCGGTATCGGAAGGGAACTGGGCCGCGTCGGCTTCGAGGAATACCTGCAGACCAAGTCGCTTCAATTACCCGCCTGACCGGAAGGCCGCATGAACAACCCGCTGAAGATCACCGCCCACGATGCGACCCAGATCTGGACCATCAATCTGCCCGAACTGGGTAACGCCATCACCGGTAGCTGCTTCATCGCCGCCCTCGAAGCAGCAGTCGAGTCCGCCAACACCCACGCCGAAGGAGAGGACGCGGTCCGGGCGATCATCCTCACCGGCGAAGGCAAGATCTTCTCTGCCGGCGGGAATGTCAAGGAGATGGCCGACCGCGACGGCATGTTCGGACTGGAACCACTCGATCAGCGCCGCGCCTATATCGACGGCATCCAACGCATCCCGCGCGCGCTGTCCCGACTGGAGGTGCCAACCATTGCCGCGGTCAACGGACCTGCCATCGGCGCCGGCTGCGACCTCGCCATGATGTGTGACCTTCGGATTGCGTCCGACCGAGCCTCGTTCGCTGAGAGTTTCGTACAGATCGGTCTGATCCCCGGTGACGGTGGGACCTGGTTCCTGCCGTCGGCGATCGGTTATGCCCGCGCCGCCGAGATGACCCTCACCGGTGACCGAATCGATGCTGCCACAGCGCTCGACTGGGGCATGGTCAGCCGGGTGGTGGCGCATGAAGAACTACTCGGGGCAGCGCGGCAACTGGCGGACCGGATCACCAAGAACCCCGGACACGTGCTGCGGATGGCCAAGCGCCTCCTGCAAGAATCCCGCACCGGCACAATGGAATCAACGCTCGGCATGGCGGCGGCAATGCAACCCCTTGCGCACCGGGATCCTGAGCACCTGCACCGCATCGCGAAGTGGAAAACCCGCTGATGACGATGTCCCGCCTGGTGCCGAGGGCGGCCGAGGATCCCGCCTGCACCGCTGCGTTACGGCTCGAGGTCCGCGACTTCCTCTCCGCGCAACTAGCCGCCGGCGCCTTCACGCCATCTGTCGACGGATGGCTGTCGGGGTGGGACGAGAAGTTCACCCTGGCTCTCGCGCAACGGGGTTGGCTCGGGATGACCGTTCCCGTCGACTACGGCGGGCACGGTCGCACCTTTACCGAACGATTCGTGGTCACCGAGGAACTACTGGCCGGCGGTGCCCCGGTGGCGGCGCATTGGATCGCCGACCGACAGATCGTGCCGTCGCTGCTCAAGTACGGTACCGAAACCCAAAAGCGGGAGTTCCTGCCCAAGATCGTGCGGGGTGAGTGCTACTTCGGCATAGGCATGAGCGAACCGGATTCCGGATCGGATCTGGCCAGTGTCCGCACGAAGGCCATCCGCGTCGACGGCGGTTGGTCGCTGTCGGGCACCAAGGTGTGGACCTCCGGGGCCCACCACGGACACGCGTTCATCGTGCTGGCCCGCACGTCGCCCGTCGACACCACGCACCGGCATGCGGGTCTCAGCCAGTTCATCGTCGATCTAGCTGCCCCCGGCGTCCGCATCAGTCCGATCGTCTCGATGAACGGCGCCCGGCACTTCAATGAAGTGCTCCTGGACGGCGTGTACGTACCGGATGCGATGGTGTTCGGTGAGATCGGTAACGGGTGGAATCAGGTCACCTCGGAACTGAGTTTCGAACGCAGCGGACCCGAGCGGTTCTTGTCGACCTTCGTCCTCCTCGCCGCAACGGCGCAGCGGATGACCGACGGTCAGCTCGCCCGTGATGCAGGTCTTGGCCGACTCGTCGCCCGCGTCGCCGGGCTGCATCACATGTCATCGGCAGTCGCGGGCGCTCTTGAACGGGATCAGCCTGCCGATGTGCCGGCAGCCGTCGTGAAGGTCCTCGGCACCACACTCGAAGGTGACATTGCCGACTTCGCGGACCTGGGCACCGATAGCGCCAGCGATCCCGATTACACCGCTCTGGTGCAGACCGCAGTCGATCAACGTCCGGGCTTTACCCTGCGTGGTGGAACCAACGAGGTACTGCGCGGTGTGATCGCGCGCGGATTGGGGATGCGATGACCACCGCAGAGAGCAATACCCACGGGGTTGATACCGCGCTGGTCGACATGATGGACGCGGTTTTCGCCGACTATCGCGAAACGCATCCCACGCACGCCGCTGCTGGTGTCGACCACGGCCTGTGGTCGCAGCTCAGCGCGTTGGGGCTCGTCCGGCTCACCGGTACGGAAACCACCGGTGGCAGTGGTGCGGGCTGGTATGAGTCGGCGCAACTGCACGCCGCCGCCGTCCGCCACGGTGTGCGCACCCCGTTGGCCGAACACGATCTGCTGGCCTGCTGGCTGCTGGAGGCCGTCGGTATGGACGTCGGACACGCCCGCCGGACGATCTGCGTCATCGCCGAAGACGGAGTTGCGGAGCGCGTCCCCTGGGCTGCCGACGCCGAACGGGTGGTCATGCTGTGGCGTTCGGGCGACGGCGACCGCATGGCTGATGTCGACGTCGACCAACTGACGATCACCCCCGGTACCAATCTCATCGGCGAGCCACGCGATGAGGTTCGTGTTGCCGTCGACCGCCTCACGTGGACACCCGTTTCGCCGACGTTGGCGGCACAATTGCAGCGAAAGTCCGCGCTGCTGAGGGCTATCCAGGTGTGCGCCGCGTTGGACAGCATCGTCGAACTGTCGATTCAGCACGCCACCTCTCGCGTTCAGTTCGGTCGTCCGCTGTCCCGCTTCCAGGCGGTGCAGAACCTGATCTCCGACATCGCGGCAGAGGCCGCCCTGGCCCGGTCGGCCACCGAGGCCGCCCTGGCTTCGGCCGTTCGTCACGGCTGGGTCGGCGACCAGATCGACTTTCACGTGGCAGTGGCGCGTTCCTGTTGCGGCCACGCGGCATCCGTGGTGGTGCGCAACGCTCACCAGGTACATGGGGCCATCGGCACGACCGTCGAACATCGGTTGCACGAATACACCCGCGCCGCGCTGAGCTGGCGCGCGGAATACGGAACGGTGCGCCATTGGGACGACCGGGTCGCCGACGCAGCTCAGCTGGCAGGCCAGGACGGACTGTGGGCACTGATCTCCAACTGATGGCGGAAGCTGCGTTCCGCTGACCGGACAACGCTGGTTTCACCACGGCCACAGCAGAGTTGACTCGCCAGTCATGAGCAACGAAATCACGCTGTCCGAACTCCAGGAGTTCATCGGACGATTCTGGTACCACTACGACGAGGCGAACTACCAGGAGATGGCGGCGGGCTTCGCCGAAGACATCCGCTTCATCACTCGCAGCGACTCCGGCGCAAGCCCTTTCGAAGAGCTGATGTCACCGGAGCTTAGCGGCCGCAGCGAGGTCGTCGAGTGGATGATCGAGCATCGTCAGCAGAGCCCATACCCGCTGCGCCACTTCATCAACAACATCTTCCGGACCGGCACATCGGGCGACGTGACCAGTGCGAGCCTGTACCTCTTCGTCACACAGACAGCCAACTACGTGCCGTTCGGCGTGTCCAGCGGCATCGCCAAGGTTTCCGTCCGCCGCGGCAGCCAGGGCCTGGAGTTCACTGATATGAACGTCGTCCTCGACATCACCGACTCCGTCATCTTGGCCGAACTCGCCACCAAATCCGTTACGGCGGATGCCTGAGCACGTGAATCCCCGCGAAACCTTCGGCGGCGGAGTCGCTGTCATCACCGGAGCGGGCGCCGGAATCGGCGCCGGCGTGGCGCGCTACGCATCGCGGCTCGGCATGACGGTGGTGATCGTCGACATAGACGGTGACGCCGCAGCGGCGTTGCGGGATGAGTTGTCGGCGAACGGTGCCCGAGCGATCGATGTGGTCTGCGACGTGCGGGACGCGGTTGCGGTCGCCGACCTGGCCGAGAAGTGTTACCGCGATCTCGGGCCGGTAAGGCTGTTGGTCAACAACGCAGGTATCGAGCAGTTCGGATACTTGTGGGACACACCGGTCGAGAACTGGAATCGGATCGTCGACGTCAACATCACCGGGGTCTTCAACGGTGTGCGCGCATTCATGCCCAAGATGATCGCCACCGGCGAACCGACCTGGTTATGGAACATGTCCTCCATCGGCGGTGTCGCGTCGGTGCCCCTGCAGACGCCCTACATCATGAGCAAGCACGCCGTACTGGCGCTGACCGAATGCCTGCGACTGGAAGTCGACCTCGCGGGGCACCGCCACATTCACGTTCAGGCGGTTCTCCCAGGCGCGGTGGTATCGAACATCTTCGATACTGCCGGCGGTGTCGCCGATGGTGACGTTGCGGCGGCAGAATCTCAACGCGAGGCCATGCTGAATATCAAGGCCGGTGCGATGGACGCCGTGACCGCGGCCGAGGTCGTGTTCGAACAGTCCGCCGATGACCGGTTCTACCTACTCACTCAGCCGGACTATGTCTCATCGGCGATGACCGAACGAGCCGAGATCCTCAGCACCCAGCGCGCCCCACGGCTACGCGCCACGCAGCGCTTCGACCCAGCTGCCCACTGATGCGCCGACCTCAACTGGATCCCGATGCCGCGGCGCGCGTGGCCGGATTCGGCCCGATCCCGCCGATGCGTCAACGCGGGCTTGACGCGGTCCGCGGAGGCGTTGAAGCCATGCCCCATCCGGACTGCATGCCGGCGATGGCCGCAACGGAAGATCACACCATCGCACTCAGCACTCGACGAATACCGATCCGGATCTATCGACCAGTCGGCGGAGCCGACTCCTCCCCCGCCCTGGTCTACTTCCATGGCGGCGGACTGGTGATGGGTTCGGTGCACTCCTTCGAACCACTGGCCCGGGCACTGGCCGCCGCCAGTGGGGCCACGGTGCTCTCGGTGGAGTATCGACTGGCTCCTGAAAACCCGCCGCCTGCGCAGTTCGACGATGCCTACACCGCGACATGCTGGGCCGTCGACAACGCGGCGGACCTCGGGCTGGACGCGACGCGAATCGGAGTCGTCGGCGACAGCGCCGGCGGCACACTGGCCGCGGCGGTATCGCTCGCGGCTCGAGACCACTCCGGCCCAACGCTTTTCGTACAGGCGCTGCTCTATCCCGGGCTGGACCGCGATATGGGGGCACCGTCGATCGGCCTGCTCGCCGACGCCCCGATGCTCAGCCGCGACGACATCGACTACATGCACCACCTCACGGATACCCGGGCCGGGTCACCGATCGATGCATATCGGGTACCCGCGTACGCCACCGACCTCAGCAATTTGCCGCCGGCGATCGTGGTCACCGGAGAATGCGACCCCATCCGCGACTGGGGTGAACGCTATGCAGTACGGCTGCGCGATGCCGGCGTCCAGACGACCGTCACCCGCTATCCCGGTGTGTATCACGGATTTCTGATGCGCTCGGATTCCACGGCTCGCGGCAGGCTTGCCATCGCGGAGACCGGGGCGCTACTTCGCGCAAAATTCAGACACCCACTTGGGTTTTGACAGCTCATTGTTGTTGTCCCGATCACTGAGCAGGTCCGCTGGCGGCACGTCATCGGGACCGCACAATCAATGCACCGAGGCATCACCACGCCCGCTCAAACAGGAGGTAGTCACATGCTCACAGACGATCGAAGGAAAGCCCTTTCTGACGTCCTGCGTCCTGCGTCACCGCCACGGGAGCTACACGACGTCTACACACCGGATCAGCTGGAACTCCTCCTCGATGTGGTTCGCAGGGAGGGTCCGTGGAAGTTGATCATCGCCCAACACTTCGCGTCTCCTGCGGAACTGATGGCGACGTTGAGCGGGGACTTCCCGGAGGGCTTCGAGCCCTCGATGGATCTCTTTCTGACGCCTACGTTCCGTGGATATCTGGCGAGCTATTCCACCGTGCACTTTCCCGAGCTGCACGACATCTTCTACAACGAGTCATTCTTGAACATGGCCAAGAGCTATTGGCACGCTGACTACGCCAAGCCGGAGATGATGTTGTTCAACGTCAACGGACCCTGCGCCAATCGCGATCCGGGCCACTTGGACGCACCGAGCTTCCGCGGAGTGCGGCACGAGAATGCACCCACCTGGTTGACCAGCGTGATGGCAAAGTCGAACTTGTTCCGCGATTACATGGTCAAGGCCGCACAAGTCATCACCTGGTTCTGTCATGACGAGAAGAGCGGCTTCACGTACTGGCCGGATGGCCCGCTCGGGGCCCCGGAACGTGTCATGCCCCCGACGTACAACCGTGGCGTCCTCGTGCAGAACGAGATGCTGATGCACCGCGGCGAAGCCAACGGCCCCCTCGAGCAGCAGTTGCCGGCCGGTTTGGCGTTCGATACCCTCTTTTCCGGCGACGACACGGACCGCCACCACTGGGTGCTGAAGACCGGCGACGACGTCATCGCCCGGCACCACACAGATGAACTGCGCTTCCTGGTGCATTGGTCGGCAGAGGTGTTCAGCGACTTCGATGAGCTGAAGAAGAGCATGGACCACACTGACGATCTCACGATTGAGCGTGCGATCGACGTTCTGGTGAAGGACGTTCGGTCACAAGGGATCAAGCTGAAGATGCCGGACAATCCGTTGCACGATCCGGAGTTCATCCGGACCGTGAACGCGGCTTACGACCTGGGCGGTCCGGCCTGGTATCCGGACGAGGCTCAGCTGTCGCCGTTTGTGATGGCCGCTCGTGGATAGGTTCTCGGATCGTCGAATCATCGTCACCGGCGCGGGTTCTGGTATCGGACAGGCCACGGTGCACCGGCTACTCCACGAGGGTGGCAGCGTGGTGGCTTGTGATGTCTCTGCCAGCGGTCTCGCTGGCACCACGGCGGAGGCAGAGCAAGTCGGGGCCGGCGACCGACTCACGACCGCTGTTCTCGATATCTCCGACGAGGCCGCCGTGGCTTCGACGGTGGATGCGGCCGTCGCACGGCTCGGCGGCCTCGACGTCCTGGTCAATGCGGCCGCGATTCAGCGCTGCGCGCACACGCACGAGCACACGCTCGACGACTGGAACACCATCCTTGCGGTCAATCTGACCGGTACATTCCTGATGACCAGGCGGGCGCTGCCCGCGCTGTGCGACTCCGGTCGTGGTGTGGTCGTGAACTTCACGTCGACCTCCGCAACCTTTGCCCACCCGTACATGTCGGCCTATGCCGCAAGCAAGGGCGGCATACTCGCGTTCACGCACTGCCTGGCCCTCGAGTACGCCCATCGAGGTCTGCGCGCCATCAACATTCAGCCTGGCGGGGTGTCCACTGCCCTTGCGTTGAGCACCTTGGACAAGATGCCGCAGGACTACGACCTAGGGCTGTGGGCCAAGCAGACACCCATCCTGCGGCAGGCCGACGGCAGCGTTCTGGGCGAACCGGCCCATGTGGCATCGGTGATCGCCATGGCCGCTTCCGATGATGGCGCATTCATCACCGGTACCGAGATCCGGATCGATGGTGGAGCGCACGCCTGATTCCACCGCAAAACACATGATGCGCCCGGCCGAAAGCCTGGCGCATCATGTGTTTTGACGCCTATCAGTGCACGGGTTGTGCCATCTCGTCGACCACCGGCAATCTGCCGCAGCGTGCTTCGTTCTCGATCGATTCATCCATATACGAACAGGCGATCAGCAATCCTCTGCTCCCGTGGGCGGACAACGCATCGGCGTTGCGTCGTTGCCAGCACCGCGCGACGGCGTCTGCCGTCCACTGCACACTCGTTTGCTGCCAACTACCCTTGCGCGCCAACACTTCTGCACCACACGTTCGACAATTCACCGGTGTCATCGCCAATTCGGCCAGCCGATTGTCGGGCCGCACGCTCAACCCGCGCTCGTGGTCGTCGTCGACCGCGCGGCCACGATCTCCTCGACCTCTCTCGACCAGATTCCGTTGGGCCGAGTCGTGTCGATTTCGGACTCGAAGCGGTCGACCATGTCGGGGGTGACCTCGTCGACGTCGACGTAGAACTGCTCATACCAGCGCCGCAACTGGTAAATGGGGCCATCCTCTTCGCAGAGCAGTGGATTGTCGATGCGCGCCTTGTTCTTCCAGATCACCACGTCCTGCTCGAAACCCATCTTCACGAAATCGCCCAATTCGATCGCCGCCTGGGTGGCCATCTCGTCGGACAGACCGGCCGCCTTCTTCACGATGATCCCGTACTGCAGCACGAACGAGTGCTCATCGATCGGGTAGTGGCAGTTGATCAGCACCGTGTGCTGATCGCCCTCTTCGTAGTGGTATGTCAGGTCGTCGATCATGAAGGAGGGTCCCCAATACGATGCGACCGAGCTTGAACCCAGCGTGCTAGTAACATCTTTGAGGTCTGCCCGGACCCCAGTGCTCATGTATTGCGTTGCCACGTGGCCCTCGAAGATGTTCTTGAAATGGGTCGGCAACGATCCGTGGATGTAGAAGAAGTGCGCCATGTCGACGACGTTGTCCACCACTTCGCGACAGTTGGTATTGACCACCGTGCTGTACCAGTGCCAATCCGTCCACTCGTCGCTGCTCGCGCCCTCGATGCGCGGAATGGTTACCTCGGCGGGCGGCGACTTCCGCTCCGGGTCATTCCACACGAACAACAGGCCATCCTGTTCCAGCGTCGTCCAGGTGGCGGTACGCGCCAGTCGCGGCACCCGCTTGCTATACGGAACCGCCTTGCATCGGCCGTCACCGCCCCAGCGCCAGTCATGGAACGGGCAGGCGATTTCGTTACCCTTGACCTGGCCCTGGCTCAGGTCCCCGCCCATATGCCGGCAATAGCCGTCCAGGACGTTGACTTTGCCGTCTTCACCGCGGAAGACCACCAGCTTCTGGCCGAACGCCTTGATCGCGTGCGGCATGCCGTCACCGAGGTCTTTGATCAATCCCAGGCAGTGCCATCCGCGGGCGAACCTGGTGGGGACTTCTCCGGCTTCGATGAGCCGCACTTCTGCACTGGCGGGCTGTAACGTCATGCAGCCGTTCTAACAGCGCCCGCAGGGTACGAGCACGAGTTGTTCCGCTGATCAGGACATGGGATGCCGCGTTGCCGGCCAACAACTTAACGTCGCCGTCGTGACGACTGCGCTTTCGACGACGATTCCAGCAGGGCTGCCCATCCGTGACGTGACGGTGGATCTGCTGGTGGTCGGCTCCGGCACCGGACTGGCCGCGGCGCTGGCCGCCCATGACCGGGGGCTGACGGTGCTGATCATCGAGAAAGCGCCAACTGTCGGCGGCTCGACTGCCCGGTCCGGTGGCGCGTTGTGGCTGCCCGCCAGCACCGTGCTGGACCGCGATGGGGGCGGCGATACCGTCGAACGCGCACGAACCTACCTCGACGCCGTCGTCGGCGGCACGGCACCGGCAGAGCGCTCGGCGGCCTTCCTTGCCAACGTCAATGCCACTGTGGATCTGCTGCGCCGGATGACGCCGATGAAATTGTTCTGGGCCAAGGGCTATGCCGACTACCACCCTGAGTCGGCCGGCGGTAGCGCGACGGGCCGGACGTGCGAGTGCCGCCCGTTCGACCTCGAAGTGCTCGGCGAATACCGGGACCGGTTGCAGCCCGGACTCCTGGAAGTGGACTTCCCGATGCCTGCCACGGGTGCCGATTACAAGTGGCTCAACCTGGTGGCACGCCTGCCCCGTAGGGGTCTACCCATCGTCGTCAAGCGCTTGTGTCAGGGTCTCGTCGGACTGCTACTGGGCCGTCACTACACGGCTGGTGGGCAAGCGCTGGCCGCCGGGCTCTTTTCCGGCGTCTTGACGGCGGGTATCCCGATCTGGACCTCCAGCCGCCTCTCACGACTGATCACCGTGGACGACCGTGTCACCGGTGCCGTCGTCGACGTTGCAGGAGTCGGAGTCGCAGTCACCGCCCGGCGGGGCGTCGTCTTGGCAGCCGGCGGCTTCGACCACAACATGGACATGCGATGGAAGTTCCAGTCGGAGAGCCTCGCCGAGAACCAGAGCTTGGGCGCCCAAACCAATACCGGAGACGCCATCCAGATTGCGCAGGAAAGCGGCGCTGCAACAGATTTGATGGATCAGTCGTGGTGGTTCCCCGCCGTGGCACCCCTGCCCGGCGGCGAGCCGGCGGTGCTGCTGGCCGAGCGCTCCCTTCCCGGGTCCTTGATCGTCGACCACACCGGCCGCCGCTTCGTGAACGAGGCCGCGGACTACATGTCCTTCGGGCAGTGTCTGCTGAGTCGGGAACGTGCGGGGGACGCGATCGAGACGATGTGGATGGTCTTCGACCAGAAATATCGCAACAGCTACGTGTTCGCCGCCGAGCTGTATCCCCGGATGCCGATCCCGAAGGCATGGTACGAAGCCGGCATCGCTCATCGCGCCGACAGCTTTCACGAACTCGCCTCCAAGATGGGGGTCGACCGACATGACTTCGAATCGACGATGCGCTCCTACAATGAAAGTTCGAGCGCAGGAATTGATTTCGAGTTTGGCCGCGGCGCCAGTGCCTACGACCGCTACTACGGCGACCCCACCGTCACACCCAATCCGAACCTGCGCCCGCTGGAGCGTGGACCCTTCTACGCCGTGAAGACGGTTCTCAGCGACCTCGGCACATGCGGCGGGCTGCGGACCGACGGTCGGGCCCGGGTGCTCGGCCAGGACGGCGAGGCAATTCCAGGGCTGTATGCCATTGGCAATACCGCCGCCAATGCGTTCGGAGCGACCTACCCCGGTGCCGGAGCCACTATCGCGCAGGGCTTGGTGTACGGCTACATCGCCGCGCATGATGCTGCCGCCGGCTGAGCCCGGCGGTCAGGCTCACTCATCGGCGTCGGCCTGCTTCTCGACCTCGTGCCAGATCTCTCGGGCGGGCCAGGGTGCTGTCTGGTCGTCGAGCTTGGCGGCATGGAACACCGCTTCCGCTTCGTCCAGCTCTTTGATCATCTTCAACGCCAATTCACGTTCGTTGGCGTAGTAGCGCTCCGCCCACTGCAATGCCAAGTGGGCATAGGCCCAGGCGGGCTCCACCTTTGACCACTTGGCGTCCTTGGCTGCCTGCCGGTGCATCTCCTCGGCGTAATTGACGTGCTCTTGCAGCAACTCCCGCAGCTGGCTCGGGTTCGTCAGGTGCCCGAAGGTCACCCGCAGCAGCGCATTGTGTTTCAACGTCGGGGGCTCGACGGGCGCTTCGTTCACCCACGCCGTGGCGGCCTCGTTGCCCGCGTCGGTGATCTTGTACAGCCTGCGACTGCGGGCGCCGGTGCCGGCTTCCACCCGGGAGGTCACCAGCCCGAGCCGCTCGAGCTTCTTCAGATCGGAATAGATCTGACTGTATGCGGGGCTTCCGTAGAAGTACCGCAAGCTCCAGTCGATCCATTTGCGGAGGTCGTAACCGGACAGCTCCTGGTTGTACGTGAGCATGCCCAGTAACGCCCAACTGGTTGCAGCAAGGATCGGTTTGTCCGTGCTCGCGGCGTCACTCATTTGGAGAGGTTAACAATTGCCGGGTGTGCCGCGGACAATCATCGCCGCTGGCCGGGACATCGGGTTGTCCCCGGCTACCAGCGCCCCGAAGCTGATTGCATGACATCCCATGCTGATATCAGCGAGCTGTTGTTACCCGATTCGGCCACGATGCGGTCAGTGCTCGGCCACTTCTGTACCGGGATCACGGTAATCACCGGGGTTGATGGCGACGGCCCCCAGGGGTTCGCCTGCCAGTCGGTCACATCGGTCTCCCTGGACCCGCCGTACGTATCGTTCTGTCCTGCCCGCACCTCGACCAGTTGGCCGCAGATCCGTCGTTCCGGACGGATCTGTATCAATGTGCTGGCCCACGACCAATACGAAGTGTGCAGCCGTTTCGCGACGAGTGGTGGAGACAAGTTCGCCGGGCTGCAGTGGTCCGCTGGGAGCAACGGCGCCCCCGTTCTCGCCGGCACGCTCGCCACCATCGAGGCAGAGGTCGTCGCCGAGCACGACGCCGGCGACCACACCATCGTCGTCAGCCATGTCACCGGTTTACGCGCGCACACCGATCAGCGACCGCTGCTGTTCTATCGCGGTGGCTATGGAGAATTCGGCAGCGGCCGTTGACCCCCGGCCGCGATGACCCGTTCGTTTCATTGACACGCTCGGTGCGCCGATTGCTGGACGCAACGATTCGCACCGAAGTCCACCCAGCAGTCGTCGCCGACGCGCAGTCACATGTGGATGCCGCCGTCGGCTTGCTCAGTCAGGAACTGATGCCCGGTTCCTTCGGCATCCACCGGACGAGGGACGGCCAGATCAGCATGCCGGGGAATGTACTCATAGGCGAACGCAATCCAGTGGCCCCGCCGCTGGTGCTACAGCATGAGCCGGACGGTTCGGTGTGGAGCGAGTTCACGCTAGGTGCCGCGTACGAAGGGCCGGCTGGTCACGTGCACGGCGGTGTCTGCGCCCTCATCCTCGATCACGTTCTCGGCGCGCCGGTCCACCAACCGGGCAAGCCTGCCTACACCGGAACATTGACGCTCCGATACGTGCGGGGCACTCCGCTCGGAGCGCTTCGGGCGTGCGCAAGCGTGGAGCGGACCGAGGGTGCCAAGACCTTCACCGTTGGTCACATCGCCGACGACCAAGGAATTACCGTTCACGCTGAAGGCGTGTTCGTGTTCCCCAAGAAGGCAGGATCATGACGCGGTGGGACGAAGAGACCGACGTGTTGGTAGCCGGCTCTGGCGGGGGCCTCGCCGGCGCGTATACCGCTGCCCGCGAGGGCCTTTCGGTCGTCGTGGCCGAGGCGTCCGATCAGTTCGGGGGGACTACGGCGTACTCGGGTGGCGGCGGAATGTGGTTCCCCTGCAATCCCGTGCTGCGTCGGGCCGGCTTCCAGGATTCACTAGATGACGCCATGGAGTACTTCCACGCCGTGGTCGGCGACCGCACACCGAACGAATTACAGCGCGCCTACGTGCACGGTGGCGCCAGACTCATCGAATATCTTGAGGCAGATCAACACTTCTCGTTCACACCGCTTCCCTGGCCGGACTATTACGGACTGGCGCCACACGCCAAGCTCGACGGCGGTCGGCACACCGTGCCCGAACCCCTGGACGCCGCTGTGCTTGGGGACCTCGGCGACAACGTCCGCGGTCCACTCGATTTCGAACGGCTGGGATGCGACAGGCCTGACACACTCAGCGGCGGACGGGCACTGATCGGACGGCTGTTGTCTGCGATCACCGCGTATCCGTCTGCGTCGCTGCGACTCGGCTGCGCAGTCGAGGATTTGGTGACCGAATCCGGCGCGGTCACCGGCGCGGTGGTCAATGATCGGGGTACTCGCCGGACCATCCGAACGCACCGCGGAGTGCTGCTGGCCACCGGGGGATTCGAACACAACGCGGCGTTACGCAAGCAGCACGGGGTGCCGGGGCGATCCGCCGACAGCATGGGCGCTCCGGCCAACATCGGTCTGGCGCTGGAGGCCGGTATCCGTGCGGGCGCTGCCGTCGATCTCATGGATCAAGCCTGGTGGTCCCCCGGTCTCACCCACCCCGACGGCCGCTCCGCGTTCGCGCTGTGGTTCACCGGCGGCATCTTCGTCAACCGGCACGGTCGGCGTTTCGTCAATGAGTCCGCACCGTATGACCGAATCGGGCGGGTGATCGTCGACGAACTCGCCAGCGGGTCGCTCGAGCTGCCGTACTGGATGATCTACGACGATCGGGAAGGCCCTGTGCCACCGGTGAAAGCGACCAACGTCTCGATGGCCGGCACGGAGAAGTACGTCGAGGCCGGCCTGTGGCACACCGCGCCATCCCTGCCCGAACTGGCGGAGAAGATCGGCGTCGACCCCGACAATCTGGTGGCCACCGTGCAACGGTTCAACGCCTTCGCCGCCTCCGGCGTGGACGACGATTTCCACCGCGGCGACGAAGGGTATGACCGAGCCTTCTCCGGTGGGTTGTCACCCATGGTGCCAATCGAGGACGGTCCGTTCCATGCGGCAGCCTTCGGGCTGTCCGATCTCGGCACCAAGGGCGGTTTGGTGACCGACCCGCATGGTCAGGTGATCAACACGTCGGGAACGCCGATTCCCGGACTTTACGCTGCGGGAAACACCATGGCCGCCGTCAGTGGCACCGCCTATCCTGGTGGCGGAATACCGATCGGTGCATCCATGCTCTTCAGCCATCTGGCTGCGCTGCACATGGCGGCGCACGACGCGCGGTGGATCTGACGTCCTGAACGAGATCGGTATCCCTTGAGGAACCAACGACTCGTTTCGTTCGGGTCAGGCCGGCGCGTGAACCCGCAGCTGACGTCCGAGAACGGTTTCAGGGGCGCGCGAGGCTGGTTCGTCGAACTCTGGGCTCGTGCAGAACCCGAGTGCGAAGTTGCCCATCGTGTAGCCCAACAGATCAGCGAGGTCTGGATCGAGGTGCTTCGCGACATCAGGTGGGCAGGACAAGAATTGGTTCTCCTCTTGACGAAGCCACGCCAGCGAGTAGGTGATGTTCATGCCGATCCGCGGGCTGCTGGACCGATTCGCAGCACCTGCATGGATGACCGATCCCGTATACAGGACAACCGATCCACGCGACATTTCGGCTTGGACGCATTCCGCCGGTTGCGCCTCGCGATCGGCTTCTGAGCCGTCGAAATCCCACCGATGACTGCCTGGAGCGACAGTCGTGGCGCCGTTCTCAGTCGTGAAGTCGGTCAAGGCGTAGATCGCGTTGAACTGCGGCTCGATACGGCGTGGAAGGCCGCCGGCGCCTTCGAAGCCGGTGCCGCGACCACCCCAGACGAAACGGTCCCGGTGCAGCGGTTGCGCCGCCTGACCAGGTAAAATCGTAATGAGCTGAGTCAAGTTGAGCTGAATGCGCTCGCAGAAGGGGCCGAGCACCGCGTTGGCCGCGCCCAGCACCAACGGGTGCATGACGACCGGGCGGACGGCAGGACTTTGCGCAACGAGGCCACCCGTTCGCTTCGTCTTTCGGCCGGCCCACTCGTCACCACTCGGTTCGGTCCGATCGATGAGCGGCGTCAGTTCGGCGTCGAGGCTGCCCAGCGTCTCCGGCGAGAGGACGTCGCGCACGATGCATGCGCCATCCCGCTCGATCGCAGCGACAACGTCAGCGACGTCTCGTTCGGGCCCAAGGGTTTCCAGGTTCATCCGGGTCCTCACTTTCAAAGGTTCTCTGACCAGGCCCCACATTCCTCGACCCGTGTCCCGGACGATAAGCGCCAATTCGACGCATCTTTTCGTCGAGGACCACCCATCGGGAGAACTTCTGAACGACGTCGCGGTCTGGCACGACGACGATGGGATGTACTCCGACCCCGCCCAACAGCCCACGCGATACGTGCATCGAAACCGAGTCGCGATGGACTGAGCTGGGGATATGTCGAGGACTATTCCTATTGCCAGCGTCCACTCTTTCGATTTCTGCGGATTTGACGCGCGCAGGTGCGAACCTTCCGAACGTTAGGTAGTTTTCTTTCCACCACCAACCGAGTGGGCTACGTCACAGCACAGGTTGCCAGATCGACTGATGCCTTAGACAGTTAGGAAAGCGCACCATGAGTACTGCACAAGCCGCCTCGGGCGACCCGCTGATACCTCCGCCGACAGAGACCCGCCTGTCGGGCAAGCTTGGCACCGCCTCACTGGTCCTCACCGTGTTGGCGTTCTCCGCTCCCATCGTCACCGTCTCGGGCTACATCGCCTTCGCGATCGGCTTCGTCGGCCAAGCCGCCACCTTGGCATGGGTGGTGTCCACCGCCGTACTGCTGATCTTCTCGGTCGGATACATGACGATGACCCGCCACATTCAGCGACCCGGCGCGTTCTATGCCTACATTTCGCTCGGTCTTGGCCGGGTGTTCGGCGTCGGCAGCGCCTTCCTGGCGACGGTCTCGTACATTCTGATCGCGGTGGGGGTCTACGCATTCGCCGGCTTGATGCTCTCGCAGACGATTACGCATCTTGGTGGCCCGACCATCCCGTGGTGGGCCGCTTCTGCAGCGGGCTGGGTCTTGATCACCGCACTCGGACACTTCAACGTCGAGTTGTCCGCCAAAGTCCTCGGCACGGTGATGGTGCTTGAGGTCATCCTGGTCGCGATCTTCAATGGCTTCACCCTGGCCAAGGGCGGCGCGAGTGGACTGTCCGTCGAGCCGCTGAATCCAGCGTTGTTCATCGGTGCCGGCACCGGCATGGCGCTGCTGTTCGCCCTCGGAAACTTCATTGGCTTCGAGGCGACCGCGTTGTTCCGCGACGAAGTACGCGAACCGGCCAAGACCGTTCCTCGGGCCACCTACCTCTCCGTGATCCTGATTGGTGTGTTCTACGCCATCTCGGCCTACTCCATGGTCATCGCCTACGGCGGATCCGACGCTGGGCAGCGAGCCATCGACGACCCCACCACGATGTTCAGCGATGCGATGGCTCGCTACGTCAGCCCGACACTGTCAACCATCACCCTGGTTCTCGTCGCGACGTCGGCTCTGGCGTCGGTGTTGTCAGTGCACAACGTTGTTGCCCGTTACCTGCAGAACCTGTCCGCTGACCACGCACTGCCCTTCTATCTCGCGGCAGTCCATCCGCGTCACAAGTCGCCCTACCGGGCATCTTTCGCGTCCTCGGTCATCATGGCCGTCTTGCTCATCGTGGCCGGCCTCTTCATGCCTGCCCCGCTGATCCAAGGTACGGGCAGCGGACTCGGCACCGCGGGGGTCCTCATCCTGATGGCCTTCGTGAGCGTTGCGGTGATCAGGTACTTCGCCCGCACCGGTGTACCCGTTGGGGAAAGCAAGTGGAAGGTGACGATTGCTCCGATCATCGCAGCGGTCGCAATGGGCGCGGTCGTGATCTTCGGCATCATCAGGTTCGACCTCCTCGTCGGCGGTGAGCCGGGTGAGAACCTGTGGATGCTGCTGGTGCTGCTGGCCTTCCTGTTGGCCGGTTGCCTTGTCGCGCTGCATCTCAAGCGCAACAAGCCCGAGCTCTATCGAGGGCTCGGGCGCGCCGTCGGGGACGACCCGACAACCGACCCCACCGGCGAAGCGCAGGCTCAGGGCGTTCCCACTGCGGCGCCCGTAACCAACTGATCGTTCAGCGAGTAGTCCCCCGGCGGTGGTCCGAGACATGTTGCACACCAACGTGTATCGCGCACCACCCCGGGGGATTCGCCGGTCGGCATCGGCGGTTCGATTGACGGGCTGGGCCGCTAGGCGGGCAGATGACCGGCGAGGAGCTCAGCCAGGTGCACGCTTGCCCTGCCAGCCAACTGGTCGATCTGGGTTCGGCACGAAAACCCGTCGGCCAGAACGACGGTCGCCGGCGAGGCGGCGCGCAGGGCAGGGAGTAGCTGGCTTTCTGCGATGGTGACTGACACGTCGTAGTGGCCGCGTTCAGCACCGAAGTTTCCAGCGAGACCGCAGCATCCGCCGACGGCCGTCACCCGGGCCCCGGCTCTCTCGAGAAGGGCGCGGTCGGTGTCCCAGCCCAGGACGGCGTGATGGTGGCAGTGCGGTTGGGCAACGATCTCGACGCCGGACAGGTCGGGTGGTTGATAGTTCGTGTCGGCGCTGAGCAACTCGGCGAGAGTCTTGACCGCCGCGGACACCTCCACCGCCTGCGGGGTATCGATGAGCTCGCGCAGATCCGTCCGCAACGTCGCGGTGCAGGAGGGCTCAATGCCAAGCACCGTCATACCCCGGCTGACGTAGGGGTGTAATTCCGAGACAGTGCGTTGCAGGCGCCGACGTGCGCCGTCCAGCTGCCCGGTGGAGATCCACGTAAGTCCGCAGCAGACCGACCGCCGGGGCACGAACACGCGATAGCCCGCGGTGTGCAGGACATCAAGTAGCGCGGTGACGTTCTGCGGTGTGAAAGTCTCGGAGAACGTGTCGATGAAGAGGACCACGTCCCGACCAGACGAATCTGGTGGCGGTAGGCCCCTTTTCGTCGACCGCTCCAACCGATGTGAACGTCCGGCAATCCGCGGAATCGAACGCCGCGAATCGACACCGGCCACCCACGCCGTGACGGGGTGAGTCCAGCGGACGGCCGTCAGTCGGTTGACGAGACCGGGTGCGCGCCTGGCGAGGCGCAGCCATCTCGGCAACAGACCCAGCGAGTAGTGCGACCGCGGCCGGAGGCGATGACGGTACTTGTGATGAAGCGCCTCGGACTTGTAGGTCGCCATGTCGACACCGGTCGGGCAATCGGATCTACAGCCCTTACAGCTCAGGCACAGGTCGAGTGCGTCGCTGACCACAGGTGATGACAGGCCGTCCCTGCCGAGCGCCCCGCTCACCGCGTCTTGCAGCACCCGGGCTCGCCCGCGGGTGGAGTCCTTCTCATCTCGGGTGGCGTGAAACGACGGGCACATCACGCTGGTGGCCGAGGGATTCGGTGCCACGCACCGCCCGACGCCCGTGCACCGGTGCACCGCCCCGAACAAGTTCTCGACGTCATGGGGGTAATTGAACTTCAACGGGATTCGCGTGCTCGCCGCGCCGTACCGGACATTGGCTGAAGCTGGTCGCGGCTCGACGATGATGCCAGGATTCATCAGGTTGGCAGGGTCGAAGTGAGCCTTCACTCGTGCGAAGAGGTCGATGGCCGACGCCGAGTACATCCGGGCCAGCAACGCGCTACGTGCCCGGCCGTCGCCGTGCTCGCCCGACATGGAGCCGCCATATTTGGTGACGAGTTCTGCCGCATCGATCAGGAACCGTTCGTAGCGACCCCGGCCGTCGTCGCTGTCGAGATCGAAGTCGATGCGCACATGCACGCATCCGTCGCCGAAATGACCATAGGGCACGCCAAATAGGTTGTGGTGGCTCAACAATTCCTCGAACTGCGCAAGGTATCCTGCAAGGTGTTCGGGAGGAACTGCGGCGTCCTCCCAGCCAGCGTGCGCGGGGCGCCCACCTGGGGTGCGGGCTACCAGCCCGGAACCATCCTCCCGAATCTTCCACAGCGCTGCGGCTTCGGCGGTGGAGTGCACCAAGCGGGACTCCAGCGCGCCGCTGGCCGCGGCGGCACCTCGGGCTCGAGACTTTAGTTCGCCGAGGTCTTCTCCCGCGAATTCGACGAATAGCCAGCCCGCGCCGCGGGGTAGGTCGGGCACCGCGCCTGGACGGACGGCGGAGACGACATCGGTGATCCTACTGTCGAGTCCTTCGCAGGCCACGGGCGAGAAACGCAAGATCTCAGGTACGGCGGCCGCGGCGGCGATCATGTCCGCGAAGCCGAGGACGACCATCAACCGGTGGGTGGCCTCGCTGACTAGTCGGACGTCGGCTTCCACGACTACGGCCAGGGTTCCTTCGGACCCGACGAGCAATCTCGAGACATCGAACCGGTTTTCGGGCAGTAGCGCTTCGAGTGCATATCCGGAGACTTGGCGTCCGAGGCGACCGAATTCGGTGCGGATCGTGGCTAGTGAGCCTGCCGCAGTCTCTCGTAAACCCTCCAGTAACGGTGACCTCGCGTCCGTGGTCGGCGCGTAGCTGCCCAAGAGTAGGTGTTCTCCTGCAATGGTGACGGCACGTAGACCAAGCACGTTGTCGCTGGTGCGACCGTAACCCAAAGCTCTTGAACCGCAGGCATTATTGCCGATCATGCCGCCAATGGTGCATCGCGAATGCGAAGAGGGATCGGGCCCGAACCGTAACCCCCGTTGGACGGCGTGGCGCTGTAGTGTCGCGTGCGCCACTCCGGGTTGCACTCGCGCCGAGGATGTCTCGGCGTCGATGTCGAGCACACCGTTGAGGTGGCGGCTGTGGTCGATGACGATGCCGGTACCCACCGCGTTTCCGGCGATGGAGGTTCCGGCGCCCCGGCTGGTGACGGGTACGGAGTTGAGCGAGCACGCGGCGACGATGGCGTCGACATCGTCGCGCGTCCGTGGGAAGGCGACCGCACCGGGTTGAACGCGGTAGATCGAGGCATCCGACGAATAGAGCGCACGGGTGAGTGCAGTGTCGTCGACGGCGACGCCTTCACGGCGCAGAGCGCTCAGCGCGGCTGAGAGGTCGCCGCCGTCGGACGTCATCTACGTTGCCCTTCCAATGAACCGCGGCAGTCGCGCTTTGGCGCATGGTGAGGTCACACTATGCCGCTCACCCCACGGTAGCCCAACTGCTACTTGACGATGTTGCGCAGCGTCCCCACGCCGGAGACCTCGACCTCGACGACGTCACCGGCGTGAAGCCATTGTGGGGGCTGACGTTTGGCGCCGATCCCCTCAGGTGTTCCGGTGGCAATGATGTCGCCGGGCGCCAATTCCAGGAAATGTGAGATGTAGGCGATGATCCTGGCAACGGGGAAGATCATGTTGTGTGTATTCGATCCCTGCATCGGTAGGCCATTCACCCGGGTAGCGAGGTTTAGCGACTGCAGGTCTCCGAGCTCGTCGAGGGTGACCAAGGCAGGCCCGCATGGCGTCGACCGGTCGACCGCCTTGCCCGGCAGCCATTGCGTACCCCGGTACTGCAGGTCCCGCGCCGTCACGTCGTTGAGCACCGTCACGCCAGCCACGTAGCTCAAGGCGTCGCTCACCGAAGCATGATGACAGCGACGGCCGATGACGACGGCCAGCTCACCCTCGAAGTCCACGTTGTCCGAGACATCGGAGCAGTCAATGGCGTCGAAGGGCCCGATGAGACTGCTGGCGAACTTGGCGAAGATGTCCGGGTGCTCGGGCAGTTTGCGCCCGGTCTCCCCCACGTGATCGGCGTAGTTCAGTCCGACGCAAAGTACCTTGGCGGGATTGGGCACCGGTGGCCCAAGTTGCAGGTCCGCCATCGTCCCTGCGGGTGCGACCGCCGACGGCGCCAATTGGGCGGTCCGTGCCCCGAACTCGCCAAGGCGTCCTCCGGCTGACTCGAGAAACTCACGTACCGAAGCGAACGGCAAGCCCTCCACCTCGCCGATCGCATAGAGCGCATCGTTCAAGTTGAGAACATTGTCGCCGCTTTGCATTCCGGGCAGCCATCGGTTGGCCGATGAGTAAGTGACAAGTCGCATGGTGGGGCGTCGCTTTCTGTACTGATGAATCGAAGAGCTCAGGCGATGCGGAGCAATTTCTTGTTGGCGAACTCGTCGAGTCCGAGCCGGCCGAGTTCGCGACCGATTCCGGAGGCCTTTACCCCGCCGAACGGCAGGTTCGCCTTGCTCCGAATCAGCGAGTTGACGCCTACCATGCCGGCTTCGAGCCGGTTCGCGACGTCGGCAGCCACGTCGGGGTTCTCCGTGAATACCGCTGAACCCAAACCGAATCGAGAATCGTTGGCCAACTGAACGGCTTCGTCGACGGAGCCCACCTTGTACAGTACGGCCACGGGCCCGAATAGCTCTTCGCCGTAGGCCCGCATATCTGCGGTAACGCCCGACAGCACCGTTGCGGGATAGAAGGCTCCTGGCCCCTCGGGGACCACACCACCCAGGTGCAGGGTGGCACCCTTTACGACCGCGTCGTCAACCTGTCCGGCAATCTCTTCACGCCCCGACGTCGACGCCATCGGCCCGAGTTTGGTCGATGCCTGAAGCGGGTCCCCGCCGGACCACCGACCGGCACGCTCGACGAACGCGTGCAGGAAACGATCCCAAACGTCAGCGTGCACGATGATTCGCTTGGACGAAGTGCAGGACTGTCCGGCGTTCATGAACCGACCCGTCTCGGCGAGGTCGAGCGCCTTGTCGAGATCAGCGTCTGCCAAGACGATGAACGGATCCGATCCGCCGAGCTCCAGAACGCACTTCTTGAGATGACGGCCGGCCTGCGCGGCGACGGTGCGCCCCGCCTCCTCCGAACCGGTCAGCGACACGCCATGAATCCGCGGGTCGGCGATGAGGGTGGCAATTTGGTCGGACGTCGCCATGAGGTTCTCGTAAACACCCTGCGGCGCACCAGCTTCAACCACGATTCTCTCGACCAGCAGCGCGAGTTGAGTACACGAGCGGGCATGCTTCAGCAGGATTGGATTACCCAGCACGAGGTTGGGCGCAACGAAACGAGCCACCTGGTAGAGGGGAAAGTTCCACGGCATGATGCCCAGAATCGGACCGATCGAGCTGGTGCGGAGCACTGCCCTGCCACCATCGGTGACGGTCAACTCCTCGTCGCGCAGCAGTGTCGGTCCCTCGTCGGCGTAGTAGTCGAAGATCGAGGCGGCGAGCTCGACTTCACCCTCGGCCTGGGTGATCGGCTTGCCCATCTCCGTGACCATCGTGCGCGCCAGCTCGGCCTTGTGTTCGCGGTGCAAATCGGCGATTCGGCTGAGCAACGCCGCCCGTTCGTCAGCGGTGGCCGCGGCCCACTTTTCGTGGGCACTGTCGGCGCGCGCCAGAGCAGTCGACACCTGCTCGTCAGCCATCATCGTGTGCTGCGAAATCGTGCCGCCACTAAGGGGGTTTACGGTTTCATAGGTCGTCGGCACATCTACTCCTTGGTCGGTCGTGGTGCTCAGGCAGTGGCGGGTACGTGGATCTGGTAGCCCGGGTAGCCCTGGGCAATCTCGGTTTCGGCTGTCTCGATGAACTGGTCCAGGCCTGCCACGAAGAAGTTGGCGGTTCTCGGCTTTCGCTTTCCCGGGATGTTGGACCCGAAGATCCAGGAGCCCGTTTCGAGGAACAGCGAGCCCTCGAGGGCATCCAGACACCTCTGCAGCCAGGCCGCCTCGGTTTCGGGGCTTAGCTCTATCGACGCTCCCGGGGTGTTCATCACGGTCGCGATCGTCTGGCTGATCCACTGCGCCTGGATCCCAATGGCTGGAGGGTTGTTCACGAAGGGTCCGTTGGGCCCGAGGATCATGAACATGTTGGGAAAGCCGCTCACGGTCATGCCAAGGTGGCTGCGCGGGCCCTCACTCCAATGCTCGTTGAGCGATTCACCACGCCGTCCAACGATGTTGAGGCCGCGATAGCTGCCGTCGACCGCGTCGAACCCGGTGGCCAGGACCAGCACGTCCAGCTCGTGAAATGTGCCGTCCTCGGTGACGATGCCCTGCTCGGTGAACTCCTTGATGGGGTTCTCTCCAGTGGCGACCAACGTGACGTTCGGCTGGTTGAAGATCTCGAAGTACCCGGAATCGGTGATGGGTCTGCGGGCGAAGACCTCTGAGGGCGTCAACTTGCGGGCGGTCTCGGGATCCTTGACTGTCTGCGCGATCTTTCGGCGGATGAAGTTCGCCGCCTCGTCGTTGGCGTCCCGGTTTTCGTAGACGTCGCAGAAGGTTTCGTTGATGAAGGTGTAGTTGCCGCCCTTCTGCCACGCGGCTTCGAAGATGGCCTCGCGTTCCTCGGCTGAGACACTGAACGTTCCGCGTTCGTACTCTTCGTCGATGCCGAAACCCAGCTTGACCCGACGAAACTCCTCCCATCGCTCCTGGCACCTCGCCTTGAATTCACCCATCTCTTCGGGCGTCCAGGCACGGTTGCCGGCGGGGATGCTGTACTGCGCGGTGCGCTGAAAGGATGTCAGGTGCTTGACCGACTTGGCCGCCTCGGTCAGAAACTGCACCCCGGTGGAGCCATTGCCGATTACTGCGACGCGCTTACCTGCCACGTCCAAGCCCTCGGGCCAGTCCGCGGTGTGCGCGACGCGCCCCTTGAAGTTCTCGATTCCGGGGAACGACGGGATGTTCAGTCGGGACAGCAGGCCCAACGCGGTGATCAAGAACCGTGAGCGCAGCCGTCCCCTGTCGGTCTCCAGGAGCCAGGTTTGCGAGTCCTCATCGAAAGTCGCACTGCGCAACTCGGTTTCGAGCTCGAACTTCGACCTCAGCTGCCACATGTCGACGGCATCCTCGAGATACTGTCGGATCTCAGGGCCGGTCACGTAACGCATCGTCCAATTCGTAGCGTGATACAGCTCTTCTTCGAACGGCAGCTGATACATGAAACTTTGGGTGTCGGAGAGCGCGCCCGGATACCGATTCCAGTACCAAGTACCTCCGATGCCCGGGGCCTTGTCGATGACGATGGCGTCGAGCCCGAGATCCTTGGTCATTCGGCGCAGCGCCGCAATTCCCCCGAATCCGGCACCCACGATGACGACATCGAGCTCGCGAATCGCTTCTTTCTGAAACACGACGCATTTCCTCTCTACGTGATTGATCATGCGCCCATTCGGGGGATATCAAAATATTGATCCGCAGCTGCGGGAAGTTGCTCCGGTGCGAATTTGATGTTGACGACGTTACCCGCGTCACATGCCCTTTCCTAGCCGCCATTGTTACTAGATTGCCGGTCCACTATTGCTGTCACGGCAATTGGCCGGCGGGGTTGCCCGATGCGTCGGACTCCGCCAAACCGGCGGGATGCGGGTTTAGGTACTGCAGCGCCGCCTGGACCGCGGGCGACGGACTCGTCGTGCGCCACGCGACACGTAGATGGACGTCCGGCACCCTTGCAGAGTCCTCCGGTGCCAGCTTGACGAAGACCACGTCGGGACTGGTGGTCCGGCGGCCGACCGATCCGAGTGCAAGATGGCACCCGACGTCGGCACTGACCAGTGCGATACACGACGGCGTGTCCGGAGCGAACTGCACGTTGTCGATGGCTTTGCCATAAGCGAATCCGAGCCTCCAGAGGCGATCGGTGGTGATTGATCCACCGGAGTAGGGCAGCGAGACGAACGGTTCGCCAGCCACATCACCAAAGTTGATCGTTTCCGCCGAGGCCAGCCGATGAGTTCGGGGCAACGCAACGACGAGCGAGTCCAGCATCAACACTCGCGAGGAGATGCCGGGAGGCAACTGATCCCACCGTCCCAACGCGACGTCAGTGGCGCCGTCGACGAGATTCTGCATGGCCGGTCGCGAGATCGGTTGCGATGCCAATTCCACACGGATGCCTGGGTTTTCAGCACGCATACGACGGGCGAGAGCCACCACGATTGGATGTGCTGCGACACCGCTGAACTCCACGCGGAGCACGCCAAGCTCGCCCTTGGTCACCGCCGCCACGGTGTTTGCCGCCCTCCGCATTGCGGACAACGCCTCCCGCGCGGGATCGATCAGGGCCAGGCCGGCCTCGGTCAGCGCTACCGTCCGCGTATTTCTTTCGAAGAGCCGAGCACCCAGCTCAGTCTCCAAGCTGCTGATGGTTCGACTCAAAGGCGCTTGCGCCATGAACAGTTGACTGGCTGCTCGTCCGAAGTGCAGGTGCTCAGAGACCGCCAGGAATGCTTCGAGCTGCTTGACCTCCACGACGGACCTCCAGTTTCCATCTCACTCGATAGTAACCTAACGGCCGTTCGTTAGGAAGAGGTCTATGGCGGCACCAGGAGTCGGTCGACATCCACGCCGGGTGCCCGGTTGACGATGCGGACATCGTTGCGCGAACAGCACTACAGCAACCCCAATACCGAAATAGTAAGTCTTTGTCATTGACACTGGCCGAATTCCGAAACTAAATTCGGCGGGACGGCGTGGCAGAAAACGCGCGCATCTCGTCTCTACTATGGATTGAGTTTGGCCATGCCTTCTAGCGAAGTTCTCTCACCAATGGTGAATGAAAAGCGGGACGTAGTTACGATCCTGGTCGCGCCACATCAATTCCCCAATTTGGAACGCGAGGAGGCCCTGGCCCGCGAATTTAGCGCACGGCTGATTCCAGCTGAAGATCGCGACGAGTTCCGCGCTGCAATACCGGAGGCGACCCTGGTTCTCGTCACGCCCTACGCCCGGGTCGAGGCCGTCGACTTCCAAGCAATGACCCGCTGCCTCGCCGTCATCCGGTACGGCATCGGGTATGACAACATCGACGTAGCGGCTGCACGTGCGGCAGGCATTCCGGTGTCGATCGTGCCGGGTGCCTCCAGCGAAGAGGTCGCCTCGCACGCGTTCACCATGGGACTGTCCTTGGCGCGTCGAATTCCACAGGGACAGACCGCGATTGCGAACGGCGCGTGGGCGGGCAGGATCGCGTACGACGCACCCAGGTTCTCCGAGCTGGACGTCGCAGTCATCGGTATGGGCCGCATCGGCGCACAGGTTGCACGGTGGTACGCAGGGCTCGGCTGTAACACTCGCGCCTTCGATCCCTTCGTCACCTTTGACGACATTCCAAAGGCTTCGCTGATCGAGCTACTAGAACAGTCCGACGTCATTTCGCTGCACGTCCCCTTGACCGAAGGCACCCGAAACCTCGTCGACGCCAACGTTCTCAACCGCATGCGGACGGGCGCGGTGATCGTCAACGTCTCCCGCGGTGGCTTGATCGACGAGGCAGCCTTGGCCCAAGCACTGCATTCTGGACAGATCGCCGGCGCCGGGCTCGACACCTTCGTCACCGAACCCCTGTCCGGAGACCATCCGCTGCGCCACGCGCCGAACGTCATCATGACCCCACACGTTGCGTGGCGATCCAATCGCGCGGTGGAATCGTTGCAGGGAAGCGTCGTGGACCGATGCCGGCAGGCTTTGACCGGCCAGCAGTTGTCCGATCTCGTGAGTTAATCCGTGGTTTCGTCGCGGCTCGCTCTCAGCTGCCGACTGGCTCCCCCGCCGGTAGTCCACGCGGCGGCTCGGTAACGTGAGCGCCACCCACCAACGGCAATTCCGCAATGCCGAGTCGTGGGACTGGCGGCTCATGGCTCGCTGCCGCACCGCAGACCCTTCCCTCTTCTTCCACCCTGATGGGGAGCGCGGTCATGCCCGCCACGGTCGACAACGCGTGGCCAAGCAGATTTGCGCCGAATGTCCCGTTCTGAGCGAATGCCGGGACCACTCAATAGTTTTCGAAGAGCCGTTCGGAACTTGGGGTGGCTTGACCGAAGAAGAGCGCGGTACCTTGTTGCCAGCACGAGTGCTCAACATCCGGACTCATCGCGGCGACGGACCAGTTGGCCAAGAAGACACTCCACCGCCAGTGCCAATGAGAGGCCAACCTTCGTGAGGGTTGCCGCTACGGCCTAGCGACGACCTTTGCAGCGCCCGCGCAGATCACCATCGCGGCGATCGGCAGGATGAATGCGCCGTTGAGTGAGAGCGTGTCGGCCAACCAGCCCACGACGGCCGGGCCGGCGAGGACAGCCAGATAGCCTGCTCCCACGACTCTCGCGAGAACCGTTGCAGACGCGCCTGGCGTGTTGCCGGCGGCCGTGAAAACCTGTGGCACACAACCCGCTAGACCAAGTCCGAGCAAGATCCAACCCACGCACGCGATTGGTAGCACCGTCGCCTGGGTGACGACGACGAGGCCAGTCACGCACACGAGCGATCCCCACCGCACGACCCTCACCGGTCCGACATGCTCAGCCACACGGTCGATGCTGAATCTGCCCACCGTCATCGCGGAAACGAAACAAGCGAGGGCCAAGGCACCGGAACTCGGTGTCGCACCGAGGTGTTGCTGAGCGTGCAGGCTGCTCCAGTCCATCGCCGACCCCTCGGTCAGCAATAAGAGGAACGCCAGCCCGCCAAGTACGACTAGGCGCCAACGCGATTGGGCGGCCGGCGCTTCGATGCCATCAGTTGTCCCGTCGGCTACGGTCGCAGCGTAGGGCGTTGAGCGGCGTACTAGTGTCGGCGCGGCAGCGCAACACATGGCCAAGGCAATGAGGGTGGCCGTTGCTGCCGTTGCGAGCACGCTGATTCCCGCTGCGAGGGCTCCGACGCCGAGCAATGCGCCGATGACATTGCCGATCGAGAACATGCCATGGAATGACGCCATGATCGGCCGTCGATATCCACGTTCGACTTCGACTGCAGAAGCGTTCATGCCGACTTCGCCGATGCCCACCGCAAGGCCAAGGAAGAGAGCAGATGCCGCCACCGTCAGCCAGGTTGACAGGATCAATGGAGGCACGAGAGTCACGGCCATGGCACCGACGCCGAGGGTGGCAACACGTCCACTACCGAATCTATCGACGGCATATCCGCTGATCTGCATACCGAGGAACGCGCCAACACCTAGGACGAGCAAGACGGCGCCCATCATCGTGGACGTGGCGCCGATTGCGTGCTTCACGACGGGTAGGTACGCCGCCCACAGGCCGAGAACCACACCGAAGGCGACGAAGACGGCGGCGGTGGCGACTCGATGACGCGTTGGCTGACGATGCGAAACTGCGCTGACAGCGCTCATGACATGAATTCCCTAGAAAACAGTGCAGGACGCAGATGTTGAGACGACGGCCCGTTACGCCGGTGCCCAGCGGGGCAGCGCCATGCGCAGTTCCGTGTTGGCCTCGTACGGAAGTCCCGGCTGCCACTGAATGAGTTCGAGGACTAGTCCCCAGTCCGTGCGAAAGTAGGCCCACAGCAGTCCATCCAACGGGTCGCCTTCTTCTCTGATGATCTGGGAGATCGCATGCGTATCGGGCCGGGCGGTTAATTCCTCACTGGCAGCATGAATGTCATCGACGTGCATGCACAGATGCCAGCCACCAGGGTCAGCCGGTCGTGGCGCCCGGTCCGGTAAGTCAGCGGTGCGGTTCGAGTATTCGAGGAGTTCGAGATTGAACGAGTCACCGAGCACGAGGTTCGCTTGGCGCAGCGTTCCGCGCTCGGGCCCGGAGTCGCCGGGCCAGACATATCCGAAATCGTCGTACGGCCCGGCTTTGATGACGACGTCGAATCCAAGAGCGTCGACGAAGAAGTCGACGGCTTGGTCGAGATCCGGAACTGCCATACCGACGTGGTCGAACGCGCGCTTCGCCTTGATCATCAATTCCTCCAACAGTTGTAGCGATTCCGAGGCCGGTCGACCTGACCGGCAGGCCAGCGATATATCTTGTTAACTTACGTTAGTTAGTACGTCATGGGCCGCGAGGGGCCACCCTCTTTTACTGCAGCGCATGGCCCTAAATGGGCAGCGCGAGTATCTGGCGACTGATCAATACGGCCTGATCGGCACCAGTCGACACCGCGTCGGGCGAGAAGTCCTGACCGAACCAGCGCGTCGACCCCTCTAGCACCGTCATCACGACCTTGACGCGACGCTCGGTTTCGGAGATGCCCATGTCCTGAGCGGCGGCAATGTACAGCGCCTCGTATCGATCGATCCACTCGTTGACGTTCTCGCTGAGCTCGCCCGGAAGGATGTGGGCGTTGCGGTCCGTCGCGACGATCAGGTCCCAAAGATTGCTCTCGGGGAGTTCGACCTGGCGGGTGAAGTGCAAGCGCACCATGGCATCCCAGAACGAGTCAGCATCGGCAGCATCGGCAACAGCGTCAACGAGGGCCTGAGTAAATCCGTGAAACTGCCACCGCAGGGACTCGGAGATGATTTCGTCGCGGCCGCCCGGAAAGTGCGTATAGATACTGGGGGCCTTGATGTCGAGTTCCTTGGCCAACGTCCGCATGCTGACCGAGTCCATGCCGTGGCTGACACACAGCGCCAGGAATGCCTCCAGGACACGCCGTTTCGCCGGCGACATGCTGTCCCGGTCCGTTTTGTCGAATTGCCGCGTGAGTTCCTCGAGCGCAGGCAGACGGAACGAGTCGTCATGGACAGCCGTCGCATCCTGGGTGCTCACCGTCACAATCGTAACCGCCGGACAGCTGGAAAGGCTGATTGGGTGCATTGACGTGGCCATTTCCTTCGACGTCTCTGGGTGCACACCCGAAGAAATGGGCATCAGCTCAAGGTGACGGGCATCTTGTCGTAGGCGACGAGGCGGTCGGTCAACACCCGGATTGGTGGTGCCGTCAAGGTGACATTGGTGAAACGTTCCGCAGTCATCGTGAAGATCACGTCGACCTCAGCCCGAGCGATGAGTTGACCTGCACAGCTGTGCGTTCCGAGCCCGAACGTCAGATTACGGCTCGTCTCCAGCGGACGTTCGTAGTCGAAATCGTGTGGGCTATTGAAGACAGCGGGGTCGCGGTTCACGGCGCCGATGGGGAACTTGATGGTTGCGCCGGCGGGAATGATCGTACCGGCGATCTCGACGTCTTCCGTCGGGAAGCGGGTAAGCAGCAGCTCCACCGGGTTGAGGCGGGCGATTTCGTTGACGATGCGTTCGCGCGACTCCGGCTTGTCGCGATAATCCCGAAAGACGTCGGGGTGTTGCGCGAAGACTTCGAAGCCTGCTCCCACCAGGTACGCAGGGTTGGGTGCGCCCGACATGTAGAAGAGCACCATGTTCTCCAACACCTCGCGCTCGGTGATCTCGCCGCGCTTGTTGGCCGCAATGAGTTCGTCTGCCAGTCCGCTTCCTGGGTTGAGTTCCTTTTCCTTGAGCAGCTTTTCGGTCGTGCTGAACATGTAGTCCAGGCTTTCGACGGACTTCTCCAGCGTTCCCGGAGGCGGGTCGGTGGCCTGGATGAGCATCGCGTTCCACAGTGCCCAGAACAGCGGTTCGACCTCACCGTCGGGGAAGCCGAGAATTTGAGCCATGGTGGTATGTGTAGGCACGACGCCGAGATCGTAGTGGGCGTCGATGATTTGCCCAGGTTCGTAATCGGCGAGAATGGTCGCCATCGATGCCCGTGTTGCTTCGACCCATTGCCGGATCAACTTGGGTGTGAACCACCGTGAGAACAGCCGCCGGGCACGCGTGTGCTGCGGCGGGTCCATCGTGAGAACGGTGTGATTGAACGCAGCCCCAAACGGTGTCTGTCCCTCCCCACCCGGTTCGAGAATGCTCATGTTGGGCGCCTTGACGAACTTCATCGCTTCTTCGTAGCCGAGCACTACGAAAGTGCGCTCGTCGGTTTGGTGCACCGGGCTCAGTTCGCGGGCACGGTCGTACCAAGGGTGCGGATTGGCCTGAAAGTCCTTGTCATTCCACGGGAAGAGATCATCGTCCACAACCGCGGGGGCCACGGGCGTCCTTTCTGCGGCGGGAATCAGGATCGGCAGCGCATCGTTGTGGGCCCACTCCGCCGCAATTTGAGTAGGGTCCGCCCCGGTGGTCGCGTCATGTCTGCCCATGTTCCCGATCCGTGTGGCACCCAGTTCCACGAGCAGGTTCGACATCGTCTTGATGGCGTTGTTGTAGTTCTCGTAGCTGCTGTCGCCGAGGCCGAAGGCAGCGAAACGCAGGGCGCTCAGATCGGGCCGCTCCGCGATCAAGGCGTCGTAGAAGGGCTCCGTGGTCGCCGGCAACCCACCTTCCCCGTAGGTCGAAGTGATCAACACCGCGAGCCTAGCGTCGGCAATGTCGCCGACCTCCACGTCGGTGAGTTCGTTGAGTTGCGTGTCGATGCCGGCACTCTTGAGTATGTCGACGATCTCGTCGCCAACCATTTCGGCATTGCCCGATTCAGTGCCGTACCAGACGTGGATGAGTGTCATGACGTTGCCCTTTCGTGGTGTGGAAGCGTGTCTAGCGCTCGTTGATGCCGACGGTGGCCGACCTGGCTTGTCTGTGTGCCGCAATGGCATCGGCCATTTCGGACCAGGAGGTGAACTTGGTGCGCAACCGGTCGGGGCGAGCCCGTGCCACTTCGGCGCGGTCGATTCCCACCCAATCGTCAAAAGTGTTCGCTTCAGCGGGAAGGACTTCACGCACTCCATCAAGTCCGGGCTTGATCTGACTGGCTCGAAGCTGGTCAATGATCTGCTGCGCAGCGACTTTCGCCAGGGCTCTGTTGTCGGCGAGATTGCCGAGCGTTCCACTACCGCATCCGCCGACGCGTAGGACGCGATCGCCGTTCTCCGGTGCACGATGATCAGGTTCGACGAACCCCATTGCGGTCACGACGGTGTCCACGCCGTAGGTGAAATCTTCCGGCTCGCTCGGCTCGGAGTGCTCGACGTCGGGACTTCTCTGAGTACGGACGATGCAGCCCTCGTCATCGGCATCGACACCGAGCACAATCTCGTTGAATCGCACGTCGACTCGAACGGCACGGCCGTGATCGTCGTTGTTCGACGTCACCGATCGCTCTTCGATCTCGCCGTCCAGGTATACGGACACTCCGGGGATTGCGCACAATTCGGCGAACATGGACGCATCCCAGCGGACGCGGTCCCGCGGACCTCGCGACAGCAGAGTGAGCTGCCGCAGGTCCGAGGTGTTCAGCGCCTCGCGCGCGTCGTCATCGACGTCCGATCCGTGAAAGCCCTCGTCGGCCTTGCATAGCAGCCGAGCAACGTCCATCGCTACATTGCCCGCTCCGACGATCAGGACCTCCGCGCCCAGGGGCGTCCGTGGATGGGCACTGCGAAGTGTGCTGTCGGGATCGCCGTTGAGAAACCGCAGCAGCTGTCCTGCACCATGCACTCGGGCCCGCGGGTCGACCGGGATGGTCAACGGCCGATCCGCCGAAAGTCCGGTCGCGACGACGACGACGTCGAAGTTCTCCTCGAGCACTGCGACTGGCAGGTCTTCGCCGACCGACGTGTTTCCGACGAACTCGACGCCATCGGATGCGAACAGTCGATCGAACTGTCGACTGACGTTCTTCATCCCCTGGTGGTCGGGAGCGACGCCGTAGCGAACGAGGCCGAACGGAGTTGGGCGGCTGTCGAAGATCGCGATCTGAACCTCGGGAGCCAGTCGCCGCAACGCAAGCGCGGTGTAGCAGCCCGACGGACCGCAGCCGACGATCGCGACGTGACCAACCGCCGTCGTGCTGGACTGCGGTGCCTGGCGCGGCGCCGTAGCGGCCGAACTCGGGTCCTGCGACATCTGCTCTCCTGAACAGCGGCGTGTTTACCGGGCAGCGAGGGCTTACCGGGCGTGGTGTGACGCACACTACCTAACGATCGTTCGTAAGTCGAGAGGAAGTTTAGGGATCGCAGCTTGCCCTGACCTCGACGATCCGTGCAGACAGCCAGGACGAGAAACGCCACACCTGGAAAATCACGCAGAAGACTTCACAACCTTACGAACGTTAGGTAGTGTTCACGCAACGTTGAGTGATCCACCTAACAGTGGGGTGCGGCGTGACTTGTCCCTTCAGGCGCTAGCCGCTGAGAAGGCGCGTCGCAGTCCTTCCCACACCGTCACTCACCATCAACACAACAGCAGAGGTTGAAACACATGACGACAGCAGTACGCATCGGTCTCGTCGGCGCCGGACCATGGGCGAAGATCTTCCACGCACCCATGCTCACCACAGGGCCCGAGACCGAACTGACAGCGGTGTGGGCACGTCGCCCCGAGGCCGCGCAGGAGATCGCTACCGAATTCGGCGCTACCACTGCTCCGTCGTTCGAGGCCTTGATGGACTCCGTCGACGCCTTGGTGTTCGCGGTACCTCCGTTCATCCAGGCCGAGCTGGCCGCCCAAGCCGCATTGGTGGGAAAGCCAATGCTGCTGGAGAAGCCGATCGGCGTGGATCTCCCAGAGGCAGAGAAGCTCGTTCAGGCCATCGACGAAACCGGCGTACCGACTCAGGTCATGTTCACCAACCGCTACAGCCCCCGCATCCGTCAGTTCCTCGAAGACGCACGCGCACAGACACCCATCGGAGCGGTCGGAAGCTACATCAATCAGGCGGCGCTGCCCGGTGGAACCTTCGCCACCCCGTGGCGCGTGGAGAAGGGCGCGCTGCTGGATTTGGGCCCCCATGTGCTGGACACGCTCGACGCCGCCGTCGGGCCCATCGTCGAGGTGCGCGGCGAGGGCGATCCCCAGCGCTGGTACATCCTCACAGCCATCCACGAAAACGGTGTGCGCAGTCAGGCCGCCCTCTCGCTCACCAGCCCCGTCGTCACCGACGTCGCCGGCGTTCAGGTGTACACCGAGCAGGGTGAGCTGTCGTGCGAATTCGTTGGGAAGGATGGTGATCCGGAGGTTCCCGGCATCATCCGGCGCGAGTTCGCCAATGTCGTTACAACCGGCGTCTCTCACGAACTAGACGTTCACAGGGCCCTCTACATTCAGCGTCTGCTCGAACAGGCCGCTCGGTCCAACTAGGCGAACGGAGAAAACCATGTCGGATCCAAACGTCGCCACCACCATCGAACAGCTGCTAGGGCCCAATAGCCCGATGAACTGGGGTAAGTGGGGACCGGACGACGAGGTAGGCAGCCTCAATTACCTCGATGCCGCCCAGGTGCTCCGGGGGATTCGCGCAGTCAGCACGGGTGAGGTATTCACCCTGCAAGTCCCCATCGGTCTGCCCGAACGACCAGACCCCGTATGGCCCGGCCGCGAGCCAGCCGTTCGGACGCAGGTCATGGACGAAGGCTTCTTCGCGCGCGGCGAGGAGCCCGAGCCGACCGACGGCCACCACTGGGCCGACGACAAGATCGAGATGTTCACTCAAGGCTCCACCCAGTACGACGCACTTGCCCATTACTGGTACGGCGGAAAGGTGTGGAACGGATACTCCGCCGACACCACCGTCGGAGAACTCCACCGTGCATCGGTCCTGTCCATCGCCGAACGCGGCGTCGTCGGACGAGGTGTGCTCATCGACATGGCCCGCGCGCGCGGAAAAGCCGTGTTGGACGGCGGAGAACCCATCACCCTCGACGATCTACTCGCCGCCGCCGAAGCGCAGGGTACGAGCATCGATGCGCGCGACATCCTCATCATTCGGACCGGGTGGATTGGCTCGTACTACCGCACGGACAGTGATGAGTTCTACCGCGACTGGAACGAACCAGGACTCGTCTACAGCCGTGAGCTCGTCGACTGGTTCCAACGAATGGAAATTCCGAATCTGGTGACCGACACCATCGCCAATGAGCTCAGCTTCTACCCCGGCGGACTGCAACTGCCCTTGCATTGCGCGCTGATGCGAAACCTCGGTGTCACCTTCACCGAACTGTGCCGACTCGACGAACTCGCCGACGCCTGCGCTGCCGAGGGCCGATGGAGCTTCCTCTACACCGCTGCGCCACTGAAGATCTCCGGAGCCAGCGGCGCGCCGGTCAACCCGGTGGTGATCCGATGAGCAATTCGCCCCAGGTCACCAATGCCACCCCGGCAGTGAACAACCCGATTGACGCCTTTCGGGACGCCCATGGACTGTTCACGATGGTGGCCGTCGACCAACGCGGGTCTCTCCGCCACATGCTCAGCACGGGACGCGCGCAGCCCGTCGTCGACGATGCCGAATTGATCTCGTTCAAAGCGGCTGTCATCGACGCGATCAGCGGGACGGCCAGCGGTGTGCTGTTAGACCGCGACTTCGGGCGATCCGCAGCAGAGCGCTCGCACTGCCCGGTCATCCTGGCCGCGGACACCCTCACTGCAAGCGAACCCGGCGGCCCAATGGACATCGCTGCCATCGACGACGAGGTCACCGCCGACGTCGTCGAACAGTTCGGAGCCAAAGCCCTGAAGTTCCTTCTTCCGTGGCACCCAGCGCGGCGCAGCCAGGCCGTCGATCTCGCTCACGCGTTCATGGCACGGTGCCGAGAACTGGGACTACCGGGAGTACTCGAAGGCGTCGTCCGACCGCGCGAGGACGACACCGTCTCGCGGGAGGGGTTCGCCGAAGCTCTCGTCACCGCGGCGATCGACCTTTCGCAGGCAGATCCCGACCTGTACAAGACCGAAGTTGTCTACACCGGTCACGACGACCGCGATCTCGCCACCGCTGCGGCCTCAGCGATTACCGAAACACTCTCCTGCCCTTGGGTTGTGCTGTCGTCCGGTGTCAGTGGCAAGGACTTTCCCGCAGCTGCCTCCGCAGCGGTTGACGGCGGGGCGAGCGGCTTCCTGGCCGGCCGCGCGGTGTGGAGCGAGGCAACGAAGGCGGCCGATCCTTTCACCTACCTACACGCGCATGCAGCACAGAACCTGCAGGCAATCACCGATCGGGTACGGGCCACCGCATGAGCACGAACCGAAGCGGTGTCGATGCGCCCGATGTCGTGGTGATCGGCCGCATCTGTGTCGACATGTACCCAGAGCAGATAGGTGTCGGCCTGAAAGACGTTCGCACCTTCAGCAAGTCGATCGGCGGCAGCGCGACGAACGTCGCCGTGGCCATTGCACGGCTGGGCGATTCGGCTCGGCTAGTCACCCGCACCGGAGACGATCCATTCGGAGAATTCGCCCGGACCGAACTGGCCCGCCTCGGCGTCGCCACCGAAGGGATCACCCCGGTGCCGGGAATGCAATCGGTGCTGACTTTCTGCGAAATCCATCCGCCCGACGACTTCCCGCTCTACATCTACCGAAGCCCCACCGCGCCCGACATGTACGTCGACGATGGAGATCTTCCCCTAGACCAGATCGCGAACGCTCCGATCTTTTGGGCAACCGCCACCGGTCTGTCGCGAGAACCAAGCCGTGCCGCACACCACACGGCGTGGGACGCTCGGGGGCGCCGATCGCACACCGTGCTGGACCTGGACTATCGACCGATGTTCTGGGACGACGAACAACACGCGCACAACGCGGTATCCGAAGCTCTGGACCGTGTCACCGTGACGGTCGGCAATCTCGAAGAATGCCGCGTTGCCGTCGGTGAGACCGACGCCGATCGTGCGGCGGATGCGTTGCTCGAACGCGGCGTCCAACTCGCGATCGTCAAGAAGGGGCCCGACGGCGTCATGGCCTGCACTCGAAGCGAACGAATCCACTCGGCACCGATCTCGGTCGACGTCGCCAATGGATTGGGGGCAGGCGACGCCTTCGGCGGCGCACTGTGCCATGGCCTGCTGCACGGTATGCCGCTGCAGGAGACCCTGGACCTCGCCAACGCTGCCGGCGCCCTCGTCGCCACCCGCCGCGAATGCTCCTTGGCCATGCCGACTTTGGCGGACCTGAAGGAATTCGCGAGGTGTGCCGCGGGCTCGCGCACACCCACCCGGATCTGAAGCGTGAAACAGTTCGAAGGAGAAGTAGGACTATGACTGAAATTCGAGTCGCCATCATCGGTGGCGGTGGATTCATGGGGTACGCCCACAGCCTTGGCTGGGCGCTCGCACCGATTGCCGCCGACGCGGGAGCCACGATCCGCAAGGCGGTCCTCGTCGAGGCTGACGAGGACCGCGCGAAAGCAGCCGCCAAGCGGCTCAACTGGGATGAGTGGTCCGCCGACTGGCGGGAAGTCATCGCTCGCGACGACATCGATGTCGTCGACATCGTTACCCCGCCGGCCTCGCACGCCGAGATCGCCATCGCCGCTTTGACTGCCGGGAAGCACGTCTTCGTCGAGAAGCCGATCAGCAACGACCTCGCAGAGGCCGACCTCATGCAGGCAGCGGCTGGTACTAGCCCGGTGGTCAGCCAGGTCGGTTTCAACTATCGGCATGCACCAGCCATCAGCTTCATCAAGCGCATGCTCGATGACGGCACACTCGGGCACCCTCTGCAGTTCCGTGCGCACTACACCCAAGACGTGGGAGTCCTCGGCCGCGTGCTCAGTGGCTGGCGAGCGAAGAAGGGTGCGGGCGGATCTGGCGTGACCGGCGACATCGGCTCGCACATCATCGATCTCGCGTCATACCTCGTCGGAGACATCGAGTCGGTCACCGCCATCATCGGGGCCAAGAACCCGGCCGAGAACACCGCCTGGCTGCCCGACGACCAACGGCGCGACGGGCAATGTCTCGACGACGCTGCGTTGTGGATGGCCAAGTTCACCAACGGAGCCATCGGATCCTTCGCCGCTACCGTGTACGCCTCGGGGCGCAAGAACCGGATGTTCTTCGAACTCGAATGCACCGGCGGTAACGTCGAATTCGACTGGAATCATTCCGACGAACTGAAACTGAGCCTGGTCAGCGACCTACCGGAGCAACAGGGGTTCCGCACGGTGTCGATGAACGAGAACCACGAAGACTTCTGGTGGCCGCTGGGCGGCATGGGATCCGGCTACGTCGACGACGCCGCCCTGCAGTTGCAGAAGTTCGTCAGGGCCATTGTCGAAGGCCGAACTGGGTCACCAAGCTTCGCCGATGCCACCCGCACCCAGAGGGTCATCGCCGCTGTCATGCAGTCGGCGGACAGCCTCGAGTGGGTCACTGTCGATGGCGTGACTGCATGAGCCTCGATCTGCGCTGGAGCACCGACCTGGTGACCTTCTTCAACCCCACTTACTGGGACTTGCCGGCCGAACTCCCCTATGACGCCTGGGAGAAGGAAGTCGACAACGACCCGGAGCGCTTCTTCCGCCGCATGCTCGACGGCGCCGCGGCGGCCGAACTCAGCGGAATTGAGTTGGCTCCCGCACCGGGTGGATGGGTCAACGCGTTGCGCGCGTACGGATCCGCTGCGGCTTTCAAGCGCGAGCTCAGCGATCGCGGGTTAGTACTCTCGTCGAGTTATGTCCTGCCCGTGCTTCTCAAGGCGGTGCTCGACGCGGACGACCCAGCGTCGCGCCGACATGCCGAACAAGCGCTGGATGCGGAAGTTGCTGACCACGCTGCCTTCCTTCGTGAAGTCGGGTGCGTAAACCTGGTGACCAGCACGATCCCGCGTGCCGAGTTCTCCGACTTCGAAGGCGTCGACGCACGATCGGCGGACTTCGATGCCCCCACAGATCCCGATCTTCTTGGCGCAGTCGCCGAGCAGTTGAACCGCATCGGGGCCGTCGCCGCCGATGCGGATGTGCACGTGGCGATTCACACCGACGCATACTCGCTTGCCTCCCGCACGTCAGATATCGACGTATTGATGGCGCAAACCGATCCCGCGCGAGTGAAGCTATGCATCGACGCCGGGCACATCGCCCTCGACGGCGGTGACCCCCTTGGAGTGGTTCGAGCGCATTCGCACCGGGCACCAGTTCTACATTGGAAGGACTGCGCCAGTCACCTTCCACCGCACACGCTTAGCGGTCCGCCCATGGTCCGCCATGACGTCATGATCAAGTACTTCCGCGTCATGGGATCCGAAGGCGTCGTCGACTGGCACGAATGGGTGAAGATCCTGCGAGACAATCAGTGGAGCGGGTGGGGTGTCGTCGAAATCGACATGTCGGTCGATCCGCATAGCGAAATCCGGTCGGGCATAGAGTATTACGATCGCAAACTGGTTGTCCCATGAGAGCTTGCCGGTACTATTGAGAGACGGCACACACGAAGCTGGCGACGAGGAAGCGCCCCCTATGTTGCGGATACGACCCTCGGTTCGAGGATCCCTAGTTCGCGTGCCTTGCGGACGGCGTCGCGGCGCTTGGTGACGTCCAGTTTGTTCAGGATCGCCGAGACGTGATGGTCGACGGTCTTGGCCGAAAGGAACAGCCGTTGCGCGAGTTCCGCATTGGTCAGACCGTCGGCCAGCAGGCGCAGCACCTCTGTCTGACGCGCGGTGAGGCCGGCGGGGTTGGCCAGCGTCGTCGCGCGTCGGCGGGCCGGGACCACGGATCGGCCGTTGGCCCGCAGTTCCCTTCGCACCTTGGCCGCCACGGCGTCCGCCCCGAGGCGGTCGAGGATGTCGAGCGCCCGCGCGGCGACGTGCGGGTCGCCGGAGTCGATCAGGGCGAGTGCACCGTCGTAGGGCATCGACATGTCGTGAAACGCCTCGGCCGCAGATTCGTACGCGCCGGCCAGGAGCAATCGGTACGGCTCGGCGACCCCGACGGCAATCCCGTCGTCGATGGCGACACCGGCCCGCCGTAGCCACACCGCAAGCTCTCCCCGCGACCATTCCAGGCCAATCACCGGCGCGGTCGCCAACATCTCGCGGCACTGTTCGAGACGGTCGTCAGCAACGCCGGTGAGCCATGAGCGCTCCGCGACGGCCGCGGCAGCCGGCAGTGTTCGCATCGGTTCGCCGAAGCGACGAGCCAGCCGCCACGCCTCGTCGAGTTCGTCTGCCCCCGTGGCGTTTCGCCGAATCGCCACCATGGCGCGGATGAGCAGCGGCCAGGTGCGAGCCAGCGGAGCGCTTGGCGCGTCCAGCACCCTGTCCGCGTCGGCGAGCGCATCGTCCCACTCACCGACGAGCAGTTGCAGCCTGGCCCGCGAACCGGTCTGCCAGACCCGGCAGATCGGCAGATCGTGTTCGTACATCAGCGGAATGGAGACGTCGAGCAGGTCGGCCGCCACGTCCAGCCGCCGCTGCTCGACGTCGAGATAGGTGATGTTGCTCCAGCCGCCGGAGTACAACTCGTCGACGTTCTCGGGACCTGCACGCAGGATCGACAGGATCACCTCACGCCCAGCCTCGTCCCCGTTCAGGATCGTGCCGTAGCTCTCGATCAGTCGCACCCGGATGGCGAGGGCGGGATCGCTGGTGGTGTCGGCGATTTCGCGCGCACGTGCAACCAGTGTGGCGGCCTGGTCCAGATCGCTGTGTTGCACGGCGAGGTAGGCCTGCATGGCGAACGCGTGCCCGAGTGCTACGAGCCCGTCGCCGGACTCGGCACCCAGCACGCTCATCGCGTCGTTCGCGTGGCGCTCAGCGAGGTCGCGGTTGGCGTTGTACCAGTGGTAGACCGCCAGCGAGTGATGGTCCGCGCTGACCGCAGCCAGCTGACCGAGATCCTCGCGAATCACCATTGCACGCTTGCACGCGCCAATCGCGTCGTCGAGGCGGTCGATGAGGTAGAACTCCCCCGCGAGTAGTTCGAGCAGCTCCGCCTCGTCGGCAGGATCGAACCGCCCACCCCTTTCGAGTGCGAGGGTGAAGAATTCAGCAGCCTGGGTGTGCGCACCGGATCGTGCTGCCGCCGCAGCTGCGTCGTACGCCGCTCGCCGTATCCGCTGCTCGTCTGCCGCGCCCACCGCGTGATGGGTGAGCACGGCCGGGTCGGCATGCGACGTCGCCTCGTAGGCGTCGAGCAATCGGCGGTGTAGCCGCGGCTCGGCACCGGCAGGCGTCACGCTGGCGATCGCCAACCGGCACAGGTCATGGCGGAACATCACCCCGCGGGCACTTCGGCCGATCAGGCCCGCCTCGGTCAGCGCTCGGGACGCCGGCAAGGTGACGCCAAGGTCGGCGAGCAGGTGATCGGGTATCGAACCCGGGGAGCAGGTCAGCAGGTTGAGTAGGTCCCACGCCGCGGCGTCCAAACCGGACGTGCGGGCCAGGACGGCGTCGCGGACCGTGGTCGGCAGATCGCCACCCGTGTGATCGAGCATCTCGCAGACGAAGAACGCATTGCCTCCGGTGATGCCGTGCAGCCATTCCGGATCCACCGGCCGCTCACCGATCAGATCCCGCACCCCGCGCTCGCTGAGGGCGGGCAAGGACACCGAGCCCGCACGCGCACTCCTGGCCACGTCGCCAAGCAGCGCCCGCATGGGATGCCCGACGCCGAGTTCGTCGTCCCGGACCATGCCGATGACCAGCGAGCGGGTCTGCGCGACTCGGCGCAAGACGAACCGCAGCAGATCGACCGTGCCCTGGTCGGCCCAATGCAGGTCGTCCAGTACGAGAACCGATGGCGCCGTGCGCAAGTCGTCGTACACCGCGGCGAAGATGTCGTAGGGCTGATCGCCCCGGTCGAGAACGGACCGCGTGGCGGGCGCAAGCAGGTGCGCGACGTCGTGGAAGGGGCCGAGCGGCCGCGGCGTCGGCAGCGGGTCGCACGCTCCCCACAGCACCCGTTCGTCGCGAACCCAGCGCTGCACGAAGGCGTCGACGATGGAGGTCTTGCCCGCACCGGACTCGCCGCACACCAGGACCATTTCTCCGCGCCCTGAGCGAGCTCGGTCGGCCCTGGCGGTCAGCTCGCCGAGCTCTCGATCGCGCTCGGTGAGCCTCACAGCACCTGATGTTAGCCCCGCGCTTGGACGCCAACCAGGAGATTTCACATCGGTAGCCCGTCTGGAGCGAAGAAATGGGGAACTTCTCCCCATGACCGGTCGCCCGACTCTCCCGATAGTGGAAGACGTTCGGCGCAACCGCGGTGGGCACAGCATCAAACAGGAGGAATGCTCATGAAACGCTTTCTGATCGAACGACAGATCCCCGGCGCCAGCGAGCTCAGCGAAGCCAAACTGGCGGAGATCGCCAAGAACTCGAACGCGGTCGCCGCGTCGCTCGGCGTGCCGTACCGCTGGATCACCAGCTACGTGGCGGGCGACAAGATCTACTGCATCCACGAGGCCGACGACGAGGACACGATCCGCGAACACGCCCGACGCGGCGGCTTCCCCGCCAATTCGGTCGCGCAGGTGGCCAACGAGTTCGGCCCACACACCGCGGACCTGGCCGTCACTGCCGGCTGACCGCTGCGCCTACCGCTACCCGTCGGACGCGGCGGGGGCGGTCGACGCGTCCCTCATGACCACGACGGTTTCGAAACGGGGATCGGTGGCGCCGTGCAGTCGCGCCCCAGCCGCGACGACAGCACGGAGATGGTTCACCACCGTCGCCGAGATGAGCTCTCCGGGAAGCAATGTCGGCACTCCCGGCGGGTAGGCGGCGATGGATTCGCAGGAAATGCGTCCGACCGCCGACTCGACGGGTACCCGTTCACCGTCGTGGAGGAAGGCCTCCCGTGGCGGAACCGCCATCTCGGGCGTCTCCGCGGTGACCGCCTCCGAGATGGGGCGCAACACGTGCGGACGGCGTAGTCGTGCGACCACCTCTTCGACGTCGCCGGCAACCCTCATCAGGGTGGTCTCCGATTCTACGAGCCCGATGAGCAAGACGATGGTGGAGTGCTGCGGCAACTCCACGTGAACGTCGTACGCGCCGCGCAATTCGTCGGCGATCTCGTAGCCCGTGCATCCCGTGTCGCGCACGTCGAGCACGATCCGGAAGGGGTCGTAGCCGACGATCCCCATGCGGCCGATGTACTTGTCGTCGACCAGACGGACGCCGTCGATGGTGCGCAGCTTCTTACGTGCCGATTCAATGGCCGCCAACGTCTCGTGCAGCAGCTGTTCACCATGCATGGCCAGCTGGCGGCGAGCACTGTCGAGTGAGGCAATCAACAGCGACGACGGGCTGGTGGTACGCAACAGCCTCAAGACGCGTGCGACGGCGTTGGCGTCGACACGGCCGGTGTCCGCGACGTGCAGCATCGCGCTCTGGGTGAGCGACCCGGCGATCTTGTGCGTACTGGTCAGCATGGCATCGGCACCAAGGGCCAGAGCCGATTTCGGCAGGTCACGGTGGAAGCCGAAGTGTGGCCCCCATGACTGATCGACGATGAGCGTCACACCACGGTCATGTGCCGCGTCTGCGAGTTCGGCGATATCGGCGCTCATGCCGTAGTAGGTCGGTGAGACGATGAAAGCCGCCCTGATCTCGGGATGCTCGTCCAGTGCACGCGACAGCGTTTCCGTCGTGACGCAGTGCATGATGCCGAGTTGGTCGTCGTACTCGGGTGACACGAAGGTCGCGGTGCCGCCAGAGAGCACCAGGCCGTCGACGATTGACGCGTGCGAATTACGTTGCGCCAGAATACGTGTACCCGCGCGGGCCAGAGCCAGACACAACGCGTGGTTGCCTTGGGTAGCGCCGTTGGTCAGGAAGAACGACCGTCGGGCACCGTACGCGCTCGCTGCGAGCATCTCGGCGCGCTCGTATGCCGTCGGAGACGGCCCGAGATCGATGCCGTGGATGTCCTGCGGCACGTCGGCGGCGAGGGCGTCGACACCGATTGCCTTGCGCAGCGCCGGATCAGCGCCAGGTCCGCCCTTGTGGCCGGGCACGTGGAAGCGTGCAGATCCTCGAAAGGCGTAACTGGTCAGGGCGTCGAGATAGGGAGCGCTTCGCTGCCCGCCGAACGGTTCGTCGTCCACCAGATGCGTGACCAATGGCGGATCTGTGTTCGTCACGATTCAACCTCCCTGTGATCGACTGGCGTTCGGCTCAGGCTTCTACTCCCGGCTGAGCACCGCCACACACTCGACGTGATGGGTCAGCGGGAATGAATCGAACACCCGCAACTCCTCGACCGCGTAACCGTGGCCTCGATAGAGGCCAACGTCGCGCGCGAATGATGCTGCCTCGCAACCGATGTGGATGATCCGCGGCACACCGGCGGCGGCCAACAGGTCGATGACCTCGCGGCCGGCACCGGTGCGCGGAGGGTCCAGCACGGCGACGTCGGCCTTGGCCCGCCGCCCCGACAACACCCGTCGCACCGATTCAGTGAGCACCTTGACCTGACCGAGGTCCGCCAGCGTGGCGCGGGCCGCACGTGACGAACCCCGCGAGGTGTCGACGGTCGTCACGTGCCCGGTGTCTCCGACCGCCTCGGCAAGTACGGCGGCGAAAACCCCTGCACCACCGTACAAATCCCATGCCGTCATGCCCTTGCTCACCTGGGCCCACTCGGCGATCATCCCGCTGTACACGCTGGCGGCGTCGCGATGCGCCTGCCAGAACGCGGTCACCGGGACCTGCCATACCCGTTGGCCCACCCGCTGCGTGGCTTCGTAGCTGCCTTCGATCACCTGGGTCGGCGCCTTGCTCGCCCGCCCTGGACCCGTCTGCACGACGTGGCGGTTGCCGTCATCGTCGAGCGCGACATGCAGCTCAGCCCCTGGCGGCCAACGCGATCCGTCCAGTCCGGTGAGCATGCCGGCAGGCAACTGGGCGCAGCTGAGGTCGGTGACGAGATCGGCGCTGTGATAGCGGTGATAACCCGCGTGGCCCTCGGCGTTGGTGTCCAGACGCACCCTGGTGCGCCATCCCGTCGCCCCCGCGGAGCCAACCTCCTCGGCGACACCCGACCAGTCGAATCCGCCGAGCCGACCGAGTTGATTCGCCACGACGTCGCCCTTGATGCGCCGCGCCGCCTCGGGCGTCACGAACGCCAGATCGCAACACCCAGCGCCATCGGGGCCAGCGATCGGACACAGTGAGTCGACCCGGTCGGGGGATGCCTCGAGCACGTCGACGACCTCTGCGTGCCAATGACTTCCGCGCTCGCCCGTCACCCGTGCGAGGACTTCCTCGCCCGGCAGGGCGTATCGCACGAACACCACGCGTCCGTCGTGTCGGGCTACGCAGCTTCCGCCGTTGGCAGGCGGACCCGCGGTCAGCTGTAGGAAGTCCGTCAATCGAGGAACCCCCTCCTGGCATCGCCCGGAGCGGACTGCGGCTGCAGGTTCTTCAACCTGTCCGACGAATTCAGCTGCCACGGAACGGACGTCACCATGACGCCCGGCTCGAACAACAGCCTGCCCTTCAGTCGCAGCGCACTTTGGTTGTGCAGCACCTGCTCCCACCAGTGCCCCACGACGTACTCGGGGATGAACACCGTGACCACCGTGCGCCGGGATTCCTTGGTGATCCGCTTGACGTAGTCCAGCAGCGGGCGGGTGATGTCGCGGTACGGCGACGCGATCACCTTCAGCGGGACGGTGACGTCCTCGCTCTCCTCCCATTTGCTCTGCAGCTCACGGGCTTCCCTATCGTCGACGCTGACGTGGATGGCCTCCAACACGTCGGGACGGGTGGCCTTGGCGTAGGCCAGGGCACGCAGCGTCGGGAGGTGCAGGTTGGACACCAGCACGATCGCGTGGTTGCGGCTGGGCAGCACCACGTCACCCGAGTCGGCGGCCTGGGCCTCGAGCTCGCGGGCGACGGTCGCGTAGTGCTTGTGGATCATCTTCATCACCACGAACAGAAATCCCATCGCGATGATCGCAATCCACGCCCCGGCAAGGAATTTCGTCACCACGACGACGAGAAGCACGGCGCCCGTGCAGATGCAGCCTATGGTGTTGATCACCCGCGCCCGATGCATGCTGCGCCGCTCGGCGGCGTCGGTCTCGACCCGCAGCAGCCGGGTCCAATGCCGCACCATGCCGATCTGGCTCAGGGTGAACGATACGAACACCCCGACGATGTAGAGCTGAATGAGCGCGGTGACCTCGGCGCGGAACGCCACCACGAAGGCGATGGCGGCGAACGCGAGGAAAAGGATGCCGTTGGAGAACGCCAGCCGGTCGCCACGGGTGCTGAGCTGGCGCGGCAGGAACCTGTCCTGCGCCAGGATGGAACCGAGCACGGGGAAGCCGTTGAACGCCGTGTTGGCGGCAAGTACGAGGATCAGGGCCGTCACGCCTGCGATCAGGTACAGGCCGAGCGGGAAGTCGTGGAACACCGCGTCCGCCAACTGCGCGATCAGCGTCTTCGGGTGATAGCCCGCGGGTGCGCCGCCGAGTTGGTCGACGCTGTCGGCCACCTTGGCCCCGGTCTCCTTGGCCAACACGATGATTCCCATGAACAGCGAGACCGCGATGACTCCGAGCAATAGCAGAGTTGACGCCGCATTGCGAGACTTGGGTTTCCGGAAGGCGGGCACGCCGTTGCTGATGGCCTCGACACCCGTCAGTGCCGCACAGCCCGACGAGAACGCCCGTGCCACCAGGAAGACCATCGCGAAGCCGAGTACGTCACCGTGTTCGCTCTTGACGGTGAAATCCGCCGTCTCGGCCTGCAGGTGATCGCCGAGCACGAAGATCTGGAACAACCCCCAGCCGATCATGACGTACATGCCCACCATGAAGGCGTAGGTGGGAATCGCGAACGCCGTGCCCGATTCCCTGATGCCGCGCAGGTTGAGCGACGCCAGGATCAGGATGGCGGCGACGGCGAACAACACCTTGTGCTGGCCAATGAAGGGCACAGCCGAGCCGATGTTCGACATCGCCGACGCCATCGACACGGCAACGGTCAACACGTAGTCCACCATCAGCGCGCTCGCCACCGTCAGACCCGCGGTGTGACCGAGGTTCGTGGTGACCACCTCGTAGTCGCCGCCCCCGGATGGGTAGGCGTGCACGTTCTGCCGGTAGCTCGCGATCACGACCAGCATCACCGCCGCCACCGCGAGGCCGATCCACGGCGCCATCGTGAAGGCGCTGAGCCCGGCGACCGAGAGCACCAGGAAGATCTCCTCGGGTGCGTACGCGACCGAGGACAGCGCGTCGGAGGCGAACACCGGCAGGGCGATCCGCTTGGGCAACAGGGTGTGGCCCATCGCGTCGCTGCGGAACGGGCTTCCGATGACCAGCCTGCGGGCAGCGGTCGAGAGCTTGGACACGAGAGCCAAGGGTAAGCCCATGCACCTTCGACTGTCCGAATAGATGTAGCGTTCCGTGTGCGCAGGTTGGGCACGAACTTTTTCTTGGCGACCGCTGGAGGGACCGACGCGTGCGTGTAGTGGTGATGGGATGCGGCCGAGTCGGCGCGTCCCTGTCGGACGGGCTGGCCCGCATCGGGCACGAAGTGGCGGTCATCGACCGAGATGGCACGGCATTTCACCGGCTATCCCCCGAGTTTCCCGGCGAGCGCGTGCTCGGCATGGGATTCGACCGAGACGTGCTGTTGCGCGCCGGTATCGAGGAGGCCGGAGCGTTCGCCGCGGTGTCATCGGGCGACAATTCCAACATCATCTCCGCGCGCGTCGCGCGTGAGACCTTCGGCGTCGAGCGCGTCGTCGCCAGGATCTACGACGCCAAGCGCGCCGCGGTGTACGAGCGACTGGGCATCCCGACGGTGGCGACGGTGCCATGGACGACCGACCGGCTGCTCAACGTCCTCACCAGGGAGACCGAGACGACCAAGTGGCGTGACCCGTCGGGCAACGTCGGCGTAGCCGAGCTGGCGCTGCACGAAGGCTGGGTGGGACACCGCGTGACCGCGCTGGAGGGCGCGACGGGCGGGCGGGTCGCGTTCATGCTCCGGTTCGGCAATGGACTGCTGCCCGAGCCCAAAACCGTCATCCAAGCCAGCGACCAGATCTACCTGGCCGCGGTGTCCGGTCACATCGCCGAGGCCTTGGCGATCGCCGCGCTGCCGCCCGGTGACGACGTGGACGATCAGTGAGGGCGGGTATCCGGTGAAGGTCGCCATCGCAGGGGCCGGCGCCGTCGGCCGGTCCATCGCCAGGGAGCTCGTCGAATCCCACGAGGTCACGCTGCTGGAGCGCAACCCAGCGCACATCGACGTCGACGACATCCCCGCCGCGCACTGGCGCCTCGGCGACGCGTGCGAGCTGAGCCTGCTGGAATCGGTGGGGATTCAGGACTTCGACGTCGTGATCGCCGCGACGGGCGACGACAAGGCCAACGTCGTGGTCAGCCTGCTCGCCAAGACCGAGTTCGCGGTGCCGCGCGTGGTGGCCAGGGTCAACGACCCTCGCAACGAGTGGCTCTTCGACGAGAACTGGGGAGTCGACGTCGCGGTGTCCACACCACGGATGCTGGCGTCCTTGGTCGAGGAGGCCGTCTCGGTCGGTGACCTGGTGCGGCTGATGAGCTTCCGCAAGGGTCAGGCCAACCTCGTCGAGATCACGCTGCCCGACGACACCCCGTGGGGCGGCAAGGCCGTCAAACGGCTCGATCTGCCCCGTGACGCGTCACTGGTGACCATTCTGCGGGGCTCCAGGGTGATCGTGCCCGAGGGCGACGAACCGCTGGAGGGCGGCGACGAGCTGCTGTTCGTGGCGATCGCCGAGGTCGAGGATCAACTGCGCGAGCAGGTCCTGCGCCCACACGCGAACGGCTAGTCCCGCCGAGCAATCGCTGCGGCGCCCTGCGCGGTGTGACTCGCGAGTTGGTCCGCGTCTCCGTTGCATGGGATGCGGCGATTCAGGGCAGCGCCGGACGTTGCCACTTGCTGGTGGATCGCCGCGGAATGAGTGTAGGCAGCGCCCGGTGCACGCATGAGGCGCCCTGGGGTGCAGCACCTTTGCCGAGCATGAGATCAATTGCGGTGGCAGCGATTTGGTCGAATGGTGTGCGAACGGACGTCAAGGGGATGGGCAAGTGCGACGCCAGTGGGATGTCGTTGTAGCCGACCAAGGCTAAGTCGTTGCCGACTGATAGCCCGTGTTCGTGTGCTGACGCCATCACGCCTATGGCGAGGTTGTCGTTGGCCGCGAATACCGCCGTGGGGCGCTCGGCACTGCTGAACAGCCGGTCGGCCACCTCTTTCCCGTGCTGGACCCCGAAGCCGGTTTCCACTATCCATGTTGAATTGGTCTCGATCCCAGCCTCTTTGAGCGCCCGTTGTGCGCCGACGAGCCGCCCGGCGGCGGTCGACGTGAACAGGGGACCTGGGATGACCGCGATGTCGGAATGCCCGAGGTCGAGAAGGTGCCGTACCGCAAGGTAGCCGCCCAATTCGTCATCACCGACCGAGGAGGGACTCACGCCGTCGGTACGCAAAACGAGTGCGTGCGGGACGTTCTGCTCGCGTAGCTGTCGAGGCAGCGGATCGTCGCGCCGGCTGGAGGCGATGATCAGGCCGTCGACATTGCGGTCGAGAAGGGTGCGCGCCGCTCTCTCCTCGTCAGCGGGGTCGTCACCACCGGCCGCGACCACGGTGAAGTATCCGTGACGCTCGGCCGCTCGGCTGACTGCCTCGTACATCAACGCCATAACGGTGTCGGACAGTCGGGGCACCAGGACGCCGATGGTGGTGGCTTGCCCTCGGCGCAGGCTGGACGCGAAGGTGTTTCGGCGATACCCCAGCGCCGACGCGGCTTCTCGTACCTTCCTCGCGGTCGGGGTCTGCGAGGGAGGGTTGCGATCGTCGAGCACCCGGCTTGCGGTCGACAAACTCACTCCTGCAGCCTTCGCGACATCCCGCAGAGTGGCCGCGCCACCATGTTCCGTTTCCACTGACCTCCTGCCCTGCGCTGCGTCTTTCGTCCATGCCGCGGTCATACCGAAGACGTGACCGTTGACACACGCTGCCAAGACGTCACATACTAGTCGAACGTTTGCAAGAACGTTCCCGGGAACGTTTTCACCGATAAAATCTGGAGGATTCAGAAAATGGCTACACCAGACCTGCGCGGCCTCAACCCCGCACCCGTCACCCCGTTCACCGTCGATGGTGCGGTTGACTTCGAGGCGATCAACCGACTCGGCTCCTGGCTGGCCAGCGTCGACGGAGTCAAAAGCCTCACGGTGCTGGGCCACGCCGGCGAAGGCTCCTTCTTGACGCAGTCGGAGCAGACGGCCGTCGTCACCGCGTTCGTCGAGGCGGTCGAAAACAAGATCCCGATTATCGCCGGCATTACCGGCGAGGGCACAGCCGTCGCCGTCGAAGAAGCCCAGCGCGCGGTGGCCGCGGGCGCCTCGGCGGGTCTGGTCTACCCCTCCCACGGATGGCTGCGCTTCGGCTACCAAGCCGGCGCCCCCCAGAGCCGCTATAAGGCTCTTTACGAGGAAGCCGGTCTTCCATTGATCCTGTTCCAGTACCCGGACGTCACCAAGGCCACCTACGACCTGGACACCCAACTCGAAATTGCCGCACAAGTCGGCGTATTCGCGACCAAGAACGGTGTCCGCAACATGCGCCGCTGGGACCGCGAAATTCCGGTGTTACGCAAGCACAACCCGGACCTGCAAATCCTGAGCTGCCACGACGAATATCTGTTGCACACCATGTTCGACGTCGACGGCCTGCTCGTCGGCTACGGCGGCCTGGCACCCGAGCCGCTAGTCGAGCTGATCGCTGCCGGCAAGGCCAAGGACTACCCCGCCGCCCGTGCGCTCCACGATCGTCTGCTGCCGGTGACCGCCGCGGTGTACCACCGTGGATCACACATGGAGGGCACCGTCGCGCTCAAGGAAGGCCTCGTGCACCGCGGCATCCTCGAGCACGCCGCCGTCCGCTCGCCGCTGCTCCCGCTTGCCGCCGGCGCCCACGAAGAAATCGCTGCCGCTCTGGACTCTGCGAACCTGGGCTCCGTCGCCCACGCGCTTGTCTAACTCACGGCCGTAGCTCACTCTCCGAACGACCCCGCACCGTTCACGTGCAGTGGGCGGTGCGGCGGGTCGGCCATCGCCTTCCTGCTATCTCAGACTCACAGTCCGTTCCAGTTCTCGTACCGCGCTTTGCCGCCTCGAATCGAGGGCACCATGCCTCCCTGGCGGTTCCTATCTCCAGAAAGGCTCGCCATGAGTCGATACCGAACTTCACCGGCGGAACCGGCCAGCAACACCCTGGGTACAAAATCAACCGTGCCCGCCTCGAGTAAGTGGAAGACAGTTCTGAGCACCCTGGCGATGGCTGGCCCAGCCTTCATCGCCGGAGCGTGGCAGTTCGGACCCGGCAACCTGGCCAGCGCCGTTGAGGCGGGAAGCTCCTACGGTTACACGCTGATCTGGGTCATCATCGTGTCCACCATCTTCATGTTGGTCTACGCCGATATGAGTGTTCGCCTGGGGATCTGCACTCCGAAATCAATGATCAGCTCGGTCAAGGACGTCCTCGGGCAACGCGTCGGCGTCGCCGCAGGCGTCGGCGTCTTCATCATCACGCTGTGCTTCTCCGTGGGAAACGCGGTCGGTTCCGGGCTGGGACTGGCCATGGTCTTCGGTGGCTCACCGTTGATCTGGTCAGCTGTCTGCACAGCGTTCGTCGGTCTAATCCTCTTGTTCCGCAACGTGTATCGAACCGTCGAACGCGTCCTGCTCGTCATTGTCGGGCTCTTGGGTGCCACCTTCATCATCAGCGCCGTCATCGCCAAACCCGACTGGTACGACGCACTCAACGGCGTCATCCCCACCATCCCGCCTGGCGGCACGCTGCTCGTCGTGGCACTCGTCGGCACCAACTTCTCCCTCAACGCCGCGTTCTTCACCTCTTACGGAACCCACGAACGCAACCGCACGAGGGCCCAGTATCGCGCCACCACCATCGCTGACACAGTGCCCGGGATCATCGCACCCGGCATCATGACCTCCCTGGTCATCATCGTCGCCGCAGCAGTCCTAGGCCACCAAAACGCCGAAGCCACAACGCTTGTCGGCCTGGCGAAAATCTTCGAACCCATCGCCGGACCCGTCGGCTCCACGATCTTTGCCCTCGGACTGTCCGGTGCCGCGTTCTCGGCCATGGTCGCCAACGCCACTGCTGGCGGCACGATGCTCTCCGACGCCCTCGGCAAGGGCTCCTCGCCGAGCACCATGACCGCCAAACGCACCAGCGCCGCCATCTTGACCTGGGGCCTCATGATCACCCTGGTGTTCACGAAGTCGCCGGTACAGCTCATCATCTTCGCGCAAGCCCTCACCGTCCTGATCGCGCCGTTCCTTGGCCTCCTGCTCTACGTAATGAGCAACAGCTCGCTGATGGGCGATCTACGCAACTCCTGGTGGCAGAACGTCATCGGCGCGCTCGGCTTCCTCTCCATCCTGTCGCTGTCCGGCCTATTGATCTACGAACTCGCCACTCGGTAACCCCTAGCCTCTCTACACAGGCCCGAACTTGGAGGTAACCAAACGACCGCCGGCGCTGACGGCGGTCGCCTTCTCGCCAACTGCTCACGCAGACATGCGAACCGGAAATTACGCGCTTCAAATAGACGGTCGGTACGACTTCCACACCTGGATATGGGCCGTGTCGTCGTACCCCGGTGGTGACTGCGTGAGCATCAACGCGATACCGCAGACGGTCGCCAGGGCTTTCGAGTACAGCGGTTCAGCGCGACTGGCCGATGGCCGCTATACGTTGACGGTGGATGCCCCCGACGGACTTCGTTGCGGCAAGTCCTACTACGGCCCCATCGTCCCCACCCGCGACGTGTATACCTGGGATGCCAAAGCGTTGACCGGCACCCTGGAATCCTCCTTCGCTGTCGGATGCGACGGTGCGCCGGCGGGCACATTCACATACCCGGTTGCGCTGGTGCAGATGTGATTCTCAGCGCCGACTTCCGCTGAGGCTGTGCCGGACAGATCTCCCACCCAGTGGGCACAACACCGGCGGCCGAATGTGACACGTGCCACTGTGTCGACCGTTCAAGTACAACTGGCCTGCCACGGGAGGAAGCAATGGGTGCTTCGAGGTATATCGGTCGTGTCGGAGGACTAGCCGTAGCCCTCGGTGTGGGTGCGGCGGTCTTCACCGGCCACGGGGTCGCGTGGGCCGAGCCCACGTCTAGCGGCACATCATCCCCTGGGCCGGACTCGTCATCGAAGTCGCCGACGTCTGATGGCACGCCGAGTAGCGGCGATGCCACTTCCACGGCACAGACCTCGGCGGCCGCAAATTCTGGTGCTGGTACCTCTCCGGGATCGGCCGCGAGCAACGCATCCACGACGAAACCATCGACTGCGGGGACCGGCGAGGTAGTCAGCACTGGCGGCGCTCACACGAGTTCGCAGGAGCCAGGCACGACCCCGGCGTCGTCAGCGGGCGCTGATCAGCCGTCGACGACCTCAGGTCCCACCGCGGGAGAGCACCCAAAAGGGTCGACTCCTACGTCGGTCGGCGCCGACGCTTCCGAGAACGACGCGACTACGCGAGCCGGAACGTCGAAGCCCCACGGGTCGTCAGCCTCCGCGAGTTCGCCGGCGTCGACGGCTGACAACGCAGACCCGAAAGGCACGGTGGCAGCCAACCAGGTCGTCGTCGAAGCACCGTCAGCCAAGCCCGATGTGCCATCAACGTCCGGCGTCACGACGGCTGGCATCACGACGCCGGTGTCAGCGTCGTCGACAGTGCCTGACGCGCCGACGACGCCTACGCCGTCGCCTGGCGAGGTGTCGGTCGTGGATGTGACCGCGAATCTGATCAACAACGTATTGGACCCGTTTACCGGAACATCACCGACGGCGCCAGCGGAATCGCCTGGTTCGTTACTGCTGCTGGCGGCCGCACGTCGCGAATTGTCCGACACAACGGCCAGTCCGAACCTCGCGAAAGCGACGACGGCCAACCCGATGGCGGCCGCCACCACCAGCGCCGCCACGACGGCGGCGGGGCCTGCGGCACTTACGGTCACTGTGCCCGCGGGTCCTACCCAACAATTCGACCCCGCCGCCTACGCCCTGATTCACGCCGTCCTCGAGGCCTGGATCAACAATCCGATTGGCCAGCTCGTCAACGGCCTCGTCAACACGGTGATGGGCTCCTACGTGATCGGCGACGGCGCGGCCGGGACCAGTGCGGCCAATCCCAACGGAACTTCGGGTGGGTGGCTATTCGGCGATGGTGGGCGTGGCTGGAACAGCGGCGTAGCCGGCATCGCAGGCGGCAACGGCGGAGCGGCCGGGGTATTCGGCAACGGCGGAGCAGGCGGCACCGGTGGGGCCGGCGCCAACGGCGGTGACGGCGGCGCCGGCGGATCGTTCATGGGCATCGGCGGAGCAGGTGGCGACGGTGGCGACGGCACTATCGGCATCAACAGTGGCGACGGCGGCGCCGGCGGCGCCGGCGGTAACGCGCTCGGCTCGACGTTTGGCATCGCAGGTAGCGGCGGCAACGGCGGCGACGGCGCACTGCTCGCCGACGGCGCCGACGGCGGCAAGGGTGGCGACGGCGGCGCCGGCGGCGTCGGCGGCATCGGCGGAGACGGCGGCAACGTCACGGGACAGCACGGCACTGGCGGCGCCGGCGGCAATGGCGGCGACGGCAGCGTAATCGGTCCGCTACCCGCCCTCGGCGGGGCCGGAGGCACGACCGTGCCCGGGTTCGGCACCCACGGCGCGGTTGGCAGCCCGGGCACGCAAGCCGGCGCACCGTCCAACCCCGGCGGCGGAGTTCCGCTCATCACCACTAACGGCAAGTGGCTCATCGATAGCCAGGGACGGGTCACGATCCTGCGCGGACTCAACGTGGTGGACATCACGCCGCCGACCACGCCGCCATCTGGGTTCGGATTCGGCGACGATGACGCAGCGTTCCTGGCCGCCAACGGTTTCAACGTGGTGCGGTTGGGTGTCAACTGGTCCCGGCTGCAGCCGCAACCCGGCGTCTACGACGACGCCTACCTGACATCGATAAAGCAGACCGTGCAGACCCTGTCCGACCACGGCATCGTCAGCCTGATCGACATGCATGACAATGTGGGTCCCGATTGGGCGACCGGCGGACCACTACCGCCATCCCCACTGCCCTTCCCGGACAGCGTATTTCACGATCCCGCCAAGAATGCTGCCCTGGACAAGTTCTGGGCCAACGCCGACGACCCCAACGGTGTTGGGCTGCAGAACAATTACGCCCAGATGATGCAACACCTGGCGAATTACTTCAACGGCAACCCCGCGGTCCTGGGCATTGAGATCATGAACGAACCGCTGCCGGGCAACCAGTACGACGCCACCCTGGCCGGCAGCCCGTACTTCGAAGGCCAGGAGCTGACGCCCTTCTACAACCAGGTGACGTTGGCCATCCGGAGCGTCAACCCCGACGTGCCGATCTTCTTCGAACCTGCCATCACCGCCGCGTTCCAGATCCCCGTGCAACTGGGCACGGTCAACGACTCGAACACCGTGTTGTCATTTCACGACTACGTCTACGTCGAGCAAGGCGGAGTGCTCCTGCCGGACGCCGGCATCATCGCGACCAACGCCCTGGCCTACGCACAGGCCCACGGAATCCCCGCCATGATGACCGAGTTCGGATCGAGCAGCAACCAGGCGTTCCTCAACGCCGAACTCCAACCCGCAGACCAGAATACGATCGGCTGGATGGAGTGGTCCTACAGCGACACAACTTACGGCGGCGTCGACGGCACCACGGAGTGGGTCGTCAAGGATCCCAATCTGCCGCCCGTGGGCGCCAACGTCAACACCCCCGTTTTGCAGACACTCACGAGGCCGTATGCGCAGGTGATCGCCGGTACCCCGGGGGCGTTCTCGTTCGCCAATGGCACCTTCCAGTTCAGCTACTCCACCCAAAGGGCCGACGGCACGGGCAGCTTCGCCGCCGGATCGCAAACCACCATTTCTGTGCCAGCGATCGGATACCCGAACGGCTACCAGGTGAGCGTCACCGGCGGACACGTTGTCTCGGCCCCCAACGCGTCCCAATTGGTCATCGCTTCAGACGACGCTGCCGGCAGCGTCAACGTCACCGTGACGCCGGCCGCAACTCCGTAGGCTTGACCGTCGTCGCGCCAAGTCCATGACGGGTGTGATCATCGCCCATCGTCGCCTCTGTCGAGGGCTCAATGTGGTACTCGTTGTCCTACCGTCAGGGCATCTCAGGCGGCCTGATGACAGCAGATGAATGATGGGCTGATGACGATGACGTTCATCACCGGAGCCAACAAGGGTCTCGGCCACGAGACCGCCCGCCGCCTCATCCAGGCGGGCCACACCGTCGTGCTAGGAGCCCGCGACCCACAACTCGGCGGCGCCGCAGCCCAATCACTCGGCGCTCGCTTCGTGCAGATCGACGTCACCGATGACACATCGGTGGCCGCAGCGGCCGCAGACGTGGCCCAGCATGAAAAGTCGATCGACGTCTTGATCAACAACGCGGGCATATCGGGCTCGATGGGTGAGGCCGGTGAGCTGACTGGAAGCGATGCCCTCAGCGTCTTCGATGTCAATGTCGCCGGCGTGGTGCGGACGACGACCGCGTTCCTCCCGCTGCTACGCCGATCAGCCGATCCAGTAATCATCAACGTCAGTAGCGGAATGGGCTCTCTCGCAGCGACACACGATCCGACGCGCCTCGAGTCGAGTATCGTAGCTCCCCTCTACACGGCGTCCAAGGCGGCGGTCACCATGTTGACAACTCAGTACGCCAAGGCGTTCACCGACATCCGGATCAACGCAGCCGACCCCGGCTACACCGCGACCGATATCAACGGCAACTCCGGTACGCAGACCCTGACCGAAGGCACCGATGCCATCGTCACGCTCGCCACGGAAGGACCGGGTCACCGTTCGGGACGCTTCATCGACCGCGACGGCGAGATCAGTTGGTCCTGAGGGGACGGACGGAGCCAGTTGACAGCCCGCGCAGTAGTGCGCGAGGTCTTGGCGGTCCGCCTCGGGGTTTACGAACGCGGGCTCGTCGGAACAGTCCATGCGACAGGGTGATTGCTCTAAATCGCTGTACCGAAGGTTCACCCAAGTCATCTGACCGTGGCGTTGTTCCGCTCGTAGATCCGGCGGGATCGACCGTCTCCAAGCGGTGCGAGCGCCGCGGGTCAGGATCGCGGCCCGCCGTGGCGCAGGAAGCCCAGAAGCAACATCGCCGACCCGGCTGCTCAACCGCGCGCCAGCATGATCAGGCGGTCCAGTACGCGACCGCCGTCCGTACGCAGGCCGTTGTGCAGGTATTCATCGGTGAGCCAACGGCGCATGCCGGGCAGCAGATCGGCCGTCTCCTCCGAGAATTGTCGCAACACGTAAGGGTCGTCGGCGTAGATCACGGCAGCGCATGGAACGTCGACCTGCGCCAGTACCTCGGCGTCGTATAGGCGTGGCCAGTCGTACTCGGCGAGTTCCCGGGCGATTTGGGCGTACGGCCGTAGACCGCCCGTTTCCCCGAAATGCCACGGGAAGATGTGCTCCGCTGTGAGAAGTACCGACTCACCCTCGAAGTCGCCGGGCTGGACCCGGTGGGCCGACCACCGTGTGGCCCCGCCGTCGGAATAGCTCGACTCGTGCAGGATCGCGTACAACGGATTGCGGGAACCGAACGGCAGCATCGCGGCTGCGTCGTGCCGGAACGCGGGTGAGGTGAAATCGAGCTCGAGCAGATGGTGCACGCTCTCCGCGCCGCCGTCCATGCCCAGTCGGTGACCGATGGTGCGCATCAAGCGCCGCGAGATCGGATGACCCTCCAGGGTCCGTACGTCCCCGGCGTCACACCGGTCGAGCAGTTCCCGCAAACGGGCAGCATCCTCCGGGAATCGCTTGTGGTAGCGCCGGTTCAGCGTACGCATCATGTCGTAGGCGGCCGAGTAGACGTCGTCGACGGGATGCCCGACGGGCGGCAGACCACCGGTGAAGTACACCTCGCGGAGGCTGTCCGGCGCGACGGTCAGGTAGTGCAGCGAGCAGAACCCGCCGAAGGACTGACCCAACAGGCTCCACTTCCGGGCGCCGAGATGCTCCCGCAAGCTTTCCGCGTCCTGAACGATCGCATCGGCCCGGAAATGCGCCAGCCATTCCGCATCACCCGCTCCCGGTGCGCCGTACGGCGTCGAACGACCGGTACCCCGCTGGTCGAGCAGGATGACGCGGTAGTCCTGCAACGCACGCTCGAGCCACGACGGCGACGGCGGCTGCGCCGTGGGCCGGGGAGCCTCGTTACCAGGGCCGCCTTGCAAGAAGACCAGGTATGGCAGGTCTCGCCCACCGTTCGCGGCGATCTCCCGCGCGTAGACCTCGACGATGCGCCCGTCCGGAGCCCGGTGATCCAGCGGAACCGTGATCACGTGATCGTTGATCAGCACACGAAAAGCCTAAGACCTTCCGCCATGGTGCGGCCGCGCAGCGCGCCTGGCCTTTCTTCTGGGCAGACGGTGGCGGTCGACTAGCCGCGCGCCCGATCAATCTGCCGAAGTAACCCGAGGCCTATCACGAATCCCGCCCGCCGGCTCGCCGCGAGTCGCGGCTCGAAGGCGTTGTGTAGCCAGTTCGCGTGGAAGATGGTGCCGCGCGCGCCAGCAGGTGCTGCGCCCGCGCGCGAACGGCTAGTGCCGCCCCGTGACGTTGGGCGGCGGTGTCGCGCGATCGTGCAGCGGTGCGGCCCCCGACGGTGACACCCGCCGGTAATCACACTGCGGATTGCTGATCCCGACGGCGGAGATCAGCCCGGCGACGGCGAACAGCGCCGCGACAACCACCATGCCCTGCCGGAAACCGGCGAAGTCGCCAGGCGCGAACGCGGAATCGCCTGCCGCACCGATGATGACGCCGGTGAACGCGACCGCGATCAGGCCCGCGATCCGGGAGACCGCGTTGTTGACCGCCGAGCCGATGCCGCTCTGGGCGGGGTCGACGGCCGCCAGCACCGCCGCCGTGAGCGGCGACACGGTGATGGACAGGCCGACGCCGAAGACGACCAAACCCGGCAGCATCTGCGTCCAGAAGTCGAATGTCGTGCTGTCCGCACGGCGCGAGAACGCCAGCAGCAGGAAGCCGACCGCAGCGACGATCGGGCCGACCGCCATGTAGACCCGCGGCCCGTGCAGGCCCGCCAGGGTGCCGAATGGACGCGCGAGGAAGAACGACAGCACCGGAAGTGGCAGCGTCGCCAAGCCTGCCTGCGTGGCCGACATGCCAACGGACTCCTGCAGGAACAGTGCGACCAGTAGGGTGCCCAGTGACACCGCGGCGTAGAGGAAGACCGTCGCGAGGTTGCCGACCGCGAAGTTGCGCGACGTGAACAGTTGCAGCGGCATCATCGGGTGCGCCGCCCGGCGCTCCCAGAACGGGAACGCCAGCAGGCAGGTCAGCCCCACGGCCAGTCCGACCACCACGGCGGGGTGCGACATCCCCAGCCGTTGCTGTTCGATCAACGCGAACACCGTTGTGCTCAGCCCGACGGCACACAGCGCGGCGCCGACGAAATCGATTCGACCCCACTGTCTTTGGCTCACTTCGTCTCGGTCGAGACTGGTCGTCAGATACAGAGTGACGGCCAGCGGGACGATGTTGATGCCGAAGACCCATCGCCAGTCGAGCACGTCGACGAGCAGTCCGCCGAGCGGCGGTCCCACCACGAACGCCGTGCCCGTCCACGCCGTCCACGTACCGATCGCGCGGGCCTGTGCCGCGCCGGTGAACCGGGCGTTGATCATCGCCAGCGAGCTCGGCACCAGGAAGGCGGCTCCGATCCCCTGCAGACACCGGGCGGCCACCAGAGCCCAACCGGTCGGCGCAGCAGCGCACAGCAATGACGCGACCGCGAACACGGCGAGGCCCGTGCGCAGCACGTTGAGCCTGCCGAAAAGGTCCGACACTGCCCCCGCGACGAGGATCAGCGCGCCCAATCCGAGCAGATACCCGTCCACCACCCACTGCTGCAGCGCCAGACCAGAAGGGCCGGTGTGCGCGAGATCCGCGGCGATGGCCGGCAGCGCCAGGTTGACTACCGAGCCGTCGAGGAACGCGACGAACGAGGCGAGCACCGCGACCGCGATGAGCGGCCGGTCGGTCGCTCGCCCGTCTGGCATCAGTCGGTACGTGCCTCGGTGGTCTCGGGCGTCGCGACGACGTCGGCTGCGTCGGACTCACTGGCGGCCTGCGCCGATTCCGCGGCCGCCTGCGCATGCAGTGCCTTCTGGGCCGTGCGGATGGCCAGATACGTCACCAGCGCGGCGACGCCCGTCAACGGCCAGCCCATCGCGATGCGTGCGACACCGAGCAGGCCGGTTTGATCCGCGTCGTAAAGATGGTTCTGCACGACGAACCGCGCGCCGAACACCACGACCCACGTGACGGTGGCGACGTCGAACGCGAAGACGGCCTTGCGCACCTTGCGCCAGCCTCGGTCGTGCTGGTTGACCCACCCCCACACGTAGCCCACCACGGGGCGCCTGATCAGCACGGAGATCGCGAACACCGCCGCGTACAGCAGCGAGGACCAGATGCCAAGCAGGAAGTAGCCCTTGGACGCCCCCACCAGGTAGGCGATCAGCGCGCTGATGCCGACCGCGAAGAAACCGGAGAAGGCGGGCTGCAACGATTCCTTGCGGATCAGCCGCCAGATCAGGATCAGGGTTGCCACGCCGAGCGCGGCGAAGATGGCGGGCATCAGCCCGGCCAACGACGACACCGGCACGAACACCAGGATCGGCAGCGACGAGTAGATCAGCCCGCTGAAGCCGCCCATCTGATCGAGCAGCGCGTGCGCATTCAGCTTTTGTGCGGGCTTGTCCTGCTCACCCGGTTCGACCTCGTCAGCAGTGTCCTTGGCGGAGTCACTCACTTCTGAATCTCGTAGTGCGGGTTGTAGATCGCCTTGCTGCCGTTCTCCAGATTGCCGAGACGACCGTGCACGCGCAACGTGCAGCCTGACTCGATGCCCGCGATCCGGCGCTGTCCTAGCCAGACCAGCATCACCGAGTCGGTGCCGTCGAACAGCTCGGCGCGCACACCACCCGCGCAGCCCTTCGCATTGGTCTCGACACAACGCAGCGTGCCCACCATCGTCACTTCCTGGCCGCGCCGACAGTCGATTGCCTTCTGCGCACCGGTGTGAGCTGCTTCGTCGCTGAGTTCCTCGACGTCACGCTGCGACGGGTCTTCCGTCAGCCGGCGGGTGAGCCGCCGTAGATAACCTTCGGCCGTAGCCATGGCCTCTCCTGACCCTTCGCGAATCCACCATGGATTCCTCACTGACAACGCCACGGTAGACCTCTTAGTTCCGATATGCCACGCGGCTACCTCGTGTCGGCCACGCGTGATTTGACGCACACGGCACGATCGACTGATGACCGTCAATCTGCGTGGGGTAACGGTGGTTCTGCTGCCCGGCACGGGGTCTGACGACGACTACGTCTACCGGGCCTTCTCCGCGGCATTGCACGACGTCGGGGCGACGGTGGTGACACCAGCGCCGCAGCCGGAGGCGCTGATCGAAGGGTTTCTGCGCGAGTTGGACAACGCCGCGCGGCTTGGCCCGATCGCGGTCGGCGGGGTGTCGATCGGTGCGGCCGTCGCCGCGTCGTGGGCACTGTCACACCCCTCGCGCGCCGTCGCCGTGCTGGCTGCGCTGCCCGCGTGGACAGGCCAGCCGGGCAACGCCCCTGCCGCGCTTGCTGCGCTGTACTCGGCACATCAGCTGCGCAGCGATGGGCTGGCGTCGACGATCGCGGCAATGCGGGCGTCCAGCCCGGCGTGGCTGGCCGACGAGCTGACCAGGTCGTGGTTGAGCCAGTGGCCCGCACTGCCCGATGCGATGCAGGAGGCGGCCGGGTACGACGCGCCGACCTGCGAGGAGTTGGCCACGCTCGCGGTGCCGATGGGCGTTGCCGCGGCGACCGACGATCTGGTGCACCCGGTGGAGGTCGCCCTCGAATGGGTCGCGTCGGCGCCCCGCGCTGCGCTGCGGACGGTCACGCTCGACGCGATGGGCGTCGACCCTGGAGTGCTCGGTGCGGCCTGCGTGACCGCCCTATTGGAGGCGAGCTAGCTGTACTGACCACGGACGTTAGGTACGGCGTGGCGAAGTGACATAACGAAGACCTCCGAGTGAAGTGCGAGCTGTCTAAGGAACGCGCCTACCCCTCGGAGGTCTTCGTGTCTCACCGTAATGCCCCATTGTCTGAAACCGGGCGCCTGCGTCTTGCTCGTTGTGTTGTCGAAGACGGCTGGCCGCTGCGCCGTGCTGCCGAACGATTCCAAGTCGCTGTGACGACTGCGGCCCGCTGGGCCGGTCGTTATCGCGAGCTGGGCGTTGCCGGCATGGCCGATCGCAGCTCTCGTCCTCATCGCAGCCCCCACAGGACCCCGACGCGCACCGAACGCCGCATCGTCAAAGTTCGGGTGTTGCGTCGCTGGGGCCCGGCACGAATCGGTTTCCTGCTGGGCATCCACCCCTCGACGGTGCATCGCGTACTCACGCGGTACCGCTTAGCCAGACTGCGCTGGCTCGACCGGCCCACCGGCCGCGCTATTCGACGAATCGAGTCGTCTCATCCTGGCGACCTCGTGCACGTCGACGTCAAGAAGCTGGGCAAGATCCCCGCTGGCGGGGGCTGGAGGAAGCTTGGCCGAACCGCGGGCAATCACAACACGCGCGCGGACAAGAGTTCGGGACGCATCAGCAAGCACGGCCATCCGATCAAAGGCCATCACTTCCTGCACACCGCGATCGACGGGTACTCGCGGCTGGCCTACTCCGAGCTGTTGGCCGACGAGCGCAAGGAAACCGCGTCGGCGTTTTGGTCACGAGCCAATGCATGGTTCAACCAATGCGGGATCACCGTGTCAAAAGTGCTGACCGACAACGGATCCTGCTACCGATCCCACGCATTTGGCGATGCGCTCGGCGGGATCGAACATCGCCGCACGCGTCCCTACCGGCCTCAGACCAACGGCAAGGTGGAACGGTTCCACCGCACCTTGGCCGATGAATGGGCCTACGCCCGGCTCTACACCAGCGACGCCGAACGTTGCGCCGAATACCCCCACTGGCTCCACGCCTACAATCATCACCGCGGCCACACCGCACTCGGCGGCCAACCACCAGCCACCCGCGTACCTAACCTCTCAGGTCAGTACAGCTAGCTCGGCTCAGCCGCCCGTGATGGTGCGGAGCTGCTGCATCGCGGAGCCCTGCTCACTGCGCCGCGCAACCGGCTGCGGCTCGGGCACGGGTGGCGGCACGGGAACCTCGGCGCCCTCGGCCACCATCTGTTCGGCGCGCGCCCGCAGCCGAGCCACCAGCGATTCGGACAACTGCAAGTTCAGCATGGCGCGCACCGGCTGCGGAGTGTCTCCACGCCGAACGACGGTATCCGCCAAGGCATTTCGTACGTCCGCTGCGATCGCGGCCGCGCTCTCGGGAGTGCCGATCGCGGCGCCGCGAACCATCCAGCGCGGGCCGTCGACCCCGACGAACCGCATCACGACGGGTTCGGGACCCTTGGTCATCACACCGACCACCTCGCGGCCCCACGGGCCGTCCTCGACGCTGACCTGAGCGGAGTCGTTGCGCAGGGACTCGGCGATCTCGGTGACCACCTCGCGCCACAGGTTGCCGGTCTTGGGCGCGGCGTAGGCGGTGATGTTGTACCGGCCGTTGGGCGTCACCATCCACACCATGGTGGGCACGCCCTGCTGGTTGACCTCGATGGCGAGTTCGGCACCGTCGTTCTCGGGAATCAGCACCGAGCCGAGGTCGTGTCGACCCACGGTCACCACGGACGGGTCGTCGAACTCGTCGACGTCGTATGGCCCGTCGGGATCGTCGTCGACCGCTGATTCCGCGACGTCGCCGGGTTCGGGAACCTGGGCCGCCTGGTCGTCCTGGACGTTCTTGCGCTTACCGAATGCCATCACAAACTCTCGTGTCCGCCGGAGGAGCCGTGGCCGCCTTCGCCACGGGATGTGTCACCGAGTCCGGCCTCGTCGAATGACGTGACCTCGACCAGTTCGGGCAGTTCCACCCGTTGCACCAACAACTGTGCGATGCGATCACCGCGACGCAAGAGGATCGTCTCATCCGGATCGAGGTTGATCAGCGAGATCTTGACCTCGCCGCGGTAGCCGGCGTCGATGGTGCCGGGGCTGTTCACGATCGAAAGTCCCACGCGCGCCGCCAATCCCGAACGTGGATGCACCAATCCGACCATCCCGTGCGGAATGGCAACCGCGATTCCGGTGGGGACCAGAGCCCGCCGCCCCGGAGGCAGTTCGACGTCGATGGAAGTGCACAAGTCGACGCCGGCATCGCCGTCGTGCGCTCGAGACGGCATCGGCAGGTCGCGATCGAGTCGCACGACCGCCAGGAAGGTGGACATGATGCACGAGATTACTCTTGGCCGCGTGTCGGACACGCGCGCAGCCACCCAATCCGTGCGCTATCAGGAACGCTTGCGGGTGCCATGGTGGTGGTGGCTGCCCGGGTTCGGGCTTGCGGCGCTGATCGCGCTCGAAGTGAATCAGGGCGTTCAGTCGCTACCCGACTGGGTGCCCTACGCCGTGCTGCTGCCCGTGGCGGCGGCCGTGCTGATGTGGTTCGGCAGGACTGACCTGCGCGTCGTCGGCGACGACGAGCACGAGACGGAAATCTGGGTGGGCGCTGCTCACCTGCCGGTCAACGTCATCTCGCGCTCGGCCGAGGTGCCGCGTTCGGCGAAGTCCGCGGCCCTTGGCAGGCAATTGGATCCGGCCGCATACGTGGTGCACCGGGCCTGGATCGGCCCCATGGTGCTGCTGGTTCTCGACGATCCAGAGGATCCGACGCCTTATTGGCTGGTGAGTTGCCGACGGCCCGATCGGGTACTGGCGGCATTGAGAAGCTGACGCGGAACGGGTTCGGCCCGTCCCGCGCCAGCTCGGCGGTCTATGCGGCGCAGTCGGTGCAGATCATCACGCCGTTCTTCTCGCTAGCGAGACGACTGCGGTGATGCACCAAGAAGCAACTCGAGCAGGTGAACTCGTCGGCCTGCTTCGGAATGACCCGTACCGACAGTTCCTCGCCGGAGAGGTCGGCGCCGGGCAGCTCGAACGATTCTGCTGATTCGACTTCGTCTACGTCGACGACCGCCGATTGGGCCTCGTTGCGCCGAGCCTTCAATTCCTCGAGCGAATCCTCGGAAACGTCATCGGTCTCAGTACGCCTTGGGGCGTCGTAATCGGTAGCCATCCTCTTCCCCTCCAATAACCATGCGACAGAGCTTTGTACCAGCGCAGAACGCGTTTACCAAATAATTCGTGCCCTGAACCGCCGCTGTTTGGATGTGATTTATATCACACTCCAAAAGGCCTGGTAGGGACCGGTGCCGGGGCCTGCCCTTAAGGTGCAGGGGTGGTATCGCAAATCACGTCGGGCACGGCGTTCGACAAGCAGGGCCGACCGTTCCGCCGCCGGAACTATCTGCCGGGCGCGCTGGTGCTGGCGGTCCTGGTCGTCATCACCCTCGTGGTGTGGGTGACGGCCTTCAATCGACCCAACGACGTCAACGAGGTCGCGGCGTGCAACCGGCCACCTGCGGCCGCGGACGCCACCCAGACCGCACTCGGTGACCAGGTCATGCCTGCCACGATGACCGACGTGGCTCCCGCGAAGCTCGCCGACACCAAGATCCGCGTGCTCAACGCCAGCGGACAGGGCGGTCAGGCCGCCGAGGTCGCGGGCGCACTCCGCGATCTGGGCTACGCCCCGCCCACGGCGGCCAACGACACCGTCTACCAAAACACCCGCCTCGAGTGCCAAGGCCAGATCCGGTTCGGCCCCGCAGGCCGGGCCGCAGCCGCAGCCGTGTGGCTCGTCGCGCCGTGCGCCGAGCTCTATCAGGACCAAAGAAGCGACGACACCGTCGATCTCGCGATCGGCACCGAATTCGGCGATCTGAGCCACAACGACGACACCGACGCCGTGCTGGCCAGCCTGCGCCCCGACGCGACGCAACCCGCGGACCCCTCGATGCTGAGCAAGGTGCACGCAGGCACCTGCTGAGAGGGTTAGCCAAACGCGCCCGCCGCGCGCAACGCCGCCTCGAACTCCTCGGCGATACCCGGTGCCGCGGCCACGATGAGCAGATCCGATTCACCACCGTCGACCGGCGGCAAGATGAGTTGCGCACCCGCCTCCGCGGCAATCAGCGCACCGGCAGCCCAGTCCCAGACGTGCACCCCGTCCTCGAAGTAGGCGTCCATGCGTCCAGCAGCCACCATGCACAAGTCCAGCGCGCACGACCCGAGGCGGCGCACGTCGCGGACGTCGGGCAGCACCCGTGCCAACACCTCGGCCTGCCGCACGCGCTGCTCGCGCGCGTAGCCGAATCCCGTGCCCACCAAGGCCATCGCCAGGTCGTCGACTGCCGTGCAGCGCAGCGGTGTCGACACACCACCCCGCCGCACGTGAGCGCCGTGACCGAGCGCGGCGGAGAACACCTCCCCGGTCGGGACGTTCGCGACCGCACCCACTACCGACGCGCCGTCGATCTGCACTCCGACCGACACGGCGTAGCCATCGATGCCGTAGACGAAGTTCACGGTCCCGTCGATCGGATCGAGCACCCACAGCGGCCGCCCTGCCTCGACCCGCGCGGCACCGCCACCCTCCTCACCTAGGATGGGGTCACCAGGGCGCAGTGCCGCGAGTCGATCACGCAACAGCCGCTCGGTCTCGGTGTCGACGATGGTGACGGGGTCAGTCGGCGAGCTCTTGGCGCGCACCGCAGATCCTCCCGCGTCGGGCTCGGCAGCGGCGCCGAACACTTCGGTGCGGCGGCGGCGCACGAACTCGGCGGCCTCGGTGGCCAGGCCTTCCGCAACCGCCCGCAGGCTCTCGGGGTCGGAGTCGATGTCAGTCACGCTGCTAATCGCAACACGGATCGAGTCCGCTCGGTTACGCGGCAGGCCCACATCAGGTTTGGCGAGGCACTAATGTGTGGGTCGCGTCGCCCCTGCTGACCTCTCGAAGTGGAGCGCTCATGACCGCCACCGACACCCCAGCCGCTGAGCCCAGCACCGAAGGTTCGCAACGGCGCGGGTTCGGCGTCGACGTCGGGGGCAGCGGCGTCAAGGGTGGCATCGTCGATCTCGACACCGGTGCGCTCATCGGCGAGCGGTTCAAGCTGCCGACGCCGCAGCCGTCGACACCGGACGCGGTCGCCAAGACCGTCGCCGCCGTCGTCCGCGAGTTCGGCTGGACCGGCAGCCTCGGAGTCACCTACCCGGGCGTGGTCACGAACGGCACCGTACGAACTGCGGCCAACGTGGACAAGGGCTGGATCGGGACCAACGCCCGCGACGTCATCTCCGCCGAACTCAACGGCCAGCCGGTGACGGTCCTCAACGACGCGGACGCCGCCGGACTCGCCGAGGAGAAGTTCGGCGCAGGCAAGGACAACAGCGGCGTGATCGTGCTGCTGACGTTCGGCACCGGCATCGGTTCTGCGGTGATCCACAACGGTGTGCTGCTCCCCAACACCGAGTTCGGGCATCTCGAGGTCGGCGGCAAGGAGGCCGAACACCGTGCCGCGTCGTCGGTCAAGGATCGCAAGGGGTGGAGCTACGAACGCTGGTCGCAGGAGGTCACCACGGTGCTCATCGCGATCGAAAACGCCGTGTGGCCCGACCTACTCATCGCAGGTGGCGGCATCAGCCGCAAGGCCGACAAGTGGATCCCGCTACTGAAGAACCGCACCCCGGTGGTGGCGGCAGCCCTGCTCAACAGCGCGGGCATCGTCGGCGCCGCGATGGCCGCGGACGTGGACGCGACAGCGCGCTGACGCCCTCTCCGGCGGCTCGCCGGACCAGCAAAAAATGCGCTCGTAGGGGAGTTTGCCCACTCTGTCGTTACAATGGTCAACGGCGGCCGCATAACGGATAGCGGCGAGTATCCGAGTTGAGATCAACGCCAACATTCGACAGCCGACGCTTTTCGGTGGCGCACGCCCACGCCTCCGAGATCCGCAAGAACGAAAGGGTGCACGTGACAGCGACGAAGGCTAAACCGGCCACCGACGAGCCCGTGACGCACAGCGCCCCCAAATCCCCCGCCAAGAAGGCGCCGGCGGCGAAGGCCGCCCCCGCCAAGCGGGCCACCAAGGCCCCTGCAGCAGCCGGCGCCACCAAGGCCGCGGCAAAGCGCGCACCGCGCGCCAAGAAGGCAACTGAAGGTGAAACCACCGACGGCCTCGAGGTCAACAACGACCTGGAGGCCGGCGACGAGCTCGACGGCGAGCCCGACGAATTGGTCGACGAGCCCGATCTCGATCTCGACGATCTCGACGCCGACGATGCTGCCGGGGACGAGACAGAGGATTCCGCCGACGGCGCGAAGAAGCCCATCGAGTCGGCTGCCGTTCCGGCAGCGCCCGCCGATGAGGAAGAGATCGCCGAGCCGTCCGAGAAGGACAAGGCCTCTGGCGACTTCGTCTGGGACGAAGAGGAATCCGAGGCTCTGCGGCAAGCCCGCAAGGATGCCGAGCTCACTGCTTCCGCGGACTCGGTGCGTGCCTACCTCAAGCAGATCGGCAAGGTCGCGCTGCTCAACGCCGAGGAGGAAGTCGAGCTGGCCAAGCGCATCGAGGCCGGGCTCTACTCCACGCAGTTGATGTCGGAGTTCGCCGAAAAGGGCGAGAAGCTGACCACTGCTCAGCGTCGCGACTACACCTGGATCTGCCGTGACGGCGACCGCGCGAAGAACCACCTCCTCGAGGCCAACCTGCGCCTCGTGGTCTCGCTGGCCAAGCGCTACACGGGCCGCGGCATGGCGTTCCTCGACCTCATTCAGGAGGGCAACCTCGGTCTGATCCGTGCGGTCGAGAAGTTCGACTACACCAAGGGCTACAAGTTCTCCACCTACGCCACGTGGTGGATCCGCCAGGCGATCACCCGCGCGATGGCCGACCAGGCCCGCACCATCCGCATCCCGGTGCACATGGTCGAGGTGATCAACAAGCTCGGCCGCATCCAGCGTGAGCTGCTGCAGGATCTGGGCCGCGAGCCCACTCCCGAAGAGCTCGCCAAGGAAATGGACATCACGCCGGAGAAGGTGCTGGAGATCCAGCAGTACGCGCGTGAGCCGATCTCGCTGGATCAGACCATCGGCGACGAGGGCGACAGCCAGCTCGGTGACTTCATCGAGGACTCCGAGGCCGTGGTGGCCGTGGACGCGGTGTCGTTCACGCTGCTTCAGGATCAGTTGCAGTCGGTGCTCGAGACGCTCTCCGAGCGTGAGGCGGGCGTGGTGCGGCTGCGGTTCGGCCTCACCGACGGCCAGCCCCGCACCCTCGACGAGATCGGCCAGGTCTACGGCGTCACCCGCGAGCGGATCCGTCAGATCGAGAGCAAGACGATGTCGAAGTTGCGCCACCCCAGCCGTTCTCAGGTGTTGCGCGACTACCTCGACTAGGGACTCGCAGGCCTCGGTCGGACCGGAACCCGTTGGCATTTAAACGACTTGCCAGCGGTCGGTATGGTCGGACGCGTGCCGAACAGCCGTAAAGCCCCACCTGTCCCCCTGATCCGCGCCGTCGACCGAGTCCGTACCGGCCTGCAGACGCTGACGCGCAAGTTGGTGCCTGGCAACATCGCGTTGTTGGAGATCGCCAACGGCAGCTGGACCACGCAGGCGTTGTACGTGGCGGCCAAGCTGGGCATCCCCGACGAACTCGTCGGTGGGCCGTTGAGCGCCGCCGAGGTCGCCCGCCGGGTCGGCGCCGATCCCGACGCGGTTCATCGGTTGATGCGGGCGCTGGCAGGCAAGGGCGTGTTCGAGCTACGCCGTGACGGCACGTTCGCGCTGACGTCGGTCGGCGACGCCATGCGGGCGGACGCACCCGGTTCGATCCGCGGCATGATTCTGCTCGTCGGGGACCCGTCGCACTGGGAGCACTGGGGCAACCTGCTGCACTCCGTCAAGACCGGCGAGACCGCCCCGATGAAGTTGCGGGGCACGAACTTCTTCGAGTATCTGGACACCAATCCCGAACTGGCCGTGGTGTTCAACGACGCGATGACGTCGATGAGCGCGATGGCCATCGATCCCGTGCTGGCCACCTACGACTTCTCCGGGTTCGCTGAGATCGTCGACGTCGGCGGTGGCCATGGCTCGCTGCTCGCCGCCGTCCTGCAGAGTGCACCCAACGCCACCGGCGTGCTGTTCGACCTGCCGTCGGTGGTCGAGGGCGCCCCCGCGGTGCTGGATGCCGTCGGGGTTGGTGACCGCTGCACGGTGTCGGCGGGTTCGTTCATGGACGCGGTTCCCGACGGCGGCGACGCGTATCTGCTCAAGACGATCATCCACGACTGGGACGAGGAGACCGCCCTGCTCATCTTGCGCAACGTGCGCGCGGCGATGGGCCCGGCCGCCAAGCTGTTGCTCTTGGAAATGGTTCTGCCGGAACATGATCCGGCACACTTCGGCACCATGCTCGACCTCGAGATGTTGGTCATCGCGGGCGGCAAGGAACGCACCCGCTCCGAGTATTCAAACCTGTTGGCACGTGCCGGATTCCGGCTCGAACGTGTCGTCGAGACGGCGGGCCCGCTGTCGATCGTGGAAGCGCAGACTGCCTGATGACTCAGAACCGGATCACCATCTCGTCGGGATCCCCGTTCGAGGATCAAGTCGGCTACGCCAGGGCGGTACGCATCGGTCCGCTCGTCGTCGTGTCCGGCACCACCGCACCTGGTGACGGAATCGTCGAGCAGGCGCGGGAAGCGTTGCGCCGCATCGAAATCGCCCTCGGGGAAGCCGGTGCCACCATGGCCGACGTCGTGCGCACCCGAATGTTCGTCACCGACATCACCAAGTGGCAGGAGCTCGGCGCTGTGCACGCCGAGGCGTTCGGTGACATCCGGCCCGTCACGTCGATGCTCGAGGTGTCCGCCCTCATCGCTCCCGAGCTTCTCGTCGAGATCGAGGTCGACGCCTACCTAGCGCCTGACTGATCGGCGGGTAGCGCCGCGAACGTGCCGTCGACCAAGGGCAGGTACGACGTGATACTCGTCACAGCAGCCACCGGGAGCGGGCCATAGAGGTGCGGGAACAACATGGCCGCCGGATCGGTCGGGACGCCGGGTTCCCACCGCACCGGGGCGCCCAGCAACGCGGGATCGCAGCGCAGCAGGACCAGGTCCGTGCGGCCCCCGTAGAGCCGGTTGGCGGGTAGATGGACCTGTTCGGCGGCGGACATGTGCACGAAGCCGACGTCATCGAGCGACGGCGGCCTGTGCTCACCGGCCTCCTGCGCACGTTGCCATTCGTCGTTGCTGCACAGGTGCACTAGCACACTCGGCGTCGCGATCATGAGGTCAGCCTGCCTTGCCCGCAACTTCGCCGACACGTGAGACACGACACACCGATGAACGACCGGGGAACAAGGCCGGAAGCCAAAACGTCTGACAGAGTAGAGATACGCGAGACCGAGGAGGAGCCATGAACGCAACTCTGACCAGCCCCGAACTGACCCGGGCTGATCGCTGTGACCGTTGCGGCGCTGCCGCTCGCGTCCGGGCGACCTTGCCATCGGGAGGCGAGCTGCTGTTTTGCCAGCATCACGCCAACGAGCACGAGGCAAAGCTGGTTGAACTGGCCGCCGTGATCGTGGTCAAGACGACCGACGCCTGACGGGCCAAGCACGACCCCGCACGGGCCGTGCAAAGCCATCGGGAATGCTGGTGTGGTCATGAGTGACCACCGCCCGCCAATGAAGCCGTCGCGCCACCACATTTGGCGCATCACCAAACGCACGCTGTCGAAGAGTTGGGACGACTCGATCTTCTCCGAGTCGGCCCAGGCTGCGTTTTGGTGTGCCCTGTCCCTGCCACCGCTGCTGCTCGGCATGCTGGGCAGTCTCGCCTACGTGGCGCCGATCTTCGGGCCTCAGACGCTGCCCACCATCGAGGACCGGCTGATCAAGACGGCCAACAGCTTCTTCTCGAACAACGTCGTCACCGAGATCATCGAGCCGACGATCCGGGACATCTTGTTGGGCGCCAGGGGCGAGGTGGTGTCGATCGGGTTCGTCATATCGCTGTGGGCGGGTTCGTCGGCGGTGTCGGCGTTCGTCGACTCGATCGTCGAGGCGCACGACCAGACGCCGCTACGGCACCCCGTACGACAGCGGTTCTACGCGCTCGGCTTGTACGTCGGCATGTTGGTGTTCGTCATCGTGACGGCGCCCTTCATCGCGCTGGGGCCGATCAAGATCGGTGAGCACATTCCCGACAGCTGGGCCAACGCGCTGCGCTACGGCTACTACCCGGTGCTGTTCCTCGGCTTCGTCATGGCGGTGACGTTCCTCTACCGGGTGTCGCTGCCGCGGCCGCTGCCATCACACCGGCTGCTGCTCGGTTCGGTGCTCGCGGCCGCGGTGTTCCTGGTGACCACCGTGGGCCTACGCGTCTACCTGACGTCGATCACGGCGACCGGCTACACATACGGCGCGCTGGCCACGCCGATCGCGTTCCTGCTGTTCGCGTTCTTCCTCGGCTTCGCGATCATGCTTGGCGCCGAATTGAACGCCGCCGTTCAAGAAGAGTGGCCCGCCCCGGTGACACACGCACGTCAGCTGCGGGATTGGCTCGAGGAGCAGGCCGAGGCGCGCACCAACGGAAAGACGGACCCTCCGAAGGACGAAACCGCCTCCGAAAAGCCGCCGACTACTTCTTGAGCGACTCGTAGATCTTCTTGCAGTCCGGGCACACCGGCGAACCGGGCTTGGCGGACTTGGTCACCGGGAACACCTCACCGCACAGGGCCACCACGTGGGTACCCATGACGGCACTCTCGGCGATCTTGTTCTTCTTCACGTAGTGGAAGACCTTGGGAGCATCGTCGTCTGTCCCGTCATCGACGCGTTCGTCGCTGTCGGTGCGTTCGATCGTGTCCGTCTGCATGACGTTCATTGTGCCTGCGATGCGACCAGTAGGGAACCGGGCCGTTTGGGCCGGGCAATCTGTGGAACAGTAAGGGGTATGAAACACGGCCACGAGCTGAGTTTCGACGACGATGGTCGCCCGGTCCTCATCACGCGTGCGGCGCAGCCCTACGAGGAGCAGCACCGCGAACGGGTACGCAAGTACCTCACGATCATGTCGTGGCGCGTGCCCGCGCTCCTGCTGGCCGCCATCGCCTACGGCGTGTGGCACAACGGCTTGATCTCACTGGGCATCCTGGCGGCGTCGATTCCGCTGCCGTGGATCGCGGTGCTGATCGCCAACGACCGGCCGCCCCGACGGGCAGAGGAGCCGCGGCGTTATGCGGCGCGGACGCGGATCCCGCTGTTTCCGACCGCCGAACGTCCCGCGCTGGAACAGCGCGGGGACCTTCCTCCGCAACACGATTCGACGGAGTCGCGGTACGACGTTCCCTGATGAGGGAAATCTTCATCACTTCTCAGGACATTCTCAGGTCGTCGTCGAATCACTGCAGGTCAGAAGGTATGAATCCAGCGGTCGGTGGGAACTCTTAGGGCTGTTTCGGCGTTATACGTCATGACTGCCCCAGCCGACTAGGAGGCCGATATGGCTACTGCCACCGCAAGCCGATTCGACAGTGATCTGGACGCCCAGAGTCCTGCCGCCGACCTGGTGCGCGTGTACCTCAACGGCATTGGCAAGACCGCACTGTTGAACGCGGCCGACGAGGTCGAGCTCGCGAAGCGCATCGAAGCCGGGCTCTACGCGCAATACCAGCTCGACACCAAGAAGCGGCTGGGCGACCTCCGCAAGCGCGAGCTCGCCGCCGTCGTTCGCGATGGCGAAGCCGCCCGCAGGCACCTGCTCGAGGCGAACCTGCGCCTCGTCGTGTCGCTGGCCAAGCGCTACACCGGACGCGGCATGCCCCTGCTGGACCTGATCCAGGAAGGCAACCTCGGTCTGATCCGCGCGATGGAGAAGTTCGACTACGCCAAGGGATTCAAGTTCTCCACCTACGCCACGTGGTGGATCCGCCAGGCCATCACGCGCGGCATGGCCGACCAGAGCCGCACCATCCGGCTGCCGGTCCACCTCGTCGAGCAGGTCAACAAGCTCGCCAGGATCAAGCGTGAGATGCACCAGAACCTCGGGCGCGAGGCCACCGACGAGGAGCTGGCCGAGGAGTCGGGCATCCCCGCCGAGAAGATCGCCGACCTGCTCGAGCACAGCCGCGACCCGGTGAGCCTGGACATGCCGGTCGGCAGCGACGAGGAAGCCCCCCTTGGCGACTTCATCGAGGACGCGGAGGCGATGTCGGCAGAGAACGCCGTCATCTCCGAGCTCTTGCACACCGACATCCGGCACGTCCTCGCCACGCTCGACGAACGCGAACAGCAGGTCATCCGGTTGCGGTTCGGTCTTGACGACGGACAACCCCGCACGCTGGACCAGATCGGCAAGCTGTTCGGGCTGTCCCGCGAGCGCGTGCGCCAGATCGAGCGCGAGGTGATGGCCAAGCTGCGGCACGGCGATCGCGCCGAGCGGTTGCGCTCCTACGCCAGCTAGACCTTCCCCAAGTGATACCCGTCGCGGCAAACGCGGCGGGTATCACTTTGTTGGCTCGCCGACACGAGGTCCCTGCTCAGGCGTTCGCACCGGTAGACTCGGCTGAGATGCTGGGCTTGGGAAGGCTCTTATGAACGATCTGATCGATACCACCGAGATGTACCTTCGGACCATCTACGACCTCGAGGAAGAGGGCGTGGTGCCGTTGCGTGCCCGGATCGCCGAGCGCCTCGAACAGAGCGGCCCGACCGTGAGCCAGACGGTGTCGCGGATGGAGCGCGACGGCCTGCTGCACGTGGCAGGCGACCGCCACCTCGAGCTGACCGACAAGGGCCGCGCGTTGGCCGTCTCCGTGATGCGCAAGCACCGGCTCGCCGAGCGTCTTCTCGTCGACGTCATCGGCCTGCCGTGGGAAGAGGTGCACGCCGAGGCCTGCCGCTGGGAACACGTGATGAGCGAGGACGTCGAGCGCCGTCTCGTCCAGGTCCTCGACAACCCGACCACCTCGCCGTTCGGCAACCCGATCCCCGGTCTCGCCGAACTCGGCATCGTGCCGTCGGGCGCGGACGACGTCGCCCTGGTCCGGCTCACCGAGCTGCCCACCGGTTTCCCGGTGGCGGTGCGGGTGCGCCAGCTCACCGAGCACGTTCAGGGCGACATCGAATTGATCGCGCGACTCAAGGATGCGGGCGTGGTCCCGAGCGCTCGCGTGACCGTGCAGGTGAACGAGCATGGCAGCGTCATGATCGTCATCCCCGGCCACGAGCAGGTCGAGCTGCCCCATCACATGGCGCACGCCGTGAAGGTCGAGAAGGTCTAACCGGCTCTCCTGCCGAACGATTGGCGCGGCGGCAGCTTCACCCCGAGTTGCTTGGCGAGCCGGTATCCGGTCAGCCCCAGTTCGCGGATCTGCTCGGGACGCATCCCCGACTGCAACGCCTTGTCGAGCATGCCCGCCATGCGGTGCCGAGGATTGCACTGCAACGCGGCCTCGAGTGACACGCCTGCCAGCGGCCCGTCGCCACGGGCGTAGGCCGAGAACGCCAGCAGCACCAGCGCCTCTGCACGCCACGGGTCGGGCAGTGTCCGCGCCAGCAGCACCCACAACGTCTCGGCCGGTGCGGCGTCCCGCCCAACGGCCAGCGCGTACAACGTGTCACGTACCCGTGGATCGGTCAGCCCGTACGCCAGGCGCGCCAGATCCGTGTCGGATGGACACCGCCCGTCGACCGCTCCCGCGGCCATGGCCATGGCGTGCTCGACGTCCGCACGGGCCTGCACATCCGGGCGCTGATCGGCATCGACCGTTGCGGCGTCTGTGCCGGCCTTCACGACACCGCGCAACGCGGCCGTGCGGACGGGATCCGCCGGGGCGATCACCGCCTGCAGGTCGGCACGCCGTGAATACAGTCGCCGCCCGTCCAACACCGCCGCCGCGGCCATCGGCGACGCCGTCGGATCCTCGACCGTGCCCACACGATCCCGGCCGTCCGCGCAGTGCCATCGACCGCCCGCTGCCACCCGGTCGACGACGTAGACGCCGAACAGGTCGATCCCGCACCCGGACAGCGCACCGTCGAGGTCGTCCGCGAGCAGCCGGTGCTCGTCCTTGCACATCCGGCATTGCGCCGCGTCCTCGTCGACGATCACGGCGATGGCGGCGTCGGGGCCTGCGGTGGCGGCCACGTCGGCGATGTGCCCGACCGCGTCGAACACGTCGTCGGACAGGTCGATGCGCATGACGCACCCCATCTCACCATCGTCGAACGTGATGAGGACGAGAGACCGCTCGGGCACGAAGCCGAGTACGGCGGGCAGCGCGGCGATCAGGGCGCCTGGCGCGTTGATGTGGAAGTCGGCGTTTCGAAAGGTCGTCATGGGCAGAACGTCTCAGTGACCCCCGCCGATATTCGCTCCGGTCCTGATCCTGGCAACGCCTGCTGTGGACGAATGCGCGTCTGTGGATGAGCGCGATTTGTTCAGCCGGCATTCGCCGGTGATTGACCGCGTCGGCATGCGAGATCGCCGCAACCGGCGTAGGACTACTGCATGGGTTCCACGCAGGAGTACGACCTCGTCGTCATCGGTTCAGGACCTGGCGGGCAAAAGGCCGCGATCGCCGCCGCCAAGCTGGGGAAATCGGTCGCCGTCATCGAACGCGGCCTGATGCTCGGCGGCGTCTGCGTCAACACCGGGACCATCCCGTCGAAGACCCTGCGCGAGGCCGTCGTCTACCTCACTGGCATGAGCCAACGCGAGCTCTACGGCGCCAGCTACCGTGTCAAGGACAAGATCACGCCCGCCGATCTGCTGGCTAGGACGCAGCACGTCATCGGCAAGGAGATCGACGTCGTGCGCTCCCAGCTTCTGCGCAACCGCGTCGAGCTCTATGTCGGCGCCGCCCGCTTCCTCGACGAGCACACCCTTCAGGTCGAGGACCCCAACCGCGCCGAGAAGATCACCGTCAACGGCAGAAACGTCGTCATCGCCACCGGCACCAAGCCGCTTCGGCCGGCAGGCGTCGAATTCGACGAGTCGCGGGTGCTCGACTCCGACGGAATCCTGGACCTCAAGAGCATTCCCACCTCGATGGTGGTGGTCGGGGCCGGCGTCATCGGCATCGAGTACGCGTCGATGTTCGCCGCGCTCGGCACCAAGGTCACCGTCGTCGAGAAGCGTCCGACGATGCTTGACTTCTGCGACCCCGAGATCGTCGAGGCACTGCGCTTCCACCTTCGCGACCTCGCGGTGACCTTCCGCTTCGGCGAGGAGGTCACGGCCGTGCACGTCGGCGCCTCCGGCACCGTGACGACGCTGGCAAGCGGCAAGCAGATCCCGGCGGACACCGTGATGTACTCCGCAGGCAGGCAGGGCCAGACCGAAGGTCTCGACCTGCAGGCAGCCGGGCTCGAGGCCGACAACCGTGGCCGCATCTTCGTCGACGACAACTACCAGACCAAGGTCGACCACATCTACGCCGTCGGCGACGTCATCGGCTTCCCCGCCCTGGCGGCCACGTCGATGGATCAGGGCCGGCTTGCGGCCTATCACGCGTTCGGTGAGCCATGTAAGGGCATGACCGAGCTGCAGCCCATCGGCATCTACTCGATCCCCGAGGTGTCCTACGTCGGACACACCGAGGTCGACCTGACCAAGGACTCGATCCCCTACGAGGTCGGGGTGTCGCGTTATCGCGAGCTGGCCCGCGGCCAGATCGCCGGCGACTCCTACGGAATGCTGAAACTGCTTGTCTCGACCGAGGATCTGCGCCTTCTCGGCGTACACATCTTCGGTACCAACGCCACCGAGATGGTGCACATCGGGCAAGCGGTGATGGGTTGCGGCGGCACCGTCGAGTACCTGGTCGACGCGGTGTTCAACTACCCGACGTTCTCGGAGGCCTACAAGGTCGCCGCGCTGGACGTGATGAACAAGCTGCGCGCGCTCAGCCAGTTCAAGGCGTAGGACTCAGCAGTCGTCGTCGAAGACCGTCGGCGCGTCGTCGGCCGGTCCGCCTGCCTCGGCACGGGCCAGTAACCGTCCGAGCGCATCGTCGAACGGCGGTGAGTAGGACACGTTCTCCTCGCAACCGCCGCCCTCCAGGCCACCGATCAAACCCGCGACCACCGAGCCGGTCACCCACGGGGCGCCGCTGGTGCCGTCGACCAGGCCGGCACACGGCAGCGCGGGGAAGCCGCGGTCCTCGGACGACGTGCGGGTGGTGCAGCCGACCGGGTCCCCACCCGTCCCCATCGGGTAACCGGTGACGGTGACGTCGGTGCCCGCCTTCGGTGCTGGGCCGACGGTGAACCCTCCCCCCGCCCTGGTCTCGACCGAACCGCCACCGTCGCGGCTCACCCTGGCGACCGCGAAGTCGACCCTCGGATCCTGATTGCTGACCCAACGCGGGTCCAGATAGACGGCATCGACGTGGAAGTAGTCCGAATCCGCTGCCTCGTTGGCGAACTGCGGCACGAAGTAGGTGTCGATGCCCGCAGCCATGCAGTGCGCGGCGGTGAGGATCAGGTTTCCCGACGGTGAGTCCAGCACCGCTCCCGAGCACGTGTGCAGTGACTGGTTGCCGAGGAACACCGCCCCGACTCGCGGCTCCGGCGTCACCGGCTTCGCAGACGGGCCCGAATCGGCTTGAGGTGAGGCCGAGGGCGTCGTACTGGTCACCTGCGCGGTCGGCGCCGGGCCCGCGCAGGACATCGGCAGGGCCAACAGCCCCGTCAGCAGAACGATCCGAGCGCCACGCATGATGATCGATCTTGCCCGACGATGCTGGCTGCGGCCTGATGCAGCGGAATGAGGGGGCCCAGGCACCGCGTTCGAACTGTTCGAGTGGGGGCCAAGATGGCAACCGCTGCAAAGTACGGGACACTAGGTGTCACCGAGGAGGCAAGAGCAGAATGGCCGATCACCCAGAGGGCCCTGAGCAGCACTATCAGCCGGAACAGACCGGGATGTACGAGCTGGAGTTTCCGGCACCCCAGCTGTCGTCGGCAGACGGTCGTGGGCCGGTGATGATCCACGCCCTCGAAGGGTTCTCCGACGCCGGTCACGCCATCAAGCTGGCCGCGGCGCACCTGAAGGACACGCTGGACACCGAGCTGGTGGCGTCGTTCGCGATCGACGAGCTGCTGGACTACCGCTCGCGACGGCCGCTCATGACGTTCAAGACCGACCACTTCACGCACTACGACGAGCCGGAGCTGAGCCTCTACGCGTTGCACGACACCGTTGGCACGCCGTTTCTGCTGCTCTCGGGGCTGGAACCGGACCTGCGGTGGGAACGGTTCATCACCGCGGTCCGGCTGCTGGCCGAGCGCCTCGGGGTGCGACAGGTGATCGGTCTCGGCACCATTCCGATGGCAGTGCCGCACACCCGACCGGTCACCATGACGGCCCATTCCAACGACAAGGAGCTCATCGCCGAGCACCAGCCGTGGGTGGGCGAGGTTCAGGTGCCCGCCAGCGTGTCGAACTTGCTCGAGTTCCGGATGGCCCAGCACGGGCACGAGGCAGTCGGCTACACCGTGCACGTCCCGCACTACCTCGCCCAGACCGACTACCCGGCCGCCGCCGAGGCACTGCTCGCCGAGGTCGCACGGACCGCCGCGCTGCAGATCCCGCTGGCAGCGCTCGGCGAGGCGGGTGCCGAAGTACTCACAAAGATCAACGATCAGGTGGAGTCGAGCGCCGAGGTCGCTCAAGTGGTGACTGCACTCGAGCGCCAGTACGATGCATTCGTCAGCGCTCAAGAGAATCGATCTTTGCTAGCGCGAGACGAAGATCTTCCAAGCGGTGATGAACTCGGCGCCGAGTTCGAACGATTCCTTGCCCAGCAGACGGGCGATGGGTCGCCGGACGGAAACGACGGCACCGCGGGGCTCGACTAGATAGCCCTCACCCGGGCCCGACAGTGAAGTTGGCGAGGAGTCGCGACCATGGCGAAGCGAAAGCCCAATCTGCGTAGCGTGCGCGAGCTGACGCCAACTCTGCACCACCGCACCATTCACGGGTATCGGCGCGCGTATCGGGTGGCGGGCTCCGGACCTGCGATCCTTCTGATCCACGGCATCGGCGACAACTCCACGACTTGGAGCACGGTGCAATCGAAGCTGGCGCAACGATTCACCGTCATCGCGCCGGATCTGCTCGGCCATGGCCAGTCGGACAAGCCGCGCGCGGACTATTCGGTTGCGGCCTACGCCAACGGGATGCGCGATCTGCTGAGCGTGCTCGACGTCGAACGGGTCACCGTGATCGGCCACTCGCTCGGCGGCGGAGTTGCGATGCAGTTCGCCTACCAATTCCCGCAGTTGGTGGACCGCCTGATCCTCGTCGGCGCGGGCGGAGTGACCAAGGACGTCAACGTGGCGCTGCGCATCGCATCGCTGCCCTTGGGTACCGAAGCCCTGGCGCTGCTGCGCTTGCCGCTGGTGCTGCCCGCGCTGCAGGTGGCAGGGCGGGTCGGCGGCGCCGTGTTCGGCTCGACGGGCCTTGGCCGTGACCTCCCCGACGTGCTGCGCATCCTCGCTGATCTGCCAGAGCCGACTGCCTCGTCGGCGTTCGCCCGCACCCTACGCGCCGTTGTGGATTGGCGCGGCCAGGTGGTCACCATGCTCGATCGATGTTATCTAACGGAATCCGTTCCGGTGCAGCTAATTTGGGGGTCGCAAGATTCGGTGATCCCGGTCAGTCACGCCCGAATGGCGCACTCTGCCATGCCCGGCTCGGTCCTCGAGATCTTCGACGGATCGGGCCACTTTCCGTTCCACGACGACCCGGACCGCTTCGTCGAGTGCGTCGAGAAGTTCGTCGACTCGACGACACCGGCCGTGTACGACCAGGACGCATTGCGTGATCTGCTGAGGACCGGTGTGAGCGAGCGAGCCATCACGGGAACGGTCGGGACCAGGGTGGCCGTTCTCGACGCCATGGGCGCCGACGAGCGCAGCGCTACCTGAGCCGCTACGAAAACCTTGGCCCACCGCACGAAGTAGCATGAGACGCATGGCCATCGACGTGACCGTGCTGCGGGTGTTCACCGATGCCGAAGGCAACTATGGCAACGCCCTCGGCGTCGTCGACGCAAGCCTGGTGGATCCCGCCGACAGACAGCGCGTTGCCACCGAATTAGGGTACAGCGAAACGATTTTCGTGACCCTGCCCGAGCCAGACGCCAGTAGCGCCGTTGCGCACATCTTCACCCCCGCCTCCGAGCTGCCCTTCGCAGGACATCCCACGGTCGGGGCTTCGTGGTGGCTCCATCAGCGCGGCACGCCGATCAACACCTTGCAGGTGCCCGGCGGCGTCGTGCAGGTGCAGTATCTGACGCAGCCCGACGGCGAGTTCACCGAGATCCGCGCCCGCTCGGAGTGGGCGCCGGACTTCTCGATCCATGACCTGGACTCGATCGACGAGGTCGTCGCCGCCGACCCCTCCGACTACTCCGACGATGCCGAGCACTACGTGTGGGCGTGGATCGACAAGGGCGAGGGCAGTATTCGGTCGCGGATGTTCGCCAGCGGTATGGGCATCCCGGAGGACGAGGCGACCGGCTCCGCGGCGGTGCGCATCACCGATCACCTGAGCAGGGACCTGATGATCACGCAGGGCAAGGGATCGCAGATCCGCACGTCCTGGAGCCCGGAGGGCTGGGTGAAGGTGGCCGGTCGGGTGGTCGATGACGGGGTCAGACAGATCGACTGACCGCACGGGTCAGCTCGACGCAACCCCGCGATGAGCCCGCAACGCCTCGATCTCGCGTTCGAAGTCCTCGGCGGAGGAGAACGAGCGGTACACCGATGCGAAGCGTAGGTAGGCGACTTCGTCGAGGTCGCGCAGTGGCCCGAGGATGGCCAGACCGACCTCGTTGCTTGGCACTTCGGGGGATCCACCGGCGCGTACGGCGTCCTCGACCTGCTGTGCCAGCAGGTTGAGCGCATCGTCGTCGACCTGGCGGCCCTGGCAGGCGCGGCGCACGCCCCTGATCACCTTCTCGCGGCTGAACGGTTCGGTGACGCCGCTGCGCTTCACGACGGCCAGCACGGCGGTCTCCACGGTGGTGAATCGGCGGCCACACTCGGGGCAGGACCGGCGGCGCCGGATCGCCTGGCCCTCATCGGCCTCCCGGGAGTCGACGACGCGCGAGTCGGGGTGACGACAGAACGGACAGTGCATCACCGCTCCTTCGCCGCCATGGTCGGGCCCGAGCACTTCGGACGACACCGAGCGTACCGTTGCACGGCAGCGAATTTGAGTGCGCATGGCGCGAGATCATCCGACGGGCGCGATGAGGGTCTGCCCTGCGTCGATCGCCGCGGTGTGAAGTTCGTTCAACTCCCGGATCTGATCGACGACCGCACCGACCGGCGCATCGGGGGCCACCCGCTGCGCAAGCTGCTGCAACGACTCCCCTGCCTGCACTTGCACCACGGCGAGCTGGCTGGGCATCTGGTCAGCCGACTCCGCCGATGCACCCAGCTGGGCGACCAGACCGAGCCACACGGTGATCGCCGCGGCGACGAGAGAGAGCAACACCGTCGTCAACGGCGTGATCGGCTTGCGGCGGTGGGATGCGCGGGACATTAGTACGCCCGTGCGCTGGTACTGCAGGGGTGAGCCGGCGGGTCGGCTCGACGCGGGACGCCGCCGGACGGGCCGGACCGGGCGGGCGACGACATCGGTGGGGTTCTCGCGGGTGATGATGGTCATCTGCGGGCCTTTCGCTATGTTCGGCGGTGCGGTGTTCGCTCCTGTGTTCGAATACTAATCGCTCAGGTGTTCGATGACTAGAACATGTGATCGAACTGTTGCGAACGATAACCGGGCCACCGACAAGTTCGGGCCGCGCGAACGAATGTGCGACACACCTCGAACACATGTTTGATTATCGGCGGACGGCAGACTAGATTCGCCCATATGAGCGACAGCACTGACACCCGGGACGCCGCACTCACCCAGCGTCAACGCACGATCCTCGAGGTCATCCGCTCTTCAGTCACCACAAGGGGTTATCCGCCGAGCATCCGCGAGATCGGGGACGCCGTCGGCCTGACGTCGACGTCGTCGGTCGCCCATCAGCTGCGCACGCTCGAGCGCAAGGGCTATCTGCGGCGCGACCCCAATCGCCCGCGCGCGGTCGACGTCCGTACCCCGGACGAAATGGCAACCTCGAGCGTCGTCACCGACGTTGCGGGTTCCGATGCGCTACCCGAGCCGACCTACGTGCCGGTGCTCGGCCGCATCGCGGCCGGTGGCCCGATCCTCGCCGAGGAGGCCGTCGAGGACGTGTTCCCGCTGCCGCGTGAACTGGTCGGCGAGGGCTCCCTGTTCCTGCTCAAGGTCGTGGGCGAGTCGATGATCGACGCCGCGATCTGCGACGGCGACTGGGTCGTCATCCGTCAGCAGAACGTCGCCGACAACGGCGACATGGTCGCGGCGATGATCGACGGCGAGGCCACCGTGAAGACGTTCAAGCGCACCCGCGGCCAGGTCTGGCTGATGCCCCACAACCCCCTGTTCGACCCTATCCCCGGCAATGACGCCGCCATCCTCGGCAAGGTCGTCACGGTCATCCGCAAGGTCTAATCCAGATTGTCGATGATCAGCCCGAGCGTGAAGTCGAACCGTTCGTGACCGGTGCCCGAGGTCAATTCGGCGGCATACCGCCGCGTCGACGGGAACGCGTCGGCGGGCAGTGCCTCGAAGCGCTCGATCAGCTCGTCACGACCGACGACCCAGTCTTCGTCCTGGCCGGCTCGTTTCGCCTCGACTAGAGCGATCTCCAGCGTGTACGCGTTGACGTAGAGCGACATCGCGTCCATCGCCCAGGCCGCCCGCTGCGCTGGCACGCCACCGGTGACCAGGATCGTCAGCATCCCCTCGGCCAGCCGCAGGGTGTCGAGGTTGGTCGATGCGGTCGCCATGGCGGCACGTGAGACACCCGGGTACCTCAGGAACTGATCGCGGATCTGGGCGCACACCTCGAGGATCTGCTCACGCCACGTCGCAGGGTCCGGCTCGGGCAGCACGATCTCCGAGAAGAGCCTGCCGATGAGCAGTTCGTCGATGTCGGCCTTGTTGACGACGTGGGCGTACAGCGAGGCCGGTCCGGTGCCGAGGACGTTGGCCACGCTGCGCATCGTCAACGCGTCGTAACCCTGCGTGGCCACCACATGCAGCGCGGCCTCGACGATCCGCTCGACGGTGATCGGCGCCTTCTTCGCGCCTTGCGAGGCGGCAGAGTCGTCGAGCTGCGCGTGACGGGCCGCGCGGCGGGTCTTCGGGTCAACACGAGCCATGTGGCAACTCTACCTTGACACAAACTTAGTTCGAGATATAGAACTTGATTCGTGCCCAACGAACTTAGTTCGTCAAGAACACTTCCAGCACCGCCGCAATCCCTGCGCCGGGCCTACCAGGTGCTCGTCGTGGTGTTCGTCGCCGACCTGATGGACATGCTCGACTCCACCGTGGCCAACCTGGCCGGACCGTCCATCCGCGCCGACCTCGGCGGTGACGAGACCACGCTGCAATGGGTGCTGGCCTCCTACACCGTGACCTTTGCGCTCGGTCTGGTCACCGCAGGCAGGCTCGGCGATCTCGTCGGTCGCCGCCGGCTGTTCCTGATCGGCATGGCCGGATTCACCATGGCCTCACTCGCATGCGGCTTGGCCCCCGGCGTGGGCTGGCTGATCGCCGCCCGCTCCGCGCAGGGCCTGTTCGGATCCGTGATGATCCCGCAGGGTTTCGCGCTGCTCACGGTGGTCTTCCCGCCAGACAAGCTGCGCCAGGCCTTCGTCCCGTTCGGCCCGATCATGGGACTGGCCTCCGTCGGGGGACCGATCCTCGCCGGCTGGCTGCTGCATTTCAACCCGTTCGGCAGCGGGTGGCGCTCGATCTTCCTCATCAACGTCCCGATCGGCGTGGCCGCGTGGCTGCTCAGCTGGCGCTACCTCCCCCACCACACCGGCGAAGACCGCACCACCCGCCTCGACGTCACCGGCGTCACGCTGCTCACCCTCGCGTCGGCGTGGGCGATCATTCCCCTCGTTGAAGGGCGCGAACTCGGCTGGCCGACTTGGACATACGCGATGATGGCGGGTTCCATCGTTGCGTTCGCGGCGTTCGTCGTCTCCGAGCGACGCAGCGCGCACCCCGTCATCGCGCCGTCGCTGTTCCGAAAGCGCAGCTTCGTCGTCGGCCTCGTCATCGTCGCAGGCTTCTTCGCCGCACAGAACGGATTCCTGTTGGCGTTCAACCTGCTCCTGCAACTCGGATTGCACTGGAGTCCACTGGACTCCGGGCTTGCCCTCATCCCATGGGCGCTCGGCAGCGCTGTCGGCGTCGGCCTCGCAGGCGCGGTCCTCGTCGCCAAACTCGGACGCGCCACACTCCAACTCGGCCTCGGCTGCGCCGCAGTCGGTTCGATCGGCCTCTGCTGGACCATCGTGGCCTGGCACGATCACCTCACCGCGTTGGCGCTGACCCCGGCACTGCTCGCGATCGGGTTCGGCACGGGCCTCGTCGGCGTCCCGATCTTCGAATACGTCCTCGGCGATTCCACCACCGTGGAGGTCGGCACCGGATCGGGCATGCTCAACGCCGTCCAGCAGTTCGCCTCAGCGATCGGTTTCGCCGCCCTCGGCACCGTGTTCTTCGCCACCGCCAATCACGGCGGCGCCAACGCCTACGACGACGCAGGCGTCCTCGTCAGCGCGCTGGCCGCAGCCCTGTTCGCCAGCACGCTACTGCTGGTCAGGCTGCTCCCCGAACAGCCTCGGCACCACTGACTCGAAAGGTCAACCATGACAACCAAAGTCGCACTCATCACCGGCACCAGCCGCCCCATCGGGATCGGCTTCGCCGTCGCCAGGCAAATGGCCGAGCAGGGCTACCACGTGGTCCTCACCGCACGTGACGCGTCACGCGCAGAGCAGCTCGCGGAGCAACTGTGCACCGACGGCCACGCCGCCAGCGCACTGCACATCGATCTCACCGACCCGGCCAGCTTCGACGCCGCCGCCGCATACGTCACCACGACGTTCGGTCACCTCGACGTCCTGATCAACAACGCCACACACGGACCGGACTTCACCATCTTGTCTGCACTCGACGCCGACCTCGACGCCGTCCGCGCGGCCGTCGACGTCGATCTGATCGGCACGTGGGGCTTGATCCTCGCGATGGTGTCGCTGCTCAAGGCGGCCCCCGCAGCCCGAATCGTCAACGTCTCCAGCAGATCCGCCCAGCAGATCGCCACCGGACTCGATCTCGGCGCGCCCCTGCGTGCCCCCGCCTACTCCATGGCGAAGTACATGCTCAACGTCTTGACGACCACCATGGCCCGCGCCCTCTTCGATACCCCGATCCTCGTCAATGCCGTCGACCCGGGTGACACCGCCACCCACCCCGAACGCGGCGATGACGACGACTCACGCTCGGCCGCAGAGAGCGCCCGAGGCATCGTCTGGGCCGCAACGCTCGGCCTCGACGGCCCGACCGGAGGACTGTTCTACGACCAGCAGCCGATGACTCAGCCCTTGACGAAGCCGTTCGTCAACGCGAATTCCTCACTGGCGAACCAGATCTCGGCGCGTGCCTGGTCGTAGTGGCCGCTGCCCGGCGTCCAGTACACGCCGGTGGTGGTATCGGCCTTGACCGGATATCCCTCCGGCGCCTCGAAGGGGTCGTCGTGCGCCAACCGCAAGGCCGTCTGACCCGGCGTGGGCTCGTCGAGCACGATCGCGGCGTGCCTGCCGCTCGGCGGCCCGCTCTCGTGCTCCTCCTCGGGGACGTCGGCCGCCAGCGACTCCGCCTCGATGCGCGTCGGTGCCGTATCGATGGAGTCCTGGTCGTCGGGGAAGCCGCCAAGTCGGGTGGTGGTTCCGCCGTCCTCGTCGTCGTGGTCCGTGTGGTGATCGGCGGGGTCGACGCCGTGATCGCCGGCCTCGTCGTGGTGATCGCCGCGATACTCGTCCGAACGCATCGACCACGCGCTCACCGGTACGTACGCGGGGTCGCCGACCGAACTGTGATGGTCCGCGGAAGGCAAAGGGCCGGAGTCGGAGTCGTGGTCATCGGGATCGTCGTGGTCGTCGAACTGGTTGAGCGGCTCCCGATCGCTGCCACGTCGGCGGTTGCGCACCACCGCGACGATGATGGCGGCCACGATCAGCACCAGCGGAATGGCGGCGATCCACCACCACTGCCGCAGGGTGGCGTACCACGTGCCGCCGCCGTCCCTGGACGGCTCCGCCGCGGGCGGCGCCTTCGGCGCGTTCTGCCCGGGCACCTCGAGGCCCGCCAGCCCGGACGCCAAGCTGGCAGGTTCGGTGGTGAACTTGTTCGTCGACTTGTCGAAGGTGATCGCGCCACCGTTGAACTTCTGGGTGACCAGATCACCATTCTCGGTCTGGTCGGCGGTCGGCGCACCGAGGTCGCCCTTGGCTCCCCCGAGCTTGGTCCATGCCGCGTTCATCGCGCCGCGCACGATCACGGCCCCGAAGTCGGGCGTCCAGAAGATCACCGGCTGATCGTCGGCGGCAAACGTGATGATCCGGCTCATCGGAGCCAGACCACCGTCGGTCTCACTGCTGGTCGGGAAGCCCAGATCGCCAGCGGGACCGCCGACGCTCTCGTACTTCGCGAGGACCTGGCCCGTCACCACGTTGGCGCCAGTGTTGGGGCTGTAGTAGATGTTGCCGCCCGCGAAGGTCTGCACCAGACCGTCGGCGCCGACGGAGCTCGGTGGTCCCTCCGCGGCGCCGAGCGGGCCCAATGGGCCGCCTGCGGCGCGGCGGGCGGTGTTGATGGCCGAGGTCGCGTCGCCTGGAACTGCCAGGCCTACTAGCTGATCGGCCAGTTCGGGCGGTGTCGTGGTGAACGCCTTGGTCTTCGAGTTCCACGACAGTTGGCCGCCGGAGAAGCTCTGCGACGAAACGGCGCCGTCGTACACCTCGTCGTCGGTCGGGACGCCCAAGACGCCCGCCGATCCGCCGAGCTTGTCCCACGCCGCGTTGATGGCGCCGCGAACCACGCGCGCGCCGGTGTCCGGCGTGAAGAAGATGACGGGGTTGTCGGCGGCACTGAACGTGGTGTTGCGGCTGTTCGGCGCCTTGCCCGCCCCTTCGTCGATGGTGGGGAAGCCCAGGTCGCCGTCGGCCGGGCCACCCAGCGCCAGGTACTTGTCGAGGATCGCGCCCTGCATGATGTGCGCACCGGTCTCCGGGGTGAAGTAGATCTTCCCGCCCGCGAAGTTCTGCCCGAAGCCGCTGCCCGCGGCGTAGACCGTGCCGTCCTTGGGCCCCAGTGGACCCGTGGCGCCACCGCCGGCGTCCCAGGCCTGGCTGATCGCGGCGTCGGCATCGCTCTCCGGTGTCGCCATGGCGACCGGGGCGAACAGCACCACGGCGGCCGTGATGGCGAGGCCGACACCCACCCGCCTCGTCACACCGCCCAACAGGGTTCGCAGCCCGGTCATCCGTCCTCCCCCGATCTGCAATGCTCCCGTAAGTATCGCGCCCGTCAACTTTGCGTCAGTCGACGTCCATCTTGAGGGATATCCAAGCGGTCGTGAGGTTGTGTCGCACAGGCGGCCCGCGATCTGATGCTCCATCGGCGGGCCGCCACCGTGGCTAAACGCCCAAGCCGCGACCGATGATCTCCTTCATGATTTCGGTGGTTCCGCCGTAGATCGTCTGAATCCGCGAATCCAGGAAGGCCCTGGCGATGGGGTATTCCCGCATGTAGCCGTACCCGCCGTGCATTTGCAAGCAACGATCGTTGAGTCGCACCTGAGCCTCGGTGGAGTACCACTTCGCCATCGCCGCCTGCTCGACCGTCAACTTCTCGTCGAGGTGTAGACGGATGAATTCATCGACCATGATCCGAACGGCGGTTGCCTCGGTCGCGAGCTCCGCCAACGTGAAGCGGGTGTTCTGAAAGCTGCCGATCGGCTTGCCGAACGCCTTCCGCTCCTTGGTGTACTGCAGGGTGTTCGCCAGCACGGCCTCCATGCCCGCCGCCGCCATCACGGCGATGCTGATCCGCTCCTGCGGCAGGTTCTGCATGAGGTAGAAGAAGCCCATGCCCTCCTCCCCGAGCAGGTTCTCGGCAGGCACCTTGACATCGGTGAAGGACAACTCGGCGGTGTCCTGCGCGTCCAGGCCGATCTTGTCCAGATGGCGGCCACGCTCGAAGCCCTCGGTGCCGCGCTCGACGACGAGCAGCGAGAAGCCCTGCGCGCCCTTGTCGGGATCGGTGCACGCGACGACGATGACCAGGTCGGCGTGGATGCCGTTGGTGATGAACGTCTTGGCGCCGTTGAGCACGTAGTGGTCGTCGTGCTTGACCGCGCGGGCCTTGATGCCCTGCAGGTCACTGCCCGTGCCGGGCTCGGTCATCGCGATCGCCGTGATCAGCTCGCCCGAGCAGAAACCTGGCAGCCAGCGCTGCTTCTGCTCCTCGGTGGCCAGACGCAGCAGGTAGGGCGCGATGACGTCGTTCTGCAGCGGGAAGCCGAGGCCGCTGTAGCGGGCGGCGCTGGTCTCCTCGGTGACGATGACGTTGTAGCGGAAGTCCGGGTTGCCGCCGCCGCCGTACTCCTCGGGCACGGCCATGCCGAGGAAGCCCTGCTTGCCTGCCTCCAGCCAGACGCCGCGGTCGACGATCTTGTCCTTCTCCCACTGCTCGTGGAATGGCGCGACGCGGCGGTCGAGGAACGCGCGATAGGACTCGCGGAACAAATCGTGTTCGGCCTCGAAGAGGGTGCGGTCGTACTTCACTACCTGGCTGGGCGAGCCCATGGCTTTCCTCCGAGTGCGGGAAGAGGGATGTGGAAAGGGGATTGCTGCGACCCTATACCACCCAACCGGATGGTTGGCTGATCGTGTACTGGGAGCCCAGATACCGGTGGCGTGCGGCCATAGACTCGCTTGCATGGGACAGGTTTCGACGTCACTGGCGCACTGGGGCGCGTTCATCGCAGACGTCCGGGACGGCGACATCGCGTCGGTGCGGGCCGACGGCGGTGACCAGGATCCGTCACCTCTGCTCGGCAACTTGCCTGGGTCGCTTCGGCACTCGTCGCGGGTCACCGGACCTGCAGTGCGACGCGGCTGGCTCGACGACGGGCCAGGGCCCACGTCGCGGCGCGGCGCCGACGAGTTCGTCGCGGTGTCGTGGGACGACCTCACCGAACTGCTCGGCGACGAACTACGCCGCCTCGTCGACACGTACGGCAACGAGGCCATCTACGGCGGTTCCTACGGCTGGGCCAGCGCCGGCCGGTTCCACCACGCTCAGAGCCAGGTACACCGCTTCCTGAAAATGCTTGGCGGATACACCTTCTCGCGACACTCCTACAGCCTCGGCGCCACAGGGGTGATCATGCCCCGCGTGGTCGGCACTCACGACGATCTGTTCAGGCGGTCCACCCAATGGAACGTCATCGCCGAGCACACCGATCTGATGGTGTGCTTCGGCGGTGTCACGCTGAAGAACTCCGCCGTCAATCCGGGCGGCGCCACCGAGCACCTCACCCGCAGCTCGCTTCATCGGCTGCGAGACCGGGGCGGGAAGGTGGTGTCGATCAGCCCACTGCGCGATGACGTGGACGGCGACTGCGAGTGGCTCGCCCCCGTGCCGGGCACCGACATCGCCATCATGTTGGCGCTGGCGTACGTGCTTGCGACCGAGGGGTTGACCGACCGCGAATTCCTCGAGACCTACTGCACCGGTTACGAACGCTTCGAGCGGTACCTGCTCGGCACCGACGACGGCGTACCCAAGTCACCGGAGTGGGCCTGCACCATCTCGAAGTTGTCCGCCGACGCGCTGACCGACTTGGCCCGCCGGATGGCACGCGGGCGCACGTTGGTGACCGTCAGTTGGTCGCTGCAGCGGGTGCGGCACGGTGAGCAGGCGCCGTGGATGGGGCTGGTGCTCGCCGCGATGCTCGGCCAGATCGGGCTTCCTGGAGGCGGTTTCGGGCACGGCTATGGTTCGCAGAACGAACTCGGCATGCCGCCTCTGCGCTGTCGGCTGCCAACGCTTCCGCAAGGCCTCAACCCGGTTCGGACGTTCATCCCTGTCGCCGCCGTCAGCGACATGCTGCTGCACCCCGGCGAGGAGTTCGACTACAACGGGCTCCGGTTGACCTACCCCGACATCAAATGTGTGTACTGGGCAGGCGGCAACCCGTTCCACCACCACCAGGACATCCCTCGACTGCGCCGGGCGCTGGCGCGTCCGGACACCGTCGTCGTGCACGACCCGTACTGGACGGCGATGGCCAAGCACGCCGACATCGTCGTCCCGTCGACCACTCCCTACGAACGCGACGACTACTCCGGTTCCCGCAACGATCCCCTGCTGATGGCGATGCCCGCGATGGCCGAGCCGTACGCGGACTCGCGTGATGACTACACCACCTTCGCGGCGCTCGCCGATCGACTCGGCTTCGGAGACCAGTTCACCGAGGGGCGCACCGCCAAGGAGTGGCTGGTACACCTGTACGAAAAGTGGTCCGCCGAACTGGATTTCGCGGTTCCGCCGTTCGAGGAGTTCTGGAGGGACGGCCGCCTACGACTGCCCACCGAGACCGGGCTGACGCTGCTCGCCGACTTCCGGGCCGACCCGGTGGCCCACCGGCTTGGCACGCCGAGCGGTCGCATCGAGATCTTCTCGGAAGCAATCGACGGGTTCGCCTACGACGACTGCGCGGGTCACCCGAAGTGGTACGAGCCCACCGAGTGGCTCGGCGGTGAGCGGGCGACCAGCTATCCGCTGCACCTGCTGGCCAACCAGCCTGCCACCCGTCTGCACAGCCAGCTCGACGGCGGGAGCACCAGTCAGCATTCGAAAGTCGCAGGGCGCGAACCGATCCGGATCCATCCCGACGACGCGGCCCAACGAAACCTTGCCGAAGGCGACGTGGTGAGGGTGTTCAACGATCGCGGGGCGTGCCTGGCAGGCGTCGTGGTGGACGACCGGCTGCGGCCGGGGGTGGTACAGCTCTCGACGGGCGCCTGGTACGACCCCGAGGACCCCGCCGACCCCGACGCGCTGTGCGTGCACGGCAACCCCAACGTGCTGACCGCCGACATCGGCACGTCGTCGCTGGCGAAGGGCTGCACGGGTGCGCACGTGCTCGTCGAGATCGCCAAGCACACCGGACCATTGCCTCCCGTGCGGGCCCACCAGCCGCCTGCGTTCGTCAAGCGATGACCGACCTGCTCGCGGTCCGAGAGCGCGGCCAGGTTCTGCGGTTCGGCTTCGATGACGTGCTGCGCTATGCCGGTCCGGGCTCACCGGCCGGGGTAGCGATCGGCTTCAAAGCCCTGCGACACGCATTCGACGTGCTCAGTCCCGGGACGCCACCCGAACGCCGCTCGGTCACCGTCCGCACCGCCTTCCGAGGGCCCGGCGCCCGCGATGCCTTCGAAGCCGTCACCCGCGCGGTCACCGACGGGCGCTTCACCGTCGATCGCGGGTTGCTCCGCGCCGACCGTGGCCAGCTGCTCGAGGACTTCGTGTTCGAGGTCGGCGTGGACGGTTCTGCGGTGACACTTCTGCTGCGCGACGGCTACGTCACCGCCGAGTTCATCGACCTCGCACGGACCGACGACCGCACCGCCGCGCAGGAGGACCGTCTCGACGGGCTTAAAGCTGCACTGGCACAACGGGTAATGGCGACGCCTGCAGCCGAGGTCTTCGACCTCGCCTAGACCACTGCACCGCGCGAGGGTGCGGCGAGTAGTAGTCGGTTCACCGGTGCGCCGGCCCGTGGCAACGGAGAGTTGGGCCAATCCGACGACATGCAGAGGTGTTGCTGTGATATGCCAGCAGGTAGCCCAAATCTGTACCCCTCGTAAGGACTCGATGATGGCCAACATCGTTCGCCCCGTCGTCACCGCCGGCATCGCGATCGCCGGTGCCAGTCTGTGGCTGGCAACCCTGGATACCCCACAGACCCCGGCCCCGCCGCAGGTCCGGTTGGCCTCCGTGGACTCGGTGCTCTCCACAACACCGTTGGCACCGGTTGCAGGTACCTGCCCCGACCTGGTGTGCTCGAGCTTGTTCGGGTCGAACGCATCGGGGCCGAACCCATCAGGACCCATGCCGACGAAACTCGCCGCGGCCGTCGTCCCGGCAACCCCGGGCCTTGATCCCCTCAGCGCGCTGATTCGGGTGTTCATCGGTGACGGCACCGCCGACAACCCCAACGCAGGGTTGTTGATCGGCAACGGAGCCGACGGCGCGCCGGGCCAGAACGGTGGCAATGGCGGACTGCTGTTCGGCTCCGGCGGCAGGGGCGGCGTCGGCGTGGCCGGGGTCAACAGCGGCATGGGTGGCTCCGGCGGCAACGGCGGGCTGATCGGCAACGGCGGCGCAGGCGGCGCAGGAGTCGCCGCCGACTCCAATGGCGGCACCGCGGGCAACGGCGGCAACGGCGGCAACGCCGGGCTGGTGTTCGGCAACGGCGGCGCAGGCGGCGCGGGCGGCCAAGGCGCCACCGGCGCGAACGGCGTCAACCCCGGCCTGAACGCATCGGGCCCCGCTGCCGCCAACGGTGGCCGCGGCACCTCGGCCGATTTTGGCGGTCAGGCGGGCGCCGGTGGGCCCGGCGCTCCGGGCGCCGTCGACGGGCAAGCCGGCGGCAATGGCGGCTCAGGTGGCGATGCAGTCGGTGGCCCGATCAACGACGTCAATGGATTTGGCGGTGCCGGAGGTGCGGGCGGTGCCGGCGGGGCCGGCGCCCCCGGCGGGAACGGCGGCGGCGGCGGCGACGGCGTGGGCAGCCCGAGCGGCGCAGGCGTCGGCGGCACGGGGGGTGCCGGCGGGACGGGTGGCGCGGGCGCACCCGGCGGCAATGGGGGCGACGGAGGCGTTGGCGGCGCGCATGGACCTCAGGGGGCAACGGCCGGTGACGGCGGCGCTGGCGGCACCGGCGGAACCGGCGCGGCGGGCGGCACCGGCGGAACCGGCGGCCGCATCTACGCGGGCTCCCTTCCAGGGGTCGGTGGCACCGGCGGGACGGGCGGAACCGGTGGCTCGGGCGCATCGGGTAGCACAGGCGGCACCGGCGGCTCCGGCGGCAACGGCGGCAACGGCGGCCTCTTCGTTGGCACCGGCGGCGCTGGCGGCGCCGGTGGAGCGGGTGGCACCGGCGGAACCGGCGCCACGGGTGGCCAAGGCGGCGCAGGCGGCACTGGCGGGCCCGTGAGCGGTAACCCCCTCGAGGCGAGCGGAAATGGCGGTACCGGCGGCACCGGTGGCACCGGCGGCACGGGTGGCACCGGCGGCAACGGCGGAACCGGTGGTCACGCAGGAACGGGCGGGGTCGTCGGCGGCAACGGCAGCGTGGGCACCGGAGGAGTCAGTGGCACGGGAGGCAGTGGAGGAACGGGTGGGGGCGCTGGATCGGGTGGCGATCCGGGTGCGGCAGGTCCCGCGGGTTCCGGTAGCAAGGGCGACGACGGCTCCGCCGGCGGCAAGGGAGCAAGCGGCAACGCCGGCAGCGCCGGGGCGGACGGCTAGAAGGTCGCGTAGTCGCGAACGCCCAACTAGCGCAACGTGTCATGGTGACACCGACGGCCGACATGTTCGAAATGGCCTGATCTCTCACCGTTGACCGCCCGCCCCCCGCTGGTGATACTCGGGCGATGGGTCTTCGGGACATGTACGTCAAACGCCTCCAGAAGAAGTGGGAGGAGAAGTCGCCCGAGGAGCGCGCCGAGATCGAGGCCAAGACCGCCCAGCGGTACGAGGCGAACATGGCTCGCGTCGCCGCAGCCACCGAACTCGTCGATGCGGAGTGGGAACGTTCGCGCGCCGAGCATCAGGCACGACTCGACGCCGAGGTGCTCGGCGGTCCTGCAGGCGCGCACTTGTGGGGCACCGTTCCCAGTACGGTCCGGCCGAGCGAGGCGGCCCGCAATCCGCCGAGCGTCCGCGACGACATCAAGAACTCGCTGCGCGATCTCAAGGAGACTGCTGCCGGCCTCGCAGATCCGAAGGCGCTGTTGGGGATCGGCAGCGAGTTCGGCCCCGATCTCGATCCCGAGCAACGCAGGCTGATCGCCGATGGCGAGCGCGCGGCCCGCGAAGCCGCCAGGCGCCCGTACCTCGCCCCGGACCGCGTGACCCCGGTGCTCACGCGGATCGCGACCCGCGGCAACGCCCAATTCGAGGATCTCGCCAACCACCTCGCCCAGACCGGGCTCGCGGCCCGACCCGATCTGGTGTTCGGCGTGTACCGCGTGCCGGACCGGCTCGACCCGAAGATGCCGGGCACTGAGGCGGGCCGCGTGGTCGAGTGGGACATCGTGCACATGGGAGCCCACGCACCATCAGCTCTCCCTCCTGCCGCGCCGCCACGCAGGGACCGGTTCGACGGCGAGGCGCGCTGGGTCGGCCGCCGCAAGGGCGATCCTTCCGTGCTCGACGAGGATCTTGCGCTGGCGTGGATGGCGGCGGCGGGAATTCAACCCAGCCAGTGTCTCGGCATCGCCCGCGAGGTCGTGATGCAAGGGTCCGACGGCTGGTTCGGCGGCGGTGAGCTGAGCAGCGACTCGGCCGACGTCTACGCAAGAGTCCAGGGCGTCAGCGTGATTCACACCGCGGGCACGGCCCCGCTGCCGGCGGGCCCGATCGAGGTCCCCCTCGATGGTGTGGCTGGCACGCACGTGGAGGTGCTGAACTGGTCGGCCGTCGCCATGGCCATTCACCCACGGCCACAGCGTCTTCCCGAGACTCCGTCACCGTTTCCCTATCTGCCGTCGACGCCGCAGGAGGTGCTGGTGGCCTACCTGGAGATCGTCGGCATCCGGCCCGAGGACTGCTTCGGGGCGGCGGTGACGATCGATCGCTTCTTCGAGTGCGGTGAGGTCCTCAACATCAGGGAGGATCAGATCTCGCTGGCGCACCTGAAGGTGACCGACGCACCCAAACTGCCGTGCGCGGACGGCACCTACCGGCGCCGGTTGCACTCCGGCACCAGGATCGTCATCACCTACCGCGACAGCCCTGCCTACGCGCTGGGTCGCCAGCGCTGGGCCGACTATCAGCGCAGCGTGTTGTTCGCCCGATTGCATCAGAAGACCGATGCCCGGCGCCCGATCGGCGATGGCTACGACGATCTCGGCATGCTCGGCAACGCGCTGCGACGCATCGAGCGCTTCGACGATGCGGTCGAACGAATTTCGAGCCTGCGTTCGAATGACCCGGCTTACATACGCTTCCGGGATCAGGCCCGGTATTGCATGCCGCTTGGCTGAGCCAGTCTCCCCGTGAGCAGACGTAAAAGTGCCCTAAACCATGTGGTTTAGGGCACTTTTACGTCTGCTCGCGGGGGAACTTTAGAACGTCGCGAACTCGCGCAGGCTGGCGGCCAGCGGAACCGGCACCCGAGCCTTGATGCGCGTGCCCGAGTCGGTGTGCTCGGTCGCGTCGATCCGGCCGTCGGCGTGCATGCGTGCGACGAGGTCGCCGCGGTCGTAGGGAATGGTGACGTCCACGGTCGCGTCTCTGGGTTCGACGAGTTCGTTCATCCGACTGCGCAGCCGGTCGAGACCGTCGCCGGTGCGGGCGGAGACGAACACTGCGTCGGGCAACTCGCGCCGCAGTTGGGCCAGCACCAAACCGCTTGCAGCGTCGGTCTTGTTGACCACCAACAGTTCCAGCGGCGACGCGATGTCGTACTCCCGGATCACGTCGTTGACGACCTGGCGCACAGCGTTGACCTGAGCCAGCGGGTTGACGTCCGAACCGTCGATCACGTGCACCAGTAGTTCGGCGTCGACGACCTCCTCCAGCGTCGAGCGGAACGCCTCGACCAACTGGGTGGGTAGGTGTCGTACGAAGCCGACGGTATCGGTCAGTACGAAGGGTCGCCCGTCGTCGAATTGCCCACGGCGCGTGGTCGGTTCGAGGGTGGCGAACAGTGCGTTCTCCACCAGCACGCCCGCGCCGGTGAGGGCGTTGAGCAGGCTGGACTTTCCCGCGTTGGTGTAGCCGACGATCGCGATCGACGCCACGTCGCTCTGCAGCCGGCGGCCCCGCTGCGTGTCGCGGATCTTCTTCATGTCCTTGATCTCGCGGCGCAGCTTGGACATCCGCTCGCGGATCCGGCGGCGGTCCGTCTCGATCTTCGTCTCACCGGGCCCGCGCGTGCCCACTCCCCCGCTGCTTCCGCCCGCGCCACCACCCTGGCGCGACATCGACTCACCCCAGCCGCGCAACCGCGGCAGCATGTACTGCATCTGTGCAAAGGCGACCTGCGCCTTGCCCTCCGCGGAGGTCGCGTGCTGGGCGAAGATGTCCAGGATCAGGGCGGTGCGGTCGACGACCTTGACCTTGACGGCCTTCTCCAGCGCGTTGAGCTGCCCAGGCGTCAGCTCGCCGTCGCAGATCACGGTGTCGGCGCCGGTGGCCTTCACGATGTCGCGCAGTTCGGCGGCCTTGCCAGAGCCGATGTAGGTGGACGCGTCCGGCTTGTCGCGCCGCTGGATCAGGCCTTCGAGTACCTCTGAGCCCGCCGTCTCGGCAAGCGCCGCCAACTCGGCGAGGCTGGCCTGCGCGTCTGCGGCGCTGCCGCCGGTCCAGATGCCAACCAGAACAACGCGTTCCAGTCGAAGTTGGCGGTACTCGACCTCTGAGACGTCGGTGAGTTCGGTCGAAAGACCGGCCACGCGGCGCAGTGCCGCGCGGTCTTCTAGTGCGAGTTCACCGGCGCTCGGAGCGGACCGATGGTCGTTGGATCTGGTGTTGTGTTCAGTCATATGTGGTTTCCGATGGTGTCACGGGGCACCCACATACGCATCCGAATAATTCACGCGTGGGCTTGCCACCAAGCATTTGAGATGTCGCCGTCGGCGACGAGCATCGACGGCCCGCGCAGGAAACTGGTGGCGTCGGTGACGGTGACGTCGACCTCGCCGCCCGGGATCCGTACCCGCAACGTGCCGGTGGAGTCGCCACGATGCTGCAGCGCAGCCACCGCCGCGGCCACCGTGCCGGTGCCGCAGGATCGGGTCTCCCCGACGCCACGCTCGTGCACGCGCATCACCACCGCGCCGTCCACCGCGGTGGTGAGCACCTCGACGTTGACGCCGTCGGGGAACTGGCTTGCGTCGAACCGAACCGGAGCGGCCACGTCGAGCAGCCGCAGGTCGGCCGCCGTGAGCGCGGGATCCACGCACGCCAGGTGCGGGTTGCCGACGTCGACGGCCAACCCGGTGAACTCACGCCCGCCGACGATTGCGGTACCGGTGCCGAACTGGTTGGCCTTGCCCATCTCGACGGTGACGTCGGCCGCCAACGGGCTGACCGCGTGCAGCACCACAGGTCGAGGACCCGCCTGCGAGCCCACCACGAATTCGTCGCGGCTCTCCAACCCGGAGGCGCGCAGGTAGTGCGCGAAGACCCGTACGCCGTTGCCGCACATCTGCGCGATCGATCCGTCGGCGTTGCGGTAGTCCATGAACCAGTCGCCGGCCTGCACACCCTCTGGCAGACGATCGAACACCCCGGCGGCCTGAGCGGCGCCCGCGGTCGTCACGCGCAACACCCCGTCGGCACCGAGTCCCTGCCGTCGATCGCACAGCGCAGCCACCGCGGAGGGTGCCAGCGCAATGCGGGCGTCGAGGTCGGGAAGCAGCACGAAGTCGTTCTGCGTGCCGTGCCCCTTGGCGAACTTCACCTGATCAGGATACGTCCGATCCACCGGGCGCGGTTGATGGCGATCGGTGTATGATCGAACATGTGTTCGATTCATTGGTGGTCGTCGATCTGGATGCGGATGAGTCCGCGCTGGTGGAGCGCATCGCGGAGTTGGAGTGGTTGAAGTCGGCCGCCGCGGCGGCGCAGGCCCGGGTGACGGCGACGCTGGATGAGAAACGCCGTTCGGCGGAGGCCGCGCGCGGGGTGCCCGCGGCGAAGCGGGGTCGTGGGTTGGGCTCGGAGGTGGCATTGGCCCGGCGGGATTCCCCCAACCGCGGCGGCCGGCACCTGGGATTCGCTAGGGCGTTGGTCAACGAGATGCCGCACACCTTGGCCGCGCTGGAGGCCGGAGCACTGTCGGAGTGGCGGGCCACGCTGATCGTGCGGGAGTCGGCGTGTTTGGACGTCGAGGATCGCCGCACCCTGGACGCCGAACTCTGCTCCGACCTCACCAAAT
>NZ_NPKO01000029.1 GCF_008329605.1 Mycolicibacterium sp. P9-64
GGCGTCGTTGGGCGGTTTGTTGGGCGCGGGTGGTCGTGCGGGTGGGCATGATGAGGCCACGTTCGGGCGTGCCGGTGGCCGCTTCGGGTGTGACGGTGCCCGGCGGTAGCGGTGTGGTGGTGTCCCAGTGGGGGAAGTGCAGTCTGGCGCCGGGTGGTCGGGTGTAGCGGTGCCCGGTGGGGCTGATCCACACGATGGTGCCGTCGGACAATTGGTGGTCGGTCCAGCCGGTGGGTCCGGTCCAGAAGGTTTTGAGTAGGTGGTGTTTTCGGCAGAGGGCCTTGATGTTGCCGGGATGGGTCAAGCCGCCGGGTCCGTGGGGGGTGGTGTGGTCGAGGTCGCAGCGTTCGGCGGGGCGGTTGCAGCCGGGGAAGGTACAGGTGAGGTCGCGGTTGCGGACGAAGCGGGCCAGTTTCGTCGAGGGTCGGTAGTGCGGTTCGGCGCACAACTCGGCCGCGGTGGGTATCCGGCGTACGGGGGCGCCGAGGGCGATGAGCTCGGCCAGCAGCGGGGTGGGCACGATCCCGCCGCCGGCGATCACCGCCAATCCCGAAGCACGGCTGCGGTGTTCGGGGTGTGGCTTACGGTCTGACGGCTCGGACTCGCGCTTGGACACGGGGTCAGGCTCGGGCGTGGGCTCGGGCTGATGTCCTGCCGGTTCGATAGCGGGCTCCGATTCCGAGTCGGGGTCGGGGTCAGGCTCGGGTTCGGACACGGGTTCGAAGTCGGCTGCTGGCTCCGCACCTGTGCTGTGCTCCGATCCAGCCGGTGGTGCGTCGGGTGTCGGTCCGGTATTTGGCCCCGGGTCGGGCGGTGGTCCTGGTGGGAGTCCGGGTTCGGGTATGGGCCCCGGTCCTGGGTCCGGTGGTGATCCTGGGTCGGGAGTCGTCTCGGTATTTGCTCCGGGGTGGGGGTGGTGGTCGGTGAGGATGTGGATGACGATGGCCTCGGCGCGAGCATCGGGTCCCGACGCGGTGCAGTCGGGGCGCCCGCAGGTGCAGGGCAGGTGGGCGCCGCCGGCGCCGTGCAGGCCGAGGGCGCCGAGCAGGCCGAGGGCGGCGGAGCGGCGCTCCCCGATGCTGCGGGGATCATGCGGGCAGGGATTCGCGGTGAGTTGGGTCAGGCGACGCGCGACGAGTTCGGCGTCGGCGACGCTCATCCGCGCCCACATGGAGGTGGTGCCGGTGGTGTCATCGGCGTCACCGAACTTCACGTCGCAACTCTTCGCGGCGGTGTGGAAGCGCAGGACCGCGGCCGGGTCATGGATCAGGATCGCGGCATCGATGGCGTTTTCCAGCTTGGTCACCGACAACGGGCCCAACGATCCGGCGATGGCGGCGAGGTCGGCATCCACCGCCGCCATGATGTCGGGGTCTTCGATGAGTCGGGTGCGCCAGCTCATCGTGTGCGCCAGCGGAGCGGCGAGGGTGCCGTCGGCGACCAGTTTCGCGATCTGGGGTAGCCGGTGGCGCAACGCCAGGGCTTGGCACATCTGTGTGGACGCCGCACGGGGGCTGATCCCGCTGGCGGCGGCGATCTCGGCGGCGGCGCTGTCCCAGCCATCGCAGGCCCACAGCTCACGCTGCACGGCCTGTTCGGAGGTGCAGCGGCGGTGGGTGAGTTCGGCGATGGCGGCCATCCGGTGATGGGCCACGGTGGCCGCAGCACGCGTCC
>NZ_NPKO01000030.1 GCF_008329605.1 Mycolicibacterium sp. P9-64
TGTGAGCTCGTCTGAAAACTCCGCCACCGCCCAGATCGGGGTCACCGGCCTGGCCGTGATGGGCTCCAACCTGGCCCGCAACTTCGCCCACCACGGCTACACCGTGGCGCTGCACAACCGGTCGGTCGCCAAGACCGATGCGCTCTTGGCGGAGCATGGCTCGGAGGGCAACTTCGTGCGCAGCGAGACGATCGAGGAATTCCTTGCCGCACTTGAGAAGCCGCGCCGGGTGATCATCATGGTCAAGGCAGGCGACCCGACCGATGCGGTGATCAACGAGCTGGCCGACGCGATGGAACCCGGCGACATCATCATCGACGGCGGCAACGCGCTCTACACCGACACGATCCGTCGGGAAAAGGCGATTCGCGAGCGCGGCCTGCACTTCGTCGGCGCAGGCATCTCCGGTGGCGAGGAGGGCGCCCTGAAGGGCCCGTCGATCATGCCGGGCGGTCCCGCTGAGTCCTACGTATCGCTGGGTCCGCTGCTCGAGGAGATCTCCGCACACGTCGACGGCGTGCCGTGCTGCACCCACATCGGACCCGATGGTGCAGGGCACTTCGTGAAGATGGTGCACAACGGCATCGAGTACTCCGACATGCAACTCATCGGCGAGGCCTACCAACTGCTGCGCGACGGGCTCGGCAAGACCGCTCCCGAGATCGCCGAGATCTTCGCGGAGTGGAACTCCGGCGACCTCGACAGCTACCTCATCGAGATCACCGCCGAGGTGCTTCGCCAGACCGACGCCAAGACCGGCAAGCCACTGGTCGACGTCATCGTCGACGAGGCCGAGCAGAAGGGCACCGGCCGCTGGACGGTCAAGTCGGCGCTCGATCTCGGGGTTCCGGTAACGGGCATCGCCGAAGCCGTGTTCGCCCGCGCGCTGTCGGGTTCGGTCCCGCAGCGCACGGCCACCACCGGACTCGCATCGGGTGAGCTGGGCTCCAAGCCGGCCGACGCGGCTCGGTTCATCGACGACGTCAGCAAGGCGTTGTACGCCTCGAAGATCGTGGCCTATGCGCAGGGCTTCAACCAGATTCAGGCCGGTAGCGCCGAGTATGGCTGGAACATCACGCTCGGTGACATGGCCACGATCTGGCGCGGAGGCTGCATCATCCGAGCCAAGTTCCTCAACCGCATCAAGGAGGCGTACGACGAGGATCCGCAGCTGGCCACGCTGATCGCCGCGCCGTACTTCCGCAGCGCCGTGGAAGCAGGGATCGACAGCTGGCGCCGCGTCGTCGTCACCGCCACCGAGTTGGGCATCCCGGTCCCCGGCTTTGCATCGGCGCTGTCGTACTACGACGCGCTGCGTACCGAACGGCTGCCCGCCGCCCTCACGCAGGGGTTGAGGGACTTCTTCGGCGCCCACACCTACGGCCGCACCGACGCCGACCCTGCCGCGCGCTTCCACACCCTGTGGAGCGGCGACCGCACCGAGATCGAGGCCTGAC
>NZ_NPKO01000004.1 GCF_008329605.1 Mycolicibacterium sp. P9-64
ATAAAGTTACGGCGGCAAGAGCGGTAGGGAAACGCCCGGTCCCATCCCGAACCCGGAAGCTAAGCCTACCAGCGCCAATGATACTGACCATACGGTCGGAAAAGTAGGACACCGCCGAACACCATTTAGGAATCGCCCCCCACGCAATGCGTGGGGGGCGATTTCCCTTTCTGGGTGCAGTATTAATTGCAATTAATGTCCGGCGTCCCCAAATCAATGATTCGGGGACGCCGGTTTTTTCATGTTCGTTGAGAATTGTCAGTCGAATAGCGTGGCGACCGGATCCGTCCGCTGCTTTTCCATTTCGAGAAGGCTTTTCTTTCGTTCGATTCCCCCGCCGTACCCGGTCAGGCTGCCATTGGCTCCGATGACGCGATGGCACGGCACGATGATGCCGATGGGATTGTGGCCATTGGCCAAGCCAACTGCTCGAAATGCGTTGGGCGATCCGATTTGTAGTGCGATCTCACCGTAAGAACGCGTCTCCCCATAGGGAATGGTCAACAAGGCCGCCCACACTCGACGCTGAAACTCCGTTCCGATCAGGTCCAGCTCAATATCGAATTCGACCAAGTCGCCGACGAAGTAGGCCTCCAGCTGCGCGGCGGCATCGGGGAACGAATCGTCGTCGGGTTCCCATCCCTCGCGGCTGGGCTCATAGGTCTGATCGTCCATCCGTAGATGCCGCAACCGGTTTTTGCGACCTGCCAGGGTCAGTCTCCCCACGGGGCTGTCGACGACTCGGTATTGCAGCGTTTCCATCACTTCTCCTTCTTCGCCGGCGTCTTGTTGTCTTGGGGAGGCCAGTCGTTGACTTCATGATCGAGTGCCGTCCACAGATGTTGAGTCGCATACGCCCGCCACGGTCGCCATCGGGAGCTGCGTTCGGTCAGAGCGGGTACGACGGTCGGTAGGCCCAACTGCTTCGCGGCGTACTGGACGCCGAGGTCGGTCACCGGGAAGGCGTCGGGATCGCCGAGGCCCCGCATGGCGATCACCTCAGCTGTCCACGGGCCGATGCCCGGCAATGCCAGAAGCTGCTCACGGGCACGGTTCCAGTCGGATCCAGGATCGAGGGCGACGTCCCCGTTTGCGAGCGCTTGGATCAGCGCCGAGACGGTGCGCTGGCGGGACTTGGGGAACGCCAGGTGGGTGGGATCGATTTCCGTGAGCTGCTCGACGGCGGGGAACACGTGGGTCAGACCCCCGTTGGCGTCGTCGATGGTCGACCCGTACGCCTCTGCCAGCCGTCGAGCGTGCGTCCGTGCCGCCTTGATCGACACCTGCTGCCCAATCACCACCCGCAGCGCGAGTTCGGCCTCGTCGACAGTCCGTGGGATGCGTTGTCCGGGTGCCTTCGCGACGAGGGCACTGAGCTCAGGGTCGCTGCTCAACACGTCGACCGCGGCTTCCGGGTCGGCGTCCAGGTCGAGCAGTCGCCTGCACCTGGCGATCGCGGTGGACAGGTCGCGGAACTCGTCGAGCACCAGCTCGCATCTGACGTGGTCGACCTGAGGGGTCAGGCTCACGACGCCGTTGCCGGACGGCAGTCGCAGCGTGCGTCGGTAGGCACCGTCGCGGACCTCCTCGACACCGGGGACGGCGCTGGCAGCCAGATGGCCGAACAACCCCTCGTACGCGAACGGCGTCCGTACCGGCAGTCGCACCGACAACACCCCCGCGCCACCGGAATCCCGTCCGAATCGGGTGCGCGCACGTGCCCGCAGCGCACTTGGGGTGAGCGCGCAGATCGACAGCACTGTGTCATTGAACTGACGGATGCTGGAGAAGCCTGCGGCGAATGCGACATCGCCGAACGGCAGGTCCGTCGTCTCGATCAACACGCGAGCGGTCTGCGTGCGCTGTGCGCGGGCAAGGGCAAGGGGATTGGCGCCGACCTCGGCCTGCAGAAGCCGTTCCAACTGCCGGGTGGTGTAGCCGACGCGGGCCGCCAATCCGGTGACGCCGTCCCGGTCCACCGTGCCGTCGGCAATCAGCCGCATCGCTCGGGCAACCACATCGCCACGGACGTTCCACTCAGGGGATCCCGGCGACGCATCGGGACGGCACCGCTTACATGCCCGGAAGCCCGCTCGCTGCGCTGCGGCCGCGGTCGGGTAGAACCGCATGTTCTTGGCGAATGGCGGCCGTACGGGGCAGCTGGACCGGCAGTAGATCTTCGTCGTGAGCACCGCGGTGACGAACCAACCATCGAACCGGGCGTCCTTGGACTGGACGGCGCGGTAACAGCGGTCGAAATCGTCGTGCATGCTTCGACGATTACACGATGGGTCCGACAGCACTGGCGGAAAACCGACATTGATGTGAGGCGCTATCCGGCGACCCGTAATTGCCCTGGTTGGTGCGCTCAGCGGACGGACGTGCCGTGCTCGTCGTCTATGCGGGTAGTGACACCGGTGGCGAGGACGGTACGCGTGGCGTCGACAGACGCGTAGGTCCAAAAGATGTGCATTTCGTCCGTGGCGGAGACGTTGTGGAAGAAATGGCGGACGCCCGCAGGAATGAAGGAGTTGTCACCCGCGGAGACTGGGTACTCGACACCGTCGATGTGCACGACACCAGATCCCTTAATGAGGATGACGCTCTCATCGCAGTTGTGGAAGTGCTCGGCTATGGCAGATCCTGGGCCAAACACGGTGATGCCGTTGAGGAATTGCTTTGATCCAATGTGCTGGGAAACCAGGGGTACCGTGCTCGCGCCGCCACCACGTTGGCGGGCAGGGATGTCACTGGAACGCAGAATCACGGCGGGCCTCCCGTCGTCGCCGACGCTATTGGTGACGATGCGACCGGGTGCTGTTGCGATGGTGGTGTCAGCCACTTGAGTGAACTCCTCGAACATTGTGGGTCGAAAGGGTGGTCATTCGGACGCGGGCGCGTGGCCAAGTGGCTCGCTCATGGCCCACCAGGTCCTCACGTTCACGAACTCGCGGATACCCGCTGACGCGAGTTCCCGCCCGTAGCCACTGCGCTTCGTACCCCCAAAGGGCATTCGGGCGTCCGACGCGACCAATGCGTTGATGAAGCACGCACCAGAGGTGATCTGCTTGCCAACCGAGATGGCGTTGTCGACGTCGGTTCCCCATACGCTGGCGCCGAGTCCGAAACGCGTGTCATTGGCCACCGCAATCGCCTCGTCGGCATCTCTTACCGCGATTATCGAGGCGACGGGTCCAAAGGTCTCCTCGTCGTATACCGCCATTCCAGCAGACACATTCGCGAGAACTGTTGGTGAGTAGTAGTTTCCGGGTCGGTCAGTTAGGGGGGTGCCTCCCAACAGGAGTGTGGCGCCTGCGGCAATCGATGATTCGACCTGACCTGCAATGGCATCGCGGAGGTCAGGCCGGGCTAGCGGACCGACCTGCGTTTCGGGCTGTTCGGGGTCACCGACGGACAGCTTGGCAACGTACTCAACGAGCATCTTGGTGAATGTGTGCGCGACGGCTTCTTCGACGATGAACCGCTTGGGTGAAATACAACTTTGGCCGCCGTTGAGGAAGCGCCCGCGAGCCGCCAGGTTGGCGACCTTGGGTATGTCGGCGTCGGCTAGCACGACGAAGGGGTCGGATCCGCCTAGCTCCAGCACGGACTTCTTGATTTCCCGTCCCGCGACGGATCCTACGAAACTGCCGGCTCTTTCGCTTCCCGTGATGGTCACGGCGCCGATGCGGGCATCGGCGATCAGCCTCTCGGTCGCCTGCGGAACATCGGGATCGGCTACGACCAGGGTGGTGAAGAGCCCGGGCGCCAGGCCAGCGGCGCTGAGGATGTCCTCACATGCGATGGCCGTCCCGGTGGTGTTGGAAGAATGTTTGAGGAGGGCGGCGTTGCCGGCCATCAGCGCAGGCGCCGCGAACCGAAATACCTGCCACAGCGGGAAGTTCCACGGCATGATGGCCAGGACGACGCCCACCGGCTCATACGAGACCCAGCTGTGATCGGCGTCGGTGTCGAATCGCTGGTCTGCCAGGAAGCTCTGCGCATGGTTCGCGTAGTACTCGAGTCCGACTGCACACTTCTCCACCTCCGCTTCGGATTCGGTGATCGGCTTACCCATCTCCCGCGTCACCAGTAGCGCGAGACTCTTGGCGCGACTACGTAGTTGTTCGGCAGCTGACCGAAGAATGTCCGCTCTGTACGCGAAGGGTTTTGCGGACCAATACCTTTGCGCGACCGTTGCCACGTCGAGTGCAGAATTGATCTCGTCGGCTGTCATCGTGGTATAGGTCGTAAGCGTCTCGCCTGTGGCCGGATTGATGGTGGTGATAGTGGACATGGGATTTGCCTTCACGGTGCGGAGTTTCGAATGATGAGCCCCCAGGGGGGCGTGGTCATTGCGTTGGTCAGTCACGGACTTCCCTAGAAGAGGGCGCCGCGATGGAGCCCAGTCGCACGGGTCGGGCGAAGGTGTTGTGCTGGCCGCCGTCGACTACGAGCTGCTTGGCGGCTTCCTGCCACCGGGCGTAGTGCGGGGCGCCGCGATGGGCGACCCTGAATGCGTCCTCGTCGGTGTAGATCTCGTACAGGTAGAACCGGGTAGGGGTCTCGGCGTCTTGGTGGACGTCGAACGCCAGGCATCCCGGCTCGTCGCGTAACGACGCCGCGGCGTTGATACCCATGACCTCGACGAATTCGTCGGCTTTGCCGGGGTGAACGTCGAGGGTGACGAACAGCGTGTACATCGGTTCTCCTCAGATCAACGGGGTGACGCCGACGGCGGTGGCCAAGGCATCGAGGTCGGCGATGGTGCTCGCGGGCAGGGTGACGATTCCCCCCGCGCGGTGCGCCGCCAGGTTCTCCAGTTCCCCGGGGAACAAGACCTCGGTGCCCGATGTGGCGGGGCAGGCCTTGATGGTGGCGATCAGCGCGTCCATCCGTTGTTCGAATTGATCGCGCGGCATTATGGCGGCGATGTCGATGGCCACTACGAGATGTCCACACCCGCTGCGTTTGTCGGGAACGTAGGGCCCAACGACGTCGGCGGCGAAGGAGCTTCCTGTCAACACACCGGACAGGACGTCCATCATGAACGAGATTGCGTACCCCTTGTGGCCGGCCATGGGCAGGATGAGCCCGTCGATCGCGGCCTGCGGATCGTTGGTGGGCAAGCCGGCAGCGTCGATCGCCCAACCGTCGGGCAGCCGCTGTCCGCGTTCCTTGGCGGCGTAGATCTTGCCGCGGGCCACACCGGTATTGGCGATGTCGAGAACCACCGACCCGTGACTGCCGCTCGGCACGGCGATAGACCAGGGATTGGCGCCGACCATCTTCTGTAGACCACCCCAGGGTGCCATTGCCGGGCTGCCGTTGGTGGTCAGGATGCCGACGCAGCTACGTTCGGCAAGTCGGCGAGTCCAGTAGGCGGCGGTGCCGAAGTGGTTGCTGTTGCGCACGGCAACTACCCCCACCCCGTATTGAGTGGAAGCCTCGGACGCCATGTCGATCGCGCGGTCGGTGACCACCTGACCGATCCCGTCGTGCGCCTCTAGAACCGTCACGGCGGCAAAGGAACTCACGACCTCTGGTTCGCTGCGTGCCTGCATGGCGCCAGACTCGATGCGGGCGACGTACCAGGGCAGGCGCAGTAGGCCGTGAGAGGGATGACCCCACAGATCGGAGGTCACCAACGATTCGGCGATTAGGCGCGCATCATCAGTAGGGACTCCGTGTGCGCCGAGTATCCGTACCGTGAGTTCGACGAGATCGTCGGCGTTGAACCGCCGCGCTGCAGTGGAGACACTCACCGGGAAAGCCCTTCCAGTCGTTGCGCTTCCTGATCGGTCACCGGTGCCACATCGTGACCCTGTAGCAGCAGATACAACTTGGCGGTCTCCTCGATCTCCTCGAGCGCGTCGGCCGCCGAGGCCAGGTCAGGGCCCGCGACGATGGATCCGTGATTGGCGAGCAGCAGGGCATGGTGCCTCGCCGCGGCGAGTTCCGCGACCGCGCCCAGCCGTTGATCGCCCGGTGCGTGATATGGCAGCAGCGGAAGCGTGCCTACCCGCATCGCGTAGTACGCGGTGAGATTCGGTAATGCATTGCTGTGATTGATGTCTCGCATACAAGAAACCGCCACCGTGTGGGTGCTGTGAGTGTGTACGACGGCGCGAGCCGAGGGCCGCGCTCGATAGATCGCCAAGTGCAAGAACGCCTCCTTGGTTGGTGGCGGACCGTCGACGTGGCGGCCGTCGAGTGCCACCCGAGAGAGAACGTCCGGACGCAACCGCTCAAGACTGATTCCGGTTGGCGTCATCACGATGACGCCGTCGTCATCGAGTGCGCTGAGATTTCCGGTGCGTCCGAAGGTCAAGCCGCGACGGAAGAACGACGCGCCCAGTTCCACGATCTCGTCTCGAACAGTGCCGTGGCGCGATCGGTCGTTCATCACGCCGCCGCCCCCGCGGCGCGAGACAGCAATTGCACGTCTCCGAAGTTCCCGGATTTGAGAAGTAGGTCCAGGCGTTGGTCCGTGACGTGGATCCAAGGCACGCCGGGGGCGGCTTCCTCGCCGATGACACCTCCGGAGACTCTCAATGCGGTGACCACCGCGCCGGAGGTCTCGCCGCCCGCGACGACGAGACGGGTGATACCGCGCTCGGTCAATCCGCAGGCGATCAGACCCATGGCCGTTTCAAGGATTTTCGACGCATTGTCGGTACCCAAGGAGTCTTGGGCCCGATGAAGGTCGCTGGGCGGCAATGACGAGTAGACGAGTGGACTCGATCCCCTGCTCTGCCGATCGAACCACTCGAGCGCTTCCCTGGCCAGCGCCTCGGCGTCCGGGCTGCGCAATGCGTCCAGATACCACGACGGGTGCCCGGCAGACTTCATGTAGTCGAGCTGTTCAAGGGTACGTGCGGAGCAACTGCCTGCCAGGACGACCCCTTCCTCACCGACTGCTCGTACCGCGATTTCGGCATGGCCGTTCCGGGGATGCCCAGCCAGGCGGGCGGCGTGCGCAGCGCCTAGCCCGCCGGCCAATCCTGCTGCACCGGTGACGAATTCCTCGTCGACGCAGGCTTCGCCGATCATGCGGAGATCGTCGGCGTCGAGGGCATCCACCAACAGGTACGGCTGAGCGGTCCGCTGCGCCGCGTCCAGAAGGTCGGTGATGCGCTGAGGCCCCCGACGCACGTCGCGTAGGTCGATCAGCCCCACGTCGTGGGCCGTTTGCTGGCCCAGCACTGCGGGGAGGTAGGACTGTGTCATCGGGGTGAGCGGATGGTGCTTCATCGGCGAGTCGGACAACAGCATCCCGTCGACGAACAAATGCCCCATGTATTGGGTGCGCAGATGCTGCGGCGAGGCTGGTACGAATATCGTCCGTTGGGTTGCCAGCGTTCCGGCGAGTGCGTCCGCGACTGGACCAATGTTGCCGTCTGCGCGCGAATCAAATGTCGAGCAGTATTTGAAGAAGATCTGCTCGGCGCCCTTGGCTCGCAGCCAGTGCAGTGCGCGCAATGACTGTTGGACCGCGTCGGCTGCGGTAACGGTGCGCGATTTGAGAGCCACGACGGTGACGTCGTTATCGGGCAGTCGGGTGTCGTCGTCGATGTGGAACAACACGACGGCGCGCAGGCCGGCACGACGGAAGGCGACCGCGACGTCGGTGGCGCCGGTGAAGTCATCGGCGATCGCCCCGATCATGACGCATCACCGGCGAGCGCTGCCCGCAGCCGTCGCACCGCATGTTCCGGCGCAGCCAAGGTCGGCACACCGATCGTCGCCTGCACGCGGCCTGCGGCAGCGGCGAGCGAATACTGACCCAACACAACTGCATCGGGCGTCGGCGAGACTGCGCCCACCGCGCTGACGATGGTTTCGACAAGCGCGTCGAGGTCTCCGGCCCGGGCAGCGCACGCGGCTCCGTCGGCCACCACCCCTTCCACGGCCACCTCGCTGCCGATGGCCTCCCGGATGCGCGCCGCCGAGTCGGCCAGCGGGTCTGCGCCCGGCGCCACCAAGGCAATCCGTCGGAATCCGCCAACGGCGACAGCGCCGAACAGCCCGTCGTCGGGACCATGGATTGGGACCGCAGCCTCGACGGCGGCGCGGTGAGCGACGGCCGCGTACATCGAGCAGGTCAACAACACGGCGTCAGCACCCTCGAGGACTGCGTGATCGATCAGGCGTTGCATCCGTGCAGCCAGGTGGGGGGTGATCGGGCCGTCGGCGTCGTCGACGAGTCGGTCGTCGATCACGTTCCATATGGTGGCGTGCGGCAGGATCGCGGCGACGGCGGCTCTTGCCGGTGGGATCGCCGCCGGGACGGCGCTGATCAGTGCGATCAGGGGAGGATGAGGCTTCATAGTGGCTTTCTAACCAGGGCCATGAGTTCGGCTGGGTGGACGCGCGACTGCGGTTTCAGTGGGCAGGCTCGCGGGGTGTACGTGCGGCCATTCGAGTGAGGCCCGCGCCGACCGCACCGGCGAACTGCATACTGCTGGCCGATCCGCCGAGATCGCCGGTGCGCAAACCGGTTTCGATCAGCGTGTAGTCGATGGCGGCTTCGATGGCCGTCGAAGCATCCAGGTAGGCGTGCTGGCCGGTGCGGCGGCCCCACCATGCCAAGAGCATGGCGGCGGAGACGAGCAGGCCGGTGGGATTGGCGATGCCCAGCCCGGCGATGTCGGGTGCGGATCCATGGCCGGCATTGGCCGCGGCGTGATGGTCGCCGACATTGAGTGCTCCGGCCAGGCCGAGGCCGCCGGCCAGTGCGGATGCTTCGTTGGAGAGGATGTCGCCAAACATGTTGGTGGTGAGCAGTACGTCGAAGCGGTCCGGTCGCAGATAGAGATCGGCAGCCATCGCGTCGACGTCCATCTCGCGCAACTCGACGTCGGGGTAACCCGCGGCAATTTCCTCGACCGCTGACACGAACAACCCGTCGGTGACCTTCATGACGTGCCGCTTGCCGATGACGGTCACGTGTCCGCGGCGTCGGCGGGCCTGGTCGAAGGCGACCTCGGCGATCCGGCGAGATGCCTTGGCAGTGATGAGTCGCAGCGACAGCGCGGTGTCGGCGGTGGGACGGAATTCGCCGTACCCCTCGAAGAGGCTGCGATCGGCGTAGAAGCCTTCTGTGTTCTCGCGCACGACGAGAACGTCGAGTCCTTTGCGGCTCAACGGAATACCGGCCCGGTACCGCGAGGGTCGGAGATTGGCGTACAGGTCGAGACGCTTGCGGATGGTGCCTGGGATGTTGATCCCGCCCTTGTCGGCTGGCGGGTAGAGCGTCATGCCGCCGGGTCCGAGAAGGACGCCGTCGGCAGCCACGCACGCCTCTACGACGGATTCGGGCAAGGTAGTTCCGTTGCGGTGATACGAGGCCATTCCAACTTCGTGGACGTCGAATTCAAGGTCGAGACCGAATTGCTCGTCTGCGACATCGAGGACATGACGAGTGGCGTCGCTGATTTCAGGTCCGATGTCGTCACCGGGCAGCATGGCAATCTTCATTGTCTTCCAATCATGTTCAGAGTGTTGGATTTACACCTGATCAGGTGCGTTGGCTGGCTGGACATTTGCGCATCGCTCCTACTCTTTGACGGCAACGACCGGGCACGGTGCGTCGACGAGGATGTCGCGAGCGTGGCTACCGATGAAGAGCTTCAGCGTCGCGCTGCGCTTCTGCATGCCGATGACCACCAAGTCGGCGCGCACGTCCTCGGCCAGGGTGATCACCCGGTGCACGGGATCAGCCGCCTCCGAATAGAGGTCGTGCAGCACACCGCTCGCGTCAAGCTGCTTGGCGACCTCGTCGCTCAACGCCGGTGACACGTAGCGTGGCCCGCCCGGAATGTCCGTTCCGGGCCCGAGGACGACATGCAGCGAGTCTTCGGATTCTGTATTCGAAAGCGGTGCAGCCTGTTTCAAGGTCCAGTCCAACGCGGCGCGGCTCTCGGGGCGCTCGTTGACCAGAACGACATATGTGCTCATGATCATTTCTCCTAGATGGGGAAGGCAGTGGTGAGCGCGCCGACGGCGAGCATGACCAAACCGACCACGCACGCTCGCCAGATCGCCTTGCGCATGTGGTCGCCGAGTTCGACCTTGGCCAGACCGACGAGCAGCAGAAACGAAGCGACCAACGGACTCGACGTGTGCAGCGGTTGCCCGATGATCCCGGCGCGAGCCATCTCCTCGGCAGTGATGCCGTAGTGTGACGCAGCCTTGGTGAGCACCGGCAGCACGCCAAAGAAGAACGCGTCGTTGCTCATGAAGAATGTCAGCGGCAGGCTCAGTACGCCGGCGATGGTGGCCAGGTGCGGGCCGAAGCTCGTGGGAATGATGTCGACGATCCATGTCGCCATCGCATCGACCATGCCGGTGCCCTTGAGCACGCCGGTAAGCATGGAGGCTGCGAACACCAACGCCACCACCGACACCACGCTGGCGGCGTGCGCCTTGAGCTGATCGGACTGTTCGGCGACGCGGGGAAAGTTCAGCACCAGTGCGAGAGCGACGCCGACCATCAAGATGACGGGCGGCTCGACTACGCCCCACACCAGCATCACCATCACGGAGGCGGTGAGCGTGAAGTTCAACCACACCAGCTTCGGGCGGGCTTTGGGCCGATGCAGGTGGTTCTGTGCGTCGGTGGGCAACTGGGCGAAATCCGACATCGCGTCACGGTTGCCGGCCCCATCGCTCGATCCCGCGTCGGTGTGAACGATCGACGGGCTGGAGTTCGAGCCGGTGGCAACGCCGGCCAACTGTTCGGCCTTGACGGTAATTGTCGCGGCTGCAACGTCTTCGGCCTTCCCGTCGAGGTAGGCCAGCTGTCCGACGCGCTTGCGTTCGCCGCGCCCCAAGAAGTACGCCAAGACCACTACCGCAATCAAACCGGCGATGATTGCCGGGATCATGGGCACGAAGATGTCAATGGGCGAGACGTTGAGGGCGGCCGACGCGCGCGCCGTCGAGCCGCCCCACGGCACGGTGTTGAGCACGCCGTTCGCCGTCGCCGTGACGACGGTCAACACCACCGGGCTCATTCGCAGTTTCAGGTAGATCGGCAGAAACGCCGAGGTGACGATTATGAACGTCGTCGACCCGTCGCCGTCGAGAGACACGATCGAGGTCAACAGCGCGGTACCGACCACCAGGCGCATCGGGTCGTTCTTGACGAACCGAAGGATCAACCGGATCAGCGGGTCGAACAATCCGACGTCGATCATGATCCCGAAGAACGTGATCGCGAAGAACAACAACGCCGCGGTGGGCGCCAGCTTGAGCAGCGCCTCCATGACCATGTCCGAGAGTCCCCAGGCAGCGCCGGCGAACAAGCCGAAGATGGTGGGCACCAGGACCAGTGCCGCGACCGGGGTGATTCGCTTCGTCATGATCAGGTACATGAACGCCGTGATCATGGAAAAGCCGAGTATGACAAGCATCGCTTCTCCCTAAGGGTTGTGGTCTGGATCACGGTATACCATAGCGCGTACATTAAGGAATGCAATGAGGGATGTTAGTCTGCGCTCATGGCTCGCGACAACAAGGCCAGTCACGTGTACGGCACCCTGCGAGACGAAATTCTCAAGGGGGTTCTGCGACCTGGCGAGCCGTTGAGTGTCCTCAAAGTCGCCGACCGATTCAGCGCCTCCCGCACGCCGGTGCGCGATGCCTTCGTACGTCTGCAATCAGACGGGCTGGTCTCGTTGATCGATCGGCAGGGGGCGCGTGTCTCCTCCGTTTCCATCAGGAGCGTGCGAGAACTGTTCGAAATGCGAATACTGCTGGAAGGCGCGGCAACTCGACAGGTGGCTGCAGGCGCTCGCACCCACGACGGCATCCGCCGCGCATTCGGTGACCTACGAGATCAGTTCGACGGGGTGGCCCGCGATGAGTCGACGCCGGTGGATAGCGACCGCTTCTATGAACTCACCGAAGCCTACGACCAGGCGATCATCTCCCACGCGGCCAACCAATACCTGTCCCGGACCATTGCAGAGCTACGACCGCATAGCGCCCGGTTGCGAATCATTGCCCATTCACCCAAGCGGCTCGCGCAGTCACGTGACGAACACCTCGCCTTATGTCGAGCAATCGTCGATGCCGACCCCGATGCTGCTGCCGCTGCTTGCGTACAGCACTTGCGCCTCACCGAAGAGACCATCCTCGCTGCCGTGATGGAGTCAACGACTGGCGTGCAGGTGGACCTGATCGCCACTTGACGAGGATTCGATGCGGGAATCGACGTCGTTGCAGCAGAGCGCGACGAATGCAGTGCAACTTTCCCAGGATCGTGAGCCCGTTGCCCAGGTCAGTTGCCCGGTTCCCCTTCGGGCTCCGCGTTCTCGGGTGCGTCCCGCTCTCCGGTGCGACTGTTGCGCCAGTGCCGGTATCCGTGATGCGCGGCGAACGCGCCGACGACGGCGCTCGCACACCACACGGCGATCGCCGTGTAGGCCAACGGCGACGACAAGTCACCTATCGATGAGCCCAGCGCGGTGTAGACGAAGGCCCGTGGCACCGATCCGATGAAGGCCCCGATGGCCATCTGCCACAACGGGACTCCGAACGCACCGAAGGCATACGAGGCGAGCGCATCGGAGATGCCCGGGATGAAGCGCTGGACGACGACTGCCCACAATCCCCGACGTTCGATCTGGGCGTCGATCCGGTCGGAACGTCGTGCTCCGAGCAACTCCCGTGCGCTCTCCCGGCCGGCTCGCCGACCGACGAGGCTGGCGACGGTGGCGGTGCCGACCGTTGCACCCAGCGTCACGAACGTGCCAACTACTGGCCCGAAGAGCACGCCGCTGCCCGCCGCGAGGATGGGCCCAGGGACGAATAGGGCTCCGAGCAACGCGGACACGACGACGAAGATCAGTGGCGCAGCAGGGCCCGTCGCCGAGACCGCACGCCGGACCTCGTCGACGTCGACGATTCGCGCGACGGCAACGACGTAGAACAGCCCGAGCATGAACGCGACGAAAAGGGCCAGGCGCACGATGTGGCGCCGTCGGGACGCCGAGGAGGAACCGTCAGTCGTGGTCATGCTGACCGTGATCCTGCCGTACGACCACCGATCGCGCACGAGGCGCGCAGGTAGCCTCGACGATAGTTCTGCCGCACAGAAATCGAGGCGCTCCGCGATGTCCGACTCGCCATCCGTTCAGGTGAAGCCCGACGAGCACCGTCGTTCGCGGCGCTCGTGGCTTCGTTTGATTCCCGTTTTCGCGATCATGCTGATCCTGCTCGGCGTGCCGTGGTGGACGTTGCTCGCGGCGGGTACGCAGTGGCCGGTTCCTGTGATGGTCGTGGGCACGCTGCTGTTCGCAGCGACGTTCATTGGCCTGCCAACGGCGATGACGTGGGGTCATGGCCGGCGGCACCTGGACTGGGCGGCCGTGATTGGTGACGCCCTGCTCGGCGCGGTGTGGGTGCTTTTCGTGTGGTCGGTGTTGGCGCAACTGCTACGGCTGGCGTTGTTCGTCGCAGGTGTCGACGATCCGGCGAGATCGCGTGTGGTGGCAGGCGCCGTCATTGCCGTCGTCGCAGCGCTGCTCGTATGGGGATACACCGAGGCGATGCGACTTCCACGCGCCAAGCACGTCGACGTCCCGATCGCCCGGCTCGGCGGCGGGCTGGACGGCCTGCGCGTGGTGATGATCACCGACACGCACTACGGGCCGATCAACCGCGCCCGTTGGTCGGCGGCGGTCACGGACCGCGTCAACGAGCTCGACGCCGACATCGTCTGCCATGTGGGCGATCTCGCGGATGGCACGGTGGAGATTCGCGAGGAGCAGGTGAAGCCGCTCGCCAGGGCGCGGGGAAGGCTCGCCCGCGTGTACGTCACCGGCAACCACGAGTACTTCAGCGAGGCGCAGGGCTGGCTGGACTACATGGAGACCATCGGCTGGGACTCGCTGCACAACCGGCACATCGTGGTCGAGCGCGGAGGTGACGAGCTGATCGTCGCCGGGGTGGACGACGCGACTGCCCAGGCGTCCGGAGTCGACGGACATGGAGCGAATCTGGATGCAGCCCTGGCGGATTCCGACCCGACGTTGCCGGTGCTGCTGCTCGCGCATCAACCCAAGCAGGTCGGCTCGGCGGCCAATGCAGGCGTCGACCTGCAGATCTCGGGGCACACCCACGGCGGACAGATCTGGCCGTTCAACTTCCTGGTCAGACTCGAACAGCCGGTAGTACACGGCTTGAGTTCGCACGGCGGGCGCACGCAGCTCTACACGAGCCGCGGTACGGGGTTCTGGGGCCCGCCCTTCCGAGTATTCGCGCCAAGTGAGATCACCGTGCTGACGCTTCGCCGTGGGTGAGCACCGCTAGCCGGGTGAAGCCGCCGATTTCGTCGAAGCAGCAGCGGAAGCCGCTGCGGCCGCGGCTGCGCGACCTTCTGGGCTCGCCAGCGAGTTGCCGGGCGCCTTCGCCGTCGCTACCTGCGCGTCGCAGTTCAAGGACAGCAGCGTCTCGTTGGTAGCCGATGCGCCGGTGTTCTCCGGCGGTGGCACCGATCTGTCTTGCTGGTGGGTGACGATGCAATCGGGCCATGCGGACTGATCGCCCACCGTGCTCGACACCACGATCGCAAACCCGGCGCCCGAAAGAGCTGATCGGGCGTCGGAATACTTCTGCCCAACGACGCTGGGAGATGAAGCGGCCTCAGCCACACCAGTTCCGATGGCCGTCGCCGCCACGATTGCTGAGGCGAAGGCCATGCATATTGCCATCCGGTTCGGCGTACGGTTTGCCCCGTTGAAGACGGACCGCCGGAGGCGACCTACCCGATGGGGCAGTGTTGCAGGTGATCTCATCTGTTCATGGTGGCGCGCTTGCTGTGACACCACCATGAATCCTGCTGTGATTTCCTGTGGCATTCGCTGGGTAGCAGTTGAGTGCCGACGGGTGATTCGCAGGTCCGTCAGGGAATAAAAACTGATTGTTGTTGGTAGACAGGCGATCACGGATGTAAATACACATGAGCGATGCTTACGGTCGGCTTCGCGTATTCGTAGACAGCGGCAGGATTGGTTGACCGTCTGAGCACGCGTGGGTAGGACGGAAGTGGAGGCCGATGTCGTCCGTCCAATGCCGATGAGGAGGACTCAGATGATGGTCATGCGCACCAAGGAAGTCGCGGGATTGGTTGGCGGCAGCGCCATCTTGGTCGCGATGGCAATAGCTCTCGTACATCCCAGCCAGCCGTCGACGAACCTCGCCGGAGGGTCCGGCGATTCATCGACAGCCGGGGCCTACTCGTCTCCGGTGGTCCCGGCGATGACGATCGATCCGACCAACCTGAAGATGGGCGCTACGGTCACCGCGGCGAAGCCGGCAGAGACCATCGCGACGTCGTTCGCCGCGCCGACGCTCAAGGCGACGGCGGCGCCGGGATGTGTGAACAACGGTCAGTGCCCCTGACCGTGGGCGACTAAGTGGGTGGAGCACCCGGCGGCGCACTGCTCGCCGCGCCATCGGGCCGTGCACCCATCAGAAGTGCCAGCATGACCAACCCGATCCCGACAAGCTCTGCGAGCGTAGGAGTCTGCCGAAGGACGGTGGCGCCGATGATGGCGGCAGTGGCAGGCAGCAGGGCAAGCAGCAACGCGAACTTGGCCCGCCCCACGACCGTCAGCACCAACTGGTCGAGTACGTAGGGCACCGCGGTGGACAGCAGTCCGACGGCCACACCGAGTAGCCAGGTCCGCGAATCGAGGAACACCGACGAATCGATGAACGCCTGGGGGATCAGAATCAAGGGCGCCAATGCCGCGGCGCCGATGGCCATCCCGACCGCCAGCGAATCCAGCCCATCGCCGTTGTCGGCGACTCGCTTGCCGAGAAGGATGTATCCCGCCCACGCCGCTGCGGCCGCCAGCGCGAAGCCGAATCCTGCCCAGTTGACGTCGAATTCGAAGCCGGCGAGCAGCACCACTCCCGCGCATACCAAGGCGGCGGCCACCAGGTCCGTCGCCCGTCGAGAGCCGAGAGCCGCAACCGCGATGGGTCCGAGGAACTCGATCGCCACGGCAGTGCCGAGGGGAATTCGTGCAATCGCTTCGTAGAAGGCGACGTTCATCGCGATCGTGACCAGACCGAACTGCACCGCGACGAACGCGTCGTGCCGGGTCAGCCCGCGCCGCCATGGCCTCCGCCAAAGCAACAACGTGACACCGGCTGCGGCAGCACGCAACCACGCCACCGTCGACGGCTCGGTCGTCTGAAACAAGAACACGCCGATGGCGGCACCGAGGTACTGCGATATTGCGCCAACCACGAAGAACAGCGGCACCGACCAGGCGGGTATGGGCGTCGTCGACCGTCGTTGCACGAGCTATTGCCCACCGAAGTCGCCGCGTAGGTAGCCGCTGCGACACGCCACGCGAGCCAGTTTCCCGCTCGTGGTGCGGGGCAATGCGCCGGCAGGCACCAGTCGCACGTCGGCGACGGAGAGCCCGTGCCGGTCGGAGACAGCCGCCCGGATGGCGTCGATTGCGGCCACCGGATCCGCACGGCGGGTGCCCGAGGCGCGTTCCGCGACGATCACGACACCTGCATCGGTGGAGAACGCCGCGGCGTAGCCCTGTCTGACCATCGGCGAGGCCTCCGATGTCGTTGCCTCGACGTCCTGCGGATAGTGCTGACGACCGTCGACGACCACCAGGTCGGCGAGGCGGCCGGTCACGTACAACTCACCGTCCAGGTATACGCCGAGGTCTCCGGTTCGCAGCCACGTTGCGCCGATCGGCGCGCCGTTGGCGTGGCTGCCCGCGCCCCGTGGCGACTGCAGCGTGGCACCGAACGCCTGCCGGGATTCCTCGGGTCGGCCCCAGTACCGCGGCGCAACGTTGTTGCCGTGCAACCAGATCTCGCCGACCTGCGCGTCGGGAAGTTCGGTGCCGGATTCGGGGTCGACGATGACGGCCCACTGACTGCGAGCGACCTGCCCGCAGGACACCTGGGCGAGTGCACCTGTCGCGTCCGCATCGACACGCACGGCGCGACCGTCGGCGAGCTGCTCGCGATCGAGATGGATTGCCGTCGCGCGGGCAGCGGGGGCGATGGTCGAGACGAACAGCGTCGCCTCGGCGATGCCGTACGAGGGCTTGATTGCCGTGGGGGACAACCCGAACGGTGCGAACGCTGCGTTGAAGGTCGTGATCGCGTCCATGCTGACCGGCTCCGAGCCGATGATCATCACCACGTTGCGGAGGTCGAGATCCGCACCGGCGGTGGGCAAACCGCGCTGAGCCGTGTACTGGTAGGCGAAGTTGGGTGCGGCGGTGACCACGCGTCCGCGTCGCGATCCGGCGGCCAGCGCGTCGATCCAGCGTTGCGGTCTGCGGATGAACGCCGTGGGGGACAGCAGGGTCGAGTGCCCGCCGTACACCGCGGGGAACCCGATCATCGACAGCCCCATGTCGTGGTACAGCGGCAGCCAACTCACACCGTGGGTGTTTCGGTCGAGGAGGTCGATCGACAAGATCATCTGAATCAGGTTGGTGCCGACTGCCCGGTGCGTGATCTCGATGCCGACCGGTGGCCGCGTCGATCCCGAGGTGTACTGGAGGTGGGAGACGTCGTCGACGTCGATGTCGACGGGAACGAAGGCGTCCTCCGCGGAGTCGGGTATCTCGTCGATGATGACGACGTGCGGGCTATCGGCGAACGCCAGCGTCGACAGCGAGGCACGAACTGCGTCGGCCGCCGCGGCGGTGGTCAGGACGCTGGAGGGCCGGGCATCGCGCAGCGCCGTCTCGAGACGTTCGGCGTGGCCCTGGAGCTCCGGTGCGAACAGCGGGACGGCGATCATCCCCGCTTTGATTGCCGCAAAGAATCCGGCGATGTAGTCGAGGCCTTGCGGGGCGAGGATCGCGACCCGGTCGCCCCGGGAGGAGACCTGCTGCAGACGGGCACCAATGGCCCGCATGCGGCGACCCAGCTGGGTCCAGGTCAGTTCGACTGCCCGGCCGTCGGACGAGCCGGTGTAGTCCAGATAGCGATAGGCCACCTCGTCACCGACGTTGTCGATGTTGCGATCGATGAGCGAGATCAGGTTGACTCCTGGCGGCAACATGACGTGCCCGTCGGCGTCCAGGCATTCCTCGATGCGCAGGAGTCCCGGGGGGTCCACCAATCCGCGTTCCATGGCACCAGCTTAATTACCGTAACGGTCGGTATCACTAACTTTTTCGGTCGAGTGGATGTGATTCATCTCGCGCCCGCTCGATCAGTCGGCCGGAGAGCCGCGAGCCGACCGGGAACCGAAGAACCCCCAGTAAACCTGGCAAACGCTGCTATAACGAGATTTGGGTCTTTCGTCCGCCCCGGAAGGTGCGCCTCAATGTCGATGCCACACGACGACTCGTGCATTCAGAAGCCGGCGGGGCGTCATCGAAGACGGCAACCGTCGTCGTCGTCTGCTGCGTTCGTCGGCCGTGTCGGAGGGTTGGCGGTGGCTTTGGGGATCGGCGCGGCCATCGTGAGCAGCGCAAGCACTGCGGCTGCCGAAACCGATGGCTCCGATTCGTCTTCGGGTGCAGGCTCGACGAGCGATTCCCGATCATCGGCATCGGCATCGGAAACCAATTCCGCCGAGACCAAGGCCACCGAGACCAAGGCCACCGAAACCAAGGCCGCCGAAACCGAGGCCACCGAAACCAATGACGACCAGGCCACGTCGGCCGAGTCGAAGTCGGACACGCCACACCCGTCGACGTCGGTGACGGCCCAAACCAACCGTGGTACGACGGCAGCGTCGGAAACGAAACCCGCGCAGCCGGATCCGACCGCTCCTGCAACGGTCGTGGCGGTCGATCCCGCGCCGACGGTCGCCACGAAGACGCCCACCGACCCGGTCCCCCCTCCGCAACCGTCGGCCCCGTTGGCGATGCTGGCGTTGGCACACCGCGAGAACGGGAACTTCCCGGCCGCAGCGACGGCGAACACGATCGCCCCAACGTCGTTGGTGCAGCCTGCGCCATCGATTGCCGCGGTCAGTCCGCTGGGCACCACGCAGCAGCTCGCGGCCGAGCAGATCGCCGCCGGGACGGTCGACAGCCTGCCCGTTCAGCTAGCGAAGTTGATCCTGCGGTTCGGCTTCCTCAACGCCGCCCAACAGCAGTTCAACCTCGTGGGTGGCCCGGATCAGGAGAACCTCGCCCAACTGAACGGAGCCGTCGATGAATACGCCATGGGGGCGGCGTTTCAGCAACAGCTGCTGAACTCGATGGACCCGACCGTCGTCATGCAGGTCGCTCCACCACACACCTGGTACGGGCAGGACGTCGACGGCTCCCGCATCCTCTACGACAACCCGGATACCGTCTACCGCTTCATGGGCGTCAACAAGACCTCGACGTACGTGATCACCGGCCGCTTCGCGAACCTCACCGATGGCGTGCGCGAGAACACGAACTTCAGCCTGCTGACGGGGCTGCAGGGCAACACGGCGCAGAACATCAGCGGGCGGGATTTGGTGGTCAACCCGGACGGGACGTTCACCATCACCGTCAGCGCGGCACCGGGAGCGCCCGGCGAGAACCACATCCAGCTGACGTCGGACTCCACGTTGATCGCGACGCGAAACACGCTGTCGGACTGGGCCGACCAGGAAGCGATGACCCTGTCGATCCAACGTGTCAGCGGACCGCCCAACAGCCTGTTCAGTCAGCTTGGTGGATTTGCGCTCCCGGTGATCGGCCCGCTGGTCGCCAACACCCCGTTGCTGACGACGCTGGTGTCGCTGATTCCGCCGCTGGCCGATCCGCCGCCGCTGCTGCGTGGACTGGTGACCGCGGGCATCATGCTGCTCGGCATCCAGCGCGAGGCGCAGTACATGGCAGTGGCTACCACCGATCCCACGACGGGTGAGCGCATGCAGCCCAACGTGCTGAAGAACCCCACCCGCAATGCGGAGTTCCTCGCCACGCAACTGCAGAGCGCCGGATACTTCCAACTGGCCGACGATCAGGCGCTGGTGCTCACCATCAATCCTGGAGACGCGACCTACTTCGTCGTTCCCGTGACCAACGATTGGACCATCACCGACAACTACTGGGACCAGCAGACCAGCCTGAACAATGTGCAGGCCAAGGCGATTGACGGGGTGTACACGATCGTCATCTCACCGACCGATCCAGGCGTGGGGAATTGGGTCTCCACCGGGGGATTGAACCAGGGCACCATCTCGATCCGATTCCAGGACCTTCCCCTCGACCCGGCGCACCTTCCCACGGTCCAGTCCCAAGTCGTGCCGCTCAGCCAACTCGCGGGCGTCCTGCCCCCAGGCACGATCTACGTCACCCCTGCCGAACGAGCTGCCCAACTTGCCGCGCGCAAGGCCGGTTTCGACAATCGCTTCGCGCCGTACCCGCAGTGACGGGTGCTCCGCTGCCGTTGCCGCCCCGATAGGATCAGCAACGTGGCAGCACTGGTGCAGCGATATCTGGACCGGATTCGCGCCGAGCATGCCGACGTCGAAGACGGCGCCCTGGCCAGCTACATCCCGGAACTGACGCGGGTCGACCCGAACGGGTTCGGCCTCTCGCTGTCGTCTGCGGACGGCTACGTCTATGAATCCGGCGACGCCACAGTCGAATTCACCATCCAGTCCATCTCAAAACCCTTCACGTACGCATTGGCGCTGGACCGGATCGGGCAGGACGCAGTGGATGCCAGGATCGGCGTCGAACCCTCCGGCGAGGCGTTCAACGAGATCAGCGTCGACAAGACCACCAAGACGCCCAAGAACCCGATGATCAACGCAGGCGCAATCGCTGCGGTGTCACTCATCCCTGCCAGCACGCCGGCCGAGCGCTTCGCGCTGATCCAGGACTTCTACTCCGCCTTCGCTGGTCGGCGCCTCGAGCTCGATGACGAGGTGTATGCGTCCGAGAAGGCCTCCGGCAGCCGCAACCGCGCCATCGCCTACATGTTGCAGAGCTTCGGAGTGCTCGACGACAATCCCGACGACGTGCTCGACGTGTACTTCCGACAGTGCTCGTTCAATGTGACGGCGACCGACCTGGCGCGGATGGCGGCGACACTCGCGCGCGGCGGCATCAACCCCGTGACGGGGCGACGAGTCACCAACGCCGCCGTGGTGAAACGCACGTTGTCGGTGATGGTCACGTGCGGCATGTACGACGCCGCGGGTGATTGGGTCAGCGCCGTAGGAATGCCCGCCAAGAGCGGCGTCGGCGGCGGCATCGTCGCGGTGCTCCCAGGCCAACTCGGCATCGGTGTCTACTCGCCGCTCCTGGATGCCAAGGGCAACAGCATTCGGGGAGTTCGGGTGTGCCGCAGCATGTCCGAACAGTTGGGACTGCATTTTCTCAACGTGTCACGGGACTCTCGCGCATCGTTGCGCGCCGTGTACGAGCCGTGCGACAACGTCCGTGTCTACGAGATTCACGGAGATCTGTTGTTCTGCGGCGCTGAGCAGGTGGTGCGCACGGTGGACCGCGAGCGCAAGGACTTCGACGTCGCCGTCCTCGACGTGTCGAGGGTCGACGAGATCGACGACGCGGCCCGCGCGCTGCTGTCGGGCATGACCGCGGCGCTGCGCACCCAGGGTAAGGACGGATATCTCGTCGACCCGGACGGCATCGTGGTCAGCACCGAACCGGAGTTCGAAGCGGTCCACTACCGGACCGTCGACGACGCGGTGGCCGCCGCCAGGGCGTCCGTGCGCGGTGGTCTGTCCGGCTGATCGGGAGTGTCAGTTCGGGATGGCCAGCCGGGTTGGCTCGTCGATGCCGCGCAGCGTCACCGACTCACCCAAAGTCCAATGCGCACTTTCGGTCTCGCCGGCTCGCAGCACGGTTTCCGACGAGGCGACCAGGTGCCCGTCGACCGTCTTGGACAGCTCGCACAAGCGTGCGGCCTCGTTGACCGGCGCCCCGATCACGGTGTACTCGAAACGTTCCTTGGCGCCGACGTTGCCCGCAACCGCCTCGCCTGAGGCGATTCCGATGCCCGCCTCGCATGCGGGGGCCTCGTCGCGGATCCGTCTGGCGATCGCGCGGCCCGCGGCGAGCGCCTCGGACTCCGGGTCCTCGAGGTGATTCGGCGCGCCGAACACCGCCAGCGCTGCATCGCCCTCGAACTTGTTGACGAAGCCGTGGTGGCGATCGACCTCGTCGACGATGACGGCGAAGAAGCGGTTCAGCAGATCGACCACCTCGGTGGCGGGCCTGCCGGTGACCAGCTGCGTGGAGCCGATGATGTCGACGAAGATCACCGCCACGTGGCGTTCTTCGCCGCCGAGTCTCGGCCGCTGCAACTCCGCTGCCGCCGCCACATCGCGTCCGACGTGGCGGCCGAACAGATCACGCACGCGCTCGCGCTCGCGCAGTCCGCTGACCATCGAGTTGAATCCGCGCTGCAGCTGGCCTAGTTCAGTACCGTCGAACACCACCAAGTCCGTGTCGAACTCGCCATCCGCGACGCGGTCGAGCGCGGCACGCACCACACGCACGGGTGTGGCAGTCAGCCAGGACAGGATCCACATCGAGATGAAGCCGAACACCAACGCGAATAACGCGAGAATGATGACGGCAACGGTGAACTGAGTGGGAGTGACGTTCCGTAGTGACAGGGTGAGGATCGCGGCCAGCAGGATGCCAAGCACGGGAACCCCAGAGCCGAGAGCCCACACCAGCATCGTGCGGCCCATGATGCCTGGCGCGAATCGCCGGGGCGGCGGGCCGACTTCGAGGGCTTGCGCGGCGACCGGTCGTAGCGCGAACTCAGTGAACAAGTAGCAGCACGCCGATACGACGATGCCCGAAAAGCTGACGCCGAGGAGCCACTTCGGGATGAAGTCGGTGTCTTGCAGGGCGTACAGCGTGGTGAGCAGCACGGTGCCGATACCCCACAGGGCCAGCAAGACACGGGTCAGGCGCCATGGCGCGAAGAACGTGTTGCGCTGATCCTCGGGGGTGGGGGCCGTTCCCTCGATGGACCAGCGGACGTTGTTCATCACCCGGTAAGTGGCCCAGAAGACACCGATGATCAACGCGGCGCCGATGTATGCGGGGACCGCACCGAAGGTGATCCACCAGACGTTCGGTTCGAAGACGTTCGGTGTCGGAAACGCGACGGTGACCACCAGCGTTGCGACCCCGATGCCGATCAGGTTCGCGAAGACCACGAATGTGGTCAGGATGACCTGAATGCGCACCCGTCGGCGGCGCTGGCTCTCCGAGACCTTGCCAAGTACCCACGACCCGAATTCGGGGGTGGCGGGCACCCGGCTGCTTTGCCGCGTCACCGTTTCGAGGACCCGGCCCAGCCGCTGCGCCGTGCTCTTCTTGTCGGTCATCGTGGCGTCAGCCTAGTTACTCCCACTCGCCCTCTATGGTGGTCCGGTGCGGCTCGTCATTGCCCAGTGCACCGTCGATTACGTCGGTCGCCTCACTGCCCATCTCCCGTCTGCTCGTCGACTCCTCCTGTTCAAGTCCGATGGCTCGGTCAGCGTTCACGCCGACGACCGCGCCTACAAGCCGTTGAACTGGATGAGCCCACCGTGCTGGGTCACCGAGGAGGACAGCGGCGGCACGCTGGTCTGGGTGGTGGAGAACAAGGCGGGGGAGCAACTGCGCATCACCGTCGAAGACGTCGAGCACGACTCCACTCACGAGTTGGGCGTTGACCCCGGTCTGGTCAAGGACGGGGTCGAAGCGCACCTGCAGGCACTGCTGGCCGAACACGTCGAACTGCTGGGCGTGGGCTACACGCTGGTTCGCCGCGAGTACATGACGGCGATCGGCCCGGTCGACCTGATGTGCCGTGATGAGCTGGGGCAGTCGGTGGCCGTCGAGATCAAGCGCCGCGGCGAGATCGACGGCGTCGAGCAACTCACCCGCTATCTCGAACTGCTCAACCGGGACACCGTGCTGGCGCCGGTCAGCGGGGTGTTCGCCGCGCAGCAGATCAAGCCGCAAGCGCGGACATTGGCCATGGATCGCGGAATACGTTGTGTGACTTTGGATTACGATGTCATGCGTGGCATGGACAGTAGCGAGTTCCGGCTGTTCTGACCGCCTAGACTGGTGCCATGGCCAGTCGCCGCGTCCCTCCCCGCAGGCAACGCTCGCTGCCACCGCTCCCGGTGCAGCGCCGTATCGAGGCGGGGCCCGACGGGTACGACTACGAGGTCAAGCCGGTGGCCGCCGCACGCGCGACGAAGACCTACCGCTGTCCGGGGTGCGACCACGAGATCAGGCCGAACACGGCTCACGTCGTGGTGTGGAGGGCCGAGCTCGGGGAGTGCGCGGTCGACGATCGCCGACACTGGCACACACCGTGCTGGGCCAAGCGGACCGATCGCAGCCCGACGAGGAAGTGGTCCTGAAGACCGAGTGCTCTGCTAGTGCTCGTCTGAAGCTGGCTCGACCAGCTCGACGAGCACCCCACCGGCGTCCTTGGGGTGGATGAAGTTGATCCGCGAGTTTGCCGTACCCCGACGCGGTGCGTCGTACAGCAAGCGCACGCCCTGGTCGCGGAGCCGCTCGGACAGCGCATCGAGGTCGCTAACCCGGTAAGCGAGCTGCTGGATCCCCGGACCGCGCTTGTCGATGAACTTGGCGATGGTCGAAGTCTCGTCGAGCGCAGCCATCAGCTGAACCTGAGCGCTGCCCTTGGGGGCGCCGCGGACGGCCAGCATGGCCTCACGAATGCCCTGGTCCTCGTTGACCTCTTCGTGCAGAACTATCATGCCGAGGAAGTCGTGATACCACTTGATCGCGACATCGAGGTCGGGGACTGCGATGCCGACGTGATCGACACCGGTCACCAGTGCACTGGCAAGCACTGGACGTGCATCAACCTGCTCGGCCGTCATGACGTAACGGTAACCTTTACTAGAACCTTTTCGGAATGTGTGATGGGCCACATGGCCCGTCGAGAAGCCTTTGGAGGCAATAAATGACGACGTCGGTGATTGTTGCCGGAGCCCGTACCCCCGTCGGCAAGCTGATGGGTTCGCTGAAGGACTTCTCGGGCAGCGACCTGGGCGCCATCGCGATCGCGGGCGCGCTGGAGAAGGCCTTCCCGAATGTCGAGGATCCGGCTGCCCTTGTCGAGTACGTCATCATGGGCCAGGTGCTGACCGCGGGTGCGGGGCAGATGCCCGCCCGCCAGGCGGCCGTCGGCGGCGGCATCGGCTGGGACGTGCCGTCGTTGACCATCAACAAGATGTGCCTGTCGGGAATCGATGCCATCGCGCTTGCCGATCAGCTGATCCGCGCTGGCGAGTTCGACGTGGTGGTCGCGGGTGGCCAGGAGTCGATGACCAAGGCGCCGCACCTGCTGATGGACAGCCGGTCTGGCTACAAGTACGGCGACGTCACGGTGCTCGACCACTTGGCCTACGACGGCCTGCACGACGTGTTCACCGATCAGCCGATGGGCGCGCTCACCGAGCAGCGCAACGACGTCGATCAGTTCACCAGGCTCGAGCAGGACGAGTTCGCCGCCCTCTCGCACCAGCGCGCCGCTGCGGCGTGGAAGGACGGCGTGTACGCCGATGAGGTTGTGCCGGTGAAGATCCCGCAGCGCAAGGGTGACCCGATCGAGTTCACCGAGGACGAGGGCATCCGCGCCAACACCACCGCGGAGTCCCTCGGCGGGCTCAAGCCCGCATTCCGCAAGGACGGCACCATCACCGCAGGCTCGGCGTCGCAGATCTCTGATGGCGCGTGCGCTGTGGTGGTGATGAACAAGGCCAAGGCGGAAGAGCTCGGACTTAGCTGGCTGGTCGAGATCGGTGCGCACGGCGTGGTCGCGGGCCCGGACTCGACGCTGCAGAGCCAGCCGGCGAACGCCATCAAGAAGGCGATCGCCAAGGAGGGCATCTCGATCGATCAGCTCGACGTCGTGGAGATCAATGAGGCGTTCTCGGCCGTCGCGCTGGCCTCGACCAAGGAGCTGGGCCTGGACCTGGCAAAGGTGAACGTCGATGGTGGTGCCATCGCGATCGGGCATCCGATCGGCATGTCGGGTGCACGGATCACCCTGCACGCGGCCCTCGAGCTGGCACGCAAGGGATCTGGCTATGCGGTGGCCGCGCTCTGCGGTGCCGGTGGGCAGGGCGACGCCCTGATCCTTCGCAGGCCCTAACGGAAGCTACCGGCCAAACTCCGCCCACAACGACGCTGCGTAGTAGCTGGCGTCGGTTTCGGGCACAATGGCGCCATGACAAGCACTTTTTCTGGTCGCAACGTCGCCGGATGGTTCCGGCTCATCGCGTTGGCCGAGGCGGTCACCTGGGTCGGGCTGCTGGTTGGGATGTACTTCAAGTACCTGGGCAGCCCGCGCACGGAGATCGGCGTGAAGGTGTTCGGCATGGCCCACGGCTTGGTGTTCATCGCCTTCGTGGTCGTCGCCCTGTTGGTCGGAATGGCGTACAAGTGGACCGTCTCGACGTGGTTGCTGGCTTTGCTGGCAAGCATCGTGCCGCTTGCCAGTGTGATCTTCCTCATATGGGCCGATCGCACCGGCCGTGTGGGTGCGGGAGCGCTGGCCGCACCGGCAACGTCGGCATCCGGCACGACGTGACAGACTTGAGAGCGTGACGCGTCCACGACCTTCCATGGCCGGCGGCTTGGCCGGCGCGGTCGATCTGTCGGTTCTCAAGCAGCCCCCGCCCAGTGCGGGCGCCACGCCCGCACGCGGTGCGCCCGGCGGCGTGGAGATCACCGAAGCGAATATCGAAGCCGAGGTAATTCTCCGGTCCAGCCAGGTGCCCGTCGTGGTACTGCTGTGGTCGCCGCGTAGCGATGCCAGCGCCCAACTTGGACAGCTGCTCTCCGGACTTGCGGACGCGGACGGCGGCAAGTGGGCGCTTGCGACGGTCAACGTCGACGCCGCCCCGCGCGTTGGGCAGATGTTCGGTGTGCAGGCCGTCCCGACCGTCGTCGCCCTCGCGGGTGGCCAGCCGCTGTCGAGCTTCCAGGGAGCGCAACCGCCCGAGCAGTTGCGGCGCTGGATCGACTCGCTGCTGGAAGCGACCGCGGGCAAGCTCGAAGCCGGAGCGGAGGACGCCGAGGAGATCGATCCCGAACTCGAGGCGGCACGTGACCATCTCGACGGCGGTGACTTCGACGCCGCGTTGACGGCCTATCAGGCGATCCTCGCCGCCAAGCCCAACCACGAAGAAGCCAAGGGCGCCGTGCGCCAGATCGCCTTCCTGCAGCGGGCCACCGCCCACCGCCCCGACGCCTTGGCAGCCGCCGATGCCGCGCCCGACGACATCGACGCCGCCCTCGCCGCGGCGGACGTGGAGATCTTGCAGCAGGACGTCATTGCGGCTTTCGAACGGTTGATCGCGTTGGTGAAGCGCACCGCGGGCGACGAGCGGACAGCCGTGCGGACTCGCCTCATCGAGCTGTTCGACCTGTTCGATCCGGCCGACCCTCAGGTCATCGCGGGCCGCAGGAACCTCGCCAACGCGCTGTACTAGGGCCCTCGCGGAAACCCGCCCCGCCGAAACTGCTGAGAGATCGCGAAATTCGCAGAATCGACGATCTGACAGCAGTCTCGGGGTGTCAGGCAGCGGATGTCAGGCAGGTTCGAACCAGAGTGCGGCCATCGGCGGCAGCACCATCACCGCGGATGCCGGTCTGCCGTGCCACGGTTCGTCGCGGGCCTCGACGGCACCATAATTGCCAACGCCAGCACCGTTGTAGACCGACGCGTCGGTGTTGAGCACCTCGTTCCACGTGCCGGTGTGCGGCAGGCCCAGCTGGTAGCGGGTGTGCTCGGCGCCGGAGAAGTTGAAGACGCACGCGAGGACCGAACCGTCGTCGCCGTACCGCAGGAAGCTCAGCACGTTGTTGGCCGAGTCGTTGGCGTCGATCCACGAGTAGCCCTCGTGGCTGCTGTCGCGCGACCACAGCGCCCGCCTGCTGCGGTAGATGCCGTTCATGTCGGACACCATCCGCTGAATCCCCGTCGAGAAGCTCTCCTCGCCGAGCTGGAACCAGTCGAGGCCCCGCTCCTCCGACCACTCCGCGCGCTGGCCGAACTCCTGGCCCATGAACAGCAGCTGCTTGCCGGGGTGGGCCCACTGATAGGCCAGCAGCCCGCGCAGTCCGGCCGCCTTGACATGGTCGTTGCCAGGCATCCGACCCCACAGCGTGCCCTTGCCGTGCACGACTTCGTCGTGGCTGATCGGCAGCACGAAGTTCTCGCTGAACGCATACAGCATCGAGAACGTGACCTCGTGGTGGTGATAGCTGCGGTGGATCGGGTCGCGGCTGATGAACGCCAGCGTGTCGTTCATCCAGCCCATGTTCCACTTCATCGAGAAGCCAAGTCCGCCAAGGTTCGTCGGCCGGGTCACGCCGGGCCACGACGTCGATTCCTCGGCGATGGTGACGATGCCCGGTGCGATCTTGTGGACGGTGGCGTTCATCTCCTGCAGGAACTGAACGGCTTCCAGGTTCTCCCGGCCGCCGTGCACGTTGGGCGTCCAACCGTCCGCCGGGCGTGAGTAGTCGAGGTAGAGCATGGACGCAACGGCGTCCACGCGCAGACCGTCGATGTGGTACTCCTGCAGCCAGTACAGCGCGTTGGCCACCAGGAAGTTGCGCACCTCGGGCCTGCCGAAGTCGAAGACGTAGGTGCCCCAGTCGAGTTGCTCGCCTCGCTTGGGATCGGAGTGCTCGTAGAGCGGTGTGCCGTCGAACCGGCCGAGCGCCCAAGAGTCCTTGGGAAAGTGGGCGGGCACCCAGTCGACGATCACGCCGATGCCCGCCTGGTGCAGCTGGTCGACGAGGTACCGGAAGTCATCGGGAGATCCCAACCGCGACGTCGGCGCGTAGTACGACGTCACCTGGTAACCCCACGACGGGCCGAATGGATGCTCGGCGACGGGCAACAGTTCGACGTGGGTGAACCCTTGCGCGACCACGTATTCGGTGAGTTCGGTGGCCAGTTGGCGATAGTTCAGGCCGGGGCGCCACGACATCAGGTGCACCTCGTAGGTGCTCATCGGCTCGAACACGGGGTTCTTCAGCGCGCGGCCGGCCATCCAGTCGCCGTCGGCCCAGGTGTAGTCGCTGGACGTGACCCTCGACGCGGTCTGCGGCGGCACCTCGGTGGCGAACGCCATCGGGTCGGCGCGGTCGACGACGGATCCGTCGATGCCATGCACCCGGAACTTGTACAGACCGCCGACGGGGAAGCCCGGCCAGAACAGCTCCCACACGCCGCTGGAGCCCAGCACGCGCAGTGGCGCCTCGTCGCCCTCCCAGTGGTTGAACTCGCCGACCAGGCTGACGCCCTTGGCGTTCGGCGCCCACACGGCGAACGACACTCCGTCGACGACGCCGTCTGGGGTGGTGAAGCTGCGCGGGTGTGCGCCGAGGATCTCCCACAGCCGTTCGTGGCGGCCCTCGGCGAACAGGTGCAGGTCCACCTCGCCGAGCGTCGGAAGGAAGCGGTACGGGTCAGCCGCCGTATGAACGACGGGGGAGTCGCCGCCGGGGTAGCTGACCTCGATCCGGTAGTCGATCAAGTCGGTGAACGGCACCGCCACGGCGAACAGGCCCGTGTCGACGTGGGTGAACGGATAGCGCTGGTCGCCGATCAATGCGACCACCTCGCTGGCCCACGGGCGCAACGCGCGGATCACGGTGTGGTCGCCGTACTCGTGCGCACCGAGGATCGAGTGCGGGTCGTGGTGTTCACCGGCCAGCAGTCGGCCGAGGTCGGTGTCGTCCGGCCGAAGGTGCTCGCTGGCAACGTCATTGGCGCGGGTCATGTGTTCATTCCCTCCGCAGCAGATTGAGCCGCTTCTCGTTTGTGATTTGCGGCATGTTCAGGATGTGGGCGACGGACCTTGAGGGCTCGATGCGTACGTAATTCGCCTGCCCCCATTGGTATTCGTCGCCTGTGACCTCGTCGCGGACCCAGAACCGGTCGTAGGGCTCCATCCCGAGTGCGCTCATGTCGAGCCATATGGTGGCCTCCTCCGGGCCGAACGCGTTGAGCGTCACCACCACCAGGACGCAGTCACCGCTGACCGGATCGAACTTGCTGTAGGCCATCAGCGCGTCGTTGTCCACTGCGTGGAACTTGATGGTGCGAAGTTGGCTCAACGCAGGGTGGAGATGGCGAATCTCGTTGAGCCGCTGCAGGAACGGTTCGAGCGATTCGCCGTTGGCAAGGGCGGCGTCGAAGTCGCGGGGACGCAACTGGTACTTCTCCGAATCGAGGTACTCCTCGCTGCCCTCGCGGACGGCTTGGTGCTCGAAGAGTTCGTAGCCGGAGTAGACACCCCAAGTCGGGCTCATCGTTGCGGCCATCGCCGCGCGGATCGCGAACATTCCCGGCCCGCCGTGCTGCAGGCTCTCGTGCAGGATGTCGGGCGTGTTGGTCCACAGGCTCTGCCGCGAGTAGTCCGCGTGCTCGGCGATGGATTCTCCGAACTCCTGGAGTTCCCACTTCGCGGTACGCCACGTGAAGTACGTGTACGACTGGGTGTAGCCGAGCTTGGCAAGGCCGAACAAGCGCGCGGGGCGGGTGAAGGCCTCCGCCAGAAACAGCACGTCGGGATCGTCGTTCTTGGCCTCGCCAATGAGCCACGCCCAGAAGTTCGGCGGTTTGGTATGCGGGTTGTCGACCCGGAACACCTTGACCCCGTGCGATATCCAGAACCGGACCACACGCAGAACCTCGGCGTAGATACCCGCGGGGTCGTTGTCGAAGTTGATCGGATAGATGTCCTGGTACTTCTTCGGCGGATTCTCGGCGTAGGCGATGGTGCCGTCGGGCAGCACCGTGAACCACTCGGGATGGTCCTTCGCCCACGGATGGTCGGGGGCGCACTGCAGCGCGAGGTCGAGCGCGACTTCGAGCCCCTGGTCACGCGCCGCGGCAACGAAGTCGTCGAAGTCCTCGATCGTGCCGAGTTTCGGGTGCACGGCGTCGTGGCCGCCCTTGTCACTGCCGATCGCCCATGGCGAGCCGACGTCGTTCGGGGCCGCGGTCACACTGTTGTTGCGTCCCTTGCGGTGCACCTTGCCGATTGGGTGGATCGGCGGCAGGTAGACGATGTCGAAGCCCATCTTCGCGATTCGGGGCAGCGCCTTGCTCGCGGTGGCGAACGTCCCGTGGACGGGATTGCCCATGCCGTCCCACCCGCCGGTGGAGCGGGGGAACATCTCGTACCAGGCACTGAAGCGGGCCAGCGGTCGGTCGACCCAAATGCCGTACTGCTCACCACGGGTGACCAGTTCGCGCAACGGATACTTGTGCAGCAGCTCGGCGACCTCGGGTGAGAGCGCGGCGCCCGCCCGGGTGAACGGGTCACCCGGCTCGCGCAGCCTTGCCGCAGCATCGATCAGCGGATAGCGATCCTGGCGCGGCACTCCCGTCGAGGCGCGCTCCAGCAGCTGCGCACCGAGGATCAGGTCGTTGGACAGTTCCGACTCGCCTTGGCCCGCTTCGAGCTTGGCCGTGACGTTCTTGCGCCACGTGGCCAGCGGGTCACCCCAGCCGTCCACCCGGAACGTCCACAATCCGACGGTGTCGGGCGTGAACTGACCGTGGAAGACGTCGGGGGTGCGGCCGGGCGACATCGGCAACGCTTGCGGCTTGACCTTCGGAGTCGACCCGACGACCTCCTCGATCGGGATTGCCGCCGGCTGTGTGGCGTGGACTCCCGCAGGAACCTTCGCCAGCCGCGGGTACGCGGTGCCGTGATACCGCACGACGAGCGTGGCCGCGACGGCGTCATGGCCCTCGCGCCACACCGTCGCACTCACCGGCACCACCTCGCCGGTCACGGCCTTGGCCGGGTAACGGCCGCCCGAAACCACTGGTGCGACGTCGTCGATCTCGATACGACCGGCCACCACACAACTCCTCCGCTGGCGCGGCGATACCGCCGCGCGCTGTCGTCCGTCTAGTTCCAAAGCCTCGTCGCGCCCTATACCCACCGTAGTGTCCGGCTCAACCCCATGGGCGCTGATGAAGTCATCACAGTGGTCCCTGCACATCTGCTCGTCGCCTGCAAGGCTCTGATTCATCAGTAAGGTGGAGCCACGTGAAAGCTCTTCGTCGGTTCACCGTCCGCACGCATCTGCCTGAGCGCCTTGCTGCGCTGGAGAGACTGTCGATAAACCTGCGGTGGTCGTGGGATACGCCCACGCAGCACTTGTTCGCCACGGTGGACCAGGAACTGTGGGACCAGGTCGGTGATCCGGTGGCACTGCTCGGCGCGGTCAGTCCCAAACGCCTCGACGAGTTGGCGGTCGACGAATCATTCCTCGGCAGGCTGGACCACCTGGCCGGCGAGTTGGACAACTATCTGACCCGGCCGATGTGGTATCAGGAGATGCAGAAGGAAGGCGCGGCTGGGTCCTCCTGGCCCACCGGCATCGCGTACTTCTCCATGGAGTTCGGCGTCGCCGAGGTCTTGCCCAACTACTCCGGTGGCCTCGGCATCCTCGCCGGTGACCACCTGAAGTCGGCATCGGACCTGGGCTTGCCGCTGATCGCCGTCGGGCTGTACTACCGGTCGGGTTACTTCCGGCAGTCGCTGACCGCCGAGGGCTGGCAGCACGAGAACTACCCGGCGCTCGACCCTCAGGGGTTGCCACTGCGACTGCTCACCGACGCCGAGGGCGAACCGGTACTGGTCTCCCTGGCGATGCCGGACTCCGCCGAACTCAACGCGCGCGTGTGGATTGCGCAGGTTGGGCGAATTCCGTTGCTGCTGCTGGACTCCGACATCCCCGAGAACGAGCACGAGCTGCGCGGCGTCACCGACAGGCTCTACGGCGGCGACCAGGAACACAGGATCAAGCAGGAGATCCTCGCAGGCATTGGCGGGGTGCGGGCCATCCGCGCGTTCACCGCCGTCGAAGGGCTACCGGAGCCGCAGGTCTTCCACATGAACGAGGGGCACGCCGGGTTCCTCGGCGTTGAGCGCATCCGCGAACTCGTCACCGACGGGGGCCTCGACTTCGACACCGCGCTGGCGGTGGTGCGGTCGAGCACGGTGTTCACCACCCACACGCCCGTGCCCGCAGGCATCGACCGATTCCCGGTGGAGATGGTCGAGCATTACTTCGGCAGCCCGCCTGGGGCGAGCGAACCGACGGAGGAAGATCGGCCAGGAACTCCGTCGGGGGTGAGCTCCCGGTTGCTTCCCGGTGTGCCGCTGAACCGCATCGTCGCATTTGGTGCAGAGGACGATCCGTCGAAGTTCAACATGGCGCACATGGGCCTGCGGTTGGCGCAGCGCGCGAACGGGGTGTCGCTGCTGCACGGCCGGGTCAGTCGCGGGATGTTCAACGAATTGTGGCCAGGTTTCGACACTTCCGAGGTGCCGATCGGCTCGATCACCAACGGTGTGCACGCCCCGACGTGGGCGGCGCCGCAGTGGGTGGAGTTGGCCCGCGAACTGATCGGCAGCGAGGACCTCGGGTCGCTCAGCGAGGCTGATACCTGGCAGCGGCTGCAGCAGGTCGATCCCGGTCACCTGTGGTGGATCCGGTCCCAATTGCGTGAACTCCTCATCACCGACGTACGGGCCCGGTTGCGCAAGTCGTGGCTGGAGCGCGGCGCATCCGACGCGGAATTGGGTTGGATTGCAACGGCGTTCGATCCGAACGTGCTGACCATCGGGTTCGCCAGGCGGGTTCCCACGTACAAGCGGCTGACGCTGATGCTGCGCGACCCCGAGAAGCTGGAGCAGCTGCTGCTCGACGAGGAGCGTCCGCTGCAGCTCATCGTCGCTGGTAAGTCACATCCAGCCGACGACGGCGGCAAGGCGCTGATCCAGCAGGTCGTGAAGTTCGCCGATCGGCCCGAGGTGCGTCACCGCATCGCATTCCTGCCCGACTACGACATGTCGATGGCCCGGCTGCTCTATTGGGGCTGCGACGTCTGGCTGAACAACCCGCTGCGCCCGTTGGAGGCGTGCGGCACGTCGGGGATGAAGAGCGCGCTCAACGGCGGGCTCAACCTGTCGATTCGCGACGGCTGGTGGGATGAGTGGTACGACGGCGAGAACGGTTGGGAGATCCCGACCGCCGACGGCGTGATCGACGAGACCCGCCGCGACGACCTGGAAGCCACCGCGTTGTACGACCTGCTGGAGAACTCGGTGACCACGCGGTTCTACGACCGCAACGAGCACGGCATCCCGACCCGTTGGGTCGAGATGGTGCGGCACACGCTGCAGGTGCTCGGGCCGAAGGTGCTGGCGTCGCGGATGGTGCGTGACTACACCGAGAAGTACTACGCGCCCGCCGCTGAGTCGCTGCACAGGACCATCGCACCCATTGACGGCGTGCCGTTCGGCGCGGCAATGCAGTTGGCCGCCTACCGCCAGCGCGCCGAGGCCGCGTGGCCGAAGATCCAGATCACCGACGTGGACAGCTATGGGCTGCCGGATACGCCGCTGCTGGGTTCTGAGCTCACGTTGACCGCGACGGTGCAGCTGGCGGGCCTGCGCCCCGACGAGGTGGTGGTGGAGGCCGTCGTCGGACGGGTGGACGGCAGCGACGTGCTGGTGGACCCGGAGACGGTGCCGATGGCGCACACCGGGACGGCCGACGGAGGCAACGAGGTGTTCACGACGACGACCCCGCTGCCGGTCGCCGGGCCGGTGGGCTACACCGTCAGAGTGCTGCCGCACCACCCGTTGCTGGCCGCCGACACCGAGCTTGGCCTCGTCACGCTGGCGTGAGCGGCATTCTGGAGGTCGCGATTCCCGGCGGGCCATACGCGCTAGCCGCCGGTTCTGACGGTGCGATGTGGGTGACGTTGGTGCACAGCGGTGAGATCGCCCGTGTCACCGACGGCGGCGCGCTGCAGGTGTATCCGGTTGCGCCGGAGTGCAAGCCGTCGATCATCGTGGCAGGTGCCGACGGCGCGCTGTGGTTCACCCGCAGCGGCGACGATCGGATCGGCCGGATCACCAGCGCCGGTGAGCTGAGTGCGTTCGAACTGGCAAGCGGCAGTGCGCCGTTCGGCATCGTAGCAGGTCCGGACGGGGCGCTGTGGTTCACCGCGATGTCGTCTGGCGTGGTCGGCAGGATGAGCCTCGACGGCGAGATCGCCGACGTCGCCGTCCCTGGTGGCACGCCGTCGATGATCACCGCAGGACCCGATGGCGCCCTGTGGTTTACCCTCAACGGCGCCAACGCAATTGGCCGGTTGGAGCCGTCGGGCGGTCTGACGATTCGGCAGGTGCCGACGCCTGGCGCCGGACCCGTCGGCATCGCCGCGACGCACGACGACGCGGTGTGGTTCGCCGCGATCCGCGCCGAGAAGCTCGGTCGCATCCCGACCGACGACGCGATCCAGGAACTCGACCTGCCAGGCAAGCCGCACGCGGTGGTCGCCGACCCGAACGGAGGGGTGTGGGTGAGCCTGTGGGGTGCCGATCAGGTGGTCAACGTCAGTGCCGACGGTGAAGTCGTCGTCACCGTCGACCTGCCGTCTGGCAGTGAGCCGCACGGCATGGCCATCGGCCGCGACGGCGCGTTGTGGGTCGCGCTCGAGGCCGGTTACGTCTGGCGCCTCCCCACCGCTTGAGGCGATTTCGGCGTGTTTCGTTCTGCTGGGCGTGACAAACCACGCCGAAATCGCGCTAGTTGAAGCGCTTGAAGCAGCGGGCTTCGTCGCCGAGCACGCCCACGCGGAAGGCGTCGATGCGGGAGAACCCGGACGGCACCGATTCACCGTTGACGTCGCTGGCGACAAGACCGTTGACCAGGATCCCGGACACGGCCTCGTCGACGTCGCCCGCGGTCAGCGCGATGGTGTTGCCGTCGGGGGTGGTCACCTCCTTGGTCATCTTCACCGTGGCCACGCCAGTGAGGCAGGCGGTGCGCAGCCCGGCCTCGGCGTTGTCGAGCGCGACACCGCCGTGCTCGTGCTGAAGGGCCTGCATGTAGCGCGACACCAGGATCGAATACGCGGTGTTGTCGCCGGTGACCAGGCCGCCGCCGTCGCCGTCCGCCTCCGCGGTGCCCACCTTCGCCAGCTCGGGCAGGTCGACGATGATCGTGTTGCTCGACGGGCAGTAGGCCACCGGCGGCGTGACCCTGGCGTCCGCGCAGTTCTCCGACTCGAACGTCACCGCGGGTGGTTTGGCAGGACTGAACAGGATGCCCATGGCCTCGACGATGGAGCGTACCGACTGTTCGGTGACGGGCAACTCGCCGGTCTGGTCGTCGGGGAGTAGCACGGGCAGATCGCCGCGGCGCTGCTCGATCTCCTTGGTGTCGATCGCCCTGCAGGACGACGCGCCGTCGGTGAAGCCGAACTGGAACGCCGACACCCGCTCGAACGCCGACCCGTGCTCGTCCTCGCCGACCTCGGGATCGGACTGGTTGAGCAACGGGTCGCGGAAGGCGATCATCGCGGCGAGCAGGTTGTTGAGCCCGTCGCCGGTGTTCAGCGTGAACCGCGGCGAATGGCCCTCGGCGACCCAGCGCATGTAGACCCCGGCCAGGCAGTCGGCCTGCTGTTCGGACACCAGCGTCGGGGTGCTCGGCTTGACCAGGTCGGCCTGATGCTGCACCGAGTGGCCGTACTCGTGGGCGAGCACCATCGTGACCGCCATGTCGCCGTTGGCCTTGCGCAGCGCGGGCAGCAGCTGGCCGCGGTCCCAGCCGATGGTGTTGTCGTCGAAGCAGTAGCCGGCGTTGACCAGCCCGTACGTCCCGTCGCCGCAGAATTCTTCGTCGAACCCGTCGGAGTCCCAGGACACGACCTGCTTGACCGGCGTGAACTCATTTCCGTCGAACGTTTCGGGGAAGGCCTGCTGCCAGAACTCCTCGATGTCGCTGACCGCTTGACGGCCGAGTTCGTCGATGCGGCCGTTGTCGGTGCCGACCACGACGCGCGACGGTCCCGCCGGGTCGTCACGCAAGCCGGTGGGGCCGTCGGTGGCAGGCATGCCGGCGACGCTGAACGGGTCACTGAACACCGAGACCGGTTTGCCTTGCAATGTCGTCGAGCAGGATGCGATGAGCAGCGCAGCGCACGCCGCGACGACGACGCCTCCGAGGTGCCGTCGGCTCATGCCGCCGCCTTTCACGTCGTGCGGCGGCCGGGACGGCGCGCGCTGAAAGTTCGCTGTCAGGATAGTGAACGCTTTGGGACAACGACCGAAAATGAGCGTGAGCTGCGAGCTCACCCAGATCTGAGGCGCTCCAGCGCGGCCCTGACCCGCTCGGGGTCGGTCGTGGACCAGAACGGCGGCAGAGATGCTCGCAGGAATCCTGCGTACCGCGCCGTCGCCATCCGCGAGTCGAGTACGGCGACGACGCCCCTGTCGTCGATGCCGCGCAGCAGTCGGCCCGCGCCCTGTGCGAGCAGCAGCGCCGCGTGGCTGGCCGCGACGGCCATGAACCCGTTGCCGCCGCGCGCGGCGATGGCGCGCTGCCGCGCCGTGATCAGCGGATCGTCGGGCCGGGGGAACGGAATGCGGTCGATCAGCACCAGTGTCAGCGACGGGCCAGGCACGTCGACGCCCTGCCACAGCGACAGCGTGCCGAACAGTGACGACTCGTCGTCCTCGGCGAACCGGCGGACGAGGGCCATCGTGGTGTCCTCGCCCTGGCACAGCACCGGGGTGTCGAGCCGACCGCGCATCGCCTCGGTCGCGGCCTTGGCGGCGCGCATCGACGAGAACAGGCCGAGCGTGCGCCCGCCAGCCGCGGTGATCAGGCCCTCGATCTCGTCGAGCTGTTCGGTCGACCCGGCGCTGTCACGGCCAGGCGGAGGCAGGTGCGCGGCGACGTAGAGGATGCCGGACTTGGCGTGCGCGAACGGGGACCCGACGTCGATGCCGCGCCACCCGGCGTCCTTGTCGCCGCCCCAGAGCCCCCAGGACCGTGCCATCGCGTCGAAGGTGCCGCCGACGGTCAGCGTCGCCGAGGTCAGGATCACCGTCGACTGATCGAAGATCCTGCCGCGCAACAGGTTCGCCACCGACAGGGGTGCCACCCGCAGGATGGCCCGCATGGCGGAGCCTGCACCGCGGGCCTCCTCGTGGTCGAGCCAGACCACTTCGGTCCGATCGGGGATGGCAGGACCGAACGACACCAGGATGCGCGAGGCGGTGTCGCTGATGTCGGTCAGCGCCGTCACTGCTTCGTTGCGGGCCGCCGCGGCCTTGGGATCGTTCGGCGCGGTGTCGATCGCCGAGCGAACCTTGTCGGCGGCGTCGCGCAACACCGTCAGGTAGGTGGCCATCTCGTCGTCGAGGCGGTCGATCCGCCCGGGCTCGGCATCGTGGATGGCCGAGGAGAACGTCGCCGACGCGGCCTCGAAGCGTTGTGCCAGTTCGGCATCCACCAGTCGACCCGCGCGCCGCTGTGCAACGCCGAGTGTGGTTGCAGACAGCTCCGCGGTCGCCACGCTCGTCACCCGGTCGACGAGTTCGTGCGCCTCGTCGACGACGAGCAGACTGTGTTCTGGCAGCACGTTGGCATCGGCGATGGCGTCGATGGCGAGCAGTGCGTGATTGGTCACCACGACGTCGGCCGAGCCGGCCTTGGCGCGGGCCTTCTCGGCGAAGCAGTCGGTTCCGAACGTGCATCGCGTGGCGCCGATGCATTCGCGTGCCGAGACGCTGACCTGGCCCCACGACCGGTCCTGCACGCCGGGGACGACGTCGTCGCGGTCACCGGTCTCGGTATCCGACGACCATTCGGTGAGCCGCTTGACGTCGCGGCCGAGGGCCGTCGTCGCGACCGCGTCGAACAGCTCCTCCTGTGGCCGTTCGTCCGACTCGGCAGCCCCGTTGTGAATCTTGTTCAGGCACAGGTAGTTTCCGCGGCCCTTGAGTAGCGCGAAGACGGGCTTGCGGGGAAGTTCGGCGGCCAACGCATCGGCAAGTCGGGGCAGGTCGCGGTCGACGAGTTGGCGCTGCAGCGCGATGGTCGCCGTCGACACCACCACCGGCTCGCTGGCCTCGATGGCCTTCGCGATGGCAGGCACCAGATAGGCCAGCGACTTGCCCGTGCCAGTGCCTGCCTGCACGGCGAGGTGCTCGCCGCTGTCGAAGGCACGCTCGACCGCCTCGGCCATCTCGATCTGGCCGCTGCGTTCGGTGCCACCCAGTGCGGCGACGGCCGCGGCCAGCAGGCCGGTGGCGCGGGTGGGTGGGTCAGGCACGGTGCCTCGCGGGCGGGACCATGCGGGTCGGGACGGCAGGCTCGCCGCGGGAGAGCTTCAGCCCATGCCAGGGCAGGCTGTGCAGCCCGGCGCCGACGCGTGCGCGGGCGTCGTCCAGCACCAGGTCGGTGACCGATTCGCCAGAACGCACCAGCGGCACCGCGAGCGGCCTGGCGACGAGGTCGCCCTCTGCGGCCGGGGGCTCACCGGCCGGATGCACGATCTCCTCGACGATGGTGCCCGACGGCTTGGCCAACCGGTGGGCCTGCTTGCGGCCACCGTGGGATTCCTTGTGGCTGCTGCGTTTCTCCACGGGGACGCCGTCCACCTCGACCAGCTTGTAGACCATGCCCGCGGTGGGGGCGCCGGATCCGGTGACCAACGACGTGCCCACCCCGAAGCTGTCGACGGGTTCGGCGCGCAGCGAGGCGATGGCGAACTCGTCGAGATCGCTGGACACGACGATCTTCGTCTCGGTCGCGCCAAGGCCGTCGAGCTGTTCGCGGACTTGCCTGACCAGCACGCCGAGGTCACCGGAGTCGATGCGGACCGCGCCGAGGTCTGGACCTGCGGCGGCGACGGCGTTGGCCACTCCGGTGGTGATGTCGTAGGTGTCGACGAGCAGCGTCGTGCCTTTGCCGAGCGCGGCGACCTGCGACCGGAAGGCCGCCATCTCGTCGGGACCGTCCTCGGTGGCGTGCAGGAGCGTGAATGCGTGCGCGCTGGTACCCAGCGTCGGTACGCCGTAGCGGCGCTGCGCTGCGAGGTTCGAGGTTCCGGCGAACCCGGCCAGGTAGGCGGCCCGCGCGGCAGAGACGGCGGCCTGTTCGTGGGTGCGACGGGAGCCCATCTCGATCAGCGGACGGCCCTCGGCCGCACTGACCATCCTGGCGGCCGCCGACGCGATCGCCGAGTCGTGATTGAAGATCGACAGGGCCAGCGTCTCGAGGATCACGCACTCGGCGAAGGTGCCGTGCACCGACAGCACGGGGGAGCCGGGGAAGTACAGCTCACCCTCCGGGTAGCCGTCGACGTCACCGTTGAATCGGTAGCTCGACAGGTAGTCGAGGGTTGCCGGGTCGAGGAAGTCGGCGAGCATGCCGAGCGCATCGTCGTCGAACGTGAACTGCGGCAACGATTCCACGAACCGGGCGGTGCCGGCGACCACTCCGTAGCGGCGTCCCTCGGGCAGTCGGCGGGCGAATAGTTCGAACGTGGTGCGACGATGCGCGGTGCCGTCCTGCAGCGCGGCGGCAAGCATCGTCAGTTCGTACTTGTCGGTCAACAACGCCGTGGTCACACGCCCAACCGTATCGGGTTTGGGCCCCGGCTATTCTTGGCGACATGGTTACGCCGGCGCGGACTCGTCCGGGGACGAGCGAGGAAACGAGCGTCGATCGGTCTTCGGAAGCGGATGCGGACACCGACAGCCCTTGGGTGACGCTCGTCTGGGACGACCCCGTGAACCTCATGTCATACGTCACCTACGTCTTCCAGAAGCTCTTCGGCTACGACGAGCCAAAGGCCACCAAGTTGATGATGCAGGTGCACGAGGAGGGCAAGGCCGTCGTGTCTGCGGGCAGTCGCGAGTCGATGGAGGTCGACGTCTCCAAGCTGCACGCCGCCGGGCTGTGGGCCACGATGCAGCAGGACCGCTGAGGCGTACGTGCGCAAGTGGAAGCGGGTGGACACCGCGGGCGGACCGCGCCTGCGTTCGTCGTTGGCGGCGCACGAGTCGGCACTGTTGCAGAGCCTGGTGAAGTCGTTGGTGGACATGCTCGACGGCCGCGAATCAACCTCGCCGAGAGACGAACTCGCAGAGATCACCGGCATGCGGACGGGTCACTCCACGCCGCCGGAGGACGATACGATGCGGCGGCTGCTGCCCGACTTCTACCGGCCCCAGACCGAACATCCGGCCGGTTCGGCAGCTGCGGAGAGCCTCAATAGCGCGCTGCGCGGTCTGCACGAGCCCGACATCATCGACGCGAAACGCCAAGCGGCGCACCGCCTTCTGGACACCCTCCCGCCCAAGGGCGGCAAGTTCGAGATCACCGAGGAGGACGGGCACTGCTGGGCGGCCGCCGTCAACGACGTGCGACTTGCCCTGGGCACCATGCTCGACATCGGTCCCCACGGTCCCGACCGGCTGCCGCCGGAGCACCCCATGGCCGGGCACCTCGACGTCTATCAGTGGCTGACCGTGCTGCAGGAATACCTCGTCCTTGGCTTGATGAGCCGCTCGTGACGGGCGCCATCACCGACGTGTCCGGCATCTTCGTCGGCCACCACCACAGGCTCGACGACGACGCCGAACTCGGCGCCGGGTGGGCCTGCGGAACCACCGTCGTACTCACCCCGCCCGGCACCGTCGGCGCCGTCGACGTCCGGGGGGGAGCGCCAGGCACCCGTGAAACGGATCTGCTGGACCCGGCCAACAGCGTGCGCTACGTCGACGCCGTCGTGCTCACCGGTGGCAGCGCCTACGGGTTGGCCGCCGCCGATGGCGTCATGACCTGGCTCGAGCAGCACGACCGCGGCGTGGTGATGGACGGCGGTGTCGTGCCGATCGTTCCTGCCGCGGTGATCTTCGATCTGCCCGTCGGCGGGTGGCAGTGCCGCCCGACCGCCGAGTTTGGCTACGCAGCCGCCGAGGCCGCAGGCATCGACGTCGCGACGGGCACCGTCGGCGCAGGCGTCGGTGCGCGGGCAGGCGCGCTCAAGGGCGGCGTCGGCACGGCATCGGTTCGGCTCGACGACATCGGGGTCACGGTCGGCGCCATCGTCGTGGTCAACTCGGCGGGCAACGTCGTCGACCCGGCGACGGGGCTGCCGTGGATGGCCGAGTTCGTCGCGGAGCTGAACCTGGTGGCGCCGCCTGCGGATCAGATCAGCGCCTTGAGTGAGCGCGCCGACGAAATGTCGGTGCTGAACACGACCATCGCCGTCGTCGCGACGGACGCACTGCTGAGCCCTGCCGCGTGTCGGCGCGTTGCGGTCGCCGCGCAGGACGGCCTTGCACGCACCATCCGTCCGTCGCACACCCCGCTGGACGGTGACTCCGTGTTTGCGCTCGCGACGGGCGCCGTCGAGGTCGAACCACCCAGCGACACCCCCGCGGCGATGTCACCGGAGACGAAGTTGACGACGGTCATCGGCGCCGCGGCCGCGGACTGTCTGGCCCGCGCGGTCCTGGCCGGAGTGCTGGCCGCCGAGTCGGTCGCCGGAATACCGACTTACCGTGGCGTGTTGCCGGGAGCGTTCAGCGACGATGCGCACTAGTGCGTTCACAGCCTAGGAGGGAGCCGACCGTGCTGGTGATTCGCAGCGACCTGGTCGACGCCATGGTCGCCCATGCGCGCGCCGATCATCCCGACGAGGCGTGCGGCGTCATCGCGGGACCGGAGGGTTCCGACCGTCCCGAGCGATTCATCAAGATGGACAACGCCGAGCGGTCGCCGACGTTCTACCGGTTCGACTCCGGCGAGCAGCTCAAGGTGTGGCGCGCCATGGATGAGGCGGATGAGACGCCCGTCGTCATCTACCACTCGCACACCGCCACCGAGGCCTACCCCAGCCGCACCGACATCTCCTATGCCTCCGAGCCCGATGCACACTACGTCCTGATCTCCACCCGTGACGAGCATGAACACGAGCTGCGCAGCTACCGCATCCTCGAGGGCGTCGTCACCGAAGAACCCGTCAACATCGTCTCTGCCTACTAGAAGGACCAGTCCATGACCGTGACCGTCTCCATCCCGACCATCCTGCGCACCCACACCGGAGGGGAGAAGCGCGTCACCGCGAACGGTGCCACGTTGCAGGCCGTCATCACCGACCTCGAGGCCAATTACTCGGGCATCACCGATCGGATCGTGGACGGCGACAAGCTGCACCGCTTCGTCAACGTCTACGTCAACGACGAGGACGTACGGTTCTCCGGCGGGCTCGCCACCGAGATCTCCGACGGCGACTCCGTGACGATCCTGCCTGCCGTGGCCGGAGGGTGAGTGGGCGTCAATGACCCGCTACGACTCGCTGCTCGAGGCGCTCGGCAACACCCCGCTCGTCGGGCTGCGCACGCTGTCGCCGCAGTGGGATGACGAGGGCGACGTCCCGCACGTCAGGCTGTGGGCCAAGCTCGAGGACCGCAACCCGACCGGCTCCATCAAGGACCGGCCCGCGCTGCGGATGATCGAGCAGGCCGAGCGCGATGGGCTGCTTCGGCCCGGCGCGACGATCCTCGAGCCGACGAGCGGCAATACCGGCATCTCCATGGCGATGGCCGCGCTGATCAAGGGTTATCGAATGATTTGCGTGATGCCGGAGAACACGTCGATCGAGCGGCGCCAGTTGCTGGAGCTCTACGGCGCGAAGATCATCTACTCGCCCGCCGAGGGCGGCTCGAACACCGCGGTGGCGACCGCCAAGGAGCTGGCCGCCGAGCACCCCGAGTGGGTCATGCTCTACCAGTACGGCAACCCCGCCAACGCCGACGCGCACTACTACGGCACCGGCCCCGAGATCCTTGCCGACCTGCCGGAGATCACGCACTTCGTCGCTGGCCTCGGCACCACCGGCACGCTGATGGGCACCGGGCGGTTCCTTCGCGAGAAGGTTCCCGGCGTTCAAATCGTCGCTGCGGAGCCGCGCTACGGCGAGGGCGTCTACGCGCTTCGCAACATCGACGAGGGCTTCATCCCCGAGCTGTACGACCCGGACGTGCTCACCACGCGCTTCTCCGTCGGGTCCTTCGACGCCGTCAAACGCACCCGCGAACTGGTTCAGGTCGAGGGCATCTTCGCGGGCATCTCGACCGGGGCCATCCTGCACGCCGCGCTGGGCGTGGCGGCCAAGGCACGCAAGGCCGGCGAGCGCGCCGACATCGCCTTCATCGTGGCCGACGCCGGTTGGAAGTATCTGTCGACCGGCGCGTACGCCGGTAGCCTTGATGATGCAGAGGACGCATTGGAAGGGCAGCTATGGGCATGAGCGGCGGCACGGCCGGATACACCCCCGCGCCGCAGAAGAAGCAGCGCCCCGCCTGGATGATCGGCGGAGCCACCATCGTCAGCTTCGTCGCTCTGCTCTACGTCATCGAGGCGTGGGACGCGGTCAACCACCAGGAACTCAACGCCGACGGCATCCGTCCGCTGGAATCCGACGGGCTGTGGGGCATCATCTGGGCGCCGCTGCTGCACGCCAACTGGGAACACCTCATCGCCAACACCGGCCCGGCCCTGGTGCTCGGCTTCCTCGTCACGCTGGCCGGGATGGCCCGCTTCATCTACGCGACCGCGATGGTCTGGATCCTCGGCGGCTTCGGTACCTGGCTGATCGGCAACATCGGCGCCCCGCCCGGAGTGGAAAGCGTTCACATCGGCGCGTCCGGGCTGATCTTCGGCTGGCTGACGTTCCTCATCGTGTTCGGGTTCTTCACCCGCAAGGCATGGCAGATCATCGTCGGCATCGTCGTGCTGTTCATCTACGGCGGCGTGCTGCTCGGCGCGCTGCCAGGCACCTTCGGGGTGTCCTGGCAGGGCCACCTGTGTGGTGGCCTCGCCGGTGTCTTCGCCGCCTACCTGCTGTCCGGGCCAGAGCGCAAGGCCCGTGAGAAGCGCAAGACCGGAACGGCGCAGCAACTGTCCTACTGACGAGCCCGTGATGCCTCGAGCAGAATTTGCTGGAGTGAGGCGTCCGCCACAGTCGGGGCGATTCTGGTCGGGCGTCGCTGCGACCGTTGAGCCTGGTGAAGCATCACACGGTGACGGAAGAATGAAACTCATCGCCCAATGCTGTGATGTTTTCGCGCAAGCAAGATCGGGCATGGCAAGCTAGTGAGCGTGCGAATCACCGTACTGGGATGCTCCGGCAGTGTCGTCGGGCCAGATTCGCCAGCTTCGGGATATTTGGTAAGCGCACCCGATACGCCACCGCTGGTGATCGACTTCGGCGGCGGCGTGCTGGGCGCGCTGCAACGCCACGCCGATCCCGGCACCGTGAACGTGCTGCTTTCGCACCTACACGCCGATCACTGCCTCGACCTCCCCGGCCTGTTCGTGTGGCGCCGCTACCATCCGAATCCGCCGGAGGGCCGCGCCCTGATGTACGGGCCCGCCAACACCTGGGCACGGCTCGGTGCGGCCTCGTCACCGGAGGGCCGCGAGATCGATGACTTCTCCGACATCTTCGAGATCCACAACTGGGTCGACAACCAGCCGGTCGACATCGGCACGCTGTCCGTGGTGCCCCGGCTGGTGTGCCATCCGACCGAGTCCTACGGCATGCGGTTCACCGACCCGTCCGGCGCGACGTTCGTCTACAGCGGCGACACCGGGTACTGCGACGCGGTCGTCGAGCTCGCCCGCGGGGCCGACGTCTTCCTGTGCGAGGCGTCCTGGACGGATGCGCCCGACCGTCCGCCGAGACTTCACCTGTCCGGCAAAGAGGCGGGCATGGCCGCGCGAAACGCCGGCGTGCGCGAGCTGCTCCTGACCCACATTCCCCCGTGGACGTCCCGTGAAGACGTGATCAGCGAGGCCAAGGCCGAGTTCGACGGCCCCGTGCACGCCGTCGTGTGCGACGAGACGTTCGACGTCACCCATCACTGAGTCATGGCCGCCCGTTAGGGTTGCTGGGTGTCCAGACGAGAAGACGGCCGGCTCGACGACGAGTTGCGCCCGGTAACCATCACGCGCGGCTTCACCTCCCACCCGGCGGGCTCGGTGCTCGTGCAGTTCGGGCAGACCCGGGTCATGTGCACGGCCAGCGTCACCGAGGGCGTGCCCCGATGGCGCAAGGGCTCCGGCCAGGGCTGGCTCACCGCCGAGTACGCCATGCTGCCCGCCGCCACCCACGACCGGTCGGACCGCGAGTCGGTCAAGGGCCGCGTCGGTGGCCGCACCCAGGAGATCAGCCGATTGGTCGGCCGGTCGCTGCGCGCGTGCATCGACCTCGGCGCGCTCGGTGAGAACACCATCGCGATCGACTGCGACGTGCTTCAGGCCGACGGCGGCACCCGCACCGCCGCGATCACCGGCGCCTACGTGGCGTTGGCCGACGCGGTCACCTACCTGTCTGCAGCGGGACGGCTGTCGGATCCGCGGCCGCTGTCCTGCGCGATCGCCGCGGTGTCCGTCGGCGTCGTCGACGGCCGGGTGCGCGTCGACCTGCCCTACACCGAGGACTCGCGCGCCGAGGTCGACATGAACGTCGTCGCCACCGACACCGGCACCCTGGTCGAGATCCAGGGCACGGGTGAGGGTGCGACGTTCCCGCGCTCGACGCTCGACAAGATGCTCGACTTGGCGCTCGTCGCGACCGAGCAGCTGTTCGTGATCCAGCGCGAGGCGCTCGAATTGCCTTACCCAGGCGTGCTTCCCGAGCCGACCACGCCCGCGAAGAAGGCGTTCGGAAGCTGACCAATCTGCTGGTGGCCAGCCGCAACCTCAAGAAGCTGGCCGAACTGCATCGTGTGCTCGACGCCGCGGGGGTGTCGGGGCTGGACCTGTTGTCGTTGAACGACGTGCCTGCCTTCGACGAGGCGCCCGAGACGGGTGCGACGTTCGAGGAGAACGCCTTGGCCAAGGCGCGAGATGCGTTCCGCGCGACCGGCGTACCTGCCGTCGCCGACGATTCCGGGATCGCCGTTGATGCGCTGAACGGGATGCCCGGTGTGCTGTCGGCGCGATGGGCGGGATCCCACGGCGACGATCTGGCGAATCTACGGCTGTTGTTGGGCCAACTCGGCGACGTGCCCGACGAGCGGCGGGGCGCGGCGTTCGTCTCGGCGTGCGCGTTGGTGTCCTCGGCAGGCGAGACCGTGGTGCGGGGGGAGTGGCCTGGCGTGGTGGCCCGCGAGCCGCGCGGTGACGGCGGGTTCGGTTACGACCCGATCTTCGTACCCGTCGGGTCCGCTCGTTCGGCCGCGGAACTCACTGCTGCCGAGAAGGACGCGGCGTCACACCGCGGGCGGGCCTTGGCGCTGCTGGTGCCCGCGTTGCGCGAGCTGGCTGGGTGACTGCGCTCGCAGATCCGTCGGCCACGTAGCCGTCGATGAAGTCGTGAAGTGCTGGCGCGAGGGCGGATACGCCTGAGTCGTTGAGCTTCGCCAGCAAGATGATGCCCTGGTACTGCGCCAAGAGCGCATGCGCGAGTCGATCCGGATCGGTGCCTGCCCGCAGTGAGCCCGCGGCGGCCGCGTCGTGACATACCGCGGCCATGTGGCGCTCCATCGTGGCGAGCGTGCCGGCGAGGTGTCTGCGCAGATCGTCGTCGGTGGTCGACAGCTCGGCGGCGAAGTTGCCGAATGGGCATCCGACCGCGCGACCGAACTGTGCCTCCAACGCGGTCTGGATCGCGCCGATCGCATCGGGGATGGCGTGCAGCTTCTGCGTCGGGGTGCTGGCCACCGTGCCGGACAGCTGCCTTTCGAACGCCTGCGCGTGCAGGTCGATCACGGCTTTGCCGAGCTCTGACTTCGACGAGAAGTGGTGGTAGAAGCTCCCTTTGCGCACGTCGGCGGACTGGCACAGCTCGTCGACGCCGACGGCCTGGTAGCTGCGCTCGAGGAACAGCCGCGCGGCGGTCGAGACGATGCGCTCGCGGGCGTTCGACGTGCGGGGCATGGGCCGATCATAGGAAGTAGTTGACCGGTCGGTCAACTGGCGTTAGTTTGTGCCGATGGCTACGACACCCGAGGTCTTCCGGACGCCTGACGACCGCTTCGCCGACCTCCCCGGTTACGACTTCGCCCCCAACTACGCCGACGTCGACGGACTGCGACTGCACTACCTCGACGAGGGGCCCCGCGACGGACGACCGATCGTGTGCTTCCACGGCGAGCCGAGCTGGGCGTATCTGTACCGCAAGATGATCGGCCCGCTGGTGGCTGCCGGCCACCGTGTCGTCGTCCCCGACTATGCGGGATTCGGGCGGTCCGACAAGCCCACCGACCGCGGCTGGTACACCTACGACCGCCACGTCGAGCTGACGTCGAAGGTGCTCGGCGGCCTCGATCTTCACGACGCCATCGTGGTCGTGCAGGACTGGGGTGGGCCGATCGGGCTGCGCTGGGCCGTGGAGAACGCCGACGACGTTGGCGCGCTTGCGATCTTCAACACGGGTCTGTTCACCGGGCGCGTCTCCAAGGGCTTCATGGCCTGGCGAAACTTCGCCGAGAAGAATCCTGATCTACCTGTCGGTTTCGTGATTCAGGGCGCAACGGCAACCGAATTGCCCGACGACGTCGTCGCCGCCTACGACGCGCCCTACCCGAACGCGGAGTCCAAGGCAGGCGCAGCACAGTTCCCGCTGCTGGTGCCGCTGACCGAGGATGCGCCTGGTGCGCAGGAGATGGCCGCGGTCACCGACCAACTGTCACGATGGCAGAAACCCGCCCTGGTGGCGTTCTCGAACCAGGACCCTGTCTTTCCGTATCCGAAGGCGGGACAAGCCTTTTGCGATCTGATTCCGACCGCGAAGCAACAGGTCGAGATCGACGGTGCCTCGCACTTCCTTCAGGAGGACCGTGGCGAGCGGTTGGCCGAAGTGGTGCTCGAGCACCTGACCTGAGAACGTCAGACGTTGAACTGCTGTTTGATGTTCCTCGTCTGGAAGTGCTCGACGATGATGCCGAGCAGCGGGATGGTGCCCGCCAGCAGCACCCCGACGGTCTTGCCGATCGGCCAGCGCACCTTGACCGCCAGGTTCGCCGTGAACAGCAGATAGACGAAGTACACCCAGCCGTGCACGATGCCGATCCAGCTGGGCGGATCGTCGACCTTGACGATGTACTTCAGCACCATCTCGTAGCACAGGGCGATCAGCCAGATGCCGGTCGTCCACGCCATCACGCGGTAGCCGAGCAGCGCCTTGCGGATGGTCTCGGCAGGCGGTGTCACGGGTGCCGGGTCGCCGGCTTCCGGCCGTTCGGCGGGCGCTTCGGGATCGGGACTGCTCATGGAGTGTTCCTGTCATCGGAGGGGACGTCGGACTTGGCGAGCTCGGCCAGGTAGGCGTTGTACTCGCGCAACGCCGGGTCGTTCTCGGCTGAGGACGCGGGTTTCGGCCGTTCTGGGAGCAAGCCAGCGGGGATCTCGGTCGGTTCGCCGTTTGTGGTCTTCACGGGCGGGGCGTCCTCGTAGCGGACGAACTTGTAGTAGCCGTAGAAGCAGAACGCCGCGAACATCGGCCACTGAAGGGCGTAGCCCAGGTTCTGGAAGGTGCCCGACGTCGACTCGTAGCGGGTCCACTGCCACCAGGCCAGGCCAAGGCAGCCAGCCGCGGCGAGGACCACCAGCAGGATGAGTGCTGGCCTCCTACGCCGTGTAGTGGACATTGGTCCACGGTACCGCGCTCGGTTTCGTGCCTTCACCTGCAGGGCGCGGCGAAACGACGCCTTCGCCTAGCGGCTCGGACGTCACCGCGGCCGACCGCGCCGAGGTAGAGATCGGCATTGCGCAATTGAAGGTGGTGTCGGCCTGGATCTGTACTGGCGCAACATCCGCGCGCATTCTCTGCACGATCTCATCGACTACAAGAAGATCGAGGTAGGCGCCGATTTCCTGACCGGCGACGTGCAGCCCATCACGCTGTACACCTGAAACTGCCGATCACGACTTCGGCCCGATGAACTCGTCGAGGCGAGCCGTGGCGGCCTTGCGGTAGATGGAGACGGTGTACTTGTCTGACCGCGTCCAGGGGATCTCGAGGTGATCGAGCGCGGCGGTGAACAGGCCGATGATGTCTTCCGATCTGTTCGAGAAGTGGTACCGGATGCTCATGACGCCACGATCGTTGGCGACGACGCGGCAGCCGTCGCTCTCGATCAGCCCGCGGACGAATTGTTCGGTCTCCTCGTAGACGATCGCTTCCTGCCATGGCTCGAGCCGGATCGGCCTGCTGTGCTTTCGGCCGGGACCGTGCTGGGGGAACAGGCAGGGCCAGTGCTTGGAGAAGTGCGAGACGTCGAGGCAGCGGCCTTTTCGCTGCACCACCGCCGCGCGTTGCTTGGGCATCAGCGCGTCGATGGCTTCGCGGCAGCTGGCGACGATGGCGGGATATTGCGTATCGCATGTGACCCGAAGACGCCAGACCCGTCCCTGTCTCGAGATGCAACCGTCTCCGAGATACATGCCGAGCAGATACGAATACGATGACGATGGAAGCGCGGCGAAGTCGTGATCGACCCCGCAGTCCGATGAACCGGCTGGGTACCGAGGCCAGACCTGCGGCCGGCGCCGCCAGTCGCGCACGGTCGGTCGAGGAATGCCCGTCTGCCGAGCGATGGCGCAGTCGTTCACGCCCGCCGCGATGAGGCGCTGCACATTGTTGAACTCGTCCGCACACCGCATAGGGCGTACCTTTCGCCGGTGGTGACGCCCAAGCTACGAAGGGCCACCGACAGATTGGTGAGGTTGCGACGCGGTACTATTTGGACGCTGCGGGCGTGGCGAAACGGAAAACGCACCGGCTTTAGGTGCCGGCGCTCGAAAGAGCTTGAGGGTTCGATTCCCTCCGCCCGCACTCAATTACTCTCGAACCCGCTGAGTCTGAGCGATCAGGTTCCCTGCGTGTTCGAGCAGTCTCGCTGCGGCGCCGTGCAGGAAATCGCCGGTCGCACCCGTCTCGTCACTCTTGGCGCGTTCGTCGATAGGCGGCCGCCGCAACACGTAATCGCCGCCGCCGCGACGGAACCTCGACGGGATGTTCTGCATGCCACCGCTGAGTCGTTCGACGTGGGTGATGGGACCGCCGGGCAGGTCCTGCTGGTCCATCCAGGTGGCGAGGCGATCCAGGTCGACTCCCGTCTCGGCCCCAGCGATCATCGGGTGAGCAGGGCGGGATCGTCGTTGCCGACGGCGTGCTCGAGCAGTTCGGCATAGCGGGCTCGGGCCTCGGCGCGGCGGGTGGGCAGATGTGCGGTGGGGAACAGGCCAGGCGCGGGGACGCGGTCGCGGAGGAGTTCCTTGGCGAGGGTGATCTTGTGCACTTCGGTCGGGCCGTCGGCCAGCCCCATGATCTCGGAGCCGAGCAGCATTGCCGCAAGCGGCATCTCGTCGGACACGCCGAGAGCGCCGTGCAGGTGCAGCGCGCGCTGCGCCACGTCGTGCAGCACCTTGGGCATCGCGACCTTGACGGCGGCGATGTCCTTGCGCACGAGCCGGTAGTCCTGGTGTTTGTCGATCAGCCACGCGGTCCGCAGCACGAGAAGGCGGAACTGCTCCATCTCGATCCAGCTGTCGGCGATCTTCTCCTGGGTCATCTGGAAGCCCGCCAGCGTGCCTGCCCTGGTCTGGCGGGAGACCGCGCGCTCGCACATCATGTCAAAGGCCTGACGCACCAGCGCGATCGTGCGCATCGCGTGGTGGATCCGGCCGCCACCCAGGCGGGTCTGCGCGATGGCGAAGGCCGCGCCCTCGTCGCCGAGCAGGTTCTCGGCAGGCACCCGCATGTTGTCGAATCGCAGATACGAGTGCGAACCGTGTTGCTCGCCTTCGGTGTGCACGTTGCGGACGAACTCCAGTCCCGGCGTGTCGGCAGGAACCAGGAACATCGACATGCCTTGATGCGCAGCGACTTCGGTATTGCTCACGACCATCACGATGAAGAAGGCCGCCGATGAGGCGTTGGAGGCGAACCATTTCTCGCCGTTGATCACCCACTCGTCACCGTCGCGGGTGGCGCGAGTGCGGAAGAGTGTCGGATCGGCGCCGGCATGCGGCTCGGTCATCGCGTAGCAGGAGGAGATCTCTCCTGCCAGCAGCGGGCGCAGGAACCGGTCCTTCTGTTCGGTGCTGCCGAAGTGCGCGAGGATCTCGGCATTGCCAGAATCGGGAGCTTGGCAGCCGAAGATCGTTGGTGCCCAACGGGACCGGCCAAGGATCTCGTTCATCAGAGCCAGCTTCAACTGACCGTAGCCCGGTCCGCCGAGTTCGGGACCGAGGTGGCATGCCCACAGTCCGCGGTCCTTGACCTGCTGCTGGAGGGGGCGTACCAGCGACGCGGCCACCTGATCGGTCTTGTCGGCCGTGTCGCCGAGCACGAGGTCCAACTGCTCGACCTCGTCGTGGACGAACGTGTCGATCCAGTCCAGTTCGCGTTGAAAGTCCGGGTCGGTCTCAAAGTCCCATGCCACTGTGCGCTCCCGTCGTGCGTAATGCGGTCGGCTTGTGATTTAATGTGGTCGCATCAATCACGCTAGCATGAACGGTGGGTCGTGAACACGTCGGTGGCCGGACAGGACACGCGGAGCCGGCTAATCGCCGCGGCGGAACGGCTATTCGCGGAACGCGGGGTTGACGCCGTCTCGCTCAACGAGATCAATCGGGCCGCGGGTCAACGCAACGCCAGTTCGTTGCAGTACCACTTCGGCGACCGCGCGGGCCTGCTCAAGGCCGTCATCGACAAGCATGGGCCGGACGTCGACGCGCGCCGTGACGTGCTACTGCAGCAGTATCGGGACGCCGGCCAAGCCGACCTGCGGGCATTGGCAGCCGCACTGGTGCTGCCGCTTGCGGCGAAGCTGTCGGATCCCGATGGCGGCCGTGCATACCTGAGGATCTACGCCGAGCTGGTCAACCGTCCGGACCCGCAGTTCGACGTTCTCATGGACGAGGTCATCGGTACCGGCATCCTGACGTGGCGCGAACTGGTCGACCCGTTGCTCAGCCGGGAATCGACCGAAATCTTCCACACCCGTTTTGCCGCCATCCGCTTCACGCACGTCGAATTGGCCGCCCGCGCGGCTGGGCGACCTCGCGCCGATGACCGGCTGTTCACCAGCAGGTTGATCGACTTGGTCGCGGGAGTGTTGGCCACTCCGGTGTCCGACCAGACGACGGAGCTGCTGCGCCAACGCAACTCGCGTCGGCGTACCGACGCGATTCGCTAGTTGCCTGCCACCTCGAGCACGATTCGGAACCGAGCCCGACCCGACATCATCCGTTCGTATGCCTTCGGGGCGTCCTCGAACGGCAGCTTCTCGATCATCGCGGCGACACCGTTTGCGGCGCTGAAGGCCAGGCTGTCCTCGTTCTCGATGGGGGTTCCGGTCAGGCTCCCCACGATCGAACGACCGCCGAAGATCAGATCGGCCGTCGACACCTCGATGGGGTCGGGAGCGGCGCCGACGACCACCAGTTGACCGTGCGGCCGCAGGCCGGCCAGCAACGGCGACATCGACGCGCCGCTGGCAGCCGTCGCGAGGATGGCGGCAGCGCCGCCGAGTTCGGTCAACGCAGCCCCGGGATCGGTTGCCGCGCTGTCGATGTAGTGGTGTGCGCCCAGCTGTTCGGCGAGTGCCTGCTTGTCTTCGCCGCGGGCGATTGCCGCCACCCGATACCCGAGCTTGTTCGCGTATTGCACTCCGAGGTGGCCCAGCCCGCCGATGCCCTGGATGGCGACCAGCGCGCCGGGAGCGGCGTCGATGTTGCGAAGCGCGTTGAACGTGGTGATGCCTGCGCACAGCAACGGGCTGGCGTCGAGCGACGACATCTCCGCAGGGATCCCGACCAGACCGGTGGCCCTGGCGTACACGACCTCGGCGTAGCCGCCGTCCTCCGTCGTACCAGGCTGTGGCTGGTTGGTGCAATTGACGAAATCCCCGCGCTCACACCACTCGCAGACGCCGCAGTGCCCGCCGAGGAAGCCCACGCCGACTCGGTCGCCGACCTTCCAGGTACTCACGGCGTCGCCAACGGCGTCGATGATTCCGACGATCTCGTGGCCGGGAACGACGGGCTGGCTGGGATCGGCGCGAAGGCCCTCAACGCCAAGGAAGTCGCTGTGGCAGACGCCGCAAGTGTCCACCCGGACGCGAACGTGGTCGGCAATCGGCGCAACGACCTCACGGTCCACCAACTCGAACTGGCGCTGTCCAGTCACTTGCCACGCGCGGTAGGTGTCAGACATTGGGTCCCTCCAATTATTGAGATGAGTCGTCACGAGCGATTGCTCGGCGTCGTTCGCGATGGGCGCGGGCATTGGTCTTGTTGCCGCACGTCGCGGTGTCGTGCCAGACCCTGCTGTTGTTCTTGGAACGGTCATAAAGTGCAGTGCGGCAATGTGTTTCGTGGCAGAGCTTGAGCCGCCGGAACGTGTCTTGGGCGTGGGCGGCGGCGGCCTCAATTGAGATGGCGGAAGCCAACCAATCGGCACCCGAGCCGTGTGGTTCGAGATGGGCTCCGCTAGCGGTGACCCTGATTTCGGCGGTGCCGCTGATGACGGCATCGGTTTCGGGATCGCGCTGGACATTCCCCGTCGCTTCGCTCGCCCCGGACACTTCCCCCGTCGCTTCGCTCGCCCCGGTGCCATTCCCCGTCGCTTCGCTCGCCCCGGCGCCGCCGAGCACCGCGCGCAGCGTGTCTCGAACGGCGCGCAAACGGGGCAGTTCGGCCTCGGTGACCAGTAGGCGTGGGTCGTCGGCGCCGAACGATGTGCACCAACGCGGAACGACGGAGTCGATCCATTGCTGTGCGGAGTCCACCTGGCCGAGCAGATCCACGAATTGCGGCAGGTGACTGAGGCCGATGGTGTTGGCCAGCTCCTGGCTGAGCACCAGGGGCGCAGGAGCGAGCGTGGCGGTGCCGAACCGGCTGGTGGCCGGGTAGCCGAAGCCCTCCATCTCGTTCACGGTAAGAAGTGTACGCAGTTTGCCTATTACGTCAAGGGGCGCAGGGCGACGCCCGGGGACCTCTGCGGCGCTTAGAGTCGAAACAGCTTCTGGGCGTTGCCGAAGCCGATCTTGTCCCGGTCGACCGGGCTGATCGGGGCGTTGGCCAGAAACCTCGCATGATGCACCGGATCGCCGAACGGGTAGTCGCTGGAGAACATGATGCGGTCGGCGCCGAACACCTGAAGTGCGCACAGCAGCGGCGGCAGCGTGGTGTAACCGCAGATCGTGATGTGCACGTGTTCGCGGACGACGTCGGCCACCGACCGGGCGTTCGGGTTGTACCCGCTCAGCACCGCGTCTGCCCGCATCAGAGAGAAGGGCAGGTTCTCGCCCATGTGCCCAACGACGATCTGCAGCTTGGGATGTCGGTCGAAGGCTCCGGTGGCGGCAAGGCGGAGCACGTGTAGACCGGTCTCGGCGTGCCACCCCCAAGCGGCCGTGCTCAACGCCCGGCCCGTCTGCTCGGGGAGCCCACCGAAGTACACGTCGGCGACCTCCGGAGGGGGATAGGTGGGGTGAAGGTAGACGGGAACGTCGAGTTCTGCGATGGCTGCGAGCAATTCGTCGAACTCGGGGGCGTCGAGGAACCGCCCGTGAGTGTGCCCGTTGAACACCACACCGCAGAATCCCAGCTCGGTGATCGCTCGCTTGGCTTCCACGATCGCGGCGGCCGGGTCCTGCGTTGGCAGGCTGGCCAGCGCGTTGAAGCGGTCGGGGTGGGCTGCAACGGCTTCGGCGCAGCGGTCGTTGAGCTGCCTGCTGAGGTTGACCGCGTCCCCGACGGGTACCTGCTGGGACCCAGGCGCGACCACCGACAACACCTGCATGCCGATGCCAGCCTCGTCCATCACCCGCAGTCGCTGCTCGCCAACCTCGACCAGCTTCGCGGTGATGGCCTCCGGCCCGTCCGACGTCTCCCACACCCGTTCGACGAGGTCGGCGGGTAGCACGTGTTCTTCGAGGGCGATCAGCGCGGTCATTACTCCAGCTAAGCATCGGCAGGGTCGAAGTCAATGGTGGCTAGCTGCCAACTTCTTGGCGATGCACGTGAAGGCGCCAAGTCTTGCCTATGGTCACAAGTGACGGTCGCCAGGCACCGTCGATGGCGAGCGACAGAACGAAGGTCCGACGTGAAGGTGCATCTGCAGCTCGAGGGATCGCCTGCGAAGGTGTCCGACCACGCACGCGATCTGGCGGCGCTGGGTTGCGACGGGGCCTTCACCTTCGAGGGCCAACACGACGCCTTCTTCCCGTTGGTCGTCGCGGCCGGTGTCACCGACCTCGAACTGATGACCAACGTGGCCATCGCTGGTCCCCGCAGCCCGCTGCATCTGGCGCACGCCGCCTACGACCTCCAAGCCTACAGCCAGGGGCGGTTCCGGCTGGGCCTCGGGTCCCAGATCAGGGTGCACATCGAGAAGCGCTACGGCAGCCAATGGGGCAGCCCCGCGCGCCGACTGGCGGAGCAGGTGGCCGCGATCAAGGCGATCTTCGCCGCGTGGGAAGGCAAGTCGCGACTGGACTTTCGCGGCGAGTTCTTCACCCACACGCTGATGCCGCCAAACTTCAACCCCGGTCCCAACCCGTTCGGTCCACCGCCGATCCTGATGGGTGCGCTGGGGCCGGTCATGACCAGGGCGGCCGCCGAAGTCGCCGACGGCCTGTTGGTGATGCCGTTCAACAGCGCACGCCACCTCGCAGAGCGCACCGCGCCCGCACTCGCCGAGGGTCTGCGCCGGTCGGGTCGGGAGACCGGCGATTTGCAAGTCATCGCGCAGGCCATGGTGGCCATCGGCCGCACCGACGCAGAACTGGCGGAGGCCGTCGACGCAGTCGGACGGCTCATCGCGTTCTACGGGTCGACGCCCGCCTACGTGCCCGTGCTGGAGGTCGAGGGCTGGGCACACCTGCAGCCCAAGCTCAACGAGCTCTCCAAGAAGGGCGCGTTCAGCGACATGCGTGCGTTGATCACCGAACCCATGGTGCGCACGATCGGGATCGTCGGAACGCCTGAACAGTGCGCGGCCGAGATCGTCGACCGATTCGGCACCATGAGCGACGAAGTCTGTTGCTACTTCCCTGGTTACACGCCGCGCAGTGAGGACGTCGCCGACATGGTCGCGGCGCTGCACGGCTCGCTGCGCTGATGTCGCCCGATTTGACCGTCGAGATGAGCGACGGCGTCGCCGTGCTGACGCTGAACCGGCCGGATCGCCGCAACGCCTACACCGGCGAGATGGGCGCTTTGCTGAGCCAGGCCTACCGCAGCTGCGACGATGACGACGACGTCCGGGCTATCGTGCTCACCGGCGCAGGCACGGCGTTCTGCGCGGGCGCCGACTTCTCCAACGGCACGAGTCCCTTCGCCTCGCCTGGCGATCCCGCAGGCTTCACCGCGTCGCCGATCGACCCTGCGGCCTTCGAACTGCGAACCCCGGTCATCGCCGCGGTCAACGGCCACGCGATCGGCATCGGGCTCACGCTGGCGCTACAGGCTGACATTCGGATCGTCGCGGAGGACGCCAAATACGGTGTCGTTCAGGTGCGCAGGGGAGTGATCCCCGACTGCATGTCGCACTGGACGCTGGCCCGCATGGCCGGTGCGGCTGTCGCCGCCGAAATACTGCTCACCGGAAGGACGTTCGACGGCGCAGATGCCGTCGCCATGGGTATCGCGTCACGCGCCGTGCCCGCCACCGAGGTAGTGGATCGGGCGATGGACATCGCGCGCGACATCGCCGTCAACGTGGCACCGATGTCGGCGGCGCTGAGCAAGCGGCTGCTGTGGGACAGCCTGGCCAACGGGTACTCCGCACGCCAGGTCGCGTGGATGGAGACCCAACTGCACCATCGCGTGATGGGCACCGACGATGCCCGCGAAGGCGTCGCCGCGTTCCTGGACCGACGGGCTCCGCGGTGGAGCGGGTCGGTCTCACGCGATTGGGCCGAGCTGCCGGAGCCGTAGGGCTGGATGAGCGTTTCCGGACAGGTGATGCTCCGGCTTCGATAATTAGTACGCCATGCGTAGTATATTGGTTGACCAAGCGTACTAGGAGGCGGCGTCGTTGAGTCTGGGATCGCGGTGAAGCGCTACCTGAACTCGACGTTCTCGGCCCTCGGGGTACGCGACTACCGCCGGTTCGCACTCGGTCAGGCGATCTCGGTCAGCGGCACCTGGATGCAGAAGCTCGCCCAGGCGTGGCTGGTGCTCGAGCTGACCAACTCGCCGGTCCTGCTGGGTGTCACGGTCGCCATGCAGCAACTTCCGACCCTGTTGTTCACCACCGTCGGCGGCGCACTCGCCGATCGGTTCGACAAGCGCACCATCCTGCTGTGGATGGCAGTCGGAGCGACGATGCCTGCACTCGCGATCGGGGTGCTCGTCCAGCTGCATCTCATTCAGGTGTGGATCGTGTTGCTGGCAGCGCTGATTCAGGGTCTCTTCGACGCCGTGGAGAAACCGGCCAGGCTCACCGTGGTGAACGACATCGCCACACCCGCGACGTTGACCAACGCCGTCATGTTCAACGGCATCATCCAGGACAGCGGCAAGGTCGCAGGCCCGGCGATCGCCGGGATCCTGATCTCGTCGGTCGGCATCTCGGCAGCCTTCTTCATCAACGCACTCTCGTACGTGCCGGTCATCGTGGCGCTGCTGCTGATCAAGCCGCACGTACCCGTCGTTCCCGCCAGCACGTTCAAGGCCATGGGAAACCTCACCGGCACGCTGCGCTACGTCGCTGGGCGTCCCAAGTTGGCCGCCGCCTTGGCGTTGATGACGGTGGCGGGTCTACTTGCCTACAACTGGAACGTCTTGCTGCCGACACTGACTCGCGACGTGTTCCACGGCGACGCGCGCACCGTCGGGTTCGGCTTCACCTGCATGGGGCTTGGGGCCGTGCTGGGCGGTGTCGCCCTCGCGGGTTTCCTCAAGCCTGGCTCGCGCAGATTGATCATCAACGGATGCGTCTTCGCCGCATTCCTCGTCATGCTCGGTCTTGCGCCCACCCTTGGTGTCGCCTACGTCCTGCTCTTCGGGGTCGGCGCGTTCAGCGTCACGTTCCGTGCAACGGCCACCGCGTTGCTCCAGCTCTACGCCGAACCCCAGATGCGGGGCCGGGTGATCTCTCTGCTCGTCCTTGCCACGGCGGGCACCACCCCGATCGGTGGGCCCATCATCGGTTGGATCTGCGAGCACGCCAGCCCGCGTATCGCCTGCATGGTCGGTGGAGTCGGCACCGCCGTGGCCGCGTTGGCATGCTTCCTCTACCTGAAGGCGAAACACTCGGCGGGGGAACGGGACTACGACAGCGCGACAAGCCTCTCGAGCGACGGCAGCGCCGCGAATATGGCATGCCGATCATCCTCGGAAAGTCGACCGACCTGATGGGCAAGGAACTCGTTGGCACGATGCCGAGACGCCGCCAGTAGCTCGTGACCGTGGGCGGTGATGACCACCATGAAGCTACGTCCGTCGTCCGGGTCGACCGTGCGCTCCAGGTAGTCCATCTCCTCCAATCTGGCCACCAGCCGGGTCACCGAAGACTTGCTGATCTGCTCGCGCCTGGCCAGGTCACCGACGCGCAGCGGGCCATGCCGCTGGATGGTGGACAGCGCCGAGATCTGGGACATCGTCAGCTCGGTCTCCGACCGCTTGCGCAACTTCCTCGTCAGCCGGAGGCTGACATCCTGCAGCGCGGCGACGTCGTCTGCGTGAACGACCGCAGGGTGCGTTGGGTTCGACACCTCCACAGACTAGTACGGCCATGCAACCATTTCGCGGCTTCGGAATCCCCGATGACCGCACGGGGTTGCGGCTACAGTTCATCCCGACGCGACTGGAGGTCGGCGGATGCAGGTTGGTGTGGTATTTCCCCAGACGGAATTGGGTGGCGACGTGGGTGCGGTGCGCGCCTACGGCGAACGGGTAGAAGCTCTGGGGTATCGACACATACTGGCGTTCGACCACGTCGTCGGTGCGGACCCGAAGGTGCACGCCGGCTGGAACGGACCCTACGACGTACAGACCACGTTCCACGAGCCGATGGTGTTGTTCGGCTTCCTCGCCGGAGTGACGCGCTCGCTCGAATTCGTCACCGGCGTCATCATTCTCCCGCAGCGTCAGACCGCCCTGGTCGCGAAGCAAGCCGCCGAGGTTGATCTCCTGTCATCGGGCCGATTTCGGCTCGGCGTCGGAATCGGTTGGAACACAGTCGAATACGAAGCGCTCGGCGAGGAATTCGGCAATCGTGGCAAGCGGTCGGAGGAACAGATCGAGGTGTTGCGGCGGCTGTGGACCGAGGAGTCGGTGACGTTCAATGGCAAGTACCACACCGTCACGGGCGCGGGCCTTGCGCCGCTGCCGGTGCAACGTCCGATTCCGGTGTGGATCGGCGCCAACTCGAAACGCGGCCTCGAGCGCGCGGGCCGGATCGCCGACGGCTGGTTCCCGATGGTGGTGCCAGGCCCCGGCCTCGAAGCAGCCCGTTCGGTGGTGGATCAAGCCGCGGTCGACGCGGGCCGGGATCCGAAGAGCATCGGTATGGAGGCGTGGGTCAAGTGGCAGGGCAGCCCTGATGACGTCGTTGCCAAGGTGGGGAAGTGGGCCGCGGTCGGCGCCTCCCACATCTCGGTCAACACGATGGGCGCCGGCCTGAAGACGGTCGACGAACACCTGGCCGCGCTGACGGCGGTCGCCGACGCCCTTCCGAAAGCCTAACTGCCGCTTAGATCATGTCGTTCTTGGTCAGCCAGCGCATCACCGGCCAGCCGATGAACACGGGCAGCCAGCAGGTCAGCACACGGTAGAGCAGCACGGACGGCACGGCAATCGCCGCGGGCAGTCCGAACGCTGCCAGACCACCGATCAATGCGGCCTCGACGGCGCCGACGCCGCCGGGTGTTGGCGCCGCCGAGGCGAGTGTCCCGCCGATCATCGTCACGACCGTGACGGTGACGAACGTCGTGTCGCCGCCGAACGCCTCGATGCTGGCCCACAACGCCAAGGCCGCACCGAGAGTCGTTGAGGCACAGCCAAGGATGATCAGTCCGAGCCGCTTGGGTTCACGTGCCAGCGTGACGAGGTCGTCGCCGACCTCCTTCAATCGGGGGCGAACGGCCGTACCCAGCCAGTGTCGTCCCTTCGGCACGAAGGTGAACGCACCGATGACTCCCAGAGCCGCGCCCGCGACCAGGTAGAGCACCGTCGACGACGGCACGAAGTGCGACAGATCGGCGGACGCACCGGCGAAAGCGGTGAAGAAGATCAGCAGCGCGACGTGAGTGATCACCTGGACGGTCTGCTGCAATGCCACCGCGGCGGTGGCGCGCAGTGCGCCGAGCCCGGACTTCTGAAGGAACCTCGTACTGAGCGCGAGACCGCCGACGCCGGCAGGCGTGGTGGTGGCCGCAAAGGTGTTGGCCACCTGCATGATGGTCAGATTTCGGAAGTTCACCGACTCCGATGCGCATGCCCAGAGTGCTGCTGCCGCACCGACATACGTCAATGCCGACACCGTAAGACCCAGCAGAGCCCACCACCAGTTCGCCGTACGCAGTTCGGAGAAGAACGCAGGCACGGTGCTGATGAATGGATACGCGACGTAGACCAGAGCGACCAGCAGTACCAGTTGAATGAGCTGATAGCGGGTGAACCTGGTGATCGTCTCGGCATGGATCTGGTCCGCTCCGGTCTGCCGTTTCACCTCGTCGCGAGTGGCCGACATGATGGTCTTGGCGTCGCTGAGTGACTCCTGGAGTCGTTGCGGCATCGCTGATTTCGTCAGTCTGCTCGACGCCGCGAGCACCGCCTCCCTGCCGAAGGTCTCGATCGCCGCGGTCACCGCCGGCCCAGCGCCATAGATCGAGCTCGTCGTCATGAGCAACTGGGCGACGTCGGCCTGAAGCTGGATGGTCGAGGCGCCGTACTCGGCGTTGCCGAAGCCGCCGAACAGCACCTTGCCGTCCTCGACGGTGATCTCGCGGCTCCGCAGATCGCCATGGGAGATCAGGTGATCGTGCAGGACGCCGAGTGACTCCCACACCTTGGCAACGGGGGTCTGCTCGTCGATCGTCGTTCCGCTGGCCGAGGTATGGGCGTACAACATCCAGCCGCGGTCGAGTGAGGTCACCGTGACGGTGTCTGTATTGGCCACTCCGGCGTCCCCGACGGCGATCGCCATCAGCCCGCGATGCTCGACGGAGCGGCGCATGGACGTTTGCAGCGGCGCGGTTTCGTCGTTGCGCAGTGACAGCTTTCGCCAGAGTTGGCGCAGGGCGCCTCCGCTGCGCTGGTTCGGCCCGTACAACTCGATGACGACAGGTGACGGGTAGCCGTCGGTCTCGGCCGACAGAATCAGCGGACCGGGGCCAGCGGGCCGCACCACCGCCATCCGGCACACCGCGACCCGCCGTCGGGCCAGCGCCTGGACTGCCCCGACGAGTGGCACTTCAAGCGCCGGCGTGCCAACCAACAGGACGGTCAGCGCTCCGAGGAACCAGCCGACGGCCAGCCCCAGCAGTGAGCGCGCGGGGACGACGGCGCTCACGACGAGATGGATCGGTACGAACGCGAGCAGCAGCGCCCACCACCACCTCCGCCATCGCGCGGGTAGCCAGGGGCCCGACACCGTCAGCACCGCGGCGAGCATCGCGATCCATCGCGGATCGTCGAGGAACTGGGACAACAACGTGTTGAGGCGGTCGGACAAGTCGAAGTGCCACCGTGGGGCGGCGATGCCGTTGGCGGTGATCGACAGCGCAAGCACGGCGCTGAGCCCGGCCGCCGCGTACGCGCCCAGCAGCTTCCACTGCCTGCTCATGATCAGGCCGAACAGGATCGCAAACGGCAGCGCAAGGATCGCGATGCCGTACACCAGGTACACCACGTTGGACTGGGTGGGCGTCAGCACCCCGACGATGCCCGATATCGACTTCTCCAGTGCGACCCAGTCGTTGCGGGTGATGAGCGAGCTGGTGACGACCGCCGCCAGGAACACCGTCGCGAACACCAGGCGCAGGATGTCGTTGGTCCGCCGGGCGAGCGGCTGCAGCAAGCTGCCCGAAACGGCGACTTCGCGCCCGTCGACTCGCATCTACCAAGGATCTCCGGATCGGCGCCGCGTCTGCGCGACGGTTCGGGTCAACCTATCGGGACAACGGCCGCCCGAGGGTGCCAACACGGTCAACGACCGGCATTTGCCATCAGCCCGCCAGTGTCGGGCGCAGGAACTCGCCGGACACCTTGACCGCGGGTTCGGACGTATCACCGGCAACGACGAGCGTCGCGAAGGCGATGTCGCCGACGATCCCGGCGAACCAGCCGTGCGAGTGCGTGTTGTCGCCGAACTCGGCCGTGCCGGTCTTGCCGCCGAGACCGTCGATGTCGTTCAGTTCCGTCGCGGTTCCCTCGGTCACCGTCAGGCGCATCATGGCGCGCAGGCTGTCGACCACCGCAGGGGGGATCTGCTCCGAGGGAGTGTCGGCGGTGGTCTTCTCGTCGACGACGAGCGTCGGTGCGATCGTCGATCCATGCCCAAGGCTGGCTTCGGCGACGGCCAGCCCGAACGGACTCACCGTCACGGTGCCTTGGCCGATTCCGTTCTCCACACGCTGAGCCGGGGTGTCCGCGTTCGGAACCTTGCCGGTCACCGTGGTGAGGCCGGGGATGACGAAGTCGACGCCGATTCCGAACAGCTTCGCCATGTTCGGAAGGGCGTCCGCAGGCAGCTTGTCGGCCAGCGCTGCCATCGTCGTATTGCAGGAGTGCGAGAACGCCGATGACAACGGCACCGTGCCGAGGTCGAACTCGTTCTCGTTGGGGATGGTGCGGTCCTCGATGGTGACACGGCCTGGACAGGCCTCCGGCGTGTCGGGCGTGGCCAGCCCGGCCTGCATTGCGGCCGCGGTGGTGATGGTCTTGAACGTCGACCCCGGCGGATACACGCCGGTGAAGGCGATGGGCCCCTGAGCGTTGGCCGCGGCGTTCTGCGCAGCGGCCAGAATGCCGCCGGTGGCAGGGGATATCGCGACCAACACGGTGGGGCGGGGCTCGGTGGCGACGGCCTGTTGGGCGAGCAACTGCAGCCTGTTGTCCAGCGTCGTCCGAATCGGCTTGGTATCGCCGGGTGGTGTCGTGGACAGCGCCTCGGTCGGCGCGCCCTTGTCGTCGACCAGGTTCACCGACCAACCGGCGGTCGAGTCGATCGCCTTCTGCCACAACGCCTGCAGGCCGTCGATGGCGGGTGAGGCCAGGTCGGGGTTCGCGGTCAGCAACGCGCCCTGCTCATTCACCGTGACGCCTGGGATCTGAGCCAGTTGATCCTTGACCTGCGCCAAGTCCTGTTCCCGCAGCTTGATCACCGTGACGGTGTCGTCCTGGGTGGCATTGAACTGGTCGTTGATGGACGCAGCCGTGGTGGTGTCGTCGAATTGCCGTACGGCCGAGGCCAGTGCGTCGGCGGAGGCGAGGTGAGCGCGCGCCAGGTTGACCACGCCGATGGTCTGCCAGGACAGCAGGGCCTGTCCGTCGCGGTCGAGCACCGGGGTGAGGAAGTTCTTGTCGTCGCTGAACTGAAATGTCATGCCGGGCTGCAGTTTGGGGTGCAGCACCGTGGGGGACCACTGGACGTGCCAGTCGTCACCCGACTTGACGGCAGTCGCGTCGGCCTCGTAGGCGAAGGTTCGGCCCGGCCCGAAGGACCACGAGTAGTCGAGCTTGGCCGTGGGGTTGTTGTCGTCGTCTGCTGCCACGACGTTGACGGCCACCGTCGCGTCCTTACCCATGCCGTCGAACATCCCCGAGATGACGGAGGTAGCGGCGGCGGAGTCAGTGGTGCTCGCCGCCGCGGCGCCGGCGTCCCGGCGTTGCAGTGCGTCGGCAAACGCGTGGAACGCGTCCTCGGGCCCACTGCTGGAGAACAGCGAGCAACCGGTCGAGCAGAGAACGAGCGCACAGATCAGAACGGACAGCGTGAAACGTCGAGTCATGGCACATCGAGGTAACCACGGATCACGTTCACCGTGCCAACGACCGTGGTGACCAGCGTGTCGCGCGGCTCCAACCGGCTAGCGCGGTGGCCCGAGGATCACGTTGCCGAATTTCTCCGAAGCCTCTGCCATGCGCTCGGTGGATATCTCGAAGCCGTCCGGTCGCGGTGTGGATCTGTCACGACCGGCAAATCGAAACATGCCCTCGATTCCTGCCGGGGTGTTGATCATGAGGAGGTCGGCCCGCTTCGAGGTGATGCGGTACGCGTGCGGTACGTCCTTGGGCAGATACACGATTCCACCCTCGGACAGCTCCATCTCCTCGTCGTCGCACCACAGCAGCGCGGTGCCCTTGATGAGCATGAAGACTTCGTCTTCACGGGTGTGCTTGTGGTACGGCGGAGCCTCACCCTCGCTCACGTCGAACCGGCCAATCATCAACTGGCCGTTGGTCGCCTTGCCGTCCAGCAAGATCGCCAGGGTGCCGCCGTCCAGCCATTCCAGCTGTTGTTGTTGGTCGGGTTGGGCAAGGTAGGCCATGCTCATCTGCACCTCGCTAATCGGACGAATTATTCCGCTTAACTGTAGCGCGGTTCGCCCGTCGGGGTGGTCAATGCTCGTAGGTCCGGAATTGGATCTCGATGTCACGGCTGGTCACGGCGGGTCCGGGCAGTGGTTCGGTCAGGGTTCGCACTCCGCCCATGAACAGCGCGATGTGTCGTTTCGCCACGACGGCCCAGTTCGGGCCGTGGGGCAGCGGTTGCGTCGTCATGGCGCCGCACATGATGACGTCGGTCGCGTTGATCCCGGCGTGCACTGTTCCTTCCGTGCGTCCCTGGTCGAGAAACCGCTCGAGCGCGGTGTTGATCTGCTCGCGGGCGGCGACGGCGGCCGGGTCGGTCAGCGGGGGCGCCCCGTGCAAGGGAAGGGCGAGTTGGTCACCCAGCTTCAGATTCTCGAGCAAGAACTCCTCGACGGCGTCCGCGCCCGTGTGGCCGTTGTTGGCGACGCGGGTCAGCACGCCGATGACGAGTTCGTACGCACGAAGCTCGAGGGCGTGCATCAGCGCCGTGCGGTCGGGGAAGCCGCGATAGAGGGTTCCCACGCCTACGCCCGCCGCGTTGGCGATCTCGACCAATGGCACGTTTGGCCCACGCGCGGCGATGATGTCCGCTGCGGCGGACAGAATCTTCTCGCGGTTCAACAGGGCATCGCTGCGCACCGCGCGACGGCGGCCTGACGACGGTTCGGAACGAGACGGCATCGCGACCTAGAGCCCGAACCGTCCCAACGTCCGGCGCAAGAGTCCCGGCTCGTCGGCCGGGGGCTGCCGGTTGGCGTACGGCCACGGGTTGTGGCGCTCGGGTATCGCCGAGGCCTGCGACTGCTTGAGTCTCGTCCGTAGGTACTGCCGCAGCTCGTGCAGGCTCGGGTCGGTCCACCGGTTGTTCGCCTCGATCGCGTCGGCGGTCAAATCGTAGAGCTCCCACTGGTCGTCGAGCGGATCGCTGCGATAAGCGTCACCGCCCTTGCCGTTGGTGGCCAGATGGCGCACGCCAGGCTCAGTCCAGGTGGCCGGATCGTCGAAAGTGCGGACCAACTTCCACAGGTGTCCTAGACCTCCGGGTGCCTCGGACTCCCCGACCCGCAGTACCAACCCCTCGAAGTTGGCGGCGACGTTGGCGGGGACCTTGATGCGCAGCGGCGCAGGCGGATTCACAGTGCGACCCAGCTGGCGTGCCGTCGCGGACGCACCGGTGTCGCCCTCGAGCACGTTGTCGCGCGTCATGAGATAGACGGCGCGATTCTCGTCGGCGTTCGCCCCGTCGACTACCGGCATCAGGTTGCGCCCCGGCAGCGGATGCACTTCGGAGAAGGACTCGGCCAACTCTGCCGCGACGGCGTCGACGTCGACTCCGGCTGCGCCAAGCAGTGTCGGCACCAGATCGACGTGCGACGTCGGTGCGGTCACCACCCGAGGGCCGGTGGCGCCGTCGCCGATGCGCGCGATGGTGAACGGCACCCTCGTCGCTTCGTCGTAGAGGTTGAACCACTTCTGGTGCAGTCCGCCATGCGATCCGAGAAGCTCGCCATGGTCGGAAGTGCGCACCAGGACCGCGTTCTCCGATCCGCCGTCGGTGACCGCCCGGCGCACCCTGTCGATCGGGGTGTCGACCTCGGCGTGCAGCCGGTAGTACAGGTCGCGGTACCGCTGCAGGTTGCGCCGATAACTGCGGCTGACGATCCGGGCCGGGCCGTAGCCGGAGTAGTAGGCCTCGCGGAACGCGGCCTGTGCGGACGGCTTGGTGGCGAGGTCTTCATTGGCGGTCGGTGCGGCGGGCACGGGTGGCGGGTCCAGCGGCGAAGGATGTAATGGATTGCGCCGCAGCCACGCTGGGAACAACACGATGTCGTGCGGGTTGACGAAGCTGGCGACCAGAAGGAACGGTCGCAGCGCATCGTGGTCACCGGCGCGGCGTCGCGCATAGCGGTCCTCGAGCCAGGCCACCACGCGATTGGCGATCAACGGGTCGCGGCGCAGACCGCTGTTGGACAGCAACGCCCCGTGCGGTTCGGGTCCCACCCAGCCGGAGAAGCCGTACGGGGCAAGCGGATCCGCCTGGAGGTAGCGTTTCACCGCGGCAGGGTCGACCACACCGTCGTCGTCATTGGTCGCCAGCGACTGACCGGTGGCGGGGTCTTCGAGGTCGGCGTGCGAGATGTGCCACTTGCCGTCGTAGTGGGTGTCGTAGCCCGCGGTGCGGAACCAGTTGCCGAGGGTGGGCACCTCGCCGGCGCGCAGCCAACGCAACCGGGAATCGTCGAAACGCTTGCCGATACCGTCGGTTTGGGTGACACCGTGAAGGTCCGGGTACTGACCGGTGAAGATCGTCGGGCGGCTGGGCACGCACGCCAGCGAGCCGGTGTAGTGACGACCGAAGCTCACGCCGTGCTCGTCGAACCAGCGGCGGCCAGTCAACGTGCGGTGGCGCCAAGCCTTCACGTCGGCAGACTCGTACGGCGGCTCCGCGCGCTCCTCGTCGGTCATGATGATGACGATGTCGGGCTGTTCGGTCACGGAGTCCTCCACTTGACGGCGCTGCTCTCCGTGACCACGGTAGCTGCGGTGGTCGGCTAAGGCCCGGTCTTGCTCACTTCCAGCGTCGCCCGGTACTGATCGAGCGGGATCGTGTCCTCGGGGGTCTGTGGGTACGGCTCGAGCGAGAGCAGCTTGACCACGTATTGGCCCACTTCGGCTGTCTGCACGTTCTGATCGGGAGCCGGATTGGTGCTGAACGCCACCGTCTTTGGCGTGCCGCCCGCGGCCTGCGCCACGAAGGCGATCCGCGCCTGGCCGGACCACACGCATTGCACCCTCGCGGGACACCGCGAATCCTCGAGCACCTCGTCGAAGTGGATGCGCAGCCCCTCGCCGGCGATCACCGCGTCCTGTCCGCCGGCGAGCGCGAACGTGTCATCGAGGTGGAACTCGACGTCGGCCCGCGCCTCCCTGGAGTGCTGGCAACCCACGAGCGCGGCGATCAAGACCGTCGCGATCAGCCATGCCCGGATCATGCGGGCCAACATAGTCGGCTCACGAGCGCTGCACGGTGGCTTCGTCGCGCCGGGGCCGATTGCCGAGCGGGATGCCACCTGCTCATTGAGCGTTCGGGGTTGGTTCGGACCGACGGGTGAGCGGTCAACAGTCTTAGAATTTACTTAGATAAACCTTAGATTTCTTATTTTTGGCGTACAGTCGCATCCGAGGCCGCTTCAGCGGAGTGCGGCGGCCTCGCGACGAGGAGGTACGTATGCGACAGCTCGGCGATCATGCGGTGGTCTTGGGGGCGGGCATGGCTGGTTTGCTTGCCGCAGGAGTGCTTTCGGAGTTCTACGCCACGGTGACCGTTGTCGAGCGGGACCAGCTGCCGGTACGCCCACGTCAGCGCAGGGGAGTTCGGCAAGGCGAGCATCTGCACAGCGTGTTGAGCCGCGGCACGAACACGTTCGAGTACCTCTTTCCCGGGCTTCTCGACGAACTCGTCGCAGACGGTGCCACGGTCATCGACGACGGAGACCTGTCGCGCATCGACGCCCGCTTCGGTCAGTACGGCCTCAATCGCACGCAGAAGCTCGCCGATCCCGAGGCGCTGGTCATGTACTTGGCGAGCCGGCCGTTCATGGAGTTCCACGTCCGTCGCCGGGTGCAGGCCCTCGGCAACGTGAGATTCCTCGACGAGCACGACGTGGTGGAGCCGATCGCCACCACCCAGGACCGTGTCACTGGTGTGCGGCTGGTCGACCGCGCCACCGGCGATGACACGCCATTGAATGCCGACCTGGTCATCGACGCCATGGGGCGAGCCGCACGCACGCCGGCGTTCCTCGAGAGGCTCGGCTACGGCCGACCGGAAGAGCGGCGCTCCACCGCCCACGCGACGTACGCGAGTCAGGTGCTGCGCATCCCCGACGGCGTGATCGACGAACGGATGGTGTTGTTTCCCGGTAAATCGTTGCGCGGCGGACTGGTCGCCCACGAAGACGGTACGTGGATGCTGACGGCGGGGCGCTTGGCCATCGACACAGATCCGCCGACCGACTTCGCGGGCATGATCGAGCTCATCGAGGAGAGTGCGCCGCCGCACGTTCTCGCCGCGCTCCGGTCGGCGAAACCCCTGAGCGCCGTGGCCGTCTTCCGCTACACCGGCGCCGTGTGGAGGCGCTACGACAGAATGCCGCGCTTCCCCGCAGGACTCCTGGTCGTCGGTGACGCCCTGTGCAGCCTCAACCCCATCCACGGACAGGGCATCACGATGGCGGGGTTGGAAGCCGTTGCGCTGCAAGAGCATCTACTCCAGCCAGATGCGAGCCCTCAGCGGTTCTTCAAGGACGTCGCCAAACACATCGGGCCGACGTGGGCGATGAATCAGGCCACGGATCGCGAGTCGTCACCCGCGCACGGACGTCGTTCACTCGTGAGGAGTCTGAGGAGCTGGGGCATGAATCAGACGATGAAGGCCGCCGAGAACGACATCGTGCTCACCGAGCGCTTGTTGAGGGTGGCCCATCTCGTCGACCCGCCCAGCAGGCTCAGGGATCCGGCCCTGCTGCGGCGAGCGGTTCTTGGCAACATGCGGCGCAGGCTGACCGAACCGGCGCACACGTCGGGCGTCGCCACCCGCTCGACGCGGCCGGTCGAACGCGCGCAGGGGCGACCGGGGTCGCGGGGGCTAGTTGCCGGCAGGTAGCGGCTTGGCGTCCGCCGGCACGGGGTCCACAACCGATCATGGCAACCGCGACGACTGAGCAGCCCGCACCCCCTGAGGTAAGACGGTTGCCAACGGAATAGCGTGCAAATCATGGCCGACTATCGCTTCGTCACGTACGAGACCCTCGACGAGGGCACCATCGCCCGGATCATGCTCAACCGACCGGACCAGCGCAACGCGCAGCAACGCGGACTGCTCGTCGAGCTCAACGAGGCATTCCTGGAGGCGGAGGCCGACGACAACGTCCGCGTCGTGATCCTCGGCGGCAACGGGCCGATGTTCTCCTCCGGCCACGACCTGGGGTCGAAGCAAGCCATGTCGGAGCACACACCAGGCCCCGATCAGCATCCGAGCTTCCAGGAGAACGGTGCGACCCGTCTGGGCGCCGAGAAGCTCATGCTGCAGGAGTGGCACCACTTCTTCGAGAACACCCGCCGGTGGCGCAACCTCCGCAAGATCACCGTCGCCCAGGTGCACGGTGAGGTGTACGCCGCTGCGCTCATGCTCATGTGGTCGTGTGACCTGATCGTGGCAGCTGAGGGCACCCGCTTCGCCGACGTCGTCGGCACCCGGCTGGGCATGTGCGGCGTCGAGTACTTCGCCCACCCGTGGGAGTTCGGTGCGCGAAAGACCAAGGAGCTCATGCTCACCGGCGATTCCCTGTCGGTGGATGAGGCCTATCGACTCGGCATGGTGTCCAAGGTGTTCCCCGCCGACGAGCTGGCAGACCGCACGCTGGAGTTCGCTCGCCGTATCGCCAAGGTGCCGACGATGGCGGCGCTGCTGATCAAGGAATCGGTCAACCAGACCCAAGACAACCAGGGCTTCCACAACTCGCTCAACGCGTGCTTCACGCTGCATCAGCTCAATCACGGCCACTGGACCCAGGTGCACGGTGGCGGCTTCCCGATCGCGAATGAATCCGATGGTGTGCCGAATTGGCGTGAGGCACCGCGAGTCGTCAATGCGGTCAAGGACAAGGTAAGAGCCGACGGCTGACCGTTTGTCGCGTTGAGATCGACCTTGTCAACTACCTGAAGGCCGAGCATAATGCTAGGTAGCCTAATTACTTGGTAGGTGAAGGCCCGGGATGAAAGATGAAGATCAAGGCGGCTACGGCCGCAGCAGCAGCAATGTTGATCTTGGGCGCGGGGGCCCTCTCGACGGCACCGCCGGCAGCCGCTGACGGCTGCGGCAACGTGGTGGTCTGGGGCAACGGCGGTGGCCAATGCGATGGGCCGTTCTACGCCGACGGAAGTTTCCAGCGCTGCGTCACGGTGTACGTGCTGGGCATCGGCGGCACGAACTGTTTCGTCGTACCACCACCACCGCCGCCGCCCTAGCGATCCAGGCCCGCGCCCGCGCTGGCATGGGTGCGGGTGATGGTGGGTTCGGGGAACCCGGCCCCGCTCGTTGCTCGGCGCACCGCGTCGGTGACGGACTGCTGCTCGTCCACGGGCACCAAGGCGATCACGCAGCCGCCGAAGCCACCCCCGGTCATGCGTGCTCCCAGCGCTCCGGCGGCGACGGCGGTGTCGGCGATGAGATCGATGTGGTCGGTGGTGATCGCGAAGTCGTCACGCATCGACGCTTGCGATGCCGTGAAGATCTTGCCCACCTCGGTGAAGTCGGAATTCCTCAGCGCCGCAACGACGTCGAGGACGCGCTGGTTGTCGGTGAGGATGTGACGGGCGCGGCGGGCGTCGACGGGGTCATGTACCGCGGACAGGGCCGACGGCCCACCGGCCTGCGCCTCGCGCAGGGATGTGAACCCAAGATCGGCGGCGGCGCGTTCGCAGGCCTTGCGGCGTTCGGCGTACTCGCCGCCGGCGTGGCGGTGCGGAGCGCGGGAGTTGATCAGGAGCAGCGCGATGCCCGAGGCGTCGGGATCGAACGGCACCGGTACGACGGTGGTATCGCGGAAGTCGATGTGCAGTGCGTGGTGCGGTGCACCGAACAGCGACGCCAGTTGGTCGAGCAGACCCGTTGGGGCGCCTACGTAGTCGTTCTCGGCGAGCTGCGCGATCCGTGCCATGTCCAGGCGGTCAACGCCGATCCCGGCGGCGGTGACCAGTACGCCGAGGGCGGCGCACTCCAGCGCCGCCGACGACGCAAGACCCGAACCCATCTCCACGCCACTGGTGAGGTCGAGGACGCCGCCGGGAACCCGGTACCCGGCGCGGTTCAGCGCCCACACCACACCGGCGACGTAGGCGGCCCAGCCGGTGACCCCGCCGGGGGAGGTGTCGAGAGGAATGCGCGCCTCGCCGTCGTCGCGATCGCTGCGCACCGTGATGACGTCGCCGTCGCCAGGGTGGAACGTCGCCACCGTCCGCTCCGGTAGGGCGATGGGCAAGGCGAAACCCAGGTTGTAGTCGGTGTGTTCACCGATCAGGTTGATCCTGCCCGGTGCCGAGTAGGTGATCGAACGGTTGGGCTTCATGGGGTCAGACCTCCCGCAAGCGTGCGGCGACGCTCTCCGGGGTCACGTCGCTGATGAAGGCGTCCATCGCAGACTCCGATCCGGCCAGGAACTTCAGTTTGGTGGCGCTGCGCCGCACCGACATCAGCTCGACGTGGAAGTAGCCCTCCCGTTGAGCGACGGTGTCCGAGTACTGGTGTAGTGCCGAAATGTAGGGCAGGGGTGTGGGATACATCCTGTCGAATCGGCGCAGGACGTCGAGGTAGACGTCGGCGAACCCGTCCAACTCGGCGCTATCGAGGTCGACGAGGTTGTGCACGTGTCTGTTCGGGTAGACGTGCACTTCAACCGGCCAGCGCGCGGCGAACGGGACGAACGCGGTGAAGTGCTCGGTTCGTGCGATGACGCGGCTACCGTCGGCAATCTCGTGACCGAGTAGGTCGGCAAAGAGGTTGGTGCCGTTGCCTTCCCGGTGTGTCGCCGCCTGGCGCAACATGACCGCCGTCCGCGGGGTCAGATAGGGGTAGGCGTAGATCTGCCCGTGCGGATGGGTCAGCGTGACCCCGATCTCCTCACCCCGGTTCTCGAAGCAGAAGACTTGCTCGACTCCCTCGCGGTTCATCAGGTCGGCGGTACGGTGACGCCATGCCTGCACGACCAGCCGGGCGTGATCGGGGGATAGGTCTGCAACCGATGTGTCGTGGCTTGGAGAGAACGAGATCACCTCGCAGCGGCCATGACCGGGTGCCGTGACGAACCCCGTGCCGTCGACGTCGGCCGGCGCGGCAGCCGGTCCGTCTGGGGCGAGCGAAGCGACGGGAAGAGTGGTCGTGCCTGCCAGGCTGGGGAACCGGTTTTCGAAGACGGCGACGTCGTAGTCGGGGGCTGGCACTTCGCTGGTCAGCCCGGACGGACCGGGACACAGAGGGCAATCCCCTGGCAGCGGCTTGTAGGTGCGGTCCTGGCGTAGCGCCGCGATGATCACCCACTGGCCGGTTTGGCGGTCGAAACGCAACTCGGACTGCTCATTTGCCCGTGGTGGCAGCGGCCGACGGTCCTGCACCGGGGCTGGGTCCCTACCCGGTAGTGAGAAGAACAGCAGATCGCGGCCGTCGGCCAGAGTCCAGCGCGTTGGGGTGATCGTGTCGTCGGTCATCGTGCTGCACCCACTTCGGCGATCAACAGGTCGCCGACCTGTGACCCGACGGCGGCACGATCGTCCCCGGTCAGACCGTCGTCGACGATGAGGGTGTCGACCTGTGCCATCCGCGCGAACACGTTGGTCCCGACTTCGCAGTACTTGGTGTGATCTGCGAGCACCACCAGTCGGCCCGAGATTTCGATCAGAGCCCGATTCGTCTGCGCCTCAGCGATGTTCGGGGACGTCAGTCCCGCCCTGCGATCGAATCCGTGCACACCGAGGTAGGCGGCGTCCACCCGGAACGAGGCGATCGCCGCGTCGGCGACCGGCCCCACCAACGCATCTGAAGGGGTGCGAACGCCACCGCTGAGGTAGACAAGCGGGCCGTCGGTGCCCGCACCGACGGGGTCCGTCATCTCCCGAAAGACGCTGATGGAGTTGGTGATCACGGTGATCGACGGCCGCTGCTTCAGGCTGCGCGCGAGCTCGGTCGTGGTGCTGCCGGCACCGATCGCGATCGTCATGCCATCCTCGACGGTCGCGGCGGCCACCGCCGCGATGGCCGCCTTCTCGGCTCGTTGCTGGCCGGCCTTCACCGCGGACCACGGTTCCTCGCCGCGCTTGTGGCGGGTCACCGCGCCGCCGTGAACCTTGTGCAACAGGTCCTGGGCGTCGAGGGCATCGAGATCGCGGCGGACGGTCATCTCGGACACGTCGAGATCGGCCGCCAGATCCGCCACCCGGACCGCGCCTGCGGAGTTCAGCACGCGCAGGATCAGGCTGCGCCGCTCGTCGGCAAGCATCGTCGCGCCATCCTTCCCGTGCTCTCTGCGGAACTGTTCCCAGGCGAACCGAACAATAACAAACATATCAACCAGCAACTGCCCGGAAAGTCCGACGTTTACTGTTGCTTTCTGTTCAATAAAGTAAGAACATGTGATGTTGTCCGCATCCCAATGAAGGAGTGCCATCGATGACGGCCACTGTGCTGGCAGCTGAGAACGTACTGCGGGTCAATGCCGGGGTACTCGACTACGTGTTGATCGCGGTCTACTTCGTCTTCGTCCTCGGCATCGGCTACATGGCCCGTAGCCAGATCTCCTCGAGCCTGGACTTCTTCCTGTCCGGTCGCCGACTGCCCGCATGGGTCACCGGCGTGGCATTCGTATCGGCAAACCTCGGCGCCGTCGAGATCATGGGCATGTCGGCCAACGGCGCGCAGGTCGGGCTCTCGACGGTGCACTACTACTGGATCGGCGCCGTCCCGGCGATGTTGTTCCTCGGCGTGGTGATGATGCCGTTCTACTACGGCTCGAAGGTTCGAAGCGTTCCCGAGTTCATGCGACGTCGCTTCGGCACGGGCGCACACCTGGTGAACGCCATCAGCTTCGCTGCAGCGCAGGTGCTCATCGCCGGAGTGAACCTATTCCTGCTGTCGAGCGTCATCAACGTGCTGCTCGGCTGGGAACGCTGGATTTCGCTGATCATTGCGGCCGCCATCGTGCTCACCTACACCGCGCTCGGTGGATTGTCCGCAGCGATCTACAACGAGGTGCTGCAGTTCTTCGTGATCCTCGCCGCGCTGATCCCGCTCACGGTGTTCGGGCTGATCAAGGTCGGCGGCTGGAGCGGGCTGAAGGACAAGGTGATCGACACGTCCAAGTCCGGCGGATCGGTGACCGCCACCGTGCACGAACAGCTCAATTCGTGGCCCGGTCAGGCGCTTAGCGGTTTCAACAGCCCGGTCTGGTCGGTGATCGGCATCGTTTTCGGGCTGGGATTCGTTCTGTCCTTTGGCTATTGGACGACCAACTTCGTCGAGGTGCAGCGTGCCATGGCGTCGGACTCGATGTCGGCGGCGCGGCGTGCGCCGATCATCGCATCGTTCCCCAAGATGTTCATCCCCTTCGTGGTGGTCGTGCCCGGCATGATTTCCGCGGCGGCGATCGGCGACATGATCCACCTGAAGTCCACTGGCGAGGGTGGCGTCACCTACAACGACGCCATGCTGCTGATGATCCGCGACATCCTGCCCAACGGGCTGATCGGCGTCGCCGTCGCAGGCCTGATGGCATCGTTCATGGCAGGTATGGCCGCCAACATCTCGGCGTTCAATGCCGTTCTGAGTTACGACATTTGGCAGCAGTACGTGGTCAAGAACAGATCCGACGACTACTACATCAAGGTTGGCCGGTATGCGACGGTCGTCGCGACGATCCTGGCGATCTTCACCGCACTGATCGCCGCAGGCTACTCCAACCTGATGGACTACCTGCAGACGCTGTTCGGGTTCTTCAACGCGCCGCTGTTCGCGACGTTCATCCTCGGCATGTTCTGGAAGCGGATGACCGCCACTGCCGGCTGGACCGGTCTGGTGTCCGGAACACTGGCCGCGATAGTCGTGTTCGTTCTGTCCAAAGTCGGCATCATCGATCTGCCAGGACAGGGCATGCCGTTCCTGGCGGCCACCGCCGCGTTCGTCGTCGACATCGTCGTCAGCATCGCCGTCAGCATGGTGACCACACCCAAGCCCGCGGCCGAACTGGCCGGATTCGTCTACTCCGAGACGCCGCTGCAGATGCGTAGCGATGCGGCCGATGCAGGCAGACCATGGTTCCAACGGCCGGTGCCGCTGGCCTCGGTGGCGCTCGTCCTCGTCATCGCCCTCAACATCGTCTTCCACTGAGATCCCTGCGAGGAGCCACCATGACCCGACCAAATCCCCGTCCGGTGTTGCTGCGCCTGTTCGACATTCGCAACATCGTCGGTGCATTGCTCGCCATCTACGGCGTGCTGCTGACCATCGCCGGATTCGTGCCCGCGATCCTCGGCGACCACGACAACTCGGCCGCCGCGACCGACCGCACCGACCTCTACGTCGGCACCGACGCCAACTGGTGGGTGGGGCTCATCCTGCTCGCCGTCGGAGTCGGGTTCTTCGCCTGGGCCATGCTGCGCCCGCTGCAACCCGAGCCGACGGCAGCCGACGAGCCGCCCACTGCGCCCGAGGCGTAGCTGGGACGCGAGGTCCACGACGTCCGATTCAGCGAATTCGAGGATGCCTGTTTTCGTCCCATTCCTGCGCGGCTAGATTGGACGGACAGACGTCAAGGGAGTCGTTCATGACAACAACCGTTTCCGCTCAACCCGTGTACCAAGTCGTCAACCCGGCGACCGGTGTCGCTGGCGAGGCATTCGATTTCGCCACCGATGCCGAGGTCGAGGCGACGCTGGCCGCCTCCGCTGAGGCCTACCGGTCGTGGCGGGACGTGCCGATCGAGGAGCGGGCGAAGATCGTGGCACGGGTGGGGGCGCTCTTCAAGGAGCACGCCGACCGGCTCGGTGCCATTGCGACCGAGGAGATGGGCAAGCCGCTTCCCGAGGCCGTCGGTGAGGCCGACTTCTGCGGCGACATCTTCGACTACTTCGCCACCGAGGGGCCGACGCTGGCATCCTCGCAGGAGATCAAGACGTTCTCCGCGGGCAAGGCGTTCGTGCAGAAGCTGCCCATCGGGCCGCTGCTCGGCATCATGCCGTGGAACTACCCCTTCTACCAGATCGCGCGATTCGCCGCGCCAAACCTGGTGTTGGGCAACACGATTCTGCTCAAGCATGCCGAGTCCGTGCCGAAGTCGGCGCTGGCCGTCCAGGAACTCATGGACCAGGCCGGGGTGCCTGCTGGCGTGTATCAGAACATCTTCGTGAACTATGCGCAGGTAGAGCAGATCATCGGCGACCGTCGCGTCGTCGGCGTCTCGCTGACCGGCTCGGAACGCGCAGGCTCGGTGGTGGCGGCCATTGCGGGCAAGAACCTCAAGAAGTGCGTGCTCGAGCTCGGCGGCTCCGACGCCTACGTGGTGCTCGATTCCGATGACGTGAATGCGTCGGCAGACCTGGCGTGGGACACCAGGATTGGGAACACCGGGCAGGCCTGCAACTCGAACAAGCGGATGATCGTCGACAGCGCCATCTACGACGGCTTCGTCGAGCGGCTCGTCGAGCGCGCGAAGGACCTGAAGCCGGGCGACCCGGCCGAAGCCGCCGACGGCACCTTCGCACCGCTGTCGTCGCGCAAGGCCGCCGAGATCCTGAACGAGCAGGTTCAGGACGCCGTCTCCAAGGGCGCCACCCTGCACGCCGGCGGCGTGCTGGGCGAGGGTCCCGCGGCGTACTACTCGCCCGCCGTGTTGACGGGTATCACCCCCGAGATGCGCGCATACCGCGAGGAGCTGTTCGGGCCCGTGGCCGTCGTCTACTCGATCAACAGTGACGAGGAGGCTCTCGCGCTGGCCAACGACTCCGACTACGGCCTTGGCGGCGCGGTGTTCAGCACCGATCGGGAGCGCGCGGAGAAGATCGCGCAGCGGCTCGAGTCGGGTATGTCGAACGTCAACGCCCCCGCCAACGAAGGCCAGGAAGTGCCGTTCGGCGGCGTGAAGCGCAGTGGGTTCGGGCGTGAGCTGGGACCGCTCGGGATGGACGAGTTCGTCAACAAGCGGCTGTACTACGTCGCGGACTAGCGACGCCTTGCCCGGGAGATCGCTCGCGTTCAGAGCGCAAGCGATCTCCCGGAGTAGGAATGCGGCACATCACGCGTTCGTGACCAGCGCCCTTCGTTGGAGACTGCACCGGTGAACACGACTGTGTGCAAGCATCTTTCGATGCGCAGGAGATCGTCGTGACCGGCGGGATGAACTTCGAGCTGACCGACGATCAGGAGCTGATCCGCAAATCCGTCGCCGAGTTGGCGGCGCAGTTCGACGATCAGTACTGGATGCACAAGGACCAGACGCACGAATTTCCCACGGAGTTCTACGACGCCATCGCAGGCGGCGGCTGGCTGGGCATGACCATCCCCGAGGAGTACGGCGGACACGGCCTCGGCATCACCGAGGCCACCCTGCTCCTCGAGGAGGTCGCCCGTTCGGGCGGCGCGATGAACGCAGCCACGTCGATCCACCTGTCGATCTTCGGCATGCAGCCGGTGGTCGTGAATGGCTCCGAGGAGCTCAAGGCGCGCACACTGCCCCGCATCGTCAACGGCGACCTGCACGTGTGCTTCGGTGTCACCGAGCCCGGCGCGGGGCTGGACACCTCCCGCATCACCACGTTCGCCAAGCGCGACGGTGACGAATACGTCATCAACGGCCGAAAGGTGTGGATCTCCAAGGCACTCGAGTCGGAGAAGATCCTCCTGCTGACCCGTACCACACCCCGTGACCAGGTCACCAAGAAGACCGACGGCATGACGCTGTTCCTCACCGACCTCGACCGCGCACACGTCGACGTCCGACCCATTGCCAAGATGGGCCGCAACGCCGTCAGCTCCAACGAACTGTTCATCGACGACCTGCGTGTGCCGGTGCAGGACCGCGTCGGCGAGGAGGGCAAGGGCTTCACCTATCTGATCGACGGGCTCAACCCCGAGCGCATGTTGATTGCCGCCGAGGCCCTTGGCATCGGGCGGGTGGCGCTCGACCGGGCCGTGACATACGCCAACGAGCGCGTCGTCTTCGACCGCCCGATAGGAACCAATCAAGGCATCCAGTTTCCGCTCGCCGATTCGCTGGCCCGACTGGATGCTGCCGAATTGGTGCTGCGCAAGGCGACGTGGCTCTACGACAGGGGCCTGCCATGTGGCAGGGAGGCCAACATGGCCAAGTATCTGTGCGCCGACGCCGGGTTCGACGCCGCCGACCGCGCGATGCAAACGCTCGGCGGGATGGGCTACTCCGAGGAGTACGCCATCTCCCGGTTCTTCCGCGAGGCACGTCTGATGAAGATCGCACCGATCAGCCAGGAGATGATCTTGAACTTCCTTGGCTCCCACGTGCTGGGTTTGCCGAGGAGCTACTGAGGGCCTTGCTGGTGATCAGGTCTAGCCGGTGATCAGATGGCCAACCCAGGGCCGCGCACAGCCGGCTAACTTAGCCACGGCAGACTCGGGGGAAAGCACCAGATCGGAGCGAGATCATGCGTGAAACCGTCATCGTCGAGGCAGTGCGAACCCCCGTCGGCAAGCGTAACGGCGGCCTGTCCGACCAGCATGCCGCCGACCTGTCCGCGGTGGTTCTGTCCGAGCTCGCGGAACGCACCGGCGTCGATCTCGACCTGATCGACGACGTGGTGTGGGGTTGTGTCTCGCAGGTCGGCGACCAGTCGAGCAACATCGGCCGCTGGGCGGTGCTCGCCGCGGGCTGGCCCGACCACATTCCCGGCACCACGGTCAACCGGGCATGCGGATCGAGCCAGCAGGCGCTGGACTTCGCGGTCCAGGGGGTGATGTCCGGCCAGCAGGACGTCGTCGTCGCGGGCGGCGTCGAGGTGATGAGTCGCGTGCCGCTCGGCGCCGCACGCACCACCGGTATGCCGTACGGCCCGAAAGTCCTTGCCCGATATGACGATTTCTCGTTCAACCAGGGCATCTCGGCGGAGATGATCGCCAAGAAGTGGAACCTCTCCAGGACCCGCCTCGACGAGTACTCCGCTCAGTCGCACGAGCGGGCTGCTGCCGCGCAGGACGCAGGTGCGTTCATCGACCAGATCGCCCCCGTCTTCACCGACGGTGACGTGGTGACCACCGACGAGGGCATCCGGCGCGGCACCACCGTCGAGAAGCTCGCCGGGCTCAAACCCGCGTTCGCCGACGACGGCGTCATCCATGCGGGCAACTCGTCACAGATCTCCGACGGTGCCGCTGCGCTGTTGGTGATGACGACCGAGAACGCGATACAGCTGGGTCTGACGCCGCTGGTTCGCTACCGCGCAGGCGCGGTCGCCGGTGCCGACCCGGTGCTCATGCTGACCGGCCCCATCCCCGCCACCGAGAAGGTGCTGCACAAGTCCGGCATCGGGATTGACGAGATCGGCGTATTCGAGGTCAACGAGGCGTTCGCACCGGTGCCGTTGGCATGGCTGGCCGAGACCGGCGCCGACGAAGCCCGGCTCAACCCGCTGGGTGGGGCGATCGCACTCGGTCATCCGCTCGGCGCTTCAGGCGCGGTGCTGATGACCCGGATGATTCATCACATGCGCGACAACGGAATTCGCTATGGCCTGCAGACCATGTGCGAGGGTGGTGGAACGGCCAACGCCACGCTCGTCGAGCTAGTGAACTAGCACGACCGCAGAGGAACTTTCGAAAGGGGGCGCCATGCGCCGGGATCTGTTCACCGAGGACCACGAGGCGTTCCGCGAGCTCGCCCGCGACTTCGTCGACAAGCAGGTGGTGCCGCACTATCCCGAGTGGGAGAAGGGCGGGCGGATGCCGCGCGAGGTGTTCAAGCAGATGGGCGAGCTGGGCATGCTCGGCGTGGCGATTCCCGAGGAGTACGGCGGTGGCGGCGCTCCCGACTACCGCTACAACGTCGTCATGCAGGAGGAGGCGGCGCGGGCGCTGGTCACCTTGTCCACTGTGCGTACGCAGCTCGAGGTGATCCTGCCGTACTTCCTGCACTACGCGAATGCCGAACAGCGCGACCGGTGGTTCCCCGGCCTGGCCGCAGGCACGCTGCTGACCGCGATCGCGATGACCGAGCCCGGAACCGGTTCGGACCTGGCGGGTATGAGGACCACCGCGGTGCGCGACGGCGACGACTTCATCATCAACGGATCCAAGACCTTCATCACCGGCGGTATGCAGGCAGACCTGGTGATCGTGGTCGCCCGCACGGCCACCGACGCCGACAACCGGCGCAAGGGCCTGACGCTGTTCGTCGTCGAGGACGGCATGGCCGGGTTCACCCGCGGTCGTGAGCTGGAGAAGATGGGCTGCAAGGTGCAGGACACCGCCGAGCTGTCGTTCGTCGACGTGCGGGTGCCCGCAGCCAACATGCTCGGCGACGAGGGTGAGGCGTTCGGCTACCTGGGCCACAACCTGCCGCAGGAGCGCCTCACCGTGGCCGTCGGGTCGGTCTCCCAGTCCCGGTCCGCGATCGTCGCGGCCATCGACTACACCAAGGGCCGCAAGGCATTCGGCACACCCGTCTCGTCATTCCAGAACACCAAGTTCGAACTCGCCGCGTGCTCGGCGGAGGTCGAGGCGGCCCAAGCGATGCTCGACAGGGCGGTCAGCCTGCACGTCGAGGGTGAGCTCTCGCCCGCGGACGCCGCTCGGGTGAAGCTGTTCTGCACGGAGATGCAGCAGCGCGTGATCGACCGCTGCCTGCAGCTCTTCGGCGGCTACGGCTACATGATGGAGTACCCGATCGCCCGGCTGTACACCGATGCTCGGGTAGCGCGCATCTACGCAGGCACCAGCGAGGTCATGAAGGTGATCATCGCCAAGTCGCTGGGCCTCTGAACGTGGCACCTTCGTCGAAGCCCGCCGACCTCGTCCTGTCTGGCGGCGGTGTCAAGGGCATCGGCCTGGTGGGTGCGGTCGTCGCCTTGATGGATGCCGGGTACCTGCCACAGCGGGTATCGGGCACGTCGGCAGGGTCGATCGTCGGTGCGGTCGTGGCGGCTGCGGCCCAGTCCGAGGAGATGACCGGCGCGCAGGTGAAAGAGCTTGCGCTGCAATTGGACTATCGGAAATTCCTCGATCCCGGCGTGGTGGAGCGGGTGCCTCTGCTCGGTCCGTCGCTGGCATTGGTCCGTGGGTCCGGCATCTACAAGGGGGACTACGTCCACGACTGGGTCCGCAGCCAGCTGCGCAGCCTCGGCGTGACCACGTTCGGCGACCTCGCCATCGACGATGATCAACTGCCAAAGGAGCAGCGCTACCGCCTGGTCGTCACCGTCGCCGACGTCACCACGGGCCAACTGGTGCGGTTGCCGTGGGATTACCGGCGGGTCTACGGCCTCGACCCCGACGAGCAATCCGTCGCCGACGCCGTACGCGCCTCGATGGCCATCCCGTTCTACTTCCGTCCCGTCCCGCTGACCAGCGCTGAAGGCCGCACCTCGACCCTGGTCGACGGCGGGTTGTTGTCGAACTTCCCGATCGATTCACTCGACCGCAACGACGGCGAAGCGCCACGGTGGCCGAGTTTCGGCATCACGGTGCTGCCCAACCTGCCGGACGGCAACGACAAGGTGATCCCCGCTCTCGCTGCGCTGCGACTGCTCGGCCCGACGCATCTGCTCGAGGACATCATCACGACTGCACTGGTCGGGCGGGATCAGACGTACCTGAATCAACCGTGGGTGAGCGCTCGCGCAATCCGGGTCGACTCGACAGACGTCGGATTCCTCGACTTCGACATCACCGACGATCAGATCGAGGCGCTCTACGCGAACGGCTACGCGGCGGCGGAACGGTTTCTGGCCGCCTGGAACTGGCCGGCGTACCTGCGGAGGTTCCGCTGATGGACCTGGCTGCGATCGTTCCGCTGCCGGCGACCGTGAAGGCAGCCGCCTTCGCGACGGTAGCGGGGGAGGCGGCGCTCGTTCGTATCGTGCGGGCGCTGCGCGGGCCGGTGCCCACGTCGGCGATCATCGTCGCCGCCGACGGTGTGCTGCTCGCAGAGGCACGCGCGTGCCTCGACTCGGCGGGGCTGTCTGCGGTATCGGTGATCGCCTCCGGCGCGCCGGGCACGCGGCGTCAATGCCTTGCCGCTGCCGTCGAACACCTTGACGGACAGCCACGAACCGCATCGCACGTGCTGGTTCACGATCACCGCCACCCGCTGGCCGCCGTCGACGTGACCGAGCGCGTGATTGCCGGATTGGTTGCCGGTCATCCGATCGTGGTCCCCGTCCTGCCGATGACGGACACCGTCAAGGTCGTCGACGACAGAGCCGCGGTGATCGGCACGATCGATCGCACGGCGCTTCGCACGGTCCAGTACCCCCGCGGCTACCGGACCACGACGCTGGCTCAACTGATCGCCGGCGACGCCGATGAGTTCACTGCTGCCTTGGCCGCTGGAATGCCGATCACCACGGTGGACGGCGACGCCGACGGGTTCGCCGCCGAATTGCCGACCGACGCACCGCTACTCGAGGCGATCAGCGCTACGCACCATCCGGGCTGACCTGATCGCGCAACAGGTGTGCGGCCACCTCGACGTCGTCGGCGAAGGTGACCTTCAGATTCGCACGGGCGCCGGCGAATACGTGAACGTCGACGTCGGTGAACTGCTGGATGCACGACGAGGTATCGGTGCCGTCGAAGCCGCCCTCCTCGGCGGCGAGGTATGCCGCGAGCAGAGGTTTCGCGCGGAACGCCTGCGGCGTCTGCACCCGCATCAGGATGTCGTCACCCGTCGTCGAGATGCGACCGTCCGCGTCGGCGCTGACGACGTCGCCCGCGGGCAATGCCGGTACCGCGCCGCCGAACTCACGTGCCGTCGCCAACGCGGTGCGCATCAAATCCGGTCCGGCCAGTGGCCGCGCCGCGTCGTGGATCAACACGACGTCGACGCCCCCCGACTCGATGTCGGCAGCCAGGTAGCGCAGCACGTTGAGCTCCGAGCCGTGTCTGGTGTCGGCGCCCTCGACGAGTTCCACGGTGGCCCAACCGAGCTCGGATTCGAGCATGTGCGCGGCAAGGTCGCGCTCGCCACGGCGGAAGACCAGCACCGTGCGGTCGATCTCCGGTGTGCGTGCCACCGCGGCCACCGACCACGACACCATGCTCCGGCCGGCCAACGGCAGATACGCCTTGTTGCCGTCGGCGCCGACCCGCGTGCCCATACCCGCGGCAAGCACGACACCAACTGCAGACATCCGCTCACGCTAGCGTCCGCGCGCGAAGCGCCGTCCCCCGGAGTAGTTTCTCCAGACCTGGCGTTACAAGGATGTGGCGGGCTTATCGTCGAGCCGGTACGGTCACCGCGGTCGAGAAAGGACGGGCATTCCGTGAACGAGCCTGAACCGCAGCCCGAGCCGCCACGGCCAGCGGTGCGCGCGCATCGTCTGCGCCGCATGTCCGGTCGAGACCCATACGAAAAGCACCGGGTGGCGACGCCGCTGGAACTGCTCTTCGACCTGACGTTCGTGATCGCCTTCGGGATCTCGGCGTCGGAGTTGTCGCACCTGCTCGTCACCGGCCACGTCGGTGCTGGGATCACGGCCTTCATGTTCGCGACGTTCGCGGTCTGCTGGGCGTGGATCAACTTCACCTGGTTCGCATCGGCGTATGACACCGACGACTGGATCTACCGGCTGATGACCATGATGCAGATGGTCGGCGTACTGATCCTGGCGCTGGGCATTCCGCCGTTCTTCGCCTCCATCGAGCACGGCGAGTACGTCGACAACACCGTGCTGGCCGCAGGCTACGTGGTCATGCGGATCGCGTTGGTGGGCCAGTGGTTACGGGCCGCCCACCAAGACCCCGAACATCGGGCGTCCTGCCTGACCTACGCGACCGTGGTGACCGCAGTGCAAATCGGTTGGATCGGCACCATCTTCGTGCACGCGCCCGTGGTGATCTCGTTGGCGATCTGGGTCTTGCTGGCCTGCGCGGAGATGTTCGGCCCGTGGCTGGCCGAGAACCGTGGCGGCACCCCATGGCATGCCCATCACATCGCCGAGAGGTACAGCCTGCTGGCGATCATCGCGCTCGGTGAGGGCGTCGTCGGCACCGTCGCGTCGCTGACGGCCTTGGTGGGCGAACATGGCTGGAGTACCGACGCGATCCTGCTCGTGATCGCAGGCACCGGCCTCACCTTCGGCATGTGGTGGGTGTACTTCGTGGTGCCCACCGCGGACCTGCTGCACGCCCGCCGCGAGGCGTCCTTCCCGTTCGGCTACGTGCACATGGCCGTGTTCGCGGCGATCGTCGCCACCGGGGCGGGACTGCACACCGCCGCCTACTTCGTCGAAGGACACTCCGACCTAGGCGTGATGGGCACGGTGTTCGCGGTGGCGGTCCCCGTCGGGGTCTACATCGCTCTGATCTATCTGATTTACGGGATGCTGGTGCGCAGCTGGGATGTGCTGCACCTGTGGCTGTTGGTGCTTACCGCGGCCGTGCTCGTGATCGCCGTCCTGCTTGCGTGGGTGGGCGTTTCCATGGCGCTGTGCCTGCTGGTGGTCACCCTGGCGCCTGCTGTCACCGTGGTGGGCTTCGAGGTGAGTGGGCACCAACATGCCCAGCAGGCGCTTGCGAAACGCATCGTCGACACGCCTTAGCCGGTCTCGAAGGTCTCCAGCAGCGAGCGCTCCTGCTCGGCCTTCATCAGGGCGCGAGCCTTCTTGCGGGTGATCAGGATCCCGATGACGGTCACGATCCAGATGACGTACTGCACGGCCCAGGCCAGCCGGAACGACTCGAACGAGTATCCGCCTGCCATGCCGAGGATCACACCGACGGCCTGCATCACCAAGAGCGAGGCGAGGTACCCGCCCATGTTGACCATGCCCTGAGCAGAACCCAGCGTGGCGCTGGGGTTGAACGTCCTCGCGAAGTCCATCCCGACCATCGACCCTGGGCCGCCGATCGAAATGACCACGACGAGGACCACCAGCAGCCAGAGCGGCGCGCGGTGGGGAAGGGCGAGCACCACCGTCCACACCAGGGCGTTACTCGCGATGATCGCCAGCACCACCCATGACCGCCGGTGCGGCTGGCGCCCCGTGAAGATCCCGATGGCGATGCCTGCGAAGATCGCGACGACGACGGAGATGGTCAGCAACGCGCCCGCGACGGCGATCGGTTGCCCCTGCGCGTTGGTCAAATACGGGACACCCCACATCAGGGCGAAGACGGTGATGGAGAACTGCGTGCCCATGTGCGTGAAGAAGCCCAACCGGGTTCCCGGCCGTAGCCAGACCGTCTTCAGGCTGGCGAGGGTGGCACGCGGTGACATCGTCTCGGTCGCGACGACGCGGCCGTGCGGAGCGTCCTTGACCACGACCAACACCAGCACCAGCGCGAGCACGCCGAGCGCGGACACCGAGACGTACGCGGTCGCCCAGGTGGTTCCGGTGAGCAGAGCCAGGAATGGCAGCGCGGAGAGCACCTGACCGAGCTGGCCGGAGATGCCGGTGACCTGAGTCAGCAGCGGAACCCGCCGGGGCGGAAACCAGTGCGGGACCAGGCGCAGCACCGAGATGAAGGTGAAGGCGTCGCCAAGTCCGACCACGGCGCGGGCGCCGATCGCGATGGGTAGCGACGTCGTCAGCGCGAGGATGAGCTGCCCGGTGGCCATCAGCGCGGCGCCCGCGGCGATCAGCGCCCGTGACCCGAAGCGGTCGAGCAGTACCCCGGCGGGTATCTGCGCCGCGGCGTACACCACGACCTGCAGCACGACGAACGTCGACAGCAGTCCAGGGCTGGCACCGAACCGCTCGGCGGCGTTCAGTCCGGAGACGCCGAGCGTGGTGCGGTCGAGCACGGCGACGATGTAGGCCAGAAGCCCCGTCGCCCAGATGATCCAGGCACGCACTCGGTCAATCGTCGCGCACGGCGGCCACCGAAGGCCAATCGATTTCGAAGCGTTGCACCTGCGATGAACTCTCGCAAACTTCGAGCCAGGTCTACAGTGTGCGTATGCGGTGTCGTGGACCGCGCATGCGTAGAGCCCTGACCGGCCCTTTTGCGGGAGCTTTGTGGTGACTGAGTACCGGCTGGAGGCACTCGCGCAGGCATCGGGCGTCAGCGTCCGCAACATTCGCGCGTACCGTGAACGCGGTTTGCTCGATCCGCCGCGCCGCGATGGACGGTCGGCGTTCTACGGCGATCTTCACCTCGATCAGTTGGCCGTCATCAGCGATCTGCTGAAGCGGGGCTTCCATTCCGTGCACATCGCCGAGTTCTTCGCCACCGTCCGCAGTGGCGGAGACCTCGCCGACCTGCTCGGCGTGCGGGCAGCGATCTTCGGTCGTGATGACGCGGAGTCGTGATCGTCAGACCCTCGTCGTGGCCGGGTCACCGCCGAACCGCTGTGCGAGCCACACCGGAATGATCGCCAGCACGGTCAGTGCGGCAGCGACGACGTTGATCACGGGGGCCTGATTGGGTCGGAACAGGTTTCCGAAGATCCAGATCGGCAGGGTCTGCACGCTCGGTCCCGCGGTGAACGTGGTCACCACGATCTCGTCGAAGCTGAGCGCGAACGCCAGGATCGCACCGGCGACCAGGGCGCCGCGCATCATCGGAAACGTCACGTAGCGGAAGGTTTGCCACGATGAGGCGCCCAGGTCTTCTGAGGCGTCCTCGAGGGCAGTGCCGAGCCTGCGCAGCCGGGCCTGGGTGTTGTTGAAGACGATGACGATGCAGAACGTTGCGTGCCCGATGATCACGGTCGCCAGGCCGAGCGTGATGCCGAGCGCAGAGGTGAACGTCGCGTTGAGGGCGATGCCCGTGACGATGCCGGGCAACGTGATCGGCAACACCACCAGGAAGCTGACGGTGTTTCGGCCGAAGAAGTCATACCGTTGCACCGCGAACGCGGCCATGGTGCCGAGCACCAGCGCGATCGTGGTGGCGCCGAGCCCGACCAGCGCGGAGTTCGCCAACGACTTCCACATCCCCGCGCTGCCCGCGGCGTCTGCCCACCAGTCGAGGGTGAAACCGGTCGGCGGGAACGCGAACGTCCGTGACGCATTGAAGGCGTTGACGACGACGAGAACCATTGGCGCGTAGAGGAACACCAGTACCAGCACGGTCCAGGCCCGGGCCATGCGGCGAACGCCTGCGGACAGCATTAGACGTTCTCCAGCGCGCCAGTGCGCCGCATCGCCAGCAGGTAGAGCACGATCGCGGTCAACGGGATGATCGACAGCGCTGCCGCCAACGGCTGGTTGTTGGCGGTGACGAGTTGACCGTAGATGATGTTGCCGAGCAGCTGCGTCTTGCCGCCGACGATGGTGACGGCGATGTAGTCACCGAGTGACAGTGAGAACGTGAAGATGGACCCGGCGGCAATGCCGGGAAACACCATCGGCGCCACCACCATTCGCAACGTCGAGACGTCGGAGGCGCCGAGGTCGGAGCTGGCGTCGATGAGCGAGTCGGGGACGCGCTCGAACGCCGCGAACACGGGGATGATCATGTACGGCAACCACAGATAGGTCAGCGTGACGGTGGTGGCGATCAGGCCATAGCCTGGGCTGTACCCGGCGGCCCAGGCCAGTGGACCCTCGGGGGAGAACAGCATGCGCCAGGCGTACGCCTTGACCAGGTAGCTGGCCCACAGCGGCGTCGTCACCGCCACGACGAGCGCCAGACGCACACGGGGCGAGGCGATCTTGGCCATGTACAGGGCCAACGGCACCGCCAGCACCGCGCAGAGCACCGTGACCACCAGTGCCACCCCGACGGTGCGCAGCGTCACCGTCCGGAACACCTCGTCGGTCAACACCCTGGTGATGTTGTCCCCGGTGACGGTGTGCACCACTGCGCCGGTGAACGAGTTGGTGGTCCAGAATGCCGAGACCAGCAGTACGACGAGCGAACCCAGGTAGGCGACCACCAGCCAGGTCAGCGGCGGCACCAGCAGGAACGCCAAGCCGAACCGCCTGCGGGGTGACGTCGCAGGCGGTTCGGCCTTCACTCCGTCCTTGGCGGCAACCGTCACCCCTTGATCTGCTGCCACTTGTCGACCCACTCGTCGTAGGCCGTGCAATTGTCCCCGCTGCCGTCGACGCATTGCTTCTGAGGCGTTGTCCAGTAGTGGATCTGGGCGGCGTACTTCTCATCGGTCGCGTGGTAGATGTCGCAGAAGTCCTTCTCGGCGGTGAACTCGCACGCCTTGGTCTGGGCGGGCGCTTCACCGAAGTACTCGGCCACTTGGGCATTCACCTTGGGCGAGGTGATCCAGTCCATCCACTTGTACATGCAGTTCGGGTGGGCGGCCTTCGCCGCGACCATCCAGGTGTCCGACCACCCGGTCGAACCTTCCTTCGGCAGAACGGTATTCACCTGCACCTTGTTCTCGGTGCCGATGGTGTTGGCGATGACCTGCCACGTCGTGCCGATCACCGAAGTGCCGGATTCGAACGCCTGGACTTCCTTGGTGTAGTCCGACCAGTACTCGCTGATGTTCTCCTTCTGCGCCTTGAGCAGCTCGACCGCGGCGTCCAGCTGTTCGCTCGTCAGTGAGTACGGATCCTTGATGCCCAACTCCGGCTTCGTCTTCGACAGATAGAGCGCGGCGTCGGCGATGTAGATCGGGGAGTCGTACGCGGTCACCTTGCCCTTGTACTTGCTCGCTCCGTCGAATACCGATGCCCACGAGTTCGGGGCGTCGTGCACGACACCGATGTTGTACATCAGCAGGTTGGCGCCCCAGCCGTGCGGAATGCCGTACATCTGGCCGGAGACCGAGTTCCACGGCTTGTCCTTGAGGAACGGCGAGATCGTCGCGTAGTTGGGCACCAGTGAGGTGTTGACCGGCGCGACGTCACCGGCGTAGATCAGGCGAAGCGTGGCATCACCAGAGGCCGAAACCCCGTCGTACTGGCCACTTCTCATCAGCTGCACCATCTCGTCGGAGGTGTTGCCGAGCTTGACGTTGACCTTGCAGCCGGACTCCTTCTCGAACGGGGTGACCCAGTCGACCTTCGGGTCGTTGGAGCCGTTCTCGGCGTAGCCGGCCCATGCGATGAGGTTGAGTTCGCCCTCGCCGTTGCCCAACGCGCTCAGCGGTTCCATCTTCGGGGGAGCCTGACCGGTCCCGCCGGAGGTGTCCGAGCTCGAACAGCCGACCACCAGGGCCGCGCATGCGGCGAGGGTGAGACCGAGTCGCGCGAGGGTGGGTTTCATGGCGGTGCTCCTGTCAGTTGGATCAGCCGTCCAGGTCATGGACGGCACTTTCCTTCCACGCCAATGTGATTGGCGCTCCGTGATCGACGTTCGGGGGGAGCCAGGTGCTCGCGGTGAGAACCGTGGCGGTCAGGGTGACACCGGGTGGGGCGTTCGCGACGATCCGGGTGGTCGGCCCGGCGTAGATGACTTCGGACACCGTCGCCTCGACTGTTCGCACGCCTGGCACGGGGTCGGTGTCCGGCGCGAAGACGGCGATGCGCTCTGGCCGAATCGCGAACAGGCCGGGCCTGCCGACAAGCGTCTCGGCCGCGGCCCCGTCGAGAACATTGGCCGTCCCCACGAAGTCGGCGACGAAACGGTTGGCAGGTTTCTCGTAGACGTCCCTGGCTCGGCCGACCTGTTCGATGCGGCCGTCGTTGAACACGGCGAGGCGGTCGCACAGCGTGAGTGCCTCGTCCTGGTCGTGGGTGACGATGACGAACGTGATGCCAACCTCGCGCTGAATGGCCTTCAACTCGACCTGCATCTGCTCGCGCAGCTTGAGGTCGAGTGCGCCGAGGGGCTCGTCGAGCAGCAGCACGCGTGGACGGCCGACCAGGGCTCTGGCCAACGCGACGCGTTGACGCTGCCCACCCGACAACTGGGCGGGGCGGCGCGATGCCTGAGCGGTGAGCTGGACCATGTCGAGGGCGTCGGCGGTGCGACTCCTTCGCTCGGCCTTCGACACGCCGCGCACCTTCAGCCCGTACTCGACGTTTTGGGCCACCGTCATGTGGGGAAAGAGCGCGTACTCCTGGAACACGGTGTTGACGTCGCGGGTCCGGGCCGGCCACGAGGTGACGTCAACCCCACCGAGCCGGATGCTGCCCGCGGTGGGCTGTTCGAAGCCGGCGATCATCCGCAGCACGGTGGTCTTGCCGGACCCGGAGGGGCCGAGGATCGCGAACAGTTCGCCGTCCTCGACGGTGAGGTCGGCACCATCGACGGCGACCACGCCGTTGGTACCGCGCTCGTGGAACACCTTGCGGACGCCGATCAACTCGATCTGCGCCACCCCCTGGGCGGCGGTGCTCGAACGTGGCCCGTTCGAGGGCATGGTGGCGGTCCCGGAGTCCGGCCCAGCAGGCATGGCGAGAATCGTATGGATCGGTGGGTCGAACTGCAGCCCAAAGCATGGATTTCGAATGGAATCGATGTCTTTTCGACTGTTTTCGTCTGTCAGCGCCCTTGGGCCACGATCCACAAACTTGATGCCGCTGTGACCAGTGGCGCTGATGAGGATATTGAGGCAGTTGTCATATCCTGGGGCACATGGCGATGTCCCGGCGTGACGTGCTGAAGTACGCAGCCGCCGCGCCGGCCGTGCTCGGTCTTGGCGGCACGTTGGCAGCGGTCTCCGCAACGACCGGTACGCCATCGGCGGCCGCGGCACCCCTCGGCGTCCTGCTCGACTACGCAGCAGGTGTGATCAAGGCAGCCGACATCCGCGCGGCCGGAGCCTCGGGCGCGATCAGGTATGTCTCGGACCGCCGTCCCGGCGGTCAGTGGATGCTCGGAAAGCCCATCCAGCTACCCGAGGCTCGTGACCTCTACAAGAGCGGGCTGAAGATCGTGTCCTGCTATCAGTACGGCAAGCAGGACACTGCTGACTGGCTCGGCGGTCAGAATGCCGGCATTCGGCACGCCAAGCGGGGCTGGCAGCTGCACGTCGCCGCAGGTGGGTCCTATGGCGCACCCATCTACGCATCGATCGACGACGACCCCACATTGGACCAGTACAAGCAGCAAGTCGTGCCCTATCTGAAGGCCTGGGAGTCCGTGCTCGGACGCCAGCGGGTCGGGGTCTACGCCAATTCGAAGACCATCGACTGGGCATTGCAAGACGGCATCGGCTCGTACTTCTGGCAACACAACTGGGGATCGCCGAAGGGATTCACACATCCGGCGGCGCACCTGCATCAGGTCGAGATCGACAAGCAGAGTGTTGGGGGTGTGGGCGTCGACATCAACCACGTTCTGAAGCCCCAATTCGGCCAGTGGGACTAAGACTTACTGACCGGTAAGTTTTGACAGCAAACTTTCGGGCGTGCGCCGCCTGTTTGGGTAGACACATCGGTCGAAGTTGTCGCCTCGTGCGAGGCTGCGACGATCCCGTCGGGCATCGACGAATTTCACATAACGATTAGGTAACAATACTGCCTTGATCTGCGCTGTTGTTGCTACTCGACCGTAACCACGCGCATGCAGGACGTTTGTCCCGGAAGACTCGTGGCCCGCCCGAAGCCCGCGTTACGCAATACGTGGTTACCCGAGCGTAGAACTCGCCAGTAACCATTTAGGCGCAGAAAATGGTCCTGGTTCTCATGACACTCTTATGGGGCTGGCCCGTCCGCTGGGCTGCCCGGGAAGGGCAGTCCGGCCGCACTCCTCAGCGCCCGAGGAGACGAGACCGGAGCCAGCGAGATTCGACGCCGAATCGCACGACCCCGCATGCGAGCGGGGCCGAGCCGCCGAGAAGACCAGACAGATCGCAGCCCGAAGACGACAGCGATACGCGCCCCGCGCACCGAGGAGATGGACAAGACGTGACGATCAATGAGCAGAACCGAGTTTCCACCGGCCGCACCGACGCAGGCGACACGTCGTCTTCCCTGACCGGCGCACACGCGCTGGTCGACCTGCTCAACGCCGGCGAACCGTATGCCGTCGCGTTCGGCGGACAGGGTGGCAACTGGCTGGAGAACCTCGAAGAGCTGATCAGCTCGGCGGGCATCGAGTCCGAGCTCAGCGAGGTCGTCGGCGAGGCGCAGCTCCTGCTCGAGCCCGTCGCCCGCGAGCTCGTGGTCGTGCGGCCGATCGGCTTCCAGCCGATTCAGTGGGTGCGCGCGCTGGCCGCCGACGAGCCGCTGCCCACCTCCAAGCAGCTCACGACCGCCGCAATCTCCGGACCCGGCATCCTGCTGGCGCAGATGGCCGCCATTCGCGCCGTGAAGCGTCAGGGGCTCGATCTCGATGGCACGCCGCCCGTCGCCATGGCCGGGCACTCACAGGGCACCATGGCCTGCGAATCGCTCAAGGCCAACGGGGCCCGCGACGCCGAGCTGCTTGCGCTGCTGCAGCTGATCGGTGCGGCGGGGTCGCTGGTGTCGCGACGTCGGGGCATGGTCGGGCGCGGCGACAAGTCGCCGATGGTATCGGTGACCAATGCCGATCCCGATCGGATCGCCGAACTGCTCGAGGACTTCTCCACCGACGTACGCACGGTGCTCCCGCCGGTGCTGTCGATCCGCAATGGTCGCCGGTCGGTCGTCATCACCGGCACCCCGGAGCAGCTGGCCCGGTTCGAGCTGTACTGCAGCAAGGTCACCGAGAAGGAAGAGGCCGAGCGCAAGAGCAAGCTGCGCGGCGGCGCGGTCTTCGCACCGGTGTTCCACAGCGTGCAGGTCGAGGTCGGCTTCCACACCCCGCGTCTGGCTGACGGCGTCGAACTCGTCGACCGCTGGGCCGCCAAGTGCGGTATCGATGCCGAGCTCGCTCACGAGATGACCGAGTCGATCTTCGTCCGTCCCATCGACTGGGTCGCCGAGGTCGAGCGGCTGCACCAGGCAGGCGCGCGCTGGATCATCGATCTGGGCCCCAGCGACACCATCACCCGTGTCACCGCCCCCGTCATTCGCGGTCTCGGCGTCGGCATCGTCGCCGCGGCGACCCGTGCCGGACAGCGCAACCTGTTCACCGTCGGCGCTGCCCCCGAGGTCGCGCCCGCATGGTCGAGCTACGCGCCGTCGATCGTCACGCTGCCCGACGGGTCGACCAAGCTGTCGACGAAGTTCACCCGCCTCACCGGACGCTCGCCGATCCTCCTTGCCGGCATGACGCCGACCACCGTCGACGCCAAGATCGTCGCCGCGGCGGCCAACGCAGGGCACTGGGCCGAGCTCGCCGGTGGCGGCCAGGTCACCGAACCCATCTTCGACGCGCGCATCGAGGAGTTGACCCAACTTCTCGAACCGGGCCGTGCCATCCAGTTCAACACGCTGTTCCTCGACCCGTACCTGTGGAAGCTGCAGGTTGGCGGAAAGCGCTTGGTGCAGAAGGCCCGCCAGTCCGGCGCGCCGATCGACGGCGTCGTCGTCAGCGCGGGCATCCCAGATCTCGAGGAGGCCGTCGACCTGATCGACGAGCTCAACGAGATCGGCATCACCCACGTGGTGTTCAAGCCGGGCACCGTCGACCAGATCAAGGCCGTCATCAAGATCGCCGCCGAGGTCCCCAACCGCGAGGTCATCGTGCACATCGAGGGCGGCCGCGCAGGCGGACACCACTCGTGGGAAGACCTCGACGACCTGCTGGTGTCGACGTACGGCGATCTGCGCAAGCTCCCCAACATCACGCTGTGCGTCGGTGGCGGCATCGGCACCCCCGAGCGTGCCGCGGAGTACCTGTCCGGCCGCTGGGCCGCGCGCTACGGCTTCCCCGACATGCCGGTCGACGGCATCCTGGTCGGCACGGCGGCGATGGCGACCCTCGAGGCGACCACCTCGCCCGCCGTGAAGCAGCTGCTGGTCGAGACCACCGGCACCGACAGCTGGGTTGGAGCAGGAAAGGCCCAGGGCGGCATGGCGTCCGGGCGCAGCCAGCTCGGCGCAGACATCCACGAGATCGACAACACCGCGTCGCGTTGCGGTCGCCTGCTCGACGAGGTCGCAGGCGACGCCGACGCGGTCGCAGAACGGCGCGACGAGATCATCGCCGCGATGGCCGACACCGCCAAGCCGTACTTCGGCGACGTCGCCGACATGACGTATCTGCAGTGGGTGCAGCGCTACGTCGAGCTGGCAATCGGCGACGGCGACAGCACCGCCGACACCAAGAAGGCCGACTCGCCGTGGCTGGACATCAGCTGGCGCGACCGGTTCGAGGAGATGCTGAAGCGGGCCGAGGCCCGTCTGCATCCCGCGGACTCCGGCCCGATCGAGACGCTGTACGCCGTGAGCCCCGAAGGTGAAGCGCTGCTTGAGGATCCGCAGCGGGCCATCGCGGAGCTGCTCGCGCGCTACCCCGATGCGGAGACCGTCAAGCTGCACCCCGCAGACCTGCCGTTCTTCGTCACCCTGTGCAAGACCCTCGGCAAGCCGGTCAACTTCGTCCCCGTCATCGACAAGGACGTTCGCCGCTGGTGGCGCAGTGACTCGCTGTGGCAGGCGCACGACGCGCGCTACACCGCCGACCAGGTCTGCATCATTCCCGGCACGGAGGCCGTCGCGGGCATCACCCGCGTCGACGAGCCCGTCGGTGAGCTGCTCGACCGCTTCGAGCAGGCGTCCATCGACGAGGTAATCGCCTCCGGCGCAGAGGCTCCCGCCGTGGTGTCGCGCCGTCAGGCCCGCGCCGACGTGACCGGCCCGCTGGCCGTCGTGCTCGACTCGCCCGACGTGCTGTGGGCAGGCCGCACCGCGATCAACCCGGTGCACCGCATCGGCGAGCCGAGCGAGTGGCAGGTGCACGAGAACCGGGCTCCGGAGGGCAGGAGCGAAGCGACCGGGGATTCGGTTAGAGCGACACACCCGTCCACGGGTGCACGGCTCGAGCTGGCCGGCGAGCACGTGGTGCTGTCGGTTCCGCTTTCCGACATCTGGATCACCATCCGCTTCACCCTGCCGACCGCCACGGTCGACGGCGGCATGCCGGTCGTCACCACCGAGGATGCGTCGTCCGCGATGCGCGCCGTATTGGCGATCGCCGCGGGCGTCGAGAGCCCGGAAGCCCTTCCTCCGGTGACCAACGACAGCACCACCGTCACGGTCTCCTGGGACCCGGAAGAGGTTGCCGACCACACCGGCGTCACCGCGACGTTCGGCGCGCCACTGGCACCCGGCCTGACGCTGGTGCCGGACGCACTGGTCGGCCGCACCTGGCCCGCCGTGTTCTCCGTGATCGGTGCGGCAGTCACCGACGCCGGCTTCCCGGTCGTGGAGGGCCTGCTGAGCCTGGTGCACCTCGACCACGCGGCGCACCTGCTCGCGCCGATGCCCAAGGTCAGGGCCGAATTGAGCGTCACCGCAACGGCTTCGCCAGCCGTCGACACCGAGGTCGGCCGCGTTGTGCCGGTCGAGGTGACCATCTCCGATTCAGATGGCACCGTGCTGGCGAAGTTGCAGGAGCGGTTCGCGATCCGCGGCCGCACCGGCGCCGTCGCGTTGTCCGACCCGGAGCGTGCCGGCGGGGCGATCACCGACAATGCCACCGACACGCCTCGCCGCCGCCGTCGCGACGTCACCGTCACGGCGCCGACCGACATGAGTGCGTTCGCCGTGGTGTCCGGTGACCACAACCCGATCCACACCGACCGTGCTGCCGCACTGCTCGCCGGGCTGAAAACGCCCATCGTGCATGGCATGTGGCTGTCGGCCGCAGCGCAGCACGTCGTCACCGCCACCGACGGCCGGGCTACCCCGCCCGCACGTCTGGTGGGCTGGACCTCCCGCTTCCTCGGCATGGTCCTGCCCGGCGACGACATCGAGTTCCGCGTCGATCGCGTCGGCATCGACCGCGGTGCGGAGATCATCGAGGTCACTGCCAAGGTCGGTACCGACCTCGTCATGTCGGCGACGGCCCAGCTGGCCGCACCGAAGACGGTGTACGCGTTCCCGGGTCAGGGCATTCAGTACAAGGGCATGGGCATGGAGGTCCGTAGCCGGTCCAAGGCGGCCCGCAAGGTGTGGGACGTCGCGGACAAGTTCACCCGCGAAACCCTCGGGTTCTCAGTGCTTCACGTGGTCAGGGACAACCCGACCGGCCTGATCGCGAGTGGCGTGCACTACCACCACCCCGAGGGCGTGCTGTACCTGACGCAGTTCACCCAGGTCGCCATGGCGACGGTGGCTGCCGCCCAGGTAGCCGAGATGCGCGAGCAGGGTGCGTTCGTCGAGGACGCGATCGCCTGCGGCCACTCAGTCGGTGAATACACCGCGCTGGCATGCGTTTCCGGCGTGTACCCGCTGGAGGCACTGCTCGAGGTGGTGTTCCACCGCGGCAGCAAGATGCACGACATCGTCCCGCGTGACGAGCACGGTCGCTCCAACTACCGGCTCGCCGCCATCCGGCCGTCGCAGATCGACCTCCCCGACGACGAGGTGCCCGCGTTCATCGACGGGATCGCCGAGAGCACTGGCGAATTCCTGCAGATCGTGAACTACAACCTTCGTGGCTCGCAGTACGCCATCGCCGGCACGGTGCGCGGTCTCGAGGTGCTGGAGGAAGAAGTCGAGAAGCGCCGCGAGATCAGCGGCGGCAAGCGGTCGTTCATCCTGGTGCCCGGCATCGACGTGCCGTTCCACTCCTCGGTGCTGCGGGTTGGCGTCGCCGACTTCCGGCGCTCACTGGAGCGGGTCATGCCGCGCGACGCGGATCCCGAACTGCTGGTGGGCCGTTACGTCCCGAACCTGGTCCCGCGGCCGTTCACGCTGGACCGTGACTTCATCCAGGAGATTCGCGACCTGGTACCCGCCGAGCCGCTCGACGAGGTGCTCGCCGACTACGACACCTGGCGCAACGAGCGTCCGACCGAGCTGTGCCGCAAGATCGTCATCGAGCTGCTGGCCTGGCAGTTCGCCAGCCCGGTGCGCTGGATCGAAACCCAGGACCTGCTGTTCATCGAGGAGGCCGCAGGCGGGCTCGGGATCGAGCGGTTCGTCGAGATCGGCGTGAAGTCGGCGCCGACCGTCGCCGGACTGGCCACGAATACGCTGAAGCTGCCGGAGTATTCGCACAACACGACCGAGGTGCTCAACTCCGAGCGCGACGCTGCGGTGCTGTTCGCGACCGACACCGATCCGGAGCCGGAGGCCGACGACACCCCGAGTGCAGAAGCGCCGGCACCTGCCGCGGAGGCCGCAGCTGTGGAGGCCGCGCCGGCTCCGGTGCAGGCCGCACCCAGCGGTGGCCCGCGTCCTGAGGACATCGGGTTCGACGCAGCCGACGCCACGCTCGCCCTGGTCGCCCTCTCGGCGAAGATGCGCATCGACCAGATCGAGTCGCTGGACTCCATCGAGTCGATCACCGACGGTGCATCGTCACGACGCAACCAGCTGCTGGTGGACCTTGGCTCCGAGCTCAACCTCGGCGCGATCGATGGGGCGGCCGAGGCCGACCTGGCCGGGCTCAAGGCTCAGGTGACCAAGCTGGCCCGCACGTACAAGCCGTATGGCCCAGTGCTTTCCGACGCGATCAACGATCAGCTGCGCACGGTGCTCGGCCCCTCGGGCAGGCGGCCCGCCGCCATCGCCGAACGTGTCACCAAGACGTGGGAGCTGGGCGAGGGCTGGGCGAAGCACGTCATCGTCGAGGTCGCACTCGGTACCCGTGAGGGCACCAGCGTGCGCGGTGGTGCGCTCGGTGGGTTGCACGAGGGCGCACTGGCCGACGCCGCCACGGTGGACAAGGTCATCGACGCCGCGGTCACCGCGGTCGGCGCTCGCAAGGGTGTTTCGGTGTCGCTGCCTTCGTCGGGTGCCACCGGTGGAGGCGTGGTGGACTCCGCCGCGCTGACCGAGTTCGCCGAGCAGGTCACCGGCCGCGACGGCGTGCTCGCCACGACCGCCAGGATGATCCTTGGCCAACTCGGCCTCGACAACCAGGTCAGCGCACCGGAGGCCGTCAACGACGCCGAGCTGATCGACCTCGTCACCACCGAATTGGGTTCGGACTGGCCGCGTTTGGTGGCGCCGACGTTCGACGGCCGCAAGGCGGTGCTGTTCGACGACCGTTGGGCCAGTGCACGCGAGGACCTCGCGCGGCTGTGGCTGATGGACGACGGCGACATCGACGCCGACTGGGCGCGCCTCTCGGAGCGGTTCGAAGGTGCCGGGCACGTCGTTGCCACGCAGGCGAACTGGTGGCAGGGCAAGGCTCTCGCCGCTGGCCGCAACGTCCACGCGTCGCTGTATGGGCGCGCGGCAGCCGGCGCGGAGAACCCCGACAAGGGCCGCTACGCGGACGAGATCGCAGTGGTGACCGGCGCCTCCAAGGGCTCGATCGCCGCGTCGGTCGCAGCGCAGTTGCTCGATGGTGGAGCGACCGTCATCGCCACCACGTCCAAGCTGGACGACGACCGGTTGGCGTTCTACCGGACGCTCTACCGGGACAACGCCCGGTTCGGTGGCCAGCTATGGGTCGTGCCCGCGAACATGGCGTCCTACGCCGACATCGACGCGCTCGTCGACTGGGTCGGCAACGAGCAGTCTGAAAGCCTTGGGCCGCAATCAATTCATCTGAAGGACGCCCTGACGCCGACGCTGCTGTTCCCGTTTGCGGCACCGCGCGTGGCAGGTGACCTGTCCGAGGCGGGCTCTCGCTCCGAGATGGAGATGAAGGTGCTGCTGTGGGCCGTGCAGAGGCTGATCGGTGGCCTCTCGCACATCGGCTCCGAGCGGGACATCGCCTCCCGGCTGCACGTCGTGCTGCCCGGTTCGCCGAACCGCGGCATGTTCGGTGGCGACGGCGCCTACGGCGAGGCCAAGTCCGCGCTGGACGCGGTGGTCACCCGTTGGAAGGCCGAAACATCGTGGGCGCAGCGGGTTTCGCTGGCGCACGCGCTGATCGGCTGGACCAAGGGCACTGGCCTGATGGGCCACAACGACGCCATCGTCGGCGCCGTCGAAGAGGCTGGCGTGACCACGTACACGACCGAGCAGATGGCATCGATGCTGCTCGACCTGTGCGACATCGAGTCCAAGGTGGCGGCCGCGCGTGAGCCGTTGCACAAGGATCTGACCGGTGGCCTCGGCGAGATCGACATCGACATGGGCGAATTGGCTGCCAAGGCGCGCGAAGAGATGGCCGCCGAGGCTCCTGTCGACGACGAGGTGGACCTCGACACCATCCGGGCACTGCCGTCGCCTCCGCGTGGTTACTCGGCGGCACCGCCGCCGGCATGGGACGACCTCGACGTCGACCCCGCCGACCTGGTGGTCATCGTCAGCGGTGCCGAGCTCGGCCCCTACGGCTCGTCGCGCACGCGCTTCGAGATGGAGGTCTCCGGCGAGCTGTCGGCGGCCGGCGTGCTCGAACTCGCCTGGACCACTGGTCTGGTGAAGTGGGAGGACGACCCCAAGCCGGGTTGGTACGACACGCAGTCCGGCGATCTGGTCGACGAGGGCGAGCTGGTCGAGCGCTACCACGACATCGTCATCGAAAAGGTCGGCATCCGCGAGTTCGTCGAGGATGGCGCGATCCACGGTGATCTCACTGCGCCCCTGCTGGTTTCGGTCTTCCTCGACAAGGACTTCACCTTCGTGGTGTCGTCTGAGGCGGACGCCCGCGGATTCGCGCAGTTCGATCCCGAACACACCGTCATCACGCCATTGCCCGACAGCACCGACTGGCAGGTCACGCGGAAGGCGGGCACCGAGATCCGGGTGCCGCGCAAGGTCGAGATGTCGCGCACCGTTGGTGCGCAGATTCCGACCGGCTTCGACCCCACCGTGTATGGCGTGAGCCAGGACATGATGAGCTCGATCGACCGGGTGGCCCTGTGGAACCTGGTCACCACCGTCGACGCGTTCCTGTCGGCCGGATTCTCCCCGACCGAGCTGATGCGTTGGGTGCACCCCAGTTTGGTGGCAAGCACCCAGGGCACCGGTATGGGTGGGCTGACGTCCATGCAGACGATGTTCCACGGCAACCTGCTTGGCCAGAACAAGCCGAACGACATCCTGCAGGAGGTGCTGCCAAACGTCTTCGCGGGCCACGTGGTTCAGTCCTACATCGGCAGCTATGGCGCGATGATCCACCCGGTGGCGGCGTGCGCGACCGCTGCGGTCTCCGTCGAGGAGGGTGTCGACAAGATCCGCCTGGGCAAGGCCGAGTTCGTGATCGCCGGCGGCTACGACGACCTCACGTTGGAGGCCGTCACCGGCTTCGGTGACATGTCGGCTACTGCCGAGACTGCGACCATGCGTGCCAAGGGAATCAGCGATTCGAAGTTCTCTCGGGCCAATGATCGGCGTCGACTTGGGTTCGTCGAGTCGCAGGGCGGCGGGACCATCCTGCTGACCCGCGGCGATCTCGCGGTCAAGATGGGCCTTCCGGTGCAGGCCGTGGTGGCCTACGCCTCGTCGTTCGGTGACGGTGTGCACACCTCGATTCCAGCTCCTGGCCTTGGCGCCCTGGGTGCTGGCCGCGGTGGCAGGGAGTCGCAGCTGGTCAAGTCGCTCGCCAAGCTCAGTGTCGGCGCGGATGACATCGCCGTGATCTCCAAGCACGACACGTCAACGCTTGCAAACGATCCCAATGAGACGGAGTTGCACGAGCGGCTCGCCGGCGCGATGGGCCGGTCGCCTGGTGCACCGTTGTTCATCGTCAGCCAGAAGAGCCTGACGGGGCACTCGAAGGGCGGTGCGGCGGCGTTCCAGATGATGGGGCTGTGCCAGATGCTGCGTGACGGCGTCATCCCGCCGAACCGGAGCCTGGACTGCGTCGACGACGAACTCGCCCATGCGTCGCACTTCGTGTGGGTGCGCGAGACCCTGCACCTGGGGGAGAAGTTCCCGATGAAGGCCGGTCTGGTGACCAGCCTCGGCTTCGGTCACGTGTCGGGTCTGGTGGCGCTGGTGCATCCGCAGGCGCTGCTGGCTGCGCTTGATCCGGCGGACCGCGAGGACTACCAACGCCGGGCCAACGAGCGGGTGCTGGAGGGTCAGCGCAGGCTGGCGTCGGCGATCGCAGGTGGACCCGCGCTGTACGTGAAGCCGGCGGACAGGCGCTTCAACCACGATTCACCGGAGAAGCGCCAGGAGGCCGACATGCTCCTCGACGCGTCGTCGCGACTCGGCGAGGACGGCAGGTACTCGCGATGAGCGGACGGGGTCTGAGCTAGCGTTCGTCGCATGAGCATCGTCGGGGTCGGCATCGACCTGGTATCCATCTCGGACTTTGCCGAGCAGGTGGACCAACCGGGAACGGTCTTCGCGGAGACGTTCACGCCGGGTGAGCGCCGCGACGCCGCGGACAAGAGTTCGTCGGCGGCGCGGCATCTCGCGGCACGGTGGGCAGCCAAGGAAGCCGTGATCAAGGCCTGGTCCGGTTCGCGGTTCTCCAAGCGCCCGATGCTGCCCGAGGGCATCCACCGTGACATCGAGATCGTCACCGACATGTGGGGACGTCCGCGGGTGCGCCTCTCCGGTGCGATCGGCGAGCACCTGAAGGACATCACGATCCATCTGTCGCTGACCCACGACGGCGACACCGCTGCGGCGGTCGCGGTGCTGGAGTCCGCCGCCTAGGCATTCCTCCGCGAGCGTGCTCCCCGCAAGCGGGGTACCCCAGTCTGCGGCCGACACGCCGGGCGGATTCGGTAGTTTGCGCACGCTCGCGCCCACGCCGGAGCGACTAACGTCGTTTCCATGAGTGAGCTCGTTGCCCGCGTCCGCGAGGTATTGCCATCGGTCCGCGCCGACCTGGAGGACCTCGTACGCATCCAATCGGTGTGGGCGGATCCGGCCCGCCACGACGAGGTGCGACGCAGCGCCGACGCGGTGGCAAAGCTGTTGTCCGGCGCAGGCTTCGACGACGTGCGCATCGTCAGTGAAGGAGGGGCGCCCGCGGTGATCGCGCGGCACCCCGCCCCTCCCGGCGCGCCGACCGTCCTGCTGTACGCCCACCACGACGTGCAGCCGGAGGGCGACCCGTCGCAGTGGGCGTCGCCGCCGTTCGAACCGACCGAGCGCGACGGCAGGCTGTACGGCCGGGGCACTGCCGACGACAAGGCAGGCATCGCAACACACCTGGCGGCGTTCCGGGCGCACGGCGGCAATCCGCCGGTCGGTGTGACGGTGTTCGTGGAGGGCGAGGAGGAGTCCGGGTCGCCATCGTTGGGAGCACTGTTGGGTGCTCATTCCGACCTGCTCGCCGCCGACGTCATCGTGATCGCCGACTCCGACAACTGGAGCACCGAGATCCCGTCGCTCACGGTGTCGCTGCGCGGCCTTGCCGACTGCGTGGTCGAGGTCGCCACGCTCGACCACGGGCTGCACTCCGGCATGTGGGGTGGTGTGGTGCCCGACGCGCTGAGCGTGCTGGTGCGGGTGCTGGCCAGCCTGCACGACGACGACGGCAACGTCGCGGTGGCCGGTCTGCACGAGGGCACGGCGGCCGACGTCGACTATCCGCCAGACCGGGTTCGGCAGGAGTCCGGTCTGCTCGACGGCGTCGGCGAGATCGGCTCCGGCTCGGTGGTGCAACGACTCTGGGCCAAACCTGCGATCACCGTCATCGGCATCGACACCACGCCGATCGCATCGTCGTCGAACACACTCATTCCGGTGGCGCGGGCCAAGGTCAGCATGCGCGTCGCACCTGGCGGGGACGCACGGGCGCATCTGGACGCGCTGACGCGGCACTTGGAGGCGCACGCGCCGTGGGGTGCCCGCGTGACGGTGACGTCCGGTGACGTCGGGCAGCCGTATGCGATCGACGCAACCGGTCCGGTGTACGACGCCGCGCGCGCTGCATTCCGACAGGCGTGGGGGACCGACGCCATCGACATGGGGGTCGGCGGATCGATCCCGTTCATCGCCGCGTTCGCCGACGCCTACCCGGAGGCCAAGATCCTGGTGACGGGTGTGGAGGACCCGGCAACGCAGGCGCACAGCATCGACGAGAGCCTGCACCTGGGCGTGCTGGAACGCGCGGCGATCAGTGAGGCTCTGCTGTTGGAGAAGCTCGGCGGCTAGATCCGGCGGCCAGCAGCGCAGCGACTCGGGGGGTCAAACCGAGATGTCGCGCCGCAACTTGGCGACGTGGCCGGTGGCCTTGACGTTGTACTGGGCGACCTCGATCTTGCCCTTCTCGTCGACGACGAAGGTCGACCGGATCACGCCCTGAACGGTCTTGCCGTACATCGACTTCTCGCCGAAGGCCCCCCACGCGGTGAGCACTTCGCGGTCGGGATCGGACAGCAGCGGGAACGTCAGCTCCTCCGTGTCACGGAACTTGGCGAGCTTCGCGGGCTTGTCCGGCGAGATGCCGATGACGTCGAGGCCGCCGTCGTTGAGTTGGGCGAGGCTGTCCCGGAAGTCGCAGGCCTGCTTGGTGCAGCCGGGGGTGGATGCGGCGGGGTAGAAGTACACGATCACCTTGCGGCCCTTGTAGTCGCTCAGCTTGACCGTGTTGCCGTCGGCGTCGGACAGGCTGAAGGCGGGCGCTGTGTCGCCCACTGCGAGACGAGGGGTCGGTGGCATGTATGTGTCCCTTCGGTCGGCCGGCGCGCCGGATCGCGGCTGGCCTGTTCTAGGGTAGTTCGGCAAGCCAATGACGTGAGTTGGAGGGGTTGACGTGGCGGACCGGGATCCGGACAGCATCAAGCAGGACATCAACCAGGCTCGCGATCAGTTGGCCTCGACCGTGGATGCCCTGGCCGAGCGGGCGAATCCCCGCAGGATTGCCGACGACGCCAAGGCGGGCGTGGTGGCGTTCGTTACGAAGCCTGCGGTGGCGGTGTCACTCGCGGGCGTCGGCACCCTGGTGCTCGTGCTGGTGATCCGCCGCATCAGGCGGCGCTGAGCCGCTCGGTCAGCGACGGCGGCGGGGCCGGAACCAGTCGGTGGACCACCGGCTGGGTGGGTTTGCGGTGCGGCCAAGCCTGCTGCAGCTGTAGACCGTCACGACACATTGCGAGGTTGCCTCTTCATCGTCGTCGAGGCTGGGTGAGGTCGAGGTAAGCGATGCGCTCGTGATCGTCATCAGCTAAGACCTCCGTTCCTCTCGTCACCGCCCGGGCGGGTTGGCGTTCGTTGTTCGCCAGCTAATCAGATGTTAGCAGCTGTACCCCGATTCGCACTGGTTGAAACTCGGTGGGCCGTGACCGTTGGCGCCTTCCGCTACCGAGGGTTTCGATACTGGTAGGAGGCTTGAAACTGACACCTTCGCCGATTTCAGCACATAAACGGACGAGATGTTGGCGAATCCCGACAGGAATTTACGCTAGTGTCAATCGTTGCGGTGTAATGGTTGCTGGAAGTGTCGCAATGGTGCAGAGTTCGACGTCGGAGCAGCGATTGCCGCCCGTGGAGAGGGCGAGGACGGAATGCCGAACCTGATACTGTCGACGGCGTTAATTCTTAGTTTAATCCAATGTGTGTGACGGCAGTCACTAGTCGATCGTTAGTCGTTGCAACCATGATTCCCGCCGAGTCGATCAGGTGATCGCAATTCGGCCGATTGAGGCGCATCGAGGCGATGTGAATATCGCACGTCCGATGTGACTCAATTCATCGCAGCAACGCTCGAATCGGCACCCGGCGAGGTGGCATCGACAGGCCTCACCTCCAGCGATGTGTGCGATTCGGCCGGCGTTCTGCGGGCTCGGTCGACTGCAATCGTCATCAGCAATTGGGCAACGGTTACCGTTTGCGATCTCGAGCGGCTCGTAATCGAAGCCATTCCTCGACCCCGCTGAACTCATCACCTTGACCGTTGCGTTGACGGTGCCGCATCCTGCGAACAGATCGTCGATCAATCGCAAGCGTCATCGGGGGAGTCGCGGTTGCTTCCTTGATGCGACGCACGTCGTAGTGAATTCAGTGCCATTGCACTGAAACCCGAAGTGTGTTGCCCACGAACCGCGCGATTTCGTCGCTTAGGCGTTTCACCGGTGCCAATGCGGCGTGGAAAGCAGCTGCGGCGATGCCACACTCACCGTCGCGGACGCTGGCTGGGCTACGGCTCTCCCCGCGCCCACAACCAGCCGATGGACCACAACGGACGACGCCGATTGCTTGGCGCAGACGCACATCGCCCAAAACGACGAAGACCCTGCCTAGGCAGGGTCTTCGTGTGAGTGCGCCGTCAGGGTTTCGAACCCCGGACCCGCTGATTAAGAGTCAGCTGCTCTACCAACTGAGCTAACGGCGCGCGTGAGAGACAATAACAGCCCCCGCTGCACAGATGAAATTCCGCGGTCAGAGGGGACAGGCGCCGCCGAGTGATCACACCTGACTCCCAGGTTGCCCCTAGACTTACCAGCAAGTAGTCGATCGTCCCGTTGATTCCTATTCGTGAGGTGGAGCTAAGCATGTGGCAGGTCGACTCGATGGCCCGTCCGCGTCGGAAGTCCGTGGTGGCGGCGCTACTACTGGTCCCCACGGTCGTCTTCGGGATCAGCGCCTGCAACAGTGCGCCCGCCACTGCGCCGCAACCTCAGACCATCACCGACAAGGGCACCCCATTCGGTGACCTGTTGGTGCCGAAGCTCACTGCCTCGGTCACCGACGGTGCGGTCGGCGTCACGGTCGACTCGCCCGTGACCGTCGCCGCCGAGGACGGCGTGCTCGGTGCCGTCACGATGACCGACGACGAAGGCGCCACCGTCGCGGGCCGACTGAGCCCCGACGGGCTGACGTGGACCACGACCGACCCGCTCGGCTACAACGAGAAGTACACGCTCAACGCGCAGTCGCTGGGTCTGGGCGGCATTGCCAGCCGGTCGATGACGTTCGAGACGCACTCGCCCGAGAACCTGACGATGCCCTACCTGCTGCCCGGTGACGGCGAGGTCGTCGGGGTCGGACAGCCCGTGGCGGTCCGCTTCGACGAGAACATCCCGAACCGTCTGGCGGCGGAGAAGGCGATCTCGGTCTCCACGAACCCGCCCGTCGAGGGCGCGTTCTACTGGCTGAGCAACCGAGAAGTGCGGTGGCGCCCACAGGCTTACTGGAAGCCGGGCACCACCGTCGACGTGGCGGTGAACACCTACGGCGTGGATCTGGGCGACGGCCTGTTCGGCCAGGAGAACGTCACGTCGCACTTCACCATTGGCGACGAGATCATCGCGACGGCGGACGACAACACCAAGACGCTGACCGTCCGCCGCAACGGCGAGGTCATCAAGACCATGCCGATCTCGATGGGCAAGAGCAGCACACCGACCAACAACGGCACCTACATCGTCGGCGACCGGCTCTCGCACATGGTGATGGATTCCTCGACCTATGGCGTGCCGTCCAACTCGCCCAACGGATATCGCACCGAGGTGGACTACGCCACGCAGATGTCCTACAGCGGTATCTACGTGCACGCGGCGCCGTGGTCGGTCGGCAGCCAGGGCTACAGCAACGTCAGCCATGGATGCCTCAACGTGAGCACCAGCAATGCGCAGTGGTTCTACGAGAACACCAAGCGCGGCGACATCGTCGAGGTCGCGAACACGGTCGGCTCCACGCTGCCTGGCACGGATGGTCTCGGCGACTGGAACGTGCCGTGGGATCAGTGGAAGGCCGGAAACGCCAACGCCTGACCTGGATGACGAAAACGGGCCTGCGCGCATTTAGCGGCAGGCCCGTTTCGCATTCTGGGGTGGCTGACGGGGCTCGAACCCGCGACATCCAGGATCACAACCTGACCGTGAAAAACGCATATTCGCGCAGGTCAGAGTGCCTTTACTGTGACCTATTGTGCAACCTTAGTCGGGACACAAACGCCTGTTCGTGGACACAAAACCGCAGGCTAGCGTTGCAATAGCGTTGCAGCTAAGGTTGCAGCCATGGCCACACAGAAGACAGCCAGGAGACGTACTTTCGGCACCCTGCGCACTATGCGAAACGGGCGCGTTCAAGCCTCCTACGTCTACGACGACGGACGGCGCTACTACGCCACACACACCTATGACAGCCGCACGGACGCCGAAGGCTGGCTAGCCAACGAACGCAAGCTGATCGAGCTGGGGGAGTGGTCACCACCCGAGTCCCGCGCAGCTCTCAGGGCCGTTGCCGGGGTCACCCTGCGTGAGTACTCCGAACAGTGGCTGAAGCACCGCGACCTGACTCCGAAGACTCATGCCCTCTACCGGCGACTACTCGACAGCCGGATCTTGCCGGAGCTGGGTGACGAGATCCTGAGGGCGATCACACCGGCCAGGGTCCGTGCCTGGTGGGTCGGGCTGGGCAAGGCGACCCCGACGAGTAACACGCACGCCTACCAACTCCTCAAGGCCATCTACAACACGGCCCTGGAGGACAAGGCCGCCACGGAGAACCCGTGCCAGATGAAGGCTGCGGGTAAGCCACCGAAGGCGCGTGACGTGAAGCCACTGACACCGGCCGAGTTGGTGAAGGTGGCGGAGTCCGCGCCGGAGGCCTACCGGGTGGCTGTCCCCGTCGCGGCGTGGTGTGGGCTGCGGTTCGGGGAACTGATCGAATTGCGTCGTAAGGACATTCACAGTGAGGGCGAGCGGATAACTCTCAGGATCCGCAGGGCTGCAACGAGAGTCGATAGCAAGCTGATCGTTGGCCCACCAAAGACCGACGCTGGTATCCGTGACGTGACGGTGCCACCGCACGTAGCCCTGCAGCTACGGGAGCACATGCAGAAGCACACCGGCAGGGGACCGGAAGCGTTTGTGTTCACGACCACGCGGGGGCAGCGACTATCAACGACCGCGTTCACGAAGGCAGTCAAGAATGGTTTCGCCGCTGTCGGGAAGCCGGACATGCGGGTCCACGATTTGCGGCATGTGGGTGCGACCCTGGCTGCGCAGGCCGGTGCGACGACCAAAGAGCTGATGAGCCGTCTAGGGCACACAACGCCGGGGATGGCTATGCGGTACCAGATCGCCGCGCAGGAGCGTGACGCCAAGATCGCCGATGCTATGTCAAGGCTGGCGCAAGCTTGAGGCTGTTCGTCACCAGACCCTCCCGCGCCGAGGGCTGTCCTGATAAGGCTTCGGCTTCGGTGGCTTGCGTCTGACCACGTAGGTCATCGCGATCTCGTCCGCGATCAGGCTTGCAAGTTCGTGGTCGCGCTTGTCTCGGTTCGACCGAAGCACTGACTCAATGCTGTTGCTGATCTCCACGGAGGAGACCTCCTCGTTGCTCATCGCGTCCAACCTACCGGCGTAGCGAGCGCCACCAAGGACTCACGTTCGACACGGATGAGCCGGGGGCCGATCCTCACGGCCTGGATGCGGCCCTGGGCGATGTAACGCCGAATGGTCTTCGGGTCCACGCCCAACCATGCTGCCGCCTGTTGGATCGACGGCCGCGGGGGGAGCGGATCGGCTGTTGTGGTCGGTGTCTTTTCATGTGTATTCATCAAAGCGGGCCATGGCTTATACACTGCCACAGCCCGTTTCACCGACCGTTGCCCGGCGAGTGGGTCAAACGGGTGGTGGAATGATGAGAGACGAAGTCGCGGCAACTGGACTTTGTAGCAATGTTTGTAGCAACCCGTGCTAAACTGTAATAAGAACCGCATCGTCTCGCGGACATCGCCGGAAAATAGGTTATAGACACCGAAGTCGGTATGAGGCAGAGGCGACGTTGCCGGTCAACGTTGAAGCGCGAGCACACCGGAACCCCTGAGCCGTGGGGTATGAACGGCCCAGCCGCTAGCCCCGGTCAGTCTCCCCGCAGCCCGTAACCAGTCGTGGCACAGAAGGGGTGTATTCCTGCTGGCTGTAAGAGGTTTGCATGTGTAGCGCCCCCCTTTTGAATGAGGGTCAATCCGAGAATCGGACGAGTGAGTCAGCGGCTGAGCATCGGCGTGAGACTCAGATAGCCCCAATCAGATTGACGTGCAAGGACAATCCAACCTGCAGCCTGAGTTGTCGCTCAAGAGATCCATCGTGATCGCCGCCGTCAAGTGCCCGCCGCAGGCCCCCAGTGGGGGCAAGAACAGTCTCCTCCAAGATCGTTGCGACCCAATGGGAATCGCCTGGAGGAGATGGACATAGTTCGACCGAGAACCAAGCATGAAAGATCCAGGAGCAGAACATGACTCAGACTGATGACCTACTCACTACGCGCGAAGTCGCTGCAGAGCTCGGTGTAACCGTGTCTGCGGTGTACCAGGCCCGCCTGTCGGGGCGTGGCCCGATCTCCTATCGTCGCGGCAAGCGCCTGGTCTTCCCAAGGTCTGAGCTGGAGAATTACCTCTCGATGCAGCGCCTGGCCACGATCAAGGGCGAGGGTGTGTGAATCCACCACGCCACGAATTGGCCACCCGAACCGCCAAGGTACTCACGATCGCAGGCAACTTCGTCTACGTCGAATGTCCTTGGTGTTCCTGCCAACATGCCCACGCGGTCAAGTCGCGCGGATCCGCCGAGGTAGTCGCACTGTGTCATAAGCCATACCAGCCGCTGAAAACGTATTCCATTGCAGGCCAACAGAAGAGGGACATCCGTCGATGAGCGACCACACCGAGACCATCGCAATACGTCGCGTCCAGGCGTTCACCTACGCCACAGTGGCTCAGCCCGACGGCACGCCTCTGCACCTCATCGACATCCGCTATCCCAATGGCGATCTTCTGGACGCAAATGCGCTGACGAATGCTCAACTGGCCGAACACATCACGGCTTGCCAGAAGCACCTCAGCGCAGCGCTGGAGAACGAACACCGCGAGTGACCGCCGACCTGTGACGCAACGCCCATGCCTGAGCTGTGCTGACCTCATCCCCGCCGCTACCTACTGCGCCGCCTGCAAGCCCCACAGGCCCGACATCCGTAACCGTGGCAGGCGTGGACGTGACGCCGCCTGGGACAGGCTGAGCCGACGAGCGCGCAGGCTGCAGCCCTGGTGCCTGGACTGTGGCCGCACCGCCGCCGAGCTGCCCGCCAACGATGGCCTCCAGGCCGACCACAAGCCCGAAGCCTGGGCACGCAAAGCCCTGGGTCTACCAATCCGCCTGCAGGACATCGCAGTCCGTTGCGGTCAGTGCAACCGCCTGGCTGGCGCAGCCCGAGGCGACCACGTAACCCGGTCTGACTGAAGAGTTTGCTGGCGGTAGCCAGCGCCTTCGCTGAAGTTTGCTGGGTCTGCGCTTTGTCAGGACATACCGCCGCCTTAGCTGCTGTGCTGAGCCCAAAATTGGCCGGCTGGCACATAACCGCAGGTCAGGGCCCTGCGGATCCTAAGTCCAACCCTCTCGGTCATGTTTGCTAGATCGGTATCAATGCAGGTAGGGGACTTGGGGCAAGTAACCAGCTCCGGGACCCCGGGCCGCTAGGCGCGCTCAGAAATAAATAGCCATCCAGGGCTTTGCTGGATCCACAAGAAAGTTTGCTGTGGCCTTGTCTACCGGACCCAAGCGGCGCGTTTCCGCCGAGCCGCTGCCGTTCGCCGGTACGGGCACACCCTCGGAGCGGTTCGCGCAGTGGTGTCTGAAGTACCTAGTTGTCTCGAAGGGCAAGGGAGCCAACGGGCCTGTCCGACTGCGGGATTGGCAGGTGGCTCTGATGGCGTCCCTGATGGACCCCAGCCCCCGACCGTCCATCGCGGGCGTGATGATGCCCCGAGGATCAGGCAAGACGATGTTGATGGCCTGCTGGGCCCTCTTCGAACTCTTCGAAGGACCGTTCGGCAATCAGCTGGTCGTTGTCGCGGTTGACGAGAGGCAGAGTCGCCTCACATTCGAAACCGCCGCCGCCATGGTGGGTTTGAGCGAGGAGCTGCTGTCTCGCTGCCAGGTGTTCCGCGAGCGCCTGGAGGTACCGGGCAAGGGATCGACGTTCACCGCTCTACCCGCAGAGGCGAAGCGCCTGGAGGGCCTCGGCAACTTCTCCCTGGCCATCGCTGACGAGATCGGCGTGATTGCACGGGAGACCTGGGAAACCCTGCTTCTCGGTCTGGGCAAGGTGGACAACGCAACCGTCGTGGGCATCGGCACGCCATCCGTGTCCAGTGATTCTGTCCTGCTGGACCTTCGGGCCTACGGGCAGGACCATCCCGAAGACGCCTCGTTTGTGTGGCGCGAGTTCAGCGCTGACGAGTTCACCGCGACCCATGCCGTCGACTGCCAGCACTGCTGGGCACTGGCCTGCCCCGCCCTTGGGGACTTCTCCTCGGAAGCCGCTATGCGGGCATTGCTCCCGCCGAAGACGACCGAGGGGGCGTTTCGCCGAGCGAGGCTGTGCCAGTTCGTAAGTGAGAACGTCAATCCATTCATTGACGAAGCTACTTGGCTGTCACTGTCCACGGGCCTGCCGATCCCCGACGGCACCGATGTGGTTCTAGCGCTGGACGGATCATTCTCCGATGACACCACGGCGCTGCTCCTGAGCACGGTCTCGGCTGTCCCTCACTTCGCACCGCTACAGGTTTGGGCTCAGCCGTCCGACCAGCCGGATTGGCGCGTACCGGTCCTAGAGGTGGAGCAGGCCATCAGGGACGCGTGCAAGCAGTGGAGGGTGAAAGAGGTTGTTGCGGACCCGTTCCGATGGAACCGCACACTCCAGGTTCTCGGTTCTGAAGGCCTGCCCGTGGTCGAGTTTCCGCACAGCCCTTCTCGTTTGACCCGTGCCACGACGGACGCCTACAGCGCGGCCGTCAACGCCAACATGACCCACAGCGGCGACGCCACGATGACCAACCACGTCATGGCCGCGACCGTAATCGAGAGCGATGGCGGGTTGCGCCTCGGTAAGACGAGCCGCAAGCGATCCGCCCAGAAGATCGACCTAGCCGCGTGCCTCGTAATGGCGCACTCCCGCGCCACCTGGCTAGCCGCCCATCCCAAGAAGAGAAATCGAGCCGTGTCCTTCGCATGAGCAATCCCGACGCCGACCGCCTAGTTGAACTCCTGCAGGAGCTAGACGCGCCGCAGTACCGATTCACCCGGCTTGACGATTACTACCAGGGCAATTCGCCCCTGAGTTACCTCAGCGCCGAGGCGAAGGCAGCGTTGTCGAAGTTCGACCGGATGAGCAGCAACCTTTGTCGCACAGCGGTTCTCAGTCTGGCCGAGCGACTGCGAATCTCAGGGTTCACCGGGGCTGAAGTCTGGACCGACTGGCTTCGCTCAGACCTCGACCAGCTCAGTGCGAAGGCGCACCGTGACGCCCTGCTCTACTCCTGGTGTCCGGTCATCGTGTGGACGGACAAGACCGGCAGGGCCCGCGCCACCATCGAATCGCCAAAGCAAGTGGCCGTTCTCCGTGACCCCGTCGACCGGGAAATCGTCTCGGCAGTGAAGCGGGTCAGGACGAAGACCACCACCGAGGCCTGGGTTTACCTACCCGATGAGATCCAGCATTGGCGGGCTCAGACACCGGGAGCGGCAACAGCCGGATTCAACCTCGTCGACACGGTGCCCAATCCGCTCGGTGTCGTCCCCGTTGTGGCCCTCGGCCTAGACGATGACACCAGCGTCGTTGCCGATCTAATTCCGCTCCAGGACGCCCTGAACAAGCTCCTCCTAGACGCGATGATCAGCAGCGAATATGCAGGCCGTCCCCGCCGCACGGCAACGGGAATCGAGCTGGTGGATCGGCCCAAGCTGGACGCCGACGGCAGCCCCGTGCTGGACGAAGACGACCAGCCCGTGATGGAGGCGGTAAACCCCTTCCCCGAGAACAACCGAATGATGGTCGCGGCCGGTGAGAACGCGAAGATTGGTCAGCTACCCGCTGCCGATCTCGGAGGCTTCGAGGCAGCCGTACGAATCATCATCAGCCAGGCCATGATGGTAAGCGGCCTTCCCGCGCATTACGTTGGGCTACTGCAGGACTCAGTCACAAGCGCGGATGCTCTCCGCGCTGCGGAGGCCGCTTTGGTTTCGCGGGCCGAGGCAAAGCAGCAGGCATACGGCACGGGCTGGGAGTCCGTGGCGCGCCTTCTGATCGCCATCCGCGACTCGGTTGATGCCGCCGACGTAACCGTCCAGATCAAGTGGGCCCCAGCAGACACACGGAGCACGGCCCAGGAGGCTGACGCCGTTGTGAAACTATTCGCCGCCGGTCTGCTTCCCCGCGCCTACGCCCTGCAGAAGCTCGGCTACTCCGATGACGAGATCCTGGCAATCCGTCAGGCAACTCGCGCCGAGGCCCTAGATGGCCAGGGCGTAACACTGGGTACGCAGACAAGGGGAGCGGCCACCGATCTGTCTGCGGGCGTGCCAGGCACCAACCCGGCACCGTCCAGCGGTAGCCAGTGACCGCCGCTGATTCGTTCCAGGCCGCAGCCGAACAAATCGCGGTCGGCACCGAGCGCGGAGTACTCGCCGCCTACGCCGCATTCGTTGCGGGCAGCCTTGATCTCGACACTGCCGTCGCCCGCATGGCCGGTGAGGTCAACCGAAGCAATGCCGCCGCCACGATCCTGGCTGACGCGTATGTCGTCGCATCCATCGAAGAGCTGTCAACCAACCCCGGGACCGCCGTCGGGCTTCTGCCAGTCGATAACTCTGTGCGACTCGTCAAGTCGATGCGAACGGTTCTCACCGCTTCGCCTGAGCAGACACCGGACGAGCCGGACGCCGAGAAGCGACTGACCAGACTGGTTCACTCGGAGACCTTCTCGACAGCCCAGAAAAGCGCTGTAGACGCGATGACCGCACAGCCGCTAGTCGAGGGCTGGGTCAGGCAATTCGAGAGCGAGAATCCGTGTCAGCTCTGCGTATTCATCTGGCGGGAAGGCCGAGTGTGGCCTAAGAAGCAGCCGTTCCAGGTGATGCATCCCGGGGACAAGTGCGTTCCCCGAGTAGTGCTCACCACCAACCCAATTCAACCCGTAGGAAGGAAGCGCCGTGCCCGATGAGACGACCGAGCCCGAAGAGACCACCGAGGTAACGACGGAGACCGAGACCACCGAGGTTGCCGACGAGATCACCGAGGACGAGGACGACGACACGAAGACTTTCCCCGCGTCCGTCGTTCGGAAGCTACGCAAGGAAGCTGCCGACAACCGGGTAGCGGCCAAGGATGCCGAGGCCCGCGCAGAAGCGGCAGAGGCCCGCGCCGTGGCAGCCGAGGAGAAGCTAGCCCGAAAGCCGGTCGGCGACATCGGTCAAGGTGTTACCGGCGCACCGTCCACCGACGTGGACCTACTCGGAATGCTGCGAGCACGAACCTGATTCACCCAGTTTGCCTGTAAACTGAGAGCAGAGGAAAGAGCGCCTGGCGCGCCGCCTCTCACTTCGGCCCTGGCGGCCACTTCTGACCCTGTCCTGGCGATGGCGTCCAACACCATTGCCTACTAAGGACATTCATCGTGGCCATTGAAACCACATCGGGTAATAGCACGCTGCTTCAGTCGCAGGTTGCTTCACTACTCATCCAGCCGCTAGAGACTGCCAGCACGTTCCTGGCGTCGGGCGTGCAGATCATTGACAGCTCCAGCCCCGTTCGCATCCCTCGTATCACCAACGGCGTGACCGCCGGATTCGTGGCCGAGGGTGCCCAGATCTCTGACGGAGACGTAGCTTTCGACGAGCTGACCCTGCTACCGAGCTCGCTCAAGTCGCTCAAGGTGCTCGTCAAGTTCAGCAATGAGCTACTGCGCCAGAGCGTGATTGGGCTAGACGCCGTCCTGAAGACTCGCCTCACTGCCGACGTAGCCAACGCGCTAGACGCTGCGCTCTACTCGGGTGCTGGCACTTCGAACACCATCAAGGGCGTAACCGCACAGACCGGCATCGGTACCGGCGTGCTGGACGTGACGGACCTCAACTCGATCCTGGACGGGATCGCAACCGCCTACGCGGCCAACGTCACGCCCAACCGGATCTACCTCAACCCGACGGACTGGATTGCCCTGCGCAAGATCGTTCGCGGCACTGGAGACGCCGGATACGTGCTTGAGCCCGACGCCCACGCCGCCGACAGCTTCGCCCTGTTCGGCCTACCGGTCACGGTGACCAACCATCTTGCCGTGGGCAAGGCCATCATCGCCGACACCAACCACATTGTGGTGGTCCGCGATCTGGACGCCTCGGTCTTCCTGATTGACCAGCTCTACGCCGACTACGACACCCAGGCCCTGCGCGTCGTCTCCCGCTGGGACGTAGGTCTGACCCGCGCCGCAGCCGTCACCGTTCTGACCGCGACTCCGTAATCATGAGTGCGCCAACCTCCGAGGATCTGGGCGCACTGCTGGGCCGGGATCTGGACAGCGGGCAGGCTGTTCAGATTCTGGCCGTGGTCACCGCCATGGCGTCCGCTTACACGCGTGACATCGGCTTCGTTGACGGTGTGCCGAACGATGGCATCCGCGCCGTGATCCTCACCGCCGCCGCTCGACTCCTGTCGAATCCACGGGGCCTGCTCCTGGACGAGTCCCACGGTCCAGACGCCGTTTCCTATCGGTCTGCCTTTACCGGCTGGTCGCTGGCCGAGCTGTTCGTCCTGGACCGCTACCGGGTCCGCGCATGGTGACCGGCACCGTCTACAGGGCCCCAGCCCGCAATGCCCACGGTGACCCCGTCGACACAGGCGGCAACGTCGTGCGCCTGGACGACGGTGCAGCTCTAGTGGGCACCATCAACGGCGTCATCTTGGGCGGTCAGGCCGTAGCCTCTTCGCGTGGTCGCCAGGAATCTTCGGATACCTCGGGCCAGATCGGCTGCCCCACAACGGAAGCCGTTCACCTGCAGTTTGGTGACCGTATCGACATCCGCTCAGTTCGTTACAAGGTGATCAGCCGACCCGCATGGGATGACCCGTCCGCACTGACTGGCACCGAGTTCGGCTACGCGTGGTTTGACGTGGAAGCCACCATTTAGACCGGTCCCCCTCGTTCATCGCGAAGGGTTGCGAGGGGGCCACCAAAAGCAACACCGCCAGGGAACTTCCTTATTGCCATTCGGATGTCCCCCTGGTGGTGGGCGGGGTTGAGGGACCCCGCCAAACTCTTCCGCTGGGCGTCTCTTGTCGTCCGTCCAGCAGATAGCGCGCCATCATGGCAGCGCCGCAATGCCCTCCCGGGGTCTCGGGAGGGCATTGTTGTGTCTGGGTGCCCTAGTCGAATGTAGAGCCCTCTCTAGGCAGGGACACCTATTGCCGCACTTCATAATTCACGAGTACGGTTCGCCGCTATGACTCCAAAGCAGCTCACACACAGTCCCCACTCTGGCAGGCCATCAAGGCAATGGAGTGGCCTGCATGTCCTCAGCGTGTGGGCTTCGGCCTTTCGGGCAGTATCCCGCGCTCGCGTAGCCACCAATCCCAATCTCTCACTGCATCATCCGTGAGATTCCTGGTGTGAAGGATCTTTCCGCCCGCTTTGATGATATCTGTGGAAACGTAGTGGCCAGCACTCTTGTCTATGACAGTCGTCCGGCGAACAATCTCTGCGTGAGTACCTGAAGACTTCGGTTTGCTTTTCAACACTAGATGTTTGAAACCATTGGCGATGTCAGCGCATGCGGCCAGGGCCTCGGATGATTCCCAACTGAACAGCGTGCCGACTGTCTGCCGAATTTCCTCGCTCAGGTCCGAGTTCTGTATCCAGTCCCGTAGGTGGAACGCGTCACAGCAGAAGTGGTAGAGCACGTCGCGGTGGTCTACCTCGCGTGGCTTGCGGATTGGTTCGGTCATGGTGCGCACCAGTTCGTAGGAGCGCAGCATCCGCCTGTACTGGTCCTCCCACGTCTCGTTAAGCATGGGCCTACGGAACGGGATGGACTTCTACGAAAAAGTTTGTGCCGGGTGACATTCCGCTGAAGATCGCATTGAGGCCCACTGCCGTTCCATTGCCGTTGCCGTCCAGTGCCCACTCACTCACTGGTGGCGAGTACAGGCCGAGTCGGGCAAGTTCGTTCGCCAGTGGCTCACACGCACGCAACGTGCAGGAGGCAATCTCAAATACAAACGCCGAAGGCATGGACCTGCCGAACCATGTTGCTCCTTCGCCCTGCTCCATGTACTGGCGGAGTTGCTCTGCTTCCCTGTTGCGGTTGGGCAAGCCGTCGTTGTGTGTGCCGCCAAGGCTGTTCGCCGCTACCCGCAACACGCTCTCAACGGAGTATTGAACGTCTGACAACGTCAAGCCGACAGGGTGGGCAAGGAAATCCCTCCGCGTCAGTTCGAGCACCTGGTCACCCGGTTCGGAAGGTTCGCCACTCATCAGACCTCCGCGCATCCCAGCGCCGATGTTCACCCGGTTTGTTTCGGGATGAACGGCGTGCATCGCGGCCCACGATTCGTCCAGCCCGGCTGATGGTTGATACGGCTTCGGCTTGACGACCCGGAACTTGGCCTCCATCGAGGTGGCTGTGCTCGCATCTTCTAGAAGGTTTTCCAGGAGGATTTGCCGCAAAAGACTGGAGACCTTCAGTAGGTGGTACTCCGTGGGGTTGCTGTTGAGCTTCTGACGGATGTCAATGAGTGTCTCGACGAACAACTGCTCAACTTGCATTGGGTAGGTGCTCCTTGCTCGGTGTCAGCCAACGGTCGCACACGCCTCCGACAACTGCGACGGCTTTAACGCCGCGAGCAAGGTTGCAATAAGGGTGCAAGGGGTTCGGATCATGAAAAAGGTCAGGGAGTAAAAACACTCCCTGACCTGTGGGGTGGCTGACGGGGCTCGAACCCGCGACATCCAGGATCACAACCTGGTGCTCTACCAGCTGAACTACAGCCACCATTGCTGCCGAGCCGGTGGGGCTTTGCAGCGTCGTCGATCTTAGCGGGTCGGACCGCCCGCGGCCGAATCGATTGCCTGAGGATCATCGCGTGGCGGCCCGAGTTCGGCGGCCACCGCGGCGATGTCGCTGGTCGAGGGCCCGGGAGGGTCGACGAACGCGGTCTGCCGGTAGTACTTCAGCTCCCGGATCGACTCGTGGATGTCGGCGAGTGCGCGGTGCGCGAGGCCCTTCTCCGGCTGGCCGAAGTAGATCCGCGGGTACCACCGCCTGCAGAGTTCCTTGATCGAGCTGACGTCGATCATCCGGTAATGCAGGTAGTTGTCCAGTGCTGGCATGTCGCGGGCGATGAATCCGCGGTCGGTGCCGATCGAATTGCCCGCCAGCGGCACGGTGTTGGGTTGTTTGACGTGGGTGCGGATGTAGTCGAGCACCAGCTGTTCGGCCTCGGCGAGTTCGATGGTCGACGCCCGCACCTCCTCGGTGAGGCCCGACTTGGAGTGCATCTGCTGGACCACCGGCGCCATTCCGGCCAGCGCGGCGTCGTCGGCGTGAATCACCACGTCGACACCGTCGCCCAGGATGTTCAGTTCACCGTCGGTGACCAACGCCGCGATCTCGATGAGCCGATCGGACCCCGTGTCCAGCCCAGTCATCTCGCAGTCGATCCACACCAGTTCGTCGCGCACAGCGCTAAACAGTATTCGCAGTGCCGACAAGCGTCTCCCCACACCCACCGGGACCGGGGCTCGACAAGTAGTCTCTGCCGCATGACAACCGAATCGGCAGCTACTCCCGCGCAGCAGATCGCCGCTGGTTACGCGGTCGGCGGGCAGGCGTTGGAGCTTGGCACAGTCGTCGTGGACGGCGTCGTCGACCCGACCGCCCTGGTCCGCATCCCGCTGGCCACCGTGAACCGCCACGGCCTGGTTGCGGGCGCCACCGGTACCGGCAAGACGAAGTCCCTACAGGTGATCGCCGAGCAGTTGTCGGCCGCTGGCGTCCCAGTCGTCATGGCCGACGTCAAGGGTGATCTGTCTGGGCTGGCTCAACCAGGCGCTGCAGGAGACAAGATCACCCAGCGCGCTACCGACACCGGCGACAGTTGGACGCCCACCGCGTTCCCGGTGGAGTTCCTGTCGCTCGGCACCGAGGGCGTCGGGGTTCCCGTGCGCGCCACCATCACCAGCTTCGGGCCCATTCTGCTGTCGAAGGTGTTGGGGCTCAACGCAACTCAGGAGTCAACGCTGGGTTTGATCTTCCACTGGGCGGATCAGAAGGGGCTGCTGCTGCTCGATCTGAAGGATCTGCGCGCGGTCATCCAATTCCTGACCAGTGACGAGGGCAAGCCGGAGCTGAAGGACTTGGGCGCCGTGTCGCCGACCACGGCGGGCGTCATCCTGCGCGCGCTGGTCAACTTGGAGGCCGAGGGTGCGGACACCTTCTTCGGTGAGCCCGAGCTCGAGCCCAAGGACCTGATGCGGCTCGACGCGCAGGGCCGCGGCGTCATCACGCTTCTCGAGCTGGGCGCTCAGGCGGCCAGGCCCGTGATGTTCTCGACGTTCCTGATGTGGGTGCTCGCCGACCTGTTCACCGAGTTGCCGGAGATCGGTGACGTCGACAAGCCCAAGCTGGTGTTCTTCTTCGACGAGGCCCACCTACTGTTCAACGACGCCTCGAAGGCGTTCCTCGAACAGGTCGAGCAGACCGTCAAGCTGATCCGTTCCAAGGGCGTTGGCGTGTTCTTCTGCACCCAGTTGCCCACCGACGTGCCCAACAACGTGCTGTCGCAGTTGGGCGCCCGCATTCAGCACGCGCTGCGCGCCTTCACCCCCGACGACCAGAAGGCGCTGACCAAGACGGTCCGCACCTACCCGAAGACCGACGTCTACGACCTGGAGTCGGCCCTGACATCACTGGGCATCGGCGAGGCCATCGTGACGGTGCTCTCCGAGACCGGGGCACCGACGCCCGTGGCGTGGACCAGAATGCGCGCCCCGAGGTCGCTCATGGGCACGATCGGCGACGCGGCGATCTCGGCGGCGGCCAAGGCGTCGCCACTGCAGGCAGAGTACGGCCAGACAATCGACCGGGAGTCCGCCTACGAGCGGCTCACCGCCAAGGTGGCGGCTGCCCCCGCCGCGGATGCGCTGCCGCCGCCGCTGCCCACCGGCGGGCTCGAAGTCCAAGGCAAGGTGAAGACGCAGGACGCCGTCGAGGGCCCGGGGATCGTCACCGAGGCGCTGCAGAGCACGGCGTTCAAGAGCTTCCTGCGCTCGGCCGCCACGGTGGCAGGCCGCGAGATCACCCGCAGCATCTTCGGTACGGGTCGTCGCCGCCGCTAGTCGCGCTCGGCGTTGCATCACTCGCCGAGATCTGCGGGAGGGTCGTGGCGCCGGCGGCGATCACGACCCCTGCGCAGATCTCGCGAGCCGAAGGCTTAGCTGCCGCCGAGCTTCTTGTAGACGGCCCCCACGATCGGGGAGACCACCGACCGCGGCGCGTAGCCGCTAGCGACCGACATCGCCTTGGACGTCACGCCGGGGACCACCCGCATCTTGTTGCGGTTCAAGCCGTCCAGCGAGATCTTCGCGGTGTACTCCGTCGAGATCCACAGGAAGTCCGGGATCAGCCGCTCGACGAGCGACTGCTCCTGCTCGGCCGGCAGAGTCTCGCGCACGGGTCCTGGCGCCAGCACGGTGACGTGGATGCCCTGGCGCTTCACCTCACCGCGCAGCGACTCGCTGAACGTGTTGGCGAACGCCTTCGTGGCGGCGTAGGTGGCGTTGTTGGGGATCGGCGAGTTACCCGCCGCCGAGCCGGAGATCAGAATCCCGCCGGACTGCCGCGCCACCATCCCCGGCAGCACCGCGAGGACGAGATCGTGCACGCCCAACACGTTCAGCTGAACCTGCTTCTGCTCTTCGGCCGGGTCGAGGCTGGCGACCGGGCCGAACGTGGCCGTGCCCGCGTTCGCGCACAGGATCGAGACGTTGCGGGTCGCCAGTTCAGCGCACAGCTTTCCGCGGTCGTCGGGGTCGGCCAGGTCGCTGGCCCGGACCTCGACGGTGACGCCGTAGCGCTCGGTCAGCCTGACCGCCAGCGCGGCCAGCACCTCCTCGCGGCGCGCAGTGAGGATCAGGTGGTGCCCGCGGGCGGCGAGCTCGGTGGCCAGTGCCTCGCCGATGTTCTGCGAGGCGCCGGTGACCACCGCGCGGGCATGGGGACTGGGAGCGGGTACTGGCATGGGGCCAATCGTAAGGACCAATAGAGTGAAGTAATGAGCAGCCCCGGGGTGGATACCCAGACTCGGGGGCGGTCTCGAGTGCTGGCCTGGGCGTTGTGGGACACCGGCGCGACGGGTGTCAACGCCATCGTCGTGACGTTCGTCTTCTCGGTGTATCTGACCGGGCAAGTCGGTGCGGGCATGCCGGGTCCCACCACGCCGACCGCCTTGCTCGGGTACGCATTGACGGGCGCCGGGCTCGTGGTCGCCGTGCTCGCCCCCGCGACGGGGGTGTGGGTCGACGCCGCGCATCGCCGACGCCCGGTGCTGGCCGTCTTGACCGGCGTGGTGGTGGTCATGACGGCGTCGATGAGCTTGATCCGGGCCGACGCCGACTACCTGTGGCCCGGGTTGATACTGCTCGCCTCCACCGCGGCCTGTAGCGACCTCGCGACAGTGCCCTACAACGCCATGCTCAGCGATTTGTCGACGCCTGCGACATCGGGGCGGATCTCTGGATCCGGTTTGGCAGCAGGTTATTTCGGGAGCGTTCTGCTCCTGTTGATGGTCTACCTCGGCTTGATCTCCGGTGACGGTGCCACGCGTGGGCTGCTCGGCATCCCGGCCGACGACGGGTGGCCCGTTCGCTCGGCGATGCTGCTGGCCGCCGCGTGGTTCATCCTCTTCGCGTTGCCGTTGCTCCTCACCGGACGCAATGCCCCGCGGGAGGAGGTCCGGGCTCGAATCGGCTTCTTCGGCGCGTATCGCAACCTGTGGGCGGAGCTCACCGACCAGTGGCGCCGCGACCACAACATCGTCTACTACCTGGCTGCCAGTGCGGTCTTCCGCGACGGCCTGACGGGGGTGTTCACGTTCGGGGCGGTGATCGGTACGACGGTGTACGGGATATCGCAGGCCGACGTGCTGCTGTTCGGCATCTGCGCTTGCGTGATTGCCGCGATCGGCGCGGTGCTCGGTGGTCTGCTCGACGACCGCATCGGCTCGAAGCTCGTCATCGTCGGGTCGCTGACGGCCCTGATCGTCACGGCACTCGTCATGATGTCTCTCGACGGAGCCACCGCGTTCTGGATCTGTGGGCTGCTGCTGTGCCTGTTCGTCGGGCCCACTCAGTCGTCGGCGCGGACGCAGATGCTGCGCCTGTCGACCGAGGGCAAGGAGGGCGTGGCGTTCGGGCTCTACACCACTACCGGGCGCGCGGCGTCGTTCCTTGCGCCGTGGTTCTTCGGGACGTTCATCGCGGTGTTCGGAGCGAACCGCGCGGGGTTGGGCGGTATCTGCGCCGTGCTCGCCATCGGCCTGGTGGGGATGATCGCGGTGCGGACGCCGCGCCGAGAGCCGGCCTAGCCCAGTGCGCTGCAGATCGTCAGGCCCGATCCGGTGCGCTGCTGAATCTGGGTGCCGCCCAGCGTGATCGAACAGGTGACCTCACGGCCGACGTTGATGATGCTGACGCTCGCGGATTGGTTGGCCGGTTTGGTCAACTCGACTTCCTTGCTCCAGGGCAGCATCACGTTGAACTCGGTCTGCAGTAGACCGCCCGCGTCGACGTAGGTGATGTTGATCGCCCGGCCCGATCCGGCGACGTCGTAGACCACGGTCTCCGTCTCGCCAGGGGCGGTCGATTCGCCGGGAGGAACGGTGGCCGACGGTGGCGCCGGGACGATGCTGCGCGTGGTGGTCGGCGTGCGGCTGGTGGTCGTGGACGGGGTGGTGAAGTTGGGTTCCAGCGGCGCGGGTGCGGGCGCCATGACGGTGTCCTGTTGTGAGCTGTTCACGATGACCAGTGCGATCACCAGCCCGATGACGGTGACGACCGAGATCGCGGCGAGCACCCACAGCCACTTCCGAGGACCGCGGCTGTTCGGGTTGGGTGGTTCGGGGGGCGCTCCGCCCGGCGGATACGGCCGCCCGTACTGGTCCGTGGCGTTCGGGTCATAGCCGTACGGGGGCAACTGCTGGGTGGGGTTCGACGACGGCAGCGGCTGATAGTAGGACCCCATCGGCGCCTGGTTCGAATACGCGGGATCCGTGTAGCCGGGGGTGCCGTAGGGCAGCGGCTGCGTCGGATCCGGGATGTCGCGGCGTTGCGAATCGGTCATTCCCACCTCATGGCTGCAGGGTACCCGCGCAGATGCTGGGACCGCGGGTACGCGACGGCGGGCGCTCCGCGGCGGTGCTTCGGTGGCGAGCAACTTCTTCTGCAGTGTTTAGCCAAATTATCGCCGGGGTAATTCAAGATCACGCGTCACAGGGGCGCCCCTAAAACAAGGAGGCCGACATGCGCGGTGGCGGAATCATCGGAGTCGTCGTACTGGTCTGGCTGTTGATCGGCATAGTGGCCGCGTATCAGCGCGACTACTTCAAGACCTCTGAAAACAACTGTGCCACAGCCGGAACCATTGCACTGACCGTGGTAGCCGGTCCGTTGAACTACGCCGGGGTCAACCCGAAGGTCACGAGCTGCAACATTCCCGAGCCGAGCAAGTAACTGCCCGGTTCGCAAGCCCAATCACGAAGGAAGGTCGTCATGATCGCCATTGGAGTCATCTTGCTCATCCTGGGATTGATCTTTGCGGTCCCGATCCTCACCTACATCGGTGTGGTCGCGCTCGTCGTCGGCGCGGTGTTTTGGATACTGGGTGCGGCCGGGCACGCGGTCGGCGGCCGCAAGGTCTGGTACTAGCCCCGCGCGGCAGAGCCGAGTGCCGCCACGGTCATCGCGCGCAGAACGGCGCGCGATGACCGTGCCGTCTCGGCTGCAGTGACCTGCTTGACGCTGTGCGGGGTCGAGTTCAGCAACCCGAAGGTGGCATGTGCCATCAGCCGGGCGTCGTCCTCCCCGAGCGTGGGGTCGAGGTCACGCTGGACCTGCACCCAGAGTTCGACGTACTGCCGCTGCGACTTGCGTACCTGGCGCTTTGCGGACACGGGGAGATGGTCGAGGTCGCGATCCTGGATCCGGATCAGGTCGGATTCGCCAAGCGCGAAGTCCAGATGGAAGTCGATCAGCCCATTCAGGGCTTCTTCAGGGGTGTCCGCGCGGTCGACGACGTCCCTTCCGCCGGCGAGAAGCCGCGCGCTGATGCCGACCAACAGTTCCACCAGGAGCGCTTCCTTGTTGGGGAAGTGCCGGTAGATCGCGGGCCCGCTCACCCCGGCCGCGGCGCCGATGTCCTCGAGCCGGACGGCGAGGAATCCGCGTTCTGCCATCAACCGTTCGGCTGCGGCGATGAGCTGCGACCGACGATCCGACTTGGCCTTGCTCCGCCGTGTCTCGGCAGGGGTCGTGGTGGTCATTCCTGCCTCCGGCTCGATGGTGGACATTTCGGTTAATCGTCACTAACATACCATCAGTTAGTCATGATTAACTCAACGGACGGGTTCTGTGATGTCTACGCGGGTATCGCATCGCGAGCAGCATTTGGTGTTGGTCGAACAGTTGCGCGCGAAGTTGGCCACCGCCTCGCTCGGCGGGTCGGCAGGCTCGAGGGAACGTCACGTCAGCCGCGGCAAGCTGCTGCCACGTGACCGGGTCGACGGCCTGCTCGACCCGGGCAGCCCGTTCCTGGAGCTGGCGCCGTTGGCCGCCGATGGCATGTACGACGACGAGTGCCCTGGCGCCGGGCTGATCGCCGGCATCGGCCGGGTGTCCGGCCGCGAGTGCATGATCGTGGCGAACGACGCTACCGTCAAGGGTGGCACCTATTACCCGATCACCGTGAAGAAACACCTTCGCGCACAAGAGATCGCGGGCCAGAACCGGCTGCCGTGCATCTACCTCGTGGACTCCGGCGGCGCATTCCTGCCCCGACAGGACGAAGTCTTCCCCGACCGCGAGCACTTCGGCAGAATCTTCTTCAACCAGGCCAACCTCAGCGCACAGGGCATTCCGCAGATCGCCGCGGTGCTCGGATCCTGCACTGCGGGAGGTGCATACGTGCCCGCCATGAGCGACGAGGCCGTCATCGTCCGCAACCAGGGCACCATCTTCCTCGGTGGGCCACCCTTGGTGAAGGCCGCGACCGGCGAGGTCGTGACGGCGGAGGACCTTGGCGGCGGTGACCTGCATTCCAAGGTCTCCGGCGTCACCGACCATCTTGCACACGACGACCGCGACGCCTTGCGCATCGTGCGACGGATCGTCTCGACGCTGGGCCCGCGGACCGCAACGCCGTGGGACGTCACGCCAACCGTCGAGCCGATCGCCGATCAGACCGAGCTGTACGACGTGGTGCCCATCGACTCCAAGGTGCCCTACGACGTCCACGAGGTGATCACCCGCATCATCGACGGTCCTTCCCCCGGCGCTTCGCTTGCCCAAGGTGGTGGCGACTTCGCCGAGTTCAAGGCCGAATACGGCACGACGCTGGTGACCGGGTTCGCCCGCATCCACGGCCACCCGGTCGGCATCATCGCCAACAACGGCGTGCTGTTCGGCGAATCCGCTGTCAAGGGTGCGCATTTCATCGAGCTGTGCGACAAGCGTCGGATACCCCTGCTGTTCCTGCAGAACATCGCCGGCTTCATGGTGGGCCGCGACTACGAGGCCGGTGGCATCGCCAAGCACGGCGCCAAGATGGTCACCGCCGTCGCATGCGCGCGGGTGCCCAAGCTGACCGTCGTGATCGGCGGCTCCTACGGCGCAGGCAACTACTCGATGTGCGGCCGGGCGTACTCGCCGCGGTTCCTGTGGATGTGGCCGAACGCCAGGATCTCGGTGATGGGCGGTGAGCAGGCCGCATCGGTGCTCGCGACGGTCCGCGGAGACATGACGCCGGAGGAGGAAGAGGAGTTCAAGGCGCCGATCCGCGCGCAGTACGAGCATCAGGGCAACCCGTACTATTCCACGGCACGGCTCTGGGACGACGGAGTGATCGATCCCGCCGACACCAGAACCGTGGTGGGGCTGGCACTTTCGGTTGTCGCACAGGCTCCGCTCGAGCCCGTGTCCTACGGCGTCTTCAGGATGTGACATGACTTCACGACTCTTCGACACCGTTCTGGTCGCCAACCGTGGTGAGATCGCGGTGCGGGTGATCCGCACGTTGCGGGACATGGGCATTCGTTCGGTCGCCGTCTACAGCGACGCCGACGCAAGTGCGCGGCACGTCTTGGAAGCCGATGCGGCCGTCCGTCTTGGTCCCGCTCCTGCACGGCAGAGCTACCTGAACATCGACGCCGTCGTCGGAGCCGCCGTCCGCACCGGCGCGCAGGCAGTGCATCCCGGGTACGGATTCCTCTCGGAGAACGCGGAATTCGCGGCCGCGTTGGACCGGGCGGGCATCGTGTTCATCGGCCCGCCGGCGCAGGCCATCGCCACCATGGGTGACAAGATCGCGGCCAAGGCGGCCGTTTCGGCGTTTGGCGTGCCCGTGGTGCCAGGTATCTCCAGGCCCGGTCTCACGGACGCCGACTTGATCGAAGGCGCAGAGCAGGTCGGCTATCCGGTGCTCGTCAAACCGTCCGCAGGCGGTGGCGGCAAGGGCATGCGCATGGTCGAGCAGCCGGTCGACCTACCGGCAGCGCTGGTCTCCGCGCGCCGCGAATCGGCCGCCGCGTTCGGCGACGACACGCTGTTCCTCGAGCGGTTCGTGTTGGTGCCGAGGCACATCGAGGTACAGGTGCTCGCCGACGGCCACGGCAACGTCGTTCACCTCGGCGAGCGTGAATGCAGCCTGCAGCGCAGGCACCAGAAGGTCATCGAAGAGGCTCCATCACCACTGCTGGACCCGGCCACCCGCGCCCGCATCGGAGCCGCCGCGTGCGACACCGCCCGAAGCGTCGACTACGTCGGTGCCGGAACCGTCGAGTTCATCGTCGGTGCGGCGAATCCCGACGAGTTCTTCTTCATGGAGATGAACACCCGGCTGCAGGTCGAGCACCCCGTGACGGAGATGGTGACGGGCGTCGACCTCGTCGAGCTCCAGGTGCGCATCGCAGCAGGGGAGAAGCTGCCCCTCGCTCAGGACGACGTCGTGATGACGGGGCACGCGATCGAAGCCAGGGTCTATGCCGAGGATCCCGCACGTGACTTCCTGCCGACCGGTGGTCACGTGCTGGAGGTGACCGACCCGTCCGGTGCCGGTGTGCGTGTCGATTCGGGTATCTACGCGGGAACCGTAGTCGGCAGCGACTACGACCCGATGCTGGCCAAGGTGATCGCCCACGGCGAGGACCGGACCGCGGCGTTGCGGGGTCTCGACCGAGCCCTCGCGCAGACCGCGGTGCTCGGTGTGGTCACCAACGTCGACTTCCTGCGCTTCCTGCTCGCCGACCCCGACGTGGCCGAAGGCCGTCTCGATACCGGCCTGCTGGACCGCCGGGTCGGCGACTTCACGTCGCCTTCGGCGGGCGACGACGAGTTCGCTGCCGCAGCGGCTTACCGGTGGCTGCGGTACTGGCAGACGGCCACCGGCGATCCGTGGTCGGCGCCGACGGGGTGGCGGATGGGTGAGACCGCGGCGACCGTACTTCGCCTGCGGTCGGGGGTGCGCACCGATCACGTCCGCATCGTCGGCACCCCGCGGTCGGCGACCGTCGCCGTCGAAGGCGGTGAAACACGTTCGCTGACAGCAAGTCTTGACGGCGACGCGCTCACCGTCGCGCTGGACGGGTTGCGGGCTCAGTACCGGGTCGCCGACTCCGGCCACCAGATCTGGCTTGCCGGGGATGACGGCGTCACCCTGCTCGAAGAGGTGTACGAGCCACCGGTGCGGCCCGACGACGAACACGTCGGCAACGCCGAACTCGCCAGCCCCATGCCCGGTTCGGTGGTGGCCATCGGCGTCAGCGACGGCGACCAGGTTGCCTTGGGCACCGTCGTCGTCACCGTCGAGGCGATGAAGATGGAACACCAACTGTCCGCGCCGGTCGACGGCACCGTCGAGCTACTCGTCGCCGTCGGCGACCAGGTCAAGGTGGGCCAAACACTGGCCCGAATCACCGTTTCAACCGAGGAGCCACCGTCATGAGCGACTTTCTGTCCACCGGCACGCTGCCCGATCACTATGAGCAGCTGGCCAAGACTGTCCGCGACTTCGCCAAGAGCGTCGTCGCGCCGGTCTCCGCCAAGCACGACGAGGAGCACTCGTTCCCGTACGAAGTGGTGGCGGGGATGGCCGACATGGGTCTGTTCGGCCTGCCGTTCCCCGAGGAGTACGGCGGCATGGGCGGCGACTACTTCGCGTTGTGCCTGGCGCTCGAGGAACTGGGCAAGATCGACCAGAGCGTGGCCATCACGTTGGAGGCCGGGGTGTCGCTGGGGGCGATGCCGGTGTACCGCTTCGGCAACGACGCGCAGAAACAGGAGTGGCTGCCACTGCTTGCCAGCGGTAAGGCACTCGGCGCGTTCGGATTGACGGAGGCAGGCGGCGGCACCGATGCAGGCGCCACCAAGACCACGGCCCGACTCGAGGACGACGGCCACTGGGTGATCAACGGCTCCAAGCAGTTCATCACCAACTCCGGCACCGACATCACCAAGCTGGTGACCGTCACCGCGGTGACGGGGGATGTGGGTGGCAAGAAGGAGATCTCGTCGATCCTGGTGCCCGTGCCGACGGAGGGCTTCACCGCCGAACCGGCGTACAACAAGGTCGGCTGGAACGCCTCGGACACCCATCCGCTGAGCTTCGACGACGTGCGCGTGCCGCAGGAGAACCTGCTCGGCGAGCGGGGCCGCGGCTACGCCAACTTCCTACGGATCCTGGACGAGGGCCGGATCGCGATCGCCGCGCTGTCGGTTGGCGTGGCCCAGGGTTGTGTCGACGAATGTGTCAAGTACGCCAAGGAACGTCAGGCGTTCGGCGCGGCCATCGGCACATACCAGGCCATTGCGTTCAAGATCGCCCGCATGGAAGCCCGCGCGCACGTCGCCCGCACCGCGTACTACGACGCCGCCGCGCTGATGCTGGCGGGCAAGCCGTTCAAGAAGGCCGCGTCGATCGCCAAGCTGGTGGCCAGCGAGGCCGCGATGGACAATTCCCGGGACGCCACGCAGGTGTTCGGCGGCTACGGCTTCATGAACGAGTATCCGGTCGCACGGCACTACCGCGACAGCAAGATCCTCGAGATCGGCGAGGGGACAACGGAAGTGCAGTTGATGTTGATCGCGCGGGAAGCTGGGCTGTGACGGGGCCGGCAGCATTCGACAAGAAGGTCGTGGTCCAGCGCGGTCTGTGGTTCGAGGAGCTCGAGCCCGGCGTGCTCTATCAGCACCGGCCCGGTCGCACCATCACCGAGGCCGACAACGTGCTGTTCACGACGTTGACGATGAACACCCAGGCGCTGCACCTGGACGCCGCGTTCGCCGATGCGCAGCCGCCGTTCCATCAGCGCCTGGTCAACTCGATGTTCACGCTGTCCACACTCGTCGGGCTTTCAGTAGCACAACTGACGCAGGGCACCATCGTCGGCAACCTCGGCTTCGGTGAGGTGGCCTTCCCCAAGCCGCTGTTCCACGGGGACACGCTGTACGCGGAGACCGAGGTGACCGACAAGCGCGAGTCCAAGAGCCGGCCCGGCGAGGGCATCGTGACGTTCTCCCACACCGGGCGCAACCAGCACGGTGACATCGTGGCGACCGCGTCGCGAAAGACGATGGTGCGCAAGCGCCCCGCTGACGTCAAGGAGTCATGATGTCGCTGACCCAGACCGGTCCCGGCTGGCTGTTCTGTCCGGCCGACCGTCCGGAACGGTTCGAGAAGGCCGCCGCCGCAGCCGATGTGGTGATTCTCGACCTCGAAGACGGCGTCGCGGCCACGGACCGGGAGGCCGCCCGCGCCGCGCTGATCGACACGCCGCTGGACCCCAGCAGGACCGTGGTGCGGCTCAATCCGGCCACTACGCCCGACCACGAGCTCGACCTGTCGGCATTGGCGCGCACCGGGTACACCACGGTGATGCTGGCCAAGACCGAGTCCGCCGACCAAGTCGCCGCGCTGGCTCCGCTGGACGTCGTGGTGTTGATCGAGACGCCGCTGGCTGCGCTGGTGGTCACCGAACTGGTCCGGGTCGACAACGCTCTCGGCGCGATGTGGGGCGCCGAGGATCTGTTCGCGGCGCTCGGCGGCACGTCCAACCGCAACGCCGACGGCAGTTACCGCGACGTGGCCAGGCACGTGCGGTCGCAGACCTTGTTGGCGGCCAAGGCGTACGGGCGCATGGCCCTGGACTCGGTGTACCTCGACATCAAGGACCTCGACGGCCTACGGGCAGAGACCGACGACGCCGTGGCGGTGGGATTCGACGCCAAGGTCGCCATCCACCCCACTCAGGTTGCAGTGATCAGAGCCGGCTATGCCCCGACCGACGATCAGGCGCGGTGGGCGCGCAACGTGCTCGCGGCGGCACGCACGGAGCGCGGAGCGTTCCAGTTCGAGGGTCAGATGGTGGACATGCCGGTACTGCGGCGTGCGGAGCGCATCGCCGCGTCGGTGCCGCGCCCCGAAAGCTAGCCCATCGGCATGTCGGGCAGTGGCGCGTTGCAGCGATCCCGGAAGTCGGCGGCGGCCTGCCGGACACCCTTCAGCTCGTCGCGTACCTGTGGGTTGGCTTGGAAGTACGCCGCGACGTCCGACCGCATCTCATCCCTGGACTTGCCCTTCAGGCCGGTGAAGAAATCGTTTACGTCGGGATGGGTGAACAGGTAGGCGGACGTCCCCGCGGACACGCCGGACATGACGCCTGCGAGGTCGGCGGCCGTGCAGTTCGGCGGGTCGGCGGTGGCGGTCGCCACGCTGCCCGCGAGCAGTGAGCCCATGATCGCGGTGGCAGCCATGGCGCCTCGTACTGATTTCAACATGGTCAGCTCCTTCGTTGAATGATATTTCGCCACAGTGGATACGGTCATCGCGGTCCGATGCCGCCGCCACCGCCGCCGGGGCGCCCTGGCAAGATGACGCCTCCGCCAGGAGGTCGCGGGGGGTTGAGGTCGATGTCAATACCCCAGCCGTCGTCGCAGTACCACGGGTCGGCGCAGTAACCCGGGTACGCCGGTCCAGCGATCGGCGCATCGGGTCCGCCACCGCGGACCGTGCCCTGGGCGCACACGGTCGCTGCGCCTGCGTTCGTGCAATCCGCCGTGGCGGGTGAGGCGAAGGTGACGGCGATCGGCGCCATAGCCATGGCGATTGCCAGAATCAGGTTGCGTTTTCTCGAGTGCATGGCAGTTCCTCCTCTGTGTGGCGGCCCGCCTCGTGCATGCTGTCCGGCAACACGCCGGATCCGTCATCGGCGGAGCGTAAGTCTGCGGAGGTGGACGCGCGGCAGATTCGCAATTTCAAGATCTCGGCTCGTTGCAGCGGGAAGGAAGTCGACAGTTGGCTCGGCGAGTTCATGGAAATACCTGGTGCCCCGAGCCGGGCGCTTGGTCGTATTTCAGATGGGCCTGGCGACGCCAAGTCCCCACTGTGAGGGCGCAATCGGGTGTTTACTGTCGGCATCACTGGACATCCGCACGAGGGGGCATCATGGCGGCGAAGGATCAGAATTGGGCTAGACCGGCGGCGGTGGCAATTCCCGAAACGGGGTACTTCGAACTCGAGCGGGGTCGGTATGGACCGGTCTACCCGAGGACGCCCGCCTGCTACGGCTTCTCCATCATCGCTAAGGTCAAGGAGGGGCGCGAGGCGGCGGTCCGCGCCTATGGCAAACAGATCGAGGAGGCGATCGCGGGCAGCCCGGATGTGCTTGCGCCGCTCCGCCTGCACTACCTGCGTTGGGTGCTGTTCGACGTCGGATCGGGCCTGCACTTCCAGTATCAGGGCATCTTCGACACCGACTTCGACAAGTACACGGAAGACGCCGTGCAGCTGTTCAGCGCAACCGGCATTACGACCGTGTTCACGAATCTCGAAGGGTTCCCGGAAGATTGGAAGGAGAACCCGGACGCGTTCGTCAAATTCGTCCGGGACCACCAGTGCCCGAGCTTCCTGGAGTACGGCGAGTATCCGTACGTGACGGCCGATGAGATCAAGAAGGCGCTTCGGCTGAAGGCGGCCTTCTCCGACATGCTCGACCAGATGCAGTGAGCCTCGCCGGAACAGCAACCGATGCTTGAGTTCGACGACATCCAGCACATTCTGCTGACCCGCACCCCTGCGTTGACGGGACGCTACGAGTTCCTGTCGTTCGGCAACCCGGCCGGTGGCCGTGCGTGGTTGTCAGAGCTGATCGACCGTGTCGATTCCGCTACCGAGGCGATCGCCGGAATGGACGGCACTCAACGCTGGATCACGCTGGCGTTCACCTTCAACGGCCTTCGGGCACTCGGGGTGCCAGAAGCGTCGCTAGCCAGCTTCCCCGATGCCTTCCGCGAGGGCATGGCCGCCCGCTCGGCCATTCTCGGCGACACCGGAGCCAACCACCCGGACCACTGGGTGGGTGATCTGGCGAGCGAGGACCTGCATGCCATCGCGATCCTGTTCGCGCGCACGGAGCAGGAACACGACCGGTGCATCGGGGTCCACGACGCGCTGATCGCCCGGTGTGACGGGGTGCGAAGCCTGTCCTTCCTCGACCTGAACGCCACGCCGCCGTTCAACTACGCCCACGACCACTTCGGCTTTCGCGATCGGCTGTCGCAGCCCGTGATGAAGGGCTCCGGTGAGGATCCGACGCCGGGTTCCGGCGCGGCACTCGAGCCGGGGGAGTTCATCCTCGGCTATCCCGACGAGAACGGACCGGTGGCCGACCTTCCTCAGCCCGACGAGTTGTCGCGCAACGGCAGCTATATGGCCTACCGGCGGCTGGAGGAACACGTCGGGACGTTCCGCGAGTATCTGCGCGAGAACTCCGACACGCCCGAGGGGGCGGATTTGCTCGCCGCGAAGTTCATGGGGCGGTGGCGTAGCGGCGCCCCGCTGGTCTTGAGCCCAGATCGGGACGACCCAGAGCTGGGCGCTGACCCCCTGCGCAACAACGACTTCAACTACAAGGAGATGGATCCACTCGGATACGCGTGCCCGCTGGGATCGCACGCCCGTCGGCTCAATCCCCGAGACACGGCGCACTACATGAACCGTCGTCGGATGATTCGACGCGGTGCCACATACGGGCCTGCACTGCCCGATGGTGTGCCCGACGACGGCGTCGACCGGGGCATCGCCGCATTCATCATCTGCGCCGACCTGGTGCGCCAATTCGAGTTCGCGCAGAACGTGTGGATCAACGACAAGACGTTCCACGAATTGGGCAACGAGCACGACCCGATCTGCGGGACCCAGGACGGGACCCTCGACTTCACCGTCCCCAAACGTCCGATCCGTAAGGTGCACAAGGGGATACCTGCCTTCACCACCCTCAAGGGCGGTGCGTACTTCTTCCTGCCAGGTCTCAACGGGCTGCGCTATCTCGCGTCGCTCGCCGATTGAAGGACTTCCCGATGACAGCATTGCCGCGGGCCCGCACCTACAACCAGAGCCATGTCGCCAGGCCCGACAACGGTGGCCGGCGCGTCAGCATCTACTGGACGTGGAGTTATCCCTGGGAGTCGCAACGAGATCCGGCGGAGGTCTACAACCGCTTCTCGACGATCACCGAGGTGCGCAACGTCGCATGGCCGGCGTATGAGACCCCCGAGTACGACGCCGCGAACTTCCTGCAGGGGATCGCAGGAACATTGGAGCTGTTTCACCGGTCCACCCTGGACTTTCAGGCATTGGCAGAGGAGGCCACCGGCCATCCCGTAGCGGTCTACCAGCGCATCGACCAGGCCGGCTACAAACTCCTCATAGATGACCGCATCCTGGCCGACACCGACACTCTCATGGTGTTCGGACTCGACCATCTGCTCTCCGAACAGGAAGCCGCCCCTGAGGAGATCGCCGCGATCAGGGAGTGGCTGAAGCAGGAAGGCAAGTGCCTGCTGTTGGCGCCTCACCACGACGTCGGCTTCACCGACGACTTCACCCAACGGCAGGTCGAATACCAGCATCATGGTGACCGGTTGGTGCCCAGACAACAGCGCTTCAGCCAGTACACGCGCTCGTTGATGAAGGCGCTGGACGTGCCCGTGCACAACACGTGGGGGCTGCGACCCGCGGTCGTCGAGGGCACCACGGAGATATCGCCGCTCACCGGATTTCGGGATCTCGACAATGCTCGTCTGCTCGACGACGTCACCACATTCAACTTTCACCCGCACCTGCCGCACTACCAACTGACGGCCCCGGAAAGCGATGACCTGCGGGTGCTCGGACGCCAGCGCGTCGATCCGACCAGGCCACACCCGTTCACCGAGGCGGGCAACTCCGAGTTCAACGCGCTGATCTGGATGCCACCGTCGGGGCCCCGCGCGGGGGACATCGTTCTGATCGACTCGACTCACTTCACCACCCTGTTCGGCGGCACTGACAGTCTGCGGAATCTGTGGCGCAACCTGTCGACGATGGCCAAGTAGAACTGCCCGACCCTTGAACGGGTGCGGTGGGCGCGACACGGCCCAAAGTGCACGCGGCGTCTTCCAATTCGAAGGCATAATGGTGGTTGCCCCAGTGCTGCGGCGTGCAGAGCGCGTCGTCGCGTTAGCGCCTCACCCCGGCAGCTAACGGACAGGCCTCCCACCAGAGGTTTGCTCTGAGCGCCACCGCGCTGAGCACCTCAGTCGTCAGGCGGCGCAACATGCCGTCGGTGACCCAAGGAGGCGGTATGGCTGGGTCCATTGCGGCACCCTCGGCGATGAGCGTCGAGCTGGAGCCGATCCAACTGGTGGCGCCCGACGGGACGCCCACCACCGAAACCCGATACCGCCGAGACCTCCCGCCCGAGACGTTGGCCTGGCTCTATGAGTCGATGGTCGTGACCCGCGAGTTGGACACCGAGTTCGTGAACCTGCAACGGCAGGGCGAGTTGGCGTTGTTCGCGGGATCGCGCGGCCAGGAGGCCGCACAGATCGGTGCGACGGCGTGCCTGCGCAAGACTGATTGGCTGTTCCCGCAATACCGCGAGCTCGGCGCGTTGCTGGTGCGCGGCATCAATCCCGCCCAGATGGGTGCGGTGTGGCGAGGCCGATGGCACGGTGGGCTCGAATTCACCAAGAAGTGCTGTGCGCCCCTCGCGATTCCAATCGGCACCCACGGCCTGCACGCCGTCGGCGCGGCGATGGCTGCTCAGCGGCTCGGCGAGGACTCCGTGACCGTGGCGTTCCTCGGCGACGGCGCGACGTCGGAGGGCGACGTGCACGAGGCGCTGAACCTGGCGACCGTGTTCGCGGTGCCCTGCGTGTTCTTCGTGCAGAACAATCAATGGGCCATCTCGGTACCCGTGGCACGCCAGCAGGCGGGCCCGTCGATCGCACACCGCGCGATCGGATACGGAATGCCGGGGATTCGGGTAGATGGCAATGACGTCCTGGCCTGCTACGCAGTGATGGCGGAGGCCGCCGAGCGAGCTCGCCGCGGCGGCGGCCCGAGCTTGATCGAGGCGATCACCTACCGGATGGGGCCACACACCACGTCCGACGACCCGACGCGTTACCGCTCCGACGACGAGCTGGAGTATTGGCGCGCAAGGGATCCAATCGACCGCTACCGCGGCTACCTCCAAGCCTCGGGCGTATGGACGGAGCGGCTCGAGGAGCGGGTCGGCGCCCGAGCGCACCGCATGCGGGCCGAGTTGCGCGACGCCATCATCAACACCCCTGATGTCGACGTCGCCGAGGTCTTCGACACCGTCTACCACGGCATCACGCCCGAGCTCGCGCGCCAACGCGACCAACTGGCAGCGGAATTGGCGAAGGAGGCGTGAGGTGACTCAAATAATCGAACGACCATCGATGCAGGGCGACGACTCCCAGGAGCCCTTCGTGCCGAGCGTCCTGGCCACCGACATGACCATGGCCAAGGCGATCAACCGGGCGCTGCACGACGCCATGGTCGCCGATGACCGGGTGCTGGTGTTCGGTGAGGACGTCGCGCGGCTCGGCGGGGTGTTCCGGGTGACCGAGAGCCTCACCGAGACATTCGGCGATGGAAGATGTTTCGACACCCCGCTGGCGGAGTCCGCCATCATCGGCATTGCCATCGGCATGGCGATCCGCGGATTCGTGCCGGTCCCCGAGATTCAGTTCGACGGCTTCGCCGCACCCGCGTTCGACCAGATCGTCAGCCACCTGGCCAAGTACCGGATGCGGACCCGGGGCAACGTGGACATGCCGGTGACCATCCGCATCCCGTCGTTCGGTGGAATCGGTGCGGTCGAACATCATTCGGAATCCACGGAGAGCTACTGGCTGCACACGGCGGGGTTGAAGGTGGTGGTGCCGTCGACGCCGTCGGATGCCTACTGGCTCCTGCGGTACTCCATCGCCGAGAGGGATCCGGTGATCTTCCTCGAGCCCAAGCGCCGATACTGGGGGCGCGGCCTCGTCGATACGTCCGTGCCGGGGGAGCAGCTCGGGCGGGCGGCGATCCGCAGGCTTGGCGACGACGTCACGGTGATCACCTACGGCTCGTTGGTCGCCACCGCTTTGAGTGCCGCAGAGTCAACGGATTACGACCTGGAGGTCATCGATCTGCGGTCACTGAACCCTCTGGACTTCGACACGATTGCGGAGTCGGTGCGCAAGACGGGGCGCGCAGTGGTGATGCACGAGGGTCCGCGGACGCTGGGCTTCGGCGCCGAACTGGCTGCCCGCATCTCCGAGGAATGCTTCTACGAGCTGGAAGCACCGGTGTTGCGCGCCACGGGATTCGACACGCCATATCCACCGGCCCGGCTGGAGAAACTCTGGCTGCCCGGCGTCGACCGGCTGCTGGACTGCGTCGAGCAGGCGATGAGCCAGCCATGACCGACGGCGGAGTGCAGGAGTTCCTGGTGCCCGACCTCGGCGAAGGGCTCGAGGACGCCACCATCACCACCTGGCTGGTCGCGGTCGGCGACGACGTGGTGCTCAACCAGGTGTTGTGCACGGTGGAGACCAACAAGGCCGAGGTCGAGATCCCCAGCCCGTACGCAGGCCGCATCGTCGAACTGGGTGGCGCGGAGGGCGAGACACTGGCCGTGGGAGCGCCGTTGGTGCGCATTGCCAGCGCCGACGCTCGGAGGGCAGTCCACGCAAGCGCGGCTCCAGCGGAGCGACCCGGGATTGACGACACGGTGCCGCGCAAGCCCGTGCTCGTCGGCTACGGCACCGACGACGCGATGGACGGTTCCCGGCGACGCCCACGGGCCAAGCCTCCGGTTCGCAAACTGGCAGCCGAACTGCACGTCGACATGGCCTCCGTCGCACCGGGTTCCGGGCCCGACGGCATCGTCACCCGCGATGACGTCCTCGCCGCGGTAGAGGCGCCCCGCAAGGACGACACCAGGGTATCGGGCGTGCGGTTGGAGATGGCTCGACGAATGGCTCTGTCGCGCAGGGAGATCCCCGACGCCCATGCGTCAGTCCAGGTCGATTGTTCGGCGCTGCTGCGGCTGCGGGACCGGCTGAGTGCGGCCACCGCCGAGCCGATCACGCCGTTCGTGCTGACGCTGCGGCTGTTGACGGTGGCACTGGCGCATCATCCGGTGCTCAACTCCACCTGGATCGACACCGTCGACGGCCCGCGCATCCACGTCCATCCCACCGTGCACCTCGGCATCGGTGTCGCGGCGCCGCGGGGACTGTTGGTGCCCGTCGTGACCGATGCACAGACCAAGACCACCCGTGACCTCGCGTCCGCGGTGAACCAGCTCGTCGCGGATGCCAGGGCAGGCACGCTCAAACCCACGCAGCTGCAGGGCTCGACGTTCACGGTGTCCAACTTCGGGGCGCTCGGCCTCGATGAGGGCGTGCCGGTGATCAATCACCCCGAGGCGGCGATCCTCGGCATCGGATCGCTCAAGTCGCGTGCGGTGGTCGTCGACGGCGACGTGGCCGCTCGCCCCACGATGACGCTCACGTGCGCCTTCGATCACCGCGTCGCCGACGGCGCGCAGGTGGCTGGGTTCCTCGGCGAGCTCAGGGAACTGATCGAGTCGCCGGAGTTGGCCCTGCTCGACCTCTAGCGGCGTTGGGCGGCGGCCAACCGGGCGGCGAACTCGGGAGACTCGATGGAGGTGGCCTGCGGGCCGATCTCGACGTCGACGGCGATCCGGTGCTGCTCGGTGTCGACGGTGCCGGGGTTGGCGGTCGCCCGCATCGACGCCTTGGTCGCGATCACCACGTCGCGCGGTGCCGACGCGGGACCGGCCGCCAGTTCGCGGGCGGCCGCCACGGGGTCGTCGGACACCTGAAGCGCCAGACCGTGCTGCACGGCGGCGTCGGCGTCGAACCGCATGCCGAACAGCAGCGCCGCCCGCGCCACCTGTGGGCCGACCGCCCGCTGCAACATCCATGTCGCGCCGCCACCCGGATGGATCCCGAGCTTCTGGAACCGCGGGTCGAACAACGCCGCCGGGCCCGCGATGCGCACGTCGGCGGCCAACGCGAGGTTGAGCCCGGCGCCGACGGCCGGGCCGTTGACCGCGGCGATGGTCGGCAGCGAGCAATTCGCGACGGCGAGGAAGCCGTCGTAGATGACTCGGAGGCCGTCCTCGGCGGCCTCGCCAAGGGCGGTGAGGTTGGCGCCTGCACAGAACGCCTTGCCCGCGCCGGTGACGATCACCGCATGCACGCCGGGGTCGGCCTCCGCGGCGTCGACGGCCGCGCGGAGTGCCCCGGACATCTCGGCCGTGACCGCGTTGCGGCGGTCGGGATCGTTGACGGTGATGAGCGCGACGCGGTCCTCGACCTGCGTCAGTACTAGATCAGACACGGGTCGAGGCTAGCGCGCTGCACCACCGAAGCTGATAGCGGTAGTAGAGCCTGCGTCGGATCACCGCTCCGGGGAGGACGTCGGCGGCCGCGCGGATGGCGTCAACAGTCACCGACCGCGATACCGGAGCCAGTAGTCGCCGACGGTGGTCCCCATGCCTTCGACTGTGCCAGCCGATCAGCCTGCTGCGTTGGGCCGCAGCGGCGGGCAACGCCCCTCGGCGTCGGTGGCCAGCTCGAAGTGCCAGTTCTCGTTGGCGTAGATCTGGCACAACCCGAATTGCGCGCCGTTGCGGATCAGCCACTCCGACGCGCCGTTGCCTGCGATGTCCACCGCCTCCCCGACCACGTGCCTGGACGTTTCGGGCGAGGCGACGAATTGCTGGGCCATCGCGACGCTGCCGTACTGGCGAACGGCGTCGTTGAACAGGCGCTGCTGGAATCCCTTCGACCGCCACCCCGACGTGATCGTGATGCCGACGCCCTGGGCCTGCGCGCTGCGCGCCGCGTCCTGGATCGCCTTGAGCAGCGCGGGGTCGAGCAGCGCCAGGATCTGACTCGACGTGTCGAACGGGCTCAGCGTCGTGTTGTCGGGGAGGTACCCGCTCCAGGAGTCGGTTGCCCCGCCGCCGACGGAAAGAGAGTCGTCAGTGGCGGTGGCGGTTGGATCGGTCGCAGGATCGGCTGCGGCCACCGCCGAGGCGACGGCAGCATAGCCGGCCAAGGTGAGCGCGGTGCCCAGCGCGACGAACAATCGGCGGGTCACGGCGCGTGCCTCCTAGTCGACCAGTAGTCGCCGGCGATCGGCGTCTCGCAACCAGTCTCCCCGACGGCCGCGGACCGTGGCGTCCAGGTAGGGCGCACCGGTCTACTACGGGCCGCATCGTCATCCGGCCCTGACCCACCCTCGACACCGAGACGAGACGGCGGCCTCGGCGAAGCGTCGGCATCGACCAGTATTCCTGCTAGCTGCCATGCGGGAGTTCCCTTTCTCCTCAAACAGTTTGGCAGCTAGCGCCGACGACAATGCACGCCCCGGCGAGCAATCTTGAGGTACGTACCAAGACCAAACAACATGCGGACGAAACGATTACGACGTTCAGCGCAGGCCGCGCGACGCGTAGTCGTCAGAGTCTGATTTCAGCTGACAGCGCCTTCAAGCGATGTCACCCAACGAGGAGGAAGAAAATGAAACTGCGAATCGTCGCATCCTTGGCCATCGCCGCCTCCGCGGCAGCCATCGGACTGGCACCGATCGCCGCGGCTGACGCCACCGTGCATCAGAGCCCGGGGAATGCCCAAATCACCGCCACACCGGGGGAGGCCTCTCAAGAGGCCGCCCAGGATCAACAGCCGTTTGGTGGCGACGAGGGCGCCCTGCTATTCCACCGCCACTGACGACGGCCGCACGCTCGGGGCAGCTCCCCGTTGGGCCGTCGTCGCACTAAGGCCAATGCTGGGTACCAGATCAGGGATGGGGATAGTCGCGAGCGCCCGACTCGGCGAATTCGTCCAGCTCCGGGAGGTTGACGACGATGGGATCCGGGTCCGAACGGGTGACGACCCAGACGGTCGGGTTGTCGGCGGATGCGTTGATCTCCTGGTGCACCGTGTGCGCGGGGATGAAGACGAAGTCTCCAGGGCCTGCTTCGGCGACGTGTTCCAGACGGTCGCCCCACCGGTATCTGGCCGTGCCTTCGAGCACGTACAGGATCGTCTCTTGATCGCCATGATGGTGCGCGCCGGTCGCGGCACCGGGTTGCACGGTGGTGAGGAAGGCACTCAGCACCTTGGCGTCGGGGTTGCGGCTGTCGAATGCGACGTGCCGGACCAGTCCTGACGTCTGTGGGGTGTCGTTCGAGAGTTGGTCACGCCGGACGATGCGGACCGAGGGTTTGTCGACCATGGTTCCCAGCATCGCGTCTCGTGGCACCGGTTGTCATTGGTGCTGACCGCAATTCCGTCAGCGAATGCCTACTACCTGGTGTCCGGCGAGGGCCCGGGTGCCGGCTTGAGGAGACCCTTGCCCGTGATTGGCGGGCGACCCAGCGCCGACAGCAGGCGGGGGCGCGCCGGCGTGTGCATTGCCCAAGATCTCTTGGCACGTGGGGTGTCCTCAGCCGGCATCCAGCGGTCAGGCGTGCTTGCGAACCGCGTCAGGCCATTGCCTGCCGAGCGGATGCACGTGATGTCGTTGCGCGACTTGGCTTGCACGAACACCCATTTCGTCGCGTAGTTCGGGATGTGACAACAGGCGTAACACCGCGGCGGTCATCGCCGAGACGTCCCCCGGCGTGTAGAGCAGCCCGGCGCTGTACGGCATCACCAGCGCAGCGGAGGCCGGGCTGGCCGATGCCACGACGGCTCGTCCGGCCGCCATCGTCGCCTCGAGTTCGCTCAGCGTCGATGCGGGACTTGGGATGACGAGGTCGGCGGTGGCGAGCAGATCGGACCGTTGCGGTCCGAAGTCATCCTCAACCAGGACCAGTCGGGTGTGCAGCCTGCGCTCTGCCGCGCGTCTGACGACGAGGCTGCGACACATGCCGTCGCCGAGCAACACCAATCGCGTCCGACACGTCTGCTGGACGCGGGTGAACATCGTGGCCAGCTGTTGGGCATGCTCGAGGTCATCGAACGGTCCGGCGGCGACGATGGTGGCCAGGTCCGATGCGGCGACCATGGACGCTGGTTGCCGGCAGTTCCGTGACCCGGCCCGCGCCACCAGGCGGCTCATCGGTCTGCCTGGCGTGGTGTGGCTGTTTTCATGGCCTCTACGATCGCCAACCGCGCGGGTGGTGTCGTCGCCGCTGGTACCCATCTACCAGTGCTTGCCAGCACTACTGCCGTATACCGGCTAGCTGCAATGTATTCGGCGAGAGAGTCGGCATCATCGCAGCACGGCAGCGACACGCTGCACGTTTACCGCTGGCAGCCAGGCACCGTTACCGCTGCCGGGAATCCGTGGCTGCCGTCAGCGGTGGCGACACCGCCCGATCCGTGCGCCACGATGAAACGGGTACAGCGACATTGGGGGAGACGTGTCATGACAGGACGGCTGGGTTCGCAGGAACCCCACAACTACGAGAATTACGCTGACATGTGCTGTCAGTTGAACTTCGGCGTCGCGTGCGGGCGCACGCCGTCAGCCGGGACGTTGACGTGGGACTTGACGTGGGACTAGGTCGGACCCCCGTGCGCGCCCAGTTGGTGTCGCTGCTCCTGCGCCCCACGACCCCGCCGCTCTGGCTGGGGGTGGTGGTCGCGGCGTCCTTCATCGTGGTGGAGACGAATCTCGTCATCATGTGCCAGGACGTCGCTCCGATGAGCGCGTTCGGGGTCGTGTACCTGCTCGGCGTGATGGTGGTGTCCACCGTGTGGGGCTTCGGGCTGTCCGCGGCGACCTCGATAGCCAGTGCCCTTGCCTTCGACTACTTCCGAGATTGGCCGGCCTTCGAGTGGGGCGTCGACGACGTCGCCGTCATCGGGGTCTTCGTGATGGTGACGTTGATCGCGAACACGCTGGCATACCTAGTGCGGGTGCGGGCGGTGGAGGCCGATCAGCGCCGCGACGAGGCCGAGCGCAGCCGTGACCAACTCCACGCGCTTGCCGAACTGCAGTCCTCGCTGCGCCGGGTCGCGACCCAGGTGGCCCGCGGCGCAACGCCGTCCGAGGTGTTCTCCGCGGTGGCTGGGGAACTGGCGCGCTGTCTGGGCGTGCAGCACTCGACGCTGGTCCGGTTCGACGCCGACGGCGGCTCGATCCTGCTGGCCACGCACGATGACCGTGGGCGCGAGATGCCGCTGGGCATGCGGTTTCCGCCCGATGGGGACAACATCGCGGCGATGGTCTTCCGTACGGGCTGCCCGGCACGCATGGACAGCCATGACCATGCGTCCGGTGCCGCTGCGGCGGCAGTCCGTGCGGTTGGCCTCGAATCGGGGGTCGGGGCACCGATCGTCGTGGACGGACGCTTGTGGGGTGCCGCCATCGTCGGTACGTCACAACGTGATCCGCTGCCCGCCGACACCGAGGCCCGGCTGGTGGACTTCGCGGATCTGGTGGCGACCGCGATCGCCAACGCCGAGACCCGAGCCCAGCTCACCGCGTCCCGGGCTCGTATCGTTTCAGCGGGCGATGAGGCCAGGCGTCGGTTCGAACGCGATCTGCACGACGGCGCCCAACAGCGACTCGTCTCGCTTGGGCTCAAACTGCGGGCAGCAGAAGAGGCCGTGCCAACCGAACTCGTGTCGCTACGACTCCAGTTGTCGGAGATGGTCGACGGTTTGGTCGATGTCTCCAAGGATCTTCAGGACATCTCCCGCGGAATTCATCCCGCGGTCCTGTCTCGAGGCGGTTTGGCTCCTGCGCTGAAGACACTTGCTCGCCGCTCCACCGTTCCGGTTGCGCTCGATCTCGGTGTGGAGGGCCGACTGCCCGACTCGGCAGAAGTTGCCGCGTACTACGTCGTCGCGGAATCCTTGACGAACGCCGCCAAGCACGCACAGGCCTCCGAGGTGTCGGTGAAGGTCGATACCGACGACACCGACTTGCGTCTGTGCATTCGTGACGACGGGGCGGGCGGCGCCGACTCACGTGGGGGATCTGGACTGATCGGTCTCCGTGACCGCGTCGAGGCGCTCGGTGGACGCCTGCTGGTGTCCAGCCCGGTCGGCCATGGGACCTCATTGGTCGCGACGATCCCGCTGCGCTGCGGTGAGTAATCGGGCTCCGGTCCGCCTGAATGAGTGCGGCGGCGAGTTGGGTCCCGCCGGCGTTACCGCGTGCCAGGCAGCCGCAGCAGCAGCCGGGCACCGCGCAACGGGCTGGCGCCCAAAGTCGCCGTGCCACCGTGCAGTTCGGCCTGCTGTGCGACGAGTGCTAGCCCAAGCCCGGAGCCGGAGCGGGAAGCGGTGGTGCCTCGGGAGAACCGCTCGAAGACCTCGGAGCGCTCCTCCTCGGGAACCCCGGCGCCGTTGTCGTCAACGGCGATCTCCACGCCGTCGGCGGAACTGATTGCGCTGAGCTGGATTTCGGTGGCATCGCCGTGTTTGACGGCGTTGGCGATCGCGTTGTCGATGACGAGTCGCAACCCCGCGGGCAGACCCACCATCAACACGCTTGGCGAGGGCACCAGCGAGACGTGCAGGTTGGGGTAGGTGTGCTGCGCGTCGTGAGCTGCGCGGTCCAGTAGCTCGGTGATGTCGAAGGGGACGAAGTCGTCGACGGTGGTCAGCTCACCCTGCGCCAGGCGCTCCAGCGCAGTGAGCGTTGCCTCGATCCTGCTCTGGGTGCGGATGACGTCGCCGAGCACCTCGTTGCGCTGCTCGGCGGGAAGGTCAAGGGTGTGCAGCACTTCCAGGTTCGTGCGCATCGCCGTAAGCGGCGTCCGAAGTTCGTGTGACGCGACGGCGGCGAAGTCGCGGGCCGATTCCAGCGCCGCCTTGGTGCGCTGCTGCTCGCTGCCGATGCGGGCCAGCATGCCCTCGACCGCTTCGGCGATCTCGACGGCCTCCTGCACCCCGCGGACCTGAACCTCGTCGGGATTGGATTGGGCGTTGATGGCGCGGGCCTGCTGGGCCAGCAGCCGGAACGGATTGATCATGATCAGCCACATCACCCAGCCGACCAGGACGGTGCCGACGATGACGCCACCGCAGATGAGCAGCACCCGCAGGTGAAGCTCGTTGATCCGATGCTGGGTCTCGGCGACCGGGGCGCCGAGAGCGATCGAGGCCCGGCCCGCCGAGAACGTCCGGACCCGGTACTCCACACCGTTGATGGTGGTGTTGGCGTAGCCGCTGTCGAACTGGGGCAGCGTGATGTCGCTCGGCACCGACACGGTCGTGCCGAACACCCGGGCAGTGCGCACCAGGCTGCCGTCCGGCATGGGTTCCGCGGCGCTGGACTGCTGAGCGGTGCTGAGCAGCGAGCTGATGTCGCCAAGGCCGCTCACTGAGTCCAGACGCCGGTCGAGCTGGCTGTACTGATCGTTGGTGACACCGATCCACACCCACGTGCCGAGGGTGATGACCAGGACGACGACCGCGAGGGCCGAGATGACGACGATGGTGCGCAGCGACAGCACCCGCATCGGCAGCCGAAGCAGTCGATACACCCAAGCCTGTGGTTCCCGTGCCAGGCTCAACGTGCAGAGCCGACGCTGGTCGTTGAGGCATCGTCCATGGGTCCATGGTGCCTGACGGGGTGGCCGGGCTACCAACCCGTCGAAACCGTGCTCAGGGTTGTCGTCAAGCGCCTCGGCGCGACCCTGGATGCAATCTCAACGAGAACGGCGGTCGTATGACCGCACCATCTGTTCCCAGTAGGCCATGACCAGCACCATCTGAATGCCCGTCGCGATGACGGTGGTGCGCAGGTGATGGCGGCGGGCGGCGACGAGTGCGCCCACCGAGATCGCGCCGGTGACGGCCGAGAGCACCATCGTCGCGTCACGCGGGCGGTCGAGGATCCATTGCTCCTCGCCGAGCATGGCGCGCGTCGCCCATGCGCTGTCGTTGGCAGGTTTGGGAAACAGCACCGGGTTGACGGCGAGCCAGGCGGCGACGAGTGCGGCATCGCGTCGGCTCCGCGTCCACACCGGAACCAGCACCAGCGGAGTGCTCGCCCAACGGGTCCATGCGCTCCACGGATTCGAGTGCCTGGCGAACATTGCCTGCCGAAGGCGCGCCACCGTCGATGAATCGTCCATGGATCCACACTGCCAGCGCCGAAGCCGCGGCGTCCGGGTAGACAAGGGTCTTGAATCTCGGGTCGGATCCCGGTCAGCCGATGCCGACGCCGACGCCAAACGATCCGCTGGCCTCGTCGGGATGATTCGGACACGACACGTCGACGTACGCGGTGGTACGGCTTTCGGGGGAGTCGCCCGGAATGTTGACCCCGGTGACCCTGCAGACGTCGAGTTGCTCGGTGTCGAAGCCATTCACCCAATTGATCTGAACGATGTAACCCTCAGCCTTCAGGTCGTTGATCACCGTGTCGGCTGATCCCTGAAGCACGGGGTCGGCGGCAGCTACTGGCGCGCAGACGATGGCGGCGCCGATGAACAGCAACGCTGCGAAGCGTCCTGGTCTGAGAGACATCGGACCCTCCAAACATCGACGCGTAGACAGCCAGGGTACGCCGTGGTAATCAACGGATTTGACGTTCAGCCCGCCGTCACGTCGTCATGATCCGTCGACACCGAGAGGTCGTGCCAGGTGGCCTGCTCGGCCGCTACCGCCTGTAGCTTCGCGGCAACCGCGGCATGGGCGTCGCGCCCGAGTTGGATGCGTAGCGGCGGTTCCGCAACGTCCCCGATGTGGACGATCGCTGCCGCCGCCTTGACCGGATCACCCGGCTGGGCGTGGTTGACGTCGGCCGCTCTGTCGCGCGTCGCTCCTGCGGTCTCGGCATAGTCGTCGATGATCGTTGCCTCGGTGTGCAGGCTGGACGCATCGAGGAAGTCGGTCCGGAAGTAGCCGGGTTCCACGATGGTGACGGCGATGCCCAACGGGGCCAGCTCGGCGGCGAGGGCTTCGGAAAACCCCTCGAGGGCGAACTTCGTCGAGCAGTAGACGCCCCAACCGGCTCCACCTGCGAACCCGCCGATCGAGGAGATGTTGATGATCCGGCCCGACCTCTGCCCCCGCAGGGTCGGCAGTACGGCACGGATGACGTTGAGAACGCCAAAGACATTCGTGTCGTACACCGAACGCGCTGCCGCGTCGGACGCTTCCTCGACGGCACCCAGTAGTCCTCGGCCGGCGTTGTTGACCACGACGTCGATCCGGCCGAACTTCTGGACTGCCGCCGCGACCGCCTCGGCGATCTGGGCTTCATCAGTGACGTCGACGGCGACGGGAAGTACGCGGTCGGCATCGGGGAATCGGTCGGTGATGCCTGCGGTGTTGCGGGCCGTCGCGACGACCTGATGGCCGGCGGCGAGCGCCTTGTCGACGATCTCGGCCCCGAACCCGCGGGAGGCGCCGGTAATGAACCACACACTCATGTGCTGATCTCCCTCGACGAAGACTGGCGGTGCCTCCATGGAATCTATGCCACCGCATGGAGTCCGGTGAATGCTCGCAGCGGACGGTTTGGATGGCGAACGTCGTCGGGCCGTGACGGGGGTGTTGACTTCGCATTCACGGGGTGGCTATGGTCCAGTTCACGTATTGAAACGTTTCAACTCGGAGATGGGCATGCTGGACGACCTCGCCATCGAGCTGCCGTCATGGGCCTTCGGCAACTCCGGCACCCGGTTCAAGGTGTTCGGCACGCCGGGCACACCACGCACGGTGCACGAGAAGATCGCCGACGCCGCCACGGTGCACCGCTTCACGGGCATGGCTCCCACCGTCGGGCTGCACATCCCGTGGGACCGCGTCGACGACTACGCAGCGCTGGGCGCGTACGCCCGCGAGCACGGTGTGGCGCTGGGAACGATCAACTCGAACACCTTCCAGGACGACGACTACAAGTTCGGCAGCCTGACCCATATCGACAAGGCCGTGCGGCAGAAGGCGATCGACCACCACCTCGCCTGCATCGAGATCATGGATCAGACCGGATCGCGGGACCTGAAGATCTGGCTGGCCGACGGCACCAACTACCCGGGGCAGGGCGACATCCGCGGCAGGCAAGACCGGCTGGCCGAATCGCTGACGACCATCTACCAGCACATCGGCGAAGGCCAACGAATGGTGTTGGAGTACAAGTTCTTCGAGCCGGCGACGTACATGACCGACGTCCCCGACTGGGGCACCGCGTACGCCCATGTATCCGCCCTTGGGGACCGGGCGATGGTGTGTCTGGACACCGGGCATCACGCGCCGGGCACCAACATCGAGTTCATCGTCGCCCAACTGCTGCGGTTGGGCAGGCTCGGGTCGTTCGACTTCAACTCGCGCTTCTACGCCGACGACGACCTGATCGTCGGCGCCGCCGATCCGTTCCAACTGTTCCGCATCATGTTCGAGGTGATCCGCGGGGGCGGTCTCGCGGCCGGAAGCGAGCCAAGCGACGGGAGAAGGGGCACGCCGAGCGTGGCGCTGATGCTCGACCAGTGCCACAACGTGGAAGCAAAGATTCCCGGTCAGATCCGGTCGGTGCTCAACGTCGCCGAGATGACGGCGCGTGCGCTACTGGTCGACACCGTGGCGCTGGCCGCGGCGCAAGAGGTGGGCGACGTGCTGGGCGCGAACGAGATCTTCATGGACGCCTTCTACACCGACGTCCGACCCGCGGTGGCCCGGTGGCGTGCCGAGCGCGGCCTGCCCGAGCACCCGATGCGGGCGTTCGCGGAGTCCGGCTATCAGAAGACCATCGACGCCGAACGCATCGGCGGCACTCAATCCTCCTGGGGAGCATGACATGACGAACCCGACCGTCGCCGAGCTGATCGCCAGGTCCAACCGGCTGGGTAGCGATCCTCGCAACACCAACTACGCGGGTGGCAACACCTCGGCCAAGGGAACCGAGGTCGACCCCGTCACCGGCGACCCGGTAGATCTGCTGTGGGTCAAGGGATCCGGGGGAGACCTTGGTACGTTGACCGAGGATGGCCTCGCGGTGCTGCGGCTGGATCGGATGCGAGCCTTGGTCGACGTCTACCCCGGCGTCGAGCGCGAGGACGAGATGGTGGCGGCGCTCGACTACTGCCTGCACGGCAAGGGTGGCGCTGCGCCGTCGATCGACACCGCGATGCACGGCCTCGTCGAGGCCGCACACGTCGACCACCTGCACCCCGACGCCGGGATCGCGTTGGCGACCGCCTCCGACGGGGAGGCGTTGACCAAGCAGATCTTCGGCGATCGTGTGGTCTGGGTGCCGTGGCGGCGACCGGGCTTCCAACTTGGGCGCGACATCTCAGAGATCAAGGCGCGCAACCCCCTAGCCATCGGGACGATCTTGGGCGGGCACGGCATTACCGCATGGGGCGACACGTCGGCGGAGGCGGAGGCACATTCGCTGGAGATCATCGAGACCGCGCAAAGCTACATCGACGCCAACGGGCGTCCGCGACCGTTCGGCGCACCGCTTGTCGGTTTCGGTGCTCTGCCCGACGAGCAGCGTCGCACCAAGGCCGCGGAGCTGGCGCCGTTCATCCGCGGCCTGGCATCGACCGACCGGCCACAGGTAGGGCACTTCACCGACGATCCCCGCGTGCTGGAGTTCCTCGCGAGCGCCGAGCATCCCCGCTTGGCCGCGCTCGGAACCAGCTGCCCCGACCACTTCCTGCGGACCAAGGTCAAGCCGATGGTGCTCGACCTGCCCGCCGACGCAGCCGTCGACGATTCCCGCACCCGCCTGGCAGAACTGCACGAGGCGTACCGCGCGGACTACCGGGCGTACTACGACCGGCACGCATCCGCGGACAGCCCGGCGATGCGCGGCGCCGACCCCGCGGTCGTGTTGGTTCCCGGCGTCGGAATGTTCAGCTATGGCAAGGACAAGCAGACCGCGCGTGTAGCGAGCGAGTTCTACCTGAACGCCATCAACGTCATGCGCGGCGCGGAATCGATCTCCACGTACGCCCCGATCGACGAAGCGGAGAAGTTCCGCATCGAGTACTGGGCGTTGGAGGAGGCGAAACTGGCGAGGATGCCCAAGCCGAAGCCGTTGGCCACTCGCATTGCCCTCATCACCGGCGCCGCGTCCGGCATCGGCAAGGCCATCGCCACCCGGCTGGCCGCCGAGGGAGCTTGCGTCGTCATCGCCGACCTCGATGCAGGCAAGGCTGAGGCCGCTGCGTCAGAAATTTCAGATGCGATCGGCTCCGCTGATATTGCGATCGGCATCGCCGCCGACGTGACCGACGAGTGCGCGGTTCAGGCCGCGGTCGATGCGTGCGTGCTGGCGTTCGGCGGCATCGACATCGTCGTGAACAACGCGGGCCTTTCGCTGTCGAAGTCGTTGCTGCAGACCACCGCCGAGGACTGGGACCTGCAGCACGACGTGATGGCCAGAGGTTCGTTCCTGGTGTCGAAGGCGTCGGCTCGGGCGTTGATCGACCAGAAGCTCGGCGGTGACATCGTCTACATCTCGTCGAAGAACTCGGTGTTCGCAGGCCCCAACAACATCGCCTACTCCGCAACCAAGGCCGACCAGGCGCACCAGGTGCGACTCCTGGCCGCCGAACTCGGCGAGCACGGCATCAAGGTCAACGGCATCAACCCCGACGGAGTCGTGCGCGGCTCGGGCATCTTCGCAGGCGGCTGGGGCGCCAAGCGTGCCGCGGTCTACGGGGTCCCCGAGGAGGAGCTCGGTGCGTATTACGCTCAGCGCACTCTGCTGAAACGTGAAGTGCTGCCGGAGAACATCGCCAACGCCACCTTCGCGCTGTGCACGTCGGACTTCTCGCACACCACCGGCCTGCACGTGCCAGTGGATGCGGGTGTCGCCGCCGCCTTCCTCCGATGAGCGCTCGGTTCGTCGCAGTCGACCTCGGGGCCACCAGCGGCCGGGTCATGCTCGCCGACGTCGGCCTCGGCACGCTGAAACTGCGTGCGCTGCACCGCTTCTCCAACGATCCCGTGTACCTGTGGAACGGGGAGCGCACGGCCATGCACTGGGATCTGCCTGGGTTGTTCGCCCATGTGTGCGCGGGGCTCGCCGAAGCGCAGCGTGCCGCCGACGACGTCGCCAGCGTCGGCGTGGACTCGTGGGCGGTGGACTACGGCCTGTTGCGAGGCGGCGCGCTGCTCGGACTGCCGTACAACTACCGCGACGCGCGGTGTGCGTTCGGCGCCGACGTGGTTCACGCGACTCTCACGCAGGACCGGATCTTCGACAGGAACGGCCTGCAGTTCCTGAACTTCAACACGATGTTCCAGCTGGCCGCCGACCGCGCGTCGGGCCTTCTGGCCCTGGCGGACACCGCGCTACTGGTGCCCGACCTGATCGGCTACTGGCTGACCGGCCGCAGAGCCACCGAGCGCACCAACGCCTCGACCACTGGTCTGCTTGGCATCGACGGGCGGTGGGACGTCGAACTCGAGACCATGCTCGGCCTGCCGAGACTGTTCCCCGAACTCACCGAGCCGGGCACCGAACTCGGCACGGTGCTCCCGGACGTCGCCGCCCGGGCGGGCCTGCGCGACGGGCTGACGGTGACGACGGTGGCGTCGCACGACACCGCCTCCGCCGTGGTTGCCATACCGATGCGAGCGGAGTCTGCGGCCTACGTCTCCTGTGGCACGTGGGCCTTGGTCGGGGTGGAGCTGGACGGCCCGATCGTCGGTGAGGCGGCCCGTATCGCGAACTTCACCAACGAGGTGGGTGCCGACGGACGGATCCGCTTCCTGCGCAACGTCATGGGCCTGTGGGTACTGAGCGAGACGGTGCGCCACTGGCAGCGCGACGGCTCCCGCGTCGACCTCCCGTTGCTGCTCGAGCAGGCCGCCAGCTGCCCGCCGATGGAGGTGTTCGACGCCGACGACCCGCGTTTCGTCGAACCCGGCGACATCCCAGGCCGCATCCGCAGCTGGTACGCCGAGCACGGGTTGCCCGCGCCCCAAAGTAGGCCCGAGTTCGCCCGCGCCATCGTGGAAAGCCTCGCGGCGGGGTTCGCCCGTGGCGTGGAGCAGGCAGCCGCGCTGTCGGGGGTTCCTGTCGACACCGTGCACTTGGTGGGCGGCGGCGCGAGGAACCGGTTGCTGTGCCAACTCGTCGCCGACCGCATGGGCAGACCGGTGGTCGCCGGTCCCGTGGAGGCGACGGCGATCGGTAACGTACTGATCCAAGCACGGGCGCACGGCGTGCTGAGCGGCGATCTGGACCAGCTGCGAGGCACCATGGCGACCGCGTTGCCCACCGAGCGGTTCTCACCGCAACGCACGTCTGCTGGAAGGGCCTGACATGAAGCGACGCCTACCGAACAGGCACGACCTCGCGCCGCTGATGCAGTTCAAGAAGCCGGAGTTCGACGCCAAGAAGCGCAGGCTCGACAAGGCGCTCACGATCGAGGATCTGCGCCGAATCGCCAAGCGGCGTACCCCGCGTGCCGCCTTCGACTACACCGATGGGTCGGCCGAGGCCGAGTTGTCCATCGCACGCGCCCGGCAGGCGTTCGAGGACATCGAGTTCCACCCGGCCATCCTGCGCGACGTGTCGAAGGTGGACACCAGCCGCGACGTGCTCGGCGCCCCCGTTGCCATGCCGTTCGGTATCGCGCCGACGGGGTTCACCAGGATGATGCAGACGGAAGGCGAGATCGCGGGCGCCAGGGCCGCCGCACGGGCAGGCATCCCGTTCACCCTGTCGACCATGGGCACCACGTCCATCGAGGACGTCAAGGCAGCCAACCCCCATGGCCGCAACTGGTTTCAGCTGTACATGTGGAAGGACCGCGACCGTTCGATGGCGCTCGTCGAGCGTGCCCTCGCTGCGGGCTACGACACCCTGCTGGTCACGGTCGACGTCCCCGTGGCGGGTGCGCGGCTGCGCGACAAGCGCAACGGCATGTCGATCCCGCCTGCGCTCACGCTGCGTACCATCGCCAACGCACTGCCCCGGCCGCAGTGGTGGATCGACTTCCTGACCACCGAGCCGCTGGCGTTCGCATCGCTGGACCGGTGGTCGGGAACGGTCGCCGAACTGCTCGACACGATGTTCGATCCCACGGTCACGTTCGACGACCTGGCCTGGATCAAGACACAGTGGCCAGGCAAGTTCGTGGTCAAGGGCATCCAGACGGTTGCCGACGCGCGAGCGGTCACCGATCTGGGCGTCGACGGCATCCTGTTGTCGAATCACGGTGGGCGGCAACTTGATCGAGCCCCCATCCCGTTCCACCTGTTGCCCGCCGTCGCCGCGGAGGTGGGCGGTGACGTCGAGATCCTGCTGGACACCGGGATCATGTCGGGTGCCGACGTGGTGGCGGCGATCGCGATGGGCGCGCGGTTCACGCTGATCGGCCGCGCGTACCTGTACGGGCTGATGGCAGGCGGCGAGGCCGGTGTGGACCGTGCCATCGAGATCCTGTCAGGCCAGGTGGAGCGGACCATGCGGCTGCTCGGGGTCACATGCCTCGATGAGCTGACCCCCACCCACGTCACCCAGTTGATGCGGTTGACGCCGCGACCGAGGTCCTAGATCCCGTGGGGGTCGTCGGGATCCGTGACGTGGCGGCCGAGGCTTCGGTCTCGGTGGGCACGGTCTCCAACGTGCTGAACGCTCCCGAGCGGGTCGCGCCTGCCACGGTGGCCCGTGTCCACGCGGCCATCGAGCGACTGGGCTTCGTCAGAAACGACGCGGCCCGTCAGTTGCGTGCCGGCCGGTCGCGTTGCGTGGGCCTGCTGGTGCTCGATGTCGGCAACCCCTTCTTCACCGACGTCGCCAGAGCCGCCGAAAGACGTGCTGCGGGCCATGATCTGGTGGTATTGCTCGGCACGTCCGACGACGACGCGCAGCGCGAGCGGGCCTATCTGGACACGTTCGACGAGCAGCGGGTCTTCGGCCTGCTGATCTCGCCGGTGAGCGACGATCTGGAGCGGGTGCGTGCGCTGCACGGCCGCGGCGTCCCCGTGGTCTTGGTGGATCGCGACGGTACGGGAACCCCGTTTCCCTCCGTGGCGGTCGACGACGTCGCGGGCGGCGCGCTGGCCGTGCGCCACCTGTGCGAGCAGGGCCGCCGTCGCCTCGCCTACGTCGGCGGCCCCTCGGGCCTCCGGCAGATCACCGACCGCCTCGCGGGGGCGCGCGCCGCCGTCGAGGAGTTCCCGGGCGTCACCCTCGAGGTGATGCCCACCGACGAGCCGAGCGTGTTGGCCGGACGTGCTGCGGGAGAGCGACTTTCGGCTCGGATACCCGGGCGACGGCCCGACGCGGTGTTCTGTGCCAACGACCTGTTGGCGATCGGTTTGCTGCAGGGCTTGACCAGTGCTGGGCTACGCGTTCCGGACGACGTCGCGCTGATCGGATATGACGACATCGACTTCGCGCGCTCGGCTGGCGTGCCGCTTTCCTCGATCCGGCAGCCAAGCGGCGACATCGGAACGACGGCGATCGAGCTCTTGATCGCCGCGGCCGATGCGCCGGCGGCGGTGCCGCGCCACGTGGTATTCCTTCCGGAGCTGGTGGCGCGGGCGTCGACCGCTACTTGATGGTGTACCCGCCGTCGACCACGAGGTCGGCACCGTTCACCATGGCGGCGGCGTCGGAGGCCAGGAAGATTGCGGCAGCGGCGATCTCGTCGGGGTAGGCGAACCTGCCGGTGGGGATCAGCTTCTTGAGCGCGTCGCCCTTGGGGTTGTCCCACGCCTTGACTCCGAGATCGGTGAGCACGACGGTGGGGGAGATGGTGTTGACCCGGATCCCGCGGGGTGCCCACTCGGTGGCGAGCACCTTCGTCAGCCCGACGACGCCGAACTTCGATGCGCAGTACGCCACGTGCTGGTCGAGCGCGACGGTGGCGGCCTGTGATGCCATGTTGACGATGACGCCGCCGTCCGCTGCCAGCATGTGTCGACCCACGGCCTGACACATCAGGAACGTGCCCTTGAGGTTGATGGCGATGGTGGTGTCCCAATCCGACAACGAAAGGTCCTCGGCGGGCGCCAGTCTGGCGACTCCGGCACTGTTGACCAGCACGTCGATGCGACCGAACTCGGCGATGACGGCGTCGACCGCGCGGGTCACGTCATCGGGGTCGCTGACGTTGCAGGCGAATCCACGGCTGCCGGGGAGTCCGGCGGCCAGTTCGGCCGCGCCTGCCTCGTTGAGGTCGACGGCGGCGATCGTGGCGCCCTTGGTCGAGTAGGCCGCAGCGATGGCCGCGCCAATGCCAGATGCGGCGCCGGTGACCAGCGCTACCTTTCCGTCGAGCCGGAAGTCGAAGTCCACCTTGGGCTCTGACACTCGTCGATCCTCTCCATTCGGGTTAGTCGAGCACCGCGGCCGCGATGTCGGTATCGGTGACCAGAGACGAGATCAAGCCCGAGCGCAGCACGGCGCGCGTGGCAATGATCTTCTCGGGACCGGTGGCCAGGCCGATCCGGGTGGGGATCGCCCGCAACACGGTGTCGTCGACGCCCATCCGGCGTTCGTCGAGGCCTGCGATGCGGGCGCCGTCGTCGTCCAGTAGCAGGGCGCAGGTCTCCGCCACCACACCGGCCGCAGCGAGCGTCGCGGCCTCGGCCTCGGATATCGACCCGTGTACCTGCGATGCGTCGGGCAGCCATGCGCCAACGGAAACGATTGCGCAGCTCACCTTTTCGTGGTGCGCGACGGTCTCGCGAATCTGGGGGTTCTCTCGCAGGCTCTTGGCGGTTCGCGCGTCGGGCACCACCAGCGGTGCGTACAGGGGCCAGGATTTGCCGCCGCTGACTTCGCTGATCCGCCGGACCAGGTCGACGCCGCTGTGGGTGATGGCACCCGCCATGCCGGTGAGTTGTACGACGTCGCACCGTGGTAGCGACGTCAGATGGGGTGCGATGTGGGAAAGGGTGCGGCCGCAATCCACGCCGATGACGTCTCCGTCGCGCAGGATCGATTGCAGCAGTTCGGCCATCGCCTTGGCGACGGCGTCGATGCGGTCGGCGGCGTTGGTGGTCTGGCCGGTGACGGCATAGGCGTGTTCGAGTCCGTAGCGCTTCTGCAGTGCCGTGGACAGTTCGACGTCGATCGAGCCCGGATTGTGGATCTTGATCTCGACCATTCCGGATTCGATCGCCTCGTCGAGCATGCGGGTGACCTTGAACCGGGACAGCCCGAACTCTTCGGCGATCTGGAGGCGGGTGCGGCCCTCGAAGTAGTAGCGCCGCGCGATCACCGCCCTCTGGAACAACTCGTCAGGTCCCACGCTGCCCCTGTCCCTTCGCCGACGCCCGAGCTGCTGCACATATGTGCACACTCATTGACATATGAGTCTAAGGGTTGCATGATCCACATCACAAAACATCTGAGCGTTTGTTTCAACATATGAGCACGGTGTCGTCAGAGGCCGAGCCATCGCAGTTCAGCGCCCGAATCGCATAGGAGATGACAGATGAGACTGAGAACGAAGATGTTCGCGGTTGCCTCGGCCACCGCGCTGGGGTTTGGCATGACGGCCTGCGGGGCTGGTGACACGGAGGCCAACAGCAGCAGCACCCGCATCGGTGTGACGGTGTACGACATGAGTTCGTTCATCACCGCGGGCAAGGAGGGGATGGACACCTACGCCAAGGCCAACAACATCGAACTGGTGTGGAACTCGGCCAACAACGACGTGTCCACGCAGGCCAGCCAGGTCGACTCGCTGATCAACCAGGGCGTCAAGGCCATCATCGTCGTTCCGGTGCAAGCGGATTCGCTGGCGCCGCAGGTCGCGGCGGCCAAGGAGAAGGGCATCCCACTGCTGGCCGTCAACGCCGCGCTGGAAACCCCCGACCTGGCAGGCAACGTGCAGCCCGACGACGTCGCAGCCGGTGCGCAGGAGATGCAGATGATGGCCGACAAGCTGGGCGGCAAGGGCAACATCGTCGTCCTGCAGGGTCCGCTGGGTGGGTCCGGTGAGATCAACCGCGGCAAGGGAATCGATCAGGTGCTTGCGAAGTATCCCGACATCAAGGTGCTGGCCAAGGACACCGCCAACTGGAAGCGCGACGAAGCGGTCAACAAGATGAAGAACTGGATCTCCAGTTTCGGACCGCAGATCAACGGCGTCGTGGCGCAGAACGACGACATGGGCCTCGGCGCGCTTCAGGCGCTCAAGGAAGCCAACCGCTCCGGCGTGCCGATCGTCGGCATCGACGGCATCGAGGACGGCCTCAACGCCGTCAAGAGCGGTGACTTCATCGGCACCTCACTGCAGAACGGCACCGTCGAACTGTCCGCAGGTCTGGCCGTCGCCAACGCGCTGGTGAAGAACGAGAAGGTCAACACCGCGCCGGTCTACATCATGCCCGCCATCACCCAGGCCAACGTCGACGTCGCCATCCAGCACGTGGTGACCGAGAGGCAGAAGTTCCTCGACGGCCTCAGTGAACTGACCGCGCAGAACCTCAAGACGGGCGACATCGCCTACGAGGGCATCCCGGGTCAGACCAAGTCCTGATCGCGAGCTCCGCTGGATGATTCCAAGCGAACGTGGGCCCCGTGTGCGCATTCCGTACACGGGGCCCACATTCGTCAATCGACGTCCACGGCTAAATCGACGACGTTTGCCTACTGATCGGCATGCACCGCCGCGTGGAGGCCCTTCTCCGTTGAGACCCGCACTACAACACCGCTATTTCCCAAGCAGGAATTGACGGTCGCGTCGCTAAATTCGACACGCCGTACGCATCCCAGGAAACTTCGGCCGGTCGGCCACTATCTGTAGCAGCGCAGACTGCGAGCTGTTTTCCGACACGAAGCTGGGGATGAGAGAGAGTGCTCCCGAGAGGACCTCGGCGGCGTGGCCGCCGCCTGTGGACGGTCGCCACCGCGACGGTGGTCGCGTTGGTCGCCACCACGGCGGTCAGCACCGAACTCCTTGGTTCCCTGCCGCGTGAAGTGAGAGCGGTCGCCGCAGGTTCCATCGACCCGGCGCCGACGACGGTTGCCATCGCCGACTCCGATGTGTACGGGATGACGCAGGCGGACGTGGACAAGACGATGGACGCGATTCGGGCGACCAACGTCCGATCGGTGCGACTTCTGATTCCGTGGGCCGGAGTGGAGGCCACGCAGGGCCAGCTCGACTGGAGCACGGTCGACAAGACGGTGAACTCGGCGGCGGCCAGGCAATTGGCCGTTGTCGGCGTCGTGAATTCCTCACCGATGTGGGCGGTCGCGCCCGGTGGGCAGTACTTGAGCGGTCGGCCCGCGTCGCCGGACACGTACGGGGACTTCGTGGCCAAGGTCGCATCGCGATACCAGGGAAAGATTGCAGCGCTGGAGATTTGGAACGAACCCAACGGAATCCAGTTCTACACACCGGCACCCGATCCCGCGGGCTACGTCGACCTCTTGAAGGCGAGCTACGCCAAGATCAAGGCGGTCGATCCGTCGATCGTCGTCCTCGGAGGATCGTTGGGCTCGATTCTCGACTACCCCGGGTCGACGATCAGCCCACCGAACTTCCTGACGCAGATGTACGCCGCGGGCGCCAAGGGGTACTTCGACGCGCTGGCATTCCATCCGTACCACTACAGCACGAAGTTCGGCGACGGCGTGCAGTGGGAGGGCACGCCGCTTCAACAATTGATGGCGATGCGAAACACCATGGTGGCCAACGGTGATGGCGACAGGAAGATCTGGTCGACCGAGTACGGCGAACCGTCGTCGCTGGGTGGAGACGCGCAACAGAACGCGTTCGTCACCGACATGCTGACCAAGTGGCGGGAGTTGCCGTACACCGGTCCGGTGTTCATCTACACGACACGCGATGGGCAGTCGGGCGGCTTCAACGCCATCGACACCTTCGGCGTCTTCCGTGCCGACTGGACTGCCAAACCGGTGTTGCAGACCGTGCAGGCTGCGGCGAGCGGCAGCCTCGCCACGTCTGCTGAATTTCAGCGCTTCTCGACGGTGACCGACCCGGATCTGGGCACTGCGCTCAGCCCGGTGTACAAGGTCAATGCGCAGAACTGGGCCCAGATCAGAACCGCGGCCGTGGTGTACGAAACTGCGTCGGGCTTCGTCACCTCGCCGTTGCCGGTCGCCCAGAAGGCCGGCCTCTACGGCACGATGCCGACCACGCCGTTCGCCAACGGCTATCAGGACTTCGACATGTACGACGGCGTGCGGGTCTGGTATTCACCTGCCACGGGCGCGCATTCGGCGCGCAAGGTGATCTACGACGCGTGGACACCCGCGCTCGGGCTGGCGATCACCGACATGAGTGGGGGCGGGCTCGGCAATCGGTGTGACTTCGAGAACGGCTCCATCTCGTGGTCGCCATTGGGGGGCGCGAAAGTGACGTTCAAGGACGGCCAGACCCCGACCACCACGCCGCCGACAACAACGCCGCCGACGACCACCCCGCCGACGACCACCCCGGGTGGCCCGACAGACCCGGGACAGCCAGGCCAGCAGAACCCCGTGACTGCCGTGCTCGCGTTTCTCCTGAGCATCATCGGAGGGCTAGGCGGGGCCGTTCCCCACTGACACGTCGCGTATGCCATCCCGATCTGCCTCCGCTTAGACGTCGTTCATTTGCGCTCAGGGTTGTGATCCGTCGAGGACCGTCGCCCTGAGTGCAGTCTCAAACTTTGCCCGGCGTGACGGCGTGCGCTGACAGCGGTCCTACGTGGGGGACGCCGCCAACGAGGTGATGAAGCGCTCGGCTGCGGCGTCGACCTCGGGGCCAGGGGTGAGCAACCTCTGCAACAACAGTCCTCGCAAACATGCGATTGCCATGACGCTGCGCTGCCTCGCATCGGTCGCGGTGGATCCGTCGTGAAGAGCTGCCGCCTCGAGGGTGCGCGCCAGATCGTCGAGATCGGCGACGAACTCCTGAAATGCGTCGTCCGCGTAGACCGCGAGTCCGACCAGGTGAAAGAAGGCGCGCGTTCGATCGTCGTGCGCGGCATTCGAATAGAAGGTCCAGATGGACCTGCACAGTGGCACGAACCCGAGCTGATCGTCGGCCGCGATGACGAGGTTGTCGCGGCGACGCGCTTCCGACAGCACGGCACCAAGAAGGCTCGGTCGTGATCCGAAGTGGTACGTCAGCAGCGTGTGGTGCACACCGATCCGCTCTGCTACTTGGCGCATCGATAGGTTCGGGCTGGGGCCGCTCTCGCCGAATTCGTCGAACAGCGCCTGTAGAAGGCGCTCTCGCCCCTCCCCAATTGGTGATCTCACGCTGCCTCCGGTTGACCGAATTCACCACTGTTGAGTACGGTACTGCACATCGAATTCACCAGTGTTGAGGACGGCGAGTTGGGCGCACGCACGGCGGTTCTCGTCGTGAAGGGAGAGGCTCGATGAGCGGAATGCTGTATGGCTGCTTGGCGGACACGGAGTACTTCGAGGTCACGGCGCGGTCGGGCCACCGTTACGGCGTCTGGGTGACTACGCCCCCCGGCTATGCGGACTCGACGGATCGCCTTCCGCTGATCTACGTACTGGACGCCAACTTTGCGGTAGGCCTGACCGCGCCCCTGATCGTCACGCAGGCTGACCCGTACCTGGCGATCGCGCCCTACATCCAGGTCAGCGTCGGCTTCGCTAGCGAGGAGGCTGAGGACTGGGCGCGGCTTCGCAACCGCGATCTCGTGCCGCCCGGGGAACCCGTCGGCGACGAGATGGTGGCCACCCTCGCGGCGGCTCGCGACACGGGTGTGATGACCCAGGAGTACCTGGACGCCTACCTCTTGGAGCTGGCGGAAACCCGAGCGGACGTCTTCCTCGACTTCCTGACCAATGAGCTCCACCCGCAGCTGCAGTCGCGGATTCGGGTAAGCGAGTCCGGGCATGGCTTGTTCGGCTACTCGTACGGAGGTCTCTTCGCCCTCTACGCATGGCTGTGTGCGGCAGCGCCATTCGCGACCTTCGGTGCGGGCAGTCCCGGCGTCACGACTGCGGACAGCCAGGTCTTCCGGCTCGTCGGGGCGCTGCCAGAGCCCGGCGCCGACTCTGCTGCTCCGCATCTGCACGTCACGCTGAACGAAGCCGAACTGTTGGGAGCAATTCCGATCTATCGCGGCATGGCACGCAACGTCCTCGCGGTCGTGCAACAGTTGCACGACAAGGGACGCTCGCAGGACGTGTCGAGCGCGTTGTTGCACGAAACGCACCTCACCGGGCTACAGGCTTCATTCCTGAGCTACTTGACGACCTGTCACGCGCGCTAGCGTCTTCGCGGCCGTTCATTTTGCGTCCAGGGCCGTGACCCGTCGAGAAGCGCAGCCCCACACGCAATCTCAACAAAGGCGGGACCTAGGCGAGGGAAAGAGTGACCGGGCCGCCCGTGAAGTCGACGTTCTCGAGCACGCTGCTGGGCACGCGGAACACGCGTCCGGGCGATGCCGGCCACGGCAACGTCTTGGTGGCGACGGTGTTGCCGTCTTGTCGCACCGTGATCCGCGGGACACGGACCAGGGTGTCGGTCCACAGCAGCAGCCGGTTGCGGGCAGGTGCATGGTCATTGGGCCTCAGGATGCCCGGCGCGATCCACCGCAGCGGCGATTCCACCTGCAGCCGAACGCCTTCGGCGAGGTTCGACACCCCGTCGAGGTACTCGCGCACGGTGTGGGCGACGTGCGCACCGTCGAGCGCGGCGATGTCGGCGGTGTCGACCGGATGCAACAGGTTTCCCGCCGCGAACACGCCGTCGCGCCCGGTTCGCAGCGCCGTGTCGACCAGGGGTCCCAAGGTGTTGTCGTCCATCGGCAGCCCGGCCGATCGCGCCAGTTCGTGATCGGGAATCCAGTCACCGGTCAGAACCAGGGTGTCGCACTGCACGATTCGGCGGGCGCCGGTGTCCAGGTTCTCGATCTCGACGGCCTGCAACGTCGGCTTGCCGATGATGCGCACCAGACGGGTGCGCGTGGCGACGTCCACCCCCAGCAATGGTGACTTCCCGGCCATGTTGAACACGCCGTAGGACTCCGGGCTCGGGTAGGTGGTGGTCATGAGTTCGGTTCGGCAACCGGCGTGTTTGAGTGTCAGCACCGCTGACCAGCTGACCAGTTCTGCACCCACCACCACGGCCCGTCGGCCAACGGTTCTCCTGTGCAGGTGCACGAGGTTCTGTAGCTGTCCGGTGGTGTAGACGCCGGAGGTGCGGTCACCGGGGATCAGGCGGGCGGCTCTCGGACGTTCGCGGGCGCCAGTGGCCAAGACGATCGCGCGGGCGTCCACCCGCAGGCGTCCCTGCGGCGACGTGACGTCGAGGGAGCGGTCGCCATGCCATCCGGTGACCATCGCCTCGGTCAGGACGCGCGCTCCTGCCGCGGCTGCGTTGCTCACCAGCTTGCGCGCATAGGAGGGTCCGCTGATGAACGTCTTCATGTCCCTGATGCCGTAACCGAGATGGGCGCTGTGGCGGGGAATTCCGCCTGCATGGGTCTCGCGCTCCAGGACCGTGACGTTGAGCCCGCGATCCTTGGCGAGCTCGGCGGCGGCGGTCAGTCCTGCGGGCCCGCCGCCGATGATGGCGACGTCTGTGGTCACGACCGTGGTCATCGATGGCCGTCCCGACGCTCGAGGAGGGCCTCAACCTCGGCCCCGCAGTAGAAGCCTTGACACCGGCCGTTCATGACGCGGGTGCGTCGACGAAGGCCTTCGAGACCGGCCGGCGGAATGACTGAGGCGAAGGCGTCACGGATCTCGCCTGCGGTGACACGCTCACAGAAGCAAACGATTTTGCCGTACGCCGCGTCCGCCGCGATGGCGTCGTCGTCCTGGTAGGGCCGGGTGGACGCCTCGCCGATGTTTGGCATGCGGGGCGGGGCTGGAAGTTCCGGCTTGGCGGCGAGCGGCAGGCCGGCGTCCTCGAGCATCCCGTGCACGTGCTCGGCGATGGCCATTCCGGCGGTCAAACCCGTCGACCGGATGCCCCCGATGAGCAGATAGCGCAGCGTCGGATCGGCCTCGATGAGGTAGTCGCCGCGGTCGATGGCCGCGCGCAGTCCGGAGTATGCGGCAGTGACTTCCTCGGCAAGCAGTCGCGGCATCAGCTTGGCCCCCTTGGACAGCAGGAACTCGAAGCCGGACTCGGAAGTGCCTGTGGCGGTGCGATCGTCGAGGTCCTCGGCGGTGGGTCCGAGCATCACGTTGCCGTAGATGGTCGGGCTGACGAGCACGCCCTTGCCCACTGCTGATGGAACGGGAAGGACGATCTTGTCGACGAGCGGGCGCGCCAGCTTGTCGTAGACCAGCAGTTCGCCGCGGCGTGGGGTGACGGTGAATCGCTCGAAGCCGAACTCGTGGTCCAGGAGGTCGGCGCCAAGGCCTGCTGCGTTGACGACCCACCGCGTGTCGACGGGACCTGCGCTGGTGTGCACGGTGGTGAAGACGTCACCCACCGCGATGCCGCTGACCGCGTGGTTGAGCAGCAGTGTGGTACCGCGGTTGACGGCGTCGGTGGCCAGCGCGAGGTTGGTGGTCCAGGTGCAGATGATGGCCTCGTCGGGCACCGTCAGCCCGCCGAGAGCGCCGGCGCCGAGGTCGGGTACCTGTTGGTACACCGTTGGGGCGTCGACGATTTCGCAGTGTTCGTACCCGTTGGCCTCGGCTTTGGCCTTCAAACCGGGTAGCGCGTCGAGTTGTTCGGTGTCCCAGGCGACGAGTAGCGCACCGGTGTGTTCGACGGGGATGCCGGTGTGTCCGGCGTACTCGGACAACATTTGGTAGCCGCGTCTCACCAGCCGCGACTCGAGTGTGCCGGGTTTGGCGTCGAACCCGGTATGCAGGATCGCGGTGTTCGCCTTGCTGGTGCCGTCGCCGACATCGGAGCGGGCGTCGAGTAGGGCAACCGACAGTTGGCATCCCGCCAGGTCGCGTGCGACGGCCGATCCCACGATGCCCGCCCCGATGACGACGACGTCGTAGGTCATGGTGTCTGCCTCGGTGTGAATGTCGTCGATGCCAGGGTGCGCCAGGCGGTTCGGAATTCCGTTGCGCGGTCAGGGCTCCACTGCGGTTCGTAGGTCGACGACGGCTGCCAAGGCGGCGAGACGTCGTCGATGCCGCGGGCAGGGTCCAGGCTTAGCTCGGCGAGTGCCGCCGCGCCGAGGGCGGTGGCGTGCGGGGACGGATACACGTCGATCGGCATCTGCAGGATGGAGGCAGTGGCCTGCATGAGCACTCTGGACTGCGTGAGACCGCCGTCGACGCGCAACCGCGTCAGGGGCGCGCCGGTGTCGCGCGCAACAGCCGAGACCAGTTCGGCGACTTGCGCCGCGATGCCCTCCAACACGGCCAGCACCAGGTGCTCGCGCCCCGTGGACAGCGTCATTCCCGAGAGGCTCGCGGTGGCATCGGATCGCCACCACGGGGCGGCAAGGCCGGCCAGTGCGGGCACGCACAACACACCGTCGCTGTCGGCGGCTGCGACGTTGTCGAGGTCCTGGGCGCTGCCGATCACCCCGAGAGACGTCAGCCACCGCACTGCGGACGCGGCTGTATAGACCTGGCCGTCGGTGCAATACACCGCCGTGCCGCCGGTGCGCCACGCCACCGAGGACGTCAGCCCGTACTGCGACCGGACCGCTGTCGTCCCGGTGTTCGCCAACAGGAATGCTCCGGTTCCGAAGGTGCACTTGGCCATTCCTGGCGTCAGGCATCCTTCCGCGAGCAGCGCCGCCTGCTGGTCGACCACCAGGCCGCCGACGGGGACGTCTCCACCGAAGGCGGTGGTGGATCCGACGATCTGATCGTTGGACACGATGTCGGGCAGGGGATCCTCGCCAAGCCCGAACAACTCGAGCAGTGTTCTGTCCCAGGTCAGTTCGTCGATGTCCATGACGAGTGATCGGCTGGCAGTGGACACGTCGGTGACGAACGCACCGGTCAGTTGATGAATGAGCCACGTGTCCGACGTGGTCACCACCCCGGCCGTTTCGAGGTTGCGGCGCAGCCATGCCATCTTCGGTGCGGAGAAGTATGGGTCAAGGACCAGTCCCGTGCGCTGGGCGATGTACTCGGTGTGGGCGCTGAGTTCGGCGCAGATGCCCTCCGCGCGGCGGTCCTGCCACACGATGGCGGGGGTCAGCGGGCGTCCGGTGTTACGGTCCCACGCCATGACGGTCTCGCCCTGATTGGCCAGGGACATGGCGTGGATTGGCCTGGCGGCCATGGTAATCGCACGCCGGCCGACGTCCAAGACCGATTCGAGCATCTCGGCGGGGTCCTGTTCGACGCCGCCGCCAGAGAGGTAGAGCGGATTGATCGCGGTCTCGGCGACACCGACGATCCCGTCGTCGGGGTCGAGGACCACGGCCTTGGTTCCCGATGTGCCCTGATCGATGGCTAGGACGGCCATCACACGCCACGCAGATCGTCGGTGAGTTCCGGCGAAACGACGATGCCGCCGGCATCGGCAATGGCCCGGGAAAGGTTCTCGGGGACAGCGGAATCGGTGATGATGCCGTCAAGCGCGGTCAGTGCGCACACCCGGTGTGGCGACACGCGGCCCAGCTTGGAGGAGTCCGCGAGGACGTAGCTGCGGGCGCTGTTGGCGATGATGGTCGTCTTGACCTCTACCTCGTCGAGGTGGAAGTCGGTCAGGCCGACATCGGCTGCGACGCCGCCGGATCCGAGGAAGGCGATGTCGGCGTAGAGGTCGGAGAAGAATGCCTTGGCGTGGGCGTTGGCGCAGGAGAGGTCGCCTCCGCGCACCCGACCGCCGCACACCAGCAGTTCGATCCCTGGTCGGTCAGCCAGTTCGATGGCGACCAGAAGCGATGGGGTTGCAACGGTGCCACGGAAGTCTCGTGGGATCGCTCGGGCGACCTCCACGGCCGTGGTGCCGATGTCGATGATGACGGTTTGCCCGTTGCGGAGCAGTTCCACGGCGACACGGGCCAACGTCGTCTTCGCTTCCTGGTCGGCCGTCGACCGCACGGTGAACGATGGCTCTTCGCCCATACCCCGGATGGCGGCGGTGGCTGCACCTCCGTGAACCCGGCGGATGGCGCCGCGTTCTTCGAGGACGGCCAAGTCGCGGCGCACGGTCTCGGCCGACACGGCGAGCAATGCGACCAGGGCTTCCGTGCTCATCACACCTGCGGACGCGACCGCCTCGGAGATGGCACGGTGGCGTTCTACCGGCAACACGGGATCGAGCCGTCTGTGGGTTTCTGCCTGTGCATGACCGCAAGTGTGGATCGTTGCCTGGTAGCCGTCAAGCGCCGTCCCGTGCCGATTCCAAACAGCAGGCGCAGCACCACCAGGACCGTGAAGCTGGGCGGACTACCTGCCAGTCTCCTGTGAATTTGACGCGGATGGCTACTTCGGCCTGCGTACTCGCGCTGCCCGTGCTTGCGTGCACCGTCAGCCATTTCCTTCGAGAAGGAGGCAGCGTGTCCAGTGAACCGTCACCCGCAAGTCGAGGACGCATCGCGGGGATCGAGGTGCGCTCGATCGACTACGTCCCCCTGAACGAACGGCACGGCAAGGTGTGGAGCCAGGGCCCCCTGTGGTTCATGAGCAACGCCCAGATCGCGACGATGGCGGTCGGTACCTTCTCGGTTACCGGTGGCGGAAATCTGATCTGGTCGCTGCTCGCGATCGTCGGGGGAGTCCTGTTCGGCACGTTCTTCATGGCGTTCCACTCCGCGCAAGGCCCACAGCTCGGCCTGCCCCAGATGATTCAGTCACGCCCGCAGTTCGGCTACATCGGAGCGCTGTTGGTCTGGGCGTTCGCATATCTGCAGTACTCGGGCTTCAACATCTTCAACACCATTCTGGCCGGCGACGCCCTTCACACGACCGTTCACGGCCCGAGCAAGATGTGGATCGTCGTTGCCACCGTGGTGGCAGCGGTCGTGGCCTTGATCGGCTACGACCTCATTCACGGCGTCGAGCGTTGGCTGACGGCGGGGTTCCTCGTCATCTTCGGACTGCTCACGATCGCGGTCTGCACGCTCGGGTATCCGGCGGGCTCCTTCGACCTGGGCGACTTCAAGTGGACTCCCTTCCTCATCCAGTTCGGCGCGGTGGCCGGCTACCAGATCAGCTGGGCCATCTATGTTTCGGATTACTCGCGGTACCTTCCGCCGTCGGTCACCGTTCGCAAGACGTTCCTGTGGACGTACTGGGGCTCTGCCCTCGGTGCCATCTGGCTGATGTGTCTGGGTTCGGCGTTGGCCGCTTGGGCCGGAGCGGATTTCGACACGATCGCGTCGCTGAAGGCGGCTGGCGATCACGTGTTCCCGGGCTTCGGCACCATCGCCCTCGTCTTCTCCACGCTCGGACTCATCTCGGTGACGGCGTTGAACATGTATGGCGGGTCGCTCACGCTGATCAGTGCCCTCGACTCGTTCAAGAAGGTGCTGCCGACGGCGCGGGTGCGCATCATCACCATCACCTTCACCGCGGTTCTATCCCTCGTCCCGGCGTTGGTCATCGGCGCGAACTTCCTCACCAATTTCGAGGACTTCCTGCTCTTGGTGCTCTACCTATTCGTCCCGTGGACGGCGGTCAACCTCGTCGACTACTACATCGTGCGACGCGGGCACTACGCAGTCGCCGAGATCTTCAATCCCCATGGCATGTACGGGCGTTGGGGATGGCGAGGTATCACGTCGTATCTGGTGGGCTTCGCGGCGATGCTGCCGTTCCTCAGCACCAGCAAGTACACGGGATTCGTCGCGACCGAACTCGGCGGGGCCGACATCTCGATGTTCGTCGGCCTACCGGTCGCGGGAATCCTGTATTGGATTCTGGCCAAGTCGGTCGACGTCGAGGCCGAGACGAGGGTTGCTCAGGCGGAGGCCGCGGAGTTGGAACGTTTGGCCGCTGCTCACCAGCGTCCTGAGGAGGACGCTGCAGCTGCCGGATGAACCGTCAGCCTTAGTGGGATGGGAGCGAGCGGGCGCACCGAAATGCGTGCGCCCGCCCCATCCGACAGGCTCGTTACAGCGGGATCCAGATTCCGAAGAACCAGAAGCCCCAACCGTTTTGGTTCCAGTCCCATATCGGTTGTTCCTGGAAGCCCCAGTAGTTGATCGGTCCTTGGTCCCAGACTCCGCCCGGGGGAGGGAACGGTCCGCCCCATCCGGCACGTGGTGGTGCCCCCCAGCCCCACGGTGCTGCTCCATCGCCCCACGGCTGGCCGCGGAAGCCGCCGAAGGCGTCGCGCGGTCGCGGCCCGAAGTCGCCGGGACCGCCAGGACCGCGGTTGTCTCCGGGGCCGCGGAAGTCGCCGGGTCCGCCGGGGCCGCGGTCGTCGCCGGGGCCACCCGGACCGCCAGGCCTGCCCGGACCACGGTCGTCGCCGGGACCGCCGGGACCCCCGGGTCCACCTGCGCCGCGGTTGTCTCCGGGGCCACCAGGACCACCGGGACCCCGGGAGTCTCCTGGGCCACCTGGACCCTGCGGCGGACCACCCGGCCCGCCAGGGCCTTGATGCGGGCCGCCAGGCCCAGGTCCTCCGCCTTGGCAGATCGGCGGCATGCAACCGCCTCCGCCGCCACCGCCGCCACCGCCGCCAGGTGCCGCATATGCCACTCCTGAACCGGCCCCGATCAGGGCCAGTCCCATGCCGCCAGCGAGAGAAACTCCCGCGAGGGCTCTCTTCAGGTTCACCGTGTCACTCCTAGGTCCGGAGGCATTCGCTCCGGTTCATCCCGACAGCCCGACGTTAGGTAGCCGGCCTAAGATTTGTCCCTGTGTCCGCTGTGCGCGGGCTGTGCGGCGGAGTAAACCGGCTGCTGAACAATCCTTTTCGCCCTTCAGGTTGGGGTCAGCCGACAAAACCCATCCACCCCTTGTCCGGTTGGCCGAGTCCGATCACGACATCCAGGAGCCCGCCCGACGGGCACATCCGTCGTCGTGGTGCGAAGATCCCAAGTAACCGGAGAAGACACTGGCGACCGCACGGAAGGGCGCGATGATCGTGAACCGCGGACTGATCGCAGCCGTAATCGCCGTTGCGGCTTCATTGGGGCTTGCTGGCCCGGCCTGGGCCGACGATCTGAGCGGCACGTATGCGCTGAACCTCAGCGGCGCCACGGGAGCTCCCACCACTTGGATCGCGAGTTCAACGTGTGCACCTTCGGGCGGGTGCGTCGCGCACATCACCAGTTCGAGCGGATGGAGCGGCGATGCGCAGCTCGCGGGGGATCGCTGGACGATGACGGTCAGCAGACCGGACGGCCAAAGCTGCCCGGGCGGCAGTCGCCACTCCGAGTTGCAGACATGGTCGTGGGACGCTGCAGCGCTTACCGGCCAAGTCAGCGGTGTTTCCACGGATCCCGCCGCGTGCCCAGAGACTGGCCCCGATTCATTCACTCTGACGAAGGTGCGTACCGGTCGAAACTCGATCTCGTAGTTGCGCGCCGCCGGACGGTGTTCAGTCGATATGGGCACGTACGTACCGTCATCGTCGCGCGATGCCGAGGGTGCATCGGTGTTGACGACCAACGGCGTTGGAACCGTGTGGCATTGGAGGCCCTCGGTGAACGCGACGGGCCGTCACGCCCCCTTCTCTGCGATGTGATCCAGGTCACAGTATTGTGACCTAGCTCACGGCGGCGCACTTCGATACAGTCGATTCTGTTGGTCAGACCATTTGAATAAAAGGCCAATGATTGCGAGCTTGGCAGATTCGAGTGAGCTCATGGCGCCGTGGTGACGGCTGCGGTTCGGCACGAAGACGCCAATTCCCAAGCCCGCCAATAGCGATGGAAATCCCGGAGGTCGAAATGTACAAGTCCATCAAGCCGATCATCGCCGGAGTAGGCATGGCCGCGCTGCTGGCGCTGGGGCTGAACGCCGCCACGGAAGCGCCGGACTCCACCGGCAGTTACAGCAGCGGCGGTACTGCCGGAAAGACCATCACGATGAGCCCGGATTCCACGACGCTGGAGACGGCCTCGTTCGTGCCGGCGGAGAAGGCGGCGGCACCCTGCGGATTCGCGCAAAGCGGCGGCTGCTGAAGGCGGTCAGTGTGTTTCCCGCGCTGGCTCGTCGCGGATCGAAGACGGCCTGATCGCCGATGACCTCCTTGGCGAGGCCGCGACGCACGGCGCGCCTACACGGTGGCTCTAGCCGAGCAGTCCCCCCGCACCGACGATGCCGAAAGACCGGTCGGTGTGGTCGATTTCGGGCTCCAGCGAGCTGTGCTCGCTGTCGAGGAGGAACCGGAGTATGAACTCGTGGGAGGTCGCGAGGTGTGCGCGGGTCAAGTCGGCCGCAGCGTTCGCGTCGCCTCGGCTCACTGCCTCGTAGATGCCGCGGTGTTCTTCGTGCAGGTGGCCCATGTCGCCGAACACCCCGACGTGGAGGTAGAGGTAGCGATCGGTGAGTCTGCGCAGCTGCTCGGTGATCTGGATCATCCGCGGGCGGTTGCCACGGGTGTAGACGAGCGCGTGGAATTCGGTGTTGCACTCCAGCCACTGCACCGGCGCGACACCAGACTCCATCCGCTCGAGGAGCACCTTCATCTGGGTGAGTTCGGCGCGACCGACGTTGGGCACGGCGAGTCGGGTTAGCAACGGCTCCACCGCCTCACGCAGCTCATAGAGTTCTTGAAGCTCCGCGACCGACAGCCGCCGCACCACGGCGGTGGTGGCACTGACGTCGACCAGCCCTTCGCTGGCCAACGCCTGCAGGGCGTCGCGGGCGGGCATGCGGCTGACGTCGTACTCCTGGGCGAGCCGGTGCTGCGACAGCCGGGTGCCCGGCCGCAGTTCACCGCTCAACATCCGTTGCCGCAAGTCCCGGGTGACCCGGCCAGCGGCTGATTCTCCTGCCATATGCCCTCATTTGCTCACGGTGCGACAGCGCGGGTGCCGGCCTGCGGTTCCGGCAACGGCGAGTCTAGCGAAGGCAGGTATCCCTTGCGTTCCAGATCTCAGCTGTTTACGGTCAACGGTGTACCGAAAACAAATTCGGTATACCGAATCGGGAGACTTCATCGCGATGACCTTGACTGCCACCTTCGCCACCGGCGAAGACCGTCGACCGCCACTGCCCACCGGACTGCTCATCGGCGGTCGCAACGTCCAAGGACGGGCCTTGCCCATTGCGGTGACCAATCCCGCGACGGGGGAGGTCTTCACCGAGGTGTCGGGTGCTGACGAAGAGGACATCGACGACGCCGTCCGAAACGCGCACGACACCTTCCGCAACGGTGCGTGGCGCACGATGCCCATTCAGGACCGCGCGAAACTGATCAACCGATTCGCCGACGGCATCGAAGCGCGGATGGCCGAGCTCTACGAACTCGAAACCATGAACAACGGCCGGCCGATCACCGAAACCAAGGCACAGATCACGCGGCTGTCCGAGTGGTACCGGTACAACGCAGCGCTGCTGCTCGCCGACCGGACCTCGGTGGTACCGCTGCGCGGCGACTACCACGCCTACACCAGCCGATTCCCGCTCGGCGTCGTCGCCATCCTGTCGTCGTTCAACCACCCCATGATGATCGCCTCCAAGAGTCTCGCGCCTGCTTTGGCGACCGGAAACACCGTGGTGCTCAAGCCTTCTGAGCAGACGCCTCTGACCGCTCTGATGCTCGGCCAAATCGCCATCGAGGCAGGCATCCCCGCCGGGGTGCTCAACGTCACCCCAGGGCTCGGCCCGACGGCGGGTGCGGCGCTGACCGCACACCCACTGGTCAAGAAGGCCGTCTTCACCGGCGGCACCGAACCCGGCCGGGCCATCGCGATCGCGACCGCCCAGCGGTTCGCCAAGGCGACCCTGGAGCTGGGCGGCAAGTCGCCGGTACTGATCTTCGACGACACCCCGATCGACGTGGCCGCACGCGGTGCGGCGTTCGGCGGTTTCGTCGGAGCGGGCCAGACCTGCATCGCGGGCAGCAGGCTGCTGATTCAGCGGACCATCTACGACGACGTCGTTGCCGAACTCTCGAAGCTCGCCGCCACCATCAGGATCGGCGATCCGGCAGACCCGAGAACCCAACTCGGGCCGGTCATCTCGAAGCGGGCCCAGGACCGGATCCTCGGCTACGTCGAGAACGCACTTGCGCAGGGCGCGCGGATCGCGGCGGGCGGGCACGCGGCCCAGGTGCCCGGGCTGCCCGGCGGCTTCTTCATCGAGCCGACGGTGCTTGCCGATGTCACCAACGACATGCGCGTCGCCCGCGAGGAGATCTTCGGCCCCGTGGTCGTCGCCATCCCATTCGAGGACGAGGCGCACGCCGTGGAACTGGCCAACGACTCGGACTTCGGGCTCGGCTCGTCGATCTGGACGCGCGACGTGGCGCGAGCCCACCGCGTCGCGGCTGCGCTGGAGACCGGGATGGTGTGGATCAACGACCACCACCGGCTCGACCCGTCGTCGCCTTGGGGCGGGGTCCGCGAAAGCGGTGTCGGTAGGGAAGGCGGCTGGGAGTCGTTCAACGACTTCACGAATGTCCGTGCGGTCACCGTCCGCACCGCGCCCGACGACGTCGACTGGTATGGCGGCGTCGCGACGGATCGGCTGAACTGACATGGGCGAACTGGTGTTCTCGACACCCGCCGACGGAGTCATCGACGTGGTGATCGACCGGCCGCCGGACAACCTTCTGACGGTCGGGCTCTGCGCCGAACTCACCGAACTGCTGCTGTCCCCGCCGCCCGGCACCCACGTGTTGCGCCTGCGGGCCGCCGGTGAGGTGTTCTGTCTGGGTCGGGAACGGGCGGGCAACACTCCGGCGGAGTTGCGCGCGGAGACCCGGACATTGGTGAGCCTGCATCGGGCGTTGCGGGATACACCGCTGGTCACCGTCGCCGAGGTGAACGGTGACGCCGCAGGCTTCGGCGTCGGGGTACTTGCGGCTTGCGATGTGGCAGTGGCGGTTTCGGGTGCTTCGCTGTGGTTCCCCGAAGTGGGCATCGACCTGGCTCCCGCCCTCGTACTGGCGTGGCTACCGCGCATCGTGGGGGAAAGGCACGCCTTCTGGCTGACCGCCACCGGTGAAGCCATCACCGCCGCACGCGCCATGGAGCTGGGCCTGCTCAACGAGGTCGTCAGTTCCCAGGAGTCGCTCGCAAAGGACGTGCAGGCACGCGTTGATGCGTTGCGGACCCGGAACCCGCGCATTCACGGCGAGATCAAGGACATGCTGCGGGCGTTCCGGCCCCTGGACGAGGACCAAGCACTCGAACTCAGCGTCGACCGGCTCGTCGTCGGTGCGCTGCGCCGCGGCGAGTCCGCCACCCCAACCGAATAGTCCCGAGCACGCTGGCAATTGGCGAAGGAGCCAACCATGACCACTGCCCCTACCGGCACCGAAGAGTCCTGGCATTCGGGCATCAGTCGCTATCAGTGGAGCGTCCTGGTCGCGACCACCCTCGGCTGGGGCCTGGATGGCTTCGACTACAGCCTGTTCACCCAGGTTGCCGGCCCCGCGACCACTGAGCTACTGGGCCACCCGTCCACCTTCCACAGCGGTGTGGCCGTCACGGTGTTCCTCACCGGCTGGGCCGTCGGGGCAATCCTGTTCGGTGTGATCGCCGACTACGTCGGCCGGGTCCGCGTCCTGATCACCGGCGTCCTGCTGTTCTCGGTCTTCACCGCGCTGTCGGTAGTGGTGGTGAACTACGCCGAATTCGTGACGTTCCGGTTCATCGCCGGCATCGGTTCCGGCGTTGAACTCCCGATCGGCGCGGCACTGGTGGCCGAGGCCTGGTCGAGCAGTCGGCACCGGGCCAAGGCCAGCGGCGTCATGATGTCCGGGTTGGCGCTCGGCGCTCTGGGTGCCGCGGTGGTCTACAACTTCGTCGGCCACCTGGGCTGGCGGTGGACCATGGCGTTCGGCCTCATCCCGGCGCTACTGGTGCTCTTCATCCGGCGCAACGTGCACGAGCCGGAGACCATGGCCGAGGTGAAGGCGACCAGGGCAAGGCGAAAGGGGGAGCGCGCCGCCGGGGCCGCGAGGCAAAGCGCCGACCGGTTCGTCCTCACCCAGTTGTTCACCGCGCCAATGCTGCGGACCACGATTGCGTGCACGCTGATCTGTGTCGGCGCGCTGTTCGCCTTCTGGGGCGTCAGCACCTGGACCCCGCAGAACATCCGCGCCGTCGTCGCCGCCGACGGCCTGACGGACGCCGCGGCAGTCACTGCCGTCGCCTGGGGCACCGCGATGCTGAACATCGGCGGCGCCATCGGCTACGCGAGTTGGGGCTTCATCGCCGACAAGATCGGCAGGAAGAACACCTACGTGATGAGCATGGTGGTTGGACTCGGCGCCGTGTGCGCGCTCTACCCGTTCGCCGATACCTACGCCATGTACATGTGGCTGCTCCCCGTCGTCGGGTTCGGCGTATTCGGCGTGCTTGCTGGCAATTCCGTGTACTTCCCGGAGCTCTTCGGCCCGTCCGTGCGGGCGTCGGCGATGGCGGTTACCAACAGCATCGGCCGGCTGTGCACGGCCGCCGGCCCGCTCGTGGCGGGGGCGATCGCAACGGGGTGGTTCGGCGGCAGCATTGGAATGGCAACCACCGTGATCTCCGCGCTGATGGTCATCGCGTTCCTCGGCCTGGCGCTCCTGCCCGAGACCCACGGCCGCTTCCTCCATACCGAAGTCGAGAAGGAATCCGCCGACGCAGCGCCGAAGGCGGTGTTGCCAACAGCCGCTCAGCCACCGTCAAATTGGTGAACACCGCTCGGCTGCCCAGGGATTCAGCCCGAAGAGCACTCCACGGGTGATGGTTGAACCGGCCGGTGAACACCTTGAGAGATCCATCGGTCAGGATCTGTTCTTGGGCGCCGTAAGTGCCCAATGTTTCCACTTCCGGGGACGCGATCCCGAAGGTTCGGGTCGAGGCGTGAACGCTGCAGCGCCACCTCCACCGTCGTGGGCATCTGATGCGGACAGCTCGCCGGCCGATGTGACCGATCGATCAACCTCTCCAGGCCTGCCTGCTCGTAGCGGGCCAACCAGGAGTGCAACGTCTGACGCGACACCCCACACTTCGATGCCACCTGCGATATCGACAAACCATCACCGATCACGGCCAACACGGCCTGATACCTCTGCTCGGCCACGCTCAACTCCCTCATCAAGGGAGTGTCAAGGATCAACCGAAACAACTGTCAGGCATCAGCCGAAACACTGTCGCCCATCAACCGGAGACGAAATGTCAGCCATCACCCGACGCAATACACTGAACATGGCGCCCCCGGCAGGGATCGAACCTGCGGCCAACCGCTTAGAAGGCGGTTGCTCTATCCGCTGAGCTACGGGGGCCAGCGCACATACTTTAGCCAAAACCCCGCAAACGTACGGACGGGTCGTCCATGACGGGTGGCTACGTCGAGCGGGCTTGATCGATCAGCGACCAGTCCACTGGCCCGAGGAGTTCGCGGCGAGGATGCCGTCGACAAGCTGCAACCGCGTGTGATGGATGTCGGTCAGGGGCGGTAGGAGCAGGGTGGCGATGCCTAGAGCGACTGCGGCGCCGTCGTGAGAGGCGCGATCGCCGACCATCAGCGTTTCGTGTGGTGTGGTGCCCAGTTTCTCGAGTGCAATCTCGAAGAATGCGGGGTCGGGCTTCTGGACGCCATGTTCGTACGAGAGAACGAACGCATCGATCGACGTATCGAGCCCCTGAGCGGCGAAGACCGGCCGAAGATCGAAGTGGATGTCGCTGATGACGCCGACCTTCACCCCGGCCGCTGCCAGTCGGCCGATGGTGGGCCCGGCGTCGACTGCGAACTCGTTGTAGGAGGCGTCCGATTCGACGGCGTACAGCGCGTCGGCAAGGTCGGCATCCACACCCGCGTCGGTGAACACGTCGTAGTAGATGCGCCGATGTGTCGCCACACTGGTATCGCAGTCCGGCGAGGCGAGCCGATCGGGATGTCCTGCCGCGCTTCTGATCGCATCCCACAAAGCTGCGGCGGCATCGTCGTCAGCCGACCGACCAAGACGGTTCAGAGCCTCACGGGCCCAATCCTGGGGATCCAGCACAGTCACCAGCGTGCCGCGCCAGTCGAACAACACGCCAGACCGTGGAGTCATGGGACTGGTGCTACCAGAGTTCCACTGCGCCCGGACCAGCTACCCGAAGCCACGTTCTTATAAGGCCGCGTGCCATCCTGCAGCGGACTAGCGTGGAGCCAGCATTTGGCGACTTAGAGGAGAGCGAAACGCAATGAGCGACGTGCCGGAGTTGGACGCGGCCGGACTCCCCGACGAACTGAGTGCGTTCGACCAGTTGATGCACCGCGGGGAGGCCAATCCGCGCACCCGTTCGGGGATCATGGGCATCGAGCTGCTCGACAGCACGCCCGACTGGGACCGCTTCCGAGCCCGGTTCGAGAACGCCTCGCGCAAGGCGCTTCGGCTGCGGCAGAAGGTCGTCATGCCGACGCTGCCGACGGCGGCGCCGCGCTGGGTCGTCGACCCCGACTTCAACCTCGACTTCCACGTCCGCCGGGTACGGGTGCCCGAGCCTGGCACGCTGCGCGAGGTCCTCGACCTTGCCGAGCTCGCCGTGCAATCGCCGATGGACATCTCCCGCCCGCTGTGGACGGCAACCCTCGTCGAGGGCCTCGCCGACGGCCGCGCCGCCACGATGCTGCACCTGAGCCACGCAGTCACCGACGGCGTCGGCAGCGTCGAGATGTTCGCCAACATCTACGACCTCGAGCGTGATCCTGCGCCGCCCGCGGAGGCGCCACTGCCGATTCCGCAGGACCTTTCGCCAAACGACCTCATGCGCCAGGGCTTCAACAAGCTGCCGGGCTCCATCGCCGGTGGCATCCTCGGGGCGATCGGGGGAGCGGCGAACGTGCTCGGCCGGGTGGTCCGCGACCCGCTCTCCGCCGTCGGCGGCGTGGTCGACTATGCGAGGTCCAGTCAACGGGTGATGGCGCCGGTGGCTGCGCCCTCGCCGCTGCTGCGCCGGCGCAGCCTGACCACGCGCACCGAGGCGATCGACATCAAGTTGAGCGACCTGCACAAGGCGTCGAAGGCAGCCGGTGGTTCCATCAACGACGCCTACCTCGCCGGGCTCTGCGGCGCCCTGCGGAGGTACCACGAAGCCAAGGGCATCCCCATTGACGCGTTGCCAATGGCCGTGCCGGTCAACATGCGCTCGGACGGCGATCCGGCGGGCGGGAACCGGTTCGTCGGCGTGAACATCGCGGCGCCGGTCGGCGTCGTCGACCCCACCACGCGCATCCAGAAGGTTCGCGCGCAGATGACCAGCAGGCGCGAGGAACGCGCGATGGACATGGTCGGTGTCATGGCCCCGGTGATCAGCCTGCTGCCCGACGCGATCCTCGAAAGCGTTGCCGAATCGATCGTCAACTCCGACGTCCAAGCCAGCAACGTCGCCCTCTACCAAGGCGATACGTTCATCGCCGGTGCGAAGATCTTGCGGCACTACGGAGTTGGTCCACTGCCGGGTGTCGCGATCATGGCGGTGCTGATCTCGCGTGCCGGGTACTGCACGATCACCACCCGCTACGACAGGGCAGCCATCGCCGACACCGATCTGTTCGCCCGCTGCCTGCTGGCCGGTTTCGACGAGGTGCTCGCCCTCGGCGGTGAAGGACGCTCGGTGCCAGCGTCGTTTACCCAAGCTGCGAGCGAATCATCCTCCACCTCGCCCAATGGGAGTGCCGCGCAATGAGTTCGCAGAATGGTCAACCCCCGCGTCGCGGTGACAAGCGCACCGCCCGCCTACCCGGCTCGCTCGCCGAGATCGAGGCCAGCCCGCCGGGACCGGAGGTGGGTGCCTTCTTCGACCTCGACGGCACCCTGGTCGCCGGGTTCACCGGTGTCCTGATGACACGGGATCGGTTGCGCCGCGGGCAGATGAGCGTCGGCGAGTTCATCGGGATGGTGCAGGCTGGTCTCAACCACCAGCTAGGCCGCTCCGAGTTCGAGGACCTGATCGGCAAGGGCGCTCGCATGCTGCGCGGCAACTCGCTCAGCGACCTCGACGAACTGGGCGAGCGCCTCTTCGTCCAGGACGTCCAGAGTCGGATCTATCCCGAGATGCGCGCGATGGTGCGAGCCCACATGGCCCGCGGCCACACCGTCGTGCTGAGTTCGTCGGCGCTGACCGTTCAGGTCGAACCCGTGGCGCGTTTCCTCGGCATCGACAACGTGCTCTCCAACAAGTTCGAGACCGACGACGACGGCCTGATCACCGGAGAGGTTGCCAGGCCGATCATTTGGGGGCCGGGCAAGGCAAGGGCCGTCCAGGAGTTCGCCGCCACGAACGGCATCGACCTCGCCGACAGTTACTTCTACGCCGACGGCGACGAGGACGTCGCGCTGATGTACCTCGTGGGCAACCCGCGGCCCACCAACCCGGCAGGAAAACTGGCTGCCGTCGCCGCCAAACGCGGCTGGCCCGTCCTGCGGTTCACCAGCCGCAGCGGCAGCAATCCCGTGTCGCAGCTGCGCACCGTTGCGGGCATCGCGTCGATGGTGCCGGTGGCCGCAGGCGCACTGGGGGTGGGTCTGCTGACCGGCAGCAAGCGCAGCGGCGTCAACTTCTTCACCTCGCAGTGGAGCAGGCTGCTGATGACGACGATCGGCATCGATACCAACGTTCTCGGCGCGAAGAATCTCACCGCTCAGCGGCCGGCCGTCTTCATCTTCAACCATCGCAACCAGGCCGACCCCCTGATCGCGGGCAAGCTGGTCAGTGACAACTTCACCTCGGTGGGCAAGAAGGAACTCGAGAAGGACCCCATCATGGGGACCATTGGAAAGGTGATGGACACCGCGTTCATCGACCGCGACGATCCGAAGGCCGCGGTCGAGAGTCTTCGCAAGATCGAAGAGCTTGCACGCAAGGGTCTTTCAGTCCTGATCGCCCCGGAGGGCACCCGCCTGGACACCACCGAAGTCGGGCCGTTCAAGAAGGGCCCGTTCCGGATCGCCATGTCGGCGGGTATTCCCATCGTTCCCATCGTGATCCGCAACGCGGAGGTGATCGCCGAGCGCAATTCCAGCACGTTCAATCCTGGCACCGTCGACGTCGCGGTGTTCCCGCCGATCCCGATCGACGACTGGACAACCGAGAACCTGGAGGAGCGCATCGCCGAGGTGCGCCAGCTGTACCTCGACACGTTGAAGAGCTGGCCGCACGACGAGCTGCCCGACGTACCCCTCTACGCCAGGGCACCGGCCAAGAAGGCGCCCGTCAAGAAGGCCGCGGCGACCAAGGCTCCGGCCAAGAAGGCGCCCGCCAAGACACCGGCGAAGAAAGCTCCGGCCAAGAAGGCTCCTGCGAAGAGGGCTGCGGCCCAAACGAATACGGGCAAGGCGCCAGGAACCGGTGTCACGAAGGGTCGCAAGTGAAGGGACCCGAGGCGGGTCTGACGAGCTTCAGCCCGACAGACGATGCGCTGGTGCTGGCGTCGGTGTCCTCACGCGCCGAACTCGAGATGCTCGACCGCTGGCTCGCCCAGCAGCGGCTGCAACACCCCGACGCCCGCATCGAGGTGCTGCAACTGCCCGCCGACGACGACCCGCCGCCAGCCGTGCTCGCCCGACTCGTCGAACTCCTCGAGGCCGACGACGATCGGTCGGTGGTCCCGGTACGGGTGTTCTGGGTGCCCGGCGGTCTGCCCACCCGCTCCAAGGTCGTGTCCCTGATCTCGGGCCGGGATACCTACCGGCCGCCGGAGGTGTTGCAGCGCGGCATTCTTCGCAAGGACCCACAACGAGCCCGCGTCGTCGACGGAGAACCGGCCAAGGTCTCCGAACTGCGGCAGCAGTGGAGCGACAACACCGTCGCCGAGAACCCCCGCGACTTCGCGCGCTTCGTGATCCGCCGCGCCACCCTGGCCATCGAACGGGTCGAGCTTCGCCTCCTCGGCCCCGAGTACAAGTCACCACGGCTCGTCAAGCCGGAGATGCTGGCGTCCACCCGTTTTCGCGCAGGTCTCGAGGACATCCCAGGGGCCACCCTGGAGGACGCCGGCAAGATGCTCGACGAGCTCGCGACCGGCTGGAGTCGGTTCTCCGTCGACCTCATTCCCACCCTGGGCCGAGCCATCTTCAGCCGGGGTTTCGACCCCAACGTCGACTACGACCGTGCCGAAATCGAGGTGATGCGAGGCGCTCTGGAGGATCATCCTGCGGTGCTGCTGTTCTCGCACCGGTCCTACCTCGACGGTGTGATCGTGCCCGTCGCCATGCAGGAGAACCGGCTGCCGCCGGTCCACACCTTCGCCGGAATCAACCTGTCGTTCGGCTTCATGGGGCCGTTGATGCGCCGTTCGGGTGCCATCTTCATCCGCCGCAAGCTCGACGACCCGCTGTACAAGTACGTGCTCAGACAGTTCGTTGGCTACATCGTCGAGAAGCGCTTCAATCTCAGCTGGTCGATCGAAGGCACCCGCTCTCGCACCGGAAAGATGTTGCCGCCCAAACTCGGCTTGCTCAGCTACGTCGCCGACGCCTACCTCGACGGGCGCAGCAACGACATCCTGCTGCAGCCGGTGTCGATCAGCTTCGACCAACTGCACGAGACCGCCGAGTACGCCGCGTATGCCCGAGGAGGCGAGAAGACGCCGGAGGGCGTCTCCTGGCTGTACAACTTCATCAAGGCACAGGGCGATCGCAACTTCGGCAAGATCTACGTCCGGTTCCCAGAGGCCGTGTCCATGCGCGAGTACCTCGGCGAGCCGCACGGGTCGATGGTCGACGACCAAGCCGCCAAACGCCTTGCGATGCAGAAGATGGCCTTCGAGGTCGCGTGGCGAATCCTTCGAGCCACACCGGTCAACGCGAGCGCCTTGGTGTCGGCGCTGTTGTTGACGACACGTGGCGTCGCGCTGACCCTCGACCAGTTGCACCACACGCTGCAGGACTCACTGGACTACCTGGAGCGCAAGCAGACCCCGATGACCAACAGCGCGTTGCGATTGCGCACCCTCGACGGAGTGCGCGCCGCCGTTGACGCGTTGTCCAACGGTCACCCCATCACCAGGGTGGACGGCGGGCGGGAACCGGTGTGGCGCATCGCTCCCGAGAACGAACACGAGGCGGCGTTCTACCGGAACACCTTGATCGACGCCTTCCTGGAGACCTCTATCGTCGACCTGGCCCTCGTGCACGCGGAGCACGCCGATGGCGATCGTCTGGAGGCGTTCTGGGCACAGGCGATGCGGCTGCGCGACCTGTTGAAGTTCGACTTCTACTTCGCCGATTCGGCGGCGTTCCGGGAGCACATCGCCGAGGAGATGTCGTGGTTCGACGACTGGGAGGCGCACGTCGCGGCCGGAGGCGAGCGGATCACCGCGATTCTGCGAGCCAAGCGCCCGCTGATCGCCGGTGCCATGCTCAGGCCCTTCTTCGAGGCCTATGAGATCGTTGCCGACGTCCTACGGGGCGCGGCTCCGGACATCGGCGAGAAGGAGCTGACGAACCTCGCCCTTGGCGTCGGCCGCCAATACGTGGCGCAGGACCTGGTGCGCAGCAACGAAGCGGTGTCGGCGTTGCTGTTTGCCACCGCCCGGCAGGTGGCCGCCGACCATCATCTGCTGGAACCGTCGGCGGACCTCGAAGAACTTCGGGAGGCGTTCGTCGCCGAACTGCGAGGCATCCTGCACGACATGTCCAAAGTCGAACGGATCTCACGGGAGCAGTTCGCCGAACGCGAGCTGACCAGGCGCTCGGCGGGCAGCGGCTGACAGGCCTCGTCCGGCGTCGCAATACCCTGTTGTCATGACGACGGTCGAGTCCCCGGTGCGCAACACCACGGTGTGGCCGGTGCTCGTCGGCGTCGGGTTGCTGGCAGCCGTGACCGCCACCGGTATCGCAGGGCTGTCGGTGGCCGACGCGCTGACCGCCACCGGCCTGCCCAATCCGGGTCCCGTGACCAGTTACGGGCTGCCGTTCTTCCGCGCCGCTGGCGAGGTCGCAGCCGTCGTGGCAGTCGGGTCGTTCCTGCTCGCGGCGTTCTTGGTGCCGCCGCAGTCCAACGGCGTCCTCGACGTGTCGGGCTACCGGGCATTGCGGGTCGGCACCTTCGCCTCGGGTGTGTGGGCGGTGTGCGCGGCAGTGCTGGTGCCGCTCACCGTCTCCGACGTCACCGGTCAGCCGCTCGCGAGCCGGCTCAGCCCTGCGGACGTCTGGTCGGTGGCCAGCCTGATCGAGGCCGCGGGCACCTGGCGGTGGACGGCGCTGCTGGCGGCCATCGTCACCGTCGTCAGCATCCCCGTCCTGCGCTGGTCGTGGACGCCGCTGCTGGTCGCAGGCGCACTCGCAACCCTGCTCCCGCTCGCGCTGAGCGGTCACTCGTCGGCGGGCGGCTCGCACGATCTGGCCACCAACAGCCTGCTCATCCACCTGTTCGCGGGTGCGGTGTGGGCAGGTGGCCTGCTGGCGCTGTTGGTGCACGCCATGCGGGGCGGCACGGGCACGCACGCCGACCTCGCGGCCCGCCGGTTCTCCGCGATCGCCCTGTGGTGCTTCGTGGCGATGGCCCTGTCCGGCATCGTCAACGCGTTCGTGCGCATCAGGCTCGACGACCTGTTCAGCAGCAGCTACGGCTGGCTGATCATCGCCAAGACGGTCGCGCTGTGCACGCTCGGCGTCATCGGCTGGCAGCAGCGACGCCGCGGCGTCGCCGCGCTGCTGGCCGACCCCGACGGCCGGCGACCGCTGATCCGGCTCGCGCTGATCGAGGCCGTGGTCTTCGGTCTGACGTTCGGCATCGCCGTCGCACTCGGCCGTACGCCTCCACCACCGTCACCGATCTACAACCCGTCGATCCCGGCGATCGAGATCGGCTACGACTTCGCGGGCCCGCCGACGCTGGCGCGCGTCCTCTTCGACTGGCGGTTCGACCTGATCTTCGGCACCGCCGCCATCGTGTTGGCGGGGCTGTACCTGTTCGGGGTGCGCCGCCTGCGCCGCCGCGGGGACACCTGGCCGACGGGCCGGATCATCGCCTGGTTGTGCGGGTGTGCAGTACTGCTGTTCGCGACGTCGTCGGGCATCGGCCGCTACATGCCTGCCATGTTCAGCATGCACATGGCCGCCCACATGCTGCTGTCCATGTTGGTGCCCGTGCTGCTGGTGCTCGGCGCACCCGTCACCCTCGCCCTGCGGGCATTGCCCGCCGCAGGCCGCGCCGATCCGCCGGGCCCACGGGAGTGGCTGCTCGCGGCGCTGCACAGCCGGGTGTCGAAGTTCCTCACCAACCCGATCATCGCCACGGTGCTGTTCGTTGCGGGCTTCTACGGCCTGTACTTCGGCGGCATCTTCGACGCGGCCGCGGGCAGCCACGCCGCGCACCTCGCGATGAACCTGCACTTCCTGCTGTCGGGCTACCTCTTCTACTGGGTGGTGATCGGTGTCGACCCGACACCGCGGCCGATCCCGCCGCTGGCGAAGCTGGGCGTGGTGTTCGCATCGCTGCCGCTGCACGCGTTCTTCGGCGTCCTGCTGATGGGTAGCGAGGTCGTCCTGGCAGGCACCTTCTACGATTCGCTGAAGCTGTACTGGCACACCGACCTCATCGGCGACCAGCGTCTCGGTGGCGGAATCGCCTGGGCGGCAGGCGAAATCCCGCTGGTGCTGGTGATGATCGCCCTGTTGATCCAGTGGACGCGCAGTGACCGACGCGACGCCAAACGGCTCGACCGCGCCGCGGATCGCGACGAGGGCGCCGACCTGGCGGCCTACAACGCGATGCTGGCCGAAATGGCGCGGCGGGACGCGGATTCGCGCTAGCCCACCGCGCCCGCGGCGACCGCTGCGGCCCAGCCGCCGAAGTGGCTGATGTCGACGCCCGCATCGGCGGCGCCGCCGTCGCACCCGAACGAGGTCCGCCACGAGCCGTCGTCGAACTCGACCTTGCCGAGTTGCATCGGGGCGGGCAGTGCGGCCAGGAATCGACCGAGCGCCGCGGGGGAGAGCAGCCAGCGGTGGGCCTTCAACGCGGTGCCGCCGGAGCCGGGCACCCGGGTGATCGCAGGCTTGGGCGGCGTCGTCGGAAGCAGCGTCATCCGGTAGCGCGCGGACGTCGTCAACTCGCCCGCCCACCGAGCGCCGACATCGGTGAGCTGATGTACCAGCGGCCCGCCCCGCAGATGCGCGCCGAACACCACCAGTTCGGTGACGTCCGCGGCGGCCAGAGGCCAAACCTCCACCGGCGCTTCGACTCCCGCCGCCGTCGCCGCGACGTCGAGTGCGACCGCGTCGTCGAATGCGCGCGCCAGCACGGTTACCCCGAACTGCGCGTCACCTGCCGTACCGGCGGGCACCGACACCGCGCACATGTCGAAGAGGTTGCAGAAGTTCGTATAGGTGCCCATCTTGGAGTTCACCCCGATGGGGTCGGCGGCGACCTCGGCGAGGCTGGGGTGCATCGGCGCCGTCGGCACCAGCAGCGCATCTGCACCGTCGAGGGACGCCAGCGCCACGGCGCGCAGCCGTGCCACCTCACGTCGGTCGCGGACGAGTTGGTGTGCGGGGATGTCGCGTGCCTTGATGACGATCCCGCCCACCGTGGGGTCGATCGTGGCGTCGGGGTTGGCGTCGATGAATTCGCCGACGGCCGCGTATCTTTCGCTGACCAGCGCGCCGTCGTAGAGCAGCTTGGCCGCGGCCAGGAACGGTGCGAAGTCGACGGTGACGACGCGGGCTCCGGCGCCGGTCAGTCCGCTGACGGCGGCGTCGAACGCTGCGCGCCACTCGCCGTCGAGCTCGGGCAACTCGGAGGGAACTGCGACGACGGGGTTGGGCGGGGCCGCCAGCTTCACGTCGGCAGGCCACGGGCGCTGCGGTGCGCCAGCGGCCATCACGCCCATCGCGCGGCTGGCGACCTCCAGGTCGCGGGCGAAGATCGTCACGCAGTCGTAGGACTCGCACGCCGGCACGACGCCGTCGGTGCTGACTACCCCGACGGTCGGCTTGATGCCGACGATGCCCTGCAGGCCTGCAGGCACCCGACCCGATCCTGCGGTGTCGGTGCCGATCGCGATGTCGGCCTCGAGACTGGCCACCGCCACTGCCGATCCCGAGCTCGAGCCGCCGCTGATGTAGTCGGGGCGGCGGCTGTCGGGCACCGCGCCATAGGGCGATCGGGTGCCGACGAGCCCCGTGGCGAACTGGTCCAGATTGGTCTTGCCGACGACGACGGCACCCGCCGCGCGCAGTGCCGCCACCGACGCCGCGTCGTCGTCGGGTTCGTATGCGAACTCCGGGCAACCAGCCGTCGTCGCCAGCCCCGCGGCGTCGACGTTGTCCTTGACCCCAAGCCTGAGCCCGGCCAGCGCACCGCCGCTGCGCGTGCTCTCTGCCAGGTCGGATTGCACGTCGTCCTCGTCGCGGCGGTTGATCCAGACCGTCATGGCGCCAAACCTAGCGGCCGACAGGTATCACCGCATGTCCACAGAACCGATTTCATCCACAGCCCACGGGAGCGGTTGGCCGCTGGCGGCCGCCCGCGTCGGCCCATGCCGGGTAACTGGACTTGTCGACGGCATCCGCGTCGTTGCAGTCAGAGAGGAACCAGCCATGTTCGAAACCCCGTTCACCATCGTCGGGAACATCGTCACCGATCCGGTGCACCGCCGCGTAGGCGAGCATGCCGTCGTCAAGTTTCGCGTGGCGAGCAATTCGCGTCGACGAACCACGGAAGGAACATGGGAGCAAGGCGATTCGTTGTTCGTATCGGTGAGTTGCTGGAACCGCCTCGTCGGCGGCGTGGCAGGCCTGGCGAAGGGCGATCCGGTCGTCGTCGTAGGCCAGCTGTACACCAGCGAGTACGACGACCGCGAAGGCGTACGGCGTACTTCGGTCGAGGTGCGAGCCACCGCCGTCGGACCGGATCTTGCACGAAGCACGGTCCGGCTTGAACGGCTGAAGCGCTTCAGCGCCGAGCAGACCGTCGACATGTCCGACGACATCTCCGATGCGCCGGGCGAGGACACAACCGATCGGGAGGCCGACCAACCGGTGGAGGGGCTACCACTGACGGCGTAGCGCCAAACGGCCACGCCTAGGATGGTTCGCGGCAGTGTGACAAACGCCAGTCGCGGCGCTCGCCCCAACAGCGACTACCGCCGGTGCGCGCTCGCCTCAACCAGTCCACGAAAGGCACCCAACGGCATGGCCGAATTCATCTACACGATGCGGAAGGTCCGCAAGGCGCACGGCGACAAGGTCATCCTTGACGACGTCACCCTGAACTTCCTTCCGGGCGCGAAGATCGGCGTCGTCGGTCCCAACGGGGCCGGCAAGTCGAGCGTCTTGCGGATCATGGCCGGGTTGGACATCGCCAACAACGGCGACGCCTTCCTGGCGCCCGGCGCCTCGGTCGGCATCCTGATGCAGGAGCCGCAACTCGACGAGTCCAAGACCGTCCGCGAGAACGTCGAGGACGGCGTCCCGATCAAGGCCAAGCTGAATCGGTATAACGAGGTCGCCGAGCTCATGGCCACCGACTACTCCGACGAGCTCATGGAGGAGATGGGCCAGCTTCAGGAGGAGCTGGACGCGGCCGACGCCTGGGACCTCGACAGCAAGCTCGAGCAGGCGATGGACGCGCTGCGCTGCCCGCCGGCGGACGAACCCGTCACGCACCTGTCCGGTGGTGAGAAGCGCCGCGTCGCCCTGTGCAAGCTGCTGCTCTCGGAGCCCGACCTGCTGCTGCTCGACGAGCCCACCAACCACCTCGACGCCGAGAGCGTGCTGTGGCTGGAGAAGCACCTTGCCGACTACAAGGGCGCGATCCTCGCGGTCACCCACGACCGGTACTTCCTCGACAACGTCGCCGAATGGATCCTCGAACTCGACCGTGGTCGGGCCTACCCGTACGAGGGCAACTACTCCACCTACCTGGAGAAGAAGGCCGAGCGCATCGCGATCCAAGGCCGCAAGGACCAGAAGCTGCACAAGCGATTGACCGAGGAACTGGCCTGGGTGCGGTCCGGCGCCAAGGCCAGGCAGGCCAAGAACAAGGCCCGCCTCGGTAGGTACGAGGAGATGGTCGCCGAGGCGGAGAAGACGCGCAAGCTCGACTTCGAGGAGATTCAGATCCCGACGGGCCCACGGTTGGGCAACCAGGTCGTGGACGTGACCAACCTGGACAAGGGCTTCGATGGCCGGATCCTGATCAAGGACCTGTCCTTCACGCTGCCGCGCAACGGCATCGTCGGCGTCATCGGCCCCAACGGCGTCGGCAAGACCACGCTGTTCAAGACGATCGTCGGGCTCGAGGAGCCCGATAGCGGCATCGTCAAGGTCGGTGAGACGGTCAAGTTGAGCTACGTCGACCAGAACCGCGGCGGAATCGACCCGAAGAAGAACGTGTGGGAGGTCGTCTCCGACGGCCTGGACTACATCGAGGTCGGCCAGAACGAGGTGCCGTCGCGCGCCTACGTCTCCGCGTTCGGGTTCAAGGGACCCGACCAGCAGAAGCCCGCAGGCGTGCTGTCCGGCGGTGAGCGCAACCGGCTGAACCTGGCGCTGACGCTCAAGGAGGGCGGGAACCTGATCCTGCTCGACGAGCCAACCAACGACCTCGACGTCGAGACGCTGAGCTCGCTGGAGAACGCCCTGCAGCAGTTCCCGGGGTGTGCGGTGGTCATCTCCCACGACCGCTGGTTCCTGGACCGCACTTGCACGCACATCCTGGCGTGGGAGGGCGACGACGACAACGAGGCGAAGTGGTTCTGGTTCGAGGGCAACTTCGGCGGATACGAGGAGAACAAGCTGCAGCGGCTTGGTGCCGATGCTGCTCGACCGCACCGGGTTACTCACCGAAGGCTGACGCGCGACTAGTTCCTCGGGGGAGGATTCGCGGGGGTCCCACGGCAAGGTCAATCCTGCGGGGTAGGAGCGAAGCGACCCGGGGGGCTACTAGTGTCGCTCCTGCGTGGCAGCGGCGGCACGCAGGTGTGAGTCAGGAGCAAACGGCATGACGGTGAATCCGAGCGGCGAAGAATTCGACGGATCAGCCAGTACGACGGTGTTGCACAAGGACGCCAACGCCAAACTCGCCAGGGCCTACCTGCAGACCTATCAGGGCCCACACGGTGATGCACCCTCCGCCGATTCGGCGATCACGGCGCCCGTCGACCACGGGGTCGCGGGCAGGCTGGTGTCTCCGGCACTATTGACGGCCCACAGCCGACTTGGCGGACGGCGCGCCGTCGGCGAGACGAGGGTCGCGGTGTACGGCGCCGACGACGCGGGCGGTTTCGGACCCGCTCTGCAACTGGTCACCGACCAGAGCCAGATGCTGCTGGACTCCGTCACGGTGTTGCTGCACCGGCTGGGTGTCGCCTACTCCGCCATCATGAATCCCACGTTCCGGGTGCGCCGCGATGCGTCGGGTCAGCTGGTCGACATGTGGCCCGCCGCCGATCCCGAGGCGCCGCGCGATGGCATCGACGAGACGTGGATCCACGTTGCGCTGGCACCGTCGGTGGACCCGCGGAAGGTGGCCGACGCGGCCGAGACCCTGCCCAACGTGCTCGCCGACGCGCGACAGGTGGCCGTCGACGCGGCCGCACTGAACGCCACGCTGGTCGGCCTGGCGAACACCCTGGACGCCGACCGGACCGGGCTCTTCCCGAGCTATGACCGGCGTGACGTCGCCGCGTTGCTGCGCTGGTTGGCCGACGGGCACTTCGTTCTGCTCGGCTACCAGCGCTGCTCGGTGCGCGACGGAGAAGCCTCTGTCGACCCGGCCAGCCGCCTCGGCGTGCTGAGGTTGCGCACCGACGTGTTCCCGCAGCTGACGGGTCCCGACGATCTCCTGGTGCTCGCGCAAGCCACGATGCCCAGCTTCCTGCGGTACGGCGCGTACCCCTACATCGTGGTCGTCCGCGAGAACCATCCCGGGCAGGGCCAAGCCGTTGAGCACCGGTTCGTCGGGCTGTTCACGGTGGCCGCGACGAACGCCAACGTGCTTGAGATCCCGCTGATCTCGCGGCGTGTGCACGAAGCCCTGGCGCTGGCGCAGGGCGATCCCAGCCATCCCGGGCAGCTGATGCTGGACATCATCCAGACCATCCCGCGCTCGGAGCTCTTCGCGCTCAGCGCCAGGGATCTGCTCGAGATGGCCAGGGCCGTGGTCGACCTCGGCTCGCGGCGGCGTGCACTGCTGTTCTTGCGGGCCGATCAGCTCGCCCACTTCGTGTCCGGCCTGGTGTATCTGCCGCGCGACCGCTACACCACCGCAGTCCGACTCGAGATGCAGGACATCCTGGTCCGCGAGCTCGGCGGCGAGAGCATCGAGTACACGGCACGAGTCAGCGAATCCCCATGGGCGGTAGTGCACTTCACCGTTCGGCTGGCCGCGGGATCGCGTCCGTCCGACATCGACACGTCGCTGGTCAACGAAACGCGGATCCAGAGTCTGCTGACCGAGGCATCACGCACGTGGGGTGACCGTCTCCTTGGCGCGGTGAAGGCGGGATCGATCGGCCAGGCCGCCGCCGAGCACTACTCCGCGGCGTTCCCGGAGGTCTACAAGCAGGCGTTCGCCCCGTCCGACGCCATCGGTGACATTGCGATCATCGAAGAGCTGCAAGACAACTCGGTCAAGTTGGTGTTCGTCGAGGGCGATGAGGGTCAGGGCGCTCTGCTCACTTGGTACCTGGGTGGACGATCAGCTTCGCTGAGCGAGTTGCTGCCGATGCTGCAGTCGATGGGCGTCGTGGTGCTGGAGGAGCGGCCCTTCACCGTCACCCGGCCCGACGGCCTGCCGGTGTGGATCTATCAGTTCAAGATCGCGCTGCGGCGGGCGATCGCCGAAGAGCACGACACGGCGGGGCGGGAAGCCACCGCAGCCCGCTTCGCCGATGCGGTCACCGCCATCTGGCAGGGCCGCGTCGAGATCGACCGGTTCAACGAGTTGGTTCTGCGGGCAGGGCTCACCTGGCAGCAGGTGACCGTGCTGCGCGCCTACGCAAAGTACCTGCGGCAGGCCGGTTTCCCGTACAGCCAGTCGCTCGTCGAAACCGTGGTGAACGACAACCCCCATACCGCTCGCTCCCTTGTCGAGTTGTTCGAGGCGCTCTTCGACCCGTCGGAGGACGCCGAACACGACGCGTCCGCCGCGGCGGCGGCAGTCGCCGCCGACATCGACGCGCTGGTCAGCCTGGACACCGACCGGGTGCTGCGCGCGTTCGCGTCCATGATCCAGGCCACCTTGCGCACCAACTACTTCGTGACGAGGCCCGGTTCGGCGCGGGAGCAGAACGTGCTCTCGGTCAAGGTCAACCCCGGCCTGATCGACGAATTGCCGCTGCCCAGGCCCAAGTTCGAGATCTTCGTGTATTCACCGCGAGTGGAGGGCGTGCACCTGCGGTTCGGTTACGTCGCACGCGGCGGATTGCGGTGGTCGGACCGTCGCGAGGACTTCCGTACCGAGATCCTCGGGCTCGTCAAGGCGCAGGCCGTGAAGAACGCCGTCATCGTGCCGGTCGGCGCCAAGGGCGGCTTCGTGCTCAAGTCGCCGCCTGCCCCCACTGGGGACGCAGTCGCCGACCGCGACGCGCAGCGCGCCGAGGGAGTGGCCTGCTACCGGCTGTTCATCAGCGGTCTGCTCGACATCACCGACAACGTCGATACCGCCAGCGGCGCAGTCGTCCCGCCGGACCGCGTGATCCGCCGGGACGGGGATGATGCCTACCTCGTCGTCGCTGCCGACAAGGGCACCGCGACGTTCTCCGACATCGCCAACGACGTCGCCAAGTCCTACGGGTTCTGGCTCGGTGACGCGTTCGCCTCCGGCGGATCGGTGGGCTACGACCACAAGGCGATGGGCATCACGGCCAAGGGCGCCTGGGAATCAGTGAAGCGGCACTTCCGCGAGATGGGCATCGACACCCAGTCCGAGGACTTCACCGTCGCAGGCGTCGGCGACATGAGTGGTGACGTGTTCGGCAACGGCATGTTGCTGTCCAAGCACATTCGGCTGATCGCGGCGTTCGATCACCGACACATCTTCCTCGACCCGAATCCCGACTCCGCCAGTTCGTGGGTCGAGCGCCAGCGGATGTTCGATCTGCCGCGCTCCAGCTGGGACGACTACGACCGCGCGCTGATCAGTGAGGGCGGCGGCGTCTTCAGCAGGGAGCAGAAGTCGATCCCGATCAGTCCGCAGGTCCTCGAGGCGCTCGGGCTGGCCGGAGACGTCGTCGAGATGACGCCGCCCGCGTTGATGAAGGCGATCATGCTGGCGCCGACGGACCTGTTCTGGAACGGCGGCATCGGCACCTACATCAAGGCGGAGACCGAATCGGACGCCGACGTCGGTGACCGCGCCAACGACGCGGTGCGCGTCAACGGAAACCAGCTGCGTGCCAAGGTGATCGGCGAAGGTGGCAACCTCGGTGTGACGCAACGCGGGCGCATCGAATTCGAGCTGGCCGGCGGGCACGTCAACACCGACGCGATGGACAACTCGGCAGGCGTCGACTGCTCCGACCACGAGGTCAACATCAAGATCCTCGTCGACTCGTTGGTCACCGCGGGCAAGGTGAGTGCCGAAGAGCGCACCGACCTCTTGGTGTCGATGACCGATGAGGTCGGACTTCTGGTGCTCGATGACAATGCGGCGCAGAACGACCTGATGGGCACCAGCCGGGCCAACGCCGCCAGCCTGCTGACCGTGCATGCACGGCAGATCAAGGACCTCGTCGACCGCCGCGGCCTCAATCGTGAGCTCGAGGCGTTCCCGACGGAGAAGGAGGTCCGCAGGCGCACCGAGGTGGGCGTGGGACTGACCTCGCCTGAGCTCTCGACGCTGATGGCGCACGTGAAGCTGACGTTGAAGGACGAACTGCTCGCGGGCGAGCTGCCCGATCAGGAGGTGTTCGCGGCCCGGCTGCCCGAATACTTCCCGGCCCAGCTGCGCGAGCGCTTCGGCCCCGAGATCCGCACGCACCAGCTGCGCAGGGAGATCGTCACGACCATGCTCGTGAACGACCTCGTCGACACCGCGGGCATCAGCTACGCCTACCGCGTCTGCGAGGACGTCGGCGTCGGACCGGTGGATGCGGTGCGCGCCTACGTTGCCACCGACGAGATCTTCAAGGTCGGCGACGTCTGGCGGCAGATCCGAGCCGTTGGCAACGCCGGTGCGTCGGTCGCGGTGACCGACCGGATGACGCTGGATCTGCGCCGCCTGATCGACCGCGCCGGGCGTTGGCTACTCAACTATCGCCCGCAACCGCTGGCGGTTGGCGCGGAGATCAACCGGTTCGCCGCGAAGGTGGCCGACCTGACACCGCGGATGTCGGAGTGGCTGCGCGGCGACGACAAGGCCATCGTCGCCAAGGATTCTGGTGAGTTCATCGCCCAAGGCGTACCCGAGGACCTGGCCAAGATGGTCGCGACGGGGCTGTATCAGTACAGCCTGCTCGACGTCATCGACATCGCCGACATCGCCGATCGTGATCCCGTCGAGGTCGCGGATACGTACTTCACGTTGATGGACCACCTCGGAGCCGATGCTCTGCTCACTGCGATTTCGCGGCTGGCGCGTGATGACCGTTGGCATTCGTTGGCCCGCTTGGCGATTCGTGACGACATCTACGGTTCGCTGCGTGCGCTGTGCTTCGACGTGCTTGCCGTCGGCGAACCCGACGAGACCGGCGAGCAGAAGATCGAGGAGTGGGAGCTGACGAACAGTTCCCGTGTGACACGGGCACGCCGCACGCTTACCGAGATCTACCAGGACGGCGAGAAGGACCTGGCGACGCTGTCGGTGGCGGCGCGCCAGATCCGCAGCATGACCAGGACGAGTGGGACGGGTACCACTACGTGACGGAGCGGTTCATCACACCGGTGCCGGTGCGCTGGTCGGACATCGACATGTACCAGCACGTCAATCACGCGACGATGGTCACCATCCTGGAGGAAGCGCGCGTCCCGTTCCTGACCGAGCCATTCGCCGATGACTTCGTCACCACCGGGCTGCTCATCGCCGAGGTCAAGGTGACCTACAAGGGGCAACTGCGACTCGCGGATTCGCCTCTGCAGGTGACGATTTGGGTGAAGCGGCTGCGTGCGGTCGACTTCACGCTCGGCTACGAGGTGCGTTCGGTGCTTGCGGATCCGGACTCGAAGCCCGCAGTGATCGGGGAGAGCCAGTTGGCGGCATTCGACATCGAGGAGCAGAAGCTGGTGCGGTTGGCCCCGCACCACCGGGAGTATCTGCAGCGTTACCTACGGTGACCGATCCCGATCGCGGTTTGTGGCTCGAGGACGCCGTACACCGCGAAGACCTCAGCACGTTCATCGACGCCGCATTGCGTCTCGACGACTCCAGTGTGATCCGATTGCGGGAACGTCCCGGTGGGCAGGTGGTCGCTTGGCTGGCAACGGGATTCGACGTGCTCGCCAGCCGTGTCGTGGGCGGGCGGGTCCGTCCGACCGACCTGTCTGCAGGCGCTGATGCGCTGGCCCGTGCCCTGCCCGGCATGGATCGCTCGGGGTTCGTGGACCCGGGTTTCGCGATGGACTCGGCGTGGCGAGGCGCACTGCCACCTGACAGCGGCTTCGTCCACCTCGACGACGTGCCTGCCCGTGCGGTGCTCGACCTCGCGCAACGCGGGGTGGCGTTGGCCAAGGAGCACAGCAGCGCGCACGGCCCGCCTGGGTCATTGCTTGATCAGGAGGTCGTCGCCGTCCGTTCCGGCGACACCGAGGTTGGCATTCCGATGCGCTGCGTATTCGCTTTGACCGCAATGGGTTTCCTGCCGCAATCGCGAACCACGGGCAATGACTTCGCGCCGGAGTCGGTGGCGGCCGACGAGGTGGTGCGGGTGCGGGTGCTTCCGGCGTGGCTTCGCATCGACGCGCGGTTTGGCACCGTGTATCGCCGCCGCGGCGACCCGGCCGTGGTCCTGCGCTAGCCGGCCGTGACCGCGGCGTAGGCGGTGTTGAATTCCTTCACCTGTTCGTCGCTCAGCGCCGACCACTGCTTGACCCGGTCGAGAATCTCCTTGGGCGGGTTGATCAATGGGTTCGATGCGGCCGTCGGATCGACCTTGTTCAGTGCGTCGGTCATGTCGCTGAGGACGGGGATGTAGCGGGTGTACGCGACCAACTTGGCGTAGTTGTCCCTGTCGTAGACGTAGTCGATCCACGCCTCTGCGGCCTTCTGATTCTGGGTCGTGTACGGGATCACCATGCTCTGCACGCCGATGGTGCTGCCGGCCTCGGGTATCACGAACTTCAGGTCGGGATTGTCGGCTTGCAACTGCACGATGTCACCCGAATAGGCTTGTGCGACGACGATGTTCCCCGCGGCGAGATCGTCTGCGTAGTCGTTGCCGGTGAATCTCCTGATCTGCCCCCTGTCCTTCTGCTCCCTGATCAGGTCGATGGCCTTCTGCACGGTTTGCGTGGTCGGGCTCTCCGGTGAGTTGCCTTGCGCCAGCATCACCATGCCGAGGCCGTCTTGCGTGTCCGACAGCACGCTGACCTTGCCCTTGAACGCGGTGTCCCACAGGTCGTCGACCTTGGTGATGTCGCGTCCGATCGCCGCGCGGTTGTAGGCCAACCCGACCATGCCTGCCATGTATGGCGCGGTGACCTTGCGGCCAGGATCCATGCTGGCGTCGAGGAGCGCGGGCTGCAGGTTCTTCTTGTTGGGCCAGCGTGCTTCGCTGATCTCGTTGAGCCAGCCCAACCCGTGCAGCCGCGCCGCGATCACCGCCGATGGCACCACGAGATCGCAGCCGATGTCTTGTTTGTTGGCAAGCGGATCCCTGTTCTTCGCAAACCACTCTTCGTCGTCGTTGTAGTTCTCCATGTAGTCCACTTTGAGACCGCTGGCCTTCTGGAACTCGGCGACGAAGCCGTCGGCGATGTAGAGCGGCCAGTTCGACACGCGCAGCAGTCCAGTGGCAGGGGAGCCGTCGTCGGGCGCAGGCGATGCGTTGGTGCTTGGACTTCCGCCCGACGCGCAGGCGACCAACAACGACGGGCCGACGAACGCGGTCGCGGCCCCGATGGCGCTCCCCGTCAGGAATCGTCGGCGTGACGTCTGGCTGGTCCTCGACCGCGACACGGGTGCGGTAACGAAGTCGTCATGCATGCGGCAGAGGCCTTTCCCGATGAAACTCAGGCGGCCAATGTAGCCAGACACGCCACCGCCCGGACATGCGTCGGACGCTGGACCGACATGACGATTCCGCTGTGTCGGAGTGTGCGGCTAGCGGATCCAGGCGGCGGCGTTGGGTGCCAGCGACCCGTCGGCCACTGCTTCGCTGGCGAGCAACACCTCGCCCTCGGGCAGTGGCACCGGGTGGGCTCCGGTGTTGAGCACGCACACGATGCCGTCCACACCGCGGAACGCGAGCACGTCCTCCGCAGAATCCAGCCACTCGACGCCGTCGCCGAGATCACCACGCCCGTGGCGTAATTCGATGGCCTCGCGGAACAGCGAGAGCGCCGAACCGGGCACCCCGTCCTGCTTCTCAGCCGTCAACGCCGACCAATCCGGCGGCATCGGCAGCCAGGTGTCCGCGGTGTCGGAGAATCCGAACGACGGTGTCTCGCCGGACCACGGCATCGGCACGCGGCAGCCGTCGCGGCCGCGCTCCTGGTGGCCGGACCTTTCCCAAGTGGGGTCCTGCAGCACCTCGTCGGGCAGGTCGACGTTGGGCAGGCCGAGTTCTTCGCCGTTGTAGACGAACACCGTCCCCGGCAGCGCCAGCATCACCAGCGCCATTGCCTTGGCCCGCGCCAAACCCATCGCACCGCCGCCGTAGCGGCTGACCTCGCGCTCGACGTCGTGATTGGACAGGCACCACGTCGGGGGCGAACCGGCGAGATCGGCTGCTGCCAAGGAGTTCTCGATGGCCGACCGCACGCCGGCCGCGTCGAACTTGGCCCGCACCAGCCGGAAGTTGAACCCGAGGTGGAGTTCGTCGGGGCGCAGATACTTGGCGAAGTCCCCGTTGTCGAACACCCAGATCTCGCCGATGGTGACGGCATCGGGGTAGTCGTTGAGCACGGTGCGGATGCGGCGATGGATCTCGTGGACCCCGTCGTGGTTGAACCGAGGATCGTCGTCATCCAGCGTGAGCATCGGCAGGTTGGGGTTCTTCATGTCGGGCAATCCGGGCGGCTTGGCCATGCCGTGGGCGACGTCGATGCGGAACCCATCGACACCCCGGTCCAGCCAGAACCGCAACGTCTTGTCCAGATCGTCGAAGACCTCCGGGTTCTCCCAGTTGAGGTCCGGCTGCTCGGGGTCGAATAGATGCAGGTACCACTGGCCGGGGTTGCCGTCGGGCTCCACGACACGCGTCCACGCCGGGCCACCGAACACAGAAACCCAGTTGTTGGGCGGATGCAGACCGTCCGGGCCCTTGCCGTCCAGGAAGATGTAGCGCTCGCGCTGGGTGCTGCCAGGGCCGGCCGCCAGCGCGGCCTGGAACCACGGATGCCGTGAGCTGCTGTGGTTGGGGACGAGGTCCATGGTGACCTTGATCTCGCGGGCATGCGCCGCCTCGATCAGGCGGTCCAGGGCGCCGATGCCGCCGAACAGCGGGTCGATGTCGCGGGGGTCGGCGACGTCGTAACCGTGGTCGGCCATCGGCGACACCATCACCGGGTTCAACCACAGCGCGTCGACACCGAGGTCGTTGAGATAGTCGAGGCCGGCCGTCACTCCGTCGAGATCGCCGACACCGTCACCGTCGCTATCCCGAAAGGATCGTGGATACACCTGGTAGAAGACGGCGCGGGACCACCACGCCATGCGGGGATTGGTCACGGCCGCACATCATGCCAAATCAAAACGTCGAATTGACCATCGATTGGGCGGCCATCTCCAGGTACTTCAACAGGGTCTGGCGATGCGCGTCGTCCAGAGTCTGCGAGTCGACTTCGGCGATCGCGGTGTGCATGCAGCGCAGCCAGGCATCGCGCTCGAGGAAGCCGATCCGGAACGGCGCGTGCCGCATTCGCAGCCTTGGATGGCCGCGCTGATCGGAGTACGTGCGCGGCCCGCCCCAGTACTGCTCGAGGAACATCCGCAGCCGCTTCTCGGCGCCGTCGAAGTCGTCTTCCGGGTACAGCGGGCGCAGGATCTCGTCCTCCCGCACGAGCTGGTAGAACCGCGAAACGATGGCGTTGAAGGTCTCGGCGCCACCGATCTCCTCGTAGAACGACCGCTGAACGTCTGTCACCACACCATTGTCCCCTCAGAGGGCAGGAGCGCAGCGACCGGGGATTTGGTTCGGAGGGCAGGAGCGCAGCGACCGGGGATTTGGTTCGGGCGGGTGGCCTCGACGAAGGCGGTACCCGTCACCCGGCGTTCACCAGACTGACCAGCGAACACGGTAGGAATTGTCGTGCAGTCAGCCCCAATCCGTGGTGGACTGTTTATTCGGAGGACGTATGTCGCAGCGAAAGAGTCGCGGCCACCGACAACTCGGGACCGCGGTGGGCCTAACCGGCCCGTCGATCGGTCCTGCTCAGACCCCACCTCTGCACAGCGCAGACCCGGGTCCACCCAGCAACCAGGCGACCATCTGGGGACGTCGCCGGGTTCTTCTGCTCAACTCCACCTACGAACCGTTGACCGCCTTACCCGTCCGGCGTGCAGTGATCATGCTGATGTGCGGCAAGGCTGATGTCGTCCACGACGACCCGTCCGGTCCGGTGATTCATTCCGCATCTCGCACCATCGTCGTACCGTCCGTGATCCGGCTGCGTGCCTTCGTGCGGGTGCCGTACCGCGCCCGCGTCCCGATGACACGGGCCGCGCTCATGCATCGCGACCGGTTCCGCTGCGCCTACTGCGGGGGCAAGGCCGACACCGTCGACCACGTGGTTCCCCGCAGCCGCGGCGGTGACCATTCCTGGGAGAACTGCGTGGCCGCGTGCGCGACGTGCAACCACCGCAAGGCCGATCACATGCTCTCGGACCTGGGCTGGGCTCTGCGATCGGTGCCGTTGCCGCCCAAGGGGCAGCACTGGCGGCTGCTGTCGTCGGTCAAGGAACTCGACCCAGCTTGGATGCGATACCTGGGTGAAGGCGCGGCCTGAATGGTGTTTGCGATACGGTTTCCATCGTGAGCACAGCCCTGGCCCATTCGCTGATGGGCGGCATTCCGCTGCTAGTCCTGTTGGTCCTGATCGCGCTGATCTGGTCCCGCAAGGGGCCCCATCCAGCGACGTACAAGTTGTCCGAAGAGTGGACGCACGCCCCGATTCTGTGGGCGGCCGACGAGCCCGCTGACCACGGCCACGGTGGCCACGGTTCGCATCTGACCGTGGGAGGTGGCGCAAGTGGCAAGTGGTGAGGTCGCGAAGGTCGTCGATCATGACAACCTGCCGTACGGCTATGCCGTCACGAACAGCGGGCGAATCTCCGGTGTCACCGAACCCGGCGAGTTGTCCGTGCACTATCCGTTCGCGGTCAAGGACCTCGTCGTCCTGGACGACGCGCTGAAGTACGGGTCGCGCGGCGCCAAGGCACGGTTCGCGGTGTACGTCGGCGACCTCGGTGACGACACCGCCGCCACGGCCCGCGACATCTTGGCCAAGGTGCCAACGCCCGACAACGCCGTGCTGCTCGCGGTCTCGCCGAACCAGAAGGCCATCGAGGTCGTCTATGGCGCTGAGGTCAAGGGCCGCGGCATCGAGGAAGCGGCTCCGTTGGGCGTCTCGGCTGCCGCCGCTTCGTTCAAGGAGGGCAACCTCATCGACGGTCTGATCAGCGCCGTGCGGGTGCTTTCGGCAGGCGTCTCACCCGCCTGACGTCGTTCATGTGGTGAACATGAACAGGTGGACGTAGATCTCGCCGGGGGACCGGTGGTCCTCGAAGAGCTCGCGAACAATCCCCTCGTGATCGACGGTGTCCAAGCGGTCTTGCGCGTATCGCAGGTCGGTTGTGCTCGACATCGGCGGGCCTCCAACCACCTCGAGTTCCTTGCCGTACTCGGACGGCGTGACCGGCACGGTGAAGTGGGACTTCGCCAGTAGTTCGTGCAGCTGTGCGGGGGTCACGCGCAGCGCCAACTCGTAGCGGGTGTCGATGGCTCCGTCTGTGGCGGCGCCGAGGATCTCCGCGCCCTCGGGCAGCGACAACCCGCCGAACCGTGCGGCCTCGTCAGCGGAGACCGGCGCCGCGTGCCTTCCGACGGTGCTGCCCGCACACGCCGGGCACATCACGGTCAGAGCGGCGGCGAGCAGGATGACGACCTGCTTCATTGCCATTGACGAAGTCTTTCACGCAAAAGAAAGTCCCCGTCGTCAACGGTTCACGTTGACCACAGGGACTTCTCTTCTGTGCGGGGCAGGGCTTTGGTAAGCCGCCCGCGTCACTGCTCTTCGTCGTGCCGCTGGGCGATCGCCAGCAGCTCTTCACGAATCGTCGACTCGGGAAGGGCGTTGATCCGTGCGTAGAGACGGCGCCGGTTGATGCTGCGCGTCAGGTCTGCGCGGAACTGCGTGATCGACATCTTTCGTTCTCCTCTGCTGTGCTCTGGATCACAGAGCTTTGGTTGCTGTGCGCTAGCCGACATGGGGATTGCCCAATCGGCATACGAATCAATTGTTCGTGTTAATTCGATGTAAATCAAGCTGTGACGTGTGAGATTGCGCTCACGTCGGGCACGACGAAGGGCCTGCCGTCACCGACTTTCGGCGCAGAGAAGGCCGCGTGTGGGCGACAAATATGTTTGCTGAAGTGGCTGGCTAGGCCAACAGCTCCGCCCGGATTCGGACGTACCGCTCCAGGAAGGCCCGTTCGTCGAGGCGCTTGCGGCGCAACCAGCCGGTCACTTCGTCGTTGCACTTGCTCGCATTGCACGACGCGCAGGCGGGCACCACGTTGTCCAGGGTGTACCGGCCACCGCGCGAGATGGCCATGACGCAGTCGCGCTGCAGGGGGCCGCCGGTCGCGCCACAGTAGGCGCAGCCCTCCCACGCAGTCTTGATGGCCGCCCACTCCTCTGGGGTGAGGTCGTTGACGACGGCCGCGACCCGGCGCTTGCGCCTGCGGGCAGCGCGCGCCCGTCGACTATTTGGTGCAGCCATGGCACCAGTTTGTGGCGCGAGCGCGCGTGAATGCGGGCATCGACACGGCGTGTCGCCCGCAAACACGCGTGCTCGCGGAGGGGGACGGAGGGGGTGGGGGACGCGCGGTGGGGGCTAGCTGATGTCGAACGCCCGCGCCCGCAGCGCACGCTCCACACCTGCGCGGCCCTCGATCACCAGCCGGTGCAGGGCGGGTGGCACGTCTCCTGCGAGGAACGCGTCGGCCGCGTCGAGGCCCGCCTGGTTGACGTCCCACGACGGGTACAGGCCGATCACGACGGTCTGTGCGACCTCGCTGGACCGCCGCTCCCACACCGAGGAGATGACGTCGAAGTACTTCGACGTGAACGGTGCCAACAGCGCGGCCTGGCCCGGTTGCGCAAAGCCCCCGACGATCGCGCGGGTGGTGATGTTGGCGAGCGTGTCGTCCTCGATCACCTGCTGCCAGGCGGCCTCCTTGACCGCCAACTGCGGTCGGGCCGCCGACGCCGCGGCGGCGTTGCGCTTGCCCGCCGCAGTGGGGTCACGCTGCGCCTCGGCGTCGATGAACGGTGTCGCGGTGTCCTTCTCGTCGATGTCGCCGCCACCGGCCAGTGCGGTCACGATGCGCCACCGCAGGTCGGTGTCCACGGTGAGACCGGTCAGGCCGAGATCGGCCGGGTCGGTATCCAGGAGGGCTGCCAACACGGCGGTGTGCCGCAACGACAGCGCCGACGTGCACAGCGCGTTGACGTAGGCCAACTGGTGATCGGAGCCTGCCTCGGCACCGCGCGCCAGTTCCAGCAGTCGATCGGCGAACGCGGGCCAGCCCTGCGAGCACGCCCAGTCCGGGTCGGCGTAGGAGTTCAGCGCGGTCTGCGCCTGCAGTAGGAGGCGTTGCGCCACACCGACTTCGGTCTCGGCATGCACGCCGCCCTCGACGAGCGCCACGAAGTCCCTTGCCTTCATCTCGGCGTCGCGGGTCATCTCCCACGCCGCCGACCACGCCAGGGTGCGGGGGAGCGAATCGTCGATGTCGGCGACGCGTGTCAGGACCGTCTGCAGCGACTCTGGGTCGAGGCGCAGCGAGCAGTACGTCAGGTCGTCGTCGTTGACCAGGATCAGCTTGCCCCGCGTAACGCCCTGCAGCGCGGGAACTTCAGTCGACGGACCGTCGATGTCGAGTTCCTCGCGGTGCACGCGGACCAACTTGCCCGACGCGTCGTCGTCGTAGATGCCGACGGCCAGTCGGTGCACGCGTGTCTCGCCTGCGCCGGGAGCCGCGCCGCTCTGGTTGACCGCGAAGCGGGTGAACTTTCCGTCATCGTCGACGTCGAAGTCGGCGCGCAGCGTGTTGAGGCCCGTGGTCTTGAGCCACTGCCTACCCCACTGCGACAGGTCGCGACCCGATGACTTCTCCAGCGCGCCAAGCAGATCAGCGAATGTGGCGTTGCCGTAGGCGTGGTCGCGGAAGTAGTCCCGCAGGCCGGCCAGGAATGGCTCCAGCCCGACGTAGGCCACCAGCTGCTTGAGCACGCTGGCGCCCTTGGCGTAGGTGATGCCGTCGAAGTTCACCTCGACGGCGTGCAGGTCGGGGATGTCGGCGGCGATGGGGTGCGTCGAGGGCAGCTGGTCCTGCCGGTACGCCCACGACTTCTCGACGTTGGCGAACGTCGTCCACGCCTGCTTGTACTCGGTGGCACCGGCCTGGCACAGCACGGAGGCGAACGTCGCGAACGACTCGTTGAGCCACAGGTCGTCCCACCACTGCATGGTGACCAGGTCGCCGAACCACATGTGCGCCATCTCGTGCAACACGGTTTCGGAGCGCCGCTCGTAGCTGTACCGCGTGACCTTGGACCGGAAGACGTAGTCCTCCAAGAACGTCACCGCACCGGCGTTCTCCATGGCGCCCGCGTTGAACTCGGGCACGAAGAGCTGATCGTACTTGCCGAAAGCGTATGGCACGCCGAAGTTTTCGTGGTAGAACTGGAAGCCCTGCTTGGTCTCGGTGAACAGCCGCTCGGCGTCCATGAACTCCTTGAGCGATCCGCGGCAGAAGATTCCGAGCGGGATCTTGCCGTGTGCGTCGGAGTACTCGTCGTCCCAGCGCGCGTACGGGCCCGCGATGAGAGCCACCAGGTAGGTGCTCATCCGCGGCGTCGTGGCGAACGTGCGCACGGACTCGTTGCCCGACGGCTCGTCGGACACCGCGGCGCCGTTGGAGATGACCTGCCAGTGTGCGGGCGCGGTGACGCTGACGTCGAACGTCGCCTTCAGGTCGGGCTGGTCGAAGCATGCGAACATCCGCTTGGCGTCGGCGGTTTCGAACTGGGAGTACAGGTACACCTCGTCGTCGACGGGATCGACGAAGCGGTGCAATCCCTCGCCGGTGTTGGAGTACAGGCAGTCGGCATCCACCACGACGACGTTGTGCTCGGCCAACCCGACGAGCGGAATGCCGGTCGACTCGTCGTACGCCGACACGTCGATGTCGACCCCGTTGAGCGTCGCGCCGTGAATCGCGTCGGCGGCGATGTCGATGACGGTGTCGGCACCCGCAAGCGCGCTGAACTCGACGGTGGTGGTGGACCGGAAGGTGCGTTGGCTTGGGGCGCCCGACACACTTCCCGGGTCGCTTCGCTCCTGCCCTCCGAAGCCGTCGGTCAGGTCGAGCACGATGCGGTAGGCATCGACGGTGACGAGTGCCGCGCGCTCGGCGGCTTGGTCGCGGGTTAAGTTGGGAAGTGCCACGTCGACCAACCTTAGACGCCGGTCGGGAACATAGTCCGGGCGTGCGAAGTTGTGCTGCACGGAGCTCTGTCCCGCTGCCTTCCGAGAGGATTTTGTACATGGCCGAGAAGTCCGCTGAAAAAGACACCGCCGGTTTCTGGTTCGACCCACTGTGCCCGTGGTGCTGGATCACCTCCCGCTGGATTCTCGAGGTCGAGAAGGTCCGCGACATCGAGGTGAACTTCCACGTGATGAGCCTCGCCGTCCTCAACGAAGGTCGCGACATTCCCGAGTCGTACCGCGAGGGCCTGAAGCAGGCCTGGGGTCCGGTCCGCGTCGCCATCGCCGCCGAGCAGGCCAAGGGCCCCGACATCCTGGCGCCGCTCTACACCGCGATGGGCACCCGGATCCACAACCAGGGCATCAAGGACTTCGATGTGGTGATCAAGGAGTCGCTCGAAGAGGTCGGGCTGCCCGCCGAGCTGGCCGAAGCGGCCACCAGCGACAAGTTCGACGAGGCGCTGCGCAAGAGCCACCACGAGGGCATGGACGCCGTTGGTGACGACGTCGGTACCCCGACCATCCACGTGAACGGCACGGCGTTCTTCGGCCCGGTGCTGTCGCGCATCCCGCGCGGCGAGGAAGCGGGCAAGCTGTGGGACGCCTCGGTGATCTTCGCCGGGTACCCGCACTTCTTCGAGCTCAAGCGCACGCGTCACGAGTCGCCCGAGTTCGACTAAGGGCGGTCGCCATCACGTGATGGCGAACTGACGGAAAACGGTCTCGGCCATTCAGGTTGCGAGCAGGTGCATCACAGACCACGGTGTACCCATGACAGCGACCGAGCCCACCACCGACGGCACCTACCGCGACCGGATCGTCGCCGTCGAGCCCGGCGGCAACGAGTTCATCGCCGAGGCCGACCGGCACGGCAAGCCCAGTCAGCTGTTCTGGACGTGGACGTCGCCGAACCTCGAGTTCGCGACGATCTTCGTCGGAGTGCTCGCGGTAGCCGTGTACGGCATGAGCTTCTGGCAGGCCGTCGTCGGCATCCTGATCGGCACGGGTCTCGGCGCGCTCGCGCACTACTTCCTGTCCGCGCGCGGGCCGCTGCACGGCGTGCCGCAGATGGTGCTGGGCCGGTTGGCGTTCGGGTTCAAGGGCAACGCCGTGCCCGCCGTGCTGATGGCGGTGACGGCGGGGATCGGCTGGTTCGCCACCAACAGCGTCAGCGGCGCGTATGCGCTGGCGGCGCTGTTCGGCATCGGGCCGCTGGTCGGCCTGGTGATCATCGTGCTGGTGCAGACCGCGTTCGCGTTCTTCGGGCACAACCTGGTGCAGGCCTTCGAGAAGTACTCGTTCCCGGTGCTCGCCGTGATCTTCGCGGTCGCGTCGGTGGTCATCCTGTCCAAGGCGCACGTCGGTGCACCGGCATTGCCTGGGGGAGTCGGCGGGTTGGGTGGCTTTCTGCTGACCGTGGGGACCGCCTTCGGCTACGCAGCCGGCTGGACGCCCTACGCCGCGGACTACACCCGCTATCTGCCGTCCACCGTCTCGACGACGCGCACCGGGTTGTTCGCCGCGGCCGGCCTGTTCCTGTCCTGCGTGGTGCTGGAGATCGTCGGCGCCGCGTCGGTCACGATCGGGCCTGCGCTGTCGGAGAATCCGACCGAGTCATTCACCGGCGAGCTGGCGTCACCGTTGGCCAAGGCCACGTTGCTGGCCATCGCGATCGGGGCCATCGCCGCCAACTCCATCAACATCTATTCCGGCGCAATGGCTTTCGTGACGATCGGGATCAAGCTGCCGCACCACATCGCCCGGGCCTTGGTGACGGTGTTCTTCGGCGTCGCGGGTTTCCTGGTGGCGTGGTGGGCGCTGCCGGACGCTGCCGCCAGCTACGAGGCGTTCCTGCTGATCATCGCCTACTGGATCGGGCCGTGGCTCGGAATGCTGTTCGCCGACCAGTACCTGCGCCGCGACCAGACGATCGCCGGGTTCCTCTACGACCGGTCGTACGCCAACTGGAACGGGCTGCTGTCGTTCGCCATCGGGCTGGTGGTGTCGGTGCTCCTGTTCTCCAATCAGGAGAAGTTCGTCGGCTTCGTCGCGCGAGGCCTACCGCAGCTCGGTGACATCACGTTCTTCGTCGGCTTCCTGCTCGCCGGCGGCAGCTACCTGCTGCTGTGCCGTTCCAAGATCACCGCCGAGCGCGCCCTCGCATGACCCCGGAGGAGATGCTGAACGTCGCCGTCGACGAAGCGCGGAAGGGCTTGGCGGAGGGCGGCATTCCGATCGGTGCCGCGTTGTTCGCCACCGACGGCACCCTGCTCGGCAGCGGGCACAACCGGCGCGTGCAGCAGGACGACCCGTCGATACACGCCGAGACCGACGCCTTCCGGGCAGCGGGCAGGCAGCGGAACTACCGCTCCACCGTGATGGTGACGACGTTGTCGCCGTGTTGGTACTGCAGCGGGCTGGTGCGGCAGTTCAACATCGGGGCGGTCGTGATCGGGGAGGCCGCGACGTTCCACGGTGGGCACGACTGGCTGGCCGAACACGGGGTCGCGGTCACGGTCCTCGACGACGACCGGTGTGTGACGATGATGACGGAGTTCATCGAGGCCCATCCGGACCTCTGGGCGGAGGACATTGGTGAATAGGACTGGCGAATGAGCACGATTGTCACGGTGGACCTTTCGCGCTGGCACGCGGGCGGCGCCGAGGCGGACGCAGTGGCCGAGGAGGTCGACGAAGGTCTGCAACGGGCGGGCTTCATCCTGGTCACCGGACACGGCGTCGACCCCGAGTTGGCCGCGGCGGTGCGAGCTGCCAGCCGCGACTTCTTCGCCGAGCCGGACGCCGTCAAGCAGCGCTATAGCGTGCCGGTCGGTGGGCATGGCTGGATCGGGCCTGGCGCCGAGGCCAACGCGTACGCCGAGGGCACCGAGACGCCGCCGGATCTCAAGGAGAGCTACAGCCTGGGCGCAGAGACCGCGACGGGTGACCCCGACGTCGACAGGATCTGGTTCGCGCCCAACGTCTGGCCTGCCGAGGTGCCGGCATTGCAGAAGCTCGTCGCCGAGTACACCGCCGCGATGCGGAAGGTGTCCGACGACCTGCTCGCCCTCTTCGCCCACGCACTCGGCCTGCCGGAAAACCCGTGGGTCGCGCTCGCGGATCGCCCGACCTGGACGATGAACATCAATCACTACCCGCCCGTGAGCGTGGTCGGCGAGCCAGAGCCCGGCCAGTTTCGGATCGGCCCGCACACCGACTTCGGCACCGTGACCGTGCTCGACCGCGAGCCGGGAGCCGGTGGGCTGCAGGTGTATTCGGACGCCGAGGGATGGGCCGACGCCCCGTACGACCCCGCGGCGCTCACAGTCAACATCGGCGATCTGCTCGAATACTGGAGTGGGCGCCGCTGGCCGTCGGGAAGGCATCGCGTGCTGCCACCGCAGCCGCACGCGCCAGAGGAGGACCTGGTCTCGCTGATCTACTTCTACGAGGCCAACCACGATGCACTGGTCACGCCGCTGGAGCCGCCGGTGGGGCGGGTGTCGGGTCTGGAGCCGGTGACGACGTCAGCGTTCATCAAGGAACGCCTCGATGCCATCACCGTTGGCTAACAGGTCCGTCGACGGGTCGTAGACGGCGTCGAGTCGGGCCACCGCATCCGCGGTCAGCACGACGCCGTCGGCGCCGAGATTCTCCTCGAGGTGGCCGATGGATCGCGTGCCGGCGATCAGCAGCGTGTTGGGGGAGTGTGCCAGCAGCCACGCCAGCCCGACCTGCGACGGTGTGGCATCGAGTTCGGATGCGATGCTGCGCACCACCGGATTGTCGGCGACCTTGGGGAAACCGGGGAACGACGACCCCAGCGGGAAGAATGGCACCCACGCAATGCCCTCTGCCGCACAGAGATTCAGCAGATCTTCCTGCGCGCGGTTGAGTAGGCTGTAGGCGTTCTGTACGCACACGATGCCTGCCGGGAGTGCGCGGCGAACGGTGTCGAGCGGGACGGCGCTGATCCCGATCGCGCCGATCTTGCCTTCGTCGCGCAGCGCGACCATCTCCGCGAGTTGGTCGTCGAGGTCGACGATCTGATCGCCTTCGGCCTTCAATCCCGGCCCGAGATCGAGGCGGCGCAGGTTCACGACGTCGACGCGCTCCAGGCCCAGCTGCGTCAGGTCGGCGTCGACGGCGGCCCTCAGCTCGGCAGGTCTCTGCGCGGCGGCCAGCGGGAGGGCGCCGCCCGTCGCGCTCTTCGCGCCGACCTTGCTGACGATGACGAGGTCGTCGCGATAGGGAGCGAGCGCCGCTCGGATGCGGCGGTTCACTTCTCCGTCGGAGTAGAACGACGCTGTGTCGACGTGGTCAACGCCAAGTTCGACGGCGCGACGCAGTAGTGCGATCGCGTCATCCGTCGACGTCGACCCCGGATCGAGCTGCATCGCGCCGTAGCCGATACGGGCGACGGTCGACTCGCCGATTCTTCCGACGCCGCCAGGCTGTGATGTCTTGGTCATGCTGCTCCTCGGTGACATACTCGAACAAAGGCGGAGGCACCTCCGCTTAGCCCAACGTAGCAGAAACGGAGGCGCCTCCGGTCATGGCGAGGATTCGGGCAGACGCACACCGCAATCGCGAGCGCCTCCTGGAGGCCGCGTCTGCCGCGTTCACTGCGGCCGACGGCACCACGGTGTCGCTCGAGGCCATCGCGCGCGACGCGGGTGTCGGCATCGGCACGCTGTACCGGCACTTCCCGAATCGCGAGGCGCTCGTCGAAGCCGTCTACCGCACCGAGTTGGCCGAGGTGTCGGCGTCGGCGTCGGCCCTGCTCGAACGCCACGCACCCGTCGCTGCGCTACGGCACTGGATGAGCAGGTACGGGAGCTTCGTGGCCGCCAAGCAGGGAATGGCCGAGTCCTTGAGCGCGATGTTCGCCTCCGGGGCGGTCGAACCCGGCGATACCCGCGCCAGCATCGTCGGGGCGGTCGACACACTGCTGAGCGCGGGGCGCGCCGACGGCAGTCTCCGCGCCGACGTCAGTGCCGACGATGTCGTGACCAGCTTGATCGGGATCGCCATCGCGAGTCACTCGACCGAGCAGGCGCACCGGATGCGCGACTTGCTCGTGGACGGCCTCGTCACGACCCGGTGACCGCGATCGCGACGGAAGTTAGGGTTAGCGCCATGCGCGTCTACCTCGGCTCGGACCACGCCGGATACGAACTCAAGCAGGCCATCATCGAACACCTCAAGTCCGGCGGCCACGAGCCGATCGACTGCGGTGCCTACACCTACGACGCCGAGGACGATTACCCGGCGTTCTGCATCGCGGCGGCCGAGAAGACCGTCGCCGACCCGGACAGCCTCGGCATCGTCGTCGGTGGCTCCGGAAACGGTGAGCAGATCGCGGCCAACAAGGTGCCAGGCGCCCGGTGCGCACTGGCGTGGAGCGTCGAGACGGCATCGCTTGCGCGCCAGCACAACAACGCACAGTTGATCGGCATCGGCGGCCGGATGCACACCGTCGAGGAGGCACTCACCTTCGTCGACGCGTTCCTCACCACGCCGTGGTCGGAGGCGCCGCGCCATCAGCGCCGCATCGACATCCTCGACGAGTTCGAGAAGACGCACGTCGCGCCGCCCGTCCCCGGCGCACCGGCATAGCCCGTGCCGGAAGGGCACACCCTGCACCGCCTGGCGCGACTGCATCAGAAGCGGTTCGGCCGCGCGCCGGTGATCGTCAGTAGTCCGCAGGGTCGTTTCGAGGAGGCCGCGAAGGCCGTGAGCGGCAAGGTGCTGCGCAAGGCCGACGCGTACGGCAAGCACCTGTTCCACCACTACGACGGCGGTGCGGTGGTGCACGTGCACCTCGGTCTGTACGGGTCGTTCACCGAGCAACCGGTGCCCATGACGCTGCCCGTCGGCATGGTCAGGATGCGGATGATCGGTGCCGAATACGGCACGGACCTACGTGGGCCGACGACGTGCCAGGTGATCGACGAAGGCGGCGTCGACGACGTCGTCGCACGCCTCGGGCCGGACCCACTGCGACGCAACGCGGACCCCTCACCCGCGTGGAATCGAATCAGCAAGTCCCGCAGGACCATCGGTGCGTTGTTGATGGACCAGGCGGTGATCGCCGGGATCGGCAACGTGTACCGCAACGAACTGTTGTTCCGGCACGGCGTCGACCCACACCGTGCAGGGACGGACGTCAGCTCCGACGAGTTCGACGACATGTGGACCGACCTCGTGGAGCTGATGAACGTCGGTGTGCGCCGCGGCAAGATCGTCGCGGTGCGCCCCGAGCACGACCACGGCGCGCCGTCGTACCTACCCGACCGGCCGCGCACCTACGTCTACCGACGGGCGGGGGAGGCGTGCCGCGTGTGCGGCACGCCCATCCTCACCGAGGTGTTGGAGGCGCGGAACCTGTTCTGGTGTCCGACTTGCCAGACCTGAGTAGTCAGGCCCCCTTGGCGTATCGGGTCAGGAAGCCGACCGCCGAGACCGCGGCGACGACCCCGATGGCGCCCCACAGCACCAGCGGGAAGACCAGCGACACGGCCGAGAACCCGACGCTGGAGAACGTCACCACCGTGTAGAACAGCCAGATCAGGCGGTAGGCGCACCAGAGCGCGGTGATGCTGCTGCCGATGCCGATGGCCAGGCTCTGGTTGCGGTCGACGCGGTTGATCTGTTCCTCGATGCGTGCGGGCACGATCTTCATTGCGGTGTTCCCTTCGTCTGTGCGCGCCCCCTTGGCGTCGCCATTGCGGCAAGTACAGACGCCCGCTTCGGCTACCGATCCCAACAACCGCGCCGCGCGGGGTCCGGCGCATCAAGGGACAATCTCGGGGTGGAACTCATCCTGGTCGTCGTCGGGGCCATCGTCGTCACCGCGATTGCGCACCGACGAGGCCTGGAACCGGCGCTGATCATCGTCGTGATCGGCATCGCGGCGTCGTTCATCCCCGGATTCGAAGCCCCCGAACTGGACTCGCACATCCTGCTGACGGTGGTGTTGCCGCCGCTGCTGTACTCCGCCGCGCTGGACTTCTCGTTCCCGACGTTCCTGCGCAACATCAGGCCGATCCTCGGCCTTGGCGTCGGGTTGGTCGTGGTCACGGCGTTCGCCGTCGCGGCGGTGTCGTCGTGGCTCGTGGTGGTGCCGTTGACGTTCGGCACAGCGCTCGTCCTCGGCGCGATCGTCGCCCCGCCCGACGCGGTGACCGCCGTTGCGGTGGGCCGCAAGCTGGGGCTGCCACGGAGGGTGATGGCGATCCTCACGGGGGAGAGCCTGATCAACGACGCGGCCGCGCTGACGCTGTTCTCCATCGCGGTGGCGCAGGTGGCGGGCAGCCACACCTTCATCGCGAATCCCGTTCTGCTGTTTGGTTACAGCGCCGTGGTCGGCCCATTGGTCGGCGCCGCACTGGGTTTGGTGACGCTGTGGATCCGCAAGCGGCTTGCCAACCCCGGCCTGGAGACCGTGCAGGGGCTGCTCGTGCCGTTCGGTGCCTACATCGCCGCCGAGGAGTTGCACGCGTCGGGCGTACTGGCGGTCGTGGTCGCGGGTTTCGTGGTCGGCAGCGGGACCCTGGGTGCCGGCTACCAGACGCGGCTGCAGGAGCGGTACGTGTGGAACTCGGTGGACGTCCTGCTGGAAGCGTTCGTGTTCGCCTACATCGGTTTGCATCTGCGGTTCGTGCTCGAGGACTTGCGGGAAGCGCACGAATCCCTGGCCGAGGTCGGCGTTGCCGCGTTGATCGTGCTGGCGATCGTGATGCTGATTAGGCCGGTGTCGGTGCTCGCCATGTTCGGCCGCAACGAGCTGTCCCGGCATGTCGAGCGCAGGCTCAGCGTGCCGACGCCCGTCGGTGGACGCGGCGCCCTTGGCGCTCGCCGCCGCGAGAAGCCGCCCGGGAAGTGGCGAGCGCTGATCGACCGCCGGCAGCTGACGTGGCAGGAGAACGTCGTGGTGTCGTGGACCGGGATGCGCGGCGTGGTCACGCTCGCCGCTGCCGCCGCGATCCCGGTGCTGACCGTGGACGGCGAGCCGTTCCCGGAGCGGGCGACGATTCAGGCCATCGCGTTCGTCGTCAGCGTCGGCACGCTGCTGATCCAGGGTTGGACGCTGCCGGTGCTCATTCGTCGCCTGCGGGTGTCCGCCGACGAGACCGGGTACGAGCGGGAGGAGACGCTGAAGGCGGAGCGCGTCGTGCACGATGCGGCCGACGAGGTGTTGACCGCGTTTCGGGCCAACCCGCCAGAGGGCCTGGATCCGCACATCCTCGCCGAGATCCGCAACACCATCGCGCGGCACTCGCAGGATGCCGACGAGATGCCGGACCCGGACGCGCATACGCCGCGTGCGGAGGTGTTCGCGGCGTTGTACCGCGACGTGCTTGCCGCACAGCGGGCCGCACTGATCACCGAACGCGACGACGGTCGCATCGAGGACGAGGCGGCCCGAGCAATGTTGGAGCGCCTCGACTTACAGGAGGCCGGGGTGTCGGCGAGGTTGGACAGCCGGTTCTAGAAGCCGGGCTGGGACAGTACTGCGAACCCGACCGCGCCGACCACGCTGAAGGCGGCGAGGGCGATGAGCACCGCCAGCCCACTCACGATCCAACCCGCCGTCCACGTCTGCGATGACCGGGCCGGACGGGGTACCGGGTCGACCTGGGGAACGAACGTCAGCTGCGGTCGGTGGACGGTTCGGGCGCCGTGATCGACGTGCGGGTGGTGGTTCGATGGGACGTAGCCCTCAGTCATCGTGGTCTCCAAGAGGTCGCACGCAGCTCCGGTGAGCCGCTGTCACCAACTAGGAGCGATGACCGACCCCAAGAGCGACAGTTTTTGGCCCGTCAGTTTCGAGGACCGCCGTCGTGGAGACACCTCGCCCTCGACGGCCATGGCCGACGGTCAGAACCCGCCGAAGTCTCCACCGCCGAAGTCGCCGCCACCGAAGTCGCCGCCACCCCAGCTGTCGCCGCCCCAGCCGCCTCCGCTGTCGCCGCCGCCCCAGCTGCTGCCGTCCGCGCCGGCGCCGCCGTCACCCCAGCCGCCGCCGTCCTGGCCGCCGCCATCGAGCTGCCCCTGGTCGAACCCGTCCTGGAAGCCGTCGCCGTAACCGTTCTCGAAACCCTGTGCGTCGTAGCCGACGCCGCTCATGCCCGAGAACATCGAGCTGAACAGGAGTGCCGAGCCGATGCCCCAGGCGCCTGCCACCAGTGCCGGCTTCCACCATGGCTCGGAATACCAGCCGGCGGGCACCGGACGACCGGCGACACGGCCGCCTGGGTAGTAGTTCGGGGTGCGCTCCGACGGGCCGGGCGACGCCTCGATCTCGCGGCCCTCGAACTCAATTCGACGATCCTCGGTCACGGTGCCGGCAGTCTTCTGCCCGCTCAGCGATTCGAGCTCCGGTCCGGGATCCATGCCCATCGCGACGCGGGCGGCGCGCACGTAGTACAGCCCCTCCATCGCGCTCTCCTTGGCCAGCAGTGCCTGCTTGGCCGTGGTCGCCTGGTCGATCTGAGAGCCCGCCGCGGTGTAGCGCTCCGACGCATCGGCCAGTGCCTGCTTCGAGGCGTCGTCGGTGCCGGTCAGGTTGATCACCTGGCCGCCCAGTCGTTCGATCAGACGGCGTGCGTCGGCCTTCGCATCGGCCAGCGACGCCGCGTTGCGGTTGCCCGACGCCTTGGACGTGGCATAGACCGCGAACCCGATCGCCGCGACGACGAGGAGGATGAGCACCAGCAAGAAGCCGTTCATGGCGTCCAGCCTACCTACAGGAATGACGGCGAATCCTGCTCTCGAGGATGACCGGGACGACGGTCAGTCAGCGGGTGGTGGCGCCGACAACAGGTTCTCGAGGACGGTATGGGTCTGTAGCGCCAACGTCTTGCGGATGTGCCATGCGGCGTCGCCGGGGTTGTCCCTGTCGGGGTGCTTGAAGTACTCGGTGTGCGCCATGCCGCGCTTGAACCGTTCGGGTTGGTTGCCCTGCACGTCGATGTCGCGGATGCCGTGGCCGAACAGCGGCCTCAGGGGCCCGCCGAACCAGTCGCCCTTCAGGCCACCGGGTTTGACGGGGAACCACAGGTTGGTCCACCGCGTGACCGCGAAGGGCGACTGCGAACCGAGCACCTGCCGGATGCCGTCGCCCTTGTAGCCGTAGTTCGCCTTGGAGTGCTCGTGGCCCTCGACCGGCAAGGTCTCCGTGCGCGGCGGGCACGTGACCAGCGCGCCGCGCCGGACCAGGCCGTCGAACAGTTCCCGTCGGCGCTCCGGGTCGGTCTTCTTCAACCCGCCGAAGAGTTTCGGGCGGGTGACCAGGATGTCGGCCAGGGCCATTGGCGTGCCGACGGAAACGAAATCGGTGATCCGCCAAGGGTTTCCCTGTCGCCGCAGATCCTGCCAGAGAGCGAACTGCTGCTTCTGAAATTCGTCGAGCGCCTCCGTGTCGTCCTCGTTGGCGATGACCTCGTCGGCAGCCTTCTCGAGCCCGCGGAGCGAGGCGAGCTTGATCGGCAGCGGCGTCGTACCGTCCGGTCGCTTGGCGTGCTGCTGATGCACCTGGGCCCAGTACGAGGTCAGCGCGTCGTAGGCGATGTAGGCGCCCAGGCTGTGCGCCACGATGACGATGCGCGAGTATCGGCCCTCGGCGTGCAGCGCGTGCAACAGGTCGACGAGACCGCCGCGGATGGCTCGCCGCGCCGCATACGAGTGCGGCGCGGTGTCGAGGTATCGGGCGACGTCGACGAACGAGGCCGTGATGCTCTTCACCACCGCCCCGATCAACATGCGGAGGATGCCGAGCCAGAACAGCAGCACGATCGCGCTGCTGACCGTCCCGAGGATCCACCAGGGCACGTCCTTGTTCAGCAGGTGCCCGCCGACCAGAAGTACGACCAACGCCATGGGGATCGCCAGGATCGCGAGCCACACCACGCGCCATATGCCGAGCAGGGGAGCGGGGACGTTTCCGGGCCTGCGCAGGAACAGCCGTAGCGTCGTCGGCCCGAGGTCGGCGAACCTATTGCCGGTCATGAGGTAGGACCAGTGGTACTCGTAGATCTCGGCTTGGCCCTGTTTGGGTTCGGGCGACGAGTTGTCGGTCAGCGGTCGCGAGATGTAGCGGCGGGCTTCGTACGAGCCGGTGATCTCGGCGGGACGTGAGTAGTAGTAGTCCCACGTCCGCGACGTCTGAGGGTAGAGGCCGCTGAGCGGGTGCAGTGCGGTCTTGACGAAACCGTCGAGGGTGTCCATCGGCCGCTGTTCGCCCATGCCGTGGACGATCACGACGGCGGTCCGGACCGTGCCGGTCGGTCGGTCGTCGGCCCAGGCAGAAGCGTCCGCGCCCTCGGACTGGTCGGCCGCGGCCATGTCGCCCCCCGTGACGTGATTGGCGTGTGTCGCCCTCGAGTTTGGAGGGCTCTCGTTCGCGGAGCGCACGGATTCGCCATGTTCGAAGCGATCGCAGTCCGGCGCGGGTTGGAGGCCCCGACGGTCCGACCTGCGGCGACGCAACATCAGTCCCAATAATCCCACTAGCCCCACCAGTGACATACAGGGTTCATTAAGGATTTCGTCGTTAGCTGTACATATAACGATTTGATAACTAGGTTGCACGCTGTGAGTCGACACCCATTAGCCAGGAGGCGACGCAGGTCGCCGCTGATCTTGGTTGCATGGGTGGTCCCGACGGCGCTACTCCTCGCAGTCGGTGGCGCCAGCTATTCGCTGGCCGCCGATCGTGCCGGCGTCCAGGCGCAGTCACATGCCCAAACCGCGATGGAATGCTGCATGGAGATCGTGGCGGTACCGCCGAGCCCGCTCGAGTCGTCGCCGCCGTCGGACGTGCAGTTGGTGGCGAGTTCCACTGGCGGAGAGACGGTTTCAGCATCGAGGGCGTCCAGGTGGCGGGTCGTGCCGATCCCTCAGTTGTTGCCCATGGGGCTGGCGCCGGAGCGGGGGCTGCAGGTCAAGACCATCCTGGCCTCACGCGCCATCAGTGCGGCATTCCCCGAGATCCACGAGATCGGTGGGGTTCGGGCGGACGCGCTGCGATGGCATCCCAACGGCCTGGCTCTCGACGTGATGATCCCCAACGCGAGCAGCGCCCAGGGCATCGCCCTCGGAAATGAAATCGTCGCGTATGTCCTTAAGAATGCGGACCGGTTCGGAATGCAGGACGCCATTTGGCGTGGCGTTTACTACACGCCGGATGGTGGGCAGCAGAGCGGCGGCTACGGCCACTACGACCACGTCCACGTCACCACCCTCGGCGGCGGGTATCCGACCGGCGGGGAAGTGTTCGTCAAGTAGCCAAAAGGGCCCAGCGCGGGCCGCCGAATCTACGTTCGACCGCCTCCGCGCAGGGCCCCGGTGGAGCGGGCGACGGGAATCGAACCCGCGTAATCAGTTTGGAAGACTGAGGCTCTACCATTGAGCTACGCCCGCGTGCACTGCATCGAAGACTGTACCGGCGACGACGTAAGCAAATCCAATTGAATGCGTCGGCCGCTGAGCCCGTAGTATCTCGACCGCAACGAGGGACGGGGTGTAGCGCAGCTTGGTAGCGCATCCGCTTTGGGAGCGGAAGGCCGCAGGTTCAAATCCTGTCACCCCGACACGGACCGACATTGAGCACACACATGCGAGGAGCAACAACGTGAAGAGCACCGTCGAGAAGTTGAGCCCGACCCGGGTTCGCATCAACGTGGAGGTGCCCTTTTCGGAGCTCCAGCCGGACTTCGACCAGGCATTCAAGGAGATGGCCAAGCAGATCCGCATGCCAGGGTTCCGCCCTGGCAAGGTGCCGGTGAAGCTGCTCGAGTCGCGCATCGACAAGCAGGCCATGCTCGACCAGGTCGTCGGCGAGGCCGTCCCGGGTCGCTACAGCGAGGCGGTCGCGAGCTCCGACGTGCAGCCCATCGGGCAGCCGGAGATCGAGGTCACCAACAAGGAGTACGGCCAGGACCTGACCTTCACCGCCGAGGTGGACGTCCGGCCCGAGATCACGCTGCCCGACCTGAAGGCGCTGACCATCACCGTCGACCCGATCGAGGTCAAGGACGACGAGGTCGACACCGAGCTGGAGAACCTCCGGGCCCGGTTCGGCACGCTGACCGGTGTCGAGCGCGGCGCGCAGGACGGCGACTTCGTATCGATCGACCTGTCGGCCACCGCCGACGGTGAGGACGTGCCGGAGGCCAAGACCGAGGGGCTGTCCCACGAGGTCGGCTCCGGCCAGCTCATCGAGGGTCTCGACGACGCCATCAAGGGCCTCAAGACCGACGAGAGCGCAGTGTTCACCACCACGCTGGTCGCTGGCGAGCACGCCGGCCAGGAAGCTCAGGTCACCGTCACGGTCAAGTCGGTCAAGGAGCGCGAGCTGCCCGAGCCCGACGACGAATTCGCCCAGCTGGCAAGCGAATTCGACACCATCGCCGAGCTCAAGGAGAGCCTCGTCGAGCAGGTGAAGCGGGTCAAGCGCATCAACCAGGCCGAGCAGATCCGCGACAAGGCGCTCGAGACGCTGCTCGACGAGGTCGAGGTTCCGCTGCCGGAGGCCGTCGTGCAGGCGCAGGTCGACGACACGCTGCACAACGCCATCCACGGGCTCGACCACGACGAGGCGGCATTCGTCGAGGCGCTGGAGAAGGAAGGCAGCACCCGCGAGGAGTTCGACGCCGACAACCGCAACAACGCGGAGAAGGCCGTCAAGACGCAGCTGCTCATGGACGCCGTCGCCGACCACCTCGACGTGCAGGTCGGACAGAACGACCTGACCGAGCGGCTGGTGCTGATGTCGCGCCAGTACGGCATCGAGCCCCAGCAGCTGCTGCAGGTGCTTCAGCAGAACAACCAGCTGCCCGCGATGTTCGCCGACGTGCGGCGCGGCCTGACCATCGCCGCCGTCGTGCACGGCGCCACGGTCAAGGACACCGACGGCAACGACATCGACACCGACGAGTTCTTCGGCCCGCCCGCCTCCGCGGAGAGCATCGAGGACAGCGTCGCGGCAGCCCTCGAGGCGAGCGGCGAGGACGACTCGGAGGCAGGCTCTGACGTCAGCGACGTCAGCGACGCCGAGAGTGCTGACGACGTCGACAAGTGACGCTGTGAGCGAACGCGCAGGCGCCGGGGACTCTCCGGCGCCGTGCGTTCGTTAGTGTCGGTGAACATGAATGGCGAGTACGAATACTCGAAGAAAGCAGGGATCCAGTCGTGACTGACATGCGTGGCGCATCGTCCGGGCTCAACCTCGTCGACTCCGTCTATGAGCGGTTGCTCTCCGAACGCATCATCTTCCTCGGCTCGCAGGTCGACGACGACATCGCCAACCGGCTGTGCGCGCAGATCCTGCTGCTGTCGGCGGAGGACCCGACGAAGGACATCAACCTCTACATCAACTCGCCCGGCGGCTCGATCAGCGCAGGCATGGCGATCTACGACACCATGGTGCTGGCGCCGTGCGACGTCGCGACCTACGCGATGGGCATGGCCGCGTCGATGGGTGAATTCCTGCTCGCCGCGGGCACCAAGGGCAAGCGTTACGCGCTGCCTCACGCGCGCATCCTGATGCACCAGCCGCTTGGTGGTGTGACGGGCAGCGCGTCGGACATCGCCATTCAGGCCGAGCAGTTCGCGGTCATCAAGAAGGAGATGTTCCGGCTCAACGCCGAGTTCACCGGCCAGACGCTCGAGCGCATCGAGACCGACTCGGACCGCGACCGCTGGTTTACGGCTCCCGAGGCGTTGGAGTACGGCTTCGTCGACCACATCATCACCAGTGCCAACCTGAACGGTTCGGGACCGACGGCAGGACTAGACAAATGACCGATCACACGGATCCCCGCTTGCAGCCGCAGGCCCGCTACATCCTGCCGTCGTTCATCGAGCACAGCAGCTTCGGCATGAAGGAATCCAACCCGTACAACAAGCTGTTCGAGGAACGCATCATCTTCCTCGGTGTGCAGGTCGACGACGCCTCGGCGAACGACATCATGGCGCAGCTGTTGGTGCTGGAGTCCCTGGACCCCGATCGCGACATCACCATGTACATCAATTCGCCTGGTGGCTCGTTCACCTCGCTGATGGCGATCTACGACACCATGCAGTACGTACGCGCCGACATCCAGACGGTCTGCCTCGGTCAGGCCGCCTCCGCCGCAGCAGTGCTGCTGGCCGCGGGCACGCCCGGCAAGCGCCTGGCACTGCCCAACGCGCGGATCCTGATCCACCAGCCGTCGCTGGGTGGCGTGATCCAGGGCCAGTTCTCGGACCTGGAGATCCAGGCTGCGGAGATCGAGCGGATGCGCACCCTGATGGAAGTGACGCTGGCCAATCACACCGGCAGGACGCCCGAACAGATTCGCAAGGACACCGACCGCGACAAGATCCTCACGGCTGCCGATGCCAAGGAATACGGGATCATCGACACGGTCCTGGAGTACCGCAAGCTCTCCGCGCAGAACGCCTGATCGCCCGTCGGGACACCGGGTACGTTGGATGCCAGGTCTCTCGAAGCGGTAACGGCGGCGACACGCCAACGACACGGCGGCGCGTTCCGACGGGCTGCGGGGGACGGCAGGAGATATGTTCTCCTCCAACGCAGGTAAATATCACCGACGCGATTCGGCTTTATCGGTCGCATGGCGCCGGAGCAAGCGGGTAGCGTCGGGAAATACACCAGAGGTGGCCCCCGGAGCGACCCTCACCGACGGCTAACAGGAAAGTAGGCCCGCAGGGACATGGCACGCATTGGAGATGGCGGCGACCTGCTGAAGTGCTCGTTCTGTGGCAAGAGTCAAAAGCAGGTCAAGAAGCTCATTGCCGGGCCAGGCGTGTACATCTGCGACGAGTGCATCGATCTGTGCAACGAGATCATCGAGGAAGAGCTGGCCGACGCCGATGACGTCAAGCTCGACGAGCTTCCCAAGCCTGCGGAGATCCGCGAGTTCCTCGAGGGCTACGTCATCGGTCAGGACACCGCCAAGCGGACACTGGCCGTTGCGGTCTACAACCATTACAAGCGCATTCAGGCGCAGGAGAAGACGCGCGACTCGCGCGCCGAGCCCGTCGAGTTGGCCAAGTCCAACATCCTGATGCTGGGCCCCACCGGCTGCGGCAAGACCTACCTGGCGCAGACGCTGGCCAAGATGCTCAACGTGCCGTTCGCCATCGCCGACGCCACCGCCCTCACCGAGGCCGGTTACGTCGGTGAGGACGTCGAGAACATTCTGCTCAAGCTGATCCAGGCCGCCGACTACGACGTCAAGCGCGCCGAGACCGGCATCATCTACATCGACGAGGTCGACAAGATCGCCCGCAAGAGCGAGAACCCGTCGATCACCCGTGACGTCTCCGGTGAGGGCGTGCAGCAGGCGCTCCTCAAGATCCTGGAGGGCACGCAGGCGTCGGTGCCTCCCCAGGGCGGGCGCAAGCACCCGCACCAGGAGTTCATCCAGATCGACACCACCAACGTGCTGTTCATCGTGGCGGGTGCCTTCGCTGGCCTGGAGAAGATCGTGTCCGACCGGGTCGGCAAGCGTGGCCTTGGCTTCGGTGCCGAGGTCCGTTCCAAGGCCGAGATCGACACCCAGGACCACTTCGCCGAGGTCATGCCCGAGGATCTGATCAAGTTCGGCTTGATTCCCGAGTTCATCGGCCGCCTGCCGGTCGTCGCATCGGTGACCAACCTCGACAAGGAATCGTTGGTCACGATCCTCTCGGAGCCCAAGAACGCCTTGGTCAAGCAGTACAACCGGTTGTTCGAGATGGACGGCGTCGAGCTGGAGTTCACCGAGGACGCGCTGGAGGCCATCGCCGATCAGGCGATCCACCGCGGCACCGGCGCTCGTGGTCTGCGCGCCATCATGGAGGAAGTCCTGCTGCCGGTGATGTACGACATCCCCAGCCGCGACGACGTCGCCAAGGTCGTGGTGACCAAGGAGACCGTCGAGGACAACGTGTTGCCGACGATCGTGCCGCGCAAGCCAACGCGCACCGAGCGTCGCGACAAGAGCGCCTAGTCCTTCGTTTGCACTGAGGGCCGTGAATCATCGTGATTCACGGCCCTCAGTGCATTCAATGACGCCGTGACCGAGGCCTCCTGAATGCCGACGGGTTCGCGTGGGCGACAGAACGGATCAGCACAGCTCATCGTCTACCTGCCGGATGCCGCTCCTTGATCACCTCGTGGACGAGTGCCGCGATCTCGGCGATGCCGTCGCGCTGGGCGAAGGCCGCCTCGAATTCGCGGGCACGACGCAGATAGGGTCCGTCGTCGAGGATCTCGCGCACCGCACCGCGGATCATCGACGGTGACGGTGTCCCAGTCTTGAGGTTGATCCCGACCCCCGCCCACGCCACCCGCGCCGCGACCTCCGGCTTGTCGTCGGTGCTGCCCGCCACGACCAAGGGCACGCCGGTCGACACCGCGCGCTGCACCGCGCCGTACCCGCCGTTGGTGACCATCACGTTGACCTTCGGCATCAGGACGTCGTACGGAATGTATTCGGCGACGTGAGTATTCGACGGCAATGCCACGTTGATGTCGGCGACGTCGCGGCCGCCCGTCGTCACCACCAGCGTGACGTCCTCATCGGCAAGCGCTTCGATGGTCGGCTCGATGAGGCGGGACAGGTCGCCGTGATCGATGGTGCCCTGGGTGACGTGGACGACCGGGCGATCGTCATCGAGCCGGGTCCACCACCGCGGCGGCACGTACTTGTGCGCCGACGGCGGGTGCACCGCACCGACGAACCTGACGTTGGGCGCCAGGTCGCTGCGCGGGTACTCGAAGCTGGGCACCGTCGGCACGATGTAGCGGTCGGCGAGCACGCCGACGTCGAGCAGGAATACCGGCAGCCGACGGCCGCCGAGCGCGGCCACCATGGCGTCGCCTGCCCGATGTGCCTCCCGGAGGATCACGTTGTGCACCAACAGGTTCAGTGCACGGTTGCGCAGCCGTCCCCACCCGCCGATGCCGGGAGGCAGCCCCATCCCGCTGGGGGCGGTGTCGCGGCTCGACAACATCAGCGGGGTCGGGGTGTAGTACAGCACCGGGGGGCGCTTCGCCGGGTCGCCGAGCAGCAACGGGATGATCCCGAAGAAGCCGAAGTCGACGATGATCGCGTCGAAGCGGGTTTTGGCCATCGCCGCCGCCAACTCGGCGGCCTGGTGCGGCATCGGGTTGAGGAACAGCCGGATGATGCCGTCGTTGAGCGCCTTGATGGGCGTCATCTTCCCGCGATCGTCCGCGTTGAAGGCCGAATCGTCGAAGTCGGCGACCGCAGGCAGCGGATGTGGTTGCGCGCCAGTGGCGTACACGACGTCGCTGTGCGCAGCGCCCGTCATCACGGTGACGTTGTCACCGCGCGAGACCAGGTCCTGTGCAACGGCCAGCAGCGGGCTGATGTGCCCGACGGGGGACAGCGCGGCAATGAGAATCTGGGCCATGGTTAGTGCATCACCGCCAGGGCGGATTCACGAGGCTCGCGCACGGCCGACATGAACAGCACCCGATGGGTGTAGGCCGGTGCGCCTGCGGGTTGGATGACGGTCGCGAACTGCACGGCCGTGGCACCCGGGGTTGCGGTCGCCCGGACGGCGGACAGCACGCCGTCGTAGTCGGTCGCCGGGTCGACGCCGGTCAGCTCGTACCAGTCCGACCAGCCGCCGACCCCCGCCTCGCGCCACAGGAGGGTGGGCTCGGGCTCGATCGCGCGCTTCTCGGTGCGCCACTGGCGCAATGCACATACCAAGTACCACAGCAGGACTCCGGCCGCGAGGATGGGCAGGGTCACATCCTCAGACATGCTGGGCTGCCGTTCGGCGTTCCGCGATGGTCTCATCGACCAGGGCGGCGATCGCGGTGGCTCCGTCACGGCGGGCGTACGCCGTCTGCAGTCGTCGAGCCGACTGCCGGTACGGGCCTTCGTTGAGGACGGCGCACACGGCCCGCCGCACCTCGCCTGCGGTGGGCACACCGGTGCGCAGGTTCACCCCTGCCCCGAAGTACTCCACCCGGGCGGCGACCTCCGGCTTGTCTTCGGTGTTGCCCGCGACCACCAGCGGCACACCCGCCGTGAGCGCGCGCTGCACCGCGCCGTATCCGCCGTTGGTGACCATCACGTCGACCAACGGCAGCAGAACGTCGTGCGGGATGTACTCGGAAACGAACGTGTTGGGCGGCAACGGAGTTCGCAGCTGCGAAATGGGCCGCCCGCCCGTTGTGACCACCAACGTGACGTCCTCGTTGGCCAGTGCCTCGATGGTCGGCTCGATCAGCCTGGTCAGGTCGGCATTGTCGATCGTGCCCTGCGTGACGTGCACGACGGGCCGGTCGATGGACAACTCGTTCCACCACCGCGGCGCGATGAAGTCGTCGGCAGGCGGGGGAAGGACGGCGCCGACGAATCGCACGTGATCGGGCAGGTCACTGCGGTGGTACTCGAACTGGGGGATCGTCGGAGCGATCACCCGATCGGCGAGCAGCGCCGAGTCCAGAACGAACATCGGCAGTTTCGGCGATCCCAGCGCTGCGAGCATGGTGTCGGCGGCTTGATGCGACGGGCGCAGCGTGATCTCGTGCGTCAACACGTTCAGCACTCGGTTGCGGATGCGACCGAACGCCCCCTTGCCGGGCAGCAGGCCTGGGCCGCCAGGTGCGGTGTCCCGGCTCGACAGGAGCAGCGGTGTCGTGGAGTAGGCAAGAATCGGTGGGCGAGCGGCTCGCTTGTCCAGCAACATCGGAAGGATGCCGAGGAAGAACGCGTCGGCGACGATCGCGTCGAAGCGGTGGGCGTCCATCAACTCCTCGAGTGCTGCCGCCTGGTGCGGCATCGGCCGGATGAAGAGGTGCGTGATGTCGAAGTTGATCCGCGCGACGCCGGAGGTCTCGGTACGGCCGGGCAGGTCGGCATCCAACGACGAGTCGTCGTAGTCGGCACCGTAGGGCAGCGGGTGCGGGATCGCACCGATGGCACGGATCTTGTCGGCATGTCGAGCCGAGGTCAGGAACGTGACGTCGTCGCCACGACTCACCAGGGCGCGGGCCGCGGTGAGAAGCGGGCCGACGTGCCCGATGGGTGGACTGGCTGCGAACAGGATCTCCGCCACGATGATCACTCCCTCGATGGTCTTGCGCGTGTATCGACGGGTTCGATACTTCGCGACCACCGGGTGGTCCCGCTTGGAGGTTTTGTGGAGATCGGGTGGAGATTGCAGGTAGGAGCGTTCCTGGGGGACTATCCGGCGTGTTTGACCCGGTCGGGCCGGGTGTAGACGTTCATGGATTCGCCGCGGAGAAACGCCACCAGGGTGAGCCCGGCCTGGCTGGCAAGATCGACGGCCAGCGAGGACGGCGCCGACACCGCGGCAAGCACCGGGATGCCGGCCATGATGGCCTTCTGGGTCAGTTCAAAGGACGCCCGCCCGCTGACCAGGAGCACGGTGCCCGACAGGGGTATCCGTCCGTCCTCGACCGCCCAGCCGATCACCTTGTCGACGGCGTTGTGCCGCCCGATGTCCTCCCGCACGACGAGCATCGTGCCGTCGGCGTCGAACAGGGCGGCGCCGTGCAGCCCACCCGTGCTGGCGAACACGCGCTGCGCGCCGCGGAGTTGATCGGGCATCGCGGAAAGGGTCTCGGACCCGACCACGGTCGGGTCGTCGCCGGGGGAGTGACGGCTGATCGTCCGCACGGCGTCGATGGAACCCTTGCCACAGACGCCGCACGACGACGTGGTGTAGAAGTTGCGGGTGACGTCTACGTCCGGCATCGAGACGCCTGGCGCCAGGGCGACGTCGAGAACGTTGTAGGTGTTGGTTCCGTCCGGTCCCGTACCCCGGCAGTACTCGACTCTGGCGATGTCGTCGCGTTGGCCGATCACGCCCTCGGTGAGCAGAAACCCTTGTGCCAGTTCGACGTCGGAGCCCGGGGTGCGCATCGTGACGGTGATCGCGGAACCGTTGACGCGTAACTCGAGCGGCTCCTCAACGACCAGGGTCTCGGGCCGGGTGGTGATCGTATCGGCGGTGAGATGACTCGCTCGCCGTCGTGCGGTGACCCTACCCACGGGCTGGTTCCAGCCGGATGACGACCGCCTTCGACACCGGCGTATTCGACTTGGCGGCAGTGTGATCCAGCGGGATCAGGGGATTGGTCTCGGGGTAGTAGGACGCGGCATTGCCGACGGGTGTCGGGTATGGCACGACGAGGAAGTCCTTCGCGCGGCGCTCCTCGAGATGTCCATCCGCGCCGGGGAATTCGGAGATCAGGTCGACGCGGCCTCCATCGGACAGGCCGAGGGAGGCGATATCGGCCGGGTTGACGAACACCACGCGACGGCCACCCTTCACGCCGCGGTAGCGGTCGTCGAGGCCATAGATGGTGGTGTTGTACTGGTCATGGCTGCGCAGCGTCTGCAGCACCAAACGTCCCGGCGGCACGTCGACCCACTCCAGCGGCTTGATCGAGAAGTTCGCCTTGCCCGTCGTGGTGTGGAACTCGCGCGAATCCCTCGGTGGGTGGGGCAGCTGGAAGCCGTCGGGTTGACGTACCCGCTTGTTGTAGTCCGTGCAGCCGGGGACCACGTCGGCGATGGCGTCGCGGATTAGGTCGTAGGAGCCCGAGAACTGCTCCCAGGGCACCGGATGCTCTGGTCCCAGAAGGGCTCTCGCCATCTGGCACACGATCGCAACCTCGCTGCGCAGGTGCTCGCTCGGCGGCGTCAGGCTGCCCCGGGACAGGTGCACCATGGACATCGAGTCCTCGACCGAGACCAGCTGCTTGCCTTCGGCCTGGATGTCGCGGTCGGTGCGGCCCAACGTCGGCAGGATCAGTGCGGTCCGTCCGTGCACGACGTGGCTGCGGTTCAGCTTGGTCGAGATCTGCACCGTCAGAGCGCAACTGCGCAGTGCCGCCTCTGTGACCTCGGTGTCGGGGGTGGCGGAGACGAAGTTGCCGCCCATGCCGATGAACACGCTGGCATGTCCGTCGCGCATCGCCCGGATCCCGTTGACGACGTCGTGTCCGTGGCTGCGCGGGCTGGTGATGCCGAACCGTTCGTCGAGCGCGACGAGGAACTCCTCGGGCATCTGCTCCCAGATGCCCATCGTGCGGTCGCCCTGCACGTTCGAGTGTCCGCGTACCGGGCACACACCGGCGCCGGGCTTGCCGATCATGCCGCGCATCAGCAGCAGGTTGGTGGCCTCGCCGATGGTTGCCACGGCGTGCCGGTGCTGGGTGAGCCCCATCGCCCAGCAGAACACCGTCCGTTGCGAGGCGATCAGCATGCCTGCCACGCGCTCGAGCTGCTCGCGGTCGATGCCGGTCGCCTCCACCACGGTGTCCAGATCGACTGCGCGGGTCTGCTTCTCGTATTCCTCGAAGCCGGCGCAGTGATCGGCGATGAAGGCGCGGTCGAGCACCGAACCCGGGTTGCGGTCCTCGGCCTCGAAGAGCAGCCGGCCCAGGCCCGCGAACAACGCCATGTCGCCGCCGAGGCGGATCTGGACGAACTCGTCGGCGATCGCCACGCCGTGTGCCACCACGCCCTTGACCTTCTGCGGGTCCTTGAACCTCATCAGACCGGCCTCGGGCAGGGGGTTGACGGCAATGATCTTCGCGCCGCCTGCCTTCGCCTTCTCCAGAATCGACAGCATCCGCGGATGGTTGGTGCCGGGGTTCTGCCCGGCGATCAGGATGCAGTCGGCGTGCACGACGTCCTCGACCGTCACCGAGCCCTTGCCGATCCCGATCGAATCCGACAACGCCGTGCCCGACGATTCGTGGCACATGTTCGAGCAGTCGGGCAGGTTGTTGGTGCCGTAGCTGCGGACCAGCAGCTGGTACAGGAACGCGGCCTCGTTGCTGGTGCGGCCCGAGGTGTAGAACAGGGCGTCGTCGGGGCTGTCCAGGCTGTTCAGCTCGTCAGCGATCAGGCGGTAGGCCTCGTCCCACTCGACCGGCCGGTAGTGCGTGTCGCCGGGCGCCAGCAGCATGGGGTGGGTCAACCGGCCCTGCTGCGACAGCCAGTACTCGGGTTTGGTGGCCAGCTCGGCGACGGAGTGCCGTGCGAAGAATTCGGGGGTGACGCGCCGCTTGGTGGCCTCCTCGGCGACGGCCTTGGCGCCGTTCTCGCAGAACTCCGCGAGCTTGCGCCCGCCCGGCTCCTCGGGCCACGCACAGCCCGGGCAGTCGAAGCCATGCCGCTGGTTGAGCCGCGTCAACGTCGCAGCCGTCCTGACCGGTCCCATCTGTTCCAGGCCGCGCTGCAGCGACACCATCACGGCCTTGACGCCAGCGGCCTCGTGTTCCGGGCCGGTGATTTCTGCCGCGTGCTCGTCGTACGAGGCGTCGTTGTCCTGGTCGGGGCGGAAGCGCGAGGGCATGTATACAGACTAAGCCGCGCGTCCAGTTGGACGTACGGGACCAGCGGTGTGTGGTCGCCATCGTCGTACTCGACCGCGAATCGACCACCATGTGGGTGCGATGGTCGCGATCCGAGGGTTCCCGCGGACTCGGGCTAGGGTCCGCGCACTCCCTTGCCGCCGACGGCGTCGCCATTGTCATCACCGGCCGACGCGTCGAAGCGGTCGTGCCGACCGGGCCGATGGGTTTCCGTGTCGTCGATGTCGTTGTCGGGCTTCGGTTGTGGCTCGCCGTCGGGTGGCCTGAGCAGTGCTTCGGGGCGGTGGAAGTAGTTCACCCTGGCTTGACCATTGTCGAGGTGCTCGGGTGGTGCCCACTCGCACTCGCCGCGGGCGTTGATACTCGTGCGGTACCCGCCGTCGGTGGCGACACGGTTGTCCGGCCCGCATGCCAATGCCATCTCGTCGACGTTGGTGTTGCCGCCCTCGACCCAATCACGTACGGCGTGATGTACCTGGCTGCCATAGGCGCCGACCGTGCAACACGGCTTGGTGCATCCACCGTCACGAGCGATCAGCATGATCCGCTGCGCGGGCCTGGCTACCCGTTTGGCGCGGAAGTGATTGAGCGCGGAGCCGGTCGCGCCATCGAATACCGCGAGGTGGTGATTGGCGTGTCCGCCGATGCGAATGACGTCCTCGATCGGCACGATGGTGCCACCGCCGGTGACGCCAATCCCTGCTCTGCTCTCCAAGTCTTGGAGTGTGGTGCGGATGATGATCGAGACGGGCAGGCCGTTGAGGTCCCCGAGGTCGGTCATCAACGCGATTCTCCCGATCACCAGCATCGCGTCGTGCCGTCGCTGGGCCGGGGTGCGGTGGTCGTTGTCGATCTGGGCTTGGCTGGGAGTGCCCGCGGTGCAGGGTTCGGCGTCGGCGGGATTGCACATGCCTGGCGCGGCATACTTGGCGAAGATGACCTCCCACACCGCCCACGCCTCGGGTGACAGCTCGCCCTGGATGGGGACGTTGCCGTTGGGCAGTTGCTTGCCCGTGGAGAGTCCGCGGGTGCGCTGCCGTTCCTCATCGTCGGGTTCGGGGCCGTCCTGATCCAGCAAGAACAGGCGTAGTGCGGCAGTCTCCTTGAGCTCCTTGGGTCCGGCTCGGACGGCGACACGGACCAGGTCGACCTCGATCTGTCCACGGGTCACGACGTCCACCCAGGGCGGGATCTTCTTCATGGTGTCGCGCAGCACCTTGACGTGCTCACCGGTGATCGCCCCTGCGGCCTGGGCGGCCGCGACCGCGGGCAGCACCGGATCGAGCGACACACCGGTCAACGTGCTTTGGGCTCCGAGGTCGGCGGCTTCGGAAAGCCGACGACCGGCGTCGGCGGTCGACAGCCGCCACAGAATTCGCAGTGCCTCGTTCCACGACTTGGCACCCAACTCGCCGGGGGTGGTTTCGGCTTGCAGGCGGGCCAACATCCGATGCGACTGGGTTGGCAGCGCACACGTCAGCGCCTCGTATTCGCCATAGAGCTCGAGTAGCTCGCGACGTGTCAGCGTTTCGAGGCGGCAGTCGGCGAAGGCGTCGTACGCGGCACGCAACGCGGCCATCGCCTCGATCGCATCCGCTTGCATTATTCGAACATACATTCGAGTACCGACAAATTCGGGCCACCTTGCGACTGCTGAAACCAAAGTGACACAACGGATTAGAGTGACGTTGGGTAGATTCGAATTCTGCTTTGGGGCCGTAGCCGCGGTCCGTTCTCGACGTGGTTTTGGCCATCGAGGTGACGATCGGGGTGAGCAACTCGACGTGTTTGCCGGTGACGCGCATTCTTGCGGTGACGCGCGCGTAACAATCCCGGAACTCAGCGCTCCTAGTGTGGGCCGGTCTAGGTCCGCGAAATAGTTGCGGACAGCGTGCGGCGATAGGAACTCCAGTGAGCGGAAACGCAGTCCGTCTGCAAGCGATCACCAACGTCGAGGCGTACGTGCCTCCTGCGATCAGCTTCGACCCCGCCGAGGCGCCCGGCGAGATCTTCGGGTCCAACGTCTTCACCAAGGCCGAGATGCAGTTGCGGCTGCCGAAGTCGATCTACAAGTCCGTTCTTGCCACCATCGACAAGGGCGCCAAGCTGGATCCGGCGATTGCCGACGCGGTGGCCGCGGTGATGAAGGACTGGGCCTTGGAGAAGGGGGCGACGCACTACGCGCACGTCTTCTACCCGCTGACGGGTCTGACCGCCGAGAAGCACGACAGCTTCCTCGAACCGGTCTCCGACGGCGCCACCCTGGCCGAGTTCGCAGGCAAGACCCTGATCCAGGGTGAGCCCGACGCCTCGAGCTTCCCGTCCGGCGGCCTGCGCAACACCTTCGAGGCCCGCGGCTACACCGGCTGGGACGTCACCAGCCCGGCCTACGTGCTGGAGAACCCGAATGGCAACACGTTGTGCATTCCGACGGTGTTCGTGTCGATGACGGGCGAGGCGCTCGACCACAAGACACCGTTGCTGCGCAGCCAGCAGGCGATGGGTGCGCACGCCGAGCGCATCCTGGCGCTGTTCGGGCACACCAGCGGAGAGAAGGTGGTGTCGTTCTGCGGACCCGAGCAGGAGTACTTCCTGGTCGACCGGCACTTCTTCCTGGCAAGGCCCGACCTGATCAATGCCGGCCGCACGCTGTTCGGCGCCAAGCCGCCGAAGGGTCAAGAGTTCGACGACCACTACTTCGGCGCCGTGCCGGAGCGGGTGCTGGGCTTCATGATGGACACGGAGCGTGAGCTGTTCAAGCTCGGCATCCCGGCCAAGACGCGGCACAACGAGGTCGCGCCAGGCCAGTTCGAGATCGCGCCGATGTTCGAGCGCGCCAACATCGCCTCCGATCATCAGCAGCTGCTGATGACGACGTTCAAGACCATTGCCAAGAAGCACGGCATGGAGTGCCTGTTCCACGAGAAGCCCTTCGCCGGTGTCAACGGCTCGGGCAAGCACGTGAACTTCTCGCTGGGCAATGCCGAGCTGGGCAGCCTGCTGGTGCCGGGGGACACGCCGCACGAGAACGCACAGTTCCTGGTGTTCTGTGCGGCCGTGATCCGCGCCGTGCACAAGTACGCGGGGTTGCTGCGGGTCTCCGTGGCCTCGGCGACCAACGATCACCGCCTCGGCGCCAACGAGGCGCCGCCCGCGATCATCTCGATCTTCCTCGGCGATCAGCTCGCCGACGTGTTCGAGCAGATCGCAAAGGGCGCAGCGACGTCGTCAAAGGGCAAGGGCACCATGATCATCGGTGTGGACACGCTGCCGCACCTGCCCACCGATCCAGGCGACCGCAACCGCACCAGCCCGTTCGCGTTCACCGGCAACCGCTTCGAGTTTCGCGCGCCGGGTTCGGGTCAGACCGTCGCCGTACCGATGGTCATGATCAACACGATCATGGCCGATTCGCTGGACTACATGGCGACCGTGTTGGAGAAGGCGGTCGCGGACGGCGAGGACTTCGACAAGGCCGTGCAGACGTTGCTCACCGAGATCATCACCGAGCACGGGGCGGTGGTGTTCAACGGCGACGGATACTCCGAGAACTGGCAGATCGAGGCCGCCGAGCGTGGGTTGCCCAACCTGAAGACCACGCTCGATGCGCTGCCCGAGCTGATCAAGCCGGAGTCGCTGGCCCTGTTCGAGAAGTACAAGGTCTTCAACGATCGCGAGATGCACAGCCGCTACGAGGTCGGCCTCGAGCAGTACGCCCTGACCATTCACGTGGAGGCGAAGCTGGCCCTCGAGCTCGGTTCGACGGTGATCCTGCCTGCCGCCATCCGCTACCAGACCGAGATCGCCCAGAACGTTGCCACGCTCAAGGCAGCGGGGATGGAGCCGAGTACTGCTCTGCTCGAGGAAGTTTCGACGCCCATCGCCGACCTGTTGAGTGCGCTTGCCGACCTGAAGAAGGGGTTGGAGGACCACTCGGCCGTCACCGCCATGGACGAGGCATCCCACGCGCAGAGCCTGCTGCCCGCGATGGACGCGGTCCGTGCCGCGGCCGACACGCTGGAAGGCGTGGTGGCCGACGACCTCTGGCCGCTGCCGACGTATCAGGAGATGCTCTACATCCTCTGAGCTGGGTAGCCCCTCTCCTCCCGCCACCCCTCTCCACCCGCGAGCCCTCTCCACCCGCCACCCCTCTCCACCCGCCACCCCTCTCCATCCGCGAGCGCGCGTGTCTGTACCCCAACACGCCGTGAAATCATCGAACGATGCGCGCGCTCGCGGCAGATCGGGTGCGAGCACAATCGTTGGCATGGCTGACGAGGATTGGTCCACACTGACCGGAATCCGCGAGATCGCGCGGGCACGTGCTGCGCGCATCCCGGGGTGGCAAGCACCGGTCGCGTACGCGCTGGGTTACCGCAGCGACGACGGTTGGCACTTTCCTCACGTCAACCAGCCAAGCGGCACTCACGGGCTGCCCGCGGTCATCCTGGCCGAGATCGTCGGTCACGCCGCGGGCACCCGTGAGTTCTCCGTGACTCCAGGGCAATTGGACGATGCGATCGCCCAACTGGCGCCTGCCGAGGCTGCGACTGGCGTCAGCCATCCCAACTTGGTCGCATGGCGTGCGGTCGCCGCCGCCGAGTCCCACGAGATCGCCGTCGTCTTCATCGGGTCCGTCGACGACGACTCGGCCGGGCCTGCGGACGCAGCCCTACGGGGCAAGCTGACGGGCGGCTGAGGTCGTCAGAGCACCGCCAGCGCTGACGTCGCGGCAAGCTTGAGCGCGTGACCGACCGGCAGTGCCCGGTAGGACGTGGACAAGATCTCGACGCCCCACGGTCCGTCGAAGCCGAGGTCGCGCAGCGTTGCCACCAGACCGGTCAGGTCGAAACAGCCTTCACCACAGAGTAACCGGCGATCGACGGTGTCCTCGAAGAGCGTCCCGACGATTTCAGTTGCCGCGTCGTCGAGCTCGACGCCAAAGATCATCTCCGGCCGCAACGTCGCGCGCAATTCACCTAGTGAGGTGCCGGCCCGAAAGACGTGCCAGGCGTCGACGAGCAAGCCAGCCGCCGGATGTCCTGCCGCGGCGACGATCGCGGCGCCCATGGGCACCGTCGAGATCGCCGAGAAGGGCATCGTCTCGATGGCGACCCGCGTCCCGTGTGCAGCCGCCTGCTCCGCGAGATCTCGCAGCGGCTCTGCCAACGCCAACGGATCGGACACGGGCGGGCCGTTCTCCGAGCCGATCTTGATGAACGACGGCCCAAGCGCGTCGGCCGCCTCGAAGAGGAGTTCGCGGACGTCGTAGGTGTTTCCGGCCTGGCCCTGCGGAATCCACCACCGCTCAAGCAGTTCGATCTCCGTGTGAACCAATCCGGCCGCGGCGATCAAGTCGCGCAGCGCCCCGAAGCCGATGTCGTCGCGGATGGCCCGGAGGTCGTCGGCCACCAGGCCGAAGCCGCAGAAGCCGGCATCGGCGATGGCGTCGATCCGCTCCGCGACGGGCACCGGGCTGACGGCCGGCGAGTCCGTCGGTGAGATGTCACCGGCGCTGCTCCAGGCAGTGGCGACGAGTTCAGGCACGTGGATCCATCACGAGCGCGCGCAGAATGTTGTCGACAAGCGGCGTGTCGGGGTACAGACACGCGCGCTCGCGGGGGTGGTCTCGGGGGACATGGCTACGTTCCGTGCTTGGCGATGTACTCCGTCATGGTCTTCAGCTGGTAGCGGGACACCTCACGGGCATTTTCGTCCTCGGCGAACACCGACGACACCATGACGGTGTCCGGGCGGTCGTAGAAGCCGATCTCGGCAAGGCCGCCGAAGAACTCGTCCCAGTCGACGTCGCCGTCGCCGATCTTGAGGTGCTGGTGCACGCGCACGGGGTTGCCAGGCGGGTTGGTGATGTAGCGCAGCCCGTGGCTGCGATGGTGGTCCATGGTGTCGGCGACGTGAACCAGCCGGAGTTTGTCACCTGCGGCCCGCATGATGTCGATCATGTTGGCGCCCATGGCGCCTCGCATGTGAAAGGCATGGCATGCCACGAATACCATGCCGACGTTCGGCGAGTTGACGCCCCGGATGATGCGCACCGCCTCCAGCCCGTCCTCGACGAAGTCGTCCGGGTGCGGGTCGATTCGGACGTCGATGCCCTCGCGCTCGAAGATCGGTAGGAGTTCCTCCATGGAGCGGAAGAACGCGCGTTCGGATTCCTCTGCCTTCTCGGGGCGGCCGGAGAACTCCGTGTTGATCACGTTCACCCCGAGGTCGACGGTGATCTGAATGACGCGCTTCCAGTTCCGCACCGCGGCTTCGCGTGCGTCCTCGTCTGGCCCGGACCACCGCAGCACGGGCAGCACCGAGGCGATCCCAACGCTGGCATCGGAACACGACTTGCGGAATCGGGCCACCAGATCGTCGTCCGCACGGGGATGGTTGAAGAACGGGATGAAGTCCTGGTGCGGCGTCAATTGCAGATGCTCGTAGCCCAATTCCGCCACTAGGCACGGAAAGTCGAGAAGATCGTGATCGTGGTGGAACGGCGTGGGATCCAGGGCGATCTTCACGCTCACGCCCTCGGAATGGATCTGCGGTCGACCATCTTCACCTCGACGGGGAGTCCGCTGTGCAATGACTCGACACCGGCTTCGCATACCGCGGCGGCGGCGTAACCGTCCCAGGCGGTCGGTCCGTCGGTGAAGTCGCCGGTGGTGCGGCCGCGGTGCACGGCGTCGACCCAGCGCTGGAACTCGGTGTCGTAGGCCTGGCCGAACCGTTCGCGGAAGCCCGGGGTGATCTGGCCGCCGCGCGTGCCAGGGACGCTCGTACGCACCAGGCCGACGTCGAGCCCGATCATTGCGCTGCCCCGCTCGCCGACCACTTCGGTGCGCACTTCGTAGCCGACGCCGGTGGTGACGAAGAGTTCCACGTCAACGTGCTTGCCGGAGGTGGTCCGCATGATGGCGATCTGGGGATCGGCGAGGCCATGCGGCGCAGCCGGATTCGAGGTGGGTTTGATGACCTGGATCGAGGCGATCTCCTCGTCGAACAGGAACCTCGTGACGTCGACCTCGTGCACCAGCGAGTCTCGCACCACCATGTTGCTATCGAAATATGTTGGTACTGCCGCATTTCGGTGCACGCAGTGCAGCACCAGCGGGTGGCCAAGCTCGCCGCCGTCGAGCAACGCCTTGAGTTGGGCGTACTCGTCGTCGAACCGGCGCATGAAGCCGACCTGAATGAGGCGGGCGGACAGTTCAGCCTCACGCTTGACGACCTCCAGGGACGTGGCGACGTCGGTGGTGAGCGGCTTCTCGCACATCACGGGCTTGGTGTGCTCGAGACAGGCCAAAAGCTGCTTCTCGTGGGTGGGCCCTGGCGTGGCGAGTACGACGGCGTCCACGTCCGGGTCGGCGATCGCATCGAGTGGGTCGGCGATCGCGCGGCAGCCGGGGATGCCCGCGGCGATCCGTTCGGCCTTCTCGGTGACGTAATCGTTGACCACCGTGACGCGAGCGCCGGAGATCTTGTTCTCGATGCGGGCGACGTGGTCGGCGCCCATGACGCCGACGCCGAGCACGGCAACGCGTAGATCTGACATGGAGTCGTTTCCTAGCTGAATCGAACTGACGAAACGCCGCAGGATCCCAGATAACTCCTGGTGCGCTTGGCGATGGGCAGTGGCGCGTCGACCTCACACGGGTACATGTCCTGCTCGACGATCGCGAACACGTCGATGCCGAGCTTCTCCACGGCCGCCAGAAGCGGTGGCATGTTGGGGATTCCGCGCGGCGGCTCGGTCATGGCGCCGAGCTTCACGGCCTCGCCGAACGGCAGGTCCTCGGCCGCGACCCTGGCGCGCACCTCGGGGTCGACCTGCTTGAGGTGCAGATAGCCGATGCGATCTGGGGCGCGCTCGATGATCGCGACGTTGTCCCCGCCGCAGTAGCTGATGTGGCCGGTGTCCAGGCAGAGGTTGACGAACTCGCCGTCGGTGCCGTCGAGGAAGCGGTACACGTTCTCCTCGGTGTCGACATGGCTGTCGGCGTGCGGATGGTATTGCGCACGTACGCCGTACTTTTCGAACATCGCCTTGCCGAGATCGTTCATGCCGTGCGTCTTCTTGCGCCACTGCTCCGGGGTGAGCGTGCGGTCCTCCAGCACGGCGCCGGTGGCGGGGTCGCGCCACATCTCGGGGATGACGACGACGTGCTTGCCGCCGACCGCAGCCGTCAACTTCGCGACGTCCTCGATCTGCTTCCACACCGCCTCCCAGGAATCGTCCTGATGCAGATGCTCGAAGACGGTGCCAGCCGACAGCTTCAGGCCGCGGGCGTCCAGTTCGTCGGACAATTGCTTGGGATCGGTGGGCAGGTAGCCGTACGGGCCAAGCTCGATCCACTGGTAGCCCGAGGCCGCGACCTCGTCGAGGAACCGGGTGTACGGGGTCTGGGCCGGATCGTCGGGAAACCACACGCCCCACGAATCTGGGGCAGAGCCAACGAGAATGGTGCTCATGCGTCAGTCCTTCGAGTCGTAGGGCTTCACGAGCGGACGCTGGACCTTCTTCCACTCGGCATAGGTCTCATGGGCCTGCTGCGTGGAGTCCAGCTCCGAGGTCTGGCTGACGGGTACGTCCCACCAGGACTGGCTGTCGGGTGCATAGATCAGCGGGTCGGTCTCGACGTGGATCACGGTGGCGCGCTCATTGGCCTTGGCCACCTTGACCGCATCGGCGAACTCCGCGGCCGTCGACACCTTGATCACCTCAGCGCCGAGGCTGGCCGCGTTGGCGGCCAGGTCGACGGGAAGCTTGTCGCCCTCAAGGTGGCCCGCTTGGTCACGGTAGCGATAGGAAGTGCCGAATCGCTGTGATCCCAACGACTCCGACAACGAGCCGATGGAGGCGAAGCCGTGGTTCTGCACGAGCACCAGGATGACCTTGACGCCTTCCTGGACGGCCGTCACGAGTTCGGTGGCCATCATCAGATACGAGCCGTCGCCGATCATGACGAACACGTCGCGGTCGGGGCTGGCCATCTTCACGCCGATGCCGCCTGCCACCTCGTAGCCCATACACGAGTAGCCGTACTCGACGTGGTAACCCTTGCGGTCGCGGGTACGCCACAGCTTGTGCAGGTCGCCGGGCATGGAACCGGCCGCGCACACCACCACGTCGCGCGGATCGGAAAGCGTGTTGGCCAGGCCGATGACCTGGCTCTGGTTCAGCGCGCTGCCGTCGTCCTCGATGCGGTAGGCCGCGCCGACCGTGTCGTCCCACTCCTTGGCGAGTTTGGTTGTCCGGGTGCGGTAGTCATCGCCGACGGAGTAGTCGCTCAGCGCGTCCGACAGCGCGTCGATGGCCTCACGGGCGTCACTGACGACGGAGAGGCCGCCCTGCTTCACGGCGTCGAACGAGGCGACGTTGACGTTGACGAAGCGGACGTCGGGATTGTTGAACGCGGTGCGTGACGCGCTGGTGAAGTCGCTGTAGCGCGTGCCGATGCCGATGACGACGTCCGCTTCGGCGGCCAGCGCGTTGGCGGCGGTGGAGCCGGTCGAGCCGACCGCGCCGACCGACTGCGGGTGGTCGTAGGTCAGTGATCCCTTGCCCGCCTGCGTCTCCGAGACCGGGATGCCCGTCCTCTCGACGAACGCCGCCAGTGCATCGGAGGCGCCGGAATAGATGACGCCGCCGCCCGCGACGATCAGCGGCTTGGTCGCCGAGCGGATCACCTCGGCGGCGCTGGCGACCACTGACCGCTCGGGGAGCGGTCGGGCTACGTGCCACGTGCGTTCGGCGAACAGCGATTCCGGCCAGTCGAAGGCCTCGGCCTGCACGTCCTGCGGCAACGACACCGTCGCCGTGCCCGTTTCGACGGGATCGGTCAGCACCCTCATGGCACCGATCAGGGCTGAGGGCAACTGTTCTGGCCGCCACACGCGGTCGAAGAAGCGCGACAGCGGCTTGAACGCGTCGTTGACGGTCAGCTCGTTGTCATGCGGCTGTTCGAGGTCCTGCAATACCGGAGCACTGACCCGGGTGGCGAAGGTGTCCGAGGGAAGCAGCAGCACGGGCAGCCGGTTGATGGTGGCCAGTGCCGCGCCGGTGAGCATGTTGGTCGACCCGGGCCCGATGCTCGCGGTCACCGCCCATGCCTGCATCCTGTCCTTCTGCCTGGCGTACGCGGCGGCGGTGTGCACCATCGCTTGCTCGTTGCGGCCCAACACATATGGCAGTCCCGGCTCGGTGCCTGCCTTGGTCGCCTGGATCTCGTCCTGCAACAGTGCCTGGCCGATGCCCGCCACGTTGCCGTGTCCGAAGATCCCGAGGCAGCCCGCGAAGAACTTGCTGCGTTCGCCGTCGCGCTCGACGAACTGGTTGGCGAGGAATCGCACGGTCGCCTGGGCGACGGTGAGCCGTACGGTCGGTTCGCCGTGCGGGGACTTGAACGCGGAAGCCTTGGAGACCACGTCACACTCCTCTTGGATCGTGCAGGGGCAGGCGGGGGTCGACGGGCTGGTCGTCCCAGGTACCGCGGAGCCAGGCGTGTTCGGGGTCATCGACGATCATCCAGGCGCGTTCGGCGCCAGGGCCGGCCATCACGTTGAGGTAGTACATGTGATAGCCCGGTGCCGCGACCGAAGGGCCGTGATAGCCGTGCGGTACCAGAACGACGTCGCCGGTGCGCACCTCCTCGAGCACCTCGATCGGACGGTCCGGCGTGCCGTAGACGCGGTGATAGCCGAAGCCACGGGAATTGTCTGGGCCAGGGGCGATCTCGAAGTAGTAGATCTCCTCGAGCTGCGACTGCGTCGGCGTGTCCTCGTCGTGCTTGTGGGCCGGGTAACTCGACCAGTTCCCGCCGGGGGTGATCACCTCGCAAGCGATCAGCGAGTCGGCCTCGAAGACGCCTGCGGTGCCGAAGTTGTGCACCTGACGGCTGCAGTTGCCTGCGCCGCGCAGTTCGACGGGCACGTCGGCGGCGGCCACGCGGCGGTTGGGGAATGACCGTTTGGCGCGGGCGCCGCAGATCGCGAAGCGGCCTTCACCACTGAGCCGGTACTCCTGCCCGGTGCCGAGGTAGACCATGTCCGCGGGCCCGTCGAAGACCGACTTGCGCGGTGACAGTTCGTAGGTGATCCCGTCGCAGTCGACGGTGCCGCCGTCGACCAGCGGAAGGATCATCACCTCGGTGTCGCCGGTGTTTGCCTCGAACGATTGACTGTCGTCCAGTTCGAGTACCTGCAAGGAGGATTCGGTCCAACCAGCGGACTCGGGCGTGACGTCGACGGTGAAGGGCAGCTCGGCGCTGCGGGCCGGGATGTACAAGCTGCTGTGCATGGTCACCTCACCATCGAGACTGCCGTCGCGACCGCGGAACTCACGTCGTCGTCGGCGGGGTAGAGCAGGGTGCGACCGACGATCAGCCCGCGCACCGATGGAAGGCCGAGCGCCTTCTCCCAACTGGCGAATGCCTCGTCGGGGTCGGCGGGATCGCCGCCGAGCAACAATGTGGGCAGGGTGGTGGACTCCATCACCCGGTCCATCTCGGGGACTACGGGAAGCTTCATCCACGTGTAGGCCGACGTCGAGCCAAGCCCCTGGCCGATGTGCACGGACTTGATCACCGCGTCGGCGCTGAGGTCGTTGCGGACCTTGCCGTTGACGCGGGTGGACATGAACGGCTCCACCATCGCGATGAGCCCGTGCGCTGCCAGCTCGTCGACCGCCTGCGCACACGCCGTCATGGTGGCGACGGTGCCGGGATCGTCGAGATCGATGCGGCACAGCATCTTTCCGCCATTCATGTTCGCCGCGGCGGTGGATGTCGCGGTGGCACCGGTCATCCGGTCGTCGAGTTCGAAGGACGATCCGGCCAGTCCGCCGCGGTTGAACGACGAGAACACCACCTTGTCCTCGAGTGCGCCGAGCAGCAGCAGGTCGTCGAGGATGTCGGAGGTGGCGAGCACGCCGTCGACGCCTGGATCGGCGAGCGCGGCACGCAGCCGGTCCAGCAGGTCGGTGCGGCTGTTCATCGCGGTCGGTCGGGATCCGACGGCGAGCGCTCCGCGCGCGGGGTGGTCGGCGGCGACGATCATCAACCTGCCGTCACCGCGGATGGTGGGACGGGTGGTCCTGTCGTTCCACGCACGAGCGACCGCGCCGGGATCGGAGGCGCGGAGGTCGGTGACGGCGGCGTAGTCCGCGCAGACCGGGGCGAGCGGAGCGACGGGGGAAGTGTCCGGGGCGAGCGAAGCGACGGGGGAAGTGTCCGGCCTAGACATTCACGGCCTCCGTTGCGGTCAGCTCGGCCAGCGTGGCCACTTCGTCGGCGGTCGGCATCGCCGTCGAGCACTCGAGGCGGGACGCCACGATGGCACCGGCGGCGTTGGCGTAGCGCAGGGTCTTCTCCAAGGGCCAGTTGCGAAGCAGGCCGTGGATCAGGCTGCCGCCGAAGGCGTCTCCTGCGCCAAGTCCGTTGACCACGTCGACCTCGTTGGGTGGGACGGTCACCGAGCTGTGCCTGGTCTTGCCGAGCACGCCGCGCGGCCCCTGCTTGACGATGGCCAGCTCCACGCCGAGATCGAGTAGAGCGTCGGCGGCCTTGTGCGGATTGCCTTCGCCCACCGCGATCTGGCACTCCTCGCGGTTGCCCACCGCGACGGTGACGTGTGCAAGCGCCTTCTGCACCTGCTCGGTCGCCGCTGCGGGCGTCTCCCAGAACATGGGCCGGTAGTCGAGGTCGAGCACGGTGAGTGGCGCACGGTGTCCATTCGCCGTGGCCCCGGACCGTGCCTCCCAGGCCGCGAAATGTGCGCTGCGGCTTGGCTCTTCGGACAGCCCGGTGACCGTCGACCAGTACAACCGTGCGGTACGCACCGCGTCGGCGTCGATCTCGTCAGGCCGAATTTGCAGGTCGGGCGCCGACGGCTTGCGGTAGAAGTACAGGGGGAAGTGGTCCGGCGGGAAGATCTCGCAGAACGTCACGGGGGTGGGGTACTCGTCGTGCGTGCTGACGTAGGCGTTGTCGACGCCGAGGCGTGCCAGTTCGGCGCGGACGAAGCGGCCGAACGGGTCGTCGCCGACGCCGGAGATCAGCGCGCTGCGATTGCCGAGCCGGGCCGTCGCCACCGCGACGTTGGCGGCGCTGCCGCCGAGGAACTTCCCAAACGAGGTCACGTGTTCGAGGCCAACGCCGGTCTGCAATGGGTAGACGTCGACGCCGCTGCGTCCGATGACGAGGGCGTCGTAGGGCTGCGAATCGGTCAAGGCCAGCTCCCGGCGATAGGTGTCGGATACCGCCTACGACTGTGCCCCTCGTCACTCGTTTCTGTCAATAGTTTGTCCTGACATTCGGACTTTCAATCAACCGAATGTTAGTCTGCAGCTACTCTCATCTGGTCGGAACGCGGGATTGGAGTCGATGTGCCGCTAGCGGTCGAGCTGGACAGGTCAAGCCCTGTCCCCCTGTATTACCAACTCGCGCAAGCGATCGAAGCGGCAATCCGCGACGGTGAGCTCGCTCCGGGGGACAGGTTCGAGAACGAACTGGCACTCGCCAAGCGGCTCACGTTGTCGCGACCGACCACCCGTCGCGCCATTCAGGAGCTGGTCGACAAGGGCATGCTGGTGCGCAAGCGCGGCGTCGGAACGCAGGTCGTGCAGAATCCCGTGCATCGCCGCGTCGAGCTGACCAGCCTGTTCGACGATCTCGCCAGGGCGGGTCAGGAACCCACCACGGAGCTCCTTGGCTACCACGTCGGCCCCGTCGAGGAAGACGTCGCCGCCGAGCTGAACCTCACCGCCGACCGCGAAGTCGTGACCATCGAGCGGCTCCGCTGCGCCAATGGAGAACCGCTCGCGGTGATGACGAACTACCTGCCCGTCGAGCTCGCGCCCGCAGCCGAGGAACTCGAGAGCAACGGTCTGTATCAGGCGCTCCGGGCCCGTGGCGTGCACATTCGCCTGGCCAGACAGCGCATCGGCGCCAGGCCGGCCACCAAGTCGGAGGCGCGGCTTCTCGCCGAGAAGGCCGGGGCGCCACTGCTCACCATGAACCGCACCGCGTTCGATGATTCGGGCAAGGCGGTCGAATACGGCGCGCATTGCTATCGGGCGTCGCGCTACTACTTCGAGACGACCCTCGTAGACCGCTGAGTCGTCGCCGCTCGCCGGGCGCCCCGCTGGGCCCTCGGCAAACTTTGTGCACCTAAAGTTGCATATGACGTGCAGTCCTAATGTCCGAACAAACTATTGACATTCCGCTGTGACCCGTATTACATCGTTCTCAGGTCGTGCCACACGGCACCTGCTCGGTGGGCGGGAGCGAAGCGACACGGGAATGTTCTGAGACAGGAGAAACGATGAAGTTTGTTCGGTTGGCAGCCGTGGCAAGTGCGGGCGTGCTCGCTCTGGGCCTCGCGTCGTGTTCGAACACCGGCGGAAAGCCTGCTGAAAACGGCAGCGCGGCGGGCGGCGGTGGCGTCGACACGCCGCGCATGACGATCGCCATGATCACGCACGAAGTTCCCGGTGACTCGTTCTGGGATCTGGTGCGCAAGGGCGCCGAGACCGCGGCCAAGAAGGACAACGTCGAGCTGCGTTACTCCAATGATCCCGAGGCGCCCAACCAGGCCAACCTGGTCCAAGCCGCCATCGACAGTGGGGTTCAAGGCATCGCCGTCACGCTCGCCAAGCCCGATGCCATGCAGGCCGCCGTGAAAGCCGCTGAGGCCAAGGGCATTCCGGTGGTGGCGTTCAACGCGGGCATGGATGCGTGGCAGGGGATGGGCGTCAAGGAGTTCTTCGGACAGGACGGCTACATCGCCGGGCAGGGTGCAGGTGATCGACTGAAGAAGGATGGCGCCACCAAGGCGCTGTGCGTCATCCAGGAGCAGGGTCACGTCGACCTCGAGGCGCGGTGTGCCGGCCTGAAGAACACCTTCCCCGCCACCGAGATCCTCAACGTCAACGGCAAGGACATGCCGTCGGTCGAATCAACCATCACGGCCAAGCTCCAGCAGGACCCGGCAGTCGACATGGTCGTCACGCTCGGTGCGCCATTCGCGCTGACCGCCGTCCAGTCGGTGAAGGCCGCCAACAGCAAGGCCAAGATCGGCACGTTCGACACCAACGCCGCGTTGGTCGGTGCCATCGAAGGCGGTGACGTCCAGTGGGCCGTCGATCAGCAGCCGTACCTGCAGGGCTATCTCGCCGTCGACTCGCTCTGGCTGTACCTGAGCAACGGCAACACCATCGGCGGCGGCCAGGCCACGCTCACCGGCCCCGCCTTCATCGACAAGACGAACATCCAAGCGGTCGCGGAGTACGCGAAGAACGGGACGCGCTGATGAGCGCTTGCGCGAAGAGGAGACAGGACCGATGAGCGCTTGCGCGAAGAGGAGACAGGACCGATGAGCGCTTGCGCGAAGAGGAGACAGGACCGATGAGCGCTTGCGCGAAGAGGAGAAAGCACTGATGAGTACCGAAGCCGTCGTGGAACTCGGTGAACACAAGGTGGTGCACGACGAGCGCGTCAAGGAACGCAACCGCGTGCAGCGCCTGCTGATTCGACCGGAGATGGGTGCTCTCGTCGGCGCCGTAGGGATCTTCATCTTCTTCTCGATCATCGCCGGCCCGTTCTTCGAGGCGCCGTCGATCTCCACCATCCTGTACGGGAGCTCGACCATCGGCATCATGGCGTGCGCCGTGGCGGTACTGATGATCGGTGGCGAGTTCGACCTCTCGGCAGGTGTGGGCGTCACGTTCAGCTCTCTCGCCGCGTCGATGTTGGCCTACAACCTGCACCTCAACCTATGGATCGGCGCGGCCCTGGCGCTGGTCTTGGCGCTGGCGGTCGGCTTCCTCAACGGCTACCTCGTCGTCAAGACGAAGATTCCCAGCTTCCTCATCACGCTGGCCTCACTGTTCATGCTGGGGGGCATCAATCTTGCAGTGACAAAGCTCGTTTCGGGCGCCGTTGCCACCAAGAGCATCAGCGACATGCAGGGGTGGGACTCGGGGCAGGCCCTCTTCGCCTCGTCGTTCCACATCGGTAGCTTCGACGTTCGCATCACCGTGGTGTGGTGGCTCGTCTTCACCCTGGTGGCGACCTACGTGCTGTTCAAGACGAAGATCGGCAACTGGATCTTCGCCGTCGGTGGCGACCAGGAGAGCGCTCGCGCAGTCGGCGTCCCCGTCACGAAGGTGAAGATCGGCTTGTTCATGTTCGTCGGCTTCTCCGCATGGTTCGTCGGCATGCACTACCTGTTCGCCTTCAACACGGTGCAGTCCGGCCAAGGCCTCGGCAACGAATTCCTCTACATCATCGCCGCGGTGGTCGGAGGCTGCCTGCTCACCGGTGGCTACGGCACCGCGGTCGGCGCGGCCATCGGCGCGCTCATCTACGGCATGACGGAGAAGGGCATCGTCTACGCAGGCTGGAATCCCGACTGGTTCAAGTTCTTCCTCGGTGGGATGTTGCTGTTCGCCGTGGTCGCCAACAATGCCTTCCGTAACTACGCCGCGAAGAGGTGACCCCGTGACCGCAACAGTCGAACGTCCCGAGCATGACGCCCCATCTGGCGGCAAGGTGCCGCTGGTCGAACTGAGGAACGTGGGCAAGTCCTACGGCAACATCGCTGCGTTGAAGGACATCTCACTGCGCGTGCACGCAGGCGAGGTCACCGGCATCCTCGGTGACAACGGTGCGGGCAAGTCCACGCTGATCAAGATCATCTCAGGACTGCATCAGCAGACCGAAGGTGAGCTCCTGGTGGATGGTGAGTCCATCCGGTTCACGTCGCCCGCCGAGGCGCTGAACAAGGGCATCGCGACCGTCTACCAGAACCTCGCCGTCGTACCGCTCATGCCGGTGTGGCGAAACTTCTTCCTCGGCCAGGAGCTGCGCAAGAAGTCGTTCCCGTTCTCGTTGGACGCCAACGGAATGCGGGCCACCACACTCACCGAGCTGGCCAAGATGGGCATCGAACTGCCCGACGTGGACGCACCCATCGGCTCGCTGTCAGGAGGACAGCGCCAGTGCGTGGCCATCGCGCGCGCGGTGTTCTTCGGGGCGCGGGTGCTGATTCTCGATGAGCCGACCGCCGCACTCGGTGTCAAGCAGTCCGGAGTGGTGCTCAAATACGTCACTGCGGCCAAGGAGGCGGGCTTCGGCGTCGTGTTCATCACGCACAACCCGCACCACGCGTACATGGTGGGCGATCACTTCGTGCTGCTGAACCGCGGCAGGCAGAAGATGGACTGCACCTACGAGGACATCACATTGGAGCATCTCACTCAGGAGATGGCCGGCGGCGACGAACTCGAGGCGCTATCGCACGAGCTGGGGCGCAAGGGAGCTTAACTCGCTCAGTCGCACGGGGCGTCAGGAGACCTCCAGTACCGCCTTGCCCGCCACGCGGCGGTCCAGAAGTGCCTCGGCAGCGGCCGACACGTTGTCCCAGGAATCGCGAAGGCCGATCTGCGGGTCCAGCTGTCCTGATGCCAACAGCTCGAGCAGGTATTCCAGATCCCCCTGGAAGGGTTCGCGAACCGTGAAGGGCTCCAAGCGCTTCCGTACCCACCTGTGCCGCTCGGCCTCGAAGTCAATGGTGGTCGGTTGGTTCGACGCCATGCCGATCGACTGCGCGGAGCTGCCTTCACCGACCAGGCTGAACGCCTGGGCCAGCAGTTGACCGCCGACGTTCTCCAGGACACCGAACACGGGCTCGGTGATGCCATCCAGCCCGACGACGATCTCCTTGGCGCCCAATTCCACCAGCCCGGCGCCCCGAGCCTCGCTTCCGACTGCGGCGATGACGTGGGCCCCGGCCCGGGCCGCGAGCTGAACGGCGAATCGGCCGACGCCGCCCGATGCACCGGTGATGAGCACCCTTCGGCCCACCACGGGCCCAAGCGCCCGAAGCGCCTGCAGGGCGGTGACGCCTGCGACGGGCAGGGCAGCACCTGCGGCGAAGTCGACGGAGTCGGGCAGCACGGCGATGTTGCTCGTCGACGTCGCGCGGCGCTCGGCCCAACCGCCGAACCAGTTGAAGGTGACCACTCGGGTGCCGGCCGGCGGACCGCTCCCGTCGGCCGCGGCCTGCACGACGACGCCTGCGGCATCCCATCCCGGTACCTCGCCCGGCTTGCGGGCATCGGCGATGAAGCGCACCTCGCCGAAGTTGAGTCCGAACGCCTTGACGTCGATCAATGTCTCGTCATCGGAGAGCACCGGTGGGCTGACCTCGGCGGAGCGCAGGTTTTGAGGGGCTTGCGGATCGAAGACGACTGCTCGCATGCCTCACCCAAACCTTCTTGGTCGAGCGGATATTCCGGGTGGGTGCCCATCGTGTCACGTGAGCGCGTCCTTCACGACGAGGAGTTGGTCGAGCTGCTCGAGAAACGGATCCGGCCCCAACACACCGACACGACAGATCAGATGACGTGCCCCGGCGTCGATGAAGGTGTGTAGCCGTTCGGCGACCGCCTCGGGTGGCCCGACGGCGAAGGTTTGGATCTGCTCGACGACGTCGATGCCGACTCCGTATGTCTCACTGGTGAACTGGTCCACGAGGGTTCGGCTGTCCTTGCTCTCGGTCACGAGCACGGTGACGAAGAGTGCCGGTGTCACCGCCTTGCCGTCACGCTCGGCCCGCTCGGCAGCGACACGTACTTCGGCCAACCCGGTTGCGAAGACGTCGGGCGAGGGCGGATATGGCAGCCATCCGTCATACATCCGTCCTGCGCGGTCGCGGGCGCCGGGGGTGTCGGCGGCAAGCCACACCGGCGGCCCCTCGTCGGTGAACGCCGCGACGCCTCGTGGGATGTCATCGAGGTGCAGCACCTCGCCGTGAAATGAGGAGACATCCTCGGCATTCCACAGTTGACGCCACAGGGCGACGGTGTCGTCGAGGCGTGCGAACCGTCGCGCCCACGGCACCTCCGACGCGGCGTATTCGCGCTCGGACAGTCCTGGGAAGCCTGCGCCGACCGCGATCGTCAACCGCCCGTGCGACAACTGGTCGATGGAGGCCAGCACCTGCGCGGTCTGCACCGGCCGACGCAGTGCCGGCTGAAGAGCTGCAGTGCCCAGAGTGATCCGGTTGGTCACCGCGGCCGCGGCCGAGAGAAACGTCAACGCCTCGATCCGCGGCCGCACCAGTGAGTCGTTGGCCCAGATCGAGTCGAAACCCAGATCCTCGACGGCGCGGGCGAAGTCGACGAGTCGACGAAGATCGCGGCCGACCCAATGCTCGGCTGCAAGCGGCGGGACGATGCCGACGCGAATGTCTTGATCCATGGCGCGATCGTGGCGCGGGCGCGGACTCGCAGCAATTCCCGGCAGGGAATAGCGGTCAGCAGCTGAAACGAGTTGACTGACCTCATGTCGATTTCGGGCACCAACGAATTCGGCACGGCGCTGCGCGGATGGCGCAACAGGCGGCGTGTCAGTCAAATCGACCTGGCCAACGGGGCCGGGACCACGCAACGGCACGTGAGCTTCCTCGAACAGGGACGGTCGGCACCCGGCCGGGACATCGTGACTCGGCTGGCCGACTCGCTGCAGCTCACGTTGCGGGAAGGCAACGCATTGTTGTCGGCCGCGGGCTTCGCACCCGAGCATCCGGAATCACCGCCGGACGCGCCGATGCTCGAAGAGGTACGGCAAGCGCTTCAGCATGTGCTGGACGGCCATATGCCCTATCCGGCCATGGTCATGGACGGCTTCGGTGAGTTGGTTGGCGCGAACAACGCCTTCGGGTTGTTGACCGAGGACGTAGCGCCATGGCTACTGGCGCCACCGATCAACGTCCTGCGGATCGCGCTTCATCCCGACGGCATGGCGCCGCGCATCGTCAACCTGGATGACTGGCGGCGCCACATCTTGCACGGCATGCGCCAGCGTGGCCCGCACCCGCGCATCGACGCACTGATCGAGGAGCTCGAGGGCTACGGCGTGCCTGCGCCGGACAGACAGCCGAGCGAGTCGCTCGGCTTCGCCGTGCCGCTGCATCTTCGTTCGAGCGACGGCGACGTCCGCCTCGTCGCAACGATCTCCACCTTCGTAACCGCGTTGGACGTCACGGTCGCGGAGCTGCGCCTGGAAGCATTTCTGCCCGCCGACCGGGATACCACCGAGATCCTGTTCCGCCGCAACGCCGTCAGGCACTGATCGGCTCGCCCGCCTGGCGGCCCGGTGCGGCCGCTAGACGGTGAAGGCGGCGCGGAACGCCTCGAGTGCCGCGACGCTGTCGCCGGCGGCCCAGCCCTCGAGACCGACGGTTCCGCGGAAACCCATGTCGTGCAACGCCCGTGCGATCGCGGGGTAGTGAATCTCACCGGTGCCCGGTTCGCAGCGGCCCGGGACATCGGCGACCTGGATCTCGCCGATCGCATCACCGCACCTGCGGACGAGTTCGATCAGGTTCCCCTCGCCGATCTGCGCGTGGTACAGGTCGAGCATCATCTTGACGTTCGGATGGTCAACGGCCTCGATCAGCGCCAGGGTGTCCTTTGCCCGCGCCAGCGGCACACCGGGGTGGTCGACGATGGTGTTGAGGTTCTCCACGACGAATGTGACGCCGTTGGCGGCGCCGAGCTCGCCGAGTCGGTCGAGGGTGCGTGCCGCGGTCAGCCACATCGGGCCCGTGGAGCGTTGCCGTGGCCGCGCCGCGCTGCCGTCGATCAACTCCGCGGTGTGCAGGTTCAATCGTGTGATACCAAGGGTTTCGGCGGCCTTGATGGACAGTTCGGCGGTGCGCACCACCTCGTCCGCTGTCGCGGGATCGATCAGATCACCGTGCAGATACCCCGTCATCGAGGTGAACGTCGCGCCCGTCGCGCGCAGTGCAGGGAGGTCCTTGTCGTCCCAGCTCCAGATCTCGACCGCGAAGCCGAGATCGTGGATGCGACGCACCCGTTCGAGGAACGGCAGCTCTGTGAAGACCATCTCCGCGCTGACGGCCAGCTGAAAGCTCATCGGTACTGCACTCCTGCCGCCCGGTACGCCGCATCGATCAGCGCCATGTTCGCCACGGCGTCGGCGGTGCCGAACGGGAGCGGCGTGCCGTTCTCGACGTGGTCGGCGAACGCCGCCAACTGATGGGTGTATGACGGCCTGGTACCGAGCCGCTCGACGGTGCTACCGGCGGGTGTGGTGATGGTCAGCCGGTCGTCGTCGTGGGGCCTGATGAACTCGTGCACCACGGCATCGCCCGCCGTGCCGGTGATGTGGATGGTGAACGAATAGTCCTCGGCAACCATCGAATTGGCGGACAATCCGGTAGCCCCACCGGGGAAGGCGACCTCGACGTCGCACGACGCGTCGACGCCGGGGGTGCGCTGTTCGGCGTGCGCACGGGTGATCGACGGCGGTCCCGCGATGCCGGGCACGCCGAGCCGTCCGAGTGACCGCATGACGTGCAGGCCGTAGCAGCCGAGGTCCATCAGCGCGCCGCCCGCCATCTCCAGCGACCAGCGCGGATCGCCGGCGTCGGGTTCGGGCATCGCCATCCGCACCTCGACTCGAGTGACCTCACCAAGGGTGCCGTCGGCGGCCAGCTCGAACGCACGCCGAGTGACGGGATGGAAGTAGTAGTGAAAGCCCTCGAGCACGGTGACGCCAGCAGCGTCCGCGGCGTCGGCGACCCGCTGAGCCTCCGATTGATCACGCGCGAAGGGCTTTTCGCTCAGGACGGGCTTGCCAGCCGCGATCGCCGCGAGATTCCACGGCGCGTGCAAAGAGTTCGCCAAGGGGTTGTAGACGACGTCCACTTGCGCGTCGTCGATGACGTCCTGATACGACGCGACGACCCGTTCCACGCCGTACTTCTCGGCGAAGGACTCGGCCCGCGACCGATCCCGCGCCGCGACCGCGACCAGTCGGTGGCCGAGTTCGGCGGCGGGCCCGACGATTGCCGACTCGGCGATCCGCGACGCGCCGAGTACCCCGATGCGCAGAGTCACGCTGAGACAGCCTGCAGGAACGCGACGCTGGCCAGCACGTCGCGCACGGGTCCCTCGTCAGCGGGCTCGCCGTTGAGGATGGTGTCCTGCTCGAGTACGAACCAGCCGTCGAAGCCGTTGTCGCGCAGCACCGAGACAATACCCGCGATGTCGACGTCACCGGAGCCGAGCGGGGTGTACATCCCGGCCTTGACGGCGTCGGTGTAGGTCAGCTCGCCCGACTGCACCTTGGCAGCCAGCGCGGCGTCGACGTCCTTGAGGTGGGTGTGCTTGATGCGATTCGGTACGGCCTTGGCCAACTCCAGCGGGTCGGTGCCGCCGATCAGCAGGTGCCCGGTGTCCAGGCACAGCGGGATCGACGATCCCGCCAGCACCCGGTCCACGTCGGCGCGGGTCTCCACCATGGTGCCCACGTGCGGATGCAGCACCGCCAGCAGGCCCCGGTCGGCGACGATGGTCGCCAGCCGGTCCAGGTTGGCGAGCAGCGTCGACCACTGCGTGTCGTCGAGGACGGGACGCGAGTCGTAGCCGTCGGATCCCGTCGCGGCGGCGAGCACCACGACGCCTGCTCCTGCCGCGACCAACGACTCCAGCGGCCCTGCAAGGTCGACGGCAGGGTCGTGATCGTCGTCGAACAGCACGACGGGCACGAAGCCGCCGACACATGCCAGCTCGTGCGCCCGCAGCACGGACTTCAGCTCGTCGGTATCGGTCGGCAGGAAGCCCTCCGGGCCGAGTTCGGTTGCGGTCAGACCCGATTCGCGCATCTCGGTCAGCACCCGGTCGGGGCTCAACTGGTAACCCCAGCCCGGTACCTCGCAGACGCCCCAGGAGATCGGCGCCCCGGCGATCTTGATCACGAGTTCCGCACCTCGGCGATCGTGACCGGTGCATGCCTACGCAGCGACTCGGTGGCGGCTTCGGCGAGCCACGCCACCTCGACCGCGTCGGCTACCGTGGCGCCGCGGATCGGGCCGCCCTTGGCGACCTCTACGAACTCGGTCAGCTCCGCACGGAACGCTGCGGTGAAGCGGTCCATGAAGAAGTGGTGCGCGGGGCCCGTGGGAAAGTCGTTGACCGGATCCACGTTTCGCAGCGGCACGCCCTGGTCCCAGCCGGCTACGACGCTGTCGTCGAACCCGTGCACCTCGAGACGGCAGTCGTAGCCGCGGGCGTTGTACCTGGCGGCGGAGACGATGCCCATGGCGCCGCCGTCGAACGTCACCACGACGGCAGCGGTGTCGACGTCGCCGTACTCCGCGAACAGCGGATCGCCCTGGACGGTCCCCGTGGCGTACACCTCGACGGCACGCTGACCGGTGATCCAGTTCAGCACGTCGAAGTCGTGCACGGCGCAGTCGCGGAAGATGCCGCCCGACGTCTTGATGTAATCCATCGGCGGGGGAGCGGGATCCATCGTGGTGCTGCGCACCGTGTGCAGGGTGCCCAGTGCCCCGTCGTCGACGGCGCGCTTGGCCGCGGCGAACGCAGCGTCGTACCGGCGTTGGTAGCCGACCTGCACGGGCACGCCGGACTTCGCGATCACGTCGGCGACCCGCGCACTTTCGGCGGCGGTCGACGCGATCGGCTTCTCGCAGAACGTCGGGATGCCGCGCTCGACGGCGGCCAGCGTCAGCTCGGCGTGCGCCGGGGTTGCTGCGGCGATTACGATCCCGTCAACGCCAGAGGACAGCAGCTCCTCAACCGTGTCGACTGCCTTCACGCCGTACTTGGTGGCCACTGCGTGGGCGACGTCGGTGCGCTCGTCGGTGATCACCAACCCGTCGAGACCCTCTATCCCACTGAGGGTCTCGGTGTGGAAGGCGCCGATGCGGCCAAGCCCGATTACGCCGAGGGTGGTCATGGCATTCTCCTCATCTTCTGCTCGCTGAGTGCGATGTCGAGTGCTGCGGGGGTGAGATCGTCGGCCAGTGCGGCCAGCACGGTGTCGACCTGGCTGGGTGGTGCCAGGCTGCCGATCGGCTGGTCGCTGTCGAGGTTGGTGGGGAAGGGGTAGCCCTCGGCGGTCGCGTTGACCGCGTTGCGGAGCTCGCCCTCGGATCGTCCTGCGGCCTTCATCGCCAGCAGGGCGGGGTAAATGGCGCGCACCATGGCGGTGCGGTCGAGGGTCTCCATGGCGCGCCCGAACGGCGACGAGATCTGCAGTAGGTTGGCCATCCGCGAGATGTCGGTCGACGTGTTGGCGCCCGCCCCGTGCATGAGCGCCGGGTTGAAGAACACCGCGTCGCCCTTGCACAGCGGAACCTGCACTTGGTGGGCGGCGAAGTGGTCGATGAACTCCTGGCGGTAGAAGGCGACGTAGCCGCCCAAGAACTTCTGCGAGTGGGGCAGCAGCATCGTCGGCCCGCTCTCCAGCGGCATGTCGCAATGCGCGACCGCGCCCTGCAGCGTGAGGGCGGGCGACATGCGGTGCATGTGCGCGGGGTAGGCAGCCAGCTGGTCGACGTCGACGAAGCCGAGGTGGTAGTCGCGGTGCGGAACCTGTGGTGCGCCACCGGGATTGACGACGTTGACCTGCGAGGTGACCTGATAGCGCGGGCCAAGCCAGGCTTGTGACACCACGGCGATGGCGTCGGTGGCGTAGTACTCGGCGTAGACGTCGGGCGCGTGCAGCGCGAGTTTCTGCGCGGCGTTCCAGATCCGGTCGTTGACGCCGGCCTTGCCGAAGTGGTCGCCTGCGGCGCTGCCCTCGGCGCGCTGGGCGGCGATGAGCGCGGTGAACGCCTCGCTGGCGCGGTCCACGACCGTCGGGTCGACGGCGTCTTCGAACACCACCACGCCGGGGCCGTCGGCGAGGGCGTGGATCAACTCGGTCTGCAGGGTGCGACGGTCGGCCCGTGCCATGGTCTCCGCGGAGTAGACCAGCACCCCCTTGCGGATGTCGGTCGCCAGTGGGAAGTCAGTCAGGTCGGTGCCCTGAGACACCAACGCGCGGAACTCGTCGAGATTGCAGTCCGCGTCGTCGATCCACGCGCGGTCAACGGTGGTCAGCGGTGTTGCCATGGCCATTAGTCTTGTGGTGACCCGCACCGCAATCAACACCAAAAAGCCATCAAAAAACCCTCACGTACTTGGCGATTCGTGCGCAGGCAGGAGGAGGCGAAGCGATGCCACACCGGTTCAAGGTCCGCGAGATCGCCCAGCAGTCCGGCCTGAGCGAGGCGACCGTCGATCGGGTCCTCAACGACCGGCCCGGCGTCAGGGAGAACACCCGCGCCGAGGTCGCGCAGGCGATCGCGGACCTGGACAAGCAACGTGCCCAACTGCGCCTCAACGGCCGCCGCTACCTGATCGACGTGGTGATGCAGACGCCCCAGCGGTTCTCCGATGCGTTCCGGGCCGCAGTCGAGGCCGAGTTACCGGCCTTCGCGCCAGCCATGCTGCGGGCCCGCTTCCACCTCTGGGAGTCGGGGTCGGTCGCCCAGATGGTGGACGCCCTCGGGCGGCTTCGCGGCAGCCATGGCGTCGTCCTCAAGGCGCAGGACGAGCCCGAGGTGGTCGAGGCCGTCGACCGGCTGGTCAGCTCCGGCGTGCCCGTGGTGACCTACACGACCGACGTCCCTGCCAGTTCGCGCTGTGGGTACGTCGGCATCGACAACCACGGCGCTGGTGTGACCGCGGCCTATCTGGTAGACCAGTGGCTGGGCTTTCCGCGCACGCGAGGAGCAGCAGATGCACCGCCATCGGACGTACTGATCACGTTGAGCCGCACGGTGTTTCGCGGCGAAGGCGAGCGCGAGGTCGGGTTCCGGTCGGCGTTGCGCGGATCGGGGCGCGGCATCGTCGAGGTCAGTGGGAGCGACGGCCTCGACGCGACCAACGAACGGCTCGTCCTCGACGCCCTCGACCGGAACCCTGGCGTGGAGGCGGTCTACTCGGTCGGCGGCGGCAACACCGCGACCGTTGCGGCGTTCGAACGACTGGGTCGCCGGTGCCGAGTCTTCGTCGCGCACGATCTCGACGCCGACAACCGGCGTTTGCTCCGGGACGGCCGCATCTCAGTGGTGCTCCACAACGATCTGCGCGCCGACGCCCGACTGGCTTTGCGGCTTCTCCTTCAGGAACGCGGCGCACTGCCTGCCGAGCCGGTGCGGCCGGTGCCGATCCAAGTCATCACGCCGTACAACCTCCCCAGCTAGCCATAGCTGGCTAAGGTCGGCATGGAATCCCGGACACTGGAGATTCAAGGGGGAACCATGCAGGTCATGGCGTTTGCGCCGTCGTTGAAGGCAGTGCTGGAGGAATCCGGCGGCGTCACCACGGATGGCTTTCCGCTGACTAGTGCCCACGTGACGAGCTTCCCGGCGCAGATCACCGTGCCGCTGGTGCTTGCCGTGTACACCAAGGGCGGCACCGATTACGACCCTCGCCTCTTCGTGGTCGCCAAGTCCGCGAAGGGTGAGCGACTCGCCGCCTTCGAATGTGCCTGGCACTGGCCCGACAACCCCGGCGTACCCGTCAAGTACCGCGTGTTCGTCCACCACCTGGCGATGACGGTGCCGTCCGCAGGCGTGTACACCGTGGGCCTTTACGACAGCCCCGATGCGACGGAGACCGACCACAGCTTTCCCTTGCCCGTGCTCAAGGCCAGCCCGTTCGCGCAGCCCCCAAAACAGCCCTCGGCGCGCCTCTAGATCGTGTCGACTCGGCGACGGGCGGGGGTCTGAATCGTCGATTGTCGGGAAACGGGACTACCATTTCGCCCCATTGGCGACGACGGGAGCGCCGACGGAGACCCAGGAGACCGATCGGTGCCGCGACAGCACGTCAAGCTCGTCCCCGGCGTAACCGTGCTCGGCAACTTGGCGATCGACGTCATCAACGGCGCGCCCAAGAGCCCGGGCGGATGCGCCTCGTTCTCCGGAGTCGCCCTGCAGGCCGCTGGCGGGCACGGCCACATCGTGGCGCTGGCCGCCGAAGCGGACCATGCGCTGTTCGATGCCCTGCTCGATGGCTTCGGCTCGATCGTTCGGATCCTGCCCGCCGATCGGACCAGCGCTTTTCGACTCGACTACGTAGACGTCGATCACCGCCAGATGTCGGTCGACGCCATCGGGCCCGTATGGGGCAAGGCGGAGATCGAGGCCGCCGATCCCGACACGACGTGGGTGCACCTCGCGCCGCTGCTGCGCACGGACTTCCCAGCAAGCACCTTGGCTCTGCTCGCCGAGCGAGGGCATCGGGTCGCCTACGACGGACAGGGCCTGGTCAGGGCCGATCGGCTGGGGCCGCTGGTCGTGGATCGTCACTACCCGCCCGAACTGCTCCGCCACCTGAGCGTGCTCAAGCTCGCCGAGGACGAGGCGGTCATCGTCGCCGACGGCCCGTTCGACGAGTCGACGGCGAAGCGACTCGGCGTCCCGGAGATCCTGGTGACCTACGGCTCCGAGGGATGTGACATCTACACCGACGACACCGTCGTGCGGGTGCCTGCCGCATGGCGCGTCGAGGGTGTGCAAACGACGGGCGCAGGCGACATGTTCACGTCGTGTTACGTCGCCAATCGGGCCGCGGGCGCCGACCCGCGACGCGCCGTTGAGTTGGCGAGCGAACTGGTGGCCCGAGAACTGGACAGGCGACTGAACGCCGGCTCCCACGAAATGGTGTAGCCGCAGGTTGGACGGCTGCGACTCGACACGTGTCAAGTTCTGGCGGTCCGGGCTACTCATCGGTAGCCGATTCCTTAGAGAACGACGTGCTCGATAAGTGACGAAGACCACAATTCGGCTGCCGTGCCGTTGAAGTTCATGCGGTTGACCTGCCGATTTCATGCAGCTTCACCGGTCGGTAACCGGCGCGTCCCGTCAGGGCCTACCTAAGAGAAGTGCAATAATCGGTACTGCCAGTGACAGACAAAACTTGGTGGACGTCATACCGACGGCGCATCGTGCCACAGCCGGCTCAGTTTGCGACGCGCGTTGGCGCAGCCCGACAAGCTTGAAAGGCAGGGGTCGTGAGCCAAACCGGCAACGGAACCTCCCAGCGTCAGAAGCTCGAAAAGGTTGTCATCCGCTTTGCCGGTGACTCCGGTGACGGCATGCAGCTGACCGGTGACCGGTTCACCTCCGAGGCCGCACTGTTCGGCAATGACCTTGCGACGCAACCGAATTACCCCGCCGAGATCCGCGCGCCACAGGGCACGCTGCCCGGCGTCTCTTCGTTCCAGATCCAGATCGCCGACTACGACATCCTCACCGCAGGTGACCGGCCCGACGTGCTCGTCGCGATGAACCCCGCCGCGCTGAAGGCCAACGTCGAGGATCTGCCGCGTGGCGGCCTGATCATTGCCAACGCCGACGAGTTCACCAAGCGCAACCTCGCCAAGGTGGGTTATGAGGCCAACCCCCTTGAGACCGACGAGCTCTCCGACTACGTCGTTCAGGCCGTGGCGATGACCACGTTGACGTTGGGCGCCGTCGAAGCCATCGGTGCGACCAAGAAGGACGGCCAGCGCGCGAAGAACATGTTCGCGTTGGGCCTGCTGTCGTGGATGTACGGCCGCGAGCTCGAGGCCAGCGAGGCGTTCATCCGGGAGAAGTTCGCCCGCAAGCCGGAGATCGCCGAGGCCAACGTGCTGGCGCTCAAGGCCGGATGGAACTACGGCGAGACCACCGAGGCGTTCGCCGTCACCTACGAGGTGGCCCCCGCGAAGCTGAAGTCCGGCGAGTACCGGCAGATCTCGGGAAACACGGCACTCGCCTACGGGCTGGTGACGGCGGGCCAGCTCGCCAACACCCAGGTCGTGCTCGGCACCTACCCGATCACGCCCGCGTCCGACATCCTGCACGAGCTCTCCAAGTACAAGCACTTCAACGTGCTGACGTTCCAGGCCGAGGACGAGATCGCGGGCGTTGGCGCCGCACTCGGAGCGTCGTATGGCGGAGCGCTCGGCGTGACCAGCACTTCCGGCCCCGGCATCGCGCTCAAGGCCGAGGCCATCGGTCTCGGCGTGATGATGGAGCTCCCGCTGGTGGTCGTCGACGTGCAGCGCGGCGGCCCGTCGACCGGGCTGCCCACCAAGACCGAGCAGGCCGATCTGCTGCAGGTGCTGTACGGCCGCAACGGTGAATCGCCCGTCGCCGTCATCGCTCCCGCGACCCCCTCGGACTGCTTCGACGTCGCCGTCGAGGCCGCGCGCATCGCGCTGACCTATCGGACCCCCGTGATCCTGCTGTCCGACGGTGCCATCGCGAATGGCTCTGAGCCGTGGCGAATTCCGGACATCTCGAGCTACGAGCCGATCAGTCGCACCTTCGCGAAGCCCGACGAGCCGTTCGAGCCCTACGCCCGCGATCCCGAGACGCTGGCGCGCCAGTTCGCGGTCCCCGGAACGCCCGGTCTCGAGCACCGCATCGGCGGCCTCGAGAAGGCCAATGGCTCGGGCAACATCTCCTACGAACCGAAGAACCACGACCTGATGGTGCGGTTGCGGCAGGCCAAGATCGACGGCATCACGGTGCCCGACATCGAGGTCGACGATCCGACCGGCGACGCCGAACTGCTGCTGGTCGGCTGGGGGAGTTCCTACGGCCCGATCGGCGAGGCCTGCAGGCGCGCCCGCCGCAAGGGCATCAAGGTGGCCCACGCACAGATCCGCTACCTCAACCCGTTCCCGGCGAACCTGGGCGACGTGCTGAAGCGCTACTCCAACGTGGTGTTGCCAGAGATGAACCTCGGTCAGCTGGCGCTGCTGCTGCGCGGCAAGTACCTGGTCGACATCCAGAGCGTCACGAAGGTCGAGGGCATGGCGTTCCTCGCGGACGAAGTCGAGGGCATCATCGACGCGGCGCTGGACGGCACGCTCGCAGAGAAGGAAACTGACAAGGCCAAGTTCGCACGGCTGGCAGCGGCCACCGTGGATACCGGCGTGGGAGTTGACGCATGACTGACCTAATTGGATCCGACCTCGGGCTGGCACCAGCTGGCCTGACGAAGACCAGTGCGGTGCCGACGACGGATCAGCCGCAGAAGGCCAAGGACTTCACCAGCGACCAGGAGGTGCGTTGGTGCCCCGGCTGCGGCGACTACGTCATCCTCAACACCATCCGCAACTTCCTTCCGGAGTTGGGCCTGAAGCGCGAGAACATGGTGTTCGTCAGCGGCATCGGCTGCTCGAGTCGCTTCCCGTACTACCTCGAGACTTACGGCGTGCACTCGATCCACGGTCGCGCCCCGACCATCGCGACCGGTCTTGCGCTGGCCCGCGAGGATCTGTCGGTCTGGGTCGTCACCGGTGACGGCGACGCGCTGTCGATCGGCGGCAACCACCTGATCCACGCGCTGCGCCGCAACGTGAACCTGACGATCCTGCTGTTCAACAACCGCATCTACGGGCTCACCAAGGGGCAGTACTCGCCGACCTCCGAGGTTGGCAAGGTCACCAAGTCGACCCCGATGGGCTCGCTGGACTACCCGTTCAACCCGGTGTCGCTGGCGTTGGGCGCCGAGGCCACCTTCGTCGGTCGTGCGCTCGACTCGGACCGCAAGGGCCTGACCGAGGTGCTGCGCGCCGCGGCCTCGCATCGTGGTGCCGCACTGGTCGAGATCCTGCAGGACTGCCCGATCTTCAACGACGGCTCGTTCGACGCGCTCCGCAAGGAAGGCGCCGAGGAACGGCTGATCAACGTCGCGCACGGGCAGCCGATCACGTTCGGCGCCAACGGTGAGTACTGCGTGGTGAAGTCCGGCTACGGCCTCGAGGTCGCCAAGACGGCCGACACCGCGGCCGACGACATCGTGGTGCACAACGCCTACGTCGACGATCCGGCCTACGCGTTTGCGTTGTCACGCATCTCGGAGCAGAACCTCGAGCACACCGTGATGGGCATCTTCCGTCAGGTGATCCGGCCGACGTACGACGAGATGGCGCGCGATCAGGTCTCCTCTGCAATGGATTCCAAGCCCCACGACACGGCGGCTCTGCAATCCTTGCTCCGTGGAAAAGACACCTGGACAGTCGACTGACCCGATGACCCCGTTGGCCGCAGTGATCTTGGCCGGCGGGGCATCGCGGCGCATGGGCCGCGACAAGGCAACTCTCAAATTCTCTGGCCCCGCCGGTGAGACGACGTTCGTCGAGCGTGCCGTCGAGGTGCTCGGTGAGCGCTGTTCCCCGGTGTTCGTGGTGGCCGCGCCCGGACAACCCCTGCCACCCGGCCTGAAGGCCGACGTCCTGCGCGACGAGGTCCGCGGCGTCGGCCCATTGTTGGCGACGGCCTGCGGATTGCGTGCCGCCGCCGATGCGGGTCTCGAGCTGGCCTTCGTGTGCGCCGTCGACATGCCCTACTTGACCGTCGAGCTGATCGACGAACTCGTTGGTCCTGCGGTGCGGCTCGGCGCGGACGTGGTGCTGCCGTGGGATGGCCGTGACCACTACCTTGCCGGTGTCTATCGCACTTCGCTGGCCGACCGCGCCGAAGCATTGGTGGCAGCGGGGGAGCGCAGCATGCGCGCGCTGGTCGATGTGGTGGACACCCAGCGCGTGGTGATGCCCGAACAGCGGGCACTGACCAACGTCAACACCGCCGCAGATCTCGTCTGAATTCATTCAGCAAATTGCGAATTCGAACACCAATCTGACCAATTACATCATGTGATCGTCTAACTAAGTTTGAATGTGACCAGTGTGTTCTGTTATTGGTGAGGTAATTCTGTACCGCCCGTTCGGGGTTGGTCTGCGTGCATGGAAGCGTCGGTGCTCGAAACTGTTACGGCGTAACGGATCTCGGCGTCGTCGCGAATGGCCGTCGATGCGGGAATTTCACGGGTAACGCGACGTCGCGGCGTATCGGCCGAGATCATTGTGGGCGAGGCGCAGTTGGCGGCGTGCGCGGCGTCGTGCCCGTGGCCGCCGCTCGAGTTCTGGCGCCGAAGGATGGCGGCAGGTCTGTGCGGTGAATCGCGAAAAGCGGGGTAGCGCAGCATTATTGGAAGCGGTGCCACTCGCCAATCCGGCTGCCGGGCGGCACGGCGGCGACCGGCGCTAGCTGACGCGTTTCGGATGAAATCTATTGCAGTACAGCATAATTGGTGCAATCGATCAGCGTGGTGCGAGTTGGGTTGGGTAGCGAACCAAATCGAGACGTAACGGCGGATCGGTACTGGTACAACGTCTTTTGGCTCGCCGCGGTGACCCTTGTTGCTGGTGTGACACCGCATATTGTGCCCGGGCTCACAAAATCCTAGTGATCTGCCTCACTGAAATGGGTCCGACGTGCAGTTTTCGATCCGCCCAAAAGACGCGCCTTACCTGCATCGACGATTGTTCGATGCTGTCGTGATCTGTCCGTGATGTACCCGCGACACACGCCCAACCAAACATGACTTTGTGCGAAAAGATTTGTACGGTCCCTAAGTCTCCGAATGGAGCAAATAAATTCAAAACCAAGAACCTGTGTGTGAGCGGGGGCTGCGGTAGGCCACTACGGCCTTTGCGGCGGCTGGGCGCAATGCCCGGCGAGGCGGATCTGCCTCCCTGCTGTCGTGCCCGACCGAGACGGTGCGACCCATCCCTCCGCCTGGAAACCAGGCATTTCGTCCGCGTCATTGCGGGCGTCCTTTGGCGCGCGCTTGGCGAGAGGATCGAAGTTGAAGAACATCCGCAAGACGTTTGGGCTGGCCACCATCGCAGGGGCGCTCGTAGTGGCTCCGATGGCGCTGGGCGCCGGTACCGCGAATGCGGAAGGTGGCGTCAACTGGGACGCCGTCGCGGCCTGTGAGTCCGGCGGCAACTGGCACATCGCCACTGGTAACGGCTACTACGGCGGCCTGCAGTTCACCATGGGCACCTGGAAGTCCAACGGTGGATCGGGCTCGCCTCACCAGGCCAGCCGTGAGGAACAGATCCGCGTCGCCGAGAACGTCCTGAGGACTCAGGGCATCAAGGCGTGGCCGGTCTGCGGCCGTCGAGGCTGACGTTCGTTGGACGTCGCGACGTCGATCGCTACAGATGTGAACAACGGTGCCGGGCGATGTGCCCGGCACCGTTCTCATTTACACCACGGCCCACTTCAACCAATCACGCCCCGATAAAGAACTCCCACCTCTTCTGTAACGCGTGAAATCCCTCACACGAAGTACTGGATGACCGCGTTGTGAAAACGCTCGAACCTCGCAGCCGGTCCTCGTGTCAAACGGTCGGGGAAGGACCGCACAGATGAACGTTCGATTCGCAGTTCGCAGGACAGTCACCAAGGCGCTCAAGCTCGTCCTGGTCAGCGGCGCGTTCGCCGTCGCGGCGCTGACCATCTCCACCGCGCTGTCCACCGGCACCGCCAAGGCCGACAGCATGAACTGGGATGCCGTCGCCCAGTGCGAATCGGGCGGCAACTGGGCCGCCAACACCGGAAACGGCCACTTCGGCGGCCTGCAGTTCAAGCAGGCCACCTGGAGCGCCAACGGCGGCTTCGGCTCACCCGTGAACGCATCCCGTGAAGAGCAGATCCGTGTCGCCGAGAACGTCCTGGCCAGCCAGGGCCCCAAGGCGTGGCCCAAGTGCAGTGCCCTCGGCGGTACGCCTGCACTGTGGACCACCTCGACGGCTCCCGCTCAGGCCCCCGCCGCCACCGGCTGCGCGGCCATGCCGACCACCGGACTCCTCGGCTTCATCAACCCTCGGCAGATGTGCACCGCACTGCTCAGCCCGTTGACGACACTCGGCCAGGTGCGCTGACCTCGTTGCTCGCGGGATCCCGGCATCGACCTACCACCGCCCCAAGCTGGACGGTCACAGGTCGTCGCCAGGCAGTGCAAACGCCGATCGGGACGCCACCGACGCCAGGTGCCGGGTGAGAACCGCCTCCGGCATCAGAGCCGAGGCACGCATCATCGCGGCGCCGATGAACGAGGGCCGCAGGTTGACGACGTCGCCGATCAGCCTGGATTCCCGGACCAGTGGGCGTACCCGCGGTTGCCGGACTGCGGCGTAACGCGCGAATGCGGCAGGCAGGCCGTCGGCGTGCTCGATGCAGTACGCCAGGATCGCCGCGTCCTCGAGCCCCTGACAACCACCCTGGCCGAGATGAGGGCGCATCGGATGGGCGGCGTCACCGACGAGCACGACAGAACCGCGTGCCCATTGGCGAGCCTCGGCCCTGTCGTAGAGGTCGTTGCGCAGGACGGCATTCGGGTCGGTGGTCGCCAACAACGCGGGGATCGGGTCGGCCCAGTCGCCGTACTTGGATCGAAGGTAGGCCAGTTCGCCGCCTGGAGCGGATCCGCCCTCGGGGCCGCGCTCGGTGGCAAACCAGTAGGTGTGCTCGGGGCCGAGTGGGACGTGGCCGAATTCCGTTCCCGTGCCCATGGTCTCACCGGCAAGCTCGGGGTCGATCGAGTAGTTGGCGACTCCGCGCCACGCCGTGTAACCCGCGTAGCGCCTGCGGAGCGCGCCGTTGAGATGCCGCGCCACCATGGATCCAACGCCATCCGCGCCGACGACGGCGTCCGCGCGGCGAGTCGTGCCGTCCGCCGACGTGATCCGTACTCCGTCGGCAGTCGCCACGAGTTCGGCAGCCGCGCAACCGGACTCGACGGTGCCTGCGTTCAGTGCATCGGCCAACAGGCCCATGAGTACCGTGCGGCGGACCACCACCAACGGTTCACCGAGCGCGCGGACGATGCGCTCGGGTGCAGGATGACGCAGCCACGACCCGTCGCGCCAACGCATGGCGCCTGCGGACACCCGGCCACCCGACGCCCGAACGGCGTCACCGAGGCCGATCTCGTCGAGGGCGGCCAAGGCGTTTGGCCAGATGCTGATCCCCGCGCCCGACGTGGTGTCGGTGCGTTCCTCGAGGATGGTCACCCGGTGGCCGTGCCGCTGCATGGCCACCGCGGTCGCCAGCCCCGCGATGCCGGCACCGACCACCACGATGTGTTTGGTCACCGCACGAAACTAGCGCGGCGAGGCGGCTACCCGGGGCGAAGGTGTCAGAGGTCGAACACCAGGAGCGTGCTGGTCGCCGTTGCGACCACCGCGCCGTCGGGATCGGTGACGACGCCCTCGGTGAAGCCGACCCGCGAGCCGGCCTTGACCACCGTGCCCGTCGCGGTGAGCAGGCCGCTGGTGAGGCGCACTGCCTTGAGGTAGTTCACCTTGATCTCGACCGAGGTGTAGCCCTTGCCGAGCGGAAGCGTGCTGTGCAGCGCGCAACCGGCCACCGAGTCGAGCAGCGTGCACACCAGGCCGCCGTGGATGACGCCGATCGGGTTGTAGGCCGACTCGTCGGGGCGGCACGTGAAGACCACCTTGCCGGGATCGGCGGACACCAGCTCGAACTCCATCAGCCCGGAGATCGGCGGCGGCGGCAGGATCCCGTCGGCCATCGCGCGCAGGTAGTCGATGCCGGGCATCGCAAGGCCCCTCGCGGTGGTGGGCGCGGGGTCGTGCCACGACACGACCTTCGAACGCAACTCGCCCCAGGCGTCCTCGGGAGTCTCGGTTGGCTCTGCGTGCGTGGATCGGCTCGCCGATGTCGTCATGATCTGCGTCCTTCGTCGAGGCGGTCGGCGATGGCCGCGTATTGGCGCGGCCGGTGCGGATCGTCGGGGGCGACGGCGTGGTGCTTGCCCCACTCGAGTAGCGCATCGAGCACCGGGATGAGCGCGCGGCCGGATTCGGTGAGTTGGTACTCGTCGCGCGCAGGGGCGCTCTGGTACGGCACCTTGGTGATGACACCCGCGGCGGTCAACGCCTTGAGCCGCGCGGCGATGCGGTCGCGGGGTGCGCCGGTGCCGCGGATGATGTCGCTGAACCGGGTGGCTCCCAACGCGATCTCGCGCACGACCAGCAGGGCCCAGCGCTCGCCGACGACCTCCACGGCCGCGGCGATCGGGCACGGTCGACCGGGTAGGTCGCCCAACGGCACTGCGGTCATGGTGCTAGTCTGCCGGGAGTGAGTTTGAAAATCAAACCAATGTTGCCGCGATCACTCGCCGTCATCGCTGCAGGCAAGGTGCTTGACGGGAATCTGAGACACCCGATTCTGCTGCCGGGGTCGCGTGCTCGAAAAAAGCGTCGCGAGACGTTTCTGATAAATGTCCGGGTGGCCTGGTTTGACTCGTCGCTCTGGGGCCGATGAGGCGCCATGGCACCCGAGTGCAACGCCTTGCCAGCCTTGACATGGCAGTTCGGGACGGCCCGCCCGAGGCTGTAGGCAACCCGCTATCCAGCGGTTCTAGCGGTGCCGGAATTGACTTGGAATTGGCTGTCTGCTGCGATCAGCTGGGGCCACCTTCTGGCGTGACGCCCTAGTCATCCCAATCGGCGTCGAGCCCGCAGGCCACCGTCACCGCGAACTGGTCGCACAGCTGCGAGCGGCTGAAATCGAGTTGCTGGCGAGAATGAGTCTTACGTCATTCTCGTCACAAAGTTTGGCGAAGTAGGGCTCGGACTTGTCGACGATGACGATGTCGATATCAGCGAGCTTGAAAACTCCGACGAAGTCCGTGAGACCAAGCTTGCTGTGATCCATCGGCACGATAATCCTTCGGGCCTGCTGAAGGACGGCGCGCTTGACGTCCGCTTCGCCCAGATCAGCCACGCTGAACTGATCCCCAGACATTCCCGTGACCCCTAAGAATGCGACGTTGACCGTGAACTGTCGAATTGCTTGCAGGGCAAGAGGTCCCACGAAGCTATCGGCTATCGGTCGGTACTGCCCCCCGACGACCGAACAATGAATCGAGCCGCGCGCGCTGAAAGTGCGCGCGACTGACACGGAGTTGGTCAGCACGTTGAGATTCGCGCCGAAACGTGAGCCCGGTTCATTCGCTTCGTCCGCGATAGCCTCGGCGATGGCCAACGAGGTCGTGCCGGCATCGAGGAAGATGGAATCATTCTGGCCCAGCATGGGAAGGCAGGCTTGGGCGATCGCCTCCTTCTGGGCTGCATTGGCGAAGCGTCTCGCTTCCACTTCGACCTCATACGCGGGCGAACGTGTCGCAAGCGCACCTCCGTGGGTTCGTTTCAGTTTGCGCTCAGTCTCGAGCGCCACGATGTCCCTTCGGATGGTCGGTTGTGTGACTTGGAGCTGCTTCGCAAGTTCGCTTACTTTTACGCGGCCGCGACTGTTTACCAGCTCGACAATGCGTGCACGACGTTCCTCTGCGAATTCCGGAGGCTGAGACATGGGGCGGTCACCTCACTAATGTGATGCGGTCATGTCCATGATGTCGCCTTCACAGACGCTAGATGAGCGCCGACACGTTCCCGTTGCTCGCCAGAGGTCGCGACTGGGTCGCGATCTCGAGGGGGAACCGTCGCGAACTGAGCATCGGGTATCGCGTAACTCCATTTCCGCGCCAGGTCATACGGATGCACTGGGTCGTTCTCGGTTCCGATGACCAATGTGGACACCGAAATCGACGCCAGCTCTTGGGCGCGGGCATAGGCCCTGTTGCGAGGTACGCTTCGTAGCCGTACCGATCGCGCTACAGCGAGCGGTGCGTCAAACTGACGAAGCAGGCTCTCGCCAGCCAGTGGCGAGATCGCGGCGACGTCGCGGTATTGCTGAGATTCGGCGAACTGCACGCGCGCGGCGGACGTATCTGCTCCGGCTCCAAGAAGTTCACCAATGTCCGCCATAACCCTCAAGTTTCTGGGCAGCGGCACGTCGGTGAATGCGGGGCGGATAAGAGTGAGGCTTCGCACACAGAAGTCCGGGCTCAAAGCGGTACGGAGCGCAACTGCCGCACCCATCGATATGCCTACGATGTGCGCAGGTTTGTTCACCTGCCCCAGCCGGTCCATCAGGGCCCGCAGATCATGGACGAGCGAGTCGAAGCGGAAGTCTGCAGGCTCTCCGATTGCCAAACTCTCACCGTGCGCTCGAACATCAGGAGCCAATACTGTGAATCCATCGGTATCCACGCCAGTGATCAAATCCAGCGGCTGCTTGTGATCTGCGCCGAGACCGTGGAGCAACACGAGGACTTCGGGCGCGTCAGCGTTACCCAGGTGAAATCCCGCGGTTGACGCGTACTGTTCGTGACAGTTCATGGCATAGGCCGTTCGGTTGACGTTCGGAGCAGCGCAATAACCTCTGCGAGCTCTTCCTGCTTCGCGTCTTGAATGATCAGCGGAACTCCGTTGGCGAGGTCATTGTGCAGTCGAGCTACCAGCTCGTAGTCCACCACTCCTCGGCCGACAAGCGTCGAGGACCAGGGGACGGTGTCTTTGGCGTGCACGCAGATCGTTCGGTGCCCAAGCTCGCCGAAAGCTCGTTCGAGCGTGTACCGGTGATCGCTGGGAGCGATGTTGGTGATGAGATTGGCCGGATCTAGAATGAATCCGATCTGACCTGCGTCATCACCCAGTTCCTGCTGCAGTCTCAAGGCTCGGTCGACATCGGCGACGGTATTGGCGGGCTCGGGTTCAATTGCCAAGAGTAGGCCGCCTTGCTCCGCCGCCGGCAGGAGCACGTCGAGGCTAGCGCGGAAGTCTTTCCACGCCGATTTTGAGGTGGTATCCGGATGGAACCCCCACATATTGTCCGGATCCCGTGATCCACTGCAAAGCGTCGCCGCGGTGGCACCCGTACAGCCCAATCGTGCAATGAAATCTGCCGCTCGTGCCGTCTGATCAGTTCGACGCGAAGTGACGGGGTCAGCTGTGTTGAAGGTGGCAGAAACGCCCCAAAGTGTCAGTCCGGCTGCGGCCAGGTCGTCTCCAATTCCTTCGAGGTCACCCGAGCTGATCTCGACTTCCGTTGGTATCGTCGGAAACCCAAACGTGCTGAGGTTCAGTTGTACCTCCGTCAGCGCAAGCACTTGGAAAGCCTCGGCCAGCTGAACGGCCGTCTGGACGTGAAAGATCCGCGCAAACGCTCCCAACGGGACCGGGCTGCTCACAGTTGAACCTCCTTGCCTCCGGAGGTGGACGAATCCGCCACAGCTTCGATCCATCGGACTGCGGCGACTCCGTCTTCGGGTGATGGGTCCTCAGGCGTGCCGTTCAAAATGGCAAGCGCGAAGTCGTCGGCCTGCAGTTTGTACGCGTCGGTATCGCCGAAGTGTGGAAGCAGAGCGGCGGAATCTCCATCGACGTGGACCTCAACTTCGCTGGCGAGCTTGAAGAAGGGAAAAGGGGTACGGATGCGAATGTGGCCGTTGGCACCATAGATGTCGGCGCCTTCGGCGTAGACACCGTGGACCGCGGCAGCAACCTCGAATGAGACAAGCCCGCCGTGATCACGGAGTCCGGCGACGCCCTTCCACGAGTAGTTCTCCCCGACGCGTCCGACACGCGCGGCCACCCACGTTCCAGGCCCTGCGAGGTAGGAGATCTGATCGAAGAGGTGCGCGCCATGGGTGGTCAAGAGATAACGTTCGCGGTCTGCTTTGAACGAATTCTCGACCTGGCGCACCTGCGCGTCGACGACGGTGTCGGGGAAGAGAGTCGTCTCCACAGGAGCACGATCTGCCATGACTCGATACCAGCATGAGATGGAGAGAATCTCACCGACCCGCGCGACGTGCTCTTTCGCAAACGCAATTCCCGGGTCGTGTCGCTTCATCGCTCCTGTCTGCAATTTCAGCTCGAGGGTGGCTGCCAATTCCGCAAGCTCTCGTGCCTGGTCGGTGGTCTGAGCAAGGGGCTTCTCCATGAGGACGTGTTTGCCAGCCTGGAGCGCTTGTTTTCCGAGTTGGTAGTGGAAGCGGTCGGGGGTGGCGATGAGGACCGCGTCCACTGCAGGGTCTGCGAGCAACGTAGTGGTGTCGGTGTAGCCGGTGATTCCATATTTCCCTGCAACGCCATGCGCCAGCGCGGGGCTGGGGTCGCTGACTGCAACCAATTCGACATAGCGGGTCTTGGAGAAGACGGGCAGGTGCGCGACCTGGGTGATTCGACCCGCCCCGACTACTCCGAGACGTATCTTCCGGTCAGTGCTCATGCGAGTCCCTTTCTGAGATATGGGTGGGGAATGCGGAGCGGCGTTGGGCGAGCCGTCCGACGCCAATAGCTGCAGCGAGCGGGCCGACGGGATCGGCAAGGATACGAGGGGCGGGACGCGCTCGCGGAAATGGGGCTTGTTCGGCGATACGCTCCGTTATCGCTGGCACGAGAAAGTCGGCAGCGTGGTGTCCGAACCCGCCGGATATGTAGATGACGGAGGGGTCGAACGCCGGGATCAACCGGGTCAGGACGGTGCCGATGGCCTCGCCAGCAGAATGGAGGATGTGCACTGCGCTGGTGTCGCCTGCCCGTGCGGCCTCGACAACGTCCTCCGCGCGCACTGCATTCTTGTGCCTGACATGCAACCCCAATGTTTTCGCCTGCGCCGCAACTGCGCTGCCACTGGCGAAGAGTTCTAGGCATCCACTGCTGCCGCACGGGCAAGGGTGCAACCCGGTCTGCTCGACGGGAACATGCCCGAGTTCGGCGGCGAAACCGAAGGACCCCTCAATGACTCTGCCCCCGACGGAGAGCGCGCCACCGACTCCAGTTCCAAGCGCAAACAGGATGGCCGTTTCTCTCTGGCTGGTGTCGGACTGAATTCCCAATAATGTGGCATTGGCGTCGTTTTCGATGATCACATGGACCCCGACAAGCTTGGAGAGAGTGGCAGCCAAAGGGGCACCATGCAGGTCGAGCAGTGCACTGTGAAGAAGTTCCCCGGTGGCTCTGTTGACCAGGCCCGCCGCAGCAACTCCAACCGCAACGGGGCCGGGCGCGCTGGAGATCAGATCGGTCATGAGGGCTGCCAGAGATGCGATAGCGCCTGACGCAGTGCCGTCATGAGGACGATAGGAGCTCCCCACGACCTCTCCGTACGGATCGACCACGACGGCAGACACTTTCGTGCCACCGAGGTCGGCACCCACGCTGTACATGCGCTCGCCCAGCCCGACAGCACCACCGGCAGCGCCCGGCGATCGCGCATCCCTGTCTCGTCGATAGGTAGTTAGCCTCCGCGCCCCGACCATTGGCTATCGCACCGTCCATCCGCCATCGACGACGAGCGTGTGCCCGGTGATCAACGAAGCCCCCGGCGACGCGAGGAAAGTCACGGCTGCGGCTACCTCCTGCGGCACCCCGACGCGATGTAGCCCTGCGATCCGTTCGAGGGTGTCGTCGAGGAACTGGCGATCGGCAAGGGCTTGGGCAGTTCCGTCCGTCTCGATGAAAGTCGGTGCGACAGCGTTGACGCGAACTCCGAGTTCACCCCACTCGATCGCAAGACACTTGGTGAGGTGAATTACCGCCGCCTTGCTGGCGCAGTATGCGGATTCGCTTGGCAGCGCGACGATCCCGGCTTGCGATGCGATGTTGACAATGGTCCCCGAGCCGCGACTCTTGAAGAATCGGCGCGTGACGTGCTGGGAAAGAAAAAACGTCGAGCGCACGTTCAAATCCCAGACCGCCGCGAAATCTTCCTCGGTGACGTCGAGGGCGTTGCTGATGATGCTGCCACCCACGTTATTCACCAGAATGTCTACTCCACCGTGGGTTTCCTCGATCGAGTCGAGCTGTTCCCTGCAGGAGTTGAGGTCTCGAACATCGAGTGCTAACGGAATCGCTTTCCGGCCTAGGGATTCGATCTCACCCACCACGTCGGCGTTGCTGTCGGTCGTCCGCAGACCAACCACCACATCCGCGCCGGCACGCGCGAGGTCGAGCGCGATCGCGCGGCCGATTCCCCGCGACGCACCCGTCACGACGGCCACACTGCCCGCTAGCGATGAGTCGCTCATGGCTCTCCACTCCGTCTCGTCGATTGCCTATTGCGTTTGCGTTTAGGCTCGGTTTATATTGCCATACGAGCCTAAAACAAACAATACGGATCTAAACGAGCATGCGTTCGGCTCATCGGTCCCCGGCTGACATCCCACTACCTCAAGGACGAGGAGCACGATCATGCGAGGAAGACACCGCGACATACGGACGGCGCTGGCCGCCGTGATTGCCGCTGCCGCACTGGTTCTCAGCGCGTGCGGCGCGAACTCCGCAGGCCCCGGTTCCGACGGCGGCGGTGAGACGGCACCCGAGAACTCAAAGGGGACGATCGGAGTGCTGCTCCCCGAGACCGCCACATCCGCTCGATGGGAAGCGTTCGACAAGCCTTATCTGAAGTCCGCCATCGAAAGGGAGGGCTACTCGGCGAACATCCAGAATGCGCAGGGTGACGTCCAGAAATTTGCCAGTCTCGCCGACGGCATGATCGCCAGTGGCGTCAAGGCGCTGGTCGTCGCTTCCCCCAACCCGGAAGTGGGCGCGTCGGTCGAGCAGAAAGCCTCCGCTGCAGGAATTCCCACCATCGCGTACGACCGTCTCAATCCAGGTGGCACGAGCGACTACTACGTCACGTTCGACAATGTTCGTGTCGGTGAGCTGCAGGCACAGGCACTGGTCGACGCTGTCGGCGACGTCCCGGGCGCGCAGGTCATCCAGATCGAGGGCGCGCCGGACGAGAACAACTCGGTGAAGTTCCACGAGGGACAGATGAAGGTTCTTCAGCCGTTGTACGACGATCGCCGGCTCGTTCTCGTACGCGACCAGTTCATCACCGGGTGGGACAATCAGCTCGGCGGTACGACATTTGAGCAGATCCTCACCAGCAACGGTGGTCGTGTCGACGGCGTGGTCGCGGCGAACGATGGGATGGCCGGAGCCGTAATCACGGTTCTTCAGAAGAACGGCCTCAACGGCAAAGTGCCAGTAACCGGACAAGATGCCACCCTGGCGGGACTTCAGTCAATCCTCCGTGGTGACCAGCTGATGACCGTCTTCAAGGCCATCAAGACGCAGGCGGAGGCAACTGCGAAGCTCGCCGCTCTCGTCGCGGACGGAGATCCAGACAGCGCAGACAAGTACGCCTCTCAGACCACGGTTGATCCCAAGACCAATCGAAAGATCAAATCGGTACTTCTGGACCCCGAAGTCGTCACTCGGGACAACGTGAAGAAGGTCGTCGACGAGGGGTACGTGACGGCGCCGAGTCTATGCGCGCCCGGTCTGGTCGCGGTTTGCAAGGAGCTGGGGATCGAATGAGTGCTGGCCTGCTCACCCTCGAAGGGGTCAACAAGTCGTTCGGCCCGGTTGGCGTACTGCATGACGTGGCGTTCTCGGTCGAGGCGGGCGACGTGGTCGCCTTGGTCGGGGATAACGGGGCGGGGAAGTCGACGCTCGTCAAGTGCATTGCTGGCATCCATCCAGTCGACTCCGGAACCTTCCGGTTCGAAGGCGAGAGGGTCACCCTCCACGACCCGAGGGCGGCAGCGGGGCTAGGCATCGAGGTTGTCTATCAGGACCTCGCTCTGGCGGACAACCTCGACATCGTCCAAAACATGTTCCTAGGGCGTGAGCGGGGTTCCACTTGGTATCTCGATGAGGAAACCATGGAGGAGCAGGCACGCTCTGCCCTCGCCTCGCTGTCTGTGCGGACGATCAGTTCCGTCCGCCAACCTGTCAGCGCCCTCTCCGGTGGCCAGCGGCAGACCGTCGCAATTGCCAAATCGGTGCTCTGGGAGTCCAAAGTGATCCTCCTCGACGAGCCAACGGCCGCGCTCGGCGTTGCCCAGACACGGCAAGTTCTCAACCTCGTGCGTCGACTTGCGGAACAAGGGCGAGGAGTCGTCCTGATCAGTCACAACCTGGCCGATGTATTCGAAGTTGCAGATCGGATCGCGGTGCTCTATCTCGGTCGACTGGTAGCCGAGGTGAAGACCTCCGAGGTTACCCACAGCCAGGTCGTTCAGCTCATTACTTCCGGACGATCCGACGAGCTCGGCATTGGTCGCCCCGAAACCTCCGCGATTCCAACCACCTGACTTAGGACTCGGCAGAATGTCAATCCCCACACGTACCACTGGTCAAGTTGACAGAGCAGACTTCGGCGGCGACACAACCGATAGGTCGTTCGCCAGCGCCCTCTCCGACTACCGAGCGCGACTCAAATCTGGTCAACTCGGCACGCTTCCAGCGCTCTTCGGGCTGTCGGTGCTCATCGCAATGTTCGCGGTCAGCTCGCCCGTGTTCCTTTCGCTCGCCAATCTGGCCAATCTGCTATCACAAGGGGCAGGGCGAACGATCATTGCCATGGGCCTGGTTTTCGTCCTCCTTCTTGGTGAGATTGACGTCTCGGCGGGAGCGGCATCCGGCGTCACAGCGGCGATGCTTGCGCTGCATTACGTCAGTAACGGCAACATGCTCGGAGCCATGGGCACGCCCGTCTTCGTTGCATTCATCGTTGTAGGCCTTGCCACGGTTGGACTGGCAATCTGGATGCGGATCTGGGCCGCAGCTCTGATCGGCCTGATCCCACCGGCCATACTTCTGCTCGGTATACCAGCAAACCCATGGGTCGAAATGCTGCTTGCGGTTTCGGTGGGTGCTTCGATCGGAACGCTCTCAGGTTTCCTGGTTGCGAAGGTGCGCATCCCATCTTTTGTGATAACACTCGCGCTGTTCCTCACATGGCAAGGAGTGATTCTCCTACTCATCGGTGATGGCGGAGTGCTCGGCATCAACACCGATCCGACATTGCGTGCAGTCGCGAATGGCAATCTCAATGTCGGCATGAGCTGGCTTCTCTACGGGACATTCGTCGCGTTGTTCGCCGGCGTTCAATTCACCCGCCACACGCGGCGGTCTCGAAGGGGTCTCACCACGCCACCGCTATCCGTCGTGGTGATCAAAGTCGCCGCGGTTGTCCTGCTCGGCGCTACATTCACCGGGTTGCTCACAGTCAACCGATCGCAGAACGCCAATCTCGTCATCGCAGGTGTGCCCTTCGTCGTGCCGATCGTGCTCACGTTGCTCGTCGCCGGTACCTACGTTCTGGACCACACCGCATACGGTCGTTACATCTATGCGGTGGGCGGGAACGCGGAGGCGGCCAGACGTGCCGGCATCGACGTGCCCAAAATTCGCGGAAGCGTGTTCATCGTCTCTGCTTCATTTGCCGCTCTCGGCGCGATCGTCTACTCCTCGAAAGTCGGGTCGGTCGACCCCACTGCTGGCGGGCTGAACACTCTTCTGTTCGCTGTGGGTGCCGCTGTCATCGGGGGCACCTCACTATTTGGAGGACGAGGCCGCGTGTCCAACGCCGTCATCGGCGGACTCGTCCTCGCAGTCGTGGAAAACGGCCTAGGTCTGCTGAATCAGCCAGCCGCAGTCGTCGCGATCGTGACGGGTTTGGTCCTGGCCCTCGCTGCCACTGTCGACGCGTTGTCTCGTATGCGCTCGACGAAAGCGTAAACCTAATGCCGGATCACAAAATCGATTGTCGCGCAGTGCTTTTTGACTGCGACGGCGTGCTCGTTGACTCGCGGGAGGCGGCGGAGCACGCATGGACGGAATGGGCGGAGACGCTGAACATCGATCCGCACAAAGTCCTCGAGGGACTCCATGGGCGACGATCGGTCGACACGGTGAATCTTCATGTATCAGGACGAAAGCAGAAGCCTGCTCTCGCCTTGATAGAAGAGACGGAGCTCGCAACGGCACAGTCGACTCGCCCAATCCCAGGAGGCGTGGAACTGTTCGCCAAACTCCATTCCCACACCGCCGTCGTCACTTCGGCCTCCCCAGCGCTGGCCAACGCGCGCCTCAACGCTGCGGGATATCCTGCCCCGCTTGTTGTCGTGTCAGGGAGCGACGTCGGCACAGGAAAACCCTCGCCCCAGGCATATCTACGCGCAGCCGAGCAATTGCACGTGCCGATCCAGGAGTGCGTCATCTTCGAAGACAGCCCCGCCGGCGTGGAGGCAGCCCGCGCAGCGCGGCCAGCACGCGTGATCATCGTCGGCGGAACTGTCCTGCCGCGTACCGGCGAAATCGTTGTGCGAGACCTTCGACAGGTGCGATGGGTCCAAGACTCACTGCACGTGTCCACCATCTGACTGAACGATTGAAAGGTAGTCATGCTCCGGAACATCAACCCGCTACTGGGACCCGAACTTCTCTACGCGCTTCGCGCGATGGGACACCGCCAAGACATCGCCATCGTCGACGCAAACTTTCCCAGTGAGCCCGACAGCAGGGTCATCCGACTAGACGGCGTGAGCGCCACCGACGCTCTAGAGGCCATCGTCTCAGTGCTCCCCATCGAAATCGACGAAGAAGCAGGCGCCTGGCGAATGATCGCCTACGACGACCCCCATCACATCCTCCCGATCTTCGATGAATTTGCCGAGATCGTCGAACGCGTTGCACCCAACCGCGGAGTTACATCCGTCCAGCCGGATGATTTCAAGACCCGGGCCCGCGATGGATACGTCACCGTCGTGACCGGTGAGCGTCGACTCTACGGAGGAATCATCGTCCGCAAGGGCGTTATCCCCCCGTCCGCACAGTAGGAGAGAGCCCGCCGTTGCGCGCATGGCCGCTCGCGTTCGCCTGTATTTGTTTCGACGAGGTCGTCATCGATGTTCGACTCGATGACGGCCACCGCGCAGTACTAGCAGTGCTACTGGGGTGAGTCGTGTGAACGCCTCGTAGCCGACGATGTCTCGGGGAAGTGCGAGCGTAAGAGTCCGCGCCCGCGAGACTTCCCCGAAGCGCGGCGCAGGAGCCGCGCCACCGCCGTCTGGGGAGCCAGGGTTGGCGCTGGGATCTCGCTTGGCGTCGTGGTGTCGGCAGGGCTCAGTACACCGCATTGGCGCGAGTCCTACGCGGTCGCCAGCGTACTGGCATTGGTTCTGTTGTGGCCCAGCGTGTCCCGCATCCTCGAGTCACGCGCTGCGAACCGCCGCAAGCCCGATGCCGGGGGACTGGTGCCGTTCGCCGCCGCCATGACTCTGACGGTGTGCGTGCTGACGCGGGGCCGCGACTGGATCGACGTGGTCACCTTGGATTTCGCGACGGCCGCCGTGCTCGCGCTGGCCGGTTTCGTGCTCGTGGAGCAGCGGACCCGCGACCCCTTGATCGAGCCCGAACTGTTGCGGCCCCGCGGTTTTCGGGCGCTGTGATCTGCTAATTGGCGGTCGGCGCGGGCATCACTGCCATGGCATCGATCCTCCCGATGCTGGTGCAGGTCGGACTTGGAGCCGGATTGTGGACGGTCGCGGTTCTTGACCATCGCGTGGTCGGGTACCAGCGTGGTGACAGCGCCGCGCAACGCGCTTCTCGGCCGTCAAGCGGTGGCCAGCGTCGGTGCAGACCGGGCGGCGATGGGCAGCGGCGCCAACGACGCCGCGCGCTATCTCGGCGCAGCGGTCGGCATCACGCTGTTCGTCGTGATCGCCACGCACGTCGGCGACAACCTGGTCGCAGGCTGGAATGCCGCGGTGCTGGTCTCCTCGGCGCTCACCGTGGTCGGCGCCTGCGCCGTCGTGCTGGTCGGGAAACCCGCTCGAACCAAAGCCATCCCCCCGTCGCTTCGCTCGCCCCAGGAAGCCATCCCCCCGTCGCTTCGCTCGCCCCAGGAAGCCATCCCCCCGTCGCTTCGCTCGCCCCAGGAAGCCATCCCCCCGTCGCTTCGCTCGCCCCAGGAAACCCTGACTCGTGCTACCAACGGGGCGTGACCCCAACACCGTTTCACGACCTCGACGACTTCCTCGCCCTGCCCAGGGTGTCCGGCCTGAGGGTGTCACCCGACGGAACCCGCGTCGTGACGACGATCGCCGAACTCAACGACAAGCGCACCGAGTTCATCACCGCCGTCTGGGAGCTCGACCCCGCAGGCCGGCGGCCGGCGCGCAGGCTGACCCGAGGCGCCAAGGGCGAATCGGCACCGGTCTTCACCGCAGTCAACGACCTGCTGTTCGTCGCGGCACGCCCCTCCGATGACGGCACCTCCGAAAGCGACGACAAGATGCCTAAGTCGCTGTGGCGACTTCCCGCCGCAGGCGGGGAGGCCACCCGGGTCCTCGACCTGCCGGGCGGCGTCGACGCCGTGTACGCGGCCCGCAAGGCCGACGTCACGCTCGTCGGCACCACGATGCTGCCGTCGGCCACCGGCGTCGACGACGACGAGCGGTTGCGCGCGTTGCGCAAGGACGCCAAGGTCACCGCGGTGCTGCACACCGCGTACCCGGTGCGGCAGTGGGACCACGACATCGGCCCCGGGCAGCCGCACCTTCTGGACGTGAACGACACCCGCGACCTAACCCCTGATCCTGGCCAGTGCATGCACGAGGTCGCCACCGACGTCAGCGATGATGGCCGCTTCGTCGTGACCTCCTGGCACGCGCCAGGCCCCGGCGCGTCCGTTCGCAGCAGCCTGGTGCGCATCGACGTCGGCACCGGCGAGCGCACCGTCATCGCCGAGGACCCCGACGCAGACCTGGAGTTCCCGGCGATCTCGCCCGACGGCACCACGGTGGCGTTCGTGCGCGAGACGGTCGCCACGCCGCATCAAGCGCCGCGAATCACCCTGTGCGTCATGCGGTTCGGTGAGCCATTCGTCGAGATTGCGACCGCGTGGGACCGGTGGCCCACGTCGGTCTCTTGGTCCGCCGACGGCACCGTCCTCGTCGTCACGGCCGACGAGGCGGGCAGGGGCCCGATATTCACCGTCGACCCGAGCACCTCCGAGGTCGTCCGGCGCACCGACGACGACTTCACCTACTCGGACGTATCCGCGGCGCCTGGCGGCGTGCTCTTCGCGACGCGCAGCAGTTACGCGACGCCGCAACATCCGGTGCGCATCGATCCGGACGGAACCGTCACGGTGCTGCCGTGCGTCGAACTGCCCGGCCTGCCAGGCGAACTCGTCGAGTTGACTGCTGCGGCATCCGACGGCACCCCAGTCCGGTCCTGGTTGACGCTGCCAGAGGGGGATGGCCCGGCGCCGCTGGTGTTGTGGATCCACGGTGGCCCGCTGGGCAGCTGGAACGCCTGGCACTGGCGCTGGAACCCCTGGTTGCTGACCGCCAAGGGGTACGCCGTGCTCATGCCCGACCCCGCGTTGTCGACCGGCTACGGCCAAGACTTCATCCAACGCGGCTGGGGCGCATGGGGATTGGCTCCATACACCGATCTGATGGCCGCCACCGACGCCGCGTGCGCGCACCCACGGATCGACGAAACCCGCACCGCGGCGATGGGCGGTTCGTTCGGCGGCTACATGGCCAACTGGATCGCGGGTCACACCGACCGGTTCGACGCCATCGTCACGCACGCCAGCCTCTGGGCGCTCGACCAGTTCGGGCACACCACTGACGGTGCGTACTGGTGGGCTCGCGAGATGTCCTCGCAGATGACCGAGGAGAACTCCCCGCACCGCCATGTCGGAGCCATGAGCACACCGATGCTGGTGATCCACGGCGACAAGGACTACCGCGTGCCGATCGGTGAAGGCCTGCGGCTGTGGTACGAGCTGCTCACCGAGTCTGCGTTGCCTGCTGCCGACGACGGCACCAGTCCGCACGAATTCCTCTACTACCCGAGCGAAGGGCACTGGGTGCTCGCGCCGCAGAACGCAAAGGTTTGGTACCAGGTGGTCATGGCGTTCCTGGGCAGGCACGTCCTCGGCGAGCAGTCGACGCCCCTGGAGATCCTCGGCTGAGCCGCCGACCCACCGGTAGGTTGAGGCCATGACCGCAGCGCAGCGTGAACTCGACATCGTCCTCTACGGGGCTACCGGCTTCGTCGGAAAACTGACGGCGCAGTACCTCGCCAAGGCAGGCGGCACGGCCAGGATCGCGCTCGCAGGCCGCTCCGCAGAACGTCTCCTCGCCGTGCGCGAAACGCTCGGGGACGCCGCCAAGGACTGGCCGTTGATCACCGCCGACGCATCATCGCCGTCGTCGCTCAACGACATGGCAGCAAGGGCCCGCGTCGTGGTCACCACCGTCGGGCCCTACACCAAGTACGGGTTGCCGCTGGTCGCTGCGTGCGCTGCCGCAGGCACCGACTACGCCGACCTCACCGGTGAGACCATGTTCGTCCGCGAGAGCATCGACACCTACCACAAGCAGGCCGTCGACACCGGAGCGCGCATCGTGCACGCGTGCGGATTCGACTCCATCCCTTCCGATCTCACCGTGTACGCCCTGTTCGAGCGGGCCCGCAAGGACGGCGCGGGCGAACTCGGTGAGACCAACTTCGTGCTGCGCAACATGGCTGGCGGAGTGTCAGGGGGCACCATCGCCTCGATGATGGAGGTGATGGCGACGGCGTCGTCCGATCCAGAGGCGCGGCGGGCGATGAACGACCCGTACACCCTGACCACCGACCGCGCGCTCGAACCCGACTTCGGGCATCAGTCGGACACTCCATGGCGGCGCGGCAGGGAGATCGCACCAGAACTCAACGGCATCTGGACCGCAGCCTTCGCGATGGGGGCGCCCAACTCTCGGATCGTCCGCCGCAGCAATGCACTGTTGGATTGGGCGTACGGCAACAAGTTCCGCTACGCGGAGAACATGAGCGTCGGCTCGTCGATCGTGGCACCGTTGGCCGCGGCACTCGGGACGGCAGCCAACGCCGCCATCCTCGGCCTCGGCAGCAGGTACTTCAACAAGCTTCCGCGCGGCATTCTGGAGCGCATTGCGCCCAGCCCGGGCACAGGGCCCAGTGAGCGCGCACGGGAGAACGGCCACTACCGGGTCGAGACGTACACCACCACGACGTCGGGCGCCCGTTACCGGACCACGATGGCTCAGAAGGGGGATCCCGGCTACAAGGCGACCTCGGTGCTGCTTGGGGAATGTGGGCTGGCGCTTGCCCTCGACCGCGACCGGCTCTCCGATCTTCGCGGGGTGCTGACTCCTGCCGCGGCGATGGGCGATGTGTTGTTGACCCGCTTGCCCGCGGCCGGAGTAACGCTAAACACTGTCCGGCTCAATTGAATCGCTGCGCGACGAACTCCTGTCAGCCCAGTTCGCTTGTATTAGTGTCGGATGCGAGTTTCGCCACAACCCAGCAATGAAGGTGGAGATGACAATGGCAGGTCTCGACGATCTCTTCGCGGAGATCCCCGTCAAGGACATTGCGAGCAAGCTCGGTGCAGATGAAGGCGAGGTGAACACCGCGATTCGCACGCTGGTTCCCGCGCTCGTCGGTGGCGTGCAGCACAACGTCCAGGCGGACGACATCGATTCGAGCAACCTCGAGTCGGCCGTGACCGCGCAGGGCGCCAGCGGCCTTCTCGACGGTGGCGTCAGCGTCGACCAGGTCGACGAGCAGGAGGGCAACAAGCTCGTCGCCAACATCTTCGGCGGCAACGACAGCGGCCAGGTGGCCTCGGCGTTGGCGGGCACCGGTGCTGGCGGTAGCGACCTGATCAAGAAGCTGTTGCCGATCCTCGCTCCGATCGTGCTTGCCTACATCGGCAAGCAGCTCACCAAGGGCAGTGGTAGTGCAGCCCCGGCCGGCAACCAACCACAGTCCGCGCCAAGTGGTGGCGGCCTCGGCGACATCCTCGGCAGCATCCTCGGTGGTGCGTCCGGTGGTGGTGGCGGCGGAAACAATCCGCTCGGCAGCATCTTGGGCAGCGTCCTCGGTGGCGGCAGCGGCGGTCAGGGCAACGCGATCGGCGAGATTCTCGGCGGACTGCTCGGCGGCAAGAAGTAGGAATTCGCGCCCCGGCGGGCAGGAGCGCAGCGACCGGGGAATTCGACAGCGCGCAGCCCCCGAGGTCCTCGGACTTCGGGGGCTTTCGCGTCTTGCCGACCGGTCTTCCTAGAATGTTGCGGTGACCGCCAGTTCAGAGCCCGCCGATAGCCCAGGGTTGCAATCGCTGCCCAAGACGTGGGATCCGACCGCGGTAGAGAGTGACCTGTACCAGGCCTGGGTGGACGCCGGCTACTTCACCGCCGACGCCGCCAGCGAAAAGCCGCCGTACTCGATCGTGCTACCGCCGCCGAACGTGACCGGCAGCCTGCACATGGGCCACGCGCTCGACCACACGCTGATGGACGCGCTGACCCGGCGCAAGCGGATGCAGGGCTACGAGGTGCTGTGGCTGCCTGGCATGGACCACGCGGGCATCGCTACCCAGAGCGTGGTGGAGAAGCAGCTGGCCGTCGACGGCAAGTCGAAGGAAGACTTCGGCCGCGAGCTGTTCATCGACAAGGTGTGGGACTGGAAGCGCGAGTCCGGCGGCACCATCGGCGGTCAGATGCGCCGACTCGGCGACGGCGTCGACTGGAGCCGAGACCGCTTCACCATGGACGAGGGCCTGTCGCGGGCCGTCCGGACGATCTTCAAGAGCCTGTTCGACGCCGGGTTGATCTATCAGGCCGAGCGGCTGGTGAACTGGTCGCCGGTGCTCGAGACCGCGGTCTCCGACCTCGAGGTGAAGTACGAGGACGTCGAGGGCGAGCTGGTGTCGTTCCGGTACGGGTCGATGGATGACGCCTTGCCGCACATCGTGGTCGCCACCACGCGGCTCGAGACGATGCTCGGTGACACTGCGATCGCCGTGCACCCCGACGACGACCGCTACCGTGATCTGGTCGGCACCACGCTGCCGCACCCGTTCCTCGAGCGCAACATCGTGATCGTTGCCGACGAGCACGTCGACCCCGAATTCGGAACCGGCGCAGTCAAGGTCACCCCGGCACACGACCCGAACGACTTCGAGATCGGTATTCGGCACGGCCTGCCGATGCCGTCGATCATGGACACCAAGGGTCGGATCGCCGATACGGGAACCGAATTCGACGGCATGGACCGCTTCGATGCCCGCGTCGCCGTCCGCGAAGCGCTCGCGAAGGAAGGGCGCATCGTCGCGGAGAAGCGGCCCTACCTGCACAGCGTCGGGCATTCCGAACGCAGCGGTGAACCGATCGAGCCGCGGCTGTCGCTGCAGTGGTGGGTGAAGGTCGAATCGTTGGCCAAGGCGGCCGGTGACGCCGTGCGTAACGGCGACACCGTGATTCACCCCAAGAGCCTGGAACCACGCTGGTTCGCCTGGGTCGACGACATGCACGACTGGTGCATCTCTCGGCAACTGTGGTGGGGCCATCGCATCCCGGTCTGGCACGGTCCCAACGGTGAGAAGGTCTGCGTCGGTCCTGACGAGACCCCGCCGGAGGGCTGGGAGCAGGACGCCGACGTGCTGGACACCTGGTTCTCCTCGGCGCTGTGGCCCTTCTCCACGATGGGCTGGCCCGACCGCACGCCCGAACTCGACAAGTTCTATCCGACAACCGTTCTCGTCACCGGTTACGACATCATCTTCTTCTGGGTGGCCAGGATGATGATGTTCGGCACCTTCGTCGGCGGCGACGAGGCCATCACCGCTGGCGGCAGCCGGGGCCCCCAGGTGCCGTTCGAGAACGTCTTCCTGCACGGCCTCATCCGTGACGAATTCGGCCGCAAGATGAGCAAGTCCAAGGGCAACGGCATCGACCCGCTGGACTGGGTGGAGACCTTCGGTGCCGACGCCTTGCGGTTCACCTTGGCGCGCGGCGCCACCCCCGGTGGCGACATGTCGATCGGCGAGGACCACGCCCGCGCGTCGAGGAACTTCGCCACCAAGCTGTTCAACGCCACCCGGTTCGCGTTGATGAACGGCGCCGCTCCCGCGCCGCTGCCAGCCGACGAGAACCTCACCGAAGCCGATCGGTGGATTCTCGGCGAGCTGGCGAAGACCAACGCAGCGGTCGACGAAGCCTTCGACGCCTACGAATTCAGCAAGGCGTGTGACGCCCTCTACCGATTCATCTGGGACGACTTCTGCGACTGGTACGTCGAACTCGCCAAGGTTCAGGTGGCGAACGGCGTTACGCACACCCCCGCGGTGCTCGCGTTCGTTCTCGACAACGTCCTCAAGCTGCTGCACCCGATCATGCCGTTCGTCACCGAAACGCTGTGGAAGGCGCTGACCGGTGGCGAGTCGATCGTCATCGCGGAGTGGCCAAAGCCGCAGTGGTTCACCGGATCCGAGTTCTCGGCGAACCGCGTTCTCAACGTCCAGGAGCTCATCACCCAGATCAGGCGCTTCCGCAGCGATCAGGGACTCAAGGATCGGCAGCGGATTCCCGCTCGTGTCTCGGGGATCCCCGCCGATGACACCGAGATCGATCTGGGTCCCGTCTTCGCGCTCGCCTGGTTGACCGAATCGGACGAAGGTTTCAGTCCCACCGCCTCGGTCGAGGTCCGCCTGAGCCCAGCGACGGTCACCATCGAACTCGACACGTCGGGCACCGTCGACGTCGCCGCGGAGCGTCGCCGCCTGGAGAAGGATCTGGCTGCCGCCGAGAAGGAGTTGACCCAGACCACCGAGAAGCTCGGCAACGAGGCGTTCGTGGCCAAGGCACCGGAGGCCGTCGTCGACAAGATCAAGGCCCGGCGTCAACTGGCCTCCGAAGAGGTCGAGCGCATCTCCGGTCGTCTCGCCGGTCTCTCGTGAACCCGTCCGAGCCGACGCCCGACGAAATCGCCGCGCTGCTGCAGGTCGAGCACCTGCTCGACCAGCGGTGGCCGGAGACGAAACTCGAACCAAGCACGACGCGCATCGAAGCGCTGCTCGAGCTGCTCGGGTCGCCGCAGCGGGCGTACCCGAGCATCCACGTCGCAGGAACCAACGGCAAGACGTCGGTGGTTCGGTTGATCGACTCACTGCTGACCGCCCTGCATCGCCGCACCGGCCGCACGACCAGCCCGCACCTGCAGTCCGCGGTCGAGCGCATTTCGATCGACGGCAAGCCCATCACGCCCGCGCAGTACGTCGAGACCTACCGCGAGATCGAGCCGTTCGTCGAGATCGTCGACGCGCAATCCCAGGCGGGTGAGCTGGGTCCCGTCGGCCCGAGGCTGAGCAAGTTCGAGGTACTGACGGCGATGGCGTTCGCCGCATTCGCCGACGCGCCCGTCGACGTCGCGGTGGTGGAGACCGGGCTCGGCGGACGCTGGGATGCCACCAACGTCGTCGACGCGCCCGTTGCCGTCATCACCCCCATCGGCATCGACCACGTCGACTATCTGGGTGACACGATCGCCAAGATCGCCGCGGAGAAGGCGGGCATCATCACGAAGCAGAAGATCGACGTGGTGCCCGAGGGCATGGACCTGGACACCGTCGTGGTGATCGGGCAGCAGACCCCGGAGGCCATGGAGGTGCTGATGGACCAGGCCGTCCGCGTCGATGCCGCCGTGGCTCGCGAGGACTCCGAGTTCGCCGTGCGCCGCCGCGAAGTCGCCGTCGGGGGTCAGCTCCTCGAGCTGCAGGGCCTCGGTGGCATCTACACCGACATCTTCCTGCCCCTGCACGGAGAGCATCAGGCGCACAACGCGGTGCTGGCGCTGGCCGCCGTCGAGGCGTTCTTCGGCGCCGGTACACAGAGTCAGCTCGACGTCGACGCCGTGCGTGCCGGGTTCGCTACGGTCGCCAACCCCGGCCGCCTGGAACGAATGCGCAGCGCCCCAACGGTATTCATCGATGCGGCGCACAATCCGGCGGGTGCGGCCGCGCTCGCATCCGCATTGGACACCGAGTTCGACTTCCACTTCCTGTTGGGCGTCGTATCGGTGATGGCGGACAAGGACGTCGACGGCATCCTCGCCGCACTCGAGCCCGCGTTCGATCAGATCGTGGTGACCACCAACGGGTCCCCCCGCGCGATGGACGTCGAGGAACTCGCCATCCGTGCCGAGGAGCGTTTCGGTCAGGACCGCGTGGTCAGAGCCGCTACGTTGCCCGATGCCATCGAGACCGCGACCGCGCTCATCGAAGAGTCCGGCCAAGACGACGGGTTCTCCGGCGCGGGCATGGTCATCACCGGCTCCGTGGTCACCGCGGGCGTCGCACGCACGCTGTTCGGCAGGGACCCTCAGTGACCCAACTGCCCCCAGAAGAACCCGGGGACGGACCCGACGGCGCCGTCGCGCCAGGGGCGAGCGAAGCGACGGGGGATATTCCGCCGGATCCGTGGAAGAGCTTCCGCGGTGTCATGGCGGGCACGCTGATCCTGGAATCCATCGTGGTGCTACTCGCGCTGCCGGTGGTCTCGGTCGTCGGTGGCGGCCTGAGCGGCGCGAGCACCGCCTACCTCGTCGGTGTCGCCGTCGTGCTGATCTTGATGGCAGGTGTGCAAGGCAAGCCGTGGGCGTTGAAGGCGAACATCGGCATTCAGTTCGTCCTGGTTGCCGGAGCGTTCATTCACGTCACGGTCGGTTTCATCGGCGTGCTCTTCGTCGTGGTCTGGGTGCTCATCGCGTACCTGAAGGCCGAGGTCAAGCGACGCCAGGACCGCGGCCTGCTGCCCGGTCAGCAGCCGCCGTCTACTGACTAGTAGGCTCACCCGACGTGACTGAGCGGACTCTGGTGCTGGTAAAGCCCGATGGCGTCAAGCGCCAACTCGTAGGCGAGATCCTTGGCCGAATCGAACGCAAGGGCCTGACCATCGCGGCCCTCGAACTCAAGACCGTCAGCGACGACGTCGCCCGGCAGCACTACGCCGAGCACGCGGACAAGCCGTTCTTCGGATCGCTGCTGGAATTCATCACCTCCGGGCCCGTGGTGGCCGCCATCGTCGAGGGGCCGCGGGCCGTTGCCGCGTTCCGTCAGATCGCAGGCGGCACGGATCCCGTCGAGAAGGCAACACCCGGCACCATCCGCGGTGACCTGGCTCTCGTCACCCAGGACAACCTGGTTCACGGCTCGGATTCGCCGGAGTCGGCGGCCCGCGAGATCGAGCTCTGGTTCCCCGGCCGTTAGCTGCTGGATTGAGGTGACATTCGCACCTCGTCAGAAAAGCCTCCGCGGTGTGGGATACTGGACCAGGGTGACCGGCTCACAACCAGGGTCGGGCGCCCGGATGAAGACTTAGACGAGCGCGACCACTTGGGATGTTCCCAAGTGCGGCGCCGACCGTCCAGCCATCATTCAGCCAGGCACCGAGTGCTCTCCCGAGTAGCTCGGAGCGAGACCATACAAGCTCGGGAGCAGTTGCCCGGGCCCATAGCGGAAGCCCTCGCGTGGCCGCGTCGATACGACGCGCCCGGGGGCTTGAGGAGAATTCGTGGCCGAAGATGCCCATACCCAAGACCTATCTGAAGACACCAAGCCGGAACAGGATCCGCCAGCTGAGCAGCTGAGCGAGGACTTCGCGCCGCCCATCGTGGTGGTGTTCGACGACGAGGTGGTTCCCGAGCCGGTGCTCGTCGAGCCCGTCGACGAAGCTGCCGACGAGGTGGCATCCGACGAGCCGATCGAGGGTGACGAGCCCGAATCGCGGCTGATGCTCGAGGCCCCTCCGGTCCCCGTCAACCCGGCCCCCGCCGAGCCTGCGGCCTACATGCCGCTGTTCGTCGCGCCGCAGCCCGTCACGTTCCGCGCACCCGCGCCGCCCGTCGTCGTCCCAGTCGATGACGACGATGACGATGATGACGACGACGATGACGACGATGATTCGGGCGACTCCGACGACGATCACGGCGACCGCCCCGCTGCAGCCCGTCGGCGCAGACGAGGGCGTCGTGGCCGAGGACGTGGCCGCGGTGAGCAGAATCCAGACGACCCGACCGACGATGACGGCACCGACGACGAAGCCTCAGACCAGGGCGACGGAGACGACGACTCGGACGACGAGGGTGCCGACGACGAGAACGGGTCCGGCGAGGCAGGCAACCGCCGCCGCCGCAGGCGCAGGCGCCGCAAGACCGGCGCTGGCGATGGGGACGAGGCCAGCTCACCGGACGATCCGCCGAACACGGTGGTACACGAACGTCCGCCCCGCGAGAAGGCGGCCAAGGCCGTCAACAACGAGATTCAGGGCATCAGCGGGTCCACTCGGCTGGAGGCCAAGCGGCAGCGCCGCAGGGATGGGCGCGACGCGGGGCGGCGCCGTCCGCCGATCCTGAGCGAGGCCGAGTTCCTGGCCCGCCGCGAGGCGGTCGAGCGCGTGATGGTGGTGCGCGACAAGGTCCGCACCGAACCGCCGCACGAGGGCGCCCGCTACACCCAGATCGCGGTGCTGGAGGACGGTGTCCTCGTCGAGCACTTCGTCACGTCCGCGGCATCGGCGTCGCTGGTCGGCAACATCTATCTCGGCATCGTGCAGAACGTGCTGCCCTCCATGGAGGCGGCGTTCGTCGACATCGGCCGCGGCCGCAATGGCGTGCTCTACGCCGGTGAGGTGAACTGGGAGGCCGCCGGACTCGGTGGCGCCAGTCGCAAGATCGAACAGGCGCTCAAGCCAGGTGACTACGTCGTCGTCCAGGTGAGCAAGGACCCGGTCGGGCACAAGGGCGCGCGCCTCACCACGCAGGTGTCGCTGGCCGGGCGGTACCTGGTCTACGTGCCTGGTGCATCGTCGACGGGGATCAGCCGCAAGCTGCCCGACACCGAACGTCAGCGGCTCAAGGAGATCCTGCGCGACGTGGTGCCCGCTGACGCGGGCGTGATCATCCGCACCGCGTCGGAGGGCGTCAAGGAAGACGACATCCGCACCGACGTGAATCGGCTGCAGGAGCGCTGGAACGAGGTCGAGGCCAAGGCCGAGGAGACCAAGAAGAAGGCCGCAGGCGCGGCGATCGCGCTCTACGAAGAGCCCGACGTTCTGGTCAAGGTGATCCGAGACCTGTTCAACGAGGACTTCTCCGGGCTCATCGTCTCCGGCGACGACGCCTGGGAGACCATCGACGGCTACGTGAAATCCGTTGCGCCGGAACTAGTTCCGCGTATGACCAAGTACGAGCCAGCCTCGCCGGGTGGGCCTGACGTGTTCGCAGTGCACCGCATCGACGAGCAGCTGACCAAGGCGCTGGATCGCAAGGTGTGGTTGCCCTCGGGCGGCACCTTGGTGATCGACCGCACCGAGGCAATGACGGTGATCGACGTCAACACCGGCAAGTTCACCGGATCTGGCGGAAACCTCGAGCAGACCGTTACGCGCAACAACTTGGAAGCCGCCGAGGAGACGGTGCGCCAGCTGCGGCTGCGCGACATCGGCGGCATGGTCGTCATCGACTTCATCGACATGGTGCTCGAGGCCAACCGCGATCTCGTGTTGCGTCGCCTGACCGAGGCGCTCGGTAGGGACCGGACGCGGCACCAGGTGTCGGAGGTGACGTCCCTCGGGCTGGTGCAGCTGACCCGAAAGCGCTTGGGCACCGGGCTGATCGAGGCGTTCTCGACGAACTGCACCCACTGCGCGGGACGCGGGATCGTGCTGCACGCAGACCCCGTCGACACGGCGTCGTCAGCCGGCCGCAGCCCCGAGGCGGGTAGCGGCAGGCGCGGCAAGCGCGGCAAGAAGGGCGTCAAGACCGAGGACGTCCAGGTGGCCAAGGTGCCGTCGCACGCCGCGGGCGAACATCCGATGTTCAAGGCGATGGCGGCCGCCAATGGTCGTCCCGAGGACGACGAGGCCGACGACGAGTCGACCGAGGATGCGATTGCCGAGTCCGACTTGGCGGATGACGCCGCCGAGCACGTCCATCACGGTCACGTGGACGACGACCGGGACGAGGACTCGACCGACGCCGAATCCGATGACGACGACTCGGATGAGGATGAGGATGACGTCGATCTGATTGCCGATGACGAGGACGAGGACATCGATGACGATGACATCGAGGTCATCGGCGACGACTCGGACGACGATGACGATGACTCAGACGACGATGATGACGACTCGGACGACGATGACGATGATGACGACTCGGACGATGAAGACGAGGACGACGTCGACGATGACGACGAGGACGACGACGAGGATGAGGATGAGGACGACGACGAGCCCGTCGTTGCCACGTTACGCCCACGCCGCCGTCGCGCGGCCGCCCGGCCGGCAGGACCGCCAGCCCCATGACGCATAGGGCGGTAGGGGTGAGGGGGATGGCCGGTTTGACCCTTTACCTGCTGGTCACGTAACCTTGAGCAGCTGTCTTCTGGCTCCGTGACCAACTGAGCCGGTGACAGCATCGGTTTGCGAGGGAACCACCGAGACCCCGCACCCCCAGACCTGCGCTCGCACCCTCGGGTAGCGCGCGCCCGCACAGCGAAGTAGAGGTAGTAAACGATGGCAGCCGACAAACCGACGTACGCAATCGTCAAGACAGGCGGCAAGCAGTACAAGGTCGCCGTTGGAGACATCGTGAAGGTCGAGAAGCTGGAGCTCGAGGCCGGCGCGTCCGTCTCGCTGCCCGTCGCGCTCGTCGTCGATGGCGCCAAGGTCACCACCGACGCCAAGGAACTGGCGAAGGTCGCGGTCACCGGCGAGATCCTCGAGCACACCAAGGGCCCGAAGATCCGCATCCACAAGTTCAAGAACAAGACCGGCTACCACAAGCGCCAAGGCCACCGTCAGCCGCTGACGGTCGTCAAGGTCACCGGAATCAAGTAGTAGAGGGAGCGAACCAATGGCACACAAGAAGGGCGCTTCCAGCTCGCGCAACGGTCGCGACTCCAATGCCCAGCGGCTTGGCGTCAAGCGTTTCGGCGGCCAGGTCGTGAAGGCCGGCGAGATCATCGTCCGCCAGCGCGGCACGCACTTCCACCCCGGCGTCAACGTCGGTCGTGGCGATGACGACACCCTGTTCGCCACCGCGCCTGGCGCCGTGGAGTTCGGTGTGAAGCGCGGACGCAAGACGGTCAACATCGTCCGCGTCGCGCGCCAAGAGGTCTAGAGAACCCCTCTCCAACGTCGAGATCGGCGTTTTGCAGGAGGGCTCTCGCACTTCGTCTGCAAAACGTAGATTTCGTGACGGAAAGGAAGTTCGATGCCTCGGTTCGTCGACCGCGTCGTCATCCATGCCCATGCGGGCAACGGCGGTAGAGGTTGCGCGTCGGTGCACCGGGAGAAGTTCAAGCCTCTCGGTGGTCCCGACGGCGGCAACGGGGGTCGCGGCGGCAGCATCGTCCTGGTCGTCGACCCGCAGGTGCATACCCTGCTCGACTTCCACTTCCATCCGCACGTCGATGCGCCGTCCGGCAAGCAGGGCGCCGGCAACAACCGCGACGGAGCCAACGGCAGCGACCTCGAGCTGAAGGTCCCCGACGGCACCGTCGTCCTCGACGAGGAGGGCCGGTTGCTCGCCGATCTGGTGGGCATCGGCACACGTTTCGAAGCTGCAGTCGGAGGCCGTGGCGGCCTCGGCAACGCGGCGTTGGCGTCACGTGCCCGCAAGGCACCAGGCTTCGCGCTGCTCGGCGAGAAGGGCCAGTCCCGCGACTTCACCCTCGAACTGAAGACGGTCGCCGACGTCGGTCTGATCGGATTTCCATCTGCGGGCAAGTCGTCGCTGGTATCGGTCATCTCGTCGGCCAAGCCGAAGATCGCCGACTACCCGTTCACCACATTGGCGCCGAACTTGGGCGTCGTGTCGGCGGGGGAGCAGACCTTCACTGTCGCCGACGTTCCCGGCCTGATTCCGGGAGCCTCCGAGGGCCGCGGCCTCGGCTTGGACTTCCTGCGCCACATCGAGCGTTGCGCGGTGCTGGTGCACGTCGTCGATTGCGCGACATTGGAGCCGGGCCGCGACCCGATCTCCGACATCGACGCGGTCGAGGCCGAACTGGCTGCCTACACCCCGACCCTGCAGGGCGATACGACTCTCGGCGACCTTGCTGAGCGACCGCGTGCGGTGGTGCTGAACAAGATCGACGTGCCCGAGGCGCGTGAACTGGCCGACTTCGTCCGTGACGAGGTGGCCCAGCGCTACGGCTGGCCGGTGTTCGAGGTGTCGACCGTCAGCCGGGATGGGTTGCGGCCGTTGACGTTCGCGCTGTGGGACATGGTGTCTGCCTACAAGGCGGCGCTGCCCCCGGTGGCATCGCGTCGCCCTGTGATCAAGCCGATCCCCGTCGACGAGAGCGGGTTCACCGTGTCGTCGGACGGCGATGGCGGTTTCGTCGTGCGCGGCATCAGGCCCGAACGCTGGGTCGGTCAAACGGACTTCACGAACGACGAGGCCGTGGGCTACCTCGGGGATCGGCTGGCCCGCCTCGGCGTCGAAGACGAGCTGCTCAAGCTCGGCGCGAAGCCCGGCTGTGCAGTGACGATCGCCGACATGACGTTCGACTGGGAGCCTCAGACGCTGGCTGGAGTCGACGTCACGATGTCGGGGCGCGGCACCGACATTCGGTTGGAGCAGACCGACCGCGTTGGCGCCTCCGAACGCAAGGTCGCTCGGCGCGAGCGTCGTCGTCCCGGCGACGAGGAATGACCAGCGCACATCGGGACGCGGTGCGCACCGCACGCAGCGTCGTCGTCAAGGTCGGCACCACAGCACTGACCACGCCTTCTGGCGTGTTCGACGCGGGTCGTCTCGCCGCGTTGGTCGAGGCCATCGAAGCGCGGATGAAGGCCGGCTCCGACGTGGTCATCGTGTCGTCGGGCGCCATCGCCGCGGGCATCGAACCGCTCGGGTTGACCAAGCGGCCCACCGATCTGGCCACCAAGCAGGCGGCGGCAAGCGTCGGGCAGGTGGCGCTCGTGAACGCTTGGAGTGCGGCGTTCGGCAGGTACCAGCGCACCGTCGGCCAGGTCCTGCTCACCGCGCACGACATCTCGATGCGGGTGCAGCACACCAACGCCCAGCGCACGCTGGACCGGTTGCGCGCACTGCATGCCGTCGCGATCGTCAACGAGAACGACACCGTGGCCACCAACGAGATCAGGTTCGGCGACAACGACCGGCTCTCGGCGCTGGTGGCGCACCTGGTGGGTGCCGACGCACTGGTGCTGTTGAGCGACATCGACGGCCTGTACGACGGCGATCCGCGGAAGGCGACCGAGGAGCATCCTGCGCGCTTCATCCCCGAGGTCGCCGCTCCCGACGACCTGGACGGGGTGGTAGCCGGCGGCGGCAGTCGTCTCGGTACCGGTGGCATGGCCTCGAAGCTGTCGTCGGCCCTGCTGGCCGCCGACGCCGGGGTGCCGGTGCTCCTCGCGGCGGCGGCCGACGCGGCCGATGCGCTGGCCGACGCGACGGTGGGAACGGTATTCGCGCCGCGTAGTGAACGGATGACCGCACGCCGATTCTGGGTGCGTTACGCCGCGGAGTCGGCGGGTTCGTTGACCCTCGACGACGGTGCGGTGCGTGCGGTCGTCCGGCAACGGCGATCGCTGCTACCTGCGGGGATCACCGCGGTCTCCGGCCGGTTCCACGGTGGCGACGTCATCGAATTGCACGGGTCTGACGGCACGGCCGTGGCCCGTGGTGTGGTGGCCTACGACGCCACCGAACTGGCCACCATGCTCGGTCGCTCGACGTCGGACCTGCCCGCGGAGATGCGCCGTCCCGCCGTACACGCCGACGATCTGGTCGCCGTCTAAGGCGCTTCGAGATGTAGTGCGCCCCAGACGATTTGGGTCAGGGTAGTAGCCAGCTCGGTATCATATGACGCGGGCCTTCCCGGCAGGTTCTGGTGGCAGGTCCGTTCGACCATCCACGTGAGCGCGCTCGCGGTGGTCTTGGCCGACAGTTCGCGGCGGATCGCGCCTGCGGCCTGGCCATCCTCGATCACCTCGGTGAGCCGTTCGGCGATGCCGGTGAGGATGTCCCGGTAGGTGGCTCCGACCTGTGGGTCGTACGCCGCCATTTCGTTGAGCGCGACGAGCAGCGGTTGGTGGCGTCGATAAGCGGCGACGATGCCCGACATTCCGGCCAGCACGTCGGCGGGGTCGCGCCGCCGAGCGACGCTCCACCAGCGTTCTGCGGCCTCGGTGAGATCGGCGAAGACCTGGCCAGTGAGGCGGCGCAGCAGGTAGCCCTTGTCCTCGAAGTAGATGTAGAAGCTGGCCCGTGAGATGCCGGCCTCGGTTGCGAGGCGATCGACGCTGAGCTCGGTGAAGCTGGCGCCGGCAGCCATCAGTCGCTCCGTTGCATCGAGGAGCTGACGCTCGATCTCCTCACGGCGCTCCTGGCGTTTCGCCTGGGGCTTGCGGGTGACTGACGGCACGCGATCAGCGTATCCGAGGGGATCGCACCTTGACTAGACATAGTGTCTAGCCATATTGTCAGCGGCATGACTGTGTCGCCGCTCACACCTGCCTCGGCCCGCCCCTACGACGCGATCGACCTGTCGTCGAGGAAGTTTTGGTCCGTCAGCGCTGCCGAGCGTGAGAAGTCGTTCGCGGCGTTGCGCGCCGAACGGCCCGTCAGCTGGCATCCGCCAGTCGAGGACGCGCTGATGCACGATCCATCGGACCCCGGTCACTGGGCAGTCACCCGGCACGCCGACATCGTCGCCGTCAGCCGCGACAGCGAGACCTTCCTGTCAGGCAAGGGCGTGCTGTTCGAGAACGTGCCGGAGGAACTGCTCGAGGCGTCGCAGTCCTTCCTGGCGATGGACGCGCCGCGGCACACCCTGATTCGCAAGGTGGTGCACGCCGCGTTCACACCACGCCAGGTCCGCCGCATCGAGGATTCGGTCAAGGCGAATGCGCACGCCATCGTCGGTGAATTGCGTGACGCGGGCAGCGGGGCCGACTTCGTCGAACGCTGTGCCAAACAGCTGCCGATTCGCACGTTGTCCGACATGGTCGGGATACCCGAGTCGGAACGGGAGCAGGTGGCGCAGGCGGCCGATGCGATGGTGTCGCTTGGCGATCCGGCGTTCCTCAACGGCCGCAACCCACTCGAGGTCCTCGTGGAAAGCCAGATGTACCTACATCAGGTGGCGGGCGCATTGGCCGCCGACCGCAGGCAAAACCCCGGCGACGACTTGATCAGCAGCTTGGTGCACGCCGAGGTGGACGGCGACAGGCTCACCGACTTCGAGGTGTCCGCCTTCTTCGTGCTGCTCGCCGTCGCGGGCAACGACACCACCAGGCAGACCACGAGCCACGCGATGAAGGCACTGACGGACTTCGGTGATCAGCGGTCGTGGCTCACGGAGGACTTCGACGACCGCATCGGCGGCGCCATCGAGGAGTTCGTGCGGTGGGCCACCCCGGTGATGACCTTCCGCCGCACGGCGGCCATCGATTGCGAGGTCGGCGGACAGGCGATCGCAGCTGGCGAGAAGGTGGTGATGTTCTACGCGTCGGGCAACTTCGATGACACCGTTTTCGACCGGCCAGGCACTCTCGACCTGAACCGAAAGCCCAACGCACACCTCGGCTTTGGTGGTGGTGGCCGGCACTTCTGCCTCGGTGCTCACGTCGCGCGGGCCCAGCTGCGGGCGATCTTCGCCGAGCTGCTCACGCAGCTGCCTGGCATCCAGACAGAAGATCCGGTGTATGGGCCAGGCAACTTCATCCACGCCATCCGCTCGATGCCGGTGACCTTCTGACCGCGCCTCCGTAGTGTCGTCTCGAGGGCCGAATGTCGGTTTCTCGAGAGACGCCGGGAGGATGGTGCAGTGTTCACCGACACCGAGTTGCGCTTCCTGGAGTCGCAACAGCAGGGTCGCTTGGTGACCATCGGACCCGACGGCGCACCGCAGATTCACCCCGTGACGTTCATGGTCGACAGCGGCCAGGGATCGGTCGACATCATCAGCGTGCGGGAGTCCCAGAAGTACCGCAACGTGCGCCACGATCCGCGGGTGTCGCTGAGCGTCGACGACCCGTCGCTGCCGCTACGGGGCTTCGAAGAACCAACGGGCCGTGGCGTGGAGATACACGGCTTCGCCGAGCTTGCCGAGATATCCGGCACCGACGTCATCCGCGTTCGACCCGTGCGTCTGGAGAGTTGGAACCTCGAAGGCACCGGCCACCAGAGTCGTTTCGTCAGCTGAGCAGTTGGCCGCGAAGCCGCTCGTTCACCAAGTCGACTAGTCGACTCACGCGTGCCAGCTCCCTCTAGTGCCGTCAGAGCACCGAGATCGCCGAGAGTTCGTCGGCCAGCAGGGCCAGCATCTCCGAGCAGCCGGAGTCGACCTTGACGTCGGCGATGGCGTCGCCGCGGGTGGGGCCGCGGTTGATGATCGCGACGGGCTTGCCGTGCGCGGCCGCGTGGCGGACGAAGCGCAGCCCGGAGAACACCGTCAGCGACGAGCCTGCCACCAGCAGGGCATCCGAGTCGTCGACGAGCGACATGGCCTTGGCGACACGCTCCTTGGGCACGTTCTCCCCGAAGTACACGATGTCGGGCTTGAGCATGCCGCCGCAGACAGGGCAATCCACGTAGAGGAACGATGCCGTCTCGGTCACCATCGCGTCGGCGTCGGGCGCAACGGCGATGCCACCGACCTTCTCGGCTCGCTCGACGAAACCGGGGTTGAGCGCCTCCAGCTGTTCGGCGAGCGTCGCCCGCGTCATGGTGTGCCCGCATGCCAGGCAGACCACCCGCTCATACGTTCCGTGCAGGTCGATCACCGTCTGGCTACCGGCCTTGGTGTGCAACAGATCGACGTTCTGGGTGATGACACCGGTGACGACGCCCGCGCGTTCGAGCGTCGCCAGCGCGCGGTGCCCCGCGTTGGGCAGCGTCGCGTCCATGTGGCGCCAGCCGACGTGGTTGCGGGCCCAGTACCGCTGCCGGAACACGGGATCCGAGGTGAACTGCCTGATCGTCATCGGGTTGCTCGGCGGGGAGTCCGGCCCGCGGTAATCCGGGATGCCGGAGTCCGTGGACAGCCCGGCTCCCGTGAGGACGGCGACACGGTGACCTGCCAGCAGGTCGACGAGTTCGGGGGCGGTGGCGCCGTTCATGACCTCCAGCGTATTGCCCTGCGGTGAGTCCCCGCCCCGATCGCCGCGATCGATATCGCTACCTGCGCAGATGCCAGTCCGGCGGTGACGTAGGTAAGGACATGCAGCGGCTCGTTCATCGAATGCGGTGCCACATGGGTCATGGTGGCCGCGGCGACGTGATGGCGCATGCCGGCCGGAATCGGGGCGGTGCCGTTTGCGCTGACTCCGCCCATCGTCATGATGAGGTAGAGGTGCAGGATCAGCATCAGGCCGGCGAGTGCTCCTGCCGTTGCAGCGTCGTGAGTCGATGGCTCGCGCCACAGCCGACCTGCGCAGGGAATGCAGGCGCAGCCCACGACCGTCATGAGTGCGGCGATGACGGGGAAGTCGGTGAGGTGGGTAAGCAGGAGTGGGATGTGGGCCGCCACGCAAGCGACTGCGAGCAATGCAGACAGCTTGCCGACGATTGGGTTGATTGCCGGATTGGTGAGCAGCACAGGATGTTTGGTATCGGCTGTCAGATCATTCGTCATCGCCTGCTCCTTGGAGGGCGTGGAAGTGGGTGTCGCCCAGAACAATATGGGCGACACCCACCGTCTCTTGTTAGATCGTCGTGACGGGAAGATCAGCTCGGTGTGCCTCGGCGGGGCCGTCGCCCTCACCGTCGGCGTCGTACACGGGACCCGTGCCGTCGACGGACAGCACGACCCGTCCGATCATCGCGTACTTGTCTGGATTCTTGCGCCTTAGCCGAAGCGCAACTACCGCGCCCGTGGTGAACAGCGCGATCGCGATGTAGGGAATCAGCTTGAACAGCAGCGAATGTGCAGCCGATCCCGCTGCGGTGTCGAGGTTCTGGATCATCAACACCACGACTGCGAACATTCCAAGTCCACCGGCTACGGGCGCCACCTTGACCCGCCAGAAGTTCTCGCCAGGATGATGCCTACGGAAGTAGGTGAACACGGCCGCCATCGTGATCGTCTGAACGATCAACAGCGAGAAGGTGCCGACAACGGCCAGTAGCACGAAGATGTCAAGGTACGGGTCCTTCTTGAAGGCCCAAAAGCCGGTGATCCACAGCGCCGCGACGCCCATCTGCACGAACGACGCCACATGGGGCGAGCCATGCCTTGGATGGGTGCGACCGAGCATGCGTGGCAGCAGTCCCTCCCGGCCCAGTGCGTAGCCGTAGCGTGAGGCGCAGTTGTGGAACGCCAGGGCGCACGCGAACGAACCGGTCATCATCAGCCACTGGAAGATCAGAACCGCCCAGTGGCCGGCGAACACCTCGGTCGGATGGAAGAACATGTCCAGCGGGTTGCTGCTCTGGGAGCGCTCGATGGAGCCCGCTTGGCCGTTGCCCGCCACAGTCATCCACGACACGAAGATGTAGAACAGTCCGACGCCCAGCACTGCGATGAGCGTGGCGATCGGGATGATCTTGCGCGGGTTACGGGACTCCTCGCCATACATCACCGTCGACTCGAACCCGGTCCACGACCAGAAGGCGATGAACATTGCCAGACCCGGTGCGGCCAGGGCCAACCCGTTCGGCCGAAACGCATTCACCGGATTGAGGGCTTCCGGCATTAGTCCGTCCGGCCCGCCGCCGTGGAACAGCACGGCGAACGCCATGACCGCCAGGATCGCGATCTCGGTGATCAGGAAGACCGATAACACCTTGGCCGCAAGCGAGATGTCGAAATACGCCAAGGCAGCATTGACGAGGATGCAGACGGCCGCGAACACCGGCCATGGGATGTCGAAACCGAGTTGGTCGAGGAACACCTTGTTGCCGAAGTAGGCGAAGATCCCGATCAACGCCGCCTCGAACACCGAGTAGCAGAAGGTCACCATGTAGCCGACTCCGAGCCCGGCGACTCGTCCGAGCCCGTGGGAGACGAATCCGTAGAACGCGCCGGTGGATGTCACGTGACGGGCCATCTGGACGTAGCCCACTGCGAAGATCGTCAGGACTGCAGTCGCGAAGATGTACGTGGCCGGTGTGCCGGTGCCCACGCCGAATCCGACCGAGAAGGGCACGTTACCGCTCATCGCGGTGATGGGTGCCGACGTCGCCACTGCCATGAAGACCACGTCGACGAGGCCAAGCCGGTTCGGTTTGAGTCGGTCGACTCGTTGTCCGTGGGCTGTCGGCGGCGCGGCCGACGTGCCGTCGACTGATGGCGCCGTGGTCATTTCTCTCCCTCGCATCCGCAGTGTCCGTTGGACGAGATACGTTCGGGGCGAGGCAGATTCAGTGTGGGGTTCTGGTCGAAGAACCCGTGCGGCTGCAGGATGAAGCCGACGTGTTGCCGGGGCATCACCGGCCAATCCTCGAGCCGCACCACATGGTGCATGCCGAACGTGTACCAGACCACGATGTCCTCATCCACGATGCTGCGGTTCTGCGAAACGAACTCTGGAAGGCCGTCACCACCCCGCGACTGGTTGGGATCCCCCGCTGGATATCGCTGGGTCTCGTCATAGGCAGTGACCCAGAAGTTGTTGGTCGCGAAGCCGGCGCGCTTGGACACCCACGAATCGGGAAGGGCGCACAGGGTGATCGCGTCGGTGGGCTGCAACCGGTAGGCGACGGGTTCGTCGACGAGGTTGCGGCTGTCGCGGTTCGCGATCTTCCAGAACCGGTGCTTGGCTGCATCCGCGCGTCGGACCGCGTCCTGCTCGCGCTCCAGCAGCCGGTCCACGGTGTAGAAGCAACTGCGGGTGGGGTTTTCGTCGGGGACTACGGTGTCGACCTCGTACACCGAGTTGGCTGGGCCGTCCAGCTCGAAGTCCATTCGCACGTTGAAGATGTGCTGGTGAATCGGCGCGTAGAGCCCGTCGTTGTTCAACGTCTGCCCGTAGCGCGATTTCGTGCCCGGCAACTGGCCCGCAGTCGACAAGATGCCGGTCGCCTTGACGAGGAACTCGATGGTTCCGTCGAGGTAGAGATGCCAGTAGAAGCCATACTCGTAGTTGGCCACTGTGGCGATGAAGGAGATGACCAGCTTGCGTGAGCGACGGACCTCGGCGGTGTCCTGGCGGAAGTCGTAGTGCTTCCACATGATCGAATCGTCTTCTTCGTGCATGCAGATGGCGTTCTTGATGGTTACCGGGTTGCCGTGGCTGTCGCTGACGATTCCGTCGAAGTAGTGGATCTCTCCGAGGCAGTCGCAGCCCAACGCCAGTGAGTTGGCCAGCGCGCCGATGTTGTACTCGCCGGCGTCGAAGGCGTTCTTCTTGTATTGCACCGGCGAAGGGTCGCCGTAGGGCACGACCATCTCCACCAGCGATGCGCGGTTGATCACCGACCGCTCGCGGCCCTGGTCCGAGAACGTCATGTGGTGCAGTACCAGGCCCTCGCGAGGAGTGAAGCCCACCCGGAACTTCCAGTCGCCCCACGTGACGTGGTTGCCCTTGACCTGGAAGGAACGCCCTTCGGGGCAACGGATCTCGATGGGCTTGATGTCGGTGCGGGCCGGCCCGACGTGTTTGGGCAGGTAGTTGCCGGTCTGATGAGGCACGGGGATGAATCCGTTGTCCTCGATCTCGACCAGTTCACCGCGGTTGAGGTCATAGATGAGGATCAGGCCCTCGGCGGGGTGTGCATAGGGGTTGTCATCGGGATCGTTGCGGGCGAAGACCAAGGTGCGCATGAGGCGTCGGCCCTCGTCGTCGACGCCGTAGTACCCGGCTGACCACGGTTCGATGCAGACCAGGTCGAGGTTGGTCAGGCCACGGGACGCGAGGGCCGCCACCACGCGCGGGTCCTTCTTGCAGTTGACCTCGACCTCGTCGAATTCGTCGAGCATGATTGGCGGCTGAATTCCCTCGGGCAGTTGCTCCCAGGCTGACACGGCGTCGTCGCCGAGGTCGACCAGCGCGGAATACGCACGCCCCGTCGCCCGGTCGATCAGCAACGCGTAGGCCTCGCGTCGCGCGCCGGAAGGATCGTGGCGCAGCTGTTTCTTGGTGGGCTCCTTGAGCTCGACCTGAACGAAGCGGAACGTCTCGGCTGCGGCGGGACCGCCCTTCAGGGCGGCTACCGCGCGCGAAATCTCCTTCGCGGTCAGCGGATCCAACGGATGCGTGGAACCCGCAATGGTCTTGTCGAGTTCTTGGATGGACATAGGTGCTACTCCTCGATTCGGGGTCGGCGGGCGATGCCTGGAGTCCGGTACGTGCACCGAATGTGAAGCGTCTCCTCGCCCGCTCACTCGGACACTAGGGCTGGGATGTGACCGGGAGCACACGTCGAGAACGCATGGTCTGAGAACTTTGCCGCCAAAAAATCTTGCAGCCGTTAACATCAACGAAACATTTGCGTGATGTGTCGGCAATACGGCGGCCCGACTCTTTCGGGCAGTCCGGCGAGGCGAGATCGCCGGTTGGCGAGAGACGGCATGGTTCGTATGTCCACTCCGGTCGGCAAGCGTGCTCTGGTTGCCCTGACCACCCCGGTCGTCGGACTGCCGCGGCGTGCGCTGCCGCTGATCGCCGTGTTCACCCAGTCGATCGCGGCGGTGGCTCCGTCCGGAGCGGCCGCGGTCATCCCGATGCTGGTGCTCAGCACCACCGGGGGTGCGGGAGCGGTCGCCGCGTTCGCAGCCGCGGCGGTGGTGGTCGTGCTCGTCTCGGCCTGCTTGCGGCCGATGGCGCAACGCATGGCGGCCGTCGGTGGGCTCTACACCTACACCGCACGCGGACTCGGCGCCGGAGTGGCCTTGCCGACCGGATGGTCCGCCCTCATCGGATACGGTGCGGTGTCGATGGCCGGCCTCGTCGCGGTCGGGACGTATCTGTCCAACATCGTTGTCGCAGTTGGCCTCATACCGGACTCGCCGACTGCGATGATCGTCGGTCTCGCGGTGGTGGCCGGCGCGATCGCCACCATCGTGATGCTGCGCGGAATCCGCGTTTCAGCCCTCATCACTTTGCTTGTCGAGTGCGTGTCGCTGACACTTCTCGGGTTGTTGCTGACGATTCTGTGGCTCGGCGTGCCGCACGACGCCTCGTCGGTGTCCGCGGTGATGACGTGGCACGCCAGTCCGCGGACCATGGCGATCGGCATCGTCGTCGCCATCAGCGCCTACGTCGGCTTCGAGAGTTCGACCACGCTCAGCGGTGAGGCCCGCCAGCCGTTCCAGTCGGTGCCGAGAACGTTGCGCTGGACACCCATCCTGGCTGCCGGCGCATACCTCATCGCGGTGCCGGTGCAGGCGTTGGCGCTGGCCGATGCTCCGGCCGCCGTCCGGGACAGTTCGACACCGCTGGTCGCACTGTTGGCCGCGCAGGATTCGCAGGGCCTTGCCGCGATGCTGGACTTCTGCATCGCGGCGTCGTTCTTCGCATGCACCCTCGCCTCGGCGAACGCACTCGTCCGGGTCCTGTTCAGCATGGGGCGAGAGGGTGTCGTGCCGTCGCTTCTCGGCCGGACGCACCCACGGTTCAAGACGCCGGCACCCGCAATCACCGCGGCGATGCTGGTCGTCACGACGGTCCCCGTCGGCGCCTTGCTACTGGGACTCAGCCCGGACGAGGGTTTGCGTGCATTCCTCACCTTGAGTGCATGCGGCTATCTCGGTACCTACCTGGCCGGGTGCATCGCCACGCCCGCATTGCTGCGACGCATCGGTGAACTGACGCCGGGCATCCTGATCCTCAGCGCCTTCACCACCTGCTTGCTGGTGGCGCTGACTGGAGCCGCGTTCTTCGTCGCCATTCGAGAGCGCGCCCCGGTTCTGATCACGTATCTGGGGCTCATCGGGATCGCCGTCGCCTACACCCTGCTGCTCAAGAGATTTGCGCCGCAACGCCTGGAATCGGTCGGCGTCTACGACGAGACGCAGCGCGCCGATCTCCTGAGCGCGGTGCCGTTCCGATGAACCCGCGTCGCGACCCAACGCGCCATCACCCGAGCACCGTGTCGAGCTCCCTGGACATCCTCGAAGTCGTTGCCGTACAGGGACTTGGAGTTACCGCCAAGGAGATCGCCGGAGCGCTGCACATGCCGCCCGCCACCGCATACCGCCTGCTCAACGCGCTGGTGGCAGACGAGTATCTGGTCCGCACCTCCGACCTGCGGGGATTCGGGCTCGGATCGCGGCTCGACGGCTTTGTCGCCGCGGCGTCGACGCCCAGCCTGTGCACGGTTGCGCGCGACCACCTCGACGAGCTGCGCACCGGCCTGCGTTTCGGCGTTCACCTGTTGGCGTTTCACGAGCGCTCCGTGCGCGTGGTGGACGCCGATCCGGATCATCCGGTGCGTGCCGAGCGGGAACTGGTGCGCTACCTGCATGCATCAGCGGGGGGCAAGCTCTATCTGGCCGATCAGACCACATGGCAGCAAGCTCTACCGTCCACGCTGCTGCGGCGCATCACGCCAGCCACGGTCACCGATCTCGCGCTGCTGGACGCCGAACTTCGCCAGGTCCGTGAGCAAGGGTTCGCACTCCAGGTCGACCAGCTCGAGGTCGAGTTGGCCTGCGCCGCGGTGCCGATCCGAAACGCCGAAGGCGACGTCGCAGCAGCGTTGTGCCTCGCGGGCCCATCGACCCGGGCCGAGGCGTTGCGCGACCAGGTGGTCACGCTGCGGGCATGCGCCAAAGCCATGGCACCGCTGCTGTTTTGAGTCGCCCGGCGAAGTCGACACGACCCCGTGACCGGATATCGACCCTGTTGGGGCCACAATTGGGGTTGTGGACTTCCATTCCGCCTACCGGCACGGCTTCGTCCGGGTCGCCGCGTGCACCCACCACACCGCCCTGGCCGACCCCGCGGCCAACGCGGAATCCGTGCTCCGGATGGCGCGGGACTGTCACGACGACGGCGTCGCGCTCGCGGTGTTTCCCGAGCTGACGCTATCGGGATACTCGATCGAGGACATCCTTCTGCAGGACGGGCTGCTCGACGCCGTCGAGGTAGCGCTGAACGACGTCGTCGCGGAATCGGCCGAGCTGCTACCGGTCCTGGTCGTGGGTGCGCCGCTGCGCCACCGCCACCGGGTCTACAACACCGCCGTCGTGATCCACCGCGGCACGGTGCTCGGCGTGGTGCCCAAGTCCTATCTGCCCAACTACCGCGAGTTCTACGAGCGCAGGCAGCTGGCGGCGGGCGACGACGCAGGCGGCACCATCCGCGTCGCGGGCGCCGACGTCCCGTTCGGCCCCGACCTGTTGTTCGCGGCCACGGACTTGCCGAACTTCGTCCTGCACGTCGAGGTGTGCGAGGACATGTGGGTGCCGATCCCGCCGAGCGCGGAGGCCGCGCTGGCCGGCGCGACGGTGCTGGCCAACCTGTCGGGCAGTCCGATCACGATCGGCCGGGCCGATGACCGCAAGCTGCTGGCCCGCTCGGCGTCGTCGCGCTGCCTTGCGGCCTATGTCTACTCGGCGGCAGGCGAGGGGGAGTCGACCACCGATCTGGCGTGGGACGGCCAGACGATGATCTACGAGAACGGTGTCCTGCTCGCCGAATCCGAACGTTTCCCCAAGGGTGAGCGGCGCTCGATCGCCGACGTGGACACCGATCTGCTGCGCGCCGAGCGACTCCGGATGGGCACGTTCGACGACAACCGCAGGCACCACGCTGCGCGTGTCGACGCCTTCCGCCGGATCGAGTTCGTCGTCGATCCGCCCGCCGGCGACATCGGGTTGCTGCGCGAGGTCGAACGCTTCCCGTTCGTACCCTCGGATCCGGCTCGGCTGCAACAGGACTGCTACGAGGCCTACAACATCCAGGTGTCGGGTCTGGAACAGCGGCTGCGCGCGCTGAACTACCCCAAGGTCGTGATCGGGGTGTCCGGCGGGCTGGACTCCACACATGCGCTGATCGTCGCCGCGCGCGCGATGGACCGTGAAGGCAGGCCGCGTAGCGACATCCTGGCGTTCACGATGCCCGGTTTCGCGACCGGCGACCACACCAAGAACAACGCCGTCGCGCTTGGCAAGACACTCGGAGTGACGTTCTCCGAGATCGACATTCGTGATACCGCGTCGCTCATGCTTTCGGAGATGGACCACCCGTTCGGTCGCGGCGACAAGGTGTACGACGTCACGTTCGAGAACGTGCAGGCCGGCCTGCGCACCGATTACCTGTTCCGGCTGGCCAACCAGCGCGGCGGCATCGTGCTCGGCACCGGCGACCTCTCCGAGCTCGCATTGGGCTGGTCGACCTACGGTGTCGGCGACCAGATGTCGCACTACAACGTGAACGGCGGCGTTCCGAAGACCCTGATCCAGCACCTGATCCGGTGGGTGATCTCCTCCGGCGAGTTCGGCGACGAGGTCAACACGGTGCTGCAGTCGGTGTTGGACACCGAGATCACCCCGGAGCTGGTGCCGACAAGCGAGGGCGAGCAGGTGCAGAGCAGCGAGGCGAAGGTGGGTCCCTATGCCCTGCAGGACTTCTCGCTCTACCAGGTGCTGCGTTGGGGCTTCCGCCCGTCGAAGGTGGCGTTCCTGGCACTGCACGCCTGGGGCGACGCCCAGCGCGGCGACTGGCCCACCGGATACCCCGACGACAAGCGACCGGCGTACTCGCTGGCCGAGATCCGCAGCTGGCTGAAGGTCTTCGTGCAGCGGTTCTACTCGTTCAGCCAGTTCAAGCGCTCCGCCCTGCCCAACGGTCCGAAGGTCTCCTCGGGCGGCGCGCTGTCCCCGCGCGGGGACTGGCGAGCACCGTCGGACATGTCGGCACGTGTCTGGCTCGACGAGATCGAGCGCAACGTCCCAACCAGGTGATTTGTGGCGTTTGAGGAGCGCTGAGCGCTCCTGAAACTCCATAAGCCGAGGTGGCGGCCCGGTTGTGTGAAAGGGTCATGGGGGCGAGCGAAGCGACGGGGGAAGACTGATCGTGCCGGATGGAAAACAGGGCGGTGATCTGGTCAACGTCTCTGCGGGTGTCCCGCTGCATCGCCAGCTCTTCCTGGTGTTGCACGACGAGATCGGTCGCGGGGCGTTGGCCCCGGGCGACGCGCTGCCGACCGAGCAGTCGATGTGCGACCAGTTCGGCGTCTCCCGCATCACGGTCCGCCGGGCGTTGGCCGACCTCGCCGAGGCAGGGCTCATCGAACGCCGCCACGGCATCGGCTCGTTCGTCACCGAACGTGCACCGCTGCGCCCGCCCGAAGCCGGCGGCACCTACCTGGACGAATTGCGGCAGGTCGAGTTCGAGACCGAGGTCGACGTCATCGAGTACGGGAAGCGCACCCTGCCCCGCCCCGTCTTCCAGAGGTTGGCCCCGCGTGAGCATGGGCTGTTCGTTCTCAGGCTGCGACGCGAGCGCAGAACGGGTGAGCCCCTGATGATCACCGAAGCCTGGTTGCCCGCCGAACTTGCCGACACGATCACCCAGGAGTCGTTGGCAGGCCTGCCTCTCTACCGATTACTGGCCGACGGGGGCGTGATCCTGGAGCGGCTCGAACACGAGCTGACGGCCGAGGTCGCGGGTCCCCGTACCGCAGCCTTGCTCGATACGGCGATCGGTTCCCCGCTGATCCGGGTGAACCGGGTCGCGTACGCCGCGGGGGAGCCGCATCACTTCCTGTCGATGGTGTTGTCACCGAACCGAAGTCGCGTCGTGTTGAACCAGACCCCGAGTGATCTCGCGCGCGGTACGGGCATGGCGATCGCCCACGACGTGCTTCGGCCTAGTACGTAACCGCGCTTCGCAATCCATCGGCGAACACGGTGACCATGCGCTGGTTGTAGGCGAGGCCTTCGCCGGGAACGGGTTGGCACAGCAGCGCCACGGCGTGCAGGACTTCGGTGGCGCTGACGTCGGCGCGGATGTCACCGGTCTCGATTGCGGCGGCCAGCAGTGCCTGCACGACGGGCTCGAGCCGAGTCATGAAGTAACCCGGCAAGGCGTCGAAGGCGGGATCGCCCGAATGCAGTGCCGAGGCGAGTCCCCGTTTGGTGCCGATGAACTCGGTGTACCGGTTCAGCCACGCGGTGAGCGCCGCGTGAGGTTCGGGGCTGGCCCGCAGTGCCAGCCCCGCCTCGGCGAGCGCGTCGATCTCGTGCTGGAGTACCGCGGCGACGAGGTCGGATCGTTGCGGAAAGTGCCGATACAGCGTTCCGACTCCGACGCCTGCCAGGTCGGTGATCTCCTTGGCGGGCGCATCGACTCCCGACCGTGCGAAGACCGATTTGGCGGCTTCCAGGAGCGCGCCGACGTTGCGTTCGGCATCCGCGCGCCGACGCCGCGGTACCTGCCCGGGTTCCTGGTCGGCCACCGCTGCACCCTCCTTCGTTGCAAACCGGAAAGCAATTCCATATAGTTTCGGAATAGCTTTCCGCTTACCGCGCGAGCATACGGCACCCCCGCCGTGCCAGTCGATCACAGGAGAAGGCATGCAGTACCGAATCCTCGGCCGAACCGGCATCAAGGTCAGCCCCTACGCGTTGGGCGCACTGATGTTCGCCACCAGCGTCGGCAATGCCGACTCCGAGGACTCGATCCGTGTCATTCACGAGGCGCTCGATGCCGGGATCAACGTGATCGACACCGCCGATGTCTACGGCGATTCCGAAGAAATAGTCGGCAGAGCGTTGAGGGGCCGTCGAGATGGCGTCGTGCTCGCAACCAAGGTGAGCCGCCCGATGGGCGACGACCCCAATCAGCGAGGTGCGTCCCGGCGTTGGATCATGACCGCCGTCGACAACTCGCTACGCCGACTGCAGACCGACCACGTCGACCTCTACCAGGTCCACCTGCCCGACCCCGACACCGACATCGAGGAAACTCTATCCGCCCTAACGGATTTGATCCGCAGTGGAAAGGTCCGCGCCATCGGGACTTCCAACATGCCCGCCTCCGACATCGTCGAAGCCCAGTGGGTCGCCGAACGTCGTGGCCTGCAACGACTTCACACTGAGCAACCGCCCTACTCGCTGCTCAATCGCGGGGCCGAACGCGAGGTGCTACCGACCGTGCAGCGCCACGGCATGGGGACACTCGTATGGGGCCCACTCGGGCAAGGCCTGCTCACCGGCCGAATCCGCAAGGGGCAGAAGACCGACGTTCGCCGCGCAAGCCTGTTCACTCATCTCACCGACGAGGCGCGCCTAGACGTCGTCGAACGATTCATTGGGTTGGCCGACGAGGCGGGTATGCCGCTGACACATCTGGCCATGGCGTTTGCCATCGCCCATCCCGCAGTGAGCAGCGCGATCATCGGCCCGCGCACGGCAGACCACCTCGACGATCTCGTGGCGGGGTTCGATGTGACGCTCGGCGACGACATCCTCGACCGGATCGACGAAATCGTCGTGCCGGGAACGGACGTCGGCGCACTCGATCAAGCCTACGTCCCGCCTGCGCTTCGAGAAGCCGGTCTTCGTCGCCGGCCTGCCGGTCAACGCGGCGCCGCCTGACTACCCGAGGTTGAGCACGTCGTCGATGGCCTCGGCGGTCGGAGCGCAGTCACCTGCGCCCGGGACCAGCGTCGCGAGAGCGCCTGCCGCACAAGCCCGGCGCAGCGCGTCGGCCGGACCCGCGAGCCATCCAGCGGCGAGCACTCCTGCGAAGACGTCGCCTGCGCCGGTGGTGTCGATCGCCTCCACCGCGGGCGCGGCAACGTCGCTGTGGCCGTCGGGGCCGACGTGCGTCGCGCCGTCGGCGCCCCGTGTGATCACCAGATGCGGTACGGGCCAATGCCATTGCCGTGATTCAACGTCGTTGAGCACCACGACGTCGGTCACCCCGGCGAGTGCCTCGAGCGCATCGGGCGAGGCGCAGGCCGGTGACGCGTTCACGACCACCAGCGCGCCGCCGTCACGCCCAAGGCGTGCGGCCGCCAGCGCCGTCTCGATCGGAATCTCCAACTGCAGCAGCACCACGTCGGCAGCGGCCACCACGGCTCGAACGTCGGCCGACGCCATGCTCAGATGTGCGTTGGCGCCTGGTGCGACGACGATGCTGTTCTCGGCATGGGCGTCCACCACGATCGCTGCCGCTCCACTGGGGCCCGGCACGGTGACCACGCCATCGAGACCCACCCCGTTGTCGCGAAGGTGTGCGCGCAGAACGACCGCCGCCGGGTCGTCGCCAAGGGCCGCGACCATGTGCACGGACGCACCCGCCCGAGCGGCTGCGACGGCCTGATTGCCGCCCTTGCCGCCCGGTGCTGCCGACGACGACGAGGCCAGCACGGTCTCGCCGGGCCGCGGCAGCGCCTCGACGGTGAACGACTGATCGAGGTTGACGCTGCCCACCACACACACCGTTGCCACGCGCTTACCGTAACCGTTACAACTGGAGTCGACCGTTGTTGGCCGTTGCCGGGGTAACGGTTACCCGGCCCGATAATCGCTTTCGTGTCGAGTTGGGCGCGCGGGATGTGGTTCCCCGTATCCCTGTCTCATGGCGGTTACCGGTCGCTGTCGGGCTGTTCGGTGCGGTCTGGTTGGTAGCTCTCACCGGGCGATCCTCTGGTCGCTTCGGTGTCACACCTTTCCGACGCCGGGCCGAAAAGCCTTGAGCGCGGCGCCCGATCACCGTGGCAGCTGCCTGATGGCGGGTGACGTTCACAAAGGGGTGTTGCCAGTGCTGACCACCCCAGATACTGCTGTACGCGGGATTGACCGCCCACAGCTCGATACCCGCGGCCGGGGCCATCCCGGCGAGCCGGTTGCGGAACACTGCGGTCGGGATCCCCACGACCGTTTTCCGGAAGCGGCTCCCCCTGGCGCCGCGGCCCATGGTTTCCCGCCCGGTGGCGCGAGCGTCTGCGAAGTTCAGGTCTTCGACCGCGATCGTGGTGATGCCGTGCCGGCCGGTGTAGCGCAGCAGTTGGGTAATGGCGTGGCGCACTTGAGCGTCCCGCCGACCAGTGGACCCTCTCAGGTCGAAGTTGATGCGTCGGGCGGCCCCGACTGGGTTCCCGTACTCATCAAGGCGGCGGGCCGCGATATGTCCGTCGTTGAGATCCACCCCCACCACCGTGCCTGCTGTGAACAAGTCGTTTCCGGGCCCGCGGCCAGCTTGCCCGGCCCAGTAGGGCAGCGGGGGAATCGCCCACGAACCGGTCAGGTACACGCCACCGCGGCCAGGCCGGCGGGAGATCTTGTACTGGATGGAATTGCCGCTGGTGATCCTTTCGGCCCACTGATCACCGCGGTGAGAGAATGCCGCCGCACCGGCCAAGACGAAACGGCCCCGTGGAGCGTTTGCCAAGCGTTCCAACGGTTTGGGGAGTCGAATACTGACCTTCCCGTCCGGGGTCACCGTGATCGTCAGGTTTCCGAACGGCTCATCACGAGAGCCGTTCGCGCAGATCCGCCACCGCGCGGCCGCCCACTGCTGGCGCCACTGCTGGGCGGTCAAGCCGGCAGCTTCGAGGTGGTGACGCTTCGAAGCGAGGTGTTTGCCGCCTTCCACTACATGCACCCGCCCGGCAACCCAATCCCGTTCAGCTCCGGCCAGTTCCGCCCGCAGATGCTGTGCCCTGCGTTGTTTCTGGAAGCGTTCAGTCTGTGTCGCATAGCCTTTCACCGCTTTGGCTTTGCGGCAGGCCCTACGTTCAGCCATCGTGAGGGTGTCGGCGGTGGGTGCGACCAAACGCGCCTCGATAGTGGAGATCGCCGACCGCAACATTGCGATGTGGCGGCATTGGGAATCCCGGGACAACCGGTACTGATCATCGTTGCCAGCGATCACCGTGTTGGCCCACCGTGCCGACGACTGCCTCGTCAACGCCTTCTTGCGGGCGTTGAGCTGTCCTCGCCGTACTCCGCGCCGCGCGTCGGGATCCAGTCTCACATCTAGCGACACTGGACGAGACGCCGCTACGAGATCGGTGCGACGCAGCCGGCCTAGATGGTCGGCCACCAGGTTCAGAACCCGATCCTCATCGGCTGTGGTGCGCAGCCGAGTCGTGATCGCCACACCGGGCGGCGCGGCGACGGGTTTTGCCCCACGCCACTGGCGCAACCCGCCTCCACTCATGCGACACCACCGGTTTCGCCTGACACCCATGGCCTGCCAGTATCAGGCAAATCGACTACGTCGATACACAGACGTTGAGTCACGATCTCCGGCGCCAACCACTTGCCGCCACCTCGAGAACCCACCCGCTTGCACCCCTCCCCGGGCCGATCGCACCAACACTGCGTCCAACAAGTCGCCCCGAGGAACTACATGTTGGATTCGCTACCTCAGATGCTGGCAGAGGGGTCCGACAACTAACTTCAACCACTAACGACCAACGCACTCGCTCGCAGTTCGTAACCCGAACGGGCAGCGGCCGGATTAGCTCGATACGCTGGCCCAATGAGCGTGCAGGCACCAGCGCAGGACGGTCTGCGTCAACAGGTCCACGACGCTGCCCGCCGGGCGCGTGTCGCGGCCCGCGCGCTGGGCACGTTGAACACCGCGATCAAGGATCGAGCGCTGCACGCAGCCGCCGACCTGGTGCTGGCCCAGGCGCACGAGATCCTGGCGGCCAACGCCGAGGATCTCGACGTCGCCAGGGCATCCGGCACCCCGGAGGCCATGCTCGACCGGCTCGCCCTGAACCCGCAGCGGTTGGACGGCATCGCCGCAGGGCTGCGCCAGGTTGCGGGTCTGCCCGACCCGGTGGGTGAGGTGCTGCGCGGAAGCGCACTGCCCAACGGTCTGCAGCTGCGCCAGCAGCGCGTACCGCTCGGCGTGATCGGCATGGTCTACGAGGGCAGGCCAAACGTGACGGTCGACGCGTTCGGCCTGACGCTGAAGTCCGGCAACGCCGTGCTGCTGCGCGGCAGCTCGTCGGCGGCGCGCTCGAACGCCGCACTGGTGACGGCGCTGCGCGCCGCGCTCGTCGAGGAGGGGCTCACCCCCGACGCCGTGCAACTGCTGCCCAGCGACGACCGCACCACCGTCACGCACCTCATCCAGGCCCGCGGCCTCGTCGACGTCGTCATTCCGCGTGGGGGAGCCGGCCTGATCGACGCGGTGGTGCGCGATGCGACGGTGCCGACCATCGAGACGGGCGTCGGCAACTGTCACGTCTACGTGCATTCGGCAGCCGATCTCGATGTGGCCGAACGCATCCTGTTGAACTCCAAGACACGCAGGCCCAGCGTCTGCAACGCCGCCGAATCGCTTCTGATCGACGCCGCCATTGCCGACGTGGCCGTGCCACGCCTGGTCGGCGCGCTGCAGGATGTCGGCGTGACGGTGCACCTCGATCCCAGCGAGGACGAACTACGGGCCGAGTTCCTCTCGATGGACATCGCGGTCGCGGTGGTTGACGACGTCGACGCCGCCATCGCCCACGTCAACGAGTACGGAACCGGTCACACCGAGGCCATTGTGACAACCAATCTTGCTGCTGCACAACGCTTCACCGAGCAAGTGGATGCGGCAGCGGTGATGGTGAATGCGTCGACCTCGTTCACTGACGGCGAGCAGTTCGGGTTCGGCGCCGAGATCGGCATCTCCACCCAGAAGTTGCACGCCCGCGGCCCGATGGGTCTGCCGGAATTGACCTCCACCAAGTGGATCGTGTGGGGAGACGGCCATACCCGCCCCGCCTAACAAGGAGAAGCCCGCCCGATGAGCGTGCCCGCCCGCCCGGTACCGATGTTCACCGACATCGACGACGTCGCCAACCGCCTCGCCGAGACCGGATACCTGCCCGACACCGCCACTGCCACAGCGGTTTTCCTCGCTGACCGACTCGGCAAGCCCCTGCTCGTCGAAGGCCCGGCCGGCGTCGGCAAGACCGAGTTGGCCCGTGCGGTGGCGCAAGCCACCGGCGCAGGGCTGGTCCGCCTGCAGTGCTACGAGGGCGTCGACGAGGCCCGCGCGCTCTACGAGTGGAACCACGCCAAGCAGATCTTGCGCATCCAGGCCGGGTCCGGCGACTGGGACCAGACCAAGATGGACGTGTTCAGCGAGGAGTTCCTGCTGACCCGCCCCCTGCTGACCGCGATCAAACGCACCGAACCCACCGTGCTGCTGATCGACGAAACCGACAAGGCCGACATCGAGATCGAAGGCCTGCTGCTCGAGGTGCTCTCCGACTTCGCGGTGACCGTGCCCGAACTGGGCACCATCGTCGCCGAGCGCCCACCGTTCGTGCTGCTGACCTCCAACGCCACCCGCGAGCTGTCCGAGGCGCTCAAGCGACGGTGTCTGTTCCTGCACATCGACTTTCCCGAACCCGACCTGGAGCGGCGGATCCTGCTGTCTCGAGTCCCCGAGCTGCCGGTCAAGCTCGCCGAGGAACTCGTCCGGATCATCGGCGTGCTGCGCGGCATGCAGCTCAAGAAGGTGCCATCGGTCGCCGAGACCATCGACTGGGGCCGCACCATCCTGGCGCTCGGCATGGACACCATCGACGACAAGACGATCGCCGCCACCCTCGGTGTCGTGCTCAAGCATCAGTCCGACCAGAAGCGGGCTTCCGGCGAGCTACGCCTGAATTGAGACGGAGCCTGAATTGAATCGAAGCCTGAACTGAGGAGCCCGACCGATGGCCGTTCGACGCACCACACCGCCGCAACCGCTTGCACCACACGGAATTCCGGGGCACCTGGTGGAGTTCGTCGAAGCGTTGCGCGGGGTGGGCATCGCCGTCGGCCCTTCGGAGACCGTCGACGCGGGCCGGGTGATGTCGGTGCTCGGGCTCGGCGACCGCGAGGTACTTCGCGAGGGACTGGCCTGCGCCGTGCTGCGTCGCGCCGACCACAGGGACACCTACGACGCGATGTTCGACCTGTGGTTCCCCGCCGCACTTGGTGACCGCACCATCCTCGACGACGAAGACGATGCCGCGAAGGCGAGCCCCGAAGGCCTGCCGCCGCAGGACGTCGAGGCCATGCGCGAGGCACTCCTGAAGATGTTGACGGACAACCCAGAGCTCGGGAACATCGATGACCGGCTGGCGGCCATGATCGCCCAGATCGTCGAGTCGTTCGGGCGCTACAGCTCCAGCCGGGGTCCGTCGTATTCGTCGTATCAGGCGCTCAAGGCCATGGGGTTGGACGAGCTCGAGGGCCGGTTGCTGGCCGGGCTGCTCGCCGGGTACGGCGACGAACCCACGCCGACGCAGGAGGAGATCGCCAAGGCGATGGCCGCCAAGCGGATCTCACAACTGCGCAAGTTGGTCGAGTCGGAGACCAAGCGCCGCACCGCAGAACAACTGGGCCGCGACCACGTCCAGATGTACGGCATCCCGCAGCTCGCGGAGAACGTCGAGTTCCTGCGCGCCTCCGGTGAGCAACTGCGCCAGATGAAACGGGTGGTGCAACCCCTGGCACGCACGCTGGCCACCCGGCTGGCCGCACGGCGGCGTCGTTCCCGGGCAGGCGAGATCGACCTGCGCAAGACGCTGCGCAAGTCGATGTCCACCGGTGGTGTGCCCATCGAGGTGGTGCTCAAGAAGCCGCACCCGGCGCGGCCCGAGCTCGTCGTGCTGTGCGACGTGTCCGGGTCGGTTGCAGGGTTCAGCCACTTCACCCTGCAGCTGGTGCACGCGCTGCGGCAGCAGTTCTCCCGCGTGCGGGTGTTCGCCTTCATCGACACCACCGACGAGGTCACCGAGCTGTTCGGTCCAGAGGCCGACCTCGCCGTCGCGGTGCAGCGCATCACCAGGGAAGCCGGCGTCTACACCCGCGACGGTCACTCCGACTACGGGCACGCGTTCGTGTCGTTCCTGGAGAACTGGCCCAACGTGCTGTCGCCGCGCAGCTCGCTGCTGGTGCTCGGGGACGGGCGCAACAACTATCGCAACCCCGAGACCGATCTGCTCGCGCACATGGTCAACGCCAGCAGGCACGCGCACTGGCTCAACCCCGAACCCAAGCACCTGTGGGGCAGCGGCGACTCTGCGGTGCCGCGCTACGAGGACGTCATCACCATGCACGAGTGCCGGTCGGCCAAGCAGCTCGCCGGGGTGATCGACCAGCTGCTGCCGGTCTAGCGCCCGTAGACGCTCCCGTAAGCTGGCTATTCGTGACTCAACGCAGGCTGGGCGTGATGGGCGGGACCTTCGATCCCATCCACAACGGTCACTTGGTCGCGGCCAGCGAGGTGGCCGACCTGTTCAGCCTCGACGAGGTGATCTTCGTCCCGACCGGCCAGCCATGGCAGAAGCGCGAGCGCATCGTCACCGCCGCCGAGGACCGCTACCTGATGACGGTCATCGCCACCGCGGCCAATCCGCGGTTCTCCGTCAGCCGCGTCGACATCGACCGTGGCGGCGCGACCTACACCACGGACACGCTGCGCGACCTCGGGGCCCTGAACCCCAACACGGAGTTGTACTTCATCACCGGTGCCGACGCCCTCGCCTCCATCCTGTCGTGGCAGAACTGGGAGGACCTCTTCGCCATGGCCCGCTTCGTCGGCGTCAGCAGGCCCGGTTACGAGCTCGACGGCGAACACATCGCCGCCGCCATGAAGGAATTGCCAGAGGACGCGCTGAGCCTGGTCGAGGTGCCCGCGCTGGCCATCTCGTCGAGCGACTGCAGGCGCCGCGCCGCGGCGGGGCGGCCCATCTGGTACCTGGTGCCGGACGGCGTCGTCCAGTACGTCACCAAGCGCGGCCTCTACCCCGCACACACCTCGACCAACAAGAACGCCGACAAGACGGCCAACAAGGAGTCTCACGCATGACCGCATCCGAGGAAGCCGTCGGCATGGCCACGGTGGCAGCCAGGGCAGCCGCCGACAAGCTCGCCGACGACGTCGTCGTCATCGACGTCTCCGGGCAGCTCGTCATCACCGATCTGTTCGTCATCGCCTCGGCATCCAACGACCGGCAGGTCAACGCCATCGTCGACGAGGTCGAGGAGAAGATGCGCGTCGCAGGGCACAAACCGGCCCGCCGCGAGGGCACCCGCGAAGGTCGCTGGGTACTGCTGGACTACATCGACATCGTCGTGCACATCCAGCACCAGGACGAGCGCAACTTCTACGCGCTCGACAGGCTGTGGCGCGACTGCCCGCTGGTGCCGGTCGACCTGGATGGCCACGAGTGAGGGTGCGCCGCCTGGTGCTGCTGCGGCACGGGCAGACCGAGTACAACGCGAGCAGCCGGATGCAGGGCCAACTCGACACCGATCTGAGCGATCTGGGGCGGATGCAGGCCATTGCCGCCGCCGAGGTGCTGGCCAAGCGGCAACCGCTGCTGATCGTGTCATCCGATCTGCGTCGCGCGCTGGACACGGCGCTTGCGCTCAGTGAGCGGGCCGGGCTCTCGGTGTCCGTCGACACCCGGCTGCGCGAAACCCATCTGGGTGACTGGCAGGGCATGACGCACCTCGAGGTCGACGCCGTCGCACCGGGTGCCCGGTTGGCGTGGCGGGACGACGCTCGATGGGCTCCGCACGGCGGCGAGAGCCGGGTCGACGTGGCCGACCGCAGTGTGCCCGTCGTCGCGGATCTGGTGGCGGGACAAGCCGAATGGGGTGTCGACGAGGCGGACCGCCCCGTGGTGTTGGTGGCTCACGGTGGGTTGATCGCGGCGCTGACCGCAGCCCTGCTACGGCTGCCGGTGGGCAACTGGCCGGTTCTGGGCGGCATGGGCAATGCCAGCTGGGTTCAGCTGTCCGGTCATTCGGAATCCGATGCCGCCGCAGGCGACATCCAGTGGCGCCTCGACGTCTGGAACGCATCGGCACAGGTCGCCAACGATGTCCTCTGACAAGCGCACGCTGCTGATCTTCTGCGACTCCCTGTCCTACTACGGACCGACCGGTGGACTGCCCGCCGACGATCCCAGGATCTGGCCCAACATCGTTGCTGCCCAACTCGGTTGGGATGTCGAGCTGATCGGCCGGATCGGCTGGACTTGCCGCGACGTGTGGTGGGCGGCGACCCAGGATCCCCGCGCGTGGGCGGCGCTGCCTCGCGCGGGCGCGGTGATCGTCGCGACGGGCGGCATGGACTCACTTCCATCCCCGCTGCCGACGGCGGTGCGCGAGCTGATCCGCTACGTCCGACCGCCGTGGCTGAGGCGATGGGCGCGCGACGGCTACGGCTGGCTGCAGCCCCGGTTCTCGCCGATCGCGCGACCGGCGCTGCCTCCGCACCTGAGCGCTGACTACCTCGAACAGGTCAGGGCGGCAATCGACTTCAACCGTCCAGGCATTCCGTTCGTGGCGACGATCCCTTCGGTGCACATTGCCGACACCTACGGCCGGTCGCACCGTTGGCGCGAGGGTACGGTCGCCGCCATCACGTCGTGGGGGCGCGATCACGACGTGCCCATCGTCGATCTGAAGGCCGCGGTCGGCGACGAGGTGATGAGTGGTCGCGGCAACCCGGACGGCATCCACTGGAACTTCGAAGCACACGAGGCCGTCGCCGAGCTGATGATGAAGGGCCTCGCCGAGGCGGGCGTCGCGGTCTCCCAAGTCGCCGGCGACTGACCATGGCCGTCGTGGTGGTCACCGACTCGTCCTCTCGACTGGAGCCGGATGAGTTGCGGCGGTGGGGGATTCGGCAAGTGCCGTTGCACGTTCTGGTCGACGGCACGGACCTGCGCGACGGGATTGACCCGGTGCCCTACGACGTCCACGATCGTGCCCACGTCACGACCGCAGGTGCGGTACCCGCCGACCTGACCGAGGCCTACCGCAAGGCATTGGCCGACAGCGGCGGGGACGGCGTGGTCGCGGTGCATCTTTCGGCGGCGCTGTCGAGCACGTTCAGCTCGGCAGTGGCCATGGCGCGCGAATTCGCTCCCGCGGTGCGCGTGGTGAACGCACGGTCCGCGGCGGCCGGTGTCGGGTTCGTCGCCATGGCAGCAGCCCGCTCAGCGGCCGCGGGGGAGGACCTCGACACCGTCGAGGCAGCGGCCAGGTCGGCCGTGCCACGCGGCCGCGCCTTCATCGTGGTGCACCGACTCGACAACCTCCGGCGCAGCGGGCGGATCGGCACCGCCGCGTCGTGGCTGGGTACCGCGCTGTCGCTGAAACCGCTGCTGTGCCTCGACGTGGACGGTCGACTCGTGCTGTCCCAACGCATCCGGACGGTGTCGAAGGCGCACGCGGCGATGGTCGACGCGGTCGTGGAGTTCGTCGGCGACCGGACGGCCTCGGTCGTCGTCCACCACGTCGACAATCACGACGACGCCGACGAACTCGGCGCGACGCTGACGGCCAGGCTGCCGCAACTCGGATCACTTTCCGTGAGCGACATGGGGCCGGTGCTGTCGGTCCACGTCGGCGGCGGGGCGATCGGCGTGTGCGTAACGGTGGACGGCCCGTGACCGCTCTCGACCTCGCGCGCGAGGAACGCGAAGACCTCGCCGACTTCCTCGCCGGCCTGACGCCGGAACAGTGGGCGCACCCGTCGCTGTGTGCGGAGTGGAGCGTGCGCGACGTGGCCGCGCACGTGGTGAGCTTCGAGGAGATGACTGCCCGAGACCTGACTGCGCGCTTCGTCAGGGCCCGCCTGCAGATGGATCGCATCAACGGTCTCGGTGTCTCCGATCTGGCGGACAGCTCCACCGAGCAGCTCGTCGCACTCCTGCGGGACAACGTCGAGCCGCACGGCATGGGAGCGGGCTTCGGCGGCCGGATAGCGCTGACCGACAACATGATTCACCAGCAGGACATTCGGCGGCCGCTGGGCCTGGAGCGGACGATTCCTGCCGAACGCCTCAGCGCCGCACTGGACTTCGTGCGCTACTCGCCGACCATCCGAGGTGCATTACGGGCCCGTGGCGTGCGGCTGATCGCCACCGACTCCGACTGGTCCTACGGCAAGGGTCCCGAGGTGCGGGGGCCTGGCGAGGCGTTGCTCGTGGTGATGGCGGGACGGCCCGCCGCCTTGAGCGACCTCGCTGGACCGGGTGTCGCGACCCTCGCGGCCCGCCTGGGCTAACCGCGAACCACCCCCTTCCGTGACCGCGCGTGTTTGCGGGCGACACGCCGCAGATTTTCGCGAGTTTGCGTGCGCTCGGGGCTAGCGCAGACGCCATCGTGCAGTCTCAGGTCAGGTGGACGAGGGGCGCGTGAGCTCGGCTTCGACGTGGTCGCCGTAGCTGCTGCGCGGGTCCGTGTAGTAGCGAGCGTGGCCGGTCTTGGCGGAGATCACCGAAAGCACGAGTCCCAAGAGCGAGAGGCCGACCCCGAACGCGATCTCGACCGCGTTGAGCGACCCCGACGCCAGCGAATAGACGACCACGAATCCCATGAACAACGCCCCCAGCCCAGGAAGCAGTCCGCCGATTACGAAATCGCTTGCCGAGCCCATGATCTGGTGGCGGTAGCACCAGATGGCGGTGCTTGCGGTGAGCAGATAAAAGATGGCGGCCATCAGTCCGAGCGTGCTGACGATGTCCGAGAGCGCCGCCCCGACGGAGTCGATCAGGGTCGAACCCCACAGGAATACGACGTTGAGCAAGCCGAAGAGAATGGTGGCGTTCCATGGTGTGCCGAAGCGGGAGTTCACCCCGCCGAACCAGGCGGGGATCACGCGATCGCGCCCCATCGCGAAACCAATTCGCGACGAGCTGACGATGGCAGCCAGCAGCGACGCCAGTGTCCCGCCGAGGACGGCGACGATCATGAGCTGTTTCCAGAAGCCGCCGCCAATCCGCTCACCGACGAACGCGAGGATGTTGGCCGCGTGATCCTGCATCTCCTGCATGGGTGCGATGCCCTGGAACGCCAGCACGGTGACCGAGTAGATGACGAACAACAGGATGACGCTGGTCAGGGCGGCTCGCCCGGCCTTGGCGCCCGAGGACTCCTCACCGACGTAGGCGGCCGTATCCCATCCGGAGTACAAGAAGATGGCAAGCAGCACACCGGATATCAGCGACTTGAAGCCACCTGCGCCGCTGATGGTGAACCACGACGAGTCCACCGTGACGACGCCGTCGTGTCCGCTGGCGATGAAGACGATTGCCGCGATCGCGAACCCCAGGATGAGTGCGTATTCGAAGACGGCCCACATCCACTGGAAGCGGGCAGACAGTTGCGCACCCAGTGCGGCGATCACCAGGACGATGAGGTTGAACACGGTGCCCACGGTGGCGACGGCGTATGAATTGTTGGCGGCGTCGTCGGAGAAGAAGCTGAGCAGGTAGCTGCCGAGCGGGATGGTCAGGCTGGTCGTGCCAACGGTGTAGTAGAGCAACATGATCCAGCCGGCGAAGAAGCCCGCATGGGGGTTGAGTACCCGACCCACCCACGAATACGTCGCGCCCGCGCTGGGCTGCCAGGCGTGCAGACGCTGATAGCCCAGCGCGATGCCGAGCATCGGCACGAAGCAGATGAGGATCGGCAGGAAGCCTGCGTAGGCGACGGTGGCCATGATGGCAGCCAGCGAGACCGCCACACTTTGGGTCGGACCGGAGCTGGCCAACGCCATGACGACGACGTCGCCAGCGCGCAGTGCGCCGGACCTCAATCCCGTTGGGGCGGGCTGCTCAGCCGATGGTGATGTGGCCATAGTGGTCTCCCGTGGTTCGTAGTGCCGGTCGAACCATACAATGCATACTCTGTATGAGGAATGGGTTTCGCATGAGTTACCGCGTCATTGCGGTGATTCTCAGATGCCCTGCGAACCTGGGAGTTTCATGTGTGGCGCGCGACAATCCGACGTCGCATACAAAGTATGAACTGCTGCGTGACTGCCCGCCGAGATCTGCGAGGTGGTCGTGATCTCCGACCGGCCACAGCCGTGGCGCAGAAGTCGGTGTGAGGGTCGGCGCTAGCGCGCGACCCGCCCCGTCACCGGCGGCAGGTCCTTCAGCGTGACGATGCCCGGCGCGGCGGCGACCACCGCGGGCACGGCATTGGTCACGGGCATGGCGGTGTAGATCATGCCGAGTCCCATGAAGCCGGGCTCGGTCCAGTCCTTCGGTGGCAGGCAGTGCAGCACGGTGCGCATGTTGGGCGTGCCGAACACCTGGATGACGTGCCCGTGCTCGAGTGGCTTGGGCGGGGTGACGTGGCTGCCCATGGTCCAGTTGAACCCGACGCTGACGACGTTCTTCTCGCCCACCCAGCCGCGGTGATAGCCGTACACGCTGCCAACGGTGCCGTTGGGGATCTGCATGAACCCGAGGTCACTGTCGCCGGTGGCGGCAGTGAACTCGACGTCGAACGTCAGGCGGTCGAGCTTGGCGCCGATCGCGTCGGCCATCATCGCCGCAGACTCGGCGAACACCTCGCTCTCGCGCCGCACGCTCTCGGCGAGGCCGGGCGTTGCGGGGTCCTGCCCGAAGCCCATCGCGGCCTGCGTGTCAGCCGATTCGTAGGTCGAGCAGTCGACGGACTCGGTGATGCGGATCTCGTCGACGTTCTCGCAAGCGCCCGAGAGCACCATCCCGACCATGTTGGTCATGCCGGGGTGTGCCCCACTGCCGAAGATCGTGGAATTGCCTGCCTGGCAAGCCTTCCGGATCCGGTCCAAGTCTTCCGGTGACTGCTTGCCGCCGGTGATCCAGGCCGCGCTCGAGCACACGTTCACCCCGGCCTCCAGCAGCCGGACCAGTTCGTCGACGTTCGGCCACAGCGGGTTGTAACAGCAAGCATCCGGTTGCAAGGCGATGAGCGCGTCGATGTCGTTGGTGGCGGCGATGCCCGTGGGCTCCGGCCAGCCCGCGAGGACGGCGGCATCCACCCCGACCTTGTCGGCACCGTGGGCGTACACCCCGACGAGCTCCATGTCGTTGCGCCCGATGATCGAATGCAGTGAGCGCGTGCCGATGTTGCCGGTGGTCCACTGGATCACCCGCAGCGGCCGGTCGGTGGTCGTCGTCATGTGCGCCTCCTCGTTGCGGCGGTTAGTAGACACCTTCTGGAATATGTATACGCGAGGCATCGCTCGACGCGCCGGAAGACCGTCACGCTGGCATGATCGCCGAATGCAACACGACCTCCCGGCCACCCCGTCCACGGTGCACTGGGGGTACTTCGACCCGCGCCTGGCACCTGCGCTCGTCGTGGCGTCGGGTGATCTGGTCGCGATCGAGACGTTGACCCATCACGCCGGTGACGCCCCCGACCTGCTGATGGACCCACGGATCGCCGACGTCTTCGCGTCGGTGACCGACCGCGGACCGGGGCCACATCTGCTCACCGGTCCCATCGCCGTCGAGGGCGCCCGCCCCGGTGACGTGCTGCAGGTGGACATCCTGTCCGCGACGCCGCGGCTTCCGTACGGATCGAATCTGGCAGGACACTGGGGCCACCTCTACGACGAGCTGCCAGGGAGCGGGTGACGGTCTACGAACTCGACGCCGACGCGCTTCTGGGCCGGGCGTTGTTCGGTTATGACTGGACCGCAACGCCTTTGGCCAATCAGCCGGGCACCATCGTCGTGCCCGACGCCGCGGCGCGCGAGCCCGCGCTTCCCGGTGTCGTGGTTCCTCTGCGGCCGCACTTCGGCACCATGGGTGTTGCACCGGCCGCTCCCGAGCGGGTGTCGTCGGTGCCGCCCGGTGACCACGGTGGCAACGTGGACAACTGGCGCGTCGGAGCGGGCGGGCGCATGTTCTACCCTGTACAGGTGCCCGGCGCGCTGCTGTCGGTGGGCGACCCGCATGTCTCGCAGGGCGACGGCGAGATCAGCGGAACTGCACTCGAGTCGTCACTGAACGGATTGCTGCGCTTGACCATTCGACGTGATCTGCCCTTCACCGTGCCCGTGCTGGAGACCTCGACCGAGCTCTTCGTGCACGGCTTCGGCGACACGCTCGACGCGGCGATGAAGGCCGCGGCACTGCGCACGCTCGACGTGCTCGGGCTCGTCTTCGGCCTGACCCGGCGGGACGCCTACTCGTTCATGTCGGTGGCCGTCGACTTCACCGTCACCCAGGTCGTCGACCAACGGCAGGGCGTGCATGGGCGCATCGACAAGCGGTGCTTCCCCCGTTGGCCGGGGGTCGCGGCATGAGCGGCATCCGCGCGTTCCACTTCACGCCCGAGGAGGGTGTGCCGCCGGGTGTGGCACCGTTCTCCCACGCCACCGCCGCCGGGCAGACGCTGCACGTGACCGGCCAGATGCCGACCGACACGACCGGGACCGTGGTCGGCGCCGACGTCGCGACCCAGACCGATCAGGTACTGCGCAACCTGTTGCGGGTCACCGAACTGTGCGGTGGGGGACTTGCCGACGTCGTCTCGGTGCGTGCCTACCTCATCGACTGGGACGACTACGCCGCGTTCAACACCGCCTACGCGGCGTGGTTTCCCGAACGGTTGCCCTCGCGCACCTGCGTCGGGGTGACCGGGTTGGCCGTCGGCGCACTGGTCGAGATCGACTGGGTGTGTTGGCGAGACGATGGCTGGAACGGCTCGCCGGTGCCACACTTGATGTAGGCCCGCGGGCCCTCCAGACGGCTGCCGCGGGCTAGTCCTTCGAGGAGGAACACCGTGAGCATTCTCTACGCACTCGCAACAGCAGGAGCCGCAGGCATCGGCGCGATTTGGCTCGGGCTGGCGAACATTCGCGTTGTCAGGCAGTTCGAACGGGGTGTCGTCTTCCGATTCGGACGAGTCCAATCCGGCGTCCGCGGACCTGGACTGACAGTGCTGATCCCGTTCGCCGATCGCCTACAGAAGGTGAACCTGCAGATCATCACGCTGCCGGTGCCCGCCCAGGATGGCATCACCCGCGACAACGTGACCGTCCGGGTAGACGCCGTCATCTACTTCAACGTCTCGGATCCGGTGCGGGCGGCCGTCGATGTACAGGACTACATGTCCGCCATCGGCCAGGTCGCGCAGACGTCGCTGCGGTCGATCATTGGCAAGAGCAATCTGGACGACTTGCTGTCCAACCGCGAGCACCTCAACCAAGGCCTTGAAGTGATGATCGACAGCCCCGCGCTGGGCTGGGGTGTGCAGATCGACCGCGTCGAGATCAAGGACGTGGTGCTGCCCGATTCGATGAAGCGGTCGATTGCGCGCCAGGCCGAGGCGGAGCGGGAACGACGGGCCAGGGTCATCACCGCCGAGGGCGAACTGCAAGCGTCCGAAAAGCTGGCTCAGGCAGCCGAAGTCATGGCAAAACACCCGGCGGCACTGCAACTACGGCTCCTGGAAACCGTCGTCGAGGTCGCGGCGGAGAAGAACTCCACCTTGGTGCTTCCCTTCCCCGTCGAACTGCTCCGGTTCCTGGAACGAGCAACGCCTTCCAGCGACGCGCCATCAGCTCCGGATGACAAGACTTTGGAACTGAGCCCACCCCGGGTTCCCGACGATGCTCGCGGTCTGCAGCTCTGACCGGGTATCCACAGATCGACTTTCGTCCACAGCGGAGCATCGGCATCCGTTCGACCCGACGATGCCGTCCGTTGCCGCGCCTACCGTCGCGGCCATGCGAACCGAACTGCCAGCGGACCGGGCCCAGCGCCGCCTGGGATCGGAACCCACCGAAGCCGAGCGGTCCGACGACGAGGAACCCGACACGTCACTGTCGCGGTGGCTACCCGACGCACCGGCGGGCGGCCCCGGCTGGATGGCGGCGATCCGGGCGGACCCAGGGCGCGCAGGTGTCATCGGGCTGATCGCGGTCGGTGCGATCGCAGTGCTGGTCACGGTCTTCACGTTGGTCCGCGACGATCCACCGCCGGTGGTGTCGGCGAAACTCCCTCCCGTGCAGATGGTTTCGTCGACCGGTCCGACCGCGGGCAGCCCCGCCGCCGAGCCGGGTGGCCCGGTCGTCGTCAGCGTGGTCGGCCTCGTTCATCGGCCGGGGCTGGTCACGCTGGACTCCGGGGCGCGCATCGCCGACGCACTCACCGCGGCCGGAGGGGTACTCGACGGCGCCGACCTGATCGGCCTGAACATGGCCCGCCGGGTGTCCGACGGTGAGCAGATCGTCGTTGGCATCACCTCGCCGCCCGGTGCGCCCACGGCGATGGGCAGTTCGGTCACCGCGCCACCGGGGCAGTCGCCCGGTCCAGGCGCAGACGCCGGTCCGGATGCGCCGAGTGCGGTCAACCTCAACACCGCAACGGCCGAAGATCTCGACGCACTGCCCGGAGTGGGGCCGGTCACCGCGGCCGCGATCATCGGGTGGCGCGACGCGAACGGCCGGTTCACCAGTGTCGAGCAGCTCGGCGAAGTCGACGGCATCGGACCGGCGCGGTTGGAGAAGCTGCGTGACCTGGTCCATGTGTGAGCACACCCGATGCCCGGCCGGTCGGCCACGATCTGCGCCTGGTCCCTGCCGCCCTGACGAGTTGGGGCGTGACGGCCGCGGGCATCCTCTGGGGTGGTGCGGCGTCACTGTGGGTCGTGGCGGCGGCAGTGGCCACCACTTCTCTGGTGACACGTTGGTGGCGCAAGAGGCAGCCGGAAGCGGCGGTCTGGCCCGGCGTTCTGGCGGTGGCCGTCGTCGGGATCGCGTTCTCGATCTCGGTGACGTTGCGCGTGCAGGACGTGGCCGAGCATCCGGTATCCGACCGGGTCGGCTCGACGGTCTCGGTGGTGGTCGCCGCGACCGAGTCGCCCCGCACGGTGGCCGGTGGCCGAGTGATGTTCCGCGGCAACCTGACTGCCGTCGACGACCGGCCGCTCTCGGGCCGCGTCGTGGTGTTCGCGTCGGGCAGTGGCTACGGCGAGCTGACCGCGGGCCGCCCTGCCGCCTTTCGCGCCCGTGTCGGGCCGCCCACTCGGCGTGACCTCACCGTTGCGGTGCTGACGGCGACGGGGACGGGGACGCCGACGCTCGGCCGAGCCAACCTCGCGCAGCGGATCGCCGCACGGGCGCGTGCCGCCTTCGCCGATGCCGCGCGTTCGGCGCTGCCCGCCGATCAGGCCGCGATGCTGCCCGCACTGGTGCTCGGCGATACGTCCACCGTCACTGCGCCTACCGTCGACGAGTTCAAGGCCGCCGGCCTCACGCATCTCACCGCCGTGTCGGGAGCCAACGTCACCATCGTCTGCGGCGCGGTGCTGCTCTCGGCCGCTGTCGTCGGCCCCCGGGTGGCCGTGGCGTTGGCCGCGCTGGCGCTGGCCGCGTTCGTCGTGGTGGTGCAGCCGTCGGCGAGCGTTCTACGGGCGGCAGTCATGGGCGCGATCACGCTGCTGGCGATCGTCACACACCGTCGGCGGCAAGCGATTCCGGCGCTGTCGGCGACGGTGTTGATCCTGATGATCGGTGCGCCCCAACTGGCCGTCGACATTGGCTTTGCACTGTCGGCGTCGGCCACCGCGGCACTGGTCGTGATCGCACCCGCATGGTCACGGCGCCTCGCCGACAGGAGCTGGCCCAAACCCCTCGCCGATGCGGTCAGCGTCGCCGTCGCCGCCCAACTCGTCACGGCACCGCTCGTCGCGGGGATGGCGGGGACCGTCAGCCTGGTGTCGGTCGCGGCGAACCTCGCAGTGGCGGTGGTCATTGCGCCCATCACCGTGATCGGCACCAGCGCGGCGGCGGTGTCGATCGTGTGGCCTGAGGCGGCCCAGTTCCTGATCCGCTTCACCGGGCCGGAACTGTGGTGGCTGCTGCGGATGGCGAGATGGGCGTCGGCCGTGCCAGGTGCCGTCGTGCCCGTCCCTCCCGGCCCCGCGGGTGTGTTCTGTGTGGCGGCGGTGGGGATCGGATCCGTCCTCGCGTGGAGGTGGCGGTGGGGCCGCGTGGGTGTGGCCGCTGCCGCGGTCTGCCTCATCGCGTGGGCGGTGTCCGGCCCGGGAACCGGAGCTGTCGGCGCGACGTGACACGATCTCAGCGTGAGCCAACTGCACCTCGTATTGGGTGACGAAGAACTGCTCGTCGAACGGTCCGTTGGCGAGGTACTGCATTCCGCACGCGAAGCGGCGGGCACCGTGGACGTGCCCGTCGATCGGCTGCGTGCCGGCGAGGTCAGCACCAGCGAGCTCGCCGAGCTGCTGAGCCCGTCACTATTCGCCGACGAGCGGGTCGTGGTGCTGGAGTCGGCGGCCGAGGCAGGCAAGGACGCGGTGGCACTCATCGCCGCTGCTGCGGCGGATCTGCCGCCGGGCACCATGCTCGTCGTCGTGCACTCCGGTGGCGGGCGGGCCAAGGCTCTGGCCGATCAGCTGAAGAAGCTCGGGGCCGACGTTCATCCGTGCGCCAAGGTCACCAAGCCCGCGGAGCGTGCCGACTTCGTCCGCAGGGAGTTCCGCGAGCTGCGGATCAAGGTCAGCGACGACGTGGTCACCGCGGTTCTCGACGCCGTCGGCTCCGACCTCCGCGAGCTGGCCGCCGCGTGCTCACAGCTGGTCGCCGACACCGGCGGCCACGTGGATCCCGCCGCGGTGCGCAGGTATCACAGCGGGAAGGCCGAGGTGAAGGGGTTCGAAATCGCGGAGAAGGCGGTCACGGGTGACGTGGCCGGCGCGACCGAAGCCCTGCGCTGGGCGATGATGAGCGGCGAACCGCAGGTGGTGCTGGCCGATGCGCTTGCCGAGGCCGTGCACGCGATCGCCAGGATCGGGCCGCTGTCGGGTGACCCGTACAAGCTGGCAGGCGAACTGGGCATGCCGCCGTGGCGGGTGCAAAAGGCGCAGAAACAGTCCCGCCGGTGGTCACGCGATTCGGTGGCCGAGGCGATCCGGTTGGTCGCGGCGCTCAACGGCGACGTCAAGGGTGTGGCGGCGAATGCCGACTACGCACTCGAGACGGCGGTGCGCCGGGTGGCGGAACTGGCAGCCAAGGGCTGAGCCGAGGCGGGTAAGCCGATCAAGGGCGCCCCGGTCAACGGGGCGCCCGATCAAGGGTCGACCAATCAGAGCTTGTTGGTGGCCAGCGTCAGAGCGGACTTCTTGTTGGCCGCCTGATTCTTGTGAATGACACCCTTGCTGGCGGCCTGGTCGAGCTTGCGGTTGGTGGCAACCAGCAACTCGGTGGCCTTGTCCTTCTCGCCAGCCTCGATGGCCTCGCGGAGGCTGCGAACAGCCGTGCGAAGCTCGGACTTCACCGACTGGTTGCGCAGACGAGCGCGCTCGTTGGTGCGGATGCGCTTTTCCTGCGACTTGATATTGGCCACGCGTTGATTCCTTCTAAATGTCAGCTTGTGTTGGCATGAGTATTCATGCGGGTGCCCGGTGCCGGGCAGCGAGGGTTCAGGTTACCAGCGCGGGCCCCAATTACCCAAAGCGATCGCTAGCGGACTGCCGAAACGGCGCTGGTGAGGCAGCATGTCACAGGTGAGCCTTCGAACCGTTCCCACAGCCAATGCGCGGTCGTCGCGCAAATCCCCGTCCTCGACGAAGCGCTACGACGGGATCTTCGACGGTTACAACAGCGTCGGCGGGTATTCGCAGGCCTTTGACGAGATGTTCGACGCGGACGGCAACGTCCGCGGTCCGTACAAGGGCATCTTCGCCGAGCTTGCTCCGTCCGACGCCTCCGAGCTCGCGGCGCGGTCCGATGCGCTCGGCCGTGCGTTCATCGACCAGGGCATCACCTTCTCTCTTTCGGGTCAGGAACGCCCGTTCCCGCTGGACCTCGTTCCGAGGGTGATCTCGGCCGCCGAGTGGTCGCGGCTCGAGCGCGGCATCACCCAGCGGGTCAAGGCGCTGGAGATGTACCTCGACGACGTCTACGGCGAGCAGGAGATCCTGCGCGACGGCGTGATCCCGCGCCGGCTGGTGACTTCCTGTGAGCACTTCCACCGCGAGGCCGCCGGCATCGTGCCGCCCAACGGCGTGCGCATCCACGTCGCAGGCATCGACTTGGTGCGCGATGCGCAGGGCACCTTCCGCGTGCTCGAGGACAACCTGCGCTCGCCGTCCGGGGTGTCCTACGTGATGGAGAACCGGCGCTCCATGGCGCGCGTGTTTCCGAACCTGTTCGCCACGCACCGGGTACGCGCGGTCGGCGACTACTCGTCACACCTGCTGCAGGCATTGCGCAAGGCCGCGGCCTCCAACGAGGCCGACCCGACCGTCGTCGTGCTGACTCCCGGCGTCTACAACTCGGCCTACTTCGAGCATTCCCTGCTGGCCCGGCAGATGGGCGTCGAGCTCGTCGAGGGTCGCGACCTGTTCTGCAGGGACAACACCGTCTACATGCGGACCACCAACGGCGAGCGTCAGGTCGACGTCATCTACCGCCGCATCGACGACGAGTATCTCGATCCGATGCACTTCAAACCCGACTCCGTGCTCGGGGTGGCCGGCGTCCTGAACGCCGCCCGCGCGGGCAACGTGGTGATCTCCAGCGCCGTCGGAAACGGAGTCGGCGACGACAAGCTCGTCTACACCTACGTGCCGACGATCATCGAGTACTACCTCGGCGAGAAGCCGCTGCTGGCCAACGTCGACACCTTCCGCTGCTGGCTCGACGCGGAGCGTGAGGAGGTTCTCGACCGCATCGACGAGCTCGTCATCAAACCCGTCGAAGGCTCAGGCGGTTACGGCATCGTGTTCGGTCCGGATGCCTCCGAGAAGGAGCTGGCCGCGATCAGCAAGAAGATCCGCAACGATCCCCGGGGCTGGATCGCCCAACCCGTCGTGCAGCTCTCGACGGTGCCAACCCAGATCGACGACGAGCTAGCGCCGCGGCACGTCGATCTCCGGCCCTTCTGCGTCAACGACGGCGACGACGTGTGGGTGCTGCCGGGTGGCTTGACCCGCGTCGCGTTGCCCGAGGGCTCGCTGGTGGTCAACTCCAGCCAGGGCGGCGGCTCGAAGGACACCTGGGTGCTCGCCTCCCGCGCTTCCGCGGCCGATCGTGAGCTTGCCGCCGCGGAGGTGGTCAGGGCATTGCCGAAGTCCGCCAACGGAACCAGGTCCGAGAAGGGCCCAGACGCGTCGCAGCAGCAACAGCAATCGCAGTCGGGGCAGCAGCAACAACAACAGCAACAGCAGCAGATTGCGGAGCGGGACTTGCGATGAGCGCTTGCGCGAAGAGGAGACGATGATGCTGGCACGCAACGCGGAATCGCTGTACTGGATCGGGCGCTACGTCGAGAGGGCCGACGACACGGCTCGCATCCTCGACGTCACCGTGCACCAGCTGCTGGAGGACTCCAGCGTCGACCCCGATCAGGCATCCAGAACGCTGCTGAAGGTCCTCGGCATCGAGCCGCCCAAGGTGGCCCTCGACGTGTGGTCGCTCACCGACCTCGTTGCGTTCAGCCACGACACCAAGGGTGGCTGCTCGATCGTCGAATCCATCGCCGGTGCCCGCGAAAATGCCCGCGGCGCACGCGAAGTCACGTCGACGGAGATCTGGGAGTGCCTCAACACCACGTACAACGCGCTCGCCGAACGCGAACGTGCCGCGAAGCGGCTCGGCCCGCACGAGTTCCTGTCGTACGTCGAAGGCCGCGCCGCGATGTTCGCCGGGCTGGCCGACTCCACGCTCTCCCGCGATGACGGCTACCGCTTCATGGTGCTCGGCAGGGCGATCGAACGTGTCGACATGACCGTGCGGCTTCTCCTCGCGCGGGTCGGCGACAGCGCGTCGTCACCGGCATGGGTGACGGTGTTGCGCTCGGCGGGTGCGCACGACACCTACCTGCGTACGTACCGCGGCGTGCTCGACGCCGTCCGCGTCGTCGAGTTCATGTTGCTCGACCGGCTGTTCCCGCGCTCGGTGATGTACTCGCTGCGGCTGGCCGAGCACAGCCTCGAGGAGCTGCACAACGGCGCCCACAACCGGATCGGCGCCACCGACGAGGCGCAGCGCCTGCTTGGTCGCGCCCGCAGCGAGCTGGAGTTCTTGGCGCCCGGCGTGCTGTTGGAGTCACTCGAACAACGCCTCGCCGGGCTGCAGAAGACATGCGCCGATGTCGGAGAAGCGTTGGCGCTGGAGTACTTTCACTCGGCTCCGTGGGTGGCGTGGACGGACGCCGGTCGCAAGGGGTCGCTGGTCATCGAAGAAGGCGAGGTCTGATATGTGGCGGTTGCGTGTCGTGCATTCGACCGGCTATGCCTACAAGTCACCGGTGACGGCGTCCTACAACGAGGCCCGGCTGACCCCGCGTTCGGACTCGCGGCAGAACGTGATCCTCAACCGCGTCGAAACCGTGCCCGCCACCCGGTCCTACCGGTACGTCGACTACTGGGGTACCGCGGTGACGGCATTCGATCTGCATGCCCCGCACACCGAATTGGAGGTCACCGCGTCGTCGGTGGTGGAGACCGACAAGGGGGAGATGCCCACTGACAAGGTGACGTGGGAGGACCTGAAGTCCGAGGCCGTGCTCGACCGCTACGACGAGTACCTGGTGCCGACGAAGTACACCCCGGACAGCCGGCGGATCGCGCGGGTCGGGCAGCGCATCGCCAAGTACCACGAGCCGCAGGAGGCCGTCGTGGAGGCCGCGAACTGGGTGCACACCGAACTCGACTACGTGCCGGGCACCACCGGGGTGCACTCGTCGGGTCTCGACGCGCACCGCGAGGGCAAGGGCGTCTGCCAGGACTTCGCTCACCTGACGTTGATCCTGTTGCGTAGCATGGGGATTCCGTCCCGGTACGTGTCTGGCTACCTGCATCCCACGCGCAAGGCGGCGATCGGCGACACCATTGACGGTCAGAGCCACGCGTGGGTGCAGGCGTGGACGGGCGGGTGGTGGCACTTCGACCCCACCAACGACAAGGAGATCAACGAGCAGTACATCAGCGTTGGCGTCGGCCGCGACTACTCCGACGTCACTCCGCTGAAGGGGATCTACTCGGGAGCGGGATCGACCGACCTCGACGTGGTGGTGGAGATCACCCGGCTGGCGTAGCGCACACGCCCGGGTGCACCTCGACGCGGTGCAGGTCGTCGCCCAGCTCGATCTGGCGGGGGAACACCGCGGCGGCCAGCGCGCGCCACGCGTCTTCCTGGCCTTGGGCCAGCGGTGGGACGTAGTGGGTGAGGATCAGCGTGCCGACCCCGGCCCGGGCCGCCGTGCCCGCGGCCTCCTCGACCGACGAGTGGTAGTCGAGGATGTCCTTGAGCCGCTGCTGCGGCACCAGCGCGATGAGGTCCTTGCGGATGACGGTGTGAACCAGCGCGCCAGCTCCTGCGGCAAGTGCGTCGAGGCTCTCGCACGGCACCGAATCACCTGCGAGCACGACCGACGCCCCTCCGTACTCGATGCGGAAGCCGATGGTGGGTTCCACGGGTCGGTGATCGGTTGGGGCAACCCGAATCTGGACACCCGCATCGTGACTTCCCGCCGCTTCGCCCGCCCCGGTTCCCCACACCAGGCCCTCCGTGTATTCGTGCACCTCGACGGCGGGTGGCTCGGTGATGTCCGCGTGATGCGCGATGCGGTAGCTGATGTCCGGTGCCAGCGCTGCCAGGGTGGCCTCGACCACGGCAGCCGTACCGGGAGGGCCGATGATCGGGAGCGGCGTGCGCACGAACGTGGTCACCCACCGCGTCGTGATGACGTCACCGAGATCGGTGATGTGATCGCTGTGGAGATGTGTCAGCAGCAACGCCGAGAGGTCTGCGGCTCCGACGCCGATGGCTGCCGCCCGCTGCAGCACGCCCCGGCCACAGTCCACCAGGAAGGTCTGCTCGCCTGCACGCACCAGCGTCGACGGTCCTGCGCGGTTCGGGTCGACCATGGGACTGCCGGTGCCGAGCAAGGTGACTTCGATCATGACGTCAAGCCAACCAGTTCGGAGCGGGGCTGGGGCTGGAACGGAGCAAGCGGGCCTACAGCACTGGCAGTATGCGGTGCAGAATTTCCGCCGACGATGCGGCGACCTCTTCGACGTAGGTCGCGAAGTCCATCGGGGAGTCTCGGCCTGCGAGATCGGACAACGCGCGAATCACCAACCAGGGCAGCCCGAACGTCTCGCAGGTCTGCGCGACGGCACCGCCTTCCATCTCGACCGCGAGGCCGCCGAACTGTTCGTGCAACCGCACCCGGGTGGACTCGGAGTGCAGAAACTGGTCACCGGACAGGATCGTGCCGTACTCGATCCGAGGGGCTCGGTCGCCGCCACCCGCCGCAGTGGACAGCCTGGCTAAACGCGTGTCGCCCAATCGCTCCTTCACGCGGGAGAGCAGCTGGGGGTCGACGGGATACCCGAGACGCTCGGTCGGATTGATGAACGGAACGTGCCCTGGCTGGTAGGTCCGCAGGCCGTCGGCGCCGATCACCCCCGCGTCGTGGTGGATCACGCGGTCGGCGATCACGACGTCGCCGATGCCAAGGGTGGGATCCAGGCCGCCCGCCACGCCCGAGAAGACGATCGTGCGACACCCGAAGCGATCGGCCAGCAACGTGGCGACGACCGAGGCGTTGACCTTGCCCATGCCCGACCCGGCCAATACCACCTCGTAATCGTCGAGAGTGCCGCTGTCGAAGCCGATTTGACCGCACACGTCGGTCCGAACACCGGTGAGCTCACGGCGCAAATGGCCAAGTTCTTGCGGTATGGCGCAGATGAGACCGATGGGCATGTCCACGTTGCCCATACTACGAATGCGTGAGGACCTGACGGCCGAGCGTCCACGCACTGCGTGGCTCGGTGACGAATGGCACACGTCGCTGGCCGGCGAACGACCGGCTCCACCAAGCATGTTCGCCAGCAATCGCACAGCACGTTCACGAGTTGGGCCCGTTGCCCCCTCACTCCGCAATTCTCTTGCCAATCTCCACGAGATCTTCAGGTTCTGATCTTGCCTGACGGGCAGGCTGAGAACCGGCGACATCGAAGGCTCAGGGGCAGTACATGTTTCAACGTCTCGACCTCTGCGCAATGCCGATGAGCACTGCCTTACCAGGCGGTCGAACCACTACGACAGGACTGTCCCGTGACCAGTGAGCATGGCCAGCAGCCGCCGCAGCACGACGAGTTGGCTGCCCGTTTCACGACCGATGTGTCGCTTCTGACCGATCAACTCCGGCGTGCTGCGCGCCGGTATGCCGGCCAACACGCCGATGCCGAGGATCTACTTCAACAGACCTTGATGCAGGCATGGAAGTCGTATCCCACGTTCGAACCCGGAACGAACATGCGGGCATGGCTGTTTCGGATCATGGCCAATACGTGGATCAACCGCTACCGAACGGCCCAACGCCGTCCATCCGAACTGTTGGTCGCCGAGTACCTCGACGAGGGCACTGCGCGCCGCGGGTCGGCTGTCGAGGACGCGGTTCTGGACGGCTTCCCGGCCCCGGACGTTCGGCAAGCCCTGCAGTCGCTACCGGAATCGCAACGCATTCTCCTGTATTACGTGTATGTCGAGGGCCGCAAGCTCAAGGAGATCTCGGCGACCACCGGTCTGCCGGTCGGCACGATCATGTCGCGCCTGCACCGGGCGCGGAAGTTCCTGCGCGCCAACCTGGCCGAGTTTGCGCTCGAATACGGCTACGCCCCCTTGTCGATGGCCGCCCGGGGTAGAGGGGCGGCCTAACGGGTACGGGGTGCAACGCGTCCAGTCGATTCATTTCAATACCTCATTGAAACGATGTACTTAATTCGCTGGTAGAACGCAATTATGCCCAGCGGTGCGGGGCGTACTATTTCAATTAGTCATTTACCCCGACGAAACAGCCAAGCAACAGATCCTGCCTATCGTCGGCTCCATGACATTCGACTACTCACGACTCGCCGCAACCTGCGGGGTCGAGTCGCCAGAGAACGCGGTCACCCTTCCGCCCGAGGCCTACGGCAGCGATGAGCTATACACCGCCGAAGTCGACCGGGTCTTCAAGCGTGGCTGGATTCCGCTGTGCCGCGTCGAGCAGATCCCCACCGACGGGAGCTACTACAGCATCGACATCCTCGGCACGCCGCTCGTCGTGACGCGCGACCGCAAGTCCGACATCCGGGTGTTGTCGCGCAACTGCACGCACCGCTGGATGGAGGTGTGCACCGGTGCGGGGGAGGCCAACGTCCTGCAGTGCCCTTACCACCTGTGGTCGTTCGGGCTGGACGGGCACCTGGCGGGCGCGCCCGAGATGAAGGAGTCTGCCGGGTTCGACCGGAAGGACTATCCGCTCAAGCAATTCCGGCACGAGGTGTGGAAGGGCTTCGTGATGGTGAACCTCGACGGGCAGGCGGAATCCTTGGCGCATCAGTACGCGGCGCTCGATCCGATCGTCGATGCCTACGACCTGGAGAACTACCGGACCGTCGAACAGACCGACTGGGGAGTGTGCGAGTGGGACTGGAAGATCATGGTGGACAACTTCATGGAGTGCTACCACCACATGGGCCCACACCGGGGGTCGCTCGAGGACCAGTTCCCGGCATCGCTGAGCTACACCGGTGAAGTCGGAGACTACTTCACCACCATGTGGTCGGGCCAGGCCCCCGGCTATCCCGCAGACCCGCCGTTCCTCGCGCCCGGCGCCGCAACGCTGAGTCCGGATCAGCACCACAAGTCGCTGATCTTCATCGGCTATCCGTTGCTGCAGATCGCGATGGGGCCCGCATATATGTACTGGCTCAAGACACTTCCCCTCGGAGCGGGAAGGATCGAGCTACAGCTCGACATCTGCATGTCGCCTGCCGCGTTGGCCGCGCCGGGGCTGGAGGAACGTCGTAGCCAGCTGATCAAGACCATCTGCGACATCCACCGCGAAGACCTCGACGCGTGCACGGCCGTACAGCGCGCCGTCCGCTCCGGCGTCACCGGAGTTGGCAGGCTCTCGCACCTCGAACGACCGCTGTGGGAGTTCTACCGCTACCTCGGCCGTGAACTCGGAATCATTGGCAAAACCGCCGATCTCGCCTCGACGGCATAACGGGAGAAGACATGACCGCCACACTGAACGGCCAGCCGTCGCAGATCCAGAAGGAATCCGACGTCACGGAGGTCGCCGAACGACTCGCGGCCTCCGGAGTGAAGTACGCGGCGATCAGCTTCGTCGACATGCACGGCAAGCCGAAGTCCAAGATGGTGCCGCTGAACCACCTCGACCAGGCGTCACGCGGTTCGGAGATGTTCACCGGTGCTGCCCTGGACGGGGTGCCTCAGGACGTCAACGACGATGAGGTAGCGCCGCACCCCGACCTGGATGCGGCTATCATCGCCCCGTTCAACCGCGAGATCGCCTGGTTCCCAGGCGATCTCTGGATCGGGGAGACCCCGTTCGAGGCGTGCAGCAGGCAGATCCTCAAGCGCGTGACCGCAGACGCCGCAACGCTGGGCTACACCTTCAACCTCGGCATCGAGACCGAGTTCTTCCTGCTCACCGACGATCGCACGGGATCACCGGCACCCGCCAGTCCCGATGACGTTCTGGACAAGCCGTGTTACGACCTGCGCGGCATGCTGCACAACTATCCGGTCGTCGACGAGATCGTCTCGGCCATGAACGAACTGGGCTGGGATGTCTACTCATTCGACCACGAGGACGGCAACGGTCAGTTCGAGACCGACTTCACCTACACCGATGCGGTGTCGATGTCGGACCGGCTGGTGTTCTTTCGTCTGATGGTCGGCGAGATCGCCCGCAAGCACGGATTGTTCGCGTCGTGGATGCCCAAACCGTTCGCCGACCGGACCGGCAGCGGCGCCCACTACAACATGTCGCTGGCCGACGGCGCGGGCGCCAACCTCTTCGCCGACACCGACGATCCGCGCGGCTGCGGGCTGTCCACTCTGGGGTACCACTTCATCGCAGGGGTGTTGCGCCACGCGTCGGCGATCTGCGCGGTGATCGCCCCGACGGTCAACAGCTACAAGCGACTCGTCAAGCAGGGCAGTATGTCCGGTCTGACGTGGGCACCCATCTTCGCGTGTTACGGCGACAACAACCGCACCAACATGCTGCGCATCCCGAGGGGCGGCGGCCGGGTCGAATGCCGCGCCGCCGACAGTGCCAGCAACCCGTACCTCGGTGCGGCGCTGGTGCTCGCAGCAGGGCTGGAGGGTATCCGCGAAGGGCTCGACCCCGGTGACCCCAACCGGGACAATCTCTACAATCTGTCGGAGACCGATCTGCTCGCACGTGACATCGGATGGCTACCCCGCTCCCTCGGGGAGGCAATCGAGGCGCTCGACGCAGACCCGCTGGCGCGCAGCGTGTTCGGCGATGCCATGTTCGACTCGTACGTCGCCGAGAAGCGCGCGGAGTGGGACTGCTTCGCGGCGCACGTGTCGTCGTGGGAGACCGACCGCTACCTGAGGTTCTGGTGACGGTGCGGTGGGGTGAGCTGTCCTCGGTGCAGTTGGCCGAGCGGATCGGCGCAGATCCGGACTGCCTGGCGCTGATCCCCGTCGGCGCCACCGAACAACACGGCCCGCATCTTCCGGTCGGCACCGACACCATCATCGCTACCGAACTCGCCGAGGCCGCAGCGGGGGAGTCGGCCGTCGTGCTGCCTGCACTCGCCTTCGGCGCCAGCTTCTTCCACGGGTCGAAATTCGCAGGAACGGTGGCGTTTTCGGGCGAGGAGACCGCAGCGGCAGCCCTCTTGGTCGCTGAAGCCTGCGTCGACTCGGGGTTTCGCCGGGTGCTGTTCGTGAATGGGCACGTGGGCAACGCCGCGCCGCTCTGGATCGCGTGCGACGGCTTCCGCAGAGTGTTCGGCGACCGCAGGATCGGCGTCATGCAGTGGTGGGAGCTGACACCCGACATCGCGCGGCGAGCGACCGAGGACGCAGTCGACTGGCACGCCAACGCCGCAGAGACCTCGTTGATGCTGGCGTTGCGGCCGGAACTGGTCGACACCGACAAGATGGCTACGGCCGACGATCCGGACCGAACGGAGGGCACCGTCTTCCGGTACGCGGTGCAGCACGTGTCCACCAACGGCGTGACGGGCTACCCGTCGCGGGCAACGAAGTCGTTCGGTCTCGAGTTGTGGGGCGACGTGGTCTCGGCCGCGCGCGACACGGTCGAGCGTGCGCACGACGAGCGCCCGCCACTCGGCTAGCCGCGGCGGTACGATTCGCATCGTGTCGACACCCGAGCGCCGGGCCGCGGGGCGAGCGCAGCGACGGGAGACAGTCGCCGTCCGTGCCATTGGACGCCCGCGCAACGACGCCGAGGCGACGCCGACGGCGTCACCGCGGGCGGGGATCGTGAACGCCGCGACGAAGCTCTTCTCCGAGAAGGGCTATGCCCAAACGACGATGAGCGATATCGCGCGTGCGTCGGGCCTGCAGCAGTCGTCGCTGTACTACTGGTTCCGCAACAAGGAACAGCTGCTTGGCGAGGCCCTGCTCGTCAACCGGGCGCCGTTGAAGTTCATCGCGGAGGTCGGCGCTGGGTCCGGCTCACCGGCAGTGAAGCTGTACCGGCTGCTGCGGTTCGACACCATGCAGCTGGCGATGGCACCGATCGACTTCAACGAGATCCAGCGCATCGCCCATGAGCAGCGCAGCGAATTCCACCAGTTCTGGACCGATTACGAGCGGCTCAAGGATTGGGTCGCCGACCTCATCGGGGCGGCGATCGGCGAAGGCAAGTTCATCGATTGCGACAAGCAGGACACCGCAGCCCTGTTGCTCAACTTCGACGAGGGCGCGCAGAAGCGCACGCGTCTGCACACCGATCAGGGTGACCGGGTGGACGAGGCGATCCGCGTCGGCGAGCAGGTCGCGATCATCGCCGTTCGGGGACTGCTCAAGCGGCCCAGCGAGATCGAGCGCATCCGAGCCCAGGCCGCCCAGTTCGACGACGCCGCCGTCGCGCTGCGCATCGCCGAGCCGCCGGATTGACGGCTATTCGCGCCCGGCCGACACCCACGTCAGGTCGTTGAACCGATGTCCCGACACCGCGGCGCCCGCGGCGTCGAGCGCGGCCAGTTGGCCGTCGGTGAGCGCCACGTCCAGGGAGTCGAAGTTCTCCTCGACGCGGGCCGCGCGGCGGGTCCCTGGAATCGGCGCTGCCGCCACCCCGAGTTCGTCGGCGCGGTAGCGCAACCAGGCCAGCGCGACCTGGGCAGGGGTGGCCTCGCGTTGGTCGGCGACCGCGCGGATCACGTCGACCACCGCCAGGTTGGCCTCCAGCGCGCCGCCGGAGAACCTCGGCATTCCGCGCCGGAAGTCCGATTCGGAGCCGAGGTCGGCCGCGGACCGGACGGTGCCGGTCAGGAATCCGCGACCCAGCGGCGAGTACGGCACGAAGCCGACGCCGAGCTCGGCCGCGGCGGGCACCACGTTGGCTTCGACGTCACGGCTCCAGATCGACCATTCGCTCTGCACGGCCGCGATGGGGTGAACCGCGACGGCGGCCCGCAGCTCGTCCGCGGTCACCTCGGACAGCCCCAGGTGACGGACCTTCCCGGCGGCGACCAGTTCGGCCATTGCCCCAACGGTCTCCTCGATCGGCACGGTCAGATCCCGGCGATGCATGTAGTAGAGGTCGACGACGTCGGTGTTCAGCCTGGTCAGGCTCTCGTCGATGGACTGGCGGACGTACGGGGCGTCGCCGCGGGCGGAGAACTTGCCCGTCGCCCGGTCAGCAGGGATGCCCGTGATGCCGAATTTGGTCGCCAGCGTCACCTCGTCGCGGCGGTCGGCCAGAAGTCGGGCGATCAGCCGCTCGTTGGCGCCACCGCCGTAGACGTTGGCGGTGTCGATGAACGTGACACCGAGGTCGACGCCGTGGTGCAGCGTGGCAAGCGAAACGTCGTCGTCCACCTCGCCGTACACCGGCGTCAGCGCCATGGCGCCGAATCCGAGTGCGCTGACCGTCAATTCATCGCCGAGGGTGACTGTTTCGCTCATCAAGCGCTCTTCTCTGCCGTCTGCGGTCATCAGCGACGTGCAACCGGCTCGGCCCAGAATCTGTTCCATCGCTGTCAGCGGGGCGTACTTTGGGTGCTAGTTCGATGTGAGTCATGTCACAAAGGAGGCGCCCAGTGCGGATCTCGGACGTGTTGAGAAACAAGGGTGGGACGGTGTCGACCGTCGGCCCGGACATGACGGTCGGCGAGCTGCTCGATGGGCTCGTCACGCAGAACATCGGGGCGATGGTGGTGGTCGGGCCCGCCGGGCTAATCGGCATCGTCTCGGAGCGCGACGTGGTGCGCAAGCTGCACGAACTCGGCGTCGACCTGCTCGGCAGGCCGGTCTCGGAGATCATGACGACCCAGGTGATCACCTGTGCGCCCTCCGACTCCGTGAACAGCCTCACTGCACTGATGACTACGAACCGGGTGCGCCACGTGCCGGTGATCGACGCAGGGGAGCTGGCCGGGATCGTCAGCATCGGCGACGTGGTGAAGACACGCATGGAGGAGCTGCAAACCCAGCAGGAGCAGCTCGAGGCCTACATCACCCAGGGGTGATTAATCTTTTCGGAGGGCAGGAGCGCAGCGCCCCGGGAAGATTGACTGCGTGAACAGCGTCGCGGCTCGTCCCGCCACCCGTGCAGACATCCCTGCCCTGTCCGTGGCGCTGGGCCGGGCGTTCTTCGACGACCCCGTGATGCGCTGGATGCTGCCGGACACCGAGCTGCGCCGACGCAAGCTGCACAAGTTGTTCGCTTCGCTGACCCGGTATCACCACCTGGCGCGCGGCGGGGTCGAGGTCGCGACGGCGACATCCTCCGAGTCGCTGCGCTCCGGCCCGCCGGACGGCGAGGGCATTGGCGGCGCTGCGCTGTGGGATCCACCTGGCCAGTGGAAGACCTCGCGCATCGACGAGTTGCGGGCCATGCCGGGGCTGCTCCTGGCCTTCGGCGCGTCGCTGCGCCGGGGTCTGGAAGTCGAAGAGCTGATGAAGGAGGCCCACCCCGAGGAGCCGCACTGGTATTTGGCGGTGATCGGTAGCGACCCGACGGTGCGCGGCAAGGGTTTCGGTCAGGCGTTGATGCGATCACGGCTGGACCGTTGCGATGCCGAGCACGCGCCCGCCTACCTGGAGTCCAGCAATCCGGACAACGTGCCGTACTACGAGCGGTTCGGCTTCGAGGTGACCGGTGAGATCAAGCTGCCCAGCCGCGATGGCAAACCGGGCCCCAGCTTGGTCCCGATGTGGCGGCCGGCGCGCTGACGCGGCTCCGCCGAGATCTGCCGGAGGGTCGTGGCGGTGGGCCGGATCACGACCATGGTGCAGATTTCGGCGAGGTGTGGGATCACCTCCAGGAGTACTCGGCCCGCAGCCTGGCGGCGACCACCTCGAAGGTGGTGCGATCGAGGACGGCGCCCTCGCGCCGGATGCCCTCCTCGGGCACGTCGAGCACCCGATCGAGGCGGACCCAGCTGGCCCGTCCCTCGTAGTCCCAGTCGCCACGGCCGATCCCGACCCAGTCCCGGTCGGTCTGGTGGCGGTCCTGGCTGGACAGCATGAGGCCGAGCAACGTGGCGCTGTCACGGCCGACCACCAGCACGGGACGGTCCTTGCCCCGCGTCGGGTCGTCCTCGTAGACCACCCAGGTCCAGACGATTTCGCCGGGGTCGGCGCGACCGTCGAGATCGGGGGCGTAGACGATCCTGCGCGCACGGTGGGCGGTGGGGACGCTGCCCTCCGTGACCGGTCTGCCGGCGGTGATCGCGGGCGGTACGTCGTTGGTCGTACCGGCCAGAGCGGCCAGTCCGGCGTCCAGCCCCATCTTGAGGCCCAGCTGGATACCGCGCTGCAGGCTGTCGGCCTTCGGCAGCTGCTTGATCAGCTTCGGTGCCTCGTTGAACACCAGGTGTTCGGTGTTTTTGAGGAGCCGCTGCCACGGACTCCACTGCGACGCCATGATTTCGAGCATAGGTGGGAGCCACGATTGTGTCGTCGCGATGGTTGCTCGATACCCTGTTACTGCCCGTGACCTCGCACGAGCCTCGCCCGACCAGGAGATTCCCATCAGCAGTTTCGCCGACAAGACGTTCACTGCGCCGGCGCAGATCCGGAACTTCTGCATCATCGCCCACATCGACCACGGCAAGTCCACGCTGGCCGACCGCATGCTGGGGATCACCGGCGTGGTGGCCGACCGCGACATGCGCGCCCAGTACCTGGACCGGATGGACATCGAGCGTGAGCGCGGCATCACCATCAAGGCACAGAACGTCCGGCTGCCGTGGAAGGTATCCGCAGGCCCCCATGCCGGAGAAGAATTCGTCCTGCACCTGATCGACACGCCCGGCCACGTCGACTTCACCTACGAGGTGTCGCGCGCACTCGAGGCCTGCGAGGGTGCGGTGCTGCTCGTCGACGCCGCCCAGGGCATCGAGGCCCAGACGCTGGCCAACCTCTACCTGGCGCTCGATCGCGGCCTGACGATCATCCCGGTGCTCAACAAGATCGACCTGCCCGCCGCAGATCCCGATCGCTACGCAGGCGAGATCGCCCACATCATCGGATGCGAACCCGAGGACGTCCTGCGGGTGTCTGGCAAGACCGGCGTGGGCGTCACCGAGCTGCTCGACGAGGTCGTCCGATTGGTGCCGCCCCCGGTCGGGGACGCCGACGCCCCGGCCAGGGCGATGATCTTCGACTCGGTCTACGACATCTACCGCGGCGTGGTCACCTACGTCCGCGTGATCGACGGGAAGCTCACCCCGCGCGAGAAGATCAAGATGATGTCGACCGGCACCCAGCACGAGCTGCTGGAGGTCGGCATCGTCTCACCCGAGCCGAAGGCCACCGAAGGCCTCGGCGTCGGCGAGGTGGGCTACCTGATCACCGGGGTGAAGGACGTCCGGCAATCCAAGGTCGGTGACACCGTGACGTCCGCGCGCAACGGGGCGACCGAGGCGCTGACCGGCTACCGCGAACCGAAGCCGATGGTCTACTCCGGGCTGTACCCGGTCGACGGCTCCGACTACCCGAACCTGCGCGACGCGCTTGAACGGCTGCAGCTCAACGATGCGGCGCTGGTGTGGGAGCCGGAGACCTCGGTGGCGCTGGGCTTCGGCTTCCGTTGCGGGTTCCTTGGTCTGCTGCACATGGAGATCACCCGCGAGCGCCTCGAGCGTGAGTTCGACCTCGACCTCATCTCGACTTCGCCGAACGTCGTGTACCGGGTGGTGAAGGACGACGGGACCGAGATCATCGTCACGAACCCCTCGGACTGGCAGGAGGGCAAGGTCCGCGCGGTCTACGAACCGGTGGTGAAGACGACGGTGATCTCGCCAAGCGAATTCATCGGCACGATCATGGAGCTGTGTCAGTCGCGCCGCGGCGAGCTGGGCGGCATGGACTACCTCTCCCCGGAACGCGTCGAACTGCGGTACACGATGCCGTTGGGCGAGATCATCTTCGACTTCTTCGATTCGCTGAAGTCGCGCACCCGTGGATACGCCAGCCTCGACTACGAGGAGGCGGGCGAACAGGAGTCGGACCTGGTGAAGGTCGACATCCTGCTGCAGGGCGAGGCGGTGGACGCGTTCAGTGCCATCGTGCACAAGGATTCCGCTGCCGCATACGGCAACAAGATGACCACCAAGCTCAAGGAGCTCATCCCACGCCAGCAGTTCGAGGTGCCGATCCAGGCTGCGGTCGGCTCGAGAATCATTGCGCGCGAGAATATCCGGGCCATCCGCAAGGACGTGCTCAGCAAGTGCTACGGCGGTGACATCACCCGCAAGCGCAAGCTTCTCGAGAAGCAGAAGGAAGGCAAGAAGCGGATGAAGACCATCGGTCGGGTGGAGGTCCCGCAGGAGGCCTTCGTCGCCGCACTGTCCGCCGACGCCGCTAGCGACAAGCCGAAGAAGTAGCAGATGCGCGACGGCGCGCACGGTGACCGAAAGGGAGCAATGCGACGCTGGGTCGGTCACAATATTGCGATGAGATTGGGCCTGGTGATGCGTCGCCCGGCACTCGTCGTGGCGGTTGCGATGACGGTGCTGTTGTCCGGGTGTACGACCACCGTGTCCGGCAACGCCGTGCGCGACAAGGACGCCTCCCCGCTGAACGTCGCACCGTTGAAGGAATCGCAGCTCGACGACGTGATGCTGAGCATCGGCGACATCAACGCGATCCTCGGCACCAAGGGCATCGAGGTGGTCGACGAGACCGACCAGATGTCGGACAACTCGCACGCCGTCTCCGACCCCGACTGCCTCGGGGTGATCTTCGGCGCCGAGCAGACGGTGTACGACGACAGCGACTGGACGGCGGTGCGAGACCAGGTCTCCCGCGAACCGGGCGACGACAAGGACCACTGGGTGCAGCAGACCGCGGTGCTCTATCCCTCCGCGGACGACGCCAGGAAGTTCTTCGAGACTTCGAAGTCCGATTGGGAGCAGTGCGGCGGCTTCTCGGTGGCCGTCGACGACTCCGAGTCGAGCTACATCTGGGAGGTCGACGACGTCGGCGCCAAGGACGACCTGCTGACCCAGGTGACGACGCAGGAGGACTCCGGTGGTTGGGAGTGCCAGCACGCGCTGTCGCAGGTGTCCAACGTGACGGTCGAGACGTGGGCATGCGCCTTCGGCATCAAGGATCAGGCTGCCGAGATGGCCCAGGAAATGATCAAGAACGCGGCCAAGAAGTAGGCCGAAGGCGACCCGCTGGGTTCTGACCACCCTGATCCGAACTGACGGTGGGCGCCATGTTGCCCATCGCCACCTCGAAATCCCGCCTTTACGAGGCATTTTGCCGCTGAGCCCACCCCGCCAGGTGGACGACGCGGACCCGGCCGCGACGGTCGGGGCCCACGTCGGCCGCCGTGACGTCCTAGCGTTGCGTCGCAGGGGGTTTCAAACCGCCGAGGCGAGCGGAGCTACGGGGAATGATGATGGATGAGTCTCGAGGCGTCACGGACATGTTCGGCTCTTCGTGGCAGCCCGTCGGCCGGATCTGGCCGTGGATCGTTGCCGTGCTTGGCGTGCTGATCGTCGTGACGGGCGCGGTGCTGTTCACGCCCTGACGCCCTCAGCTCAGTGCGGTGTCGTCGTGCCGGACGATCTCCTCCACCTCGGCGCGCAGACGGTCTAGTTCGGCGCGTGCCAAGCCCAGATGGTTGTGCAGTCCGAACTCGGTCTCGTGAGATCGTCACGCCGCAGGCGAGATCAGGCCAAGGCCATGAACAGCTTTTCCAACTCGGCTTCAGTCATCGGCTGTTCGCCTTCAGAACTCTCTCCGGTGAGGCATTCCCGCATACCGGTGGCGACGATCTTGAACCCGGCCCGGTCGAGGGCCCGTGACACCGCGGCGAGTTGGGTGACTACGTCCTTGCAGTCACGGCCCTGTTCGATCATCGAGATGACGCCGGCCAGTTGTCCTTGGGCGCGCCGCAGTCGATTCAACACTGCGGCGATGGCGTCTTCGTCCCCAACCATTGGATGTCTCCTTCGTCTCCGTCACAGTTGTAACACCGTACCCACCGGGGTATATGCCCCGGTGGGCTATTGGGTTTCAGGCCATTGCCGCATGGGCTGGGCGCTGATCGAGAATTCGCCGCAAAGGGCAGTGGGCGTATCGCTTGCAGACGAACGCCATCCCGGCAGCGATGACGGTCAGGCAGGCTGCCGTGGCGCCGACCACCGGGTTGACCTCCTCGGCCAAGATCACCGCTGCCATCAGCAGGACGAACCAGCCGAACGCCTTGCGCAGCGTGGTGGGGTCGACCAATGCGGTGAGACGCCCGCCGATCAGCGCGCCGAACACCGCGGCCGCGGTGACGAAAGCTGCTAGCTTCCAGTCGATCTGCTCGTTGGCGAGGTGGCCGGCGAAACCCGCGAACGACTGCATCGAGATCACGACCAGAGAGGTACCCACCGCGACCGGCATCGGCAATCCGGCCAGCAACGCCAGCGCAGGGACCAGTAGGAATCCGCCGCCCGCCCCGACGAGTCCGCTGATCAGCCCGACGGCGATGCCCAGCAGGGTGATCCGAACCACGGGCAGAGGCTGGTCTGCAACTGCGCAGTCCTTGCGGCCGCGGAGCATCGCCACTCCGGCGGCGATCATGATGACCGCGAAGGCCACCAAGAGCACGGTGCCCGGAACGAATCGGGCGATCAGTCCGCCCGCGTACGCGCCGGCCATGGCGACCAGGCCGAAGAGAACGGCGATGCGCCAACGGACACGGCCTGCGCGGGCGTGTGTGATCGTCGCGATCGCGCTGGTGACGCCGACCACCAGGAGTGAGGTGGCGATGGCGTGCCGGGGTTCCATGCCGGCTACGTATGCAAGCAGGGGCACGGTGAGAATCGATCCACCACCGCCGAGCAAGCCCAGCGAGATGCCCACCACGATGGCGAGGGCGACGGTCACGGCGATCACGACCGCAAGCTCGCCTTCTGATCCGCTGGCGTGCCGACGAGTTGCGCTACGACGGTCTGGGCGTCACAGGTGGCGCCGCGGTTGTAGGGCAACTTCGACAGCGCCATGCCCATCGCGCAGGTGTTGGTCAACGATGCGAACGTCAGCCCGCCGCCGATGGCCGCGGCGATCCATTTCAGCTTCGGTACGGCAGTACTAGCCAGGATGCTGGTGAGCACGATCGAGCCGGCGACGAGGCGTACTTGGCGTTCGAGATCCCAGCGCCGTGCGAGGCGATTGACTGCGAAACCCTGTGCTTCCCAAGCAGTAATCCCGCCGTCGAGGATGTGGACGTTGCACAGGCCGGCTGCCCTTAGCGTTTGCTCGGCCTGTGCTGCCCGCTGGCCGGAGCGGCACACCAGCACGACGTCTTGGTCGAGGTGGCTGGTGATCTCGTCGCGGTGTTCGCGCAACAGATCGAGTGGGACGTTGTAGGCGCCGGCAATGTGGGCGGCGTCGAATTCCCCTGCGGTTCGGACGTCTACTACCCGCGGCGGTACTGGCGAACCGAGTCGCTCGTGCAGGGTGTGGGAATCGATGGTGGCGGGAGCGGTCATGGTGATCGGGTTCCTTCCGGCAGTGCCGGCGGTGACGGAAGCCTCTAGTTCGGTCATACCGCCGGGGGTATCTTCGAATGAGATGTTACATATACCCCCATGGGTATTGTCAAGGTGGGAATAAGATACCCCCTAGGGTACTTGACATACCCATCGGGGTATATGCCAGGATGGTTGTACCGAAGCCTTGAGACGAAGGAAGAGACGATGATCTTTCAGCAGTACTACTTGGATTGCCTGTCGCATGCGTCGTATCTGATCGGTGACGAAACCACCGGCCGCGCAGTCGTTGTCGACCCGCAGCGTGACGTGGCCGAGTACGTCGCCGACGCCGAGGAACGCGGCATGACCATCGAGCTGGTCATCGAGACCCACTTTCACGCCGACTTCGTGTCCGGTCACTTGGAGTTGGCCGAGGCGACGGGGGCGAGGATCGTCTACTCCTCGGTCGCCGAGACCGAGTTCGCGTCGATGGGCGTCGCCGACGGCGAACGATATTCGCTGGGCGAGGTGACGCTGGAGTTCCGCCACACCCCCGGGCACACCCCGGAGTCGATGAGCGTGGTGGTCTACGAGCACGCCGCCGACCAGGTGCCCTACGGCGTGCTGACCGGTGACACGTTGTTCATCGGTGACGTCGGCAGGCCCGACCTGCTGGCCTCGATCGGCTTCACCCGCGAGGAGCTGGCCGACAAGCTCTACGATTCGCTGCACGACGAGTTGATGACGCTGCCGGATGCCACCCGGGTGTACCCCGCGCACGGAGCGGGCTCGGCGTGCGGCAAGAACCTCTCGACTGACCTGTGGTCGACGATCGGTGAGCAGAAGGCCACCAACTACGCGCTGCGCGCACCCGACAAGGCGACCTTCATGAACCTGGTCACCGCGGGGCAACCTCCCGCGCCCGGCTACTTCGTCTACGACGCCATCCTCAACCGCAAGGACCGCGGCCTGCTGGACGAGACCAAGATGCCCGCGGCCATGACCTACGAGCAGGTCCGTGCGGCGATCGACGCCGGCGCCGTCCTGGTCGACGGGCGCACTCCCGAGGAGTTCGCCCAGGGCCACCTGCGCCAGGCGATCAACATCGGCCTGCAAGGCCGCTACGCCGAGTTCGCCGGTTCGGTGCTCAAGTCCGACGTCGACATCGTGCTGTTCACCGAACCCGGCCAAGAACTCGAAGGCAAGAACCGGTTGGCCCGGATCGGTTTCGACCGCGTGATCGGCTATCTGGCGCAGCCCGATCAGGCGATGTTCGCCCACCAGGACGACGTCGCGGTGGCATCACGGTTGACGGCCAAGGCATTCGACGAACGCGCCGCCCGCATCGCAGACCTCCAGGTCGTCGACGTGCGCAACCCGGGCGAGGTCGAGGCCGGGACCATCCCGAACGCGATCGCGATCCCGGTAGGCCAGCTGCCCGCCCGCGTGGGCGAGCTCGACCCCGCCAAGCCGACCGTCGTGTACTGCGCGGGCGGCTACCGGTCGTCGGTGGCGGCAAGCCTGTTGCGGCAGAACGGGTTCGCTGACGTCAGCGACATCTTGGGCGGCTACGGCGCCTGGCACGACGCACATCAGAACGCCTGAGCGACTTCCGAGGAGACACACCCATGACCATCACGGCCAAACACCAGATCCTGATCGTCGGCGGCGGAACCGCCGGCATCACCGTCGCGGCCCGGATGCTGCGCAAGGGCTACACCGACGTGGCGGTCATCGAGCCGTCCAGCACGCACTACTACCAGCCGCTATGGACACTCGTCGGTGGCGGACAGGCGAAGGCCGCGAGCACCGAGCGCGACGAATCCTCCGTCATGCCCAAGGGAGCGACGTGGATACGCAACGCCGCGGCCGCCTTCGATCCCGATGCCAATACCGTCACCTGCGCCAATGGGGCCACCTATGCATACGACGTGCTCGTCGTATGCCCCGGCATCCAACTGGACTGGAACCGCACCGAGGGGCTGGAGGACACCCTGGGCCGCGATGGAGTGTCGTCGAACTACCGGTTCGACCTCGCGCCGCGCACGTGGGACTTCATCCGCAACCTGCGCTCGGGCACCGCGGTGTTCACAGTTCCCTCCGGTGCGATCAAGTGCGCGGGCGCGCCGCAGAAGATCGCCTACCTGGCGGCCGACTACTGGCGCAAACAAGGCGTGCTCAAAGACATCGACGTTCACCTGGTCATGCCGGGGGCGCGACCGTTCGGGATTCCGGCGATCGCGGACAGCCTCGACAAAGTCATCGCTGACTACGGCATCACCTTGCACACCAATTCCGAGGTGACTTCGGTCGACGCGGCATCGCACAAGGTCGCCGTCACCAGTGTCGCTGCCGGCGGGACCGACGCCATGCTGGGATACGACGTGTTGCACGCCGTGCCGCGGCAGTCGGCGCCGGACTGGGTCAAGTCCAGCTCGCTGTCCACCGGTGATGCAATGGGTTACGTCGACATCGACAAGCACACCATGCAGCACGTGCGATACCCGAACGTGTTCAGCCTGGGCGACGCCGGTTCGTCGCCGAACTCCAAGACCGGCGCCGCGATCCGCAAACAGGCCCCCGTCGTCGTCGACAACATCGACGCGTTCCTGAAGCGCCAGCCACTGCGCGCGTCCTACGACGGGTACTCGTCGTGCCCGATCATCACCTCTTCGCACGCGATGCTGCTCGCCGAATTCGACTACGACCTCAATCTGGAACCGACGTTCCCCCTGCTGAATCCCGCGACGCCGCATCGGGTCTACTGGTACCTCAAGAAATACGGACTTCCGTACATGTACTGGAATCTCATGCTCAAGGGAATCGTCTAGCAACGAGCCCACCACGCATGGCTGCTGCCAACCATGCGCATCCACAGCCGGCGAGCAGGATGAATGAAGTGCTCTGGGAAACTCGGTTGGGCCCGCGCTCGGCGCGTCGTCAGTCAGGCCGAGCCTGCGCCTTGTCTGGAAGACCGCACGCTCGGTTCAGCTTGACACGCGCCACTGTGACGGCCGATGCCACGGTGTCGTCGAAGGTTCGGTCGGTTAGTGCCTTGAGCTCTGCGCGCTTGGCGGTGACGTAGGTGTGGGCTGCTGTCGCCACCGGAGCGGGATCGGTCGCCGCGACCTGTGAAGCGAAGTGATCGAGGGCCTGGCCCACGGCAGCAGCGTGATCACGAAGGTCGTACGTCCTGGTGGTCTTGTCCCAGTACCAGCCCGCGGGCACCGCGGACACCGCGTCGATGTCGCGCTTGGCGGGAGGCCACGCGACGCAGGTGGCGCTCGCCGCAGCGCGCGACGCGAGCGCCAGCGGCGAGGTCGTCCAACGGTTGTTTCCGCTGCACATGATCTCGCTGCTTTCGGCGGCGGTGGCGGCGATCACCACACCGGCAGCCGTGAGTGTTGCCACAGTCACGGCGAGAGGACGCCAGTGTCTGCGTGCTCGGTCCATGGCGCGGCCGTCGGTGGGTGACGTGTCGCGCTCCGGCGACGGATACGACGTCCGCGATCGCATGCGCTCCACTGTCGAGACTGGACATCGAATGCGCATGTACCCGCGATGTGAAATGCCTGGGAATGCCGACGGTTCGGTGGGGCACACTAGGTGCGCGGAGGGCCTGGATCGGATGCCGATCGCGGAGCTGTCGAGGCGATGCGCGTGGACCATGCGAACCACATCCTCCGACTACGACTAAACGACCGGACGTCGTGGATCGTGGCCCTCGCACCCCGAGAAGCCGAGCCGTATGTTGGGATTCGCTGTGTCGAGATCGACACCGACCGAAAGAAGCTGAGGTGCCGAGTGTCTGATGAGCACGAGGATTTCGCCGGTTCGGCGGGTGGCGGTATCGGCGGTGAGTTCGAGCCCGATTACCGGTTCACCCTCGCCAACGAGCGGACGTTCCTTGCCTGGCAACGTACCGCGCTTGGCCTGCTGGCCGCTGCTGTTGCGGTAGTACAACTTCTGCCGGAACTGGGCGTTCCAGGCACGCGGCACGTGCTGGGTGCCGTGCTCGCCGTGCTTGCCGCCCTCACCGCCGGGGTGGGTGTGTGGCGGTGGCGGCAGGTTGATCGGGCGATGCGCCGTGGTCTGCCGCTACCTCATCACCCCACGCCGGTCTATCTGGGGGTTGGGCTCTTTGGGCTGGGCGTCGTTGTGCTCGGTTTGGTGATTAGCACGGCGGTGATCGGTTGACCAGCGCTGAACCGGGCACATCGTGGCGCAGTGGGCTCCAAGCTGAACGTACGGCGCTGGCCTGGACGCGTACTTCGTTGGCGCTTCTGGCCAATGGTGTCGTCCTACTGGTGAAGGACTCATCCCTCGCCCGTGGGCCCGTCCCGCTGGTCCTGGCCGGCTTCGCGGGTGCAACGGCCTTGTTCGCGTATGTCATTGGTGTGCGACGGCACCGAGCTCTATGCCTTCGGCCGCTGCCGCAGCGGATTGCCTCTCGCCGCGCGGTCTACTCGGTGGGCGCCTCGGTGCTGGGGCTCATCGTCGCCGTATCGCTGACGTTGCTCGTATGACGGGCGATACGACGCCAAGGACACTTCACACGAGTTCGACCGCGTCGTCGCGTGCATGGACGTCGCTCCCCTCGTGGGCGGCCGGGTTACTACGACACCGTCAGCTCCACGTGGGCCCACGCGTTGTTTTGGTATCCACGCGGATTCCACAGCGCCGCTGGAGATTCCGGTTGTGTGACGCCAGTGTCGTCCCACGCCCGCACAGTCACACTCATTGCGCCGGGGAGGGCTTCGACGGTCAGTGACCAGAGTCGCCACGCCCACCGGCTGGTCGCGGGTTCTACGTCGGCCTGGCGCCAGGTATGCCCCTCGTCGAGGGACACGTCGACGCGGCCGATCCCGTGGCCATCACCCGCCATCGCCCAGCCGCGGATGGTCAATGGACCAGCTGGAATCTGGTCGTCGTCGGTGGGGACGAGGATGTCGCAGTTCAGCGGTAGCGACGACAACGATATGCCTTCGCCTGGGCGTGCAGTGTCCGGATCCACGTCGAGCGGAAGGATGCGGTAGTCCAGGGCCTGGAAGTAATTGCTCGACGGATGTGGTTGCACCGTGATGGCGGTGATCCACTTGACGCTGCGCGCCCCGACGTATCCGGGCACGACGACCCGCACCGGGCCGCCATGGGTGCGCGGCAGTGGTTCGGAGTTCATCTCCCAGGCCAAAAGCACTTCCTCCGCCATGGCTTTGGTCAACGGGACGGAACTGCCGTAGGGCTGGACCGGGACCGCCTCCTGAGCCACGTCGGGGGCACCGAAGGCAACGTGCAGGCCCTCCGCGTGGTGCACCCCTGCCGCATCGAGGACGTCAGCCAACCGCGCGCCACGCCATTCGGCGGTCGAGATCGCGCCGTGAGCCCAGGGTTCCTTGCCGGGTATGGGGCGCACCTTGAGCAGCTCAGCGCGCCGGTTGCCGGCGCACGCCAGGGTTGCCACCACCGTGTGGGTGGCGAACCGGGTAGTCAGTTGCTCGTACGTCAGGGTGAGTGGGTCGGCCACCATGCCGTCCACGGTCAAGCGCCACTGCTCGGTCGCGATGTCGGGGAAGGGGCCGTGATTGCGACTGTAAAACGCGTCCGATGCGGTGATCTCGGCTTCGGCCAACACCGCGGCAGGCGGTTCGGCGTTGAACGGCTTCCAGCTGCGCACCGCCATGTCGGGGCGCTTTCCCCATCTGTGGGCTGCGCTGACCCCGGGGTCCAATTCGTCTGCGAACGTCATTGTGCCCGTCTCCTTGATTGCGCGGGTGTGTCCGTCACGGGTTGACGCAGTCGAGGCTGGTCATCATGCCGGTGCCACGTCGGCAACGATCGCACTCGATCTCGCAAGGATCAACACCACTGGCCGCAATGAGGCGTACCGGCTAGCTGGAAGACTTCGAACGCCAATGGGTGGGGACGAGCCAATGCCTGCGATCGCAGCAGGGGTTCGGTAGCACAGTCGTCTCGGATCGCTGAACCTGGAACCAAGTATCCACTCCCGCAAAGGGTCTGGCGTTCGTGGCCTTCCAACCAGATGGCGAGTTTCATCTGCGCCCACACCGCGGTGTCGATGGCCACGGTCACTGCCATCGTATCGGACCCGTGTCGCTGGTTCGGGCGTGCGGTTGCGCGCCGTCGGCGGCTGAGCTCTAGGTCGGCGCGTTGGCCGGCTGGAACACGCCGGTGCTGTCGGCCTCCTCCTCGGCGCGGATCACGTGCACCACGGCGTTGATCAGTGCCAGGTGGGTGAACGCCTGAGGGAAGTTGCCGAGATGGCGGCCGGTGCGTGGCTCGATCTCCTCCGCGTAGAGGTGCAGCGGGCTGGCGAACGACAGCAGCCTCTCGCACAGGTGCTTGGCCCTGCTGATCTCACCGATCTCCACCAGCGCCGACACCAGCCAGAACGAGCAGATCGTGAACGACCCCTCCTCGCCCTGCAGCCCGTCGTCGGTCTCCTCGGTGCGGTAGCGCAGCACCAGACCGTCCTCGGTGAGCTCGTCGGCGATCGCCAACACCGTCGCGCGCACGCGCGGATCGTCGGACGGCAGGAACCGCACCAACGGGACGAGCAGCAGCGAGGCGTCGAGCGCGTCGTGCCCGTAACGTTGCGTCAGCGCGCCGCGACTGTCGACGCCGTGGGCCAGGATGTCGGCCTTGATCTCCTCGGCGATGGCCCGCCACTGTTGGGCGTAGCTCTTCTCGCCTTGCAGCTCGGCCAGTTTCGAGCCGCGATCAAGCGCCACCCAACACATCACCTTGCTGGAGGTGAATTGCTGCGGCTCGCCGCGCACCTCCCAGATGCCGCGATCTGGTTCGCGCCAGTGCTTGATGGCTTCCTCGACCTGGTTCTTGAGCACCGGCCACAGCATCTCCGGGATCTGCTCGCGCGACTTGGCGTGCAGGTACACCGAGTCGAGCATGGTGCCCCAGATGTCGTGCTGCATCTGGTCGAACGCGCCGTTGCCGATCCGCACCGGCCGGGAGTTGTCGTAGCCGGACAGGTGGTGCAGCTCCTCCTCGACGAGGGTGCGTTCCCCGCCGACGCCGTACATCACCTGAAGCGGGTGGCGCTCACCGTTGTTGGCGCCCGAAACGTCGGCGATGAACGCGAAGAAGTCGTCGGCCTCGCGATCCAGACCCAAGGTGTACAGACCCCATAGTGCGAAGGTGGAGTCACGCACCCATGCGTAGCGGTAGTCCCAGTTGCGTTCGCCCTGAGGGGTTTCCGGCAGCGACGTGGTGCTGGCCGCCAGCAGGGCGCCGGTCGGGGAGTAGGTCAGCCCCTTGAGCGTCAGCGCACTGCGCTGAAGGTAGGCCCGCCACGGGTGGTCGGGGAAGTCGCCAATGTTGATCCACTGGCGCCACGCCTCGCTGGTCTTCCACATCTTCTCGGAGGCTTCCTCGAAGGTCTGCGGCGCGGGGTGCTTGGACCAGCTGAGTGCGACGAAGACGTTGTCGCCCTCGTTGAGCCGGGTGCGGGCCCGCGCCTCGTGCCCCTCGAGGCCGACGCGAAGGTTGGTGGTCAGGCGCAGCGTGGGGTGCGAATCGGGATTCTTGCTCGCCCGTGCGATCGCCTCGCCATACGCACCCGCCGAGTACTCCCAGGTGGCGGCCTCGCGGTGGTAGTCGAAGGCCGGCTCGCAGCTCATCACCAGCTCGACGACGCCGCTGACGCAGCGGACCGTCCGCAGCAAGATGTGCTCGGCGTCCCAGTCCATCGGGGTGCGGCGGTGGGTTCGCGACCGGGTGTCGATGTCGTGCCACGGCCCCATCACCAGCGCGTCGCGCACGATCAGCCAACCCGTGTGGGTTTGCCACGTCGTCTCGAGGATCAGGCTGCCCGGCAGGTAGCGCCTGGCCGAGGGCACCGTCACCCCGTACGGGCCGAGGCGGAAGTGTCCCGCGCTGCGATCCAGGATCGCCCCGAACACGCTGGGCGAGTCCGGCCGTGGCACGCACATCCACTCGACCGAGCCCGCCGACGAGACCAGGCAGCTGTTCTCGCAGTCCGAGAGGAACGCGTAGTCCGCGATCGGCGGGAACGGGTTCCGCAACGGGCTGCCGGGCGCGTACGGGACGGGCGCGGTCACGGTGTACGGCGCCTCGGGAACGACCTCGGCCGTGCCGGTCTCGTCGGCGGGATCGGTGTGCTGCAGAACCATGTCGCACATCATCGACTGCGCAGGTACCCGCCGTCTACTCGTGCCTCGTCAACGGCGCGTCGCTCGGGTGTCGTAACCGCCCAAGCCGAGTGGCTGCACCACCAGTCGGGTCAGTACGTAGTACGTCAGACCGGCCACGCCGAAGGCGGGCAGCGACGCCGTGGTGTGGCGGAACAACGCGCTCGGCTCGTACGAAACCGGGTTCAGCAGCAGTGAATACGTGACGGCGCCAGCGCCGACCGCGACGAATGCCACGATGTTCACGCCCTTCCAGTAGCCGTACCTGGACTCGCTGATCGGAAGGAACAGGTCCCTGATGTGCAGCTGGCGCCGCCGAAGGACGAAGTAGTCGACGATCTGTACCGCGCACAGTGGCGCCAAAACGATTGCGCCCCATGATAGAAAGCGGCCGTAGTTGTCGTACACCGCGGCGGGGAAGAACACCAGGATGGCAGAAGGCCCGAGGATGACCGCGATCAGCCACGGCCACGCCGCCGTGCGGAACAGCCTGCCGCCGCCGCCCTTGAGCGCGACCATCGACGCGTAACCCTGCGACAGGATCGCGGTGATGTTGGCAAGGCAGATGATGACCAGCGCCACCACGCCGATGCCTGCGCCCGCGAGCGGAATCATCCATTGCGTCGGGTCCTCGATCTGCAACGACAGCGCGGCGAGCGCACCGACGACCGCCGCGACCACGGAGGCCCCGAAGATGCCCATCCAGTTGGGCCAGAATCCGACCCGCGAACTACGGCCGAGCCTGGCCAGGTTGCCCATGTTGGGCCACCAGGCGAAGCCACCCGCGATGTTCAACTCGATGGCCAGCAGGAAGCTGAGGTGGGGGTCGTCGCTGGCGCCTCCCAGCGGTTCCAGGGCGGTGAGCTCCGACCACGTGTTGTGCGTGAAGACGATGACGATGATCCCCACCAGGATGACCACCAGCATCGGCGCGATGATCCGGCAGACGGCCTCGACCGAGACCGGCCCGCGGGCCAGGATCACGCACGACACGATGATGGCGACCAGGGCCAGCAGGCTCGCGGCCACGCCCGACTCCGAAAGTTCAAGGCCGAACAGCTGGTTGGCCACGGTGACGAGGCCGTGGCCGAACATGATCGCGAGCACCGCGGACCATGCGGCGGCGAGCACCGTCGACGCCATGACCATGACCACCCGGGCGCCGTTCGCCCCGAACGCGCTGCGCAGCCCGACGAACTGTTCGATGCCGTACTTCACCGACGGCATGCACGGTGCGAGGGCGATCAGCAGCACGCTGATGCCGTAGCCGATGACGATCGAGGCGATGGCCTGGACGACGCCGACGTAGTAGGCGACGGCAGCGCCCTGAAGGAACGCCCATGTGGCGACCGCGAGCCCGACGTTCACCGACGAGTGCTGCCAGAAACCCCAGATTCGTTCCTGGGGGAGCAGGGGCAGTTCGGTGAGCGTCGCGTCGAAGGCGGCGTCGCCTGGGGCGGCCTCCGGGGTCGGTTTGGTGGCCTTGTTGCGGCGCAGGACGTGGGTCATCAGTAGGCCCACCACATCAGCAGCGCGCTGGCCATCGCCAACGCGACCACGGCCACCGCGAAGTCCAGTAGCGGCAGGTCGGGCACCGTCAGCGAGGGGCCGTCGGGGGACTCGATCATGTGCAGGCGTTTCTGGAGTTCCAGTTCGAACGTCGCGTCGTCCACGGGCGGATCTCATTTCTGATTGGCGGGCCAGTTTAGAAAGTGTGTGTCGGCCCACACGCGCTGTCAAGCTCTGGCGTACGTCACAGTTTATTCTTGACTGGTGAGCCAGTTATTAATAAACTTGGCAGTCATGACCACCTCCAGCCCTTCATCAGCACAGGTCCGGCCCCTGCCGTCCGAGGTGACCACGGTCATCGTCGGTGCCGGGTATTCCGGCCTGTCGGCCGCGCTGGCACTGCACGACGCCGGGATCGACGTGCTGGTCCTCGAGGGCTCCGACCGGGTCGGCGGAAGGGTGTGGTCCGAGCGCTCCGATGACGGTGTGGTCTTCGACCACGGCGGGCAATGGGTGGGGCCGACGCAGACCCGGTTGCTCGCCACGGCGGAGCGCTTCGGCTGCGCCACCTTCCCGACCTACAACACCGGCAATCACCTCGAACTGTGGACCGACGGCGTCTGCCGTCCATTCCGCGATGCGGGGCCCGTCGACGCACCGGGTGTCGACGCCTACGTCGAGGCCGCCGACGTGATCGACGCGCTTGCCAACACGATCGATCTCGAGAACCCAACCGCCACCCCACATCTGGCCGAGTGGGACGGCGAGACCGTGCAGTCCTACCTGGACCGCACCGTCGCGGACAAGGACGCGAGGCTGCGCATGGCGCTTGCCGTTCAGGGCGTCTGGACCGTCGAACCCCGCGACATCTCGCTGTTTCACCTGCTGTTCTACGTCGCCGCGGCCGGCGGCTTCGACCAGCTGATGGAGACGGAGGGCTGCGCACAGGAGCGGCGCTTCTCCGCGGGTGCTCAGGCTCCCGCGCTGGCCATCGCCGAGCACCTCGGAGACCGGATCGTGCTGAACACACCGGTTCGGCACGTCGAGACGCTCGACGACGGCCGCGTCGTGATCGAGACCGACCGCGGCGAGGTACTGGCCTCCCGCGTGGTGGTCGCGGCGTCTCCCGGTGCGGCCGTGCGGATCCGGTTCACCCCGCCGCTGCCGCAGTCGCGCAACCGGTGGATGGAACGTAGCCCGATGGGCGACGTCGCGAAGATCCACACCGTCTACGACCGCCCCTTCTGGCGCGCGGACGGCCTGTCCGGCGAGGCCGTCACCTACGGCGACCATTCGGTGGGCGTGGTGTTCGACAACTCGCCGCAGGACGGCAGCGTCGGGGTGCTGGTGTCGTTCGTCTACGCCGACCGCCTGAACCGCTGGGCGGCACTCCCGCTCGCCGAGCGACGCGCGGACGTGCTGGCCACGCTCACCGCGCTGTTCGGCGACCGGGCCGCCACCCCGACCCAATACACCGAGAAGATCTGGCCTGACGACCCCTGGGCGCACGGCGGTTACGCCGCAAGCCCGGCGCCTGGCGTCTGGTTCGAGCACGGCGCGACCGGTTGGCGCACCGCATGCGGACCCATTCACTGGGCGGGGACCGAGACCTCGAGCGTCTGGAACGGCTACATCGACGGGGCGATCGCGTCCGGCCAACGGGCAGCGGCCGAGATCGCGGCGGCGCTTCAGCCATGACACGACATCTCAGTCCGACCGCTGAACGCGGCCACGCCACAACGGATCTCGCGGTGTTCAGTGACCCCGCATCGGTCGCCGTCGTCGGCGCGTCCGACGACCCCGCCAAGTGGGGTTACTGGCTGGCCACCGGCGCACTGCGGGGCGCGCACCGCCGCGCGGTGCACTTCGTCAACGGCCGGGCCGTCTCCGTTCTCGGACGGCCCTGTGCGACGGGCATTTCGGCGCTGCCCGAGGTTCCCGAGCTGGTTGCGCTGTGTGTGCCCGCGGCACGCGTCGACGCCGTCGTCGACGAAGCACTCGAATGCGGCGTCGGCGGCTTCCTCGGCATCACCGCGGGAATCGCCGACGACGCTGCGCTCGCCGCGAAGATCACCGCGCAAGGCGCGCGGCTGATCGGCACCAACAGCTTGGGCATCTACGACGCCACCAGCGAGCTGCAACTGATGTGGGGCAACCCGACACCGGGCCCCATGGCGGTCGTATCGCAGAGCGGGCAACTCGGCTCCGAACTGTCGGCGCTCGGGCGCCGCTACGGCCTCGGCGTCTCCCGGTTCATCTCGGTGGGCAATCAATCCGATGTCACGGCAACGGAATTGCTCGCCGATCTGGCCACCCACGAGGCCACCCGCGTCATCGCGCTGTACCTGGAGGGCTTCGCCGACGGGGAGGTGCTGTTCGAGACCCTTGCCGGCCTGCGAGAGGCGGGCAAGCCGACGGTACTGCTCACGGTGGGGGCGAGCAATGCCAGCTCCCGGCTGGCCAGAACGCACACCGGGTCGCTGACCTCGCCGCTCGACGCGGTCGACGCGGCCTGCCGGGCGGCGGGCGTGGTCCGGGTGAACACCCCGAGTGACGTCGTCGACGTGGCGAGGGGCTTCCTGGCCGCACCCATCCCGCGCGGTAGACGCGTGGCGATCGTCGGCGACAGCGGCGGGCAGAGCGGTATCGCAGCCGACGTGGCTGCCGCTGCGGGACTGACGGTTCCGCAGTTCTCCGACGCCGTCTCAGCGGACCTGGCGGCGCAGCTGCCCGCGGGTGCCGCGTGTACCAACCCCGTCGACCTCGCGGGGGCGGGGGAGCGGGACCTTCAGGCCTACGCGACGGTCGTCGAGCAGGCCATCGCCGCCGGAGGTGTCGACGCCGTGGTGATGACGGGCTACTTCGGTTGCTACGGCGAGGACACGCCTACCCTCGCCGAGGCCGAGGTATCGGTCGCCGAGCGGCTGGGAGCCGTGGTGAGTGCCACCGGAATACCTGTGGTCGTGCACACCATGGCACCGGAATCGGCGACTTCGCACTCACTTTGGCAGCACGGTGTGCCTACGTACGGACGCATCGAAGCAGCGATGCGGGTGGTGGCGAACTTGGGCAGCGCGTTGCCACGGCACACCCCGGCCGAGTTGTACGCCGTCACGTCCACGGCTCCCGTCGAGCCCGGATACTGGGCCGCACGCGCCGTGCTTTCCGAGGTCGGCGTCGAGTTCCCTGCAGGTGCGGTGGTGCGCACCGTCGACGAGCTGGTCGGCGCGGCGGAACAGCTGCACGCGCCGTTCGTCCTCAAAGCGGGCTGGCTGGAGCACAAGAGCGAAGTCGGTGGCGTCCGAACGAATCTGGACACCGTCCAGCGGGCACGCGAAGCATTCGAGGACATGCACGCCCGGCTCGGAGACGGCGGATACGTCATCGAGGAGCAGGACACCAGGCCCGGCGCCGTTGAGGTCCTGATCGCCGCCCGCAGGGATCCTGCGCTGGGTGCGGTGGTGGTCGTGGGGGCCGGTGGCACCGAAACCGAACTCCACGAGGACGTCCGGCTGGAACGTGCGCCGGTGTCGCGCGCCACCGCGACGGCGATGCTCGACGGCCTGCGTTCGGCACCGCTGCTACACGGCTGGCGGGGTAGTGCGCCCGTCGACATGGACAAACTCGCCGACGTCGTCGTCGCGATATCGGCACTCATTGCGCACCGCCGCGACATCGACGAGATCGAGCTCAACCCCGTGCGGGCAACCGGCGCGGGACCTCTTGCCGTCGACGCACTCGTCATCACCCACACCTAGACCTGCTGCACCCCAACGATTTCCCACCGACCGAAGGAGACCGACATGGCGACCGCGACAAACCTGACGACCAACATCCCCGCCTGGCCGCTGACCGATGAGCAGCGCCAGATCATCGAACTGTGCCGTGACTTCGCCGCCAAGGAGATCCGGCCCCGCGCACGCGAGGTCGACGAGGCCGACGTCGTGACGCCGGTCGACATCTTCGCCAAGGCCGCGGCCGTCGGGATCACCGACTTCATGATCCCCGAGGAGTTCGGCGGCGGCGGCTTCACCGACGTCTTCACGCAGTGCCTGGTGCAGGAGGAGCTGTGCTTCGGCGACCCAGGAATTGGAAACCTGGTGTGCTCCAACGGATTCTTCTCCGACCCCATCATGGTGCTCGGCACCGAGGAGCAGAAGAAGCGCTGGCTGACCCCACTGACCGGACCCAAGGCAGTGATGACGTCGCTCGCCACTACCGAGCCGGAGTCGGGTTCGGACGCAGCGTCGATCAGCACGACCGCGACGCGTGTCGACGGGGGCTACCGCATCACCGGCCAGAAGGCCTGGATCTCCAACGCAGGCGCCGCGGAGTTCTACGTGGTATTCGCCAAGACCGATCCGTCCAAGCGCTCGTCGGGCATATCGGCATTCCTGCTCAACAAGGACACCGAGGGGCTGAGCTTCGGCGAGCCGATGAAGAAGATGGGCCAACGCGCCATCGTGTGCAGGGAGATCTTCCTCGACGGTGTGCTGGTGCCCGAGGAGGACCGGCTCGGCGACGAGGGTCAGGGTTTCTACGGCCTGATGGGCACGTTCGACATCTCGCGGGTCGTGCTCGGTGCGGCCGCCGTCGGGGCGGCGCGTGCCGCCTACGAGTACGCGCTGGAGTACGCGAAGACGCGCAAGCAGTTCGGGGTGCCGATCATCGACCACCAGGCGGTCGCGTTCCGGCTGGCCGACATGGCCACCAGGATCGAGGCGGCGCGGCTGCTCGTTCTGCATGCCGCGCGCATCATCGACAGCGGTGCACCCGCCCGCGGAATCGCTGCGATGGCGAAACTGACCGCATCGGAAACGGCGATGTTCGTCACCCACGGGGCGGTGCAGACCCTCGGCGGCTGGGGATACTCCCGCGAGTACCCGGTCGAGCAGTGGATGCGTGACGCCAAACTCGAGGAGATCGAAGAGGGCACCTCCGACATCATGAAGCTGGTGATCTCCCGCAACCTGGGTTGACGCACTTGTACGATCGGGGCGCCTGAGCACATCCCGCCGACTCGGAGGCCCCACTGATGCCGCGTCCCAGCGTGGAAGCCGAGCGCCGGCCGCAGATCCTGTCGGCCGCGTGTTCGGTGATCGCCTCGATGGGCATTCCGGCACTACGGCTGTCCGACGTGGCCAAGGAGGCAGGCGTCAGCTCGGGCACGGTGCACTACTACTTCGAAACGAAGAAGGACGTCATCACCGCGGCGTTCGAGTTCAACCTCACTGACTCGCTGGCCCGCAGGGAGGAACTGCTCCACTCCGGCAAGGACCACTTGGCGATCCTCAACGATCTGGTCGAGTCATACCTGCCGAACGACGAGCTGTCGGTGCGGGCGTGGAAGGTGTGGCTGGCGCTGTGGGCAGAAGGCAGCCGCGACCCCGTGCTGCAGGAGATCAACGACCGTCTCTACGGCCAGTGGCGGGACGTCGTTACCGGCGTGATCACTGCTGCGCAACGCGAAGACCTGGCCCGTGCCGGGGACCCGGCCGACCTGGCGAACATGCTCATCGGGATGCTCGACGGGCTGGCAGTGCAGGTGCTCCTTCAGTCACCGAGTATGACGCTGGCGAGCATGCGGGCGACGTGCAAGACGTTCATCGGCGACGTCATCGCGCGGTGACGCCCGTACTTCAGCGCCGGGCGTACGCCGGGGCGTGCTCGGGTAGCGGACCGATCGCGACACCGTAGGCAACGATCCGCCCCAGCACGGGGACCTGGCTCGCGAGGCGCACCGCGCGGGGAGCGGGTCCGACGCCGTCCGCGCCCAGCGCCACCGCGATGGCCCGGTCCTGGACCAGTCGCTGCACCCGCTGAATGATGACGGCTGGCAGCCACCGCCGCGCCTGGACCTTGGCGAGATCCCTCGTCGTCACCGAGCCGCGGCGCAGGGGCCCGGCGAGGATCCGGCCTGCGGCCACCGCGTCGGCGACTGCGAGGTTGATCCCCACACCGCCGATCGGCGACATCGCATGTGCTGCATCGCCGATGAACAACAGCCCGTCGGTGTACCAGCGGGGCAGCCGATTCAACTGCACGTCAAGCAGTTTGACGTCGTCGAAGGACGTCAGCGTGTGCACGCGGTCCCCGAGCCATGGCGCAAGCTCGGTGATCTGACGTTGCAACGACTCGATGCCCTCTGCGCGCATCGACGCGTCGGCACCCTTTCGGATCAGGTAGGCGATCTGGAAGTAGTCACCACGGTCGATCAGCGCACAGCCGTGGCCGAACTGGAAGACGCCGTTCAAACCGGCCGGGTCGCCGTCGTATCGGGGCAACCGGAACCACCACACGTCCATCGGGGCGCCGAAACTTCGCGGCGTCAGGCCCGACGCCGTCCGCAGCGTCGACGACCGGCCGTCGCAGGCCACCACCAGGTCGGCCTGCATCTCGCCGACGGCGCCGTCGGCGTCGCGGTAGCGCACGCCGGTCACGCGGCTTCCAGAACTGACGGGTCCGAGTACTTCCGTGCTGCGCATCAGCCGGAAGGCCGGTTCGGCAGCGGCGGCGCTGGCGAGCATCTCCAGGAAGTCCCACTGCGGGACCAGCGCGATGTGCTTGTGCGGGCCGGGCAGCCGGGTCAGGTCGATCCGCACCTCGGTGTCCTGGATCTTCGCGCCGACGGCCTCGATCAAGCGGTGCGGGACCGCGGCGAAGGCGTTCCCAAGGCCCAGTTCGTCAAGAAGTCGCAGCGTGCTGGCGTGCACGGTGTCACCACGGAAGTCGCGGAGGAAGTCGGCGTGCTTCTCCATCACGGTCACGTCGATACCCGCGCGAGCCAGCAGCAGGGCCAGCATCATGCCCGCCGGTCCGCCGCCGGCCACCAGGCACGTGGTTTTCTCCGATGCCTTCCCGGGGGGCGCCACGACGTTGATCGTAGGGTGGACGAGGTGAGCGGCATCCTGAATTGGTGGGACGGCGTCGAACTGTGGCTTTCGGGGCTCGGATTCGTGGCCCAGACGGCGGTGGTGATGCCGGTGGTGCTGCTGTTGGCCTACGGGATCGCGGTGCTGCTGGACGGCGCACTCGGCAACGGCATCAGATTGCTGAGACGAGGCCCGCACGTCGAGGAGGACGAATCGTGACCGGTATGCCACGCTCCCGGGTCACGTTGATCCTTGTCATCCTCGTCGTGCTGGTGATCGTCATGTGGCTGGTCGCTCGCTGATCAGCTCTGTTAGGCTTCGCGCCATGCACGCAGCCCCGGCCACCACGGAGAGCCATGTCCTGGCTCTCATCGCGGTAGGTAGCTGCGCTGTTGCCGATGTGCACTGTTGTCGCTGACTCCAACCCGTCCGCGGTTTGGTGTCGGCTGTCGCTGTCCTCGCGCTCACGCTGATCCAGCTCCTTGCCGTTGCGACGGGTCTCCCGTTCAAATGCCCGCAAGGAAAGGTCACATGTTTCTCTCGAAGTCCGACTCAAAGCCAAGCCCGACGAGGTTCTTCACGACCGTCGGCGCTCTCGCCGTCACCGCGTCGCTGCTCGCCGCGTGCGGTGGCGGGTCCAGTGACGTCGCAGGAGGCGGCGATGCGCCCAAGGCCGACACGACCCTGACCCTGGTCGCCTACGCGGTGCCGGAACCGGGCTGGAGCAAGATCATCCCCGCGTTCGCGGCCACCCCCGAGGGCAAGGGCGTTGCGGTGACGACGTCATACGGGGCGTCGGGTGACCAGTCCCGCGGCGTGGTCGACGGCAAGCCCGCCGACATCGTGAACTTCTCCGTCGAGCCCGACGTCACCCGGCTGGTGAAGGCCGACAAGGTGGCCAAGGACTGGAACGCCGACGCCACCAAGGGCATACCCTTCGGCTCGGTCGTGTCCCTCGTCGTGCGCAAGGGCAACCCCAAGCACATCAAGGACTGGGACGACCTGCTGCAGCCGGGCGTCGAGGTCATCACCCCCAGCCCGTTGAGCTCCGGCTCGGCCAAGTGGAACCTGTTGGCGCCGTACGCCGCAAAGAGCAACGGCGGTAAGGACCCGCAGGCGGGCCTCGACTTCGTGAACAAGCTGGTGACCGAGCACGTCAAGACGCGCCCCGGCTCCGGCCGCGAAGCCACCGACGTGTTCCTGCAGGGCTCTGGCGACGTATTGATCAGCTACGAGAACGAGGCCATCAACACCGAGCGCCAGGGCAAGGATGTCGAGCACATCAACCCGCCGCAGACCTTCAAGATCGAGAACCCGGTCGCGGTCGTCACCAGCAGCGCTCACCTCGAGCAGGCCACGGCGCTGAAGAACTTCCTCTACACCAAGGAGGGCCAGAAGATCTGGGCACAGGCCGGATTCCGCCCCGTCGATCCCTCGGTTGCCGAGGACTTTGCCTCCGACTTCCCGACGCCCGAGAAGCTGTGGACCATCGACGATCTCGGCGGCTGGAGCGCCGTTGATCCCGCGCTGTTCGACAAGGACAACGGTTCGATCACCAAGATCTACAAGCAGGCCACCGGATGACAGCTGGGCTAGCGCCCACTCCCGAGGCGGCCCCGCTCAGCCGGTTGGGCCGCCGCCGCGGCACGACGTCACTGCGGGTGGGCGCAGCGACGGTGTGGCTCAGCGTCATCGTGCTGCTGCCACTGGCCGCCATCGTGTGGCAGTCGGCAGGCGGGGGATGGACCGCGTTCTGGAACGCGGTCAGCTCCAACGCCGCGCTCGAGTCGTACAAGGTGACGCTGTCGGTTTCCGTCGGCGTGACCGCGGTGAACCTGGTCTTCGGTCTGCTGGTGGCGTGGGTGCTGACCCGTGACGACTTTCCGGGCAAGCGGCTGGTCGATGCCGTCATCGACCTGCCGTTCGCGTTGCCGACCATCGTCGCGAGCCTCGTGATGCTCGCGCTGTACGGTCCGAACAGCCCTGTCGGCCTTCACATTCAGCACACCAAGTGGGGCATCGGGGTCGCCCTGCTGTTCGTCACGCTGCCATTCGTGGTGCGGTCGGTGCAGCCGGTCCTCCTCGAACTCGATCGCGAGGTCGAGGAGGCCGCGGCATCGCTGGGTGCGAACAACGTCACCATCTTCACCAAGGTGGTCCTGCCTGCGCTGCTGCCATCGCTGCTTTCCGGTGCGGGCCTTGCATTCTCACGTGCCATCGGCGAGTTCGGCTCGGTCGTATTGATCGGTGGCGCGGTGCCAGGGGAGACCGAGGTTTCCTCGCAGTGGATCCGCACCCTGATCGAGAACGACGACCGCACGGGTGCCGCAGCCATCTCGATCGTGCTTCTCGTCGCCTCGTTCCTTGTGCTGTTCGTGCTGCGCGCGGTCGGCTCACGGGCGGCCAAGCGTGAGGAGCTGGCCCGATGATCCTGTCGCGGTCGGTGCGCTATCTGCTTCGCTACCTGGCGCTGGCCTACGTCGTGGTGTTGGTCGTCGTCCCCGTCGGACTGATCCTCTGGCGCACATTGGAACCGGGGTTCGGCGAGTTCATCGCGTCGATCACCACACCCGCCGCGATATCGGCGTTGCAGTTGTCGCTTCTGGTGGTGGCGATCGTGGTGCCGCTCAACGTGCTGTTCGGTGTGCCGACTGCGCTGGTGCTGGCGCGCAACAAGTTTCGCGGCAAGAGCGCGTTGCAGGCTGTCATCGATCTGCCGTTCGCCGTGTCACCGGTGGTGGTCGGTGTCGCGCTGATCCTGTTGTGGGGTTCGGCAGGTGCGCTCGGCTTCGTCGAGAACGACCTCGGCTTCAAGATCATCTTCGGCCTGCCCGGCATCGTGCTGGCAAGCATCTTCGTCACGGTGCCGTTCGTGATTCGCGAGGTCGAACCGGTGCTGCACGAGCTGGGCACCGACCAGGAGGAGGCCGCCGCCACGCTCGGCTCGCAGTGGTGGCAGACCTTCTGGAAGATCACGCTGCCGTCCATCCGGTGGGGCCTGACCTACGGCATCGTGCTGACCGTTGCGAGGACCCTCGGCGAGTACGGCGCCGTCATCATGGTGTCGTCCAACCTCCCAGGCACGTCACAGACCCTGACCCTGCTGGTGTCCGACCGCTACAGCCGCGGCGCCGAGTACGGCGCGTACGCGGTGTCGACGCTGCTGATGACCGTCGCGGTGTTCGTGCTGGTCATCCAGGTGATCCTCGACGCCCGCCGTGCCCGCGCGGCAAAATAGCCTCAACAAGGAGATTTGCAGATGACCACCGATGAGCGTCCGAGCGAAGTGCCTCGAACCAACGCGATCACGGTGCGTGGCGCCAACAAGCGCTACGGGGACTTCGTGGCCCTCGACAACATCGACTTCGACGTGCCCGAGGGGTCGCTGACGGCGCTGCTCGGCCCCAGCGGCTCTGGCAAGTCGACGCTGCTACGGGCCATCGCCGGGCTCGACCAACCCGACTCCGGCACCATCACCATCAAGGGCGAGAACGTCACGGCCGTGCCGCCGCAGCGACGTGGCATCGGCTTCGTGTTCCAGCATTACGCCGCGTTCAAGCACCTGACGGTGCGCGACAACGTCGCGTTCGGGCCCAAGATCCGCAAGCGCCCCAAGGCCGAGATCAAGGACAAGGTCGACAACCTGCTCGAGATCGTCGGCCTGGCAGGCTTCCAGAACCGCTACCCCAATCAACTCTCCGGTGGCCAGCGCCAGCGGATGGCGTTGGCCCGCGCTCTCGCGGTCGACCCTCAGGTGCTGCTGCTCGACGAACCGTTCGGTGCGCTCGACGCCAAGGTGCGCGAGGATCTGCGCGCCTGGCTGCGACGCCTGCACGACGAGGTCCACGTGACGACCGTGCTGGTCACCCACGATCAGGCCGAGGCGCTCGACGTCGCCGACCGGATCGCGGTGCTCAACAAGGGCCGCATCGAGCAGATCGGCTCACCGACCGAGGTGTACGACAGCCCGGCCAATGCGTTCGTGATGTCGTTCCTCGGGGCGGTGTCGTCGCTGAACGGCTCGCTGGTGCGACCCCACGACATCCGGGTGGGCCGCAACCCCGACATGGCCATCGCGCAAGCGGACGGCAGTGTGTCGTCGACGGGCGTCATCCGCGCCACCATCGACCGAATCGTGGTGCTGGGCTTCGAGGTTCGCGTCGAGCTCACGGGTGCGGCCAACAACGGCCCGTTCACCGCGCAGATCACCCGCGGTGACGCCGAGGCGCTTGCGCTGAAGGAGGGGGACACGGTGTACGTCCGCGCCACCCGGGTGCCGCCGATCCCAGGGGGCGCCGAGTTGCCTGCCACCGACGAGGCCGACGACGTCTCGTCGCTGACGAAGGCCTGACGCTCAGGCTGCGGCGCGCACCGAAAGGGTCTCGTCGAACCGGTCCAAGAGCGTCGCTGCCACCAAGTTGTGCGCACCCAGCGGTGCCGTCATCGAAATGCCAAGTGTGGCAGCGGACTTTGCCACCCGGTCGGTGATCACTCCGGGCGCGATGAACCACGGGGCGACGACCAGTCGCTGCGCGCCGCGATCCCGAAGTCGCTGCGCGGCGTCGGCGACCGTCGGATGCGGACCCGTCGCGAACGCCACCTCGACACCGGCCCACTGGGTCCGCGCCTCCAGCGCGGGCGCCACGGTCGCCGTCTTGGCGTTCGCCGCCTCGTTGGAGGAGCCCACCGCCACCACGATCACGCCGAGACCCCGATCGCTGGCCGATTCCCCTGCCTCGGTGAGGCGTTGGCCGAGTACGGTGATCAACGCGGGATCCTCGCCGAGCACGTCGGCCTCGGTCACGACCGTGCCGGACGCCGCGATCACCGCGGGGATGTCGACGCGGGCGTGGTAGGCGTCGGCAAGCAGCATCGGCACCACGACGGTCCTGCGCGGGTGCTGGCCGACCTCGACGAGCACGTCACTCAGATTCGGCCCGCACTGCTCGAGGAATGCGGCATGGACGTCCAACCGAGGCCGCAACCGCCGCAGACGGCCGGCAAGCGCGAAAGTCACGGCAGCAGAACGGGGATCCGCGCTGCCGTGGGCGGTGAGGATCAAACTTTCCCTCACGACGCGTGCAGCCCGCACTCCGTCTTGGACTGACCCGCCCAGCGACCGCTGCGAGGATCGGCGCCCTCAGCGGGCTTGGCAGTGCACGGCGCGCAGCCGATCGACGGGTATCCCTCGTGGACAAGCGGATTGACGAGAACGTCGTTCGCGTCGATGTACGCCTGCATCTCGTCGTCGGACCACGCCGCGATCGGGTTGATCTTCACCAACCCGAAGGCCTTGTCGAAGCTGATCAGCGGTGCGTTGGCGCGTGTCGGCGCCTCCACCCGGCGGATCCCGGTGACCCAGGCCGAATAGCCCTTCAATGCCTTGCCAAGCGGCTCGACCTTGCGCATCCGGCAGCACGCGGCCGCGTCGCTGGCGAAGAGGTCCTTGCCAATCAGCTGATCCTGCTCTGCGACCGTCTTCTCCGGCGTCACGTTGACGACGTTGATGCCGTAGACGGCCTCGACGGCGTCACGGGTGCCGATGGTCTCGGCGAAGTGGTAACCGGTGTCGAGGAACAGCACGTCCACGCCGGGACGCACCTTGGCGGCCATGGCCACCAACACCGCGTCCTGCATGTTGGATGCCACCACGTAGTCGCCGCCGAACGTCTCGTCGGTCCACTTGAGCAGTTCCTCGGCCGTGGCGCCGTCGAGTTCCGCGGCGCCGCGCTCCGCGACGTCGATCAGGTTCTGCTCGGTCATCGTTTCGCTCATCGGTGCTCTCCGCTCTTCGCGCAAGCGCTCATCGCAAATCCGCCTCGTCTGCTCGCACTGCCCAGGTAGCGAAACGCTCACCATCCTCGCGTTGTTTCACGAAGTTGCGAACGACCCGCTCGATGTAGTCACCGAGCTCGGCACTCGTCACCTTGTGCTGGCGCAGTTTGCGGCCAAAACCGCTGTCCAGACCGAGGCTGCCGCCCAGGTGGACCTGGAAACCCTCGACGGGGCCGTCGCCGTCGTCGACCATCTGGCCCTTGAACCCGATGTCGGCGACCTGGATGCGCGCGCACGAGTTCGGGCAGCCATTGATGTTGATCGTCACCGGCACGTCGAGCTGAGCGTTGATGTCCTCGAGCCGCTGCTCGAGTTCGGGGGCCAGCAGCTGAGAGCGGCTGCGGGTCTCGGCGAAGCTCAGCTTGCAGAACTCGATGCCCGTGCAGGCCATCAGGTTGCGCCGCCAGTGTGACGGCTGCGACGGAAGACCGAGCGCGTCGAGACCGTCACGCAGCGCGTCGAGCTTTTCATCGGCGACGTCGAGGATGACCAACTTCTGATACGGCGTGAACCGGATCCGGTCCGAACCTGCGGCCTCGGCGAGGTCCGCCACCTTGGTCAGGATGGTGCCCGACACCCGTCCGGCGATGGGCGCGACGCCGACCGCGTTCAGCCCGTTCTTGAGACGCTGCACGCCGACGTGGTCGATGGGACGCGGCACCGGTTCGGGTGCAGGCCCGTCGATGAGCGGCCGCTTCAGGTACTCGGTCTCCAGGACTTCCCTGAACTTCTGGACGCCCCAGTCCTTGATGAGGAACTTCAGCCGCGCCTTGGCGCGGAGCCTGCGGTAGCCGTAGTCGCGGAACACGCTGACCACGCCCTCCCACACGTCGGGCACCTCGTCGAGGGGAACCCAGGCGCCGACCCGCTGGCCCAGCATCGGGTTGGTGGACAGGCCGCCGCCGACCCACAGGTCGAAACCGGGGCCGTGCTCGGGATGGTTGACGCCGACGAACGCGACGTCGTTGATCTCGTGCACCACGTCCTGAAGGCCGGAGATCGCGGTCTTGAACTTGCGGGGCAGATTGGAGTACTCGGGCTTGCCGATGTAGCGCTTGGTGATCTCGTCGATCGCGGGCGTGCCATCGATGACCTCGTCGAGCGATTCGCCTGCCAGCGGCGAACCGAGCACGACGCGCGGGCAGTCGCCGCAGGCCTCGGTGGTCTGCAGGCCGACGGCGTCGAGCCGGCTCCAGATCTCGGGCATGTCCTCGACCCGGATCCAGTGGTACTGGACGTTCTGCCGGTCGGAGATGTCGGCGGTGTCGCGGGCGAACTCCGTCGAGATCCCGCCGAGGGTGCGCAGCGCGGCCGTGGTCAGGGCGCCGCCGTCACAGCGGACCCGCAGCATGAAGAACTCGTCCTCGAGCATGTCGGTGTTGTCGTCACCGGTCCAGGTGCCGTCGTAGCCGGGCTTGCGCTGCGTGTAGAGGCCCCACCAGCGGAAACGGCCACGCAGGTCGCCCTTGTCGATGCTCTCGAAGCCGCCCTTGGCGTAGATGTCCTCGATGCGCTCCCGCACGTTGAGCGGGTTGTCGTCCTTCTTGGCCTGCTCGTTGGCGTTGAGCGGCTCGCGGTAGCCGAGCGCCCACTGGCCTTCGCCCTTGGGTCGCTTGACGGGTTTGATTTCTGCCTGGGTCATTGAATGGGCCCCTTCATGGAGGAGCGGGCCTTGGGGTCGCGCATTCACCGGTAGCTGGCCGGCGGCGCAGATCCGGCGGGCCAGCTGAAAGTAATTGGTGGGCTGGGTCCTAGATCGAGCGCGTCAACGCGGACAGCAACAGGTGCAAACACGCTTGAAGTCGATGTGCCGCCGCGCCACGAGCGATACGCGGCTGGTGGAGCTGGGGGCGGCAAGCACGTTGACCATTGTGCCACGGACGCGCTCACCCGCCCCAACCGGGACAAACTTCGGCGCAAGGTGAGTTAAACGGACTCTGGGACACTGGTGGTATGACGGTCGTTACGGCGGGATCGCCGAGCCTGCACTCAGGTGAGGGTGAGCAGCAGCGGCCGTTCGGCATCTACGTCCACGTGCCGTTTTGTGCGACCCGCTGCGGGTACTGCGACTTCAACACCTACACGCCCTCCGAGCTCGTGCCTTCCCCGTCGCTCCGCTCGCCCCAGATCGGCGCCACCACCGAGGGCTGGCTGACGGCGGTTTGCATCGAGCTGGAACTGGCCGCCAAGAGCGTCGGCGCACGGTCAGTGAACACCGTGTTCGTCGGCGGAGGCACGCCGTCGCTGCTCGGGAGTTCCGGGCTCGCGTCGGTGCTCGACGCCATCCGTGCCAACTTCGAATTGGCCGGCGGCGCCGAGGTCACCACCGAGGCCAACCCGGAGTCCACCTCGCCGCAGCTGTTCGGCGAGCTGCGCGCCTCGGGTTTCACCCGCATCTCGCTCGGCATGCAGTCGGTGGCCCCGCACGTGCTGGCGACGCTGGACCGGGTGCACTCGCCGGGGCGGCCCCTCCGCGCGGCGGCCGAGGCCCGCGCCGCCGGCTTCGACCACGTCAACCTCGACCTCATCTACGGCACGCCGGGGGAGACCGACGACGACCTGCGGCGCTCCGTCGACGCCGCCATCGACGCGGGCGTCGACCACGTGTCGGCCTACGCACTGGTCGTCGAGGACGGCACCGCGATGGGCCGACGGGTGCGGCGCGGTGAATTGGCGGCGCCCGACGACGACGTGAACGCACGCCGCTACGAACTGCTCGACGCACGGCTGTCCGGTGCCGGCCTCCAGTGGTACGAGGTGTCGAACTGGAGCCGTCCCGGCGGCGAGTGCAGGCACAACCTCGGCTACTGGGACGGCGGGGAGTGGTGGGGTGCCGGGCCGGGTGCGCACGGCTACGTCGGCTCGACGCGCTGGTGGAATGTCAAGCACCCCAACGCCTATGCGAAGTCACTTGCCGACGGTGTGCTGCCAGTCGCGGACTCCGAGGAGCTGACTGCCGCCGACCGTCACACCGAGGACGTCATGTTGCGGCTCCGGCTGCGCCAAGGGTTGCCGGTGGGCGTGCTGACCGACGCCGAGGCCGCCCGCGCCACCGTCGCCGTGGCCGACGGACTGGCCGTGCGGCACGACGACCGTCTGGTCTTGACCGACCGCGGCCGCCTGCTCGCCGACGCAGTGGTGCGCGACGTACTGATCGCGGGGGAGTAGCTCCCCACCCACGTGTCGGACGGCGGCGATAGCATTCGAACATGAGTTCGACTAGAGAAGAAATCATCGCAGCTCTGGACGCCGTCGAAGCCGGTCAGCGGAGACTTGCCGCGCTGCCGTTGGAAGCGCTGACTCGGCCAGAGAAGCAGGCACTGCTCAAGCGGCTTGAGGGCCTCGACAAGAAGATGAAGGCTTTCGATCGGCGGCTGATAGGGCGGCTGATCGCGGAAGCTGATCCAGCTCAGTTCGGTGGCGCTACGTGGGCCGAGGTGTTGTCCCGGCGATTGCGAATATCGCCCGGCGAAGCACGGAGACGAATAGCCGAGGCGTCGAGTCGCGGGGCGCTCAGCGCCTAAACGCCGCCCGCCGACGACTCCTCGGCTTGCGCGTTGTATTGACGGCGCTCCTCGCGACTCTTCAGAATCCGCTTCGGCAGCCGGTTGACCAGATCACTCATCGGCGCGACTGCCGTCGTCATCAACGTGACGGCATCGTCGAGCTCGGTCACGGCGCTGCCCATGTGGTCGATGTTGGGCGTCAGCTCCGCGAGGACGTCGGTCAGTTTGGTCACGGCATCCAACGGTCCGCCCGGAGCAATGGCGCGTTCGATCGCACCGCCCTCGCCGATCAGCTGATCGATCAGTCCACCGTCAACCGCTGCGCGGTCGAGCACGCCGCCGGTGGAGGTGAGCTTGTCGAGGATCCCGTCCTTGCGGGCCAGCTTGTCGAGCACGCCCTCGGGCTCGGTGAGCTTGTCGAGCACACCGTCCGGCTCGGTGAGCTTGTCGAGCACACCGTCCTTGGCCATCAGCTTCTCGAGCACCCCATCCGGTGCAGTGAGCTTGTCGACGACGCCGCCCTCCGAGGTGAGGCGTTCGAGTACGCCTTCGTTCTGGGTGATCTGGTCGAGGACGCCCCCCTCGCGGGTGAGTCGATCGAGCGGCCCGCCGTCGCTAATCAGCCGACTGACCATGCCACTGTCGCTGGTCAGCTTGTCGAACAGGCCGCCAGTTGCGGTGAGCTTGTCCAAGAACCCGCCGTGCTCGGTGAGGCGATCGACTACGCCACCCGGCTGCAGTACGCGGTCCAGCGGCCCACCTCTTGCGATGACGATCCCGATCGGCCGATCTGGCTCGAGTAGCGATGCCAGGCGCTGCAGCAACTGCATTGGTTGCATCGGCGCGCCTGTGAAATCCGAATCGTCGACGTGCAACGCCGATTTCACTTCGGACTCCACGTTCTGTACTGCGAAGCGCGTGACGGCGATGCCACCTTCGACGGCGGACATTGCCGCCCCTGCGGTCGCGAAGGCGAGGCGCAAGGGCGTGGAGACGATCGATTTGGCGTCCATGGTCGCTGATCGTAGGCGGTGCATGCCGGCGAATGGCCCGTGTAGGAGTAACGGCGGCCGACAGCTCAGCAACGGGTTGGTCGATGGTGACGCGGGTAACTACGGGGAAGGCCGCCAGAAAATAATAGGTTAGGCTAAATTAATTTCGTGAGGCAGATGAGTGTCGAGACGAGCCCCGAAGATGCCGCCGCGACGGCGGAGTTGCCCGCCGGTGTCAGCCCCGCGGATCTGATTGCCGAGCTGGTGGCGGCGTTGCCGGAACGCGACGGCGACGACTACCTGGTCTACGAACGCAACGGCGAATGGACGCTCGCCAGTGGCGTCCGGGCAGCCATCGAACTCGACAGCGACGAGCTTCGGCTGATGGCGGGCGACGTCGTCGAGCAACACTCGTGGACGGGCAATCCTGGTGTCGTGATCGGTGAGGCCGTCGACCGGCTGCTGCTAGCGACCGACCGTCTGTTCGGCTGGGTGGCCTTCGAGTTTGGTGCCTACCGCTTTGGCCTGCAGCACCGGTTGCCGGCAGGCACGCCGCTGGCACGGATCTTCCAGCCCGAAACGCAGATCGTCGTCACCGAGACGGAGGTCCGGTTCGGGGACGCCGACACCCGCTATACGCGGGTGCTGCAACGCCTTCTGTCCGAGGGTGTGCCTGCCGCGCCGGCGCCGACCCCAGTGGACGTCAGAAGCGACGGCGCCGACTACCGCGGACGTGTGGCCACCGCCGTCGCGGAGATCACGGCGGGTCGGTACCAGAAGGTGATCCTCTCGCGCCGCTTCGACATCCCGTTCGAGCTGGACTTCCCTGCCACCTACCGGGTGGGCCGCAGACACAACACGCCAGCACGGTCGTTCCTGTTGCGGGCCGGTGGAATTCGCGCGTTGGGCTTCAGTCCGGAATTGGTTGCCGCTGTGCACGAAGACGGCATGGTGGTGACCGAGCCGTTGGCGGGCACCAGGGCGCTCGGCCGCGGCTCCGACCACGACCGCGCCGCACGCGACGAGCTCGAATCCGACTCGAAGGAGATCGTCGAGCACGCGATCTCGGTGCGCAGCTCCTTGGCGGAGATCGCCGAGGTCGCGGTTCCTGGCACCGCGGTGGTCAAGGACTTCATGACGGTGCGCGAGCGGGGCAGCGTGCAGCACCTCGGCTCGACGGTCGGTGCGCGCCTGCACGCGTCGATGAACCGGATGGACGCGCTTGAGGCGCTGTTCCCGGCCGTTACGGCGTCGGGCATCCCGAAGGCCGAGAGCGTCGACGCGATCCTCCGGCTGGACGAATGCCCGCGAAGCCTGTACTCCGGTGCGGTGGTGACCTTTTCGGCCAACGGCGCCATGGACGCCGCGCTGGCACTGCGGGCTGCCTACGAGCACGACGGGAAGACCTGGCTGCGCGCGGGCGCGGGCATCATCGCGGCATCGACGCCCGACAGGGAGTTCGAGGAGACCTGCGAGAAGCTCACGACGCTGTCGCCGCACCTGGTGCCGCGGGCTTAGCGGCTCGGGCGCCCGTCCCCGTGTGATAGGCACGTGGGGTGCACCCCTGCCCGTCGCCGTTGCCTCGTTCCGTGCGGTGGTCGGTGTGGTGCTGGCTGACGGCCGTGGCGTGTGGCGTGCTCGAATCGGTCGTCCACGCGCTGACCGACGCGGAGGACGTCGCCGTACAACTGTCGATCCGCGCGGTCGTCTACGTACTCGTCACGTCGTTGATCCTTCGGCTGCGAAGGGGCCAACGGTGGATACGGCTGGCGCTGACGGTTCTCCTTGGCGTCGTAGGGATGGCTTCGCTTCTCGTAGAACCCATTTCGTGGTTGAGGGCAGGCGGTGCGCCATTGGCATTCCTCGCGGCGGCCGACGCGGCGACCTGGCTGGTGGTGGCACTGCGGGTGATCCACGTCGCTGCCGTCCTCGGCGGGCTCGCCCTGATGTACAGCCCGACGGCAAACAGGTTCTTCAAGTGAGCCGTTGGTGGGCTACTCCTTGGAGCTCACCAGATTGCTCATCTGGGCGATCTCTCGCTGTTGAGCGCTGATGATCATCTCGGCCAACCTCTTGGCATCGGGATTCTGGCCGTCGGCGATCTCGGTGCGGGCCATGGCCACTGCACCCTGGTGGTGCGCGATCATCGAGGTGATCCACAGCTCGTCGAACGCGGGCCCGCTCAGTGACTGGATTCGAGCCATCGTCGCGTCGTCGACCATGCCGGGCATGGCGCCGCCGCCCATCCCCGGCATCCCGGGCATGCCGCCGTGGTCCATCGTTTCTGGCTCACCCCAGTGTGCGAGCAGACCCGTCATCGTCAGGATCTCGGCTCGCTGATCCCACGAGATGTGCGTCGCCATCATGCGAACGTCGGGGTTCGTGGTTCTGGACGGCACCATCGCGGCAAGCTCGACCGCTTGCCGGTGATGCGGAATCATGGCTTGGGCGAACACAACGTCGGCGGCGTTGTGTTCGGCCGATTGGGAGGTCGCGGCGGGGTCATGGCCGTCGTGGCCGGGGGAGCCGCACGCACCGAGGGCAACAGCGATCGCCAGTGTCGCGGCGGCCCTCAAGAACTTCGGCGACATGAAACCAGCCTAGGCTTCGCGCTACCGTGGCGACGTGGGGACGACTTCGAAGACGATCGCAGTTTCCATGGCTGCCGTGACCGCGTTGGCAATGGCGAGCGGCTGCGGACGCGAGATGCGGACTGCCGAACCCAGCACGCCTACGTCGCAGGCAACCGACTTCGCGGGAACGTTGACGCAGCGCGTGTCCACCGACGCGGTGATGGCGCACCTGGCCACGTTGCAACGGATCGCCGACGCCAATGGTGGCAACCGTGCCGCAGGCACCCCCGGCTACGAGGCCAGCGTCGACTACGTCGCCGACACCCTGCGAGCCAAGGGCTTTGACGTCCAGATCCCGGACTTCGAAATACGGCTGCCGTTCGCGGACCTGCCTGCGGTCACCGTCGGGGGCGCCGACGTCGACGCAAAGCCGCTCGAGTACACCATCGGCACGCCACCGGACGGCGTGCGCGGACCGCTGGTGCCTGCCCGCGCCGAGAGCACCCCGGGCTGCACCGCAGCCGACTACGACGGGTTGCCCGTCGCAGGCGCGGTGGTGCTCGTCGATCGCGGCCAATGCCCGTTCTCCGACAAGGAGGCGGCCGCAGCCGCACGCGGTGCCGTCGCCCTGATCGTCGCGAACAACAGCGACGGCAAGCAATCGCTCGGCACGCTCGGCGGGGACGCCGACGTCAAGATCCCGGTGGTCAGCGTCAGCAAGGCCGACGGCGCCAAGCTCCGCGCGCGGCCGGGTGACACCACGATCAAGCTCAACGCCGGCATCAAAACGGTGAAGACCCGCAACGTCATCGCCCAGACCACGACCGGGTCGCCTCGCGACGTGGTGGTCGTCGGTGGGCATCTGGACAGCGTGCCCGCCGGGCCCGGTATCAACGACGACGGCTCCGGTGTGGCGGCGGTGCTGGAAACCGCCGTGCAGTTGGGGAGCTCGCCCGACGTCAAGAACATGGTCCGGTTCGGCTTCTGGGGCGCAGAGGAACTCGGGCTGCTGGGTTCGGGGCATTACGTCCAATCGCTCGACGTCGAGGCACTGAAGGACATCGCGCTGTACCTGAACTACGACATGATCGCCTCGCCGAACCCCGGTTACTTCACCTATGACGGCGACCAGTCGATGCCAGTGGACCGCGACGAGACCCCGCCGCGGGTGCCAGAGGGGTCGGCAGGCATCGAACGTGCCCTTGCGGCCTACCTGCGGAGCGCGGGCAAGACGCCTCGGGACGTGCCGTTCTCGGGGAGCTCCGACTACGAGGACTTCACTCGAGCGGGCATCCCCGCAGGCGGGGTGTTCACCGGTGCGGTGTCCGACAAGACTGCCGACGAGGCCACGCAGTGGGGCGGCACGGCGGGTGAACCGTACGACCCGAACTACCACCAGAAGACCGACACCGTCGATCACATCGACCGAACGGCATTGGAGATCAACGGCAAGGCCGTCGCGTACTCCGTGGGGTTGTACGCCCAAGATCTGGGCGGGCCCAACGGAGTTCCGATCCGCGACGACCGCACCCGACACGTGGTGGCGAAGTCTTGATCGGGGCTGTGGCCGTCCGGCCGAACTCCCGCCTGCGCCCTCGCCTCACCGACCTGGCGACGGGTTCCCGCCAGGTGTAATGTTCGAGGTGCTGGGTCTTTCAGCCAGTTTGGAACGAGTCCGGCCGTCCGCCGCTGAACTCGATGAGCATCAGCTCGCGCCGAACATGCCAAGTCCGCGTGTCGCGGTCGAGACAGCATGCGTACCTTGCTCATTCCCCCGTTGTCTCGGATTTCGGGCGCCAGCGAACCCCGCGGCCGCCCAAGCGACCAAGTGCGGCAATCTTTCTCCCGAACATCTGCACAGAAACCAGGAAGTCGTCATGATCGTCTTCGGAATCATCCTCATCGTCCTCGGACTCCTCCTCCCCAGCCTCGTGCCCACCTTCGCCTTCGCCCACATCTGCGTGGTCATCGGCGTCATCCTCCTCGTCGTGGGCCTGATCATGATGTTGATGGGACGGATGGGCCACGCCGTCGGTGGACGCAGGCACTACTACTAAGAGCCCGCACGTGCGGGACGCCGCCACGGAGACAAGGAGATTCCCATGCGCCTCGTGGGGCTGCCAGTGATCGTGTACCTCAACCCAGTTGATCGCCTGTTGCGCCGATGAGGAGGCTCGTCAATGTCTGATCACGCATCGTCCTCCACCGCAACGCAGTTGGCCCAAAACAGCGTGTTCGAACGATTCGCCCGCGGTGGGTACGTCGTGAGCGGCCTGCTGCACCTGATCATCGGATATCTTGCGATCCGGCTCGCTCTCGGCGGCGGCGGCACCGCTGACCAATCCGGTGCGCTGGCCGCACTGGCGGCCAAACGGGGCGGCATCGTCGCGCTCTGGATCGCCGCGGTCGCGCTGACGGTGATGGGGCTGTGGCGGCTCGTCGAAACCGCCCTTGGTCGTTCGACCGACCCGAAAGCCCAGGGTGCGCCATCGGAGGTCCTGGATCGCGCGAAGGCCTTCGCGCTCGCGGTCGTCTATCTGGCGTTCGCCTACTCTGCGCTCGGTTTCGCTCGGGGTGCCGGGAAGTCCACCGGTGCGCAGAATGCGGGGATGAGCGCACGCCTGATGCAGACGGGCGCAGGCACCATCGCGGTCGTAGGCGCGGGCATCGTCATCGTCTTGGTAGGCGGCTATCACGTCTACAAGGGCGCCAGCCGCAACTTTCTCGCCGATCTCGAGGGTCACTCGAGCGACCTGGTGCGCCGTCTGGGCGTGGTGGGTTACATCGCGAAGGGTCTGGTCATCGCGGGCGCGGGGGTGCTGGTGATCGTTGCGGCGAGTCGTTCGGAGCCGAGCAGGGTCACCGGGCTCGACGGGGCCCTCAAAACCCTCGGTGCTCAGCCGTACGGAGTAGCGCTCCTCATCGCCGCAGGCATGGGGATCATCACCTACGGCCTCTACAGTTTCGCGATGGCCCGATACGCAAAGATGTAGATGGCGCTTGGCGGACCTGGCAGTCCCGCTCGCTAGCCCGTCAGCTGCGCGACGATCGCCTTCTTGTCGATCTTGCCGACCGCGGTGGTGGGCAGCGATGTCATCGCGACAAGCGCGTCGGGGCGGGCGTGGGTCGCCACACCGCGCTCGTCGAGGTAGGCGTTGACTTCGGTCAGCGTCACCGGCTTCCCGATGAATACCACTGCCGCGCAGATCTTCTCGCCCAGGTAATCGTCGGGTAGCGGGACCGCGGCGGCCGACCAGATCGACGGGTGGGTGAGCAGGTGAGCTTCGAGGTCGAGCGCCGAGACCGTCTCGCCGCCGCGGTGGATGACGTCCTTGACCCGGCCGGTCACCTCGACGTAGCCGTCCTCGAAGCGGCGGATCTTGTCACCCGTGCGGTAGAAGCCGTCCGGGCTGAATGACCGCTCGTTGTCCCGTTCGGCGCGGAAGTAGCCGTTGAGTGTGTAGGGTCCGCGGACCAGCAACTCGCCCTCTTCGCCTTCGGCCACTTCGTCACCCGCGTCATCGACCACCCGCAGTTCGTCGGCCTCAGACAGCGGCCTGCCCTGGGTGCGGTCCACCAGGTCGTCGGGGTCGCTGAGTCGGGTGTAGCAGAGCAGCCCCTCGGCCATGCCGAACACCTGCTGCACTCCCGAGGTCAGCGCGGCCCGCACGGTGCGGGCGTCGTCGGCTCCGAGCTTGGCGCCGCCGACCTGCAGTAGCCGCAGGGTGGTCGGCCGCTGCGGCTCCCACTCACAGGCCTGGGCCCACAGCTTCGCGAGCACGGGCACCAGCGCGGTGGCGGTGACGCCGTGCTTGGCGATCGTCGCGAACGCCGCCTCCGGGCTCGCGTCGGCGGTGAAGACGGTCGTCGCACCGACGCTCATCGCACCGAGCAGACCAGGGCAGGCGAGCGGAAAGTTGTGCGCGGCAGGCAGTGCCACCAGGTAGACGTCGTCGGTGGTCAGGCCGCACAGCTCGGCGCTCGCGGTGAAGTTGTACCGGTAGTCGTCATGCGTGCGGGGGATGAGCTTCGGTGCTCCCGTGGTGCCGCCGGACACGAGTAGCAGCGCAGGGGAGGAGGTGTCGATGGCCAGTGTCGGCGGCCGACTCGTTCCGTCGAGGACGTCGGACATCGACGTGACGTTCTGGGCCGCGTCACCGTCGATGACGCCATCCACGACGACGTGCCGCACCGACGGGTGCTGCTCCGCGACCTGCGCGGCCATCGGCCGGTAGTCGAAACCGCCTGCACTGTCGGCGATCACGATGGCGACGGCTTCGCTGACCGTGGCGAAGTGGGTCATCTCGGCGAGCCGGTGACCGGGTAGGCACATCACCGGGATGGCGCCGGCCCGCAACAATCCGAACAGCGTCACCGCGAACCGGGTCGAGTTGGGCAGCTGCAGCAGGACTCGCTCACCGGGCGTGATGCCCAGTGCGGCGAAGCCGGCCGCGGTGCGGTCGGCAAGCCGGTCGAGGTCGGCGTAGCTGAGCGCATCCCGTGCGTCGGCGACGGCGAGTTTCTCTGGCCAGTCTCGGGCGGCCCGGCGGAGTACCGAGTCCAGCGGCTGGCTGGTCCAATAGCCAGCGGCGCGGTAGGCGGCGGCCCGTTCGTCCGGAAACGGCACGAAGCCGGTCGGTCCGAGCTGCCCGGAAGACTGTCTAGCTGCGGTTTCGCTTGCATGCGGGAGCTGGTCTTGCGTGGTCAGGGTCACTGTTCGGCCCCTCGAGGTAGGCGTATTCGGTCATCCAAATATAGGGTAGCCTTCACAAAATTAGGGCAGCCTTCGCTAACCGAGGAGTCGTGATGAGTGTTGCTGTTGTGAGTCTGGAGGCCGTCCGCGAGGAGGTCGCCGAACTGCTCGGCATCAGCACCGAAGACGTCGATCCGGACTCCGATCTGATCGGTCAGGGGCTCGATTCGATCCGGATGATGTCGCTTGCGGGAAAGTGGCGCCGACGGGGTGTCGACGTCGACTTCGCGGCCTTGGTCGCCGAACCGTCCGTGCGCGCCTGGGCGGTGTTGGTCGCCACTTCCGAGGGCGGCGAGCAGGTCGAGACCGTTGCCGGACAGGATGATTCGGCCGCCGACGCACCATTTCCGCTGGCGCCCATGCAGCACGCCATGTGGGTCGGCCGTGAAGGCGATCAGCAGCTCGGCGGCGTCGCAGGTCACCTCTACGTCGAGTTCGACGGTGACGCCGTCGATCCCGACGCCCTGCGCCGCGCGGCGACCGCGCTCGCCGACCGCCACCCGATGCTGCGGGTGGAGTTCCTGCCCGATGGCACACAGTGCATCGGCGCATCGCGGCAGTTCCCGGTCGGGCTCGAGGATCTGCGCGACCTTTCCGCCGACGAGGTCGCGGCACGTCTCGCGGCCACCCGGCGGACCAAATCGCACCAGCAACTGACCAACGGCGTCTTCGAGCTGACGCTGACGCTGCTGCCCGGCGGCCGGTCCCGCCTGCACGTCGACCTCGACATGCAGGCCGCCGACGCCATGAGCTACCGGACCCTGATGTCCGACCTTGCCGACCTCTACCAGGGCCGCGTTCTCGCGCCCCTGGGTTACACCTACCGCCAGTACCGGCTGTCGACCGCACCGGCGAGCACGTCGCAGGACGCCGATCGGCAGTGGTGGACCGAACGCATCCCCGAGCTTCCCGACCCGCCGCGGCTGCCCCTGGTGCCGCACGCCGAGCAGGCCGACCCGCGCCACACCACCCGCCGCTGGCACTGGCTGGACGCGAACACCCGCGACGCGCTGTTCGCCGCCGCCCGGCGACGCGGCGTGACACCGGCCATGGCACTGGCCGCCTCGTTCTCGGACGCCCTGGCCGGTTGGTCCGCCGAGCCCCGCTTCCTCCTGAACGTGCCGATGTTCGGCCGCGAACAACTGCACTCCGACGTCGACTCGCTCGTCGGCGACTTCACGTCGTCACTGCTGGTCGACGTCGACCTCACCGCCGCCCGCACCGCGACCGCCCGCGCCCGCGCCGTGCAGGAGTCCTTCCACGCCGCTGCCGCACACGCCACCTATCCGGGGCTCTCGGTGCTTCGCGACCTCGCCCGGCACCGCGGCACCCAGGTACTGGCACCGGCGGTCTACACCAGCGCGCTGGGACTCGGCGAGCTCTTCGCCCCAGCCGTCACCGCCGCGTTCGGCACGCCGGTCTGGATCAACTCTCAAGGCCCGCAAGTGCTTCTGGACGCGCAGGTCACCGAGTTCGACGGCGGCGTCCTGGTCAACTGGGACGTTCGCGAGGACGCCTTCCCCGAGGGTGTCATCGACGCGATGTTCGAGCGGCACGTCGACGAACTGCGCAGGCTCGCAGCCGACGACGCATCGTGGGAGGCCGGACCGGCACCGCTGATCACGACGGCGCAGCGCGCAGTGCGCGACGAGCTCAACGCGAAAACCGCCCACCCGAGCGGCAATTCACTGCACGCGGGCTTCTTCGCCTCGGCTGCCGCCCGGCCCGACGCGGTGGCCGTCATCGGATCCTCCGGTGAACTGACCTACGCAGAACTGCGCGAGCAGGTGCTCGCCGTGGCCGCCGCCCTCGACGTGGCAGGCATCAAGCCCGGCGACACCGTCGCGGTACTCGGCCCCAAGGGGCCCGACCAGATCACCGCGCTGCTCGGCATCCTCGCCGCAGGCGCGGTCTACCTTCCCGTCGGGATCGATCAGCCTGCCGAGCGGGCCGAGCGCATGCTCGCCAACGGAGGCGTCAAGATGGCGCTCGTCTGCGGTGACGAGCCGCCGACCTGGCTGCCCGCACTCACGATCACCGAGGCGCTGCGAATCGGTAGGCGCGACAACCAGTTACGCGAGTTCGCGCCGATGGTCGTCGACCCCCACCGACTGGCCTACGTCCTGTTCACCTCCGGCTCGACCGGAGAGCCCAAGGGCGTCGAGGTCACCCACGACGCGGCGATGAACACCGCCGAGTTCCTCTACCGCCACTTCGACATCGGGCCGACCGACCGCTGCCTGGCGTTGATGACGCTGGAATGCGACCTGTCGGTGCTCGACGTCTTCGCCACCCTCACCACCGGCGGCGCGATCGTCGTCGTCGACGAGGAACACCGCCGCGACCCCCACCACTGGGCCCGCCAGATCGACGAACACGGCGTCACCGTCCTGAACTTCTTGCCGGGCAGCATGGAGATGCTCGTCGAGGTCGGCGACGGACGGCTGTCATCGGTGCGGGTTGTGCTGACGGGCGGTGACTGGGTCCGCACCGCAATGGTGCGCAGGCTCCGCACCCAGGCTCCAGGAGTTCGCCTCGCCGGTCTCGGCGGATCCACCGAAACGGCGATCCACGCCACCATCCACGAGGTGGGCGATCTGCCGGAGCACTGGGCCGCCGTGCCCTACGGCGTGCCGTTCCCCAACAACGCTGCCCGCGTGGTGAATTCATCGGGATCGGACTGCCCGGACTGGGTGCCGGGCGAACTGTGGATCACCGGACGCGGTATCGCGTCTGGCTACCGCGGAAGGCCCGACCTCACCGCCGACCGCTTCGTCCGCCACCTCGGCCGAACCTGGTACCGCACCGGCGACCTCGCCCGCTACTGGCCCGACGGCACGCTGGAGTTCGTCGGCCGCGCCGATCACCGGGTGAAGATCAGCGGCTACCGCATCGAACTCGGCGACGTCGAGGCCGCGCTGCAGCGGATCCCCGGGGTCCGGGCTGCCGTCGCAGGCATCGTCGCTGCCACCGGCGACCGCGGCACCGACGTGCTTGCCGCGTTGGTCAGCGTCGAAGACACGGCTCTCGATGTGGCACGCGTGCGCACGGCGATCGCCGAATACGTGCCACCACACATGATTCCCCGCCACTTCGAACTGGTCGATCACATCCCCTTCGCCGGGGGCAAGACCGACCGGCGCACCGCCGCCAGGCTGCTCGGTGCAGCCGTCGACGGTGCAAGCCGCTCGGATCACCGTGCCCCGACCACCGCGGTGCAGAAGGCATTGGCCGCGATCATGGCCGAGCTGCTCGGCGTCGATGAGATCGGCATCGACGACGACTTCTTCGAGCTTGGAGGTGATTCGGTCTTGGCGACTACGGCGGTCGCCCGTATCCGGGACTGGCTGGACACGCCGACGGCCATGGTGCCCGACGTGTTCGCGACCAGAACCGTCGCTTCCCTCGCCGACCGCCTGATTGCCCGTGAGGCCAGGAGCATTCGGTTGGAACAGGTCGCCGAGCTGTACCTGGAGGTCGCGGAGATGGACGACGCCGAAGTGGTGTCCGCGCTCGACACCGCCACCGCCTCGTGACCAAGGGCGATGACACCGCAGAGCTGACCTTCGAGCCGTGGATCAAGCACTACCCGGGGACCGCCGGCAGGGCAGGGGCCACGCTGGTGTTCCCGCACGCCGGTGGTGCCGCGATCGCCTACCGCGCCTTGGGAAGTGCACTCGCCGCGGGCGGGGCGGACGCGTACGTCATGCAGTATCCGCAGCGTGGCAATCGCCTGACCCACCCGGCGCCCGCCACCGTCGGCGAGTTGGCCGCCGAGCTGTTCGACGCGGGTGACTGGGCCCGGGTCGGTCCCTTACGTCTGTTCGGCCATTGCTTCGGTGCCGTGGCTGCCTTCGAGTTCGCCAGGATCGCCGAACGGAACGGTGCCGAGGTCAGCCAGCTGTGGGCGTCGGCCAGCGAAGCCCCTTCCGCCGCGGCCGCGTCACCGTCGTTGCCGACCGCCGAGGCCGAGATCATCGCCGAGATGGTCGATCTCGGCGGCACCGATCCCCAGCTGCTCGCCGACGAGGACTTCGTCGAGCTGTTGCTGATGGCCGTGCGCGCCGACTATCAGGCGTACAACCGCTACGCGTGTGACGCCGACGTCCGCATCGCAGCCGACATCCACACCGTCGCCGGTGACACCGACCATCGCATCAGCGCGGACACGATGCGCCGCTGGGAGACTCACACCACCGGTGCGTTCACACTGTCGTTGTTCGGCGGCGGCCACTTCTACGTCAACGATCAGATCGACGACGTCGCGAGGCTGGTCAATGAGCTCTAGTCAGCTCGACGGCACCGACGACCCAGTCGTGATCGTTGGGATGGCCCTCGAAGCCCCTGGCGGCATCGAAACGGCCGACGACTATTGGTCGCTGCTGTCCGAACGGCGAGAAGCCTTGGGACATTTCCCTGCCGACCGCGACTGGTCGATCCGCGAGCTGCTCGACGGTTCGCGGCGCGACGGCTTCAAACGCATTCACGATCTGGGCGGGTTCCTGTCCAGCGGCGCACTGTTCGATCCGGCGTTCTTCGGCATCTCCCCGCGCGAGGCCGTCGCGATGGATCCGCAGCAGCGGATCGCGCTGCGCATCGCATGGCGGACCTTGGAGAACAGCGGTATCAATCCCGACGACCTGGCGGGCCACGACGTCGGCTGCTATGTCGGGGCGTCCGGCCTTGAGTATGGACCGCAGCTAGCGGAATTCTCCCACCACAGCGGCCATCTGATCACCGGGACGTCGCTCGGCGTCATCTCCGGACGGATCGCCTACACCCTGGACCTGGCGGGCCCCGCATTGACGGTCGACACCTCTTGCTCGTCGGCGTTGGCCGCCTTCCACGTCGCCGTACAGGCGCTCCGATCGGGTGACTGCGACATGGCGCTAGCCGGTGGCGTCTGCGTGATGGGGAGCCCGGGCTACTTCGTCGAATTCTCCAAGCAGCACGCCCTCTCCGATGACGGGCATTGCCGCCCCTACAGCGCAAGCGCCAGCGGAACCATCTGGGCAGAAGGCGCGGGAATGTTCCTGCTGCAACGCCGCTCACGGGCCGTGAGCGACGGCAGGCACATCCTCGCCGAGGTCCGCGCCACGGCCGTGAACCAGGATGGCCGCACCACCGGCCTGACCGCCCCGAGCGGGCACGCGCAGACCCGCCTGTTCCAGAAGGCGATTCGCAGCGCAGGCGTGCGCCCCGAAGAGGTCGGCATGATCGAGGGCCACGGCACCGGAACCCGCCTCGGTGACCGCACCGAACTGCGGTCACTGGCGCAGACATACGGATCGAGCGCACCTGGCACCGGTGCAGTCCTCGGCTCGGTGAAGTCCAACGTCGGGCATGCGCAAGCAGCCGCGGGTGCGTTGGGTCTGGCCAAGGTGCTGATCGCAGCCGACCGCGGCGCCGTGCCCGCCAGCCTGCACACCGATCACGCCAGCCGCGAAATCAACTGGGAAGAACAAGGTTTGCGGCTGGCCACGGAACTGACTCCGTGGCCTGCCGTCAACGGGCAGCGTATCGCCGCGGTGTCGGCGTTCGGCATGAGCGGCACCAACGCCCACGCCATCGTCGCCATGCCCGACGATGAGGTCGCCTGATGGTCGCCAACGCCCTCCCCGACGGGCGCATCCCCGTCCTGCTGAGCGCCCACGCCGAGGACCTGGTCGGCCAGGACGCCGCCGCGATCCTGACCTACCTGGATCGGCGGAGTGCGATCGTCGACGTCGCGGACGTCGCAGCGACACTGCTGCGCACCCGCCGGCTGCGCCGCTACCGCGCGGTGGTCCGCGCCGCCGACGTCGCCGAACTGAGAGACGGCCTGCGCGCTCTGATCGACGGAGACGAGCATCCGCTGGTAGCCCGCTCCTCGGGGAACCTCGCGCCGCGCACGGCATTCGTCTTCCCAGGGCAGGGCAGTCAATGGCCCTCGATGGGCGTCGAGGCCTACGACCGGCTCCCTGAGTACCGCGCCGAGACGGACAAGTGCGCGGCGGCGTTCGACACCGCCCTCGCGGCCTCCCCGCTGCGGTACCTGCTCGCCGATCCGGCCGTCGAGTTCGCGCCCGACGCCTTCTCGCAGGTCGAGATCCAGGGCGCGCAGTTCGTGCACGGCGTCGGGTTGGCCAGGGTGTGGAGTTCGTGCGGGGTGCTTCCCGACATCACCGTCGGGCATAGCCTCGGCGAGATCGGTGCCGCCTACGTCGCCGGCGCCATCACCCTTGCCGACGCGGTCGGTGTCGTCGTGGCGCGTGCCACGCTGCTCGATGGTCTGACCGGCCCCTACCGCGTTGCCGTGCTCGGCATCACGCCCGAGGAGGCGCAGGCGGCGATCGCCGAGACCCGCGGTTGGGTCGAACTGTCGGTGGTCAACTCGCGCACGTCGGTGGCCGTCTCGGGGGACACCGACGCCATCGCGAGGATCGTGCAGACCGTCACCGACCGCGGGTTCTTCGCCCGCGAGATCGACATGCGGTTCCCCGCGCACACCTCCGCGCTGGACCCGCTGCGGCCCGACCTCGAATCACGCCTCCCCGCAGCGGCGTTCACCGAGACGCCGGTGCAGTTCATCGGTGGGGCCACCGCCGAGGTGGTCGCGCCAGGAACCGACTTCGCCGACTACTGGTACACCAACCTGCGCAACACCGTGCGGTTCGACCGCGCTGTTCGGGCGGCAGTGGGTGGCGGTGCCGGTGCGTTCGTCGAACTCTCCGCGCATCCGGCGCTGCGGTTCGCCATGGGCGACCTGCTCGAGGATTCAGCGGTCGTGGTGGGATCGGGCCGACGCGGCGAGCCGCTCACCGACACGCTGTCGGCCAACATCGCGGCGGTGGCAGTAGCCGACCCGGGCTACCGCTGGGCCGACTTCGTGGTCGGTTCCCGAAAGCCACTGCGCAACTTCCCGTTCGCCCCGATGCGATCCGAGCACCACTGGGCATCACCGGAACCACTGCCGCCCGTGCCGGGCCTGACAGTCGCCGTCGAACACTGGGAGCAGACTCGCCCAGCGGAGTCCACTGCTGCCCGGCGCGTCGCGGTGCTCGACCTCGGCTCCGAGGGACGGCTCGCCGCAGCGCTGCGTGCCGCCGTCGAGCCGGTCGAATCGGGGGAGGCCGACCTCCTCATCGTCGTCGCGCCAGCACTCGACGAGATGGACGCGCCGGCGGCAGCCAAGGAACTGAGCCGACACGTCGAGAACGGACTGCTCGGCTACGTCGATACGATCGGGCCGGACTGCCGCGACGTGTGGCTCGTCACCGTCGGCGGGGCACGAGTCCGAATCGATGATCCGGGGCCGCTGCCTGGCCAGGCAGCACTGGCCGCGATGCACCGCAGCGTTGGATTCGAACATCCCGACCAGAGCTTCCATCACCTCGACCTGCCGACCGGCGATATCGACGCGTCAGCTGCCGCCGTTGCGATCTCCGCCATGCTGGGCGACGCCGACGACGTGGCGGTGCGCGAAACCGGTTCGGGAGCAATCACCTACCGGCGCACGACGCGCGACGAGCCGTCACCCGCCCAGTCCTGGACCGCGGGTTCCGGTGCCTTCGACGACGTCGTCATCACCGGTGGCGCCGGCGCCGTCGGACTGCACTTCGCGCGCTACCTCGCCGAGCACGGTGCGCGCCGGATCGTCCTGCTGGGTCGCAGCGGTGTCGACGCCGTGCTCCTCGCCGAGCTCGGTGCGACGCATGGCGTCGAGATTCTCGGACCGCCGTGCGACATCACCGACCCCGCACGGGTGGCGGCCACCGCCGCCGAATTCGCCGCAGACGGTGCGTCGTTGGTGATCCACGCCGCCGGGGTGGCCACCATCGTGCCCCACCGCGAGCTGACCGGCCCCGCACTGTCGGCGACGTTCGCCGCGAAGGTCGCGGGCCTCGACAACATCACCAAGGCTTGGCCGTTGCGTGCCGACGCGCGAATGCTGCTGTGTTCCTCGGTGTCCGGCCTGTGGGGCGGCCAGGGGCACGTTGCATACTCGGCCGCCAACCGGCTGCTCGACATCATGGCCGGACAGCTGCGCGCAGAGGGGCGCCACTGCACGTCCGTGCGCTGGGGCCTCTGGCAGGGCGCCGGGATCATCGACGCCGACGAGATCACGCGCATCGAGCGGTCGGGTCTGCAGGCGATGGCACCGGAGCGGGCCGTCGAGGCGGGCCTGTGCGAGTACGCCTCCGACCCCTTGGTATTCGCCGCCGACCGCGACCGCTTGCGGGCCTTCCTCGGCGACGACGAGGTTGCCGCCGATGCACCTGCGCCCAGCGAGGCACTCGGCGATCACGATGCGACAGGCGCCGTTCGCGCCGCACTGGGCGCGGTGCTGAGGCTGCACGACACCACGGGGCTGGACCTCGACGAGTCGCTGCTCGACCTGGGCATCGACTCGATGTTGGCACTGGACCTGCGCAAGAAGCTCAAGAAGGCCACCGGGCAATCCGTGCCGTTGGCCACCATTCTCGGCGGCGTGACGGCCACCGAATTGATCGAGCACCTGGAAAGCCCAGAGAAGAGAGCACTTTCGCGTGACTGACATTGCCGAAGCCGTTGATCCCCGCCTGGAACTGATGCGGCGCAAGCTCGCAGCACGCGGGCTGGCCTCCGATACCACCCTTACTGCGAGCGGTGCCCCGCCCTCCGCCGACCGACTGTCCGACGGGCAGCGCCGGATGTGGTTCGTCCAGGCCGTCGACACCAGCGGTGTGCTGCTCAACGTGTGTGTGTCCTACCGGTTGACCGGTGTGGTCGACGGAGGCCGCCTGCAGGCCGCCGTGAACGCCGTCGCCAAGCGCCATCCCATCCTTCGCACCACGTACCGGGCCGACGAGGACGGCGAGCCGCACGCCACCGTGCACGAGGAGCTCTTCCCGGCGTGGGCGGCACACGACCTGTCCGATATGTCGGAGCGTGCCCGCAAGCTTCGACTCGATGTCCTGGCGCAGCGGGAGTTCGGCGCGCCGTTCGACCTGAGCACCGATTCACCGTTGCGCATCACCCTGGTCAGGACCGGTCCAACCGAGCACGTGATGCTGCTCGTCGCGCACCACATCGCCTGGGACGACGGCTCGTGGCAGGTGTTCTTCACAGATCTGAACCGCGCCTATGCCGGAGTCGACCTCGGCCCGACGCCGCGTCCGCCGGCCGTCGCCGCCGACACCGAGGACGAGGACCTTGCGCATTGGCGCGCGGTGCTGGCGAATCCGCCGGAGCCGCTTGAGCTTCCGGGGGCGTCGGGCTCGGTGGTACCGACCAACTTCCGGTCCCAGCGCGCCACCCTGCGGCTGCCCGCCGAGACCGTCGAGCAGATATCGGCGCTGGCCCGTGACACCGGGGCGACGCCGTACATGGTGTTGCTCGCGGCGTTCGGTGCGCTGATCAACCGCTACACCCACACCGACGACTTCCTGGTCGCTACATCGGTGCTCAACCGCGGCACCGACGACACCATCGGCTACTACGGCAACACCGTCGCGATGCGGCTGCGCCCGCACGGGTCGCACCGCTTCCGCGATCTGGTGAGCGCGACCCGCGACACGGCCCTTGGCGCATTCGCCCACCAGCGGGTCAACCTGGATCGAGTGGTGCGCGAGCTCAACCCCGACCGCCGCCACGGCGCCGAACGCATGACCCGCGTGAGCTTCGGCTTCCGCGAGGCCGATGGCGGCGGCTTCAGCCCCGACGGCGTGCAGTGCGAGCGTGCCGACCTGCGCAGCCACGTCGCGCAACTGCCACTGGGCTTGATGGTCGAGTTCGATGCCTCGGGCGCGGTCGTGGAGGCCGAGCATCTCACCGAGATCATCGATGCGCATCTTGCCGAGCAACTGCTCCGGCACTTCGCCGTGCTGCTGGACAACGCTCTGGCAGAACCGGATCGACCGCTGTCGCAACTCGAGCTGTTCACCGCGGACGACGCGGACTGGCTGCGCAAGGTCTCTAGCGGTCTCGAGTTCGACACGCCCGCAACGACCCTGACCGCACTGGTCGGTGAGCAAGCGGCCCGCACGCCCGACGCAACCGCCGTCGTGTACGAGGGCAGGCACTACAGCTATCGCGAGATCAACGAAGCGGCCAACCGGGTTGCGCACTGGCTGATCGGGCAGGGCATCGGCACCGAGGACCGCGTCGCCGTGCTGCTCGACAAGTCACCGGACCTGGTGATCACCGCGCTCGGCATCGTCAAGGCCGGCGCGGTGTACCTGCCGATCGACCCGACCTATCCCGAGGATCGGCTGTCCTACATCCTGGCCGACTCCGACCCGAAGGTCGCCATCCGCGAACCGGTTACTGGGCTCGACGGTTACCGCAGCGACGACCCGACCGACGCCGACCGAGTCCGGCCGCTGCTGCCGGACAACACGGCCTACCTGATCTACACGTCGGGTTCGACCGGTCTGCCCAAGGGCGTGCCCGTTACGCACCGCCCCATCGCCGAGTACTTCGTCTGGTTCGGCGACGAGTACGGAGTCTCCGACAAGGACCGCCTGCTGCAGGTGGCCTCGCAGAGCTTCGACGTGTCGATCGGCGAGATCTTCGGCATGCTCGCCGCAGGCGCGCGGCTGGTGATCCCGCGGCCGGGCGGACTCGGCGACATCGGGTACCTGACCGACCTGCTGCGCGACGAGGGCATCACCTCGATGCACTTCGTGCCGTCGCTTCTCGGGCTGTTCCTGTCGCTGCCGGGGGTGAACCAGTGGCGCACCCTCGAGCGCGTGCCGATCGGCGGCGAGGCGCTGCCAGGCGAGCTCGCCGACAAGTTCCACGCCACGTTCGATGCGCTGCTGCACAACTTCTACGGCCCGACCGAGACCGTGCTGAACTGCACCAGGTTCGAGGTCAAGGGCAAGCAGGGCGCACGCATCGTGCCCATCGGAACCCCGAAGATCAACACCCAGATCCACCTGCTCGACGACGCCCTGGCACCCGTCCCGGTCGGGGTGATCGGCGAGATCTACATCGGCGGAACGCACGTCGCGCACGGTTATCACCGCAAGCCCCGATTGACTGCCGAGCGCTTCGTCGCCAACCCGTTCATTCCCGGCGGCAGGCTGTACCGCTCGGGTGACCTGGCGCGACGAAACGCCGACGGCGACATCGAGTTCGTCGGGCGCGCCGACGAGCAGGTCAAGGTCCGCGGCTTCCGCATCGAACTCGGCGAGGTGGCTGCGGCCATCTCGGTGGACCCCTCGGTCGGGCAGGCCGTCGTCGTGGTCAGCGACCTGCCGACGCTTGGGCGCAGTCTCGTCGCGTACGTGACGCCCGCGAGTGGCGTCGAGAGGGTTCAGATCGACCGCATCCGCGCCCGCGTTGGCGCTGCACTGCCCGAGTACATGGTCCCGGCGGCGTACGTGGCGATCGACGAGATCCCGATCACACCACACGGAAAGATCGACCGAAAGGCGCTGCCGGAGCCGGAGATCCGCTCCGAGACCGAGTACCGCGAACCTAGCACCGCAACCGAGCGTCAGGTCGCCGAGCTATTCGGCGAACTGCTCGGCAGGGTCGACGTCGGCGCGGACGACTCGTTCTTCGACCTCGGTGGGCACTCCCTGCTGGCCACCAAGCTGGTGGCCGCCGTGCGTGCGCGCGGCGGCGTCGACGTCGGCGTGCAGGACGTCTTCGAACTCGCCACGGTCTCGGCGATCGCCGCGCACCTCGACGCGCTGTCGGCGGGGGAGGGCGGCCCAACCCGAACCGGCATCGTCGCGATCCCGCACGACGGTCCGTTGCAGATGTCGGCCGCCCAGCTGCGGCAGTGGTTCCAGTTCCGCATCGACGGCCCGAACCCGGTCAACAACATTCCGTTCGCCGCACGGCTCACCGGTCCATGCGACGTCGAAGCGTTCGTCGCCGCGATCAACGACGTCGTCAACCGGCACGAGATCCTGCGCACCACCTACCGCGAGATCGACGGTGCGCCCTACCAGGTGGTCAATCCTCCTGAGGCACTGACGGTCCGGCGGGCCCGAGGCGACGGCGACGACTGGCTGCGGACCGAGCTCGACGCCGAGCGCAGGTACTGCTTCGACCTGGAGCGCGACCGGCCGATTCGGGCCGCCGTGCTGTCCGTCACATCCCCCGACGGTTCGCTCGCCCCTGCCCCCGACTATCACGTCTTGTCGCTGGTCGTGCACCACATCGCGGCCGATCACTGGTCGGCAGGGGTGCTGTTCACCGACGTGCTCGCCGCCTATCACGCGCGGCGCGTGGGGCGGGACGCTGCGTCGGCACCACTTCCCGTGCAGTACGCCGACTTCGCGGCCTGGCAGGCCCGCCTGCTTGCCGGCGAGGGTGAAGCCGTTGTCGCGCAGCGCGACTACTGGACCAAGCAGCTAGCCGGTCTGCCCGAGGAGAACGGGTTGCGCCCCGACTTCCCGCGCCCGCCGGTGCCGACAGGCGAGGGTGACGCCCTGAACTTCGCCGTCGAGGCGTCGACGAGGGCCAAGCTCGTCGCGCTCACCCGCGAGCTCGGCGTCACCGAGTTCATGCTGTTGCAGGCTGCGGTCGCCGTTGCTCTGCACGAGGCCGGTGAAGGCGTTGACATTCCGCTGGGGACCCCCGTCGCGGGCCGCACCGAACCAGAACTCGACCAGCTGATCGGGTTCTTCATCAACATCGTGGTGCTGCGCAACGACCTGGCCGGAAACCCCACCCTGCGCGAGGTTCTGCGCCGGGCACGGGAAATGGCGCTCGCCGCTTACGCCCATCAGGATCTGCCATTCGACCGCGTCGTCGACGCGGTGAGCCCGGTCCGCTCGCTGTCGCGCAACCCGCTGTTCGGTGTCGTCGTGCACGTCCGTGAGGAACTGCCTGCCGACCGGGTCATCGATTCCGGCGCGGACGGCGAAACCCGGTTCACTGCACTGGAACCCACGTTCGACGTGGCGCACGCCGACCTCTCGGTGAACTTCTTCGCAGCGGGGGAGCCCGGCACGGGTGGTTACACGGGCACCGTCATCTACCGCACCGAACTCTACGAGCGCGCCAGCGCGGAGCGTCTGGTTTCCTGGTTGCATCGGGTGATCGACGCCTTCGCCGACGACGCCGATCAGACGTTGCGCGACATCACGATCACCGACGCCGAGGAACGCCGTGTCCTCGTCGAGGACTGGAGCCGCACCGCCGTCGCGCCTGTGGGGCTGCCCCAGACCGAGGGGGCGACCCACGTCTACGTCCTCGACGAGTGGCTGGAGCCCGCGGCGGTCGGCGTCACCGGCGACGTGTACTACGCCGGCGGCGCGGTGGACGCCGCGAGCCGAAACAGCCATGGCATCAGTGCTTCCCGTTTCGAGCCGCACCCCTTCAGCGCCCATCCGGAAGCACGTATCTACCGGACGGGCGACCGGGCCAGGTGGACGTCGGACGGCAGGCTCGACCTCGTGGTGTCCGGTGACCACCGACTCCAGGGCGCGCTGGAGGCCATCGACGGCGTCGCCGCAGCGCTCACCAGGACCTGGGAAGGCCGCAGCGGCACGATCCTTGCCTGCTACGTCGTACCCGCCCACACGGTCGACGACCCGGCCGCATTCATCGACGCCGTGCGGGCTGCGCTTCCCGCCGAACTGGCACCGCACTCGATCACCGTGGTCGACGATCTCGGGCCCGACGCCGTGCGCAGGCCCACCGTCACGTCCACCGGACCGAGTGAGCCGCCAAGCACCGACACCGAACGGGTGTTGGCCGCGCTGCTCGTCGATCTGCTCAGCGCTCCCGCGGTGGGTCGTCACGACGACTTCTTCACCCTCGGCGGGGACAGCATCCTCGCCGTGCAGTTGGCCGCACGGGCACGCGATGCCGGCGTCGGGCTGACGGCGCGGATGGTGTTCGAGCATCCTGAGCTGGCCGAGCTCGCCGCCGCCGTCGACGCGGCAGGTGCCGCGTCCTCGACGGAGGACACCCACCACGCACCCATGGCGGTGTCCGGTTTGTCCGCCGACGAGTTGGCGTCGCTGACAGCCGAGTGGTCTAACCAGGATCCGGCGCCGTGACCTCGACGGGCACCCGGCCCGACGCGATCGAGGACGTGCTGGCGCTGAGCCCTCTGCAGCAGGGGCTGTACTCGCTTGCGGGTCTAACCGACGGTGACGACACGCCTGATCCGTACACCATCGCGATGGCCGCGGACATCGTCGGAACCGTCGACGTCGGGCTACTGCGGGCATGCGCCGCGGCGATGCTGATGCGCCATCCCAACCTGCGGGCCAGCTTCATCCAGGGCAACCTTCCCCGTCCGGTGGCCGTCGTCCCGTCGGTGGTCGACCTGCCGTGGCAGCACGAGACCGCGACCGCCGAGGAAGCCGTCGCACTGGAGGCCGACGCGCGCCGCAGGCCGTTCGACCTCGCGCGCGGACCGGTTCTCCGGTTCCTGCTGGTCGAAAAGCCGGAATCTGCATGGCGATTGGTGGTCGTCGCGCACCACATCGCCATCGACGGGTGGTCGCTACCAGTGTTCGTCGGCGAGCTCATCGGGCTGTACCGGGCAGGCGGCGACGTCGACGCGCTCCCACCGGCTCCCCGCCCATACCGCGACTACATCGGATGGCTCGCGGGCCGGAATCCCGAGGTCAGCCGGGAACGGTGGCGGGCATACCTGGCCGGGCTGGACGGCCCGACACTGCTGTCGCCCGCGCTGACGGGGCGCGAACCCATTCCTGGACTGCCGGATCGCACCGAGGTCACCCTCGACGAGCAGACCACCGCCGACATTCTGGAAGCCGCCCGCACCAGGGGCGTCACGGTCAACACCCTCTTCCAAATGGCATGGGCAGCAATCCTGTCGGCGTTCACCGACCGCAGCGACGTCGTCTTCGGGGTCACGGTGTCCGGCAGGCCCGACGAACTGTCCGGTGTGGAGGGCATGGTCGGGCTGTTCATCAACACCGTGCCGCTGCGGGTCCGCCTCGACCCGTCCGACACCGTGGCGCGGCAGTGCCGTGCCCTGCAACGCGAGTCCGCCCTGCTGCGCGACCACGGTTACCTGAGTCACACCGAACTGCGCGCGCTCGGCGGGCTCGGCGAGTTGTACGACTCGCTGCTGGTCTACGAGAACTTCCCACCAGGCGGACTGGTCGGCAGCGAGGAGTTCGCCCTCGACGGGGCGGTCCTGCGCCCGTCCGCGCTGGAGAGCCTCTCGCACTTTCCGGTCACCATCGCTGCGCACCCGACGCATGGCCGGCTCACCGTGCTCGTCGAAACACTCGCCGGCGCACTCGGAATGCTCGATCCGGCCGAACTCGGACGGCGCGTCTTGTCCGTCGTGCAGGGCCTGCTGCGGTCCTGGGACGGCCCGCTGCGCGACGTCGGTGTCACGCTCGACGACGAACTGCGCCCGACCCAGCCGGCCGACGTCGTTGAACCCCACGGTGGCTTCCACACCGCATTCGCCGAGATCGCATCGCAGCGGCAGGGTTCGGTCGCCTTGAGTTGGGAGGGTGGCGAGCTCAGCTACCGTCAGCTCGACGAAGCCGCCGACCGATTGGCCGCCGAGCTGATCCGGCGCGGCGTATGCGCCGAGACGCCGGTGCCGATCGTCCTTCGCCGCGGGCCCGACTACGTCGTCGCCATGCTCGCGATACTGAAGGCGGGCGGCCTGATCGTGCCGCTCGACCCCGCCGTGCCCGGTGAGCGCATCGACGAGATCGTCCGTCAGACCGGCGCCCGGCTCGTGGTCGACGATGCGCTGCTCGCCTCCGTCCAGACCGACCCGCCTTCCGGCTACCGGCCCGCAACCGTGCACCCTGGGCAGGGCGCCTACGTCGTCTTCACCTCCGGCACCACCGGAAAGCCCAAGGGTGTCATCGGAACTCACCGCGCGCTGCTGTCGTACGCCGCCGATCACGCCAGCAACGTGCTGCGCCCGGCAACCACGTGCGTCGGTCGCCACCTTCGCGTCGCGCACGCCTGGTCGTTCACGTTCGACGCGGCGTGGCAACCGTTGGCCGCTCTGCTCGAAGGGCACAGCGTGCACATCGTCGGCGACGACGTTCAGCGCGACGCCGAGGCGCTCGTCGACGTGATCGGGCGCCACGGCATCGACTTCATCGACACCACGCCGTCGATGTTCACCCAATTGCAGGCGGCTGGACTGCTGTCCCGAGTGCCCTTGGCGGTACTTGCCCTCGGCGGCGAGGCCATCGACACCGCTGCCTGGCAGGCCATTCGCGCCGAATGTGCACGCACCGGCATGAGCGCCTACAACTGCTACGGGCCGACCGAGACCACCGTGGAGGCGGTCGTCGCGGCGATCACCGACCACGATCAGCCGTGCATCGGCAACCCCACCGCCACGACCGTGGCGTACGTGCTCGACGCCTGGCTGCGCCCGGTCCCCGACGGGGTGGCAGGCCAGTTGTACCTCGCCGGTGGCCAACTCACGCGCGGCTACCTCGGCCGTCTTGCCGAGACCGCGGGCCGGTTCGTCGCCAATCCCTTCGCCGATGGCGAGCGCATGTACCGCACCGGTGACGTCGTGCGTCGCATCCCTCCATCGAACCCCGGGTCGCTTCGCTCCTGCCCGCAGGGCGGCGGCATCCAGTTCCACGGCCGCAGCGACGATCAGGTGAAGATCCGCGGGTTCCGGGTGGAACCCGGTGAGGTGGCCGCCGTCCTGCGCGGCCATCCCGAGGTGACTCACGCCCACGTCGCCGTTCGTCGCCACCGCAGCGGACCGCGCCTGACGGCGTACGTCGTGACCACCGCCCCGGTGCCGGAGCTGCGGCGCATGCTGACCGCAAAACTACCGAGATACCTCGTCCCGCATCACATCGTCGCCGTCGATGAGATCCCACTCAACACGAACGGCAAGGTCGACGACGCGGCACTGGCCGCCACCGATGCCGCAAGGGGATCTGGGCCGTCCGATCAGTTCGCCGCACCGACGACCGACACCGAGGCCGTGATCGCCGAGGCGCTTGCCGAGGTGCTCGACATCGGTGATGCCAGTCGCATCGACGTCACGGTCGACTTCCTCGATCTCGGGCTGGACAGCATCGTGGCGCTATCGGTGGTGCAGGCCGTGCGGCGTCGCGGCGTGACGTTGCGTGCGCGATTGATGCTGGACTGCGGCACGGTGCGCGAACTCGGAGCCGCGATCGACTCCGACACCGAGATGCACGTCGCCGAATCCGAGTGCGGCGCCACCCCCATTCCGCTGTTGCCAAGCGGGCACTGGCTCTTCCAATTCGGCGACCCGCGCCGGTTGGCCCAGACCGAGGCGCTGCGGCTGCCGGATGGCATCACGGGCGAGCAGATCGACACCATGCTGCGCAACGTGATCGACGGGCACGAGGTGCTGCGCAGCCGCCTCGACCTCGACACCATGACGCTCGTCGCGCACCCCGGCACGCTCACCGTCGAGGAGGTCACGGTGTCGGGGGAGTGGACGACAGCCGTGGCCGAGCACACCCGGCGTGCGGTGGAGCGCATCGATCCGCGACGGGGGGTCATGCTCGACGCGGTGTGGCTGCGCGATCCCGACGGCGGCCCCGGCGTCCTGCTGTTGACCGCACACGTACTGGCAATGGACCCGGCATCGTGGCGCATCGTCCTCGGCGAACTCGAATCAGGCTGGCACGCACTGAATTCCGGCAGGCAGCCGGCCGCGCCGCGGGAGCACACGTCGCTGCGGCAGTGGTCGTACCTCCTCGCCGAGCGGGCACTGAAGCTCGATTCGTGCGACTTCTGGCAGCGCCAACTCGACGGCGGCGATCCCGACATCGGGGCGCGGCGGATCCAGCCCGCCACGGACAGGGTGGGGCACGTGGTGGTCAGAATGGCCTTCGCCGAACCCGACGTGACCGCCCGTGTGCTCGCGGGACCGATACCGGTGACCGAGGTGCTCGCGGCGGCGACGGCCAGGACCGTGACCTCCTGGCGCCGGCACCGCGGCCAGGAGACGCCGTCCCCGTTGCTCGCATTGGAGACGCACGGACGGGCCGATCTGCGCGACACCGATACCGGCGACACGGTTGGGCTGCTCAGCGCGATCTACCCGCTGCGCCTGTCGGCGGACGACGCCGCCGGCGTGGCCGATCTGTTCGCGGCGATCCCGGGTGACGGCATCGACTATGCGCTGCTGCGTTACCTGCGTACCGACACCGCCGAACGGTTCGGTGCGCATCGTGACCCGCAGGTGCTGCTGAACTACCTTGGCCGCATCCACCTCGCGGGCGGAGGTGCCGCGCTGCGGCCCGACCGGGCGCTGCTGGCCAACGTGTCTCCGCTGCCCGAGCCCAATCTCGCGGTGCGCCACGAACTCGTGATCAACGCGGCGATCGTCGACCGAGATGGGACGACCGTGTTGGGCACCCAGTGGCGCACCCTGCCCGAAATCTTGTCCGGCGACGACGTCGCCATGCTGCAGTCGATGTGGCAGGACGCATTGCGAGAGGTGATCCGATGACCGAGCACACCCGGCCGACCCTCGCCGTCGTCGGCGCGGGAGCCAAGGCAATCGCGGTGGCGGCCAAGGCCGCCGAGTTGCGCGCCATGGGCGTCGCTGCTCCCGACGTCATCGCGATCGAACGCACGGGGGTGGCCGCGAACTGGCAGGCGGGCGGCGGCTGGACCGACGGGCAGCATCAGCTCGGCACCGGCCCCGAGAAGGACGTCGGCTTCCCCTATCGCTCCTCGTTGGTCCCGCGCCGCAACGCCGAACTCGACGAGCGGATGACCAGACACAGCTGGCAGTCCTACCTGATCGCGACGGGGCAGTTCGCCGAATGGATCGACCGCGGGCGCCCTGCACCCACCCACCGCCGGTGGAGCGAATATCTGCGCTGGGTGGCCGACCGCATCGACATGACCGTGGTGGTAGGTGAGGTGGAACGCATCTCGGTCGGCGATGGGGAGCCGGGGCGGAGGTGGGTACTGCACACCGCCGAGGCCACCGTGCACGCCGACGGTGTGATGATCACCGGCCCCGGGCAGGCCGAGCGATCGGTGCTGCCCGGCAATCCGCGCGTGATGTCCATCGCACAGTTCTGGCACAGGGCCGCCGAGCACGACCGCATCGCCGCCGAGCGCGTCGCGGTCATCGGTGGCGGCGAGACGGCTGCCTCGATGCTCAACGAGTTGTTCCGCCATCGGGTTTCGACGATCACGGTGATATCGCCTCAGGTGACCTTGTTCACCCGCGGTGAGAGCTTCTTCGAGAACACGTTGTTCTCCGACCCCACCGGCTGGGGTGCGCTGACGCTCGCCGAACGGCGCGACGCGCTCAACCGCACCGACCGCGGCGTGTTCTCCGCCCGAGTGCAGGACCTCCTGCTTGCCGACGACCGGATCCGACACCTGCGTGGCCGGGTGGCGCACGCGGTAGCAAGGGATGGCCGAATTCGCTTGACGCTGTCCACCAATCAGGCAGGAGAATCCTCGGAGACGGTGCACGGCTTCGATCTGGTGATCGACGGCTCCGGTGCCGACTCGATGTGGTTCGTGCCGCTGTTCGCCCAGGACGCCCTCGATCTACTGGAGCTCGGCCTCGGTCGTCCGCTCACCGCCGAGGCGATTCAGGAGTCCATCGGCCACGACCTGGCGCTGGGCGACGTGTACCCGAAGTTGTTCTTGCCCGGCCTGTCCGGCCTGACCCAGGGGCCCGGCTTTCCCAACCTGAGCAGCCTCGGTCTGCTATCTGACCGGGTGCTCGGCGCCGACCTGACCGACGGTTCGCCGTCGGCACGATCAACGAGGAGACTCGATGAGCAACAACCCATTCGATGACGAGGCGGGCACCTTCTTCGTCTTGGTGAACGACGAGGAGCAGCACAGTCTGTGGCCGACGTTCGCCGACGTACCCGCGGGCTGGCGGGTGGTGTTCGGTGAGAGCACCCGCGCCGACTGCCTGGCCTACGTCGAGCAGAACTGGACGGACATGAGGCCGCGCAGCCTGCGCGAGGCCATGACCGACTGACGCGGGGATCGCTACGGGTCACTGCTGGGTCATTACCGTTGAGAACCGTGACCCTCCGGATCGGGGCCCTGTCGTGGGTCGTCTCTGCATTCGCGTACTTCGTCGCCGAGGCCGTCGCCGCCTCGGCCATGCCCAGGTACGGCTACGCCACCGACTTCATCAGCACGCTCGGCGCGCCCGGCCTGTCACCGCTCGCCCCATTGATGAACGCAGCGTTCGTCGTGCAGGCGATCCTGTTCCCGGTGGGGGCGGCGCTGATGGTGAAGGGCACTCGAGCGCGCAGGGCATCGGTGTTCTTGGTCGTCGCCGGACTCAACGGCATCGGGAACTTCCTCGTCGCCACGTGGCACAGCGGTCCGGCGGGCACAGGCCCGGATCTGCATGGGGTTGGGGCGTTTCTGGCCATCGCGGGCGGCAACCTCGCAGTGCTCCTCGGCACGCTGGCGTTTCGGAGGGCCGACGTGTCGCGGACCTACCTCGCGGTGTCGCTGGCCATCGGCGTCATGGGTCTGGTGTTCCTTCTGGGCTTGATCCTCGACACGTCGCTGAGCGTCCTGCCGATCGGCACGTGGGAGCGGGGCAGCGTGTATTCGATCTACGTGTGGCAGACGTTCACCGCGGTGTACTTCCTGCGCCGCACCGCCGAGCGTTCGGAGCGCGCAGCCTAGATCTGCTGGGCGAGCGGCAGATCCATGTCGAACACTCGCGCGTGCAGGACCGTCCGGTTACGCAGTGCGGCCCGTACCGCCTGGTGCACCCCGTCCTCGAGGTAGACGACGCCCTGCCACCGCACGGCGTGGGGGAACAGGTCGCCGTAGAACGTCGAATCCTCCGACAGCAGACGATCGAGTGCCAGCACGGTGGTGGTGGTGACCAGTTCGTCGAGCCGGATCTGCCGCGGCGGGATCTGCGCCCAGTGCCGACCGGACAGGTTGTGCTCGGGATACGGTTTGCCGTCTCGGACGCCCTTGAAGATCACGAAAGGACCTTCGCTGACGGGCACACCCGCAACATCGGCGTCGACATGAAAGCGAGATTAATCCCCCGCGGGCGCGTTGTCCTCGTCACCGAAGTCCGCTCCGGCGCGGTCGGCGCTGCTAGTGCCCGTAAAATGAGCGCAACCGGGAGGTGAATCATGGGAACTGCCGACGACCGTCGCTTCGAGGTGCTGCGCGCCATCGTCGCCGACTTCGTGTCGACCAAGGAACCGATCGGGTCGAAGAGCCTCGTCGAGCGGCACAACCTCGGGGTGTCGAGCGCCACCGTGCGCAACGACATGGCGGTGCTGGAGGCCGAGGGCTACATCGCCCAGCCCCACACGAGTTCGGGTCGGGTACCCACCGAGAAGGGTTACCGCGAGTTCGTCGACCGGCTCGACGACGTCAAGCCGCTGTCGTCTGCCGAACGACGCGCGATCCTGACGTTCCTGGAGTCGGGCGTCGACCTCGACGACGTGCTGCGCCGCGCGGTACGGCTGCTCGCGCAGCTGACCAGGCAGGTCGCCATCGTGCAGTACCCGACGCTGTCGACGTCGACCGTGCGTCATCTCGAGGTCGTTGCGCTCACCCCCGCCCGGCTGCTCCTGGTGGTCATCACCGACACCGGCCGGGTCGATCAGCGCGTCGTCGAACTCGGTGACACCATCGACGATCATCAGCTCTCCCAATTGCGCGAACGCCTGGGTTCCGCGCTGGAGGGCAAGCCGCTCTCAGCCGCGTCGATCGCCGTTGCGGACCTGGCAGGCCAGCTGGACGGCAGTGGCGGGCTGGGTGACGCGGTCGGCAGGGCGGCGACGGTGCTGGTCGAGACCTTGGTCGAGCACAGCGAGGAGCGCCTGCTGCTTGGCGGCACCGCAAACCTGACCCGCAACACCGCCGACTTCGGTGGATCGCTGCGGTTGGTGCTCGAGGCGCTCGAGGAGCAGGTGGTAGTGCTGCGGTTGCTGGCGGCGCAGCAGGGAGCCGGTAAGGTCACGGTGCGAATCGGGCACGAGACCGAGGCCGAGCAGATGGCAGGAACCTCGGTGGTCAGCACGACGTACGGCAGTCTTGGCAAGGTGTACGGCGGCATGGGTGTGGTCGGTCCCACTCGAATGGACTATCCGGGAACCATTGCCAACGTCGCGGCGGTTGCTCTTTACATAGGCGAAGTCTTGGGCACCCGGTAACGGGTGCGAGTAGCCGCGTGACGCGGCATGGGAAGGGTTTGGCGTGGCACGCGATTATTACGGCCTGCTCGGAGTGAGCAAGGGCGCATCCGATACGGAGCTCAAGAAGGCGTATCGCAGACTGGCGCGCGAGTTGCACCCCGACGTCAACCCCGACGAGGGTGCGCAGGCGCGGTTCAAGGAGATCAGCGTCGCCTACGAGGTGCTCAGCGATCCGGAGAAGCGCCGGATCGTCGACCTCGGTGGCGACCCGATGGAGAGCGCTGGAGCGTCGGCGGGCAACGGGTTCGGCGGGTTCGGTGGGCTCGGTGACGTGTTCGAGGCGTTCTTCGGTGGCGGCGGCGGCTCCCGCGGGCCGATCGGCCGGGTGCGGCCGGGTTCGGATTCGCTGCTGCGGATGCGGGTCGACCTGGCCGAGTGCGCGACCGGGGTGACCAAGCAGGTCACCGTCGACACCGCGATCCTCTGCGACGTGTGCATCGGCAAGGGCACCCACGGCGACTCCACCCCCGTCACGTGTGACACCTGCGGTGGACACGGCGAGGTGCAGAGCGTGCAGCGCTCGCTGCTCGGCCAGGTGATGACGTCGCGGCCGTGCCCGGTCTGTGGTGGCGTCGGCGAGGTCATCCCCGACCCCTGCCACCGCTGCGGTGGCGACGGCCGCGTCAGGGCCCGCCGCGAGGTCAGCGTCAAGATCCCGGCCGGCGTCGGTGAGGGTATGCGTGTTCGGCTGGCGGCCCAGGGCGAGGTGGGCCCCGGTGGCGGCCCGGCAGGCGACCTGTACGTCGAGGTCCACGAACAGCCGCACGAGATCTTCATCCGTGACGGCGACGACCTGCACTGCACGGTCTCGGTGCCGATGGTCGACGCCGCACTGGGCACCTCGGTGAGCGTCGACGCCATCATCGACGGGCCGACGGAGATCACCATCGCGGCGGGTACACAGCCGGGATCGGTCGTCACGCTGCGCGGTCACGGCATGCCGCACCTGCGCTCCGGCGTGCGCGGCAACCTGCACGCCCACGTCGAGGTGGTCGTGCCGTCGCGGCTGGATGTTCAGGACACCGAAATTCTGCGACAGCTCAAGGAGCATCGCGTCCGTGACGTGGTCGAGGTGAAGTCGACCCGTTCGGCGCAGGCCGGCGGCGGGTTGTTCAACCGGTTGCGCGAGACGTTCACCGGTCGCTAGGCACTCGCGATGAGTCGCGCGTTGTTCTACGTCGACGAGCTGCCCGACGTCGGTGGGCTGGCCGTCGTGGACGGTGACGAAGGATTCCACGCCGCCAACGTGCGCCGGATCCGGCCCGGTGAGGAACTCGACCTCGGCGACGGGGCGGGCACCGTCGCGCAGTGCGTGATCGAAGACGCCGCGAAGGCTCGACTGTCGGCCAGGGTCCTCGCGCGCCGTACGGTCGAGCCGCCCCGCCCTCAGATCACCGTCGTGCAGGCGTTGCCGAAGTCGGATCGCTCGGAGTTGGCCGTCGAGCTGGCCACCGAGGCGGGCGCGGACGCGTTCGTCGCGTGGCAGTCCGACCGCTGCGTGGCACGCTGGGACGGGTCGGCGAAGGTCGACAAGGGCTTGAAGCGGTGGCGGGCCGTGGCGCGGTCGGCCGCTCGCCAATCGCGCCGTCCGTACGTTCCCGCGGTCACCTCGCTGGTGTCGACGGCCGAACTGGTCGCCAAGGTCGGCGCGGCGACGGCCGAGGGCGCGATGGTCTTGGTGCTGCACGAGTCGGCGGCCCGGCCGCTGACCGACGTCGGCCTGGACCGCGCGGAGGCGGTCATGCTCGTCGTCGGCCCGGAGGGTGGCATCAGCGATGACGAGCTTGCCGCACTGTCAGCGGCAGGCGCGACGGTGATCCGCCTCGGCCCGACCGTGCTGCGCACGTCCACAGCGGCGGCGGTGGCCCTCGGCGCGCTCGGTGTGTTGACGCCGCGCTGGGCGTTTTGATCTGCGGTTACGCCCCTGGCGCCCGCAGGATGGCGTGGTCGACGGCGGCCAGGTCGATGGTCTGACCGCTGAGCGGGGGTGCGGTGGGGGCGGCGAGCCAGTGTGCGAGCCGAGCCAGTGGCTCACCACCGGTGTCGCCGGTGACGACGAGCAGGCAGCGGATCCCGTCGGGAGCCCAATCTGCGGCAAGCAGTTGCACGGCCATGGCGAGCGCGGCCGCTACGACGCCGTCGCCCGCGGATCGCATTGCCGCCCGACCGGGTGGGGCAGCGACGGCGACCACGACCAGACCTCGACCGGACCGCAGACGGTCCCGGGACTCCGTGATGCGGAGGATGACGTCGGCGGTGGCGTCCATCGCCGCGGCCGCCGACCACGCCCCGTCGCCGTCCTGCGATGCCGGGGTGACGACCAGCAAGCCCACCGGCGTGTTCGCGTGCGGGTCGGCGGGTGTCCAGCCCAGCGCGTCGAGCGCCGCGGTGAGCGCAATGTCGTTGCTGGGACCGCTGACCAGAACCTGGGAACCGGGTGGTGCGGTCACTTCGTCTGCCCGGCGTCGAGGGCGCTGTGCATACCGCCGTCGACGAGGATGTCGGCACCGGTGACGAATCCCGTTGCCTCCGAGAGCAAGAAGGCCACCGCGTCGGCGGTGTCCTCGGGGCGGCCGAGACGTCCGAGTGGGGGCAGCGTGGGGAAGGCCTGGTCGCCGAACGCATCGAGGCTCGGGGCCATGCCGGGCTCGGTGTCGCCGGGATTGACCGCATTGACCCTGATGCCCCGTCGGCCGTATTCGGCTGCCAATGCGCGACAGGCCGCGAGCAAGGCGGCCTTGGACACCGAGTAGGCGCCGATCTCGGTTTCCCCCCAAGCACCGGCGTTGGACGCGACGGCGACGATCGCGCCGCCCACAGGCATCAGTGCCGCCGCGGTGCGCGCCTGGGTGACGGGAACGGTGACGTTGACCCGCAGCACGTCGGCCAGCTCGGCTGGTGTGGTCTGATCCAGGCGGCAGTGCACGATGGTGCCCGCATTGAGTACCAGGCCGTGCAGCCCACCGAGGCGCCGTGCGGCCTCCTCGACGACGGGTGCGCCGTCGCGGTGGTCGTCGTGCGGGAGGTAGGTGGCTCCGGTCGCCGCCGACAGCGCCTCACCGCGGCGTCGATCGCGGCCGCTGAATGCCAACCGGGCACCGGAACTCACCAGGGTGCGCACGATCGCTTGTCCGATTGCTCCGGTCCCGCCGCAGACCAGCACGCAGCGGGTCGCCTCGGTACTCACCCGACGATTATCGCCTGCTGCTCTTGATGATGCGCATCAGCATCGACGGGCGGAACAGCGTGGACGACGGGGCCACCAATTGAAGGACGAGGACGAACGCTTCGGCTAGCCGGATGTCGTCGGTGGCGGCGGCCATCACCTTGTCCCTCTGCCAGATGAGTGCCCGTTGCGGTATCGAACGCCAGCCGGTCACCGGCGTCACGGCGAAGTCGTTCATCCGATTGGCCTGCCAGATCGGCGTCAACTTCCGCGCCGCCGCGCGGTAGAAGCGCCTGCTGAGGTCGTCGGTGGCCGGAGCCGCAAGGCAGTCGCGCAGCGCCCTGGCCTGCAACGCGGCCGACGCCATGCCCTGCCCGTATACCGGGTTGAAGCTGCAGACGGCGTCGCCGAGGACGAGAAAACCCCGCGGGAAGCGGCGCAACTTGTCGTAGCGGCGCCACGTGCTTGCCGGGTAGTGCTGCGAGGAGACCCCGTCGATCGGTTCCGCGTCGCGCAACGCCGCGGCCATCTCAGCTGGCAGGAGTGCGGTGGCCATCTCCAGCAGCCCGGGGAGGTCGGCGGGCAGGCGCTGTCCGGCGACGCCGATCATCGTCAGGATCACGGTGTCGTTCTCGTAGGCCAACAAACCTCCGCCCGTTGAGCGTTCGAGGGTGGGCCCGATCGCGGCGACTCTCTCGGTGATGGCGCCGGGCGGCACGCGGAAGAACTGACTCGAGTAGGTCAGGCCCACCGGGTAGCTCTTCTCGGCCGGTCGCTCGTAGCCGTGCGCCTCGAGGAACGCCGGTGTGCGGGCCGCTCGCCCCGTCGCGTCGACGGTCAAGTCGGCATCGAGTGTGCGTTCTGCACCGCTTTCACGGTCGATCACCCGAACCGCGTGGACCCGATCACCTGCCATGATCGGCCCCACGACGTCGTGGCCGTCCAACACCGTCACGTTCTCGATCGCCCGCACCCTGCGCCGTATCGCGGTCTCCAGCAGCGGCCGGCTGGCCAGATGCATCGTGATCGCGGCCGGGTCGGTGAATCCTCCCGTTCGGCACAGCAAGTGCTCGCCGACCTGCAGATAGAACCGCGAAGCGTCGCTGCCGTCGACGACGGGCACGCCTGCGGCCGCGAGCTCGTCGGTCAATCCGGGAAACAGCTCGCCGACGATGCGTATCCCGCGGCTCAACATCATGTGCAGATGCCTGCCCTGCGGAACCCCTCGTCGTTGGGTTACGTTCTCGGGCAACACATCACGTTCGACGAGGGTGACGGATTCATAGAAGTCCGCCAACACCCGGGCGGCAAGCAGACCACCCATGCTTGCGCCGCACACCACCGCCGCCCCGCGTTGGGTCACGGCACACCTCCCCGGCCAGCGTCCCCTACGACGGCCACACTCACATCGATCGCCCGCCCTGTCCAGGGCCTTGGTCCGTGCGTGGGTGGCATAACCATTGGGGCGTGACGGTGACCAGCGGTAAACTCGGCTACAGACGCTCGAAACGACCAGAACCCAGGAAGCAGGCACTGAACCCCACGTGACACCCCGCGAGACGAGCGCTGCCTCATCGGACACGTCCGTTAGAAGCAGCATCAATGTTCCGCCCGATCTCGTGGTGGGCCTGCTTGGTTCCGCCGACGAGAATTTGCGGGCGCTGGAGCGACTGCTGACCGCCGACATCCACGTCCGTGGCAACGCGCTCACCCTTACCGGCGAACCCGCCGACGTAGCCCTTGCCGAGCGAGCGGTCTCGGAGCTCATCGCCGTCGCTGCGGGCGGCCAGACCGTCACCCCCGAGGCCGTCCGCCACAGCGTCAACATGCTGACCGGCACCGACGAGGAGTCACCCGCCGAGGTGCTGACGCTGGACATCCTGTCGCGGCGCGGCAAGACGATCCGTCCCAAGACGCTGAACCAGAAGCGCTACGTCGACGCCATCGACGCGCACACCATCGTGTTCGGGATCGGCCCAGCGGGTACCGGCAAGACGTATTTGGCGATGGCCAAGGCGGTCAAGGCGCTGCAGTCCAAGCAGGTGTCGCGCATCATCCTCACCCGGCCCGCCGTGGAAGCCGGTGAGCGCCTTGGCTTCCTGCCAGGCACGCTGTCGGAGAAGATCGATCCCTACCTGCGCCCGCTCTACGACGCGCTGCACGACATGATGGATGCCGAGCTGATCCCGAAGCTGATGACCGCCGGGGTCATCGAGGTGGCGCCGCTGGCGTATATGCGGGGTAGAAGCCTCAACGATGCATTCATCATTCTCGACGAGGCGCAGAACACCACCGCCGAGCAGATGAAGATGTTCCTGACCCGCTTGGGATTTGGGTCCAAGATCGTCGTCACCGGTGATGTGACGCAGGTCGATCTGCCCGGCGGCGCCAAGTCGGGTCTGCGGGCGGCGGTCGATGTCCTCGAAGGCATCGACGACATCCACTTCGCGGAGCTCACCAGCGCCGACGTCGTGCGCCACCGCTTGGTGTCCGAGATCGTCGACGCCTACGCCAGAGCCGAGGAGCCCACGTCGTTGAACCGCTCCCAGCGCCGGACCGGTCCCGGCCGGCCGCGACGGTGATCGTCATGCTCCTCACGTGCGCGGTGATCCCCTCATGAGCATCGAGGTATCCAACGAGTCGGGCATCGACGTGTCCGAGACCGAACTGATCAGCGTCGCAAAGTTCGTCATCGAGAAGATGGACGTGAACCCGGCCGCCGAACTGTCGATGGTGCTGCTCGACACCTCGGCCATGGCCGACCTGCACATGCGGTGGATGGACCTGCCGGGGCCCACCGACGTCATGAGCTTTCCGATGGACGAGCTGGAACCGGGTGGTCGTCCCGACGCGCCCGATCCCGGTCCGGCGATGCTCGGCGACATCGTGCTGTGCCCGGAGTTCGCGGCCAAACAGGCTGAGAAGGCCGGACATTCGCTCGGTCACGAGCTTGCACTGCTGACCGTTCACGGTGTGCTGCACCTGCTCGGTTACGACCATGCCGAGCCGGACGAGGAGAAGGAGATGTTCGCCTTGCAAGGTCAGCTCCTCGAGCAGTGGGTGGCCGATCAGGTTGCGGCATACCACCAGGAGCGCCAGACCGAGCGGGACAGGCGTCTGCTCGACGAGTCCCGGTTCTTCGACCACCCGTGAACGGAATCGCTTCACTCGTAGGCGCTCTCGCGCTCATCGGCCTCGGTGGTCTCTTCGCGGCGATCGACGCCGCGGTCAGCACCGTCTCCATCGCCCGCGTCGACGAGCTGGTGCGCGACGACCGCCCCGGCGCGGTGCGGCTGGCGCGCATCATCGCCGACCGGCCGCGCTACATCAATCTCGTCGTCCTGCTGCGCATCACGTGCGAGACGGCCGCGACCGTGATGCTGGTGGCCTACCTATACGAACGCCTCGGGCTGACGTGGGGCCTGCCCGCCGCCGCGGGCATCATGGTGGTGGTCAGCTTCGTGGCCATCGGGGTCGGGCCGCGTACCCTCGGCCGCCAGCACGCCTACTCCATCGCGCTGATGGCCGCCCTTCCGCTGCAAGCGATCTCGCTTCTGCTCACCCCGCTGAGCCGACTTCTGGTGTTGATGGGCAATGCGCTCACCCCGGGCCGCGGCTTCCGCAACGGGCCGTTCGCCTCCGAGATCGAACTGCGCGAGGTCGTCGACCTCGCGCAGCAGCGCGGCGTGGTGGCCGATGACGAGCGGCGGATGATCCAGTCGGTGTTCGAGCTCGGCGACACCCCGGCACGCGAGGTCATGGTGCCGCGCACCGAGATGGTGTGGATCGAATCTGATAAAACGGCGGGTCAAGCCACCTCATTGGCCGTGCGCAGTGGACACTCCCGCATCCCGGTGATCGGCGAGAACGTCGACGACGTCGTTGGCGTCGTCTACCTCAAGGACCTGGTTCAGCAGACGTACTACTCGACCAACGGCGGTCGTGACACCAAGGCGACCGCGGTGATGCGCCCCGCGGTGTTCGTACCGGACTCCAAGCCGCTCGACACGCTGCTGCGCGAGATGCAGCGCGACCGAAACCACATGGCGCTGCTCGTCGACGAGTACGGCGCGATCGCAGGCCTGGTCACCATCGAGGACGTGTTGGAGGAGATCGTCGGCGAGATCGCCGACGAGTACGACACCGACGAGGTCGCCCCCGTAGAGGAACTCGGTGACCGCAACTTCCGCGTGTCCGCCCGGCTGCCGCTGGAGGACCTCGCCGAGCTGTACGACCTCGAGGTCGACGAGGACCTCGACGTGGACACCGTGGGCGGCCTGCTCGCCCACGAGCTGGGCCGGGTTCCACTACCGGGCGCCGAGGTGACGTGGGACTCGCTGCGGCTGCGTGCCGAGGGCGGCCAAGATCACCGCGGCCGGATGCGTATCGGCACCGTGCTCGTCCAACCAACCGAGCCGGAGGAGGAAAGGGCATGAGCCCGAACGATCTTGACGCCGAGGATACCAAGCTGGTGGTTCTCGCCCGTGGTGCGATGGCACGCGCGGAAGCGGGCAGTGGGGCAGCGGTTCGCGACGCCGACGGTAGGACCTACGCCGGAGCGCCCGTCACGCTGAACGCGTTGTCGCTGACCGCACTTCAGGCCGCCGTCGCCGCGGCGGTATCCAGCGGTGCGACCGGCCTCGAGGCGGCGGTTCTGGTCGACGGCTCGGCCGACGACGCAGGAGTGGCCGCGGTGCACGAGCTGTCGGCGGACGCCGTCATCATCGTCACCGACCGTGCGGGGAAGCCGGCGTGAGCGAGTTCCGTTCGGGCTTCGTGTGTTTCGTCGGGCGGCCCAACACCGGCAAGTCGACGCTGACCAACGCGCTGGTGGGTACCAAGGTGGCGATCACGTCGAATCGCCCTCAGACCACCCGCCACACCATCCGCGGCATCGTGCACCGCGAGGACTTCCAGATCGTCCTCGTCGACACCCCGGGCCTGCATCGGCCACGCACGCTCCTCGGTCAGCGGCTCAACGAGCTGGTGAAGGGCACCTACTCCGAGGTCGACGTCATCGGCCTGTGCATCCCCGCCGACGAGGCCATCGGCCCTGGCGACCGGTGGATCTACGACCAGATCCGCGCGGTTGCGCCCAGGACCACGCTCGTGGTGGTCGTGACCAAGACCGACAAGGTGTCCAAGGAGAAGGTCGCCGCCCAATTGCTGGCGGTCAACGAACTGACCGATGGTCAGTGCGAGATCGTGCCCGTCTCGGCGACCACCGGCCAGGTCGAGGTGCTCATCGACGTGCTTGTCGCACAACTGGAACCGGGACCGGCCTTCTACCCCGACGGTGAGCTCACCGACGAGCCGGAGGAAGTGCTGATGGCCGAGCTGATCCGCGAGGCCGCGCTCGAAGGCGTGCACGACGAGCTGCCGCACTCACTGGCCGTGGTCATCGACGAGGTCAGCGAGCGCGAGGGCCGCACGGAGGAGCAGGGCGAGCTCATCGACGTGCGCGCCATCCTCTACGTCGAGCGGGACAGCCAGAAGGGCATCGTGATCGGCAAGGGCGGCGCCCGGCTACGCGAAGTCGGTACCGCCGCGCGCACTCAGATCGAGAAGCTACTCGGCACCAAGGTGTATCTGGAGTTGCGCGTGAAGATCGCGAAGAACTGGCAGCGCGACCCGAAACAGCTTGGGCGACTGGGCTTCTGAGCGTCAGGACAAGTTGAACACGCAGTGCGCACTGGAGCCAGGGGCCTGGTCGACGACCACCGTGCCGTCGACCGAGATGCGGCAGCCCTGATCGCCGGTCTTGGTCACCGCGATGACCTGAAGCAGCTGAACGTCGGGGCCGACCGTCAAGGTGCGCGAGAAGGGCACGTTGGTGTTCTCGGCGACTCTCGAACCGGCCGGATCGGTGTCGATCGAGTACACCGTGCCAGAACCGGTGATCTCGAACCTCACGGTGTGGGTCCCGGCGCTGGGCGCCGGCGCCTGTTGTGGGGCCGGAGCTGGGCCGTTGGAGGCCTTGCGGGAAGCGGCCGCCGCATTGTCGGCCTTTGTCGCCGCCCGAATGTCGGGCGTCACGCAGACCACGTCGCCGTCGAACGCCTCGCGCCAGACGAAGCCCTGCTTGCAGCTATTCGAGCCGTAGGCCCCGTTGGGGTCCCGGTTCGCAACGGCGTTCGCGTTCTGCGCAGCCGTGGCATCCCGAACCGCCGGAGTGACGCATACGTTGTCTCCCGGTGCAGCCTCACGCCACACGTAGCCGGAGATGCAGGTGTCCGGCCCGTACGGCAGGGGATCGGCGAACGCCGGCGTGAGGCCGACGGGGCCGACGAACGCGGCCAGCGCCACGCCTGACGCGATCAGGAATGTCGAGTGCTTCGGTGTCATGGATTCCTCCGAGGTTGCGGTGTCGTCACAGGCCTTGGGGAAGCCCTGCACGCCAAAGCTATGGAGCGCGACGGGCCGCGGCATGCGTAGTGGACTACCTCAATTGCACTTCGACGGTAGAGGGGTGACGCACGAAGGGAATCGGGTGTTTCCCTACCGAATGCCCGGTGGCGTTGTCGACCGGGGGGTTTCAGCCCGGCTGACCGTACACCGCGACGACAACCGATCGGTCGAGGCTGTTCACCGACCACACGCCGATCTGGTTGTTCGCGCAGTTGGACATGATCGCCATGTAGTCGGGCCGGTAGTACCACTGGTTCATGATCTCGACGCCGTTGATCGCCAGCGCCGGGTTGATCGCCACCGTCTCGGACGCGATGCCCTTGAACCCCGCGGCATTGGCGCGGTCCTGGGCGGTGGTGCCGTCCGAGCCGATGTCGCCGTCGAGTGCGCGGTTGTTGAGCACGTCGTTGGCGTGCCATTCCGCGGCCAACCGCAGCTGCGGGTTGATCTTCACGTCGCCGGTGCAGCCGTGCTGATGCTGAATCGTGTACACGTTGGCGACCACGCCGTCGTTGAGCCGCTTGTTGTCGGCGTGCGCCGACGGCATCGCGACGACGGCGCCGCCGACCACCGCGAGCACGGGCAGTGCCCGGGCGCAGGACCGGAAGGCATCGCTGAGGTTCACGCTGGTGGACATTACGCGAGTGCGCCGCGGCCGGACGCGCAAACAGCGGCTACTCGGGTCCTGGCTCGTCCCACCACGCCTCGGGCTGCGCATTCGACCAGTTGCCCAAGGCCTCGAGTTCGGCGGCCAGCGAAACGAGCATCGGCTCGCTGTCGGCGGGTCCCATCAGCTGTACGCCGATCGGCAGCCCGTCGGACGTGAAGCCGGCCGGGACGTTGATCGACGGCCAGCCCAGCAGATTCCATGGCCAGGTCACCGGGCATGCGCGGATCATCGCGCGGTCGGTGGACAGTCCGCCGCGCCGGTCGAAGTCGGTCACGCCTGGCGGTGGAAGCGCGGTGGTCGGTGCAAGCACGACGTCGGCCAGGTTGAAGATCCATCCGATGCGGCGCTGGGCGGCGGCCTCGCGGGCCCTTGCCTTGCGCAGCGCCTGCTCGGAGAGCAGCCGGCCCATGAACATATTGCTCGTGGTGCGTTTTTCCAGCGGGACGGTGGGCCCGAGGCGGTCCGCCCAGTCCAGCAACCCCGAGGTGGACCTGGCCAGGAAGTTGAACGACATCTGCAGGCCGTAGTCGGGGTCGGCGGGCCGCACGGTGTGGCCGAGGTCCTCGAGTTGGCCTGCGACCACCTCCATGGCTGCACGGATCTCGGGGTGCAGCTTGGCCTTGAAGCCGTTGAACGGGAACTTCGTCGACATCGCCACGGTCAGCGGACCCGGCGCCTTGCCCAGGTACTCCGCGACCCGCACGGGTGGCGGTTTGTGCAGGTCGCCGTCGACGTTGCCCGATGCGGCGTCGAGCACCAGCGCCGCATCGGCGACGGTGCGGGCCAGCACGCCGTTGACGGTGATGCCGTTGAACGCCTCAGGAAGCGGCCACGTCGAGATGCGGCCGCGCTGCGGTTTGATGCCGACGAGATGCGTCCATGCCGCGGGGATGCGGACGCTGCCAGCTCCGTCGGAGCCGATCGCTGCGGTGACCAGACCGGCGGCCACCGCCGCAGCGCTGCCGCCCGACGATCCACCAGGTGTGTGGTCGCGCGACCACGGGTTGCGCGTGTGCCCGAAGGCGGGTCCGCTGGTGAACGGCCATTGGCCGAGTTCGCAGGTGTTCGTCTTGCCAACGATGACCGCCCCAGCGGCACGCAACCGTCGTACCACCTCGGCGTCGACGGTGGCGTCGGGCACGGTGCCCGACGTGCCGAACCTGGTCGGCGTCCCCGCGACGTCCACGTCGTCCTTCACCGCGATCGGGATGCCGAGCAATGGAAGGGATTGTCCTGCAGCCCGTTTGCGATCTGCCTCGCGCGCGTCGGCAAGGGCCTGGTCGGTCATGACTACACGGAACGCGTTCAGCGTCGGCTGGCTGGCGGTGATGGCCCGCAGCGACCGCTGAACCAGCTCTTCGGATGTGGCCCTGCTGCTGGCGAGTTGGTATAGCTGTTGGGTCAGGGTGGGGAAGCGGTTCTTCTGTGGGGCCATGTTGGCAACGAGGATATAGATCCGACTCGGACGGCTAAGCCTCACCGACGTTGTCGCCCCGTAGTGGGAGACTGTGGCAATGCGGTTGTACCGGGATCGGGCTGTAGTGCTGCGCCAGCACAAGCTCGGCGAGGCCGACCGGATCGTGACCCTGCTCACCCGCGAGAACGGTCTGGTCCGTGCCGTGGCCAAGGGAGTTCGTCGTACCCGCAGCAAGTTCGGTGCCCGGCTGGAGCCGTTTGCGCACATCGACGTGCAGCTGCACCCCGGCCGGAACCTCGACATCGTGACCCAGGTGCAGGCCATCGACGCGTTCGCCAGCGACATCGTCAGTGACTACGGCCGCTACACCTGCGGATGTGCCGTGCTGGAGACCGCAGAGCGGCTGGCGGGCGAGGAGCACGCCCCGGTGCCCGATCTGCACCGGCTGACCGTCGCTGCGCTGCGCGCGGTGGCCGACGGTAAACGGCCGCGGGAGTTGGTGCTGGACGCCTACCTGCTGCGGGCCATGGGCATCGCCGGATGGGCGCCTGCGCTCGTCGAATGTGCTCGCTGTGCGACGCCCGGCCCGCACCGCGCGTTCCACGTCGCTGCAGGCGGCAGCGTGTGCGTGCACTGCAGGCCGTCGGGTTCGGTCACGCCGCCACAACAGGTCATCGACCTGATGGCGGCCCTGCACGACGGCGACTGGGAGCATGCCGAGGCGTCCACGCCATCCCATCGCAGCCAGGCCAGCGGGCTGGTGGCCGCGCACCTGCAATGGCACCTCGAACGGCAGATGCGGACGTTGCCGCTGGTCGAACGGGTCTATCGAATCGATACCACGGTCGCTGACCGACGCGCAGCCCTGTTCGGGCAGGATATTGCCCATGGCTACGATCCGGGGCAGGGAAAAGACGGCTACCTACCCACAGCTGCCCCCGGCGCCTGACGAATATCCGACGTTCCCGGACAAGTCCAGCTGGCCGGTGGTCTTCCCCGCGCTCCCGGCGAAGACGAACGGTCGCTTCTCGCGTCCTCCGCAGCACACCTCGAAGGAATCGGCACCGCTGATCCCGGCCGGCCAGGTGCCCAACCACGTCGCCGTCGTGATGGACGGCAACGGTCGGTGGGCCACCCAACGCGGACTCGGCAGGACCGAGGGCCACAAGATGGGCGAGGCGGTGCTCATCGACATCACTTGCGGCGCCATCGAAATCGGCATCAAGCACCTCACCGTGTACGCCTTCTCCACGGAGAACTGGAAGCGCAGCGCCGAGGAGGTGCGCTTCCTGATGGGCTTCAACCGCGAAGTGGTGCGCCGCCGCAGGGAGAACCTCAACGCGATGGGCGTGCGGATGCGCTGGGTCGGTTCTCGGCCGCGGATGTGGAGCAGCGTGATCAAGGAGTTCGACATCGCCGAGCAGATGACGGTCGGCAACGACGTCATCACGATCAACTACTGCGTGAACTACGGCGGCCGCACCGAGATCGTCGAGGCGGCAAGGGAACTCGCGCAAGAGGCGGTGGAAGGAAAAATCAATCCCAACCGGATCTCCGAGGCCGCCTTCGCCAAGCATCTGCACCGGGCCGACATCCCCGACGTCGACCTGTTCATCAGGACGTCGGGGGAGCAGCGAGCGAGCAACTTCTTGCTGTGGCAGGCGGCGTACGCCGAGTACGTCTTCCAGGACAAGCTCTGGCCGGACTATGACCGCCGCGACCTGTGGGAGGCGTGCATGGAGTACGTCAACCGCAACCGAAGGTTCGGTCGAGCCGAATGACGCAGTCGCTCCTACAGCAGCTGACGTCGGCACTCGACGAGGTGATGACCATCGTCGAGGAATCCGACGGCGCGCTCACGGTGACCGTCGACGGCATCGTCGCCTCGCTGCGCGTCGTGACGATCGCCGAGGGGCTGGAGATGGTGTCGCTCACCCAGCCGCTGGCGTGGGATCTCCCGCTGACCAACAAGACCCGTGAGCTGGTCAGCGATCACGCCACCAAGACGATGCTCGGCACGGTGACGCTGGTGCCCAAGCTGGTCGATACCGCGGCCAACGGCTCGTCCGGAAAGGCCCAGACACGCCGGACCGCCGCCAAGAAGGTGGCCGATGTGTTGCTGCGCTACAACTTTCCCGCCGCGGGGCTGACCGACGACGCGCTGCGCACGTTGATCCTCATGGTGTTGTCCACCGGTGCCGACATTCGCGCGGCCCTAATCGCCTGACGACTCCGCGGTGGTGCAATCCGCGCACAGACCGAAGATCTCGATGGTGTGGCTGACGTCGGAGAAGCCGTGCTCGGAGGCGATCTCTGCGGTCCACTTCTCGACCTGACCGCCCTGCACCTCGACCGTCGTTCCGCACGTGCGGCACACCAGGTGGTGATGATGGTGATCGGAGCAGCGGCGGTACAGCGACTCGCCGGTGTCGGTGCGCAACGTGTCGAGCAGTCCCGCCGCGGCCATCGACTGCAGCGTGCGATACACCGTGGTCAGACCGATGCCGTCGCCGCGGCTACGCAGTTCGTCGTGCAGTTCCTGGGCTGACCGGAACTCGTCGCGCTTCTCCAGCAGCGCGGAGATGGCCGCGCGCTGCCTGGTCGAACGAACGGCCGGAGCGGTACCGCTCATTGCGAGCCCTCCTTCGTGTACTCGCCGGCGTGGGCGACCGCGGCCATCACGATCTCCCACAGGTGGTGGTCGACGAGGCGGTAGGACACCTCGCGGCCCGAGCGTTCGCCGGCCACCACGCCCGCAGCCTTCAGGATGCGCAGGTGCTGGCTCACCAGTGGCTGCGGCACGGCGAGCGCGTCGACGAGTTCGTGGACGCAGCAGGACGCCTCGTGCAGCTGGAGCACGATGGCGATGCGGACCGGCGCGGCAAGGGCTCTCAGCAGGTCGCCTGCCGTGTCGAGCACCTCGCGAGGAGGAAGTTGGGCTGGTGAGCCGTGGTGCCGGTGTTCCTCGACGGCGGCGTCGGCCGTACTGGAAATCGTTTTCATTATGGTGATCAGATTACATGCATGGTCGTGCATGTCAACGCGGTGGTAAAACCCGATCGGAGACCTCACTACGCTGATGACCCGTGGCGTCCATCATCGACACGGTTGCGAACCTGGCGAAACGCCGTGGTCTGGTCTATCAATCCGGCGAGATCTACGGCGGAACGAGGTCTGCGTGGGACTACGGTCCCCTCGGCGTAGAGCTCAAGGAGAACATCAAGCGGCAGTGGTGGCGGTCGGTGGTGACCGGCCGCGACGACGTCGTCGGCCTGGACAGCGCGATCATCCTGCCGCGTGAGGTCTGGGTGGCCTCCGGTCACGTCGAGGTGTTCAACGATCCGCTGGTCGAGTCGCTGATCACCCACAAGCGTTACCGTGCAGACCATCTGATCGAGGCGTACGAGGCCAAGCACGGCAAGCCGCCGGAGAACGGCCTTGCCGACATCCGAGATCCCGAGACGGGTGACCCGGGGCAATGGACCGAGCCGCGCGACTTCAACATGATGCTCAAGACCCACCTCGGACCGATCGAGACCGAAGAGGGCATGCACTATCTGCGGCCCGAGACGGCGCAGGGCATCTTCGTCAACTTCGCCAACGTCGTGACGACGTCGCGCCGCAAGCCGCCGTTCGGCATCGGACAGATCGGCAAGAGCTTCCGCAACGAGATCACCCCAGGCAACTTCATCTTCCGCACCCGCGAGTTCGAGCAGATGGAGATGGAGTTCTTCGTCGAACCGTCGACGGCCGCCGAGTGGCACCAGTACTGGATCGACACGCGCCTGGCTTGGTACGTGGACCTCGGCATCGACCGGGAGAACCTGCGGCTCTTCGAGCATCCCAAGGAGAAGCTGTCGCACTACAGCGACCGCACCGTCGACATCGAGTACAAGTTCGGCTTCCAGGGCAACCCGTGGGGTGAGCTGGAGGGCGTCGCCAACCGCACCGACTTCGACTTGTCAACGCATTCAAAGCATTCCGGTGTCGACCTATCGTTCTACGACCAGCCGACCGACACGCGCTACGTGCCGTACGTCATCGAACCGGCAGCCGGGCTGACCCGATCGCTGATGGCGTTCCTCGTCGACGCCTACACCGAGGACGAGGCCCCCAACGCCAAGGGTGGCGTCGACAAGCGCACGGTGCTGCGGCTCGACCCGCGGTTGGCCCCCGTGAAGGCCGCGGTGCTGCCGTTGTCCCGCCACGCCGACCTCTCGCCAAAGGCCCGCGATCTGGCCGCCGAGCTGCGCAAGTCGTGGAACGTCGAGTTCGACGATGCCGGCGCGATCGGCCGCCGTTACCGCAGACAGGACGAGATCGGCACGCCGTTCTGCGTGACGCTGGACTTCGACTCGCTCGAGGACCACGCCGTCACCATCCGCGAGCGCGACGCCATGACGCAGGAGCGCGTCGCCCTCGACGCGGTCTCCGACTACCTGGCCGTCCGCCTCAAGGGCTGTTAGCTCTCTCCCGCGAGCGCGCGTGTCTGCGGGCGACACGCCGCTTGGCGACTCGACTTTGCGCGCGCTCGCAGCGGGCCGAGTTGTGCACAGTCGTCGATCCGTCCACAGATCTCGATGGGGATCTGTCGCCGACGCTTCGGTTGGTCAAACGTCTGACGCGTGAATGATGCTGTGCGAGAACTGCTCGACGCCCACGGTGGGGTAGCGACGTCGGGACAACTGCTGAGGATCTTGGGTAGAGGCCAACTCGATGGTCGGATCGACCGCGGCGAACTGCTCAAGGTGTGGACGGGCGTCTATACCGACGGCGAGCTCGACGTGCTCACCCGACTGCGTGGCCTCGACCTGCGCGCAGGCACGCCAGTCGCCATCTGCCTCGGTACCGCAGCTGCGGCCTACGGCTTCGACACCGAGGAAGACGACGACCTTCACGTCCTCACGCCACCCCGACACCTATTGCGTGACTCCGATGGTCTGAAGGTTCACCGCCGCGACGGAGCGCCGCTCGTGATGGTCGACGGGCGACGAGCCACCGCGCCCGCGTGGACCGCCGTCGAGGTCGCGCGGAGCCTTCGACGGCCGCGTGCGCTCGCCACCTTGGACGCCGCGTTGCGCAGCCAAACGTGCGATCGCCAAGATCTGCACATGGCTGCCGTGGAGCAGTTCGGTCGCCGCGGCATCGTGCATGTCCGCGGGCTGATCCCGTTCGCCGACGGGCTCGCCGAATCCCCCATGGAGAGCGAAGCGCGCCTGATGATGCTCGACGGCGGCCTGCCCGCCCCCGCCCTGCAACACGAGGTGGTCGATGCCGAAGGCCGCGTATGGCGTCTGGATTTCGCGTGGCCGGACCGGCGGGTCGCCGTCGAGTACGACGGGTTCGACTGGCACAGCGATCCCGTCGTCTTTCGGCGAGACCGGATGAAGCGCTCCGCGTTGCGTGGCGTCGACTGGGAGATCACGTCCATCGTGTTCGATGACGTCCGGCGACATCCCGACGAGACGGTCCGGAGGATCCGGGCTGAGTTGAACCGCTCGAACGCGGCCTGAGCGCGCGCAGAATCGGATTGTGAGACGGCGTGTTGCCCGCAGACACGCGCGCTCGGCGGAGAAGGCGAGCCAGAACCTAGAAGCGGCCGCCGCCGCCGCTCAGACCGCCGCCGCCACCGGAGCCCCCGAAGCTCGTCGGGCTCCAGCCTCCACCTCCGACGCTGCCACCGATGCCGCCGCGCAACGCACCGGACAGGATGTTGCCGATGATGATGCCGCCGAGAATCGCGCCGGTGTTGCCGCCACCGCCGCCGTAGCCCCCACCGCCGGTGAAGGAGCGCTGCGCATTGGCGACGTCGGCGTTGGCCATGGTCTGCGCCTGGGACGCCAGCATCGATGCGCCGTTGGCGTGGGCGATGGCCTCCGAAAGGTTGGTGGCCCGCTTGGCCTGCGCCGCCTCGAGCTGGCGGACCGCCTCGGCGAGGCGGGTGCGGGCTTCGGGCCCGATCGTTCCTCGGCGGGTGTCGATGTAGTCCGACACCGAACGCACCCGCGACTGGGCGGTGAACAGCGCCTGGTCGTACGCGCGGGTCAGCCGCTCGGTGGCCTCTCGCTCCTCGCTGATGCTGGCAAGCAGCCGGTCGAGTTCGGCGTCGGCCTGCGTCAGCTGGGTGAACGCGCCAAGCGGGTCGGCGTTGCCGTTGCTCTGGGCGTTGGTCACCGCCTTCACGGCAGCGTCCCTGGCGGCTCCGAGTTCCGTTGCGTGTGGGACGTTGCCCTGTGCGAGCTGCCCGGCGGCTTGGTTGATGCCCGCCTGAATGTCGGCGATCGCTGCGGGAAGGCCGGCGACGGCGCGGTTGATGTCGGTCGATGCGCTGTCGACCGCGTCGAGCAGGGTGCGGGCCTGACCCAGCGCGGACTCGGCGGCGCGGATGGCGTCGACCAGCCCGCCCTGTCGGTCGGACGGCCGCGAGACCAGCGTGCGCGCGTTGGTGATGTTCTGGTCGGCGAACGTCAGCCGCTGCTTGGCGGTGTCGACGTTGCCTGCCACCGCGGTCAGTGCCGTATCGGCGAACTGCGCGTGCAATCCGGTCATGGTCTGCTGCGCCGGTTCCAGACGGGCGGTCAGGTCGACCATCTGCTGGGTGAGCGCGTCGAGCCGCGTCGGGGCGTTGATGAGCAGATCGCGCAGTTGCCCGAACGCGGCCCGCTGGGTCTCCAGCGCCTGGTCGGACCGCGCTGCCGCGACGATCACCCGGGTCAGCAGGTCGCGCCGCTCCTGCGGGGTCTCGGGAACGGCGTCGTCGAGGATCTGGCGAACGTTGAACGCCTGAGCCAGCGTCGTCTTGGCCGCGTTCACCGCAGAGGTGAACGGCGCAGTGTCCTTCTCGCCGAATTCCTCTAGGGCAAGCGCCAATTCGTTCTCGCTGGTGCGTACCGCGTTGTCCACGTCGACGACGATCTTGCGGGACAGGTCGTCGAGTGCGTCGAGTGATACCGCGGCAAGCGCGTTGGGGTCGGCGGGATCCACCCGTTCTGCCGCGGCGAGCTCGGCCTCGCGGCGCTTGCGCTTGCGGCGCCTCCGCCACAGCAGCAGCGCGAGCACCGCGATGGCGATGACGGCAAGCATGGCGACCATGCCCACCCAGTTGATCTCACCGGAGGACGACGACGCGGGCCGCTCCAATCCGTTGGCGGCGGCCACCGCTGCGCCTGCCCAGTCGCCGCGGCGCAGCGCGGGCTCGACGTCGTTGCGGCGCAGGGTGTCGACGTCTACCCCGCCCGTCGCCGAGGTGGGCACCAGCAGTGCGTAGGCGCGGTCGGCGGTGGCGACGGCGAGGATGGCGTCCTCGTCCTGTAAATCGCTCATCCGCCGCGTGTTTCGGGCCCACGTCTCGGCGGCCTGGCCGGAGAAGGAGTCGACGTAGACGACCCACAGCCGGAGCTGGCGGGAGTTGTAGAGGTCCTGCACGGCAGTCTGCACGTTGGACAGGCCGCTGCCGCTCAACGCGTTCGCGTTGTCGGTGACGTAGTCGGACAGCCGGAACGGCGGATCAGCCCTGGCCATCGGCGCGGTCGGCGCCAGCACCAGGCCTGCGGTGAGGACCACGAGAACCAGGCTGAGGAAGCGGGCCACCCGGAGTCTGCTGCGCATGGTCGTCAATCTAGTGGGCGCCAGGGGCCGGACGTCCTGGACCGGCGAACGGTCCTGGCAGACTATGCCTCGGTGATGACGAGCAACGACCCATACGACGACTTCGACCGCGAACGCTTGGTGGCCGAGGCGCCGAAGGGCGCTGCGCTGGCGGGCACCGGCACCGAGCACCGCACCGACTTCGCCCGCGACCGCGCCAGGGTGCTGCACAGTGCCGCGCTGCGACGGCTTGCCGACAAGACGCAGGTCGTCGGTCCGCGGCAGAGCGAGACGCCGCGGACCCGGTTGACGCACTCGTTGGAGGTGGCCCAGATCGGGCGGGGGATGGCGATCGGGTTGGGCTGCGATCCCGACCTCGTCGACCTCGCCGGGCTGGCCCACGACATCGGCCATCCGCCCTACGGGCACAACGGTGAGCGTGCGCTCAATGAGGTGGCCATCGCCTTCGGCGGGTTCGAGGGCAACGCCCAGAACTTTCGCATCCTCACCAGGCTCGAGCCGAAAGTGCTTGACCCGCAAGGCCACAGCGCCGGTCTGAACCTGACCAGGGCCGCGCTGGATGCCGTCACCAAGTACCCTTGGTACCTGTCACCGGCCTCCGGAAAGTTCGGCTTCTACGCCGACGACGCCCCTGCGGCGACGTGGGCGCGGTCCGGTGCGCCGGAGGCCAAGCCCTGCATCGAGGCGCAGATCATGGACTGGGCGGACGACGTCGCCTACTCCGTGCACGACGTCGAGGACGGCGTAGTTTCTGGTCGCATCGATCTGCGCGTGCTGGCCGACGACGACGCCGCCGCTGCCCTTGGCCAGCTCGGCCAGGCCAGCGGCATGGGCTCCGGGCTGGCCGCCGAAACCCTCGTCGCGGCGGCGGAGCGGCTCTCGGCGCTGCCGGTGGTCGCCGCCGTCGGCAAGTACGACGGCACGCTGACGGCGTCCGTCGCGCTCAAGAAGCTGACCAGCGAGCTGGTCGGGCGGTTCGCCTCAGCGGCCATCGCGGCGACCAGGGAGGCCGCGGGCGGCGGTCGGCTGGTCCGCTATCAGGCCGACCTGTCGGTGCCGTCGTTGGTGCGCGCCGAGGTCGCGGTGCTCAAGATCCTGGCGCTGCAGTTCATCATGTCCGACCCGCCGCACCTCGAACTGCAGGCGCAGCAACGGATGAGGATCCACGAGGTCGCCGAGTTCCTGCTGGCGCGAGCCCCTGCCTCGCTCGACCCGATCTTCGTTCCCGAGTTCAACGACGCGGCGGACGACGGCGCCAGGCTGCGGGTGATCCTCGACCAGATCGCGTCCTTCACCGAGGGCAGGCTGGAGCGACTCGAACCCGTGTAGCGGCCGTGCTCGGCCCGCATAGACTGTGCCGATGGCGGGATCGGCTGGCGGGAGCGAGGCGACTCGTGGTCGTGGCCGCATCCCCGATCGCGACATCGCGGCCATCCGTGAGCGCGTCCGCATCGAGGACGTCGTCGGCGACTACGTGCAGTTGCGCCGCGCAGGCGCCGACTCGATGAAGGGCCTGTGCCCGTTCCACGACGAGAAGTCGCCGTCCTTCCACGTCCGCCCCAACCACGGACACTTCCACTGCTTCGGGTGTGGTGAGGGTGGCGACGTCTACGCCTTCCTGCAGAAGATCGAACACGTCTCGTTCGTCGAGGCGGTGGAGATGCTCGCCGACCGACTCGGCTACACCGTCGCCTACACCGGTTCGTCGACCACCAACGTGCAGCGCGACCGTGGCAGCCGCAGTCGGCTGATCGCCGCCAACGCCGCGGCCCAGGAGTTCTATGCCGAGGCGCTGAAGTCGCCGGAGGCGGCAGCGGCCCGGCAATACTTGCTGGACCGCAACTTCGACGCAGACGCGGCCGCCAAGTTCGGTTGTGGATTCGCCCCGTCGGGCTGGGACAAGCTCACCAAACACTTGGTGAGCAAGGGTTTTGAGTTCAAGGAATTGGAAGCGGCAGGCCTGTCACGCGAGGGTCGCCGCGGCCCGATGGACCGGTTTCACCGGCGCCTGCTGTGGCCCATCCGGGTGTCCTCTGGCGAGGTGATCGGGTTTGGTGCGCGCCGCCTGTTCGACGACGACACCATGGAGGCCAAGTACGTCAACACGCCGGAGACGGTGCTGTACAAGAAGTCGAACGTGCTGTTCGGGCTCGACCTCGCCAAGCGCGACATCGCCAAGGGACACCAGGCGGTCGTCGTCGAGGGCTACACCGACGTGATGGCGATGCATCTGGCTGGGGTGACGACGGCGGTGGCGTCCTGCGGCACCGCGTTCGGCGACGAGCACCTGGCGATGCTGCGCCGACTCATGATGGACGACAGCTTCTTTCGCGGCGAGCTGATCTACGTGTTCGACGGGGATGCGGCAGGGCGGGCGGCGGCGGTGAAGGCGCTCGAGGGCGAGCAGAGCCTCGCGGGCCAGTCGTTCGTCGCGGTCGCCGACGACGGCATGGACCCCTGCGACTTGCGGCTCAAGTCGGGCGACGGCGCGCTTCGTGATCTGGTTGCACGCCGAACGCCGTTGTTCGAGTTCGCGATTCGCACGGCGCTTCTGGAGCACGACCTCGACAGCGCCGAGGGCAGGGTGAGCTCACTGCGTCGCTGTGTGCCGATGGTGTCGAAGATCAAGGACTCCACGCTGCGCGACGAGTACGCCCGTCAGCTGGCCGGCTGGGTGGGCTGGGAGGACGTCGCACAGGTCATCGGACGGGTGCGCGAGCAGGCCGGGCGTCCCGCGGGCCGCGGCGACGGGCGACGCTCGGTGCACGGCGATCCCGGAGCTCGGGGCCGCACGAAGGCCCCCGAGGTGACGATGCAGCGGCCCAACCCGAGCGATCCCACGTTGTGGCCGCAGCGGGAGGCGCTCAAGTCTGCGCTGCAGTATCCGGTGATCGCCGGACCGGTGTTCGACTCGTTGGCGGTCGAGGGCTTCACCCACCCGGCGTACTCCGCGTTGCGCAGGGCCATCGCGGCGGCGGGCGGCACGGCGGCCGGGCTGTCCGGGGCGCAGTGGATCGAGACCGTGCGCGAGCAGACGTCGTCGCCGGAGGCCGCGAATCTGGTCAATGAGCTCGGGGTCGAGGCCATCCGCGTCGAAGACGACGAGCGCCTGCCGCGCTACATCGGCGGAGTGCTGGCCAGGCTGCAAGAGGTACTGGTCGGCAGGCAGATCGCCGAGATGAAGTCCAAGCTGCATCGCATGTCGCCGGTCGAGCAGGGTGACGAGTATCTCGCGTTGTTCGGCGACCTGGTCGCGATGGAGAACTATCGGCGCAGCCTGCTTGAGCAGGCCAGCGGCGACGACCTTACTGCGTGAGCCAACCTCACGCGCTAAGGTGAGTGCGCTGTCCACTCTCTTTGGGAGGCCTTTCATGACCATGCGAGCACACCGCTACGTCGCAGCCGGCGCATTGGCCGTTGCTGCCGTCGCCGCTCCGATCGCCATCTCACTGAGCAGCGGAAATGCCACCCAGTCCGTGGCGAAGCCACCGTGCCTGGCGTGGTACGGCAACCAGGAGGACGGTGTCTGCCTGTCCTACTCCAACGGCAACGGCGTCAACGTGGGTACCCCGGACATGGGCGTTTATGGGCCCAACAGTGGCTCCATGCCGGGAGGCGGCATCGGCGTCACCACGGGCACGTTGCTGCCCGGCCAGACCTGGAACACGCCGATCGGCTAACGCCGGTCGACCCTGGCCTGCGGGCTCTCGGGGTGCAACACCGACGTCTCGGCGTCGATGGCAGTCAGATTCACCAATGCCGGATCGGGTGATACCCGGCTGGCCAATTTGCGGCGCCCGGCGTCGATCACGGCCTTGGTCTTCGGGCTGCCAGTGATCGCGTGGTACGTCCCGGAGATCTGCTCGTAGCGGCGTCGGCCCGCCTTCGCTCCCAAGACGTAGCCGACGGCCAGCACGACTGCAGCTCGGATCACAGGACCCCTCCCAGATGATGGGTGCAGATGTTGTGCACCGTCTCCATCCTGCCTCACTCCGCTGTGTGCGGCCGGATCAGGTGGCGGGTGCCCGATGCCAAAGTTCGGCGATCAGTGCGCTAAAGTCGTTCCTCGGTCGGCGGGCTGGTTCCGCGGCCGGACGGGCAATCCCCTGTAGCTCAATTGGCAGAGCTTCCGACTGTTAATCGGAAGGTTCCTGGTTCGAGTCCAGGCGGGGGAGCCACCGTACTGTCGCATCATGCGCCACCGCGACGGCATTGCGATGTGTACGACGATCGGCCTGCTCGTGGCCGGTTGCGGCTGGAGTCCGCCGTCGGCGCCGCCCACCAGTTCGGCGAGCTGCGCGCAGGCCGATGGCCCGTCAGTGAATTCCGTCGCCGACGAGATCAACCAGCTGCCAGCGGATCAGCAGTGGCGCGAAACGTCCCGCGGCCACACTCCCGACTGCCAGCTGCATTGGGTGCTCGTCGGGACCGGCGGCGCGTCGGACAGCCCGCAGCAGGTGCTGTTCTTCGACCACGACGCTCCGATCGGAACACCGACCCCTGAGCCGAGGCCCTACGTCAACGTGACGACCGAGGGCAACGACACCGCCGTCGTGCAGTACCAGTGGCGGCAGGGCAACGATCAGGCGTGCTGCCCGACGGGGATTGGCACCGTGCGGTTCAAGATCGTCGACGGCACGCTCAAGGCGCTCGGCCCGATCCCCAATCGGTAGCCTCAGCCAGCCGAGCCGACCTTCTGCCGGTACAAACCGACCAACGCGTCCTCCGCGCGCTGCATTGGTGCATCGGACTTCGTCGCCATCGACATGACGACGGCGCCTTCGATCGCCGCGATGGTCAGGGTGGCCAACTGGGACGCTTCGTCGGCTGAGACGCCCCTCGATTCGAGATGGCTGGCGATCCCTCGCTCCCACTCGGTGAACATCTCGCCGGCGATGTCGGCTGCCTTGGCCGCCTCCGAGCGCCCCAGTGCTGCAGCCATGATCGGACATCCGGAGGTGAAGTCGCTGTTGATCAGGGTGTCGCGCCACATGGCGATGAACGCCTGGACCGCGGCCACCGGTTCGACGTCGGCGGCGAGCCGTTCGACGGCGCCGGAGATGAGCGTGCCCGACGCCGCGGTGGCGTCCGCGATCAGTTCCGCCTTGCCTCCTGGAAAGTTCAGGTACAGCGAGCGGCGCGCGGTGTTGCTGAGCTCGAGCAGTTGATTGAGGCCCGTACCTGCGACGCCGTTTCGGCGCATGAGTTCGATGGCGCCGGCGATGAGCCGATCACGTGCCGGCATGTGACACCTCCGTGTTGGACCGAGCCTGTGCAGTGCACCGATCAGTCTACTAGCGTCCCCGTCGAGGTAGATCGTTCGGTCTAGATTTGCGGGATTCGTCCGGGTAGGGGGATGCAGTGGCTCAACACGACAGCCGGACGTTCGGCGCCAAGACACTTCGGCGCATGTCCGACGAGTTCGGCGTTCCGCCAGGGGAGACGGTTAGTCGTCGGCGTCCGGAATGTGCTCGGGATGCAGCATTTCGGCGTAGCGCAACTGCTCGGGGATGCCGAAGCCGTCGACCAACATCTCGGCGTACGGCCGGAGCACGCGGCAGCGGTCGTTGATGCCGCGGGTGACCGCCTTCGCGCGCTCGGTGGACAGGTAGCGGTGCTCCATGAACCACGCCTTGTCGTCTTCGATCACCGACAGCGCGTAGAGATCGCACACCGTGCCGAGAACTTTGCGCGCTTCGTCGTCCTCGCACGATTCGATTCCGGCGACGAACGCTTCGAGGACGATGCGGTCGATGTGTGCGCTTGCGGCGTGCAGCACGTGGTCCTGCACGGCGTTGAAGGCGTCGAAGGCGGACATCTCCTTGCTCTTGCCCTGCAGTCGACGCGCGACCGACGACAGCAGGTACTCCTCGCGGTCCTCGAACATCTTGACCTGCGTGCCGCGGTTGAAGAGGCTGCCCTCTTCCTCGTTGTCCTGCCGGCTGTCGATGATCGTCTGCATGATGGTCTGTGCTGCAGTGCGTTTCAGCACCCGATCGCTGGCGAAATTGGCCCCGAACCGCACCCACTCGACGGGGCTCATGCCCTTGATGTCGTCGGCGTAGGCCGTGAGCAGCTCCTTGGCGACGAGCTGGGTGAGCACGTGGTTGTCGCCCTCGAACGTGGTGAACACGTCGGTGTCGGCCTTCAGCGAGATCAACCGGTTCTCGGCGAGGTAGCCGGCGCCACCACAGGCCTCCCGCGCCTCCTGGATGGCCTTGGTGGCATGCCAGGTGTTGGCCGCCTTGAGCCCGGCTGCACGCGACTCGAGCTCGCGTTGCTCCTCGGGGTCGGGAATCTCGGTGGTCTGGATTTCGTGCAGCTTGGTCACCAGTTCGTTCTGCGCGAACTGCAATGCATAGGACTGGGCGATCAGCGGGAACAACCGCCGCTGGTGTGCCAGGTAATCCATGATCACGACTTCGTCGTCGCTGTCCGGCGCGGAGAACTGCTTGCGCTGCAACGCATACCGGGTCGCGATGTCGAGAGCCACCCGTGCTGCGGCCGCCGCGCTGCCGCCGACCGTGACCCGGCCGCGGATCAGGGTGCCGAGCATGGTGAAGAACCGCCGGTTGGAATTCTCGATGGGCGAGGAGTACGTCCCGTCGCCCGAGACGTCGCCGTACTTGTTCAGCAGGTTGTCCCGCGGAATCCGGACGTGGTCGAACATGATGCGCCCGTTGTCGACACCAGGCAGGCCGCCCTTGTAGTGGCAGTCGGACGTGGTCACGCCCGGCAGATCATTGCCTTCGCCGTCGCGGAGCGGCACGACGAAACAGTGCACGCCATGCCCCTGCGGCTCCTCGCCGGGGCCCGCCGTGATCAACTGCGCGAACACCGCTGCGACGGTGGCGGTCTCGGCTGCACCACCGATGTAGTCCTTGCGGGACGTACGCGTTGGGGAGTCGATGATGAACTCATCGGTTTCCGGGTCATACGTTGCGGTGGTCTCGAGCGACTGCACGTCGCTGCCGTGCCCGGTCTCGGTCATCGCGAAGCAGCCGAGCAGGTCGAGGTTGATGATGCTCGGCACGTACGCCTCGTGGTGGCGTTCGGTGCCAAGGTTTTCGATGGCACCGCCGAAAAGGCCCCACTGCACGCCGGCCTTCACCATGAGCGACAGGTCCGACATCGCCAGCATCTCGATGGTGGTGACCGCGGCGCCGACGTCACCGGTGCCACCGTGCTCCTTGCGGAAGCCATCGTCGGCGGCACCGGCCGCGGCGATGATCTTCAGCTGTTCGAGTGCCTTCGTCCGCGCGATCACCGTATTGGGGGTGTAGTGCGGTCGGAAGACTTCGTTCGAAATCTGCTTTCTCGACCGCTCCTTGGCCTCGTGCCAACGGCCGTCCAGCGTCCTGCGCAGATGCTCCGCGGTGGTGGTCATGTCTTGACGGTAGCCCGATGCGGGCCTGCTGAAACTGTGATGTGGCAAACCCAGGGCAACCTGAGCATCCGCAGGAAATGGCGAAGGCGTTCAATCGGGTACGTGACCGAGCCGGACAGTCCTGGACAGGGGCCCGCGACCGGGATGCCCCACCAATTCGACCACGAGCACGCCAACGTGACGGGTGGCTGGTTGCGTGCGGCAACCTTCGGCGCGATGGATGGATTGGTGAGCAACACCGCCCTGATCGCCGGGGTCGCCGCAAGCGTGAGCGCGAACGCCGTCGTCCTCAGCGGCGTCGCGGGGCTATTCGCCGGCGCGTTCTCGATGGCCTTGGGGGAGTACACGTCGGTCACCACGGCCAACGAACAGCTCGAGTCGGAGGTGCGCGTCGAACGTCGATCGTTCCGCCGGTATCCCGAGGAGGAGCGGGCCGAGTTGGTTGCGACGTTGATGAACATGGGAATGACACAGGACACCGCCACCAAGGCAACCGACGAGATCCACCGCGACGAGGCCCGCGCGCTGAACTTCCACCTCGTGCAGGAGCTTGGCCTCGACCCCAACGAGAAGCCGTCACCGTGGGTGGCTGGCGGTTCGTCGTTCGTGATGTTCGCCATTGGTGCCGTCATCCCGCTCATCCCGTACCTGCTCGGCTACGAGTCGTTATGGCTGGGCCTGGCGTTCGGCGGGCTTGGTCTGCTCATCGCCGGCGGCGCTGCGGCGCGCTTCACCCGCAAGTCGGCGTTGCCCGCTGCCTTGCGGCAGTTGACGTTCGGCGCGATTGCGATCGGCGCCACCTACGTCGTCGGCACCCTGATCGGTACCGCCATCACGTAACCCGGGTCAGCTGTCGCTGCCTATGGTGATCGCGGTCGCCTCGTCCGTGAGCTCGTCGATCTCGCCCTCTTCGGCGTCGATGCCCGTCAGGTGAGCGCGCGTCGCGAACAGTACGACGGCACCGAGGAGCACGGCGCCTGCGCCCACCCAGAACGGCAGGTGGTAGTTGAACTCCTCGCCGAGCACGCCGGCCAGCCACGGTGCCGCGGCCGCGCCGCCGAAGCGCACGAAGCTGTAGGCCGCTGATGCCACCCCGCGCTCGACCGGTGCGGCTTTCATGACCGTCTCGGTGATCAGCGTGTTGTTGATGCCGATGAATAGCCCTGCGACGACGACACATCCGGCGAGGACCGGCTTGTCGTCAGTCCACACTGCCATCGCGGCGAGCGTCGCCGTCATGGCGAGCAGGTTCGCCAACAGCGTCGGCACGGTGCCGAACCTGCGCTGCAGGCGCGGTGCCACCACCACGGAGGTGAAGGCCAGCGCCAGACCCCAGCCGAAGAAGATCAGCCCGATCTCGTGTGCGCTCGTGTCGAGGGGGAACGGCGTGAACGCCAGCAGCGTGAAGAACCCGAAGTTGTACAGCAGCGCGGTGATCGCCACGCCGAGCAGGCCGCGGTGCCGCAGCGCCCGGAACGGGTCGGCAAGCGTGGTCGCGCGTGCGGGGCGTGGCGTGGCGGGCAGCAGGAACGCGGTGATGACGAGCGCGACGGCCATCAGGACGGACACGCCGAAGAACGGCCCGCGCCACGAAATGGACCCGAGCACGCCGCCGACGAGCGGGCCCACCGCGATGCCGAGGCCAAGGGCGGCCTCGTAGAGGATGATGGCCTGCGCCACCGAACCGCGTGCCGAGTTGACGATGGTGGCCAGCGCGGTCGCGATGAACAGCGCGTTGCCGAGCCCCCACAGCGCACGCCAGCCGACGATCTCGATGACGGAGTCCGACATGCCGGCCAGGCCCGCGCCCGCGATGATCACCAGAAGGCCAAGCAGCAGAGTGTATTTCGGCCCGATGCGGCTGGACACCACCCCGGTGATCAACATCGCCACGCCCATCACCGCCATGTAGCTGGTGAACAGCAGCGAGACCTGCGACGGGGATGCGTTGAGGTCGTCGGCGATCGGCTTGAGGATCGGGTCGACGAGACCGATGCCCATGAAGGCAATGACCGAAGCGAAGGCAACTGCAAGGGTGGCGCGGTTTACGGAATGACGCATCCAAAGATTATATAGGGAAACTATTTAGTTTCCAATGTGGAGGCCGTGTCGCGATTCTCATATCGGGTCTCGCCAGACCCGAAGGCAACGGCTGAGGTGCCAGTTTCAAAATCCTCAAACGGATCGGCGCGCAATTGTGGCTCGCGTTCGTCCATTTGCTTGCGGTCATTCATTTGAACGGATCATGATTTGGGTGCGGCGTTGGAACGGATCTCTAACCCGTCCTGGGACCGAGGCTCGCTGCCTTGGTGTCGAAAGATCGTTTTCGAGCCAGGCGCAACTAAAGAAGGCATGACGATGGTGACGATTCACAACCCAGTACGACGACTAATCCTTGCCGGTGGATTTGCGGTCGCAATTGCGGCTGCCCCTGCGGTCGCCTTCTTCGCCGTACCAATGACCAGCACGCCTGCGCCGGTTGCGCAGTGCGCCATGGGTGAGGTGCAAGACCCCGCCACCGGGATGTGCATGCCAGCCCCTGCACAGGGCAGCGTGCCGGAGATCCAGGGTATCCCCTGCACCGGTGCCAACACCGGTGAGTGCATTGGCCTCGGCGAGGAGCAGCAGTCGCCGCCTCCCGCCGTCCCTTAGTTGGGTCCGGGCTGCGATCCCTGCCTTCCTCCTGGAAAGTGTCTAGCGCACGAGGTGTTGCGAAGGCGTCGGTTCAAAATCCAGAACCGGTTCGGCGCGCAATTGTGGCGTGCGGTCATTCATTTGGACGGGCGATGATTTGGGTGCGGCGTTGGGACGGAGTTCTCACCCGTCCTGGGACCGAGGCGTTCTGCTTGGTCTCGAAAGACCCTTTTGGAGCCAGGCGCAACTAAAGATGGTGACCATTCGCAGCCCAGTACGAAGACAAATCCTTGCCGGTCGATTCGCGGTCGAAATTGCGGCTGCGCCGGCGGTTAGCGGTGCTGCTGTGCATCCTCGAGCAGGCTGCGCATGACGCGTACGGCGTCGGCGAGGGTCTGGCGATCGGCCTCGGGAAGGCGTTCCAGGTACGGATCGATCACCGCACCGCGGTCGGCGCGGACGTCGGCGAGCATGGCGACGCCCTCGGGGGTGATGCTGATCAGCACGGCTCGTGCGTCGGTGGGGTCGGTGGTCCGCGAGACCAGACCGGCGAGTTCGAGGCGGCGGACCTGTGCGGTCATGGTCGGCTGCGAGCAGTGGTCGAGTACGGCGAGGTCGGAGATCCGTGCGGCGTCCTGGTCTTCGATCATCGACAACAGCCGGGCCTGGGCGAATGGCAGCTGCATCCTGACGCGCTGGGTGGCCAGCCGGTTGATTCTGGCGACCACGGACAGCAGGTCCGCGGCGAGCGCCGAGTCGGTGGCCGGGGGCCGTGCCGGGTTCCCAGTCATGATCCCAATTTACATAGAAATCCTATGTAGACCAAGGGGGTGGACAGTGGCCATGCTCACAGGCTGCTGAGAGGGTTCTTCTGAATCGACTGGCAGAATCGTGAAATGGGTGCGAACGGCGAGGGGGAGACGCGCCATGCCGGTTCGTTGAAGCCCGCCGAGCTCGCCCACGCCGCCGTCATGGCGGCCCTGTCCGCGGCCACCGCGATCATCGCCGTCGTCGTCCCGTTCGCCGCAGGGCTGTCCGTGCTCGGCACCGTCCCGATGGGCCTGCTCGCCTACCGGTACCGGCTGCGGGTGCTGATCGCCGCGACCGTGGCCGGTGGTGTCATCGCCTTCCTCATCGCCGGGATGGGCGGCTTCATGACCGTCTTCAACTGCGCCTATGTCGGCGGATTGACCGGCATCGTCAAGCGCCGTGGCCGAGGTGCCCCGACCGCATTCGGTGCAGGCGTCGCCGCCGGTGTGGTGTTCGGCCTGTTCGGCGTTGGCGCACTGCTGGTTCTGGCCCGGTTGCGCAACCTGGTCTTCGAATCGATGACGGCCAACATCAAGGGCCTGGCCGCGGTGATCAACCGCATCCCCGGCGGCGAAACCCTGGCCGTGCGGCTCAAGAGCGACTTCGCGACGATCCTCGATTACTGGCCGGTGCTGATCATCGGCTCGTCGATCCTGAGCATCACCATGGTCACGATGATCGGATGGTGGGCGCTGTCGCGGGTCCTGTCCCGCCTGCTCGGCGTTCCCGACGTGCACAAGCTGGACGTCACCGACGGCGCCGGTCCGGCCGCACCCGTGCCAGCCCGGTTGCGCGACGTCACGTTCCGCTACCCCGGGGCCAAGCACGACTCGCTCGGCCCCGTTTCGCTGGACGTCGCGGCAGGCGAGCACGTCGCGATCACGGGTGCCAACGGCTCGGGCAAGACGACGCTGATGCTTCTGCTGGCGGGCCGCGCCCCGACGTCGGGGACCATCGAACGCCCCGGTGGCGTCGGACTCGGCAGGCCCGGTGGCACTGCGGTCGTCATGCAGCACCCCGAGAGTCAGGTCCTCGGCACGCGCGTTGCCGACGACGTCGTGTGGGGGCTGCCGCCCGGCGCCGAGACCGACGTGCACCGGCTGCTCTCCGAGGTCGGCCTCGACGGATTGGCCGAACGCGATACCGGCGGTCTGTCGGGTGGCGAACTGCAGCGACTGGCCGTGGCGGCGGCGTTGGCGCGCCAGCCCTCCCTGCTGATCGCCGACGAGATCACCAGCATGGTCGACCAAAAGGGCCGCGACGATCTCATCGCCGTGCTCTCGGGGTTGACGCAGCGGCACCGGATGTCACTGGTGCACATCACCCACTACAACGACGAGGCCGACACTGCCGACCGGACGGTGAACCTGACCGGCAACGGCGGCACCGCCGACAACGTCGAGATGGTGACGACTGCCCCCGCGCCCAAGGCCAGCGTGGCCGTGAGTCACAGCGGCGCACCGCTTCTCGAACTGCACGGCGTGGGCCACGAGTACGGCAGCGGAACGCCGTGGGCCTCGACCGCGCTGAGCGACATCGACCTCGTCGTCAACGAGGGTGACGGCGTGCTGATCCACGGGCTCAACGGGTCGGGCAAGTCGACGCTGGCCTGGATCATGGCCGGGCTGCTGGAGCCCACCACCGGTACGGCGCTGCTCGACGGCAAACCGGTATCGGATCAGGTTGGCGCCGTGGCGATCTCCTTCCAGGCCGCGCGGCTGCAGTTGATGCGCGGCCGGGTGGACCTCGAGATCGCTTCCGCCGCAGGGCTCGACTACCACGACCACTCGCAGATCGTGCGGGCCATGGCCGTGGTGGGCCTGGACCCAGCGCTCGGATTGCGACGCATCGACCAGCTCAGCGGCGGCCAGATGAGGCGCGTCGTGCTGGCCGGCCTGCTGGCCCGCAGGCCCCGCGCGATCATCCTCGACGAGCCGCTGGCCGGGCTCGATGCCGCCAGCCAACGTGGTCTGCTGCAGGTGCTGGTGGATTTGCGCCGCACCGCAGGCCTGACCGTGGTCGTGATCTCGCACGACTTCCACGGTCTCGAGGAGCTTTGCCCCCGGACCCTGCACCTGCGCGGCGGCGCCATCGCCGCGACCCCGACCACCACCGGAGGCAAGTCATGACGGCACGCGCCGGACGTCAGCGCAGGCCCGTCGTACTGCTGCGACCGGTGCCGGGAAACAGTGTCGTGCACCAGCTCTGGGCAGGGACCAAGCTGATCGTCGTCGCCGGCATCGGTGTGCTGTTGACGTACTACCCTGGCTGGATACCGATCGGCCTGGTGGCGGTGCTGGTGTTGGTGACCGCCCGCCTGGCCAACGTGTCCCGCGGCGCACTTCCGTCGATCCCGCGTTGGATGTGGGGCTTGGTGTTCCTGGGCTGCCTGACCGCAACCTTCGCGGGCGGCAGCCCCGAGCTGACCATCGGGACGGTGACCATCGGCTTCGGCGGCGCACTGAACTTCCTGCGGATCACGGTGTTGTCCATCGTCCTGCTCGGGCTCGGCGCGCTGGTGTCGTGGACGACCAACGTGGCCGAGATCGCGCCTGCCGTCGCGAAGCTGGGCCGCCCGTTGCGGCTGCTGCGGATTCCCGTCGACGACTGGGCCGTTGCGCTGGCGCTGGCGCTGCGCGCGTTCCCCATGCTGATCGACGAGTTCCGCATCCTGTTCGCCGCGCGCAGGCTTCGCCCACGCGACGACGCCACGCGCCCCGCCCGCGGTCACCGCTGGTCCACCGAGCTCGTCGATGTGCTGGCCGCCGCGATCACCGTGGCACTGCGGCGCGCCGACGAGATGGGCGACGCGATCACCGCGAGGGGCGGCGCGGGTCAGATCTCTGCGCAGCCGTCGCGGCCGAAATGGCCTGATGCCGTGGCCTTGGCGATCGTGCTCGCCCTGTGCGGCCTTTCGGTCTACGTCGAGGTGTTCAGCCCGCTGGCGACGAGCTAGCGTTCAGCGGCTGCGTTGGCGGCCGACTGCGCTGCGGCGAGACTGTCGGCCACGCTGCGTCGGCCGAGGAACATCTCGTCGAAGATGGGCTTGAACGCCTGGTATCCGGCGGCGAAGCCGGGGCCGCCAGGCGCTGGGATGCGTGGCCCGTCGAGCACCCTGAAGAACGGGGTGACGTCGACGCCACGGCTCGCCCAGTACCTGAAGTAGGCGGGCTGCGCCGCGGTCACCGCGGGGATGGCCGTGCCACTGGTGCCGAGGTACCGATTGCCCTGGGCGCTGCCCATCCACGCCAGCACCTCACGGACGGCGTCGGGATGCGTGGTCGCGGAATTGCCAGCAGCGGCAATGCCGTTGGTGACACTCACCCGACCGGTCGGGCCGGTGGGGAGCATCGCCACGCCCCACCGGAACCGGGCCTGATCGGCGATGGCGGCAAGGTTGTAGGTGCCCGACTGGAACAGCGCCATCCGGCCTGCCAGGAACTGGTTGCGGGAGAAGTCGCCGTTGTCGTTGGTGTCTGACGCGGGGGGAGCGACGTGGTCGTCGTTGATGAGTCCGACGAGGTACTGGAAGGCTTGCTTGGCCGCTGCGTTGTCGAAGGCGAACTCGTCGCCGTCTTGGAACGCGCCACCCGCCGAACCGATGTAGTTGAGGTAGATGCCCTGCAGATCGTTGGCCGCATTGTAGCCCCACTGCCGGATCCGGCCGGGGTCGAAACCCGGTGTACCCGAACGATTTCCGTCGGCGTCGACGGTGAGGCGGGCGAGCAGTCCTCGGAGGGTATCGCCGTCACCAGGCGACCAGCGCAACCGCAGCAGCTCCTCGAGGCCGACGCCCGCCTCGTCGAGAAGGTCGGCGTTGAAGTACACCGCGATGCCGGCGTCGGTGAGCTGCGGGACGCCCCACAGCACGCCATCGCGGGTGAACTGTGCGACCACGGACGGATCCCACGCCCGGGCCGCGGCAGGCCCTAGCGTCTGCCCGACGTCGAGCAGTCTGCCGTTGTCGGCGTAGCCCGCGAAGTAGGCGTTCGACAGCCAGAACACGTCATCGGCGCCACCGCCCGCGATGTCGGTACGCAGGGTGTCGAAGTACGACTTGTAGGCCACGACGTTGACGCGGACTTCGATGTCGGGGTGCGCGTGGCTGAACTCCTCGAACGACTGGCGGTAGGCCGCCGCCACCTGCTCGTCCCACACCCGAACCGTCACCACGGTCCGGCCGTCCGGTTCGCCGGTATGGCCGAGCAGGACCGCGGCGACCATCAGCACCGCGAAGATCAGCGCGAGTCCCGAGGCGAAGATCGTGGAGAACTTCGGCCTGACGACGGGGGCGCCGCTGCCGCCGCGCGCTGCATGGCGCTTCGGCCCGATGTCGCCGCCGGGGCGGCTCCGTCGTCCGATGTCGCCGCCGGGGCGGCTCCGTGTGCTCACTTGATTCCCGTCACCACGATCGACGAGACGATGTGGCGCCCCAGCGCGACGAACGCCACGATCAACGGCACGATCGCCACCGTCGTGGCCGCCATCACCAGCGTCCACTGACCGTCGTATCGCGATTGCAGACCCGCGGTGGCCACCGTCACCACCCGCCATTGGCTGCCACTGGTGATCACCAACGGCCACATGAAGTTGTTCCATTGCGTGACAACGGTGATGAGCCCCAGTGTCACCAGGATCGGGCGGCTGGCTGGCAGCACGACGTGCACGATGACGTCGAGCGTGCTCGCGCCGTCGACGCGGGCCGCCCTGATCAGATCGGTGGGGATGGTGCGGAAGTACTCGCGGAGCAGGAAGATCGCATAGGGCGAGCCGAACATGAACGGCAGCACCAACGCCCAGAACGTATTGCGGAGACCGGCCTCGGCCATCATCAGGTACAGCGGCACCACCGTGACGGTGGCGGGCACCATCAGCGTCGCGACGTACACCCAAAACAGTGCGTCACGGCCCGGGAACTCCAGGCGGGCAAAGGCATACGCGGCCAACACCGAGAACGTAAGCTGTCCGAGCAAGATCACCGCGGTCATCAACGCGGTCACCACCACGGCCCTACCGAATCCGGCGTCGGACAGCCCGGTGTAGTTGGCCAGCGTAGGAGGCGACGGCAAGGACAGCGGCGACTCGGTGTTGAACTGCTGCGCGGAGGTGAACGAGGTGAGCAGGCCAAGCCCGAACGGGACGAGCGTGATCACCGCGCCGACCGCCAATCCGAGGTAGACGGCGGCGTTCGGGATGGTCCGGCTAGGTGAGGTCATAGCTGATCCGTCGCCGGAAGTAGAGGTGCTGGACGATGGTGACACCGACCAGCAGCACGAACAGCACCATTGCCATCACCGCGGCCCGCCCCACCGCGGCGGCACCGAACGCCTCGGCGTAGATGCGGTGGGCGATCAGGTCGGTGCGCTCTTCTGGGCCGCCGCCGGTCAGCGCGTAGACGGTATCGAAAACCTGTGCTGCGCTGACGATCCCCGTGACGAGCACGAAGAACAGCGTTGGCCGCAGCATCGGAAGGGTGATGTGCCGGAACCGCTGCCACGTCGTCGCGCCATCGATGCGGGCCGCGTTCTGCACGTCGGTGGGGATGGCGAGGATGCCGGCCAGGAAGAACAGGGTCACGTAGCCGACGTTCGTCCAGATGGTTACCGCGGACACCACGGGCAAGGCCACGACGGGATCGGTCAACCACTCGATGCGCTGACCGAACAAGGTGCCGATCGCACCGTCGGTGGGCGCCAGGATCCAGCGCCACAGCACGGCGATCGCCAAGGGGGAACAGATCCACGGCAGCACGTACAGCGTGCGGAACACCCCGGTGCCCGGCAGGTCGCGGGCGAGCAGTGTCGCGGCGAACATGCCGAGCGCAGTCTGTACTGGCACCACCATCGCGATGAAGAACACCGTCACCACCAGCGACGTGCCGAACGACGAATCGGTCAGCACCGAGCGCCAATTGGACAATCCGACATACTCGATCGGGGAGAGCAGGTCCCAGCGATTCAGGCTCAGCCACGCCACGACGAGCATCGGCAACAACAGGAACGTCAGCACGCCGAACAGGCTGGGCGCCAGCAGCGCATATCCCAGCGCGGTTTGCCGTGCCCTGGCGCGACGCATCACCCAGCCATTAAACCCGCCAACAGGGGTGCCACTACGGTGGGAGGCGTGACAGCGCACCGAAATGTCGATGCCGATTTCCTCGCGCTTCCGCGCCACGAGCTTGCTGACGCCGCGATGTCGGCGGCGGTTGCTGCAGGCGCCAGCCACGCCGACGTGCGGATCCAGCGCATCACCACCGAGATCGTGCAGTTGCGCGACGGTGAGCTGGAGACCTCCGTGCTGAGCCGCGAGATCGGATTGGCGGTCCGGGTCATCGTCGACGGCACGTGGGGATTTGCCTCGCACGCCGAGCTCGATCCCCAGGTGGCTGCCGATACCGCGCGCCGCGCCGTCCGGGTGGCCGCCACGCTGGCGTCGCTGAACGCCGAGCGGATCGCGCTGGCTGCCGAGCCCGTGTACGCCGACGCGACCTGGGTATCGGACTATCTGATCGACCCGTTCGAGGTGCCCGCCGCCGACAAGATCGCCGTGCTCGACGAGTACTCGGGGCGCCTGCTGGCCGCCGACGGCGTCGACCACGTGTCGGCAGGTCTGCACGCGGTCAAGGAGCAGGCGTTCTACGCCGACACCTTCGGTTCGTCGATCACTCAGCAGCGGGTGCGCCTCCAGCCGACGCTCGAGGCCACCACCGTGGACGCCGCAGAGGGCACGTTCGAGACGATGCGCACGCTGGTTCCGCCGATGGCGCGTGGGTGGGAGGTCGTCGCGGGCGACGACGTGTGGGATTGGTCGACCGAGCTGGCGCAGTTGCCGTCGCTGCTGGCCGAGAAGACCAAGGCTCCCGGCGTCGTGGCCGGGCCGACGGACCTGGTGATCGACCCGACGAATCTGTGGCTGACCATCCACGAATCCATCGGCCACGCCACCGAATACGACCGCGCCATCGGCTACGAGGCTGCCTACGCGGGCACCTCGTTCGCCACCCCGGACAAGCTGAACACGATGCGCTACGGCTCCCCGGTGATGAACGTGACCGCAGACAGGACCGTCGAGCACGGCTTGGCCACGATCGGCTTCGACGACGAGGGGGTGCAGGCGCAGAGCTGGGATCTGGTGCGCGACGGGATCTTCGTCGGCTACCAACTCGATCGGGTCTTCGCCCCGCGGCTCGGGCAGGCCCGGTCCAACGGATGCTCCTACGCGGACTCGCCGCACCACGTGCCGATCCAGCGGATGGCCAACGTGTCGCTGCAACCCGGCGTCGATGATCTGAGCACCGAGGACCTGATCAGCCGCGTCGACGACGGCATCTATGTCGTCGGGGACAAGTCGTGGTCGATCGACATGCAGCGGTACAACTTTCAGTTCACCGGGCAGCGGTTCTTCCGGATCCGCGACGGACGGCTGGACGGCCAGCTGCGTGACGTGGCCTACCAGGCGACCACCACCGACTTCTGGGGCGCGATGGAGGCCGTCGGCGGACCGTCGACCTGGCGTCTCGGCGGGGCGCTCAACTGTGGCAAGGCCCAGCCCGGGCAGGTCGCCGCGGTCAGCCACGGCTGCCCGTCGGCGTTGTTCCGCGGCATCAACGTGCTCAACACGCGCACTGAGTCGGGACGGTAGAACGATGATCACTGCTCCGCAGGTGGTGGAGATCGCGCTGGCCGAGGCCGCGCGTCTTGGTGGCGCCGACGAGACGATCGTCCTGGTCACCGACCGTGCGGCCACGTCGCTGCGCTGGGCCGGCAACTCGATGACCACCAACGGTGAATCGCTGAGCCGCGACACCACGGTGATTTCGATCGTGCGGCGGGGAACGAGCGCGTTCGTCGGCTCGGTGAAGTCCAGCGACGTGGATTCCGATTCGATCGCAGGCCTGGTGGCGGCGTCGCAGAGCGCCGCCCGCTCGGCGCCCGAGGCGCGCGACAGTGCACCGCCGCTGCCTGGAACGGGCGCCCCTGCCGACTGGGACGGTCCGGTGCCGACGACGGGCGCCGACGTCTTCGCCGACGTGGCTCGCAGCCTGGCCCACGGCTTCGGTCGGTCCGACCTGTTGTACGGCTTCGCTCGGCACGAGCTGGATACGACGTTCGTCGCGACGTCGGGCGGGTTGCGGCGGCGCTTCACGCAGCCGACGGGCTCGGTGGAGATCAATGCCAAGCGCGACGGGGCCAGTGCGTGGTCGGGTGTGAGTACGCCGGACTTCGCTTCGGTACCAACCGATTCCATGCTCGACGCGCTGTCCACCCGGCTGGACTGGTCGCGGCGGACGGTGTCCCTCGAGCCGGGGCGGTACGAGACCTTGATGCCGCCCTCGACGGTCGCCGACATGATGATCTACCTGTCGTGGACGATGGACGGCCGCGGCGCCGAGGAGGGCCGCACCGCGCTGTCGGCGCCGGGCGGTGGCACGCGGGTGGGGGAGAAGCTCACCGACCTGGGGTTGACGTTGTACTCCGATCCGACCGCGGCGGGGCTGGAGTGCACGCCGTTCGTGGCCGAGACGAGTTCGTCGGAGCGGTTGTCGGTGTTCGACGACGGTATGGACGTGGGTCGCGTCGACTGGATCCGTGACGGCGTGATCAACGCGCTGGCGTATCCGAGGGCGGCCGCGACCGAGTTCGAGACGGTGCCGGTGGTGCCCGCCGACAACCTACTGATGACCGGTGGAACGGCGACGCTGGACGAGATGATCGCGGGCACCGAGCGCGGGCTGCTGTTGACGACGTTGTGGTACATCCGCGAGGTCGACCCGTCCGTGCTGCTGCTGACGGGGCTGACCCGTGACGGTGTGTATCTGATCGAGGACGGCGAGGTGACCGCGGCGGTGAACAACTTCCGGTTCAACGAAAGCCCGCTGGACCTGCTGCGTCGCGCCACCCAGGCGGGCGTCAGCGAGGTCAATCTGCCCCGTGAATGGGGCGACTGGGCGACGCGGGCCGCCATGCCGTCGCTGCGAATCCCGGACTTCCACATGTCCTCGGTGAGTCAGGCGCAATAATCGCGAGCATGGACGACGAGGTCTACGCCCTTCTCACCCGACTCATCGCGCTGTCCCCGGACGGTGCTGCCGGGGCCAATGCGCTGGTGCGCGAGACGTGCGCCCAGGCGTTGTCGCTGCCGCCGCTGGTGACCGACGGGGCGGCAGCAGACGATCCGACGTTGGCTGCGTTCGCCGAGCAGTTCGCCGTCGACGTCTCGATGATCGGTGCCGAGCAGCGGGCGTCGTTCTTCGCGGCCTTGGGCGGCAACGCGTTTCGGGTGACGGCGTTGATCTTCATCGCGGACTTCGTGCCGCGGGTGAAGGCGGGCCTGACGGCCTTGGGCTTCACGCCGCTCGTCGACCCGGTCGGGTGGGATCGCGACACCGACCCCGTCGACCTGCTGCTCAACGTGTACGCCCCGACGGTCGGTGCGTTGCGGTCGCTGGATCCCGTCACCACCGAGGTGGTGCGGTTGCGCGGGGCGGTCCAGCACAACTGCCGGCTGTGCAAGTCGCTGCGCGAGGGCACCGCGCTGGACGCCGGCGGCACCGAGTCGATGTACGCCGACATCGAGAACTACGAGACCTCGGAGCTGCTCGACGAGCGGCAGAAGGCCGCGCTCCGCTATGTGGACGCACTCATTTGGACGCCGTCCACGATCGATGACGACGTCGCGAAGGGGGTGCTTGCGCACTTCTCCGACGCCGAGGCGCTCGAGATCACCTTCGACGTGATGCGCAATGCGACGAACAAGATCGCGGTGTCCCTCGGTGGTGACGCACCGCGGGTAGAGGAGGGCACGGAGCGGTACCTGTTGGGTGTCGACGGCCAGCCGGTGTATAGCTGACGGCACGCTGGACGAGCGGTCGGCCGCAATGGCAGGTGCCGCGTCGCGCGACGTCGGTAACATGCCCCGCATGTCGCTTGCCGTCGGCCAGGTATTCGCCGGGTACACCATCGTGCGTCGGCTGGGTGCGGGGGCGATGGGTGAGGTCTACCTCGCCGAGCACCCGCGGTTGCCGCGTCAAGACGCGTTGAAGGTGATGGTGCAGCAGGTGTCGACCGATTCCGAGTACCGGGAACGGTTCAACCGCGAGGCCCAGAATGCCGCAACGCTGTCACACCCGAGCATCGTCACGTTGTACGACCGTGGCGAATTCGAGGATCAGTTGTGGCTGTCGATGGACTACATCGAGGGCACCGACGCTTCCCGTCTGCTCGAGCAGCAGTACCGGAAGGGGCTGCCGCCGCACGAGGTCGTGCGCATCGTCAGGGCGGTCGCGGATGCGCTCGACTACGCCCACCAACGCCGCTTGCTGCACCGCGACGTCAAGCCCGCCAACATCCTGCTGGCCAAACTGGATTCAGGTGGTTGGCGCGCATTGCTCGGCGACTTCGGGATCGCGCGCCGGGTCGATGACTCCAGCGGATTGACTCAGAGCAACATCGCGGTCGGTACGGTCGCCTATGCGGCCCCCGAACAGCTGATGGGGCTGCCGCTCGATGGCCGGGCCGATCAATACTCGCTTGCTGCAACGGCATTCGAACTGCTGACCGGATCGCATCTGTACCAGGACCGCAATCCCGCGGTCGTGATCAGTCAGCACGTGACCGCACCGCCGCCGCCGATCGCGGAACGCAAGCCCGAGCTGTCCGGGCTAGGCCCGGTGCTCTCCAAGGCGCTGGCGAAGGCGCCCGACGATCGTTACGAGACGTGCACCGACTTCGCCGACGCGCTCGCACGGCATCTCGACGGCGTGGTCGACGAGATCGGCGACACCGACGCCACCATGGCTGCCAGCGCCGTGGTGCCGCCGAATCACCACAAGGCGAGTCCGAAGCGCGAGATGCCGGCATGGCGGATCCCTGCTGCGGCATTGGTGGCACTGTTGGTCGTCGGGGGAGCGCTTGCTGCGTTCTTCCTGACACGACATCGCAGTGCGGACGTCGCGCAACCGCACGTGGCGACGGCCTCGACGCCGTCGACGCAGGCGGGCCCGGCCGTGCCGGTGGTGCTCGTCGGGGCGGATTGCGCGATGCTCGGGGCGGCCGGTGTGAGTGAGCAGGGCCAGCGGGCCTACTGCGCGCGGCTGCCTGCGACCGGCGACGTCCTGTGGTCCTTGGTTCCCGGGACGGAGGTGCCCTCGCCGACCGCCACCCCCGGTGCCACCGACACCGTCTACCCTCCGGGGATCGAGCAGCAGGTGGAGATCTGTGTTGAGCAGACCGGACAGACGCGCCTGCAATGCCGCGAAGACGTCCGACAAGGCAATCTGAGCGGCCCGGCCTGAGTGGGGTCGGAACGGCGCATGCGAACATAATGGCCGCGCGTCAGCGCGACGGGGCGGTAGCTCAGTTGGTTAGAGCCGGGGACTCATAATCCCTTGGTCGCGGGTTCGAGCCCCGCCCGCCCCACTTCAGCAGGTGTATTGCGTCGGGTGATGGCTGACATTTCGTCTCCGGTTGATGGGCGACAGTGTTTCGGCTGATGCCTGACAGTTGTTTCGGCTGATGCTTGACACTCCCTTGATGAGGGAGTTGACCGTGGCCGAGCAGAGGTATCAGGCCGTGTTTGCAGTCGTAGTTGGCCCGCTACGAGGAGGCGGGCCTGAAGGGGTTGACCGTCGCAGGTGGGTCGCGCTCGACGTGTTCGGTGGAGACGCCGAACTGTGTTGCTAACGAGTCGCGTTCGTCAGGATCCATGTTCGGCACCGGCCCACTCCTCAGCGCAGCGCAGAGAATCCAGGCGGCGCTGTTCGGTGGCGAGTCGGTGAGACCAGCAAGACCGTGACGGCCGTCGTGCTTGGCGAAACCACGGCAGAAGGTGCGGACTCGACGACCGTGGTGGGCTAGCGTGGCGGACGTGCCGCCAGGAACACGTCGAGTTGACGGCCGCCGAGGCCGCTGCGGCGATCATGCACGCGGAGGATCCGCGAGGGGTGCCGTGACAAGCACTGAGGAGGCCTGAATGGCTTGGGATTTCAGCACCGAACCGGAGTTTCAGGAGAAGCTCGACTGGGTGAAGCGGTTCTGCGAGGAGAAGGTCGAGCCGCTCGATCACGTCTTCCCGCATGCGGTGCGGGTGCCGATTCCCGCTGTCAAGGCCTATGTCCGCGAGCTTCAGCAGGAGGTCAAGGACCAAGGGTTGTGGGCGATCTTCCTCGACGAGGAACTCGGTGGCCCCGGCTTCGGTCAGCTCAAGCTCGGTCTGCTCAACGAGGTCATTGGGCGCTATGCCGGCGCACCACACATGTTCGGCGCGTCGGCTCCCGACACCGGCAACATGGAGATGCTTGCCGCCTATGGCACCGAGGAGCAGAAGGAACGCTGGCTCAAACCGCTGCTGAACCAGGACATGTTCTCGGCGTACTCGATGACCGAACCGCAGGGCGGCAGCGATCCCAGCCTGTTCAAGACCACCGCCGTCCAATACGGCGACGAGTGGGTGATCAACGGCGAGAAGTGGTTCACCTCGGCAGGCCGGGTGGCCGACATCCTGTTCGTGATGTGCACCAACGGAATGTTCGTGGTGCCGCGCGACACGCCTGGCGTCGAGATCATGCCCGAGCCGCGCAACCACAACCACATCGTCTACACCGACGTGCGGGTACCGCTCGACCATCTGTTGGGGCCGCCGAACGGTGCAAAGATGTTGGCGCAGCGCCGACTCGGGGGTGGCCGCATCCATCACGCCATGCGCACCATCGCGCAGTGCAACCTGGCCTTCGACATGATGTGCGAGCGCGCGCTGTCGCGTGAATCGCACGGCAAGATCATCTCCGAACACCAGATGGTGCAGGAGAAGATCGCCGAGTCCTACGCGATGATCAAGATGCTGCGCCTGTTCGTGCTCGAGACGGCCTGGAAGATCGACAACACCTCGACCATGGAGGCCCGCACGGAGATCGCCGCCGTCAAGTTCACGATGGCAAAAGTGTTGCGAGAGGTGTCGTTCAACGCACTGCACGTGCTCGGCTCACTCGGCACCACCGACCTCACTCCCATCCAGGCGATGTACGCCGCCGCCCCGACCATGGGCATCGCCGATGGTGTCGACGAGGTGCACATCGCCACCGTTGCGCGCCGTGTCTTGCGGGACTACCGTCCGCACGAAGGCAACTTTCCGACCGAGTTCCTGCCGTACAAGCGCGAGGAAGCGAAGAAGAAGTTGCAGCCCGTGCTCGACGCCCGACCGGAGTTGGCGGACGCTGCGAAGGCCTACCGGGAGTACCTCAAGCGACGGGCCTGAGCGCTCACGACTCAGCCAAGGCCACTGCCGCCAGATCCGTCCAGCGAGCAAGCATCTCCTTGCGGTGTGCGGGGTTTCGGCCGAGCATGTCATCGACGATGGTGCCGCGGACCAGATTGATGGTCATCCAGAACGCGCCTTGCAGGCGATCGGGCGACGTGCGCGCCCCGATCAGCTCGGTGGCCATCGCCAGAACCTCGTGAGTCAGATCGTGCTGGACGCGCAGCATCTGCTGACGAAGGTCGTCGTCGTGCCGGACCGCCACGTACAGCTCGACCGACGCCCTGCCGAGCTCACCGGCGGTCATCGACGAGACCAGAGCCACCAATGCATCCGCAGGCGGGGTGGTCGCCGACACCGTGTCGGCGCCGCGCTGCACCGCGTCACGCTGTCGCGCCGTGAGATGTTCGATGGTCTGCGCGAACAGTTCGGTCCGCGTGTGGAAGTGATGTAGGAACGCACCACGCGTCACCCCCGCGCGGTCGGAGATGTCGGCCGTGGACGCGTGCGCGTACCCAACCTCGGACAGGCTCTCGACGGCGGCATCCAGCAGCAGCGCACGGGTGCGCATGCTGCGCTCCTGATGCTTGTTCGGCGGTAACTCGTTGACGGGCACGAATCGCAGTCTAGACAGATCGCAATTGCATGCTACGTTGAACGTAAATTACGTTCAGCAGCGAATGTGATGGATTCGACGAAGGAAGGCAGCCGATGAGCCTACGACTCACCGACGAGCAACAAGCCCTGGTGCAGACCGTGCGCGACTTCGCGGCGCGGGAGTGCGGCACGCGCGAACAGCGCCTGGCACTGACCGATCAGGGCACGAAGACCAGCAGCCCGGAGATTGGGGCCAAGCTCGCCGACCTGGGATTTCTGGGGTTGTCGATCCCCGAGGAGTACGGCGGCTCCGGTGGCGGCCTGTTCGATGCTTGCCTGTTCGTCGAGGAACTCTCCTACAACCGGATACCGTTCGCCAGCTACCTGGTCTCGCTCATCGTCGCGCACAGCTATCTGAAGTTCGCCACCGAGGACATCAAGCACGAGGTGCTCAGCAGGGTCGTCGCAGGCGCGACGACGGCTGTCGCCATGTCCGAGCCGGGATCGGGTTCGGACGTGGCATCGCTGACGTGCAAGGCCGAGAAGGTCGACGGCGGCTTCCGCATCAACGGCCAGAAGACGTGGATCTCCAACGGGCACACTGCCGATCACATTCTGCTGGTCGCTCGCACCTCCGACAGTGGGGCCAAACACCAAGGCATCACGATGCTTTCGGTACCCACCTCGACTCCCGGCATTGAGATCCATCCGATCGCGACCCTCGGCGCCGAGGTCAACGACGTCTTCTTCACCGACGCGTTCGTGCCCGAGGATCGACTCGTCGGCGTGGAGGGCCAGGGCTGGTCGCAGCTGATCGCGGGGCTGAACATCGAGCGGGTCATCATCGGCGCAGGCGCCCTCGGCCAGGCTCGCCGCGCATTCGACGACACCCTCGCCTACGTCAAGGACCGGAAGCAGTTCGGCAAGCCGATCGGATCGTTCCAGGCACTGTCGCAGCGGATCGCCGACCTGGCCACCGAGATCGAGGTCACCCGACTGCTGGTGCACGACGTCGCCCAGCGGGTCGACGAGAACCCCGAAACGCTGCTCCCGCGCGAAGCGTCGATGGTCAAGCTCAAGGCCACCGAACTCGCCAAACATGCAGCGCTCGAAGGTATTCAGATGATGGGCGGCATGGGCTACACCAAGGAGGCGGGCATGGAGGAGATGCTGCGCCACACCGTGGTGGGCACCATCGTCGGCGGCACCAGCGAAATTCAGCGCGACATCATCGCCAAGACGTACGGGCTCTAAGGCCGCTACAGCTCAGCCGACCGGACTACCCCGCGCACCACGGCCACGCAGAGTTCGGCGCAGACGGCCGCCAGTTCGGCGGTGTCTTCCACTGGATTCGCGAGCCAGCTCTCGATGATCTGGTTGGCGCCCCCGACCATGAACAGTGCGGTACGCCGCAGTTCGGTGGGATCCGGTGTGTCCGTGCCGAGGATGTCGGGGGCGTGCTCGACGACCAGTTCGGTGATGATGTCGAGGACCTGCACGCGGTGTTCGGTCAGGCCGGGAACGCTCGTCAGGTCGCTGGTCGCGATGCGGTGGATGTGGGGGTCGGCCGCGATGATGTCGAGGAACGTCTTGACCGCCGAGCGCACCTTGTCCCTGAGGCTGCCTGGTTCACCGATGCCAGCTGCGACGAAGGCCTGAAGCGTCTCGTCGCGGACGTCGTCGGAGACCGCGAAGATCAGCGACTCCCGAGTGGGGAATTGCTCGTAGAAGTAGCGCGGGGTCAATCCCGCTGCGCTACACACGCCGCGGACGGTCACGTCCGTGATACCCGACTCGCCCCAGATCTGCCGCCCGGCGGTCAGCAACTTGCGGCGCCGTTCGGCGCGGCGGTCGGCTGCGCTGACCCCGCCGTAGTCACGCACCACCTCCGCGCGTCTCATTGACAGCACCATACTCGCAGCCTACATTCGGAACACGCACGTTATCCAAAGTAACGGCTCAAAGGAGAGCACCGAGATGAGCGTGGCGATTCCTACTCGACACCCCCACCATCCCGGCACCGTTCCGGTCATGGTGTGGTCGTTGGCGCAGCTCGTGGGCATCGGAAAGCCCACGCCCGAACAGTGGCGCAGGCTCGGCGAGCGGCTGTCCGTCGGCGACGAGCCGATGGACAGCCTGGTCGACTGGATGTCGTCGGCGGGAATGGCGCAGACGCGACCGCTGTTCGATCGCGCGCTTGCCGATGGCATCGCCCATGTGCCAGAGGCACCGGAACCGCTGCGCGAGTTCTTCGTTCAGGTCGAGGCGGTCCCGGACTGGGTGGACTTGGAGAAACTGCGCCGTGGAGCGCGGGCCCTGCGCAGGGGTGGCGCCGACGGGATGTACGTCGCGCGTGACGTGGCGCTTCTTGGGGGGTATCAATTCTCCGGCTTCAACAAGACCCTCCTGCGCACCGGTGCGCTGGAGAAGGGCTCGAACAAGCGCTTCGCCGAGACCATGCAGTGGGCCATGGACGTGATCTCGGAAGGCGGCCTTGATCCGCTCGGCGTGGGCTACCAATCCACGATCCGCGTGCGGCTCATTCACGCGTTCGTCCGTCGACACGTTGCGGCGATGCCGGACTGGCGTAGCGACGAATGGGGTGTACCGGTCAACCAGACCGACATGGCCGCCACGCTGGTCGGCGCGCTCATCGCCCCGTCCGCGGGCGGGATTGGAATGGGAATCCTGCCCACCCCAGCGGATCTCGACGGCATCGCACACCTGACGCGGTACGTCGGCTGGCTCATCGGCGTGCAGGACGAGTGGTTGCCTCGCAGCTTTCGCGACGGCATCCGAATCCTCTACCACACGCTCACGGCGCTCGCGGCGCCCGACGAGTCCACCAAGCAACTGGCCGTCCCGATGGCCGACGACCCGATGGCTTGGCACTACCGTTTCCTGCCTGCCCTGCGCCGCCGTATCGCAAGGGCCCAGCACCTGTCGGTGACCAGCGGGTTCCTCGGGCCGCGCACGATGCGCGCCTTGGGGCTGGCCTACGTGCCACCGTGGTATCCGCTCCTGCGGATTCCGGTCAACATGACGCGCAGCGTGGCTGCCCTGACTCTTCCCGGTGGAATGAAGCGCGCAGACACTCGCGGCCAACGAGAGCAGGAAGCCTTGCTGCACACCATGATCGGCGACGCCGAGGCAGCCGTCGGCGACTCCGCGGCCCGCGTCGTCCGCGTCGCTTGAGGTCTTGAGGTAGCTGACGGCTACGGCTGCGCGATCGGCAGCGTGTTCGGCTCCGCCACGACCTTCTTCGGCAGCCGCCGTTTCAGGCTTGCACTCTTGATCATCCGAATGCCCAGGTTCGTGGACGTGAACATCGGAATGATGCCAAGGAACGTGCGTTCGGAGGGGGTGATCCCGTGCAAATGCGCATAGTCAAGGCTGCCGAAGACGTAGAAGCACCCGATGCTGAAGATCGCCAAGGGGATGCAGAGGGCCATGAAGGACCCGCGATCGTGGACGGCCTGCCTCGCAAGCGCCAACTCGTCCTCCGACATCGGTTCACGTTTCTGAAGCTTGCGCAGAACCCTTGGGATGCCGTCGATCTCGTCGCTCAAGGGCAGTGTCGGCCTGCGTCCCAACCGCGCCACGTACACGGCGGCAAGCCCGGCGAAGATGGCCAGGAACACGAAGGAGATGACCATCGGAAGCGCCCACACGCTCTGAAACGTCATCGCTTCACCCCAAAGTCCGAGACCTGCCGCAGGGGACGGGTACGCACCAACGTCGGCCACCAGAACCATGGCCCGAGAATCCGCAGGAGGCACGGCACGATGAACGTGCGCACGATCAGCGTGTCGAGCAGCAGGCCCATGCATACCGTCGACCCCACCTGACCGATGGTTCGCAGATCGCTGGTGAGCATGGCCAGCATGGTGAACGCGAACACCAGACCTGCCGACGTCACCACGCCGCCAGTGCTTCCCAGCGCGCGAATGAGGCCAGTGTGTATCCCGGTCGTTTGGACGCCGGCTCCCAGTTCTTCCTTGACGCGGGAGATCAGCAGCAGGTTGTAGTCCGAACCGACGGCCACCAGGATGATGAACGTCAGCGGCAACACCAGCCAGTGCAGGTGCAGGCCGACCAGGTGCTGCCAGACGAGGACCGACAGGCCGAATGCGCCGGCGAACGAGAAGGCCACCGTCCCGGGAATGACCATGGCGGCCATCAGACTTCGCGTGATGAACAACATGATCAGGAAGATCAGGATGAACGCGGCGATCGCCACGATGAGCAGATCGGAGGTGGCATAGGTCTTGATGTCCAAGTTGTTCGAGGCTGCGCCACCGATGTAGATCTTGGCGCCCGCCAACGACGTTTCCTTCAACGCGATCTGGATGGCCTCCGGGAACTTCTCTACGTGTTCGATGCCTTCTGGGCCCATCGCGTTGCCCTCGTGGGTGACGATGAAGCGTGCTGCCTTGCCGTCCGGCGACATCATCAGTGCCATGCCGGTCTTGACGTCCTCGTTGTCGAAGGCTTCTCGTGGCATGTAGAAGTAGGAATCGCTGCGGGACTTGTCGAAGTCGTTGCCCACGTTGATCAAATCGTCGAAGGTCTGGTCGGTCTGCGTGGACTGCAAATGTGCCGGACCGTACGAGTTGACGATGATCGCCTGCAGCGCGGCCGTTTCGTCCCGCTGAATCTTCAACTGGGCGACCATCTGCGGCATGAGCGCGTCCATGGCCTGAAAGTCACCGACGGCGTTGTGGATCTGCTCGTCGAGGGCGTCGAGGCCGTCGAGCCCGTCGAACAGCGATTTGAACGCGTAACAGACGGGAATGTCGTAACAGTGTGGCTCCCAATAGAAGTAAGCCTTGAGTGGCCGCATGAAGTCATCGAGATTCGAGATGTTGTCGTTGACTTCGTCGGTGACCGCCTGCAGATTCTCGAAGGTGAGGACTGTGTTGTGCAGGATGTCTGCCAACTTTTGCGTCAGCTCGATCGTCTTGCCAAGCGTCTCAACGGTCTCCGCCTGGATCTGGGCCTGTTTGTCGGTGTCGCTGTTCTGCGACTGGTTGAAGGGCAGCTGTTGACCGCTGCCGCCGCCCTGCGTGGTGAACAAGTAGGGAATGGTGGCGCGGTCGAGTGGTCGGCCCAACGGTCTGGTGATGCTCTGCACCATGGCGACCCCCGGCACCCGAATGAGCGCCCCCGCAACACGGTCCAGCGAGATGAAGTCCGCCGAGTTCCGCATGTCGTGATCCGACTCGATCATCAGCATCTCGCTGAACAGCTTGCTGGGCGGGAAGTGTCGATCCGACGCCTCAAAGCCCTGGTTGGCTGGAGCGCCGCTCGGTTGGTACGTGCGGTCGTCGTAGCTCACCCGATACGTCGGAACGAAGACCGCCCCGACCATGACGACGGCGCAGCTGGCCGCGAGGATGGGCACGGGCCACCGCACCACGCTCGCGGCGATCCGTCGGTAGAGGTGTCCCTTGACGACTCGCTTCGGGTCGAAGAGGCCGAAGAGGCTGCCCACCGTGAGGATGGCAGGCCCGAGCGTCAGCGCCGCGGCGATCGTGAACAGCATGCCGATGGCAACGGCCGGTCCCATGGTGTGGAAGTAGTCGAGTCGCGCGAAACTCAGACAGAAACCGGCGCCCGCGATGGTCAGCCCCGAGCCGATGATGATGGGGGACACACTGCGGAAGGCGGTGTAATACGCGTCTTCTCGACTTTCGCCGAGTTGGCGGGCCTCCTGATAACGGCCCATCAGGAAGATGCCGTAGTCGGTTCCGGCCCCAAGGGTCAGCGAGATGGTGATGTTCACCGCGAACGTCGAGAGTGGAATGACCCCGAAGTGCCCGAGGGTGGAGATGACGCCCTTGGCGATGAGCATCTCGAACAACACCGTGACCAACGGCATCAACACCGTGCTGGGGGAGCGGTAGACCAGGAGCAGCATGAAGATGATCAAGAAGATCGTCACGATCGTGATGTTGTTCAGGCTCGAGTCCGCGATCGACAGCGTGTCCGAGGCCAACGGTGCAGCGCCACTGACGTAGACCCTGAGGCCCGGCGGTGGGGTGTCGTTCGCAATGATGTCGCGGACGGCATCGACGGATCTGTTGGCCTCGATCTGCCCGATGTCACCGGCGAGACGCAGCAGCACGTAGGTGGACTTGCCGTCGACGCTCTGTGCCCCGGCCGCGGTGATTGGCTTGCCCCACAGATCCATCACGTACTGCACGTGCTGGGGGTCGGCCTTCAGCCGCTTCATCAGATCGTCGTAGTACTGGTGGTCCTTGTCGTCCAACGGGTGGTCGGCCTCCAGCACGACCATCGTCAGGCTGGTGGACGTGGACTCCTGGAACTTCTCGCCGATGTGCAGCATCGCGACCTGGGACGGCGCGTAGGTCGGAATCATCGGGCCCGCGAGCTCGGCTGCGACGTCTTCTACCTTCGGAATGAAGGTGTTGGTCGTGACCGCGACAAGTCCCCAGAAGATGATGATCGGGATCGCGAGGACCCGGACGGCTCTTGGGAAGAACGGTCGGCCTGCCTGATGGGCGCTCACGCGGACTTCACTCTGCAGGTGACGTCCGCGTTCTGGCGTGTCGCCGATTGGTCGTCGCGGACAACACCATTCACCAGCATGCGGCAGTGGACCGCGCCGCCATGCACCTGCGCAGAGATGCTGCCGGAGACGACGGTCAGCGTGGTGGTCTCGGTGTGCGACCAGGGCAACGTGTCCAGATTGACGGTGTGCGGATGTCCGTCGATGTCGATGTAGGACAGCAATCCGCTGTCGCCGAGGTCGCCGTCCAACTCATAGGTGAGCTGCTTTGGCACGAACTCCTCGGGTGCCTGGGGACCGTTGACTGCGAGGACCGGCCCAGGAGCAGACGCCTGATGCACCTTCCACATGCACAGCGCACCCAACGCGACGGCAATGACGGCGACCAGTGGCAGCCAGACTCGTGCCAGGACAGCCCTGCCCCTCGAACGTCGGCTCATTCGTTCACCTCTCGCATTCTCACTCGCCTATATCAACTTAGTTGATATAGAGCCCTAAAAACGCTACCAGCCCTGAGCCAGCAAACGCCAAACGGACGGCGTCCACGACGCTGCAGTGCTGATCAGTGTGCTCGATGGTGCACGATCGCGCGAGAGTACCGTCGCAGACGTACCGCGACAGGAAGAAGGACGCACGTGACCGCAGATCTGCCCGAGAACGCATTGGAGTTGCGGTCGTTGGTGACCTCGCAAGGCACGCTGGAGCTCTCGCTGCACGACGTGCCCGTTCCCACCCCTGGTGACGACGAGGTCTTGGTCCGCATCGAGGCCTCGCCGATCAACCCGTCAGACCTGGGGCTGCTCACCGCAACCGCCGACATGGCGACCGCGACGGTGTCCGGCACTCCGGAGCGCCCCGTCGTCACCGCATCGTTGAAAGATGGTTCGCTTGGCGCGCTTTCGGCCCGTGTCGATCAATCGCTGCCAGTGGGCAACGAGGGCGCGGGCACCGTCGTCGCTGCGGGCTCGTCGCCGGCGGCCCAGGCCCTTCTTGGCAAGATGGTGGGGGTCGCAGGCGGCGCCATGTACTCGCAGTACCGAGTCGTCCACGCTGCCGCCTGCCTGGTGTTGCCCGACGGAACGCCGGCACGGGATGGGGCGTCGTCGTTCGTGAACCCCCTGACTGCACTCGGCATGGTCGAAACGATGCGCAGCGAGGGGCATTCGGCTCTGGTGCACACCGCAGCGGCGTCCAATCTCGGCCAGATGCTCGTCAAGCTCTGTCTCACGGACGGTATCCCGCTCGTCAACATCGTTCGCAAGACCGAGCAGGAGGAGCTGCTCAGGTCGCTCGGCGCTGTCCACGTGTGCAATTCGGGCTCGCCATCGTTCGCCTCGGATCTTCTCGAGGCGCTGAAGGCGACGTCGGCGACGCTTGCGTTCGACGCCACGGGTGGAGGTCCGCTGGCAGGCCAGATCCTCAGCGGCATGGAGCAAGCCGCCAACGCGACCGCGGCCGAGTACTCGCGCTACGGGTCGACCGTGCACAAGCAGGTGTACCTCTACGGCCGCCTGGACACGAGCCCGACCACTCTCGACACCGGGACGGTCGGCATGGCGTGGGGCCTCGGCGGATGGCTGCTCACGCCGTTCCTTCAGAAGGCGGGCGCCGAGACGATTGGCCGCCTCCGAAACCGGGTCGCCACGGAGCTGACCACGACGTTCGCGAGCACGTACACCGGCGAGGTCTCACTCGCAGGGATGCTGGCGCCAGATGCATTCAATGCCTACGGCAAGCGGGCCACCGGCGAGAAGTTCCTGGTGACACCGCAAACGCGGCCCTGACGGCGTGCAGGAGGGTCAGATGAGTGCGACGACCTCGCGTGCGCAGCCCCAACTCAGCGTGATGCCCGCGCCGCCGTGCCCGTAGTTGTGGATCACCCGCGCCCCGGAGCTGAGCTGCTCGTCCTCTTCGAGGCGGACCGTGGCGCGGCCTGGGCGTAGCCCGACCACGTGCTCGATCACCCGTGCGTTCCGCAGTGCGGGGACCAGGTCCCAGCACCGTTCGATGATCGCGGCACCGACGGCCATGTCGACCGTCGTGTCCCAGCGTCCTTCGTCCAGGGTGCCGCCCAGGATGCAGTCATCGCGGCGGGGATGGACGTATGCGCGGCCGCCGGGATGGTGTTCGTCGCGGACCGACAGCGTCAGACCGGGATTGGTGACGCGGACGATCTGGCCCCGCACCGGGTACAGCGCACGGTCACCGATCAGTTCCCGCGCGCCAAGACCTGCGCAGTTGACCACCAGGTCCGCGCCACCACCCACCTCGTGCAGCGACTGCACGTGCCGCTGGACGAACTCGCCACCCAGCTCGCCGACGCGGCCGACGAGCCACGGCAGATAGATCGGCATCTCGGCAAGCGGCACCGCGAAGCGCAGTCCGTACCGATAGCCCGGCGGCAGCTCGTCGGCCTCAGCGACACGGACTCCACCTACCGCGGCCGCCCACTCCGGTTCGCCAGGGGGCTGCCGGTAGAGGCCCAGCGACTCACGCATCACCACGCCCGGCACCTGCATGTCGGCGTGCACGGCGAGCACGTCGTAGGTGTCCTCGCCCCAGCGCAACACCCGTTCCCACGGGCCGACGTGCGTCGGGAACCAGACCGCTGCAGCCAGCGCTGACGTCGTGGTTGCGCTGGGCTCGGCGGCCACGATCTGTACGGCGTGGCCTGCGTCGAGAAGGGAGATGGCCGTGGTCAGTCCGCTGATTCCGGCGCCGATGACGACGACCTGCAGTGTGTCGGTCATGCTGCTTCGCCTGCGCGCAGCGTCGTGAATCCGGTCGTGTCACGACCGTGAGTGCAGTCGAAGCGCCCAATCACGGGACCAAAGCTACGCGGGCGGCAGGAGGGTGGCCGCTCCGGTGGCCGCGGGTCTCGCTGCCGCCGTACTCTCCGGCGCCTACCCCTGGCCCGGGTAGGCCACGGTATCGATGACGCCCCCGCCGTTGATCGGTGGGCCGAGCAGTGCGGTCGTCGTGCTTGCGGCGGTGTCGTAGGCGACGAGTGACTCGCCGCCGCTGCATCCGTCCTTCGCCAGGAGGTGCAGGTCGTCGCCCTTGGTGCCGACCACGGACACGCTGTCGGTCTGCACGTCGGGCACCGTCACCTGGGACGTCGTTCCGTCGGGGTCGAGCTTCGCCAGATACGTGACGCCGCAGGGGCCCAACGCTTGGACGAACGTTCCGGATGCCAGCTGCCACGCGTTTGCGTCACCAAGATCAGGGCCCCTCTGCCCGTCGTTGGGCGCCGTGAGAGCCGTCGGTGGGTCACCGCTGACGGGCACCAACCACAGTTGTGTGCCCATGCCATCGGTGCTCGTGCACCGCATCAGGATCGTGGTGCTGCGGTTGCCGTCCCACCAGCGAAGCGGGCTGCAGGCCTTCTGGTTTCGAATCGACACCGTCTTGCTGATGGTCCCGTCATTGCCCATGACGCTGAACCCGTCCGGTCTGCCGAGAATGATCCGCGTGCCGTCGGGTGTGGAGAGGTATCCACCGCTGAAGTCCGGCCCCACCTGATAGGTCAGAAGGCGATTGCCCGAGAGATCGGCGCTGACGAGCGCCCTGGGGGACGACGAATATCCCGGTGTCTCGAGCAGCAGCGCACCGCCGTCGGGCCGGGTGAAGCGGGGGTCGCCTTCGACGGCGAACTTGGTCTGCGCGCCGGTGCGCAGGTCGACGGTGATGGCGACGGGAGGCTTGGCGTACTCCGCGTAGAACAGGGCGCGGCCCCCGTCCCCGGACCAGTCGACCAGACGGGGTCCGGCCACGTCGCCAGTTGGCGGGAACGTGGCGATCGGGTAGCGGCCACCGGCCGGGTCGAGCAGGTACAGCGTCGTGGTGGCGGTTGCGGGTTCGCCGGACTGGCCGCCGGAGACTGGGCTCCAGGTGGCCAGCAGCCAACCGGGACCCACCTGGGGCCAGGGGATCGCCTCGATCGGCGCCTCGACGCCGTGCGCCGCGGGCTCCGGGGGTTTCGACGTCGAGGATGCGGGGCTGCTCGACACCCCGTGTCCCGCAGGCGAATCGGTCGCCGACGAACATCCGGCCACCATCACCATCGCGGCGATGACCGCGAACCCTCGCTTCATGTGCGGACCTGCCTGTCGTTGGCTGCGCGGCGTAGTGCGGTGTTGGTGTCTTCGAGATCCAGGATGCGGCCGATGCCGGCGATGTTCACCCCGGCGGCGACCAGCGTGAGGATCCGTTCGATGCGGGCCAGATCGTCGGTGCTGTAGCGGCGGGTGCCGCCGTCGGTACGGGCCGGGGTGAGTAGACCGTGGCGTTCCCACAGACGCAGTGATTGTGTTGGAGCACCAGACAATTCGGCTGCCACCGTAATTCCATAGACCCCGCGGCTTGGGGCTGGTAGACGGTTGCCGGGTGTCGGGTCCGGGAAGACAGCACCCTCGTCGGTCGTGTTCAAACTTTTCTCGATTCCCTACTTGCACCCGGTGATGTCGAGTGCTATATAAAAGTTATACCAACTGACACAGATAAACCAGTTGGGAACGCACAGATGGCTCAAAGTGAAAGGACAGATGGAGGTGGCCACGATGCTGATGCGTACTGACCCGTTCCGGGAGTTGGACCGCTTCACCCAGCAGGTCTTGGGCACTGCAGCGCGCCCTGCGGGGATGCCCATGGACGCCTGGCGCGACGGTGATGAGTTCCACGTGGAGTTCGACCTGCCCGGCGTAAGCCCGGAGTCATTGGACCTGGATATCGAGAACAACGTGGTGACCGTGCGCGCCGAACGTGCACCGGTGGACCCGTCCCGGGAGATGCTGGCCTCTGAGCGGCCTCGCGGGGTCTTCTCCCGTCAGCTGGTACTGGGTAACAACCTCGATACCGGCCGGATCACCGCCGACTATCACGACGGCGTGCTGCGGTTGGTGATCCCGGTGGCGGAGAAGGCCAAGCCACGAAAGATCGCCGTGGGCCGCACCGATGCCACCAAGGCGATCCCCGATGACGCCCGGGTGATCACCGAGGACGGCGACACGGTGCGCGACGGTACCGCCGCGAGGGAATCGGTCAGCGCCTGACCAGGTCTGGACACTGTGCAGTGGTGACGGGCCTGAGCGCCAGGCGCTGGGTCCCCGCGCCGCATCACGTGCCTGAACGGCCGGTCTGAAGCCGACGAAGGAAGGAGGTAGCGATGACGCAGTGCATCGCGATGGCGGCGCAGGCGCCGAGTCCCACCATCGAGATTGATCCTCTGGCCGTGGACGACCCGTCGATGGTGTCAACGCTGATGGCCGAAGTCGAGGCCATCCTTCGCGAAGCGATCGCTGCCGAAGCTCCTGCCCGTCGGCGGCCGGCACCACCAGCGGTCGGGTGCGCCCAGCACGGGCCCCGACGCGCTGGGCGGTTCTGCCACCCCGGACCACCGCCGACACACGTCCAAGTCGTTCGGCGGTCCGACCCGAGACAACGCAGCCCTCCGGCGGTGAGGCGCGCAGCGAATCAGATGACAGCACGACCGAATGGAAGCGAGGTGATGGCATCACCACCGTGAAGGCCGGGCCCGCCCGCCCCAGGGCCACACTGCGGGCGTCGTTGCAACTTGACACTGGGAACCGAAACACGCCAATGCCCATCCGAGGCAACCATTCCCAGGGCGGGCGGCCCGCCATCCGGCCTCACCGACGTGCGGATGTCGTCAGCGGCTGACCGGTCGCGGACTGCAGCAGGCAAATGACGGTGCTCGGTAGGGGATTGTTGGCAGTCCGGTCCTGTCCCGAGTCGATCAGGTAGGTCACCGAGTAGGGGCTGCCATCTACGGGGCGACCGGTGTAGTCGGGCACCCCTGCCGAGCACGCGCGACCGGCGACGTCGGCGATGGCGGCATTGACCTCCACCGGCGCGCGCAGGTAGACCTCGGCGGCATGGGCCGCCGCGCAGTCGACGATCGAGACGGACACCTCACCGAGATCCACCGCGGGAACCTCGGCAATGCAGTCGCCGACCTGCAGGTCGACCCACTTGTGGGTGTCGGGGGTCAGCGGCATCGGGGGAGCGGCGACCGTCGGCGGCGGCGAGGTCGATACCGCGGACGTGGTGGCCGTCGTCCTGCCGATCGAGGTGTCGGTGGCGACGGGGCCGCAGGCCGCCAGCGACCCGATCACGCACGCGCACAACACAACGCGATGACTTTGGATCCGCATGGCGGCCTCCTCGACCCGCGCCACAATTGGCTAACCGAGGAGTCTAGGCGCGGATTGGTGTCTTCCGCCTCAACCGACGCCGTTGCCGTGTCACCGCTATCTGCCGGGGCCACGGTCCCCGGCATGCCACCACGGACACATCGACCCCGAATGGTTCGGCTGGGTCGGCCTTACGCGTGTGCCTGACTCACCGCGACCTCGGTGTCCTTGCCCGCCAAGCGATCGTTCCAGACCTGGAGCACGTTGGCCGGGGTGCGCGTGGTCAGGAAGCTGACGACGACGTAGACGATCAGGCTCGCGGCGAGCCCGTAGTAGATCGGCTCGTTGGCCAGGACGTCGCCCACCGCGAACATCGTGCCAAGGGTGACCACGGTGCCGACGCCCATCGACCACAGCGCACCGGCGCCGGTCGCGCGCTTCCACAGGAAGCCGCCGAGGATGGCGACCAGCAGACCGCCGACCAGGATGTCGTAGGCGATGGTCAGCGCCGCGACGACGTCGTTCAACAGAGCCGCGATGACGATGACGGCGATGCCGAGCACCACGACGTAGAGCCGATCCGAGTGCACGTCCCGATCAGCGTCCTGCTCCTGAGGGGCGTCGCGCCCAATCATCCTGAGCAGCAACGGCTTCACGTCGGTCTTGGCCACTGTCGCAGTGGCGATGAGGGCCCCCGAGGCGGTCGACATCATGGCGGCGACGGCGGCCGCCAGCACGATGCCGCTGATCCCGACGGGCAGGATCGTCTCGGCGATCTGGGCGTAGACGTCGTCCTTGGCCTTCACGTCGGGCAGGAACGTCGATGCCGCCATGCCGATGACGGCGCCCGCGACGCCGTACAACAAGCAGTAGATCGCCGCCGTCGTGCCGCCCCACTTGGCGACTCCTGGTGAGCGTGCGGTGAACACCCGCTGCCAAATGTCTTGGCCGATAAGCATTCCGAAGCTATAGACGACGAAGAACGTGATGATCGTCGGCACGCCGATCGTGCCGAGGTCGAAGACGACGTCACCTGCCCGCTCCCTGATGCCGTCGAGACCGCCCGCCTTGTTCCAGGTGAACGGCAGCAGCAGGAAGAAGATGCCGATGGTCTTGAGCACGAACTGCACCATGTCGGTCAACGTGATCGACCACATGCCGCCGATCGAGGAGTAGAGCATGACGACCGCGCCGCCGATGATCACCGACAGCGTGCGGTTCGTGTTGAACAGCACGTTGAAGACCGTCGCGTAGGCGATCGTTGAGGTCACCGACAACATCAACGTGTAGGCGACCATGACGATCCCGGACGCGGCGGTGGCGTCGACGCCGTACCGCAGTTTCAGCATCTGCGCGACGGTGTAGACCTTGAGCCGCTGAATGCGTCCGGCAAAGACCAGGCTCAGCAGCAGCAGGCCGACGGCGATCGACACCACCAGCCACATGCCCGAGATGCCGTACTTGTAGCCAAGCCCGACACCACCGACGGTGGATGCGCCGCCAAGGACGACGGCCGCCATGGTGCCGGTGTAGAGGGCCGGGCCGAGTCGCCGTCCGGCGACCAGGAAGTCCGCCGAGTCCTTCGTCCTGGTCTTACCCCAGAAGCCGAACGCGAGCATCGCCGCGAGATAGACGACGATGATGGCGATGTCGATGGGTTTACCCATGGTGGGACTCCTCGAGGTGGGTGGGCGCAAACATCTGCAGAAGCGCGGGAAGGACGACCACGGCCGGGCCGGGTGTCGTGAAGGTGCCGGCGATGATCTCGCCGACCGTGTCGAGCGTTGCCCCATGGGCGGGAACCCCGAAACTCGCTGCCAGGGCGACGAAGTCAGGTCGGGAGAGTTCGGTCGCGGTGGCCTGGCCGAACGTGTCGGTCATGTACTCGCGCAGGATTCCGTAGCCGCCGTCGTCGACGATCAACCACGTGACGTCGGCGTCGTGCTGGCGCGCCGTGGCCAGTTCGGCGATCGAGTACATCGCGCCGCCGTCACCGGAGACCGCGAACGTGCGCTCGCCGGAGCCGATGGCCGCAGCGATCGCGGCCGGGTAACCGAATCCGAGCCCGCCCGAGCCTTGCGCCGAATGGAACTCCCCGTCCTGTGGATCCCACGCCGACCACGCCCAGTACGCGGCGATCGTCATGTCCCAGAACGTCTGTGTACGAGCGGGAACCGCGGCGCGCAGGTCGCGCATCAAGGTCAGTTCCGTGGCGAGGTCCTGCTCGGCGAGCCTGCGCTGCACCGACGCTCGTAGTTCGGCGGCCGCCTTCTCGCCTGGTCCGCTGTCACGTCGCGTGACCTGCGTGGTCATCGCCTCGAGGGCGAGCGTCGCATCGGAGTGAATGCCGAGGCCGGGATGGTTCGCCTCGAGCACCCGCGGTTCGGCGTCGACGTGAATGAGCTTGCCCTTGGGGGCGAACGTGAAGTAGTTGCTCGTCACCTCACCCATCGCGGTGCCGACCGCCAGGAGCACGTCGGCGTCCTCGAGTAGCTGGGTGGTGTAGCGGTCCTCGATCCACGACGCCGCCGACAGCGGGTGGTCGAAGCGGATGGCGCCCTTGCCTCCGACCGTCGAAACCACCGGCGCGCCAAGTCGTTCGGCGAGAGCGGTTAGTGCGGCCGGCCCACCGGGTGAGCGGCGCACACCGCCACCGGCCAGGATCACCGGTCGCGACGCGGAGTCGAGCAGCGTCGCGGCCTCGGTGATGAGCTCGGCGCGTGGTGGACGCTCGGTCACCTGCATCACCACCGACGTGACCGGTGGTAGGCAACTCGGCTCGAGGAGCACGTCCTGGGGGATCTCCACCCACGTGGGGCCCGCGGGCGCCGACTGGGCGAGGGCAAAGGCGTCGGCGAGCAGGCTCGGGATCTCGGCACCCGTGCGGACGACGGCCGTGCTCTTCGTGACGTTGATTGCGCTGCGCTGTTGGTCGTCGAGCTGGTGCAGCATGCCGCGGCGAAGGCCGAGCCCGTCGCGGGGCACCTGGCTGGTGATGACCAGCAGCGGCACACCCGTCGCATAGGCCTCCTGCAGCGCGCCGAGCGCGGTCAGCGCACCGGGGCCGGTGGACAGGAACATCACGCCGACTTCGCCCGTGGCCCTGGCATATCCGTCGGCGCCGAACGCCGAATTGTTCTCGACACGCGAGCTGACGAACGTCAGGTCGCTCCGCCGAATCGCGTCGAACAGGCCGAGCGCGTGCTGGCCGGGGATGCCGAAGACGTGCGAAACACCCAGCGCCGCCAGTGTTTCGACGACGACGTCGCCACCGTTTCTCACCCCGTCGCTCCGTTCGCCCTGGTTCCGGGTCACTCGGCCGACTCTTCGTGTCGCAGCGCGAGCAGCGACACCAGGTCGTAGGCAACGTGTGAGGCGGCTACACCGGTGATCTCGGCGTGATCGTAGGCGGGGGCGACCTCGACGACGTCGGCACCGATGAGGTTCAGCCCGCGGAAACCGCGCAGGATCTCGAGCAGCTCGCGGCTGGTGATGCCTCCGGCCTCCGGGGTGCCGGTGCCCGGGGCATGCGCGGGGTCCAGCACGTCGATGTCGATGGAGAGGTACACGGGCCGGTCGCCGACGCGCTGCCGCAGTTTGTCGATGACCTCGACCACGCCTTGGTGGTACACGTCCGACGAGGTGACGATGCCGAAGCCGAATCGCCGGTCGTCCTCCAGATCCTTCTTGCCGTACAGCGGTCCGCGGGTGCCGACGTGGCTGAGCGCCTCGGTGTCGACGATGCCTTCCTCGACCGCGCGCCGGAACGGCGTTCCGTGCGTGTACTCGGCTCCGAAGTAGGTGTCCCAGGTGTCGAGGTGTGCGTCGAAGTGCACCAGTGCGACGGGGCCGTGCCGGTGCGCTGCGGCGCGGAGCAGGGGGAGGGCGATGGTGTGGTCGCCGCCGATCGTCACCAATCGGGTGCCGTCGGCGGTCAAGTCGATTGCGGCAGCCTCGATGGTCTCGATGGCCTCGTGAATGTTGAACGGGTTCACCGCGATGTCGCCGGCGTCGGCCACCTGCGCGACCTCGAACGGCGAGACGTCCATGGCCGGGTTGTACGGCCGCAGTAGACGCGACGACTCGCGCACGTGTGTCGGACCGAAGCGCGCGCCGGGTCGGTAGGACACTCCGGAGTCGAAGGGAACGCCTGCCACGACGATGTCGGCCCGCGGTACCTGATCGAGGCGGGGCAGACGCGCGAACGACGCCGGGCCTGCGAAGCGCGGGGTCTTGGAGGCGTCGATGGGGCCGATTGGGGCGGTCATGCTGGCACTTCCTCTGTGTTGGTTGCGATTTCAGGCTCGTCCGTCGACACGATGGGCGTGTTGGCCGCTGGTCCGACGCGAACGGCGCGGGGCCCGTCGGGGCCGAACGCGTCGGCGGGTTCGGGGAGAAGCCACAGCAGTGCCGGGTACAGCACGGCCGCGAGACCGAGGCCGACCGGGATGCTCAGGTCGATTCCGTTGGCCAGGTTGCCGAGTGGGCCGACGAACTGTCCTGGAACGTTGACGAAGCCGATGCTGAACAAGGCCGAGACGAGCCAGGCGCCTAGCCCGCGCCAGTTCCAACCGTGGTTGAACCAGTACCGGCCACCGCGCTGGCGACGGTTGAACACCTGCAGCGCGTCGGAGTCATACCAGCCGCGGCGGACGAACCAGCCGATCATCATCACGACCATCCACGGCGCCGTGCACGTGACGATCAGCACGGCGAATGTCGAAATGCTTTGCACCACGTTGAAGGCAAACCGCCCAACGAAGATGAAGCCAATCGCGATGACGCCGATGAACACCGTCGCCTGCACGCGGCTGAACCGCGGGAACACGCTGGAGAAGTCCAAGCCGGTGCCGTACAGCGACGTGGTCCCGGTCGACATGCCGCCGATCAAAGCGATCAGGCACACCGGGACGAAGTACCAGCCCGGTGAGACCGCAAGCAGACCACCGACGTAGTCGCCGTCGTCCATGAACGACGATGCGTTGGTGGCGACGACCGTCGCGGTGACCAGACCGAACAGGAACGGCACCAGCGTGGCGAGCTGAGCCAGGAACGCCGCCGACATCGACCTCCACGCGGGCGTCTCACGCGGAATGTAGCGCGCCCAGTCCCCGAGGAAGGCGCCGAACGAGACGGGATTCGACATCACGATCAGCGCGGCGCCGACGAACGACGGCCAGAACAGGGCGTTGGTGGCGGCATCGGCGCCGGGACCGTAGATGCCCGGGTAGCCGGGATCGAAGGTGCCCGCGAAGGCAAAGATGCCGAGTAGGAACAGCACGGTCGCGGCGATGACGGCGATCTTGTTGACCAGCAACATGAATCGGAAACCGTAGATGCAGACCACCAGCACCAGCAGTGCGAAGACGCCGTAGGCGACGGCGACGGTGAAGTCGTTGTCCGGCAGACCGATTGCGCGGTTGGCGCCGCCGACGAGCACGTCGCCCGAGCTCCACACCGAGATGGAGAAGAACGCGATGGCGGTGAGCAGCGACAGGAACGATCCGATGACGCGGCCGTGTACCCCGAGGTGCGCTGACGACGACACCGCGTTGTTGGTGCCATTGCGGGGACCGAACAACGCCATCGGCGCCAGGATCGTCGCTCCGGCCGCCAGGCCGAGCAGCGTCGCGAGCAGCGCATCGCGGAAGGACAGCCCGAAGATGATGGGGAAGCTACCGAGGACGACGGTCGCGATGGTGTTCGCGCCGCCGAACACCAGGCGGAAGAGGTCCAGTGGTCGCGCGGTGCGCTCGGCGTCGGGGATCGGCTCGACGCCGTGCGTCTCGACGTCGGTGATCTTGGGTGGCGTCGAAAGGGACTCTGACGACATCGTGGGTTCCGTTCTGGTCAGGCGCCGGCGGGCATGGGCGAGAGGTGCTCGTGCACGGCGAGAAGGCGGTCGCCGTCGAGCACGAAGACGATGGACTCGCGCTCGCGCAGCGTGGTCTCCTCGCCGTCGACCGACGTGACCGTGTCGCAGGTATGGGTGAGCACGGCGAAGTTTCCGTAGTTCTGCACCAGGCGATCGCTACTGATGCACGACACCACGCGCCACCCGGAGTCGAGCCAGGACGCCCACACGGCCTCGTAGGCGGCGCGGTCGCCGAAGCGGCTGCTCTCCGGGTGAAACACGAACGTCGCATCGGGGGTGAAGCACGCGAAGTACGCCTCGGTGTCGTTCGCCGCGAACGCCGCGATGAGTTCGTCGGTTGCAGTCAAAACCTGGTCGCTGGTCAGCGTCGCCATGGAATCCCCGTGTCTGTGAAGGGCCTGGGTATGTGTCGCAGATCACTGTAGGTCCGGCGCCATGACCGCACAAGCAGTTCGTTCGTTACGGGCACATTTCTGATCACGATGTGCCAGGAACTTGCGGATTATCCGAACAAACATGGCAAAGTAGCCGGTTGCAGCGATCGATTAGTCATATGGGCCGGGTCTAAAGATCTTTCGATGAATTTCGGCGGGAGGCGGCAATGGACGAGGTAGACGAGGCAATCGTGGCGTTGTTGGAGGTCGACGGGCGCCTGACCCACCGTGACATCGCGCGCACGATCGGGCTGTCCCGCTCGTCGGCGGCGGCCCGGGTGCAGCGGCTGCTCGCCACCGGACAGGTCGTGGTGCGCGGCGTCGTGCATCCCGCGGTGATCGGCAGGGGCGCGTTGGCCCACGTCAGTCTCGCCGTGCGTGGACATGCCGCACCGCTGGCCGCGGAGATCGCCAGGCGCGAGGACGTGCCGTTCCTGTCGCTGACCAGTGGGCCGTATGGGTTGGTCGCCGAGGTGCGCGCCGCAACGCCGCGCGACGTGGATCGGACGATCTCCGAGTTGCGCTCACTGGACGCGGTGACGGGCGTGGACACCCTGACCTACGTCGAGGTCGTCCGCGACGTGATCGGACCCGTTGGCGACGTGAGCACGGACGTCGACGCCGTCGACCTGGCGCTGCTGCGCGCGCTGCAGGACGACGGCCGGGCGTCCTACGTCGACCTCGCCGAGGTGGTGGGCCTCTCGGCGGCGGGGGCCCGCAGGCGCGTCGTCCGCCTCGTCGAGGCGCAGGTCGTCCGTGTTGGCGCGGTCGTACGGCACTCCGGGCAGGATCGACAGAGCGCGATGGGCGTCGGCATCCGCCTCGCCGGAGACCATCTCGAGGTCGTCGACGCGCTCAAGGCCATGTCGTCGGTGATCTTCGTCGCCCGCACGCTCGGACGGTTCGACGTGCTCGTCACGGTGCGCGCATTCTCCGCGGCGCAACTCGTCGAGTTGCTCGATACCGTGCGAGCTCTGCCAGGGGTCAACGAGATCGACAGCTGGGCGCACCTCCAGGTCGTCAAGGAGAGCTACGCATCAGGACTCGGTGACCCGGTGGTGTGACATCGTGATCGGCATGGCGGCGTCGGAGGTGCGGGGTTCGCAGCTCGTCATGACCGACGAATTCTGCGACGCCCTCGCGCTTCTCGGTGGCGGACGGCACGTGTTCCTCACCGGCAAGGCAGGCACGGGCAAGTCGACGCTGATCCGCCGGTTCATCTCCGAGACCGACCGCAACGTGGTCGTCGTCGCTCCCACCGGCATCGCCGCCCTCAACGTCGACGGCTACACCATCCACCGGTTGTTCAGCTTCTCGACGACCACCAGCCTCGAGGACGTCCGCACCGGCCGGTACTACCCTGGCCGGTTCGCGAAGATCCTCGGCTCGCTCGACACCCTCATCATCGACGAGGCCTCGATGGTGCGCGCCGACCTCTTCGACCAAGTGGCCGCCGCGCTGCAGAGGTTCGGGCCCGTGCCGGGCACGCCGTTCGGTGGGGTGCAGATCGTGCTCGTCGGCGATCTCTACCAGCTGCCGCCGGTCGTGCACGAAGCCGAGGCCGGGTACCTGAACGCCCGCTACGCGACGCCGTACTTCTTCTCGGCGGACAACTTTCGGTCTTCAGACTTCCCGACTGTGGCGCTCACCACGGTGTTCCGCCAACAGGGTGATGACCGAATGGCCGCGATTCTCAACGAGATTCGCGAGGGCGTTCTGGTCGGTCATGCACGGGATCAACTGAATGCCCGCACCGACCCCGACTTCGAACCGCCCGACGACGAGTTCTGGCTAACGCTGGCGCCGACGAACCGGCTGGTGACGGCCAGGAACCGGCAGCGCCTCGAGCGGCTGCCCGGCGACGAGATCACCTATCTTGCCAAGCAATCCGGTGATCTCAGCCTGTTCGACCCGCCGGTCGAGGAGACCCTGCGCTTCAAGGTCGGCGCGCAGATCATGATGCTCAACAACGACCAGTTCGATCGATGGGTCAACGGCACCCTTGGCCGCGTGACCGGCGCCCGACTGGACGACGGACTGGTCATCACGGTCGACTTCACCAACGGCGAGACCGCGGACGTGCGGCCCTACACCTGGGAGGCGACGCGTCCGGTCGTCGATGGGGGAGCGCTGCGCCGCGAAGTGATCGGCACCTACACCCAGCTGCCGTTCAAGCTGGCGTGGGCGATCACCATCCACAAGAGTCAGGGCCAGACGCTCGACCGCATGGTCGTCGACCTCAGCGGCGGCATGTTCTCCTTCGGTCAGCTCTACGTCGCGCTCAGCCGATGTACGTCGATGAGCGGGTTGGTGCTCAAACGCCCTGTGCTGCCCAAGGATCTGCGGACCGACAAGCGCGTCGTCAGGTTCCTGCGGCAGGCGGTGGCCGACGAGCGTCCCCGGCGTTACTGCGGGATCGGCATCCTCACCGTCGGCGACGAGGGCCGGATGTCGCGGCCCCGACCGGTCGAGTTCGCGGTGGCATTCGACGACGGCACCGCGATCAGCACCCTGATCAACCCTCAGCGCGACCTTGCCGACGCCAAGCAGGCCTACGGCATCACCGTGTCCGACGTGCTGCTGGCTCCGACATTGGCCGAGGCGTGGGAGGTCATCGCACCGATGCTGGCAGGCTGCACCCCTGTCGGCGTCGGGATCGACGAGACGTTGGGCCTCGTCGACTTCGAACTCAAGCGACTTGGTCTCGTCGTGGCCACGCCGTTGGGCGCCGAGGTGCGCCAAGGCGTGGCGGCGGGCACCGCACTGGAGCGGGCTCGGGCAGCGTTGGATGCGTTCTCCGGCATGGACTCACCGGATTTGGGCGCGTCGCCGTTCGACGAACCCGAGGCCGGCGAGTCGATCTCCGGACACCTCGTCAGCCGCGACCCCGACGTCGCAACACCGGCGTCGGTCCACCTCCCCGGGCTTTCAGCGCTGCTCGACGTCAGCCGCCGCGTCGGCGCGACCCTCTTGGGGATCGCCGGGGACGACGGTGCCATGGACACGCCGTGGCACCTGGCGGCCCGACAGTCGGTGGCCGACCAATTGCGCGCCGCCGCGTCGCGCGTGCCCATGACGGTGGAGGCGCTCGATCGGCTGCGCGCGGTCGAGGAGTCGCTGGACGTGGCGATCGTCGACGAATCGGTCGAAGCGGCGCTCGGCGGCGACGACATCGGGGCGATCCTCGTGCCGGGTGCTCGGGTGTGCTTCACCGGTACCGCCGAAGACTCTCGGGGCCGCATCGTCGAACGTGACGAGATGCAGCGCATGGCCGCTGCCGCAGGGTTGGTGCCCGTGCCGTCGGTCACCAAGACGCGCTGTGAGGTCCTGGTCACCGCCGAGGTCGGCACCCAATCCGGCAAGGCGCGCAAGGCGCTCGATTGGGGCAAGCCGGTGTTCTCGGCGGCGGAGTTCTTCGCCTGGCTCGCCGAGGGCAAGCGCGGTTAGGCCATGTTGGCGACGAGTTGTCCGGTCTCACCGAATAATTCGGGCCGCCAACGCTCCAGCAGAGCGGTGTTGTCGACGTCATTCGGGTGGAAGCCCACCTTGTTGTACTGCCGGAGTCGACGGCGTAGAGAACGTTTCAGGAAGGGTGAGCGGCGAAGTGCCCAGAGGCTGCGAACCAGCCGAACGGGGTTGTAGGTACTGCGGTCTCGTAGCAGCGAGAGCGTGGTGAACACCACGACGCTGCCGAAGAAGGTCAGCGTGACCATCCGCATCGTCCAGATTCGGCGCCGTTCGGTCCCGCCGACGGCCCGGTACACGTCGAATGCCACCGCGCGATGCTCGGACTCCTCGTAGGCGTGCCACAACAACATCTTTCGCACCTCGGTGGAGCCAAGCAGGGCCTGCGCATCCTCATCGCCAAGGAGCGATTCGGCGAGAACCGCGGTGAAGTGCTCCAAGGCTGCCGTCATCGCGAGGCAGGTGAGCGGAGAGAACAGGCGCTCGTCGCGGGCCAGCGCCCGAGCGGTCATCCGGTCGTTGAATCCCGTGGGATAGCCCATCTCCTGCAGGCGCTCGTTGAGGGCGACGTGCTCGCGGCTGTGCGTCACCTCCTGCCCGATGAAGCCCTTCACCTGGTCCTTGAGCACCGGGTCCGTCACCCGATCGGCATGGCGGCGCACCGACCGGACGAAGAAGTCCTCGCCCTCGGGGAACGTGGCGGAGAGGTAGGCGATGATGTGGCTCATCAACAGGTCACCCTGGACGTAGTGCCGTTGCAACCCCCCCTCGGGGTAGTCGAAGTGGATGCGGCGTGCACGGATCGGCAATGCGTTGGTTTCAGTCATGGTCGGGTCCTCTTCCTGGGATACCGCTCCCCATGGCGGGGTCCAGCCGGGTCAACATCTCGGTGAAGAACGCACGCACCTCGGCGACTCTCTCGCGTTGGGCCTGCTGGGTCATGTCGTAGAGGCCAAGTCCGTCGTAGACGGCGGTGACTGTCCGGAGCAGCACGGCTGCATGGGGTTTGGCCGCGATCTCTGGGATGACCTCGCTGGCCGACTTGAGTAGCACTTCGCTGTAGACGTCGTCCCAGTTCGCCATCAGCGCGCGCAGTTCGGAGTCGTGTCGCGCCGCGATCGACAACTCCATCAAGGCTCGGCACTCGGGTTGCTCGTAGAACGACCACAAGATGTCGAGTGCGGCCAGCGGTGTGCGATCTTTCGGGTCGAGGCTCGACATGCGCGATTCGAAATCGGCTGCACGCTTGTCGACCAGGTGGCCGGCTGCCGCATTCACCAGCGCCGCCTTGGTCGGGAAGTGGTGTGCCAGCGCTCCGCGGGATACCTTGGCGCGCCTGACGACATCGTTGGTGGAGGTCGCGGCGTAGCCCTTGTCGGCGATGCACCAGATGACGGCCTCCATCAACCGCAACCGCATGGCCTCCACCCGCTCTGCGCGTGGAATGCGAACACGTTCTTCGGAGTGCCGTCTCCTGGATCCGGGCATGCCACGAAGCTACTGCGAATTTAACAAACAGGCAAGCCTGCCTGTTTGTGATGAGACAAGCGATTCATTCAAGACCGCCCGCGTCGAGCAGGCCAGACTCGTGCCATGAGCACAGCATCGTTCACCCCCGCACTCGGCCGTGTCGCACCCGCACGGCTCTTCGACTACGTGGTCGTGCTGACCCGCGAGCGACTGTGGCGTGCGTTGGCCGCCATGTACGTGGCTCCGCAGCCTGGCCACGTGATCGCCGACGTCGGTTGTGGCACTGGATCGTTGGCGTTGTTGCTGAGCCGAGTGGAGCCGAGCGCATCCATCGTCGGGCTGGACCCGGATCCCGAGGTGCTGGCCGTGGCGAGGCGCAAGGCAACCGCAGACGCGAGGGTGGAGTGGCGCGTCGGCATGGGCGATGCCCTGGTGGAGATCCTTGGTAGGGCCTCCGTGGACACCGTCGTGTCCAGCCTGGTGCTGCATCAGTGTCCACTCCCGACGAAGCGCGCAATGCTGGCGTCGATGTTCGCCGCGCTGAAGCCAGGCGGGAGGCTGGTGATCGCCGACTACGGCTTGCAGCGGACGACGTTGATGCGCTCGGCGTTTCGCATCGTGCAGCTTGCCGACGGCAAGGAGGACACCCAACCCAACGCCGAAGGCGCACTTCCCGACCTGATGTCCGATGCCGGGTTCAGCGACGTGCGTGAGGCCGAAGTGGTGCCCACCGTCAGCGGCTCGATCTCGGTCTACGTTGCGCGCAAGGACTGATCGCGCAGCACCGGAAGGATCATGGCCGGGGTGAGGCCCATCATCTCCCGCATCTGCCGGGTGAGGTGCGCTTGGTCCGAGAAGCCCGCCGTGCTCGCCGCTTCGGCCAGCGACTGGCCCGCCAGCAGCGCCTCGGCCGCGCGTAGCAGCCGAGTCCAGACTTTCCACCGCGCCAGCGGCATGCCGAGCTGAGAGCGGGCCAGCGCACGCAACCGCTGCGGAGAGAGTCCGACGTCGGCGGCCAGGCTGGGCAATGAGGCGCTGCGATCGCTCAGCGCATTCAGTGTCCGAACCAGTCGTGGGTCGAGTTGGCTGTACTGCCCAACGCCTGCACGACTCAGGTCTTCCTCGCGCAGGTCGCGCAGTTCGGGGGCGGCCGTGATGCCGGTTCCGTGGCGCTCACGCAACCCGTCGGCGAAGACACAGTGTGGCTCGATGAAGTAGGTGAGCACGTCCGGGCTGGCTTGCAGGCTGTGCGGCGCCATCGGCGCCACGACTAGAGCTGCGGCCTGGTGCATGGTGCCCGATGCGTCCACGATGGCAACCTCCTCGTGCCCGCCGACGGCGATCTGAAAGGCAGCGTGACGATGCAGGTGGCCCGTGGACGTCGCGCCGCGGTACACGGCAAAGCCTTCGCCGACGACGAATCGCGAGTCCACGACACGATGATCCTCCACTCGGGCGACGTGCCCCGAACATCACTTAGTCGCTGTAACGAATCCGTCGAACCGCCGATTGATTGGTAGAGCAAAAGACGCGCCGCGGCAGCTGCTGGTCCCGGACCAGCCTCGGGGGAGATGGCTGCGCATGGCACAGAGGAGCAGATGCAGGATGGACGCACCGTTGAAGACTCGTGGTCGGCGAAACGTCGCCGCCGTTCTGGCATCAGGAGTGGTGATCTCCCTGACGGCCATGACGTCGGGCGTTGCACCGGCATTCGCCGATCCGAAATCCGATCCGGTCTCGCCGACGACCATCGTCGCCGTCCCGGAGCCGGCCCCGGTGCAGCAGGCCCCTCAGGGGGCGCCTGCACCGAAACCCCAACAGCAGGCGCCGGTCATCGCCGAACCGCCCGCTGCACCACCGGTCCAGGCACCGCCCCCGCCCAAGGTTCCAGAGGCGCCGGTCGTCACGCAGGCACCGGTGACCCAGGCGCCAGCCCCACAAACCCAAGCGCCGGCCCTCGTACAGACCCCGACCAAGACCCAGGCCCCGGTGACCCAAGACCCGCCGGTGACTCAAGACCCGCCGGTGACTCAGTCGGCACCCGCCAAACCCCCGACGGTCGCACCGACCACGGCAGCGAGTGCTCCCGCGACCAGCGCTGAACCGCCTGCGCCGCCCACCACCCGCAAGCCCTCGGTGGACCCGGCGCCGAAGCCGGCCGAGCCGACGACGAGCACGTCGGCCGCGCCCGCGCCGAACAAGCCAGAAGAGCTGGCGCCCGAGTCGTCGGACACGTCATCCTCGCCGGTGACCACCAGCGCGTCGCCGGCGCCGCCGTCCGGGTCGACGCCTCCGTCGCCCGCCCTCGTCGGTCCGCCATCGGAAGAGGCCAGCGCAACGGCGACGGCCGAGGCCGGTGCAACGCCGACCTCGGAGCGCCAGACGGCGTCGTCGAGCGTCTCGCAGGCCGCCAAGGAGATCGAGACCCTCGCACCCGAGACGCTGAAGGCGCCCGAGCAGGACGTCGTGTTGGCCAAGAGTGCAAAACCCATCGAGCAGCTCGATCCCGTCGTGGCCCCGAAGCAGGACGTCGAGGCCATCGCGAAGTCGATCGACCTGCCCAACTTCGACCGCAACATTCGTGACTTTCGGGATGACAACGACTCCAGAAGGGACAACGCCTTCTTCCCCGGTGACGACCACCGCTGGGACCGCAACGTGCGGCAGTGGGATCCGAACTGGGTGCAGTACGACGACTACTACCGGCCGGTGATCTCCAACCCGTACCGCAACCCGGTGAAGATCGTCTACATCTATCAGAACTCTCCTCGGATCGTGTACATCCCGCCGCTGCAGCGGATCATCCTGGAGGTGGCGCAATTCGCCGCGTACAGCTTCACGGCCATCGTCACCAACGCCGTCAATACCGCCGTCAACGTGGCGGTTGGCAGCTTCTTCGGTGGTGGTTACTACCCGGGCATCGGGTTGCCGTTGCCTCCTCCGCCGCCACCGCTGTTCCGCTACGACAACGTGCCGGTTCAGGTTCGGTACACCAACAACAGGGTCTACGAGCCGTTCCGGGTGCAACGCATCGTCGACGTCGGTGACGACAGGCAGTACGGCGAGCGCAAGGTTCTGCTCGACGGCGTGACGCCGGCATGGGGGGAGTGGAAGCAAACCCCAAGTGGCGAACGGCAATTCGAGGTGCACCGGACTCAGCAGTTCCCTGGCCTCGACGAGCCGCGCGAAGGTCCGTTGCCCGGCGACTACCAGCTGAGGCTCGCCTCGGATGAGTCGCCGACGGGCTTCAAGGGCCGGGACGCCTTCCTCCTGACGACGGCGGTGGTGCTCGGCGCCCTGAGCCTGCTCGCGGTGGGATGGGCGATGCTGCTCGGGCGCCGCCGTACCCAGCACTGAGTACGCGGTTTCGCCTCGATTCAGGTGACGTGGTTGGCTGGACGGTAATTCGCGGGGCGGATCCCCGCGCCCGGCCCACCCGCCGGAGCTAGTCGTTAGCTAAACTAGTCAATGGTCGTATCTCACAGCGCGGTGAGGGCGTTGCCACCTGATGAGGAGCAGTCCCGTGACCCTTAACACCATCGCGCTCGAGCTCGTGGCGCCCAATGTCGAACATGGCCACGAGCAGGCATTGGAAGAGGCGCGGAAGGTACTGCGGAGCTCCGCGGAGTCAGGCCTCGACGGAGTCATCCGGCACGTCATGATGCCCGGAATGATCGAGGAGGACGCTGGCAGGCCCATCGAGATGAAGCCGAAGATGGACGTGCTGGACTTCTGGCAGATCATCAAGCCGGAGCTGCCAGGCGTGAAGGGCCTGTGCACCCAGGTCACCGCGTTCATGGACGAGCCGACCCTGCGCGGCCGGTTGACCGCGCTCGGCGACAGCGGTATCGAGGGCATTGCCTTCGTCGGCGTCCCACGCACCATGAACGACGGGGAGGGCTCCGGTGTCGCGCCCACCGACGCGCTGTCGATCTTCGAGGAGCTGGTGGACAACCGCGGCGTGATCCTGATTCCGACCCGCGACGGTGAGCATGGCCGGTTCGACTTCAAGTGCAAGCAGGGTGCCAACTACGGCATGACCCAGCTGCTCTACTCGGACACGATCGTCGGGTTCCTCAAGGACTTCGCCGAGACCACCGACCACAGGCCGGAGATCCTGCTGTCGTTCGGCTTCGTGCCACAGGTCGAGGACCGGGTCGGCCTGATCAAGTGGCTCATCCAAGACCCAGGGAATGCCGCGGTCGCCGCCGAGCAGGAGTTCGTCAAGTCGCTCGCCGGTACCGAGCCAGTGCGCAGGCGCCAGCTTCTGGTCGACTTGTACAAGCGGGTGATCGACGGCGTCGGCGACCTCGGGTTCCCACTGAGCGTCCACTTCGAGGCGACCTACGGCGTCAACAAGGCAGCCTTCGACACCTTCGGTGAAATGCTCGCCTACTGGTCACCTACGCCAGCCTGAACAGACCGAAACCCCGGACGCATACTTCGAGAATTGACGAATTGACGCTGCCGCGGTCTTGGTCCTAAAAATACAAAAAACCCTGCGCTGGAATCGGATTAATCCGATCGTTCAGCGCAGGGAATTTCGCAAGCGTCTTAGACGGGCGTGACGCCGACTGCCTGAGGACCCTTGGCACCTTGGGCGATCTCGAACTCAACCCGCTGGTTCTCGTCGAGGGACCGGTAGCCTTCGCTCTGGATCTCCGAGTGATGAACGAACACGTCCTGCGCGCCGCCATCAGGAGAGATGAAACCGAAGCCCTTTTCGGCGTTGAACCATTTCACAGTTCCCTGTGTCATACTTTTTACTTCTTTCTTCATTCTGAATGAGCGTAATTCGATACACCCATGGGTGGAGCCTACCACCCATGGCTAGTCCATCGGGACAATCATTCGCCCCACTTTTACGCAGGATTCAGTGCGCCCGCCGCTGATGTCAGCGTGCGACGGGCCAGTCCCACACCGACATGTCGTCGGCGGGGTAGTTGTTGCAGACCTCGGTGGCGTGCGCCACGACGCCCTTGTTGTTGAAGAAGACCTTGGCCCAGTTGCCCCAGTGGGTGGCCACCTGCTCGTAGTACACGTTGGTGGCGGTGTCCTCGGAGTACTGCCGGCGACCGGCGTAGTCCAGCGAGAAGAACCAGTGGATCCGGTCCTCGGCCATCTGCTGGATGTCTTGGGGCCGGTTGGCCTTGTCCATCATGTAGCGCTCGAAGTACACCGGGCTGGTGTCGCGCGCGGCCTGCAGGTACTGCTCGGCGTTGCACGTGGTCTTGAGCATCTTGTTCGGGATGGGGTAGTCCTCCGTCGAATCGGCCGAGGCCGGTCCGGCGAGTCCGGTCGCCAGCGCGCCACACGCGGCGGCGACGATGCCACCGCGGAGCACGAGACTGCGAATGTTCTTGATCATGACGATCCTCCTGGAGCCGATGGGACGGGTTCTGGGTCCTTGGGTGGCGATGGCCACGGCGCGGGTACCGGCCGTGCCCGCACGGCTCGTGGCCACCAGAACCACTTGCCGAGCAGGGCGGCGATCGAGGGCATCATGAGCGACCGAACGATCAGGGTGTCGAACAGCAGACCGAGACCAATGGTAGTACCCACCTGCCCAATCACGGTCAGCTCACTGACCGCCATGGACATCATCGTGAACGCGAACACCAACCCGGCGGAGGTCACCACCGACCCCGTGCCGCCCATCGCGCGAATGATGCCGGTGTGCAGGCCCGCGTGTATCTCTTCCTTGAACCGGGCTACCAGTAGCAGGTTGTAGTCAGCGCCGACGGCCAAAAGGATGATCACGGCCATCGGCAACACCATCCAGTGCAGCTCGATCCCGATGATGTGTTGCCAGATGAGCACCGACAAGCCGAACGACGCCCCAAGTGACAACAGCACCGTGCCGACGATGACGGCGGATGCCACCACGCTCCTGGTGATGATCAACATGATGATGAAGATCAGCCCGAGCGCGGAGATCGCGGCGATCATCAGGTCGTACGACGCCCCGTCGGACATGTCCTTGAACGTGGCCGCGGTACCGGCGAGGTAGACCTTCGAGCCCTCCAACGGAGTGCCCTTGACGGCCTCCTTCGCGGCCTGCTTGATGGCATCGATGTGGTCGATGCCCTCCTGGCTCATCGGATCGCCCTCGTGGCTGATGATGAAGCGCACCGACTTGCCGTCCGGCGATATGAAGTTCTTCATGCCGCGTTTGAACTCGGCGTTCTCGAACGCCTCGGGCGGTAGATAGAAGGAATCGTCGTTCTTCGATGCGTCGAACGCCTCGCCCATGGCGGATTGGTTCTCTTGCATCGCGGTCGTCTGGTCCTGCATGCCCTTTTGGGTGGCATACATGGTCAGCATGATCCGCTTCATGTTCTTCATCGTGTCGATCATGGGCGGCATCAACGCGACCATCTGCGGCATCAGCACGTCCAGGCGTTCCATCACGGGAAGCAGTTCCTGGATGTCGGTGGTCATGATGTCGATGCCGTCGAGGGTGTCGAAGATCGACCTGATCGAGAAGCAGACGGGGATGTCGTAGCAGTGCGGTTCCCAGTAGAAGTAGTTCCGCATCGGCCGGAAGAAGTCGTCGAAGTTGGCGATGTCGTCGCGCAATTCGGCGACGTCGACCGTCATGTTCTTCATCTTGCCGACCATGTCGTGCATGAGGTCGGCCATCTGCTTGGTGATGTTCGACATCTTGGTCATCGAGTCGATGGTCGTCTGCATGTCATCGGCCTGTTTGAGCATGTTGGCCGTGACGTCCTGGTTGTACTTCTCGTTCATCTGCTGCGTCGTGCCGTTCATGCTGATCTGGAACGGAATCGACGTGTGCTCGATGGGAGTGCCCAGTGGACGGGTGATCGCCTGCACGCGCGCGATGCCCGGCACCCGGAACACGGCCTTCGCGATCTTGTCGATCACCAGGAAGTCAGCCGAGTTGCGCAGGTCGTGATCGCTCTCGATCATCAGCAGCTCGGGGTTCATCCGGGCCTGCGAGAAGTGCCGGTCGGCGGCCGCGTAGCCCTCGTTGGACGGAAGGTCCTGGGGCAGGTAGTTGCGGTCGTTGTAGTTGGTCCGGTAACCGGGCAGGGTGAGCAGACCAACCAGCGCGAGCGCGATCGTCCCGACCAGGATGGGGCCGGGCCACCGCACCACGGCGGCACCGATCTTGCGCCACCCACGGACGCGCATCGCCCGCTTGGGTTCGAGGAAGCGGGCGGCCACGGTGATCACCGCTGGGCCGAGGGTGAGCGCGGCACTGACGCAGATCACCATGCCGATGGCCAGCGGGATGCCGAGCGTTTGGAAGTACGGAAGCCTGGTGAAGTGCAGGCAGAAGGTGGCACCCGCAATGGTCATGCCCGAGCCGAGGATGACGTGGGCCGTGCCACCAAACATGGTGTAGTAGGCCGATTCTCGGTCCTCGCCGGCCCCTCGTGCTTCCTGATATCGGCCTATCAGGAAGATGGCGTAGTCGGTGGCCGCGGCGATGGCCAGCGTGACGAGCAGGTTGGTGGCGAAGGTCGAGAGTCCAATGATGTTGTAGTAGCCGAGGAACGCGACCACGCCGCGGGCGGCTGCCAACTGGAGCACGACCATTACCAGCACGATGCCGACGGTGGCGATCGACCGGTAGACGAGCAACAGCAGAATGATGATCACCGAGAACGTGACCATCTCGATGAGCTGCATGCTTCGGTCGCCGGCGACTTGCTGGTCGGCCTGCAGCGCGCTAGGTCCCGTGACGAAGGCCTTCACTCCGTTGGGCGCCTGGACGCTCTCGACGATCTTCTGGACGGACTCGACCGATTCGTTGGCCAGTGACTCGCCCATGTTGCCTGCGAGATACACCTGGACGTAGGCGGCCTTGCCATCGTTGCTCTGGGAACCGGCGCCGGTGAGCGGGTCGCTCCAGAAGTCCTGCACGTGCTCGACGTGCTTGGGGTCGGCCTCGAGCTTCTTGATGATCTCGTCGTAGTACTTGTGGGCGTCGGCGCCCAGTTGCTCCTGGCCCTCCAGCACGATCATGACCGAGCTGTTCGACTTGAACTCCTGGAACTGCGAGCCGACCTCCTTCATGGAGATCACCGACGGGGCGTCGTTGGGGCTCATCGACACCGAGCGCAGCTGTCCGACCTTCTCCAGCTGCGGGACGATGACGTTGAGCAGGGCGATGAGGGCGACCCACGCGACGATGACGATTACCGCAAACTTGCGGATGTTCCTGGGGAGGAAGGGATGGGCCTGCTGCTGCGCGACCGGAATCTCTTCGGTGGTTGGCTCGTTGGTGGGGGCACTCATGCAGATTTCACCAGGCAGAAGGTCTGGGCGGTCACGCCGGTCGAAGTCCTCTCGTCCTTCACTTCGTCATCGACGGTGATGCGGCAGGAGATGGTGTTGCCGTCGCCTTGGGCGACGATGTTCGGCAGCACCGACGGTGCGGTGGTGCTCAGCGTCAGGCTCCACGGCAGCGCGGCGCCATCGAGCCGCTGCGGCTTCGAATCCAGGTCGAGGTAATTGATGTCCGCGTAAGTGCCAGAGCCGAATATCTCGTATTTCACGACTTTCGGATTGAACGGCTCGGCATCGTCGGCGAAGTTCTTCGGCGTGACGATGATGCCCTCCGCGCCGAAGAAGCCACGGATCCGCTGAACGGTGAATCCCGCGATCACGACGACCAGCACGATCACTAGCGGAATCCACACTCGCTTGAGAACGGAGATCATGACTGGCGGACCACCGTGCCGGAACCGGGCGCTGCGTCCGTGTTCGTCGAATCGGCCGCGGTCGTCGCGTTCATCCCCACCTCGATCTTTTCAGTCACGGACGGATCTCGCTCGCGTGACAGATTAGCTAATGTAACTGATAGATTAGCTGGGTTAAGTTAATCATGGCGACCCTACCTCGTGGCCGCTACGTGCCGGGTGCCTCGGACCACGTGGCGGGGCGGGTCAAAGGGGTTGCGAGGCAAGTGAATCACGCGGCCAGGCGATTGGGGTAAGTGAGAAAAATGAGTGGGCATAGAATTCGCAATGTGAAGTCAGTGATCTTGACAACAATCGCGTTGGCCGTCGGTATCGTCCTTGCCGCACCGGCGAATGCGGACCCGGATACCGATTTCAGCAATGAGCTGCACGTTTACGGTATCTACGGGCCGAAGGACTACAACGCCTGGATCGGCAAGATCACGTGCAAGCGGCTGCGCACCGGGCTCGACGCCAACGCGGGTGAAGCGGCGGTGTTCCTGAAGAAGAACCTCGACAAGGACAGCACCGAGCAGCAGGTGTACCAGTTCCTCAACGCGTCGATCAACTACTACTGCGAGGATCAGCGCGGCGTCATCACGGCCGCCGCGGGAATCCCCGCGGCGGCACCCGTCAGCTGAGTCCGTCAGACCCGCACGGTCACCGGCGACACATTCCAGATGTCGTCGCAGTACTCGGTGATCGCGCGGTCTGACGAGAACTTCCCGCTACGCGCGGTGTTCAAGATCGACATCCGCGACCACGCGTCCCCGTCCTGCCACGCTGCCGCGACCCGATCCTGGCACTCCACGTATGCGGCGTAATCGGCGACGACGAGGAACGGATCGTCGTGGCGGAGGTTGTCCACCAACGGTTTGAAGACCTCGGTGTCGCCATGGGAGAACTGTCCGTTGGAGATCAGCCCGAGCACCGCCTGCAATTCGTCATTGCCGTCGATGTAGTCCGAAGGGCGGTACCCGTCCCGCTTGACCTGCTCGACTTCGGCCTCGGTCAAACCGAACAGGAAGAAGTTCTCCGCTCCGGCCTCCTCGCGGATCTCGACGTTGGCGCCGTCCAACGTGCCGATGGTCAGCGCGCCGTTGAGCATGAACTTCATGTTGCCGGTGCCGGAGGCTTCCTTGCCCGCGGTGGAGATCTGCTCGGAGAGGTTCGCGGCCGGGTAGATCAGGTGCGCGTTCTGGACGTTGAAGTTCGGCACGAACACGACCTTCATGAACCGGTTCACGTCGGGATCGTGGTTGATCGTCTCGCCCACCGCGTTGATGAGCTTGATGATCCGCTTGGCCATGAAGTACCCGGGGGCGGCCTTCCCGCCGAAGACGTAGGCGCGCGGCGCGATGTCGAGTCCGGGGTTGGTCTTCAACCGGTAGTACTGCCGGATGATGTGCAGCACGGACAGGTGCTGGCGCTTGTACTCGTGGATGCGCTTGACCTGAATGTCGAACATCCAGGTGGGATCCAAGTCCACGCCGGTCGCCGAATGCAGGTACTCGGAGAGTCGAGCCTTGTTGGACCGCTTCACGTTCCGCCACTGCTGCCGGAACTCGGGGTCTTCGATGAAGGCCTCCAGCCCGCGGAGCCGGTCCAGATCGGTCAGCCAGCCGTCACCGATCGTGCTGTCGAGCAGCGTGCGAAGGCCCGGGTTGGACAACGCCAGGAAGCGGCGCGGCGTCACGCCGTTGGTCTTGTTGGAGAAGCGCTCCGGCCACAGCTCGTAGAAGTCCTTGAGCGTGCTGGACTTCAACAGGTCGGAGTGCAGGGCGGCGACGCCGTTGATCGCGTGGCTGCCGACCGTAGCGAGGTATGCCATGCGCACGGTCTGGCCACCCTCCTCGCCGATGATCGACATGCGCCGCACGCGGTCGACGTCACCGGGGAAGTGCGCCCGCACCTCGTCGAGAAACCGGCTGTTGATCTCGTAGATGATCTCCAGGTGCCGCGGCAGCGAGTCGCGGAACAGGCCGAGCGGCCACTTCTCCAGGGCCTCGGGCAGCAGCGTGTGGTTGGTGTAACCGAACGTCGCGACGGTGATCGCCCACGCCTCGTCCCAATCGAGCCTGCGCTCGTCGACGAGGATCCGCATGAGCTCCGCGACGCCGATGGAGGGGTGAGTGTCGTTGAGCTGCAACGCAAACCGTTTCGGTAGCTCGTGCAGCGACGCGTCGGCGAGGTCGTCCATGATGTGCACGACGTGCTGCAGCGAGCACGACACGAAGAAGTACTGCTGGAGCAGGCGAAGGCGCTTGCCCGCCTCGGGCTCGTCGTTGGGGTAGAGCACCTTGGTGACTGTCTCGGAGGTGACCTCCTCCTCGACGGCCTTGTAGTAGTCGCCGGTGTTGAAGGCGTCCAGCGCAAACGATTCGACGGCGCGCGCACTCCACAGTGTCAGCACGTTGCAGGTGTGCACGCCGTAACCCTGAATGGGCGTGTCGTAGGCGACGCCCTTGATTACCTGCTTGGGAACCCAGCGGATGCGGTCGGCGCCCGCGTCGTCCACGTAGTGCTCGGTGTGCCCGCCCCAGTTGACCAGGTAGGACACGTCGGGTTTGGCGATCTCCCAAGGGTTTCCGTTCGCCAACCAGTTATCGGTGAGCTCGATCTGCCAACCGTCGCGGAACTCCTGCTTGAAGATGCCGAATTCGTAGCGGATGCCGTAGCCGATCGCCGGTCGCTCGAGGGTGGCCAGGGAGTCGAGATAACACGCGGCGAGCCGGCCGAGGCCGCCGTTGCCAAGTCCCGGCTCCGGTTCGCACGCGAGGACCTCCTCGAGGTCCTGGCCCAGCTCCGCGAGCGCGGCGCGCGCTGCGTCCTCGACCTGGAGGTTGAGCAGGTTGTTGCCCAGCTGCGGCCCCATCAGAAACTCTGCCGACAGGTAGCAGGTGACCTTCTTGCCAAGGTCGAGCGACGTCTGGGTAGACGCCGCCCGGTTGTCCTGCATGCGGTCACGTATCGACAGGGCGAGGGCCCGGTAGTAGTGCTCGGGCTTCAGGGCGGCGGCGGGCCTGCCGATCGAGTAGCGCAGGTGGTCGAGGATGTCCCGTCGCAGGGCATCTGCTGACAGGCCGGTGCGGCTCGGCTCGGGCAGCGCGGCCTCGGAGGAGTTCGGGGTCTGGATGACGTCGGTCACGGCGCGATTCTCGCAGTGGTGCGTGCACGCCGCACTCGCAACGGGCGTCGCAGAGGTGAACGCGGGCACACGGGGACATGATGCCGGAACGCGCCGGGGTCAGCCGGCGCCCTTACCGTTGTCCACCCGGTACACCGCACCGTGGATGGCAGCGGCGTCGTCGCTGCCAAGGAAGGCGATCACCTTGGCAACGTCGGCGGTCTCCATGAAGCCGCGTGGCGAGGCGATGCGCAGGATCAGATCCCAGTCCGCGTTCTCGGGTGCCTCGAATTCCGTTGCCTGTGCCGTCGGCATCCCGCCCGGGCACACCACGTTCACCCGCAGCTTGTCCTTGGTGAACTCGATCGCCAGCGCCTTGGTGAGACCGACGAGGCCGTGCTTGGCCGCGCAGTACCCCGCTGAGTACACCTCGCCCTCGACTCCGGCGATGGATGCCACGTTGACGATGTTGCCGCCCACCTCCAGCAGGTGCGGAAGGGCGGCGCGGGACAGGTAGAACGGTCCATTCAGGTTGACCGCGAGATCGCGGTCCCAGTCCTCGTCGGTCGTCGTCTGGGTATGGCGCATCTTGTGAAAACCGGCGACGTTCACCAACACGTCGAGCCTGCCGAACGCGGCGACGCACGCGGCCACCGCCTCCCGGCACGCAGCAGGGCTGGTGACGTCCACCGACGAAAACTTGCCACCCGGTACGTCGGCGAACACCGTCGCCATCCGGTCGGCATCGCGTGCGATCCCGAACACCGAAGCGCCCCGTTCGGCAAACAGCTTCGCCGTCGCGGCGCCGAGCCCGGCCGATGTTCCAGTGATCAGGGCGACCTTGCCCTCGAGTGACGTCATGGCTTGCACCTTCGCACAAAGCCGTGACTTTGCAACGATGGCACTGCGATACTCGTCCGCATGACGATCGCCCGTGTGCTCGCCGTCGCCGCCGCCTTTGCGAGCCTGGTGGTGGGTTTCGCGAGCCCAGCCCGCGCGGACCAGGTGATGGAGGGTGTCTACACCTACACCCAGGGCGACCTCGTCACGACGTGGACCATCTACCCGACGTGCGTTCCGACGGTCGGCGACCTGCGCGACAACCTCGAACTTCCCGTCGCGTGCACGCTGCACGTCGCCCCGGGGACGACGAAGGTCCTCGGCGGCGACGCCCGCCTGTCCGGCGGGGTGTGGGCGTACTCCAAGAATCTGCTGGACGGCTTCAAGTGCGCTGACGGCAGCACGGAGGCGATCTTGGAGAACTACAAGTTCGACGACGTCACCATGAGCGGCACCCGCTCGGTGACCCACAACGACGTGTGCGGCGTGCCCGCGGCGATCGACAACTACCCGTTCACGCTGACCTACCAGGGCCCGCTGCCGATGCCGACGGACCGCTACCCGCTGTATTGCGAGCCCGGCGGCCTGAAGCGCTGCTTCTGAGCCGCTAGACGGTGAACCCGCCGTCGACGTTCCAGTTCGCGCCGGTGATGTATGCGGCGTCCGGTCCTGCCAGATATGCGACCACACCGGCGACGTCACTCGGGTGACCGTAACGACCAAGCGCCATCACTTGCCTTGCCGCGTCGGCAAATTCACCCTCCGGTGGGTTCATGTCCGTGGCGATCGGGCCCGGTTGAACGTTGTTGACGGTGATGCCCCGCGGGCCGAGCTCACGCGCCAGGCCGCGCGTCAAACCGGCAACCGCCCCCTTGCTCATGGCGTAGACCGACATGCCGGGGTTGGGCACCCGGTCGGCGTTGATGCTGCCGATGTTGATGATGCGGCCCGCGTCACCGAGGTGTGGGACGGCCCGTTGGATGGCGGCGAACACGCCACGGACGTTGATCGCGACGAGGCGGTCGAACTGCTCCATCGGGAACGTCTCGACGTCGCCGATGTACGCCACGCCCGCGTTGTTGACCAGGATGTCCAACCCGCCAAGTTTCGCGACGGCCTCGTCGACGGACCGGGCGACCTGCTCGGGGTCACCGCTGTCGGCCTGGATGGCGACGGCGGTACCGCCGCTGGAGGTGACGTCGGCGGTGAGCTTTTCGGCCTCCGCGGCCGACGCGCCATAGGTGAACGCGACGGCGGCGCCCTCGGCGGCCAGCCGTCGCACGATCTCGGCCCCGATACCTCGCGATGCACCGGTAACCAACGCTCGCCGCCCAGTCAGAGTCATGTCGTCTTCCTTCCCTGCCGGTTCGATCGAACCGAAACATCCCCAAATACTGCCCCCTCGTGGTGAAGTCCGAACGAGGACCTACTGAAAGGCATCAAGTGAGCAAACGAGTTGTGGTCTGGGGTACCGGTTTCGTCGGAAAGATGGTGATCGCCGAGATCGTCAAGCACCCAGAGTTCGAACTCATCGGCGTCGGCGTCAGCAACCCCGAGAAGGCGGGTCGCGACGTCGGCGAGATCTGCAGTCTGGGCCGGTCGTTGGGCCTGAACGCCACCGACGACGTCGACGCGCTGATCGCGCTGCGGCCCGACGCGCTGGTGCACTACGGGCCGACCGCAGCTCACGCCGACGACAACATCGCGCTCATCACCAAGTTCCTGCGGGCAGGCATCGACGTCTGTTCGACGTCCATGACGCCATGGGTGTGGCCGAAGATGCACCTGAACCCGCCCAACTGGATTCAGCCGATCACCGACGCCTGCGAGGCGGGGCAGTCGTCGTGCTTCACCACCGGCATCGATCCCGGCTTCGCCAACGACCTCTTCCCGTTGACACTGATGGGCCTGACGTCCGAGGTTCGCAAGGTGCGGGCCTCCGAGCTGCTGGACTACACCAACTACGAGGGGGACTACGAATTCGAGATGGGCATCGGCAAGCCGCCGGAGCACCGGCCGCTGCTCGAGACGCCCGACATCCTCGTCTTCGCCTGGGGCGCAACCGTTCCGATGATCGCGGCCGCAGCGGGCATCGAGCTCGACGAGATCACGACCACCTGGGACAAGTGGGTCACCCCCAACGAGCGCAAGACCGCGAAGGGCATCATCCCGGCGGGCAACGTCGCCGCGGTGCGATTCACCATCAACGGTGTCTACAAGGGCGAGACCCGAATCCAGCTCGAGCACGTGAACCGGATCGGTGACGACGCTGCACCGGACTGGCCGTCGGGCAACGAGAACGACGTCTACCGCGTGGACATCGAGGGCACCCCGAGCATCTTCCAGGAGACCGCGTTCCGGTTCACCGACGGTTCCGGCCGCGACGCCGCAGCCGCCGGCTGCCTGGCCACGGGGCTTCGCGCTCTGAACGCGGTACCCGCCGTCAACGACCTGCCGCCGGGTTGGGTGACCCCACTGGATCTCCCCTTGATCGGGGGAGCGGGCACAATTCGATGACGTGGCAGACGGCATAGGGCTCTCGGTCGGCGCCGCCACCCTGCGAGGGGTGGTGGTCGACCGAACCGCGGTGACCCGCACGGCGGTACTGACGTTGTATCCGCACCGGCCACCCGAAGTCGGTTTGCCGGCCGAGAACCCCAACCTGGCCGAGCGCGGCCTCATCATCAACGACTTCGTCGACCGGGTCGGCGATCCGGTGGGCATCGTCGCGTCCGACGGCTCCTCGCACCGCGCCGACGCACTTCTCGGCGACGCCCTGCGTGCCACGCTCTACGCCGTGACCAGGGGCCAACCGCCTGCGGGACCGGTGGGCGTCGCACACCCGGCCCACTGGGGGCCGGCCGCAGTCGCCGCCCTGCGCGGCGCACTGGCTGCGATACCCGAGTTCGGCGCGGCACATCCCCCGTCGCTTCGCTCGCCCCAGGCGCCCTTGGTGTCCGACGCCGTTGCCGCGCTGACGGCATTGCAGCGCGACCCCGGCGTGCCCGCCCGCGGCATCATCGCGGTGTGTGACTTCGGAGCCACTGGTACCAGCGTCACGCTGGCCGACGCCGCGCACGGGTTCGCGCCCCTCGCTCCGACGGTCCGATACACCGACCTGTCCGGTGATCTGATCGATCAGGCCCTGCTCACCCACGTGCTCGCCGACCTCTCCGCGGCGGGAGCGGTGGACCTGTCGGGAACCTCGGCCATCGGGTCACTGTCGAAGCTGCGGTCCCAGTGCCGGGGAGCCAAGGAGCGGCTGTCGACCGCCGCAGTGGCCTCCATGCCCGCCGAACTGCCCGGACGCAGCGGCGAGGTGCGCGTCACGCGCAACGAACTCGACGACACCATCCGCGGACCCCTTGCCGGGTTCATCGAAGAACTACGGGATGCGTTGCAGCGCAGCGGAGTCCGGCCCGGCGATCTGGTTGCGGTCGCGTCGATCGGCGGTGGCGCGCGCATTCCGCTGATCACGACGACGCTGTCGGAGCATCTTCGGGTTCCGGTGGTCACGTCTGCGCAGCCCGAACTGGCCGCTGCGATCGGTGCCGGGCTGAGGGCCGTCCGCGGCACCGTCGAAGAAGGCGCCACGTCGATCGCGGTGCTGCCACCCGTCGCCGTGCAGGCCGAGTCCTTGGCTCCCGCGGCGCTGGCGTGGTCGGATGCCCAGGACCTCCCCGCGGTAGCCGAATATGCCGATGTGCCCGCTGCCGCTCACGAAGCGGGTCCCCGTCCCCAACTCGCGTTCGACGCGCCAGACGACGACGACCCGTTGGTGGTCGCTCCAGTGCCCTGGTATCGCACCCCGACCGCCGTCATGACCGCAGGCGTCGTGGTGCTGTTGGCGGCGATCGCCGGGGCCGTCGTCCTGTTGACGGGCCGGGGCGACGAGCCGAAACCGTCCGTCATCACCGGCACCACCACGTCATCGACACCGACGACGACGGCGTCCGCGCCCGCTCCCGCGCCGCCGCCCGCTCCGCCACCGGTGACTGAGACGCGCACCGAAACCCGTCGGCCGGCGCCGCCCGCGACCGTCACGCAGACGCAACCGCCACCGCCGCCGCCGCCAACCTCGGAGCCGCCGCCGCCGCCCCCGACGACGGAACCGCCGCCGCCGACCACCGAGCCGCCGCCGTGGAGCCCGACACCGCCATATCCGACGATCCCCGGCCTGCCGTGGGTGCCGTTGCCCGGTGGCCAGCCTCAACCGGTACCGGCGGTACCGTGACGTTCCGGATCCCGCTAGGCTCTGCGCCATGACTGACCGAACGGACGGCTTGCTCTTCGATCCGAACACCTACGACCCGCAGCAGTTCGACGCGGAAACCCGCAGGTTGCTGCGGGCGACGATCGACTGGTTCGAGGGGCAGGGCAAGAAGCGCATCCTCGACGACGATCTCACCGCGCAGTGGCCCGCTGACTTCGTCGAGTTCGTCAAGCGCGAGAAGCTGTTCGCAACGTTCCTCACGCCGTCCGAGTTCGCCGACGGCAACCCGAACAAGCGCTGGGACGCCGCGCGCAACGCCGCGCTCGCCGAGATCTTCGGCTTCTATGGCCTGACTTACTGGTACACCGAGCAGGTCACCATCCTCGGCCTCGGCCCGATCTGGCAGAGCGAGAACAAGGACGCCAAGCTCAAGGCGGCCGACGACCTCGAGGCCGGAGAGGTGATGGCGTTCGGGCTGTCCGAGCGCGAGCACGGCGCCGACGTCTACAACACCGACATGGTGCTCACCCCGGCCAGCGAGGAGGACCGTGCCAACGGCATCCTCTACCGAGCGACGGGGGAGAAGTACTACATCGGCAACGGCAACGTCGCCAGCATGGTGTCGGTGTTCGCGCGGCGGGCAAGTGCCGAGGGCGGTGTTGAAGAAAGAGACGACGCATACGTCTTCTTCGCCGCCGACAGCCAGCACGAGAACTACCACCTGGTCGGCAACGTCGTGCACATGCAGATCTACGTGAGCACCTTCCGGCTGGAGAACTACCCGGTCCGCGCCGAGGACATCCTGCACACCGGCGTGGAAGCCTTTGCCGCCGCGCTGAATACGGTCAACGTCGGCAAGTTCAACCTCTGTTCGGCCTCGATCGGCATGGCTGAGCATGCCTTCTACGAGGCCATCACCCACGCGCAGAACCGCATTCTCTACGGCAACCCGGTCACCGACTTCAGTCACGTGCGGGCCAACTTCGTCGACTCCTACGCGCGGATGATCGCGATGAAGGCGTTCAGCAGGCGCGCGGTTGACTACTTCCGCAGCGCCAGCCTCGAGGACCGGCGGTACCTGCTGTTCAACCCGATGACCAAGGCCAAGGTCACGATGGAGGGCGAGACCGTCATGCGACTGCTGCATGACGTGGTGGCCGCCAAGGGGTACGAGAAGAACACCATGTTCCGCGAGGTTGCGCAGCTGATGGGCTGCCTACCCCGCCTGGAGGGCACGGTGCACGTCAACGTCGGCCTGGTGCTGAAGTTCATGCCGAACTACATGCTCAATCCGCTTGAGTACCCGGCGATCCCGATCCGCGACGACCCGAGTGACGACGTCTTCTTCTGGAAGCAGGGACCGACTCGCGGTGCCGGCCAGATCCGGTTCGCCGATTGGACGCCGGTGTACACCGAGCACGCTCGCATCCCGAACGTTGCGCGGTTCTTCGAGCAAGCATTGGCCTTCAAGGAGCTGCTCCTGACCGCCGCGCCGGACGCCGACCAGCAGAAGGACCTGGACTTCCTGCTCAACGTCGGGCACCTGTTCTCGCTGATCGTCTACGGGCAGCTGATCCTGGAGCAGGCGGCACTGACGGGGCTCGACGACGACATCGTCGATCAGATCTTCGCCTTCCAGATCAACGACTTCAACACCTATGCCGTTGCACTGCAAGGCAAGCCGACCTCGACCCAGGCGCAGCAGGACTGGGCCCTTGGAGCGATCCGCAAGCCGGTGGCCGACGCCGCCCGGTTCAATCGGGTGTGGGAGCGGGTCAAGGCGTACGACGGTGCCTACGAGATGGCGCCCTGACTGAGATCAGACCATCTCGGGAACCCGTAGGTGGGCGATCAACAACTCGAAGTCGTGCTCTTCGACGATCTGGGCGGCCGCTTCCCCGGACACCGAACCCCTTAGTCGGTCCATCTCGGCATGGTTGCGTTCCATCGCGTCGGCGCTCTCGTAGGCCACCGATGACACGCCGCGGCCGGATGTCCTGTCCACCAACAGACTTGCGCTGCAGTGCCCTTCCAATTCCTGCATCGCAGGCAGGGCTGCCTTGAAGACCTCGATGCCCGCGTCCACCTGGTTGGGATCGACGTTGGCCCAGGTCACCCGGACGCAGGCACCGTCGCCGGCCTCGCGTTCACGGTGCAGGACCGCGATCTCCCATTCCTCGACGGTTGGGCTGCCGCCACCGAAGATCTCGGCGGCGCGGCTCCGGACCTGTTCAACAGCCCGTGCGCTCGCGCGCATGGCATCCTCGGATCCCCACGCGCTGGTGATGATGCAGCGACCGGATGACCGATCGGCCAGCAGGGACAGCCCGATGTAGCCATCGAGGCCTTCGAGCAGGGGCATCACCTTGTCGCGGACGTAGGCAATGCCTGCGTCGACGGATGAGGGCATTGCCTCCATGGTTGTCGTTCGTGCGTACACAATCTGCCTCCTCTGGACGGGGCAGCGTCTCGACGGCGCCGCCGTCGGATTTCATCGTCCTCCGCCGGAAGTCCGGTGGCAATGCACGCGCGTGTCAGATCTGGCCGCGGCGCCGAGTCCCGATCACCGCCGAGCGCGGCAATCGGCCGGCCCGCGAGTGACCGGCCAGCCGGTCACCGTCGACCACCACGTCGAACGCCAGATTCAGTCGCATCGGCTTGGTCACCGACTGACTCCAGGTAACCCGAGGCCAGGTGACGGTGAGGTCATGAAGCGGAACGGTGTCGCCCTTGAGCGTCGCCGAACCAGCCAGTGCGCCTTCGGATTCCGTGAACTCGTAGACCACGGCCATCGACCCGATCGGCGTCTTGATGGTGACATCCCATTCACCGATGATGGTCATTTCCACACCGTTCCCCGTCGCTCGTACTCGAACAGCTCCTCGACCGCGATCGCAACACGCGGACCGTAGCTCCGCTCGAGCAGATGCAGCGCGAGGTCCAGTCCGGAGGTCACCCCGCCCGCAGTGACGAGGTCGCCGTCGTCGACCACCCGCGCGTGAACCACGTTGACACCCGTCGCCTCCAACACGTCGAGGCCGAGTACATGGGTGACCGCGTTGCGACCCTCGATGAGTCCGGCCATCGCCAGGGCCAGCGACCCGCCGCAGACGGTCGCCACCGTGACATCGGGATTGGCCATCGCCTGGCGCATCAACGGGACCGCCGCCGTCTCACCGAAGCGGGCGAGCAGTACCGGGATGGTGTCGACCTGGTCGGGATCGCCGTCCACCGGACCACTCGCACCTGGCACGATGACGAAGCCGGGCTTGTCGGGATCGAGCGCGGCCGTGGCGTTCAGGACCAGACCGCGCGTTCCGCTGACCACCGGCCGTGGCCCCTCGGCGGATACCAGCTCGACCGTCAGTGCGCCGCCCACCGCTGCACTGCCTGCGGCGAGCACCTCGAACGGGGCGATGACGTCGAGCGGGTCGAAGCCGTCGAACAACACCAACTGTGCATGCATGCCGTCATCGTGACCGCCGAATGTCAGGCTCGAACAGTGGCCAGAATGACATGAATCGCCGGGATATTGCCACTGCCTGCTACCGTCCGGAGATGCACACCGTGGCCGTCGTCGCCCTTCCCGACACCATCGCCTTCGATCTCGCCACGCCCGTCGAGGTGTTCGGTCAAGTCCGATTGGCATCGGGCCGCGCGGGCTATCGGGTGGTGGTGTGCGGAACCGATTCCATCGTCTCCGCAGGGGCGCTGCGCATCGCCACCGACCACGGACTCGAGGTCCTTGCCGCCGCGGACACCATCGTCGTACCCGGCCGCTACGACGTGACCGACCCAACGCCGCCGGCCGTGCTCGCCGCGTTGCGCGACGCCTTCGCCCGCGGCACCCGCATGGCGTCGATCTGCTCCGGCGCCTTCACTCTGGCCGCCGCAGGACTCCTCGACGGCCGGCGCGCGACGACACACTGGCGGGCCGCCGACGCGTTCCGCGCCATGTTCCCCGCGGTGCACCTCGACCCCGACGTGCTCTACGTCGACGAGGACCAGGTACTCACCTCGGCAGGCGCGTCGGCAGGCCTCGATTTGTGCCTGCACATGGTGCAGCGCGACCACGGTGCCGCGGTCGCGGCCGACGCCGCGAGGAACGCGGTGGCGCCGCTGCACCGCAGCGGGGGCCAGGCACAGTTCATTCTGCGAAATCGACCTGTCGCCAATCACCAGGCGGAGCGCACCGAGTTGGACGACGTGCTGGCCTGGATCGAGCGCGAGGCACACCGCGAGGTCGTGCTTGCCGACATCGCTGCGCACGCCGCGGTCAGCGTCCGCACGCTCAACCGCCGATTCCAGGCCGAGACCGGGCAGACCCCGATGCAGTGGTTGACCGGTGTCCGGGTACGTCACGCGCAACAGCTGCTGGAGACGACGTCGTATGGCGTCGAAAAGATCGGCCGCGACGTCGGGTTTAGCTCACCGGCCAACTTCCGGGAGCAGTTCCGCAGGCTTACCGGGGTGGCACCGCAGAACTACCGCAACACCTTTCGCGAGCGCATCGCAGGCTAGCTCAGTGGTGGCTGCGTTCCTTCTTCTCGATGACCACCAACGCCAGCGGTATCCGCATCTGCTCGGGCGCTGCGGCGAACCGCGCCCTGACCCCGTACTCGAGCTCGTTGAGGACCAGTTCCCGATGACCCGCATCGCGTTCGTGCAGCGCAGGCAGTAGCGCGGGGAACGTCGCCGCGCGCAGGAATGCCGCCCACTGCGCGCCGAGAGCAGTAGCGTCCTCGTCGATCTGGTACTGAGCCCAGAAACGGTCCTCGGCCCCGAAGATCTCGAGGTGCTGGATCGTCAGCCGCTCGAAGGTGCCCGACGGCGCGAACGGGGACAGGAAGTCGCGCTCGCGCCGCCCGACGATCGGGATGGACATCTGGTGCACTTCGGCCTCGGTGATCAGATTGCGGGCCGACATCTCGACGAGCGTCTCCATCACCGCGTCCAGCAGTGGTCGGTAGCCGACGTCGCCGTCCTCGTCGACCGCCAGCGTCATCACCACCAGCCGCCCCCCAGGGGCCAGTTCGCGACCGCGGAACGCGACGAATTCGTGCCAGTCGTGTGCGGCCTGTTTGGCGTAGAGGGTGCGGGTGTTCTCGTCGCGGGTGGACGACACCACGACGTGATCGGGAATGGGGGCAGGCACCCTTCCCAGCCACAGAATCGACCACGACGACCAGGCCAGGTTCACGCTGTTGGACGGCAGGATCTGGGTGTAGAACGAGCGCCCCACCGCCGACGCGAATGTCGCGGGGTCCTTCTTGAGATAGGTGTCGGGGTCGTCGCTCAACGTGCGGAAGAGTTCGGTGAAGTCGTTCTGGGGCACGTCGGTGTGCGTGACCAGCACCGAGTGCTCGGGCCGGGTTCGCGCGCGGAACCTGCCGATCGCGGCGCCAATGGGCAGAAGCGAGTTGTGTCCGTTCGCCGCGCCGTAGTCGGCGATGACGATGGGGCGCGGCGACCCGGGGATGGGCACCACGTCGGCGGCCTGCTCGAAAAGTGTTATCGCCCGCCGCAATCCGGCGGCCTGCAGCCGCGAACCCGCGGTGTAGGAGCCGCTGTCAACCGGCTCCGGCCGCACCACGATGCTCGATTCGGGCATGAGTGAAACGGTAGCTCAGAACTGCGCTCACGACCTGGTCGATTGGCGCGGCGGCGCAGACTTCCCCATGACAGACTGCGCTGCATGAGTCGCAGGACCGTGCCAAGGGCCCTCACCGTCGTCGCCGTGGTGACGATCGTGGTGTCGGTCGTCGGCTTCATCGCCACGCTGATCCTGAACGCGTTCGTCTTCGACGAGTACGACGCCTACGGCGAGGTCCCCATCCCAGGCTCGAACAGCCTGCACCTGCCCGCGGGAGACGTCACGGTCACGTTCCACACGGTGCTGATCGGTGGCGGTGGCAACGGCCTGCCCGTCCCGCCGTTGAAGTACCGCATCGTTGCGCCCGTCGGTGTCGAGGAACCGGTGCTGACCGAGGATTACGGAAGCACCACGACGGTCAACAACGATGCGCGCGTCCGCATCGGCTATCTGCACGTCCCCGCCGAGGGCACCTACGACATCACCACCGACGGCAACGTCAGCGCGTTCCTGGACCCGCGGCTGGCGTTCGGTCATGGCAGCAGCTACGGGCACCTGCCGTGGATCTTCGTGGCGATCTTCGGGCTTGCCGTCGTCGACCTGATCATCGCGCGGGTATGGGCGAGCAAGGTCAAGCGAAGCGAGCTGATGCCGACCTACCCGCCGCCACCGGTGTATCCGTCGTCGCCGATGTACTCGCCGCCACCGGCAACGTTCACCCAACCCGTCGAACCGTACGTTCCCACCGATCAGGGCATCCGCATCCAGCAGCTCAATACGCTTGCCCAGCTGCGTGATTCGGGCGCGCTCACCGAAGCGGAGTACGAGGCCGAGAAGAAACGGGTACTCGACGGGCGCTAGTGGCCGCGGGCGACCCATTCGTCGTAGTGCACGATCTCGTCGCCGATGACGGTGGTGTCGCCGTGCCCGGTGTAGACGACGGTGTCGGCGGGCAGCTCGCCCAACTTCTCCGAGATGGACGCCAAAATGGTGGGGAAGTCCGAGTACGACCGTCCCGTGGCTCCTGGGCCGCCGCTGAACAAGGTGTCCCCGCTGACCACGGCTCCGAGTTCCGGGGCATACCAGCACACCGACCCAGGCGAGTGGCCGGGCGTGTGCAGCGCGCGGATCTCCACGTCGCCCGCGGATAGCACCAGTCCGTCGTCGACGCTGCGGAAGTCCTTGTCCGGATGGGTCATTCGCCACAGCACGTCGTCGGCGGGATGGAGCAGGACCGGTGCGTCGAGGGCGTCGGCGAGCTCGGGCGCGACGGTGACGTGATCGTTGTGGCCATGCGTGCAGACCACGGCGACCACGTTGCGGCCTGCGACCGCATCGATGATCGGCTGCGCGGTGTGGGCGGCGTCGAACACCACGACGTTGGAATCGTCACCGATGATCCAGATGTTGTTGTCGACGTCCCAGCTGCCGCCGTCGAGTTCGAAGCTGCCGCTGGTGACGACGCGTTGGATGTTGGTGGCCACTACTGCTCTCCGTTCTTCGCGCGAGCGCTCATCACAAGATGACCACGGAGCGCAGTACCTCGCCGGCGTGCATCTTGTGGAAGGCCTCTTCGATGCCGTCCAGTCCGATGCGTTCGGTGACGAACTTCTCCAGGGGCAGTCGCCCCTGCAGGTACAGGCTGATCAGGGTGGGGAAGTCGCGCTCGGGCAGGCAGTCGCCGTACCACGCGGACTTCAGCGTCCCGCCGCGGGAGAAGAAGTCGACCAGCGGCATGTCGATGCGCATGTCTGGGGTCGGAACACCTACCAGCACAACGGTTCCCGCCAGGTCGCGGGCGTAGAACGCCTGCTTCCAGGTCTCGGGCCGCCCGACGGCGTCGATCACCACGTCGGCGCCGTTGCCGTCGGTGAGGTCCTGGATGGTCTCGACGACGTCGAGTTCGCGGGCGTTGATGGTGTGGGTGGCACCGAACTCGCGTGCCCAGTTCAGTTTGGTGTTGTCGGTGTCGACGGCGATGATCCGCCGTGCGCCGACCAGTGCTGCGCCGGCGATCGCGGCGTCGCCAACACCGCCGCAACCGATGACTGCGACGGTGTCGTCGCGACCGACTGCGCCGGTGTTGACCGCTGCGCCGAGACCGGCCATCACGCCGCAGCCCAGCAGGCCCGCGACGGCGGGGTCGGCGGCCGGGTCGACCTTGGTGCACTGTCCTTCGTGGACGAGCGTCTTGTCGGCGAATGCGCCGATGCCCAGCGCAGGGGTGAGTTCGGTGCCGTCGGTGAGCGTCATCTTCTGTTCGGCGTTGAATGTGTTGAAGCAGTACCACGGTCTGCCGCGCTTGCACGCCCGACATTCGCCACACACCGCGCGCCAGTTCAGGATCACGAAGTCGCCGGGCTCGACGTGGGTGACGCCCGCGCCGACCGATTCGACCGTGCCTGCGGCCTCGTGCCCGAGCAGGAAGGGGTACTCGTCGTTGATCCCGCCCTCGCGGTAGGTCAAGTCGGTATGGCAGACGCCGCACGCGGTCACGTCGACGACCACTTCACCGGGGCCCGGATCGGGGATCACGATGTCAACCAATTCGACCGGTTGCTTCTTGCTCCTCGAGATCACGCCGCGCACTGTCTGACTCATGGTTACAACTTAAAGGGTGACCATCACGTCGGTGGCCACAACCCGGAACGGATTAGGCTGCTGCGCCATGAGCGCCTTGGACGCGATATCCGACTGGCCGGTTCCGACTGCGGCGGCCGCAGTCGTCGGGCCGTCCGGTGTGCTGGCGGAGTTCGGTGACACCCGGCGCCGGTTCGCCCTCGCGTCGGTGACCAAGCCACTGGTCGCCCGCGCCGCGCAGGTCGCGATCGAGGAGGGCGTCGTCGAACTCGACTCCCAGGCGGGCCCGTCGGGGTCGACGGTTCGGCACCTGCTCGCGCATACGTCGGGACTTGCGATGCAGTCGGCTGAGTCGGTGGCGGCACCGGGCAAGCGTCGCGTCTACTCCAACTACGGCTTCGGCGTGCTCGCCGAGACGGTGCAGGAGGAGTCGGGCATCGCGTTCGAGCAGTACCTCGCCGAAGCCGTCTTCGAACCCCTCGGCATGGGGGCCTCGACGCTCGTCGGCGGTGCGCAGGCGGCCGGGTACGGAGGGGAGTCGACGGTGGCGGATCTCGTCGCCTTCGCCGTCGATCTGCTGCGGCCCGTTGTCGTGTCGCCACAGCTGCACGCCGAGGCGATCACGGTCCAATTTCCCGGTTTGGACGGCGTGTTGCCCGGGTTCGGCGTCCAACGGCCGAACGACTGGGGGCTGGGCTTCGAGATCCGCGACGGCAAGTCCCCGCATTGGACGGGGTCGGCGAACTCGGGTCGAACGTTCGGTCACTTCGGCCAGTCGGGCACGTTCATCTGGGCCGATCCGGCCGCCGACCTGGCACTTGTCGTGTTGACCGACCGTGATTTCGACAAGTGGACCTACCCGTTGTGGCCTGCCCTGTCTGATGGAGTGCTGAGAGAATTTGGCGCACACTAGCGCAACACGGGTCCCACAAGGCACAATAGACACGCACGACCCAGTTTTAACGTTATGCATCGTGACCCTTTCGGAATCACCAGGTCGGCTTGGGGAAGACGTCCCTAGTGGAGCCGAAGGAGCAAATGATGCGTGCGTCGAACCAATTCGCCGACACGACGACTGGTGTGGTTTACGTCCACGCCTCGCCCGCGGCGGTATGCCCACACGTGGAGTGGGCGCTGTCGTCGACCCTGTCGGCGCGAGCGAACCTGAAGTGGACACCTCAACCCGCCATGCCAGGACAACTGCGCACCATCACCAACTGGGTGGGTCCGGTCGGGACGGGCGCCCAGCTGGCCAGCGCGCTGCGGTCGTGGTCGGTGCTGCGCTTCGAGGTGACTGAAGACCCGAGTGAGGGCGTCGACGGCTACCGCTGGTGCCACACCCCGCAGCTCGGTCTGTGGGCGGGAACGATGAGCGCCAACGGCGACGTGATGGTCGGCGAGATGCGCCTTCGCGGCTTGATGGCATCCGGAGCCGACACTCTCGCCGCCGAGCTGGACACGGTGCTCGGCACCGCATGGGACGAGGCGCTGGAGCCCTACCGCGGTGGCGGCGACACCGGTGAGATGAGCTGGCTCAACCGCGGAGTTGGCTAGCGGCCGTTAGCATCGAGGCCATGGGGGAACTACCGCTGGACGAGGATTACGAGCAGCCTGCGAAGAGCAAGCGCGGTGCGGTGGTGATCTTCCTTCTCGGCTGGCTCGTCCTACCGGTGGCCGCAGCCATGCTCAACGAGCTGGACACTCCGTGGTTTCAGATCGCGTGTGTTGCCACGCTGGCCTTCATCGTCGTGTTCATCATGGCGGCGATCCGGGTGGTGCGCCGCTTCTAAAGACACCGTCGTCGGCCTCGAAATCCCAGTCCATCAGCCGATTGTCGCTGGCCGCAGGATCCGCAGCGCGTCGGGCACCGCGGACACCTCGACCGGCAGCGGGCAGACGAACTCGCCGTCGGCGTAGGCGTTGATGCCGGGGCAGTCGACCGTGATCACCTTCGCCCGCTCAGTGCGCACCGCGTCGAGGTTGACGTGAGTGCCCTTGAAGACGGTGGGGAACAAGCGAATCAGCTTGGTGCGCGACGCGGACTGCACCAACGTCGCGTCGAGCAGCCCGTCGGTGGGGTCGGCGTCGGGGCAGATCAGCATGCCGCCGCCGTAACTGCGGGTGTTGCCGAACGCGGCCAACGTCAACTGGGTATCCACCTCTCGGCCGTCGAACGTCAGCCGGAACGGCAGCAGCCGCAGCTGCGATAGCTCGGCGAGCATCGCGACGTTGTAACGCATCCGGCCGTGCGGCCAGCTCATGCGGTTGGTCCGATCGGTGACCAGCGAATCGAAGCCGGCGGCCATGACCGTGCCGAACCACTTGTCGGTGCCGTCGGCGCCCTTGATCCGGCCAAGATCCACCGTCGCCACGTCGCCGTCCACGATGACGTCGGCGGCGGCCTCGGGATCCTTTGTAGGAATGCCGAATTCGCGGGCATGGTCGTTACCCGTGCCTGCGGGGATGATGCCCAGCGGGATGTCGGTCTGGGCCAGCACCTGAAGCGCGAGGGAGATGATGCCGTCACCACCGACGACCACCAGAGCGTCCATCCCGCGCTCCAGTGCCCCCTCGACGAGGCGTCGGGCATGCTCGGCATCGGTGCCTGCGATGGCGACGACGTCGACCCCGCGCCGATGCAACTGAGCGACGGCCCGCTCGGCGGCGTGCGGTGCGCTGCCGTGTCCGGACGCCGGGTTCGTCAGCACCGTGACCCGCGTCGCCCCTGAACTCACGGGATCAGCTTGCCAGGGTTGAGGATTCCCGTCGGATCGAGCACGGCCTTGACCGCGCGCAACACCTCGACGCCGAGATCGCCGACCTCGTCGCGCATCCACGGCCGGTGATCGGCACCGACGGCATGGTGGTGGGTGATCGTGCCTCCGTTGTGGACCATCGCGTCTGACGCCGACGTCTTGGCCTTGCGCCACTGCTCGATCGGGTTGCCGCGCTGGCCGGCGACCACGGTGAAGTACAGCGACGCCCCGGTGGGATACACATGGGAAATGTGGCACAACACCAGTGCCGGAGTACCGGTTTCGGCGAGCGCGGTCGTCAGCGCCTCGGTCACCGCCGCCTTGAGCGTTCCGAGGTTGGACCAGTTGGTCGCCGTCTCCAACGTCTCACACAGCGCACCGGCGGAGAGCAACGAGTCCCGCAGATAGGGCGCCCCGAACCGGCCGTGCTCCCACGCCTGCGCGGGCCCGTCGCCCAACGACGTGCCACCGTGCGACTCGAGCACCGCGCGGGTCTCGGCGTGCCTGCTCTCGGTGTGCGCCGCAGTGCCCTCGAACGTGGTGATCGCCAGGCAACCGCCGGTGACGCTCTGCTCGCCGATGGTCTCGGTGGTCGCCAGGTTCACGCCGGTCTCCGCCTCGTCCGACAGCCGCATGACGGTCGGGCCGGTTCCGGTCTGGGCGACCGCCCGCAGCGCCGCGGCACCGGTCGCGAAGTCGGGGAACGACCACGCTTCGTACCGCGTGGTCTCCGGGACGGGGTGCACCCGCACCCGCACGCGGGTGATCACGCCGAACACGCCCTCCGACCCGATGATCAGCTGACGAAGGTCGGGGCCCGCCGCCGATGCCGGGGCGCGGCCCAGGTCGAGCACTCCTGCCGGAGTCACCGCCGTGACGCCGCGGACCATGTCGTCGAACCGGCCGTAACCCGCCGAGTCCTGGCCCGACGACCGCGTCGCGGCGAAGCCGCCGATCGTGGCGAACTGAAAGCTCTGCGGGAAGTGCCCAAGCGAGAAGCCCCGTTCGCCGAGAAGTCGCTCCGCATCCGGTCCGGTGACGCCTGCGCCGAGCTCGGCCTCCCCGGACACCTCGTCGAGACCATGTAACTGGTCGAGGTGCCGGAGGTCGAGCGAGACGACGGCCTTGAACGCACCGCGGATGGGGTCGACGCCGCCGACCACGGTGGTGCCACCGCCGAACGGGACGACGGCAATGCCTTGGTTGGCGCAGTAGCGGAGTAACTCGGCCACCGCTGTTTCATCGGCGGGCAACAGGACCGCGTCGGGCGCATCCTGCACGCCGGAATCCTTGCGGCGCAACAAATCCAGTGTGGACTTGCCGCCGGCCCGCAGGAGCCTGCCGTAGTCGTCGACGATGCAGTTCTGCTCGCCCACGATGGCGACCAGCGCGGCCCGCTCGGCGTCGGACAGGGCCGACGGCCGCACGCGGACCTGGTCGGCGGCAAGCTCGGCCGCTGGCGCACCGTTCACCCCGAGCGCCTGCTCGAGCAGGGTGCGGATGCCGTCGGACAGCGGCTTGGCTGCTGCCGGGTCGCCCCAGGCGTTCCACTTCATCGGGGGTTGTGTGTGGTCACTCGATGGGGTCATGCGTTACAGTATTACAGATCATGTCAATCAGTAATGCGGATCCGGATATGCCCGTTGAGGAGCGGATCCTCGATGCGGCGGCCAGTTGCGTGCTCGCCTACGGCGTCGACCGCGTCACGCTTGCCGAGATCGCCAGGCGGGCGGGCATCAGCCGGCCCACGGTCTACCGGCGGTTTCCTGACAAGCGCTCGATCCTGGCCGCCTTGCTCACCTCACGGATCACCCACGCCCTCGACGACGTTGCGAGCCCCGGCGTCGGCCGCGAACCGCTGGTCGAACGCATGGTTGCGGTGGCCGAGCGCCTCCGCCACGACGACGTCATCATGTCCGTGCTGCACCAGGCGCCGGATCTGGCGATGTTCTATCTGTCCGAACGCCTCGGCACCAGCCAGCAGATTCTGTTGGACACCGTGGCCGGCGAGATCAAGACCGCCCAGGACGAGGGCAGCGTCCGCCCCGGTGACGCCCGCCAACTCGCCGCCATGTGCCTGCTGATCGCGCAGTCGACCATCCTGTCCGCTCGGCTGGTCGAGCCCATCCTCGACGCCGCAACCCTGGTCGGCGAGCTGACCCGTGCCCTGAACGGATACCTGACACCATGACGTCCTCCACTGCGCTCAACGCCGCCCGCCGCGCCTCCGATCTGGCCATGCTTGGTGACGGCGGGACTGTCGACGTCGTCGTCATCGGCGGCGGCATCACCGGGACCGGGATCGCACTGGATGCCGCGACACGCGGGCTTTCGGTCGTGCTGGTGGAGAAGCACGACCTGGCGTTCGGCACCAGCCGCTGGAGCTCGAAGCTCGTCCACGGCGGCCTGCGCTACCTGGCCACCGGGAACGTCGGCATCGCCCGCCGCAGTGCCATCGAGCGCGGCATCCTCATGACGCGCAACGCACCTCATCTGGTCAAGGCGATGCCGCAACTGGTTCCGCTGCTGCCGTCGATGAACTCCGCGTCACGCGCGTTGGTGCGGTTCGGCTTCATGGCAGGCGACGGACTGCGCAAGCTGGCGGGCACACCGTCCTCGACGCTGCCGCGGTCGCGCCGGATCGACGCCGCACGCGCGATCGACTTGGCGCCCACCGTGCGCCGCTCCGGGTTGAGTGGCGGGCTGCTCGCCTACGACGGGCAGTTGATCGACGACGCACGCCTCGTCACTGCCGTTGCGCGCACCGCGGCGCAGCACGGCGCGCGCATCCTGACCCACGTCGGCGCATCCGATGCCACGGGGACGTCGGTGCGGCTGACCGACCAGATCACCGGCGAGAGGCTGCTGGTGTCGGCGCGAGCGGTGATCAACGCCGCGGGGGTCTGGGCGGGCGACGTCGACACCTCCATCCGACTGCGGCCAAGCCGCGGTACGCATCTGGTGTTCGACGCCGCAGCGTTCGGCAATCCCACTGCAGCGCTGACGATTCCGATACCCGGGGAGATCAACCGCTTCGTGTTCGCGATGCCAGAACAGCTCGGACGCGTGTACCTCGGGCTCACCGACGAGGACGCGCCTGGACCGATCCCCGACGTACCGGAACCCACGCCGCAGGAGGTGACGTTCCTGCTCGACACCGTCAACACCGCACTCGACGTCGCGCTTGGGCCTGCCGACGTCATCGGCGCCTATGCCGGGCTGCGGCCGTTGATCGACACCGGCGAGGGCCGCACGGCAGACGTGTCGCGTGAGCACGCCGTCGTCGAGTCGACCGCAGGAGTGATCAGCGTGATCGGCGGCAAGCTGACCGAGTACCGCTACATGGCGCAGGACGTTCTGGACCACGCCGTCGAGCTGCGCAGCCTGAGGGCGACCGCATGTCGCACCCGCAACCTGCCGTTGGTCGGTGCGCCGTCGAATCCCGTTGCCACGCTTCGGTCGCCGGCGGAGCTGCCGTCCTCCCTCGTCGCCCGCTACGGCGCCGAGGCGCCCAACGTCATCGCATCCGCTAGCTGCGACCGGCCGACCGAGCCCGTCGCCGACGGAATCGACGTCACCCGAGCCGAATTCGAGTACGCGGTGACACACGAGGGCGCACTTTCGGTCGACGACATCGTGGATCGCCGCACCCGCATCGGGCTCGTCGCCACCGACCGCGAACGAGTCGTCGCCGTTGCCGAGGACTTCCTCGCCTCGACTAGGTGACGTCAGACTTGATCAGCGCATCGCGAACATCGGGTTGACCGACAGACCTCTACACGAAAAAGAAGCCACGGTCGTCAACTGAGGACGTTGACGACCGTGACTTCTGTTTCGTTGCGGGGTTCGGGGTTACAGCGGGATGTTCTTGTGGCGGCCACGACGCGCAGGCGCCTCGGCCAATGCCTGGGTGAGCACGCTGCGAGTGTGCGCGGGATCGATCTTCGCGTCCACCACGCCGATCTCGATGGCGCTGTCCACGCCGCCCGCGATCCGCTCGTGCTCGGCAGCCAGCTCCTCGTGCAGCGCCTCCCTGGTCTCGGCCGGTGCGGCCGCAAGGGTCTTCTTGTGCAGGATGCCGACTGCGGCCTTCGCACCCATGACGGCGACTTCGGCGTCGGGCCATGCGAAGACCTTGGTGGCGTTGAGCGATCGAGAGTTCATCGCGATGTAGGCGCCGCCGTAGATCTTCCTGGTGACCAGCGTGACCCGCGGAACCGTGGCTTCGCCGAAGGCGTGCAGCAGCTTCGCGCCGCGGCGCACGACGCCGCCCCACTCCTGATCGACACCGGGCAAGTAGCCGGGCACGTCCACCACGACGATCAGCGGAATGCCGAACGCGTCGCACAGCCGCACGAAACGTGCTGCCTTCTCGGCGCTTTCGGAGTTCAGGCAGCCGCCGAGGCGCAGCGGGTTGTTGGCGAGCACGCCGACGCTGCGGCCCGACAGCCGGCCGAGACCGACCACCATCGACGGAGCCCACTTGGCCTGGAACTCCTCGAACGGGGTGTCGGCGTCGAGCAGCGCGTTGATCAGCGGGTGCACGTCGTAGGCGCGACGCGAGGAATCGGGGAGTAGCGCGTGCAGGTCCGTATCGCCGGCTTCTGCCTTGCTGCGGTCGAAATGGCCCTGCTGGCTGAACAATCCGATCAGGCGGCGGCCACGCTCGTAGGCGTCGAGCTCGTCGTCGGCGACGATGTGGCACACACCGGACTTCTTGTGGTGGGTGTCCGGACCGCCGAGTGACGCCATGTCGACGTCCTCGCCGGTGACGCTGCGCACGATGTCGGGACCGGTGACGAACACCCGGCCCTCCGGCGCCATGATCACGACGTCGGTCAGGGCGGGCCCGTAAGCCGCACCGCCGGCGGCAAATCCGACGACGATCGAGATCTGCGGGACGTAACCGGATGCCCGGATCATCGCCTCGAACATCAGGCCGACCGCGTGCAGTGCCTTGACGCCCTCGGCCAACCGGGCTCCGCCGGAGTGCCAGATGCCGATGATCGGGCTCTGCTCCTCGATGGCGGTGTCGTACGCCAGCACGATGTGCTTGCAACCATCGACGCCCATCGCACCACCCATGACGGTGCCGTCGGTGCAGAACGCGATGGTGCGGACGCCGTTGACGTTGCCCGCCGCGGCGAGCACACCCGAGCGGTCCCGCTCGTGCAGCAGCTCGACCGTGCCGTCGTCGAAGAACGTGCTCAGTCGGAGCAGCGGATCACGTGGGTCAAGCGACTCGGCTGCCGTGTCTGGGGCCATGATCGTCATTGAAACCTCCTGCGCTCGACAGACTTTAACCGCCGACGAGCACTCAGTACTTCCCGAAGGCGAGCGCTACGTTGTGCCCGCCGAATCCAAACGAATTGTTGATCGCGTACTTGTAGTTGCCCCGTCGCGGTTGCCCGGCGACCACGTCCAGATCGATCTCCGGATCGAGGTTGCGCAGGTTCAGCGTGGGCGGGACGACTCCGTCCCGCAACGCCATGACGGTCAGGATGGACTCCACCGCGCCGACTGCTCCGACCGAATGGCCGAGCGCAGACTTCGGCGCGTAGACCGCCGGCCTATGAGTGCCGAGGGCGTTGTTGATGGCCTTGCTCTCTGCCACGTCGCCGACCGAGGTTCCCGTCGCGTGCGCGTTGACGTGGTCGATGTCCGTCGGGCTTAGCCCGGCGAGCTGGATCGCGCGGCTGATCGCGTGCCCAGCCTGGTCGCCAGTGGGGTCGGGGGCCACGATGTGGTACCCGTCCGAGGTGACACCGGCGCCCATCAGCCGCGCCAGGATGTTGGCTCCACGCGCCTTCGCGTGCTCCTCGGTCTCGATGACCATGAGCGCACCGCCCTCGCCGAAGACGAAGCCGTTGCGGTCCACGTCGAATGGGCGGCAGGCGCCCGCCGGGTCCTCATTGGTGGTGGACAGCACGATCCGCATCTGCGCGAATCCCACGATCGGCACGGCTTCGATCTTGGTCTCCACCCCACCGCAGATCGCGATGTCGGCTTCGCCGAGCACGATGTTGCGCCACGCGTTGGCGATGCCCTCGCTACCGGAGGCGCACGCCGACACCGGGGTGATGACCCCTGCCTTGGCCTTGCGTTCCAGGGCGACGGCCGCCGCCGCCGAGTTGGGTACGTACGTCTGCACGGCGAGCGGCGACACGGCGTTGACGCCCTTCGTCCGCATGGCGTCGTAGGCGTACAGCAGCTCCTCGCTGCTGCCCATGCCGGTGCCGATCGAGATCATCAGACGCCTGGTGTCGACGTCTGGCGATCCCGCGTCCTGCCAAGCCCGCCGGCCGACTACGGTCGCCATCCTCTGTAGATAGGACAGACGACCGAGTTCGGCCGGCGTCAGCTCGCTCTCGAAGTCCTCGAGCAGATGGCCGCCGATGCGCACGGGCAGGTCGTAGAGCTCGACGAAGTCATCCTCGAGCGTGCGAATCCCGCTCTCCCCGTCGAGCAACCGCTTCCAGGTGCCTTCGGCGTCGGTCGCAAGGGCAGTCGTCATGGCAAAACCGGTGACGACGACGTTCGGGAAGCCGTTCCCCGTTGTCGGTGTACCTGTCAGTGCTGCCATTGCGACTCCGGACGTTCCTCTCTCGGGTCAGTACCGCCCGAAGGCCAGGGCGACATTGTGTCCACCGAAGCCGAACGAGTTGTTGATGGCGTACTGGTATTCGCCATATCGAGGCTCACCCGCAACGACATCGAGATCGATCTCGGGGTCGGGTGTCTGGTAGTTCAGCGTCGGCGGGATGACGCCGTCGCGCAGAGCCAGCACCGTCAGAATCGACTCGAGGGCGCCGACGGCACCGATCGAGTGACCAAGCGCCGACTTCGGCGCGTAGATCGCGGCGTGCTCGACACCGGCGTTGCGGATGGCGTTCGCCTCGGCCACGTCACCGATCGACGTGGAGGTGGCGTGCGCGTTGACGTGGCTGATGTCCGCCGGCGACAGCCCCGCCGTCTCCATCGCCCGCTTCATCGCATGCCCGGCGCGCAGACCATCCGGTGCCGGCGCCACCATGTGGTACGCGTCGGACGAGATGCCTGCACCGAGGAGCCTGGCCAACGGCTTGGCTCCGCGAGCAAGGGCGTGCTCCTCGGTCTCGATGATCATGAGCGCGCCTGCCTCGCCGAACACGAAGCCGTCCCGGTCCTTGTCGAACGGACGCGAGGCTGCTTCCGGATCGTCGTTGCGGGTCGACATCGCGCGCATCATCGAGAACGCCGCGATGGGCAGTGCCTCGATGGTGCCCTCGACGCCGCCACACACGGCGATGTCGGCGTCACCCATGACGAGCTGTCGCCACGCGTGGGCGATGCCCTCGGAGCCCGAAGAACAGGCCGACACCGGGGTGATGACCCCGGCGCGCGCTCCGAGCTCGAGGCCGACCACGGCGGCTGCGCCGTTGGGCATGACCATCTGAACGGCGAGCGGCGACACCTTGCGGGGTCCGCCCTCGTTCATTGCGTCGTACATCTCGACGATCTTCTCGCCGCCGCCCAGCCCGGTGCCGATCACGACCGAGAAACGATCGGGATCGACCTCCGGGCGGCCAGCGGTTTCCCACAGTTGGTTGCCGAGGTACTTCGACATCCGCTGGACGTACGACATACGTCGGTGTTCCAGCCGCGACATCAGCGGATCGAGGGGCTCCTTGAGGTGCCCGCCGATCTTGACCTGAAGGTCCCACTTGTCGACGAAGTCGTCTTCGAGGACGCGGATGCCGCTTTCTCCAGCCAGCAGGCCCTTCCACGTGCTCTCGATGTCCGGGGCAATCGAGGTGGTCGCCGTGACGGCGGTCACGACGACGTTGGGGAAACCGCCGTTAGCAGTGGAAGGCCTGGTCACTTGGCGAACTTCTCGCGCAGTGCCTCGGCAGCTTCGGGGTTCTCTTCCTCGAGCTTCTGGATGTAGGCGACGACGTCACCCACGGTGCGCAGACCGGCGAGGTCCTCGTCCGGGATCTTCACGCCGTACTTGTCCTCGGTCTGCACTGCGATCTCAACCATCGACAGCGAGTCGATGTCCAGGTCGTCGACGAACGACTTCTCGGGGGTCACCTCGGACGGCTCGATGCCGGTGACCTCTTCGATGATCTCGGCGAGACCGGAGATGATTTCCTGCTGGCTGGCGCCCACTGTGGCTCCTTCTTCTATTTCTTCGTGATCGGACACTCCGTCGTTGGAGCGCCTCGTGGAAGGTTGTCGTGCGGTTGTACTGGTCAGAGCTCGGCGAGTCCATCCAGGTCTGCGGGGGACTTGACGGCGTGCGTCGGCACTCCCCGAAGTTCTCGTTTGGCGATTCCGACGAGCGTGCCCGCGGGCGGGAACTCGACGATCGCAGTCACTTCGCGTTGGCGGATCGACTCGGTGCACAGATCCCAGCGCACCGGCCGGGTCAGCTGCGCGACCAGCTTGGTCATCGCATCCGTACCCGACGCTACCGGCTGGCCGTCGGCATTGGACAGGAGCGTGACGCTGGGCAGCGGGGAATCGGCGGCGGTGACGCCGTCGGCGGCCGCGGAGTAGGCGTCCAGTGCGGAGGCCATGTACCTGGTGTGGAACGCCCCAGCGGTGGCGAGCTGACGGACCCGAGCCTTGGCCGGTGGATCCTCGGCCAGCTTGTCGAGTGCGGACAGGGCGCCTGCGGCCACGATCTGGCCAGCGGCGTTCCGGTTGGCGGGCACCAGGTCGAGCTCCTCGAGGCGGGCGAGCACCTCGGCCTCGTCGCCACCGAGCACTGCGGACATGCCGGTCGGTTCGACGGCGCAGGCCTTGGCCATCTCGGCGCCGCGGGTGGAGGCCAGCGCCACGGCGTCGTCGGCAGAGATGATGCCTGCGATCGCGTAGGCCGCGATCTCACCGACGGAGTGTCCGGCCACGACGGTGTCGACGCCGGCGAGCAGACCGCGCTTGGTCAGCTCTTCGTGGGCCAGCAGTGTCGCGGCGACGACCAGCGGTTGGGTGACTGCGGTGTCGGTGATCTCCTCGGCAGTCGCGGTGGTGCCAAGACGGGCGAGGTCGAGGCCGCTGATGTCCGACCACGTGGCCAGACGCTCGGCGGCGCCCGGCAGCTCTAGCCAGGAGGCGAGCATGCCAGGGGTCTGCGATCCCTGTCCGGGAGCGAGCAATGCGAGCATATGTCTAAGAGAACACTGTGAAGACGGTTTTGTGCGGTGTAAGAGATTATGAACCTCGTCTTATGTTTTTGTTGGATGTCCACAAAACGGCATGTGATGGGACTACACCGATACCTCACCGCGACCTGTTGACCCAGGTGACTCGCCCTCCGGCACGTCGGCAAGGGGTGTTTGAGGCGCTACGACCGCATTTGTCGTGCTCGCGTAGGTCGTCTGGCGGCTGAGCCTGCCGACGGTGGAGGCCACCCGCAGAACATAGGCATCGCGCGGCAGGGTCGGATCACGCCCGGTGAAGTCGGCGATCCGTTTGAGGCGGTAGCGAACGGTGTTTGGATGAACGAACAAGGCGCGCGCACACGCCTCGATGGCGCCCCCCGAGTCCAGATAGGCGTCCAGGGTCTCGGCGAGTGCGGGCCCGGCGTCGGCGAGGGGGCGCATCACCTCCGTCTCGAGCACGGCGAGAGCCGTGGTGTCGCCAAGCAGCGCACGTTCCGGAAGTAGCTCGCGGGCCGATACCGGCCGCGGCGCGCCGCTCCAACCGGCGACGGCGTTCATGCCCGCGATCGCCTCCGTCGCGCTGTGATGTGCCGCGCTCAGCGTCGCCGCGGTCGGTCCCACGACGACCGGTCCGTCCGCGAACACCTCGAGCAATTCACCGAGCGTCCTGTCGGTCGGGGACAGCTGGCCCGACACGATCGCCACCAGCCAGGTGCCGTGCACGTCGGAGAGCGCGGCGCGGCCATTGCGCGCCGCGATCGCATGCACGTCGTCGCCTGCCATGTCCGCCCGGCCGGGCTGTGGCAACCCGACGATGACCGTCGCGGGAGCGGTTGCGTCCCAGTTCAATGTGGCCGCCTGCGACTGCAATTCGGGTCCGACGTCGCCACGCACCACGGCGTCGACGACGTTGGCCTCCATCCGCGTGTCCCACGCGCCGCGCGATTCGGCGGCGTCGGCGTATGCGGTTGCCGCGGCGAACGCCAGGTCCCTGCTGTAGCGCAGGATCCCGGCGGTGAGCGCCATGACCTGCTTCTCGTCGCTGCGGGCGAGAAGCGGCACCGCCTCCTCGAAGAACTCCATCGTCACGCGCACCATCTCGACGGTCTGGCGCAGCGCAATGCGACGGGTCAACTCCTGCGGCACCGCCTCGAAGGCCTTCGCGGTGTAGCTGACGTTGCTTTGCGGATCGCGCATCCACTCGACGAAGTTCACCACCGCGGTCTGCACGACGAGGTGCACGCTGGCGCGTTGCGATGCCTCGAGATCGGCGAAGAACGGCAGCCGTTCCTGCAACGCGAAGACCGCCCCCGTGGCGAGCTTGCCGGAGTACTGCTTCAATCCGCGCAGCACTGCCTCGGGGACGGTCTCGAGCACCTCCAGAGTTGACGCTGGCGGCACGTACCGGTTGTCGGTCACACCTAAAAGCTACGCCACAATTCTGGTGGAATCCTCCAAGGTGGGATCGGCTGGGACAGGTGACTAGGCGCTGCCGGTGTCCTTGAACGACACTCCTGCTGCCATCACGTCGTCGATCTTGTACTGACGGGCTGCGGCAATCGCGACCGACGGATCGATCTCACCGTCACGCGCGAGTGCCTCGAGCACGGCGACGACCACGGACTCGGCGTCGGTGTTGAAGTACCGCCGCGCCGCGGGCCGGGTATCGGAGAAGCCGAAGCCGTCCGTTCCCAGCGTCACGTACGTGTTGGGCACCCACGGCCGGATCAGCTCCGGCACGGCACGCATCCAGTCCGATACCGCGACGACGGGACCAGCGGTGTCACCGAGCGCCTTGGTGACGTACGGAACCACCGTGGGGCGCTCCGGATGGCGCAACTGCTCCTTCTCGACGGCGACGCCGTCGCGATTGAGCTCACCCCAACTGGTCACCGACCAGACGTCGGCGGCCACGTCCCACTCGGCGGCCAGCATGTCTGCAGCGCGCACGGCCTCGGGCATCGCGACACCGGACGCAAGGATCTGCGCCACGCTGGTGCGCTTCTCCTTGGCGACGCGGTACCGGTAGATGCCGCGTAGCACGCCCTCGGGGTCGAAGTTCTCCGGCTCCGCGGGCTGCACGTACGGCTCGTTGTAGATCGTGATGTAGAAGTACACGTTCTCCGGGTCGTCGCCGAACATCCGCGACAGGCCACTTTCCACGATGTAGGCGATCTCGTAGGCGAAGGCCGGGTCGTAGGCGATCACCGCGGGATTGGTCGACGCCAGCAGCAGCGAGTGCCCGTCGGCGTGTTGCAACCCTTCGCCGGTCAGCGTCGTCCGGCCTGCGGTCGCGCCGAGCACGAACCCGCGCGCCATCTGATCGGCGGCGGCCCAAAAGCCGTCACCGGTGCGCTGGAACCCGAACATCGAATAGAAGATGTAGATCGGGATCATCGGCTCGTTGTGGGTGGCGTACGACGTGCCCACTGCGGTGAACGAAGCCGTCGACCCGGCCTCGTTGATCCCCTCGTGCAGGATCTGGCCGATCTCGCTCTCCTTGTACGCGAGCATGAGCTCGGCGTCCACGGCGGTGTAGAGCTGGCCGTTGCGGTTGTAGATCTTCAGGTTCGGGAACCAGGAGTCCATCCCGAACGTGCGGGCTTCGTCAGGGATGATCGGTACCAAACGGGGCCCGATCGTCTTGTCGCGCAACAGTTCCTTGAACGTCCGCACGGTCGCCATGGTGGTCGCGACTTCCTGATTGCCCGACCCCTTCTTCAGCGCCTTGTAGACGTCGCGAGACGGCAGCGCCAGCGTCTTCGTCTTGGTGCGACGCTCGGGAAGGAAACCGCCGAGGGTGCGACGCCGATCCAGCATGTAGCGGATCTCCGGGGCGTCGGGTCCCGGGTGATAGTACGGCGGCAGGTAGGGGTTCTCCTCGATCTGCGCGTCGGACAACGGGATGCGCTGGGCATCGCGGAAGTCCTTGAGATCTTGCAGCGCAAGCTTCTTCATCTGGTGCGTGGCGTTGCGGCCCTCGAAGTGCTTGCCCAGCGTGTAGCCCTTGATGGTCTTGGCCAGGATCACCGTCGGCTGGCCCTTGTGCTCCGTCGCGGCGCGGTAGGCGGCGTACACCTTGCGGTAGTCGTGGCCACCGCGCTTGAGGTTCCAGATCTCGGCGTCGGTCATCGGCTCGACGAGGGACTTGGTGCGCGGGTCGCGGCCGAAGAAGTGGTCGCGGACGTAGCCGCCGTCGTTGGCCTTGTAGGTCTGATAGTCGCCGTCGGGCGTGACGTTCATCAGGTTGACCAGGGCACCGTCCTTGTCGGCGTGCAGCAGGGCGTCCCACTCGCGGCCCCACACCACCTTGATGACGTTCCAGCCCGCACCGCGGAAGAACGACTCCAGTTCCTGGATGATCTTGCCGTTGCCGCGCACCGGCCCGTCCAGACGCTGCAGGTTGCAGTTGACCACGAACGTCAGGTTGTCGAGCGCCTCGTTGGCGGCGACCTGGATCAGCCCGCGGCTCTCCGGCTCGTCCATCTCGCCGTCGCCGAGGAAGGCCCAGACGTGCTGGTCAGAGGTGTCCTTGATGCCGCGGTCGTGCAGATAGTGGTTGAACCGCGCCTGATAGATCGCGTTCATCGGGCCGAGGCCCATCGAGACCGTGGGGAACTCCCAGAAGTCGGGCATCAGGCGTGGGTGCGGGTAGGAGGGCAGCCCGCCACCGGGGTGGCTGTGCTCCTGGCGGAACCCGTCGAGCTGGTCGGCTGTTAGCCGGCCCTCGAGGAACGCGCGCGCGTAGATGCCGGGGGAGGCGTGACCCTGGATGTAGATCTGGTCACCGCCGCCGGGATGGGCCTTGCCGCGGAAGAAGTGGTTGAAACCGACTTCGTACAACGCCGCCGACGAGGCGTAGGTCGAAATGTGGCCTCCGACACCGACTCCCGGGCGCTGGGCGCGGTGCACCATGATGGCGGCGTTCCAGCGGATCCAGGCGCGGTAACGCCTTTCCACGTCCTCGTCGCCGGGAAACCACGGCTCGAGCTCGGTGGGAATGGTGTTCACGTAATCGGTCGACGTGAGCGCGGGGATCGCGACTCGTTGTTCGCTGGATCGCTCCAGAAGGCGCAACATCAGGTAGCGCGCCCGTGCCGGCCCCGACCGTTCGAGTAGCTCGTCGAACGACTCGAGCCACTCGGTGGTTTCCTCGGGGTCTATATCGGGAAGATATGACGCAACGCCGTCACGGATGACACGAACTCGGTCGGGTTCGCTTGCGGTGCTAGAGTTTTGGGCCAGGTCTTGGCGCGCGAACTCAGTGGTCAACTGCCGCTCCTCGGTTGGTGGACACGGGTGCTCGTGGCCCCGTTCCTGAACGTGTCCATCGTGCTCCTATCGTGCCGCAAGTGCGTCGGCGGGGTTGTCTAGTCGCCATGAACCCGCGATCGCATGGTGGAACCGGTAACGTCTGGAGACCGTGATGGGTCGTCGGCAGCACATGGGCCGGCTGCGCGGGGGTGGCTCGGCCCTTGGTGGCCTCGCCGTTCTGGCCATGATCGTGGTCGGCTGCACCAGCGTCACCTCGGGCAACGCCACGATCGATCGTGCCGACGCGCCGGTCTACCAGGCCTCGGTGTCGGCATCGGCCGCCGAGTCGTCGGCCAGTTCCAGCGCCCAGGAGTCCGAGCGGCAGGCGTCGGTGTCGAACAAGGCGGTGCACACGTCGTGTGAGGCGCTGAGCTCCAGCAGCGTGGACGCGATCGACGCGGTGAACAAGTACGTCGACGCCTACAACAAGAACGTCCCCGACATCGGATCGACGGCTGGGCCCGCGGTGGATTCGTTGAACCACACGGCCGATCTGGTGGCAGGCAGCCTGTCCTCTCCGCTGTCTCCCGAGCTCACGAGCGCGCTCAACGGGTGGGTCGATGCAGCCAGGGCGGTTGCGGTGGCCATTTCGGGGAACGCCTCGATGGACGATTTCAACGCGGCGATCGGCCGATTGAACGACTCGAAGACCGTCGCGCTGAACCTGTGCGATGCCGCATATTGACCAACCAGCGTGCCAGGCGTTAGCTATTCGCCCACGGCATGCGACTATAGGCCGAGCAGACATGCAGGTTGAAGGCTGAAGGAGGACAGGGTGGTTGCGGCGGACTCGCCGAACTACGCCCGCAGTTTGGGCATCGAGAAGGATCAGGTTGTCCAGGAGCTGGGCTGGGACGAGGACACCGACGACGACATTCGTGTCGACATCGAGGACGCGTGCGGCAGCGAGCTACTCGACGAGGACGCGGACGAAGTCGTTGACGTCGTGCTGCTGTGGTGGCGCGATGACGACGGTGACCTCGTCGATCGGTTGATGGACGCCATCACCCCTCTGGCAGAGGACGGCGTCATCTGGGTGGTCACACCCAAGACCGGCAAGCCGGGACACGTACAGCCTGCGGAGATCGCCGAATCGGCGCCCACCGCTGGGTTGATGCCGACGTCATCGGCGAACCTTGGCGACTGGATTGCCAGTCGGCTCGTTCAGCCGAAGTCGAAGGCTGCCGGACGCGGTGATCAGCGCCGGGGCTGAGGCGCCCGACTTCACGCTGAAGGACCAGAACGGGCAGCTGGTCACGCTGAGCGCGTTGCGTGGCAAGAACGTGCTCTTGGTGTTCTTCCCGCTCGCGTTCACCCGCATATGTCAGGGTGAACTCGACGAGATCAAGGACAACCAGTCGAGGTACGTCAACGACGACACCGTGACGCTGGCGATCTCAGTGGGACCGCCGCCGACGCACAGGGTCTGGGCCACGCAGAGCGGGTTCACGTTCCCCGTGCTCGCCGACTTCTGGCCACACGGTGCGGTTGCCCAGGCCTACGGCGTGTTCAACGACGGCACCGGCTTTGCCAACCGGGGTACGTTCGTCGTCGATCGGACCGGGGTGATCCGGTTCGCCGAGATGAAGGGACCAGGGGAGGCTCGCAATCAGGCGTTGTGGGCCGATGTGCTAGACGCACTGACGGTCGGTTGACGGATTTCCCGTGGCCCCTCGTCGGCGTGTAGCCTGCCCCAGCACGGGCGTGTAGCTCAGTGGTAGAGCTCTGGTTTTACACACCAGCGGTCGCAGGTTCGATACCTGTCGCGCCCACCAAGGATCCGCCAGTTCAAGCGTGGTCATCCACCTCGACGGGCAACCGGCCGCCATCGGACCACGCCTTGACGAACTGAGCGATCTCGTGCGCGGGCAGGTTCCGTGCGATGTCGGCCTCGCTGACGATGCCGACCAGGCGGTGGTCATGACGTTCTCCTCTTGTCCGATGGTTACCGTTCTCCGCGAACGTAATTCGATTCGGTCAGCAGTCCGTAGGGCTGTTGGATGCCCGGTCGGGCGGTCGTTCGACCCGAGAGGCACTTAGTGGGTCGACCAGGCGCCGAGGGACCTTTGGCCATAGGACTTGGTGGCCTGCTGCCCTTCCCTCCGACGCGCCGGATGTGAGCACGATTGCACCCGAGGGAAAGGAGTCGGTCATGAAGGCGAAGGTTGGCGACTGGCTGGTGATCAAGGGCACGACAATCGATCAACCGGACCAGCACGGGTTGATCACCGAGGTTCACTCGGCCGACGGTTCACCGCCGTATGTGGTGCGGTGGCTGGAGACCGAGCACGTGACGACCGTGTATCCGGGCACGGACGCGGTCGTCCTCACGCCGGCGGAGCAGGTGGTCGCCGACGAGCGAGCGCAGCATCGGTTCGGGTCGGTGCAGTCGGAGATCCCCCACGGCAACAGCGAGTAGACGGTTCCCGGATCAGGCGATGAAATCTGCGACGACGGCCGCGTGGCCCGCGAAGGTCCGGCGCCGCGACGGGACGCTGGTGCCCTTCGACGTCAAGCGGATCGAGGCCGCTGTCGGGCGCGCGGCCCGCGAGGTCGCCTACAACGACCCCGACATGCCCGCTACCGTGGCCAGTGCCGTTGCCGACGCACTGGGGCCCAGGCTTGCGCCCGTGGAGGAAATTCAGGATTTCGTTGCGGCGCGGCTGGGCGAAGCCGGTCTCGACGACGTGGCCCGTGCCTACATCATCTACCGGCAGCGGCGCGCCGAGCTGCGCGCGGAGAAGGCTCTGCTCGGGGTGCCTGACGAGCTGAAGCTGAGCCTGGCCGCGGTGACGGTGCTGCGGGAACGCTATCTGCTGCGCGACGAGCAGGGCCGACCGACCGAGTCGACCGGGCAGATGATGGACCGGGCGGCGCGCTGCGTCGCAGCCGCCGAGGACGACTACGAACCCGGTTCGTCGGCGCAGTGGGCGGAGCGCTTCGCGACGCTGATGCGCAACCTCGACTTCCTGCCGAACTCGCCCACGCTGATGAACGCCGGCACCGACATCGGGCTGCTTGCTGGCTGTTTCGTGCTGCCCGTTGAGGATTCGCTGCACTCGATCTTCACGACACTTGGACAGGCCGCCGAGATTCAACGGGCTGGAGGCGGCACCGGTTATGCATTCAGTCATTTGCGACCCGCGGGGGATCGGGTCGCCACCACGGGCGGCACGGCAAGCGGACCGGTGTCGTTCCTTCGGCTGTTTGACACCGCGGCGGGTGTCGTCTCGCTGGGCGGTCGTCGCCGCGGCGCCTGCATGGCGGTGCTCGACGCGTCGCACCCGGATGTCTACGACTTCGTCACCACCAAGGCCGAGTCGCCCAGCGAGCTCACGCATTTCAACCTGTCAGTCGGCGTCACCGACGCGTTCATGCGCGCCGTCGAGCGCGGCGCCACACACCGTGTGATCAATCCGCGAACCGGCAAAACCGTTGCACGGCTTCCCGCCGCAAAGTTGTTCGACGTCATCTGCGGAGCGGCGCATGTATGCGGAGATCCCGGGCTGTTGTTCCTCGACACGATCAATCGGGCCAACCCGTTGCCTGGGCGAGGTCGAATCGAGGCGACCAACCCGTGCGGGGAGGTTCCGCTGCTGCCGTACGAGTCGTGCAACCTCGGCTCGATCAACCTCGCACGGATGATCTCCGATGGACGCGTCGACTGGGACCGGCTCAATGAGGTCGTCGGAATCGCGGTGCGATTCCTCGATGACGTCATCGACGTCAGCCGCTACCCCTTCCCCGAACTGGGCGAGGCCACTCGCGCCGCCCGCAAGATCGGGCTGGGAGTCATGGGATTGGCGGAATTACTTGCCACACTGGGCATTCCCTACGACAGCGAGGAAGGCGTACGGTTGGCTGGCCAGCTCATGCGTCGCATACAGCGAGAGGCACACATGGCGTCGAGGCGGCTGGCCGAAGATCGGGGCTCGTTTCCCGCGTTCGCCGACGGGCGGTTCGCGCATTCGGGGCCGCGGCGCAACGCGCAGGTCACCTCCGTCGCCCCGACCGGCACCATTTCGCTGATCGCCGGCACCACCGCCGGAATCGAGCCAATGTTTGCCATCGCCTTCACGCGGGCCGTCGTCGGCAGGCATCTACTGGACGTCAATCCGTGCTTTGACCGGCTGGCCCGCGATCGGGGCTTCTACCGCGACGAGCTGATCGCGGAGATCGCACAGCGCGGGGGAGTGCGGGGCTGTCCGCAACTGCCGGCCGCGGTGCGGGCTGCGTTTCCCATCGCAGCCGAGATCGCGCCCGAGTGGCATCTACGGATGCAAACCGCCGTGCAGCGCCACGTCGACGCCGCCGTGTCCAAGACGGTCAACCTGCCCGCAACGGCGACGGTCGACGACATCCGCGCCATCTACCTGGCCGCTTGGAAGGCGAAGGTCAAGGGCATGACCGTCTACCGTTATGGCAGCCGCGAAGGCCAAGTGCTTTCCTACGCCGCGCCCGAACCCGTACTGGCCCAGGCGGATACCGCGTTCAGTGGCGGCTGCATTGGTCGCGCCTGCGAGTTCTGAACGATGGCGTCGGTCGTCTAGTACGTCCCTATGCCCTGCTCGGGTGGAAGTGCGCCGGTGGCTTGGAACACGACCCGCCTGCCGACCTCGACGGCGTGGTCGGCGAAGCGCTCGTAGAAGCGGCCGAGTAACGCGACGTCGACAGCCGCGGGGACCCCGTGCTTCCACTCGCTCTCCAGCAGCTCGTCGAACAGCTGGCGGTGCAGTTCGTCCATCGCGTCGTCCTGTTTGCGTATGCGCGCGGCATTGCCTGGATCGCGGGTTAACAGCACTTCCTGCGCACTGTTCGCCAATTCAACTGCGACCCGCCCCATTTCGGTGAAGTAGCCCGCGACTTGTGCAGGCAGCACATGGTCCGGATGTCGCTGCTGGACGATCTTGGCCACATGTACGGCCAGTGCACCCATCCGATCGACGTCGGCAACGGCGTGAATCCAGCTGATGATACTGCGGAGTTCACCGGCCACCGGCTGCTGCAGCGCCAGCAACGTAATCGCGCTTTCTTCGGCACGGGTACCCATCGCCGCGATCTTGCCGTAGTCGCTGATCACTTGCTCCGCTGAGGCAAGGTCGGCTTGGAGCAGCGCCCGTGTTGCGCGCTCCATCGTGGCCCCGGAAAGGCCACACAACTGACTCAACTGCTTGGCTAGCTCGGATAAGTGTTCGTGGTAGCCGGTCCGCATTGGCTTCGACCCCCCTTGGTCGTCGCGGATGAAACAGTGGTCACCCGCCTACCGGGCGTACGGCGAGCTGGCTCAAGTGGTCGACGAACCAGTCGCAGGCCAGCTTCGCCACCTGTTCGAGCGTGCCCGGCTCCTCGAACAGGTGCGTGGCGCCGGGAACGATGGCGAGTTCACACTTCCCGGGCATCGCTGCCTGTGCTCGTTGGTTCAGTTCGATGACCACCTCGTCGCGTCCGCCCACGATCAGCAGGGTCGGTGCAACGACGTTCGCCAACGAGCGACCGGCGAGATCGGGCCGGCCGCCGCGCGAGACCACCGCGCTCACCTTCGCGCGGGGATCGGCGGCCGCTACCAGTGCCGCGCCCGCCCCGGTACTTGCACCGAAGTAGCCGACCGGAAGTGATGCGGTGTCGGGCTGGCTGGCCAGCCAAAGGGTGACGTCGACCAGCCGTCCTGCCAGGAGTTCGATGTCGAAGACGTTGGCGCGGTTGCGTTCTTCGGCCGGCGTGAGCAAATCGAACAGCAGCGTGGCAAGACCGGCCCGGTTCAAGACCGTGGCGACATACCGATTGCGAGGGCTATGCCGGCTGCTCCCACTGCCGTGCGCGAAGACGACGATGCCCGTTGGATTTTCGGGGATGGTCAAGTGCCCGGCCACCATCGCCGGTCCGGCCGTCACCGTGACCTCCTCGTCGCGCAGCGGCGGATCCACGGCGCCGGCGCTGGCTCCCTCCGCAAGACCGTCGCGGGCCCGGTCGAGCAGCGCAATGACCTCCTCGTCGGAGGTCTGGGGGAAGTGGCGATATCCCTGCCCGACGGCGAAGAAGAACGCGGGCGTCCTCAGACAGACCACCTCGTCGGCGTACCCGGCAAACCTCGCGACGACATCGTCCGGGCCGATCGGAACAGCCAACACCACGCTGCTCGCGCCGTGGGCGCGGGCAACCTGGCACGCGGCCCTGGCGGAGGCTCCAGTGGCGACGCCGTCATCGACGATCACGGCGATCCGCCCCGTCAATGAGATTCGGTCGCGTCCGCGCCGGAAGCGCTCCGCGCGGCGTCGTAGTTCGATCCGCTCCCTGCGTTCGACCGTGTCCATGTCGTCACCGTCGAGGTGTGCCTCGCGCACGACGGCATCGTTGAGCATCCGCACGCCGTCCTCACCGATGGCGCCGAACGCCAGTTCCGGCTGAAACGGCACACCTAGCTTGCGCACCACGAGCACGTCGAGAGGGGCCTGCAGTGCCTTGGCGACCTCGAAGGCCACCGGCACTCCGCCGCGTGGAAGGCCGAGAACGACGATGTCTTGACCACGAAAGGACTCCAGACGCATCGCCATCTGGCGCCCAGCGTCCACACGATCGTCGAATAGTCTCATCACCCTAGTGTCAGGCGCTGTGGCGGCGACCGATATGGGATTAGGTCCCTCAGTCGACCGACTTGGGTCCCCAACAGTGCGGCAGAGGGGCTTCGTTCATGGGGTTCAGGGCCCTTTGGCAACCGTCGTTCGGGACCAATGCCTCCGGTCTCGACTAGCACCGCGTCCGTAACGTCATCGACGGGCGACGATCGGTTGGGGAAGGACCCGAAATGGCGAAAGCGACCTCACATCAGGGAGTCGTCGTCGGCACCGACGGATCACTGCCCTCGCAGGTGGCGGTGCGCTGGGCAGCGCGAGAGGCAATCATGCGCCACGTTCCGCTTACCGTCGTCCACGTCGTCACCCCCCTGCCGGGCGCAGCGTCCGCGCTGGGGTGGCCCTCCGGCCGAGTCTCCGAGGACGTTCGCGAGATTCAGGAGAACGACGCCCGCAGGGTCATCGCCGACGCGATCGAGGCGGTCGCTGGGGGCGATCATCGACCGGAGATCAATGGTGAACTGTTCTTTGGCGGACCCGTGCCCACCCTGGTCGATCTGTCCAAAGACGCGAAACTGGTGGTGGTCGGATGCCGCGGCCGAACCGGCAAGCATCGGCGCTTGCTCGGGTCGGTCAGCACTGGGTTGATTCATCACGGCCATTGTCCCGTCGCGGTGGTGCACGACGAGGTTCCGTCATCGCCCACATCTGCACAGCGGCCTGTGCTCGTAGGGATTGACGGTTCGCGCGCATCGGAGTTGGCGACGGCGGTCGCGTTCGACGAAGCCTCTTGGCGGGGTGTTGATTTGATCGCGTTGCACGTCTGGAGCGATGCGGACATGTCCACCGTCTCCGGCATGGAGACGTCGGCCCTGCAGCGCGCGGCCGACGAGACGCTCGCTGAACGCCTTGCCGGCTGGCAGGAACGCTATCCCGAGGTCACCGTCCACCGTGTGGTCGAGTTCGAGCAACCCGCCCGTCATCTTCTTGAACGGTCAGAGCGGGCTCAGCTCGTCGTCGTCGGTAGCCACGGCCGCGGCGGATTTGCCGGGATGTTGCTCGGTTCGGTCAGCACCGCCGTAGCGCAGGCGGCTCGCGTGCCGGTCATCGTTGCGCGCGAACGATAGCCGGAATTCGTTGTACAGCAGAATATTTGGAGACATCCGATCAACCAGGGCAGTCCAGTTGGCAAGGTGGTCACCGAGCCGCTTGGCCCTACCATCCCCACCCGGGCGAACAATCACGCTATGGCGGCGCCGACCAGATGCCCGACGGCGTAGGTAACGACCAGGGCCACCGCACCGCCGACGATGTTGCGTGTTATCGCCCGTTGTTTGGGTGCGCCGCCGAGGCTGGCCGACGCCGCGCCGGTGATGACGAGCGCAATGAGCACGGCAGCGACGGTCACCGGGACCCGAAGTGCGATGGGCGGCAGCAGGATGGCGATCAATGGCAGGAGCGCGCCGACTGTGAAGGAGAGAGCCGATGACAGGGCGGCCTGCCAGGGATTGGTCAGATTGGTGGGATCGATGCCAAGTTCTATGTCGGCGTGGGCGGCGAAGGCATCATGGTCGGTGAGTTCTTCGGCCACGGTTCGCGCGGTGGCCGCCGACAAGCCCTTCGCCTCGTAGAGGGTGGCGAGTTCCTCTAGTTCCGTTGCGGGGTCCATGTGCAACTCCGCGCGTTCCTTGTCCAGCAGTGCCCGTTCGGTATCGCGCTGCGTGCTGACCGATACATACTCGCCCAGCGCCATCGAGACGGCGCCGGCGACCAGTCCCGCAATTCCGGCGGTCAGTATGGGTCCCCTGGTCGCCGCCGCTGCCGCGACACCGACCACTATGCCTGCGGTGGAGACGATTCCGTCGTTGGCGCCCAAGACCCCGGCGCGCAACCAATTCAGTCTGGATGACACCGAACCCACGTGGGGCTCGGCGGGGTGGGGCGTAGTGGACATGTTCGTCACGTTAGACATTGGCGACGGCGGCCGCCAGCAACCGTAGCCTAGCCAAAGCGATACCGGGCGCTCCATATCGTGCTGCGCAACGCATTCGGTCGGTCACGTCGGTCATGGGTTGCTGGTAGTTGCCGCCATCTGATCGCCCCAGGTGGCCCGCGCCCCTGAATCTCCGATGCGATACACCTGCACGGCGGTGGCCGCGCACAGCAACACGACGATCACGGCCATGGTCCACGACGCAACGCGCTTGACCGAGTGCCCGCGTGCCTCGCGCACGTGCAGCACCGCGACGAGTAGGGAGGCCACGAGCAGCGCGATTGAGAAGTAGATCATCGTGTCGCCCAACTCGGTGTGCGCGTGCAACTGTGGTGAGCGGCCGACCTTTTCCTCGAGCCACTCACCGGCGCTGGTGGTCAGGGGAGTGGCGACCACGGTGAACGCAGCGAGCCCGACGACCAACCACACCAGCCGTTTCCGGGCTGCCGGCCATACGGCACATAGGATCGCCAGAATCGCAGTCAGCGGCGCCAGAATGACGATGATGTGAACCAGTAGGGCATGGGCGGGAAGGCCATTGAACATGGTCACGAACTATCTCCTTGGGTTTGATGAAACGATGGATCGGGCGGCGCTGCCCGAGATCAGGCTTGGTGCGCTGCGATGATGGACAGCGCGAGCCGCGGACAACGAGTGATGGCAACGCGCGCTTCGGCGAGGTCACCGGTAGGTATCTCGGGTTCGCGGGAACGGTTGCGAACCAACGGATAACCCCATTCGTCCCGGTCGAGGAGACCGGGGAGGAGTTCAGTGCACAGGCCGCGTCCGTCGCACCGCGTCCAGTCGATGTGTAGCCGGTGGGGCGTGGTCGGCGTTCTCATGCGATCCCCCCATTCGATCTCTGGCCGTAACCGTTGTCGCGCACGGCGGCGAACGCGGCCTCACATCTGCCGCCCCGATGGTGCGCGATGTCGCTGGCGAAGCTGCTGAGCGCGCTGCGGGCAAGCCGTACGGTCCCGTCGGGGTGCCGGCATGCCCCCCGGCCCTCGACGATACCGAGCAGGCGGTGCAACTCGTCGATCAGATCGTCGTCGACGTGCCCATAGGCGAGTTCGTCGAACAGCCGGGCCAGTTTGGGAAGGCCGTTGAGGCATGGTCCGCACTGCCGTGCGCCTTGTGCGTCGAGGTAGGTGAGGATGTGGGCAGTTCGCGCGAGACCGCACTCGTCGATCGGCAAGACGTGCACGATGCCTGCGCCCGGGCTCGCTCCAAGCTGGGCCAGGCTGCGACGGGAAAGCCGGGTCCCGGCCAGTGCGGCGGTGGGGATCCAGCTGCCGTGGTAGCCGCCGACAAGCACGGCACTGGTAGCTCCAACGCTCGCGAGGCCGCCGTGCTTGAGTACGTCGAGGAGCGGCGTTCCGGTCGGGACTTCTACGACGCATCGCCGTGGAACCGCTCCCGACACCGTGACCAGCATGGTTCCAGGGTCGGCCTGGTCACCTACCGATCGAAACCACCGGTGCCCGAATCGTGCGATCAATGCGATGTGGGCCAGGGTCTCGACGTTGTTCACGAGCGTTGGTCGTCCTCGGACACCGGAGATCGACGTCGGCACCGTTCGGTCACGGGGAAGTGCGCGCCCGCCTTCGATGCGTCTCGTGACTGCCGATTCCTCGCCTGCGATGAAGGTGTCGGTGGCTTCGACGACGACCACTCGGCGCTTGTCCAGGCCGACCGCGGCGCGTTCGTCGATGGCACGCTGCGCCTTCGGAACGACCTCCTTCGGCAGGTATAGGTACACCTTGTCCGCGTGGACTTCGTCGGCGGCAATCTGCAGACCGTCCAGGACGAGGTGCGGTGCGCGCGTCACGAGCGTCGCATCCTTGCGGCTGAGCGGCTCACCCTCGGCGCCGTTGCCGATCACGACCGCATTGCGTCCCGTGACGGAGGCGATCTTGCGGCTGGTGGGAAACCCGGCCCCGCCCCTGCCGGTAAGCCCGGCCGCCTCGAGGGACGGAATCAGGGTCCCTGGCGTTCTTGGGGGGACTACGCCGAAGAGCTGGTGGTGTTCAGCCACTCCCGACCCGCGCGTGGCGAAGAGCCGTTGCGCCACAGTTGGTTCCATGCCAATTGCTTCGCGCGTCTTCATCGGCCCCCCGATGCTCGTGTGTCAGCGTATTCGACGAAGTCGGACCGGAGCCGCCACACCAGCGCGGCGGCGACTCCCAACGCGCAGCAACCGGCAAGCACGAGAAACCACGGATGGCCGACGTCGGTGCCGTTACCCAGCGCGTGCGCCAGTGCGAGTGGCCACAACGCGTAGGTCGCCCAGTGCACCACACGGAAGGCGCGCACCCCGATGCGATGACGCAGCAGGCTGCTGAGGATCACCGCGACCAGGACGTCGAAGGCCAGGGTTCCCAATCCGAGCCACAGTGGTCGGTAGGCGCCGAGGAACGGCACCATGAAGTCGATCAGGCGCAGCTGTGCGTACGGATCGAAGAACAGCAGCGCCAGGTGCATTGCGACCAGGACGGTGCCGGCCAACGCAGCCACCCGGTGAACGTCGGCGACGGCGAAGCGGGGGAGCGTGGCGACACGACGACCCGAGCGGGTGGCAATGCCCATCGCCAGTGAGATCGTGAGAAGCAGCAGCGCGGTGATTCCGGTGCCCCGACCGAGAGCCCACAATGCTTGGTCGGTCATTGCTTGGTCGAGCATCGCTTGGTCGAGCATCGCTTGGTCGAGCATTGAAGAGCCCCGTGTGCCCCGCGCGGCCAGTCGCCGACGGTGTGGACGACGCGGTCACGGTCCACCAGCCGAGCCGTCATGCCAAGCGTCCGAATCCATTGCAGCGCAGTCCATCCACGCACAACCGCAGCGGTGGAGACCGTGTTGGCTGCATAACACGTCTGGGCGGCGACGGTCACCGTCCGCCACACCGGATCCGCGGACAGACCCGTTCGTGGATCAAGGATGTGATGCCACGGCTCGCCGTGACGAGACCAGCGCCGGCGGAGCGTGCTCGACGTGGCAAGCGCCGCGCCGGGCGGCAGACCCATGGAACTGGCCGGGTCGTCAGGGCCGTCGTGAACTACGACCTGCCATGCACCCTCCGGTGCCGACCCCGCAGTGGCGATGTCGCCGCCAAGGTTGATCAACACTCCGCTGCCTGTGACCTCGTAGACGCGTTGAGCGCATCGGTCCGCGGCGACCGCCTTCGCGGTGGCGCCGAGGTCGAGCTGGATCCCCGCCGGGACGGTCGCGACCCGATCGACCAGTGTGACCATCGACCAGATGGCAGGGGTGACGACGGTTGCGACGAGGGGTCGGTCTCGTCCGAGTGTGCTCAGATCACCGTCATAGCCGAGTGCAACGAGCGCGGCGCCGACCGTCGGGTCGACGTCGCCGTCAGTCTGGGCGGCGGCAGTAAGTGCTGCCTCCAACAGTTCGGCAAGTAGCTCGCTGACTTCGGTGGGTCGACCGAACGACGTTGCGAGAGAGTTGACTTCGGAGTCCGGCCGGAAGCGAGATGCGACTGCGTCGACGTCGTCGAGTTCGGCGTCGACCACCTGCCGAGCGATGTCGAGCGAGCCGGGGTCCGTGACGACGAGGTGCATGTCGGTGCTCCAGCGCTGCCAATGGCTCTGTGCGACGTCGAGCGATTTGACCGTCACGAGCCGCGGGAGATCGTGACGTGTGGTGAATAGTTGGGCGCCATCACGGTGCTTGGCGTGAGATTGCGCCGCTTCGTCGTCGGGGGCGTCGAGGGACGTGGTTCGGCGGAGGCGGGAGTGGGGGCTGATTGGGTCTGCTGGGCGTCGTGTCGAGGGGTGTATTGGTCGACGGGCGCCGAGGGCTGCTCTGTCGGCGAAGGCTGCTCCACCATCGTCGGTTCGGGGATGACCGGGTCGGTAGTGGTGGTCACGGGAATCGGTGCCGGTTCAGGCTCCGGGGCGGATGGCGGGTTCGGTTGAAGTACAGCCGGTTCCACACTCACCTGAGTCGACGGCGGCTTGACGGTGTCGGCGTAGGCCAGAGTCGAGGCGCCGGTGACGCCGGTGACGGCGACGCCGACCAGCGCCCACGATGCTGCCCTGGCTCGACGGAATCCCGAACGTGGTGAATCCATGTCGCTGATGCTGGCAGGCGATTCTTGGAGCATTCGAAGATTTGGCGTGGCACGCTCGTGGTGTGGCCGACCGGACCGCAGCGCCGAGATTGCTGATCGTTGACGACGATCGTGCTCTGAGCGCGATGCTCGCTGGATTGTTCAGCGAGGAGGGCTATCAGGTGGACGTGGTCCACGACGCCCAGCAGGGACTTCACCACGGGCTGGCGGACGGCTATGACGCCGTCATCGTCGATCGCGGATTGCCGGTGATGGACGGCGTCGAGCTGGTGCGGGTACTCAGAGCGCGCGGAATCATCACACCGATCCTCGTCCTGACCGCACGCGGCGCCATCGCGGACCGCGTCGACGGACTCGACGCCGGAGCGCAGGATTACCTGGTCAAGCCGTTCGAGGTGCCGGAGCTGCTCGCCAGGATTCGTGCCCTGGTACGACGTCCCGACGGTGGCTCCACCTTGCGGGTCGACGGCCTGTGCCTGGATCGAGTGACCCGAACGGTCAGTGGCCCACGGGTAGGCCACGACGTCGAACTGTCCGAGCGGGAAGCCGCACTACTGAGCGTCCTGATGACTGCCCCCGGCCGGATCCACACCCGCGGCCAGCTGCTCACGTCCGCGTTCGACGGGGTCGACACTCCGGGTGTCGTCGACACCTATGTGCACTACCTCCGTCGCAAATTGGGACGAGGAATCGTGCGCACGGTCCACGGCACCGGCTACCGGCTCGGAGCGGAATGACACCCGAAGGTGACCTTGCCGTCGTTCGCCGCGCGGGAAGGATCGCCGCCGTCCAAGCATCGCTGGCACTGGCGGCGGTGCTGCTCGTGGTCGGCGCGGTCGTCTTCCTCGTCGACGTGCGCGTCCAGAATCAGCAGATCGCCGACCAATTGACCTCGGTGGCGTCGACGGCCGACGACGCCACCGATCCGCCACCGGGAATGCAACTCGTCCTGCGCGACCTCACGGGCAGGGTGCAAACGAGTGCCGCCGACCTGCCGACCGCCGACCTGCTCGCCCATCCCGTGGGGTTCTCCGACACGCGAATCGACGATCGAGAAATCCGGATTCTCGTCGCCGACAAACCGCAGGGCCGGGTGGTGGCACTACTGGAACTCTCCTCATACGAGGAAGGCCAACGGAGGCTGCTGCTCTCGCTGGGTGCGGCAGAGCTGGCGGGAATTCTCGTTGCCATCGCCGTCGTCGTCCTCCTCACCCGGCGTTCCATCCGTCCGCTCACCGAGGCACTGGCACTACAGCGACGGTTCGTCGCCGACGCCTCTCACGAGCTCCGAGCACCGCTCACCGTGCTGCACACCAGGATTCAGCTGTTGGCCCGCCGTTTCGAGGACGGGGACGCACACCACGCCAAGGAGCAGATCGACGCGCTGGCGTCGGACACCAGGGTGCTCGGTGAGGTGATCGAAGATCTGCTGGCGTCGGCGACGATGGCGGGCGGCGGCGTTCCTCGCGTCCGCGTCGACGTGCCCGCCATCGCCGACGAGGTCCGAGCCAGCATGGTCGAACACGCCGAGTCCGCAGGAGTCCGGCTAGTCGTGCAACGCGATGACGGCGTTGCGGGCAACGGCGCTGTGGTCCTCGGGTCGGCGGCGGCCCTCCGCCGCGCCGTTACGTCACTGGTCGACAACGCCCTCGCCCACGAACATCCTGGCGGCCTGATAACGATCTACGTCGGGCGAAACGGCGATGACGTAGTCGTCGAGGTACGCGATGACGGCGTCGGCATCGATCCTGAGGAGAGGGCAACGTTGTTCACCCGGTTCTCGCACGGTCACACCCATACCGCGAACGCGGGTCGCGAACGCTACGGGATCGGGCTTGCCCTGGTCCGAGAGATTGCCATCGCGCACGGAGGTGACATCGGTGTGGTCGAGACACCAGGCGGTGGAGCAACATTCAGGCTCACCATGCCCGCGGCGTCCTAGTCGTGGCCGTCACTGCCCGGAGGCAAGCATCAGCACCGGCTGATCGCGATACACGTCAGGGAAGTGCTGCTTGAGGGCGTTGACCTTCGGCATGTCGTTGATCTCGATGTACGGATACGTCGGGTTCGAATTCAAGAAGTCCTGGTGGTATTGCTCGGCGGGGAAGAACTCCGCCTTCGGCGACACCGTCGTGACGATCTGCGCTGGAAATACCGCCGCCTTGTTCAACTGGGCGATGTAGGACTCCGCGACTCGCCGCTGCGTGTCGTCTTGGGCGAAGATCGTCGATCGGTACTGGGTGCCGGTGTCCGGGCCCTGACGGTTGAGTTCGGTGGGGTCCTGCACCACCGAGAAGTAGATCCGCAGGAGCTCGCCAAAGCTCACCAGGTGCGGGTCGTAGGTGATGCGCACCGACTCCGCGTGGCCGGTGTCACCCGTGCTGACCGTCTCGTAGTTCGCAGTCTGCGCTTCGCCGCCGGCATAGCCCGATTCGGCCGAAGTGACGCCCTTGACGTGTTGGAAGACGCCCTGCACACCCCAGAAGCAGCCGCCCGCAAGCACTGCCGTCTCGCTGCTGACGGTCGCCGCCGGCTCGTCGACATCGGGTGCGGGGACTGCGGTGGCCTCGCTGGCAGCGCTCACCAACGGAGCGGTGAACCGACCATCGATGAACAGGAAGGCGATTGCGGCCATCAAGCACAACGCCGTCGCCAGCCCAATCCTCTTGCTGCGTATCACCCTTTCGAGTGTCCTCGCCGGATCGCCATTGCCGCGTGACGCAGCCGCGGTCGTCACGGATCGGTAATGCGGTACGACGAGCTTCGCGCGGCGGGCACCGAGACCTAGGCCGGCGGCGCGAAGAACTCCAACGCGATGCCGTCGGGGTCGCGGAAGCTCAGCCCCGAGCCGTAGCTCTCGTCGACGATACCGGGGTTGGCTACGCCGAGCTCATCGAGCCGCCCTTGCCACGCCTCGAGCTCGGCGCGGTTCTCGCAGCCGAAGCCGACGTGGTCGAGGCCGACCCTGAACTCGCTGAATCCCTCGTCCCCTGCGGCGCGGTCGTGCTGGTGGATCCCGAACAGAGTGCCGTTGGGAAGCGCCCATACCAGGTGACGGAAACCGGCGGCGGTGTGTTCGTCGAGCAACGGCTCGGCGCCGATCAAGGCTTGGTACCACGGGCCGCTGACGTTGAGGTCACGCACGGTGACGGCGACGTGGTTGAGTGCCGGGACGCTAGTCATGGGGTTCCTCACGGGTCGTTCGCTGGGACTCCCTACATACGTAGCAGATCGCGGTTCGGTTCAGGCGGGCAACTGGGTATTTGCGAGTGCAAGGGCTAACGGTTGTTCGCTGAGCGGTTGGCCAGCGCTCGTTGACGCTGAACCGGCGCTTTGCCCGCCTTGCAGAACGGCGACGGCCAACACCGGCGTCCGAACCGATCAACGGCACTTTCGTGATGCCGCTAGCAAGGCCGCACTTTATTTGCTGTAGCCGTCTTACGCATCCGCAGATTCGTCAGTCCAGAAACGTGTCGAAGGGCGAACTTTGCAGGTTGAACCCATGCTCCATGAGCCAGCGGCGATTGGGCTCGGATTCGATCGGGAATAGCCATTGCCATGGACTCATCTCATGCAGCAAACCGACGCAAGGTGTCATTCGCGAGGGTGTTGATGGCGGGGATGGCGACTGTCGCGGTCTCGGCGGTCGGGGCGACGACGCTGCCGCCGGGTCTGCGGTCGGTGACGATGGACGTCGCGACGATGGCCGCGATCGACGAATCGAACACCACCATCGGCATCGCCGACTCCGATCTGTACTTCGCGACCCCCGCCCAGATGGACGCCGCGCTCGACGAGATGCAGGCGATGGGCGTCAACACGGTTCGGATCGGAATCCCCTGGGCGGGCATCAATCCGATCCCCGGCTACTACAACTGGTCGCAGGACGACTATCTGATCAATGCCGCGGACGCGCGGGGAATGGGTGTCCTCGCCGTCATCACCACCACGCCTGGGTGGGCCAACAGTCCCAGTGCGCCTGGGGTATACGGTGCTCCCGCGTCAGCGGCTGCCTACGGCCAGTTCGCCGGTCTTGCTGCCCAGCGCTACGCGGGCAAGGTCGGCGCCTACGAGATCTGGAACGAACCCAACGCGGCCCCGTACTACGGCCCCCAGCCGGACCCGGCTGGCTACACGAAGCTCCTTCAGGCGGCCTACCCCGCCATCAAGGCAGCTGACCCGAACGCGACGGTCGTCGGCGGAGTCGTCGGATCCACGGTCACGTACGAGAATCTCACTTTGAATCCGGTGACGTTCGTTGACGAGATGTACCAGAACGGGGCGCAGGGGTACTTCGACGCACTCTCGTTTCATCCGTATCAGTACACGACGCCGTTCTCCCAGGGCGCGTACAACCCCAACAATCCCATCGTCCAGCTGGACGACATTCACGACCTCATGGTCGCCAACGGCGATGGCGGCAAGCTCATCTGGGCAAGCGAGTACGGCGAGCCGACGTCCGTGGCGGGTGAAGCCAACCAGGCGGCGTATACGCAGGACATGCTCACCACGTGGCGCACCATCGGCTACACGGGCCCGGCGTTCGTGTACACGCTGCAAGACACGGCGGCGGCGGGTACTGACAGCGCCACTCCCGAAGACTCGTTGGGCTTGATCCGCGCCGATGGAACGTGGAAACCGGCGGCAGATGTCGTCCGGGCGCTGACGACCCTGCCCGGTGCCGCGGCTTCGGACACGGCCGTGCTGCAGACTCCAGTCCTCCAGACCTCGCCGGTCGCCGTCACTCCGGAAGTCGCAAGGGTTTCGGTGCCTGACACTGCTCCCGCGGCTGACGCACCGTCCGCGACCACGGCGGAGACCCCGAAGAAGAAGCCGTCGCCGAGGCAGGCGCGGTCAGACGACGCGTCTGCCTCGGCGCGCGCGGGCGCGCATGTCCCACAGATAAAGCCGGTAGCCGAACACCCACAAATCCCGGGGAATCACTCGATCGGCAACCCGTAGGCCGCTGCACAACCAGTCGAACCGGCGCTGCTGGGCGGCCGACCACGTCAGCCCCATGTGCTGGCGGAACTCGGTGGGCAGGAAGCCCGTCGTCGCAAAGAGATTGAACGGTCCGGCAGCAAGTCGCAGTGGCGCTGGCAGAAACACCAACGCGGCGACCCCGCGAAGGTGCTCGCGGACCGGTTGGTCGATCCGCAGGTCATCAACCGAGCGCTTCCAGTACTCGTCGAACGCGGCGCGGTCGGCGGGCCACATCGCATCGCGCACTTGGAGTGTGGTGCCTAGCTTGCGGGCGTCCAGGTAGATGGCGTCGGCGGACTCGTCGTCGAGCGGTCCGTACAGCGACTCGTGCATGTCGACGTAGTAGCGGTACAGGCACGCCGCCACCCATAGCTGAAGTTTGGGGTCGAAGGCGTTGTAGGACACCGGACTCGACGCGTTCGACCGCACCAGCGCGTGCACCCTGTCGACCTCGCGGCGGATCAGCGCGCGGTCGTCGTCGGTGCCGATTGTCGCGGCCGCGAGATAGGTACCGGTGGTGCGGGCCCGCTTGAACGGATGCACGTACACGTTGCCGCTGTCCACCGGGCTCTCCACCACGCCATAACCGACGGCAGGCGCCGCGAGCTGCATGATCACGTTCGCCGCGGGCAGCAGCAGCGCCGCAGGATTGAGCAGATGTACCACGCGGGTAGGCCGTCGCGTGGGTCCCAGCCTCATGGCGTCGAGTACACCACCTCGTGAGACGCTGCCGGGGTGTTTGCGCCGACTCGTCGCGGCCGGGCTGCAGGTCTCGCGCTTGGTTACGTGGCTGACCTCCTGCTCGGCGACCCACGCCGGGGCCACCCGGTTGCGTTGTTCGGCAGTGGCGCGGCTGCCCTCGAACGGCTCACCTACTCCGACCGGCGCGTGGCAGGCGTCGTGCACACCGGGGTTCTGATCGGTGCGCTTGCGGTGCCGGCAGTCGCCTTGGACCGCGCTGCTGCCCGGCGCGGTGCCGCATGGACTGCGGCACTGACCGCGGCGGCGACGTTCGTCGTGCTCGGCGGTACGTCGTTGGCCAACACCGGCGCCGACATGGCGCGGATGGTGGACGGTGATGACGTCGACGGGGCACGCGATCTGCTGCCGTCGCTGTGCGGGCGCGACCCCGCGGCACTCGACGTGCCCGGCCTGACCCGCGCCGCCCTCGAGTCGGTGGCGGAGAACACCTCCGACGCCGCCGTCGCGCCGCTGTGCTGGGGCGCCGTCGGTGGGGTTCCTGGGCTGCTGGTCTACCGGTGCGTCAACACCCTCGACGCCATGATCGGGCACCGCTCGCCGCGCTACGAGCGGTTCGGTTGGGCCGCAGCACGATTGGACGACGTGATGAACTATCTGCCGGCCCGCGTGACGGGCCTGCTGGTGGCGGCGTGCGCGCCGGTCACGGGCGGATCGCCGCGGGCGGCGCTGGCGGCGTGGCGCCGCGACGCTGCGCGGCATCCCAGCCCCAACGCCGGGGTGGCGGAGGCCGCCTTCGCCGGCGCGCTCGGGGTCCGCCTCGGGGGGCCGACGCAGTACGCGCACCGCCTCGAGATCCGGCCGACGCTCGGCGACGGTCGGATTGCCGAACCGGCCGACCTGCGCGCCGCGGTGCGGCTGTCGCGTGCGGTTCAGGCTCTCGCGGTGACGTGCGCCGTCGGTGTCAGCTCCGCTTGCCGTAGCGGTCGGCGAGCTTCTCGTCGGGCGTGAGCGGTTTGCCGGTCGGTGGAGCCTCGGCTGCAGCCTTCTCGCGGCGGCGCTGTCGGACTTCGGCGAGCACGAAGTAGCCCACCCCGATCGGAGCGACGATGCCGAACACGATCCACTGGATGCCGTAGGACAGGAACGGGCCAGCATCGAGGTGAGGCAACGGGATCTCGCCGAGGCCGCCCGGCTGATCGGCGACCAGCTGCAGATACGAGCCGGCCAACGGCATCCCGGTCAGCGCGGAGATCTGGGCGGTGTTGATCGAGTACACCTGCTGCGCCCCGTTCTGGCGGAACGGTTCCTTGCCCTCGACGACGGCCTCGGAGTCACGCAGCCGCGCGGTGACCGTCACCCGCCCCTGCGGAAGCGGAGGCATCTCGGGCGCATTCGAACCCGGCACCGGCCGCACGTAACCGCGATCCACCAGCACGGTCGGGCCGCCGTCGACGGTGAACGGCACCAGCACCTCGAACGCCTGCTCGCTGTCGACCACCCGAAGCCGGGCCAAAACCTGGGCTTCCGGGTGATAGCGGCCCGTCGCGGTGACGCGTCGCCACGCATCGTTCGGTGCCGCCGAATCCTGGTGCGGCAGGAAGTCGGTGACGGGCACCGGGTCGGCCGACAGTGAGTAGCGGATCTGGCCGTTCTCGCGGGACGTCTTGGTGTTCTTACCGAGCTGCCACGGCGCCAGCACGGTGAAGCACAGGTACGCGAAGGCGATCACGATGACGTAGAGAGCCAGCCACTGCGGCTTGAAGAGGAACGCGAATCGACGAAGCATCAGCCGGCCAGCCCCCGGTCGGCGAGCCGCTCGTCGACCCAGTCGTGCAGCCCGGGGAGCGCCGCCTCGATGACCGTGAACACGTCCTCGAAGTCGTCGTGCGTCCCGTAGTACGGGTCCTCGACGTCGTGGGGGTGTGCCCCCGAACGCGGGTCGAAGGAGCGCAGCATCCGGAGTCTTTCCGGTGGTACGCCCAGGTCGCGCAGGATTCGCACGTGGTTGCGCCCCATCGCGATCACCAGGTCGGCGGAGAGGTGGTCCTCGCCGAGCTGCGCGGCTTCGTGAGCAGCCGGATAACCGTGCTCGCGCAGCACCCGACCCGCGCGTTCGTCGGCTGAGTCACCGGCATGCCAGCTGCCGGTGCCCGCGCTGGTCACCCGGACCACGCCGGCCAGGCCGCGCTCGTCGACCTGATGGGCGAACATCTTCTCCGCCATCGGCGACCGGCAGATGTTGCCCGAGCAGACGAACGTCACGTGCAGTTCGCCGGAGTGATCAGACACCGAGCACCTCGCGGAGGTCGGCGACGGACGACACGTACTGATGCCCGGCTCCGTCGAGATCGTCGAAATCGCCTGCGCCGTAACCCCATCCCACCACCACGGTGCCGATGCCATGCGCGGCGGCGCCCTCGACGTCGTGCTTGCGGTCACCGACCATGACAACCCGGTCGGGCAGCGGTCCCAGCTGGGCCAGCGCATGCCCGAGCACGTCGGCCTTCGACGACCGCGTCCCGTCGACCGTGGCGCCCGCAATCACCTCGAAGTGCCCGTCCAGCCCGAAGTGCTCGATGATCCTCTTGGCGGTGGGCTCGGCCTTGGAGGTCGCGACGGCCAGCCGGACGCCCGCCGCGCGCAGGTCGTCAAGAAGGGCAGGGATGCCGTCGAAGACGCTGTTCATCGACCAGCCGCGGGTGGTGTAGTCGGCTCGATAGGCGGCGATAGCCTCGTCGGCCCGATCACCAAGCCCCATGGACTCGAGCGTGCGGTGCATCGGCGGCCCGACGATGCGTCCCGCGAGGTCGCCGTCGGGAACGGGTGCGCCGATCTCGCCGAGCGCATGACGGAAGCTCGACACGATTCCCAGGGCGGAATCGGTCAGGGTGCCGTCGAGGTCGAAGATCACCAACTGAGCGCTCACCCCTGCATTGTCCCCGATGTGTCCGGTCGTCCCCGTGCCTGGCCCGCCCATCCGCGCACTACTGTCGTCATGTGGCAAGGGTGATGCGGTGACCGTGCGGCTCGGCGACGTCATCGCGGTGCTCGATGATGCGTACCCACCGGGGCTCGCGCACGACTGGGATTCCGTCGGTCTGGTCTGTGGCGATCCGTCGGAGTCCGTCGAGTCGGTGACGGTTGCCGTCGACGCGACCGCCGAGGTCGCGGCCGAGGTGGGGGACCGGGGACTGCTGCTGGCGCACCATCCGCTGTTGCTCCGCGGTGTCGACACGGTGGCCGCCGACACGGCGAAGGGTGCCCTGCTGCACGGGCTGATTCGCCGAGGCAGCGCGCTGTTCACCGCCCACACCAACGCCGACGCCGCATCGCCGGGCGTCTCCGACGCGCTGGCCTCGACACTCGGCCTGACAGTCGAGCGCGTGCTCGAACCCGCGGCCGAGTCGAGCAGGCTCGACAAGTGGGTGATCTTCGTTCCCGCCGAGAACGCAGCCGGCGTTCGCGATGCGATCTTCGGCGCCGGTGCCGGTCACATCGGGGACTACTCGCAGTGCAGCTGGTCGGTCGCCGGCACCGGGCAGTTCCTCCCGCAAGAGGGTGCATCCCCGGCCATCGGCAGGGTCGGCTCGATCGAGCAGGTGGCCGAGGAACGCATCGAAGCCATCGCACCCGCGAGCGCGCGTGCCGCGGTCCTGGCCGCGATGCGCGCCGCACACCCCTACGAGGAGCCCGCGTTCGACGTCTTTGCGCTCGCGCCGTTGCCTGCCGATACCGGCATTGGCAGGGTGTGCACGCTGCCGGAGCCGGAACCGTTGTCGACCTTCGTCGCCAGGGCCGCCGCAGCGCTCCCTGCCACGTCTTGGGGTGTGCGGGCGGCCGGCGACCCCGACGGGCTGGTATCGCGGGTGGCGGTGTGCGGCGGTGCTGGTGATTCGTTGCTCGACGTCGTTGCGTCCGCCGGGGTGCAGGCCTATCTGACCGCCGATCTGCGTCACCACCCGGCTGATGAGCACCTGCGCAGCTCTGACGTGGCCCTCGTCGACGTCGCGCACTGGGCAAGCGAGTACCCCTGGTGCGAACAGGCCGCCGGGATATTGACAGGCCACTTCGGCAAAGCACTTCCGGTACGGGTCAGTTCGGCTCGTACCGATCCATGGAACGTCGAGAGAGAAGTATGAAGGCAGAAGTCGCACAACAACGTTCGCTGATCGAGTTGGCCGAGATCGATGCCGAGGTGGGCAGGCTGGATCACCGGGCGAAGAACCTCGCCGAGCAGCAGAGCCTCGACGCCATCGAAGCCGAACACCGCACCGCGAACGACGGTCTGGCGGTGGTGAATCTCGCCTTGGAGGATTTGGAAGCCGAGGTGAGCAAGTTCGAGAGCGAAATCGACGGTGTCCGACAGCGTGAGGACCGGGACCGCTCGATGCTCGACTCCGGCAGCGTCAATCCCAAGCAACTGTCCGAGTTGCAGCACGAACTGGAGACCTTGCAGCGTCGCCAGTCGAGCCTCGAGGACTCCCTGCTCGAGATCATGGAGCGTCGCGAAGCGCTGCAGAACGATCAGGCCGAGAGGTTGAGCAAGATCGACGAACTTGCCGACCAACTCTCCATCGCCCGTGCCGCACGCGACGACGCTCTGGTTGCGATCGACGGATCCCGGCACAACCTCGCAGGCCGCCGTAGCGGCGTGACCGTCAGGCTCGACGCCGACCTGATTGCGCTCTACGAACGCCAGCGCGGCCACGGCGGGCCAGGGGCTGCGCTGATGCAGGGTCGGCGGTGCGGTGCGTGCCGGATCGAGATCGACCGCGGCGAGATGCAGCGGATCACCGCCGCGCCGGAGGACGAAGTGCTGCGCTGCCCCGAATGTGGCGCCATCCTGCTGCGATTCGAGGGCTTCGCGAAGTGAAGGTGCTGATCGAGGCCGACGGCGGGTCGCGGGGCAACCCCGGGCCTGCGGGCTACGGAGCCGTCGTGTTCTCGGCCGATCGCGAGACGGTGCTCGCCGAGCGCAAGGAGTCGATCGGGCGGGCCACCAACAACGTCGCCGAGTATCGCGGTCTCATCGCCGGTCTCGAGGCCGCTGCGGGCGCAGGCGCCACCGAGGTGGCGGTCTCGATGGACTCCAAGCTGGTAGTCGAGCAGATGGCAGGCCGCTGGCGCGTCAAGCACCCCGACCTGATCCCGTTGAACCAGCGCGCGAAGGACCTTGCGGCCCAGTTCGATCGCATCACCTACGCATGGATTCCGCGCGCCGAGAACTCGCACGCCGACCGGCTGGCCAACGAGGCAATGGACACCGCCACCGAGACGGTGAAACCCGTTGCCGCGCCGTCCTCCCCGGCGGGCTGGACGGGTGCGCGCGGAGCACCTACCCGTTTCATGTTGCTTCGCCACGGGCAGACCGCGTTGTCCGTCGACCGTCGTTACTCTGGAAGGGGCAACCCGGCCCTGACCGAGCTTGGCCGTCAACAGGCCGACGCTGCTGCCGCGTATCTGGCTCAGCAGGGCGGTATTTCGGCGGTGATCAGTTCACCGTTGCAACGGGCCCATGACACGGCGACGGCGGTCGCGAAGGGGCTCGGCCTCGACGTCACCGTCGACGACGATCTGATCGAGACCGACTTCGGTTCTTGGGAGGGCTTGACGTTCGGTGAGGCCGCAACGCGCGACCCCGAACTGCACACCCGCTGGCTGCGCGACACGTCACAGCCACCGCCGGACGGCGAGAGCTTCGACCAAGTGGCACACCGGGTTCGGCGCGCACGCAACCGGATCATCGCCGAGTACGGAGACGCGACCGTGTTGGTGGTGTCACACGTGACGCCCATCAAGACGATTCTTCGACTGGCGCTCGACGCGGGGGAGGGCATCTTGTACCGCCTGCACCTCGACTTGGCCTCGCTGTCCATCGCCGAGTTCTACCCCGACGGTGGGTCTTCGGTGCGATTGGTGAACCAGACCGCCTACCTGTAGTCAGTCGTGCAGGTGCAGACGTTCGCCGTGGATCCCGAACAGGACGATGGCCTCGGCGGGTCCGTCCACGGTGCCGAACCAGTGCGGCGTCCAGGTCGAGAACTCCACTGCCTCACCGGGTTTGATGATGAAGTCACGTTCGCCGAGGATCAGCCGGATGCGCCCGGACAGTACGTAGAACCAGTCCTGTCCCTCGTGCACGGGCAGGACGTCGGGCGGGGTGCGGCGGCGGGCGCTGACCCGGATCTTGAACGCGTGCAGGCCGCCCGCCGGACCGTTGCGGGTCAGCGGCCAGTAGGTGACGAGGTGGCGGGTGTGCGAACCGCCCTTTACGCGTGGGTCTTCGGTTTCTGGCGCCTTGAGCAGCTCGTCGGTGCTCACCGACAACGCCGCGGCCAGACGCGGCAGGTGATCCAGAGCAAGGCGGCGCTTGCCCGATTCGAGGCGGCTCAGCGTCGAGACGTCGATGTCGGCGCGGGTGGCGACCTCGTCGAGGGTCAGGCCGCTCTGCGTGCGCAGCTCGCGGAGCCGTCGGCGTACCCGAAGATCGACGTCCTCATGGCTCGAGTGGTTCGAGTGATTTGCCTGCATGGCAAATTAGCTTGGCACTGTGGGCCCGGCGCAGGCAAGCTCGTGTCATGGACATCGAATGGGACTGCGTCGTCGTCGGAGGCGGCGCCGCCGGCTTGAGCGCGGCGTTGGTGCTCGGCCGGTCGAGGCGCCGAACGCTGCTGGTCGACGAGGGTGAGCAGAGCAACCTGGCTGCGCACGGCATCGGCGGGTTGCTCGGACACGACGGACGTGCGCCAGCCGAGCTGTACGCAGCGGGTCGCGCTGAACTGGCCGCGTATCCGACCGTCGAAGTACGACGTGGTGCGGTCACGGCGGGCATCGCCGGCGACGGCGCCTTCGTCCTCGAGCTGGCCGACGGCAGCCGCGTGCGGACCCGCCGTGTGCTGCTGGCGACCGGCATGGACTACGAGGCACCCCCGATCAAGGGCCTCGCAGAACTGTGGGGCAGGTCGGCGTTCCACTGTCCGTTCTGCCACGGCTGGGAGGCGCGTGACCAGCCGCTTGCCGTATTGGCGCAAGACGGGGACCGGGCCGTGCACATGGCCTTGATGCTGCGTGGCTGGACCGACGACGTCGTCGTACTGACCAACGGGCAGGCAGAGCTCGAACCCGGTCACCGCGAGCAGCTCAGCGCCGTCGGGGTCACCATCGACGAACGCGAGATCGCCGAGTTCGCGTCGGAAGCAGGCGAATTGGCTACGGTCGAATTCACCGTAGGTTCGCCGATCGCGCGCCGTGGCGTGCTGGTGGCCGCTTCGCTGCATCAGCGCTCGACTCTTGCGGCTGAGCTGGGCGTCGACTTCCTACCTCCCAACCCGGTGATCGTCGATGGCATCGAGGTCGATTCCTTCCAGCGCACGTCGGTACCCGGCGTATTCGCCGCTGGTGATCTCAGCGCTTCGATCCCGCAAGTGGCCGCTGCAGTCGCGTCTGGTTCGATGGCCGCGACCGCCGCCGTGCAGAGCCTGCTTGCCGACGACTTCGGACTACCGATACCGCCATGGCCGACCAAGAACCCGACTCGGAAAGAGGACGTCAATGCACACGCATGAACCCAACGGGAGCGCTCAGGAGTACTGGGAGGAGCACTACGGCGAACGTGAACGCATCTGGAGTGGCCGGGTCAACGTGCAGTTGGCTGCCGTGGTCGCCGACATGCCGCCCGGTCGGGTGCTCGACCTCGGCTGCGGCGAGGGCGGCGACGCCGTCTGGTTGGCCGAGCGGGGCTGGCAGGTGGTGGCGGTCGACGTCTCCGAGACCGCGCTGGGCCGTGCTCGTGCGGAGGCGCAGGCCCGAGGGGTGTTGGATCGCATCGACTTTCAGCACCACGACCTGTCGGATAGCTTTCCTGCTGGCAGCTTCGACCTGGCGTCCGCGCAGTTCCTGCATTCCACCGTTCGGCTGGAGCGGACGCAAGTGCTGCGCAACGCGGCGAGCGCGGTGGTGCCAGGCGGGCTGCTCGTCATCGTCGACCATGCCGCGCCCCCACCGTTCTCGAAGAAGATCGCGCACGACCATCCCTTCCCGAGCGCCGAGGAGGTGCTCGCCGAGTTGGATCTGCCTGCCGCGGAATGGGAACGAGAACGCGTGGAGGTCGTGGAGAGGGACGGGACCGACCCGGACGGCAATCCCTTCACCTGGCGGGACAACCTGATGGTGCTTCGCCGATTGGCCTGATGCGGACTGGCTGACGCCTCGACGCGTGTCGTCACCTAGGAGTACACTCGAACATGTGTTCGAAGAGCCTGACCCGGCCGTTCCGCTGTTGCAGCGGATGTGCTCGGCGGCGCGCGCGGAGGCGTGCGCGTCGGCAGCCCGGTTGGTGGCGGTCGGGGACATGGTGTCGCTGCGGATTGCCCAGAACGGTGGGGCCAGCGATGACTGGATCATCGACGCCAACGACGCGGTGGTGTTGGAGATCGCGGCCGCGTTGGGGGTCAGCCGGGGGTGGGCGGCCAGCTACGTGCGTTACGCCTACGCCCTGCGGGTGCAGATCCCCGAGGTGGGGCGGGTGTTCATCGCCGGGGACATCGACGAGGCGACGTTCCGCACCGCGGTGTTCCGGGTCGGGTTGATCACCGACGATGAGGTGCGGGCTGTGGTAGACGAGCAGTTGGCGGTGCGTCTTCCCCGCTGGGGCAAGCTCAGTTGCAAGGAACTGTCCGGCTGGATCGACAAGGTCATCGCCACGGTGGATGTCGACGCGGTGCGCCGGCGCCGGGACCGGGTCGCCGACCGGGAGGTGGTCGTCGGTGACGTCGGTGATGGGTTGGCCGAGGTTTCGGCGACCGTGTTCGCCTCGGATGGGCACGGGTTCGCCGATCGGTTGACCGCGTTGGCGCATACCGTGTGCGACGCCGATCCCCGCACCCTTGCGCAGCGGCGGGCGGATGCGTTCGGCGTGATCGGCGCCGCGGACCGGTTGGGTTGCCGCTGTGGACGATCCGACTGCCCCGCGGCGGGCAGTGTTGCGAGTGCGGTGATGATTCACGTGATTGCCGAGCAGGCCACCGTCGAGGGCACCGGTGATGCGCCAGGTGCGCTGTTCGGGTCTGACTGGTTGATTCCGGCGGAGGTGATCGCCGAGCTTGCGCAGACCGCGCGGCTGCGGCCCTTGATCCATCCCGGGGATGCATCCCCGGAGCGCGGCTATGCTCCGTCGCGGGCGTTGGCCGACTTCGTGCGCAGCAGGGATTTGACGTGTCGGTTCCCGAACTGCGACGTCCCGGCCACTGACTGCGACGTCGACCACACCATCGCCCACGGTGAGGGCGGTCCGACCCAGGCCAGCAATCTGAAGTGCTTGTGCCGCACTCATCATCTGGGAAAGACGTTCTGGGGCTGGCGCGATGAGCAGCTACGCGATGGCACGGTGATCTGGACCTCACCGGCCGGGGAACGCTATGTCACCCATCCGGGCAGTGCGTTGATCTTCCCCGGGCTGTGCGCCCCGACCGCCCCCGTCGCCGCGCAGGTGCGGACAGCTGAGTTCGTGGACAAGACCGCGAAGATGCCCCGGCGCACCCGAACTCGTCGACAATCGCGGGCCGCGACCATCGCCGCCGAACGCCGGGCGAATCACCATTACCGCACCACACCCAAAACACCGCCGTACGTCCCCGACGAATTCCTGTCCTACCTGGACACCTTCCCCGTCGAGCAGGATCCGATCCCACCACCGTTCTGAACGGCGGCCGTCTCGTTACTCGACCGACCTGGTTGCCGCGTGCTTGAGGCCGGATGTGCGCACGAGGGCTGACAGCACGACGGAGACGAGAAGCAGGCTCGAGACCACGACGAGTGCAATCAGCTTTGCTACGACGCGGTTCGCTCGATGCCGTACTTCGTCCGGTAGCGATCGAGATTGCTCTGGGCCAGGCGGGCCACCGCAGGCAAGAGCTGCAGCAAGAGCCCCGGCGCCAGCATCCCCACCTTCACCAACCAGCCGTCGGCTCGCGGCACGTTGATCTCGACCCGCGGTCGGTCGAGCGCACTCAGCACTGCTTGCGCGACCTGGTCGGGTTCAAGCGGTGTACCGATGAAGTTGAGCGCAGATCCGCCCGTCGCGGCTTCGTGACGCAGCATCGGCGTATCGACTGCGCCGGGGTTCACGATGGTGGTCAGCACGCCCGTCGCCGACTTCCGTGCGGCGAGGGCGAGCAGAAACCCGCGCAGCCCGAACTTCGACGCGCTGTAACCCGGGCTTTCGCCCATCGGCAGTATCGACCCGAGCGAGGCGACGGCCACGACGTGTCCGCGCGACGCCTGCAACGCGGGAAACAGTGCGCGGGTCAGAAGCATTGGCGCGACGAGGTTCACGCTCACTTCGCGCTGGATCTCGGCATCACTCACCCGCTCGAACGGGGTCGTGACGACCAACCCGGCCGCATGGACGAGGATCGCACAGTCGTCGCCGACCACCTCGGCAAGCCGAGCGATCTCCGTGGCGTCGGTCAGATCGCACCTGACCGGTGTCACCCGGGAAACATTGGCCTGCAAGGTCTTCAGGCCGACATCGTTGACATCTACCGCGATGATGTCGTGCCCGCGCTCCGCCAGCTTGCGACAGATCTCGGTCCCGATCGCGCCACCCGCCCCGGTGACCACCGCCCTACTCACGAGCCGATCCGGACGTCGTCGAACATCCCTGGCGTCAGGTCGGTCCAGCCGAACTCCTTGCGGATCTTGGCGAGGTAGCGACGGAACGCGTTGACCTCGACATAGCCCTTGTGCCGGTCGGTGCCGATGAAGTTGATTCCGCCACTGAGATCGGGCCGATCCGTGCGGACCTTGCGGTCGAACGCGGCAGCGCGCGTGGGATTGTGCACCTGATCGTGCAGGTGCTGGGCCAGCACGTTGGTCACCTGGTCGAACAACGTGTAAGCACTTGAGTTGACCTCGAGGTATCCCGCGCCGAACAGGTTGCGGTGCATGGGGTTGAACGCGGTGAGGTAGAGCCGCGGCCGCCCACCCGCCCAGTCGAAGTACTTCTCGGGGACATAGGGGATCGACCAGTCGTAGCCGGTGGCGTAGAGGACGAGGTCGATCTGCTCGGAGGTGCCGTCGTCGAATACGACACGGTCGCCGTCGAATCGGGTGATGTCGGGCTTGATCGCCACGTCGCCGTGCTGCAGGTGGTGAACCAACTGGCTGTTGAGCAGCGGATGCGACTCGAACAGCTGGTGATCTGGTTTCGGTAGGCCGAGTCTGGTGAGGTCGCCCTGGACGAGGCGCAGCAGTGCCTTGAAGATGGGGCGTTCCAGCCTGATTGGTATCGGGGGACCGGTCTGCGCCCACACGTCGGAGGGGATCCCGAAGATGTGCTTCGGGATCACGTGGTAGCCACGCCGCACGCTGACGAAGGCAGCTGACGCGGAAGCTGCTGCATCGCAAGCAATGTCGGCACCCGAGTTGCCCAGTCCAACGATCAGCACCCGCTTGCCGCGGAACTCCTCGGCACTGCGGTAGGTGACGGAATGTCGGACCTCGCCGTCGAACGTGCCTGGATGATCGGGCAGGCGCGGTTCCCACGTCACGCCGGATGCACACACTACGGCGCCGTAGCGGTGCTCGACTCCCGACTGCAGCCGGACCAGCCAACCGTCGCCGTCCTGCTCGACGTCGACTACGGCAGAACCGAATTCGATGCGGTCGCGCAAGCCGAACGTGTCGGCGAAGCTGCGGGTGTACGCCAGGATCTGGCGATTGCTCGGATAGTCGGGAAACGAGTCCGGCATGGGGAAGTCGTAGAAGCCCGACGTCGTACGCGACGAGATGAAATGCGCCGACTCGTACATCGGCGTCCCCGCGTTGTCGAGATCCCAGATTCCGCCGACGTCGGTATGCCGCTCGTAATGGTCGTACTCGATTCCCAACCTTCGAAACGCCCGTGCGGCCGAAAGCCCGGCCGGTCCTGCGCCGATGATGCATGCAGTCTTCATGGCTCCAGTCAAGCCGCACACAGCCGGTGAGGGGAGGGCACGGCTGACTAATATGGGGGGCAAACCGGACATGATCGGAATGGGCCCGCAATGGTGGACGACCACACCTTGACCGACGCGGTGATTCCGACGTCGGTGCTGGGCGGCGTCCTCGACATCGCCGATCAGAAGGGGATCGTCACCGACAGCTGGTTCGCCGGGACCGGTCTGACCGCAGACCAGTTCGGCGACCCGGCCACCAAGATCTCGTTTCGCCAGGGTGCGACCATCCTGCGTCGTGCACTGCGCGCGTTGCCGCAGCGTCCGATCGGAATGCAGGTGGGTCGCCGGGATGTCTTGCTGTCGTTCGGCATTCTGGGATTCGCGATGCGCGCGTGCGAAACAGCCGCCGAGGCGTTCGCGATCGGGCTCGAGTTGCACCAAGCGGCAGGCAGTTTGGTGGATGCGTCGGCGGAAACGATCGGCGACGACTTTGCACTACGACTGTCCGAGCGCGCACCGGATCCGGAGATCTTGCCCTTCCTCTGCGAAGAGGCGTTCAGCAGCTCGCTGCTGCTGATGCACGCGCTCCTCGGCACCGACGTCGTTCCTACCCGGCTCGAATTCGCCTACCCGAGCCCGGCCTACGTCGCCGACTACCGCCGGTTCTTCCGTTGCCCGATCCTATTCGACTCCGACGCCAATCGCATGCTGCTGCCGACGCGCATTCTGGACTCGCGGATTCCGACACACAATCCCGCCCAACTCGCAGCCGCGCTGGATGCCACCCGACGACTCATCGATCCGTCCGATCGGCGACCCGATGTCGTGGCGGCCGTCGAAGCCCTGCTTCGGCAAAACCTGCGCCGCACGGTGACGATGGGCGAGGTAGCCGAACGGATGCACATCACCGAGCGGACCCTGCGCCGCCGCCTCGCCGATTCCGGATACCGATACGGTGAGGTGCGAGACAGGGTCCGTCGGCAACGCGCGACGTTGTTGCTCCGTGAGTCGAAGCAACCCATTGCGGTCATCGCCGCCGAAGTCGGCTTCAGCGACGGCCGCGAGTTCCGCAGGGCGTATGCCCGGTGGACCGGCAAGCCACCGAGCGCCGAACGGAGCTCCTAGGGATTCAGCTGGGTCAACCGCACGCTGTTGCCCGACGGATCCCGGAAGCCCGAGTCGATGCCATACGGCATCTGATTGGGCGGCTCGTTGTAGTCGACGCCGCGGGCGGTGAGCTCCTCGTACTTGGCCTGAACGTCGTCAGTGGTGAGGAACACCGTGCCCGCGAACCCCTTTGCGGTCAGGTCTTGCACCTGCTTGCGGGTGTCCGCGTCCATCACCGGCTCCCCGGGCACCGCCATCAAGACGATGCTGACGTCGTCCTGTCCCGGCGGCCCGACGGTGAGCCATCGGAAGGACCCCATCTCCTCCGGGAACGAAACGTCCTCACGCACTTCCATGCCGACCTTGTCGGTCCAGAACTTCAGTGCAACTTCCTGATCGTGAACCCACAAATGGGCGCATGCAATTTTCATCACGGGCCCGACGCTACGGTCGGTCGCCGCGGCCCGTCTTCTCCCCGTGTGCTGTCTTGACGCGACTGTCGGCGGGCGGTCGGGTGTCGCGCGCCAGGACACAACTCGGCACTCGGACCCGGCTCGCGGCCGGCGGCAGGCTCGCGCGGTAGGCCGCAGGCGGCTTCCCGTACACCCGCGCGAAGCTGGTCGTGAAGGACCCGACGCTCTGCAGGCCGACCATCACGCAGATGTCGGCGACCGAGCGATCGGTGAACCGCAGCAACGACGCGGCCCGCTCCAGCCGTCGCGTCTGCAGGTAGGCGCGAGGGGACTCGCCGAACGTGCGGGTGAACATGCGGGAGAAGTGCGCCCGGGACAGCCCGGCCGCGGCGGCGAGGTCGTCGACCGTGATCGGCTCTGCGTACCGGGCGTCGACCAGATCCTTCGCGCGGAGCAGATAGCGGGCCGGTGGCACCTGCGGCATGTCGACAAGAGTACGGTGATCTGCGCGGACGAGTTGGCCGGGCGGCCGCGGCTCCCAGTCTCGACTGGGATTCGAGGAAAGTCCGGACTTCACAGAGCAGGGTGATTGCCAACGGCAATCCGAGGTGACTCGCGGGAAAGTGCCACAGAGAACAGACCGCCACTCTCGCCAGTGGTAAGGGTGAAACGGTGCGGTAAGAGCGCACCAGCATTCCGGGTGACCGGAGTGGCTAGGCAAACCCCACCCGAAGCAAGGCCAAGAAGGTCGCAACCTGGTTGCGACTGCGCAGACGTTCGAGGGCTGCTCGCCCGAGTCTGCGGGTAGGCCGCTTGAGGCACCCGGTGACGGTGTGTCCAGATGGATGGTCGCCGCTTCGTCGCCAGTCATGGTGGCGAGGAACAGAATCCGGCTTACAGGCCAACTCGTCCGCCCCCCACCTAGTCCGCGTCGCGCACCGACCGGTTCAGCTGCTTGAGCGCATCGCCGAGTTGATCCCTCGAGCGCGTCGCGAGGTCGTCCTCGAGCTGGTACAGCACGCCGTAGGTGAAGGTGTCCTCGCCTGCGGCGTGAGCAGCCTCCGCCTGCTGGGACAGATGGGTCCGGCTGACGACGGCATCCTGGTGATCGCCGAGCAGCGTCTGAACGACCTTGGCCCGCTCGGCCACCTTGCCCGCACCAGTCGCCGCGGCGGTGTAGCGAAGCCGCTTGGCGCCCTTGCGGATTCGGTGCAATGCCTCGTCGCGGTCCTCGTCCTGCGCCGCATCGGCCCGCTTGGCCGCCTTGCGGATCCGCTTGTACGCCGACCCGATGGTCACGGGTGCGGGCTCTTCGCCTGGTACCGATGGCTCGAGGTCGGCCGCGACTAGCGCCTCCAGTGCGTCCAGCAGCCGCAAGTAGCGCTCCGAGCGCATCGCGGTCAAGGATCGCCGCCATCCGGTCTGGTAGCGATTCCTGGCCCCGTCCACCAAGCGTTCACGGACCGGGCCCCTGATCAGCTCGGCGGGCAGGCCATCGAGGGCTGTCTGGTACTTCTCGGCGAGCACCTCGGCGTCACGGGCCACGCCGAGCACCCCGGCCAGCAGCCGCAACTCGTCGAGCACCCACGCGTCGTCGGAGATTCCGAACGAACCCTCCGACGCCTGCAGCAGGCTGCGGATCTTGCGGGTGACGACCCGCATCTGGTGTACCGAGTCCCACGCATCGGCCCGCACGGCGCGGTCCCACACCAGCAGCTCGTCGACCTGCTCGGCGATGGCCCTGCGCACGGGGTCGGTGGATTTTGCCGGTTCCGCGGAGTCGTCGTCGTTGTCGGCATCGATGACCCGGGCCAGCTTGGAGCCGTGACCCGCGGGCTCGGCACCAGCGTCGAAGAGGCGGTTGCTGAGCCGGTCCATCAGGTCGGGGGCGACGTCGGCGTCCTCGGTGAGCTCGAGCTCCCATTCCCGCCAGATCTGGGGTTCGCCGTCGGGGCCCGCGGTCGCGGTGACGACGTCGTCGCAGAACTCCGCGATCGGCGAACCCGTGGCGCCGAACAGCACGTCGACGGTCCTGGTGGTGGCGATCCGCGCGATGGGTGCAAGCGACTTCCTGCGCACGATGGCCAGCACCACGTCACGCAGTTCATCGGGAACGGTGTCACCGTCGGCGTCACCCAACGGTGCGCGCAACTCGGTCCGAGCGTCTGGCCCTGCGGGCAGCTTGAGGTGCCATCCGGCGTCGGTGCCGCCGGTACGGCGCCTCAGCGTGATGCGATGGCTGGCCAGATCGCGATCAGCGGTGTCGAAGTAGACGGCGTCGAGATCCTGCACCGGCGACCGCTCGACCCTGGCGACCGATGCCAGCCCCGCGAATGACGGTGACACGGTGGCGTCGGTCACGGCGAACTTGCGTTCGATCTCGGTGTGGCGGGACGCCCTGCGCTTGTCGGCTGCCATTCTCACCTTCGGGTCTGAATCGAATCTCGTGAACACGTTGCCACATTCAGGTGAACGACAGTCAAAGCCACCTGGTGGCAGGTGGGAGTCTGTCTACCAGACCGAGATGAATGACAGACGGTTCAACTCGCCCTCTGCACCTCGCCGGCCCGATCCCACGCCGAGCGTTCCGCGTTGAACGCGACGCTCTGCTGGTGCCGGAATGCCGCGATGGGGTCGGCGTCGGCGGCCAGGAAGTCGGTGTAGGCCGCCAACGAGAACTCGCCGGTGGCTATGTCGACGTCCCCGCGGCCCGCCGCCATGTCGGCGCGCAGGTCGAGAAGCTCGTCGGCGCTCACCGGGTAGAAACTGATCCGGTCGAAGTAGCGGAGCAGCCAGGGCGTGCCGGGTTCGAACGAGCCAGCGTCGCGGGGATGCCGGTGATTCCACACCTGGGTGGTGCGGCCGACGAACTGATAGCCGCCAGGCCCCTCCATGCCGTAGATGCAGAGGTAGGCCCCGCCGATCCCGACGGCGTTCTCCGGGGTCCACGTCCTTGCCGGGTTGTACTTGGTGGTGACGAGGCGGTGCCGCGGATCCAGGGGAGTGGCCACCGGGGCGCCCAGGTAGACGTCGCCGAGGCCGAGCACCAAGTACTGTGCGTCGTACACGGTGTCGTGCACGGCCTCGACGTCGGGCAGACCGTTGATCCGCCGGATGAACTCGATGTTCCACGGGCACCACGGCGCGTCGGCGCGGACGCCGTGCATGTAGCGCTGGATGGCCTCGTGGGTCGCCGGGTCGTCCCACGACAGCGGCAACCGCACGGTGCGGCTGGGCACGACGAGCTTGTCCGACGGCGGCATCTCGCCGTCGAGCCGGGCGAGCAGATCGACCACCTCGGCCATCGGCAGTGCCGCCGGGTCGAACTGCACCTGCAGTGACCTGACGCCGGGGGTGATCTCGGTGATGCCTGGTACGTCGAGGGACATCAGATGTTCGTGCAGCACGTGTACGCGGGCGCGCATGGCAAGGTCGAGCGTCATCGGGCCGTACTCGACGAGCACGCCGCCGTCACCCGAGCGCCGCAGCGTCACCGCGGTGCCGTCGACGGCCTCGAACCGGGTCAACACGCCGTCGTCGTGATCGCTCGACGTCGAGATCACCAGGGGGAATGACGCGCGCCTGCCGATGTCGATGGTCCGCAGCGACGGGGCCCGGTCGGCGCGGACCGGCACGAATCGCACCGCGTCACCAGGGGCCATCTGGCCGAGCTTCCACCGGTCACCCCCGACCACGGTGACCGGGCAGACGAAACCGCCGAGGCTTGGCCCATCAGGCCCGAGCAAGATCGGAGTGTCGCCCGTGAAGTCGAGGGCTCCAACGCAATACGCATTGTCGTGGATGTTCGACGGGTGCAGGCCCGCCTCGCCGCCGTCGGTGCGCGCCCACTGTGGTTTCGGGCCGACGAGGCGCACACCGGTGCGGTCGGAGTTGAAGTGCACGGTGTAGTCGGTGCCGATGACGGTGTCGATGTCGGCGCGCGTGAAGAACTCCGGAGCGGCGTGTGGACCCTCCGTCACGGCGATCTCCCACCGGTGCCCGATGCTCGGCTGCTCGTCGATTGCCGCGCGGGCGGCCCGGTCCGGTCTGCACTCGTGCGGGCCGGGATCGGCGCCGACGGCAAGCGCGTCGCCCGCTCGAAGCGCACGCCCGTCGTGCCCGCCGAACGTGCCCATCGTGAACGTCGCCGTGCTGCCCAGGTATTCGGGTTCCATCAGGCCACCAGCCACCAGCACGTAACAGCGCATGCCTGGGCCGGTCAGCATGCCGACGTCGAGCACGCCGCCAGGCGGGACGGCCACGGACTGCCACTGCGGCACCGCGACACCGTCGACGGTGACCGCGACCGGCGCCCCCGTCACGGTCACGCGGCCGCCGTCGGGGAACCGCAACGCAGGCCCGCCCCTCGTGCACTCGAGGCCTGCCGCGCCCTCCGGGTTGCCGAGCAGCCGGTTCCCGATCCGGAAGGACAGGTCGTCCATCGGTCCGGACGGTGGAACGCCGATGTGCCAGTACCCGATTCGGCCCGGCCAGTCCTGCACGGTGGTGAGCATGCCTGGCCGCACTACCTCGATACTCATGGGGCGAGCGAAGCGACGGGGGATGGATCAGGGGTGGTGATCACCATTCGCACGGGCGTCGGGTCGAATCCGTTGCAGGGGTTGTTGATCTGCGGGCAGTTCGACACCAGAACCAGGGTGTCGACGTCGGCCCGCAGCGTCAGCGACTTGCCAGGCGCGGACAGGCCGTCCACGATGCCCAGCGTGCCGTCGGCCTCCACCGGCACGTTCATGAAGAAGTTGACGTTGGAGACGATGTCGCGCTTGCCCATTCCCCACTTGGCGGCTTCGGCGAGGAAGTTCTCCGCACACGCGTGCTGGTGCACGGTGTGGTACCCGTAGCGCAGCGTGTTGGACTCCTTCGAGCATGCCCCCGCGATGGTGTCGTGATTGCCGACGTCGTCGGCCACGATCGTCATCAGGGCCGTGCCGTCGGTCGCGCGTAGCACCGAACCCGTGGTCAGGAAGATGTTGCCCTGCGCGGCGATGGTGGCCTGAGCGCTGTAGCGCACGGCGTGGTCATGCGCTGAGTAGAACAGCGTGTCGACGGCTTGGTTCCCGTGTAGGTCGATGATCTGCAGTTGCTGGCCGGCCTTCACCACGGCCGACCACGGCGCGCAGGCGGCGACGACGTCGTCGGTCATTTGAGTGCCTCTGCGGCCCAGGTGCTTTCAGTGTTGAACAGAGCGCGCAGGTACTCGGGTTCCTTGCTCACGGGCACGGTCAGTTCGTCGTCGGCCCGCCACGCCACTACGTCGAGGTCGGTGAGGGCGGGCGCGGGGTCGAGCGGGTGGGGAGTGTTGACGAGGACCACCACCACCGGCAGGTGGACCAGCAGGTCGACGGTCGTTCCCGCGCCTGCCGACCCGGTGAACGTCAGCGCGCCGTCGCTGCTCACCCGTACGCCCTTGAAGAACGACACCGACGGGGCGATGTCGCGCACGTCCATGCCGTGCTTGTGCACGCCGAGCAGCATCTGGGCGCGGCCCGCCGCGGTCATGCCGCAGATCGTGTCGTGGCGGCCGGAGGTGTCGGCCACGATGGTGGCCAACACCCTGCCCTGGTCGGAGAGCAGGGGATGGCCCGCGCCGAGATAGGCCTGCCAGGGCACCTTCATGGTGTCGGCGACGTTGAGCCGCTCCCACGATGCGTCGGCGCGGAACATCAGAAGATGCGCGCAGGCGCCGCCGTCGGGGTCGGCCAGCCGCAGGCGTGAGCCGCGCCCGAGCACCTTGGTGGCATACGACCCTGGCGGAATGGCTTCGGCCCACGTCACCTCGCCGACGCCGACGGGGGTGGCGGGCACCCGCATCTCGGCGACCGCGGCCTGCCCCCTGGCGTGCGAACGGGCAGCGTGGGTCGAGTTGGTGCTCGACATCATTGGCCTCCTTAACTGTCAATTGAAAGTTTTGGGGCCGGGCGTTCCCTGGAGGTGTCGTGCCTGTTACGGACGCGTTGAAAATTATTTCTATCAAGTGACAGAAAATGCAGTCGGTGACGTAGCCGATGTCAGAATGTGGGCCATGAGCAGTGAAGGACGTGGCCGCCCGAGGTTGGAGCAGTCGCGACGACCCGGCAAGAACGCCCGCGAAGAGATCCTCGACGCCGCCGCCGAGCTGTTCACCACACACGGCTACGCCAACACCTCGACCAGGAAGATCGCCGACGCAGTCGGGGTCCGGCAGGCGTCGCTGTATCACCACTTCGCCACGAAGGACGACATCCTCGAGGCACTGCTGGCAGGGACCGTCGACGCGCCGCTGCAACTGGCGGCCGAACTCATCGCCGAAGGCGGTCCGGCCGCGGGCCGCCTGCACGCGTTGGCGGTGGCCGACGTCAAGCAGCTGTGCGACAGCACGTGGAATCTCGGCGCTCTGTACCTGCTGCCCGAGCTTCGCGTGGACCGCTTCGACAAGTTCCGCGTCGACCGCGCCGATCTACGCGACCGCTACCGCCAGCTCGCCGCCGCCGTCATCGCCGAATTCGACGGGCCCGCCGACGCCGACGAGCTCCCGTTCCGCCTCGTCGAATCCGTGGTCAACCGCCGTTCCGACGACGGAGGCACCCCTGCCGACCAGCCGTGGATCATCGCCGACGGCGCCCTGCGCACCCTGGGATTCGTCGGCGACTTCGCCGCGCTGAGAGAGGCGACTGCCAAGCGGCTGACCTTACAGATCGGCACGATGACGTAACTGTTGGTGATGCGATACCGTTTGCGCCATGCCCGAATTCGACACGCTGACGTTTGCTCAATCCGGTCCGATCACCTCGATCGTGCTCAACCGGCCCGATGCCGCCAACGGCATGAACGACACGTTGACCCGTGAACTCGCGGTCGCGGCAGCGCTGTGCGACACCGAAGCCACCAAGGTGGTCACCCTGACCGGTGCGGGCCGCTTCTTCAGCGCGGGCGGGGACCTCAAGTCGATGGCCGCCGCACCGAGCCCCTCGGCGTTCGTCAAGGGCATCGCCGACGACCTGCACCGCGCGTTGTCGACGTTCGCCAGGATGGACGCGGTGCTCATCACTGCGATCAACGGCGTCGCGGCAGGCGCAGGTTTCAGCGTCGCCGTCACCGGTGACCTGGTGCTCGCCGCCGAATCGGCCAAGTTCACGATGGCCTACACCAAGGCGGGCCTGAGCCCCGACGGCAGCTCGTCGTACTACCTGCCCCGGCTCATCGGCATCCGCCGCACGCAGCAGCTGATGCTCACCAACCGGACGTTGTCCTCCGCCGAGGCGTTGGACTGGGGGCTGGTCACCGAGGTGCTGCCCGACGCCGATCTGGCCACGAGGACCGACGCGCTCGCCGAGGAGATGGCTCGTACCTCGCGGACGTCGAACGCGACGGTCAAGCGACTGCTACTCGGTACCTACCGCAATGGCATCGAGGAGCAGATGGAGCTCGAGGGTCGCTACATCGCCGACTGTGCCCGCTCCGCAGATGGGCAGGAGGGCATCGCTGCCTTCGTCGGGAAGCGTGCGCCTGACTTCGGCGGAGCCGAATGATGTACGTAGCGGCTAGAACTAGAAGGAGTGCTCCTCGGCCGGGAAGGTTCCGGTCGCTACATCCTGCGCGTATTGCACTGCGGCACGGCGCAATTCGCTGCCGACGTCGCCGAATCGCTTGACGAACTTCGCGGTCTTGCCCGCCGTCATGCCCGCCATGTCCTGCCACACCAGCACCTGGGCGTCGCAGTTGGGGCCAGCGCCGATGCCGACGGTGGGGATGGTCAGCTTGCCGGTGATCTGGGTGGCCAGTTCGGCGGGCACCATCTCGAGCACCACCGCGATGGCGCCTGCCTCGGCGACGGCGATCGCGTCGTGAACGGTCTGCTCGGCGGCATCGCCACGGCCCTGCACGCGGAAACCGCCAAGCCCGTTGACGCTTTGCGGCGTGAAGCCGATGTGCGCCACGACCGGGATGCCCGCCTGCGTCAGAACGGCGATCTGCTCGGCAACCCGCTCGCCACCCTCGAGCTTGACCGCCGCCGCGCCCGTCTCCTTGAGGAAGCGCGTCGCGGTGGCCAGCGCTTGCTGGGGGCCCGCCTCATAGCTGCCGAACGGCAGGTCGGCGACCACCAGGGCATGGGGTGCACCGCGGACCACGCCGCGTACCAACGGGATGAGCTCGTCGGCGGTCACCGGCACCGTGGTGTCGTACCCGTAGACGACATTGGCCGCGGAGTCGCCGACGAGCAACACCGGAATCTCGGCGTCGTCGAAGACCCTGGCCGTGGAGTAGTCGTAAGCGGTCAGCATGGACCACTTATGGCCCTCGGCCTTCCATTTCTGCAGGTGATGAGTCCGAATCTTGGTTCGGGGAGCCCGCGGCTCGCTCGAATCGGTTGCAGCACCATAAACCGTTTGCTCAGACATCGTTGTCCCTAATCTGGTCTGGTCGATCCTCGAGGCCCTGACCGGGTCCCCGGGTTCGTCTGACACGTCGAGTCTGCCACTTGGCGCGCCGAAGATGAACTGCGCCAGCAGTGGATTTGCTCACACGTCGATGCGCGGCGGGCCTACGATCGGCGCATGCAAAGGCTTAGCGGGCTCGATGCCAGCTTCCTGTATCTCGAGACTGCGACGCAGCCCCTTCACGTGTGCTCGGTGCTCGAACTCGACACGGCGACCATTCCTGGCGGGTACAGCTTCGACAAGTTGCGCGACGCCCTCGGTGTGCGGATCAAGGCGATGCCGGAGTTTCGCGAGAAGCTCGCCGACAACCGGCTGAACCTCGATCATCCGGTGTGGGTGGAGGACGAGGACTTCGACGTCGACCGACACGTGCACCGCATCGGGCTGCCCTCGCCGGGCGGTCGTGTCGAGCTCGGCGAGATCTGCGGCCACATCGCTTCGTTGAACCTCGACCGCAGCAGGCCGTTGTGGGAGATGTGGGTGATCGAGAACGTCGCGGGCACCGATGCACACGACGGCGGTCGGCTCGCCGTCATGACCAAGGTGCACCACGCAGGTGTCGACGGTGTCACCGGTGCCAACCTCATGTCGCAGCTGTGCACCACCGAACCGGATGCGCCGCCGCCGGATCCGGTCGAAGGTGTCGGCGGTGGGTCGGATCTGGAGATCGCGGTCAGCGGCGCCATCAAGTACGCCACCCGCCCGCTGAAACTGATGAACATGCTTCCCTCGACGGTGTCGACGGTGGTGGACACCGTGAAGCGGGCGTGCAGCGGGCTGACCATGGCCGCCCCGTTCGCCGCACCCAAGACCCGCTTCAACGCCAAGGTCACCGGTCACCGCAACGTCGCGTTCGCGCAACTCGACCTCGAGGACGTCAAGACCGTCAAGAACCACTTCGGCGTCAAGCTCAACGACGTGGTGATGGCGTTGGTGGCCGGGGTGCTTCGGACGTTCCTGCTCGCCAAGGACGAGCTTCCCGAGAACACGTTGGTCGCGATGGTCCCGGTGTCGGTGCACGACAAGTCGGATCGGCCTGGCCGCAACCAGGTTTCGGGCATGTTCTCCAGCCTTGGCACCAACATCGAGGACCCGGCCGAGCGGTTGAAGGCCATCGCCGACGCGAATTCCGTTGCCAAGCAACACAGTGCGGCGATCGGCGCGACGCTGCTTCAGGACTGGTCGCAGTTCGCCGCCCCCGCGGTGTTCGGTATCGCGATGCGGGTCTACGCCCGAAGCAGTCTGACCACTCTGCCCGTACACAACCTCGTCGTGTCCAACGTCCCAGGCCCTCAGGTGCCGCTGTACTTCCTCGGCGCCAAGCTCAAGGCGATGTACCCGCTCGGCCCGATCTTCCACGGGTCTGGCCTCAACATCACCGTGATGTCGCTGAACGGAACGCTCGACGTCGGTCTCATCTCCTGCCCCGAGCTGCTGCCCGATTTGTGGGACATGGCCGACGACTTCCAGGTCGCTCTCGACGAGTTGCTCAGCGCCACGCGGTAACGCCCTCAGCAGCGGCGATGTGGGCGCATGGCAGCATGTGCAGCCATGAGGCTTCGGAACGGGCTACTCGCCGCCGCCATGGTGATGTTGCTGGTGGCAGGTTGTAGCAAGGTGATCGACGGACATGCGATCATCGGCGCCCCCAAGCCAGGCACGCCCGTGACGTGGAAGGCGTGCGAGTCTGCCTCGTCCGACGACGTCGACGTCCCCGCAGGTGCCGAGTGCGGAATGCTGTCGGTACCCGTCGATTACTCCAAGCCCGACGGCGACATCGCGCAGCTGGCCATGATCAGGTTCAAGGCGACCGGCAACAAGATCGGTTCGCTGATCATCAACCCCGGCGGTCCCGGCGAGTCCGGGGTCGAGGCGGCCGCCTCGATCGTGGGCACCCTGCCCAAGTCGGTGCGTGAACGCTTCGACCTGGTCGGCTTCGATCCGCGTGGGGTCGGCTCGTCGACACCGGCGGTGTGGTGCAACTCCGACGCCGACAACGACAGGCTGCGCGCCGATCCCCAAGTCGACTACTCGCCGGCCGGCGTCGCCCACATCGAGTCCGAGACCAAGGACTTCGTTCAGCGATGCGTCGACAAGATGGGCAAGGACTTCCTGGCCAACGTCGGAACCGCAAGCGTGGCCAAGGATCTTGATGCGATGCGGATTGCCCTCGGCGACGACAAGCTGACCTACCTCGGGTACTCCTACGGCACCAGGATCGGGTCCGCCTACGCCGAGGCCTACCCGCAGAACGTGCGCGCCATGATCCTCGACGGCGCCGTCGACCCCAACGCCGATCCGATCGAATCCGACATCCGGCAGGCCGCAGCGTTCCAGACCGCGTTCAACGACTACGCGGCGGACTGCGCGAAGAGCGCGAACTGCCCACTTGGCACCGACCCGGCCAAGGCCGTCGACGTCTACAAGAGCATCGTCGATCCGCTGGTCCAGCATCCCGCCAAGACCAAGGACCCGCGTGGCCTTGGCTACAGCGACTCGGTCGTCGGCACCATCTTGCCGCTGTACTCGCCGAACCTGTGGCGCCACCTCACGCAGGCCCTCACCGAACTCAAGAGGGGCGACGGCGACACCATGCTCGCGCTGGCCGATCTCTACATGGGCCGCGACGAAAAGGGGCACTACAACAACTCCACCGACGTGCGGGTCGCGGTGAACTGCGTCGACGAACCGCCGGTGACCGACCGCGCCAAGGCGGTCGAAGAGGATCGTCGGGCCCGCGAGGTCGCGCCGTTCATGAGTTACGGGCAGTTCACGGGGCACGCGCCGCTGAGCACGTGTGCCTTCTGGCCGGTGCCGCCCACGTCGACGCCGCACCAGCTCAAGATCGACGGTCTGCCGCCAACGCTGGTGGTGTCGACCACCAACGACCCAGCAACGCCGTATCAGGCAGGCGTCGACCTGGCCAAGCAGCTCGGGGGAGCGTTGCTGACCTTCGACGGCACACAACACACCGTGGTCTTCCAAGGCAATTCGTGCGTCGACGACATCGCGGCCAAGTATCTGGTCGACGTCGTGGTGCCGCCGCCTGGCGCCAAATGCTGACCGTAGAACTCCCGTAGGTCACCATCGCATCACTGAATGGTTGCTGGCTTGTCTCTGCCCTGGTTCGGCTACAGACCCGAAGCGCGTTGCGTGCGAACATGTTCGCCATGCGGGTGGGCGGACTGTTAGCGGCGCCACTCGCGGTTCTCGCGGTGTCCGTCATGGTGGCACCGATGGCGTTGGCCTCACCAGAGGCTGAGCCCGCTCAGCAGCAATACGGGCAAACCCCGCTGTGGGGTAGTTGCGCGAGCGTCCTGTCCGACGCCGCCAGCGCGATCCCGACGGCACAGTGCGGCACCGTGTCGGTGCCCGTCGACTACGACGCACCCGACGGGCCGCAGGCCCAATTGGCAGTCATCCGGGTGCCTGCATCGGGTGAGCGCATGGGGGTCCTGATGGTCAACCCCGGTGGACCAGGGGCGTCGGCCGTCGACACCGTTGCCGGCATGGGTGCGGCGTTGGCCAACACCGAGATCGGTAGGCGCTTCGATCTGGTCGGCTTCGACCCTCGCGGCGTCGGGCACTCCACTCCGCAGGTGCGTTGCCGCAGCGACGCCGAGTTCGACGCGTACCGGCGCGAGCCGATGGTCGACTACAGCCCAGACGGCGTCGCGCGCATCGAGCAGCTCTACAAGAACCTCGCCCAGCTTTGCGTCGACAAGACCGGCATGGACTTCCTTGCCAACGTCGGGACGTCGTCGACGGCCCGCGACATGGACGTCGTGCGGGCGGCGTTGGGGGAGCAGCAGATCAACTACCTCGGCTACTCCTACGGCACCGAACTCGGCGCCACCTACGCCGAGAAGTACCCCGAGCGGGTCAGGGCGATGGTGCTCGACGGCGCGGTCAACCCCGGCTCGGATCCGATCGGCGAGAGCATCCGCCAGCTGGCCGGATTCCAGATGGCCTTCAACGACTACGCCATGGACTGCGCGCGCTCCACCGACTGCCCGCTTGGCACCGACCCGACCCAGTTCGTCGCGCGCTACCACCAGCTGGTGAACCCGTTGGTGCAGCAGCTCGGCCGTACCTCCGATCCGCGCGGTCTGAGCTATCAGGATGCGATCACTGGCACGGTGAACGCCCTTTATACGCAGCGTTATTGGAAGTATCTGACCAGTGGCCTGCTGGGTCTGCAGCGCGGCACCGACGCCGGCGACCTGCTGTTGCTGGCCGATGACTATCAGCACCGCAACCCCCTCGGTCACTACGACAACCAGCAGGACGCGTTCCTCGCGATCCGCTGTGTCGACGCGCCGTACCCCACCGACTCCGAGGCGTGGGCCGACGCCGACCGCAGAGCCCGCGAGGCGGCGCCGTTCATGTCCTACGGCGAATACACCGGGTTCGCGCCCCGCGACAACTGCGCGTTGTGGCCGGTACCGCCGACGTCGACGCCCCACGACGTCTCGTCACCGGGACCGGGCAAGGTCGTCGTGGTGTCGACGACACACGATCCGGCGACGCCGTATCAGGCAGGCGTCGACCTCGCCCGCGAGATGGATGCCGCGCTGATCACCTTCGACGGGACGCAACACACCGTGGTGTTCAACGGCGACGCATGTGTCGATCCCGCCGTGGTCGCGTTTCTGGTCGACTCGGTACAGCCACCGCCAGACCTTCGCTGTTAGTGACACGCAGCCGCGCCGTAACACAGAATTAACAGCCGGTGCCTACGCTGCGGACATGGATCGCCAGAAGGAATTCGTGCTGCGCACGCTGGAGGAACGCGACATCCGGTTCGTGCGGTTGTGGTTCACCGACGTGCTCGGATACCTCAAGTCCGTGGCGATCGCACCGGCCGAACTCGAAGGCGCCTTCGAAGAGGGCATCGGCTTCGACGGCTCGTCGATCGAGGGCTTCGCCCGCGTGTCTGAATCCGACATGGTGGCCCGCCCCGACCCGTCCACGTTCCAGGTGCTGCCGTGGACGACCAGCGCAGGCAAGCACCACTCGGCACGGATGTTCTGCGACATCACCATGCCCGACGGTTCGCCGTCGTGGGGCGACTCGCGGCACGTGCTGCGCCGCCAACTCGCCAAGGCCAGCGACCTCGGCTTCTCCTGCTACGTGCACCCGGAGATCGAGTTCTTCCTCCTCAAACCGGGATCCGACGACCAGCCGCCGGTCCCCGCCGACAACGGCGGCTACTTCGACCAGACGATTCACGACGCCGCGCCGAACTTCCGCCGCCACGCCATCGACGCGCTCGAATCGATGGGCATCTCGGTGGAGTTCAGCCACCACGAGGGCGCGCCTGGGCAGCAGGAGATCGACCTGCGGTACGCCGACGCACTGTCGATGGCGGACAACGTCATGACGTTCCGCTACGTGGTCAAGGAGGTCGCGCTCACCGAAGGCGTGCGGGCCTCGTTCATGCCGAAGCCGTTCGCCGAATACCCCGGCTCGGCGATGCACACCCACATGAGCCTCTTCGAGGGCGAGAACAACGCCTTCCACGATCCCAACGACCCGTTGCAGCTCTCCGACGTCGGCAAGTCGTTCATCGCAGGCGTGCTCGAGCACGCCTCCGAGATCAGCGCCGTCACCAACCAGTGGGTGAACTCCTACAAGCGTCTGGTGCACGGCGGCGAGGCACCGACGGCGGCGTCGTGGGGCGCGGCCAACCGGTCGGCGCTGGTGCGCGTGCCGATGTACACCCCGCGCAAGGCGTCGTCACGCCGCGTCGAGGTGCGCAGCCCCGACTCGGCATGCAACCCGTATCTGGCGTTCTCCGTGCTTCTGGCCGCCGGCCTGCGCGGTGTCGAGAAGGGCTACACGCTCGGGCCGCAGGCCGAGGACAACGTGTGGAACCTGACGCCCGAGGAACGCCGGGCGATGGGCTACAAGGAGCTGCCGTCGAGCCTGGGTGTTGCGCTGACGGAGATGGAGAGCTCCGAGCTCGTCGCGGAAGCGTTGGGGGAGCACGTCTTCGACTTCTTCCTGCGCAACAAGCGCAGCGAGTGGGAGAACTACCGCAGCCATGTCACGCCGTTCGAGCTCAAGACGTCCCTGTCGTTGTAGGAAACGCGTGGAATGACGCCTGCGCTAACGTGACGGCATGGCCAAACCCGCGACGCAGCGGCCCACGCTGCCCGGCGTCGGCAGACTCGGATTGGTCGAACCCCTCGCGCGTGAGGATCTGAACCGACTGGGCTGGAACACCGACGCCCACGTCGAGTTGTTGTGGTCACTGTCGCGTGCGCCCAACGCAGACTCGGCACTGCGCGCGATGGTGCGCATCGCCGACGCACTGGAGGACGACTGGGACCAGCTGAACCGCGCGCTGGTCACGGACCGCTCGCTGCGGGGGCGCCTGTTCGCCGTAGTCGGCTCCTCCCTGGCGCTCGGCGACCATCTGTTCGCACACCCGAAGTCCTGGCACCTGCTCGCAGGCAACGTCACGCTGCCGTCGGCCGAGCAGCTGCGCCGCGAGTTCGCCGCGGTGGCCGAAAGTGCCGCCGACCCGAGGTCGATTCAGTCATCGCTGCGAATCCTCTACCGGGACCGGATCCTGGTGCTTGCCGCCCTCGACGTGGCGCCGACCGTCGAGAACGAGCCCGTGCTGCCGTTCGCCACCGTCGGTGAGCACCTCGCCGACCTTGCCGATGCCGCGCTCGGCGCGGCTCTGATCGTCGCGACCCGCACGATCTGCGGTGACGACACCCCGCCGCCGCGGCTCGCGGTGATCGCGATGGGCAAGTGCGGCGCACGCGAGCTGAACTACGTCAGCGACGTCGACGTCATCTTCGTTGCGGGCTCGGCAGCCGACACCAACCTGACCGTCGCCACCCGCGTCGCAGGCGAGATGATGCGGTTGGGCTCGGAGACCTTCTTCGAGGTGGACGCCGCACTGCGGCCCGAGGGCAAGCGCGGTGAGCTGGTCCGCACGCTCGAGTCGCACGTTGCGTACTACGAGCGGTGGGCCAAGACGTGGGAGTTCCAGGCGCTGCTGAAGGCGCGCCCCGCCGTCGGCGACGCCGAGCTCGGTGCGCAATATCTGGCCGCGCTGAACCCGATGGTGTGGACTGCCTGCGAGCGCGAGGACTTCGTGCAAGAGGTGCAGGCGATGCGACGCCGCGTCGAGGAGCTGGTGCCCGCGGGGGTACGTGCCCGCGAACTGAAGCTGGGCACCGGAGGGCTGCGCGACGTCGAATTCGCCGTGCAGTTGCTGCAGTTGGTGCACGGCCGCAATGACGACTCGCTGCACGTGCTGTCCACCGTCGACGCTTTGGCCGCCCTCGGTGAAGGCGGCTACGTGGGACGCGACGACGCCGCGAACCTGACGGCGTCCTACGAGTTCCTGCGGCTGCTCGAACATCGGTTGCAGCTTCAGCGCCTCAAGCGGACGCACATGCTGCCCGAGGCCGACGACGAAGAGGCGATGCGCTGGCTGGCCCGCGCTGCGCACATGCGGCCCGACGGTCAGCATGATGCGCTCGGAGTGCTGCGCGAGGAGCTCAAGCGCCAGAGCATGCGGGTGTCACGGCTGCACGCGAAGCTCTTCTATCAGCCGCTGCTCGAGTCGGTTGTCGACAGGGAGATCGAGCTGACGGCGTCGCTGACCCCGGAGGCGGCCGAACGTCAGCTCGCCGCACTGGGTTACGAGAGTCCGCAGGCCGCGCTGACCCACCTCGCGGCGCTCACGGGAAACGGTGGGCGGCGGGGCAGGGTGCAGCAGGTCCTCCTGCCGACCCTGCTGGATTGGCTATCGGACACCCCCGATCCCGATGCGGGCCTGCTGGCCTACCGCAGGCTCAGCGAGGGGTTGGCCGAGCACCGCTGGTACTTGGCGACGCTGCGCGACGAGGGCGCGGTCGCCCACCGGCTGATGCGGGTGCTCGGCACGTCGGCGTTCGTGCCCGAATTGCTGATGCGTGCGCCCGAGGTGATCCAGCAGTACGCCGACGGGCCGCAGGGGCCCAAGCTGTTGGAGACCGAACCGGAGAGCATGGCGCGCGCGCTCGTCGCGTCGGCAGGCAGGCACGCCGACCCCGTGCGGGCCATCATGGCCGCGCGCACCCTGAGGCGCAGGGAACTGGCCCGCATCGCGTCGGCGGACCTGCTCGGCATGCTCGAGGTCACCGACGTGTGCAAGGCATTGACGTCGGTTTGGGTGGCCGTGCTGCAGGCCGCCCTCGAGGCGGTCATCCGTGCCAACACCCCGCAGTCCGGTCCGCCCGCGCGGATCGCCGTGATCGGCATGGGCCGCCTCGGTGGCGGCGAACTGGGCTACGGCTCGGACGCCGACGTGATGTTCGTGTGTGAGCCCGTCGATGGGCCAGGCGGTGTCGACGAATCGATGGCCGTGAAGTGGGCGGTGACCATCGCGGAGCAGGTACGCGCCAGGCTCGGAACGCCAAGTGCAGATCCACCGTTGGAGGTCGACGCCAACCTGCGGCCCGAGGGACGCAACGGCCCGCTGGTCCGCACGCTGGCGTCCTACGAGGCGTACTACGCGCAGTGGGCTCAGGGGTGGGAGATTCAGGCGTTGCTGCGGGCGCACCGGGTGGCAGGCGATCCCGAACTCGGTGAGCGCTTCCTGTTGATGATCGACAAGACCCGCTATCCGGCAGGCGGTGTCTCGGCGGAGGCGGTGCAGGAGATCCGGCGCATCAAGGCGCGCGTCGACGCAGAACGGCTGCCGCGCGGCGCCGATCCCAACACCCACACCAAGCTCGGTCGTGGCGGCCTTGCCGACATCGAGTGGACGGTGCAGCTGATGCAGCTGCGCCACGCCCACGAGATTCAGGCGTTGCGTGGTACGTCGACGCTCGCGACGCTCGATGCCATCGGTGCGGCCGAGCTGATCGCCGAGGGCGACGTCGATCTGCTGCGACAGGCGTGGCTGACCGCGACTCGGGCGCGCAACGCGCTGGTCCTGGTTCGGGGCAAGCCCACCGATCAGCTGCCCGGCCCTGGTCGTCAGCTCAACGCGGTGGCATTGGCCGCAGGCTGGCACAACGACGACGGCGGCGAGTTCCTCGACAACTACCTGCGGGTGACCCGCCGGGCGAAAACAGTCGTACGAAAGGTCTTTGGAGCATGAGTGCGGATTTTCAGTTCGACGTCATCGGGGCGGAAGAGTACGACCGGTTGCGCGAAGTGTACGAGCCTCTGACACAGTCGATCCGCAGGCTGGTCGCCGCGGGCATCCGCACCGGCGTGGACGAGGACACCATCCGCGACGCCGGCGCCGCCATCGATGCGATCGTCGAGACGCTCGAGCGCACCGCAACCGACACCACGTCGGCGCTGCGGCACGCGGGCACCGGTCGTCCACTGGCGTGGTCCAATCCGGCTGTCGGGCTTCGCAATGCGATGGCGCCGCCCATGGAGATCCACCACGATGGCGATGGGCGTTGCTGGTCGGAGTTCACCCTTGGCGCCGGTTACGAAGGTCCACCCGGTCTGGTGCACGGTGGCATCTGCGCGCTGGTGCTCGACCACATTCTCGGTGAAGCGGCCAGCGACGGTCTAACCAAACCGTTGTTCACCGGCACCATCACGCTGCGCTATCTGAGGGGCACACCGCAGGGGCCGCTGCGGGCAGAGGCCTTCATCGAACGCACCGAGGGCATCAAGACCTACGCGCGGGGATACCTGAGCGATGCCGACGGTCCGACGGTCGAGGCCGATGGGGTGTTCATCAGGCCGGCCTGGGCGCGAGATGCCGGGTGAAGTTCTATGTGAGCACGGCCTTCCTGGACATCAAGGAAGTGGTCGAAATCGCCAAGGCGGCAGACGAACTCGGGTACGACGGGATGGGCATCGCCGATCACGTCGTCAACCTGGAGACGCTCGAGACGCCGTACCCGTACACAGAGGACGGCTCGCGCCGGTGGGAGCCGTTCACGCACTGGCCCGATCCGTGGGTGATGATCGGCGCGATCGCGTTGGCTACCAGCAGGCTGCGCTTCGTCACCACCGTCTACCTGCCAGGGATGCGTGATCCCTACTCGGCGGCCAAGGCCATCGGGACGGCGGCATGCCTTGCCGACGGTCGACTCGAACTCGGCGTCGGCGTCGGCTGGTGCGAGGAAGAGTTCACGTTGATGGGCCAGCGGTTCGACCGCCGCGGCAAGCGCACTGACGAGATGCTGCAGTTGATGCGCGCGCTCTGGCAGCCCGGTTGGACGGAGTTCGACGGTGAGTTCTACCAAACGCCGCGGTTGGAGATGGAGCCAACCCCGCCGCACATTCCGATCTACGTCGGCGGGTTGTCGGAGGTCGCGTTGCGCAGGGCCGCGCGCAACGACGGCTGGATCGGTGACCTGATCACGACCGATCGGGCGATCGCGTCGGTGGACCGACTTCGGGAGCTGCGGGCCGAAAAGGGCTTGTCCATGCATGATTTCACGATTCTGACGCCGCTGGCCGACGCCTACCTTCCCGAGCACTACGCGCGGGCGGAGGCGGCGGGCATTCACGGCGTCATCACGATGCCGTGGATGTTCTACGGCGGGCCTGCGTCGAGTACCGACGAGAAGATCGACGCTATGAAGCGCTTCCGCAAGGACAACCGGCTCGACGGCTGATCAGGAAGGCCTGCTTGGTGGATTCGTGTGTGCCGTCGGCGGGTTCGCGGACTAGCTCGGCGTAGGGCTGCAGTCCCGCTCGCTCCAAGAGGGCAAGGACGTGGCGGGGTTGCCTGCGGTAGAACGTCAGCTCCACGCGCTCGCCGAATGCCTCGTCGAAGACGCGATGGACGTCACCGACCTGGAAGGCGAGTAGGGCAAAGCCGCCGGGTACCAGCACACGGTGAAACTCGTCGAACACCCTCGGCAGGTGTTCGTCGGGTACGTGAATGGTGGAGTACCAGGCGCAGACACCGCCGACGGTCTGGTCGGCGACCTCCAGATCGGTCATCGATCCCACGCTGAACCCGACTCCGGGGTTGAGCCGTTTTGCCTCGGCAATCATCTTGGGGGACAAGTCGATTCCGAATGCATCGATACCCGAGCTGCGCAACTTCGCGGTGGTCACGCCCGTGCCGCAGCCAACGTCGACGACCCTCTTGTTCCCGCCCATCGATACCGCTCCGGCGAACGCGCTCAACATGGCGAGATCGACCGGCTTGTCGTCCAGATAGTCGTGGAAGTTCTCCGCGTAGGCGTGTGCGGTGCGGTCGTAGCCGTCCCGCGTCGCTTCCAGGAAGCCGAGTTGATCCACGGCGGTCTACCGCTTCGTCTTCTTGCCTTCCCGCAGGGCATCGAGGGCCCAGGCGCCGCCACCGGTGAAGACCAGCAGGAAGAACGCGAAGCAGTTGTGTACGGCCAGCTCGCCGCCGTTCTCGATCGGCCACAGGCCAGTCGGCTGGTGCTGGGTGAAGTACGCGAAGGCCATCTCGCCCGACCCGACGAGGGCGGCGAGCCTGGTGACCAGGCCCGCCACGAGCAGCAGTCCCACGACGATCTCGATGAGCCCGCCCCACCAGTACGGCCACATGCCGACCGGGATCGCGGGTCCGGTGAGCGTGCCGTCGGCAGCCGGGGTACCTACGGGCCAGGCGAACAGCTTCTGGGTGGCGTGAATGGTCAGCAGCAGTCCGAACACGATGCGGAAGATGCTCAGCACGTACGGCGAGACCGAAGTGAGTTTGGCGTCCAGTTTCGACATGCCCACACTTTATACGGACCAGGGTCCGAATACTGTCGGCTCCCCGGGCGTGGGAGACGTTGGGCTTCAACGGTCCTCTGGTTGACTTGCGCCATGCGATTGCCTCGACGCACGGCGTGGATGTCGGCTCTGCTCGTGTTGGCGTTCTCCGTTCTCCCGGCGGTTCCCGCTCGTGCCGAGGTGCCAACCTGGTCTGGACTCGATGCGCGCTTCTTCGCCGAGCCGATACCGCCGGAGGGCACCACCATCGCGTCGGTGCCACTGGATCCGGCCCTGTCCCTGAGCGGCGCTGGCCCCGCCTACCGCGTGCTCTACTCCACGGTCGACCAGCACGATCAGCCCGCGGTCAGCACCGGCGCGGTGTTCCTACCACCCGGCCCAGCGCCTGCAGGCGGATTCCCGGTCATCGCGTGGGCGCACGGCACCGTCGGCCTTGGTGATGACTGCACCCCGTCCGCACTGCCGCGTACCCCACGCGATGACGAGTACCTCTCGCACTGGCTGGGTGAAGGCTATGCCGTCGTCGCCAGCGACTACGCCGGCCTTGGCACACCCGGCCTGATGAGCTACCTCAACAGCGTGACCACTGCCCACGGCGTGGTGGACTCCGTGATCGCCGCCCACGACATGGGACTACCGCTGTCACCGCGGTGGGCCATCGTCGGCCAGTCTCAGGGTGGCGGCGCCGCCGTCAGCAGTGCCCGCTGGGCCACCGAGTTCAGCCAGGGCACGGGGCTGGACTACCGCGGCGTGGTGGCGACCGGCACCCCCGCCAACATCGACAAGCTCGTCTACCAGACCGGCCCAGATTTCAAGCTGCCCGAGCTTGGGCCGATCGCCAACGCCTACACCGCCTACATCCTGGCCGCGCTGCGCGAGGCACGACCTGACCTGAACGTCGACGGCGTTCTCACTCCCGCCGGACGCAAAGCCGCCGACCGCGCCGAAACCGTCTGCACTCTAGCGCTTTCCGAGGAACTCGCCGACCTGTCGCCGGCGGCCTTCTTCACCGCACCCTTGAATTCGATTCCCGGGATGGCCGACGCGCTATACGCCTTCATGGGCACGCCGTCCACCGGTTTCGACCGCCCCATCTTTCTCGGTGTCGGCCTCCTCGACCGCGACGTGCCACCGGAGTCGACCCTGTCGTTCTATCACCAGCTGGTCGCCAACAATCAGAACGTCACCCTGCGCGTCTACCCCGAAGAAGACCACAGCGGCACCGTGCTCGCATCACTTGCCGACTCAACGCCGTTTCTGCGCAAAGTGTTCGCCGCAACCGATCGAGGTTGATCGCAGGCACGTATGGGCGGACGCAGACGAGTCCACCCGCCCGGCATTGGTGCTGTCATTGCCGGACGGGTGGACTCGTTGGGTATGACGGACGATCAGCCCGAGTTACACGTCGTAGTACAGCGAGAACTCGTAGGGGTGCGGCCGGATCTGAACCGGAAGGATCTCGTTCTCACGCTTGTACGAGATGTAGGTCTCGATCAAGTCCTCGGTGAAAACGCCACCCTCGGTGAGGTATTCGTGATCCTCCTCGAGACGGTCGATCACCGCAGCCAGCGAGGTGGGCGCCTGCGGGATGTTGGCGGCCTCGTCCGGCGGCAGCTCGTAGAGGTCCTTGTCGACCGGGGAGAGCGGCTCGATCTTCTTCTTGATGCCGTCGATGCCCGCCATGAGCATGGCCGCGAACGCCAGGTAGGGGTTACCCGAGCTGTCCGGGCAACGGAACTCGAGACGCTTGGCCTTGGGGTTGTTGCCGGTGATTGGAATGCGGACGCATGCGCTTCGATTGCGCTGGCTGTACACCAGGTTGATCGGCGCCTCGTAGCCCGGCACCAGACGCTTGTAGGAGTTCACCGTGGCGTTGGTGAACGCCAGCAGCGACGGCGCGTGGTGCAGGATGCCGCCGATGTAGTGGCGTGCCAGATCGGACAGGCCGGCGTAGCCCGACTCGTCGTGGAACAGCGGCTTGCCGTCCTTCCACAGCGACTGGTGGGCGTGCATGCCGGAACCGTTGTCACCGAAGAGCGGCTTGGGCATGAAGGTGACGGTCTTGCCGTTCTTCCACGCCGTGTTCTTGATGATGTACTTGAACAGCAGGACGTCGTCGGCAGCTGCCAGCAGGGTGTTGAACTTGTAGTTGATCTCGGCCTGGCCGGCGGTGCCCACCTCGTGGTGGCCGCGCTCGAGGGTGAACCCGGCGTTCTGCAGGTTGGTCGCCATCTCGTCGCGCAGGTCGACGTAGTGGTCGTACGGCGCGACGGGGAAGTAGCCGCCCTTGGGCCGCACCTTGTAACCGAGGTTGGGGCTTCCATCGTTCTCGAACGGCTCGCCGGTGTTCCACCAGCCCGACTCCGAGTCCACCTCGTAGAAGGTGCCGTTGATCTTCGAGTCGAAGCTCACCGAGTCGAAGATGTAGAACTCGGCCTCGGCGCCGAAGTAGCAGGTGTCCGCGATGCCGGTGCTGGTCAGATAGTTCTCGGCCTTGCGCGCGACGTTGCGCGGGTCGCGGGAGTACGCCTCGCGGGTGAACGGGTCGTGCACGAAGAACTGCAGATTCAGGGTCTTCGCGGCGCGGAACGGGTCGATGCGCGCGGTGCTGGCGTCGGGCAGCAGCATCATGTCCGACTCGTGGATGGACTGGAAGCCGCGGATCGAGGAGCCGTCGAAGGCCAGGCCATCCTCGAAGATGCTTTCGTCGAACGCCGAAGCCGGGATCGAGAAGTGCTGAACGGCACCGGGCAGATCGCAGAATCGGATGTCGACGTACTCGACCTTCTCGTCCTTGATCAGCTTGATGATGTCGTCGGCCGTCTTATCTGCCACTGAGTAATCTCCTTTGATCTGATAAACCCGCCGGTTGACGCTAGGGACACGATGTTGCACTGTCGTCAACCGCATGTTGCGCCGACGTTACGCAATGCCTGTCGACCATATGCTGGTGCCATGCCCCGCACCTTCGGTTCCTGGCTGTCTGGTCCGTCACCCTCCGAGACCGGCGCGAGCGCCACCGCCGCCGGCGAGTATCCGGGTCAGCGGCTCGGCTTGCCCAAGACGGGCACGCGATCGCTGGCCAGGATGGGTCGCCGCATCGGCGCGCTGCTGATCGACTGGTTCATCGCGTACGGACTGGCCGCCCTCGGCATGACCTTCGGTCTGGTGTCGATGACGACGCTGTCGACGGCGGTGTTGGTCGTCTGGTTCGTGCTCGGCGTGCTCTCGGTGCGGCTGTTCGGCTTCACGCCGGGTCAACTGGCGTGCGGCCTGCTGGTCGTCCCGGTGGACGGCCGCGAGCACGTCGGCATCGGGCGGGCGGTCGTGCGCGGTCTGCTGATCGCGCTGGTGATCCCCGCGGTCGTCACGGATGCAGATCTGCGAGGGCTGCAGGATCGGCTGACGAACACCGCCGTCGTGCGGCGCTAGCGCTACTTGCGGCGGACCGTCCGTTGCACGCCGCGCATCTTGGCGTTCGACGGAAGGGGACCCTTCGGCATCGCGGCAGGCCCGAGCCGGGTGCCGAGCGCGACGAGCTTCGATTCGAGCACGTCCATCTGCTTGACGGTGATGTTCGCGGGCAGCTTGGTCAGGTGCCGCTCCAGCTTGGACAGCGGGATCTCGCCCTCGCCGTTGCCGACCACGATGTCGTAGATGGGGGTGTCGCCGATCAGGCGCGCGGTGCGCTTCTTCTCCTGCGCGAGTAGCGGTTTCACCCGCGTCGCGGCGCCCTCGCCGACGAAGATCACACCGGGCCTGCCGATCACGCGGTGCACCGCGTCGAAATGACCCGTGGCGGCGACGCCCGGGGTGACCCGCCACTTGCCGCGCATGTTGTCCAGCGCCCACGCTGCTGCGCCGGTCTGGCCCTCGGCCTTGCTGTACACCGACTTCTGCGCACGCCTGCCGAAGATGATGAACGCCACCAGAGCGCCAAGCAGCACGCCGAGCGGGATCAGCGTCACAAAGGTGAACGTGCTGCCGCTGAACACCGCGGCCACCACCGCTGCGGCCACGATCAGCACGAACGCGCCGATCATGTAGGGCAGGAGACGCTTGTCTTCCTTGCGCTGCATCTGGAACGCCTGCCACAACTGGCTACGGCGCTGCTTGGACGCCGCCTTGCGCGCGGCTTTGGCCTCGGCCTTGGCGGCCTTGTTAGCGGCGGGCTTGCTGGATTTCGCCATTGTGTCAGGATACGGGTGGGCTGTTTTCGATCCGCAGACGCGCTGCCTCTGCGTACAGCCGACCCGCGCGGTACGACGACCGCACCAACGGACCGGCCAGGACGCCGGGGAACCCGAGACCCTCGGCGTACTTCGCGTGCTCGACGAACTCCTCGGGCTTGACCCACCGCTCGACCGGGTGGTGGCGCAACGAGGGCCGCAGGTACTGCGTGATGGTGATGATGTCGCAGCCCGCCTCGTGGAGGTCGACGAGCGCCGTCCGCACTTCCTCCGGCGTCTCGCCCATGCCGAGGATGAGGTTGCTCTTGGTCACCAAGCCGTAGTCGCGCGCCGCGGTGATCACGTCGAGGCTGCGCTGATAGCGGAATGCCGGGCGGATCCGCTTGAAGATGCGCGGCACCGTCTCGACGTTGTGCGCCAACACTTCCGGGCGCGTCTCGAACACCGTCTCGAGCTGTTCGGGGATGGCGTTGAAGTCGGGGATCAGCAGCTCGACGCCGGTGTTCGGGTTGAGCGCCTTGATCTGTCGCACCGTCTCGGCGTAGAGCCACGCGCCGCCGTCGGGCAGATCGTCGCGGGCCACGCCGGTGACCGTCGAGTACCGTAGACCCATCGCCTGCACGCTCTCCGCGACCCGTCGTGGCTCGTCGCGGTCCAGCTCAGCGGGCTTGCCGGTGTCGATCTGGCAGAAGTCGCACCGTCGGGTGCACTGTTCGCCGCCGATGAGGAAGGTGGCCTCGCGGTCCTCCCAGCACTCGTAGATGTTGGGGCAGCCGGCCTCTTCGCAGACCGTGTGCAGACCCTCGCGGCGCACCAGAGCCTTGAGCTGCTTGTACTCCGGGCCCGTCTTCAGGGTGGTCTTGATCCACGGCGGCTTGCGTTCGATGGGTACCTCGGCGTTGCGGACTTCCAGCCGCAGCAACTTGCGGTTTCCCGGTTCGACACTCACGAGGTCAATGCTACTTCCAGTCGGCCGTCCAAAGCGGCGCCGACGGCGTCGGCGACGGCGTCGATCACGTCACTCACCCGGATCGGGCGGCCAAGCTCGGCGCTCAGCGACGTCACCCCGGCATCGGCGATCCCGCACGGCACGATCGTCGAGAACGCGCCGAGATCACAGTCGCAGTTCAGCGCGAATCCGTGCAGCGTCGTCGCGCGTGCCACCCGAATGCCGATCGCGCCGACCTTCCTGTCGGGTCGGCCGGCCTCGCCGGGCACCCACACGCCTGACCTGCCCTCGATCCTGCCCGTCGACAACCCGAACGAGGCGCACACCGCGATCAGCGAATCCTCGAGGCGGCGAACGAACTTCACCACGTCCAGCGGCTCGGCCAACCCGATGATCGGGTATCCGACCAGCTGACCCGGGCCGTGCCAGGTGATCTTGCCGCCACGATCGGTGTCGATCACGGGGACGCCGTCGATCGGCCGCTCGTGGGGTTCGGTGCGCTTGCCGGCCGTGTAGACCGACGGATGCTCGAGCAGCAGCAGGGTGTCGGGGCCGCCAGAAACCCGAGCGTCGGCCAGTTCACGCTGCAAATCCCAGGCGCTGGAATAGTCGATGCTGCCCAACCGGCGCACGTCAAGAGGAGTAACTGCCGACCGAACCGAGGATGCCGCCACGGATTCGACGGTACTCGGCACCGGACTACGTGTCCTTGGGGGCGGTGACGTAGGCCAGCGCCTCGCGGATGGTGTTGTGGTGGAATTCGAAGCCTGCCCGCTCCAGCGCCGCGGGGATCGCCCGCTGCCCGCCGAGCAGACCCTCGTCCGCGAACTCGCCAAGCGCCGTGCGCAGCACGAAACCCGGCACCATCAGCGCGGTCGGGCGGTTCACGGCCCTACCGAGCGCAGCGGTGAACTCGGCGTTGGTCACCGGTGCCGGACCGGTCATGTTCACCGGGCCTGCGATGTCGTCGTGGCCGATCGCGAACAGCAGCGCCCGCACGTCGTCCTCCAGGCTGATCCACGGCATGTACTGCTTGCCGTTGCCGAGGCGGGCACCCAATCCCAGTGAGAACAGCGGCTTGATGCGGCTCAGCATCCCGCCTGCCGGTGACAGCACCAGGCCCGTGCGCAGCAGCACCACCCGCGTGCCTGCCCGCTGGGCCGTCTCCGTCGCCGCCTCCCAGTCCACACACAAGCCTGCGAGGAAGCCATCTCCAGCAGGCGACGCCTCGTCGACGACGCGACTACGGGTGTCGCCGTAGAAACCGACCGCGCTGGCGTTGACGAGCGCGGGCACACCCGCGGCCACGACGGCGTTCGACAACACCTCGGTCGGGCCGATGCGGCTGTCGCGCAGACTCTGCTTGAAGGCACCCGACCAGCGCTTGTCACCGACACCGACACCGCACAGGTTCACCACGGCGTCGACACCACGCAGCGCGTCCGAGTCGAACTCGCCGGTGTCGGGATTCCAGAACACCTCGTCGGCGCTCGACGGTGCCCGCCGGACGATCCGCAACACGCGGTGATCGGCGGCGCGCAGGGCAGACGTCAGCGCCGACCCGATCAGTCCGGACGAGCCCGCGATCGCTACTGCGGCTCGACCGGTTCCGTCGGCCACGGGCTCAGAGCCCCAGGTCGGCCTCGAACGCTGCCTCTTCCAGTCGACGCTTGATGGTGGTCACGAAGCGTCCGGCGTCGGCACCGTCGATCAACCGGTGGTCGTAGGTCAGCGGCAGGTAGCACACCGACCGGACGCCGATCGACTCGTTGCCGTTGTCGTCGACCACGACGCGGGGCCGCTTGACGATCGCACCGGTGCCCAGCATCGCCGCCTGCGGCGGTACCAGGATCGGGGTGTCGAACAACGCACCCTGGCTGCCGATGTTGGTGATCGTGAAGGTGCCACCGGACAGGTCGTCGGGCTTCAGGTTGCCGGACCGGGCACGCGCCGCGATGTCGGCGATCGCCTTGGCGAGGCCACCGATGGACAGGTCACCGGCGTTGTGCACGACGGGGGAGAGCAGACCCTGGTCGGTGTCGACCGCGAAGCCGATGTGCTCGGCGTCGTAGTAGGTGATCTCCTTGGTGTCCTCGTTGTAGCTCGCGTTGACGTTCGGGTGCGCCTTGAGGGCGTCGATCACCGCGACGGCGAAGAACGGGAGGAACGTCAGGTTGACGCCTTCGCGCTCGGCGAAACTCGCCTTGGCCCTTGCCCGTAGCGACACGATCTTGGTCAGGTCGACCTCGTGGGTCTGCGTCAGCTGCGCAGTGGTCTGCAGCGACTCCCTGGTCTTCTTGGCCGTGATCTGCCGGATTCGGTTGGCCTTCTGCGTGGTTCCACGTAGGTGCGCCAGCGCAGGGGCTGGTGCGGCTGCCGCCTTCGGAGCGGCGGCTGCCGCGGCTGCGGGCGCGGGTGCGGCCGGTGCGGGTGCCTTCTTGGCATCGGCCGCTGCGAGCACGTCCTGCTTGCGGATGCGGCCACCGACGCCAGTGCCCTTGACCGACGCCAGGTCGATCCCGTTCTCCGTCGCCAACTTCCGCACCAGCGGCGTGACGTACGGGTTGGAGCCGGAGTCGGCCGCGGCGGCGGGCGCTGCGGGCTTGGGTTCGGCCTTCGGCTCGGGCTTCGGTTCCGGCTTGGGCTCTGGCTTGGGCTCGGCCTTGGGTTCCGGCTTCGGCTCGGGCTTCGGTTCGGGCTTGGGCTCGGGCTTGGCAGCGGGAGCCGATCCGGCAGCGCCGATCTTGGCGAGCTCGCCGCCGACGGCGACGGTGTCGTCCTCCTCTGCCGTGATCGACACCAACGTGCCAGCCACGGGGGACGGGATCTCGGTGTCGACCTTGTCGGTGGATACCTCGACGAGCGGCTCGTCGACCTCGACGCTGTCGCCGACCTTCTTCAGCCAGCGGGTGACGGTGCCCTCGGTGACGGACTCACCCAGCTCGGGCATCGTCACCGAGGTCGCGTCACCGCTAGCGGCGGCGGGCGCGGCCGGTGCGCTCTCGGGCTCGGGCTCCGGCTCCGGCTCGGCGGCCTGTTGCGGCTCTGGCTCGGGTTCTGGCTCGGGTTCCTTCTCCGGCTCGGGCGCCGCGGTGCTGCTCTCGCCCGCTTCACCGATCTGGGCCAGCTCGCCGCCGATCTCGACCGTGTCGTCCTCGTGGGCGACGATCTTCGTCAAGACACCCGCCGCGGGGGACGGAATCTCGGTGTCGACCTTGTCGGTAGAGACCTCCAGCAGGGGCTCGTCGACTTCGACGGTGTCGCCTTCCTGCTTCAGCCAACGAGTGACGGTCCCTTCCGTGACGCTCTCGCCGAGTGCGGGCATCTGAACGGAGATGGCCATAGTTTCTTGACTCCCTCGAATGGTCTTCGTCACCTGTCGAATCTCGGCACCCATCCTGTCACGTCCGCGCGCATCGTTCGCCGCAGACCGGTGGACTGTTCGCTCTGGCACTATCGAATGAGGGGATGTGGCCGCACCCGGTATCACGGCCGTCTGCAGAGCGAAGGGAGTCACACCCAGTTGGGACTCTTCGACAAGCTGCGCCGCGGCCGTTTCAAGCGTGCCGATGGCCGCGACCCTGCGGCGGATCTCACATATCTGCGGACCTGGGTCGCCACCCACGAAGGCGTTGAAGCGTTCATCGAACCGAAGACCACCGTTACCGAAGTCACCGTTTGTCTGGTCGCCGCCGACGGCGAATGGACGCGCCGCCGCACCGGCGGAGACTCGGGCGCCCGCAAGCTCAGCGACCGGCTCAAGATCCCCGTCTACGACGTGCAGAAGGTCGGCTATCCGCAACGCATGCGCGACTACGACGCGCGCCAGCGCGTCCTGCGAGATCGCGAACTGCGTCGCGAGCTCGAGGATGACTGACCGCTAGCCGGATCGGCTACCCGGGTTCGTTACCCGTTTTCTGCGATGTCCTCGAGGACCGCGAACATCGTGCGGGTTGGCACTCCGGTGCCACCCTTGCCGGTGTAGCCCCACGGACCGCCGGTGTTGTAGGACGGGCCCGCGACGTCGATGTGCGCCCACTCCACGCCGTCGGCGACGAACTCCCGCAGGTACACGCCGGCGACCAACATGCCCGCGTACCGGGAACCGCTCACGTTGGCGAGGTCGGCGACCGTCGACTTGAGATCGTCCTTGAGCTCCTCCGGCAGCGGCATCGGCCAGGCGTTCTCGCCGACGCCCTGCGACAGGCGAGCGACGCGGTCACGGAACTCGTCGCTGCCCATCACACCAGGGGTGCGCGCGCCGAGCGCCACGGTCTGTGCACCGGTCAGCGTCGAGGTCTCGATGAGGTAGTCGGGATCGTCCTCGCAGGCGCGCGCGATGGCGTCGGCCAGGATCAGCCGGCCCTCGGCATCGGTGTTGAGCACCTCGACCGTGATGCCGCCGTACTGCGTCAGCACGTCGCCGGGCCGCTGCGCGGTGGACGACGGCATGTTCTCGGCCATCGGAACGGTCGCGATCACGTCGATCGGCAGCTCCTGCTGGGCGGCCAGCACCACGGCGGCGATGACCGCCGCGGCCCCGCCCATGTCGGAGGTCATCTGATGCATGTTGGCGGCAGGCTTGATCGAGATGCCACCGGTATCGAAGGTGATGCCCTTGCCGATCAGCGCCACCTTCTTCGACTTCTTGGTCTTGCCCCCGTTGTGGGTCAGCCGGACCAGCCGGGGCGGGCGCGAGGAGCCCTTTCCGACGCCGACGACGCCGCCGTAGCCGGCCTTGGCCAGCGCCTTGTCGTCGAGGACCTCGACTTCCAAGCCGACGGCCTCGCCCAAAGCCGTTGCGCGCTTGGCGAACTCGTCGGGGAACAGGTGACTCGGCGGGGTGTTGACCAGATCGCGGGCGGTGGCCACCGCGGTGGCGATGTTGGTCGCGCGCGCCGCCGCCGCTTTGGCGCCCTTCGCAGTGCAGAGCACGGTGATGGCGGACAAGCCCGGCTCCTTGGGCGCGGTCTTGGCGCTGCGGAAGTCGGTGAACCGGTAGGCGCCGAGGATCAACCCCTCGATGGTGGCCTCGAGATCCAGCTCGGACAGGGTCGTGACGACGGCCTCGGTGCCGGACAGGGACCGCGCGGCTACGCCGGCGGCCCGTCGGATCACGTCGGAGGGCCACGCGTCGGCCACCTTGCCGAGGCCGATCGCCAGCACGCTGGACACCGGCAGCGACGGCGCCACCACGCGGGTGATCTGCTCGGTGCTGCCCTTGGCCCCGAGTGCCTTCAGGGCCACCTCGATCTCGCCGACGGCCTCGGCGTCGAGGAACGGGTTCGAAACCACCACGGCGGAGTCGTCGTCACCCGTGGCCACGGGGACGATCAGCACAGCCGACGCCACGCGGCGCTTCGGCTGGGTGGCGGACACGGTGACGGTGGGGGACTGGTAGCCGGGAAGGGTGCTCACGGGGATCGAGAGTAGTCGCGGGGTATCGAACCGGCGGGGCAGGAGCGCAGCGACCCGGGGGGTATTACTGTCGTTGGGCGTGAGTGACAACCTGCTGCACGGTCCCTTGGAGGACGGCCACCGCGAGCTCGGGGCGAGCTTCGCCGAGTTCTCCGGCTGGCTGATGCCCCTGTCCTACGCCGGAACGGTCAGCGAGCACAACGCCACGCGGTCAGCGGTCGGGCTGTTCGACGTCAGCCACCTCGGCAAGGCCCTCGTGCGGGGGCCGGGGGCGGCGGCGTACGTCAATTCGGCGCTGACCAACGACCTCGGCAGGATCGAGCCCGGCAAGGCGCAATACACGTTGTGCTGCAATGACTCTGGTGGCGTCATCGACGACCTGATCGCGTACTACGTCTCCGATGACGAGATCTTCCTGGTGCCCAACGCCGCGAACACGCCGGCCGTCGTGGCCGCGTTGCAGGAGCGTGCGCCTGCCGGCCTGACCATCACCGACCAGCACCGTTCCTACGCCGTGCTGGCGGTGCAGGGGCCGAAGGCCGCCCACGTGGTGTCGCGCCTCGGGCTCCCGACGGACATGGACTACATGGGCTTTGAGGACGGTGAAGTCGACGCCACTCCCGTCCGGGTGTGCCGCACCGGCTACACCGGCGAACAGGGCTACGAGCTGCTGCCGGCCTGGGACCGCGCGTCAGTGGTGTTCGACGCCCTCGTCGAGGAAGTCGCGGCAGCGGGCGGGCAACCTGCAGGTCTCGGTGCCCGCGACACCCTGCGCACCGAGATGGGCTATCCGTTGCACGGGCACGAGCTGTCGCTGGACATCTCGCCACTGCAGGCCCGCTGCGGATGGGCAATCGGATGGAAGAAGGACGCCTTCTGGGGTCGTGACGCTCTGCTCGCCGAGAAGGAGGCGGGCCCGCGGCGGTTGCTGCGTGGTTTGCGGGCCGTCGGCCGAGGTGTGCTGCGCGCCGGCGCGACCGTGCTCGCCGACGATCGGCCGGTCGGGGTGACCACGTCGGGAACCTTCTCTCCGACACTGAAACTCGGCATCGCGCTGGCTCTCATCGACACCGACGCCGGCGTCGTGGACGGCCAGCGAGTGGCGGTCGACGTGCGCGGGAAGGCGATCGAGTGCGAGGTCGTCGCGCCACCCTTCGTGGACGCCAAAACTCGCTAGCCACGGGTTATACAATCGGCACATGAGCTCCGTCCCTCTGGAGGCCGCCCTCCGCTTCACGCTTGCCCGAAACACCACTCCGGCGAGCGACGAGGTACGTGCCGAAATTCTTCGTGAACCCGGTTTCGGTCGTTTCCACACCGACCACATGGTGTCGATCGACTACACCGAGGGCCGCGGCTGGCACGACCCCGCCGTGATCCCGTACGGCCCGATCGAACTCGATCCGTCGGCGATCGTGCTGCACTACGCCCAGGAAGTCTTCGAGGGCCTGAAGGCCTACCGGTGGACCGACGGATCGATCGTGTCGTTTCGGCCGGAGGCCAACGCCGCCCGACTGGGCCGCTCCGCACGGCGACTCGCCATTCCCGAGGTTCCTCCGGAGCTGTTCATCGAGTCGTTGCGTCAGCTCATCGCCGTCGACGGCGACTGGGTGCCTGCCGCTGGCGGCGAGGAGTCGCTGTACCTGCGGCCGTTCATCTTCGCCACCGAACCGGGCCTCGGCGTGCGCCCAGCCACGCAGTACCGCTACATGGTGATCGGCTCCCCGGCGGGCGCCTACTTCAAGGGCGGAATCAAGCCGGTGTCGGTGTGGCTGTCCACCGAGTACGTCCGGGCCAGCCCCGGTGGCACCGGCGCGGCGAAGTTCGGCGGCAACTACGCGGCCTCCCTGCTGGCGCAGGCCGAAGCCGCTGAGCAGGGCTGTGATCAGGTGGTCTGGCTCGACGCGATCGAACGCCGCTACGTCGAAGAGATGGGTGGCATGAACCTGTTCTTCGTGTTCGGCAGCGGCGGGTCCGCCCGGCTCGTCACGCCAGAGCTGAGCGGTTCACTCCTCGCGGGCATCACCCGGGATTCGTTGCTGCAGTTGGCTAGTGACGCGGGCTACGCCGTCGAGGAACGCAAGATCGACGTCGACGAATGGCAGAAGAAGGCCGCGGCCAACGAGATCACCGAGGTCTTCGCGTGCGGTACTGCCGCCGTCATCACGCCGGTGGCGCGGGTGAAGTCGGGCGATGGTGAGTTCGTCATCGCCGACGGCGAACCCGGCGAGGTCACCATGGCGCTGCGGGACACGCTGACCGGCATTCAGCGCGGCACCTTCGCCGACACCCACGACTGGATGACCCGACTGGGTTAGTGCACCGCCAGGCCCAGCGCGGCCACGGTGGTGGTCACCTCGGCCACGGCACCCAGCACGTCGCCGGTGATGCCGCCGAAACGGCGGACGCAGTGCGCCACCAGCACCGAGGCGATCGTCAATGCGACGAGCACGGCGGCCGGGCCCTGCCACGGCCGCGGTGTCGCGAGCGCGCTTGCCGCTGCGACGACGACGATCCATCCGGCCACCACCCAGGCCGGTTGGCTCCCCGCAACCTGCGCGCCCAGCGAACTGCCTGCGGCGGCGGGTATCGACCGGCGGCAGGCCAGGACGATGCCCACCCGGCCCGCGGCGACGGCCACCACGATCGCGGCCAAGCCGGTGGTGGAGAACGCCAGGCCCTGCACCGCGATGGTGACGACGACGGCGGCCACGCCGAAGGGCCCCGCCGTCCCGTCCCGCATCACTGCGAGCGCACGTTCTGGCGGGCCGTAGCAGCCGAGGCCGTCGACCGTGTCCGACAACCCGTCGATGTGAAGGCCGCGGGTGATCAGCAGCAGAACAGCCACCGCAAGGATGCCGGTCAGGGCGTTGCCTGCGCCGAACGCCTGCGCCGCGACCCACGTCGTGCCCGCCGCCAGTCCGCCAAGCGCGACGCCCACCAGGGGCAGCGCGGTCAGCGTGCCTCGCCCAAGCGGTTGCTCGGCGCGGATCGGGATCACCGTGCCGAAGGCAATTGCCGAAGCGAGGGAACCGATCACGGTGTGGTTACTTGGGCCTCGCCGAACGTCGCCATCGACGCCAGCGTCGCCACCGCCGCACGCAGAACCGGAAGCGCGACGGCCGCGCCAGTGCCCTCGCCGAGGCGCATCCCGAGATCGATGATCGGTTCCAGGTCCAGACGCTGCAGGGCCAGCGCATGCGCGGGTTCGGTGGACAGATGACCGGCCTGCCACCACTGCCTCGCGCCCGGCGCCAGCCGGTCGGCGATCAACGCCGCGGCCGTCACCACGACGCCGTCGAGCAACACCGGCGTGCGCCGCACGGCCGCCTGCGCCACGAAGCCCGCCATGGCGGCGAGGTCGGCGCCGCCGCAAACCCGCAGCAGCCCAATGGGATCCGTCCGTAGTGTGCGAGCGCGGAACAGGGCGTCGCGGATGGCGGCGGTCTTGCGGGCCCAGCCTGCGTCATCGACACCCGTGCCCCGGCCCACGACGGCGACCGGCTCGGAATTGGTCAGGGCGGCGATCAACGTCGTTGCGGCGGTGGTGTTTCCGATCCCCATGTCGCCCGCGATCAGCAGGTCGGCTCCGGCGTCCACCTCGTCGTCGGCGATGCGGCGGCCCGCTTCGATGGCGGCATCGGTCTCTTCGGCGGTCAGTGCGTCCTCGACGGCGATGTTCCCGCTGCCGCGGCGCACCTTGTGGGCGCCGATCGAGGGCGACAGCGGGGCATCGCTGTCCACGGCCACGTCGACGACGCGCACTCCGGCACCGGAGAGCTCGGCCAGCACGTTGATCGCGGCCCCGCCTGCATCGAAATTGGCGACCATCTGAGCGGTCACCTCGGCGGGATACGCCGAAACCCCCGAGGCCGTGACGCCGTGGTCTCCAGCGAAGACGACGACCCTCGGCCGCTCGAACTGGCGCGGCGGGCACACGCCCTGGCACGCCGCCACCCACACCGAGAGGTCCTCCAGCCTGCCGAGCGCGCCCGACGGCTTGGTGAGCGTCTCCTGACGGGCCCGTGCCTCGGCTTCGACCGCCGCGTCGGGTGCCGCGATGTCGGGAAACTGCGTCATGATTCGTCCTCGCGCGTCGATGTGTCCTTGACCGTCAATGGCTGCCCTGCGACGACGAGCACGACGCGGTCGCACCGGGCGGCAAGGCGTTGGTTAACCACGCCCAGCTCGTCGGCGAAACGCCGTCCCGATTGCGTCGCAGGGACCACCGCCAACCCGACTTCGGGGCTGACGAGGGCAAGCGGGCCGCGGAAGGCGCCGACGGCGGCCACCAAGTCGTCGACGTCCGCGCTCACCGTGCCGCCGGTCCATGCGTTGCGCCGGTCCATCACCGCGACGAGCCAGCCGCCGATGTCGTCGACGAGCGTCGCAGTATCGGAATCGGCGCGCAACTGCGTTGCCACGTCATGACTTTCGATCGTCGACCAGTGTGCGGGGCGGCGCTGTCTGTGGGTGGAGACCCTGGCCGACCAGTCGGCGTCGTCAGCGGCGACGGCTCCCGTGGCCAGGTAGCGCACCGGCTGGTTCGCAGGCACCGCCCGCGTGATGGCCGATTCGGCCCACTGCGACTTGCCCGAGCGGATACCGCCGAGAACCAGCAAACGCACCGCGGCTCAGGCGATCTTGTCGCCGCGGTTGACCTGCGGGCGCGGCGCCCGCATCCGGCGCAGCTGCGACGCGCGGCTTGCGGCGTAGAAGCCCAGCTTCCAGCCACTCTCGACGTTGTCCGGGAACTTGGCGTCGACCGCCTTGTTCACCCGACGGCCGATCATGACGCCGTCGATGGCCATGATCAGCACCAGCGCCAGCATCGCGGGAGACAGCGCCTGCTGAACCTTGAGCGAGGGTACGGACAACATCACGAACACCAGGCCGAGTGCGGCGGGCATGAACAGGCCGAGGACGTTGCGCCGTGAGTCCACGATGTCGCGGACGAACCGGCGGACCGGGCCCTTGTCACGCGGCAGCAGGTAGGCATCCTCGCCTGCCATCATCTTCTCGCGGCGCTCCGACATGGCGGCGCGACGGGTCAGCTTCTCCGCCTTGCGCTCTTCCTTGCTGAGCTTCGGGCCGCCGAGCTCCTTGCGCCGCTTGCGTGCCTCGGCCGACGTCATCGGCGCGGGTGCGACCGGTCCGCGCCTGCGGGCGGCCTCGCTGCGCTTGGGCGTCGGCCTCCCCTTCGGGGCCGTTGCGGTGGCCTCGCGGGTCGCGGCATCGTCCTCGACGCCCAACTCGGCCGCTCCAGGCTCCTCCGATGCGGGGTTGGCCTTCTTGCGGCCCAGCAGATTCACATGTGCCAGGTTACTTCAGTCCCGTGCTCGTTATTCCGGGCCCGGCATGCACCTCGTCAACCCGACACTTACTCTGCTGGCATGACGGGCCCCGTGCTGAGCGTGCTCATTGCCCCTGACTGTTACGGCGACAGCCTCACCGCCGTGCAAGCGGCCGACGCCATCGCCGCCGGCTGGGGAAGTGCGAGGCCAGACGACACGCTGATCTCGGCGCCTCAGTCCGACGGCGGGCCCGGCTTCGTCGGCGTGCTGGCCAGCCGCGTCGGCGGATTGCGCTCGGCGACCGTGAGTGGCCCCCTCTCCGACGACGTCACGGCGGAGTGGGTCTTCGACGACGCGACGGCGACGGCCTACGTCGAGTGCGCGCAGGCGTGCGGCCTGGCACTGCTCGGGGGACCGCCGACCGTCGACACCGCCGTAGCGGCGCACAGCGGGGGAGTCGGACAGCTCATCGGCGCCGCGCTCGACGCGGGTGCCGAGCGCATCGTGGTCGGACTCGGTGGTAGCGCATGCTCCGACGGGGGCCGCGCGTTGGTCGACGCACTCGGCGGTCTGGCCGAGGCCAGGGCACGGCTCGTCGGCGTCGAGTTGATCGCGGCTACCGACGTCGAACATCCACTGCTCGGCCCGATGGGAGCCGCGGCGGTGTTCGGCCCTCAGAAGGGTGCCGACCCCGACACCGTGGCGCGGCTCGAGGCCAGGAACGCCGCGTGGGCCGTCGAACTGAACGAGGTGGCAGGCCGTGACGTCGGCGCGGAGCCGGGCGCCGGTGCGGCTGGCGGGATCGGGGCGGCGCTTCTGGCAATGGGTGGCCGAAGGGAGTCCGGAGCGGCGGTGATCGCCGAACACACCGGGCTGGCCGCCGACCTCGGTGCCGCCGAGCTCGTCATCACCGGTGAGGGCAGGTTCGACGACCAATCACTGCACGGCAAGGTGGTCAGCGCCCTGGCAGCCGGTGCCCGCGACACACCGGTGCTCGTGCTGGCAGGCCAGGTCACGCTCGATGCCGAGGCGCTGCGCGGTGCGGGAATCGCCGCCGCCCACTCGATCACGGAGTACGCAGGCTCGGTCCAGTTGGCCATGGACGATGCGGCGAACCAGTTGACCGGACTGGCGCGCAGAACCGCTGCCAGTTGGCCGCAGGAGTCGGGAATAGCCGGATGACAAGGTACCGTTGAGGTAGCCGAGGCATGAGCTATGCACCAGGGAGAAGCAATGACTGTTCAGGACGAAGCGACCACCACTACGACCCACGGCGTGATCATGACCGATGCGGCCGCGTCCAAGGCCAAGTCGCTGCTGGATCAAGAGGGTCGCGACGATCTGGCGCTGCGCATCGCCGTCCAGCCCGGCGGCTGTGCGGGCCTGCGGTACAACCTCTTCTTCGATGACCGCACGATGGACGGCGACCTGAACGCCGAGTTCGGCGGCGTTCGGCTGACGGTCGACCGCATGAGTGCCCCCTACGTGACGGGCGCCACCATCGACTTCGTCGACACCATCGAGAAGCAGGGCTTCACGATCGACAACCCCCAGGCCACCGGTTCGTGCGCCTGCGGCGACTCCTTCAACTGAGCGCACCCGGCCTAGTACTGGCCGGTCCGCGGCAGGTACGAGCACACCAGGATGTCCGGCTTCTGGATCAACAACTGTGCTACGGCCTGCCGCGATGACTCGGTTTGCGAGCGTCCGGCCTGCGTCACCTCCATGGTGAACAGCACTTGAGCCTGGTTCGGCGACCACGTCACGATCTTGTCGATTGACGTCACCTTGGCACTGCCGAACTGCCTGCGGAAGGCATCGCTGGCCAGATTCGCCAGGGCCATGTCCGCCTTCTTGTCCTTGATCTGATCGAAGACGCCGCACGACGCGTGCCTGGCGATCTCTTCGTCGTCGCCCCTGCTGAGCGCGTCCAGGAAGCCCTGGATCGACGTCCTCGCCGACGCTGGAGTAAGAACGGTATCCGTCGCGTCGTCGCGTCGAAGGGCGAACACGAGTGTCACCGCGGCGGCGGCAAGGGCAACGACCACGAGCACGACGATTCCGCCGATCAGCAGGCCGCGGCGGCGCGGCTTGCCCGGGTAGGGCATGGGCGGCGGCAGCGCGCCCGGATAGGGCGAAGGCACCTGATCCGGATAGGGCGGGTGCTGAGGGAACGGTTCGGGGTACGGGTATGGACCAGCCATGTCGTTGTTAGGCTAGCGCACCGTCCTGCGGAGACCATGGGTCCAGCGCAGCGGCCGCGCCTCGGTACGCTTATGTAGACGAGCTTAATGAAATGAAGGGTGACGTTTCGTGACCATTGCTGTGACCGGGTCGATCGCGACCGACCATCTGATGAGGTTCCCCGGCAAGTTCTCCGAGGCGTTGCTGGCCGACCATCTGCAGAAGGTGTCGCTGAGCTTCCTGGTCGACGACCTCGTCATCCACCGTGGCGGCGTCGCGGGCAACATGGCGTTTGCGATCGGCGTGCTCGGGGGAGACGTGACCCTGATCGCGGCGGCCGGCAAGGACTTCGACGACTACCGGGGCTGGCTGACGTCACACGGCGTCGACTGCGAGAGCGTGCTGGTCGCAGAATCTGGTTACACCGCGCGGTTCGTCTGCACCACCGACCAGGACATGGCCCAGATCGCGTCGTTCTACCCGGGTGCGATGTCCGAGGCCCGCACCATCAAGCTCGCTGACACCGTATCCCGAACGGGCACACCCGAACTCGTCATCATCGGCGCCAACGACCCCGAGGCGATGTTCCTGCACACCGAGGAGTGTCGTGCGCTCGGGCTGCCGTTCGCCGCGGATCCGTCGCAGCAGTTGGCATACATGGACGGGGAGCAGATCCGTCGGCTCATCGGCGGTGCGGCGATCCTGTTCACCAACGACTACGAGTGGGAACTGCTGCTGCAGAAGACCGGCTGGTCCGAGGCCGAGGTGATGGGGCAGGTCGGCCTGCGCATTACGACGTTGGGCCCCAAGGGTGTCGACCTGGTGCCCGCCACCGGCGACATGGTGCACGTCGGCATCGTCCCCGAGACGCATCAGGCCGACCCGACCGGCATCGGTGACGCGTTCCGCGCAGGCTTCCTGACCGGCCGTAGCGCCGGGTTGAGCCTGGAGCGCGCCGCGCAGCTGGCGTCGATGGTCGCCGTGCTGGTGTTCGAGGCGCCCGGCCCCCAGGAGTGGACGTGGGACAAGACCGCCGCGATCGCCAGGATCTCCGACGCTTACGGCGCCGACGCAGGCGCCGAGATCTCGGAGGCGCTTGGCGCCGACAGATAGTCGGCTTGCGCTTCCCTTAGAGCTGCACCGGGTAGTGCGGCTCGCTGATCGCGGGCGTCACGCTCTGCTCGACGAAGATCGCATGCCACAGCATGAAGATCAGCACGGTCCACAGCCTGCGGCTGTGATCGGTGACGCCGTTGCGGTGTTCGTCGAGCATCCGGCGCACGGCGTCGAGGTCGACCAGGTGGCCGGCCTGCGACGCCGCCACCGTCGCGTAAGCCCAGTCGAGCAGTTCGCCAGCGCGTAGCCAGTGCCGGATCGGCACGGGGAAGCCGAGCTTGGGCCGGTTGAGTACGTGCGCGGGCACGATCGGCTCCAGTGCACGGCGCAGCGCGTACTTCGTGGTGGACCTGGTGATCTTCTGGTCGTAGGGCAGCTTGCTGGCCACCGCGAACACCTCGGGGTCCAGGAACGGCACCCGCAGCTCGAGTGAGTTGGCCATCGTCATCTTGTCGGCCTTCACCAGGATGTCGCCGCGCAACCAGGTGAACAGGTCGATGTGCTGCATGCGGGCGACGGGATCCCACCCGTTCGACGTGGCGTAGAGCGGCGCGGTGACGTCGGTGTGGGTCCATTCGGGCCGGAAGCCGGGCAGCGCCGCCCGCAGCTGTTCGTCGGAGAAGCTGCGCGCGTTGCCGTAGTAGCGCTCCTCGAGTGTCAAAGAGCCACGGTGCAGCAGGCTCTTGCCCCTCATCCCCTCGGGCAGCGGCTTCGACGCCTTGCCCAGCGATCGGCGCACCGGTCTCGGCAGATAGTCGAAAGCCTTGAGCGACAATGGTTCCCGGTAGATCGTGTAGCCGCCGAATAACTCGTCGGCGCCCTCACCGCTGAGCACCACCTTGACGTGCTTGCGCGCCTCGCGCGCGATGAAGAACAGCGGCACCAGGGCCGGGTCGGCGACGGGTTCGTCCAGATACCAGACGATTTCGGGCAACGCCGCGACGAACTCGGCCTGACTGACCACCTTCGTCACGTGCCGCGCGCCAATGGCCTCCGCCGACGCCACCGCCACGTCGACTTCAGAGAAACCCTCACGCTCGAAACCGGTGGTGAACGTGATCAGCCGCGGGTTGTGCCGCATCGCCAGCGCCGCGATCGCGGTCGAATCGATGCCACCGGACAGGAACGCGCCAACCGTGACGTCGGCCCGCATGTGCTTGGCTACCGAATCCTCGAGGACCGCGGTGATCTCGTCGTAGCGCTTCTGTTCCTCGCCGGCGACGAACGGTACGGCCCTGAACTTGGGTTCGAAGTAGCGCTTCACGACGGGTGCCTGCCCCGGCCGGATGCGGGCGTAGCTGCCCGATTCCAGCCGCCGGATGCCGCGCTGCAGCGTCTCGGGCTCCGGGACGTACTGCAACACCGTGTAGTGCTGGACGGCGCGCTCGTCGATGGTGACGTCGAAGCCCGCGGTCGGCGCGAGGTCCAGAAGGCACTTCTTCTCGCTGCCGACGGCGGTGCCGCCAGGGCCCGTGGCCATGTACAGCGGCTTGATGCCGAAGGGGTCGCGTGCACAGAACAACTCGCGTTCGGACGTATCCCACAGCGCGAACGCGAACATGCCACGCAACCGGGTCAGGACCGCGGTGCCCCAGTAGTGGAAACCGGCGACGATCGCCTCGCCGTCGCCTTCGGTGGCGAACACGGCGCCGTGGTCGCGGGTCAGCTCTTCACGGAGTTCCAGGTAGTTGTAGATCTCGCCGTTGAACACCAGCGCGTAGCGCTCCGGCGCCTCGGGAGGGCCCCAGCGCAGCGGCTGGTGGCTGTGCGCGATGTCGATGATGGACAGCCGGTTGAAACCCATCACGATGGTGGAGTCGCCGACACCCTCCGACCAGGTTCCTGGCTCGTCGGGGCCGCGGTGACGCATCAGGTGGGAGGCTTCCGACACCGCGTCGACCGGCTCGTTTTCGACCTCGATGGACGGATCAGTCAGATAGGCCAGAAGTCCGCACACCGCGCCAGTATGCCGGTTCGACGACGTACGTCGGGACTCGCCTCCACGACATTCCCCAGTCGCTTCGCTCCCTCCGACCGGCGTGGTCTACGCTGCGTAGTATTCGCCTAGCTTCACCGACTTCTAGGAGGCGCCAACGTGTCCGCTCGTGGGCTCCGATTGGTCGCGTTGTCAGCGGTTTTGGGTGGGACGACGCTCCTGCTCAGCGGGTGTAGCTGGTCGGAGGTGCTTGGCCTTGGATGGCCGTACGGCATCACTCCAGAAGGCAAGCTAAACCGCGAGCTGTGGATCGGTTCGGTGATCGCCTCATTGGTGGTCGGCGTGATCGTCTGGGCCCTGATCTTCTGGACGAGCGCGTTCCATCGGAAGAAGAAGACCGACACCGACCTGCCGCGCCAGTTCGGCTACAACATGCCGTTGGAACTGGTGCTCACCGTCGTGCCGTTCCTCATCATCTCGGTGCTCTTCTACTTCACCGTCGTGGTGCAGGAGAAGATGCTGCACAAGGACCCCAATCCCGAGGTCGTGATCGACGTCACGGCCTTCCAGTGGAACTGGAAGTTCGGCTACCAGAAGATCGCCTTCACCGATGGCACGCTGAGCTACGAGGGCGCGGACCCGGCCCGAAAGGCCGCCATGGCGTCCAAGCCCGAAGGCGTTGACGCCCACGGCGAGGAGATCGTCGGCCCGATCCGCGGGCTCAACCCCGAGGATCGCACCTACCTGAACTTCGACAAGATCGAGACCATCGGCACCAGCACCGAGATCCCGATCCTGGTGCTGCCGAAGGGCAAGCGCATCGAATTCCAGATCGCTTCGGCCGACGTGATCCACGGTTTCTGGGTGCCCGAGTTCCTGTTCAAGCGCGACGTCATGCCCGACCCGGCGGCGAACCACTCGGACAACGTCTTCCAGATCAGCACCATCGAGCGGACGGGCGCATTCGTCGGGCGCTGCACGGAGATGTGCGGCACGTACCACTCGATGATGAACTTCGAGGTACGCGTCGTGGAGCCCAACGACTTCAAGGCCTATCTCCAGTACCGCGAGGATCACCCGAACGGGACGAACGCCGACGCGCTGCGGGCCATCGGCCTGCCGCCCGAGGCAGTCACCACGCACCCGTTCGACACGCGTCGCGGCGAGCAGGCACCCCAGGCGAGTAAGTAGGGACATCGCATGCACATCGAAGCCAGGCTGTTCGAGTTCCTGACCGCGTTCTTCGCCCTCTGCTCCGTCTTGTACGGCACGCTGACGGCGATCTACGCCTACGGCGGCATCGAGTGGGCGGGCACCACCGCGTTGGTGCTCACCACGGGATTGACCCTCATCGCGGGCACGTTCTTCCGGTTCGTCGCGCGTCGTCTCGACACCCGACCCGAGGACTACGAGGACGCCGAGGTGTCCGACGGCGCTGGAGAGCTCGGCTTCTACAGCCCGGGCAGCTGGTGGCCGCTGCTGATCGCGCTCTCCGCATCGGTTGCCGCGGTCGCGGTTGCGCTGTGGCTGCCTTGGCTGATCGCCGCAGGAGCGGTCTTCGTGCTCGCGTCGGCGGCAGGCCTGGTGTTCGAGTACTACACCGGACCCGAGAAGCACTGACCCGCTTCGTCCTGGGTCACGATACGGCCCCAGTTGACCGCAGTACGGCGTCACGAGATCCGCTCGACCGTCCCGTTGGGTACTGTTGCCGAGGCACGGTCAGTCACAGACTTCAAGGTGACGTCGCGCCGATTGGCAGTCGAGAAGGACAGGCGTAGATGAGCGGGCCGAATCCTCCTGGGTCGGACGAACCGGCGCAGGAACAGACCAGCACCGGCGAGACGGAGATCTATTCGCGGGCGTACTCCGCTCCCGAATCCGAGCAGTTCACCAGCGGCCCGTACGTGCCGCCGGACCCGGCGCTGTATGACTATGACACCCACGAGCCGGTGTCCGAGCCGGTCAACGACGAGCCGCCGCCGCGCTGGCCGTGGATCGTCGGCGTGGTCGCCATCATTGCTGCCGTCGCACTCGTCACGTCGGTAACGGTGCTGGTCGCGCGTACCGACAATGACAGCTTGGCGTCGCCGTCGACGAGCACCAGCAAGTCCGCCCCGCCGGTGCAGGACGAGATGACCACGACCACACCCACGACGACGCCACCGCCACCGCCGCCGCCACCGCCCCCGACCACCGAGGAGCCGCCGCCACCGCCGCCGGAGACGGTGACCGTGACGCAGGAGCCTGCGCCGCCCGTCGTCGAGGCACCCCCGCCGCCACCGCCATCGGCTTCGCCCACCACGAGCGTGCAGGCCGGGCCGAGGTTCATCACGTACACCGTCACCGGCACGAAGGCGCCGCTGGACCGCATCTCGGTTACCTACACCGATGCGTCGGGCCGTCAGCGCACGCAGCAGAACGTGTACATCCCGTGGTCACTAACGGTGACCCCGATCTCGATGTCCGAGTTCGGCTCCGTGCAGGCCTCCAGCCTGTTGCGGCTGAGCAGGCTGAACTGTTCGATCACCACGAGCGACGGTCAGACGATCGCCTCGCAGAACAACAACGACTGGCAGACCAACTGTTGATGACACAAGACGACGTAGACCATCCGCGGCTGAATCCCGGCACGCTGGACCAAACCGACCGCATCATCGCCGCGGCTTGCGCGGGGCTTTGGTTGACCGCCCTCGGGGCGGGAGTGGCTGCCGTCGTGGCGCTGGTGGACCTCGGTAGCGACCACACGGTCACCTCGTCCGGCTCGGATACGCCGTGGCTGCTGTATGCGGTGATCGCCGTGTCGGCCGCCGTCATCGCGGGTGCCGTACCGCTACTGATCCGGGCCAGGCGCTCGTCAGGCGGTGGCAACCAACGTGCGGCTGCCAGCACCGCGTCCTCGGCGCGGGTCGGGTTCGGCGATCCGGTTGCGGCCACCACGCGGCTGAGCACGGTGGGTGGCCCGGCCATCCGCCGGGGCGCGGTACCGCCGGCGAGCAGCCGCGTCGGCTTCCCGACCGCCGCCGTCGACCAGATTTGGCTGCGCAGCTCCCTGGTCACTGCCGGCGCGATCGGCGCGGCCACCACGCTGATCGGTATCGGCACGTATCTGATGGCGACCGAGAGTGACACGGCGGGCTGGGTTGCCTATGCGCTGGCTGCGATCGTCACGGTCGCGATGCCCGTTGGGCCGTGGTTCTTCCTGCGCCAGCTGCGCGAAGTCCTCGCCTGACGTGAGCTGACCTAGCCTCGCCGAAAACTGCACCAGGGCTGTGGAATTGGGCCCGCCAACGACCCACACGCAGAACTCGGCGAAGCCTAGGGGAGTGGCAGGGAACGCTAGACGGGCCGGGTCAGACCCGAACGGTCAGTGGTGACCGTTCGAGCCGTTGCCGTTGCCGTTCGTGCCGTGCTCGTCGTCCTGGTACTCCTTGAGCGCGACGATTCCCTTGCGTTCGGTCGCGTGTGCTGCCTCGGCCAGGGCGTCGCTCTCCGACACCGGATCGGCGAAGAGGAAGCTGCCGGAACCCGTTGCGCCACCGGAACCCAACTTGTTCATCCGCTTGGGCAGTGCAGCGCCCTGGTACTCCAGCGGAATCGGGTGACCGTGGTCGTCGACCGGGCCGAGCGGCTGATGCAACTCGATGTAGGCGCCGTGGGGCAGACGCTTGAGAATGCCCGTCTCGATGCCGTGCTCGAGCACCGCGCGGTCGCTGCGCTGCAGTCCGACACACCACCGGTAGGTGAGGTAGTAGACGATCGCGGGCAGCACGACCATGCCGATGCGGCCAATCCACGTCGTCGCGTTCAACGAGATGTGGAACTTCAGCGCAATGATGTCGTTCATGCACGCGAAGGTCAGCACGATGTAGAACGCAATCGCCATGGCGCCGATCGCGGTACGAACTGGAACGTCACGGGGACGCTGCAGCAGGTTGTGGTGCGCATCGTCGCCCGAGAACTTCTTCTCGAGGAACGGGTACACGATCAGAAGCGTGAAGACCAAGCCCATGATGAGCGCGACCGCGACGGCCGCAGGCACGGTGTGTCCGAACGGATAGATCTCCCACGCCGGCCACATGCGGGCCATGCCGTCGGTCCACATCATGTAGAAGTCGGGCTGGCTGCCTGCCGAGATCTGGGACGGCTTGTATGGGCCGAGCTGCCAGATCGGGTTGATCTGCAGCAGACCACCCATCAGGCCGAGGATGCCGACGGTCATGGCGAAGAACGCGCCGGACTTGACGGCGAACACCGGCATGACGCGCACGCCGACGACGTTCTTCTCGGTGCGGCCGGGACCGGGGAACTGGGTGTGCTTCTGGAACCACACCAGCGCGAGGTGGACGCCGATGAGCGCCAACATGATTCCCGGGATCAGCAGGATGTGCAGGGCGTACAGGCGCGGGATGATGATCTCGCCTGGGAAGTCGCCGCCGAACAGCAGCCAGTGCAGCCAGGTTCCGATCACCGGCATGCCGAGCGTGATCGACGAGAACGCAGCACGCAGGCCCGTGCCGGACAGCAGGTCGTCGGGCAGCGAGTAGCCGAAATAGCCCTCGAACATCGCCAGGATCAACAAGATCGACCCGATCACCCAGTTGGCTTCACGCGGCCTGCGGAACGCTCCCGTGAAGAAGATGCGGGCGAGGTGCACCATGATCGACGCGGCGAACAGCAGCGCGGCCCAGTGGTGGATCTGGCGGACGAACAGACCGCCGCGTACCTCGAAGCTGATGTTGAGCGCCGTCTCGTACGCCCTCGACATCTGCACGCCGTTGAGCGGCTGGTACACACCGTGGTACGTGACTTCGGCCATCGACGGGTCGAAGAACAGCGTCAGGTACACACCGGTCAGCAGCAGAACGATGAAGCTGTAGAGCGCGATCTCACCGAGCAGGAACGACCAGTGCGTCGGGAAGACCTTGTTCAGCTGTCGACGCACCGCCGCCGAGGGGTGGTAACGCGAGTCGATCGCATCGCCTTGCGCGGCTGCCATATCTGCAAGTTTTGGGCTCATGACATTGAATTCCGTTCCCAGAAGGCCGGTCCGACGGGTTCGATGAAGTCTCCGTTTGCCACCAGGTAGCCGTCTTTGTCGATGGTTACCGGGAGTTGGGCCAACGCGCGTGCTGCAGGGCCGAAGATCGGCCGAGCGAAATGCAGGGCGTCGAACTGCGACTGGTGGCACGGGCACAGGATGCGGTAGGTCTGCTGCTCGTACAGGGACGACGGGCAGCCCAGGTGCGAGCACACCTTCGTGAAGGCGTAGAGATCGCCGAAGTTGAAGCTCTCCTGACCCTGCCGCTTGACGACGCGGTGTTCGTCCTCGGGCCGGATGCGGATGAGCATCACCGGGTTGCGAACGCCCATGGCGATCTCGGTGAGGAGGTGGCTCGACTCGACGGTGGTGCCGTCGCCGTCGGACTCGCGCCACGGGAACACGGTCTCCATGCCGCCCGCGTCGATGTCCTCGGGCCGCATCTTGACGAACGGTGACTCGCCGGGCAGGCCGGTGGCCCGCGCCATGTAGATGGTCTCGCCGTGGAACCGCGGGGTCCAACCCGACGTCCACAACACGGCCTTCTTGCCGTCGGCTGTGGGTACGACCGGCTTCCACGGGTTCTTGATCATGCCCCCGATGAACGCGACGGCCGTGCCGAGCCCAAACGCGCCGAGCCCGACGCCGAGGGAAAGGCCAATCAGCTTGCGCCGCTTGATGGTCGAACCCTCGAGCGCGTCGGTGAGGTTGGCTGCCACGGTCTTCCGCTGGAGCTCGGGCGACGCGCCGTCGTGGCGATCCTGGATCGAGATTTCCTCGGGGATGAACTTCTTCTGGAACAGCACGGCGCCGATGCCGATCGACAGGATCGACAGGCCGAACGTGACGCCGTAGAGCGGGGTGGCCAGCGAGTAGACGAGCTCGCCCTGCGATCCGAACGGCTTGTACTCCCACGGCCAGAACAAGAAGACGAGCAGCAGCGCGAGACCCGAAAGTCCGCCGAACAGAAGCCAATACGCCACGGAGCGCTCGGCGCGCTTCTCGGCCTTGGTGCCCTCGACGGGCCAGCGCGGCTCCTTGAGGATGGTTTCGACACCGTCGATCCGGCCGCCGAGCTGCACCAGGTCCGCGCGCGACATCTCTGTCAGCTGGGCCTCGGTGGGCTCGAGTTCGTTGGGCGTGCCTTCCGAGTTGCTCATGCTCGCGATCCGATCCACATGGCCACGCCGATGATCGCGACCATCCCAATGATCCATGCCGCCATGCCCTCCGGCGCGGGGCCGAAGCCACCGAGGCCGTAGCCACCGGGATCTGGCGTCTTCGTTGCCTGGTGAACGTAGGCGACGATGTCCTGCTTCTCTTCCGGGCTGAGCTGGCGGTCACCGAACTTCGGCATGTTCTGCGGGCCGGTCAGCATCGCGGTGTAGATCTGCGCGGGCTCGGCCTCGTCGAGCGGCGGCGCGTACTTGCCAGACGACAGCGCACCGCCCTTGCCGGTGAAGTTGTGGCACGACGCGCAGTTCAGCCGGAACAGATCGCCACCGCGCGCGACGTCGTCGCCGAGCAGCGAGTCCTGTGCCACCGAACCGTTCTGGTCACGCGGGACGGTGGGGCCGCCACCGTTGGCCTGCACGAAGGCGCCGAGAGCATCGATCTGGTGCTCGTCGAAGATCGGGTCCTTGCGCGGGGCCTGGGCCTCGCCGCGCATCGCGGGCATGCGACCCGTGGACACCTGGAAGTACACGGCGGCCTCGCCGGTGCCGATCAGGCTGGGCCCGCGGTCGGGGACACCCTGGAGGTTGGCGCCGTGGCACGACACGCACGAGGTCTCGAAGAGCTGCTTGCCGGTGCGCAGCAAGCTCAGCTGCGACTCGTCGGCGACCGCAACCTGCGGCTGCGGCGTCAGGATGGCGACGAGGCCACCGGCGAATGCGAGTCCGATCAGCAGCAACAGTGCTGCCGAGAGGCGTCGGCGTAGCCGACGGCGGGACTTGCTGGTCATCGAACCCCTTCTCATCGGCTGTTTACGGCTCGAGTTCATCGGACGAAGTAGATCACCGCGAAGAGCGCGATCCACACGATGTCGACGAAGTGCCAGTAATAGGACACGACGATCGCGGCGGTGGCCTGCGCGGGCGTGAACTTGCTCATCCTCGTGCGCATGAGCAGGAAGATGAATGCGACCAGACCGCCGATGACGTGCAGGCCGTGGAACCCGGTGGCCAAGTAGAAGACCGAGCCGTACGCGCTGCCGGGGATGGTCGTGCCGTGGGTGACCAGGTGGTAGTACTCGTAGCCCTGGCCGGCGACGAAGAAGGCGCCCATCAGGAAGGTGATGAAGTACCACCTCCGCAGGCCGTAGACGTCACCGCGCTCGGCCGCGAACACACCCATCTGGCATGTGAACGACGACGCGATGAGCACCAGCGTCACCGGCACTGCCTGAACCAGGTTCAGCTCGGTGGGATGCGGCGGCCAGTCACCGGCGGCCTGGGCGCGCGCAGTGAAGTACATGGCGAAAAGCCCAGCAAAGAACATTAACTCGCTGGAAAGCCAGACTATGGTGCCGACACTGACCATATTGGGCCGGTTCAGCGAATGCACGCGGGCAGTGATCGCGGTTCCCGAGGTCCCTACAGCACTCGTCACACATGAAGTATGACGCTTTGTAGTTGATTAACTCCACCCGGGTCGGGAGATTCGTCATTTTCTCGTCTGGGAGCAGGTGGGGGACAGCAGCCCGGCCGCTAGGCTCAGCCGCGTGGCATCCGACGTTTCCCCCACTTGGCCCCAGATCCTCGGGCGTCTGACGACTGGTCAGACGCTGGCGACCGGGCAGGCCGCCTGGGCGATGGACCAGATCATGACGGGGTCCGCGACACCGGCCCAGATCGCCGGCTTCGCCGTGGCGATGAAGATGAAGCGCCCGACTTCGGCCGAGGTGACCGAGCTGGCCGACGTGATGCTGCGGCACGCCCGCCGCATCCCTGCCGGTTCGATCAGCGCGGACGCCGTCGACGTGGTCGGCACGGGCGGCGACGGAGCGAACACCGTCAACCTGTCCACGATGGCGTCGATCGTCGTCGCGGCCAGCGGCATCCCCGTCGTCAAGCACGGCAACCGGGCGGCGTCGTCGTTGTCCGGTGGTGCCGACACGCTCGAGGCGCTCGGCGTCCGGATCGACCTCGGGCCCGACGAGGTCACCCGTTGCGTTGCCGAGGTCGGCATCGGCTTCGCCTTTGCGCCGCAGTTCCATCCGTCCTACCGGCACGCCTCCGTGGTGCGTCGCGAGATCGGTGTGCCAACGGTCTTCAATCTGCTTGGGCCGCTGACCAATCCGGCGTCGCCGCGGGCGGGCCTGATCGGGTGCGCGTGGGGCGACCTCGCGGAGGTGATGGCAGGGGTGTTCGCCACCCGCGGCTCCAGCGTGTTGGTGGTGCACGGCGACGACGGACTCGACGAGCTGACCACGACGACGACCAGCACCATCTGGCGTGTGCAGGCGGGCACCGTCGAGCGGTTGACGTTCGATCCCGCGGCGTTCGGCTTCCAGCGCGCCCACCTCAGCGAGCTGATCGGTGGCGACGCGGAGTCCAACGCGGCATCGGTGCGTGCGGTGCTCGGCGGGGCCAAGGGGCCGGTGCGCGACGCGGTGGCACTCAACGCTGCCGGCGCGATGGTCGCCCACGCCGGGCTGTCCAGCGACGCCAAGTGGGTGCCCGCATGGGAGGCCGGGCTGGCGCGTGCCACCGAGGCGATCGACTCCGGCGCCGCCGAGAAGCTGCTCGCCAAGTGGGCGCGGTTCACCCAGAAGGTCTGAGCGCGGGCCGGGACGTGCGGCGCGGTCCATAGAGGACGTCGTAGTCGTCCCCAACGGCCTGCTCCGCGGCGAACCTTGCCGACCGTGCCTGTGCCGCCCACTCGGCCAGCCGCCCCGCTGCAGCGATCGGCGTGGCGTAACCGGAATCCGACTCACCCTCGGTTCGCACGATGCGCACCCCTGGGTGGGCCAGCCAGCGCGCGATGAGCGCCGATTCCTCGACCAGCGCGCCGCCAAGTGGAGCCGCTGCGGGCAGGATCACTTGTGCCGCAGCGCAAATCACATCGACCACGGGCATGGGAGGGACTCCGCGCCGTGCGTTGCCCGCCGCACCGAGCTGGCCTCGACGGATCACCGCGAGGTGCCAGCCGCCGCTGTCGTCGGGACGGGCGGCCACCAGCTCGGCCACTGCGGATAGGGCGCGCAGCCGCTGACCGCGCCACAGGGCGTCGATGGCGGTCGCGGCGTGGTCGCGCACCCGGGCCGCGGTTTCGTACCGGCCATGGGCCGCCAGGTCCTCGATGTGGGCGAGCGCCTCGGACAGGGGCACGCCGTCCGCGCCTGCGATGAGGCGATCGGCGCGGCATGGCCCCGCCGCGTACTCGTCGGCCGTGACGTCGCGGGGTGCCGGGCACGGCGAGAGCTCCCGCTCGACGCAGGCGGGCCCGTGCCGCGCCGAGCGGCCCAGCCGCGCGCCACACGTGCGCACCCCGGTGAACCGAGCCAACAGCGCGGCGGTCTCGACGGCATCGGCGCGGGCCCGGAACGGGCCGATGGTGCGGTCGTGCTTGGGAGCTCGCACCGCCGAGAAGCGGGGGAAGGGTTCGTCGGTGAGCACCACCCACCACCACTTGTGCGGAAACTTCGACCGCTTGTTGTAGGGCGGTGCGTGGGCGGCCAGCAGCCGAAGTTCCCGCACACCCGCCTCGAGGTCGTGCGCGCACTCGACGTGGTCGACACGGGTGGCGAGCGCCACCATCTCCTTCATCCGGGTGCGCGGATCCGCGCCATTGAAGTACTGGCCGACGCGCCGCCGCAGATCGACAGCCGTTCCGACGTAGAGCACCTCGTCGGCGGGCCCGCGGAACAGGTACACCCCCGGCCGGTTCGGAAGGCTGGTGGCGAGGTGCCGCTTGGCGCGCTGCTTCGGCGTGACGTCTGGCAGGTATGACCGCAACTCCGAGTAGGTGTGGACGCCTTGGTTCCCGATCCGCTCGATCAGCGCATGCAGCACGTCGACGGTGGCGCGGGCGTCGTCGAGCGCACGGTGGGTCGGTGTGGTCGACGCACCGAACAATTGCGCGAGTGCGGACAGCCGCACGCTGGGCGCCTCGTCGCGGGTCAGCACCCGGCGCGCGAGCTTCACCGTGCACAGCACCTGCGGCTGCGGCCACGCGATCTGGCATCGCTTGGCCGCCGCCTTGAGGAAGCCGATGTCGAAGCCGGCGTTGTGCGCCACCAGAACCGCGCCGCGGGAGAACCCCAGGAAGGCGGGGAGTACCGATTCGATGCGGGGGGCGTCACACACCATGGCCGTCGTGATGCCGGTGAGCGCGATGATCTGCGGGGGAATGGACCGGCCGGGGTCGACGAGGGTGGCCAGTTCGCCGAGCACCACCCCGCCGCGGATCTTGACGGCACCGATCTCGGTGATCTGGTCGTGGTCGCCTCTGCCGGGCATCGACTCGGTGGCCCGGCCCCCGGTGGTCTCGAGGTCGACCACGACGAACGTCGTATCGCGCAGCGACACCTCGTCCATGTCGAACGCCAGTTGCGCGGCGTCGGCGAGGGCACCCATGTCGTGACCGTAGGGCGCTCGACTGACATCGATGTGATTTGTCGGAGCGTGTCGTTAGCGTGCGACCAAACGAACAGAACCAAACGAACAGAAAGGAGTGCTGCGATGGTGCAACGCGAGACACCGGGGCAGGACGAGGCCGATATCGGGACCGTCGTCATCGACTGTGACGACTGCGCAGTCCGTGGACACGGCTGCAAGGACTGCGTGGTGAGCGTCCTGCTCGGGGTCCCAGAGACTTTGCAGGATGATGAACGACGCGCGCTCGACGTCCTCGCCGACGTAGGGTTGGCACCGCGCCTGCGGCTAGTGCCAATTCATCGCGGGCGTCAATCGGGAGTCGCTTGACGACACGCGCCACCGGGGACAGCGAAATTTATTCCGGGGTGCCTGTTAAATTTGCGTCTTCCAATGGACAACCCCGATGCCGTTTCGTAACCTGTTTGAGACCTAAGAGCAGTTCGACGCGGCTCGCAACGGCAGTTGTAAGGACGCAATATCTTGAGGCTTGACTGCACGCACTGGAGTACAGGTGGTATTCGACGACCCGTCATCGGTGCGATAGCCGGCCTCATGCTCTTCGGTGGAAGCCTCGCCGGGGGCGTGCATGCGGATCCCGCAGACGATGCGCTGGCAAAGCTGAACGAGCTCTCTCGTCAAGCCGAGTCGACCACCGAGGCCATGCACTCGGCGGAGCTCGATCTCAAGGACAAGCTGGCAGCGGAGCAGACTGCCGACGCTCAGCACGCCGCGGACCAGGCGGCTGTCGACGCGGCCAACACGCAGCTGGCAACGTTCCAGAGCGGCGTCGACAGAGTCGCCGCAGCGCAGTACATGGGAGGCCGCACCGACGGTCTCGACGCGATGCTGACTGCCTCCTCGCCGCAGGGTCTGATCGATCAACTCGCCGTGCAGCGGGTGATGGCCACCGAGATGTCGGTGCAGATGCAGAACTTCAAGACCACCAGTGTTACGGCCGCGAACGCGGAGGCGGCGTCCGCCAAGTCCGCTGCAGACGCCAAGACGGCCGCCGAACAGGCCGCCGCAGTGCGCGCGGATCTGCAATCCAAGCAAAGCAAGCTGCAGGTGCAGATCGCCGTCGTCAAGTCGCAGTACTCGGTTCTTACCCCAGCGCAGCGGGAAGCCCTTGCGACCATTCCGCCCGCGCCGCTGCCCCAGGCCGTGCCGGCACCCGCACCCGCACCCGATGCGGTACCGCCGGGTGACGGTGGCCCGGAGGTGCTGGCCGCAGCTCCTGGCGGTGACATCGCGCCGCCCGAGGCAGCCTTGCCGACGCCAGGACCCGGCGCCGAAGGCATGGTCGCCGTACAAGCCGCACTCACCAGGATCGGCTCGCCGTACTCGTGGGGCGCGTCCGGCCCGAGCTCGTTCGACTGCTCCGGTCTGGTGATGTGGGCCTTCCAACAGGCGGGCATCAGCCTGCCGCACTCCAGCCAAGCCCTCGCGCAGGGTGGCCAGTCGGTGTCGATGGACCAGATGCAGCCCGGCGATCTCGTTACCTATTACTCGGATGCCTCGCACGTGGGGATCTACATCGGCGACGGCATGATGGTGCACGCCTCCACCTACGGGACTCCGGTTCGGGTCGCCCCCGTGGACAATGCGCCGATTCACAACGTCCGCCGTTACTGAACGCCCGTTTCTCGGCCTTCTTCTACTCGTCGAGCTGATCGTCGCCGTCGCGCTGGTGTGGCGTTCCGCCCCGACGCCTGCCCAAGTCGCGGCGCCCGCGTCACCGCCCGTCGCCTCGAGCGTTCCTTCTCCTTCCTCGCACACGCTGACGTTGCGTGACGGTCGTACCGCGTCCCTGCTCCCGCTCGGCGGCGCCAAGTCGAGCGCTCTGGTCGCCAGGATCGCCGCGGAACTCGACTCGGCGACCGATGCCGTCACCGCGTTCTGGGGTGACGATTGGCGGCGCGACATCGAAATCGTCGCGGCAGGCACCGACGACGAGTTCGCCGCCATGGGCACCCCAGGATCCGACATCGCGGCGGCAACCACGCCTGCGCGGATCGTGTTCGCTCCCGGCGCGGCGGCGATGAGCGAGGGGGCGCTGCGCATCGTCGTGCGACACGAGCTCTTCCACTACGCATCGCGGGCAGACACCGCGGCAGACGCGCCACGCTGGCTGACCGAGGGGGTCGCCGACTTCGTCGGACGCCCGCCTCAACCACGGCCGGGACCCGCAGTGGCCGCCGAGTTGGCCCACGTCCCGACCGACGCAGACCTCGACACTCCGGGCGCGACGCGGTCACTGGCCTACGACAGGGCATGGTGGTTCAGCCGTTTCGTCGCCGACCGATACGGGATGCCGACCCTGCGCAAGCTGTACCTGGAGGCGTGCCGCCCCGGCCACCCGGACGTCTCGACCGCCATCCACGACACCCTCGGCGCCGACATGACGCAGGTGGTGGCCACCTGGCGCCAGTGGCTGAGCGGAGCAATATGACGTCAATCCTGCTGGTGACCAATGACTTTCCGCCGCGCTCCGGCGGCATCCAGTCCTACCTCGAGAACCTGGTCGGGGAGCTGGTCAAGACGGGCACGCACACGCTGACGGTCTACGCGCCGAAGTGGAAGGGATGCGAGGCCTTCGACGTCGATGCGGCCACCGATGGCTATGAGGTGGTGCGTCACCCGACGACGTTGATGGTGCCCGAGCCATCGGTGGCCATCCGGATGCGACGGCTCATCGCGAGCCGCGACGTCGACACCGTGTGGTTCGGAGCCGCCGCGCCACTGGCACTACTCGCGCCGCTGGCCCGCGATGCGGGCGCGAGCCGGGTGATCGCCAGCACGCACGGCCACGAGGTGGGTTGGTCGATGCTTCCGTTGGCCCGAACGGCGTTGCGGCGCATCGGGAACGACACCGACGTGGTGACCTTCATCAGCGAGTACACCCGCAACCGGTTCGCCTCGGCGTTCGGGCCACGAGCGGCGCTGGAACGTCTGTCGCCCGGTGTCGACACCGACCGGTTCGAACCGGACTCGGTCGCTCGGGCCGAGCTGCGGACGCGCTACCGCCTCGGGGAGCGGCCCGTCATTCTCTGCCTCTCGCGCTTGGTGCCGCGCAAGGGGCAGGACATGTTGATCCGCGCCCTCCCCGCCGTCCGGCAACGGATCGACGGTGCCACGCTGGTGATCGTCGGGGGCGGGCCGTACCGCACCACGCTGCATCAGCTGGCGCACCAGCTCGGTGTCGCCGAACACGTGGTGTTCACCGACGGCGTGCCAGGCGACGAGCTGCCGGCGCATCACGCGATGGCCGACGTGTTCGCGATGCCGTGCCGGACCAGGGGAGCAGGCCTGGACGTCGAGGGCCTCGGCATCGTCTATCTGGAGGCGTCGGCGTCCGGCGTGCCCGTGGTGGCCGGAAGGTCAGGGGGCGCACCGGAATCGGTGATCGACGGCGAGACGGGGCTGGTGGTCGACGGTCGGGACGTCGGCGCCGTCGCGATGGCCGTGGGCGACCTACTCGCCGATCGCGACCGGGCCGCCCGGATGGGTGCCGCAGGCCGCAGATGGGTCGTCGACAACTGGCAGTGGCGCACCAAGGCGCAGCGCCTCGGTGAACTCCTGACCGGCTAGTCCTTGCTGTAGAGCGCCTCGATGTCGCTCGCGAACTTCTCCGCGACGACCTTGCGTTTGACCTTCAGCGTTGGGGTGAGTTCGCCGGTGTCCTCGGTGAAGTCGACAGGAAGGATGCGGAACTTGCGGATCGACTCGGCATGCGACACCGCCTGGTTGGCATCCTTGACGGCCAGTTCGACCTCGGCCGTCAGATCGGGGTCCTCCGCGAGATCGCCGACGGTAGCCCCGGCGTCCTTGCCATTGCGGGTCTTCCACGCGGGGAAGGCCTCCGGGTCGATGGTGATGAGTGCCGCGATGAACGGCTGTGCATCGCCGACGACCAAGGCCTGACTGATCAACGGATGTGCGCGGAGGCGGTCCTCCAACAGCGCGGGCGCGACGTTCTTGCCGCCTGCCGTGACGATGATCTCCTTCTTGCGGCCGACGATGGTCAGGAAGCCATTCTCGTCGATCGCTCCCAGGTCGCCGGTGTGGAACCAGCCGTCGGAGAACACGGCGTCGGTCTCGGCCTGGTTGCGCCAATAGCCGCCGAACACCACACCGCCGCGGACCAGCAGCTCGCCGTCGGCATCGATGCGCATGCTGTTGCCGCCCAACAGTTTTCCGACCGAACCCACCTTGAGACCGTCGACCTGATTCACGGTGATAGCGGCGCTGGTCTCGGTAAGCCCGTAGCCCTCGTAGATGGTCAGCCCGACGCCACGGTAGAAGTGGCCGAGGCGGGCACCTAGGGGTGCGCCGCCGGAGATGGCCGCGCGGCAGTTGCCGCCGAGCGCCGCGCGCAGCTTTCCGTAGACCAGCTTGTCGAACAGGGTGTGCTTGAGGTTCAGCAACAGGCCCGGACCACCGGTGTCCTGGGCTTGGCTCCATTCGATCGCCGTGCTCGCCGCGATCTCGAAGATCCTGCCCTTCCCGTCGTTGCGGGCGTTCTGCTCTGCGGTGTTGTATACCTTCTCGAACACCCGGGGCACCGAGACCACCAGCGTCGGCTTGAACACCCCGAGGGTGGGCACCAGGTTCTTTACGTCGCTGGTGAAGCCCAGCGTCACGTTGTTGCTGAACGCCGAGATCGTGATGGCGCGGGCAAGGACGTGGGCGAGGGGCAGGAACACCAGCAGCTTCTCGCCCTTGTTCAGTAGGGCAGGGAAGCAGGCCTTCGCGCCGCGCATCTCGTACAGCAGGTTCGAGTGCGTCAGCTGGCAGCCCTTTGGCCGACCCGTGGTGCCCGACGTGTAAACGAGCGTGGCGACGTCGGTGGACTTGATGGCCGCGAGTCGCGCGGTCAGCTCGTCGGGGTCGGTGCCCGCGCCTGCATCGGCCAGCTCCTCGAGCGCGGCAGGGCCGATCCCGTCGATCCGCAGGATCTTGCGCAGCTCCGGCAGGTCAACCTTGAGCTGTTCGATCTTGTCGCCGTGCCCGTCGGTCTCGGCGAACACCACGACGGCACCGGAGTCGGAAAGCACGAAGCTGATCTGCTCGGCCGACGACGTTTCGTAGATCGGGACCGTGACGGCGCCGATCGAGAGGATCGCGAAGTCGATGATCGGCCACTCGTAGCGGGTCGCGGACAGTATCGCGACGCGGTCACCGGGCTGGACTCCCTCGGCGATCAGGCCAAGCGCAGTCGAGCGGACCTGTGCGGCAACCTGGGCGCTGGTGACGTCCGACCACGTGCCGTTGATCAACCGCTGAATGATCACATGGTTGGGGTCGTCGCGCTCGTGGTCGAACACGGAGCTGACGACGTTGTCATTGTCGCCGACAGTGAACGAAGCGGGAACACTGAACTCGTGCACGGTCCTGGCCTCTCAGCAGTGGTGGCGGCTTTGCCTGCGAATAGCCTAGTAGGCAGCACAGTCACATTCCCCGCCCCTCGTGTGTGAAGCTATTCGGCAATGAACAGCATCCAGATCGCGGACGAGACCTTCGTCTGCGCCGACCCGATCGACGTCGGTGCCGCGGTTGCCGACCCCGCGAACTGGCGGCGGTGGTGGCCGGACCTTCGGCTGACCGTCGTTGAGGACCGCGGTCCGGTCGGGCACCGCTGGACGGTGACCGGCGCATTGACCGGAACCATGGAGGTGTGGCTGCAACCCGTCCTCGACGGCGTCGTGCTGCACTACTTCCTGCACGCCGAACCTTCCGGTGTGACGGCTCACGAGCTGACCAAGATGGATCTGCCGAAGGCGAACCACAAGCGTCGGGTGGCAGGCAAGAACATGGCCTTCGAGGTCAAGCAGAAACTGGAGGAAACGCGTCCGGTCGGGGTCTCCCGGCTGGCGTGACCACCCGCCGGAGATTGACGGTTGCGGGTACATTTTTGTGCTGAAGGGCGCGGATTTGCCCTCCAGCGCACCGAGCGACCCGGGAAGAGAACACGTGGCGGACAAGACTGCGCAGACGATCTACATCGATGCCGATCCGGCGACCGTGATGGACGTCATCGCCGACATCGGGACGTACCCGGACTGGGTCAAGGAGTACAAGGAGGCCGAGGTCCTCGACGTCGACGACGCGGGCTACCCGCGCACGGCGCGCCTGCTGCTCGACGCGGCGGTGCTCAAGGACACCATGGTGCTGGCCTACGTGTGGCATGCAGACCGCAAGTCGGTCACGTGGTCGCTGGTTTCGAGCACCCTACTGAGGGCACTTGTTGGTTCATATCGGCTGTCGCCCAAGGGTTCTGGTACCGACGTCACCTACGAGCTGTCGGTCGACCTGATCATCCCGATGATCGGTCTGCTCAAGCGCAAGGCCGAGCGCAGGCTCACCGACACCGCATTGAAGGATCTCAAGAAACGAGTAGAGGCTGAGTGACCGACCCTGATCCCGACCCGGCCGCCGCCGTACGGATCAGTCTCTTCGTCGGCAAGGGCGGGGTAGGCAAGTCCACCTTGGCGACCGCAACCGCCGTGCGCGACGCACGCAGCGGCCTGCGGGTGCTGATCGTGTCGACGGATCAGGCCCACTCGACGGGTGACGTGCTCGGCACGACGGTCACGCCGACCGGCGAGCCGCTTCCCACCCGAGTGCTGGCCGACCTGGACGTCGGGGCCGGTGGCGGATCCCTCGACGCACTGGCGCTGGACACCCTCGCTCTGCTGGAGGTCCGCTGGCGTGAGGTGGCAGGGGTGCTGGCCGCGAGGTTCCCCGAATCCGACGTGGGAGACGTTGCCCCCGAGGAGCTTTCGGCGCTTCCGGGGATTCAAGAGGTGCTCGGCCTCAACGAGGTCGCCGACCTCGCTGCCTCCGGGCGGTGGGATCACGTGGTCGTCGACTGCGCGTCGACCGCCGATGCGATGCGCATGCTCACCCTGCCTGCCACGTTCGGCCTCTACCTGGAGCGTGCCTGGCCCCGGCATCGCAGGCTGTCGCTGGCCGCGCAGGACGCCACGTCGACTGCCGCGGTCGAGCTGCTCGAGCGGATCGGCGCTGCGACGGAACGTCTCGGCTCGCTGCTGGTCGACGGATCGCGTGTGCGCGCGCACCTGGTGCTCACCCCGGAGCGGGTGGTGGCCGCGGAGGCCGCGCGCACCCTTGGTTCGTTGGCCTTGATGGGCGTATCGGTCGACGAGCTCATCGTGAATCAAATTCTGATGCAGGACGATTCGTACGAGTACCGGAACCTGCCAGAACACCCGGCGTTCGATTGGTACACCGAGCGCATCTCCGAGCAGCGGGCCGTGCTCGACGAGCTCGATACCGCGATCGGCGACGTCAAGCTAGTGCTGGTTCCGCACCTGCCAGGCGAGCCGATCGGACCGAAGGCGCTCGGCGAGCTGTTGGACAGTGCGCGCCGCAGGGACGGTTCGCCGCCACCTGGGCCACTGCGGCCCGTCGTCGACCTCGAATCGGGATCGGGGCTCGATGCGGTCTATCGGTTGCAGCTACAGTTGCCGCAGGTCGATTCCGGCGCATTGACGCTTGGCCGGGTCGACGATGACTTGATCATCGGCGCGGGGGGCATGCGGCGGCGGGTTCGGCTGGCGTCCGTCCTGCGACGATGCATCGTGGTAGACGCCCAACTGCGGGGCAGTGAGCTGACGGTACGTTTTCGACCGAATCCGGAGGTGTGGCCGGCGTGAGTGGGTCTCACCAGGATCTAGGGCCAGAACTGCGGCAACTCGCGCAGACCATCCTCGACCAGCTCGACCCTGCGGTGCGGCTGGCGGCTGCGCGGCTGTCGTCCGGTGGGGATGGCAAGTGCCAACAGGTGTGGTGCCCTGTGTGTGCGCTCGTGGCCTTGGTCAACGGCGAGCAGCATCCGATGTTGAGCGTGATCGGCGAGCACAGCGTCGCGCTGCTGGCTGTCGTCCGGGCCATGGCAGAGAATGGCGGCGCGGCTGGATCGTCTGGCATCCCCGACCCGCCCACCACGCCCGATGGTCCAACTGACGAGCCGCCGCCCTCCGGGCCTGGCCGATATGAGCCCATCCCGGTGACCGTCGAGGAGTGACTCGGGGGCCAGGACCGTGGTCTACGTGGTCGAGGCCACCGACCGTGGGTAAAGTTGTCGCAGGGCACCGTCCGGGCGCCCGACGCGGGAGGCTCGATGTGGTATTGGCTGTTCAAGTACATCTTCATGGGACCCCTGCTGTCGTTGTTGGGTCGCCCGAAAGTTGTAGGGCTGGAATACGTTCCGGACTCAGGCGCAGTCATCCTCGCCAGTAACCACCTCGCCGTCGCCGACAGCTTCTACCTGCCGCTGGTGGTCAAGCGGCGGATCACCTTCCTCGCGAAGGCCGAGTACTTCACCGGCACCGGCATCAAGGGCTGGTTCAGCCGCTGGTTCTACACCGTTGCCGGCCAGGTGCCGATCGACCGTACCGACGCCGACTCCGCGCAGGCCGCGCTGGTCACGGCCGAGCGCATCCTCAGCCAGGGCAAGCTGCTCGGCATGTACCCGGAGGGCACCCGCTCGCCCGACGGCCGGTTGTACAAGGGAAAGACCGGACTGGCCCGGCTGGCGCTGGAGACCGGCGTTCCCGTCATCCCCGTCGCGATGGTCGGCACCGACGTCGTCAACCCACCCGGCACCAAGATGTGGCGGTTCGGCCGCGTCGAGGTCAGGTTCGGCAAGCCCATGGACTTCAGCCGGTTCGAGGGCCTGGCCGGCAACCGGTTCATCGAGCGCGCCGTGATCGACGAGGTCATCTACGAGCTGATGCAGCTGTCCGGTCAGGAGTACGTCGACCTGTACGCGGCCAACGTCAAGGACGGTGCAGACGGCGACGGCAAGCCTGCCGCCCGCATCCCGACCGCTGCGGCTGGTTAGCCCGCCGCGCCGACGGGCGCAGCGCGGGCAGCCCGCATCGCCTGATGCGACGGCCCGCTGACGGCACCGGCGACCGAACCGATCACCACGATCACGACGAGCGCCCACCACAGGTACGAATCGCCTGCCAGCTGCCGCAACAACGACGCGGACGTCTCGTGGTGTTCTGGCATCAGCGTGATCGGGGTCCAGATCAGCAGCGCCAGGCCGGAAACCGTGACCGCAGCCAGCGCGATGTTGCGATGTCGGTAGGCAACCACCGTGGTGACGAGGATCGTCGGCAGCGTCCACACCCAGTGGTGCGACCATGACACGGGCGAGACGATCAGTCCGAACATCGCGACGCTGACGAGGGCCAGGACGGCGGCCTCGCCATGCGACCCTTCGGAGCTGGTCGCCTTGAGCACCCGGTTGGCTGCCCACACCACGAGCGCAAGCACGGCGACGCTCGCCACCACCCACACCACGAACCGCGGGGTCTCCCCGAGGCCGAGGCGCGCCAACGTGCCCGCGATGTTCTGGTTGGTGTTCAGCGTCGCGGTGCCGATCCGGTCGGTGTCGTGCACCGTCCTGGTCCAGTACTGAAAGGAGTCCTGCCACGCCAGCACGCCGCCGACCAGCGTGGCCGCCACTGCCGAGGCCGCTGCGACGATGAGGGCTCTGGTGTCCCTGCGCAGGAGGAAGTACAAGAGGAAGACCGCGGGCGTGAGCTTCAGCGCGATCGCCACCCCGAGCAGCAGTCCGCGTGGCCACGGCGTCCGGCGTGGCACGCAGTCGGCGATCACCAGCGTCATCAACACGACGTTGATCTGGCCGAAGTCGAAGTTCGCCCGGATCGGCTCCAGGTACACCACGGCGGGGGCGACGATCGCGACCGCCAGCCACCCGCGTCGCAGCCAGGCGGGTCCAGGGGCGAACGTGGCACGTTCCAGGACCTGCAGCCGGGTCAGCACGATCCACGTCGAGACGACCAGCAACAGCAGTGTGATCACCGTGATGGTGACACCGGCGCCGGACAGCGACAGCCACGCGAACGGCGCGAACACGACCGCGGCCAGCGGGGGATAGGTGAACGGAAGGTCAAGGCCGGCCCGGGTGTGGAACATCGTGCCGTCGCTGTAGAGCGGGGTGCCGTCGAGCCAGGCGCGCCCGCCCATCCGGTACACGTCGATGTCGATGCGGTACGGCGCGTCGACCAACAAGCGCCAGCTCGCCCATGCCAGCGCCGCCAGCGTCAGCAGTTGGAACAGTCGCCAGCCGATGGTCGGCCAAAGATGGGCCCTGTCGGGGGCCCGCAAAATACTCATCTCGCCGGACAGCCTATCGGGGCGTCACGCAGATCAACCCCCGTCGCTTCGCTCGCCCACGGCGAGTCGGGCACCATCCGGTCCGTGACGCGCGCAGGTCGGCGTAAGTTTTGCCCGTGCTCGATCCGAAATTCGACCTGGGGTTCGACTTGGCGATCCCGCCCGGCCGCTTGCCGCTGATGTGGTGCCTGATCGCGTTTCTGCTGACCTTCCTGGTGACCCGGACGATCGTCCGCTACATCCGTCACAACGCCGACCGCTCCGCCCCGCCCAAGTGGTGGCAACCACGCAACATCTCGGTTTCGGATGGCGCAGGCGGGATGCACATCCACCACGTGGTGATCGGCGTGATCCTCGTCATGATCTCGGGCGTGACCATGGTGACGCTGGCGGTCGACGGCGGTGTAGCCGAATTCACGGCTGCCGCAATCTTCTTCGGGATCGGCGCGGCTCTGGTGCTCGACGAGTTCGCGTTGATCCTGCACCTGCAGGACGTCTATTGGTCCGAGGACGGCAGGACGTCGGTGGACGCGGTGTTCGCCGCCGTCGCGGTGGCCGGCCTTCTGGTGCTCGGCTTCAACCCGTTGTCGTTCTTCGACATCGACATCTGGCGCGAGGACGACACCCTGCCTGCGCGCGCTGCCGTGATCGGGGTCGCGGTCCTGACCCTGATGCTCGCGGTGATCGTGCTGCTCAAGGGCAAGGTGTGGACCGGCCTGGTCGGGATGTTCATCACCCCGCTGCTCATCGTCGGGGCAATCCGGGTATCGCGCCCGCACGCACCGTGGGCGCGATGGCGCTACACCGAGCGGCCGCGCAGGATGCACCATGCGCTCGAGCGGGAGCGACGACTGCGAAGGCCCGTCGTCCAGGCCAAGTTGTGGCTTCAGCACGTGATCGCAGGCGAGCCGCGCTTCCCCGACGACTCCGAGGTCAACGAGCAGCTCGACAAGGAGATCCACGCCGCTCCTGCGCCCCACGCCGCGAGCGGCCAGGCGGGCTGAGACATGCGTTACTTCTACGACACCGAGTTCATCGACGATGGGCGCACCATCGAGCTGATATCCATCGGCGTCGCCGCCGAAGACGGCCGCGAGTACTACGCGATCTCGACGGAATTCGACCCCGATCGGGCGGGTCCGTGGGTGCGCAAGAACGTCCTGCCGAAGCTGCCGTCACCGTCGTCGAAGCTGTGGCGGTCGCGCAGGCAGATCCGTTCGGACCTCGAGGACTTCTTCGGCATCGACGGCGACGACACGATCGAGCTGTGGGCGTGGGTCGCCGCCTATGACCACGTCGTGATGTGCCAACTGTGGGGCCCGATGACCGATCTGCCGCCCGCGATCCCGCGGTTCACCAGGGAATTGCGTCAGTTCTGGGAGGAGAGGGGCTCGCCGCGGATGCCACCGCGCCCACGTGATGCGCACGACGCGCTCGTCGACGCCAAGCACAATCTGCTGCGGTACCAGGTGATGACCGGGGCGAGCGAAGCGACGGGGGAAAGGACCGGCAGCCGCCCTGGCGAAGACGACGACGACGGGGCTTGGGCCGCACGGGCCTGAGCTGCTGCTATGGCTGGTGAAACCCTTTGTTTCGCCCAGTTACCATAGACGGGTGAATTGGACCGTCGACGTACCCATCGACCAGCTGCCGGACTTGCCGCCGCTGACCGACAGCCTGCGGACGAGGCTCGACGCCGCGCTGGCCAAGCCGGCTGCACAGCAGCCCAACTGGCCCGCCGATCAGGCGAAGGCGATGCGGACCGTGCTGGAGAGCGTCCCGCCGGTGACCGTGCCGTCGGAGATCGAGCGCCTCAAGGGCCTGCTGGCCGACGTGGCGCGTGGCGAGGCCTTTCTGCTGCAGGGCGGCGACTGCGCCGAAACCTTCGTCGACAACACCGAGCCGCACATCCGCGCCAACATCCGCACGCTGCTGCAGATGGCCGTCGTGCTGACCTACGGCGCCAGCATGCCCGTGGTCAAGGTCGCCCGCATCGCGGGCCAGTACGCCAAGCCGCGTTCGGCCGACCTCGACGCGCTGGGGCTGAAGTCCTACCGCGGAGACATGATCAACGGTTTCGCGCCCGACGCCTCGGTCCGTGATCACGACCCGTCGCGCCTGGTGCGCGCTTACGCCAACGCGAGTGCCGCGATGAACCTGGTGCGGGCGCTGACGTCGTCAGGGCTGGCGTCCCTGCACTCGGTGCACGACTGGAACCGTGAGTTCGTCAGGACCTCGCCGGCAGGTGCCCGGTACGAGGCGCTGGCCTCCGAGATCGATCGCGGGCTGAAGTTCATGACCGCGTGTGGGGTCAACGACCGCAATCTGCAGACCGCCGAGATCTACGCCAGCCACGAGGCGCTGGTGTTGGACTACGAGCGGGCGATGCTGCGGCGCTCCGACGAATACCCGGTCGAGGCCCCGGAAGCGCGCCTCTACGACCTCTCCGCGCACTACGTCTGGATCGGGGACCGCACCCGCCAACTCGACGGTGCACACGTCGCGTTTGCCGAGGTGATCTCCAACCCGATCGGTGTCAAGATCGGGCCGAACATGACGCCGGAGCTGGCCGTCGAGTACGTCGAACGGCTCGACCCGCACAACGAAGCAGGTCGCCTGACGCTGGTCAGCCGGATGGGCAACGGCAAGGTGCGCGAGCTGCTTCCGCCGATCATCGAGAAGGTGCAGGCCACCGGCCATCAGGTGATCTGGCAGTGCGATCCGATGCACGGCAACACCCACGAGTCGTCGACGGGCTACAAGACCCGGCACTTCGACAGGATCGTCGACGAGGTGCAGGGCTTCTTCGAGGTGCACCGCGCGCTGGGGACCCACCCCGGTGGCATCCACGTCGAGATCACCGGTGAGAACGTCACCGAGTGTCTCGGTGGGGCACAGGACATTTCGGATTCCGACCTGGCCGGCCGCTACGAAACCGCGTGCGACCCGCGCCTGAACACCCAGCAGAGCCTGGAGTTGGCGTTCCTGGTCGCGGAGATGTTGCGGGACTAGGGGTTTCGCGGAGCTAGAACAAGCCCTGCAGATTGCTGCCGAGGGTCCACGCGCCGACGGCGACGAGGCCTGCCAGCGTCATCACGGCGATCACCCAGAACAGGGTGGCTCGCCTTGCTCGCTGCCTTGCCCACTCGAATTCGTCGATCTCGATGCCCGCGAACCGATCCGGAGTCTCGGGCCAGTCGTCGGGGCCGCGGGTGAATTCACGGGTGTGCTGGCGCGGCGGCTGCGAGGTGACCTCGGTGGTCCGATCGGGGTGCACGCTGGCGTGGGTACTCGCATGTTGGGCCGCGGCCGAGGCGTGCTGGGCCGAGTTGCGCGGTGCGGGCACCCGGAAGGGCGGCAGCCCGAGCTCCTCGACGATCGCCTCGAGTTCGGCGCCCATGTCCTGAGCATCGGCGTACCGGTCGGCGGGGTCGCGCGCTGTCGCGCACTGGACGAGTTCGTCGAATTGTGCTGGCACGCCTGGGATCGCGGCGCTCGGCGGCGGCACGTCGTTGTCCATCCGCTGATATGCCACCGACAATGCGTTGTCGCCCTTGAACGGCGTATCGCCGGTGAGTAGTTCGTAGGCAAGGACGCCGACTCCGTACACGTCGCTGCGCGGGCTGGCATCGCCGGTGCCCACCTGCTCGGGTGACAGGTAGGCCGCGGTGCCGAGAATGACGCTCGTCGATGTGATCTTCGCCTCGGCGACGGCACGGACGAGGCCGAAGTCGGCGATCTTGACCTCACCGTCGTCGGAGATCAGCACGTTCTCCGGCTTGACGTCGCGGTGCACCAGGCCGGCGCGGTGGGCCACGGCAAGGCCGCTGAGCACCGGCGCCAGGACGGCGGCGACGGCGTGTGGTGGCATCGGACCGCGTTCGTGAAGGAGCTCGCGCAGCGTGCCGCCCTCGACGAGTTCCATGACGAGAAACGGGTGTTGCGCGTCGAAGCCCTGGTCATAGACCGATACGAGGCCGGGATCCTTCAATCGGGCGACCGCGCGCGCCTCGCGCTGGAACCTGGTGAGGAACTGTTGGTCCTGCGCGTAGCGGGAATCCATCACCTTCAGTGCGACCGGGCGGTCGAGCCGGATGTCGAGACCGCGGTACACGGTGGACATGCCGCCCGTCGCGATCATGCCGTCGATGCGGTACCGGCCGTCGAGAACCGCGCCGAGAAGCGGGTCCGAACGCTGGCTGGTCTCCACGCCAGCATCTTAGACTCGCATCCGTGAGCAACATTCCGGCCGCCGAGGACGTTCTTGATCCCGACGAAGCCGTCTACGACCTACCCACGGTGGCATCCATGCTTGGCATACCCGTCACGAAGGTGCACCAGCGCCTGCGTGAACGGCACCTGATCGCGGTGCGCCGCGACGGTGTCACCGTCGTGCCGAAGGCCTTCTTCGACGACGACGGGCACGTGGTGAAGTCGCTGCCCGGCCTGTTGGTGGTGCTGCACGACGGCGGATACCAGCCGACCGAGATCGTGAGGTGGCTGTTCACCCCTGATCCGTCGTTGACGATCAGCCGCGACGGGGGAGCCGAACCGCAGGCGAACGCCCGCCCCGTCGACGCGCTGGATTCCCACCAGGCCCGCGAAGTGGTGCGCCGCGCGCAGGCTATGGCTTACTGATGGGCGCAGGCTTACTGACGGGCGCCCTCGACAGGTAGTACCACGCCAGCACTGCGCAGGTGGTGGCCAGCAGCACGTGCAGCCACGAGTACATGCCGTGTGAACCGTCGGGTTTGAAGATCACCATGATCCAGGTGGAGAAGCCTGCGATCACCGCGATGGCCGACCGGCTCTGCGCCAGCGCCGAGAGCACCGCGAGCGGCCACGTGTAGTACCACGGCAACGCCGCGGGGACGAACAGCACGACGACGAGCAATGCCAGTGCAATGCCGGCCAGCGCCTCGCGGTCGTCGTGCCGAAAACGCCACCACAGCAAGGGAAGTGCGATGGCGATGATCGCGATGCCGATGATGCGGGTGACGTCGAGAACGGCGTAGAAGTTGACCGGCAGAAGCAGGCCGCCGATGACGTTGATCAGGTTCGCGGCCGCGGTGGGAACGGTCAACCAGTTGATGATCTTCACCGAACCGGCCAGCGCGGTCAGCCAGCCAAGGCCGACGCCGGCCAACCACGACAACACGGCGAACACCACGACGAAGATGCCCGCCGAGCCTGCCGTCGCGGTCGCGAAGGCGGGCACCGGCCGCAGTTTTCGGCGCTGTTGCAGTTGGCGCATCCAGACCCAGACCAGGAACGGCAACGCGATTCCGGCGGTGGCCTTCACGGCAACCGCGATGGCGATCAGGCTGACGCCCCAGGCCGGATGGTTGGCGAAGGTCAGTGCGATGCCCGCCATCATCAACCCGACCATCAACATCTCGTTGTGCACGCCACCCATGAGATGGATGATCACGAGCGGGTTTAGCACGCAGATCCACAGCGCCGCAGCGCCGTTGGCGCCGATGTGACGGGCCACCCTCGGCGCGGCCCAGATCAGCATCACCAGGCCGGGCAGCATGCACAGCCGCAGCAGCATGGTGCCCGAGACGACGTCGTTGCCGACCACCAGGGTGACGAACTTGGCGACCAGGATGAATGCAGGACCGTACGGGGCGGTCGTCGTGGTCCAGATCGGACTCACGTTGTCCAGCAACGAGTTCGGATTGTCTATGGGCCCGACGACGTAGGGGTCGAGGCCGTCGCGGAGCAGCGCGCCCTGCGCGAGATAGGAGTAGGTGTCGCGGCTGAACACGGGCACGCTGAGCAGCAGCGGCGCCAGCCAGAAGCCCGTCGTCGCCACCATCGTGTACTCGGTGGCGGTGCGGTCCACCACGCGTCGCCCCAGCCACAACCAGGACGCCAGCATCACCGCAACGCCGCCCCACAGCAGCACCGACGACACCACGAGGCCGTGGCCGAACCGCAACCACGACAGGTGAAGCGACTCGAGCAGCGGGTCGTGCAGCCGGGTACTGCCCGCACCGAGACCACCGACGGTGATGAGCCAAGCACCCGCGAAGCCGAGCAGTGCGGGTCTGGCCTCCTGCGACGTCGCGAAGGCTGCCAGCCGTGAAATGCCGGAAGTCAACCCGGATCTCGGGTCGCGTGTCGACGTCGGGGTAGTCATGCTCCTCAGGCGGACCGGTTCGACGCCCGTCCGGCGAGATCGGCGAGGCCTGCCTTCGCGTGCGCATCGATCGGTGCTGCGGTCAGCACGTCGAGCGCACGCCTGGTGAGCACGTCGATGCGCTCCTCCACCGCGGCAAGCGCCCCGACCGACTCGATCACTCCGCACAGCTCCTGCACCTGCGCGTCGGTCAGCACCGTTCCGACCGAGGTGCGCAACAGCTTCGCTGCCGCCGGGTCGGTCTTGTCGGCGCGTTCGACGGCCTCGGCCAGCAGCACCGTTCGCTTGCCCGATCGAAGGTCGTCACCCGAGGGCTTTCCGGTGACCGCCGGGTCACCGAACACCCCGAGCACGTCGTCGCGCAGCTGGAAGGCCACGCCGAGGTCGGTGCCGAGTTCGTGGAACGCTGCCTGCACGTCGGGCCGGTCGGCAGCTGCGGCCGCGCCGAGCTGCAGCGGCCGCGAGATCGTGTACGACGCCGTCTTGTAGGTGTTGACGGTCAACGCCGATGCCACCGACTCAGCGCCGCTGGCCTCGGCGGCGATGTCGAGGTACTGGCCGCCGAGCACCTCGGTGCGGATGTCGGCCCAGACCCGCTGTACGCGGCGGTGGGCGTCGAGCGGCAGGTCGACGGTGGCGACGATGTCGTCTGCCCACACCAGGGACAGGTCGCCGAGCAGGATGGCCGCGGACAAGCCGAATTGGTTGGGTGACCCGTGCCAGTTGCGTTCGCGATGTCGGTCGGCGAACAGCCGGTGCACGGTGGGCAGGCCGCGTCGCGTTGCCGAGTCGTCGATGACGTCGTCGTGCACCAGAGCGCAGGCGTGCAGCAGTTCGAGCGCGGCGAACAGCCGCAGGACGTCGGGGCTTGCCGTGTCGTCGGCGGATACCGCGCGCCAGCCCCAGTATGCGAACGCCGGGCGCAGGCGCTTGCCCCCGCGCAGGACGAATTCGTCAAGTGCGGCGGTCAGCTCGGCGTAGTCGGCGCCGATGTATTCGGCGCCGCGGCGGCGCTCGCGGAGATAGTCACGCAATTGATCGGTAACGGCGCCGGCCAGTTCGACGGCTGACGGTGCCGCGGCTTCCACGCTCAGCGGGCGCCCCTTTCCTTACCCCGGGAGTGCAACAAGACTAGAGCGTGCCAGGCCGTTCGGAGCAACTCCGTGTGCAGCTGTGTCAGCGCGGCGGGTCCGACGGGTTCGCAAGCACGGGGCTGCGGTCCCTGCTCATCCATGCAACTCCGCCGATGATGGCCGCGACCACGAACGCTGCGAAGCCGAGCCAGAGCGCGGCTCCGGTGAACGAGCGCGCACTCGGATCGGTGAAGCGTGCCTGGGCGCTCATGGTGCTGACGACGCCAGGACGAAGCTTCCATTCGACGACGTCGGAGGAGATCTGGTCGCCGTTGGTCGAGGTCACCTCGCCGGGGAACGAGACGCTCAGCGATACGTCGGCGTCCGGGTCGTTGAGCGACGTCAGGTCGGCACGGCCCTCGAGGATCACCAGGTCACCGGCCCGACGCAGCGAGATGTCGACCCCTGCCGCGTCGCGGTTCATGTTGGCCAGCTGGGGGAGTTCGGCGAACGTGAGGTCGGAGAACACCGCCTGACTGCCGACGAAGTCGTCTCGCTGATAGTTCGAGACGGACACCTTCTGGCTGAACGGCAGGGTGTTGAGGAGCTGAGGGCCCTTGTCGTCGCCGTTGCGGGGTTTGGCAGCCGCGATGATCTGGCCGGAAACGCGGTCGTCGGGCGAGACCGTGAGCGAGGCCCGCACCCGCACGCAGCCCACCGCCATGGGGACGATCACGAGCAGAAGGAGCATGGCCAGCATCCGCTTGCGGAGTGGGGTGCGGCGGTCGGGCACCAGGTCATCGTGCCAGACCCGCCCCTCTACAGCGGCAGTGACCGGCCGAGAATCGCGAACGGCCTGGGGTCGCCCGCGAAGTGGTAGCCGCGGATCACGTCCGTGAAGCCAAGCCTGCGGTACAGCCGCCAGGCACGGTTGGCCTCGCCGTTGATCTCCGGCGTTGACAGCAGTACGTGTGGTTCCCCACGCCCTTCGAGCAGCCGCCTGGCCAGGGCTTCGCCGAGCCCTTGGCCCTGGGCGTCGGGACGAATGTGCAGCTCGGTGAGCTCGAAGTAGCTGTTCATGAGCGCAGCGATGTGCGAGTTGTCGGACCCGCCTCGCTTCAGGCCGATGATCACCTGTTGTTGCCACCATTGATCGGGTGCGCCGCAGTAGCCGTAGGCGACCCCGATCAGTGGTGCATCGGCCAGGTCGGCGTCGGCGTGCGGTGCGTCGACTGCGGCGACGGCCTTCCAGCCGCGCCTGCGGGAGTGTTCAAGCCACATCGTGGCGCGTTGCTCTTCGGTGCCGCGGGGGTACCGCATGGCCTCGACGTACACGGCAAGCGCGTCGCCGAGGCGCCTGTTCATGTCGGCCTGCGACAGCTCGATGAGAAACGTCGACAACTCTTGGTGCCCCTCGCGGTCTGGAGTGCGGAGTCGATCCATTATCCGGTCACGCTCTCGTCAGCGGCATGGCGGCTCGGTGGGTGTGGTCAACGTCTACAATCGAGCAGTGAACTAGGTGGTACGGCTCAGATTGACCTCGTATCATTAGTGTTAGTCGCTCGTACACCGAGCGCACACGACGGTTTGACAATCGTGACGGACGCGGCCAAAAGGGAGGCACGGATGCCACTCTCCGATCATGAGCAGCGCATGCTCGACCAGATCGAGAGCGCTCTCTATGCCGAGGACCCCAAATTCGCGTCGAGCGTACGTGGTGGCAATCTCCGCGCGCCCTCGGCGAGGCGCCGGCTGCAGGGTGCGTCGCTGTTCGTCATCGGCTTGGCCATGCTGGTGTCCGGGATCGCATTTCGGGCGACCTGGATCGGCGGCTTGCCTATCCTGTCCGTCATCGGCTTCGTGATCATGTTCGGCGGTGTGGTGTACGCGATCACCGGGCCGCGGGTCGCGGGTGGCAAGGACCGATCGGGTTCGGAGCTCGGTGGGCCCCGACAGAAGAAGTCCAAGGGTTCGGGTGGTTCGTTCACCAATCGCATGGAGGACAGGTTCCGCAGGCGTTTCGACGAGTGACGTTTTGCCGGTGAAGGGGTAGCTCCTAGCGGAGCTGCCCCTTTTTCTTTGGTTTGCCTCCGGGTGATTCGCGGTGTCACGCGACACGCCGGATCTTCGTCAGCAGGGCCGGTCGGTGGCATTGCCGCCCCACTCCGCCCCACTTCCGCAATTGAGTACCTCTAGCTGCGGGTTTGCGTCTGCGTGCGCTGCCGTGGCGTCGTTTCGTGCCGGAAAAGTGACTGGTCGGTGGTGGTTGGTGGGGCGTAGACCCAAACTGTTGCCAGCATATGGAGCAAAGTGGGGGATTGTGGGGTAAAGTGGCGTGCATCGGAGCGACCGGAGCTCTGAGTTGAAGTGAGGGTGGCAGGAGGTATCGGGGATGTTTCTCGGCACCTACACGCCAAAACTCGATGACAAGGGGCGGCTCACGCTGCCCGCCAAGTTCCGCGACGCGCTGGCAGGAGGGTTGATGGTCACCAAGAGCCAAGATCACAGCCTCGCCGTCTACCCGCGCGCCGAGTTCGAGGCACTGGCGGAGCGGCTGACGCAGGCGTCGCGGAGCAATCCGGAAGCCCGTGCCTACCTGCGCAACCTGGCAGCAGCCACCGACGAACAACATCCGGACGCACAAGGCCGCATCACGTTGACGGCCGACCACCGCCGGTACGCAAGCCTGACCAAGGAGTGCGTGGTGATCGGCTCGATTCAGTACCTGGAGATCTGGGACGCCCAGGCCTGGCAGGACTACCAGGAGACACACGAAGAGAACTTCTCCGCGGCCAGCGATGAAACTCTGCGCGACATCATTTGACCCGGCCCTCGTGCCGGACACGGCCCGTGCAACGTGGCCTCTGCCCGAACCGGCCCTGGCGTACTTCCCCAACGCCAGGTACGCAATCTCGGACAGAGACCTCGTTGCAAGGGCCACCCTTCACCACCGGTGGGAAGGTGCTGCGATGCCCCCGGATTCTCGCGATCAACGACACGGCCACGTCCCGGTCCTCATCGACCGCTGCGTCGAGCTGCTGACTCCCGCTCTGACTCGCCACGACGCGACCGGTGCAGGCGCCGTCCTCGTCGACGCCACACTTGGCGCAGGCGGCCACGCCGAGCGATTCCTCACCGACCTGCCAGGGCTGCGGCTCGTCGGCCTCGATCGCGACCCCACCGCGTTGCGCATCGCGGGCGAGCGATTGGCGCCGTTCGGCGACCGGGTCACGTTCGTCCGCACCCGTTACGACGGCTACTGGGCCGACCGGGACGACACGACGGTGGATGGCGTCCTGTTCGACCTCGGCGTCTCCTCGATGCAGCTGGATCTCGCCGAGCGCGGCTTCTCCTACTCGCACGATGCGCCGCTGGACATGCGGATGGATCCCGACGCCCCGCTGACCGCCGCCGAGATCGTCAACACCTTCGACGCCAAGGAACTGACCCGAATCCTGCGGGACTTCGGGGAGGAGCGCTTCGCCTTCAAGATCGCGCGCGAGATCGTCCGGTGGCGCGCCCGCAAGCCGTTCACCACGACGGGGGAGCTGGTCGAGCTTCTGTACGCCACCATCCCCGCGCCTGCCCGCCGCACCGGCGGTCACCCTGGCAAGCGCACGTTCCAGGCCCTGCGGATCGCCGTCAACGCCGAACTGGACTCGCTGAGTGACGCGGTCCCGGCGGCGATGGCGGCATTGCCGACGGGCGGACGCATCGTCGTCATGGCCTATCAGTCACTGGAGGACAAGATCGTCAAGGGCCTCTTCGCCGCTGCGACGGCATCGCGCACGCCCAGCGGCCTGCCGGTCGAGTTGCCGGGCCACGGGCCGGATTTCGTGGCATTGACCCGCGGTGCCGAGAAGGCGGACGACGCCGAGATCGAGCTCAATCCGCGTAGCGCATCGGTACGGCTGCGTGCCCTGGAAAAGGTTGCTAGAAGGGAAGTTTCGTGATGGCCAAGCGACCTGAACCAATTCGCAACAGAGAAGATCGCCGTCGCGGCACGCGGGAGCCCGCCAAGCGCCGCCCCAAGGATGCACCGCCGCGCAGCCGTCGCACCACGCGTGAGCAACGCCCGACGCGCGAGCAGCGGCCACCGCGGCCTGCGCCGCAGACCAGCCCAATCCCCCGGATCACCGAAAAGCAGGCACGGCCGAAGAACGCGGCCCAGGCCAAGGCGCGGGCAAAGGCGCGCAAGGCCAAGGCGCCCAAGGTCGTTCGGCTGCCACTGCGCGAGCGAATCCTCGTCAAGCTGTCGTCCATCGACCTCAACCCGCGCAGGTTCGTCACCAGGGTCCCGTTCGTGGTGCTGGTGATCGGGGCACTCGGCCTCGGGCTCGGCGTCACACTCTGGCTGTCCACCGACGCCGCGGAGCGCTCGTACCAGCTTGGCCACATCCGCCAGACGAACCAGGCCCTGCTCCAGCAGAAGGAGGCACTGGAGCGCGGAGTGCTCGAGGCGCAAGCCGCGCCGGCGCTCGCCGAAGCTGCGCGTGGTCTCGGCATGATCCCCTCCAGGGATACCGCCCACCTGGTACAGGATCCGCAGGGCAACTGGATGGTGGTGGGTACTCCCAAACCGGCACAAGGTGTTCCGCCGCCACCGCTGAACTCACCGCTACCCGAGGAAGCCCCACCCGCCCCGCCGGCACCGCCTGCGCCGAAGGTCGTCGACCCCCGCGAGGTCGCCGTGCATCTGCCGCCGCGAGCCGTTGCGCCCGTCAACCCGGAGATCCCGGTGCCCGCCGCTCCGCTTGCCGCACCCGCACCCGCACCTGTCGACCCGGCGCTGTTGCCTGCTCAGCCTGCTCCGGCCCCCGCCGATCTGCCACCGGCCGTTGACAACACGCACATCGCACCGCAGGGAGCAACGTTGCCAGGACCGCCGCCAGGTATCGAGCTCCCCGTCGCGCCGGTCCCAGGCCCGCAGGCATGAGCCGGAACGAACGCAAGAAGCCCGTCCCCCCGAAGCAGCGAATCGATCAGTCGCATTCGGCGCGTGCCCGTCGTACCAGGGAGGCGGCGCCCGATACCGGAACGCGCACTGCGTCATTCGCCTTCCGTCGCCGCGTTGGCAACTCGGTCATCGCGCTGCTGCTGGTGATCGCAGGCGCGCAGCTGTTCAACCTCCAGGTGCCCAAGGCGGAGGGCTTGCGTGCCGAGGCGGCCGGTCAGCTCAAGGTCACCGACGTCGAGAAGGCCGTGCGCGGCAGCATCATCGACCGCAACGCCGACAAGCTGGCGTTCACCATCGAGGCGCGTGCGCTGACCTTCCAGCCCGTCAAGGTGCAGAAGCAGCTCGCCGAGACCAAGGCCAAGACGCCGAGCGCGCCCGACCCGGCCAAGCGCCTCGCCGACATCGCCGCGGGCGTCTCCGGTCTGCTGAACAACAAGCCGGACGCCACGACGATCTTGAAGAAGCTGAGCGGCAAGGACTCGTTCGTCTACCTGGCCCGCGCCGTCGACCCCGCGATCTCCGACGCCATCACCACGAAATACCCCGAGGTGGGGGCCGAGCGGCAGGACATCCGCCAGTACCCAGGCGGATCACTGGCCGCGAACATCGTCGGCGGGATCGACTGGGACGGACACGGATTGCTCGGCCTCGAGGACTCGCTCGACGCGAAGCTCGCTGGCACCGACGGCGCCGTCACCTACGACCGCGGCTCCGACGGCGTCGTGATCCCCGGCAGCTACCGCAACCGCCACGACGCGGTCGACGGCTCGACCATCCAGCTGACCATCGACGACGACATCCAGTTCTACGTCCAGCAGCAGGTGCAGCAGGCCCGCGACCTGTCCGGCTCCAAGAACGTGTCCGCCGTCGTGCTCGACGCCAAGACCGGCGAGGTGCTGGCGATGGCCAACGACAACACCTTCGACCCGAGCCAGGACATCGGAAGGCAAGACCACCGCGAGCTCGGAAACCTCTCGGTGTCATCGCCTTTCGAGCCCGGCTCGGTGAACAAGATCATCACGGCGGCCTCGGCCATCGAGTTCGGGCTGACGAACCCCGACGAGGTGCTGCAGGTGCCTGGCTCGATCGACATGGGCGGCATCACCGTGCACGATGCGTGGGAGCACGGCGTCGCGCCGTACACCACCACCGGAGTGTTCGGAAAGTCGTCCAACGTCGGCACGCTGATGCTGGCGCAGCGGGTCGGCCCCGAGCGCTGGGCCGACATGGCCGAGAAGTTCGGTCTCGGCCAGCGCAGCGGCGTCGGCCTCCCCGGCGAGAGCGCGGGGCTGGTGCCGCCGATTGACCAGTGGTCGGGCAGCTCGTTCGCCAACTTGCCCATCGGGCAGGGCCTTTCGATGACACTGCTCCAGATGACCGGGATGTATCAGGCCATCGCCAACGATGGCCTGCGCGTTCCGCCGCGCATCATCAAGTCCACGATCGCCGCGGACGGCACCCGTACCGACGAGCCTCGGCCGGCAGGTGTGCGCGTCGTCTCGCCGGAGACGGCGAAGACCGTGCGCAACATGTTGCGGGCGACGATCCAGAAGGACCCCCGGGGCGTCCAGCAGGGCACTGGCTCGGGTGCCGCCGTCGAGGGCTACCAGATCGCAGGCAAGACGGGTACGGCGCAGCAGATCAACCCGGGCTGCGGCTGCTACTACGACGACGTCTACTGGATCACCTTTGCCAGCATGGCGCCTGCCGACGACCCCCGCTACGTCGTCGGCGTGATGATGGACAACCCGCACCGCACCGCCGACGGGTCGCCCGGCACGACCGCGGCGCCGCTGATCCACAACATCGACGCCTGGCTGTTGCAGCGGGAGAACGTGCCGCTGTCGCCCGACCCCGGCCCGCCGCTGACGCTTGAAGCCTGAGCGGGAGGGCGCGCGCAACCGGGCCGGTACTGTGTCAAGGCCATGAAACTGCGTCCCAGCCGCCCTCGGGGTGTGAACCTCGCGTCACTGGCGGAGCACGTGCACGCGGGCACCGCGCATGGCGCGGACGCTTCGGGGGTCCTGGTCACCGGGGTGACGCTGCGCGGCCAGGATGCCCAATCGGGTGACCTGTTCGCCGCACTGCCAGGCGCGTCGGCACATGGCGCGTCCTATGCCCGCGATGCCGTCGATCGCGGTGCCGTCGCGGTGCTCACCGATCCTGCCGGCGCCGAGATGCTTGGCAGCGACGTCGGCGTTCCCGTACTGATCCATCCGACTCCGCGCGCGGTGCTCGGCGAGCTGGCCGCGACCGTCTACGGGCATCCGTCGCGGCAGCTGCGAGTCATCGGCGTCACCGGAACCTCGGGCAAGACCACCACCACCTATCTCGTGGAGGCAGGCCTGCGTGCGGCCGGGCGCGTATCCGGCCTGATCGGGACCGTGGGGATCCGCATCGACGGCCGCGAGGAACCGAGCGCGTTGACCACCCCGGAGGCTCCCGACCTGCAGGCCTTGCTGGCGGTGATGGTCGAACGCGGCGTGGACACCGTGGTGATGGAGGTGTCCAGTCACGCCTTGACGCTGGGACGTGTTGATGCAGTGCACTTCTCGGTCGGCGGGTTCACCAACCTGTCGCGTGACCACCTCGACTTCCATCCCACGATGGAGGACTACCTGAACGCCAAGGCCCGCCTCTTCGATCCGCAGTCGCACGCACACGGCGACGTCTCCGTGGTCTGCATCGACGACGATGCGGGCCAGACCATCGCGAAGCTGGCCGAGGCGCCGGTGACCGTCGGCGTCGACAACGTCGCGGCGGGGTGGCGGGCCGAGAAGATCCACGCCGCCGCGTCCGGCGCCCAGCAGTTCGTCGTCGTGGACCCGGTCGGCGTGCATCACGGACTTCAGATCGCACTGCCAGGCCGCTACAACGTCGCCAACGCGCTCCTGGCCGTGGCACTGCTCGACGCCGTCGGCGTGACACCGGAGGCAGCGGCACCAGGCCTTCGGACCGCCGCTGTGCCGGGCCGCCTGCAGCCGATCGACCGCGGTCAGGGCTTCCTGGCCCTCGTCGACTACGCACACAAGCCCGGCGCATTGCAGGCAGTGCTCGAGACGCTGCGCCAACAGACCACCGGTCGCGTCGTCGTGGTGTTCGGTGCGGGTGGCAACCGCGACCACGGCAAGCGCGAGCCGATGGGCCGTGTCGCCGCCGGGCTCGCCGACCTCGTCGTCGTGACCGACGACAATCCGCGCGACGAGGTCCCCGCCGACATTCGGGCGACCATCGTGGCCGGCGCTCGGGCCGTGGCAGGTCCGGAGACCAGCGTCGTCGAGATCGGTGACCGGCGCGAGGCCATCGAGTACGCGGTGGCCTGGGCCAACGACGGTGACGTCGTGGTGATCGCTGGCAAGGGCCACGAGGCCGGCCAGACCAGCGGGGGCCAGACCCGGCCGTTCGACGACCGCGCCGAGTTGGCACGCGCCCTCGATGCGTTGGGGAGCCGCGCATGATCGACCTGACCCTCGCCCGGATCGCCGACATCGTCGGCGGTGAACTTGCCGACGTCTCGCAGGCGGACGCCGAAACCATCCGGGTCACCGGCACGGTGGAGTTCGACTCCCGTGCGGTGGCGCCGGGTGGGCTGTTCCTCGCGCTTCCCGGCGAGCGGTCCGACGGGCACGACTTCGCCGCCGCCGCGGTGGCCGCCGGTGCGGTGGCGGTGCTCGCCGCCCGGCCCGTCGGCGTGCCCGCCGTCGTGGTGAGCCCGTCGGGCGGCGACGTCGACGCGGGTGCGGGTGTCCTCGAATTCGACACCGACGGATCTGGTGCCGCAGTGCTTGCCGCGCTAGCCAAGCTGGCCGCCGCGGTGGCTGCCGAACTGGTCGCCGGGGGATTGACGATCGTCGGGGTGACCGGCTCGTCGGGCAAGACCTCCACCAAGGATCTGCTCGCCGCGGTGCTCAGCCCGCTGGGTTCGGTGGTGGCACCGCCCGGTTCGTTCAACAACGAGTTGGGCCACCCGTGGACGGTGCTGCGGGCCACCACCGAGACCGACTACTTGATCCTGGAGATGTCGGCGCGGCACCGGGGCAACATCGCCGCGCTGGCCAGGATCGCGCAGCCGTCGATCGCGGTCGTGCTCAACGTCGGCACCGCCCATCTCGGAGAGTTCGGTTCGCGCGAGGCCATCGCGGCGACGAAGGGTGAACTGCCGCAATCGGTTCCGGCATCCGGTGTGGTGATCCTCAACGCCGACGACACCGCGGTGGCCGCCATGGCGGACAACACGGTGGCCCGCGTGGTCCGGGTGTCGCGTTCGCCAGGAGCCGACGTATGGGCCGACGAAGTCGTCCTCGACGAGCTGGCCAGGCCGCGCTTCACGCTGCACGCCCCACTCGGCGCGGTGCCCGTCGAACTCGCCGTGCACGGCGACCACCAGGTGTCCAACGCGTTGTGCGCAGCAGCCGTCGCGCTGGAGTGCGGCGCAAGCCTGGATCAGGTCGCCACGGCACTCGCGGCGGCAGGTCCGGTATCGCAGCGCCGCATGCAGGTGAGCACCCGCGACGATGGGGTCACGATCATCAACGACGCCTACAACGCGAACCCCGACTCGATGCGGGCCGGGCTCAAGGCGCTGGCCTGGATGGCTCGAGACAAGCGGCGTAGCTGGGCCGTGCTCGGCGAGATGGCCGAGCTAGGCGACGACGCGATATCCGAGCATGACAGCATCGGTCGACTGGCCGTGCGCTTAGATGTGTCACGACTCGTCGTCGTCGGAACTGGGAGGTCGTTGCACGCGATGCACCAGGGGGCGGTGATGGAGGGGTCGTGGGGCAGTGAGTCCACCGTGGTCGCCGACGCCGACGCCGCCCTGGAGCTGCTGCGGGCCGAATTGCGCGAGGGGGACGTGGTGCTGGTGAAGGCATCCAAAGTGGCAGGCCTTGGCGCCTTGGCCGATGCACTCGCCGGAGACGAGCCCGCATGAGACAGATTCTCATCGCCGTCGGGATCGCCCTTACGGTGTCGATTCTGCTGACGCCCGCTCTGATCCGGCTGTTCACCCGCCAGGGGCTCGGCCACGAGATCCGCGAGGACGGGCCGCCGAGCCACCACAAGAAGCGCGGCACGCCGTCGATGGGCGGCGTCGCGATCATGGCGGGCATCTGGGCCGGCTACCTGGGCACGCACCTGGTCGGGCTGGTGATCGACGGGCGCGGTCCATCCGCGTCGGGTCTGCTGGTCCTCGGGCTGGCCACATCGCTTGGCGCCGTCGGATTCATCGACGACCTGATCAAGATTCGCCGCTCGCGCAACCTCGGCCTGAACAAGTCCGCCAAGACGGTGGGCCAGCTGGTCACCGCGGTGCTCTTCGGCGTGCTGGTCTTGCAGTTTCGCAACACCGATGGCCTGACACCGGGCAGTGCCGAGCTGTCCTACGTGCGCGAGATCGCCACGGTGACGTTGGCGCCGTTGGTCTTCGTGGTGTTCGTGGTGATCCTCGTCAGCGCGTGGTCCAACGCGGTGAACCTGACGGACGGGCTCGACGGGCTGGCTGCAGGGGCCATGGCGATGGTGACCGCGGCCTACGTGCTGATCACCTTCTGGCAGTTCCGCAACGCATGCACGACGAGCCCGGGATTGGGTTGCTACAACGTCCGCGATCCACTCGATCTCGCGCTCGTCGCCGCAGCCACCGCGGGCGCGTGCATCGGGTTCCTGTGGTGGAACGCGCCCCCGGCCAAGATCTTCATGGGTGACACCGGATCGTTGGCCCTTGGCGGCATCATCGCCGGTCTGTCGGTGACCAGCCGCACCGAGACGCTAGCGATCGTGCTCGGAGCGCTTTTCGTCGCCGAGGTGACCTCGGTCGTCGTGCAGGTGTTCTCGTTCCGCACCACGGGCAGGCGGGTGTTCCGCATGGCGCCCTTCCACCATCACTTCGAGCTGGTCGGGTGGGCAGAAACCACCGTGATCATCCGGTTTTGGTTGCTGACGGCCATTGCCTGCGGTCTCGGCGTTGCGCTGTTCTACAGCGAATGGCTGGCCACGGTGGGCGCTTAGCTGGGCCTCTTCTGCGCATTTCGCGACACGCGCCGGATGTACCCGGCGTTACGGGGGTGACGGGGGAGGATTTTGGGGTGCAAGGGACAAACGGGTCTGCTGTTGCTCATGTGACTGCTGTGATCGATGCGGTTAGGTAGCTGGCAGTGAGCACAGTCCTTGCGAAATTGCGGCTGAAGCGTGGCGGCGCCGACGGTCCGTCCGACCAGACCGCGCAGGCATCCGCCGAGACCATCCCGCGCACTCGATTCGGTGCCTGGCTGACCCGTCCGATGACGTCGTTCCACCTCATCATCGCGGTGGCCGCGCTGCTCGTCACCCTCGGCCTGACCATGGTGCTGTCGGCCTCCGGCGTGCACTCGTACGACGAGGACGGCTCGCCGTGGATCATCTTCGCCAAGCAGGTGCTGTGGACGATCGTCGGGCTGGTTGCGTTCTACGCTGCTCTGCGCATGCCGGTGAACCTGATGCGGAGGCTGGCCTTCCCCGGCTTCATCGTCACGATCATCATGCTGGTTCTGGTGCTCATCCCAGGAATTGGCAAGGAGGCCAACGGCTCCCGCGGCTGGTTCGTCGTCGCCGGGTTCTCCATGCAGCCCTCCGAGCTGGCCAAGATCGCGTTCGCCATCTGGGGCGCGCACATCTTGGCGCAGCGCCGGATGGAGCACGCGTCGTTGCGCGAGATGCTGTTCCCGCTGGTGCCCGGCGCGGTGATCGCCCTGTTCCTGATCGTGCTTCAGCCCGACCTCGGGCAGACGGTGTCGCTGAGCATCATCTTGCTCGGCCTGCTCTGGTACGCAGGCCTGCCCCTGCGCGTGTTCCTGAGCTCCCTGGCTGCGGCCATGATGGCGGCCGCCGTGCTTGCGGTGTCGGAGGGCTACCGGTCCGACCGCGTCCAGTCCTGGTTGAACCCCGGCGCGGACTCCCAGGGGTCGGGCTATCAGGCAAGGCAGGCCCGGTACGCGCTGGCCAATGGCGGAATCTTCGGTGACGGCCTCGGCCAGGGCACCGCGAAGTGGAACTATCTGCCCAACGCGCACAACGACTTCATCTTCGCGATCATCGGCGAGGAGCTCGGCTTCGTCGGCGCGGTCGGGTTGCTGCTCCTGTTCGGCCTGTTCGCCTACACCGGCATGCGGATCGCCAAGCGCTCGGCCGATCCGTTCCTGCGCCTGCTGACCGCCACCACGACGCTGTGGGTGCTCGGTCAGGTCTTCATCAACGTCGGCTACGTGGTGGGCCTGCTGCCCGTCACCGGGCTGCAGTTGCCACTGATATCGGCGGGCGGAACATCAACGGCCACAACGCTTCTGATGATGGGCGTGATGGCTAACGCGGCACGGCACGAACCCGACGCGGTGGCCGCGCTGCGCTCGGGCCGTGACGACCGGTTCAACCGGTTGCTGCGGCTGCCCCCACCCGAGCACTACTCGCCGACCCGGCTCGAGGCGGCTCGCGACAGGCTGCGCACCCGGCCGAAGGCACAGGCGCCCGCGCCGAAACCCAAGCCGAAGCCGAAGCCTGCGCCCAAGCCGAAGGCCAAGGGACGCAAGCCGGTGAAGGACGACCGGAGGCGAACCAGCCAGGCGGCCGACAGGTCGGTGCGGCACTCAGGGCATCATGGAGGCCGTCAACGCGAAGAGGGCCGTCGGGCTCGATCACTGGAAGGCCAGCGTCACGGGTGAACGCACTGTCCGTCGTTCTCGCAGGTGGGGGTACCGCGGGGCACGTCGAACCGGCGATGGCCGTTGCCGACGCCCTGATGGCGCTTGATCCAGACATCCGGATCACGGTGCTCGGCACGGAACGTGGATTGGAGACCCGGTTGGTGCCCGAACGCGGCTACCACCTCGAACTCATCACCCCGGTGCCGCTGCCCCGCAAGCCGTCGGGTGACCTGGTGCGGCTCCCGCTGCGGGTACGCAAGGCCATCCGGCAGACGCGCGCGGTGTTCGACGACGTCGAGGCCGACGTCGTCATCGGTTTCGGGGGCTACGTCGCGCTACCTGCCTACCTGGCCGCCCGCCGTGGCGTGCGCCGCAGATCCGTGCCCGTGGTGATCCACGAGGCCAACGCCAGCGCGGGGTGGGCCAACCGGGTGGGCGCCCGTTCGGCGCGACGCGTGCTGTCCGCAGTCGCAGATCCTGGGCTGCGCCGCGTGGAGGTCGTCGGCGTTCCGGTGCGGAACACCATCACCTCGCTGGACCGGAAGGCGCTGCGCGCCGAGGCCCGCGCGCACTTCGGCTTCTCCGACGACGCAACGGTGCTGCTGGTGTTCGGTGGCTCACAGGGTGCGCAATCGATCAACCGGGCCGTCGCAGGAGCTGCAGAAGGCCTTGCCGCGGTGGGGGTTTCGGTGCTGCATGCACACGGGCCGAAGAACGTGCTCGATCTCCGCGAGCCCGCCGCAGGCGATCCGCCGTACGTTGCCGTGCCCTATCTGAGCCGAATGGACCTCGCCTACGCCGCCGCGGACCTGGCGATCTGCCGGTCCGGCGCGATCACGGTCGCCGAGGTCAGTGCCGTCGGGCTCCCCGCGGTGTACGTACCGCTGCCGATCGGCAACGGGGAACAGCGACTCAACGCGCTTCCCGTGGTCAACGCCGGCGGTGGCCTCATCGTCGACGACGCCGACCTGAACTCGAAGTTCGTCGCCGACACCGTAGGCGGGCTGCTTGCCGACCCGAAGCGGCTTGCCGCGATGACGGAGTCGGCGGCGCTGGCCGGTCACCGCGACGCCGCGCAACGTGTTGCCGAGGTCGCCGTCGCCGTCGCCGCCGAGTTCCCGAGGCGGTCGCGATGAGCGTCCCGGCACTGCCCGCCGAGTTGGAGCGGGTGCACATGGTCGGCATCGGGGGAGCGGGCATGTCGGGTATCGCCCGCATCCTGCTCGACCGAGGTGGGCAGGTTTCGGGTTCCGACGCAAAGGAGTCCCGCGGGTTGGCCGCGCTGCGCGCCCGCGGTGCACAGATCCGGATCGGCCATGACGCGTCGTCGCTAGACATGCTGCCCGGCGGGCCGACCGCGGTGGTCAGCACTCACGCGGCAATCCCCAAGTCCAACCCCGAGCTCGTCGAGGCAGGCCGGCGCGGCGTCCCCGTGATCATGCGGCCCGCGGTGCTTGCTGCGCTGATGGACGGCTACACCACGGTGATGGTGACCGGCACCCACGGCAAGACCACGACGACGTCCATGGTCATCGTCGCGTTGCAGAACGGCGGGTTCGACCCGTCGTTCGCCGTTGGCGGCGACCTCGGCGAGGCAGGCACCAATGCCCACCACGGAAGCGGCACGGTCTTCGTCGCCGAGGCGGACGAGAGCGATGGCTCGCTGCTGGAGTACACGCCGGACGTCGCGGTGGTGACCAACATCGACCCCGATCATCTGGACTTCTTCGGCAGCGCCGAGGCGTACACCGCGGTCTTCGACAAGTTCGTCGAGCGGTTGCGGTCCGGCGGTGCGCTGGTGGTGTGCGTCGACGATCCCGGTGCGGCCGCGCTGGCCGAGCGGGTCGCCGAGACCGATGTGCGGGTGCTGCGCTACGGCAGCGGCGATGACCCGAATTTGGCTGGTGCCCTTGTGAATTGGGAGCAGCAAGGCACGGGTGGCGTGGCGACCGTTCAGTTGGCGGGCGAGCCGCATCCCCGCGGAATGCGGCTGGCCGTGCCTGGCAGGCACATGGCGCTCAACGCGCTGGCGGCACTGCTCGCTGCCACCGAGGTCGGCGGAAGCCCCGACTCGGTGCTCGACGGCCTCGCCGGATTCGAGGGCGTGCGGCGGCGGTTCGAGGCTGTCGGTACCTCGGCGGGCGTGCGGGTCTTCGACGACTACGCGCACCATCCGACCGAGGTCCGCGCGACGCTCGAAGCCCTGCGCGGTGTCGCGGGGGAGTCGCGCTCCATCGTGGTGTTCCAGCCGCACCTCTACTCGAGGACCAAGACCTTCGCGCACGAGTTCGCGTCCGCTCTGTCCGACGCCGACGAGGTGTTCGTGCTCGACGTGTACGCCGCCCGCGAAGCGCCGATGGCCGGAATCAGCGGCGCCAGCATCGCCGATCACGTGACGGCGCGGGTGCGCTACCTGCCCGACTTCTCAACGGTCGCAGCGACTGTGGCCGCTGCGGCCCGTCCCGGCGACGTCATCGTCACGATGGGAGCCGGTGACGTCACGCTCCTCGGGCAGGAGATCCTGACGGCACTGCAGGCGGAGGCGGATCGCCGCGCGCCGGGGTCGCGATGACCGGCCCCACCGGCGCCGGTGAGGAGGCAGGGGAGGAACCCGTCCCCGGCGAACCTCCCGAACCTGCCGAACCTGCCGACGAGACCGAAGTCGAAGGCGCCGCTGCAGAACCGGATTTCGAGGGTCCCCGGCGCAGGGCGCGCCGCGAACGCGAGGAACGCCGCACGGCTCAGGCCAGGGCAACGGCCATCGAGCAGGCGCGCCGCGAGGCGAAGAAGCGGGCGGCGGGTAGACCCGTCGATCAGGCGAAAGTCCCTGCGCGAGGGGTGATCCGGGGACTCAAGGTGCTGATGTGGTCCGCGCTGGTCAGCGTCGTGGTGGTTGGGCTTGGCCTGGTGCTGTACTTCACTCCCGTCATGGCAGCCAGGATCACGGTGATCACCGGCCTGAACACGGTGAGCAAGGAGGAGGTCGAGCAGGCCGCGGCGATCGTGCCCGGGACGCCGCTGCTCCAAATCGACACCGACGACGTTGCCGAGCGTGTCGCGACCATCCGGCGCGTGGCCAGCGCCAGGGTGCAGCGTGAATATCCGTCGACGTTGCGCATCACCGTCACCGAGCGTGTGCCCGTCGTCGTCAAGGACTATCCCGACGGGCCGCACCTCTTCGACAAGGACGGGGTGGACTTCGCGTCTGCGCCGCCGCCGCCTGGCTTGCCCATTCTGGATGCCGACACTCCCGGCCCGAGTGACGATCCGACGAAGGCGGCCCTCGAGGTGCTGCTGTCGCTGCGGCCCGAGGTGTTTGGTCAGGTGAGTCGGATCGCCGCGCCGTCGGTGGCCTCGATAACGCTGACGCTGGTCGACGGCAGAGAAGTGATCTGGGGGACCACCGACCGGACCGAGGAGAAGGCGCTCAAGCTCGGGGCACTGCTGACTCAGCCCGGTCGTACCTATGACGTGTCCAGCCCGGATTTACCCACGGTCAAGTAATCGACGTCGCAGGAAAATGCGCAGGAACTGTCGGCGCGCCTGCACGGATACCCCGCACGGTCGCCCTACCGTTCTGTTTGCACGGAACTACTTGACATAACTCTAAGCCTATGGTTGAGGTTTAGGGTTTGCGACAAGGGCTCCGGCACCACGAACAACCAGGAGGGAACACGGCCATGACGCCCCCGCATAACTATCTCGCCGTCATCAAGGTGGTCGGCATCGGTGGCGGCGGCGTGAATGCCGTCAACCGGATGATCGAACAAGGTCTGAAGGGCGTGGAGTTCATCGCCATCAACACCGACGCCCAGGCGCTCTTGATGAGTGATGCCGACGTCAAGCTCGACGTCGGCCGCGACTCCACCCGCGGCCTCGGAGCAGGCGCCGACCCAGAGGTCGGACGCAAGGCAGCCGAAGACGCCAAGGACGACATCGAGGAGCTGCTCCGCGGCGCCGACATGGTGTTCGTCACCGCAGGCGAAGGCGGTGGCACCGGCACCGGTGGTGCGCCGGTCGTCGCGACCATCGCGCGCAAGCTCGGCGCGCTCACCGTCGGTGTGGTGACGCGACCGTTCTCGTTCGAGGGCAAGCGTCGGTCGAACCAGGCCGAGATCGGCATCACGTCGCTGCGCGAGAGCTGCGACACCCTCATCGTCATCCCCAATGACCGCCTGCTGCAGATGGGCGACGCCGCCGTATCCCTGATGGACGCGTTCCGCAGCGCAGACGAAGTGCTACTCAACGGCGTCCAGGGCATCACCGATCTGATCACGACCCCGGGTCTGATCAACGTCGACTTCGCCGACGTGAAGGGCATCATGTCCGGCGCGGGCACCGCCCTGATGGGCATCGGTGCGGCGCGCGGCGATGGCCGTGCGCTCAAGGCCGCCGAGATCGCGATCAACTCCCCGCTGCTCGAGCAGTCCATGGAGGGCGCGCAGGGTGTGCTGATGTCGGTGGCGGGTGGCAGCGATCTTGGCCTGTTCGAGATCAACGAAGCGGCGTCGCTCGTCCAGGATGCCGCGCACCCCGAGGCCAACATCATCTTCGGCACCGTGATCGACGACTCGCTCGGCGACGAGGTCCGCGTCACCGTCATCGCGGCCGGATTCGACGCCTCGGGGCCGAGCCGCAAGCCGGTCGTCGGCGCCGGGCTGGGCATAACACCGGGCAAGGCGGGCAAGGTCACCTCGCCGGTCTTCGAGCCGGTCGATCCTGCGAGCGTGCCGCTGCACACCAACGGTGCGACGGTGAGCATCGGTGGCGGCGGAGATGACGACGACGACGTCGACGTGCCGCCGTTCATGCGCCACTGAGTTTCGTCGACCGGCTTCGCCGCGATACTGGGACACTGTGAGCTTCAAGATCCGGCGCGTGACCACCACTCGTGCGGGCGGTGCGTCGTCGGCGCCGTTCGACACCTTCAACATGGGCGACCACGTCGGCGACGATCCCGACGCGGTCGCGGCGAACCGACGGCGGCTTGCCGAGAAGATCGGCCTGACCGACCGCATCGTGTGGATGCACCAGGTGCACGGCGATCGGGTGGTGGCCGTCGACGGGCCAGGCCCGACGATCGACAATGCCGACGGATTGGTGACCACCAAACCTCGGTTGGCTTTGGCGGTGGTAACCGCTGATTGTGTGCCCGTCCTAATGGCGGACGCACGGGCAGGCGTGGTCGCCGCGGTACACGCGGGCCGCGTCGGGGCGCAGCACGGTGTCGTGATCCGCGGGGTCGAGGAGATGCTGCGGGCAGGTGCGCACGCCGAGGACATCTCGGTGCTCCTCGGTCCGTCCGCGAGCGGACGCAACTACGAGGTGCCCGCGGCCATGGCCGCTGACGTGGAGGCGGCGCTGCCCGGCAGTCGCACCAAGACTTCCGCGGGCACTGACGGACTCGATCTGCGGGCCGGGATCACCAGGCAGCTAAAGGAATTGGGTGTTGTGTCGATCGCAGTAGATCCGCGTTGCACCATTGAGGACGACGCGCTGTTCAGTCACCGGCGGGGGGCGCCGACCGGGCGGCTGGCGTCGTTGGTGTGGATGGAATGAGCAGCGAGAGGCAAGCCGAGCTGGCCGCATCGCTGGCCGCGGTGCGGGCGCGCCTCGATCGCGCGGCGGCTGCAGCGGGCCGCGACGCGGGAGAAATCGAATTACTCACCGTTACGAAATTCTTTCCAGCCTCTGATGTATTTCTGCTGACAAGAATCGGATGCACTGCATTCGGCGAATCCCGCGAGCCGGAGGCGTCGAATAAGGTGTCCGAAGTCACGTCGCTTTTGGCCGATGAATTGTCGGCACCCCCAATTCGCTGGCACATGGTGGGCAGAATCCAGCGCAAGAAGGCGCGCACGGTCGCGGGGTGGGCGTACGCCGCGCACTCGGTGGACAGCGACGCGCTACTCGACGCTCTCGGCCGGGCGGCCGTCACGGCGCTCGAGGACGGACGCCGCAGCGACCCCCTTCGGGTCTATCTCCAATTGAGCCTCGACGGCGACCCGGCCCGTGGCGGTGTGGACATCGGTCGCACGGATCTCGTGGACGAGCTGTGCGCCCGGGCCGACGCGGCCGACGGTCTGGACTTCGTCGGCCTGATGGCCGTGCCGCCGCTCGGCGCCGACGCGGACGAGTCGTACGCACGTTTGGAGGCGGAGCTGCACCGGGTACAGGGGCTCTACCAGCAGCGGCTCGGTCTCTCGGCAGGTATGTCGGGGGACCTCGAGACGGCGGTGAAACATGGCTCGACCTGTGTGCGTGTCGGTACCGCGGTTCTGGGGAAGCGTCCTCTAACGTCACCCTGAGTAGTCACTCCAGTCACATCTTCATCACAGACAACACAGAACTCAGTCATCAGAAGGGTCTCCGATGAGCACACTGCATAAGGTCAAGGCCTACTTCGGCATGGCACCGATGGACGACTACGACGACGAGTACTACGACGACGAAGATCGTTCGCCTCGGGCCTACTCGTCGCGTCGCCCCCGGGAAGAGCGCTTCGAGGACGAGGGCTACAGCCGCTTGGAGAGCAGGGGCTACGACGACCGCATCGGCAGCCGCGAGTTCGAGCGCGAATTCGCCGAGGTGCCCGCGGGCTACCGCGGCGGCTACGCCGACGACGCCCCCTTCCGCGGACGTCGCGAACCCGAGCGCCCGCGCTTCAACACCCTGCGCGGCGCCACCCGCGGCGCGGTTGCCATGGAGCCCCGCCGGATGGCCGCACTGTTCGACGAGGGCAGCCCACTGTCGAAGATCACCACGCTTCGGCCCAAGGATTACAGCGAGGCCCGCACCATCGGTGAGCGCTTCCGCGACGGCACTCCGGTGATCATGGACCTGGTATCCATGGACAATGCGGACGCCAAGCGTCTCGTCGACTTCGCCGCAGGGTTGGCGTTTGCACTGCGCGGTTCATTCGACAAGGTCGCGACGAAGGTCTTCCTGCTGTCGCCCGCGGACGTCGACGTCAGTGCCGACGAACGCAGGCGGATCGCAGAGGCCGGGTTTTACGCGTACCAGTAGGTCGGGCGGTCTGATCGGAGGCGGGTAGGCTGGCGGCAAATCGCTTGTCGCACCACCTGTATGCCTGCCTGTATTCAATGTCACACTGCTTGGAGTGAGGTCGCCCAGTTGGCCCTGTTCTTCGAGATTCTGGGCTTCGCGCTGTTCGTCTTCTGGCTGCTGCTGATCGCCCGAGTCGTTGTCGAGTTCATTCGTTCGTTCAGTCGCGACTGGCACCCCCGCGGGTTCACGGTCGTGGTTCTCGAGGTCATCTTGACGTTGACGGATCCGCCGGTGAAGCTGCTGCGCCGGATCATCCCGCAGCTCACGATAGGTGCCGTGCGCTTCGACCTGTCGATCATGGTGTTGCTACTGGCTGCCTTCGTCGGCATGCAGCTGGCGTTCGGCGCGGCAACCTGACCTTGCCCCAGTGGGTTTGCCGGAGTCGATATTCGGTGCGGGCAAGATTGAAATTCGTTCTTAATTCTCGACCTCTCATGCAACCGCCGGGTCTGCTGTGACAGGATGGACGCCAGTTACTACCACTATGGCTCTACACTTTGAGACCGGTTGACGGTCCAGACTCCAAGGGGGCAGACAATGCCGCTCACACCAGCCGACGTTCACAATGTCGCGTTCAGCAAGCCACCAATCGGCAAGCGCGGTTACAACGAGGACGAAGTCGATGCATTCCTCGACCTGGTTGAGAACGAGCTGACTCGGCTCATCGAGGAGAACGCTGACTTGCGTCAGCGCGTCGCCGAGTTGGACCAGGAGGTGGCGACCGCTCGCACCAGCGGCGGTGGCGTGCCACAGCCGACCCAGGCGATCCCGCTCTACCAGCCGGAGCCGGAGCCCGAACCAGCGCCGGCACCGCCGCCGCAGCCGGTGTACGAGGCGCCGCCCGCAGCTCCCGCGTACGTCAGCGACGATTCGCACGTCAGGGCTGCGAAGGTGCTCGGGCTGGCGCAGGACACGGCGGACCGCCTGACGGGCACCGCCAAGGCCGAGGCCGACAAGACCCTCGCCGACGCGCGGGCACAGGCCGAAGCCATGGTGAGTGAGGCTCGGCACACGGCCGAGACCACGGTCGCCGAGGCCAAGTCCCGCGCCGACGCCATGCTGGCCGACGCGCAGACCCGGTCCGAGACCCAGCTGCGCCAGGCACAGGAGAAGGCCGACGCACTGCAGGCCGACGCCGAGCGCAAGCACTCCGAGATCATGGGCACCATCAACCAGCAGCGCACCGTGCTGGAGAGTCGCCTCGAACAGCTCAGGACGTTCGAGCGCGAATACCGGACTCGCCTCAAGACCTACCTGGAATCGCAGCTCGAAGAGCTCGGCCAGCGCGGCTCTGCGGCACCGGTTGATTCGACCGCCAACAACGACGGCGGCGGATTCAACCAGTTCAACCGGGGAAACAACTGACCGGCTTATAGATGCTGATCATTGCGCTAGTCCTTGCCGTCATCGGGCTGGCCGCCCTCGTCACTGCCGTCGTGACCAGCAACGAGCTGATCGCGTGGGTGTGCATCGGAGCTAGCGTCATCGGCGTGCTACTGCTGATCATCGACGCGCTGCGGGAACGGTCCAAGGGCGCCGACGACGAAGAAGAGGAAGCGGACTCGGACGACGAGACCACCGCCTTCGTCGCGCAGCCCGCTGAGGACTACCCGGACGAACCGACCTCGCAGATCGCCGAGGTCACCGAGGAACCTGAGTCGTCCGAGGTTGCCGAAGCGGACGAGGCGGACGACGAGACCACGGCCGTCCCTGCCGAGGACGACGAGACCACGCGCACCAAGACCGACTAGCGATCGCCTGCAACGGATTTCACGTGCCGCCGGGCACGGTTGGCGCGCTGAGTGCAGCCCGTACCTCGTCGTGGCCGACCTGATGCTGGCCCCGGTCGCGATGCCGTCGTCGACCAGGATCACCTCCCTGCCGCCTAGGCCGTCTCGTGCCGGCGCAGTTCGTCCGCTTCGAGAATGTGCTCTGGATGCCCGCAGCTCAAGCCGATGGGGTGACGATTCCATCCGGCGGCCGTTCCGCGACGAATAGGAAATCGTGGGCATCGAATTCGAGAGCGTGGTCGACCATCCGCTGGACGAGGTATTTGCGTGGCACACCCGGCCGGGGGCGATGACGCGGCTGGTTCCGCCGTGGCAGCCGATGAGGGTGGTGGCCGAGACGACGTCATTGGCCGACGGCCGCGCGATTCTCGGGTTGCCGGGCGGACTGCGCTGGGTGGCGCAGCACGATCCGGCGGGTTACGACCCGCCGCATCGCTTCGTCGACGAGCTGTCGTCGGACGGGCTTGCCTCGCTGCCACCCCGGCTCATCGCCCGGTGGCGGCACACCCACGGCTTCGAAGACGTCTCCGACGGCGGCTCGGCACGCACCAGGGTGCATGATCGAGTCGAGACGCCCGTGCCTGGTGCGGCACTGCGTTCGACGTTCGTCTACCGGCACCGACAGCTGGCCGACGACCTCGCAGCCCACCAGGACGCCGCCTCCTGTGGGTCACGCCCTCTGGTCATTGCGGTCACGGGGGCGTCCGGGTTGGTCGGGTCCCAGCTGACCGCGCTGCTGAGCACGGGTGGTTACGAGGTGATCCGCCTGGTTCGGAGTTCGCCGAGCGGGCCCGCCGAACGGCAGTGGGACCCGCAGCGCCCCGCGCCGGACCTGCTCGACGGCGTGGATGCCGTCGTGCACCTCGCCGGTGCGTCCATCGCGGGCCGGTTCACCGATGCGCACCGGACGGCCATCCGCGACAGTCGCATCGCACCGACCCGGCGGCTCGCCGAACTGGCCGGGCGCACGGCCGGTGTGCGGGTCTTCGTCAGCGCATCCGCCGTCGGCTACTACGGGTTCGACCGCGGCGATGCACTGTTATGCGAGGAGAGCACACGTGGCGACGGATTCCTCGCCGACGTCGTCGCAGACTGGGAGGCCGCGACCGCACCAGCGGCCGATGCCGGACTCCGCGTCGTTCAGGTCCGCACCGGGATCGTGCAGGCCGCGAACGGTGGCACGTTGCGACTGATGCGGCCGCTGTTCTCGGCAGGCCTCGGTGGTCGTCTCGGCAGCGGAAGACAGTGGCTAGCGTGGATCTCCTCCGACGACCTCATCGACGTCTACTATCGCGCCATCTACGACGAGCGGCTCAGTGGGCCGGTCAACGCGGTGGCGCCGAACCCGGTGCGCAACGTCGACTACGCGTTGGCATTGGCGCACGTGCTGCACCGCCCCGCGCTGCTCCCGGTGCCGTCGCTGGGACCGCGAATACTGTTGGGGGAGCAAGGCGCTCGCGAACTGGCTGAGGCAAGTCAACGAGTTGTGCCGGTCAAGCTACAGAATCTCGGCCATCGGTTCCGGCAACCGGTCGTCGAGGACGCGCTTGCCCATCAGCTGGGGCACGGTTGACGCACTATCCGATCGTTGAAGCTGCGCACCAGCTTCCGGATCCGCTCGGCTGCGCTGGTCTGCAATCGAGCTGTCGCCGTACGCAATTCGTCGTTGGTCAACCCCATGGATGCGACGTCGCCGTCCCGGTCGACCGCCAGCCAGCCCTCGAGCAACTCGCCGTCCAGTTCGGGGTGGAACTGCAGGGCCAACGCCTTGCCGAGCACGAAGGCCTGTGACGAGTTGGTCGTCCTGGCGATCTCGGTGGCACCGGGCGGCAGCGTCCACCGGTCGAAGTGCCACTGGAACCAGGGCCCGCCGGGGATGAGGTCCTGATCGTCGCTGGCCACGTCGTACCAGCCGATCTCGGGAACGTCGGAGCGGGCCACGGATCCGCCGAACGTCTGGGCGATCAGCTGGCCGCCGAAACACACGCCGAGCGTCGCCACGCCCGCGTCGGCCGCGTCGCGCAACATCTGCATCTCGGCGCCGACCCAGGTCCCGCGCAGGGCCTCGTCGTACACCGGCCAGCGCGCACCGAGAGGCACGACGACGTCGTAGCGGGCCGGGTCGGGGAAGGTGACCTCGATCACGGGTTCTTCGACGTGTTCTGCAGGGACGACGGCGAACGTCTCGACGTCGAACCCACATTCGGTGAAAGCGTCGCCGAGCATGGCCTCGGTCGCGAGGTGTTCGTTGCGGATGAAGAGCACGGTGGGAGCCACGGTGAGCCATTGTCCCGCATGGCGATCACTTGGGCGGCAGGGGTGGGGCGTCGTCGGGGGCGAGCTCGGTGGCGATCCTGCGGAAGAGCGTATCGGCGGCGTTGACGTAGTTGCCCTCGGCGTCGAACGCCTCGGGCTCGTAGGTCACGGCGATGGCGATCGCGATCTTCTTCGACGGCAGGTACGCCGCAACCCCGGCCTCACCCGCGAAGAGCGGGTTCTGCAGCAGCCAGTGACCGGAGATCACGATGCCCATCCCGTAGGTGTAGACGTCGGTCATCTCCCCGCACGTGGTGCAGCCCGGCAGGGCCTTGGTCTTGCCCCGCAACTCGGTGGAGGTCAGAGTGTCGTAGGAGTCCTTCGACAGGAGCTTGCCCGTCCCGATGCCCACCGCACCGGACTCCATGTCGTAGATGGTCGTTGTCTGGATTGCGCCGTGCGTGATGGTCCACGACGGGTTCCAGTAGGTGGACTCTTCGTAAAACGGTGTGCCGCTGGGTATCTTGAGTGCCGCACGACGTTCGCTGGTGAACGCGTGCAATGCGGGCGCCGGAATCGCCGGGGTGAACGAGTTGGCGGTGTTGGTCAGCCCGAGTGGGCGCAGAACCTCGTCCTCCAGCATCGTTGGCATGTCCTTGCCGGTGGCCTTCTCCAGTGCCTTGCCGAGTAGGACGTAGTTGGTGTGGGCGTAGTTCCAGTTGGTTCCCGGCTCGTAGAGCAAGGGGCGGGACGTCGCGAAGCCGAGCAGCTGGTCTGGCTCCCACTGCCGGAAGGGGTTCTCGTAGAGCGTCTTCTCGAACTCGGTGTTGCCGATGACGTAATCGACGTAGCCGGAGGTCATTTGGGCCAGTTGGCGCAGCGTGACACGGTCGGAGTTCGGGACGTCCGGCAAGAACTTGGCGAGCTTGTCGTCGAGGCTGACCTTCTTCTGGTCGACGAGCTTGAGCAGGAGCGTGGAGACATAGGAGATCGCGACGGCGCCGTTGCGGAAGTGCATTGCCGGAGTGGCGGGCACGCCGGCCATCGACTCGCCAACGGCCTTGGTGGTGACCTCCCTTCCGTTTTCGGTTACCCGCACGATGACCGCCTTGAGGTGTGACTGCTTCATGACGTCGTCGACGATGCGCATTACCGCGTCGCCCTTGGCCGGATCCGCCGGCGTGGCTGGTGACTCGGACCGCTTGGCGGCGGATGAACAACTCGTCAGCATGACGAGCGCGCACAGCAGTGCCATGGCGCGAAAGAGGCGGGGCATACCCCGGATCTTGACAGATCACCGCAGGGCAGCGTCCAAGATCGCCATCAGTTGGGCGACGCGGCTCGTTCCGGTCGGGGGGAGGGTAGCGAAGGAGGACGTCGATCAGTTCGGGTGTCGCGCGTTGCCGAACCCGTTCGAGCGCCTCCTGTTGAGCGTCGGCGATCGGATGAAGGTAAGCGGTGGATGCGGCATCACCGGCGGCTTGCGCGGCAAGGCGAGATGGCTCGGTAGACGCTTCCCTCGCGGCCCGGTGCGCGCCCATCGAGGCGACTCGCTGGAGCTTGGTTCGTGGCGAACCGTTTACGAAGAGCCACGCCGCGGCGACGGCGGCCCGTGGTCGCGGATCGTCGGGATGGGCGCTCTCGAAGACGGGGAGCAGCTCGTCGGCCGTCTCGGCCACGAAGCGAGCGACGACGCGCAGTTCGTCCGTGGTCAGATCGAAGTCGTCCGGCACCCGCACATCTTTCGATATGTCCGAGGGTCGGATTAGAATCGAACATGTGTTCGAGCAGTCGGTGGTCGTCGATCTGGATGCGGATGAGTCCGCGCTGGTGGAGCGCATCGCGGAGTTGGAGTGGCTGAAGTCGGCCGCCGCGGCAGCGCAGGCCCGGGTGACGGCGACGCTGGATGAGAAACGCCGTTCGGCGGAGGCCGCGCGCGGGGTGCCCGCGGCGAAGCGGGGTCGTGGGTTGGGCTCGGAGGTGGCGCTGGCCCGGCGGGATTCCCCCAACCGCGGCGGCCGGCACCTCGGGTTCGCGCGGGCGTTGGTCAACGAGATGCCGCACACTTTGGCCGCGCTGGAGGCCGGAGCACTGTCGGAGTGGCGGGCCACGCTGATCGTGCGGGAGTCGGCGTGTTTGGACGTCGAGGATCGCCGCACCCTGGACGCCGAACTCTGCTCCGACCTCACCAAAT
>NZ_NPKO01000031.1 GCF_008329605.1 Mycolicibacterium sp. P9-64
AGCGCGGCGTTGATCGCGTCCACCCGGTCCTTGGCGTCGCCGAACAACATCTGGGTGTTCTCGCGGAAGAACAGCGGGTTCTGCACGCCTGCGTAACCCGAGGCCATGGAGCGCTTGAACACGATGACGTTGTCGGCGTTCCACACCGTCAACACCGGCATGCCGGCGATCGGGCTGCTGGGATCCTCGGCCGCCGCCGGGTTGACGGTGTCGTTGGCCCCGATGACCAGCACGACCGACGTGTCGTCGAAGTCGTCGTTGATCTCGTCCATCTCCAGCACGATGTCGTAGGGCACCTTGGCCTCGGCCAGCAGCACGTTCATGTGGCCGGGCAGCCGGCCCGCGACGGGGTGAATGCCGAAGCGCACGTTGACGCCCCGCTCACGCAGCTTGCGGGTCAGGTCGGCGACGCCGTACTGGGCTTGGGCAACGGCCATGCCGTAGCCGGGGGTGATGATGACCGAGCTGGCCGAGTTGAGCAGCTCGGCGGCACCCTCGGCGTTGATCTCGCGGTGCTCGCCGTAGTCCTTGTCCTCGGCCGGTCCCGCCTCGATACCAAAACCGCCGGCGATCACGGAGATGAACGAGCGGTTCATGGCCTTGCACATGATGTAGGACAGGTAGGCACCCGAAGAGCCGACGAGCGCGCCGGTCACGATGAGCAGGTCGTTGGACAGCAGGAAGCCCGACGCCGCAGCGGCCCAGCCCGAGTAGCTGTTGAGCATCGACACCACGACGGGCATGTCGCCGCCGCCGATCGAGGCGACCAGATGCCAGCCCAGCAGCAGGGCCAGCACGGTGACCGCGATCAGCAGCCACAGCGCGGGCGAGATGACGAACCACACCGTGAGCGCGAGGAACACGACGAGCGCGCCGACGTTGAGGAAGTTCTTGCCGGGCAGCATCAGTGGCGTGGACTTGATCCGCGCCGAGAGCTTGAGGTTGGCCACGATCGACCCGGTGAACGTGACGGCGCCGATGAACACGCCGATGAAGACCTCGGCGGAGTGGATGCCGAGAAGGCCCTGGCCGTCCAGCACGGCGGCCTCGGAACCGGTGAGGTCACCTTCGACGTGCAGGTAGCCGTTCCAGCCCACCAGCACCGCGGCCAAGCCCACAAAGGAATGCAGGAGTGCAATCAGCTCGGGCATGCCGGTCATCTCGACGACGCGGGCGCGCCACAGGCCGATCGCCGCGCCGATCG
>NZ_NPKO01000032.1 GCF_008329605.1 Mycolicibacterium sp. P9-64
ATCTCGCGGGCTCAGTCGCTCGACGTGCTGTCCTCGATGGCCAACATCGCCGGATACCGGGCCGTCGTCGAGTCCGCGCACGCCTTCGGCCGGTTCTTCACCGGCCAGGTGACCGCAGCGGGCAAGGTGCCACCTGCCAAGGTGCTGGTCGTCGGCGCAGGTGTGGCCGGTTTGGCCGCGATCGGCGCCGCAGGCAGCATGGGTGCGGTCGTGCGGGCCACCGATCCGCGGCCCGAGGTGGCTGATCAGGTCAAGTCCCTCGGCGGGGAGTACGTCTCGGTCGACCCGAACGCGGGCGAGGTGTCGGCGACCGGCTACGCCAAGGAGATGGGCGAGGACTACAAGGCCCGCGAAGCGGAGTTGTACGCCGAGCTCGCCGCCGACGTGGACATCATCATCACCACCGCGCTGATCCCCGGCAGGCCCGCGCCTCGCATCATCACCGCGGAGATGGTCGCCTCGATGAAGTCGGGCAGCGTCATCGTCGACATGGCGGCGGCCAACGGCGGCAACGTCGAGGGCACCGTCAAGGATCAGGCCATCGTCACCGACAACGGCGTGACGATCATCGGCTACACCGATCTGGCGGGGCGATTGCCCGCCACCGCCTCCCAGCTCTACGGCACCAACCTGGTGAACCTGCTCAAGCTGCTCACCCCGGAGAAGGACGGGCAGCTCACCTTGAACTTCGACGACGTCGTGCAGCGCTCGGTGACCGTCGTACGTGACGGCGAGACCACGTGGCCGCCCCCGCCCGTGCAGGTATCGGCCACACCGGCCGCCGCGGCCGCCGCGGTGGTCGAGCCGAAACCGGCCAAGCAGCCGATGTCGCCGCAGCGCAGGCTGGGCATCACGTTCGCGGCCGCTGCCGTGCTGTTCGCGCTCATCGCGATGTCGCCGGCTGCGCTGCAGGTGCACCTGACGGTGTTCGCGTTGGCGATCGTGATCGGCTACTACGTGATCGGGCACGTGCACCACGCGCTGCACACCCCGCTGATGTCGGTGACCAACGCGATCTCCGGGATCATCGTCGTCGGCGCGCTGCTGCAGATCGGCCACGGT
>NZ_NPKO01000033.1 GCF_008329605.1 Mycolicibacterium sp. P9-64
GTGTAGGTGAACGATCCATCGGCCGCCAGGGTGACGGTGCCGTGGTCAGTCGTGGTCGTTCCCGGGTTGACCACCGTCAGTGTGCTGATGTCGATGTCGGTGTCGTTGGTGAGGAGGTTGCCGGAGACGGGGGTGTCTTCGTTGGTGGTGGCGGTGTCGTTGTTGGCGACGGGTGCGTCGTTGACCGCGGTGATGGTGATGGTGACGGTGGCAATCTCGCTGACGGTGGTGCCATCAGTGGTCTGGTAAGTGAAGCTGTCGGTGCCGTTGTAGTTGGCGGCCGGGGTGTAGGTGAAGGATCCATCCGCCGCCAAAGTGACTGTGCCGTGGTCAGTCGTGATCGTTCCTGGGTTGGCGACCGTCAAAGTGTCGATGTCGATGTCGGTGTCATTGGTGAGGACATTGCCAGAGACCGAGTTGTCTTCGTCGGTGGTGGCGGTGTCGTCGACAGCGGCGGGTGCGTCGTTGACTGCGGTGATCGTGATGGTGACGGTGGCGAGGTCACTGACGGTGGTGCCGTCAGTCGCGCGGTAGGTAAACGAGTCCGTGCCAAAGAAGTTGGCGGTTGGACTGTACGTGAAGGAACCGTCGACGTTTAGTACGACGCTGCCGTGGGCGGTCGTGGTCGTTCCCGGGTTGACTACCGTCAAGGTGCTGCTGTCGATGTCGGTGTCGTTGCCTAGTACTCCGGCGGCGGCGCCGACGGTGAGTGGACCGTCCTCGCCGGTCGTGAAGTTGTCGTTGGTGGCGACGGGTGCGTCGTTGACGGCGGTGATGGTGATCGTCACGGTGGCGAGGTTGCTTGTGGCTGTGCCGTCGGTCGCCTGATAGGTGAAGCTGTCGGTGCCGTTGTAGTTGGCGACCGGTTTGTAGGTGAACGATCCGTCGGCTGCGAGGGTGACTGTGCCGTGAGTGGTGGTGATGGTTCCTGGGTTGGCGACGGTGATTGTGCTGCTGTCGATGTCGGTGTCGTTG
>NZ_NPKO01000005.1 GCF_008329605.1 Mycolicibacterium sp. P9-64
GCGATGGCGGCCATCCGGTGATGGGCCACGGTGGCCGCAGCACGCGTCCAACCGGCCACGGCATCAATCAACGCCGCATCATCGACATGTGCCAGGTCATCGCCCTGGGCCAGTTCCTCGACCACGCTTCGATCGTGCTCGCGGGCCCCGACATTCACCCCTGACACACCCCGACACCCAGCCACCCGGAGACCTCGACCTGTGGATGAAACGCAGACTGTGCACAACTTCGCCGACCACCGACGCCGAAGGCCCAAAATGTCGGCGCACCGTGCTACAGGCGCGGCGTTCAGCCGTCGCCGGGGGATGGGGCGGTCGAGACCTCGTCGAGGCAGCCCTCCGCAATGGCGTGCTTGATGCTGTCGGCCAGCCGTGGGCACGCGCGGCTGCGGCTGCTGTCACCACCACTGGCACGCACCTCGGTGAACGTTGCGCACCGCTGGGATGCCTCTGAATTCCACTGCACCGCAGTGTGTCCCGGGCCGAGCTTCTTGACCGCCACGGTGGCGTGGCAGAACCGGCAGTCGACGGGAGCCAGCCCGGAGTTCAGGTAGCGCTCGCGGTCGCGCTCGGTGGCCTCGTGCACCGCCGCGGCCCGCTCCGGGTCGTTGGCGAAATCCGGTGCCTTGCTCCACGATCGAGTGCTCGGGCCGGTGTCGACCGAATGGTCGTCATCGTCGTCATGCGCGCCATGAAGAAGCAGCATCGAGCGGGCTAGACGATCCACGTCGGCCGGGCCGACAATGAGGCTTCCGTCTGGTGCCTGAGTCCGCTCGTCGTGCGTCGTCATGTCGCCGGCTGCTCCTCGGCTTCCTTCTCTAGTGCCTGCGCTGCGAGGTTCTCCTCGACCTCGACGTGCCACTTCTCGTTGGCGGCCGTGGTGTCGACCTCGATCTCGAAGCGGTCGACCATGTCCGGGGCGATGTCGGCGACGTCGACGTAGAACTGCTGGTACCAACGGCGCATCTGGTAGACCGCGCCATCCTCCTCGACCAGCAGGGGGTTGTCGATGCGGGTCTTGTGGCGCCAGATCTCGACGTCCTGAAGGAAGCCCTTGCTGACGCCTTCGGTGAATACGCGGGCCAACCGGTCAGTGGTCTTCTCGTCCAAGCCCTTTGGCTTCTCGACGATGACGCCCCACTGCAGCACGAAGGAGTCCTGGTTCACCGGGTAGTGGCAGTTGATCAGGATCGACTCGGCCTTGAACCCGCCGTAGTTGTTGTGCAGCCAGTTGATCATGAACGACGGCCCGAAGTAGGACGCCTCCGAATCCAGGTGTGCCTCACCGTAAGCCGTACCAAGGTCGTTGACGTCGGGCCTGCCCACGTTGTGCAGGTACTGCGAGGCGATGTGACCTTCGAAGACGTTCTTGAAGTACGTCGGCAGACCGAAGTGGATGTAGAAGAAGTGCGCCATGTCGGTGACGTTGTCGATGATCTCGCGGCAGTTGGCGCCCTCGATCAGAATCGAGTTCCACCGCCACTCGGTCCAATCGTCGGTGCCGTACTCCGGGATGTCCGGGATGCGCACCTCGGGCGGCGGCGGATTGCCCTCGACGTCGTGCCACACGAACAGAAGTCCGCTGCGGATGTCGGTGGTCCAGGCGCGGGTCCTGGCCAGTCGCGGCGTGCGCTTGGCGTACGGGACCAGCTTGCACTTGCCGTCACCGCCCCAGCGCCAGTCGTGGAACGGGCACGCGACCTCGTCGCCCTTGATGGTGCCCTGTGACAGGTCGCCACCCATGTGGCGGCAGTAGCCGTCGAGGATCTTCAACTCGCCATGCGAGTCGGCGAATACCACCAGCTTGGTGCCGAAGATCTCGACGGAGTGTGGCTTGCCGTCTTGGTAGTCCGCGACCGGACCCAAGCAGTGCCAGCCACGCGCATACCGGTCTGGCAGCGCGCCGGTGTCGATCTCACGGACTCCGGGGGTTTCGGTAGTCACGGTGGGCCTCCCGCTTCCTTGGTCTCTAACTAGAACACGTTACAGTTTTTGGGTGCTGGTGCGCAATGTCAGGCGCATCTACCTGCGGTATATCTAGTTGATGCCGCTGTTCTCATTCGAGGGACGTTCCCCGGTCGTCGATCCGACTGCCTTCATCGCGCCGACGGCCACGCTGGTCGGTGACGTCCACGTCGAGGCGGGCGCATCGGTGTGGTTCAACGTGGTGATTCGGGCCGATTTCGCCCCGATCATCATCCGGGAGGGCGCAAACGTGCAGGACGGGAGCGTGCTGCACGCACCGCCTGGCATCCCGACCGACGTGGGGCCCGGCGCCACCGTCGCGCATTGCTGCGTGATTCACGGGGTGCACATCGGCCAAGAGGCGTTGATCGCCAACCACGCGACGGTGCTCGACGGTGCGGTGATCGGTCGGCGAAGCCTCGTCGCCGCACACTCTCTGGTGATCGGGGGGACGAAGATCCCCGACGAGGTGTTGGTCACCGGCTCGCCCGCCAAGGTGCGCGGTCCGATCGCCGGTACCGGAGCCGAGACCTGGGTGAACGCCAACCCCGGTGCGTACCAGGACCTGGCGCGGCGCTACCTGGCCGGGATGCTGCCAATCGAGGGTTGAGGGCGTCGGCTACTCGAACTTTCACGCCCTGGCGGCAGAATCAACGGCGTCAGAGGAGCGACAGCGACCGGCTGCCGATGATGTGGCGCGCCGCCCACCCTGCGGCCTGCTTAGAGCTTGCGCGCGCTCGCCGTGGCCTTGTCAAGCTCCCAGTACGCCCGCAGTGCCACGATCTCCCCTGCGTCGTTGACCCGGTAGGTGAAGACGCCCTCGGCGGTGACCTCGTACCCGGCGGCCCTGATCACGATGTTGCCGACGTTGGCTTCCTCGTTACCGCACTCATAGGTCTTCTCGAAGTTGAACGTCAGCTCGCTCGGGGCGATCGCCATGTCGAAGAACTTCGCGATCGCCTCCTTGCCCCGGTGGCCCTTGCCGTCGGGGTCGAAGTGCGAAGGGCCGATCGGGTCCTCGACGATGGCATCGTCGGCGAACACGGCAAGCCATGCCTGCTTGTCGCGGGCCACGGCCGCCTCGCGGGACCGCTTGCCCGCCAAGTGAACTGGTGAATCCGTCACGGCTGCTGCACCGGTGGCTTGTCCGCTCCGACGACCCACATCGAGTAGTACTGCGAGCCGCCACCGTATGCGTGACCGAGCGCCTTGCGGGCGCCCTCGACCTGATGGTCGCCACCCTTGCCCATCACCTGGATCGCCGCCTCGGCGAACCGGATCATGCCCGATGCGCCAATGGGATTGGACGACAGCACGCCGCCCGATGCGTTCACCGGGATCCGTCCGCCGATCGCGGTCTCGCCGGCCTCGGTCAGCTTCCAGCCCTCGCCCTCGGCCGCAAAGCCGAGGTTCTCCAGCCACATCGGCTCGAACCAGGAGAACGGCACGTAGATCTCTGCGGCGTCGATCTCGTCGATCGGGCTGGTGATGCCCGCGTCCCGCCACAGCGCCGCGGCGGCGTCGCGGCCGGCCTGCGGGTTGACCTGGTCGCGGCCCGAGTAGGCCAGCGGTTCGGTGCGCAATGCCGTGGCGTGAATCCAGGCCACCGGATGGCCCTCCTGGACACGGCGATCCGCCGCCTCCTCATCACCGATCACCAGCGCACACGCGCCGTCCGACGACGGGCACGTCTCGTCGAAGCGGATGGGATCCCAGAGCATCTGGGACTCCATCACCTTCTCCAACGTGATGTCGGGCTGATGCAGGTGGGCCAGCGGATTCTTGGCACCGTTGAGCCGGTCCTTCACCGCGACCATTGCACCGATATGGCTGGGCGCACCGGAACGACGGATGTAGGACCGAACGTGCGGGGCGAAGTAGCCGCCTGCGCCCGCGCCGACCGGCTTGGTGAACGGCACCGGAATGCTCAACGCCCACATGGCATTCGATTCGGACTGCTTCTCCCATGCCATCGACAGCACGCGGCGGTACTTGCCGGACTGCACCAGGCTGGCAGCGACGATCGCGGTCGAGCCGCCTACCGAGCCTGCCGTGTGCACCCGGATCAACGGCTTGCCCGTCGCACCGATCGCGTCGGCCATGAACAGCTCCGGCATCATGACGCCCTCGAAGAAGTCGGGCGCCTTGCCGACCACGACGGCATCGATGTCGTCGAACGTGGAATTTGAGTCCGCCAGCGCCTTGTCGATGGCCTCGCGCACCAGGCCGTTCATCGACACGTCCTTGCGCTTGGCGACGTACTTCGTCTGTCCGGTGCCGAGGACGGCAGCCAGGTTCTTCTGCGCTACGCCTGCCATTAGCTCTTTCCTTCCAGAACGGCGACCAGATTCTGTTGCAGCGCAGGGCCGCTGGTGGCGTGCGCCAGAACTCGCTGCGCCGATCCGTCGAAGATGTGGCGGGCGGCCAGGCCGATGCGTTCAAGCCCCGCGGAGAACATCGGGTTGGCAGCCAGCGCGCCACCCGACGGGTTGACCTTCGTCGACGCGGGCAGCCCGATGGCCTCGGTGAGGATCAGGTGCTGGTGGGTGAAGGGGGCGTAGATCTCCGCCACGTCGATCGAGCCGGTGTCACCACCGGTGGCGGCCTTCGCCGACGCCGTGGTGGACGGCGACGTCGTCAGATCACGCGCGCCGAGCACGGGAGTTTCGATGCGGTGCTCGATGCCGGTGATCCAAGCCGGGTTCTCGCGAAGCTCGCGGGCCTTGTCGCCTGCGGCAAGCACGATCGCCGACGCACCGTCGGTGATCGGCGCGATGTCGTGGCGGCGCAACGGATCCGCGAAGTACGGCCTGGCGAGCAGTTCATCGATGCTGCTTGCCGGCTTCTCGGAGTCGGTCCTGTCGGAGGCCGCGAACGAGTCGAGTGCCACCTGGGCCATCTGCTCGGCGGTCCACTTGCCCGAGTCCAGGCCGAACCGCGCCTGCAGTCCGGCCATCGACACGGCGTCCGGCCACAGCGGGGCGACGGTGTAGGGGTCGGTCTGCATGGCGAGCACCCGGCGCAGCGTGCCCGCCGACGACTTGCCGAACCCGTACACCAGCGCGATGTCGACATGGCCGGTCAACAGCTTGATGTAGGCCTCGTAGAGCGCCCATGCGGCGTCCATCTCGACGTGTGACTCGTTGATCGGCGGCACCGCACCGATCGCGTCGATCGCCGAGATGAACGAAAAGGCGCGTCCGGCAAGGTAGTCCGACGAGCCCGAGCACCAGAATCCGATATCGGTCTGCTTGATGCCGAGATCGGCGTAGATCGAGGCGAAGCACGGCATCAGCATCTCGACGCCGTTGGTCGTGCCCTCGGTGCGGCGGACGTGCGGGGAGTGGGCGAAGCCGACGACGGCAACGTCACGAAGAGTCATGGGTGCGCCCTTTACAGGTGGTGCTTGTAGGTGTCGTACTCGGCGTCGGGCTCACCCGTCGGCCGGAAGTACTCGATGTTGTCGATGCCGAGACCCCACTCGTCGCGGGGCCGCCACACCGCTTCGACACGCATGCCCATCCGCACGTCGGAGGCGTCGATCTCGGTGACCAGATGCAGGAACGGGATGTCGGCGCCGTCGAGCAGCACGTAGGCCGCGACGTAGGGAGGCTTGATCTTCTGACCGGCGAACGGGATGTTGATGATCGCGAATGTCGTGACCGTGCCCTTGTCGGGGAGCTCAACGAACTCGGTGAGCTGCCTGCCGGTGGCCGGATCGGCCTCGCGCGCAGGGAAGTACACCTTCCCCTTGTCGCCGCCGTCCAAGATGGCATGGGCCCCGATCAGCTTGCCCTCCTCGAGGCCGCGCAGGAACGTGCTCTCGGGCAGTGACGCGGTGTGCTGGATCTCGATCGCACTGGGGACCACCAGCAGGGTGACCGGCTCGCGGTCGTCGGTGCTTCCCCCCGTCGCTTCGCTCGCCCCGGCGCCGTCCGGCACCGCTTCGGCCTGGTCGCCCGGCACGAAGTACGCGATGTCGGTGATCGAGCCCACCGGCTCGTCGATCCAGTGCACGTGCACCCGCGCACCGGTACTGATCGCGTCCGAAGACCCCGCGTCGACCGCGTGCAGAAGCGGGGTGTCGGCCCCGTCGAGCTTGATCAACGCCCACGCGAACGGACGGTCGAGGGGCTGGCCCTCCAGCGGCTGGTCCTGCCACGTCCACGACACCACCGTGCCCACGCTCTCGACCGGCACCACCTCCGTCAGAGGCCGGTAGTCGATGGGGTCATACTCGGCTGGCGGCACGAGGACCCGTCCGTCCGACCCCCGCACGCCGACGATGCGTCGCTCGCGCAGGGCGGTGAAGAACTGGGACAGGAGCGGTCCGACTGAACGCGTGTAGTCGAATGAGAGCCTCAGCGGAGCTGAAAGTGGCGGCTCATGTGTGTCGATCTGCACCGGGCTGCTTTGGCTGGCGGTCACGGCATCGAGTAGAACAGGTTCTAAGAATGGTTTCAAGGAGCGGGCCGGGCGGCCCGAAAGGACACGTCTGATGAAGCTCGGTTTGCAGCTCGGATATTGGGGCGCGCAGCCGCCCACCAATCATGCCGAATTGGTCGCCACGGCCGAGGCGGCCGGGTTCGACACGGTGTTCACCGCGGAGGCGTGGGGCTCCGACGCCTACACGCCGCTGGCCTGGTGGGGGCGCGAGACCGAGCGGATGCGACTCGGCACGTCGGTCATTCAATTGTCCGCCCGCACGCCAACCGCGTGCGCGATGGCGGCGTTGACGCTCGATCACCTCTCCGGCGGCAGGCACATCCTCGGCCTCGGCGTTTCCGGGCCGCAGGTGGTCGAGGGCTGGTACGGCCAGAAGTTCCCGAAGCCGCTGGCCCGCACCCGCGAGTACATCGACATTCTGCGGCAGGTCTGGGCGCGTGAGGCCCCCGTGCACAGCGACGGGCCGCACTATCCGCTGCCGCTGACCGGCGAGGGCACCACGGGGCTCGGCAAGAACCTGAAGCCCATCACGCATCCGTTGCGTGCAGACATCCCGGTCATGCTGGGTGCCGAGGGCCCGAAGAACGTCGCGCTGGCCGCCGAGATCTGTGACGGCTGGCTGCCAATCTTCTACTCGCCGCGGATTGCCGACATGTACAACGAGTGGCTCGACGAGGGCTTCGCCCGCCCCGGTGCCCGGCGGACCAGGGAGACCTTCGAGATCTGTGCCACCGCGCAGGTGGTCGTCACCGATGACCGGCCGGGGATCATGGAGCTGATGAAGCCGCACCTCGCGCTGTACATGGGCGGGATGGGAGCCGAGGACACCAACTTCCACGCCGACGTGTACCGCAGGATGGGTTACTCGGAGGTGGTCGACGAGGTGACCGCGCTGTTCAGGAACAACCGCAAGGACGAGGCCGCGGCCGTCATCCCCGACGAGCTGGTCGACGATTCGGCCATCGTCGGCAACCTGGACTACGTGCGTGAGCAGATCAAGGCGTGGGAGGCGGCCGGCGTCACCATGATGGTGGTCGGCGCCCGCTCGCCCGAGCAGATCAGAGACCTCGCCGCACTCGTGTAGACACTTCTTGCAGATTGTCTATAACGCGTTCTAGATTTGGCGTGTGACCGAACCGTCGCACCACCTCATCGCAGGCTCCGTCGTGACCATGCCCGTGCAGATTCGGGCCGCGACCCAGCACATGGCGATGTTCTCGGTCGACGCCGACGCTGCGCAACGCATGATCGACTACAGCGGGCTGCAGGTGTGCCGCTACCGGCCGAGCAAGGCGGTCGTCGTGTTGATGCTCATGCACTACGTCGACGGCGACCTTGGTCAGTACTACGAGTACGGCACCAACGTGATGGTCAACCCGCCAGGTTCGAACCCCACCGGGCTGAAGGCCCTGCAGTCGGCAGCCGCGTTGATTCACCACCTCCCCGTCGACCAGGCATTCACGCTCGAGGCCGGCCGGTCGATCTGGGGTTACCCGAAGGTGATGGCGGACTTTACCGTTCGCGGAGCGGACGATCCAGCTGGGGCCCGCGATGGCCGCCCGTTCGGGTTCGACGTCACCATCGACGGCCAGTTCGCGGTGGGCATGGAGTTCAAGCCGGGACTTCGCGTGCCGTCGCGCTTCACGTCCAAGCCGCAGGTGCATCCCACGTACTCGCATTTGGACGGCGTCGCCCGCGAAACCGCGGGGGAGATGACGCTGTCGGGCGTCAGGTACCGACCGGGTGGGGCCACCGTCCGGCTCGGCCAGCATCCCTATGGGCGTGAACTCGCGTCGCTCGGATTTCCGAAACGGGCCCTGATTTCGAGTTCTGCTGAGAACGTGAAGATGACGTTCGCCGACGCCAAGGAGATTGCGTGACAGCCGTTCTGCCTCAGGGCACCAGGCCCGACGTGGACTTCACCGACGGCACCTTCTACGCCGACGGCGGCGCCCGCGAGGCGTACCGCTGGATGCGAGCCCACGAGCCCGTCTTCCGCGACCGCAACGGGTTGGCCGCCGCGACGACCCATCAGGCCGTGCTCGACGCCGAACGCACTCCGGAGCTGTTCTCCAACACCGGCGGCATCCGGCCCGAGACGCCCGCCATGCCCTACATGATCGACATGGACGATCCCTCACATCTGTTGCGGCGCAAGCTGGTCAACGCCGGCTTCACCCGCAAGCGAGTGATGGACAAGGTGCCGTCGATCGGCACGTTGTGCGACACGCTGATCGACTCGGTGTGCGAGCGGGGGGAGTGCGACTTCGTCCGCGACATCGCCGCGCCGCTGCCGATGGCGGTGATCGGCGACATGCTCGGCGTGCTACCCGAGGACCGCGAGTTGCTGCTGAAGTGGTCCGACGATCTGGTGGTCGGCCTGAGTTCGCACATCGACGAGCTGACCGCCCAGGCCATGCTGGATGCGTTCGCCGGATACACGGCCTTCACGACGGAGATCATCGCCAAGCGCCGCGCCGAACCCACCGACGACCTGTTCTCCATCCTGGTCAACTCCGAGGTGGAGGGCCAGCGGATGTCCGATGACGAGATCGTCATGGAGACCCTGCTCATCCTGATCGGCGGCGACGAGACCACCCGTCACACCCTGTCGGGCGGCACCGAGCAGCTGCTGCGCCACCGTGACCAGTGGGACACGTTGGTGGCCAATCCCGCCCAGCTGCCGAGCGCCATCGAGGAGATGCTGCGCTGGACGTCGCCGGTGAAGAACATGTGCCGGACACTCACGGCCGACACCACCTTCCACGGTACGGACATGCGCGAGGGCGAGAAGATCATGCTGATGTTCGAATCGGCGAACTTCGACGAAGCGGTCTTCGGGAACGCCGATGAGTTTCATATCGACCGTAATCCCAACAGCCACATGGCCTTCGGATTCGGCTCGCACTTCTGCCTCGGTAACCAGCTGGCCCGCCTCGAGCTGTCGATGATGACTACGAGGGTGCTCGAGCGGCTGCCCGACCTTCGGCTTGCCGACGGGGCCGACGTGCCGCTGCGGCCCGCCAACTTCGTGAGCGGACCGGAGGCCATGCCGGTGGTGTTCACGCCGACGGCGCGGGTGCTCGTCTGACGGTCGTCAGACCGGGTTGATGTCCTCGAGGTTTCGGCCCGAGGTCTTCGGCCCGATCCACGCCACCGCCGCGACGGCGATCGAGAGTGCGACGAGCACGACGGTGAACATCGCGGAGGCGCCGTAGTGGTCGAGGACCGGGATGAGGACGAACGGCAGAACCGCACTCGACAACCGCGACAGCGAATACGTCCATCCGACCGCCGTAGCGCGCACGTCCGTCGGGAAGATCTCCGCCTGGTAGACGTGGTACACGTTCGAGAAGACGTTGCTCGTCGCAGTGGTCAGAAAGCCGAAAGCCACGATCAGGACGGTGTTTTCGACGGTCGCGAACAGCAGGCCGAAGGCTGCAAGCGCGGCGATCGACCCCATGACGAGGTACTTGCGCTCGAACCACCTCAGCAGGGGAATCGCGAGCACCGACCCGACCGGGTAGCCGAGGTACGACAGTGCGGTGTAGAGCAGAGACGTCGTGACGTCGTAGCCGCGGCTGACCAATACCAGCGCAGCAAGGGTGCCGAAGCCGTAGTAGCCGAACGACTGGCAGGCGTGGAACACCGCCAGCATGCCGAGTCGCTGGCGGTACGGCGAGACCGCAAGTCGGGCAGCCGGTTTGCCGACATCAGTGGATGGGTCCGGGGTGGCCCGTTCGGTTGCCGCGGCGGCCGCGCTCTGGCCTTGCTCGAATTCCCTTAGTGCCACCCTTGCCTCGTCGGCCCGTCCGACGCTCGCCAGCCAACGCGGTGACTCGGGGAGGCCACGGCGCATCAACATCACCAGCACCGTGCCGACTGAGCCGATCACCAACAGGATTCGCCATCCCGGGATGCCGAAGAGGCTGTGCTTGGTCAACCCGAGAGACAAGAACCCGAGTACCGGCACGGCGACGAACGAGCAGGTGTACGCCCACGCCGCCAGCCGGCCGCGGTGCTCCTTCGGCAACACGTCGGACAGGTAGGCATCGGCGACGGGATATTCGGCACCTACGCCGACACCTGCCATGAATCGCGTCACCACCAGGAACCACGGGTTGGGTGAGAACGCTCCGATGAGCGTCCAGACCGAGAACCAGATCAGGTTGAACAGGAATGCGCGGCGACGGCCGATCCGGTCGGCTAGACGTCCCAGCGCGGCGGAGCCGACGAACATTCCGAGGAACGTGGAGGCCAAGAGCAGTTTCAGCGCAGTCCCATCGAGGTGGTACTGCGCCTTGAGCGTGGTGCTTATGGTGCTCGACAGGAAGATCTCGTAGATCTCGAAGAACAATCCTAGGCCGATGGCCACCACCACTTTGCGGTGCATCGGGCCGACGGGCAGGTGGTCGAGGAGCTGCCCGACTTCGGTCAGCAGCGCGCTGTTGTTCTGTGCCACCCCTGCATCTTGCGCCCCCGACCGAGCGCCGAACCTGTGGGTCAGCGTTCGATCGTCAGCCGGAAGACGCGCAGACGCCGTCCGGAGATGCGTTCAACCCGTCCGTAGTAGGAGGACGCATCGACGATCTTCGGCCAGAGCGCTTCCCGATCGGCGCCGTCGACGAGCTCGGCCCGTGCAGGCGTCTCGTCTCCGCGGATGTTGACGACGCAGCGTGGGTCGTCGATCAGCCACATCGTCCAGCGCGGGTGTGTCGATCTACCCCAGTTCGTCCCGATCACGAAGACCGCCGAATCGACGACGACATATTGCAGCGGCACGACGAAGGGTGTTCCCTTCGGGGAATCCACCAGCAACATCAGGCTGTCGATGCGGGCCATGTCCGATGACAGATAGCGGCCCCCGGTGACCCGATACATGCCGCGGTCGATGGCGATGATCGACCGGCGCAACGGGCCCGCGAATCGCCTGTGCCCGACGGCGCGCACGAGTCGTGGGCCCAAGGGGACGCGGTGCGTTCGAGTCAAGGCTTCGTTGCCGTCGCGATGACGTAATCGGTGACGCCCAAGCTGGTTTCCCACAATGCCAGCCCCTCGACGTCCTCGATGTCGTCGGGGCTCAGTGCTTCGAGTTGGTCGTCGTGGTTTCCGTGTTCCTTCACCCGGTGATGGATGTACTTGGCCATTCCCGGGTACGTGTATCCCGCGATCGACCGCACCGAGACGTCGACGAAACCGGCGGCTTCAAGCCGCTGTGCGTACGAGATGCGGTCATACATGTTCTTGGAAGGCAGGCATGCCCTCTTGCGTGCTAGACGTCGGAGCAGTCCGCCGGGCCGTTGCCCAACGCCAGGCAACATGTCGGCCAAGACCAACTGGCCACCGCTTCTCAGGACCCGAAGGGCTTCGGTGAAGAAGTCCTCCCTGGTGTCGAAGTGGAATGCAGACTCCAGGGCGACGACCTTGTCGAAATGGCCATCCGGATGGCCCGTTCGCAGAGCGGACCCCAACGTCAGGTCGATTCTGTCATCGAGACCCATGTCTTGCACACGTCGCTGCCCGACGTCGATGTGTTGGGGCGTGATGTCGATTCCAACGATTCGGCCGACACCGAACCGCTGAACGAAGAAGACGTCCTGTTCTGCGAAGCCACATCCCGCGTCGAGCACGGTATCGGCTGGGTTCAGGTCGACGGCCTCGCCGATCAGCGTGGCCATCGCGCGGCACGCGTCCGGGTAGGTCCGCGCCTCCTTCCAGTATCCGATGTTCAGCCAGAGCGGCTTGTCGACGTCTTCGAAATTGCCGTTGAACCGTTCGACGACGTCATCACCGAGCAGCGTGTAGAAGGCCGACGAGTCGTTGCTGGCAAGGAGTTTCGGTGTCGCCAAGCCCATGAGTAGTTGCCATTTGGCGTAGGTCTTCAAGACCTCGAGGTATTTCAGCACGGTGTCCCCGAGTTCACTCCGCCGCCCAGTGACCGCTGCACGGCAGTCAACCGCCGCAGTACCTCCAGCCGCGCAGGGTCGTCGAGATCAAGCCCCGCTCCGTTTGGTCGCGTCGTCGTCTCGAGGCGGGTCAGCAGTTCCATCAACTCCGAGGGCGTGCCGTCGTCTTCGGCGACATCAACGTCCGGCTGGACTCTGCTGCGCAGATACTTGGCGAGCGCCAAGGAGGTGGGGTGATCGAAGACGATGGTGGTCGACAGTTTGAGACCGGTCGCCCTCTGCAGCCGGTTGCGGAACTCGACCCCGGTGAGCGAGTCAACACCCAACGACCTGAACGGCTGATCGGGCGGGATGGTGCTGCTGCTGTCGTGGCCGAGCACCGCCGCAGCTTGGGCGCGCACGAACTCCAGCGTCGTACGCTCCTGCTCGCCGACCGAAAGTCCAGCGATCTGGGCGGCCAGCTTGGACCGACCCAAGCCGTCGTCGGCATCCGGCACCTTCGGGCGGCTGACACGAACGAGCTGGCGGTAGAGATGCTGGACGTCCCCGGCATCGGACACGGCGGCAAGCGACAGCCTGGCGGGCACCAGCAAGGCGTGCCCGGTCTGCAGCGCCGCATCGAAGAGTGCAAGCCCATCATCGGAAGCGAGCGGTAACAGGCCATTCCGGCTCATCCTGCTGCTGTCCTGCTCGCCGAGATGCGCTGTCATGCCCGTCTTCTGTTGCCACAGACCCCATGCCAACGAGGTGGCAGGCAACCCAAGGTGTTGACGGTGTTGGGCAAGGGCGTCGAGGTAGCTGTTGGCGGCGGCGTAGTTCGCCTGACCGGCTGTGCCGAAGACACCAGCCGCCGAGGAGAACAAGACGAACAACGCCAATTCGCTGTCTGCGGTGAGTTCGTGAAGGTTCCACGCCGCATCGACCTTGGTGCGCACCACCTCATCGAACTGCGCGGCACTCAGATCGGTGAATACTCCGTCACGGAGCAGACCCGCGGCGTGTACGACGCCGGTGAGCGGATGCTCGGCGGGGATTTCGGCCAGCACCGCTGCCAGTGCGTCCCGGTCGGCGGCGTCGCAGGCCACCACCTGGGTTTGCGCGCCCAACTGATCCAGCTCGGCGACGAGTGCGCCCGCCCCGTCGGCGTTTGGTCCACTGCGCGACATCAACAGAAGGTGACGAATGCCGTGCTCTGTCACCAGGTGTCGGGCAAGCAATGCGCCGAGGCCACCAGTGCCGCCGGTGATCAACACCGTGCCGTCGCGGTCGATCGGACGGGGGAGCGGCAACACGATCTTCCCGACGTGACGGGCCTGCGACAGGTACCGGTACACCTCGGGCAGACGACGCACGTCCCACGCAGACACCACGGGAGGGTGGATCGCGCCGTCGGCGAGCATGGCCATGACGTCGCGCAGCATCACGCCGGTCCGATCTGCGCCCGCCTCCAACGTATTGAACGGCAGGTATCTGACACCGGGATGTTCGGCGGCGACGACGGCTGGATCCCGCAGATCCGTCCTACTCATCTCGAGGAATCTGCCGCCGCGGGGCAGCAACCGAAACGACGCATCGGTGAACTCGTGAGCCAATGAGTTCAGCACCATGTCCACCCCAGCACCACCGGTGACACCGAAGAACTTTCGCTCGAAGTCGAGGTCACGGGAGCTCGCGATGTGGTCGTCGTCGAGCCCGAGGGCGCGAAGCGCGGGCCACTTCGCAGGGCTCGCGGTGGCGAACACCTCCAAACCCCATGTCCTGGCAAGAGAGATGGCCGCCATACCGACGCCACCGGCCGCGGAATGCACCAGAATCCGCTCCCCAGGCCGGGCGTCGGCCAGGTCCCGCAACGCGTAGTAGGCGGTCAGGAACACCACCGGAACGCTCGCGGCCTCAACGAAACTCCAGTCGTCGGGGATGGCGGCCAGCAGGCGATGGTCGGCATCCACGCTGGAGGCGATGCCAAGCAACATGCCGAAGACCCGGTCGCCTGGCGCGAACTCGGTGACTCCCGCGCCCACGGCGGTCACGACGCCTGCGGCCTCGCATCCAACATCGGCACCCGGATCTGGGTACATGCCAAGCGCGACAAGGACATCACGGAAGTTCACGCCAGCGGCGCGCACCTCGACCCTGACCTCGTCGTGTCCAACTTGGCCTCGCTGGGCAGGCCGAACGAGCAGGTTGTCAGCGGTAAGGGTGTCCAGACCGGCGCATTGCAATGACCATTCGGGCAGCTGCGAATCCCACCCGAGAACGGCGTCACCATCGAACCGGGCCAACCGCGGCGCCCCAAGCACCCCGCGCCGGTACATCGCCTGTGGCTCCCCGGCAGCGAGCATGGTGGACACGGCGACGGTCAGCGATGCCCAATCATCGAGGTCCAAGAGCAAGACCCGGTCAGGGTCCTCGGCCTGAAGGGTGCGAAGCAAGCCCCATACACCTGCGTGGATCAGGTCGGGTACACCGTCGGATGCGTCCGCTGCGACCGCCCCACACGTCACCACGATCAGGCGGCTGTCGGCATCGTCGTCGGCCAGCCAATCGCGGACGCGCTTGGCGATGGCCCACAGTCGTAGGCGGATCGTCGCACCGTCGGCGACACCGCCTCCTGTGCAGCGCAAGACCTGCGTCGCCGCCCTGGTGGCCGGAACGTCGGTGACGTCAACCCAATCCACGTCGGTGCGTGCGACGTCGACGGGAGTCCATCCCACGGTGAACAACGACCCGTCGGCGACGTTCGCACGCCGCGCACGCAGCGCGCTCACCGAGGTATCCCGCATGGTGAGGGCACCCACCGTGGCGATGGGTTCACCGAGATCGTCGTACAGCTCCACGGCGATCCGGTTGTCGCCGACGACCTTGAGCCACACCCGCAACCGCTGCGCACCAACCGCCCGCACCTGGACGTCCTCCCAGGAGAAGGGGAGCAGCACCTTCCCGGGGTCGGTGGTGATGCCGAGATGGCTGAAGGTCTGTATTGCTGCGTCGAAGAGCGCCGGGTGCATGACGAAACCTCGCGACTCAGTGCGGTTCTGCTCTGGCAGCTCGACCTCGGCGAACACCTCACCGCCACGAGTCCACACGGCGCGGATTCCCTGAAAGGTGGGTCCGTAGTGGTACCCGCGCTCGGCGGCGGACTGATAGGCGTCGGACACGTCGACGCGATCGGCCGCGGCGGGTGGCCAGGCGAACGGCGTCCACCGCCCATCGGGGGCGGTTCGAGTCAAGGTGCCCTGCGCGTGAAGGGTCCAGACGGCGTCGGCGCCGTCGGGACGCGAATGGATCGACACGGCACGGCCGACACCGTTCTGCTGGCCGACGATGACCTGCAGGTCGACCCCACCATGCGCCGGCACGACCAACGGTGCGGGCAGGACCAGTTCTTGACAGGAGCCGTACCCCACGTATTCGCCTGCGAACAACGCGCACTCGACAAGCGCGGTACCCGGCATCACGACGACGTCGCCCACGGCATGGTCGGCGAGCCACGCGTGGGTGCTCAGAGACAATCGACCGGTGAACAGCACCACACCGGAGGCGGGCTGCTCGATCACCGCGCCGAGCAACGGATGATCGCAGGCGCCAACTCCGAGCTGAGCGGCATCGACTCGCTCACCTGCACGGTGATGGAGCCAAAACCGTTTGTGCACGAAGGGATACGTCGGAAGGTCGACGTCTTCGCCGTTGCCGCCGACGTAATCGGCCCAGTCGATCAGGACACCGGCCGCATGGGCTTCGGCAGCGGACTCGAGCAGCCGGGAAAGCCCGCCGTCGTCGCGGCGCAGTGAACCGCCGACGAACCAGCCGTCGTTCTCGGAGGCCACCGCCTCGCAGGTTTGAGCCACGTTCACCACGAGGACCGGGTGTGGGCTCATCTCCAGGTACCGGCGCACGCCGTGTCCGTAGGCGGCGCGCACCGCCTCGTCGAACCGAACGGTGTCGCGCAAATTCCGGCACCAGTAGTCGGCATCGAGCACCTCGGGGCCGACCATGGCACCGTAAACCGTGGAGTAGAACGTCGGATGGAACTCAGTGCTGGACTCGGCCGGGGTGAGGTCACCCAGCGCCGCACGAAGATCCGCCGTGATCGTGTCGATCTGCGAAGAGTGCGCGGCGTAGTCGACGGGGATGCGCTTGGCCTCGACACCGTCGGATTCACAGTCGGCCAGCATCTCTTCGAGAGCCGCGACGGCTCCTGACACCACGGTGACCGTTGGGCTGTTGACGGCCGCGACGCCCAGCGCGCCTCCCCAACGGGAAAGCCGTTGCCTGACCTCGTCTAGTGGTAGCGGCACGGACGCCATGCCGCCAAGGCCGGATAGCGCGGCGACGGCGCGGCTGCGCAACACCACGATTCTGGCGGCCATGCGTAGGGGCAGAACGCCGCTGACGTAGGCCGCTGCGACTTCGCCCTGGGAATGCCCGATGACCGCATCAGGGACGACTCCCAGCGAGCGCCACGTCTCGGCGAGCGAGACCAAGACCGCAAACAGCGCGGGCTGCACCACATCCACCGCGTCCAGAGTCGGCGCGCCGGGCTCCCCGCGGATGACTGCGAGCAGGTCCCAGTCCACGAACTCGCTGAGAGCCGTTGCGCAGGAAGCCAAATGCTCGGCGAACACGGGGGAGTCGGCAAGGAGCTCGCGGCCCATCCCGATCCACTGGCTGCCCTGTCCAGGGAACACCAACGCCGTCGTGCCGTCCGACCGTGCGTGCCCGACGACTACACCTGGGGAGAGACGGTCGTCGGCAAGGGCGGACAACCGGGCTGCCAGCGTGTCGCGGTCGGCGCCGACGACGATGGCGCGGTGTTCGAAGGCGGTGCGACGCACCAGTGCGCCCGCGACGTCGCCTGGGGATAGGCCGGGATCACTCTCCACCAGGTCGCGAAGGCGGGCCGCCTGGCGGATCAGCGCTTCGGGGTTGCGTGCCGACAACGGCCACACCAGTACCGCGGGCACCTCCGAGGTGGGCGACGGACGGTCGTTCTCGGGGGCCTGTTCGAGGATGACGTGCGCGTTGGTGCCGGAGATCCCGAAGGCCGAAACAGCTGCGCGCCTTGGGCGTCCAGTGTCCTGCCATGGGCGGGCCTCGTGCAGCAACCGCACCTCGCCCGCTGCCCAATCAACCTTCGTGGTTGGCACGTCCGCGTGCAGGGTGGCAGGCATGACGCCCCTGCGGATCGCCTCGACCATCTTGATCATTCCGGCCACGCCGGCGGTGGCCATGGTGTGACCGATGTTCGACTTCACCGAGCCCACCCAGACCGGCTCGCCGTTGCGACCCTGCCCGTAGGTGTTCACCAGGGCCTGGCCCTCGATGGCGTCGCCGAGTGACGTCCCGGTGCCGTGCGCTTCCACCACGTCCACGTCGGTGGCGTCGACTCCCGCGTCGGCAAGGGCGGTCCGGATGACCCGCTGCTGCGCAGGCAGGCTTGGTGCCACCAGCCCGTTGGAGGCGCCGTCCTGGTTCACGGCCGAGCCGCGCACCACGGCCAGCACCCGGTGGCCGTTCCTGCGTGCATCCGAGAGTCGTTCGAGGACCAAGACTCCGACGCCCTCGGCAGGGCCGAATCCGTCGGCACCCTCGGCGAATGCCTTGGACCGACCGTCGGCCGACAGCGCCCGCAGCGCGCAGAACCCGACGAAGTAGCTCGGCCCCGCCATCACCGACGCGCCACCGACAAGCACCAGCGAGCTCTCGTGCGATCGCAACGTACGCACCCCGAGGTGTACGGCCGCCAACGATGACGAGCACGCCGTGTCGACGGCCATCGCCGGTCCTTCCAGACCAAGCGCGTAGGACACCCGACCCGCAGCGACGCTGCAGGTGGCTCCGGTCATGAGATGCGCCGTGTGACCATCCCGGTCCTCGTATGCGCGGGGGCCGTACTCGCCGTCCACGACCCCGGTGTAGACCGCTGTGTCCGAACCCCGCAAGGACCGCGGGTCGATGCCCGCATGCTCGAGTGCCTCCCAGCTGACCTCCAGCAGCAGCCGCTGATGCGGCTCCAACGCGACCGCCTCACGGGGGCTGATTCCGAAGAATGCGGCGTCGAACCCTGCCGCGTCGTCGAGAAAGCCGCCCTCGCGGACATACGTGCGGCCTATGGCCCCCCGCTCCGGGGAGTACTCGATGTCCCATGCTCGGTCGCGGGGGATTCCGGAGATGGCATCACGACGTTGCTCCACCACCGACCACAACTCGTCGGGGCTGGTCACCCCACCCGGAAACCGGCAGCCCATACCGACTACGGCAATCGGTTCGGCGTCGGGCCGTGTCATCGCGTGTGCGCCGGCACGTTCAGCACGACTGCGGTCGCCACACCGCCTGCCCCGATGATCGCACCCAATCCGTAGCCCCCGCCGCGCCTTTGCAACGCGTTGATCAAAGTGCCCACCACCCTCGTGCCGGACCCCGCGTAGGGGTGCCCGAGGGCGAGGCCGCCTCCGTAGACGTTGATCTTGTCCCTGTCGAGTTCGAGGGCGCGCTCGAACGCCACTCCGATGGAGGCATAGGAATCCTGCACCTCGAAGAGATCGATGTCGTCCAATCCGATGCCTGCAACCTCGAGTGCACGCCGGCTCGCAGTGACCGCAGCCGTCATCGCCGTGTCGGGTTCGGTTGCGGTGCAAGACCAGCCGATGACCTCGGCGAGCACGGGAGCATCGTGTGACGCCGCGAAGTCGAGGTCGCACAGCACCATCGCCGCGGCACCGTCGGTCAAGGCAGTCTGGTTCCCGACGGTGACGGTGCAACCCGGCCCCAGGAAGGAATCCATACTGCGGAAGAACTCCAGATCGAGTCCGCGATGCGGCAACTCGTCGTCGACCGCCTCCTTGGTCCCGAGTTCTACGGCCACCTTTTCGGCATCGAAAATGCCGTCGTCGATCGCCGCGACAGCCAGTCGGTGCGCGCGATACGCCCATTCGTCGACATCGTCGCGCGACAAGTCGAATAACTTGGCCGTACCTTCACCAAGCGTCATTACCAGATCCATGACCGGCGACGCGCCGGCGTTGGGATGACTTGGCGAACAAGTCTGTTCGAGGATTCCCGTTTGCAGGAATGATGGTGTCACGAACGGCGATTGTGAGACCGACGAGACTCCGCCCGCAATTACGCAACGGTGAACGCCCGACCGAATTGCGGCGACTGCGTGTTGGACGGCCATCATGCCGGACGTGCAGAAGCCGCCGATGGCGACGCCGGGAATTTCAGGTGATAGACCGAGATCCAGTGCGGCATAACGCGCGATGCACCCGCCGCCCTGATAGACCTCGCCGAGCATGATGTTGTCGACGTCCGCGGCGCCGACGGCGGAACGTGTAAGCGCGGCTGCTACGGCAGACTTGGCCAGGTCGAATTCGGAGACCTCGGTCAGGGCGCCGGAGAAGGAACGCGCGAACGGTGTCCTTGCCGACGAGATGATTACCACTTCATTCACGTGTCAGATCCGCCCTTTACGTCCTTGAGTATGTCGTGATTTGGGTAACGCTCACGCGCGTCGCGAAGAACCCGCGAGGAGTTGTAGGTCGGCGGCGAGTTCGACACCGTAGGAGAACCGATTCTTGAGCTGATATGACTTATCGACCAGTTCGTACTCTCTTTGGTGGACGACCCGAGCCACTGTCAGCGGTATCAATACCTCTGCAATTCGTTTGCCCATGCACAGGTGATGACCGCGGCCGAACGGCGCCAGTGCGCCAGCCGGTACGTCCATCCGGTCCGGACCGATGAATCGATACGGGTCGAAGGTCGTTGGGTCCGCGAAGTAGTCCTCGGACAAGTGCGATACGCAGGTAGCGACCATGATCTGCTGCCCCTGACGGATGTCGTGGCCCGCGATGCAGAAGTCGCGTCGCGCATGGCGCATCAGCACCGGAACCGAGGGATACAGTCGCATCGATTCCTTGACGACCGCCTGAAGAAAGGGCGTGATCGCAAACAGCGTGTCCTCGTCGGGCGTCCCAGCCGAAAACAAGGAATCTGCTTCGGATTCGACGTTCGCCAGGTGCTCGGGATGGCGCGCCAACACGCCCAGAATGGCAGCAATGGTGTTCGACGCCGTGTCCATCCCGCCCAGAAACGGACCGAATAGGTTCATTGGCAAATCGTGACGTGTCATGATGTCTGGATATTGCTTGTTGGCCGCGATCAAATCATCGAACAGACGCGTCCCGGCAATGCCGTTGGGAGCCGCCTTCGCGCGCTCTTCGAAAATTGCGGTAATCCGTGTGGCATCGGCAATCAATCGCGCCTTGGCGCGTTGGTATTTCGGCAATCGCAACGCGATCTTCGGCCACCGCTTCAGTAGATGAACATTCGTGGACCAATGAATCTGTGTTCTGATGTGCTCAATGTCGTCGAACAGCAGCATGTCACCGAAGACGACGCTGAGTTCATCGACGACCAATTCCTGTAATTTCGTCACGATGGGAATGCTGGCACCACGAGTCCAATTCGAATTCAGCCAGTCATCGATGACATCGATGACCTTTTCATAGCGACCGGTCAATGCCTCGCGCGAGTAGCCCTTGTGGACCATCTTGCGAAATTGCGCATGTCGATCGCCATCTGAATTGACCAAGGCCTCGTCAGTTCCGTATTCGCTGATCATGCCCTGAAACGCATCCTTCGATCCAAGCGCGTTCTTGCCTTCTGGCGATCCGACGAAGTTAACGGCGTCGACGCCGGCGAGGATCAGAAATTCACGACCCACCGCCCGCACCATGAATACGGGTCCGTGCTTGCGGTACTGATCATGTAGGAATTGCGGCAAGGCGTCATACATCGGCCACGCACTGCCGATCAACGGCAGGCTATCGGCGACCGGTATCGCTTGCGTCATCCGTTGGCCACCTGCGCGTTTGGCAAGCCGACGCAGCAGCTGACGACGGATGGTCGTTCACCGTGGCAATGGGTGGCGAATTTCGTCCACGCGCCAACGTGCATGCTCCATCCCCCAACTGAGTGAATTCTCGACGCGGGGCATCTGCGCGTCGAGTTGGATAATTGGAAATTAGCACGGGGTCAAGCGTGCGGCAAGGGATGGAAGGGCTGAATTGTGCACTACACATCGTGCATGCAGCGAGGTACGGTTTACATCGGCGCGTCTGGTCTCCACGCCAATTATTGACGGCAATGCAGATACATGGAAAGGCGGTCAATGCCCACGGACAATCTGCGTTCTGCGGACGATTTTCGGGCCGCGATCACGGTGTACGACGAAAAGATCTCACTGGCGTCGAGCGTCGACGAGGTATGGGCTGAACTCGCGGCCGGCGACCACCGATTCCTGCCGGGTGTAAGCGTTGATTGGGTGACCCCCGGGCCTCATGGTGTCGGGACGCTGCGCATCATGAATTGGGGTCCCGTCCACTTGAGGTCACGATATTTCGAGTGGGATGAGGCCAACCGCTATAAGGCCTTCTACCTGGAGAACCCGCCGGTCGGAGTCACCGAATTCGTGGAGTACTACCACGTGACGCCGAGTGGTTCGGGGTCGGTCGTCTCATTCCGCCTCGCCGTCATTCCCAAACCGCTCATCAGGCCATTGATGCCGGCGTTGTCTGCCTGGATCACCTTTCTCATGCGCAACTGGCAGGTGCGTTTCGTCCGGCGCCGCTTCGGACGGATGGAGCCGCAACGTGGCTGAATTTTCGCTACCGCCAGGGCCGACACTTCCCAAGCTGGTGCAAGGCATGTGGTTTGCCCTAGCTCGTCGCCAGATGATCGAGAAACTGACGCGCCGACATGGTGACGCATTCACGATAAGAATGCCTACCGTTGGCACCGTCGTGATCGTCACCGATCCCGACCTCGCCCGACAAACGTTTCAGACGAACCCCAATGACCTGGGAAATCTTCAGCCCAATCTCAGTACTCGCTTGTTGGGACCCGGCTCGGTCTTTGGACTCGACGGCGCCGAACATCGGCGACGTCGCGAGCTGCTCACCCCGCCCTTCAATGGGCGGAGTGTGCGGGTGTACGACCAAGTGTTCGCCGAAGAGACGTTGCGTGAAAGTGCGGGCTGGCCAGAAGGCGAATCCTTCGAATCCCTCGAACCGCTGCTGCGGATCTCGCTCAACGGCATGCTGCGCGCCATCTTCGGTGCCGAAGGAAGCGAACTCGACGAGCTGCGGCGGGTGATTCCACCGTGGGCGGCGTTGGGACAGCGACTGGTATCGCTGCCGATGCCGAAGCGCACGTTCGGCCGATTCACCCCGTGGGGCCGGCTGGCGGAATTGCGTCGACGGTACGAGTTGGTGGTCGACACGTTGATCGCGCAGGTCGCTGCGGATCCCGAATTCGCCGACCGGACGGACGTTCTCAGTATCCTGCTACGCAGCACCGACGAGGATGGCCGCCCGATGTCTCGCAGCGAGATCGGGGACGAGATGCTGACGTTCTTGGCCGCGGGCCACGAGACGACCGCGGCGACCATGGCATGGGTGCTCGAACGCATCAGTAGGGAGCCCGAGCTGCTCGACGCGCTGACGGCGGAGGCCGATTCCGGCGAGAGCGCGTTGCGGCGCGCGACGATCATGGAAGTACAACGAACCCGCACCGTGGTCGACTTCGCTGGACGCCACGTCTACGCGCCGACGGTACGGATCGGTGAGTGGGTGATTCCGCGGGGATCCTCTGTGATGGTGTTCATTTCGCAAATCCATGGCAATCCGGTCGTGTTCGAAGACCCGGACCGCTTCGAACCGGAGAGGTTCACGACCTCCAGCCCCACTGCCTACACCTGGATTCCGTACGGCGGCGGAACCCGTCGATGTCCTGGAGCAACGTTCGCAAACGTCAGCATGGATGCGATGTTGCGAACGTTGTTGCAGCACTTCGTCATCGAACCGACCGCCGACCCGGCTGAGGATGTGCACGCTCGTGGCGTGGCCTTCACTCCCAAGCACGGTGGGCGGCTGGCGGTCCATCGGCGCAGTCGCGTTACTTCATCTGAAAGTTCGGCGCCCGCTTCTCCTTGAACGCCATCGGGCCTTCCTTGGCGTCATCGCTGAGGAACACCTTGATGCCGATCTGGGTATCGATCTTGAAGGCGTCGTTCTCGTGCATGCCCTCGGTCTCGCGGATGGACTTCAGAATCGCCTGCACCGCAAGCGGACCGTTGTTGTTGATCACTTCGGCGATCTCCAACGCCTTGGTGAGCGCCTCGCCATCGGGCACCACGTAACCGATCAGGCCGTACGACAACGCCTCGGCGGCCTTGATGTGCCGTCCGGTAAGCAGAAGGTCACACGCGATCGTGTACGGGATCTGCCGCACCAGGCGCACAGCGGATCCGCCCATCGGGTACAGGCTCCACTTGGCCTCGGAGATGCCGAACTTGGCGCTCTCGCCCGCGACGCGGATGTCGGTGCCCTGCAGGATCTCGGTACCGCCCGCGATGGCAGGGCCCTCGACCGCCGCGATGAGCGGCTTGGTGAGCCTGCGGCCCTTCAACAGCCCGTCGATGCGCGACGGGTCGTAGCTGCCGTCCTTGAACGAGTCGCCTGGCGGCTTGGCCGTCGCGGCCTTGAGGTCCATGCCTGCGCAGAAATAGCCGCCGGCACCGGTCAGGATGCACGTGCGGATCTCCGGATCCTCGTCGACCCGGTCCCAGGCGTCGACCATTATCGAGAGCATCTCGGTAGAGAGCGCGTTGCGCGCCTCGGGCCGGTTCAGCGTCACGATCAACGTGTGTCCGCGCTGCTCAACCAGGGCATCGGGGGCTTTTTGGGAGTCGCTCACGAATGTCCGCCTTCCACCATTGTCGCCACAGACTTGTCTCGAAATGTAACACGTTCTAGTTTAGGTGCGTGGCCCTGAACATCGCCGATCTCGCCGAGCACGCAATCGATGCCGTGCCAGACCGCGTCGCCCTGATCTCCGGCGACCAACAACTGACCTACGCCGAGTTGGAGGAGAAGGCGAACCGCCTTGCGCACTACCTCGTGGACCAGGGCGTCAAGAAGGACGACAAGGTCGGCCTGTACTGCCGCAACCGCATCGAGATCGTCATCGCGATGCTCGGCATCGTCAAGGCGGGCGCGATCCTGGTGAACGTCAACTTCCGCTACGTCGAGGGCGAGCTGAAGTACCTGTTCGAGAACTCCGACATGGTTGCGCTGGTGCACGAGCGTCGGTACGCCGACCGCGTCGCCAACGTGCTGCAGGAGACGCCGAACGTCAAGACGATCCTGGTGGTCTCAGACGGCTCCGACGTCGAAGAAGAGGCCTTCCAACGCTACGGTGGCGTCGAGTTCTACTCGGCGCTGGAGCAGGGTTCACCCGAGCGCGACTTCGGTCCGCGCAGCGAGGACGACATCTACCTGCTCTACACCGGCGGCACCACGGGCTTCCCGAAGGGCGTGATGTGGCGCCACGAGGACATCTACCGAGTCCTGTTCGGAGGCACCGACTTCGCCACCGGCGAGCCGATCGCCGACGAGTTCGACCTGTCCAAGGCGGCCGCGGCGAATCCCCCGATGATCCGGCTCCCGATTCCGCCGATGATCCACGGCGCCACCCAATCCGCGACGTGGATGTCGCTGTTCTCGGGTCAAACCGTGGTCCTGGCGCCGGAGTTCGACGCCGACGAGGTTTGGCGGATGATTCACGAGCACAAGGTGAACCTGCTGTTCTTCACCGGTGATGCGATGGCCCGGCCGCTGCTCGACGCGTTGCTCGCGCACCAGGACGAGGGCAACACCTATGACCTGTCGTCGCTGTTCCTGCTGGCCAGCACCGCGGCACTGTTCTCAACCAGCCTGAAGGAGAAGTTCCTCGAGCTGCTGCCCAACCGGATCATCACCGATTCGATCGGTTCCTCGGAGACCGGCTTCGGCGGGACCAGCATCGTGGCCAAGGGTCAGTCGCATACCGGCGGTCCGCGGGTCACCATCGACAAGAACACCAAGGTGCTCGACGAGGACGGCAACGAGATCGTCCCGGGCTCGGGCGTGCGCGGCATCATCGCCAAGTGCGGCCACATCCCGGTCGGCTACTTCAAGGACGAGAAGAAGACCGCCGAGACCTTCCGCACGTACAACGGTGTGCGGTACGCGATTCCGGGTGACTACGCCGAAGTCGAGGCCGACGGTAGCGTCACGATGCTGGGCCGTGGGTCGGTGTCGATCAACAGTGGCGGCGAGAAGATCTACCCCGAAGAGGTCGAGGCTGCGCTCAAGGGCCACCCCGACGTGTTCGACGCGTTGGTGGTCGGGGTTCCCGACCCGCGTTTCGGTCAGCACGTCGCGGCCGTCGTCCATCCCAGGGACGGCGCCCGGCCGACGCTCGCCGAACTCGACGCCTTCGTCCGCACCGAGATCGCCGGATACAAGGTGCCGCGCAGCCTCTGGCTGGTGGACGAGGTCAAGCGTTCCCCGGCGGGCAAGCCCGACTATCGCTGGGCCAAGGACACCACCGAGGAACGTCCCGCCGACGACGTCCACGCCAAGCACGTAGGAGCTCGCTAATGGCGCGAGCGAAGCGACGGGAGATGACGCTGTGAAAACCGAGCTCTGCGATCGCTTCGGCATCGAATACCCGATCTTCGTCTTCACCCCGTCGGAGAAGGTGGCCGCCGCGGTCAGCAAGGCCGGCGGGCTCGGAGTACTTGGCTGTGTGCGGTTCAACGACGCCGACGATCTCGAAGACGTACTGCGCTGGATGGACGAGAACACCGGCGGCAAACCGTACGGCGTCGACATCGTCATGCCAGCCAAGGTGCCAACCGAGGGCACGTCGGTCGACATCAACAAGCTGATCCCGCAGACGCATCGCGACTTCGTCGCCAAGACGCTCGCCGATCTCGGCGTGCCACCGCTGCCCGACGACGAAGAGAGGTCCGAAGGTGTTCTCGGCTGGCTGCATTCGGTCGCCCGCTCGCACGTCGAGGTGGCGCTCAAGCACCCGATCAAGCTGATCGCCAACGCCTTGGGCTCCCCGCCCAAGGACGTCATCGACCAGGCACACGCCGCCGGTGTGCCGGTGGCCGCGCTGGCGGGCAGCGCCAAGCACGCTCAGCGCCACGTCGAGAACGGCGTCGACATCGTCATCGCCCAGGGGCACGAGGCGGGTGGTCACACCGGCGAGATTGCCTCGATGGTGTTGGTGCCCGAAGTCGTTGATGCGATTGGTGGTTCGGCCGCCGTGCTCGCGGCAGGCGGCATCGGTAGCGGCCGTCAGGTCGCAGCGGCGCTCGCGCTTGGCGCGCAGGGTGTGTGGATGGGTTCGGCATTCCTCACGGCCGCCGAGTACGACCTCGGCGTGCGCACCGAATCGGGTACTTCGGTGATTCAGCAGGCGCTGCTCGCGGCGAACTCGAGTGACACCGTGCGCCGCCGCATCTACACCGGCAAGCCCGCCCGGCTCCTCAAGAGCCGGTGGACCGAGGCCTGGGACGCCGACGGCGCACCGGAACCGTTGCCGATGCCGCTGCAGAACATCCTCGTCAGCGAGGCCCATCAAAGGATGAGCGAGTCGTCGGATCCGACGACGGTCGCGATGCCGGTCGGCCAGATCGTCGGGCGGATGAACGAGATTCGGCCGGTCGCCGACATCATCGCCGAGCTGGTCCAGGGTTTCGAGGCGGCCTCCAAGCGCCTCGACGGAATCCGGGAGAGCTGAACGAAATCGCCGCCGAAGTGACGAACACTTCGGCGGCGTTTTCGCTGGTGATGACTAGGGCGTGATCGTGGTGTCCGAGTCGATGACGTCGGTGGCCGCGCCGATGACTTCCTTCTGGCTGTCCAGGCCGTCTGCGTTGAGCTGAAGGACGTACAGACCGTCGGAGCCGGGGATGACGACCGTCTTCTGGGCGACGACCTTGGTCTCGCCGTCCGACTGCCACGTGCCGCCGAGCTGGTAGGCCGGGTACTCGCCGAGCGTGCTGGTGGCACCCTCGTTGAGCGGCTTGTAGCCGGAGAGGTTGTTGAGCTCGCCGGGTGCGAGGTCGATGATCTTCTGCGGGTCGACGTCACCGGTCAGCTTCGACACGATGGCGACGATGCTGGGGGTGTACTCCGCGGCTTCTGGCCCGGTGTAGAGGATGGCGCCGTACGCCCATTCCGGGGTGTTCTCGCCAGCGGGCTCCCAGCCGTCGGGCACCGGGAGGTTGATCGTCGGAGATCCGGGATCGCCCATGTGCACCGGGGTTTCGGTGATGTTGTTGTCCTTGATGTAGCTGGCGATGCTCGGGTTCGGGCCCGCCGCCTCCGCCGGTGAGGACTCGACCGTGGGTTTCTTCTTGGTCGTCGACGACTTGGTCGAGGACTTCGACTCCGTGCTGGAACTGCTGGACGTTGCGGTCTTGGTGTCCGAGCCGCAGCCGGACAGCACGACGGCCAGGGCGGTCACTGCCGCGGCCACACCGGTGATCGCCGATGCTCTCATTTGTTAACTCCTTTGGTTTCCTGTGGTTCGGTAGTGGTCGTAGATGCAAACACCGTCAACGTCCATTCCGCAGCGAAGCGTAGCTCAAAACACCCCTTACGCTGCGTGAGTAGATCTACTCGAATTCTCCGGCGCGAACTCTCCGGAATCGGTGCCTTCCGGTTTAGGATGCTTTGCTCTGACGTCATCGTGAGGACATGTCCGATTCGTTCACGATCACCGTCGACGATCCGCCCTAGCGTGTGGTCATGGCTATTCACCTGACGTCGACCGTCTTCCAGATCTTCGCCAACGACCTAGAACGATCGTTGGACTTCTACCGGCTGCTCGGCCTGCCCGTGCCCGCTCAGGACGGGCCACCCCACGTGACGGTCGAACTCCCCGGTGGGAACACCTTGTCCTTCGACACCGAGGAGACGATCGCAGGCATGCACCCCGGTTGGGCGCCGCCCGCCTCGTCGTTCGGCAACGGCCGGATCGCGTTGGCAGTCGGCGTGAATTCCCCCGCTGAGGTCGACGCACTGTTCGACGAGATCACCGCCGCTGGACATACCGGGACATTGAAGCCGTACGACGCTCCGTGGGGGCAGCGTTACGCCACGGTGGCCGACCCGGACGGCAACTGGGTCGATCTGTTCGCGCCACTGGCGCCCTGACGCAGCGACGACAAACCCGCCCCAGCGAGATCGCGCACCTCACGATGCAGATGCGGTTGGTCTGAGTAACCTGCTGCCGCAGCGGCTTCCGCGTACGACGCGCCGCGGTCTATGAGCGCCCACGCCCGCCGAAACCGCAGGATCCGCCGCAGCGTCGCGGGGCCGTAACCGTACACGGCCGCGCACTGACGTTGCAGGGTTCGACTTGACCATCCGATCTGATCGGCCACCCCCGCGACGGCGGCACCGACTGCGAGACTGCGCGTCACGTGCCGCACCAAGGCCGTCGACCACGGTGCCGTCTCGCTGCTTGGCGGGTTGGCCGCGAGCGCGGTGGCCAGGTCGATGAGTGAACTGCGTTGGGCCGCGGGCACTCCCAGGTCGGCAAGGGGCACCCGGAGATTTCGGAGCTCGGCCGCCGGCACGCCGAGCAGACGCGGCAGCATGCCAGGGCGAAAGCGCAGGCCGTTGATCGGCTCCGCGCCGTGCTGGCTGACCGATGCGCCTGTGTCTGGGCCCGCCACGATGATGCGCCCGTCCATCCGGATCAGATCCATGCACCCGTCTGGCAGCACTCGCACCGGGCCGCTTGGGCCGTCCATCACCCACGCGCACTCGACGAGTTCGCGCAGCAGGGTGGGCGGCGGGCCGTCACGGTATCCCACCGTCGCCACGCTACCGCCGGACGGCAAAGACCGGGTCGTCGCATTCGGTGCCCTCTGCGGACAGGATCCGCTTGAGCACCTTGAACGTCTCGGTTCGCGGGAGCGCGGCACCGATCCGGACGAACGACGGCCACTGCTTGGGGCCGAGGTCGGGCTGGTCGTCGAGGAAGGCCTCGAACTTCTCGATCTCGAATGCGGCACCCTCGCGGAGCACCATCGCCGCCATCACCCGGTCGCCGACGGCGGGATCGGGGATGGCGTAGACGGCGACCTCGACGACATCGGGGTAGCGCAAGAGGATTCGCTCGATCGGTGCGGTGCCGAGGTTCTCGCCGTCGACGCGCATCCAGTCGCCGAGCCTGCCTGCGAAATAGGCGTAACCGTTCTCGTCGCGGTAAGCGAGGTCACCGGTGTGGTAGACGCCGCCCACCATGCGCGTCGCCTCGGCCGCTTCGTCGCGGTAGTAACCTCGGAACCAGCCGCGCCCGGTGGGGTTGACCAACTCACCGATCTTCCCAGGCGGGCATGGTTCGCCGGTGTCGACGTCGACGATCGCGACTTCGTCGGTCAGCGGGCCCAACGATCCGTCAGGCGTGTCAGGGGTGCGGGCGATCGCCACTCCACCCTCGGTGGAGCCGAATCCGTCGACTACGAGCACGCCGAATCGTTCGGCGAATCGCGGCAGGTCCCGTGGCGCACCCTCGTTGCCGTACAGGAACTTCAGCGGATTGTCGGCGTCGTCGTCCCGCGGCGGCGTGGCCAGGATGTAGGACAGCGGCTTGCCGACGTAGTTGGCGTAGGTCGCGCGAAAGCGGCGCACGTCGGGCATGAACCCCGATGCGGAGAACTTGCGCCGCAACGCAATCGAGGCACCCGCCGCGACCCCGACCGCCCAGCCGGCCATCACCGCGTTGGAGTGGAACAGTGGCATCGACAGGTACACGGTGTCGGCAGGCCCGAGACCGAAGCGGTCCGCCAGCATCCTTCCCGGGAACGCCACCTTGTCATGCGTGATGCGCACGGCCTTGGGCTCACCACTGGTGCCCGAGGTGAAGATCAGCATGAACAGATCGTCGGGGCGCGGTTCGGCGAACGTGACCGGTGCGCCGCGATGCGCCGCGAGTTCGGCTGCCCACTCCGGGGATTCGACGTCGATGAAGCCAACCCCTTCGGGGATGGTCGACGGGTTGTCGGTCAGCACCACCTGACAGTCGGCCCGCGCGACGTCTCGGGCAAGGGCCTCGCCGCGACGGATCGGGTTCAGGCCGACCGGGACCACCCCGGCCAGTGCGGCCGCCACCAGGACACTCGAGAAGAACGGCGTATTGCCGAGCAGGACACCGACGTGCGGTGGCAGGCCGGGATCCAGGCGCGCCGACAGCGCGGCGGCCAGTTCGGCCGCCGCCTGGATGTGGTCACGCCAGCTGACGAAGCCGGCCTCGTCGTGCACGCCGCGGTCGGTGACGGCGACGAGCGGTACCAGCAGATCGGCGACTGTTGGGTTCGGTGGAGTGGTCACCTGGAACTGGTCGGGCTCAGGCGGGCGTCTCGGCCAGTTCACGGCCGATGCGCAGCAGCTGCCCGGTCGCTGAACCCACCGCGAACTCGGTCTGCTTGGCGGCGAGGAAGTAGCGGTGCACCGGGTGGTCGGTGTCGATCCCGACGCCGCCGTGCACGTGCACCGTGGTGTGCGCAACCCGATGGCCTGCCTCCGCTGCCCAGAACGCCGCGGTGTTGACGTCGACCTCGGCTGGCAGATCCTCAGACAACCGCCACGCCGCCTGAGTCAGCGTCAGCCGCAGGCCCTTGATGTCGATGTACCCGTCGGCCAGTCGCGCCGACACCGCCTGGAAGCTGCCGATCGGGCGGTCGAACTGTTCGCGCTCACGCGCGTACTGCGAGGTGAGCTCCAAGGCGCGCTCCAGCACTCCGAGCTGAAATGCGCTGCGGCCGAGGGTGCCGTGCGTGGTGAGCCAGTCGACGACGTCGCCGCCACCGACGACGCGGTCGGCACCGAGTTCGACGCGTGAGAGCTCGAGATGCGCGATGCTGCCGAGCCCCGTCGTCGACAATGATTCGACGGTCACGCCGTCGGTGCCGGCTTCGACGAGGAAGACCTTGGTGCCCGAATTCGTTTCGGCGGGGACGAGGAACGCGTCTGCCACCGGGCCGTAGCCGACCTGGGTGCGGGCACCGGTCAGCCGGTAGCCCGAGCCGTGCGCCTCAGCTTGCACGGGGCCTTCGCCCATGTCGCCGTCGAGCGCGACGGCCACGATCTTCTGCCCGTTGACCGCAGGCACTGCGAACTCCTGCTGCAAGGCCTCCGGTGCGAACCTGGCGAGGGCGCCTGCAGCCAGCACCGCTGACTCGAGGTACGGCACCGCGGCCAACTGCCTGCCGAGTGCGACGAGCACCGCGGTCTGCTCGAGCACGCCGAACCCGCCGCCACCCAATGATTCCGGGGCAGCGGTCGACAGGATGTCGGCGTCGATGAGCTTGCTCCACAGGTCGCGGTCGAAGCGCTCGTCGAGTCCGTCGAGTTCACGCTGATGCTCGGGAGTGCACACCGATTCGGTGATGGTGCGGACGAGCCCGCCGAGGTCGTCGGAGGCTTCGGTTGTCTTGAAGTCCATTCTCAGTCCTTAACGATTCACTCGGGGCAGGCCGAGCGCGACCATGCCGATGATGTCGCGCTGAATCTCGTTGGTGCCTCCGCCGAAGGTCAGGATCAGGCACGACCGGTGCATGCGCTCGATCCGGCCCCGCAGCAGTGCCCCTGGGGAATCGGTGCGCAGCGTCGCCGACGTGCCGAGCACCTCCATCAGCAAGCGGTAGGCCTCGGTGGCCAGCTCCGTGCCGTACACCTTCGCCGCCGATGCGTCGGCGGGCGACGGCGCCTCGTCCGTCGACGAGGCCAGCTCCCAGTTGATCAGCTTGAGCACCTCGGCCTTGGCGTGCACCCTGGCCAGGTTGAGCTGCACCCACTCGGCGTCGATCAGCCGCTTGCCGTGCACGTCCTTGGTGTTCTGCGCCCACTCGCGAACACCGTTGAGCGCAACGTAGATCGGCTGTGCGGAGACCAGCGCGACGCGCTCGTGGTTGAGCTGGTTGGTGACCAGCTTCCAGCCGCCGTTCTCCTCACCGACGATGCTGGACGTCGGAACGCGCACGTCCTGGTAGTACGTGGCGCTGGTATCGATGCCCGACATGGTGTGCACGGGCGTCCAGGAGAAGCCCTCCGCGGTGGTCGGCACCAGCAGCATCGAGATGCCGCGGTGCTTCTTGGCCTCGGGGTTGGTCCTGACCGCGAGCCACACGTAGTCGGCGTACGCGATCAGGCTGGTCCACATCTTCTGGCCGTTGATGACGTAGTCGTCGCCGTCGCGCACGGCGGTGGTGCGCAGGGCGGCCAGGTCGGTGCCCGCGCCAGGTTCGGAGTAGCCGATCGCGAAGTGCAGTTCACCCGCGGCGATCTTGGGGAGGAAGAACTTCTTCTGCTCATCCGAGCCGAAGTGCATGATCGTCGGCGCGACGCTGTTGATGGTCAGGAACGGCACCGGGACGTTCGCGATCGAGGCCTCGTCGTTGAAGATCAGGCCGTCCATGGGCGGGCGGGCCTGGCCGCCGAACTCCGTGGGCCAGCTCAACGTGAGCCAGCCGTCCTTGCCCATCTGGGCGACCGTCTCCCGGTAGACGTTTCCGCGCCCCATCTCGCCGTCATTCGAGGCCAACGCCTCGGCGCGCTCGGGGGTCATCAGCTTGGTGAAGTATGCGCGCAACTCGCGCCGCAACTCCTCCTGCTCGGGGCTGTAGCCGATCCGCATCGCTCGTTCCCATCTGTTCCGTCACCGTTGCCGCAGGTACCCGTCGACATCCCCGGTTGTAACACGTTCTAGTCTGGGAATCCAGCCAGTGCTTACATGGCATTGGTCCGAGCCGTCGTATTCTGACGACCTACCGGGGGCGGGCCATCCGCGCACGGGGTCGATGAGCCGGGAGGAGCATGGTCATGCGAGTCGAAGTTGATCGCGATCGCTGTGAAGGTAACGCGGTGTGCGTGGGTATCGCCCCAGATCTGTTCGATCTCGACGACGAGGACTACGCCGTCGTGAAGGCCGATCCCGTGCCCTCCGACGAGGAGGAGTTGGCGGTTCAGTCCATCGCCGAATGCCCAAGAGCCGCCCTGATCCGGAAAGACTAGAGGTATTCATAAAGTGACGACCGATTCTCATACGACCGACCTGTCCGGCCTGGTCGCGGTGGTGACGGGCGCTGCCGCAGGCTTGGGCCGCGCCGAGGCCATCGGATTGGCCCGTGCTGGAGCGACGGTGGTCGTCAACGACATCGCCGCCGCCCTCGACCAGTCCGACGTCCTCGACGAGGTCGCTGCCGCGGGTTCCAAGGGGGTCGCCGTCGCGGGTGACATCAGCGCGCGCAGCACGGCCGACGAACTGGTCGCCACCGCGGACGGGCTCGGCGGGCTGAGCATCGTCGTCAACAACGCGGGGATCACCCGCGACCGCATGTTGTTCAACATGACCGACGAGGACTGGGACGCCGTCATCGCGGTGCATCTGCGGGGGCACTTCCTGCTCACGCGCAATGCCGCGACCTACTGGCGGAACAAGGCAAAGGAGAACGGCGGCACGGTCTATGGCCGGCTCGTCAACACGTCGTCGGAGGCCGGCCTTGCGGGTCCGGCCGGTCAGGCCAACTACGGGGCCGCCAAGGCGGGGATCACCGCGCTGACGCTGACGGCTGCCCGCGCCCTTGGCCGCTACGGCGTCCGGGCCAACGCCATTGCGCCGCGGGCCAGGACGGCAATGACCGCCGACGTCTTCGGCGATGCTCCCGAACTCGACGAGGGGCAGGTCGACGCCCTGTCTCCCGAGCACGTGGTGAACCTGGTCCGGTTCTTGTCGTCACCTGCTGCTGAAGACGTCAACGGCCAGCTGTTCATCGTCTATGGTCCGACAGTGACGCTGGTTGCGGCGCCAACGGCGGAGAAGCAATTCACCGCAGACTCCGATGCGTGGTCCGCAGCCGACCTCGACGCAACGTTGCGTGAATACTTTGCTGGACGTGATCCAGAGCGTGGATTCTCGGCCGCTGAGTTGATGCAGTCGCGAGACTGACGGTCTCGAAAGAACGCTCGTCATAGAGGTAGAACACGTTCCAGGATGACCTGTGTCACATATGCTCTGACCTGCGTAAATGGACTTATGTTGATGGATTTCGCAGTTCTTTGACACTGCGAACGTGTTCTAGTTAATATGAGCCGGCTCACTAAGAGCGCCGCGTCATGGTCGAGTGGAATTGCCGGTGGGACCGCTAGTTCTGGGTTCTTCGCCAATAACCCACTTAGCCCCCCGTGCCGAGAACGGAGCCGAGGTTGATCGAACAGCTTGCGGCTCCGGCCCGGGCCGTGGGCGGGTTCTTCGAGATGTCCCTGGACACCTTTGTCAAGACGTTTCGGCGGCCCTTTCAGTTCCGAGAGTTCCTCGACCAGACGTGGATGATCGCGCGCGTTGCGCTGGTGCCGACGCTGCTCGTCGCCATCCCGTTCACCGTTCTGGTGGCGTTCACGCTCAACATCCTGCTTCGCGAGATCGGTGCGGCCGATCTGTCCGGCGCAGGTACCGCCTTCGGCACCGTCACCCAGCTCGGCCCCATCGTCACGGTGTTGGTGGTCGCGGGTGCCGGTGCCACCGCCATCTGCGCCGACCTGGGCGCGCGCACCATCCGCGAAGAGATCGACGCCATGCGCGTGCTCGGCATCGACCCCATCCAACGGCTGGTCGTGCCCCGCGTCCTGGCCTCGACGTTCGTGGCGCTTCTACTCAACGGCCTGGTCTGCGCGATCGGCCTGGCCGGCGGCTATGTCTTCTCCGTGTTCCTGCAGGGCGTCAACCCAGGGGCGTTCATCAACGGCCTCACGATCCTGACTGGCCTCGGCGAGCTGATGCTCGCCTTCATCAAGGCCATGTTGTTCGGCGTGGTCGCAGGCCTCGTCGGCTGCTACCGCGGCCTGACCGTGAAGGGTGGCCCCAAGGGCGTCGGCGTCGCGGTCAACGAGACCGTGGTCTACGCGTTCATCTGCCTGTTCGTGATCAACGTGCTCACGACGGCCATCGGGGTTCGGGTGCTGGCCCGATGAGCACCCGACGGCGAGCGGGAGGCGAGGCATGAGCTACGACGCGACACTGCGCTTCCGCCGCCTGTTCCGCGGTGTGCCAAGGGCCATCGACACCATCGGCGAGCAGGCTCTGTTCTACGGCGAATCGGTCCGCTACATCCCCAATGCGCTGACCCGCTACCGCAAGGAGACCGTTCGTCTCATCGCCGAGATGACCATGGGCACCGGCGCCCTGGTGATGATCGGCGGCACCGTCGGCGTCGCGGCGTTCATGACGCTGGCGTCCGGCGGCGTCATTGCGGTGCAGGGTTATTCGTCGCTCGGCAACATCGGCATCGAGGCACTGACCGGCTTCCTCTCGGCGTTCCTCAACGTTCGCATCGTCGCCCCGGTGATCGCGGGCATCGCGCTGGCAGCCACCATCGGCGCAGGCACCACGGCACAGCTGGGCGCAATGCGCGTCGCCGAGGAGATCGACGCCGTCGAGGCGATGGCCGTGCACTCGGTGTCCTATCTCGTGTCGACGCGCATCATCTCGGGCCTCATCGCGATCATCCCGCTGTACTCCCTATCGGTGCTTGCGGCGTTCTTCGCGGCACGGTTCACCACCGTCTTCATCAACGGGCAGTCGGCGGGCCTCTACGACCACTACTTCAACACGTTCCTGGTGCCGACGGATCTGCTGTGGTCGTTCCTGCAGGCCATCGTCATGTCGGTGGCCGTGATGCTGGTGCATACCTACTACGGCTACAACGCATCCGGTGGTCCGGTCGGCGTCGGCATCGCAGTCGGCCAGGCCGTGCGCACCTCACTCATCGTCGTCGTCACCATCACCCTGTTCATCTCGCTCGCCGTCTACGGAGCGTCCGGCAACTTCAACCTCTCCGGTTAGGGCAGGGAACGGGAAAATGGCAGTCGGCGCAGGAAACGGGGCCAAACGCAGCCACGTAAGGATCGCTGCAGCGATCCTCGCTGCCCTCATGGTCGCTGCCACCGTCTTCACCTACCTCTCCTACACCGCCGCGTTCACCTCGGTGGACACCGTGACGGTGACCTCACCGCGGGCAGGCTTGGTGATGGACACCGACGCCAAGGTGAAGTACCGCGGCATCCAGATCGGCCGCGTGAAGGGCATCGAGTACGCGGGCAACGAGGCCAGGCTGACGCTGGCGATCGACAGCAACCAGCTGCCCTACGTACCGTCCAACGCGAAGGTTCGGATAGGCGGCACCACGGTGTTCGGCGCCAAGGGCGTTGAGTTCCTACCGCCCGACTCGCCTTCGAGCAGCTCGCTGCGGCCCGGCGCGCAGGTGCAGGCCGGAGACGTGCAGCTCGAGGTCAACACGCTGTTCCAGACACTGTCCGACGTGCTGCAGAAGATCGATCCCGTCAATCTCAACGGCACGATCTCCGCGCTCGGCGAGGGCCTGCGCGGCAACGGCGACGACGCCGGTGCTTCCCTTGCGGGCCTGAATTACTATCTGCAGCAGCTCAATCCGAAGCTGCCGACACTGCAGCAGGACTTCCAGAAGACCGCGCAGGTGGCCAACATCTACGCCGACGCGGCACCCGACCTGGCCACGATCTTCGACAATGCGCCAGCGATCAGCAAGACGCTGATCGACGAGCAGGACAACCTGAACGCCGCGTTGCTGGCCGCAACGGGTCTGGCCAACAACGGCACCGCCACTCTCAAGCCCGGCGCCGAGGACTTCATCGCGGCCATCCAGCGGCTGCGCGCACCGTTGAAGGTGGTCGGCGATTACTCCCCGGAGATCGGTTGCATCCTCGAGGGCGGCGCGATAGCCGCCGACCGCTTCGGGCCGGTCATCGGTGGCATCAAGCCAGGCCTGTTCGTCGCATCGAACTTCCTGCCTGGCGCACCGGCGTACACCTACCCCGAGAGCCTGCCGATCGTGAACGCCTCCGGCGGTCCCAACTGCCGCGGGTTGCCGAACATGCCGAGCAAGCAGTACGGCGGATCGTGGTTCCACTCGCCGTTCCTGGTCACCGACAATGCCTACGTTCCGTTCCAGCCCAACACCGAGTTGCAGTTCGACGCGCCGTCGACCCTGCAGTTCCTGTTCAACGGGGCCTACGCCGAACGGGATGACTTCTGATGAGCGCTTGCGCGAAGAACATGGTGCCCTGATGAATCGTGAACGCAAGACGCTGATCAGCGTCGCCGTCTTCACCGTCGTGATGCTGATGGTCGCGGCCGGGCTGGTGGTCGTGTTCGGTCAGTTCCGCTTCGCATCCGGCAACACCTACCACGCGAACTTCGCCGAGGCGTCTCGGCTCAAGGCCGGCCAGGACGTCAGGATCTCCGGTGTGCCGGTGGGTTCGGTCAAGAAGGTCAAGCTCAATCCGGACAACAGCGTTGACGTCTCATTCGACGTCAGCGACAAGTACCAGCTGTACACCTCTACCAAGGCCGTGGTGCGCTACCAGAACCTGGTGGGTGACCGTTACCTCGAAATCACCTCGGGCCCGGGCGATCTGCGCAAGCTGCCCCCCGGTGGAACCATCGCCAGGGAGAACACCCAGCCCGCGCTCGACCTCGACGCGCTTCTCGGCGGGCTCAAGCCCGTGCTGAAGGGGCTCGACGGCAACAAGGTCAACGAGGTCAGCAACGCGATCATCGAACTACTGCAGGGCCAGGGTGGCGCGCTGTCCAACCTGCTGGAGAGCACCGGATCGTTCACTCAGAACCTTGCGTCCCGCGATCAACTGATCGGCGACGTGATCAACAACCTCAACACGGTCCTGGCGACCGTCGACGAGAAGGGCACGCAGTTCGACGCCAGCGTCGACCAGCTCCAGCAGCTGATCACCGGACTGGCACAGAACCGCGACCCGATCGCGGGCGCCATCCCTCCGCTCGCGTCGGCGTCCAGCGACCTGAACGAGCTGCTCGAGACCAGCCGTCGCCCGCTGCAGGGCGTCATCGAGAACGTCCGGCCGCTCGCGCAGCGACTCGACGAGCGCAAGGCCGACATCAACAAGGTGATCGAGCCGCTTGCCGAGAACTACCTGCGGCTCAACGCACTTGGCGCGTACGGGTCGTTCTTCAACATCTATTACTGCTCGATCCGGATGAAGATCAACGGCCCCGCGGGCAGTGACATCCTGATCCCGTTCGGTGGTCCTGCGGACCCGTCCAAGGGGAGGTGCTCGGAGAATGGCTAGGCCCGACGCCAACCCGACTCGAACCGGGATCTTCGGCATCGCCTTGGTGGCGTGCCTGGTCCTGGTGTCGTTCGGCTACACCAAGCTCCCGTTCTGGCCGCAGGGCAAGAACTACGAGGCGTTCTTCACCGACGCGGGCGGCATCTCGCCGGGCAACGACGTCGCCGTCTCCGGGATCAAGGTCGGACAGGTGTCGTCGGTGGAACTGGCAGGCGACGCCGCCAAGGTGACGTTCACCGTGCAGCGCGACATCAAGGTCGGTGACCAGACGCTGGTGGCGATCAAGACCGATACCGTGCTCGGTCAGAAGTCGCTTTCGGTGACACCAGGCGGCACCGGCAACGCGACGACGATCCCGTTGGGCCGCACCACGACTCCGTACACGCTCAACACCGCGCTGCAAGACCTCGGCGGCAACGCCAGCGCGCTGGACAAGCCGAAGTTCGAAGAGGCGCTGCAGACGCTCACCGACACCCTGCACGACGCCACGCCCCAACTGCGTGGTGCGCTCGACGGTGTCGCGAACCTCTCCCGCAGCCTCAACAAGCGCGACGAGGCGCTGGAACAGCTTCTCGGCCACGCCAAGCGGGTATCCGACACCCTGGCTCAGCGGGCCGGGCAGGTGAACCAGTTGATCACCGACGGCAACCTGCTGTTCGCCGCGCTCGACGAACGCCGTCAGGCGCTGAGCAGTCTGATCTCGGGCATCGACGACGTGTCACGCCAGCTGTCCGGCTTCGTCGCGGACAACCAGCGCGAGTTCCTTCCAGCCCTGCAGAAGCTCAACCTGGTGATGGACAACCTTCTCCAACGCAAGGCGCACATCGGCGAGGCACTGCGCAGGCTGCCGCCGTATGCGACTGCGCTCGGCGAGGTCGTCGGCTCGGGTCCCGGTTTCCAGATCAACCTGTTCGGTCTGCCACCCGCCACCATGTCCGAAGTGCTGCTCGACACGTACTTCCAACCGGGCAAGCTGCCGGACAGCCTCGCCGACATGCTGCGCGGATACATTTCCGAGCGCCTGATCATTAGGCCGAAGTCGCCATGACACAAGAGAATTCGAACTCGGGACGCAACCGCTGGCTGCGGATCGTGCTGGCCGCCGTGCTGGTGGTGGTGCTGGCGGGTGGCGTGTACGCGGTGTGGCCGACGCGGGGCGGCAACAAGGTGATCGCCTACTTCCCGTCGGCGGTGGGTCTGTACCCAGGCGACTCGGTCAGCATCGTCGGCGTGCCCGTCGGCACCATCGACTCGATCAAGCCGCGTGCCTCCGACGTCCAGGTCACCATGACGGTTCGTGGCGACGTGAAGGTGCCCGCCGATGCGCGGGCCATCGTCATCGCCCCGAACCTGGTGTCGGCCAGGTTCGTTCAGCTCACCCCGGCCTATACCGGCGGCCCCGTGCTGGCCGACGGCGCCCAGATCGGACTCGACCGCACCGGGGTTCCCGTGGAGTGGGACGAGGTCAAGGAACAGCTCACCCAGCTCAGCGCCCAGTTGGGGCCGCAGCAGGGCGGGATGCAGGGCCCGCTCAGTGCGTTCGTGAACCAGGCTGCCGACACCTTCGACGGCAACGGTGACTCGTTCCGCAAGGCGCTGCGCGAGCTCTCCCAGACCGCGGGTCGCCTCGGGGACTCGCGCACCGATCTGTTCGGCACCGTGCGCAACCTGCAGGTGCTGGTGAACGCGCTGGCCAACAGCAACGAGCAGATCGTGCAGTTCTCCAACCACGTCGCCTCGGTGTCGCAGGTTTTGGCGGACAGCTCAAAGGATCTCGACGTCACGCTTGGCACGCTGAACCAAGCTCTGACCGACGTGAAGGGCTTCCTCAACAAGAACAACGAAGCCCTCATCGGCCAGGTCGGCAAGCTCGCCGAGTTCACCCAGATTCTGACCGATCACAGTGATGACATCGAACAGGTCCTGCACATCACCCCGAACGGTCTTGCGAACTTCTACAACATCTACAACCCCGCCCAGGGCACGGTCGGCGGCCTACTGTCGCTGCCCAACTTCGCCAACCCGGTGCAGTTCATCTGCGGCGGCACGTTCGACATCGGCGCGAACCCGGACAACTACAAGCGCGCCGAGATCTGCAAGCAGCGAATGGGTCCGGTGTTCAAGCGGATCGCGATGAACTTCCCTCCGCTGCTGTTCCACCCGATCAACAGCATCACGGCTTACAAGGGTCAGATCATCTACGACACCCCCGAGACCGAGGCGAAGGCGCAGACGCCGGTGCCGTACCTGCAGTGGAACCCCGCCCCGGGCGTCACGCCTCCGACCGTGGGTCCGGACGGCAACCTCAGCGACCTGCTTCTGCCGCCGCCTGCCGTCGTCGGCCAGATCTCGCCTGCAGGGCCTGCACCCGGTCCGTCTCCGATGGGCGCGCTGCCCGGTCCTGCGCCTGCGCAACCACTGCCTGCGGAAGGAGCGGGCGGATGACGCGGCGCAACGTTGCCACCCTGGCACGACGCGGCACGGTGCTCGGCTCCGGCGTGATGCTGCTTGCCGGCTGCCAGTTCGGCGGGCTCAACTCGCTGGACATGCCGGGCACCGCCGGTCACGGAAACGGGTCCTACACCATCACCGTGGAACTGCCCGATGTCGCGACGCTGCCGCAGAACTCGCCGGTGATGATCGACGACGTCACCGTCGGCAGCGTGTCGGGAATCGAAGCCATGCAACGCCCCGACGGGACGTTCTTCGCAGCGGTGAAGCTGTCGCTGGACGGCAACGTCAACCTGCCGCAGAACTCGACGGCCACCGTCGCTCAGACGTCGCTGCTCGGTTCTCAGCACGTCGAGCTGGCCCCGCCGGTCGACCAGTCGGGGGAAGGCAAGCTCAAGAACGGCTCGAGCATCCCGCTGAGCCAGGCTCGCCGTTACCCGACCACCGAAGAGGTTCTCTCCACGTTGGGCGTCGTGGTGAACAAGGGCAATCTCGGTGCGCTGCAGGACATCACCGACGAGGCGTACGCCGCCGTCGTCGGGCGCGCGGGCAGCTTTACCGACCTGATTCCGCGGCTCGCCGAGCTGACCAGTTCCCTCGACCAGCAGACCAACGACATCATCGCGGCCGCCGAAGGCTTGAATCGCTTCGCGGGCATCCTGGCAAAGAGCAAGGACAGCCTCGGCAAGACCCTGGATTCGCTGCCCGCGGCACTGAAGGTGCTCAACGACAACAGATCCAACCTCGTCGACGCGTTCACCGCGCTGCGCACGTTCGCCGGTGTCGCCGCACACGTGCTGTCCGAGACCAAGACCGACTTCGCCGCCGATCTCAAGGACTTCTACCCGGTGATCAAGGCGCTCAACGACCATGCCGACGACTTGATCAAGGACTTCACGTTCCTTCCGACGTTCCCGTTCGACTCCAGGTATCTGCGCAACGCGATCCGCGGTGACTACATGAACGTGTTCGTGACGTTCGACCTGACTCTTCGTCGATTCGGCGAGTCCATCTTCCCCACGTCGTTGGGGCTCGATCCGAACATGAAGCATCTGGACGAGGTCATCAACCCGCCCGACTTCCTCACCGGAGCCATGGCCAACCTGTCCGGACAGGCTGCGGATCCGTTCAAGATCCCGCCTGGCACGGCAACGCAGCACGACGGGGGGACACCGTAATGCTGGACCGGCTGACACGTCTGCAACTGTCGATCTTTGCGGTCGTCACGGTGGTCTGCGTGGGCGCCATCTCGGCGTTCTATCTTCACCTGCCTGCCGCGGCCGGCATCGGCGCCTACCACATCACCGCGAACTTCGTTGCGGGCGGCGGACTCTACGAGAACGCGAACGTCACCTACCGCGGTGTGACCATCGGCAGGGTCGAGTCGGTGGGGCTGTCCAAGGACGGCGTCGTCGCGGACATGCGGCTGAACTCCGACACCCCCGTCCCGCAGAACGTCACGGCGACGGTGAAGAGCGTCTCGGCCGTCGGCGAGCAGTACGTGGACCTGGTGCCGCCGGCGGACCCCTCCAACACGATGCTCCGAGACGGTTCGAACATCGGTGTCGACCACACCGCGATCGGCCAGGACATCGCTGGGCTGCTGACCCAAGCAGACAACCTGGTCAGCAGCGTGGGGGACAGCCGCATCCAGGATCTGCTTCGGGAAACGTTCAAGGCGTTCAACGGATCAGGGCCGGAACTGTCGCGGCTGATCCAGTCGTCACGCGCACTGATCGACGAGGCGAACGCCAACTACGGGCAGACCACGCAGCTGATCGATCAGGTGGGCCCGTTCCTCGACGCGCAGATCCGTAGCGGCGACGACGTCAAGTCGCTCGCCGACGGGCTGGCCCGGTTCACCGCGGAGGCGGCGAAGGCCGATCCCCAGATTCGCAACGTGCTGCAGACCGTGCCGGGTGCGACGGACGCCGCCAACACCACGTTCGAGGGCATCCGGCCGACGTTCCCGATGCTGGCCGCGAACCTCGCCAACGCCGGCCGCATCGGTGTGATCTACCACAAGTCGATCGAGCAGGCGCTCGTCATCTTCCCCGCCCTGCTTGCCGCGTTGACCACGGTTGCCGGCGGCGTGCCCGTCGACGAGGGCGGCAAGCTCGACTTCAAGGTGGACCTCGGCGACCCGCCTCCGTGCTCGGTGGGGTTCATCCCCGCCCCGTTGATCCGCTCACCCGCCGACACCACGCTGCGCGATCTGCCAACCGACCTGTACTGCAAGACGGCGCAGAACGATGCTTCGGTGGTCCGCGGTGCCCGCAACTACCCCTGCCAGGAGTTTCCCGGTAAGCGTGCGCCGACGGTTCAGCTCTGCCGCGATCCGCGCGGTTACGTGCCCATCGGTAGCAATCCCTGGCGTGGTCCGCCCCTGCCGTACGGCACGCCGATGGACCAGCAAGAAGACAACCACTACGAGCCTCCTGGCCGCAGCATCGCGCCGTACAACAAGTTCCCGTTCATCCCGCCGCAGGCCGACTACGACCCCGGTCCGCCGTCGGTGCAGTTGCCGCCCGGCGTGGTGCCAGGTCCCGGCCCTGCGCCGCAGGCTCCGTTCCCGTTGCCGGTGCCGCCGAACGACAACGGCCCGCCACCTCCGTGGCCGTACTACGCGCCGCCCGACCAGATCGTGCCGCCGTACGGCAGGCCTGCGCCTCCAGGGGCGCCCGCACCGCCACCGCCCCCTGGACCGCTGCCCGCCGAGGCACCGGCGCCCGATGCGCCGCCGCTGCCCGCTGAGGGAGCGCCACAGCCGCAGGCCAGCGGCACGGCGACGACGACGTACGATTCGAGGACCGGCGTGTTCGTCGATCCCGCTGGCGGGACAGGTGTCTTCGCCGGCGGCTCGAACGGGGTTGCGGCCGCGGAGACGTGGGTCGACCTGATGATGGATCCAAGGCAGGCATGAGCGAACAAGACACGGACGCGGGCGAATCGACCGAAGAGGCGCCCGAGTCGGCGAGGAAGGCTGCCGCTCGCAGGCGCAGGGCATCCCGGGCCGCGGGACCCGCGGCAGGGACGGTCGTCGAGGCGACGGGCGTCAGGGTCGAGAAGTCCGCGACGGTGCCGGCGGCGGTCAAGGTGCGGTTGCCCCGGGTCGGGCCGCCGCCGCGCCGCAGGCCGAACGCACGTCTGGTTGCGCTCGTCGGCCTGAGCGTCGCCGCAGTGTTGGTGGCCGTGCTCGGTGGCGTGGTGGCGTTGCTCATCACTCAGCAGCGCGCCGCTGACGCCGCGCAGGCACGTAAGCAGGAGTTCATCGACACGGGAACCCAGACCGTGGTGAACATGTTCAGCTACAACCAGAACAACATCGACGACAGCGTGAACAGGTTCGTCAACGGCACCAGCGGTCCGCTGCGCGACATGATGAGCCAGCCGGGCAACGTCGACAACCTGAAGGCCATCTTCCGCGATACCCACGCCAGCTCCGAGACCGTGGTCAGCGGGGCCGCGCTGGAGAAGGTCGACGAGATCGCCAAGAACGCCTCGGTGCTGGTGTCGGTGCGGGTGACGGTGTCCGACGTCGATGGGGTGAACAAGCCGTCGCAGGCCTACCGGCTGCGGGTCATCGTGCACGAGGACGACAACGGGCACATGACCGGTTACGACCTGAAATACCCGGACGGGGGCAACTGATGGGTCGCTGGACCAGCAGACTGGTCGCGGCGTTCGGGGTGCTCTTCGCCGTCGCCTTGGTGGCGCTGTCTGGCGTCGGCGGCTACCTGTACTGGAACCGCGTCGAGCTCAAGGCCGAACAGCAAGCAAGCCAAGAGCTTCCGACGCTTGCCGCGCAACAGATCCCGCAGATCCTCGGCTTCGACTACCAGACGGTGGAGCGCAGCCGCACCGAGGTGTACAGCCTCATGACGCCCGACTTCCGGCGTCAGTACGAGGACGACACCACCAAGAACGTGATCCCACAGGCCAGGGACCGGCAGGTGATCAGTCAGGTGAACGTGGTCGGTACCGGAATGCTGTCCGCCCAACGTGATTCGGGCTCGGTGATGGTGTTCATGAACCGCACCGTCACCGACAAGTCGAAGACGCCCGTCTACGACGGAAGCCGCCTGCGCGTCGACTATCAGAAGATCGACGGCAAGTGGCTCATCAAGGACATCAAGCTCCTCTGACGTCCGACCCGTTGTCGCCGTTGCGGGTGTCGGCCAGCGCGTCGAGGAACGAGCGTGCCCACCGGTCGACGTCGTGGGCGAGCACCTGGCGGCGCATCGCGCGCATGCGTCGCCTGCCCTCCTCGGGAGACTGGGTCAGCGCGGCCTCGATCGAGTCCTTCACGCCGTCGAGGTGATGCGGGTTGGTCAGGTAGGCCTGCCGGAGTTCTGCTGCGGCGCCGGTGAATTCGCTGAGCACCAGCGCACCGCCAAGGTCGCTTCGGCACGCGACGTACTCCTTGGCAACCAGGTTCATGCCGTCGCGAAGCGGGGTCACCAGCATGACGTCGGCGGCCACGAAGAACGCGATCAGTTCGTCGCGGGGGATCGGGCGGTGCAGGTAGTGCACCAATGGATGGCCCACCGTGCCGTACTCACCGTTGATGTGGCCGACCTGGCGCTCGATGTCCTCGCGCATCACCTTGTAGCTCTCGACCCGCTCGCGGCTCGGTGTGGCCAACTGGACCAGCACCGTGTCGTCGGCGCTTGCGCGGCCCTCGTCGAGCAGCTCGGAGAACGCCCGCAGCCGAACGTCGATGCCCTTGGTGTAGTCGAGCCTGTCGACGCCGAGCAGGACCTTGCGGGGATTGCCCATCTCGGCGCGAATCTCGCGCGCACGCTGGCGGATGTCGCGGTCACGGGCCTTGCGGTCGAGCTCGGCGGAGTCGATCGAGATGGGGAAGGCGCCCACCTTGACCGTGCGGAAGCCGACCTGGATCTCGCCGAACCGGGACCGCACCCCGACCGTCGCGCGTGAGGTGTTCGCGCCGACCAGCCGTCGGGCCAGGATCAGGAAGTTCTGCGCGCCACCAGGGAGGTGAAATCCGACGAGATCGGCGCCCAACAGCCCCTCGATGATCTCGGTCCGCCACGGCATCTGCATGAACAGCTCGATCGGGGGAAACGGGATGTGCAGGAAGAAGCCGATGGTCAGATCCGGCCGCAGCATCCGAAGCATCTTCGGCACGAGCTGCAGCTGGTAGTCCTGAACCCACACCGTGGCGCCGGGCGCCGCAGCACGTGCGGTCGCCTCGGCGAACCTGCGGTTGACGTCGACGTACCGGTCCCACCACCTGCGGTGGTAGATCGGCTTGACGATGACGTCGTGGTAGAGCGGCCACAACGTGGCATTCGAGAAGCCCTCGTAGTACTCCTCGAAGTCCTCGGCCGACAGGCTCACCGGACGCATCTCGAGGTCGTCCTCGACGATGGGTTCCTCGTCGCCGTCCGTGATGCCTGGCCAGCCGATCCAGGCTCCGCGGCGCTTCCTGAGCAGGGGCTCGAGCGCGGTTACCAGCCCCCCTGGGCTGCGCTTGAACGTCGTCGAGCCATCGGGGAGCCGCTCCATGTCGATGGGCAGCCGATTGGCCACGACAACGAAGTCGGACTTGCCGCCCTCCGCCACGGGGTCGAAGTCACCGGAGTCGGCAGCGGCGCCGTCTCCCGACGTCACTACGCGTCTTGCTTCGCCGGCCCGATGCCCAACATCGACAGGAAGACCCGGCACTCGTCGGCATCGACGGCGTAGGCAGCGACAACACGTCGCGCCTGCCGAGCGGTGCTATCGGCCAAGGGTTCGACGTCGCCGAGTTCGGCGGGATCAGTATTCGCAGCCATGTGACAACTCTAGGCGACCTGTCTAATCGCCTAGAGTTTCGCCCGTTTCTTCTAGCCTTCGCTTCCGGTAATGGTCGGGTCGCTGCCGACGGTCGACTCGGGCGTGACGCTCGGCGCCGCGTCCTCGGCGAGGCCGATGCACTGTCCGCTGTTGCGGCCGGTGCAGGGCACGCCATTGATCTCCGGGATGTCGGGGTTGCCTGCCGGGGCGCTGAAGGGGGAGTTCGGCACGGTGTGCGGGATGCACTCATCCGTGTAGAGGTCCTCTTCCTCACCTGCGGGGCACGCGGCGACGTGCACGCCGGGAGCGGCAGGCACGGTGAACGCGGCAACCGCGGGAGCCGCGGCGACGGCGAGCGCAAACCCGCCGGCAAGGAGCAGTCGTCGCGCTGAAATCTCGAAGGGCGCCATCGTCACGCTTTCTGTCGTAATTGACCGTCTCGTCGGTGGGATTCTATGGAACCTGCCAGGAATCTGCACAGGTTCGGAGAGTTCCCTGAGAACGTGCCGCCTCCGGTGCGGCGAGCGTGGCGCTGGTTTGGGCGGAAATGGGCGCGCGTTTAGGGGCTCGAGCTAACCGACGAGTGTGGGACGACAGGGGGGCCTGCGGCCTGCTGCTCCTCGGAGAGGCCGATGCACTGGCCGGAGTTGCCACCCGTGCAGGGGATGCCGTCGACGGACGGAAGCCCACCGGGAGACGATTGGAACTCCGGTGAGTTCGGCACCAGTTCGGGCGTGCACGTGCCGGTGAAGGTGTCTTCGGTCTCGCCGTTGGGGCATGCAGCGACGGACGGTCCCGCGGTGACGGGAGCGGTGAAGGCGGCGACCGCCGGCGCGGCGGCGATCGCGACGGCGAACCCTCCGGCAAGGATCAGTCGTCGTGCAGAGAACTCAAGGGTCGCCATCGTCACGCTTTCTGTTGTATTGACCGACTCGACGCGGAATGGCCTGTTTGCCAGCCGATTACCCCCTCGAGAATACGCTCAGAGCGGCCGCAACATCGATTGATCACGACGAGAAATGGTGCGCGCGTGCCGTTTCTGTGAGTCGTCTGCCAGCCCTCTGTGCCGTTGCTGATCGAATGCTGGCCGGATTCCGCTCGTGCCGGACGTACGGCGTGGTTCGATGACGAGAACGTGTTCTAGTTTTGATGAACTTGTCGGACTACCCGAAGGGAAAGCCGTGCAGCTTTCGTTGGCGGATCAGACCATCCTCGTCACTGGCGGGGGCAGCGGAATCGGGAAGGGCGTCGCGGCGGCGGTGGTGGCTGCCGGCGGGAACGCGATGATCGTCGGGCGCAATGCCGACCGGCTGGCCGCCGCCGTCGACGAGATCACCGCTGCGGCAGGAGACGGGGCCGGGTCGGTGCGGTACGAGCCTGCCGACGTGACGAACGAGGACGAGGTCGGCGCGGTCGTGGAGGCCGCCACCGCCTGGCACGGCCGATTGCACGGCGTCGTGCACTGCGCAGGCGGATCGGAGACCATCGGACCGATCACCCAGGTCGACTCCGACGCCTGGCGGCGCACCGTCGACCTCAACGTCAACGGAAGCATGTACGTGCTCAAGCACAGTGCGCGCGAGTTGGTGCGTGGCGGGGGCGGCTCGTTCGTCGGCATCTCGTCGATCGCGGCGAGCAACACCCACCGCTGGTTCGGTGCGTACGGCGTGAGCAAGTCCGCGCTCGACCATCTGATGATGCTGGCGGCAGACGAACTCGGCGCCTCCTGGGTCAGGGTGAACTGCATCCGCCCCGGCCTCATCCGCACGGATCTCGTTGCACCCATTCTGGATTCGCCAGAGATTAGCGGCGACTACGCCAGTTGCACGCCGTTGCCGCGCCCCGGTGAAGTGGACGACATCGCCAACGCCGCGGTGTTCCTGCTCAGTGACCTGTCGAGCTGGATCACAGGCCAGCTCATCAACGTCGACGGCGGGCACGGCCTGCGACGTGGCCCCGACATGTCGGCGATGCTGGGTCCCGTCTTCGGTGCGGACGCCCTGCGCGGCGTGGTCGGCTAGGCGCGGACGGGGGGTGGGCCGTTACTTGGGCGTCTTGTCGCGGCAGTAGGCGTACACGGCGACGCCTGCGAATGCGGTGACCTTGTCCACCGGCCAATCAGTGGCGTTCTTCACGTGGAGCAACGCATCGTTGACGCTGCCGCCGCGGTGTAGCAGGTCGCAGGTGGAGTGCGCCAGATCGATGGCTTCCTGGTCGGACTTGGCCCGGACGCCCTTCTGCTGGATTGCGTTCAGAAATGCCTTGTCGAGCTGTTCTGCCTGCTGAGATGCCTGATCTGACTGGGGATCGGCGTGCGCGGGGATGGCGACCACCGTGGTCGAACCGGTGCCGATGCCGATGGCCATGACGACCGCGGCCGCGATGCTCTTTGATCTCATCTGTCTCCCATGTCACGGACAACGCGAGTCACAACAGTACGGCAGCAAACCGCACAGTGAGTATCGAAGCAGGTCCATCTGGTGTTACTCGGTGGGCCCGCGAAGTCCCGGCTCGGAGCGAACGTCGTGGTGAATTCGGGTGCCGACCTCGGCGAGTGGACGGCCGCCGCCACCCCAGCGCCTCGCGATGATCTCCGCCACGATCGACACCGCCGTCTCCTCGGGTGTGCGGGCGCCGAGGTCCAGCCCGATGGGGCTGGCCAGCACGCTGGTCTCAGCCGGCGTCAGCCCCATCTCGTGCAGACGGTCGAGGCGATCCAGGTGCGTCTGGCGAGACCCCATCGCGCCGATGTAGCCGACCCGCGGCAGGCGCAGCGCCACCTCGAGCACCGGCACGTCGAACTTGGGGTCGTGGGTGAGCACGCAGATCACGGTGCGGGCATCGATCGCGCCGACCGCCTGCTGACCGGCCAGGTAGCGGTCGGGCCAGTCGACGACGACCTCGTCGGCGGCGGGGAAGCGGGCTGGCGTCGCGAAGACCGGGCGGGCGTCGCAGACCGTCACCCGGTAGCCGAGGAGCGCGGCCTGGCGGGTCAGCGCCGCGGCGAAGTCGATGGCGCCGAAGACGATCATCCTCGGCCGGGGTGCATGGCTGGCGACGAAGACCTCCATGCCCTCACCCTGGCGTTCGCCGTCGGGGCCGTAGGTGAGGACGGCGGTACACCCGGAGGCGAGCAGGCCGCGCCCGTCGTCGGCGACGGCGTCGTCCGCGCGGGCCGAACCGAGCGAACCAGAGGTGGCCGACTCATCGATGACCATTCGCCTTCCGACCCATTGGGGATCGGGGTGGGCGATGACGGTGGCCACCGCCGTCGGGCGGTGCAGGGCGATGTCGTTGGCCACCGCGCCCAACTGTGGGAACGTCTGGCGGGACACCGGCTCGGCGAAGATGTCGATGATGCCGCCGCAGGTCAGGCCGACGGCGAAGGCGTCGTCATCGGTGATGCCGTAGCGCTGCAGCCGTGGCCGTCCAGTCAGCACGACCTCGCCTGCCAGCTCGTACACCGCGGCCTCGACACAACCGCCGGACACCGAACCCGCAACCGAACCGTCGGGGGACAACACCATGGCTGCCCCTGCCGAGCGCGGCGCCGACTTGATGGTGCGCACGACCGTGGCCAGGCCTGCCGTACCACCGGCACTCCAGATCGAGATCAGCTCGTCGAGTACGTCACGCACACCTCGAGTGTAGGTTCGCAACGGCAGGGAGAGGGCCGCTAGAAGGGGCACCCGCCGCCAGCCTTTGTACTCTCGGTTTAGGGTCACGTTGGCTCGGCGAAGGGACACTAGTGAATCTGCCCGTCTTGGGGCCAATGCCGCTGTCGGCTTTCGCGCACGCGTGGTACTTCCTGTTCCTCATCCCGGTCATCGGTCTTGTCGTGCTCTACCTGGCCGTGCAACGGTCCCGCCGCCACCGGCTGGCACGGTTCGCCGACTCGGAGATGATCGAGAGCGTCTCGCCGCTGCGCGCCAGCCGCTGGCGTCACGTGCCCGCGGTGCTGGTCGCGCTCGCCCTGGTGTTCCTCACCATCGCGATGGCCGGTCCGTCCCTCGACCGCAAGATCCCCCGCAACCGCGCGGTGGTGATGCTCGTCATGGACGTGTCCACGTCCATGGATGCCAAGGACGTGGCGCCGACCCGGATGAAGGCGGCGCAGGAGGCGGCGAAGAAGTTCGCGACCGACATCACCCCCGGCATCAACCTGGGCTTGATCTCGTATGCCGCCAACCCCACGATGCTGAGCTCGCCGACCACCAACCACGACGCCACCAAGATCGCCATCGACAAGATGCAGATCTCCGACCGGACCGCCACCGGCGAGGCGATCTTCGCTGCGCTGCAAGCGATTTCGACAGTAGGTGCGGTGATCGGCGGCGGTGACACCCCGCCCCCCGCCAGGATCATCCTGTTCTCCGACGGCAAGGAGACCACCCCGTCGAACCCCAACAATCCACGTGGAGCCTTCACCGCGGCGCGTGCCGCGCACGACCAGGGCATCCCCATCTCGACGATCTCGTTCGGCACCCCCGACGGCACTGTCACCGTCGACGGCAACCAGGTGCCGGTGCCCGTTGACGACACCACGATGAAGCAGGTCGCGCAGCTGTCAGGCGGCACCGCGTATTCCGCGACCGACCTCAAGCAACTCGAGAAGGTCTACACGACGCTGCAGGATCAGATCGGCTACGAGACGATCAGGGGTGAGGCCAGTGCCGGCTGGCTGCGGCTGGGCGTAGGCGTGCTTGCCATCGCCGCGATCGCCGCACTTCTGATCAATCGGCGCATGCCGGTCTGAGGACGCCGGTTTCGGTGCGTCAGCGGTGGGGTATTGAATCAGCATCCAATCGTCGGCCGCTGAAGGGACTTCACCATGGTGGATCGCGAGATCGGTGACGTCGAAGATCCGATGGCCACGGTGTTGGCGACCTTGGGGCTTCTGCTCATGTTCGTCGCGGTGATCAGCCTCGTGATGGGGCTGGCATCACTCGGCCTCGGCGGTCATGTCTTCGGAGTGGTCAGCTGCGTCATCGCCGTTGTCAGCTTCGTCGGCAGCCTGGCCTGCTTCCTGACCGACGGCAAGCGGCTCGCCGCCGCCGAGGCCGGTCTGCCGTTCCCGAGCATGCTGCGCAACCCGTAGGCGAAGACCGCCGATCGACGGCACCCGTCGCTCACGTTCGCCGAGTAGCGTGCGGGCATGGCCGAGCCGACAAAGGTGACCCCCGACAACTTCATCAGGGCGGAGTCCGACCTCTATTTCAGTCACATCGTGAGCGACAACGGGTTTGGGCACTTCAAGCACACCCGTGAACTCGCGCCGGTGGACAACCAACTGGTCATCCGGCAGAACCGAGACACGCTCTACTCGGCGGCGGTGTTCGACCTCGACGGCGGCCCCGTCACCGTCACGACACCCGACGCTGGAACCCGATTCCTCTCGCTGCAGATCATCACCGAGGATCACTACGTGCCGGAGGTCGTCTACGGCCAGGCAAGGCGCACCCTGACCCGCGATGGCGTCGGGACCCGTTACGTCGCACTTGCCGTGCGCATCCTGGTCGACCCCGCCGATCCCGCAGACCTCGACGCCGTGCACGCGTTGCAGGACGCCATCACCGTCGAGCAGGCGCAAGCGGGCAGCTTCGAGATACCCGAATGGGATGCGCCCAGCCAGAAGGTCGTGCGCGATGCGCTAGTGCAACTCGCGACCACGCTGCCCGACACCGTGGGGATGTTCGGCACGAAGGACACCACCGATCCGGTGCGCAGGCTGATCGGTGCGGCGAACGCGTGGGGCGGAAACCCCGAACGCGACGCGTTCTATCTGACCGTCGTCCCTGCTCGCAACGACGGCGCGACGCCGTACCAGGTGGTGCTGCGCGACGTCCCCGTCGACGGCTTCTGGTCGGTGACCGTCTACAACGAAGCGGGCTACTTCACCCCGAACGCCGTTGGCGTCCATTCGCTCAACAACCTGACTGCCACGCCGTCCGATGACGGGTCGATCGTGATCCGGTTCGGCGGCCCCGACGACCTGCCCAACTACATCCCGGTCGTACCGGGCTGGAACTACACCGTGCGCCTGTACCGGCCGCGCGCGGCAATTCTGAACGGGGAGTGGACGTTTCCCGCCGCGGAGGTAGCCGAGTAGGAACGCGGAAACACGCCGCAAATGAATTCTTGACTGATTCCAGAAAAGGCGCAAGACTACGTGGCGTGGATGCGACCGCGGACTTCAGGGAGATGCTTCAGGCGTCTGCCCTGCGCGTGACCCGTCCGCGCGTGGCGGTCCTGAGCGCGGTGTACACGCTGCCGCACGCCGATACCGACACGATCATCCGCGCCGTCCGCGGTGACCTGCCCGACGTGTCGCACCAGACTGTCTACGACTCGCTCAACGTGTTGACGGCCGCGGGCCTGGTGCGGCGCATCCAGCCATCGGGGTCGGTCGCACGTTACGAATCGCGGGTCGGGGACAACCATCACCACGTCGTGTGCCGGGTGTGCGGTGTCATCGCCGACGTCGACTGCGCCGTCGGCGATGCGCCATGCCTGACGGCTTCCGATGCGAACGGATTCTCGATCGACGAGGCCGAGGTCATCTACTGGGGCACATGCCCCGATTGCTCAAGCGTTCGAAGTTCTTAGAACACAGCCCGTTAGTTCACCAACCCCTGGAAGGAATGTTGTGTCCGATAGCGAAAACCCAGCAATCGATTCGCCGAAGCCAAAGGCGCATGCACCGCTGAGGAACCAGGACTGGTGGCCCGACCAGATCGACTTGTCGGTCCTGCATTCGCAGTCACCGAAGGGCAACCCCCTTGGTGAGGACTTCGACTACGCAAAGGAATTCGCGAAGCTCGACGTCGACGCCCTCAAGGCCGACGTCATCTCGTTGATCACCACCTCGCAGGACTGGTGGCCTGCCGACTACGGCAGCTACGCCGGCCTGTTCATCCGGATGAGCTGGCATGCCGCAGGCACCTACCGCACGTTCGACGGCCGCGGTGGCGCAGGCCAGGGCATGCAGCGCTTCGCTCCGGTCAACAGCTGGCCCGACAACGCCAACCTCGACAAGGCGCGTCGCCTGCTGTGGCCGGTCAAGCAGAAGTACGGCAACAAGATCTCGTGGGCCGACCTGCTGGTGTTCGCGGGCAACGCCGCGCTGGAGTCGGCCGGCTTCGAGCCGTTCGGGTTCGGCTTCGGTCGTCCCGACTTCTGGGAGCCCGAAGAGGTCATCTTCGGCGAGGAAGACGAGTGGATGGGCACCGACAAGCGCTACGCAGGCACCAATGCCTCCGCGCGGCAGCTCGAGGAGCGCTACGGCGCCACCACCATGGGTCTGATCTACGTGAATCCCGAAGGCCCAGAGGCCAACCCGGATCCGTTGTTGGCCGCGATCGACATCCGCGAGACGTTCGGCAGGATGGCGATGAACGACGAGGAGACCGCGGCGCTCATCGTCGGCGGCCACACCCTCGGCAAGACCCACGGCGCAGGCGCCGACCCGAACGGCCCCGAGCCGGAAGGCGCGCCGATCGAACAGCAAGGGCTTGGCTGGAAGTGCCCCTTCGGATCAGGCAACGCAGGCGACACCATCACCAGCGGCCTCGAGGTCGTGTGGACGTCGACGCCGACGCAGTGGAGCAACGGCTTCCTGGAGATCCTCTACGGCTACGAGTGGGAGCTGACGAAGAGCCCCGCCGGTGCGTGGCAGTTCGAGGCCAAGGACGCCGAGGCGATCATCCCGGATCCCTTCGGTGGTGCACCGCGCAAGCCCACGATGCTGGTCACCGACGTTTCGATGCGCGTCGACCCCATCTACGGCCCGATCACCCGGCGCTGGCTCGATCACCCCGAGGAGCTCAACGAGGCCTTCGCCAAGGCTTGGTACAAGCTGCTGCACCGCGACCTTGGACCGATCAGCCGCTACCTCGGGCCGTGGATCGCCCCAGAGCAGCTGTGGCAGGACCCGGTGCCTGCCGTCGACGGCCCGCTGATCGACGCGGCGGACATCAAGGCACTCAAGGCCAAGGTGCTCGACTCCGGCCTCTCGGTTCAGCAGCTCGTCAACACCGCCTGGTCGGCGGCGGCAAGCTTCCGCAAGACCGACAAGCGCGGCGGTGCGAACGGTGCGCGCCTGCGCCTCGAGCCGCAGAAGAGCTGGGAGGCCAACGAGCCCTCCGAGCTGGCGAAGGTGCTGCCCGTCCTCGAGAAGATCCAGCAGGACTTCAATGGTGCTGGTGGCAAGTCGGTTTCGCTTGCCGACCTGATCGTGCTCGCCGGTGCGGCAGCGGTCGAGAAGGCCGCCAAGGACGGCGGTGTCGACATCGAGGTGCCGTTCACGCCGGGGCGTACCGATGCGTCGCAGGAGAACACGGACGTCGAGTCGTTCGGGCTGCTTGAGCCGCGGGCTGACGGGTTCCGCAACTACGTCAGGGCCGGCGAGAAGCTGCCCCTGGAGAAGCTGCTGCTCGAGAAGGCGTACTTCCTCAACGTCACCGCTCCCGAGCTGACGGTGCTGATCGGCGGTCTGCGTGCGCTCGGCGCCAACCACGGTGGCACCAAGCACGGCGTGTTCACCGACAAGCCGGGCGTGCTGACCAACGACTTCTTCGTCAACCTGCTCGACATCGGCACGTCGTGGAAGTCGGGTACCGACGAGAACGTCTACGAGGGCGTCGACCGCGCGTCGGGCAAGACCAAGTGGACGGCCACCGCCAACGACCTCGTGTTCGGCTCGCACTCGGTGTTGCGCGCCATCGCCGAGGTGTACGCCCAGGACGACAGCCAGGAGAAGTTCGTCAAGGACTTCGTCGCCGCGTGGGTGAAGGTCGCCAACAACGACCGGTTCGATCTGGCCTGAACCGGCCGGATCAGCTGAAATCGGCACCCCGCGACCAATGGGTCGCGGGGTGCTGTGCTGGGGCGAGCGAAGCGACGGGGTGCTGTGCTGTCTGCCCAAAGTCGGTCTCGAGAAAAGTGAGGGAATCCGAATGGCCGTTCGCTCCTAGCTCGTGAACGCGGCAGCTGGCCGCGACCGACCAAGGAGCACACCATGACCACCACCCGTCGCATCGCCGCCGCCACCCTCACACTCGGCGCGGGTGCCGCCGCACTCGGAATCCTCGCCGCCCCCGCGGCGCAAGCTGCCCCGATGACGTTCGCTCAGGCGTGTACTACCACGCACGGCTGGGTCGCGACCGTCGTCACCGCGGGTATCGAGGAGTGCCATTGGCAGGACCCGAACACCGGCAACGAGTGGATCAGGAAGAGCCCGATCGGCGCCCCCGCCGTGTCGGCCAGTGGTGCAACTCCGTTCGCGCAGGCCTGCGTCATCACGCAGGGGTGGAACGCCGTCATCGTCGGCGCAGGCACGGAGCAGTGCCACTGGCAGGATCCGGACGGCAACGAGCACATCGTGACGAGCCCGCTACCCAAGAAGCCGCTGCCCCCCGTCAAGGTTCTGCCTCAGGCCCCGCGGACCGCGAACTGACCGCCGGTCAGGGAGTGACCTTCTGCCACAGGCAGTTACCGGTCATCTCGATGGAGAACAGCAGAGGCACCACCTGAAGCGAAAGCGGCTGTCCCGGCTCGCCTTCGACGTCTTGCGGCGGACCGGCACCGACGCCGGGAATGACGGCGAGCTGCTCAGCACCGCAACGGCTGTCCGGATCGAGGGGAGTGGCCGTCCAGTCGCCCGACTTGATGGCCGCGTTGCGAAGGCCCTCTCCGTGCAACTTCATCGGAGGACCGAAGCTCACCCACCGATCGCTGATCGGATACGGCGAATCGACGGTCTCCCATTGATAGCCTGCGGGCCCTCCGACGCACGCCAGCGGCGCCGTGCCGTCGGATGGCCACGTCATCGCATCACCGAGATTGGCGCCGCAGGGCAGACCTGGCTGTGGCACAACGGGTTCGGCGGCAGCCACGGCAGGCAGCGCCACGGCTGCAACGGCAACTGCCGCGACGACAAAACGCAGCACGGCCGCCTCCTACACCTTGGTCAGGTCGGTCCGCATCAATCCCACGTTGTACTCGCCCCACCACGACAGGTTCCAATATAGGTCGGATCCCGTGCCCATGGTGGATGGCGACCACGGGTGCATCATCGGCGCGTAGATGCCACCGGGTTGTTGTCCCATCAGCACTTTGGCCGTCGACCAGGTGCCCTGTGGGGTATCCGAGGTCCGCATCACGATGTTGTTGAACTGGTCGCCGTAGAGCGTGACGTACTTGTTGAGCTGCTTGTTGTACTGCACCGACATCTCGCTGACCTGGTTGCCGGCGTTGGCGACGCCGCACGCGCCCTGATCCTGCCCGAAGACGGGAGTGGCCGCTGCCGGGTTGTTCCGCTGCCACCCGGCCGGGGTGGCTCCCCAGCCGAACCATCCGCCGGGGTTGCCCTTGCTGTAGTAGTCGTACTTCGACACGTCCAGGATGTCCTTCTCGAGGACCCGCGAGACGTAGGCGGCGCCCTGCCTGCCGTTGGGGGTGCCGTACGAGTAGACGTAGCCGTCGCCTGGCCGCACGAAGGCGCCCTGCTGGAAGTTCGCGTTACCGCTCCATGGATCGTTGTACCGGATGGAAGTCGGTGCGACGCTCCAGTTCTCGCCATTGTCGGTCGAGTAGGCGATACCGGAGAAGTTGGTCGTCCACTGGCCGGGTGAGCCCCAGTTGGTCACCGACATGAAGTTGATGTACTGGGTGACCCCGAACTGCGTACCCGGGGTTGGCAGTGAGATGCCCGCGGTCGGAATGAGCGTGATACCGGCAGACGCGCCGGGCGGCAGCGCCTCGGGGTTGATGATCCGCCGGGCGTAGTTGTCGTACGGCCGTCCCGGCGGCACGTCCCACAACGGCATGCCACCGAACATGTTGCCGTTGCCGAACTCTCCGTCGGGAACGTCGATGCCGTTCGTCAGATCGGTGTCCGCGCTGCGCATGAGGACGTTGAAGCGCCAGTCCTCACCGGGAACGCTGCGCAGTCCGAACGTGTCGCCGAACGCCATCAGGATCTGATGTTCGTTGTACGGGGTGCTCGGATCGTCGACCATGCCGTTGTCCCACATGACACCGACGTCGGTGCCCGATACGCCGAACCGGGTCAACGTGTCCGGCCAGTCCAGCGCGGGATTGCCGGTGTTGTAGTAGTTTCCGGTCACCCAGTTGACGAATTGCGTCGACGGGCTGAGCTGTGCACCCGGTAGCGGCGTGCCTGGCACGTTGGCGGCGGCAGCCGCGGCCAGCGCGAGGCTCGTCGTCGTCTGGGTGGCTGCGAGCGCGACGTTGGAGGCGCTGCCGCCACCCAACGACGAGACGAAGTCGTCGATCTCGCGTCGCACGAAGGCGAGCAACGTCCATGCCAGCGGGGCCTGAGCAGGCGCGCTCGGTGCCGCGGCGCCTGCGAGCGGACCGAACGCCCAACCGAGGACGCCCGACACCACGTTCGATACCGCTGATGCCACCATCGCGAGCGGGTTGGGGGCCGCGGCCGGAGCCGCAGGCGGCGTGTCGGTGACCGCGGCAACCCTGGCCGCCAACGGAGTGACGGCCGTGGAGTCCGCTTTGGTCGTCGCGGCAAGCGCGGTGACGGTGTCGGGCTTGTCGGTTGGCGAACCCGCGGCGGCAGGCGCTTTCACGGTGACCGCGGATGGGCTGGCGGCCTCGGTGGTCGGTGCGGTCGACGAAGCCGACGAGTTCTTGTTGGGCGTCGGCTCCGCTTCGGCGGTCGGGTCAGCGCTCGGCTTCGGGGTCGCCGTCGCGGTGGGCTCCGCCGTTGCGGTCGGTTCCGCCGTCTCGGTGGGTTCGGGCGCGTGTGTGGTCGGCTCGGCCTGCTCGGTCGGCTCCTCGGGAGTCGGCGCCTCTGAAGACTTGGTGCCGCCCGAGGTTCCTGATGTGGTCTGGGCGCTCACCACTACGCCGGGCGCGACGGTGTTCGTCGTGTTGGAAGTGGTGGTCTTGGTGGTGGTGGTCTCGGTCGCGCTCGGTTCGGTCGCGCTCGCGGGCTCCGTCTTGGGCGTCGGCGCGGAGACCTCCGGTCCCGACGTGCCCGAGGTATCCGTCTGCACGGTCCCCGTCGACGAACTGTCCGATGACGGCGAATCGTCGGCGAATGCGACGCCGTGTCCGGTGGCAATCGCCGTGCCCACCCCTAGCGCGACCGCCAGACGGCCGACACGACCGACGTAGGAAGCTGCTCCCATGCTCGAACCCCTCCGTGCTGTTTAGCGGCCCCCGTCAATAACGGCTATTCAATCGCACGCCACCGGGCGCGTCGAGCAAAAGGACAAATTGGCATCAAAATTCCCACCAGAATCATGATCGTGGGCTTTTGACCTTGATTTCCTCCGCGGAATGCCGCGTCAGCTATGCCGCGGACTACGTCAGTCGAGCTTCGAGAGCGCTGCCTCGTAGAGCTCGATGGCCTCGGGGAGGCCTTGGTTGACCCAGGCATCGACGATTCCGACCTTGTCGGCGACCAACTGGACCTGGGTGACCCACCGGCCGAAGTCGGGATCGCTGCGCAGGGAGTCGATCTGCTGTTTGGAGCCCTGAATCAGGATGAAGCCGCCCAGTTCCGTGCTCTGCGGTTTGAGGACCGCGGTGTCGAAGCGCTCGATCCGACCGTCGGTGACGAGCCCGTCGAGATAGTCGGTCGTCGTGTGCTTGAGCAGATCGAGCGCCTGCCGTTCGCGCCCACGCGCCGGAATTCCCCATGCCACCCAGAAACCGGCTTCAGCCATGGCGTGCTCCTTCGTCCAAACGTGGCGACCCGTGACGAACATATCGGCGACGGGGTGCGACTTCCCGCGCGACATGCGCGGGTGGGCGAGCCGTCAGGACGATGGAAGGGGCCGCGCACCGTGCGCGACCCCTTCAATTGAATGCGAGTGTGGTTCAGCTGATCGACCCCCTGAACTCGACGCCAGTCTGCGTTGCCGCTACCCAGTCGGCCATGTCGACGACCGGGTAGATCTGGAAGACGTTGAATGGGGCGAACTTGCCCGTACCGTCGAGCAACTCCGCCGGATCCTCGGTCTCCACTACGGCGAAACCCCCGTCTCCGTCGAGTCGTCCGACGAATTGGTGGAATGTCGAGCCGGCGGGTACCTGCCACTTCGAGAACAGTTGCAGCGCTCGCGCCGCCGACTCTTCATTGTCTTTGCCAGAGCCGCCGAAACGGGTCGTCCAGGCCAAGACGTACTTCATGATTTGCCTCCTAAAAATGGGCCCCGAACGGGTTGTCGTGCCGGGAGGGATCTCCCAACACGGATCGAAGTCTCCTCGCGTGCGACATCGCTTTTGGCGAAAATGGCAAAAGTTCGCAAACATTCCAACGTCGAGATGGTTGACGCGACCAGCCGATATTCATGCAGGTGAACTAGCATTTTTGCTGAGTCGGTCCACGTGGAAATTGTCTTCGCAAGCAACTATCCGTGCAGTCGGCCGTGACGGCTATGTCAGTGAGTACCGACGGGACGCGGTCGCTAGCGTTCAGGTAGCGCTCACGGTTGGTCCTGCGCCGCGATCTGCGTGGCCGTCCCGCTCAAGAAATCGGATCAATCAGCCACGCCGTAGGTTGAAGTCGGGCTGACCTCGGTCCTCAGTACGACTGACCGTTGGCGTAGCGCTGCCTGCGGAAGTGGCGCCCGTTGCCGCGGTTGCGGCTCTTGTACGTCGGTAGCTGTGAGTCGCAGTTCGGGCAGACCAGCCGCAGGTTGTCCCGTTGGTTGTTCGTCGGGTTGCCGTCGATGTGGTCCAACACCATCGAGAGGGGCAGGCCGAGCCACGTGTTGGCCCCGCCGCAGATCGCGCAGCAGCCCGACTGAGCGTCGGCGAGGTACTGCCGTATGTAGTGAACTTGGCGGGTGCCGATGTACGCCTCACCGGACTCGAGCCAACGCTTGATCCCGGTATCGCGCCGGACCGACGCCTGACACGCATTACTGCAGTAGATCTTTTGGCTGCGCTTCGAGAGTGGTGAACCGCAGGCGCGACACTGCCTCATGATCGAAAGCTACGACGGGCGACCGACAAGAAAGTCGCCGCCGGGTGGAGCCTCCTATCGGGATTGAACCGATGACATTCCGCTTACAAGGCGAACGCTCTACCACTGAGCTAAGGAGGCGGGTCGAAACCGGCCCAATCGTATCGGTTCAGTCCTCGTGGTCGATGACCCGCTGTGAGGAGACCGGCCGTGGCGATGGCCGGCGGGTGGGCCTGCGGCCGGGGAATGGGAACCGATCGGTGATGTTGCTCAGCGGGGATACCACCGCACTGAGCGCGTTGACGGCGTCGTAGAGGGCGTCGATGGTCGGCGTGAGCGCCTCCAACCCCGGCGTCAGGCGGTTCAACGTGTCGGCGACGTCGGCCAACTGCTCGAGGGGTCCGTTCCGTGCGGTGAGCTTCTCGATCAGCCCACCTTCGGCCAGTAGGCGGTCGGCCAGCCCGTCTTCGGCGAGCAACCGCTCGACCAGGCCGTCCTCGTCGAGCAGCTGATCGACCAGACCGCCAGGCTCGATGGCGCGCATCAGCCCGCCGTCCTCCTTGGTCAGCCGATCGAGGGCACCGCCGGGCGCCGTCACCTTGTCGACCACCCCGCCCGGTCGAAGCAGCCGGTCCAGTGGGCCGTCCGGGGCCAGCGCCCGGCCGAGCGGCTGGTCCTCGTCGATCAGGCTGGCGATCCGGTTGGCGCGCACGATGGCGTCGTCGAGGCCGAGCATGTGCGCTACCGCCGCCGACCCTTGCTCTCCGCTGGTGTCTCCCAGCGAGGCCCTCGCCACTCCCAGCGCACCCGTGGCCACCGACAACCCGGCGTCGGCCACGGCCAACCCGAGGCGCGCCGGGCCCAGGGCCAGGTCGACCAGGCTTTTGCCAAGATTCATCCAGCCAGTCTATGACGGCGATCACTGCCGGGGCCCTCACCAGCCGTAACACCCCAGAAACCAACTCACAGGAAGCTCACAGCGCTCGTGCAGTTCGAATACCAGTAAATGGGTGGACCCTAGTTTCATGGCCATGGCTGCTGCTATCCCCGAGTCCGTACCCGAAGCGCGAGTCCTCGTCGTCGACGATGAGACCAATATCGTGGAACTGCTGTCGGTGAGCTTGAAGTTCCAGGGCTTCGAGGTACATACCGCCTCCAGCGGTCCCGCCGCGCTCGACAAGGCGCGCGAGATCCGTCCCGACGCCGTGATCCTCGACGTGATGATGCCCGGAATGGACGGATTCGGGGTGCTGCGCCGGCTGCGCGCCGACGGCATCGACTCGCCCGCCCTGTTCCTGACCGCGCGCGACACCCTCCAGGACAAGATCGCCGGGCTCACCCTCGGTGGCGACGACTACGTCACCAAGCCGTTCAGCCTCGAAGAGGTCGTGGCCCGGCTGCGGGTCATCCTCCGCCGGTCCGGCCGCGGCGTCGAGGAGCCCCGCACGGCCAAGTTGGCGTTCGCCGACATCGAGCTCGACGAGGACACCCACGAGGTGTGGAAGGCAGGCGAACCCGTCTCGCTGTCGCCCACCGAGTTCACGCTGCTGCGGTACTTCATCATCAACGCGGGCACGGTGCTGTCCAAGCCGAAGATCCTCGACCACGTCTGGCGTTACGACTTCGGCGGCGACGTCAACGTCGTGGAGTCCTACGTGTCCTACCTGCGTCGCAAGATCGACACTGGTGAGAAGCGTCTGCTGCACACGTTGCGCGGAGTTGGGTACGTTCTGCGCGAGCCGCGATGAATCGTTTGCGCGGCGATGAGCGCTCGCGCGAAGAGCAATGGATGAGATGAGCGCTCGCGCGAAGAGCAATGGATGAGATGAGCGCTCGCGCGAAGAGCAATGGATGAAGAGCAGCCGATCCAGCTGGTTTTCGCGAACAATGGAGGGATGGCAGCACTGGGCGGACGCGGCGTGCCCCTTCGGGTCGGGCTGGTAGCCGCCACCCTGCTACTGGTGGCGTGCGGGTTGCTCGCATCGGGTATCGCCGTCACCTCGATCATCCGGCACAGCCTCATCAACCGGGTGGACCAGACGCTTCTCGACGCCTCGAGAGGCTGGGCCCAGGCACCGCGCCGGACGCCGAGCGCCCCCGTCGAAGGCCCCAACCCGGCCCGCCCGCCCTCGAACTTCTACGTGCGGGGCATCGACCCCGACGGCCGCGTGTGGATGGCAGTCAACGACCGCAAGGCCGAGCCCGCGCTACCCGACGACAACGACGTCGGGCCGGTGCCCGTGACCGTCGGTTCCATCGACCACTCCGACGTGCAGTGGCGGGCGATGACGGTGCGCGGCCTGCGCGGTGAGCTCACCACCGTGGCGATCGACCTCTCCGACGTCTCGTCGACGGTGCGCGCGCTGACGTGGTCGCAGGTCGGTCTTGGCGCGGCGGTGCTGTTGGTCTTGGGCATCGCCGGTTACGCCGTCGTGCATCGCAGCCTCAGACCGCTCGTCGAAGTCGAGCAGACCGCCGCCGCGATCGCGGCCGGCGAGCTCGACCGCCGCATCCCGCAACGCGATCCGCGCACCGAGGTCGGCCGATTGTCGTTGGCGCTCAACGGAATGCTGGCCCAGATCCAGCGCGCCGTCGCGTCCTCGGAGTCATCGGCCGAGCAGGCGCGAACCTCCGAGGACCGGATGCGCCGCTTCATCACCGACGCCAGCCACGAACTGCGCACACCGCTGACCACCATCCGCGGCTTCGCCGAGCTCTACCGACAAGGGGCCGCGCGTGACGTCGAGTTGTTGATGAACCGCATCGAGAGCGAGTCATGGCGGATGGGTCTGCTCGTCGAGGATCTGCTGCTGCTGGCCCGCCTCGACGCGCAGCGCCCACTGGAGCGCAACCGCGTCGACCTGCTGGCTCTTGCCAGTGACGCCGTGCACGACGCCAGGTCGGTGGCGCCTGCGCGCGACATCAACATGGAGGTGTTCGACGGGCCGGGCACCCCAGAGGTGCTTGGCGACGAGGCCAGGCTTCGGCAGGTGCTGAGCAACCTGGTGTCCAACGCGTTGCAGCACACGCCCGAGTCGGCGGGCATCTCGGTGCGCGTCGGCACCGATGCCGACAGCGCGGTGCTCGAAGTCTGCGACGAGGGGCCCGGCATGACCGGCGAGGACGCTCGCCGGGTCTTCGAGCGGTTCTACCGCACCGACTCGTCGCGGGCGCGGTCCAGCGGCGGCACCGGCCTCGGGCTGTCGATCGTCGACTCGCTGGTGTACGCGCACGGCGGCACGGTCAGCGTCACCACCGCACCTGGCAAGGGCTGCCGGTTCACCGTCAAGATGCCGCGCATCGCCGAGGTGGCGGTACCGGTCGGCTAGTCCAGTTCGGCAAGGGCCGCCTTGATCTTGGCCTGCGCCTCGTCGAGCGATTCTGGCGACGGATTGCGGTCGACACCTGCGAAGCCGAAGTCGGTCAAGTTGTACGCGGGGAAGACGTGCACGTGCAGGTGCGGCACCTCGAGCCCTGCGATGATCAGGCCGGAGCGTTCGGCACCGAACGCCTTGCAGACCGCCTTGCCGATCTTCTGCGATACCGCCATCACGCGACCGAACGCCGAACCATCGACGTCCTGCCAGTTGTCGAGCTCGGCGCGCGGCACCACGAGGGTGTGGCCCTGTGTCATCGGCTCGATGGTCAGGAATGCCACCACCTCGTCGTCCTCGTAGACGAATCGGCCCGGCAGGTCCCCGTTGATGATCATGGTGAAGACGGATGGCATGGCTCGAGCATGCCACCCGGACGTCGCTGCCAGGAAGTTCCCAGCCTGGGGTCAGATCGGTGGCAGCTTGCTGCACGACGGTTGACGCCATGACCGACCTGGCAGGGCCCAGTGCGGCCGAAGTGGATGCGCGCCCAGCGGCGAAGCGCGCCGTATCCAAGCGAACAGCGGCCCGCGCCTACGTGCTGGACATCGTCATCCCGGTGTTCAACGAGGAGCGCGACCTGCCCGGCAGCGTCCGTCGCCTGCACCACTTCCTGGCCACCGAGGTGCCCTACCCGGCCCGGATCACGGTTGCCGACAACGCCAGCACCGACCGCACGCTCGCAGTGGCACGAGCACTCGCGGGCGAGCTACCCGACGTCGACGTGATCCACCTCGACGCCAAGGGCCGCGGCGGCGCACTGCAAGAGGCGTGGATGTCGTCGACGGCTGCGGTCGTCGCCTACATGGACGTCGACCTGTCCACGGACCTGACCGCGCTGATGCCGTTGGTGGCGCCCCTGATATCCGGGCACTCCGACGTGGCGATCGGGTCGCGGCTGTCGGCGTCCTCGCGGGTGGTCCGCGGCCCCAAGCGCGAATTCATCTCGCGCAGTTACAACTTGATCCTGCGCGGCGCTCTTGGTGCTCGGTTCTCGGATGCGCAGTGCGGGTTCAAGGCGGTCCGCGCCGACGTCGCACACCAGCTGCTGCCCTTGGTCGCCGACACCGGGTGGTTCTTCGACACCGAACTCCTGGTGATCGCCGAGCGGGCCGGGCTGCGGATCCACGAGGTGCCCGTCGACTGGATCGACGATCCCGACTCCCGCGTCGACGTGCTGCACACCGCGATCAACGACCTCAAGGGCTGCTGGCGGGTCGGCCGGGCGTTGGCCAGCGGGGCACTGCCCGTGCGCGAACTGCAGGCCAGCCTGGGCCGCGAACCCTTGATCCCAGGAGTGCCGCACGGCATGGTGGGGCAGCTGGTGAGGTTCGGCATCGTCGGCATCGCAAGCACATTGGCCTACGCCGTGCTGTACCTCGTGCTGCACTCGACGATGGGTGCACAAGCCGCCAACCTCACCGCGTTGCTGCTCACCGCCATCGCCAACACCGCAGCCAACCGGGCATTCACGTTCGGCGTCCGCGGCCGCGGTGGCGTCGCCCGCCATCAGATGCACGGTCTCCTGGTGTTCGCGTTCGGGCTGGCGATCACCAGCGGATCGCTCTACGCCCTGCATCGCTTCGACCCCACGGTCGACAAGGTCGTTGAATTGTCGATCCTGGTCGTCGCCAACCTGGTCGCCACCCTGGTCCGGTTCGTCGCGTTGCGGCGGGTATTCGGGGTCAGGAGCATGTGACTCGAAGTCGCTGGACGCTCACCGCGCTGCTGATCGGCAGCGCGGTGCTCTATGTGTGGGACCTCGGCGCGCAGGGCTGGGCCAACGCGTTCTATTCGGCTGCCGCACAAGCTGGTTCGCAATCGTGGAAGGCATTCCTGTTCGGGTCGTCGGACGCAGCGAACTCCATCACGGTGGACAAGCCGCCGATGTCGCTGTGGCCCATGGCTTTGTCGGTGCGGGTGTTCGGGCTCAATCCGTGGAGCATCCTGGTGCCGCAGGCACTGGCAGGCGTGGCCACCGTCGCGCTGGTGTGGGATGCCGTGCGCCGCAGGTTCGGCGACGTGGCCGCCCCGATCGCGGGTGTGGTGTTCGCGCTCACCCCGGTCGTGGTCGTGATCTTCCGGCACAACAATCCCGACGCGTTGTTCGTGCTGCTGGCCGTGGCCGCGCTGTGGGCGGCACTGCGGGCCGTCGACGACGGCCGCACGCGCTGGCTGGTGCTGTGCGGCGTGCTGATCGGCTGCGGCTACCTGACCAAGCAACTGCTCGTCGTGGTCATGCTGCCGGCGTTGCTCGTGCCTTACCTGGTCGCGGGTCCGCCGTCCTGGCTGCGGCGGCTGGGGCAGGTCGTGCTGTCCCTCGTGGTGGCCGTCGCGGCGAGTGGCTGGTGGGTGGCGCTGGTGCAGTTGTGGCCCGCCGATGACCGGCCGTGGATCGGTGGCTCGCAACACAACTCGGAACTGGAGCTGACGTTCGGCTACAACGGGTTCGGCAGGCTCAACGGCCACGAGGTCGGCGCCGTCGGCGTTCCTGCGGACACCTCGGTGCCACTGTCCCATGGTCCCGACGGACCGGGCGTCGGACGGTTGTTCCAGGAGTCGCAGATCGGTCAGATCGGGTGGCTGCTGCCCGCGGCGACGGTGTTCCTCGCGGTGCTGCTGGTGTGGCGGTGGCGTGCACCTCGCCGCGATGCCCAGCGCGCGTCGGTGCTGGCGTGGGGGCTGTGGCTGATCTGCGCGGCAGGGGTGCTGAGCTTCATGGCCGGGATCTTCCACGCGTACTACACGGTGATTCTCGGGCCGCCCATCGCGGCGCTGGTGGGGATCGGTGTCGCGGTGTGCTGGGAGCACCGCGTCGAAGGGTGGGCGCGGGCCGCCCTGGCTGCAGCAGGTGTGGCGACGGCCGCGACGGGACACGCGGTACTGCACCATGTTCCGCACTACCAGCCGTGGCTGCGATGGGTGCTGCTCGCGGCCGCCGTCGTACTTCTGGGGTGGCTGCTGCAGGTGGACGCACCGTGGGCGCGGCGCCGTGGCGTGCACTCGGCGGTATGGGCGACGCTGGCCGTACTGGCGCTCGCTGGACCGCTGGCCTACGCGGTGACGACGGTGTCCCTGCGCGCATCGGCGGCCATCCCCGCGGCAGGCCCGCCGTCGCAGTTGGCCGCAGCCCACTCGGCGACGGCGGACATCAAGCGCGCCGAGGGTGCCCCGCCAATCGTCGCGGGAGGGTGCAGCCTGTTGACGGCGGGTACGCCCCCCGCCGAGGTGGTCGCTCGCCTCGAGGTGGACGCTGACCGCTTCACCTGGGTGGCGGCGACGGTCGGATCGACGTGCGCAGCGGGTTACCAACTGGCGACGCAGAAGCCGGTCATGTCACTTGGCGGCTTCAACGGCTCCGACCCGTCACCGACACGAAAGCGGTTCGAGCAGTTGGTCGCCGCGCACGCCATCCATTACTTCATCGCGATGACGGGCGACCACCGCACCGACTACCGCTTCGGTCAGCACCTTCTCGACAGCGGCAAGATCCAGCAGTGGGTTCAGATGCACTTCGCGCCGATCGTGATGGGCGGTGTGACGATCTACGACCTGACCGCGCCGCCTACGAACTGAGCGAGCTCTTCGATCGACCACGGCGGCGAGTCGTGGTGATCGCGATAGGCCACGATCCCAGGTGTCGCACGGTCGAACCGGCCGACGAAACCACCTGCGGCGATGAAGATCTGGCCGGTGACGTCCTTGGCCAGATCGCTGATCAGGTACGCGTAGGTGGGCGCGACGTATTCGGGGGGCGCAACATCGAGCGCACCCTGCGCGCTGACGTCGTCGAGCAGGCCACGTCGATTCAACTCGGCGATGTGCGCTTCGTAGTCCGACCCGGTGGACAGCCGCGTCCTCGCACCGGGGCACACCACGTTGGCCCGCACGCCGTGCGCCTTGAGTTCGGCGGCGATCGCCAACGTGAGGCCATTGACCCCACCCTTGCCGGCCGGGTAGCCGGTGCCGCCGTAGTCGCCCAGGAACGCGAACGAGCTGGTGTTGACGATCGCGCCGCCGCGCTCGATCAGCTTCGGCGCTGCCGCTCGGCACGTCTCGAACACCGTGCCGAGATGCGCGTCGATCAGCTCGCGGAACTGTGCGGAGGTGACGTTGAGGATCGACGAACCGGCGGGCTCGGCGGTGCCCGCGCAGTTGATCAGGATGTCGATGCCACCGAATTCGGCGACGCAAGAGGCGATCAATGCATCGGCGGTCTCCGGATCAGCGGGTGATCCCGCGAATCCCCTTGCGCTGCCACCGATTCGTTCGACGGCCGCTGACACCGCAGTGCCATCGCGGCCGTTGACCACGACACCGGCACCGAGGGTGGCCAACAGTTCGGCCACTGCAAGGCCGATGCCGCGCGAGCCGCCGACGACGACGGCCGCGCGGCCTGAAAGTGCGTCTGCCGTCAGCTCTGCTCTTCCTGGCCGAACTGCATCACGTCCAGGTTCCAGTAACCGCGCATGTTGGCGATCAGGCCTGCGTCGTCGACGCGGTAGGTGAATACACCGCGCACGGTGCTGGTGAAACCGCCCTCGAACCTGCTGCGCAACACCAGGATGTGCGCCACCTCGTTGGGTGAGCTGGAGGGGAAGGTCTCCTCGCAGGTGATCCCGAGCTGGTTGGCCGAGATGTTGGTGTCGTAGAACGCGGCCATGGCCTGCTTGCCGCGCACGCCGGTGCCGTCGGGGTTGGTGACCGACGGGCCGATCGGATCCTCGACGACGACGTCGTCGGCCATCAGCGCCAGCCAGCCCTCACGGTCGTGGGCTTGCACGCATCGCCAAGAGGCCTGCGACGCGGCCAGCGCTGGTGACTGCTGAGTGGTCTCCTGTGACACCGTCGGCCCCTACCTGTCGGCGTCGGTGTAGCGGATGACGCCGCGAATGTTGCGGCCTTCCAACATGTCCCTGTAGCCGTCGTTGATCTGTTCCAGCTTGTACTGGGTGGTGATCATGTCGTCGAGATTGATCCTGCCCGCCTTGTACATCGACAGCAGCTGGGGAATGTCGAAGTGCGGGTTGCCGCCACCGAAGATGGTGCCCTGGATGCGCTTCTGCATCAGGGTCAGCATCGCCAGGTTCAAGGACACGTTGGTGTCGAGCAGGCTGCCGATGGCAGTGAGCACCGTCGTGCCGCCCTTGGAGGTGAGGTTGACGTAGGTGTCGACGTCCTTGCCGTCGAGTTCGCCCACCGTCACGATGACCTGCTTGGCCATCAGGCCGTGGGTGACCTCGGCGATGCCACCGAAGGCGGACTCGACGTCCGGGTAGGCGTGCGTGGCACCGAACTTCAGTGCGGCGTCGCGCTTCCACTCCACGGGCTCGATCACGAACAGGTTGCGGGCACCGGCGTTCACCGCGCCCTGGACCGCTGACATGCCGACACCGCCGACGCCGATCACCAGGACGTCGTCACCGGGGCGGATGTCACCGGCCCTCACGGCCGAGCCGTAGCCCGTCGTCACGCCGCAGCCGACCAGGCAGGCCACCTCGAACGGAATCGACGGATCGATCTTCACCACCGAGCTCTTGTGCACCACCATGTACGGGCTGAACGTGCCGAGCAGGGTCATCGGAAAGACGGGCTGGCCCTTGGCCGTGATGCGGTGGGTGTTGTCGGAGACCGCCAGGCCGCCGAGCAGGCCCGCGCCCAGATCGCACAAGTTGCGCATGCCGGCCTGACACGAAGGACACGCGCCACACGACGGGATGAACGACAGCACGACGTGATCGCCAACGGCGATGTCCTCGACGCCTGGTCCGACCTCGGTGACGATGCCAGCGCCCTCGTGGCCGCCGAGGACGGGGAAGCCGGCCATCGGGATGCCGCCGGTCACCAGGTGGTGGTCCGAATGGCACATGCCCGAGGCCTCCATCTGGATCTTGACCTCGTCCTTGACCGGGTCGCCGATCTCGATTTCCTCGATCGACCACGGCTGGTTGAACTCCCAGATGAGAGCACCTTTTGTCTTCATCGCACGTGCCTTCCACTAGAGCCGGTGAGGCCAGACTAGAGCCATTAGTTAGATACGTCACACGCACCCCCAAGCAACCGCTTGGCCGGGCGTCACCAGATGGGCACCGGCGCCTGGCCAAGGGGGTAGTAGCCGGGCACCTTCTCGCCTGCCACTGCCCGCTCGATGCGCTTCTGCATGCCCTCGGACAGATCGCCGGACGCGATGAGTTGGGAGAACATGTGGGCGACGTGGCCGAAGTCGAAGAAGTCCCGCTGCCACTCGATCAGCAGGGCTCCGTCTTGCCCTTGGGTGGCGAGTCGGAACCAGCTGCCCCCGATGCCGTAGATCTCACCCTGGGTGCCGTCGGACTTGTTGACGATCTGCTTCCAGAACCCGACGATCTCGCCCTGCTTGTCGTCGACAAGGACCTTCTGGTATTCGTAGACCCAGTTCTCAAGGCCCTGCATCTCCAAACCCAGTGCCACGTCTCGAATCTCGTCTTTGCCGACGCACATGACGTCTTCCTTCGGCCCGATGTTCCAGCCGTAGGTGGCGTCGTCGGTGTAGAAGTCGGCCAATGGCGTCCAATCGCCCGCCGCCTCTGCGTCGCGGTTGGCCTGCAACCAGCGCTCGACCCACTCGTCGAGCTGTTCGCGTGAGGCCGTCGAATTGGCCACAGTCAGTCTCCTTTTTCGATTAGTGAAATTGCTTGGGTGGGACACATGTCGATCGCCCGCTCGACGTCCTCGCGGAGGTCGTCGGGTGGTTCGGCGTCGAGGATCTCGACGACGCCGCGCTTGGGCACCGCGAAGACGTCGGGGGCCTCCAGTTCGCACATGGCGTGGCCCTGGCACAGGTCCTCGTCGAGTTCCACGCGGTAGCAGCCCATGATGCCTACTTGACTCGCCTGCGGTAGCGGACCTTGGCCGGCTGGGCCAGCTGAACGACCATCTTCGAGTGATCGTTGTGGTAGCTGTCGGCGGGCTGTGACATCTCGAATTCGTACTCGCGCAACAAGACCGAGAAGATCGCCTTGATCTGCATCTGGGCGAACGCCGCGCCGACGCACCGGTGCTTGCCCGCGCCGAAGGGGATCCACGTCCACCGGTTGGCGAGGTCTTCCTGACGCGGTTTGTCGTAGCGGTCGGGGTTGAAGTCGTCGGGGTTCGGGAAGTCCTCGGCGATCCGGTTCGAGATCGCCGGCGACGCCGCGACGAACTGACCCTTGTGGATCGGGTAGCCCGCGACCTCGAATTCGTCCTGCGCGACGCGCATCAGAATGATGAGCGGCGGGTGCATGCGCAGCGTCTCCTTCAAGGAGTTGTCGAGTTTCGGGATCTGGCGCAGCGCATGGAAACTCACCTCCTGGCCGTCGGCGTAGAGCTCGTCGAGCTCTTGCTGGACCTCGGCGTAGACGTCGGGGTGGCGCAGCAACTCGATCAGGGTCCACGACGAGGTGCCCGAACTGGTGTGGTGACCCGCGAACATCAACGAGATGAACATGCCGGTGACTTCGTTGGCCGTGAAGCGGGAATTGCCGTCGTCGCCCTTGATCGACACCAGCACGTCGAGCAGGTCGCGGTCCTGCTTGTCCTTGGGCGGGTTGGCAATCCGGCCGTCCATGATCTCCTGCACCAGGGCGACGAGTTTTACGCGGGACTCGTCGCGGATGCGGAAGCTCTCGATGTCGAGATAGGGGTCGACGTAGCAGAGTGGGTCGGTCCCGCGCTCCAACTGGTGGTAGTAGTGCGCGAACCGGCTGTCCAGTTGCTCGCGGAACTTGAGGCCGATGAGGCAGGCGGTCGAGGTGTAGATGGTCAACTCCGAGAAGAAGTCGAGCAGTTCGATCTCACCCTGCGGTCCCCAGTCGGCGATCATCTTGAGAACCTCGTTCTCGATGGTCGCGGCGTGGCCCTTCATCTGCTCGCCGCGCAATGCGGTGTTGTGCAGCATCTCCGCTCGACGCTCGGGGTCGGCGTCGAACACCACGCCCTCGCCGAATATCGGTGTCATGAAGGGGTAGGCCTCGGCCTGGTTGAGGTCGGCGTCGCTGGAGCGGAAGAAGAACTCGTTGGCCTCCGACCCGGACAGCATGACGACCTGCTTGTCGACCAGTTGGAACCAGCCGACGTCTCCGCACTCCGCACGGATGCGATTCATCAGACCGATTGGATCCGTGCGGAATTCCTCGAGGTGGCCGTGCTCTTCCTCGCCGCCGGAGACGCGCGGCACGATGGCAGTGGTCATGAATTGAGCGCCTCATCGTCGACTTTGAGCTGCTGGCGTTCCTTGGTGCCGGCCAGCGGAGCTTCGGGTTGGAGTTCCATGTTCGCGATGAAGCCGCCGCGTGGTGTCTCGGCGACGAACGTGATGGCGCGCGCCAGATCCGAGGCGCGCAGGAAGTAGTCGTGGCGGGCCTGACCCCACTTGGCCCAGTCCTCCAGTGCGGGACCGATCAGCTCGGCGGGCAGGCTCCAGCCCATCGAGGTCTTGGTCGGGCCGGGGTGCACGATCGACGCGCGAACACCCGTGCCCTCCAACTCCATCTGAAAGTTGGTGACCATCGCGACCAGTGCGGCCTTGGCCGCTCCGTAGGCGCCCATGTGCGGGCGCTGCCGCAGCGCCACGTCGGAACCCACGAAGATCAAGTCACCGCGCTGGCGTTCCAGCATTCCGGGGAGTACCGCAGTGGCCAGTCGGTTGGCGCCGACCAGATGGATCTGCAGCTGCGAGTTGAAGTCGTCGGAGCTGATCTCGGCCAGCTTGCCGAAGTAGGTGTCACCGGCACCGGCGACGAGCACCTCGATCTCACCGAGCGCGTCGACGGCGTTGGCCACGAACGACTTCACCGAGTTGGGATCGGTGACGTCGAGGTGAAAGCCCACCGCCTCGCCGCCATCGGCGCGGATCTTGCCGACGAGGTCGTCGAGTTTCTCGACGCGGCGGGCGCCGAGGGCGACGGGAAAGCCGCGGGCGGCGAGTTCGATGGCCGTGGCCTCACCGATGCCGGCGGAGGCGCCCGCGACGATGGCGGGCCTGCGGTCGGGGAGCGGAGCGAAACGTGGCATCTATCGGGCCTTCACGGTGATGGGCAGGTGGGCGAAGCCGCGGACGCTGCTGGAGTGCACCCGGACCGAGTTGGCCTCGTCCACCTCGTAGCCGCGGACGCGCTTGAAGAACTCCGTCAGGGCCACCTGTGCTTCCATCCTGGCCAGGTGGGCGCCCAGGCAGAAATGGGCGCCGCTTCCGAAACTGACCAGCTTGGAACCGATTTCGCGGTCGATCCGGTACTCGTCGGGGTTCTCGAACACCCGGTCGTCACGGTTCGCGGACCCCGGCAGGAGTAGCAGGACGTCCCCCTCGGGGATCGTGGTGTCGTACATCGTGATGTCGGCGGAGACGGCGCGAGCCAGGATCTGGCTGGACGTGTCGTAGCGCAACGTCTCCTCGACCCACGGTTTGACCAGCGAGTGGTCGTCGAAGACGGGGGCCAGCTGATCGGGATTCTTGAAGCCCCAATACGCCGCGTTGGCGAGCAGTTTGGTGGTGGTCTCGTTGCCCGCGACGACCATGAGGAAGAGGAACGCGATGATCTCCTCGTCGGTCAGCTTGTCGCCGTCGATCTCGGCCTCGACCAGTGCCGAGGTGAGGTCGTCGGTGAGCTTCGCGCGCCGCGAGGAGACCATGTCGGCGTAGTAGACCATCAGGTCGGCCGAGGCCTGCATGGCTTCGGCTGGCACGTCCTTGACGCCGTCCTCGCGGTGCATCACACCGTCGGCGAGGGCGCGGATGCGGACCCGGTCGGACGCGGGCACCCCCATCAGTTCGGAGATCACGTCCATCGGCAGCTTGCCCGCGAAGTCGTCGACGAAATCGAAACGTATGTCGGATGTTCCAGCCTGCAGCGCCTCGTCCAGGTGCTGTACCGCAATTTCGGTGACGCGAGACTCGAGCTCGCGAATTCGCCTGGGGGTGAACCCCTTCGAGACCAGTGTCCGCAACCGAAGGTGCCCAGGGTCGTCGAGCGCCAGGAACGACATCACCCGGTGGGCGTGTTCGTTGCGGGAAATCGGGTCGAGCGAGACGCCGTGCTTGTTCGACAGGGAGGTGCTGTTGCGGAAACCCTGAACGACGTCCGCGTGCCGGGACAACGCCCAGAACTTCTGGTCCTCGTTGCGGTACAGGGGCGCCTCGTCGCGCAGACGCCGGTAGTAGGGGTAGGGGTCTTCGTGGAAGTCGTAGTCATACGGGTCCAGAAGGACGTCCGACATGCTTGCGGTCATGCGTGTTCTCCCAAGATGAGGCCGACCACGTAGCTCAGCCGATCGGCGATCTGGCGGTAGGTCAGTGCACCGCTGCCGGCGTTGACGAGCGCGCCGAAGTACGTCATCTCCAGGGCCGACACCACCCGCGGATCAGTGTCGGGTCCAGCTGCAGACTTGATCCTGCGGTGGATCTCCAGGCCGATGCGGTCGCGGACGCGGCGCACCGTCGGATCGTTGCCGCTCAGTAGGGCGGTGGTGCACGCGGCCGCCACTTCCGGCTCGTCGGCGACCACCAGCGCGAGGTTGCGCAGCGCCTTCTCGACACGACTGGGCATGGGCTCGTTGACGTCGGTGTAGTACGGCACCTTGTTCATCAGGTCGAGGTAGATCTCGGCGATGAGGTGATTCTTGGACGAGAAGTACGTGTAGGCAGTGGCCGGTGCCACCTTCGCCCGGGCCGCCACCGCGCGCACCGTCAGGTCGGCGTACGAGGATTCCCGCAGCATCTCCATGCCCGCGGTGAGGACCTTGCGGAAGGTCTCCTCCTGTCGTCGGTTGCGCGGCGGGTCGGCAGGTTCCGCCCCGGAAGACTCTGCGCCCTCCGTGAGGGCAGTCGCTGCATCGCTGGACACATGTCCAAGTTATCCGACGATGGCGCGCCTAGGCAAGCATGTCGACAAAAATAGCCCATGACATGGGAGGACCTGAATATTCGCAGTCGGAAAGGCGGTGTACCCTTGCCACCTCACTGCGCCTGAGGTTATGGTTCGACTGAACACAGCCGGACAGTTGTCCAGGCTTCTCACACCGAAACTTGGCACACGGGAGATCCGATGGCGCTACTGGGCGATCGCGAGAGTCGACTGCTCATCGACGGCAAATTGGTGGCGGGCAAGGGGGGCACCTTCACGACGGTCAACCCCGCCACCGAGGAGGTGCTCGGCGTTGCGGCTGACGCGAGCATCGATGACATGGGCGAGGCGATCGGGGCGGCGCGCACGGCGTTCGACGACACCGAGTGGGCCACCAACACCGAACTGCGGGTGCGCTGCATTCGGCAGTTGCAGCAGGCCATGCGCGACCACGCCGAGGAACTGCGGGAATTGACGATCGCCGAGGTCGGGGCGCCGCGCATGCTGACCGCGGGCGCGCACCTGGAAGGCCCGGTGGAGGATCTGAGCTTCGCCGCCGACACGGCGGAGACCTACTCGTGGCGCGTCGATCTCGGTCACGCGACGCCGCAGGGCATCCCCACCAATCGCACTCTGGCACGAGAGGCCGTCGGCGTCGTCGGGGCAATCACGCCGTGGAACTTCCCGCACCAGATCAACCTCGCCAAGGTCGGACCCGCACTTGCTGCGGGAAACACCTTGGTGCTCAAGCCTGCTCCCGACACCCCATGGTGCGCGGCGGTGCTCGGCGAGCTGATCGCCGAGCACACCGACTTCCCCGCGGGTGTCATCAACATCGTCACCTCGAGCGACCACGGGGTCGGTGCGCTGCTGTCGAAGGATCCGCGCGTCGACATGGTGTCGTTCACCGGGTCGACGGTGACCGGTCGTGCCGTCATGACCGATGCCGCAGCGACCATCAAGAAGGTGTTCCTGGAGCTCGGCGGCAAGTCGGCGTTCTTGGTGCTCGACGACGCGGATCTCGCTGGTGCGTGCGCGATGTCGGCCTTCACCGCGGCCATGCACGCCGGACAAGGCTGCGCCATCACCACGCGCCTGGTGGTGCCGCGCGCCCGCTACGAGGAGGCCGTCGAGGCCGCCGCGGCGACCATGGGCTCGATCAAGCCGGGCGATCCTACGTCCAAGCGGACGGTCTGCGGCCCCGTCATCTCGGCGAGACAACGCGACCGCGTGCAGGGCTACCTCGACTTGGCGCTGGAGGAGGGCGGCAAGTTCGCCTGTGGCGGTGGACGACCCGCAGATCGCGATACCGGCTTCTTCATCGAACCCACCGTGATCTCCGGGCTGACCAACGATGCGCGGGTGGCCCGTGAGGAAATCTTCGGCCCGGTGTTGACCGTCATCGCCCACGACGGAGACGACGACGCCGTGCGCATCGCCAACGACTCGCCCTACGGCTTGTCGGGCACGGTGTTCAGCGCGGACGACGACCGCGCCCAGGCAGTCGCGGCGCGGATGCGGGTCGGAACGGTCAACGTCAACGGCGGCGTCTGGTACTCCGCTGACGCGGCGTTCGGCGGCTACAAGCAGTCCGGCATCGGCCGGGAGATGGGCATACCCGGTTTCGAGGAGTACCTCGAGACCAAACTCATTGCCACGGCAGCGAATTAAGGAACGAGGACGCAACACAATGGGACTGTACGGAGATCAGTTCAAGGACAAGGTGGCGATCGTCACCGGCTCCGGTGGTGGCATCGGCCAGGCATATGCCGAGGCGCTGGCCCGCGAGGGCGCGGCCGTCGTCGTCGCCGACATCAACGTCGAGGGCGCTCAGAAGGTCGCCGACGGCATCTTGGGCGAAGGCGGCAACGCGCTGGCCCTGCGGGTCGACGTATCGGACCCCGACTCGGCGAAGGAGATGGCCGCTCAGACACTTTCGGAGTTCGGCGGCATCGACTACCTGGTCAACAACGCCGCGATCTTCGGCGGGATGAAGCTCGACTTCCTCGTCTCCGTCGACTGGGAGTACTACAAGAAGTTCATGAGCGTGAACATGGACGGCGCGCTCCTGTGTACGCGGGCGGTCTACCGCAAGATGGCCAAGCGCGGCGGCGGGGCGATCATCAACCAGTCGTCGACCGCGGCGTGGATGTACTCCAACTTCTACGGGCTGGCCAAGGTCGGCATCAACGGCCTGACCCAGCAGCTCGCAACGGAGTTGGGCGGCCAGAACATCCGCATCAATGCGATCGCGCCTGGGCCCATCGACACCGAGGCCAACCGGACCACGACGCCGCAGGAGATGGTCGCCGACATCGTCAAGGGCATCCCGCTCTCGCGGATGGGTGAACCGGAGGATCTGATCGGTATGTGCCTGTTCCTGTTGTCGGATCAGGCCAAGTGGATCACCGGCCAGATCTTCAACGTCGACGGTGGACAGATCTTCCGATGAGCGCTTGCGCGAAGAGCAGGCAGCTGAGCTCATGAGTGCCATCAAGGTCGGTTACATCGGTCTCGGCAACCAGGGCAAGCCCATGGCGAGGCGCCTCGTCGACTGGCCGGGTGGGTTGATCGTCTTCGACGTGAGGCCCGAGACTGCGAAGTCGTTCGCCGAACGAGGGGTTGCCGTCGCCGATTCCGTCGCAGACGTGGCCGAAGCGGACGTCATCAGCGTCACGGTGCTCACCGACCACCAGGTTCGTGACGTCGTTGCGCAGCTCGCCGAGCACGCCAAGCCGGGCACCGTCATCGCACTTCATTCCACCATTGAGCCGGGCACCGCAGGCGAGTTGGCCGAGATCCTGCGCCCGAAGGGGATCCACATCGTCGATGCCCCCGTCAGTGGCGGCGCCGGGGCGGCCAAGAACGGCGAGTTGGCTGTCATGGTCGGCGCTGACGAAGAGGCTTTCGCGAAGGTGGAGCCGGTGTTCAAGCAGTGGGCCTCGCTGGTCGTGCGAGCCGGCGAACCCGGTGCAGGCACCCGAATGAAGTTGGCGCGGAACATGCTGACGTACATTGGATTCGCGGCGGCATGCGAGGCGCAGAAGCTCGCAGAAGCGGCGGGTATCGACCTGCTGGATCTCGGCAAGGTGGTCCGGCACAGCGACGCCCAAAGCGGCGGTCCCGGGGCGATCATGCACCGCGAGGACACCAAGCCGCTCGCCCCTGACCACTTCCTGCACGACATGTTCGTCCACACCCTCTCGCTTGCGGAGAAGGACCTCGGCCTGGCCCTCGCGCTCGGCGAGGCGAACGGGCTCGACCTTCCGCTCGCCGAGGTGGCGCGCGCGAATCTGGCCACCGGACTTGGTGTGCCATATACGACTTCAACGGCGAGCGAGTGACGCCCCCGCACGCGAGGAGGAAAGAATAGATGGACGAACAGCGCCGCAAGGGCCTCGACAAGATGAACGAGGTCTACGCGTGGGAGATGCCGAACATCGAAGGCGATGACTTCTTCGCACTCACCGTCGACCACCTCTTCGGCAACATCTGGACCAGGCCGGGACTTTCCATGCGCGACAAGCGGTTGATGACGCTGTCGGTCGTGACCGCGCTTGGTCTGCAGGACCTCGCCGAGGTACAGGTCAACGCTGCGTTGGAGAACGACGAGCTGACCGAGGCGGAACTCAAGGAGATGGCGATCTTCCTCACCCAGTACGTCGGCTTCCCGCTGGCGTCTGGGCTCAATGGGGTGGTGAGTCGCGTGTCGGGCAAGCGCAAGAAGAAGGGCGACACAGTCGACAAGAAGGCGAACGTCAACGCGGCCGTCAAGATGAGCACGGGACGCACCCTCGATGAATAGCAGGTACGCCGCGCTCTCGCGCCGCGAACTCGCCACGCTGGTACCCGAACTGCTGCTGATCGGGCAGCTCATCGACCGGTCCGGGATGGCGCATTGCATCAGCGCGTGGGGCCGTGACGAAATGTTGCAGATCGCCATCGAGGAGTGGGCGGCCTCGAGCCCGCTGTACACCAAGCGGATGCAGAAGGCGCTCAACTACGAGGGCATCGACATCTTCACCCTGTTCAAGGGTCTGCAGATCGACATCGGCGCCCCGCCGCAATTCATGGACTTCCGCTACACCGTGCACGACCGTTGGCACGGAGAGTTTCACCTCGACCACTGTGGCGCACTGCTCGACGTCGAACCGATGGGCGATGACTACGTCCACGGCATGTGCCACGACATCGAGGACCCGACGTTCGATGCCACTGCGCTGGCCACCAACCGCAAGGCGCAGGTGCGCCCGATCCATCGGCCGCCACGGGTACCGTCCGGGCGAACCCCGCACTGCGCATGGACGGTGATCATCGACGAGTCCTACCCGGATGTGCCGTTCATCCCGGCGATGGACATCGTTGCGGCGACCCATGCGCACGCGTGCGAACTGGATCCGATAGATCCGAATGATGAAGGGATGGCCGATTATTCTGGCGAATTGTTGGCCGACGTCGACTTCGGTGCGTTCTCGCACTCGGCGCTGGTCCGCATCGCCGACGAGGTCTGCCTTCAGATGCACCTGCTGGTGAAGTCGTTTACGATCGCGGTCGAGGCCAGGGCGAAGGACGATGCGGCGCTTGCGCGATCGGTCCGCACCAAGCAGCTGATCGGCATCGCCGGTGTAGCCGCCGAGCGGATTCACAAGGCGCTCAACCTTCCCGGAGGCGTCCAGGGTGCGCTGCGCGTGCTCGAGCTGCATCCGCTACTGAACCCGGCGGCCTATGTATCAGCCGACGTCGAACCGAACTTCGTCCACGTGCGACACTCGCCCGCCCATCAGGACGATTCCTGGATCTCGTTGGTGTCGCCAGTCTCCGACAAGCCACTGCAGGCCATCGCCGCAGCCGTCGACCCGTACCTGCGCGCCGAGGTGTCCGGCACTGCGTCCGACTGGACGGTGCGGATGGTCGAGACCGACACCCCGGCAAGGGAGCTCGGCGAGGTTGCCGTGACCAAGTTCAGCGGTGGCGCATCGTGGGTCTTCGAAGAGCGAAAGTCGTTGCCGCTGACCGTCGTATAGCCAAGCGGTCCACGGCCCAGACGATGAGGGCGGCGACGGCGAACGCAGCTCCGACGATGCTTGCCTCGGTCCACCCGCCGTGGGCGTAGGCGACGGTGGCCGCGATGGCCCCGGCGCCCGTGCCGATCGAGTAGTAGACCATGTAACCACCGATGAGGCGGGTGGTCGCCGCGGGGTCGGACTCCACGATGAGATGTTGGTTGATCACGTGAATGGCCTCGCCTGCGAAGTCGAGGACGACGAGACCGATCGCCAGAAGCAGCAGGGAGCTTGGGGTGTGGGCGATCGCCACCCACGACAGCAGGAACGCGATCAACATGGCGCCGGTGGCGATCTCGGCGCGACCCCTGTCGGCCCACCGGCCCGCGCCCGACGCGCCCAGTGCGCCTGCGGCCCCGACGATGCCGAATAGCCCGATCTGTGCCGTCGTCAGATGCCACGGAGTGGTGGCCAGCGGCAGCGCCATCGACCCCCATGCCGCGCCGAAGCTCGCGAACATCAGTCCGCCGATGAGGCTGCGCACGCGGAAGGTCCTGTCGCGCATGGTCAGCGTGAGGACCGACGTGATCGATTCGCGGTACGGCACGGTCTCCTTGGCGATGGTGTCGCGGGGGAGTACGAGCGACAGCCAGGCGGCGACGCCGAGCATGACCGCCGCAGCGACGGCGAAGACCGCACGCCAGCCCCAGAGGTCGGCGATGAACCCGGAGACCGTGCGCGCCAGCAGGATGCCGAGGACCACGCCACTGGTCACGACGCCGACGGTGCGTCCACGCCTGCCTGGTGGACTGGCTGCCGCAGCGAACGCAGTGATCACTTGAACCACCGTCGATGCCGCGCCGAAGAACGCGGAGAAGGCGAGGAACGTCCACGCCGACGGCGCCGCGGCTGCGCCGAGGAGTCCGACTGCGGTGAGGGCCAGTTGGGCGAGGATGATGCGGCGCCGGTCGAACCGGTCACCCAGCGGCACCACCATCACCAGGCCGGCGAGGTAGCCACCCTGCGTCGCGGTCGTCACCCAGCCGAGGGCGGCAGCCGACATGTGCAAATCCGACCCGAGATCACCGAGCAGCGGTTGCGCGTAGTAGACGTTGGCCACCGCGGCGCCACTGACGAACGCCAGCAGCAGCGCCATCGGCGAACTGATGGTCTGAGGCGCCCGGCTGGCGATGTCGGCCGTGCTCGTCATCTGATCGGCTCGTTTCCGTGGATGTCCGGCAAAGTGGTACTAGATTGAAACCAGACCTTAGGCGTACTGGTTGCAAAATGCAACCAGGTGATGAGTAGGAGGTGTCCGCGACGTGAGCACTCCGCTCGGTCGATCCACATGCCCCGTGGCGCGCACCGTCGACGTCGTCGGCGACAAGTGGACGCTGATGATCCTGCGAGACGCTTTCGAGGGGCTGACCCGATTCAGCCAGTTCCAGCGCAGCCTCGGCGTGGCGAAGAACATCCTGTCGGGCCGGCTGCACCAGCTGGTCGAGGCGGGCGTGCTCTCGATTCGGCCCGACGCCGGCGGCTCGGCCTACAACGAATACGTCCTGACCGCGAAGGGTGAGTCGCTCTTCCATCTGATGGTCGCGCTACGGGAATGGGGCGCGGACAACGGCTTCGACGACGAGGAGGAGCCGCGCAGCACCTACGTCGATGCGAGGACCGGGGGAGCGCTGCCCCGGCTGCGATACGAGACGCCCGACGGCGGCGAGATCCGGCCCGAGCACACTCGGCCGGTCAGACCGGACGGCTGGACCTCGCCGTGACCGCCGAACCCACCCAGCGTCTCAGGTAGTCACGCAGATCCTCACCCGTCCGCGGCGGACGGCCTGGATCGAGGATGAACGACTGGATGATCCGCAGCAGATGCTCGGCGAGCTCGTCGAGGCCATCGTCGGTGAACCCCAGCGCAGCCCAGTCGACGTCGAACCGGCGCAGCAGCGCATTCGCGAACTGCAGTGCCACGTCCGACGTCACCCCCTCGGTGTGCGTCGTCGCCCGCCCCGGCATGACGAGCAGGCCGATGTGCTTGTCCTTCGGCAGCCACTCCAGCGCGGTGGCAATGGCCTCGGCCACGGCCTCGACCGGATCGGTGATGCCCCGCAGATGGTCGGCCATCCGGCGCTGGAAGTCGTCGGCTGCGTGCACCGCGGCCGCTACCAGCAGCGCGTCGGTGCTTGGGAAGTACCGGTAGACGGTCTGGCGCGTGACGCCAAGCGTGCGGGCGATGTCGGCGATGCTGAAGTCGGCACCCGAGGCATCGATGGCCTTGCCCGCGGCGTCCAGAATCCGGGCGATGGCCTCGTCGTCCGTGGCGGGAGCCGATCCCGACCAGCCGTGAGTGCGCACGCGCAGATACTAGCCGGGTGCGGGCATCAGCCGTGGTAGGCGACCTGCAGGTCCTTGACGCCGTTGATCCATCCCGATCGAAGGCGTTGTGGCTCAGCCAGTTTCGTGATGTCGGGAATCTGGTCGGCGAGCTCGTTGAAGATCAGCTTGATCTCCATCCTGGCCAGGTTCGCGCCGATGCAGAAGTGTGCGCCGTTGCCGCCGAAGCTCAAGTGCGGGTTGGGATTCCGCAGTACATCGAATTGGAAGGGATTCTCGAAGACGGCCTCGTCGAAGTTGGCCGAGCTGTAGAACAGACCGGCCCGCTGCCCCTCGCGGATGGTCACCCCGCCGAGATCGACGTCGGTCATCGCGGTGCGCTGGAAGCAGTGCACCGGCGTGGCCCAGCGCACGATCTCGTCGACTGCGGTGGCCGGGCGCTCGCGCTTGAAGAGCTCCCACTGGTCTGGATTGTCGAAGAACGCGTTCATGCCGTGCGTCATGGCGTTGCGGGTGGTCTCGTTGCCCGCGACGGCGAGCAGGATGACGAAGAACGCGAACTCGACGTCGTCCATCGACTCTCCGTCGATGTCGGCCTGAACCAGCCGCGTGACGATGTCGTCGGCAGGGCAGCGGCGGCGTTCCTCGGCCATGTTGTACGCGTAGCCCATGAGCTCCGCGTTGGCGACCGTCGGATCGGCGTCGAAGTCGGGGTCGTCGGAGTTCATGATGTTGTTGGTCCAGTGGAACAGCTTCTCCCGGTCGGCTTCCGGCACGCCGATCAGGTCGGCGATCGCCAACAGCGGCAGGCTCATGGCGACGTCGTCGACGAAGTTGCCGCTCTGCTTTTCCGCCGCGGCGGCGACGATGTCCCGCGCGGCAACGGCCAGCTTCTCCTCGAGTGAGGCCACGGCCCGAGGCGTGAACAGCCGCGACACGATCTTGCGCAGCCGGGTGTGGTCGGGTGCGTCGTGGTTGATCAGCAGTGCCTTGGTGAGATCCAACTGTTCGCTGGTCACGCCGTCGGGCAGGCGCATGACCGCACCCTTGCGGTTGGTCGACCACAGATCGCTGTTCTTCGAGATGGACTTGACGTCCTCGTGGCGGCTGATCACCCAGTAGCCGCCGTCGTCGAAGATCGACTCGCTCTGTTCGTTCCACCAGACCGGCGCGGTCTTGCGCAGCACGGCGAACTCGGCCACCGGGATGCCCTTGAGCAGGACGTCGGGGTCGACGAAGTCATACCCCGGGGGTAGGAGCGAAGCGACCTGGGGGGAATCACTGCCCGGGGGCAGGAAGGGGCAGCCGGTCTCCGCGGTCGTCATCAGATTTCTCCTCGTGTGAGCCAGAGCACTCTTGCCTTCGACCATACACCTGGAAGTCAAGTGTATGGCCTGGTATCACTCTCCCGTCGCTTAGCTCGCCCCCGGTGGATGTCGGCATTGCGAACCCGTCGACGGCACTGCCACTAAGGTTGGCAACCGTGCGCGTCCTCGTCATCGGATCCGGAGCCCGTGAACATGCGTTGTTGTTGGCGCTTCGCAAGGATCCCGAGGTGGAGCAGCTGGCGGTAGCGCCGGGGAACGCGGGCACCGCGATCATCGCCGACCAGTACGACGTCGACATCACCTCCGGGGAGGCCGTCGTCGGGTTGGCCCGCCGCCTCGGCTCGGACCTCGTGGTGATCGGACCCGAGGTGCCGTTGGTGCTCGGTGTGGCCGACGCCGTCAGGGCCGCAGGGATCGCCTGCTTCGGGCCCACCAGGGATGCGGCGCGGATCGAGGGTTCGAAGGCATTCGCCAAGGACGTGATGACCGCCGCGGGCGTGCGCACCGCGACCAGCGAGATCGTGGACAACCCCGCACATCTCGACGCCGCCCTCGACCGGTTCGGCACCTCCGCAGGCGAAAAGGCCTGGGTGGTCAAGGACGACGGCCTCGCGGCAGGCAAGGGTGTCGTGGTGACCGACGATCGCGACGCCGCACGGGCGCACGCCGCGGCGCTGCTCGACTCCGGCCACCCGGTGCTGCTCGAATCGTTCCTCGACGGGCCCGAGGTGTCGCTGTTCTGCGTCGTCGACGGCGAGACGGTGGTCCCGCTGTTGCCAGCACAAGACTTCAAGCGGGTCGGCGACGGCGACACCGGCCCCAACACGGGAGGCATGGGCGCGTATTCGCCGCTACCGTGGCTGCCCGACGACGTGGTCACGGCCATCGTCGACGACATCGTCAAACCCGTTGCGGCAGAACTCGTCAGCCGGGGCTCCTCGTTCTCCGGCCTCCTCTATGCGGGGTTGGCGATCACGTCGACCGGCCCATCGGTGATCGAGTTCAACTGCCGGTTCGGTGACCCCGAGACGCAAGCCGTCCTCGCGCTGCTGGAGACCCCGCTCGGACAGCTGTTGCGGGCCGCAGCCGTCGGCGAGCTGAACGCTCAGCCGCCCTTGGTCTGGCGCGACGGCGCCGCCGTCGCCGTGGTGCTGGCCGCCGAGAACTACCCCGGCAGGCCCCGCGTCGGTGACGTCATCGCGGGCTCGGAGGCCGACGGCGTGCTGCACGCGGGTACCAAGCGCCGTGACGACGGAGCCGTGGTGTCAACGGGCGGCCGGGTGCTGTCGGTGGTCGGCACCGGCGCCGACCTGGTCGCCGCCCGCGCCGCCGCGTACGCCTTGATCGGGTCGATCCGCTTGCCTGGCAGTCACTTCCGCACCGACATCGGGCTTGCCGCGGCCGAGGGCCGAATCACCCTGTAGGACGCGTCAGGCAACCAGAAGTGGTGCCAGCCAGGCGATCTCGGCCGGCAGCTGCGAGCTCCAGAACGCACCGTCGTGCCCGCCGGGCGAGAAGCCACCCGCCGGTGGATTGGGCAACTGGGCGATGTACTGCTTGGTGGCCGAGTAGAACGGATCGCTGTTGCCGCAGTCGATCCGGATCGGGATCGACGCCAACGCGGGCAGCCCCCACACGCTGTTGGCGGCGTAGTCGTCGGCGCCGTCGAACGCGCCAGGGGCCGTCGCACCCGATGACGTCCACAGCGCCGGACTGACCGCGCAGATCGCCGCCGTACGCGCCGGGCCAAGCCGTGCGCCGAGCAGCAGTGCCCCGTAGCCGCCCATCGACCAACCGAGGAAGCCCACGCGCGACGTGTCGAGGCCCTGCCCGGCCAACATCGGGATCAGTTCGTCGAGCACCATCGCACCGGAGTTCTCCCCGGATGCCCGTCCGTGCCAGTAGCCGCCACCGCCGTCGACGGCAACGACGGCGAACGGCGGGATGCCCGCCGCGACGGCCTCGGCAAGGCCCTGCTCGACGCCGCCTGCCATCACTCCTGCCGCGTCCTGGCCCTTGCCGTGCAACGCGATCACCGGTCGCAGCGGGGCCGTCTGCCCTGGCGGCCTGGCGATCGCCCAGTTGGTCGGAATCCCGCCGCGCGCCGCCGAGACGAACGAACCCGTCACGTAGGTGGGGGCGGGTTCGGCGGGTGGCGCGGCAGGCAGGGGTGGAGGCGCCAGCGGTGCTCCGACACTCGTCATCGACACCGGCGGTGCGCTGACCGACGGATCGAGCAACGTCGATCCGAGTGCGTAGGCACCTGCCGCACCTGCCGCGGCGCCGACGCCGAGGCGCAGAATCGCGCGCCGGCTCAGCTGTCCTGTCATGCGGGAAATCATGCCATCGAGGACCGACCCACCCGCGGTCGGCCGACTTTCCTGTGGAGAGCCTTAAGAGTGTCCGAAAGCCCGAAACGGCAGCGTCCTTGCTGGCAGAGTGCAACCCGTGACGGCAGCGGTTACTCCCAAGGGGGTTCGGCGGCGGTATGCGCTGGTCAGTGCAGCTGCCGATCTGCTGTGCGAAGGTGGCTTCGACGCGGTGCGGCACCGGGCCGTCGCCCGCCGTGCCGGCCTGCCCTTGGCGTCCACCACCTACTACTTCTCGTCGCTCGACGACCTGATCGCCAACGCCGTCGAACACGTCGGCACCCGTGAGGCCGAGCAACTTCACAGCCGTGTGGCGGCGCTGTCGCGGCGAAAGCGCGGCGCCGAATCCACCGCCGACGTTCTGGTCGATCTGTTGGTGGGAGACGGACCGGGCACACGGGATGCCGAACAGCTGATCTCCCGCTACGAGCGCTACATCGCGTGCGCGCGCCAACCCAGCCTGCGCGACGTCCAGCGCCAGATCATGAAGCAACGAACCGACGCCGTCGTCGAGGTCGTCGAGAGGTCCGGCCGGTGCGTGAAGTCGGAGTTGATGACGGCACTGGTGTGCGCCGTCGACGGTGCCGTGGTGGCGTCATTGGTCGGTGTCGGCGACGGCCCACGCGCCACGGCGCGCGCCACCCTGGTCGACGTCATCGACGTGCTCGCGCCATACGACTAAACGGACGTCCGGCTTTCCGGCGTGCGCGGCTGACGCCGGAGGGTTTGGCGGACCGCGGGCGCGGCTACCTTGTCGGCACGATGAAGATCACTGACGTCTTGGACGGTACGCTCGACCGGTCCATCGCCCTCGGATACTCCAACATCGGCTCTCGGCTGCGCAGGCTGTGGTGGCCCGCCGACCCGCCGCCGAAGGCGATGGCAGGCAAACGCGTCTTGGTCACCGGTGCCACTTCGGGCATCGGTGAGGCGATGGCGAAGTCGTTCGCCGAGCTCGGCGCGACCGTGCATCTGTTGGGCCGCAACCCGCAGAAGGTGACGCACTCTGCGGGCGTGATCCGCGGCCAGGTCGCCGGTGCCGTGGTGATCGAGGAGGTCTGCGACGTCTCCGATCTCGATGCGGTCCGCGCTTGGACCGACGACCTCACGGGGCGACTCGACGTCCTGCACGGTGTGGTCCACAACGCCGGTGCGATGCCCAAGAAACGTGCCGAGACGCCGCAGGGCCACGAAACGCAATTCGCATGTCACGTCCTCGGTCCGCAGTTGATCACCGAACGTCTGCTTCCCCTCTTACGCAACGCAGGCGGCGCTTCGGTGGTCTTCGTGTCGTCGGGCGGCATGTACTCGGCCGCATTGGACGCCGACGACGTCGAATCACTCGACGGCGAATACGACGGTGTCCGGACCTACGCACGTACCAAGCGCATGCAAGTGGTGCTCGCCGACGCGTGGGCGGCGCGGTTGGCGCGAACCGACGTGCGCGTAGAAAGCATGCATCCCGGCTGGGCGGCGACGCCTGGGGTCACCGAGTCGCTACCGACATTCGAGAAGCTGACGCGCCCATTCCTTCGCAACGCCACTGACGGCGCAGATACCGCGGTGTGGCTCGTCGCCACCCGGCCCGAGTCGAAGCCGCCGCACTTCTGGCACGACCGCGCGCAACGGCCGACGACGTTCGGGTGGCAGCGACCGGAAGACTCGGGGACGGTCGCCCGTTTCCTCGACGTGGTCTCGGCGATGACCGAGACATCGCGAAATTGGGTTTCTTTGGGCGACTGAAGGGTTGCCGTCTCGGGGCCTGGCCGATGCTGGGGGGACTCACAGGATGTTGGCGGGGAGTCGTGATGACGGCGGCCGCAGCGACATCCTCGCCACCGGCGTGTACGCGCTGACCGCCGGACTAGAGCTTCTCCAGCCGGCTCTCCAACATCGACAACCGGTCCGCGTTCCCGTGCAGCGTGACGTAGCGCTGCCCGAACTTCGCAAGGAGCGCGTCGTCGAGCCTGCGCACCGCACCCGCCGGATAGCGGTAGCCCATGGCCAGGTTGACCGCGTCGGTGTCGACGGTGTCGAGCACGTCGTCGAGCTCGTCGAGTGAGTCGATGCCGAGTTCGAGGAGCAGCCCCGAGATCCACGCGTAGTGCTCGGTGCGCGACCAGCCTGCGTCGGGGAACCTGTTGCCCAGATACGTGGCGAGAACCGGGGTGCCGATGCGTGGGTCGCCGGACTGCTCGGACCGCTGCGCGGGCGGCGAGGACTTCAACCGCTCGCGGATCGCGGAGAACTCCCGGTCCGCCAGCTCGAGAAGGCCTGCCGCCAGCGTGAACCGCCGGTCCAAGTCGGGCGCATCCTCCTCGGGGATCGACCCCTTGTAGCGGATGTCGTGTTCGAACTCCGCCCAGGCATGCTGCAGGACGGTCCGAACCTGGATGGACGCAGGCTGCTGCTCGCCCTCGACCGCGATCAGCAGGTGCCGGCTCGCGTAGCCCCACCTGCCCTCCCGTGCGGTCTCCTGGCCCATGTCCCTGTCGTCGAGCAGTTGCACTGCATCGGCGAGCACGTTGGCGACCGTGGCGACGTCGTCACGCAGGAACGTGATGACCCGCAGCCCGACCTGGTCGGTGATCTCGGCGAGCGGGTCGGTGTAGAGGCGCTGGCCGTCGACGCTGCGGTCGGCCTTCTCGGCGAACGACGCCACGCTCTTGGTCCTCGCCGTGATGCTGAGGTAGTTGATGCCCGCGTCGTCGAGCAGGGTGGTGACGAGGTCGAGATACCGGTCCGTCGCACTGACGAGCGCGGGGCGCCGATCCGCGAACTGCGCGATGGCGTCGCGCACGGCGCCCGGCGTGTTCTCCGGAGGCGCTGGCGTCAGGTCGGGCGGCAGCGTCGGCGTGATGGTGGCGCCCGTCTCGGCATCTCCGTAGGTCGTCACGTCGTCGGGCCTGCGCGTGGCGAACAGCCCGACGTAGGCGCAGATGACGGCGTCGACCGGGTCCTCGGCGCGGCGCAGCTCGCTCTTGCGTTCCGCCGTCTCGACGGCGTGCCTCAGCTCCACCCAGCCCGCGTGGTCGGCGACGCGCAGCGCCGGTGTCGCCTGCGCCAACGACTCGACGAGGTCCATCAACCGCAGGAGCTCCGAGCGCAGCTGGGCGAAGCTGCGACCAGGTTTCGCCTTGTACTTCAAGGTCCGGCCGAGCCGGAACAGCGCGATCGTCGCGGGATGGGGATAGACCTCGATGGCCCGTCGCGACGATCGAGTATCCGGGTCGATGTCGAGGTCCAGTGCCTTGGACAGTCGCGCTGCCCTTGGCTGGCCCGCGAACTCGGACTTGCCGGTGTTGGTCGGGTGCGCGCCTGCCTCGAACTTCGCGAAGTCACGGTTGAGGGCGGCCTCGCTGGGGCGCTGGCCGGTCGGGTTGTTCACGATCAGGGGCGCGTCGAAGGCGACGAGGCAATCGCCCTGGACGAATGGCGTGATGGCGGCCCTGATGCTGGTGTCGTCTTGCGCGGTGCCGATGTGGACGAGCTTGCCCGCGTCGTCGACGACGGCGACACCGGTGGGCTTGTGTTCACCCCATGCGAGGTCGAGGCCGACGAAGTGCACATCGCTACTGTGCCCTATTTGGGCGCCTACCGGCCCCGTAAGCTGTGCGTTCGTGACGATTCCGAATGTCCTGGCCAACCGCTACGCCAGCGACGAGATGGTGGCGATCTGGTCACCGGAGGCCAAGGTCGTCGCCGAGCGTCGACTGTGGCTCGCCGTGTTGCGCGCGCAGGCCGAGCTGGGCGTGACCGTGCCCGATGGTGTGGTGGCGGACTACGAGCGGGTTCTGGAGCAGGTCGATCTGGCGTCGATCGCGGCGCGCGAGCGGGTCACCCGGCACGACGTCAAGGCCCGCATCGAGGAGTTCAACGCCCTCGCCGGCCACGAACACGTGCACAAGGGCATGACGAGCCGCGACCTCACCGAGAACGTCGAGCAGCTGCAGATCCGGAGATCGCTGGAGTTGGTGCACGCGCACGGCGTGGCGGTCGTGGCACGGCTGGCCGAGCGGGCCGTGCTCTACCGCGACCTGGTGATGGCGGGCCGGTCGCACAACGTGGCCGCACAGGCGACGACGCTGGGCAAGCGATTTGCATCGGCCGCCGAGGAGACGCTGCTCGGGCTTCAGCGCCTCGCCGAGCTGATCGACCGCTACCCGCTGCGGGGTATCAAAGGCCCGATGGGCACCGCACAGGACATGCTCGACCTGTTCGACGGGGATGCCGCCCGGCTTGCCGAGTTGGAGCGCCTCATCGCCGAATTTCTTGGCTTCACGGACGTTTTCACCAGCGTCGGGCAGGTGTATCCGCGATCGCTCGACCACGACGTGGTGTCGGCGTTGGTGCAGTTGGGTGCAGGTCCGTCGTCGATGGCGCACACCATCCGGCTGATGGCGGGCCACGAATTGGTCACCGAGGGCTTCGCGCCGGGGCAGGTCGGCTCGTCGGCGATGCCGCACAAGATGAACACCCGGTCGTGCGAGCGGGTGAACGGGCTTCAGGTGGTGCTGCGCGGATACGGGTCGATGGCCGCGGAACTCGCTGGCGCGCAATGGAATGAAGGCGACGTGTTCTGCTCGGTGGTGCGGCGGGTGGCACTGCCCGATGCGTTCTTCGCCGTCGACGGACAGATCGAGACGTTCCTGACGGTGCTCGACGAGTTCGGCGCCTACCCGGCCGTCATCCAGCGCGAGCTGGACCGTTACCTGCCGTTCCTGGCGACCACCAGGATTCTGATCGCCGCGGTGCGCGCCGGCGTCGGCCGTGAGACGGCGCACGAGGTGATCAAGGAGCACGCGGTCGCCGTCGCGCTGGCGATGCGCGAACGCGGCGTGGAGCCAGATCTGTTGGACCGGTTGGCTGCCGATCCCAGGTTGCCGCTGGACCGGCCTGCGTTGGATGCGGCGCTCGCCGACAAGCAAGCGTTCACCGGCGCCGCGGGTGCGCAGGTCGACGGCGTGGTGGCTGCCGTGGACGAGCTGGTGAGCCGATATCCCGAGGCGGCCAAGTACACCTCTGGGGCCATTTTGTGACGTTGACGGGCGCCCTCTCGGGGATCGACTTCACCGATCTGGACAACTTCGCCGCGGGCTTTCCGCACGAGCTGTTCGCGGTGCATCGTGCCGAGGCACCCGTCTACTGGCACGAACCGACCGACAACACGCCCGACGGCGAGGGTTTCTGGTCGATCGCTACGCATCCGGAAACCCTTGCGGTGCTGCGTGATCCGGAGACCTACTCGTCGGTGACGGGCGGTACGCGGCCTTTTGGAGGCACGCTGCTGCAGGACCTGTCGATCGCGGGTCAGGTGCTCAACATGATGGACGACCCGCGGCATTCGCAGATTCGCAGGCTCGTCAGCTCCGGTCTGACGCCGCGGATGATTCGCCGCGTCGAGGAGGATCTGCGTTCGCGGACCCGGGTGCTGCTCGATGCGGTGGAGCCCGGCGTGCCGTTCGACTTCTTGGTCGACGTGGCCGCCGAGCTGCCGATGCAGATGATCTGCATCCTGCTGGGAGTGCCTGAATCCGAACGCCATTGGCTGTTCGAGGCGATCGAGCCGCAATTCGACTTCGGTGGCTCGCGCAAGGCGTCCCTCTCGCGGATGTCGGTGGAGGAGGCCGGCTCGCGGATGTACTCCTACGGCGTCGAGTTGATCGCCGCCAAGCGCGCCGAACCCACCGATGACATGTTGTCGGTGGTGGCGAACGCCATGCAGGACGACGACGCGACGCCGATGCTCTCCGAGCTGGAGATGTATCTGTTCTTCAGCTTGCTGTTCAGTGCGGGCGCGGAGACCACGCGCAATTCCGTCGCAGGCGGCCTGCTGGCGCTGGCCGAGCATCCCGACCAAATGCGGTCGCTGCGAGACGATCTCGATCTGCTGCCAACCGCGGTCGAGGAGATCGTGCGGTGGACCTCGCCGTCACCGTCGAAGCGGCGCACCGCCACCCGTGACGTCGAGCTCGGCGGATGTGAGATCGAGGCCGGACAGAAGGTGCAGATCTGGGAGGGCTCGGCCAACCGCGACGGCTCGGTCTTCGCCGATGCCGACTCGTTCGACATCGGCCGTAAGCCCAATCCACACTTGGGGTTTGGCCAGGGCGTGCACTACTGCCTGGGGGCCAATCTGGCGCGTTTGGAGTTGCGGGTGTTGTTCGAGGAGCTGCTCGGGCGGTTTTCGTCGGCGCGTGTGGTCCAACCGCCTGAATGGACCCGCAGCAATCGGCACACCGGCATCCGCCACATGGTGGTCGAGCTGGGTTGATGAGACCCGATGCATTCGCGGCGGTGATGGCGACCGGCATCGTGTCGATAGCTGCCGCAGATCACGGCCAGAATGCCGTCAGCGCCGTGCTGGCCACGTTGGCGACCGTCGCCTTTCTCCCCTTGGTCGTTGCGGTGGCCATGGCCTGGCGTCGGGATTCCTGGAGCATTCGCGAAGTCGACGTTTCGGTCGGGCTGATGACCTACGTCGCTGCATGCTGTGTGCTCGCGGCGCGGTTGGCCGACCACCGCGTCGCGGTGTGGGTGCTCAGTGGAATGGCCTTGCACGGCTGGCTGTCATTGGCGCCGATGGTGATTCGCAACATGGCGCGATTGCGATGGAAGGGTCTGCGCGACCGCGCCCGCGGCGCTTGGGAGCTGGTGAGCGTGGCGACGTCCGGCCTGACGCTCGTGTCCGTCGACCTGGGGCTCGTGTTCGCGGCGTTGATCCTCTGGACGCTGGCCATGTGCATCTACGGCGCGATGACCGGGCTGGTTTGTTGGCGTGCCATTCACGACCCGAAGACAAGGCGGGACGTACCGCCGGACACCTGGATTCTGATGGGAGGCGCAGCCATCGCGACACTGGCGGGCGCCCACGTCCATCAAGCGTTGCATCCGGGCCCGATCGCCGACGTGGTGCGCGGTGTGACGCTCGTGACGTGGATGGTCGCAACGCTCTGGATCGTTCCGCTGGTGCTCGTCGGGTGGCGGAGCATCCACGCCTGGCCCGCGGTGTTCCCGTTGGGCATGTATTCGGCTGCCACGTTCGCCATGGCGGGCGAGACGGGCTGGAGATGGCTGACCGCAGTGTCGCTGGTGTTCTTCTGGGTGGCGCTCGCCGCCTGGCTCCTCACGACCGCCCGCCTACTCGCGATTTCGGCGCGTTTTCGTGCGCTACCCGACGGTTAGCGCGCCGAAGTCGCACGTCGGATCTCGGCGATCACGCGGTCGGGATACTCGGTGAGATCGAGCCAGGTGAACCTCAGTACCTGCCAGCCGGCCAGCGAGATCGCATTCTGCCGCACGCGGTCGTTGTGGAAGTCGTCCGAATCGATGTGGAAGGCAAGGCCGTCGGTCTCGACCGCGACCTTGGATCCGGGGAACCCGACGTCGACCTTGTAGCCGGCGACCGGGTGGTTGGCGCGCCAGCCCGTGATGCCTGCGGCCTTGAGCAGGCGGATGAGGAGCCGCTCAGCCTCGGAGCGTGCCCCATCCTCGGCGGCGTGCAGGAGTCGCCGCGCGGCCGGCGATCCGTATCGCCCCTTGTTGCGCATGTGCGCACTCCACAATGGGCGCAGTTCGACATGCCGCTGGAGCGCTCTGTCCATCAGCTTGGCGCCCCCGCCTCGTCGGACGGCCGCCTCGACGACGGTGAGTTCCATACCGGTCACCTGCAGGCCACGCCGCTCGACGACGTCTGCTGTCTTCAGGTCCCGTCGCCGGACTCGCGATCCGGCGTGACACCGGCCGTGGCTGTTGCGCGGCACCGTTACCTCGACGGTGTCCGGTGCGAACCTCGTGACGCCGTGCCACCACGCGGCGGCCAAACCGCTAGCGGCTGCTCGGGGGCCATAGCCCCACACCTCCGCCCTGATCCGAGCCGCGTCGGTGAACGGACGGTCGTCGACGAAGAAGACGCCGACCGAGCATCGGAGCCAGTGTCCCGCTCGTACCCGTCGTCGCACCGCTTCCTCGCTGATGCCTACAGAGCGGGCCTGCGCGAGCGTGATGACGCCGTCATGGCGGCGGAGCAAGTCATCGAGCATGTCCGATGGACGCCGTCGCCCGTCGGCCGGTTCCGTTCTCAGCGATTTCGGCGCGTTTTCGTGCGCTACGCGACGGGTTGCGCGCCGAAATCGCGAGGGGGCGGGCTAGTTGCGGCGGGTGACGCCTGCGGCGCGCAGCTCCAGGTTGGCCAGGCCGCGCACGGCGATGGCGTCGTCGCGGCGCCACGCGCCCACCGGATCCAAGCTGACCGCGGCGAGCTTGGCCAGCGGGCGGTTGGCGAGCGCGCGCAGCGCCAGCAGCTGCTCACCGGCGGGGGTGGCCGCCAGCGTGATGGCCGTCCACTTCCGCCGGAAGAAGCGCACACGCATGAACAGCCACGGCATCGCGACCGCAAGGATCGGCGGCGAGGCGACCGCCAGCGCCAGCACCCACGCCAGCCAGCTCGCGGTGGTGTCGAGGCTGTGGCCCGCGCCCGCGATGTCGAGCGCCGCCTCGCTCGCCGCCCGCAGCGGCTTGCTCAGCGAGTCACCGACCAGCGGCACGTTGTCGGCGCTGTCACCTGCAGAGTTCAGGTTGCCCGCGACGCCGTTGGCGCCATCCTGGACCTGTCGGCCGACCTCCGCGATGGTTGACACGGCGGCGTGCACGGCCATGCCGACCAACACCCACACGGCAGTCCATGCGATGACCACGACGTCGCTGACCAGCTGAGCGAGCAGGCGAGCCGGCGTGGTGGCGTAGGGCAGATAACGGGACGTCATGCCGTCGATCTCAGCAGATAGTCTGACCCGATGCGCCCTCCTCTGACCGACTACGTGCATCTGGCCAGCGGCAAGGTTCGCGAGCTGTATCGGATAGACGACGAGCACCTGCTGTTCGTCGCCTCCGACCGCATCTCGGCGTTCGACTACATCCTGCAGACCGAGATCCCCGACAAGGGGCGGATCCTCACCGCGATGAGCGTGTTCTTCTTCGACTTCCTCGACACGCCCAACCACCTAGCAGGCCCACCCGACGACGAGCGGATCCCCGCGGAAGTGCTCGGTCGCGCGCTGGTGGTGCGGCAGCTGGACATGGTGCCCGTCGAGTGCGTGGCCCGTGGCTACCTGACCGGCTCCGGCATCATCGACTACCGCAAGACCGGGCAGGTGTGTGGCATCGAGCTGCCGCCGGGACTCACCGAAGCCAGCAAGTTCGCCGAGCCGCTGTTCACTCCCGCGAGCAAGGCCGAACTGGGCGAGCACGACGAGAACATCACCTTCGACGACGTCGTCGAGTTGGTCGGCGCCGAGCGCGCGGCCTCGGTGCGCGACAACACGTTGCGGATCTACGTCAAGGCCGCCGACCATGCGCTCAGCAAGGGAATCATCCTCGCCGACACCAAGTTCGAGTTCGGAGTCGACGAGCACGGGACGGTGGTGCTTGCCGACGAGGTCTTCACTCCCGACTCGTCGCGGTACTGGCCCGCCGAGGGGTACAAGGAAGGCGTCGTGCAGCCCAGTTTCGACAAGCAGTTCGTGCGAAACTGGCTCACCGGGCCGGACTCTGGCTGGGATCGCGGAGGAGACGAGCCACCGCCACCCTTGCCGCCTGACATCGCCGCCGCTACCCGCGCACGCTACATCGAAGCCTACGACCGCATTTCGGGCTTGAACTTCGACGACTGGATCGGACCAGCATGAATCCCCCCATCGCCAAGCGCGTCGGCACCCGCCGGGAACACCATGGCGACGTCTTCCTCGACCCGTACGAATGGTTGCGCGACAAGGCAAATCCCGATGTCGTCGCGTACCTGGAAGCGGAGAACGCCTACACCGACGAGCAGACCGCGCACTTGGCGCCGCTGCGGCAGAGGATCTTCGACGAGATCAAGGCCCGCACCAAGGAGACCGACCTCTCGGTACCCACGCGGCGCGGCGACTGGTGGTACTACGGCCGCAGCTACGAGGGCAAGCAGTACGGCGTGCAATGCCGTTGCCCAATCGGCGATCCCGACGACTGGACGCCCCCCGAGCTCGACGAGCACACCGAGATCCCCGGCGAACAGATCCTGCTTGACGAGAACGTCGAAGCCGAGGGCCACGACTTCTTCTCGCTGGGGGCGGCGTCGGTCTCGCTGGACGGCAACACGCTGGCATTCTCCGTCGACGTCGTTGGCGACGAGCGGTACACGCTGAAGTTCAGGAACCTGCTGACCGGCGAGATGTACGACGACACGATCGTCGGGATCGGCGCGGGTGCTACCTGGGCTGCCGACAACCGCACCGTCTACTACGTCACCGTCGATGAAGCTTGGCGACCAGACACGGTGTGGCGTCACCGGCTTGGCTCCGGATTGCCGGGGGAGAGGGTCCACCACGAACCCGACGAGCGGTTCTGGCTTGCGGTCGGCCGCAGCCGCAGCAACAAGTACGTCTTCATCGCAGCGGGCAGCGCGGTGACCTCCGAGGTGTTCTACGCCGACGCGGCCGACGGCGATGCGGAGTTCACCTCGATCCTGCCGCGGCGGGAACTCGTCGAATACTCCGTCGAACACGCGGTGGTCGGGGGCGAGGACCGGTTCCTGATCCTGCACAACGATGGTGCCGAGAACTTCACCCTCGTCGAGGCGCCGGTCAGCGACCCCGCCGCGTTCCGCACGCTGATCGAACATCGCGAGGACGTCCGCCTCGACGCCGTCGACGCCTTCGAGACGCATCTCGTCGTGAGCTACCGCAGTGAGGCGTTGCCGCGAATTCAGTTGTGGCCCATCTACGCGGACGGCAACTACGGCCATCCGGAAGAGATCACCTTCGAGACCGAGCTGACGTCGTCGGGGCTGTCGGGCAATCCGAACTGGTCGTCGCCTCGGCTGCGGATCGGGACGACGTCGTTCGTCGTCCCGGTTCGGGTCTACGACATCGTGCTCGCCACCGGTGAGCGAATCCTCTTGCGCGAGCAGCCCGTGCTCGGGGACTACCGACCAGAGGAGTACGTGGAGCGGCGCGACTGGGCGGTGGCGCCCGACGGTGCGCGGATACCGGTGTCGGTCATTCACCGTGCGGGCCTTCAGTTTCCGGCGCCGACGCTGCTGTACGGCTATGGGGCCTACGAGTCGTGCGAGGACCCGCGTTTCTCGATCGCTCGGCTGTCGCTGCTGGACCGCGGGATGGTGTTCGTCATCGCTCACGTGCGGGGCGGCGGCGAGTTGGGTAGGCCGTGGTATGAGCACGGCAAGTTGCTGGAGAAGAAGAACTCGTTCACCGACTTCATAGCCGTGGGCGCGCATTTGGTGGGTACCGACGTGACACGACCGGAGAACCTGGTGGCTCTCGGCGGCAGCGCAGGTGGGCTGCTGATGGGCGCGGTGGCCAACATGGCGCCCGACCTGTTCGCAGGCATTCTGGCCCAGGTGCCGTTCGTCGACGCACTCACCACGATTCTGGATCCGTCGTTGCCGCTGACCGTCACCGAGTGGGACGAGTGGGGCAACCCGTTGGCCGATCCGGAGGTCTACCACTACATGAAGTCCTACTCGCCGTACGAGAACGTCGAGGCCAAGAACTACCCGGCGATCCTGGCGATGACATCGCTCAACGACACCAGGGTCTACTACGTGGAACCGGCGAAATGGGTTGCGGCGCTTCGGCATGCGAAGACCGATTCCAATCCACTGTTGTTGAAGACCGAGATGGTCGCGGGCCATGGCGGCATCAGTGGACGCTACGAACGCTGGAAGGAAGCCGCGTTCCAGTATGCGTGGGTGCTAGCCACCGCAGACCCAGACCACCACAGCAGCGGCGAGGTAGACCACCTCTTCCCCACCCCGAACGTCTAGCCGCGACGCCGGTCATGGTGAACATGACCGCGAGTTCGACTCCCAACCACCCGATGATTCGGGCTGCGAGGCTTCAGAAGACGAGGCTCAAGAAGACGGCCATGGCTGGCCTCCGTTGAGCTGGACGACGGCGAGATAGGCGTATGGCAATCTATCCACTGTCAAGATTCCCGGATATGCTGAGCTGATGAGCAGGGACAACTACCACCACGGCGACCTGAAGGCCGCGATCCTGGCGCAGGCCGCGACCCTGGTGGCCGAACGCGGCGCCGACGGGATCTCGCTGCGCGAACTAGCGCGGGTGGCGGGCGTCTCGCACGCCGCGCCCGCCCACCACTTCACCGACCGGCGCGGACTGTTCACCGCACTGGCCACCGAGGGGTTCGGACTTCTGGCCCAAGCACTCATCGACGCCCGGCCCCGGTTCATCGACGCCGCACGCGCCTACGTGCAGTTCGCGCTCGACCACCCCGGCCACTACGCCGTGATGTTCGACAAGTCGCTCTACGACGACACCGACGCCGCACTCGTCGCTGCCGAAGCGGCCGCGGGCACCGAGCTCAGCCGCGGCGTCGGCACGCTCGGCGACAAGCATGCCAAGGACGACCCGGAGAACGCCGCACTCGCGGCTTGGTCACTGGTACACGGCTTTTCGCTACTGTGGCTCAACGACGCCGTCGACAGGTCGGGCGATCCGATCGCCACCATCGAGCGCCTCGCGCTGATGCTCTTCGACGGTTAGGTAGCGTCGGTGACATGAGCCAACTCACCGACATCGCCCTCACCACGCTCTCCGGCGAACCGACCACCCTCGCCGAATACGGCGACGGCGCAGTGCTGGTGGTCAACGTCGCCTCCAAGTGTGGCCTGACGCCGCAGTACACCGCCCTGGAGAAACTGGCACAGGACTACGGCGACCGCGGGCTGACGGTGATCGGCGTGCCGTGCAATCAATTCATGGGCCAGGAGCCGGGCAGCGCCGAGGAGATCCAGACGTTCTGCTCCACCACCTACGGAGTCACGTTCCCGCTGCTTGCCAAGGTCGACGTCAACGGCGCAGACCGGCACCCGCTGTACGCGGAGTTGACCAAGGCCGCCGACGCCGACGGCGAGGCGGGCGACGTGCAGTGGAACTTCGAGAAGTTCCTGCTGGCGCCCGGTGGCGAGATCGTCAACCGGTTCCGTCCACGCACCGTTCCTGATGCACCCGAGGTGATCGGCGCCATCGAGGCCGTTTTGCCTCGGTAGTCCCCCAGTGCGATAAACCCACCCACCCCCCAAACGGTCAACTCCCGCCCACGTGTCGTAAACCGTTGGGACACCTGACGTTGCCATACTGCGTGCGTGGCTGGAGAACTGATCGTCTCGATCTCGGGGATCAAGGACCGCACGATCGACGACGTTGCCGACTTCCGCGCCGAGCTCGAGGTGCGGGGAGTGCCCGTGTCGTTGCTGGTAGCGCCGCGGCTCAAGGGTGGCTACCGGCTCGAGGACGATCCCTCGACCGTCGACTGGCTTCAAATGCGCAGGACCGCCGGTGATGCCATCGTCCTGCACGGCTACGACGAGGCAGCCACCAAGAAACTTCGAGGCGAGTTCGCGACGTTGCAGGCGCACGAGGCGAACCTTCGCCTGATGGGTGCCGACCGGGTCCTCGAACACCTCGGCCTGCGTACCCGGCTGTTCGCCGCGCCCGGCTGGAACGTCTCGCAAGGTGCCGTAACCGCATTGCCGCGCAATGGTTTCCGGATGCTCGCCGGGATCAACGGGATGACCGACCTGGTGCGGAACGCGACGGTGCGGGCGCGGGTGCTCGGCATCGGCGAGGGCTTTCTGACCGAGCCGTGGTGGTGCCGGACCCTGGTGCTCTCGGCCGAGCGCACGGCCCGTCGCTCCGGCATAGTCCGCGTCGCCGCGTCGGCCAAGCAGCTGCGCAAGCCGGGTCCCCGTCAGGCGATGATCGACGCCGTCGACCTCGCCCTCATGCACCACTGCACGCCCACGGTGTACCGGTGGGAGCCCAGGCACGCGTTGACAGACGCCGCCTAGCCACGACCGCTAACGTGGCGGCATGGCAGATGCTGATGTCATTGTCGTCGGAGCGGGGTTGGCAGGACTGGTCGCCGCCTGCGAGGTGATCGAGCGCGGCCGATCGGTGCTGATCGTCGATCAGGAGAATGCCGCCAACATGGGTGGGCAGGCATTCTGGTCGTTCGGGGGGTTGTTCTTCGTCGACAGCCCCGAACAACGCAGGCTCGGCATCCGCGACACCCACGAACTGGCGCTGCAGGACTGGCTGGGTTCGGCCGGATTCGACCGGCCAGAGGACCACTGGCCAAGGCAGTGGGCGCACGCCTACGTCGACTTCGCCGCGGGTGAGAAGCGCAGCTGGCTGCGCGAGCGTGGCCTTCAGACGTTCGCGCTCGTCGGCTGGGCCGAGCGCGGCGGATACGACGCCAACGGGCACGGCAACTCGGTGCCGCGGTTCCACATCACTTGGGGCACCGGACCGGCAATCGTCGACATCTTCGCCCGACGGCTCCTGGCCGCGGGCCCCAAAGTCCGTTTTGCACACCGTCATCGCGTCGACGAACTCATCGTCGAGGCTGGCGCGGTGACCGGGGTGCGGGGTGCCGTCCTCGAACCGTCGGCGGAGGCACGTGCGGTCCCGTCGTCTCGAACCACCGTGGGCGAGTTCGAGTTCCGCGCGCAAGCCGTGATCGTGGCAAGCGGTGGCATCGGCGGCAACCACGACCTGGTGCGCAAGAACTGGCCTGCCAGGATCGGGCGGGTACCCGGACAGTTGCTCAGCGGGGTCCCTGCGCACGTCGACGGCCGGATGATCGGCATCACCGAGGCGGCGGGTGCCCGCGTCATCAACTCCGACCGGATGTGGCACTACACCGAGGGCATCACCAACTACGACCCGATCTGGCCCAAGCACGGCATCCGAATCCTGCCAGGACCGTCTTCGCTGTGGCTCGACGCCACTGGAAAACGGCTGCCCGTACCGCTTTATCCGGGGTTCGACACCCTCGGCACGTTGGAGTACATCGCGAAGACGGGATACGACTACACCTGGTTCGTGCTCAACGCGCGGATCATCGAGAAGGAGTTCGGGCTGTCAGGCCAGGAACAGAACCCCGACCTGACCGGGCGCAGCGTGCGTGACGTCCTATCCAGGATCAAGCCAGGCCCGCCACCGCCGGTGCAGCGCTTCGTCGACCGTGGCGTCGACTTCGTATCGGCGAACTCGTTGCGCGACTTGGTGTCCAAGATGAACGACGTCCCCGACGTCGAACCGCTGGACTACGCGACGGTCGACGCGGAGGTGACCGCCCGCGACCGTGAAGTGGCCAACAAATACACCAAGGACGGTCAGATCACCGCGATCCGCGGAGCCCGCAACTACTTCGCAGACCGGGTCAGCCGTGTCGTCGCACCGCACCGGATCACCGACCCGAAGGCCGGCCCACTGATCGCGGTCAAGCTACACATCTTGACCCGGAAGTCGTTGGGCGGCATGGAGACCGACCTGGACTCGCGAGCGCTCAGGCCGGACGGCACGGTATTCGACGGGCTGTATGCGGCAGGTGAGGCGGCGGGCTTCGGCGGCGGCGGCGTCCACGGCTACCGCTCGTTGGAGGGCACCTTCCTCGGCGGCTGCGTGTTCTCGGGCCGGGCGGCGGGTCGCGCCGCCGCACGCGATACCGCCTAGCGTTCGAATCCGGTTGAGCGAAAGGCGCCTCCCACCTACTCCGGGGGGAACCGCGCGTAGAGCGCGTCGAGGAGTCGGCGCGCTTCGGCGATTTGTTGCCGCAACTGCTTGAGATCGTGCGGCGGCGTCTCGACGTCATCGAGCTTGCGCTCGCGCCGCCGCTGCCAGCGGCGCTCGGCGGTGGCAGCCCGATCCTCCAGCTCGTCGATGTCGTCCAGCAGAAGTGCCTCGAACAGCCGGGATTGCGCGAGGTCAGCGGCGTGAGGTGGGCGCTGTCGCGATCGCGTCTGCGGTCGTGGCGTCTCCGGCTCGGATGAGGCCGCCTGACGTCCGACGCCGCTGTGGGCCGGGTAGAGGCTCGACCGCCGCTTGCGCGGTAGGGGCGTGACGAGCTCGTCGAGCGACGCTTCCCCATACTGTATGGACACTCCGAAATCCTCTCCTACGGAGGAGGTTTCAGCGACCCCACAGGTTCACCAAGCGTCGACGATCGCGTCGGCGCACCGTAACCCCTCGTTCACCCTGGATGGGCAAGCGGCTAGAACTCCGTGCCGTTCTCCGGGTCGAGGACCTGGAAGTCGGTGTCGGTCATCTCGGTGAGACGCCCGTAGTAGATGCCCCGGGCGGCGGGGTCGACGATCCCCTGGTGGATGGGCACCGCGCGGGCTGGCGCGACGGCGCGTAGATAGTCGACGGCCTCGGAGATCCTCATCCACGGCGCAGCGGCGGGCGCGGCCAGCACGTCGACCGGCTCGCCTGGTTCGAACAGCGCGTCACCCGGATGCATCAGACGCGCGGCGTGCTCGCCGTCGCCGATCAGGTACGAGATGTTGTCGATCACCGGGATCTCGGGATGGATCACCGCGTGCCGCCCGCCGACCCCGCGGACCGACAGATGGCCGACGTTGAACCCATCGCCGGCATGCACCGCCGTCCACGGCTCGCCGAGTTGCGCCGCGGTTTGCGGGTCGGCGTACAGGGCGGCTTGCGGGTTTGCCGCGAGCAGCGCGGGAAGCCGCGCGACGTCCGCATGGTCGGGATGCTGATGCGTGACGAGGATCGCGGACAGCCCGGTGATGCCCTCGAATCCGTGCGAGAAGGTGCCCGGATCGAAGAGCACCGTCGTATCGGAGCCCGAATCGTCCCGGAATCGCGCGAGCAGGCAGGAATGACCGAAGTGGGTGAGCTGCATGCCTATATTGTGGCGCGCACGAGGTGCCACGGGGGGAGCGATTGGGTGCGAAGGATTCTGGCGGCGGCGTTGGTGGCTTGGGGGGCCGTCAGCGGGTTGGTCGGTGCGACGGCGGCCAACGCCACGCCCGGCGACTGTCCGCCGTTCTGCGACGGCATCCCCGATTCGGCGTGGATCGCGCCGGACGCCATCCCACTTTCGGACGTGTATCACTGGCCGGCCCTGGCCGGGCTCGCGACGACGGCTCCGTCGCCCCGGTTCCGTTTCGAGGAGACCTGTGCGGCTCGTCCGGTGGCGGCCGACCCACGGGGCTACGCCGTCGCTTCCTCGGCCCAGGTGAACCAACCAAACGGGCAGTGGCAACTGCGGGTGCAGATGCTGCACTGGCGCGGCGACGCCTGGAAGTCGGGGCAGCTGGCCGTCTCGGCGCTGCAGAACGCGGTGGGTGCGCTGCGCGCGTGCGCTGCGACGGCGCCATGGACCTCTCCGTCGATCACCACCGATCAGCCAGGACGGGTGGCCGCGGTGATCAGCACGGCGGGCCAGCAGGTGTTGCACGAGTACCTGCTGGCCGATGCCCGCAGCGGCACGTTGGTCGATCTGGCGATGTGGACGACGCTGCCGAAGGCAGTGGAGTGGCGTGCGGTGCCGGACCCGGTGGTCTTCGACGCGATGGGCGCCCCGCTGTGCACGGCGTACGTCGGCTCGTGCGGGTGAGTCGCGCGTAGTCGTCGCCGGTAGAGTAAGCGCCGATCGATTTCGTCGGACTTTAAGGAGTCGCGCGTGGCCCGTGTCGTAGTGCACGTGATGCCGAAGGCCGAGATCCTCGATCCCCAGGGTCAGGCGATCGTTGGAGCGCTGGGCCGTCTGGGGGTAGCCGGGATCTCGGATGTGCGCCAAGGCAAGCGCTTCGAGCTCGAGGTCGACGACGATGTCGCCGACGACACCCTCGCCGAGATCGCCGAGTCATTGCTGGCGAACACCGTGATCGAGGACTGGACGGTCAGCCGCGAACCCTCGCAGGATCCGCAGTGAGCGCGCGCGTCGGCGTCATCACGTTCCCAGGCACTCTGGATGACGTGGACGCGGCGCGCGCCGTGCGAGCCGCAGGTGCCGAAGCGGTCGACCTGTGGCACGCCGACGCCGACCTGAAGGGTGTCGACGCCGTCGTCGTCCCCGGCGGCTTCTCCTACGGTGACTACCTCCGCGCCGGCGCGATCGCCAAGTTCGCGCCCGCGATGAATTCCGTGATCGAGGCGGCAGGCCGTGGAATGCCGGTCTTGGGAATCTGCAACGGTTTTCAGGTGCTGTGCGAGTCCGGTCTGCTACCAGGAGCGCTGACCCGCAACGCCGGACTGCACTTCGTCTGCAAGGACATCTGGCTCGAGGTGGCGTCCAACACGACGGCGTGGACGACGCGCTACGAGCTCGGCGCGGACCTGCTGGTGCCGCTGAAGTCGGGGGAGGGACGCTACGTTGCCTCCGAGACGGTGCTCGATGAACTCGAGGGCGACGGCCGTGTCGTCTTCCGCTACCGCGACAACCCCAACGGCTCGATGCGCGACATCGCCGGGATCAGCTCGGCCAACGGCCGCGTGGTCGGGTTGATGCCGCACCCCGAGCACGCCACCGAGGCGCTGACCGGGCCGTCCGACGACGGGCTCGGCCTGTTCTATTCGGCGCTGGACTCGGTGCTTGCGGCTTAGTTCCCCAGACGCGACTTCGGCGCGCATTTCCGCGGTGAGCGCGGTGCCGGCGCGCCGAAATCGCAGGGGGCGTTAGGCGGCGGGCTTGGTCGCCTGCGCGCCACCACCGATGGTCAGGATCGCGCCGTTGACGTAGCTGGCGCCGGGTGAGGCCAGGAACGTCACCGCGTTGGCGATCTCGTCGGCTTCGGCGGTGCGGCCCAACGCCGTGGTCCTCCCAATCCCCTCGATCAGCTCGCTCTCGAAGGCCGCGGTACCCAGTGTCTGCGTCGGTCCGGGAGCGGCGGCGTTGACCCGCACACCCGAAGCGCCGAACTCGTCGGCCCACAGCTTGGTCAGCAGTTCCAGCGCCGCCTTGCTGGCGCCGTAGATGCCTGCACCTGCGGCCGGGGTGCTCGCCGCGACCGTGGTCACGTTGATCACCGTGCCGTGGCCTCGCGCGACCATGCCCGGGACCAGCTTCTGGACCAGGATGTAGGGCGCCTTCAGGTTGGTGTTGAAGTGGTCGTCGAAGTCGGCGTCGGTGGTATCGAAGGTCGGGGCGAACCGGTAGATGCCCGCGTTGTTCACCAGAATGTCGACGTCGCCAGCCTCGTCGGCCAGCCGTCGTACGTCGTCGGCGTCCGATACGTCGGCAGCGACGAAACGTGCCTTGCCGCCTACGTTTTCGATGTCGCGTACGGTCTTGGCGCCGCGCTCGGCGTTGCGCCCGTGCACGATGACCTCGGCGCCCTCCTTGGCGAGTTGCAGGGCGACCGCGTAACCGATGCCCGCAGTCGCGCCGGTGACTAGGGCGGTTGAGCCAGTGAGTGTGTTGGTCATGGGACGTGCCTCCGAGGAGAAGAAGTTGTGTTGAAGCCTCTCCCCACAAGCCCCATTACGGACTGAATATTCCATAACTCCGACGTGCGCCAAGACCGACCCAGCGAGCGTGCGCAAAGTGGCGACGATTCACGGCGTGTCGGCCAGCAGACACGCGCGCTCGCGGAAGGGGGGACTCGCGGTAAGGGGTGGCTCGCAGGGAGGGGTCAGCGGGTGAGGGCCACCGAGGCCTCGGCGGTGTAGGCCAGGAACGTCAACGTCTCTTCGAGGTAGAGCTGCACGGTGCTCGCATCGTGCGACAGGTAGCCGATCGACACGTCGGTGCCCAACTGCAGATCGAAGTCGCCGCCGCGCGTGGACAGCACGAACGCCCCATCGATCGCGGGCGCCCAGATGATCTCGCCGTCGATCAACCGGTTCAGGTGCTCGCGGATCGGATAGCCGTGCTCGGTGGTCTCGCTGACCTGCGTGTAGACATCGGCCGACAGCAGCACGCAGTATGGCCCGTCGACACCGGCCAGCCGCAGCTCCGACAGCGCCTGGCTGATCACGTCGGGGATCTCCCGCGGATCGGCGGGCAGCGCGAGCGCCGGGTTGGAGCTGCTCCGGCGGATGCCGACGATCGACGCCGCCTCGTAGCCCTCGAAGATCGCGCGGTCCTCGGCGTATGCCAGCTGCTTGGCCGCGGCCTTCACCGGGTCCCAGTCGGAGTCCTGCGAGCCGCGCTCGACGTCGTCGACGTCGGTGCGTCCGAGCGTGAACGGCACCCGCAGCCGCACCAGCGGCTTGCTCTCGCGAAGATGCGCCAACACGCCGTCGCCGGGGGACGCGACGTCGACCAAGTGGCCGGTGCTCACCGCCGCCTTGATCGGCCCGCCAGGCTCGCTGACGTCGACCACCCGGCGTCCGGCGATGTGTCGCTTGAACGTCCGCGTGGCCTCCAATTCGATTTCGGCCCAGGCGTCTTCGGTGATCGGCGCCAGTTCGCGGTAGAGGTTGTTCATCGGGGTCGTCCTTTCAGGCTGCCGATCGACAGTGAGCCGTCGTGAGGGGGTGCGGGTGGCGCCGTCACGGTCCCGGAACCGGGCAACGCGGGTGGGTCGTCGAGGAAGTCGACCGTGGGCGTGAAGAACAAGCCGCCGGTGACGGCCGTGGAGAAGTCCAGGATCCGGTCGGTGTTGCCAGGCGGATCACCGACGAACATGTTGTTCAGCATCCGCTCGGTCACGGCGGGATCGGCGGCGTAGGCGATGTAGTACGTGCCCGACTCGCCACTGCCCAACGTGCCGAATGGCATGTTGCCCCGCACGATCTGCAGTTGGTTGCCGTCGGCGTCCTCGATAACGTTGAGCGCCAGATGTGAGTTAGGCGGCTTCACGGCATCGTCCATCTCGATGTCCTCGAGCTTCGTGCGGCCGAACGCCAGCTCCTGCTCGGTGACGCTCAACGCGTTCCACGCCGCCATGTCGTGGGTGTACTTCTGCACGTGCACGTAACTGCCGCCCGCGAAGTCGGGATCGTCGTCACCGATCCGCGCCGCGACGACGGCGTCGGGGCCATCGGGGTTCTCGGTACCGTCGACGAACCCCAGCAGGTCGCGCTGCTCGAAGAACCGGAAGCCGTGCACCTCGTCGACGACGGTCACCGCGCCGGCCATCGCGGCCAGGACCCTGCCACCGAGCTCGAAGCACACGTCCATGGAATCGCCCTTGATGTGGAAGAGCAGATCGCCTGGGGTGGACGGCGCGTGGTGGCGTTGACCCGAGATCTCGACGAACGGATGTAGCTCGGCTGGCCGCGGCCCGCTGAACAGCCGGTCCCAGGCGTCCGACCCGATCGACGTCACCATGCTGAGCTGGGCGGCAGGGGTGCGGAACCCGACTGCCCTGACCAGACCGGAAAGGTCGGCGAGCGCGTCGTGCACGACGTCTTCGCCACCGTCGTCGATGGTGGCCACCAGGAAGATCGCTGCCTTCGTCAACGGAGTGAGCACGGCTTGTGAGCGTCCTGCGGGCACGATGAGAACCCTAACGTCAACTCCGACGGGAATCCCGGTAAGGATGGGCTACATGACCAGGCCGGCGTCCAACGCCTCCGCAACAGGACTTTGCGACTTCGTCGACGCCTCGCCGTCGCCGTTCCACGTCTGCCTCACCACAGTGCAACGGCTGACGGCGGCGGGCTTCACCGAGCTCACCGAGGGGCAGGCGTGGCCGGCCGAGGCGGGCCGCTACTTCACGGTGCGTGCCGGTTCGTTGGTGGCCTGGCGGACGGCTGCGGATGCGGCAGTCCCGTTCCGCATCGTCGGCGGGCACACCGACAGCCCGAACCTGCGCGTCAAGCAGCATCCGGACCGCTTCGTCTCCGGTTGGCAGGTGGTGGCGCTCGAGCCCTACGGCGGCGCGTGGCTGAACTCCTGGCTGGATCGTGACCTGGGGATCAGCGGCAGACTCTCGATCCGCACCGGCGGGCAGGAGCGAAGCGACTTGGGGAGTGTGACCGGCCGCACCGTGGAAGACGTGCTGGTCCGCATCGACGATCCGATCCTTCGGGTGCCGCAACTGGCCATCCACCTGGCCGAGGACCGCAAGGCCGTCGAACTGAACCCGCAGCGCCACGTCAACGCCGTATGGGGCGTCGGCACCGGGTCCGGGTCCTTCATCGACTTCGTTGCCGAGCGCGCCGACGTCGACCCGGATGCCGTGCTCGCCGCCGACCTGATGACCCACGACCTGACCCCGTCGGCGGTGATCGGGGCCAACCGCGACCTGGTCAGCGCGCCGAGGCTGGACAATCAGGGCACCTGCTACGCCGGGTTGGAGGCATTCCTGGCCGCCGAACCGGGGGACCACCTGCCGGTGCTCGCCCTGTTCGACCACGAGGAGGTTGGGTCGACGTCGGATCACGGCGCCCAGTCCGAGCTGCTGCCGACGGTGCTGGAACGCATCACCCTGGCGGCGGGCGGCACCCGCGAGGACTTCCTGCGCCGGCTGTCCGGCTCGATGGTCGCCTCCGGTGACATGGCCCACGCCACCCATCCCAACTACCCCGAGCGGCACGAGCCCGGCCACCTGATCGAGGTCAACGCGGGGCCGGTGCTCAAGGTGCAGCCCAACCTCCGGTACGCCACGGACGGCAGGACCGCGGCCGCGTTCGCGTTGGCGTGCGAGCAGGCAGGTGTGCCGCTGCAGCGCTACGAGCACCGCGCCGACCTGCCCTGCGGGTCGACGATCGGCCCGATGACCGCGGCGCGCACCGGCATTCCGACCGTGGACGTCGGCGCAGCGCAACTCGCGATGCACTCGGCGCGCGAGCTGATGGGCGCCGACGATGTGGCCGCCTATTCCGCCGCACTTCTGGCCTTCTTGTCACCGCGCTGATCTATGGTCACCGGCATGGCACTGTCCGTCGAGAACATCACCTTTGATTCCGCCGACCCAGACCGCCTTGCCGAGTGGTGGGCCCGCGTCGTCGACGGCACCGTAAACGCGTTGGCGCCTGGCTTCTTTCTGACCGTGTCCCGCCCGGCTGGCAGCCCTGGGCTTGCGTTCCAGAAGGTCGACGATCCGACTCCGGGCAAGAACCGTGTGCACGTCGACTTCCACGTCGCCGACCTCGAGTCGGAGGTTGCGCGACTGGTGGATCTGGGCGCTGTCGAGACCGGCCGCGGCGAAGCAGGGCCGGAATTCCGTTGGGTGGTGTTCGCCGATCCGGACGGAAACGCGTTCTGCGTGGCTGGGGGCGACCTCTCCGCTGGTACCTGAACCGCCGTTGTGGAAACTTCCAACTAGACTGTTGCGGTGACGTCTGGGCTCACCCACGTGGTCGATACCGTTGGAAACGCCGCTACTACCCCCGATCAGCCGCAGCCCTTCCGCGAGCTCGGTCTGAAGGACGACGAATACCAGAGGATTCGCGAGATCCTCGGTCGTCGTCCCACGGACGCCGAGCTGGCGATGTACTCGGTGATGTGGAGCGAGCACTGCTCGTACAAGTCGTCGAAGGTTCACCTTCGCTACTTCGGTGAGACCACGACCGAGGCCATGCGATCGTCGATGCTTGCCGGCATCGGCGAGAACGCGGGCGTGGTCGACATCGGGGACGACTGGGCGGTGACGTTCAAGGTCGAGTCGCACAACCACCCGTCCTACGTCGAGCCGTACCAGGGTGCGGCCACGGGCGTCGGTGGCATCGTTCGCGACATCATGGCGATGGGCGCACGGCCGGTCGCCGTCATGGATCAGCTGAGGTTCGGCGCGGCCGACGCACCCGATACCCGCCGCGTGCTCGACGGTGTGGTGCGCGGTATCGGTGGCTACGGAAACTCGTTGGGACTGCCCAATATCGGTGGCGAGACGGTGTTCGACCCCTCCTACGCGGGCAACCCGCTGGTGAATGCGATGTGCGTCGGCGTGCTTCGCAAGGAGGATCTGCACCTCGCCTTCGCGTCGGGCACCGGCAACAAGATCATCCTGTTCGGTGCGCGCACCGGCCTTGACGGCATCGGCGGCGTATCGGTGCTGGCGTCGGAGACGTTCGGCGGCGACGAGGGTGGCGGTCCCGGCCGCAAGAAGCTGCCCGCGGTGCAGGTCGGCGACCCGTTCATGGAGAAAGTGCTCATCGAGTGCTGCCTCGAGCTCTACGCCGCGGGTCTGGTGATCGGCATCCAAGACCTCGGTGGGGCCGGGTTGTCTTGCGCTACATCGGAACTCGCATCGGCGGGCGACGGCGGCATGTCGATCGAACTGGACAAGGTGCCGCTGCGCGCCAAGCACATGACCCCCGCCGAGGTGCTCTCGAGCGAGTCGCAGGAGCGCATGTGCGCCGTCGTCTCGCCGGAGAACGTCGACGCGTTCATGGCGGTGTGCCGCAAGTGGGAGGTGCTAGCCACGGTCATCGGGGAGGTCACCGACGGCGACCACCTGCAGATCACCTGGAACGGCGAGACCGTCGTCGACGTTCCGCCGCGCACCGTTGCGCACGAGGGGCCGGTCTACGAGCGCCCCATCGCCAGGCCCGACACCCAGGACGCGCTGATCGCCGACACCACGGCGAAGCTGCCGCGTCCCGCCACCGGCGATGAGCTGCGCGCCACATTGCTTGCGCTGGTTGGCAGTCCGCACCTGTGTAGCCGCGCCTTCATCACCGAGCAGTACGACCGCTACGTCCGTGGCAACACGGTGCTTGCCGAGCACGCCGACGGTGGCGTGCTGCGCATCGACGAGGAGACCGGCCGCGGCATCGCGGTGTCCACGGATGCGTCGGGGCGCTACACCCAACTGGACCCGTACACCGGAGCGCAGCTGGCGCTGGCCGAGGCCTACCGCAACGTCGCCGTCACCGGCGCCACCCCGCTCGCCGTGACCAACTGCCTGAACTTCGGCTCGCCCGAGGACCCCGGCGTGATGTGGCAGTTCTCCCAGGCGGTCCGCGGACTCGCGGATGGCTGTGCGGCACTGGGTATCCCGGTAACCGGCGGTAACGTCAGCTTCTACAACCAGACCGGTAGCACGCCGATTCTGCCAACCCCCGTGGTCGGTGTGCTCGGGGTCATCGATGACGTCAAGCGGCGCATCCCCACCGGGTTCGGTTCCGAACCCGGCGAGTCGCTCATCCTTCTCGGCGACACCCGCGACGAGTTCGACGGCTCGATCTGGGCTCAGGTCACCGCCGACCACCTCGGCGGGGTGCCGCCCAAGGTCGACCTGGAGCGCGAGCGCCTGCTTGCCGACGTCCTGTGCGCCGCGTCGCGCGACGGATTGGTCTCCGCGGCCCACGATCTGTCCGAGGGCGGGCTGATCCAAGCGGTCGTCGAGGCCGCGCTCGCCGGCGAAACCGGTTGCCGGCTGGTGCTTCCCAGTGGTTGTGAATCTGCCGCCGAGGCCTTCGTCTTCCTCTTCTCGGAGTCGGCTGGCCGCGTGCTGGTTGCCGTGCCGCGAACCGAGGAGAGCCGGTTCCGTGCCATGTGCGAGGCGCGCGGCTTGCCCGCCGAGCGCATCGGCGTCGTCGACGAGGGAGCCCGCGGCGAAGAGGCCGCGGTCGAGGTGCAGGGCCAGTTCATCGTCAGCCTGACCGAACTGCGGGCCACGTCGGAGGGCGTGCTGCCCGGTCTGTTCGGGTGAGGGCCCCGGCCAACACACGACATCCCCTACTGGTCTGGGCCTGGGGCCTGGTCCGCCTCGACTTCGTCGGGCTAGCCTTCGGCACGCTGTTCTTCTGCCTGTCGTTGACGCCGTCGCTGCTTCCGCGTGACTGGCTGTTCGCCGGTCTGGTCGGCGGCATCAACGCGTCCATCGGGTACGCCATCGGCGTGCTGATCGGAAAGGTCGTCCGCCACTTCATATTACGGCGTAGAACCTGGTGGCCGCCCACCAATCGGGTGATGTACCAGATCAAGGCCGTCACCATCGCATCGTCGATCGCCGCGAGCATCCTGGTCTTGATTCCCGCCGCAGCCTGGCAGCGTCAGGTGTCGGCGCTGATGGGCATCGAGGGCCCCGCCACGTTGGGATACCTGCGCACGCTGTTCGCCGCACTGGTCGTCGGCGGTGCGTGTGTCGGGGCGTCCCGTGCGGTGCTGGATGCGATCAAGCTGTTGGCTCGCAGGCTGATCCGCCGGTGGCACCTCCATCACGAGGTTGCATTCTTCGTCGGGACGGCGATCGTCGTGGTGCTGCTCATCACGCTGATCAACGGCGTGCTGTACCGCGGCTTTCTGGCGGGTGCCAGCCGGGTGTTCCAGCCCCAGAACTCCACGACCCGCGGCGGGATTCATCAACCGACCGAGCCCGAACGATCCGGCAGCCCAAAGTCGTTCGCGCCCTGGGACACCCTCGGCTACGAAGGACGCAACTTCGTGGCCACCGGTCCCGATCTCGACGCGCTGGCGCGGGTCAACGGCAAACCCGCCAAGGAGCCCATCCGGGTGTACGCCGGGCTGCAGACCGCCGACACCGACGCCGCCCGTACCGACGTCATCGTCCGTGAACTCGAGCGCACGGGTGCCTTCGACCGCAAGCTGCTCGTCATCATCCCCACCACCGGCACGGGGTGGGTCAACCCCGTCGCCGCCCGCAGCATCGAGACGATGTACAACGGCGACACCGCACTGGTCGGCATGCAGTACTCGTATCTGCCCAGCTGGATCTCGTTCCTCGGTGACAGGGACAAGTCGATCGAGTCGAGTCGGATCCTGATCGACGCGATCCACGACCGCTGGCGCAAGCTTCCGTCGGACAGGCGACCCAAGCTGGTGCTGTACGGCGAGAGCCTCGGATCGTATGGGGGGCAGGGCGTGTTCCCGTGGCTGCCCGACATCGCGCGGATGGACTTCTCGGCTGTCCTGTGGGTGGGCCCGCCGCACGAAAGTTCGCTGTGGAGTGGGCTGGTGCTACGGCGCGACCCCGGCACTCCGGAAGTCCAACCGCGCTACGACAACGGCCGGACGGTGCGGTTCAGTCAGGCCACCGACCCGTCCGACATCGCGAAGATTGCCGACCCGCCGTGGGACGGCACGCGTGTGCTGTTCCTGCAGCACCCTTCCGATCCGATCACCTGGTGGTCGCCGAAACTCGTGTTCTCCCAGCCGGAGTGGCTCACCGAACCGCCGGGTGCGGATCGCACTGCATCGATGCGCTGGTACCCCATCATCACATTCTGGCAGGTGGGTGCCGACATGACGAACGCCTTGAGCGTCCCTGGCGGGCACGGCCACAACTACGGCGACTCCGTGCTCGACGGCTGGGCCGCCGTGGTGCCGCCGGACGGTTGGACCGATCAGGACACCGACCGCGTGCGGGTGGCGCTGAACGATTCGGCGGCCACGCGCGGCCCCGAGTACTGATGGCAGGCAACCGAACTCGGGCACTGGCGCTCGCCGCATCGCTGGTCGGCTGGAGCGGGTTCGTCGGCCCACGGCTTGCACCCCGTCGGCAGCTGCCGGTACACGCCGCCCTCTCCACCGCTCTCATGCTGTCCACCCGGGCGCCACTCGGGCTGCGCCCGCCCGCACTCGGCCGCGGGTTGCGGCTGGGTCTCGCGGTGGCAGGGATCGTGGCAGCGGGCGTGGCGGTGACGACGGCCGCGCCACGGGTCCGGGACGGAATGGCCGCGCGCGACCTGCCAGACCCCGCCGCCTGGCTGCTGCTGCGGATCCCCATCGGCACGGTGTGGAGCGAGGAGGCGGCCTTTCGCGCCGCACTCGGCAGCGTCGCCGACGGCGCGTTCGGTCCGGTGTGGGGCCGTTTGGTGCAGTCGGCCGCGTTCGGCCTGTCCCATGTAGCCGACGCCCGAGGTGCAGGTGAGCCCGTCCTCGGCGCCGTTCTCGTCACGGGCGGCGCCGGATGGGCGTTCGGCTGGCTCTACGCACGGTCGGGCAGCTTGGCCGCGCCGATGCTCGCGCACCTGGCGATCAACGAAGCCGGCGCGCTGGCCGCACTGGCCGTGCAGCGGAGGGCGCTCAGGGCGCCCGGCCGCCCCGATTGTCGAGAATGACCTTGCCCACGGTGCGCTTGGACTCCAGAAGCTCGTGAGCCCGTGCCGCCTCGGCCATCGGCACGACGGTATCGACCACGACGCGGACCCTGCCGGTTTCGAACAGGGGAAGAACGTCGCGGATCACCCCGGCGACGATGTCGGCCTTCTGTCGGGCCGGGCGGGCGCGGAGCATCGTCGCGGTCACGCTGGCGCGCTTGGACATCAACAACCCGACATCCAGCATGGCTGGCGTAGTCGTGCCTCCGATGATCACCAGGTGGCCATCCGGTCCGAGGCATTCGAGATTGCGGCCGAGATAGTCCGAACCCACGACGTCCAGAATCGCGTCTACCCCGCGACCTTCGGTTGCGGCCAGCGTCGCGGCGACGAAGTCTTCGCTCCGATAGTTGATCGCGGTGTGTGCACCCAGCGCGAGACCCGCACGCGCCTTCGCGTCGCTACCGGCGGTGGCGATGACACGTGCGCCGATCGCGGCAGCCCATTGGATGGCGAAGGTGCCGATGCCACCACCCGCGCCGTGTACCAGAACGGTCTGCCCCTTCTCCAGTCCCGCGACCATGGCCATGTTGGAGTAAACGGTGGCGGCGACTTCGGGGATGGCCGCCGCCTCGACGACCGTGAGACCGGTGGGAATGGGCATTACCTGAGTTGCCGCGACCGTGACCTCGTCGGCATATCCGCCGCCATCGAGCAACGCGCACACGACATCGCCTGGGGACCAGCCCGAGACATCTGCTCCGACTTCGGCGATCGTGCCGGCGCACTCCAATCCCAACGGCAGAGGTGCTGAGGCCGGCACCGGGTAGTGCCCGCGACGTTGCAGAAGGTCGGCGTTGTTCACGCCGGCCGCGGCCACTCTGATCACCACTTGATGGGGACGGGGATGCAACCGATTCACCGAGCGCCAGCGGAGAACTTCCGGGGGGCCGGGACGATCGAACAAGACCGCCGAAGTCACGCGCTCACCGCGCCGTTCGTAGTGGCCCAACGGGCGATGCTCTGGGCGTACAGGGGCGTTTCGATCCGGCAATGCCGCCCCGAGGCCTCCTGTCGAGCCTCCGCGGCCTCACCGAACGTTTGTCCCTGCTCAGCAATGAACTTCAGGAAGTCCTCGGTGGGGTGGGAGGTCACCGTATTGGTGTAACGACACCGATCGCCGTCGAGTTTCTCCATGCGAAGTTCCCAAATGACCTGCGTCGTCGTCCATCCCGACGGACTGAGGACATCCGACAGCGAAACCATTCTGCAGTAGTGGGATTCCGCCACGTCGAAGCGGTACTGCTGGATCACCAAGCCTGTGCCGATCATCTCGACGTTGATCGACATCGGCGTCCCGTCGTCATCAACGGTGTAACCCGCAGCCTTGTGATCGCCTGGGGCGCACCGCTGATACTCATGGGTCGGAAGCGTGCGCAGCCACTGCGCGATGTCGACACGATCGAACGGCGCCTCCACCTCGGCGGTGACAACTGCGTGTGAGAGGACCAGATCCTCACGAATTGCGGTACCCATCAATCACTCCTGTCGTAGGGCTCCGGGCAAGCATGTCCGGAGCAGGGATGGGCGAACAATGCCGCTGCCCTGACCGAGCCGGTAGTGCTAGCCCCCAACGACCGGAAGGCCGGGGGGCGTTAGGCGTCGCGGGCGTCCGCCTTAAGCAGATGCGGGTCGACGTCGGGGGTGTCGATGCCGAAGCCGATGATCCGGCGCGGCGTGATCCGGATGATCGAAGTGTCGAGCTCGTCGCCGGCAGCGCCCTCGGATGGCGGGGCTTCCGCTTGCTCGGCGGTACCGCGGATCTCCAGGCAGCGCACGCGCCACGGGTCCGTGGAGACGACGTCGTCGACGACGAAGGCGACGGTGGGGTGGCTGGCGATGTTGCGGTACTTCTGACTCTTCGACATGTGGAAGCCGAAGATGTCGATGGTGCCGAGGGCTTCGTTGTAACTGAACCCGACGGGGCTGTTCTGCAGCGTGCCGTTGGGCTGGACGGTCGCCAGCCGGCCGAGGGCCGTGGCGCGGAGGAACTCGATCTCGTGAGGTCTGAAGGTCATGGCGCCACGGTAGAACCTCGACGATGGTTCAGGTCAAGGGTCGTCACGGGTTGATGGTGTACTCGCCGATCTGGCGGCCCCACACGTAGTCGACGGCGAACGGCTGGCCGAGTGCGAGGTGGTTGTACGGCGCGAGATTGAAACCCGTGTCGGTCACCAGATAGGGCCCTGGCCACAGGTCCCTCGTGACCTTCTGCCAGCAGCCGGGCCTGCCCTCGGGACCACCGTGCGCATTCACGCGAGGAAGGTTGTCGGGGTAGATGAATGGGTTGCCGGCACCGAAGCCGAGCAGGGTGCCGTACTGGGAAAGCGAGTAGCCGTTGCCGCCAAGCGTCCTTGCCGCGAGCGGTTGCACCTCGGCGAGGTTGCGGGTGGTGCACAGGATCATGCCCCGGTAGTCGTCGAGCAATTTCGTCGTCGGCACCAAGTCCGCGGCACTGCGGATCAGGTACGGCGACGACTGCTCGATGGGATCGGTGGCGGTGTTCGCGAACCCGATCGCCGCCATCAAGGCCGCGTCGACGTCGTCCTTCTGTGCGTTGAAGGTGTGCGCCGTGGTGACCGCCGAATCCAGACTGCGCAACAGATCCGGTGACGCTGCGGCGTAGACGTCGGCGAGGTCGGCCACCCGTGCGGTGTCCTCGCGCAGCCGAGGCATCCGGGGGTTGAGGTCGTCGAGGATCACGTTGGCGTGCTCGAGCGACTCGCCGAACTTCGAGCCGAGGCCCGACAGCGCCTGCGCGGTTGCGGTCAGAGTCTGATTCAGCTTGATCGGGTCGACCTTCTCGGCGAGCGAGGTGACCGTCTCGAACACCGTGTTGAACTCGGTGGTCACCGATGCCGCCGCGATGACGTCGCCGTCCGAAACATGTTGCGGTGACGGATCGTTCGGTGAGCTGAACGCCACGTACTTGTTGCCGAACACCGTGCTGGCCTTGATGTCGGCCACCACGTTGACGGGGATCAGGTGCAGATAGTCCGGATCGACGTCGAGGGACAGCGCAGCCTGATCGCTGCCATCCCGGTCGACGGTCGAGACGTGCGCCACCCTGCCGATCTCGACTCCGTTGAACGTGACCTTGGACCCCGGGTCCACCACCAGCCCCGACCGCGGTGACACCACGGTCAATTGGTCGTGCGACGTGAACGTCCCGCGGTACTGCAGGGCGAGGAGTACGCCGAGGGCGACGGCGATGACGAGGAGCACCGCCCCGGCCACCTTGTACGGCGGCTCGTGGCGGTCGATGAACACTTTGCGACACTAAGGTATGGCGTCTCGCCGTACTGCGGATCCGATGAAGACTCGCGAAGCCGTGTCGGCGCTGGCCGACTGGCTGCGCGACGCAGCGGATCCCACCCCCGATCGAACCGTGCTCGCCGAAGCCGTCCGTCTGACCGCGCGCACCCTTGCCGCGCAGGCGCCCGGTTCCAGCGTGGAGGTACGGGTGCCGCCGTTCGTTGCAGTGCAATGCATCTCGGGGCCCAGGCATACTCGCGGCAATCCGCCCAACGTGGTGGAGACCGATCCGCGTACCTGGCTGTTGCTGGCCACCGGCCTCGCCACGTTCGCCGAGGCTGCGGCCGACGGAAGGCTGCAGTCGTCGGGGTCGCGGGCAGGCGAGATCGCCGACTGGCTGCCCCTGCTCCGGCTCCCGGAGTGACGCCGCTCACCCGATCGCGGAAATGCGCGTGCCGCCACCGTTGTTGAATTCAACGCAACACCGCTCCAGATGTCGCCGCCGGCGCGGCTCGGCGCTTCGATTCCCTCTTCGAGGGGTGTTGACCGTAGACTTGCCATTGTCACCCATCGCCCCCAGGGAGCCAGCTGATCGTGACCGCCGAGCAGATCGCACCACCGGACAACGACCCCCGAGAAGAGTGCGGCGTCTTCGGCGTCTGGGCACCTGGCGAGCAAGTGGCCAAGCTCACGTACTTCGGTCTCTATGCGCTGCAGCACCGTGGCCAGGAGGCGGCAGGCATCGCCGTCGCCGACGGTTCGCAGGTCCTCGTGTTCAAGGACCTCGGGCTCGTCAGCCAGGTCTTCGACGAGGCAACGCTGGCCGCGATGGAGGGGCACGTCGCCATCGGGCACTGCCGCTACTCCACGACTGGCTCCACCACATGGGAGAACGCCCAGCCGGTGTTCCGCAACACCGCTGCAGGCACCGGTGTGGCCCTCGGCCACAACGGCAACCTGGTCAACACCACCGAGCTGGCGGCACGCGCTCGCGGTGCGGGCCTGATCAACACCCGCGGTGCCCCAACCGCCACCACGGACTCCGACATCCTCGGCGCACTGCTGGCTCACGGCGCAGCCGACTCCACGCTGGAGCAGGCCGCGCTGGAACTGCTGCCGACCGTCCGTGGCGCGTTCTGTCTGACCTTCATGGACGAGAACACCCTCTACGCGGCACGCGATCCGCACGGTGTGCGCCCACTGTCGCTCGGCCGCCTCGATCGCGGCTGGGTCGTTGCATCGGAGACGGCCGCCCTCGACATCGTCGGCGCGTCCTTCGTTCGCGACATCGAGCCCGGCGAGCTGCTGGCCATCGACGCCGACGGCGTGCGGTCCACCCGGTTCGCCAACCCGACGCCCAAGGCGTGCGTCTTCGAGTACGTCTACCTGGCCCGCCCTGACAGCGTGATCGCCGGCCGCTCGGTGCACGCCACCCGGGTGGACATCGGCCGCAGGCTGTCCAGCGAAATGCCCGTCGACGCCGACCTGGTCATCGGGGTTCCCGAGTCGGGCATCCCGGCGGCCGTCGGCTACGCCCAGGGCTCGGGCATCCCCTACGGGCAGGGTCTCATGAAGAACGCCTACGTCGGGCGCACCTTCATCGAGCCGTCGCAGACCATCCGCCAGCTCGGCATCAGGCTCAAGCTCAACCCGCTCAAGGAAGTCATCCGCGGCAAGCGGCTCATCGTCGTCGACGATTCGATCGTGCGGGGTAACACCCAGCGCGCGCTGATCAGGATGCTGCGCGAAGCCGGCGCCGTCGAGGTGCACGTCCGGATCGCCTCACCGCCGGTGAAGTGGCCGTGCTTCTACGGCATCGACTTCGCCACCCCAGCCGAGTTGATCGCGAACTCGTCGAGCTTCGAAGCCGACGAGGACGAGATGGTCGAGGGTGTGCGACGGGCCATCGGCGCCGACTCGCTCGGCTACATCAGCCGTCAGGGCATGATCGCCTCCACCGAGCAGCCGGCCTCCCGCCTGTGCGCGGCGTGCTTCGACGGCAATTACCCGATCGAGCTGCCTGGCGAGAGCGCGCTCGGCAAGAACGTCGTCGAGCAGATGCTGGCCACCGCGGCACGCACCGGCATCCCGATCCAGCCGGTGATGGCCGACAACGACAACGCGTCGGCGCTCAGACGTCCCTGACGGCCCCGCCGTCGTGACGTCCCTGAAAACTATTGCGGCTCGGCTGAACTGAATCTGATCAGCTGGCGGCGTCCGCCACTCGACGCGGAACCGTCCTGCAGCAACGCCTGTGTGACCGCATCGCGATAGCTGGTCAGTCCACCCGGCGGCGGTGCGATGACGGCATCGATGTCGTGCTCGTGCATGACCGCGTCGTGTTCGAGCGATTCGACCAACGGCCGAGCCAGGCCCGACGGGATCGGCGTCACCAGCCCCACCCACCAGCTGGCGATGGACGGCGTCAACAGCGGCAGCGCCACGATCACGCGCCTTCTCAGACCGGCGACCTCGGCGTAGCCCTGCATCGCGTCGCCGTACTCCAGCACGTCGGGTCCGCCGATGTCCCAGGTGCGCGACCCAGGCACCGGCACGTCGGCGGCAAGGGTCAGGTAGCGGAGCACGTCGTCGATGGCGATCGGCTGGATCCGGTTGTGCACCCACTTCGGTGTGGTCATCACGGGCAAGCGGTCGGTCAGGTGACGGATCATCTCGAACGACGCCGAACCCGACCCGACCACGATGCCCGCCTGAAATACGACGGTTTCGATGCCGGAGGCGATCAGGACGTCACCGACGTCGACCCGTGACTGCAGGTGCCGGGACAGGTGGCCGTCCGGGTGCAGGCCGGACAGGTAGACGATGCGCCCCACGCCGGCCTGTTTCGCCGCGGTGGCCACGTTCTGGGCCGACCGCGCCTCCTCGGCCACGAAGTCCGATGACGTGCCCATCGAGTGGACCAGGTAGTAGACGACGTCGATGCCGTCGAAGGCCTCGATCAGGGATGCGACGTCGCCGAGGTCGCCGCGCACCACCTCGGCCCGGTCACGCCATGGTGCGTCGCGCAGCTTGGCGGGATCGCGTGCCAGCGCGCGCACCGCATGACCAGCATCCAGCAGCGCAGGAGCCAGGAGCCCGCCGATGTAGCCCGTCGCGCCCGTCACCAAACAGCGGCGCGTGCTTCCATCCGATGTCCCCACCGGTCCTCCATCCATCGTCCACCCGCACGAGGTATTCGGAGCGGCCCACTGACTGGATGTCCGCCGAACGCCCTACTCAAACGGGCAACCGGGATTCGGTACGTCATTGGTGAGTGGGCTGCCTGCCGGAACGATGTAGCTCACCCACATCACCACGGGATCCGGGCCGAGGTTGCGGCCGACGTGCACGTTGTCGGGGCCGGTGCCCTCGGTGATGGGGGAGCCCGCCGGATAGATGCCGTCCTCGGCGCAGTTGGCCATGTCGTGCGTCAGCGTGCCCTCGCGGATCACGCCGAACACCCGGCCGGGATGCCAGTGCCAGCCGGTGCTGCCGCCTGGCGCGATGGTGATCTGCTTGGTGATGTAATCCTGGCCGTCGACGGTCGCCTGCGACAGAATTTCGGCCGCCACACCCTCTCCTGGGGTTGCTGACGCGGTCGCGCCCTGACCAAGCGGGACGAGGATTACCGTTGCCGCGGCACTTGCCAACCAGCGAGTTCGGTTCATGGTCGGTCCAGGGTGTCACACGCTGTGAGCTCTCGGATGACGACTGACGGAATTAGCCCGAGAGGTGGCGCGTGCGGCCGCGCCACATGGACCGGTAATCTTGGGCGCGATGAGCGAGGGTCTGCGGGCGAACCAGCGATGACGGGTAAGAGCGGGCAAGCTGAGCCGCGCGGCACCTCTTACGCATCGGCAGGGGTTGACATCGAAGCGGGCGACCGCGCAGTCGAGCTGTTCAAACCCCTTGCCAAGAAGGCCACCAGGCCCGAAGTGCGCGGTGGACTAGGCGGTTTCGCCGGTCTGTTCGCGCTGCGGGGCGACTATCGCGAGCCGCTGCTGGCATCGTCCACGGACGGCGTCGGCACCAAGCTGGCGGTCGCCCAGGCCATGGACAAGCACGACACCGTTGGACTGGACCTCGTCGCCATGGTCGTCGACGACCTCGTGGTGTGCGGCGCCGAGCCGCTATTCCTGCAGGACTACATCGCCGTGGGGCAGACCGTCCCCGAGCGGGTCGCCCAGATCGTGTCGGGCATCGCCGATGGCTGCGTGATCGCCGGATGCGCCCTGCTCGGCGGCGAGACCGCCGAACATCCGGGCCTGATGGCGCCCGACCACTACGACATCTCGGCAACGGGTGTCGGTGTCGTGGAGGCCGACAACGTCCTTGGGCCCGAACGGGTCAAGCCAGGCGACGTGCTGATTGCGATGGCGTCCACCGGCTTGCACTCGAACGGATACTCGCTCGCGCGCAAGGTGCTGCTCGAGATCGACCGGATGGACTTGGGCGGACACGTCGAGGAGTTCGGTCGCACCCTTGGTGAGGAGCTCCTCGAACCCACCCGGATCTACGCCAAGGACTGCCTCGCGCTTGCCGCCGAGACCCAGGTCCGCACGTTCTGCCACGTCACCGGCGGGGGACTCGCCGGAAACCTCGAGCGCGTCATCCCCAATGGGCTTGCGGCCGAGATGGACCGGGGCACTTGGACGCCCGCGCCGGTGTTCGGGATGATCGCTCAGCGTGGCCGGATCGACCGGGCCGAGATGGACAAGACCTTCAACATGGGTGTCGGCATGGTGGCCATCGTGGCGCCGGAGGACACCGACCGCGCGCTGGCGATTCTGACTGCCCGCCACCTCGATTGCTGGACCCTTGGCACCGTCACCAAGGGTGCGAAGGGAGAATCGCGGGCGCACCTGGTAGGTCAGCACCCGCGATTCTGATCGCGCATTGGGGCCGAATTAGCGGCGCCAGTCGTCCTCTTCGATGAGTTCATCGGGGACATCGCTGCCGATGGGGTCGTCTGGGGCGTGTGACAGCTCTCGCTGCAGTTGCCTCAAGTCGGTCTGCGGAGAGCTGTACTTAAGCTCCCGTGCGACCTTGGTCTGCTTTGCCTTTGCCCGGCCGCGGCCCATAAGGGGACCCCCTCGCGCAATAACGGAGCGGCCCGAGTAGCAGGCGGCTCCGATCTGAGTGTGTTTTATCGTCCTGTGACCACTTTACCGTGCCCTCCGGCTCCGTGCTGGCAGGCCCGGCCCAGCGCGGAACGCCGGACCGTCGAGTTCAACGCGATCGGCCCCGCAGTCGTTCCACTGCAAGGCGTCCGGCACCCACGTGTTCGGTGGATGGCAGCGAATCGGGGTCGATGGCGGCCGCCACCGCAGACTCGCCACCGGTGGTCAATTCGACGTCTGCGGGCAGCCCGCGCTTGACCAACGCAAGTGCGATGGGACCAAGGTCGACGTGGTCGACGACGGTGCCGAGCCGCCCGACGGCGCGCCCGGCGGCCAGTACCGGATCGCCCGTGGCGGGACGGTCGGCGCCACCGTCGAGGTGTAGCAGGACCAGCATGCGCGGGGGTTTGCCCAGGTTGTGGACCCGCGCAACGGTCTCCTGACCGCGGTAGCAACCCTTGTCCAGGTGGACGGCGCCCTCGCCCGGCCCGCCGATCCAGCCGAGCTCGTGCGGGATCGCTCGTTCGTCGGTGTCGACGCCGAGCCTGGGCCGCAGCGCCGCGACCCGCAGTGCCTCGTAGGCCCAGATCCCCGCAGGCCGCACACCCGCCGCGACCAGCTTGGCGCGCCACTCGGCGGCGGTGTCACGGGGCACCACCAGGTCGATCTCGTCGGTGTCCATGGTGCGGATGAAGCCGCCATCGGCCAGGGGCACGGCGGTGGACCGTGCTGGCAGGGCGTCGACGCCCAGCGCGCTGAGAACCGCCTGGTCACGGATGCTGGGACCGAGCAGGGACAGCACCGCCAGATCAGCGGGCTCGACGACCACGTCGGACCAGAAGACCATCTTGCGGAGGAAGGCCAGCAACGATTCGGCGCGCCACGGCTCGGTGTCGAGAATCGTGACGCCGTCCAACTCCGTCTGGATCCAGTGATCTTCGACACGACCCTGACCGTCGAGGCTCAGATTCTCGACCACCGCGCCGTCGGAAAGTTCGCTGACGTGCTGGCTGGAGATGGTGTGCAGCCAGGTCCGGCGGTCGCCGCCGGATAGCTGAATCGTCGCGCGGTGGGAGCGATCAACGATGACGGCGGAGAGCGCTGCGGCCCGCTGCTCGCCCAGTGGATCGCCGTAGTGCCACACGGCGCCTGCGTCGGGGCCGCCATCGGGGGCGGGAACTGCGGACATGCCCTAACTCTACGGAGTTGGGGGCCGGCGCTACCGTCAGTGCTCGTGGTCAACGGATTCGGCGTCGTCGTCATGCTCGACGGGACGGTGGTCGATCCACGAGTGCCGGCGGTCTGCGCCGACGACCCAATGCTGCTGCGCGGCGACGGCGTCTTCGAGACGATGCTGCTCCGGGACGGCAGGCCCTGCCTGTTGGAGGCGCATCTGGACCGGCTGGGCACCTCGGCGGCCATCACGGGCCTACCGGCGCCCGACCCCGTTCGATGGCGGCACGCCGTCACGGCCGCGGCTGCGCTGTGGACCGGCGCCGGCGATGCGGTGCTGCGGTTGGTGCTTGGCCGCGGACACGCATCGGGCCCGACGGCGTTCGTCACGGTCTCCGAGGTCCCCGATCGGGCCGTAGTGGCACGACGGGACGGCGTGGCGGCGGTGACCCTCGACCGCGGCGTGCCCGCCGCCAGCGGGCAGGCACCGTGGTCGGTGGCCGCCGTCAAGTCGTTGTCGTACGCGCACAACACCGCCGCGCTCCGGCACGCCGAACGTGGCGGCGCGCAGGACGTGGTGTTCGTCGGCTCCGACGGTTCGGTGCTGGAGGGGCCGCGGTCGGCGGTGCTCATCGCCACCGATGACGGCGCGCTGGTCACTCCACCCGCGTCGCTGCCGATCCTGCCGGGCACCACCGTGCGGGCAGTGTTCGACGAGGCTCGCGAGCGTGACCTGGTGTGCTGGGAGCGTCCGATCGACGTCGCTGAACTCGTTGCTGCCCAGGGCGTCTGGTTGTTGTCGAGCGTCACACTGGCCGCACGGGTGCACACGCTGGACGGGGTGATGCTGCGGCAAGCGCCAAGGACGGCGGAGGTGACGGCCCTCGTCGATGCTGCGCTCTCGCGCACCGATTGAGCGGCGAGCGAAATCCGGTTGTCGGCCTCAGGCTTCGGGAGTACGGTCGCTCGTACACAAGGAAGGAGGTGGTCCGACAAATTGATTGACTCATGGACATGTGAGGTGGCTGCTAGCTAGCAGCGCCGGGCGCATTCGTTGCTCTACGCGCAAGTGAATCACCTGCGCGCGCTGGCGAATTCCCGGCAGCCACCCGGCCCCCGAGCCCCTCGGTCCGTCCAAACCAGGAACCAAGGCTCGGGGGCCGCTCCGTGTCTGGCGACCCTTCGATACGCCAGGCGGCCTCTTACCAAGAACAGTGGGCCCCGCCTTTCGGCGGGGCCCACTGGTCTTGAAGGGGTGTAACTACGCAGCTGCGCCAGACGCGCCGCTACCGGACGTGCCGCTGCCGGACGTGCCGCTGCCGGACGTGCCGCTGCCGGATGTGCCGCTGCCGCTGGCAGATCCGGCGCCGTCCGAGCCCGTTGACCCGGTGCTGCCCGACTCGGTACCAGTCGAACCGCCACTGGTATCGCTCGGCTTCGTGGGCTCCCCCGTCTTGCCCGGCTCAGCCTTGTTGCCACCCGTGGTGTCGGTGCCACCGTTGGCTGTCGTGCCCGATTCCGGCTTGGTTTCGGGCTTCGTTTCGGTTGAGCTGGAGGGCTTCTCGGGCGTCGTCTCGGTCGGCTCGGTTGCGGTGGGCTCCGTCGTCGTCGGTGTGGTCGCAGTCGGTGTGGTCGCAGTCGGTTCCGTAGCCTTGGGTTCCGTCGCGGTGGTCTCCGTGGCTGGGGCCTTCGACTCCTCAGGCGTCGCGACCTTCTCGGCGCCCAGCGTTGTAGTCGCAACCGACAACGAGGCCGACGGTACCGCCGACGGGCTGGTGTCGGCCACCTTCGCCGCAAGCGGCGTGGACGTCGGTGCGATCGCCTGAGCGAACGAGTTGAGGGTCTGAATCACCTGGTCGATGATTCCGCCCGGGCTGAGGATGCCGGGGGCGCCGCTGACCGGAAATCCGTTGAGCACCGCGTTGACGATCGCGCCGGGGACGGCGACGATCGCCCCGACCGCGCCAAGCAGGTCCCCGGTCTTCAGCGCGTCGACGACGGCCTGTACTTGGAATGCGGCCGCCTGGAAGGTGCCGTTGATCGTGCCGAGTGCTCCCAAGCCCGCGAAGAGCAGGGCGTTCGGCACCGCGGCGACGACGTTCGCGACGTTCTGCGCCATGGTGACCGGGATTTGAAGCAGGTCGAGCAGCGGGAAGACCGGGCCAAGGATGAGTCCGAGTCCGGCGTTGAACAAGGTGTTGTAACCGTCGTAGATCTGGCCGGCAAGAATCTCGCTGAGGCCCTGCTGAACCCCTGCCGGGAAGCCGTAGGGGTTGTCGAATCGCAAGCTATCGACGAGGTTCGAGAAACCTGTTTGGAGTGCGGTGACCGTCTGCCCGACGTAGCCTGCCCCGTTGAGGATCAGCTGGTGCACGATCGGCAGAGGGTTGTTCAGATAGCTTTGGACGAGCGTGCCGCTGTTGGCGAGAGCGTCCTGGATGATCTGCGCCCACTGCTCGATGGGGTTCGCGGCTGCGCTCAGCGCAACCTCCGCCGAAGACACCGCCCGTGCTTGGAGTTCGGCTATGGCGGGCATCGGCTGGGCGATCGGGGCGAGCGCTATCGCACCTGCACCCGCCAGGGCAATGCCCATGTTCAGACGTGATCGAACGGCAACCTGCATGCCATCTCTCCTTAATTGACGAGGTCGTGACGCCGGAAAGTTACCTGAGCGGAAGCTGAGCTTCGGCAGGAATTATTGGGTTCGTCGCAGGGGCTAGACCACCCGCAATCAGCAACGGCATGGGTCCTTGCTGGTCACTGATCTCGTTTACCAAGGTAAGCAAAGCGCACATTAAAAGCGGTTAATTAAATGTGCAACAACCGTCAAAGGGCACTTAAAACACGTTCTATTTTGCGTTTTGATTTGCCACGAACTACGAATTAAGAACTATTCCCAGGTAACCACCAGTAATGCAGTGATCTTGATGCGTAGCTACTCCCGTTTGGGACTTAATGTCTCTGACCACGAGATCGAACACAGTCCTGTCGGGCACCGGCAACGGTGGGGGCGGGCTGCCTGCCGGTGTGGGGTTCGGTGGCGGCCCCGTTAGGCGCTTGCTGAATGAATCCGCAGGTAGCTCCGTGCGATTCAGCGGGCGGACGGCTCGAGGGCGGGTCGCGTTGATCTTGACGGGTCGGTAGCCGCCAGCTCCGCGTTGCGGTGTGGCACGACGTCGGCGGCAGCGAGCGACGCTCGTCGTCAGCGCTTCGGGGCGCCGTTCGGGGACCGGTTCGACGACCGATTCCTTGTTGAACTCGTCAGTGGTTCAACGCGGTTCATCCCGTTGTTGATCCGCCGGCTACTGTCGCCAAGCGCAGCCATTTGCGGCCGCGACAGGTGATCCAGGTAGTGCGTCCGCACCAGTTGTGAGTAGGTCACCAGTGCCGGCCTGAACCGTGCCAGGCCGTCGTGGGTGATGGTTGCGACCACACCGCGCCGATCACTACTGCTGGTGGTGCGGTGCACCAGGCCTTGCGATTCGAGTCGCCGGATCTGTTGGCTGACACGGCTCGGCGTGAGCATCAGCGCGTTGGCCAGATCGCCCATGCGCGCGGACCCGGAGCTGGACTCGGCCAGCATCTCCAGCAAAAGCACGTCGAAGAGCGTGAGCTTGTGGCCGTCCATCAACTTTCGGTTCAGCAGAATGTAGAGCCGCATCGCCGCGTCAAGGAAGTGTTGCCAACTGCGCTGCTCGGTTTCGTCGACTGCCGGTGGATGACTTGGCGGAAACTCCGTGCACGTGTCTTCCATGGGCGGTGATGCTAAGCGACTTCGATCATCGGATGCCTCTGAATTTTGAAAGTGACTTCAGCTGATGTCAGCCATCCGCACGCTGAGTCGATGGCTAGCCACCGGCCTCCGAGTGCGCGATGATGCGGCGATGCGCAGTGTGCTGGCTCCGGTAGTTGCCGTGGTCATGTTCACTGCGGCGTGTGCTGCTCCGGCCGAGACGGCGACCTCGCAGTCCGCGCGCTGCACCGCTGATTCGTTGAAGACGATGTACTCCCGGGTGCTGACCGTGGGCACCGATCAGCCCGTCTACCCGCCCTGGTACATGGGCGACAACCCGGCCAGCGGTGAGGGCTTCGAGTCCGCCCTTGCCTATGCGGTGGCCGATCACCTTGGCTACCGGCGCGATGACGTCCGGTGGGTGCGGGTGCCGTTCAACGCCGCGTTGGACCCTGGCCCAAAGCCATTCGACATCAGTCTTTCTGAGTTCTCGATCACCCACCAACGTCAGGGGTCCGTCGACTTCTCGTCGCCCTACTTCGACGTGACGCAGGCCGTCGTCGCGGTGAAGACGTCACCCGCCGCCAACGTTCACGACCTGGGCGGCCTCAAGTCATTGAAACTCGGTGTGCAAGTGGGCACTACGAGTTACACGGCCGCGACGGCCATAGGCACCAGCATCCCGGTTTCGGTGTTCGACACCAACGGCGACGCCAAGCTGGCGCTCAACACGGGCGAGATCGACGCGTTGGTGGCAGATCTGCCAACGGCATTCGCGGTGGAGGGGGAGTTGAGCGACGGTGTGATCGTCGGCCAGTTGCCCGAGGTATCGGACGAGGTCGAACAGTTCGGCATCGTGCTTGCCAAGAACAGTCCGCTGACCCGTTGTGTCTCGTCGGCGGTCGACTCGCTGCGTACCGACGGCACGCTCGGCAAGCTTCAGGACGTCTGGTTATCCGAAGCTGGGAACCCTCCAGTGCTGTCCTAGGTGTACTGACCTAGGACGCAGGTCCTGGCGCCTTGTCCGCGCATGCCTGTTGCGCCTTCGCCCACGTCTGCGGGTCGACGCCGGGCGGCGCGGCAGGCCCTGCCGGTGGGGTCTGAACGCCGTTGGCTGCAAGGCAGGACGCGTAGGAACCGTGGCCAGCCGGTTGCGTCGTCGGTGCGGGTTGCGGTTCGGTCGAGGACCCGCAGGATGCCGCGAAGAAGGTGAACGTGACGAGCGCGACCGCGGCGCCGAGGCGCGCGGTCCGCAGGGTCAACCGCATCAGCCGACGAACCTCGTCAGGCGGGCGGACAGATGGGGCACCAGGCCGCCGTCGGCGTCGACGCGTTCCTCGACGTAGGCGAGGTCACCGCCTTCGACGATGCCATAGAGGCGCTTGGCGCCGCCGACTAGAACGCCAGACTTGCTGCGGGCCAACGCATCCGTCACCAGCTCCCATGACGACTGGGTGATCGGGCTGCCGTAGAACAGCTCCACGTACCCGGAGGAGTGGGCAAGCAGTAGTTCGATGGCCTGTGACTCGGCGACGTCGTTGGGGTCGTTCACGAAACGCCAGTAGCCGGTCTCACGCAGACTCGGTCCGTCGTATTCGCCGGTCTCGGAGAGCCGCCAGGACCGAGCTTCCCAGTTCAGGTAGTCGCGACCGTCGTGGGACACGATGATCTGCTGGCCGAATCGGTAGTCGCCCTGCGCATCACGACCTTCGCCATCACCGCGCCAGACTCCGACCAATGGCAGTAGAGCCAGAAGGGCGTCGTTGAGTCCGACGCCTTCGCGGAGGTTGGCCGTATCGCCAGGCAGGGGAAGGTCGTCGAAGCCGGGCACATTGCGCGCCGCGGTGGTCTTCGCCCGCTCAACGGCGGCCGCGACGGCACGGTCTCCTGAGAGCTGCGGGAACGAGTCCGCTGGCGAGTCCTCGGCGCTCACTAGTCGTCAGTGATCAGCCGGTACACCGCGTACAGCGCGAACCAGGTGATGACCACGGTCGCGGCAACGAGCATGATCTCGAAGAAGAGCACCACGATGAAGAGTCTATCCGGCGGGCAGGAGCGCTGCGACCGGGGGTTCCACGTCCGGCGGTGCCCCGACACGTCGGGGCACCGCTCACCGGACTAGGCGACCTTGACGTCGACCTCGTGGATGCCTGCACCGGACGGCGCGACGCTGGCGTCGCCGTTGCCTGCAGGCGAAAGGGCGCGCAACGTCCAGGTGCCGGGGGCGGCGAAGAACCGGAAGTCACCGGTGGCCGACGCAACGACCTCTGCGGTGAACTCGTCGCTCGAGTCCAGCAGACGGACGAATGCGCCACCCACGGTCTGGCCGGCACCGTCGACGACGCGGCCGGTGATCACCGTTTCCTTCTCGAGGTCAACGCTGGCGGGCAACGTCAGTCCTTGTTTCGGTGCTGAGCACATATCAACTTCCCAACTCAATCGGGGCCCCGACAAGGGAGCCGTATTCCGTCCAACTGCCGTCGTAGTTCTTGACGTTTTCGTGGCCGAGGAGCTCCTGCAGCACGAACCAGGTGTGCGACGAACGCTCACCGATCCGGCAGTAGGCGATGGTCTCCTTGGAGCCGTCCAGGCCGGCCTCGGCGTACAGCGTGGCAAGAGCCTCGTCCGACTTGAAGGTGCCGTCCTCGTTGGCTGCCTTGCTCCACGGCACGTTGATGGCGCTGGGGATGTGTCCGGGACGCTGGCTCTGCTCCTGGGGCAGGTGCGCAGGCGCCAGGATCTTGCCCGAGAACTCGTCCGGGGAGCGGACGTCGACCAGGTTCTTGGCGCCGATCGCGGCGATGACCTCGTCGCGGAACGCACGGATGTCGTTGTTCGGGGCCTGCGCGGTGTACGAGGTGGAGGCGCGCTCCACGACGTCGGTGACCAGGGGACGCCCGTCGAGCTCCCACTTCTTGCGGCCACCGTCGAGCAGCTTCACGTCCTGGTGGCCGTAGAGCTTGAAGTACCAGTACGCGTACGCGGCGAACCAGTTGTTGTTGCCGCCGTACAGGATCACGGTGTCGTCGTTGCCGATGCCCTTGTCCGACAGCAGCTTGGAGAACTGCTGCTGGTCGACGAAGTCGCGCTTGACCTGGTCCTGCAGCTCGGTCTTCCAGTCCAGCCTCACGGCGCCGGCGATGTGACCGCCTTCGTAGGCGCTGGTGTCTTCGTCGACCTCGACGAAGACGGTGTTCGGCGCGTCGAGATGGCTCTCGGCCCAGTCAGTGGTGACCAGGACGTCGGAGCGTGCCATGGATGAAATCCTTTCGATTGCTTCGCGATTCGGCTGTTAGGCCGGGCTGGGGGTACGACGGAAACGAGCGACGAGCGGGTACAGCTGGCAGCCGAGGCAGATGCCGAAGGCTGAATTGAGGAAGGCGGCGACCAACGCGAATGCGGTGGCCGTAAGACCCACTGCCGGAAGCCCGAACGCGAAGCCGGCTGTGCCGACGACCGCGAACAGGAACCCGACCAATTGGGCGAACTTGAGTGGCGGCGCCGGTTCCTTCTCGGTCACGGGCCCAAGCCGCGGTGCCACGACGGTGGCGAAGATGCGGCCGTAGGGATGCTGCCGCGGGCCCCCCACGGCGCCGATCGCGAACACCACGGCCTGCAGGCCGAGGATGACGGCCGCTGCGACGCTGCTGAACGCGGAGACGATGAGCGTGGCCACGATCACGACGGTGGTCACCCACGCGGCGAAACGGGGGCCGCGCACGTCCACCTGCTGGGGTTCGGTGATCTTGTTCGACACGAGAATGCTCCTGCTGGTTGTTGTCAGAGAGTGGCTGTGGGGCCAGCCACGAGGGCTGCTCCGAGCGCGGCGCGAAGAAGAGGCGCGGCTACTCAGCAGCTACAACAACAACAACAGCAACCCGCGACGCGGCACAGATCGACTGCGCGGCGCTTGGTGAGCACGAGCTCAATGCGGGGTGACACGCCCGTGAGCTTACCGAAGTCCGCCATAAAACACGAAGCCGTCATGCCAGTAGGGGTTCGAGAGCGGAACGCAGGTCAGCAGCCTTCGGAACGCCGGGAGCGCGGTACCTCTGTCGACCGTCGGCGTCGAAGATGAAGGTCGTAGGCAGCGACAACACCGAAAGGCGGCGCGCAGCCTCCGGATTGGCGTCCATGTCAATTTCGACGTGCGCCACCCCGGGCAGCTCGGCGCATACCTGGTCGACCACTCGGCGCACCCCGGCACAGGGACCGCACCACACCGCGCCGAAGTGCACCACCGTCGGTCCGGTGCCCGACAAGCCCAGGTCGGACGTGTCGATGACGGCGGTCTCCTCTGCGGTCTGGCGCAGCATCCCAGCGCGCAGCGTCATGAGCCTGCCGATCACGTACGCCACCCCGAGCGCGGCGACGAGCACCGTGATCACGACGGCCAGTGAGGAGCTCATGGTTGTTTGAACCCATCGAGGGCCACGGTTACTCCCGTCGCGATGCCTTCGATGATGATGTCGGATCCTCTGGCGCCCTCGCTGGTCGGCGCTATGCCGAACGGCAGCGTCATTCCGGGCATGCTGCCGCTGAACGCCTTCAGTACCGCCGCCTGCTTGTCCTCGGGCACCTCGCGGTCGGCCGTCCCCGCGCCGGTGAGCACGCCGGTGGCGGTGAACACCAGGGTCCTCGACTCGGCGCCCGTCACGGAGAGGTCGACCGAGACGCTGACCTTCTCGTCGTAGTCGGCCGCCGCCGGGGTGCCGGTGAACACCAGGCCCTTGCTGGTCGAGATCCCCGACTCGGTGGTGCCGCCGGTGGAGTCGTTGGTCTCCTTGGGCGGCGCCTCGACCAGTAGGTCCTTGATGCCCATGAAGCGGCCGAAGTGGGTCGAGTCGACGATGATCCGGCTCTCCAGCTTGCCGACCTGCAGTTTTGCATCGGGTGCGATGAGCCAGGACGTCTCGGCGAGGTCGACGCCGTGCATCGTGGACTCGAGCGACGCCTTACCGACGACGGGGTGCTCGACGGCGCCGGCGCGGATCTCCACCTCTCGGTACCTGTGGTTGGCGGCTTGGGTGACGAATGGGAAGCCGAGGATGCCAACCCAGGGGTCGAAACTGAGCTCGTTTGCCGTGCGTACGGAGCGTGCCCAACGATATTCGGCATAGATTGCCGCACCGAAGTCGGCGCCGACGGCGGCCACGACCAGCGACGTCACCGCCGCTAGGAGACCGATCAGCACCTTGCGCATCCGCACATTCTGGCCCACGGGAACCCGTCCTCGACGCTCAGCGCGGCTAATTAGCAGGTAGCACGCTATCGTTAGGCAATCGTTGGTCGGTAACGACCACGTGTCAGCCATGAAACTGGGCGGTGACCGGACTCCGTCGTCGTGGATGGGGCCGGGCGACCCCCCGGGCGTGCTGGAGGACTCGTTGGACCTTTTACTACTGACCGTCGACCCGCATCCCGAGTCGGTTCTGCCGTCGCTGGCGCTTCTGGCGCACAACGTACGGTCGGCACCGACTGAGGTGTCGTCGCTACTCGAGGCGGGCAGCGCCGACGTGGCGATCGTCGACGCGCGCACCGATCTCGCCGCGGCACGCGGGCTGTGTCGACTGCTCGGCACCACTGGGACGTCGGTACCCGTCGTCGCCGTGGTGAACGAGGGTGGACTCGTTGCCGTCAACGTCGAGTGGGGGCTTGACGAGATCTTGCTGCCAAGCACCGGCCCCGCGGAGATCGACGCCCGACTCCGGCTGCTCGTCGGCCGCCGCGGAGGCGTTGCCGATCAGGAGAACCTGGGCAAGGTCAATCTCGGCGAACTCGTCATCGACGAGGGCACCTACACCGCGCGGTTGCGCGGGCGACCGCTCGACCTCACATACAAGGAGTTCGAGCTGCTGAAGTATCTGGCGCAGCATGCGGGCCGGGTCTTCACCCGGGCCCAACTCCTGCAGGAGGTGTGGGGTTACGACTTCTTCGGCGGCACCCGCACGGTCGACGTTCACGTGCGGCGGTTGCGCGCGAAGCTGGGTCCGGAGTACGAGTCGCTGATCGGCACGGTGCGCAACGTCGGTTACAAGGCGGTGCGGCCAGCGCGCGGACGGCCTCCCTTGGCCGGTGCGGAGTTGCCCGACGCCGACGATCTGGCTGACGACCCCGACGATTACGACGCGGCGCCCGACGGCGTACCGGAATCGTTCAACGACCCGCTGCGTAGTCAGTGAGTGGCGACCGGGGAATCGTGGGCGGCGGGCAGGAGCGTAGCGACCGGGGAATCGTGTGGGTGACGACGCTCTCGACCGCCGACCAAGAACGGATCCGGGATCTGATCGACGCCGCGAGCGCGCATGACGGCGTCGCACCGGTCGGCGACCAGGTGCTGCGGGAACTGCCGCACGATCGCACCCGCCATCTGGTGGCCCGCGCCCGCGACGGCATCGTCGGCTACCTCAATCTCGTTGCAGCGGGCCCGGATTCGGAGGCGATGGCCGAGGTCGTGGTGTCCCCGGACGCCCGGCGGCGCGGCATCGGTTCGGAGCTGATCGCGGCTGGGCTTGCCGAAGGTGGCGACGGCGCACGGGTCTGGGCGCACGGCGACCTCGAACCCGCAAGGGCGACGGCGACCCGCTTGGGGCTCGTGAAGGCGCGCGAGCTGCTGCAGATGCGCCGCAACTTGGCCGACCTGCCGCCGATCACCGTGTCGCCCGGGGTCCGCCTGGCCACTTACTCGGGCCCCGGCGACGACGCCGAGATCCTGCGCGTGAACAACGCCGCCTTCTCCTGGCACCCCGAACAAGGAGGGTGGACGGAGGCCGACATCGAGGAGCGACGCGGCGAGCCGTGGTTCGACGCCGAAGGACTGTTCCTGGCGTTCGAGGGCGACAGCGACCGGCTGCTCGGATTCCACTGGACCAAGACCCACGGACCGGAGCGTGGCGGGCAGGAGCGAAGCGACCCGGGGAATGTTTTGGGCGAGGTGTACGTGGTCGGGGTCGACCCGGACGCGCAGGGCAGGGGGCTTGGCGCGACGCTGACGCTGGTCGGGCTGCATCATCTCGCGGAGCGCGGTGCCCACACCGTCATGCTCTACGTCGAGGCCGACAACGCGGCCGCGGTCAAGACGTACCGGCGGCTCGGATTCGACGTGTTCAGCACCGACGTGGCCTACACCCGCGGCTGATCTCTTCATCTGCGGTTTGCCGTAGTTGCATGCGCCATACCGTTCGACGCGCGCGTCGGCGATCCCCAGGTTTCCACGGTGGGCGCCTGTTCGTTGCCGATGGGTTGATTGGGCGACGCCGACCGTTGCCGACGGCGGCGTTCCCCGCCCAGCCCGGGTTCATTTGCCGTTCATATTGCAGCGGCTCGTCGTTCATGGTCAGCGCTTAGGTTTCTCGCCGAGCGGCGACGGATTCGCTCGACGCAATGTGTTCCCGTCCACGGTCTGTGCCCGACGGGTGCACCAGCGTCACCTCATCTTGAAGGAGCTACGTGAAGGCCAATCGAACGGGTGCCGTGCTGAGCCTGGTGGCCGCAAGCACCCTGCTGCTGTCGGCATGCGGTAGTGACAACAATGCCGCACCGGGATCAAGTGCCAGCGGGAGTGCGTCGGCAGCGGCTGGTGACTGCGGTGGCAAGAAGGCGCTCAAGGCGAGTGGCTCCTCGGCGCAGGCGAACGCGATGACACGCTTCGTCACCGCCTACGAGGCCGACTGCTCCGGCTACACCCTGAACTACACCTCGAGCGGCTCCGGTGCCGGCGTGTCCGAGTTCGTCGGCGGCCAAACCGATTTCGGTGGCTCGGATTCACCGCTCAACAAGGACAAGGGCGAGGTCGACAAGGCTGCGGAGCGCTGTGGCAGCCCGGCGTGGAACCTGCCGACCGTGTTCGGTCCGATCGCCGTCACCTACAACGTGGCGGGTGTCGACGGACTGGTTCTGGACGGCCCCACCGCGGCCAAGATCTTCAACGGCACCGTCAAGACGTGGGACGCCCCGGAGATCAAGGCGCTGAACGCGGGCGCGACGCTTCCTGCCGAGCCGATCAACGTGCTGTTCCGTAGCGATGAGTCGGGCACCACCGACAACTTCCAGAAGTACCTCGACGCCGCATCCGACGGCGCATGGGGCAAGGGTGCGGGCAAGACGTTCGCCGGCGGTGTCGGTGAGGGTGCCAAGGGCAACGAGGGCACGTCGGCGGCCATCAAGAGCACCCCGGGTTCGATCACCTACAACGAGTGGTCGTTCGCGAAGAGCCAGGGCCTCGCGATTGCGAAGATCGTCACCTCGGCGGGCCCAGAGCCGGTCGAGCTCAACGCCGAGTCCGCAGGCAAGGCGATCGACGGCGTGAAGATCAAGGGCGAGGGCAACGACCTGGTGCTGGACACCGCGTCGTTCTACAAGCCCACCGAGGCGGGTTCGTACCCGATCATGCTCGGGACCTACGAGATCGTCTGCTCGAAGTACGCCGATGCCGACGTGTCCAAGGCAGTGAAGGCGTTCCTGACGTCGGCTCTCGGCAACGGCCAGAAGGGCTTGGACGAGAACGGCTACATCCCCGTTCCCGACAAGTTCAAGACGCGGTTGGCCGACGCCGTCAAGGCAATTGCGTAAGTAAACGGAACTGATGTCGGTTTCACCAGACTCGACCTCTGTGGGCTCGTCGACACCACCGGCGAGCCCACAGAAGATCGGGGATACTCCGGATATGCCAACGAAACCACCACAGGGGCCCACCCTCAAGAGCGGTGACGGTCGTTGGGGAGACCGCGTTTTCAAGTCCATCGCAATCGCCGCGGGCGCCACCATCATCGGCGCGATCGGCCTCATGGCGCTGTTCTTGCTGATCCGCGCGATCCCGTCGCTTCAAGCAGACAACGCCAACTTCATCACCAGCTCCGAGTTCGTCACCACGGACGCGGACAACCTGCGGTTCGGCATCGCCGACCTCTTCAGGGTGACGGTGCTCAGCTCCATCTTCGCGCTCGTGATCGCCGTTCCGATCGCCATCGGGATCGCCGCGTTCCTGACGAACTACGCGCCGCGCAAGCTGGCAAGGCCGTTCGCCATGCTCGTCGACCTGCTGGCCGCGGTGCCATCGATCGTCTTCGGTCTGTGGGGGATCTTCGTGCTTGCGCCGTGGTTGGAACCGCTGGCGAAGTTCCTCAACGACAGCCTTGGTTGGTTCTTCCTGTTCGGCGACGGCAACGTCTCGCTGGCAGGTGGCGGGACGATCTTTACTGCGGGCGTCGTGCTCGCGGTGATGATCCTGCCGATCATCACCTCGGTGACCCGTGAAGTGTTCAGCCTGACCCCCAAGGGACACGTCGAGGCTGCCCAGGCTCTCGGTGCCACGAAGTGGGAAGTGGTCAGGATGACGGTCTTCCCGTACGGCCGCAGCGGAATGATCGCCGGATCGATGCTCGGCCTTGGGCGTGCCCTCGGTGAGACCATCGCCATCCTGATCATCCTGCGGACGGCCGCGCAGGCAGGGCACTGGTCACTGTTCGACGGTGGCTACACGTTCGCATCCAAGATCGCTTCGGCCGCTGCGGAATTCAGCGCGCCGCTGCCAACGGGTGCCTACATTGCGGCGGGCTTCGTGCTCTTCGCGCTGACATTCATCGTCAATGCGCTGGCCCGTTTGGCAGCCGGAGGGAGGGTGAGCGGAGGATGACCGACACCACGCTCGACCGCTTGGTCAAGTCGCCGACTTTTCACCCGACCAGCGCCGCCCGCAAGCTCAAGAACAACGTCGCCACGATCCTGTTCGGTGCGTCGTTCGTCATCGCCATGATCCCGCTGGGGTGGCTGCTGTACACCGTGCTCTCGCGGGGGTTCCAGGCGATCATTTCGTCGACGTGGTGGAGTCGTTCGCTCGCAGGAGTGCTGCCCGAGCAGTTCAACGGCGGTGTCTACCACGCGATCTACGGCACGATCATCCAGGCGTTGATCGCGGCCGTGCTGGCGGTGCCGTTGGGTGTCATGGCGGCCGTCTACCTGGTCGAGTACGGCCGCGGCCGGTTCGCGAAGGTGACGACGTTCATGGTCGACATCCTGGCTGGCGTGCCATCGATCGTGGCCGCGTTGTTCATCTTCGCGTTGTGGATCGCCACGCTGGGGTTCGAGCAGAGCGCGTTCGCGGTGTCGTTGGCACTGGTGCTCTTGATGCTGCCCGTCGTGGTGCGCAACACCGAAGAGATGCTGAAGTTGGTGCCCGACGAACTGCGTGAGGCGTCGTATGCGCTTGGGATTCCGAAGTGGAAGACCATCGTGCGCATCGTGGTTCCCACTGCGCTTCCCGGCATCATCAGTGGCATCCTGCTGTCGCTTGCCAGAGTGATGGGCGAGACGGCCCCGGTGCTGGTGCTCGTCGGCTATGCCAGGTCGATCAATTACAACGCCTTCGAAGGCAACATGGCGTCGCTGCCGCTGTTGGTCTACACGGAGTTGACCAACCCAGAAGCCGCTGGGCGACTGCGGGTCTGGGGCGCTGCGCTCACGCTGATCCTTCTGGTTGCGGCGTTGTACCTAGCGGCCGCTGTGGTAATCCGGCTGCTCAACCGAAATCGCGTGTAGGACTTAGGAGCTGATATGGCCAAGCGCTTGGATCTCAAGGATCTGAACATCTACTACGGCTCGTTTCACGCGGTTGCGGATGTGTCGCTGTCGGTGGCACCCCGTAGCGTGACGGCCTTCATCGGGCCGTCGGGCTGCGGTAAGTCCACCGTGCTGCGCACCCTGAACCGGATGCACGAGGTGCTCCCCGGCGCGAGGGTTCAGGGTTCGGTGCTGCTCGACGGCGAGGACATCTACGGCGCGGGCATCGACCCCGTCAGTGTGCGCAAGACCATCGGCATGGTGTTCCAGCGTCCCAACCCGTTCCCGACGATGTCCATCAAGGACAACGTGGTGGCCGGGCTGAGGCTGCAGGGCGTGCGGAACAAGAAGACGCTCGACGAGACCGCAGAGCGTTCACTCAAGGGCGCCAACTTGTGGAACGAGGTCAAGGACCGGTTGGACAAGCCCGGTGGCGGGTTGTCCGGCGGTCAGCAGCAGCGGTTGTGCATCGCCAGGGCGATCGCCGTGCAACCCGACGTGCTGTTGATGGACGAGCCGTGTTCGGCGCTCGATCCGATCTCCACGTTGGCGATCGAGGATCTGATGTCCGAGCTGAAGCAGGACTACACGATCGTCATCGTCACCCACAACATGCAGCAGGCCGCGCGGGTGAGCGATCAGACGGGGTTCTTCAACCTCGAGGCGACGGGCAAGCCCGGCCGGTTGGTGGAGATCGACGACACCGAGAAGATCTTCTCCAACCCGACCCAGAAGGCGACGGAAGACTACATTTCGGGACGCTTCGGCTGACTCGTCGGGGTCTCACGTGCGCACGTGCGCACGGTTAGGGAGAGAGGCGGTCAACGAGCTTGACCACCGAATCGAGCAGTCTCGTTGTCGTCGAAGCCATTTCGAAGGTGGCGGCCGCGCTCATCGAGGCTGCGGCGCTGATCGGGATCGAGACGACGTGGTGTCGCGACGGTGCCGATGCGTTGCTGGCGGTTGGCGCCCACCCACCTAGTGCCCTGGTGGTCGCCGCTCGCACCGAGGCCGTCAGTGCGGCGCGGATCTCCGCGGCGGTGCGCAACCGGTGGAGCCTGCCCATCTTGGTGGGCGCTGCGCCGGGGGAGGAGGAGCTCGCCCGCGAAGCGCTGGCGGTCGGCGCGTCCGCGGTCATCGTCCGGCCGTACGACATCGCAGCGATTGCACCGTTTGCGCTGAACTCGAACGGTAGACAGCCGGAGGAGTCCGGTCTCTTCGTCGCGGGTCCGATTCGCGTCGACCGGCGCGGCTACGAGACCAAGGTGGGCGACCGCTACGTCGAACTGACACAGCGTGAACTGGAGCTGCTGATCTTCCTGATCGTGAACCAGGGCACGGTGACCAGCACCGAAGAGATCAGTCAGGCGGTGTGGGGACACCCGGCGGAGACCAATACCGTTGCGGTGCACGTCAAACGGCTCCGCCAGAAGCTCGGGGCCGACCCCGAGCACGGCGAGTACATTCGCACGGTCCGCGGGGCCGGGTACCGGCTGGCCCCCTCCATCTGCGCCTAGGGCGTGAGCACGACCCGGGTGCCCGACGGCTCGACGGTCGTCCAGACCGTTTCGACGTCGGCCAGCGGCCGCGCCTGGGTGCGCAGGTGCAGATCACCGGAGGCGACCATGGCGAACAGCCTCGGCAGGGCCTCGGTGCGGGTCCTGGCAAGGACGTCCGGCGGCACGCTGCCAAACCCGATGCCGGACATGGTGATGGCGGTGCTGCGCAGGATGCCCGCGTCCAGGCTCATCGTGGGACCGGCCATCGAACCGATCTGAACGAATCGGGTGGCGTGGTAGGCCGCCAGCCGTCCGGACAGCGCAGCGAGCACCTGTTGGGCCGGCTCGCCCCAGAGGTAGTCCAGCACGGCGTCGAATGGGCGCTCGGCGTGCATGGCCGCCACGCGGTCACCGAGATCCCCGGCGCCGAGGGCGATGGCGTCGTCGGCACCCGCTGTGTCTTGCAACCACTGCAGGCGTGCGGTGTCGCGGCCGACCACCGCCACCCGGCCCGCGCCGAAGACGGACTTGGCCAGTTGGACGGCGATGGACCCGGTGACGCCGGTCGCGCCGAGTACCAGCACGTGATCGCCGGGGCTGACGTTCGCCGCGTGTTCGAGGGACATCCACGCCGAAGTGCCGGGATTGGGGATGGCGGCCGCGGTCACCGAGTCGATGCCGTCGGGTAGTTCGACCACGGCGTTCGGATCGGCAAGCGTCCGTTCGGCCATCAAGCCGTAGCGCGTCAGCGCACCTGCGTAGGCACGTCGACCGTCGTCGAAGCGGACCACGCCGTCGATGCCGGGAATCGCGGGCAGTTGAATCATCTTGCTGGCGTAGTGCTTTCCAGAGACGACGCCGCGGGTGATGTTGGTCAGTGCGGAAGCCTCGACGGCGGCTACGACCGTGCCCTCGCTCGGCTCGGGCTCGGGGTGATCGGCGTAGACCGGTGCGTTGCCCCACTCGTTGACTATGGCGGCCTTCATGGCACATCCCTTCGTTTCTCAAGAAATGGTTTCTATGGAAACAAAGTACCCAGGCCAGGCCGCCGTGACAAGATGGTTTCCGTGAAAACCAAATCGGCGCTCATTGCGGACATCAACGAGCTGGTCGGCGCCTTGGGGGACAAGTTCGACAACGACGAGGATGGCGACGCCGAGCGCGACTTCGTCGTGGCGCGCTGCCCCAAGCGGTTGGAGCAGGTCATCCGGTCGACGCCCACGCTGTCGGTGCACCTGCTCGCCGTCATCGCCGAAGGGCCGGTCAGCGTCGTCGGACTGGCCGCGCGGTCGGGTCAGCTGAAGGGCACCGTGTCCAAGCACGTGCAACGGCTGGTCGACGCGGGCTTGGTGGCGCGCACGCCCATCCCCGGCAACCGCAAGGAGATCGAGCTCAACCCCACCGCCGACGGCGAGCTCGTCGCCGACGCCCACCTGCGGCTGCACGAGGAGATGGCACTCGGGATGCACGACTTCCTGCAGCGCTACAGCACCACCGAGCTGAAGGTGCTCGCCAAGGTGCTGCAGGACCTGCAGGCGGCCAAGAAGGTCGGTGTGCGCATCGCCGTCGAGGACGCCGGGGAATAGCGCCGCCCCTGACCCATCACAGGGGAGTGGGGACGTCCTCTTCCTCGGGGAACTGGCCGGTGACCTGGAAGATGATCCGCCGGGCGACTTCCACCGCGTGGTCGGCGAACCGCTCGTAGAAACGGCTCAGCAACGTCACGTCGACGGCGGCGGTCACGCCGTGCTTCCACTCCCTGTCCATCAATACGTTGAACAGGTGCCGGTGCAGGTCGTCCATCGCGTCGTCTTCTTCGCGAATCCTGGCGGCCTTCTCCGGATCCCTGGTCACCAGCACTTCTTGCGCACTGTTGCCCAATTCCACGGCGACCCGGCCCATTTCGGCGAAGTAGCCGTTTACCTCTTCGGGCAGCGCGTGCTGCGGGTGGCGCCGGCGGGCAATCTTGGCGACGTGCAGTGCCAGCGCGCCCATGCGGTCGACGTCGGCGACGATCTGAATCGAGCTGACGATCGCCCGCAGATCGCCTGCCACCGGTGCCTGCAGAGCCAGCAACACGAACGCGGCTTCTTCGGCGCGCGTGCTCATGGAGGCGATCTGCTCGTGATCGGTGATGACCTGCTCGGCGAGCGCCAGATCGGCCTGCAGCAGGGCCTGGGTGGCGCGCTCCATGGCGCCGCCAGCCAGCCCGCACATTTCGCCGAGCTGATCCGTCAGGGCGGTCAGTTGCTCGTGGTAAGCGGTACGCATGCGCCAAGCCTACGGTCTGGGCGTCCGATCGGTCACGTCGTCGAGGGTGAACGAAAGGTGAATGCCACCTGCCGCGATGACGTTCCCGAGGTCACTCGCAGGTGGTATCTGCGGCGTTGGTGACCGTCAAGTCCTCCGGCAGGTGGGTGGGTTCGCTACTGGTGCCCTTGAGCACGTGGACCTGGATGGGCGAACCGCTCGGCGTCGGAGGCGCCACCGAGGCGAAGTCGGATCCGAGAACGACCCGGATCGTGGTGCCCATGCCGGTCACCCGCTCGATGGTGGGGTTGGAGAACGACGATGCGACGGTCGCTGCGGCTTGTTCGTTGCCTGCGGAGAAGAACACCGTGGTCGAGGCCAGAGGGCCGGGGTAGTCGTCGGGATCGGTGACGTTGAAGCCGTGTTGTTGCAGCTCGTTGGCCGCGACCGTCGCCAAGCCGCTCTCGCCCGTCGAGTTGGAGACCCGAACGGTGATGTCGCCGGGGCTGGTGGTGACGGCGTCGACCAGTTCGCCGTTGGCCGTGTTTGGCGCAGGCTGGTTGCTGGCCGGGGTCTCCGGCACCGGTGTGTTGTCGGCGTTCTTCTCTTCGGGCAGCGGGTCGTCGTTGATGATCGCGTCGAACAGCGCGCGCATGTCCTCTTCGCGCGGCGGTTCGTTGCCCTCGGAGTCGGTGATCCCGGTCGGCACGGTGACGAAGGTGATGCGGCCCGCGTTCACGCCCTGGATCGATTGACCGAGGTCGACGAGGTCCTTGGTCTGGATGTTGTCGACGTAGCTGTCGTCGATGAACATGTTGACGACGTTGTTGAGCTTGCTGAGGCTGAAGAACACTTCCTTCGAGATCAGCGAGCGCAGCAGCGAGGACAGGAACAGCTGTTGGCGCTTGATGCGGCCGTAATCCCCGTTGGTCTCGGTGGTGACCTGTCGCGCTCGCACGTACTGCAGGGCGGTATGGCCATCGATGATCTGGCGGCCGGCGTTGGCCAGCACGGTGCCCAGCTCGTAGTCCTCGAGCGGCGTCGTGCTGCACACCTCGACGCCGCCGATGGCGTCGACCATCTTGGCGAAGCCGGAGAAGTCGACCGCCATGAACCGGTTGATGGACAGGCCCGACAACTTCTGGATCACCTTGACCAGGCACTTGGGCCCACCGAAGGAGTAGGCGGAGTTCAGCTTGGTCTCGGTGTAGACCTCGTCGGGCCCGTAGCTCTCGGTGTCCTCGTCGTAGATCGGGCCGTATGCGCCCGTCTCGGCGTTCCACGGCTCGCACTTGATCGGCGTGATGGCCAGATCGCGTGGGAAGGACACGGCGACAACGCGTTTGCGGTCGGCGGGGATGTTCACCAGCATGACGGTGTCGGAGCGGGCCCCGGCGGCGTCCTCGGTGTCGCCTGCGCCCATGTCGCTGTTCTGGCCGATGCGGCTGTCGACGCCGACGATCAGGAAGTTCTCGTCGCCGTACTGAGCGTTGGGGTCGAGGATGTCGCGTGAGTTGGGATCGAGGGCAGACACCCGGTTGAGGCTGCGATTCTTGGCCGATTGCCACTGCCACGCAGCTCCGGTGATCGCGAGTGCGCAGATGGCGATCAAGGCGGCTGCCACCCGGCCGATGATCATCGCCCTGTGGCGGCCGCGATGCGGCGCGGGCGTGGCGGGGGCAGGCGCGTCGACGGCACGCTTCACCGGGCGCGCGTCGGTGAGGATCGGTAGTTCGGAGTCGTACAGCGCAACCGGCGGCATCACCTCGGTGGCGGGCTCGTCGTCGGTGTCTGTCGCACGGTGTGGTTCCGAGTACGCGGGGAGCGGAGGTTCGGGCTCGGCGCGGTGGCGCGTCGGTTCTTCGTCCGGCCGGGTTCCCGACACCTTGGCGATCAGCTCTGCGACGGTCAGCGCGCCCGTGTGGTGCGTGGCGGGCTCGTCGCTCTGCTTGGCGTCGACGTCGTCGGGTGTTCTGGAACTTCGGCCGCGTTCCCACGGCGCGGCGCCTGGTGCGGGGCGCGCGGATCGGGTAAGCCATTGGTTGTCGCCGCTGGAGCCACCTGGCCCCGGCGAAGCGGGACGGCCAGGAGTGGCGTTGTCGCCGTCACTCATGTCGTACCGGCCTCCGACTCCCAGGCGTGTCGCACGCCTGGCTTCCATGAACTTCAGGCGCAGATTCTCTGCGGGCTTCCTGCTTCTTCTAGCAGCACACTTTCGGCTCCGCTACCGGAGCCGTCGTGACAAGACCCTCATCGTACTGAGACAACCTAAGAGGGAGCCAGTCGAAGAGGGTGTCAGTGTCGTCTCGCAGCCATCTCAGACTTGTCTCAGCACACGGCGGCACCGCTGTGAATCAGCCTCCGGAGTTCATCACGTCAGCGCCTTCTGGCACCGTGCAGTCTTCCGGATCGTTGAGCCAGCCCTCGGGAAGTGACACCGACCCTGGCGAGCCCTGCCTGCCGCGCGGGCCTTCTGCCGCGCGCGGGAACGGCACGTCGGGATCGAGCCGCGACAGCAGGTCGTCGAGCTCGGTCAATGTCTTGACCAGCGCCAATGCCCGTCGCAGATCGGCGCCCGCCGGAAAGCCGTGCATGTACCAGGCGACGTGCTTGCGGATGTCTCGCATGCCCTTGTCCTCGCCGAAGTGTTCGGCGAGGAGCTCGCCGTGCCTGCGGATGATCGCGGCAACCTCGCCGAGCGTCGGCGGCGTCGGAATGTCGCGACCGGAGAATGCCGCGGAGAGTTCGGCAAACATCCACGGTCGGCCGAGACAGCCCCGCCCGATGACGACTCCGTCACACCCGGTCGACGCCATCATTTCGAGTGCGTCGTCGGCGTCGAAGATGTCGCCGTTGCCGAGCACGGGAACGCTGGTCACGTGCTGCTTGAGTGCGGCGATCTGATCCCAGTCGGCGGTGCCCGAGTAGCGCTGGGCGGCGGTGCGGGCGTGTAGCGCGACGGCGGCTGCGCCCTCCTCGGCGGCGATCCGGCCCGCGTCGAGATGTGTGTGGTGGGCGTCGTCGATGCCGATCCTGAACTTCACCGTGACTGGAATACCGGAGTTGGCGGTTCCTCTTACTGCGGCGGCCACGATCTGGCCGAACAGCCTGCGCTTGAACGGAAGTGCCGCTCCGCCGCCTCGCCGGGTGACCTTGGGCACGGGGCAGCCGAAGTTCATGTCGATGTGGTCGGCCATGCCCTCGTCGGCGATCATCTTGGCGGCGGCGAAGGTGGTGTCCGGGTCGACGGTGTAGAGCTGCAGCGACCGCGGGGACTCCTCGGGTGCGAACGTGGTCATGTGCATGGTGACCGGATGCCGCTCGACGAGCGCGCGGGCCGTGACCATTTCGCACACGTACAGCCCGCTGACGGTGCCCGCACGCTCCAGTTCGAGCTCGCGGCACAGGGTGCGGAACGCCACGTTCGTCACACCGGCCATGGGGGCCAGCACCACGGGGCTGCGCAGTGCGATCGGCCCGATCCTGACCCCGGGGGTAGGAGCGCAGCGACTGGGGGGACGGCTCAGCTTCCGTGCGGGTGCCGCGGGCCGAGCCGTGTCTAGGAAGCTTGCGATGCCGATGTCGTCACCAGGAGGTTCTTCATGGCCTTCTTCTCGGCCACCTTGCGCTCCCGCTCGAGGCGACGCTCCTTGGCCAGCTCGAACTTCTGGCAGGTGTCCTCGAGCTCCTCGACCAGCTTGCCGAGGTCGTCGCGCAGCTCGGCGGCCTCACCGGTGAAGTCTTCACGTTCGAAGATGCGCCACTTCTTCAGCACGGGCATGACCACGTCGTCGAGGTGGATGCGCGGGTCGTAGACACCGCCGACGGCGATGATCACGGCCTTGCGACGGAACTCGGGCACGGTGTATCCGGGCATCTTGAAGTTGCGCAGCACGCGGTGCAGGGACTTCATCGCCTGGTTGGGGGCGATGTCGAGGCCGGCGGCCGAGACGTCGCGGTAGAAGATCATGTGCAGGTTCTCGTCCGCGGAGACGCGGCCGAGCAGCTGGTCGGCAACGGTCTCGTTGCAGGCCTTGCCGGTATTGCGGTGCGACACTCGGGTGGCGAGTTCCTGGAACGTCACGTAGATGACGGAGTCGAAGAGGCTCTCGGCGAACATCTCGCCCTGCTGGCCCTGGCCGGGGCTGAACCCACGGGTGACCTGCTCGACGCGCAGTTCCTCCAGCTCGATCGGGTCGATCGCGCGTGTGACGATGAGGTAGTCGCGCAGCGCGATGCCGTGCCGGTTCTCCTCGGCGGTCCAGCGATTGACCCACCAACCCCACGGGCCGTCCATGCTGAAGTTCATCGCGATCTCGCGGTGATACGACGGCAGGTTGTCCTCGGTGAGGAGGTTCTGCAGCATGGCGGTCTGGGCGACCTCCGACAACTTCGACTGCTCGGGATCCCAGTCCTGGCCGCCGAGCGCGTAGAAGTTCTTGCCGTCGGACCACGGGATGTAGTCGTGCGGGTTCCAGTCCTTGCGCATCGTCAAGTGGCGGTTGATGTTCTGTTCGACCACCGGCTCGAGTTCGTGCAGTAGCTGCAGGTCTGTCAACTCGGTCGACATGGAACCTCCCAGTTATCTGTACCTGTTGGTAGCACTCAATATATCTGTGTACCCCGGTGACATCAAGTCTATGGACACATGCATGTTACGGGTGTTGCGTAGCTATCCCGTATCCGTCGCTCGGGACTGTACGATTCCTGTGGGTTCCCGGCTCTCCGGCAAACCAATCGCCCCGGCGTTGACGAAAGGTCGCAACCGACGTGAAGAAACTTCTTGTTCTCGGCGCAAGTGCCTGCGGCACCGCCGCGGTCGCGCTGGCGATGGTTGGTGGCGGGGTGGCGAATGCCGACGACGGGATCGTCGGGCAGTACTACAAGGACGCCAAGGGGAAGATCGGCCAGATGGGTATGACCCCCGTGGTCGCCACTACCGTTGGCGATCGCAAGGATTGGGACAACTGCATCGTGACGAGCGCCACCAAGTCGTCGTTCCTGGACGGGTCCGGCAACAAGTCCGGAAACCAGATGCTGGTCAACCTGAACTGCTACGCCAAGTACGGCACGTACTTGTGGCCGGGTTACTCGCTCGCGAGCCCCGAGGGCCGCGCGATGTGGGAGGCCGACATGGCGGCGAAGAAGAAGAAAGAGGCAGACGCCGCTGCCGCCGCCGCCGCCGCGCAGCAACAAGAGCAGGATCAGCTCGCCGCGGTCGACGCCCAGCAGGCTGGCGAATAAAACCACTTTCATCACCTGAGCGGTTCCATCGGACTAGTTGCGCGAACGCTGCGCAGCGGGTCCGTGAGCGGTACTATCCCCGTCGAGCAAGGCTGTTTCGACTGGCAGATAGGGCTACCGTGAAGAAGCTCATCGTTTTTGGTTCCGGCGCGATTGGTGCGCTGGCTCTCTCGACCGTTTTCGGCACTGGCATCGCTTCGGCGGATAGCTATGCCGGGCAGTCGTACTCGGACGCGTCCTCCGCGGCCAGTGATGCGGGCCAGACCGTGGTCGTGGCCGCGCGGGTGGGCGACAAGGTGGCCCAGGACGACTGCCTCGTCACACGGTCCCAGACCGCGCCCTTCGCCAGCGCGAACGACGGTGCGCACGTCTCCAACACCGTTCAGTTCTACTTGAACTGCAACAGCGGCGTGGCCTCGGCGACCAGCCCGGGCAACTCGCTGGCCAGCGAGGAGGGCCGCGCAGCCAAGGCCGCCGAGGAGCAGGCCGCAGCTGAGGCGGCTCAAGAAGAAGAGGCCGCGCTCGCCGAGGTCTCCACTCCCGACCACTAGGTCTCCACTCCCGACCACTAGTTAGTGGGTTGACGCCCTGCTGAGCAGCATGTCGACGCAATAGTCGATGAACTGCTCGCGGGTCGTCGCCAATCGGCCGTTCAGATAGGCCGTGAAAAGTGCCGACAGCGCGCCGACCAGACCGGTGGCCACCATGGCCTGCACGGCGGGATCGGTGATCTGGGTCAGCTTGCGCTGCAGCAGCTCGATGAAGCTCGGCATCCAATCGGCGCCCGACTTCGTCAGCACCGGCTCTCGTTGTGGCGCGATCAGCAGCACTCGGCCGCGTGCCGGATCGTCGACCATCAGCGCGACGAACCGTTCGACGGCGTCGCGCGGGGTGTCCGACGAGGTCAGCGCGGCCATCGCCGTGCTGCAGACGTGGTCGTACACGGCGCGGACGAACTCGTCGCGGTCGGTGAAGCTCTCGTAGAAGTAGCGCTCGGTCAGGCTCGCTTCACGACAGACAGCGCGGACGGTCAGCGCTGGGCCGGCTTCGCCGCCCAACAAGCCGACGCCCGCGGCGACGAGTTCGTCGCGCCGCAACACCTGACGGTCGTGCAGTGGTACGCCGGACCATCGGCCCTGTCGTTGACCGGAAGGCACATCGCTCCTAAGCTTCGAGTGACAACGCTCGTAGTCAGAGTAAACCCCCTGACGGTTCAGGAGAATCTCGCCAGTGACACAAGATACGTCTGAGGTGTGTCCGGTAGCTAGCCCTGCCCCTGGTGCCGGGTGCCCCGTTGCCCCCGGTGGTTATGCGGCTCCTCCGCTTCCGCTCGGCCCGGATTCGATCACGTGGAAGTACTTCGGAGACTGGCGCGGCATGCTGCAGGGCCCGTGGGCTGGGTCGATGCAGAACATGCACCCGCAGCTCGGTGCCGCCGTCGAGGAGCACTCCATCTTCTTCCAGGAGCGCTGGCCGCGGCTGCTGCGCTCGCTGTACCCGATCGGCGGGGTGGTCTTCGACGGCGATCGTGCGCCGCAGACCGGAGCCGAGGTCCGCGACTACCACGTCGACATCAAGGGCGTCGACGCTCAGGGCAGGCGCTACCACGCACTCAATCCCGAGGTCTTCTACTGGGCGCATTCGACGTTCTTCGTCGGCACCTTGATCGTCGCGGAGCGGCTCGCGGGCGGCATCACCGAGGCGGAGAAGCGCCAGATGTTCGACGAGCACGTCCAGTGGTACTCGATGTACGGCATGAGCATGCGGCCGGTGCCGAAGACCTGGGAGGACTTCCAGGTGTATTGGGATCACATGTGCCGCAACGTATTGGAGAACAACAAGGCCGCGCGCGACGTGCTCGACCTCAGCGAGCTGCCCAAGCCGCCGTTCGCGTCGAAGATGCCCGACTGGATGTGGGCGCTGCAGCGCAAGCACGTGGTGCACCCGTTGTTCGTCTGGTTCACCGTCGGGCTGTACCACCCTGCGGTGCGCGAGTTGATGGGCTACACCTGGTCCGAGCGCGACGAGCGCAGGCACCGGCTGCTCGGGAAGGTGATCGGCAAGGTGTTCAAGGTGGTGCCGAAGCGGCACCGGATGCATCCGCGGGCGCGTGGCGGTTGGGATCGTGCCACCGGCCGGGCCTCGGTCGACGCGCCGCTGGTACACACCCCGGCGCGCAATCTGCCGCCGGTCGGGCACTGCGACAACGGCATGCACTACTGCCCGAAGGTCTGACTCGAGGGCTGTGCTCTTCGTCACAACCCCGAGCAGCATTTTCGCAGGAAACGCGAAGTCTCCGAACAGGAGTCGGCCATTGAACAGGTAAAAGTCGCTGGGGGAGAAGCCGTCCACAACGTCCGCTCGTGATCTTCCCAGACTGCCTCGCTAGCCTTGGCGAAGGTGACCCACCGCTACGCGACCAAAGCGGGCACTGAACCACGTGTGCGCGATGTCGATCAACGTCGTCGCGTGCGCAGGTGGGTGATCCGTACGGGGGCGTTGGTGTGCGTGGTCGGGGCGATCGTGCTCTTCGCGATGGAGCACGAGCGCAACGCGACGGCTTCCGCCCCACCGACTGCGCCGGCAGCCGCGTCCGGGGTGCCGTTGAAGGGCGATTTCAGTGGGACCGGTGCGGGAACCTTGTTGTCGGCCAGCACGATGCCGACGCTCGACCGCAGGCTTTGGGCGGTGACGTCGCTTGCTGCCCGGATCACCTACACGTCGACCAATGCGTTCGACGGCACGACGCAAGTGTCGGGAACGGTCTTCGTCCCGCAGGGAACGCCGCCCAGTGGAGGCTGGCCCATCGTCGCCTATGGCCACTCCACCACGGGCATCCAGCACGATTGCGCGCCGTCCCTGGACTCGACGTTGCTCAATTTCTCGGCGCCGATCGCGGGTCTGGTGCAGGCCGGCTACGTCGTGACGATGTCCGACTATCAGGGGCTCGGGCTCGACCAGTGGCGCCATCCGTACCTGGACTCGACGACGCTGGGCTACAACATCATCGATTCGGTGAAGGCCGCCCGCAAACTCGTTCCCGACGCCTCGAATCGATGGCTGGCATTCGGCACGTCCGAAGGGGCGCAGGCGGCATGGGCTGCCAACGAGTTGGCGCCGGACCATGGAGGCGGGCTAAAGCTCGTCGGCACGGTCAGCGTGTCACCTCCCGCCGACATCGACGGGTTCGCCGATGCGGCGGCGGATGGCACGCTGACCACTGACCAGATGCCGGTGCTGCAGTGGATCCTCGCTTCCCTCAAGGACCAGTACCCCGACCTCGACCTCGACGACTACCGACGAGGAATCGTCGCCGACAAGTGGGACGTGTTGTCGGCGTGCCGCGGCCCTGCGGCCGCGGAACGCGCGAAGGTCGTGGGCCAACTCAGCGCGGACGATCTGCGACCCAGTAGCCCCGCCGCGGTGGACACCCTCCGTGGCCTCTTGGGCAAGTCCAGCTTGCCGCAAGGGCCGACGGCGGCGCCAATGCTCGTAATCTACGGCGGCAGAGATGCTTTGATTCCGTCGGCGTGGACGGAGCATGCGCTGGCGAAGGCTTGCCAGATGGGCGACGTCATTCAAATTCAGCTCCAACCAGACAAGCGCGCCGAAGACATCGACGCATCCGTGGCGGCTGGGTGGGTCAACGCACGCTTCAATGGCGACGAAGCGCAGAACGACTGTCCGACCGCGGCGTGATGGCGGTGAGGTTGGTTGCGCAGCCGATCTCGCTGCTCCACGGGTGGGTGCCGATCACATTTCAGGTCTTCGCCGCGGTGGGCTTGGTGGTCGCGATCGGATGGCGTACGGGCCGCTGGCGCCTGCTGTGGGTGCCTGCGTTCCTGGTGTTCGGAGTCGCCGTTGCGGCGATCGCGCAGTGGTATGGGCAGTTCAGCGGCATTGCCGGTGGCGCCATGCCGCCGACGTTGTGGATCTGGATTGCGTTGACCGCGTTCGCCGTTGGCGTGCTGGCCGTCGGGTGGCGTGGCGTTCGGTGGTGGCAGCGCGGTGTCTCCGTGCTGGCCGTGGTGCTGTGCGTGTTGTGCGTCGGGTCGGCCGTCAACATGTGGACGGGGTACTTCCCGACTGCGCAGAGTGCCTGGGGTCAGCTCACCAGCGGTCAATTGCCGGGCCAGACCGACGAGGCGTCCGTCGATGCGATGCGCCAGAGTGGTGCCAAGCCGACGGCGGGCACCATCGTGACGGTGCAGATCCCAGGCGACGCATCGGGCTTCACGCACCGCGATGAATACGTGTACTTGCCACCGGCGTGGTACGCCACCAATCCTCCACCGAAACTGCCGGCAGTGATGATGATCGGCGGCGAATTCGGCACTCCCGCAGACTGGTTGCGCAGCGGCAATGCGCAGACGACGATCGACGACTTTGCATCCAAGCACGCGGGTGTTGCCCCAGTGCTGGTGTTCGTCGACACGGCAGGCTCCTTCATCAAGGACACCGAGTGCGTGAACGGCGTTCGCGGCAATGCCGCCGATCACCTGACCAAAGACGTCGTGCCCTATGTGATCTCGCACTTCGGGGTGAGCCAGGATCCCGCCAACTGGGGCGTGGCGGGTTGGTCGATGGGTGGCACGTGCGCGGTGGCGCTAGCCGTCAAGCATCCGGAACTGTTCAGCGCCTTCGTTGACATCGATGGCGACGTGTTCCCGAATGCCGGACAGAAGGCGCAGACCATCTTTCGGCTCTACGGCGGCGACGAGCAGGCCTGGGCGGAGTTCGATCCGACCAGCGTGATGACCGCGCACGGTCCGTACACCGGGGTGGCTGGCTGGTTCGGGGTGTCGGATCCCAGCGTCCCCACCGTGCACCACGACGGAACGGTCGGTGTTGGCGCGCCCACCGATGCCGAGCCCGAGGCTCCGGACGGCATTGCAGCGGGGGCCAACTACTTGTGCGCGCTAGCCAGCAGCACTGGCATCGAGTGCTCGGTGGTGGCCCAGCCGACCAAGCACGACTGGCCGTCCGGGGCGCAACAGTTCGCAGACGCACTGCCCTGGCTCGCCGGAAGGATCGGCACTCCAGGCGTTCCGCAGGTTCCGCTTCCCGGCGCGGACCCAGGCCAACCGGCTGCGGGCCCCTAGCCCGATGGGCAGCAGTTCGGGTCGAGAACGGTGCACAGGGCGATCAAGGCGTCACGGCGGGGGCGGTGATAGACGTTCATCCCACGTCGCTCCGATTCCACCAAGCCCGCGCGGCGCAGCTGTGACAGATGGTGGCTCACCGTTGATTCGCTGAGCCCGACTGCCTCGGCGAGGTCGCAGCTGCACACCTCGCCCTCGGCCGAACTGAACAGCAACGAAACGAGTTTGACGCGAACCGGATCGGCCAGCGCCTTGAGCCGAAGTGCAATCTCCAACGCGGCGTCGTCATCCAGCGGTCCGGCGGCAACGGGGGAGCAGCACACCGGCGCGGACATATCGACGAACGGCAACGTCTTCGGCATGAACTCGATAGTGCCACAGGCATTGACATATGTCGAAGAGGTGTCGCATGATCGATGGCATCAGTTCGATATATGTCTCACAGGTACGGAGTCATCATGTCTCGTGTTCAACTCGCCCTCAACGTCGATGACCTCGTAGAGGCGATCAGCTTCTACTCGACGCTGTTCAACACCGAACCGGCCAAGGTCAAGCCGGGCTATGCGAACTTCGCCGTCGCCGAACCACCGCTCAAGCTGGTGTTGATCGAAAACCGTGGCAAGGGTGGGACATTGAACCATCTTGGCGTCGAGGTCGAATCCAGCGCGACCGTCCACTCCGAGATCGCGCGTCTGGCCGGCGCAGGGCTGTTCACCGAGGAGGAGATGAACACCACGTGCTGCTTCGCGACGCAGGACAAGGTGTGGGTCACCGCACCCGATGACGAGAAGTGGGAGGTCTACACCAAGTTGGCGGATGCCGAGACCTTCGGCGCCGGGGGATGACCGCACCCGTAGTCGGCAAGCTCTCAACACTCGACCGCTATCTGCCGCTGTGGATCGGCGCCGCGATGGTCGGCGGTCTGCTGTTGGGTCACCTTGTCCCGCAAACGAATCAGATTCTCGGCCACGTCCAGGTCGACGGCATCTCGCTGCCGATAGCGCTGGGCTTGTTGATCATGATGTATCCGGTTCTGGCCAAGGTGCGCTACGACCGGCTCGACACGGTCACCGCTGATCGCAAGCTGCTGTTGAGCTCGCTCGTACTGAACTGGGTGATCGGTCCGGCGTTGATGTTCGCACTGGCGTGGCTGCTGTTGCCGGATCTACCCGAGTACCGCACGGGTCTGATCATCGTCGGGCTGGCGCGGTGCATCGCCATGGTGATCATCTGGAACGACCTCGCCTGCGGTGACCGCGAGGCGGCGGCGGTCCTGGTGGCGCTCAACTCGATCTTCCAGGTCGTGATGTTCGCGGTGCTCGGGTGGTTCTACTTGTCGGTGCTGCCCGGCTGGCTCGGCCTCGAACAGGCGACCGTCACCACGTCACCGTGGCAGATCGCGAAGTCGGTCCTCGTCTTCCTCGGCATCCCGCTGCTGGCCGGCTACCTGTCACGGCGGTTGGGCGAACGTGCGAAGGGCCGTGCTTGGTACGAGGCGACGTTCCTGCCGCGGATCGGTCCATGGGCCCTCTACGGCCTGCTGTTCACCATCGTGATTCTGTTCGCGCTCCAGGGCGATCAGATCATCAGTCGCCCGCTCGACGTCGCGCGCATCGCGCTCCCCCTGCTGGCCTACTTCGCCATCATGTGGGGCGGCGGGTACGCGGTCGGGGCCGCGCTGGGATTGGGCTACGAACGCACGACGACCCTCGCGTTCACGGCCGCGGGGAACAACTTCGAGCTGGCGATCGCCGTCGCCATCGCCACCTACGGTGCGACCTCGGGACAGGCTCTCGCCGGTGTCGTCGGCCCCCTGATCGAAGTGCCCGTGCTCGTCGCGCTGGTCTACGTGTCGCTGGCATTGCGACGTCGCCAGTTTCAATCAGCCGAACGGAGAACGCCGTGAGCACCCCAGCCGTGTTGTTCCTCTGCACGCACAACGCCGGACGGTCACAGATGGCCCTCGGCTTCTTCAACGCGCTCGCGGGCGGCCGGGCGGTCGGCTACTCGGGCGGGTCGGAACCTGCTCGCGAGGTCAACCCGGCAGCGGTGGCGGCCATGGCCGAGAAGGGCATCGACATCACCGGACAACAGCCCACGCGCTGGACCGATGCGATGCTGCAGGAGGCCGACGTCGTCGTCACGATGGGTTGCGGTGACACCTGCCCGTACGTGCCTGGGCGGCGCTACCTGGACTGGCCGCTCGCCGATCCCGCGGGACAGCCGCTGGAGGCAGTGCGCCCCGTGCGGGACGAGATCGAGCAGCGGGTTCGACAGCTGCTCGGGGAGCTTGGCGTAAAACCGGCCGTGTAATCGGCCAGCGTGGTGCCCCCACCGGGACGCTCAGGACTCCGCGTGGTCGCGTTCCTCCTTGAGCCGGTCCTTACTTCGGATCAGGCGAAGCAACGTCACCAACAGGAGCCCGCCAACCACGTTGGCCGGCGCGGTGTAGCCGAACCAGGCCAGCCAATCGAGGTAACCGAAGGGGGCGCCGCCGGATATCAGAGCGCCAAAGATCAACAGCGAGTCCAAGATCGAGTGGAACATCTGCAGCCCGGCCAACAGGAACGCCCCTGCGACTGCTGCCGCGATCTTGCCGGGTACCGAGTCGGTGCCGTGCTGCATGCGGGTCATCAAGGTGATGACCATTCCGCCAAGTAGCCCGAGCGCCAACGTTTCTGCGGACGGCGGGGCCTCGACGTAGTGCTGAGCCGACTCGATGGTCTGTGCCTGCAATTTCGGGAAGGCCGTCATGACGAGCCACATGATGAGCCAGCCACCGACCAGGTTGGCCACCAGCGTGCCGCTCCACAGCTTGAGCAGCTGACCCACGCTGGCCCGTTTGGCGACCACTGTGGTGACGGGAACCAGAAAGCCTTCGGTGAACAGTTCGCTGCGGCCAAGCAGCAGCGCGAGGAAGCCGATTGAGAATGCCAGCCCTGCGAGCAACGGATTGTGCGTCGCGTTGAGCACCGACAGGTAGGCCAGCACGCCCATCGCGACCTCGGTGCCGCCGAAGAAGCCGGTGGTGAGCACTTCACGCCACGGGCGATGCAGGCGTTGGGTGCCCTCGCCGATCATCCGATTGAACGCATCCTCGAGCTCGTCCTCCAACGGGCTGTCGGAATCGCCGAGATCGCGTTGATCTGTTTGAGTCATGTAGTCCTCGCTTGAGCTGGCCGGCACTTCGGCCATACCCGCAGCGGGCGTCGCTACGCCTGTCGTGCTTGGCGGATGGTGGCGACCAGCCGATCCGGCAGCTGCTCGGGGAGCTGGGAGTGCAGCCGGCGGAGTAAACGGCCAGCGTGGTGCCCCCACCAGGGCTCGAACCTGGGACCTGCGGATTAAAAGTCCGTAGCTCTACCAACTGAGCTATAGGGGCGCGGTGAATCAGGATACTGGCCGCGGTGTTCGGCGTCGGTAGGGGAGCGACCCCGACGGGCAATCGACCCTCGTTTGAGGATTCGGGCCTCGATAATCTAAGCTATCGAAGCTCCCAACGTCTTGGCGTTGTGAGTACCCCGAAGAGATTCGGCTTTGGCCCCCATCGTTTAGCGGCCTAGGACGCCGCCCTTTCACGGCGGTAGCACGGGTTCGAATCCCGTTGGGGGTACGTGCGACGCGGTAACGCGGAGCAGCAGTACAGCAGTAAAGCAAGGCCCTGTGGCGCAGTTGGTTAGCGCGCCGCCCTGTCACGGCGGAGGTCGCGGGTTCGAGTCCCGTCAGGGTCGCAAGTACGGCGAGGCACGTGCTGCCTTCCGGCCAGGTAGCTCAGTTGGTACGAGCGTCCGCCTGAAAAGCGGAAGGTCGCCGGTTCGATCCCGGCCCTGGCCACCATCATTACCGCATTCCAGGGGCCTTAACGGCCGCTGAAGCGCACGCCTGTATGCCCAAGAGTCGAGGCAAGGCATCGACGTCACAGTATGACCGCAGCCGATGAGCGCGCGCACGCTGGCGGCGAGGACCACCAAAGCGTGGAGTCACACAGCGTTGCTGGCGTAGCACGCTGATTCCGCGGGCAGTCCGGACGGACCGCCGCAGGCCAGAATCGCGGTATCCGGCGCGTTTTCCTCCTCCTGTCCCGGCCAGGACGGCGGTCCAGGCGGCAGCAGCGGGAAGAACCTGGCGCCGGTCACGCCGGTCAACAGCGCGACGATCTGCGCGGGAACATTCGTCACCACATAGAGAACGTTGCCGAGGATCGGGATTGGCAACGTGCCGTCGTTCGTGAGTGTCCACACGTAGTAGGGAATCGTGGCGAAGATCGTCCGCAGGCTCAGCGCCACGTCGGTGACGATGTCGGGAGAGTGGTTCGTGGCGATCATTGCCTCGAGCGCCTGGTGCAGATTGCCTGGACCGGGATCTGCATCGCTTCCGCCGAGTGTCGTTAGGGACACGCCGTCGGCATGCGCCAGCGGCGACGCGCCGAAGAGACTCAACACCGTTGGCGTGGTATCCACGATCTCGTAGTCCGGATTGACGAACCCGTCGTTGAAATCCGGGCCGCGGGCGATGACGAATGTCGCTGTCTCATCCGGTGTTTGGAAGCCGTGGCCGAAACCCTGCTGCGGCTGGTGACCGTGGTCGGTGACCACGATGATGGTCCATTCCTCACCGGGGTTGTCGGCCTCCCACAACGCCACCGCGTCCAGGATGTCGCCGAGGTTGTCGTCGACGTTCCGGATGGCCTCCGCGTACTCCGGCGATGCGCCGCCGTGCATGTGCCCGTTCTCGTCGACCCCGACGAAATAGCTGAAGACGAAGCTCGGGGTGTCTGCGGCGGTGTTCTCGATCGCATCGACGGTCGCGTGGCCGACCGCGTCATCGGTTTGCGACCAATTCGTGTCGCCCTCGATCTGAGGCACGTAGATGTTCGTGTCGACAGGGATCGAGCCGGCGCCGGAGATGGCGTTGATGACGTTCCAGTCAGCGATGGTCGTGGTGTCGATGTTCGGGTTGTACGTCTCCAGCTGGTTGAACACCGTCGGCCAATTGTCGTACGTCCACGGGGTGAAGACGTTGTTGATCACGCCAGCCCTTTCGCCCCACACACCGGTCAGGATGGACGTCCACGATGGGTTGGAAATGGTGGTGTGCCCGACGATGCTGGACGCGGCGGTGGTGCCGTCATCCATCAGGGCGAAGAAGTTGTCGTTCTCGTCGTCGGCCAGAATCCTGCTCAAGTTCGTGCCGTCCACGCCGATCAACAACACGTTCGGTGTGGGATCTGCAAGCAGCGAGGGGCCCGCGATCTGAGAGACGGTGTACTGGGATGCCGCCGGGGCGGTGCGCCGGAGAGCGCGCTCGATTTCATTCCTTACCGCGGATAGCACTCCCACCAACAGCGATGCCGGGAACGACAACCCGGTGCCCGGATTCATGAATGGCTGCAGCACCGCAGCCACTAGGTCCGTGATGACACTGATGATGGTGGGGTGCTGCTGCGGCTCGGCAGGCGCCGAGTCCGCTGCAAAGGACGTCGCCGTGAATGTCGCTGCCGTGAATGTCGTTGCAGCCGTGGTGAACGAACGAGCCGAGGAGTTCGTCGTGGGAGTGTCGTCTACCGCGGCCGCGCGCTGCATCTGCGACTGCTTACTGGCAGATGGGCTCGGTGCGGTGGGCTGTCCGACAGTCGCCGCGAGGGACGATGTGGGGTCGGCGCCGGCGGTATCGGGGGTGCGGAAGCCGTGGCCGCTCGACGCATGTTGGTCGGCGGAATCGTCGCTCGCGCTGACCTTGACAGTGGTGTCAGCCAGCCCCGACCTGGGGTCCGCGGAAGGGGTGTCCTCGTCGCTTGTTGCGGGTGGGGCTTCCTCGGAGTCTTCGTCACTGGTGGGCCCCACGCCGTCGGCTTCCTCGGTGTCGCCGTCCTCCGTGGCCTCGTCTGCGGGGCCGTCGGCGTCCGCGTCGGACCCATCGGTTGAGCCTGATGGTGGCCCCGTTTTTGACGGCGACGAGTCGGTGCCATCGGACTGATCGGTCGAAGAGGGCTCACCACCCGTCGAAGCCGTCTTCGTCGAAGAAGACGTACCGGTCGACGCCGAGGGCTTGTTCGTTGACGAAGAATCGCTTGTCGACGATGACGAGTCCGATGGCCCGGCGGACGCTACCGCGGGTGTGCCCGCGATGGCCAAACCCACTCCCAGGGCGACCGCCAATGCTCCGACACGGCCTATGTACTTCGCGCAACCCATGACGGTGTCCTTCCGTCGTCGCCAGCTGTCGTCGACGCGTAGCCCTGCTTGCAACTTCCTGTACGTCTGCTGTGCCGCAAATTACGCGCTGCACGCCGCCTGTTCGCCAGAAATGAACGAAGTTGTTCTCGCGACTGGGCCCTTTGACCACTGCACCTACTTCAGGGTCTTCTTGCCGCCGTGGAGCAGCGTGATCAGCTGAGTGACCTGGCCGTCGGTCTTGGCGTCGCGCGCGAAGGACGTCAGCAGCATCATCGGCTTGAACTTCTGCCGGGTGATCGCCTTGGCGAAGGTGAATTCCTTCAGACCGTCGGGGCCATGGATGCGTCCGAAGCCGGACTGGCCGACACCGCCGAACGGGAGCGCAGGCACCCCGGCGAAGGACACCACTGAATTGATCGACGTCATTCCCGAGCGCACTCGGCGGGCGATGTCGACACCGTTCTTCTTGGCGAAGACCGCCCCTGCGAGTCCGTAGTTCGTGGCGTTGGTGAGCTCGATCGCTTCATCCATGTTCTTGACCGGGTTGATCGCCAGCGTTGGCCCGAAGGTCTCGTCGGTCATCTCGGTCGAGTGCTCGGGCACATGGGTCAGGATCGTTGGTTGGACGAAGCGCTCGCCGACGGCGTCCGCACCGCCGAGCACGACGGTGGCGCCCTTCGCGATGGCGTCGACGATGTGGCTCTTGATGATGCCGAGTTGCGACGGCATGGTGATCGGGCCGATGTTGCCGTCGGGGCAGGCGTGCAGAGCCTTGGCTTGGCTGGTGATCTGCTCCATGAAGGAGTCGAAGACGTTTTCGTGCACGTAGACCCGTTCGGTGCCGATGCACGTCTGGCCGGCGTTGGACATGCCGCCCCAGAGTGCTGCTTCGGCAGCCTTGGGCAGGTCGGCGTCCTCGTCGACGATCAGCGAGTCCTTGCCGCCGGCTTCGATCAGCACGGGCGTCAGGTTCTCGGCGCATGCGGCCATGACCTTCTTGCCCGTCGCGCCGGACCCGGTGAACGCGAGCTTGTCGATGGCCGCGGTGCACAGCGCATTGCCGGTCTCGGCGAAACCGGTGACGACCTGGAACACCGGACGGCCGCCGACGACCTCGGTGAACTTGTCGGCGAGCCATTCGCCAACGCCGGGGGTGTATTCGCTGGGTTTGAACACCACGGCATTGCCTGCTGCTAGCGCGTAGGCGATGGAGCCGCATGGCGTGAACACCGGATAGTTCCACGGCCCAATCACTCCGATGACGCCGAGCGGCTGGTACTCGACGGTCGAGGCCTGGTTGATCATCAGCAAACCTGACTTGACCTTCCGGCTGCCGAGCACCTTCTTGGCATGCTTTGCGGCCCAGGCGATGTGGTCGATGGCCATGACGATCTCGAGCTGCGCGTCACCGGTCGGTTTGCCGGTTTCCAGGTGCACCAGCTGAGCGAGCGCGGCGATGCGGCGGGTGATGACACTGCGCCAGGTGAGCAGATATTCGGCCCGCTCCTCGAACGACAGACCGCCCCACCAGTCGGCAGCGTCGCGTGCGCGCTGCACCGCGGCGTCCACGTCTGCGCTGGAGTGGATGGGGTGCACGCCGACGACATCGCCATTGGCGGGGTTGAGCGACTCGAAGGTGGCGCCGGAGGTGGCTGTTGCGGATACGGGTGTGCCGACGGTGGTGGTCAACGTGACTCCTTGATGAGGTCAGCGCATTTCTCGCCGACCATGATGGTGGGGGCATTGGTGTTGCCGCGAGGGACGCGGGGCATGATCGAGGCGTCGGCCACCCGAAGTCCTTCTACGCCATGAACTTTGAGCTCGGGATCGACGACGCTGCCTTCCACCGTGCCCATCGAGCAGGTGCCGACCGGGTGATAGATCGTCTGACCCTTCCTGGCGATCGCCGCCATGATCTCATCGGTCGTCGGGTTGCGCGATACCGGATCCCACGGCGCCGCAATATATTTCGCAATCGGCCCCTCGTCGATGATTTCATACAATCTGCGGTATCCGGCCAGCATGGCATCAAGGTCCGCAATGTCGTCGAAATAGCCCGGTTCGATCTCCGGGTGCCACGTCGGGTCCGCCGAGCGCAGTTTGAGGTAGCCGGTGCTCTCCACGCGCACCAGCGTCGGCGCGATGCCGAACCCACGGCTTACCGGTTCGCGCAGTCCATGGTCGTAGAAGCCGCTGGGCAGCACATGGAACTGCAGGTCGGGAGCATCCATGTCGGCGTTGGACTTGAAGAAACCGCCTGACTCGGCGACGTTGGAGGTCAGCGGCCCGCGGCCGGCCTTCTGCGCCTTCAACACGTTGCCGAACGAAAAGAAATCGGCGAAGTCAGTGGTGTCCTTGGTGTAGAACAGCGCCCCGGATACCGGGTGGTCCTGCAGGTTCTGGCCGACGCCCGCCACGTCCACTTTGACGTCGATGCCGTGTTCGCGCAGGTGCGCGCCAGGCCCGATGCCGGAGAGCATCAGCATCTGCGGGCTGGCGACGGCACCGGCCGACAGCACGATCTCGGCGTTGGCGCGCGCCGTCTTGGTGACGCCACCACGCCGATAGGTCACCCCTGTCGCGCGGGCACCGTCCATCTCGATCTTCATCACGAAAGCCTCGGTGCGCACGGTGAGATTGGACCGCTTGCTCGCGGGATGGATATAGGCGTCGGCGACCGACCACCGACGGCCCTTCTTGCAGGTGACCTGATAAAGACCGGCGCCTTCCTGTTCGGCGCCGTTGAAGTCGTCGGTGCGCTTGAAGCCCGCAGCGACGGCGGACTCGACGAACGCAAGGCTCAACTCGTGGTTGTACCTGCGGTCTTCGACATGTAGCGGACCGTCGGAGTTGTGATAGGGATCGCTCAGCCGGGTGTTTCCCTCGGCCTTCTTGAAGTAGGGCAATACGTCGTCGTAACCCCAGCCGGATGCGCCGTAGACGTCGCGCCACTCGTCATAGTCGGCACGGTTGCCGCGGATGTAGATCATCGCGTTCATCGAAGAGCAGCCGCCAAGCGCCTTCATGCGCGGCCAGTCAGCCCGACGGCCGCCGAGATACTTCTGCGGGGTCGTCTTGTAGCCCCAGTCCCACTTGGTCTTGAACAACGCAGAGAAGGCTGACGGCAGATGGATCATGGCGTCGTCGTCTTCGGGTCCCGCTTCGAGCAGCAGCACGGACACGGCCGGATCCTCGCTCAGGCGCGCGGCGACAACACCGCCCGCGCTGCCCGATCCGATGACGACGTAGTCGAAGGTCTCCCCGGCCATGGCTCCCCCTTGGCAGGCGCGTGACGCGCATCACAAATCTAGCCCTGCGATGATCTTGACGCAATGGGCTCGATGTTTGCCTGACGTGGGTCGATTGCATGCCGTAGCAGGTTGTCGGCGACTGGTGGTGTTCGCCAAAGTTGCAGATCGCCGAACACGACAGCCGTGTCGGTCACAATGTCGGAATGCCTCGCCTGACATCGCTGAGTCGCTCGGTCAAGGGTCACGTCGTCGTGGTCACGGGGGCCGCCAGCGGCATGGGGCGTGCGACCGCGCACCTGCTCGCCGATGAGGGCGCCGCGGTCGGTGTCGTCGACCGTGACGCCGATGGGTTGGCACGCGTGGCCGATGAGATCAGCGACGCGGGTGGCCGGGTCCACGCCGTCACCGCCGATGTTGGCGACGCCGACGTCCCGGCTGCCGTCATCGCGGAGATTCGGGAAGCCCTCGGCGCGATCGACGGGCTGGTGAACAACGCCGGGGTGAGCATCCCGGTGCTGATCGACGGTGACGACTTCGAGGCCCACTGGGCGACCACGATGGCCATCAATCTGACCGCATACGCACGGTTCGTCCGCGCAGCACTTCCCGATCTACGTCGGGAGGGTAGAGGCCGAATCGTCAATGTCGCTTCGACCGAAGGCCTGGGCGCGACCGCCGGACTCTCGCCATACACGGCCACGAAACACGGTGTGATCGGTCTGACGCGGTCGCTAGCGGTGGAACTCGGTCCGACCGGGGTGACGGTGAACTGCGTGTGCCCAGGCCCGATCAACACGGGGATGACGGACTTCATCCCCGACGACATGAAGGCCACCTTCGCCCGCCGACGCACGGCGTTGCATCGTTACGGTGACCCCGAAGAGGTTGCGCACGCGACGTTGTCGCTGCTGCTCCCGGCGGCCTCGTACATCACCGGTGCGGTGCTCGTCGTCGACGGCGGGCTCACGGTCCGTAATGCCTGATCTCGCACCATCGTTGGTTGAGCACCTGGCCACCAGTTCCCGTCGTTGAGATAGCGGTGGTGGTGCAGAAGTGCGAGTAGTCGCTGCCCTGGGCGCTATCTGAACGGAGGGTTGGACGGGGCGACGTCACAGCGCGAGGTCGAAATCGGTTCCGATGCCGAGCTCGCGGGCTCTGGACACCACGAGGTCCGCGGTGGCGAGGTCTTGCAGTCCGATGCCGACCGACTCGAACAGGGTGATGTCGTCGTCGGAGGAGCGACCCTCGCGGGAGCCGACGATCACGTGTCCGAGTTCGGTGCGGACGTCTTCTTCGGTGATGGCACCCTCCGCGATGGCCAGCAGGACTGCCCCTGATTTGGCCATCGCATTCGGGTGGCTGTCGACGACGACGCGGGCGCGTTTCATGGCAACCGAGTCGACTTCGCGATGGTCCGGCCGAGGCGGCGCGCCAACGTCGTTGACGTGTTGTCCCGGCCGAAGCCAATCGCCGTGAACGACGGGTTCGCGAGCCGGGGTGAGAATGCACACGATGTCCGTCGCGGCCACTACCGCCTCGGCGGAGTCGAGTGATGTGACTGGGATGCAGAGGCTTTCGGTCCCGGTGCGAAATGCCTCGAGTGTGCTGTCACTTCGGGTCCACACGACGATGGACTCGATGTCACGGACGGCGGCAATGGCGCGTGCGTGCTCGATAGCCAGGTTGCCCGCTCCGACGAACCCGAGCGCGGATGCGGAACTGCGAGCGAGGTGATTGGTGGCCACTGCGCTCACCGCCGCGGTGCGGATCGCGGTGATCGCGCGACCGTCGAGCAGCGCGATGCACTCGCCGGTGAGTGCCGAGGTCACCACGATCGTCGAGCGTTGCACGGGGAGTCCGTGACGCCGATTGCCTGGCAGATCACACAGCAGCTTGACCGAGACCACGTCGGCTCCGGCCGAGGTCATCGGGATCGCCGATCCGTCGCCGGGCAGGCGCATGGATCGTGGCGCAGGATTCTGCCAGTCCCCACGCGCCAGCCCGGCGTGTGCCAGTTCGACGGCCTTGCGTACCTCGTCGCGGTCGAGCAGGCGCGTGATGTCGGAGTGCTTCAGGATCAGGACCACGGTGCGTCAGACCGCGACCGCGGCCGACTCCACCGCATCGACGATGCCGGTGTCGACCACGTCGCCGAAGGCAGGAATGCTGCGGACCATGCTCTCCTCGAACAGGATTCGCATCCATCGCTCGGTGGCTGGCTGGTCGATGCGTACCGTGTCCCAGGTCTGCGAGTTCAGCATCCGCGTGCAGGCGCTGCCCAACACCGCCTGCGGCATGGTCGGCCAGTGCTCCGCGAGCAGCGGTTGAACATCGTCGACACCCACCGACTTCAGCAGCTGCATCGACTCGGCGAGCGCGGAGGTGAACGCCACCAGCCGCTCCGAGAGCTCCTCCAGCCGGTCCGTGCGGCAGTAGTAGACGCTGTTGGGCCCGAGCCCGCCGGTTCGGGTGTAGTCGCTGACGATCACACCGGTTTCCCTGTGCTGCATGGCTTCTGCGTTGGTGTGGTCCAGCACGATGGCGTCGCCGAGGCCGGCTTCGAACAGCTCGACGTACATCGGCGTGGACAGGTCGCGCAGCCATGTGATCGACGCGGGGTCCACGCCAGACTCTCGCACCAGGCCCGCCGTGAAGGCGTACGGCGCGCTACCGCCGATGCCCGGGGCGAGCACCGTCTTTCCGATCAGGTCAGACCACGTGAAGTCGGGGTGGGGTGTTCGGGTCACCAGGGCCTTGGGGAACTGGTGATTGACCTGAGCGAAGACGGACAGCTTGCGGGGGGTGCCGGCGTACATGGCGGGCACCCACAGACCACCGAGTGCGACGTCGGCGGCGCGGGAGTCCAGATCGTCGAGCACGCCGGTCCAGGGGTCTTTTGCGGTCGCCGTGACGGCGAGGCCTCGGTCGGCGAACAGGCCGAGATGATCGGCGTAGTACTGAGGTAGGTAGTTCAGGCCGTGGGCGGTGGCGGAGATGTTGAGCGTCAACATGTTCGGGCGTCCTTTCCAGGAATTGGTCAGTCAGGCTGCGATGGCAACGGCGGGTTTCTCGGTGATTGCCTCCAGCGGCTTACCGAACGTCTCGGGCCCGAAGCGGGCGGCGACGACGAGGAGGCCGTACATTACGGCGATCATGGCGAAGACACCCGCAACGCCTGCGCGGTCGAAGAAGAACAGTGCGGCGAAGGGCATGACGGCGCCTGCCACGTTGCCGATCCCGTTGACCACCGAGGTGCCCATGGCGCGCACCGAGGTGGGGAACAATTCCGGCGACCAGACCGACAGCATCGTGTTGAGCATCATGGTGAAGAACTGGAAGATCATGCCCAGCACCAGGATCAACGCCGTCGTGTTTGCGAACGACGCGAAGCAGATGGCCGAGACGCAGCCCAGCACCGCGGCGATGGTGACGGTCAGCCGCCGTGGTGCCTTGCCTGCCAGGTAGGACGCCGCGCACGCCCCGAACAACGACCCGATGTTCATGATCATGGTGAACGCCAACGAATCTGCCAGTGAGTAGCCACGCGAGACGAGCAGGATCGGCATCAGGAACAGCAGGGTGACCTGAGCGCCGAACGACATCCAGGAGGCGGCGCCGATCGCCGCAGTGCGCTTGAGGTTCTGGCCCTTGAACACCTCGGCGTAGCTGGACTTGACCTTGGCAGGAATGTCGGCCTCGGTGACGAACTGCTTCGTGATGCCGGGCTTGCGCAGGGCGGTGATGCTTCCGCCTGCCAGCCGCGTGAGGCTTCGGTTCGCGTCGTCGACGCGGCCCTTCGACAGCAGGAAGCGTGGCGACTCGGGGAGGTAGCGGCGGAAGAAGACCACCAGGACGGCGGGGACGGCAAGGATCACGTAGGTCCAGCGCCACGAGGTGTCGTTGCCGCCGAGCACTCCGTTGAGTGGGCCGAGCACCAGCCAGAAGAAGCCGAAGGAGGCGATGTTGCCGATGCCGCCGGAGGAGATGTTCAGCGTGGCGAGCAGTGAGCCACGGTGACGGGTGGCGACGATCTCGGCCAGGATGGCCAGGCCGACCGTGAATTCGCCGCCAAGGCCGATGCCGACGATGAAGCGGCTCGCGAGCAGCATCTCGTAGTTGACGGCGACTGCGCTGATCAGCCCGCCCAGTGTGTAGACGAGAAGGTTCAGGCTCAGTGCGGCGCGCCGTCCCCAGCGGTCGGCGATGTAGCCACCGATGAGGCGTCCGGCCAGTCCGCCGAGGACCGTCGCCGTGTTGATCATCGTGAGTTCGGCGTTGCCGATGCCGAACGACTCCTTGAGCAGCGGACCCATCGCGCCAGTCGAGTTCTGCTCCAGGGAATCGAAGAACAATCCGGCCATGAGGAGCAGGATCAGCGCGGCCTGCACGCGGCCGAATCCGATGCGGTCCAGCGCGGCGGTCAGGCCGGGGGATGTGGCGGGGTCGGTCAAATCTGGTGAGGCCGTTGCGGTCTCGGGGGGAGTTGGTGCGGATTTCGTGCGGGTGAGGGACATGTCGGGCTCCGGCTGGGTCAGTCGACACCGACAACGGTCGTGTCGGTGAGCCGACCTCTAGTCGTCCTCGACTGAAATCGCGCTGAGCAATTTGTATACGAAATCTGTTACGCAACCGTTTCCCACCAGGCATGTTTCGTTACGAACGTGAAAACCCTGAAGCGATTGTAATACAATCAGCCCGGTTGGTTGCCCGGCGGTACGCGCTATTCGTGATCGAACTTGTCGGCGAAGTAGCGCTCGTCGCGCTGCAGATGCTCGTCCATGAGGTACCCGGCCTGCGTGACCGATCCGTTCACGATCGCGATGGCGAGTACGCGGTGGTCACTTGTCGAGGCATCCGGGTTGTGGCCGAGGCCCCACTGCACCCGACGGTTGACGCCGGTCAGCATCTCCTCGAGTTGTCGGTTCCCCGATGCGGCGGCGACCAATTCGTGGAAGGACGGTGCGGCGGTCGGGTTTTCGTCGTGCTGATCGTCGGCGATGGCGGCCAACGCGTCGGCCACCGCTCCGCCTCGGTTCGCGGCGGCTAATTGCGCCGCCAAGACCTCGAGGCCGCGGCGGATCTGTAACAACTCGCGACCGTCCTGAACGAGCGTCTCGGATACTGCGGCACCCCGATAGCGCACGATCGTCACGAAACCCTCGGACTGGAGCCGGTTCAGCGCTTCGCGCACGGGAACGCGCGACACTCCGTATTGCTTGGCGATCGCCTCCTCGATCAGGCGTTCGCCACCAGCGAGTCGGCCGGCAAGGATCTCCTCGCGCAAGGCGTGCGCGATCGCGTCACCCGTGGACTCCACCCGGGACACCGTCTCTGCCATTACCCGGCCAGATTCTCGACGTTCAACGCATTGCGCCGGGGCGCAATGGCCCTGACCTCGCACGTGCTCATGGCGTCGAACCTACCGTCGCTCCATCGTCGAACCGCGCATCTTCGTGATGGCACGACTGCAGCAGAGTCTGCGTCAGCCGCATCTGAGCGACAGGTTCACTCCTGACGCGCGCAACCGGACGGGGGCCGCGAGCGGTATGGGGCGTGCGACCGCGCACCTGCTCGCCGATGAGGGTGCCGTGGTCGGTGTCGTCGATCGTGACGCCGATGGGTTGGCACGCGTGGCCGATGAGATCAGCGACGCGGGTGGCCGGGTCCACGCCGTCACCGCAGATGTTGGCGACTCCGACGTCCCGGCCGCCTCCTACATCACCGGTGCGGTCCTCGTCGCCGACGGCGGGCTCACGGTCCGTAATGCCTGAACGCCAACACCTTTGGTGATGAGTCTCGAAGTTCGCGCCCGCTACGGGTTGACTCGCTCGTCATCTTCGAGCAACACCTTGAGAGCAGCGGCGGTCGTGAGTCCGTAGACGAGATGTGCGCTGAGGTCCTTGGTTAGCGTCTTCGCGTCGTAGTCCCAGATTGGCTTGTAAAGCTTGGCCGGACCGAGCACCGCATATGACTGCAGCCAGACCGCTGTGCCGAAAAGTGGTCCGTGCCAGAACTTTCTATGAATTACCGCTCCCTCCAGCACCCCGAAGGCGGCTCCCCACCCTGCGCCGGTCGACCAGTGGACAGCATTGTTCACGAGTCGTGCTCGCCGCGGCGGCAGGTCATGATGCAGCGTGCGTTTGACGACGAGTCTGCCGAACTTTGCCGGCGCTGGCGCATCGTCCCAACCTTCTAGACCTGCCGATGTTTCCCAGTCCCCGAACCCGGTTCGTCCGCCGCCATCCCGGTACCTGTAGTACCAAAGGGCGTCCATGGCGGCAGTTCCGAGAGCACCCGCCACCGCACCGCGCACTACGGAGCCGAGTAGCGTCATGGTGCACCGACCGCTGCGGCGACGGACACGATCTGGTGCTTCATCAATGGCTGGTCGCTTTGGGTGCTGAAATCACCGATCGCGCAAAGCACGTTCAGTTCCGGCATGTACCCGCTAACGCTGCCGACTGGTATGTCGTAACCGATCGCCCGATAGCCCCACACGGTGCGGGTACTGCCGTCGCGGGCGAAGCTGGTGATGTCGATCAGGTCGAACTCGTTGAGTCCACGCTCGGCCATGTCTGCCCTGTTCATGAACAGCAGCGTCCGCAGGTTCTTCACGCCGCGGTAGCGGTCGCTGTCGGAGTAGATGGTGGTGTTCCACTGATCGTGGGAACGCACGGTTGACAGCATGAGTTTCCCGGCGGGTGGCACCACGTCCGGCAGCGGGGACGCCGAGAACTCCGCTTTGCCGGATTCGGTGAGAAACGTCCGCTCCCTTGCCGGTTGGCGGATCCGGAACCCCAGTGGCATCCGCACCCGCCTGTTGAAATCCTCGAAACCGTCCAGGACAGCCGCCATGGTGTCGCGGATCCGGTCATAGTCCTCTACGTAGGCCTCCCAGGGATTCGTCGAGTCCGGCAGGGTGGCGCGGGCCATGCCCGCGAGGATCGCGCATTCCGACAGCAGATGTTTCGACGCCGGCTTCCGCATCCCTCGGGAGAGGTGCACCATGCTCATCGAGTCCTCGACGCTGACGGCCTGCTCGCCGCCACGCTGAACGTCCTTCTCGGTGCGGCCCAGGCACGGGAGAATCAGGGCGGCTCGGCCATGTACGAGATGGCTGCGATTGAGTTTCGTGCTGACCTGCACGGTGAGGTCGGTGTTGCGCAGCCCTTCGAAGGTCGCCTCAGTATCGGGTGCGGCCATGCTGAAGTTGCCGCCCATGCTGACGAAGACCTTGACCTCACCGGCACGCATCGCCTCGATCGTCGCGACGGTGTCCAATCCGTGTTCGCGCGGTGAGGTGATACCGCAGACCTCGTCGAGACGGTCGAGAAAGGCTGTGGGGGGATGGTTGTCGATACCGCACGTCCGGTTGCCCTGGACGTTGCTGTGGCCACGGATCGGCGACGGCCCAGCACCCTCTCGGCCGATATTACCGCGCAGCAGAAGGAGATTGACGATCTCGCGGATGGTGTCGACCCCGTGTTCTTGCTGGGTGAGCCCCAGGCACCAGCTGATCACGGTGCGGTCCGCGTTGAGGTACAGCTCGCCGAGTTGACGAAGATCCTGCTCCGACACCTCCGATTGTTCGACGAGCTCTGCCCAACTGGTCGCCTCCACGAGCCTCTTATAGGACTCGTAGTGGGCGGTGTGGTTCCTGATGAACTCGTGGTCGATGGCTTTCCGATCGGTGGCCGCGCGCTCCAAAACCGCTTTGGCGACCCCGCGCAGTACGGCAAGATCACCGCCGATGCGGGGCTGCACGTTGCTCGTTCCCGTCTTGGTGGGATGAAACGTTGCCATTGCCGCGAATTCGTGCGGAACGATGGTGCGCCGAGATGCTGCCTCGATCAGCGGGTTGATGTGCACGATCTGCGCACCACGGCGGTCAGCCTCGGCGAGTGCCGTCAGCATCCGTGGGGCGTTGGAGGCGGCGTTGACCGCCATCACGATCAGTAGGTCGGCCTGGTCCCAATCATCGGTATCGCAGGTGCCCTTGCCCGTCCCGATCGCCGCCTGCAACGCCCGACCCGACGCCTCGTGGCACATGTTCGAGCAGTCCGGCAGGTTGTTGGTGCCGTACTCGCGCACCCACAGCTGATACAAGAACGTCGCCTCGTTCGACAACCGCCCCGAGGTGTAGAACGACGCCTGGTGTGGGCTGGCCAACCCGCGCAGAGTGGACCCGACGACGGCGAACGCATCGCTCCACGAGATTGGTACGTACTTGTCGCTGACGGCGTCGTAGCGCATTGGTTCGGTCAGTCGCCCCTGGTCCTCGAGCGCAAAATCACTCCAGCCCGACAGCTCGGTCACGGTGTGCGAGGCGAAGAATTCCCGATCCACTCGCTTGCGGGTCATCTCCCACGTGACGTGTTTGATGCCGTTCTCGCAGATGTCGAGGTGCAGACCGTGTCGGTCATCCGGCCATGCGCAACCAGGGCAGTCGAAGCCGCCGTTCTCGTGGTTCATCTTCAACACCGCGTGCGGGCCCTTGATCGGAGCCCCTGACGTCGCCACCACGCGCGCGACACTGCGCGCGGCGCCCCAGCCAGCCGACGGAGCGTGGTCGTCTTCTTGCGAGAACGGCGCCCCGCGGTTCGGGCCACGACCGACCGCTGGGACTCCCAGAGTGCCGCGACCTAGTTCGTCGCCGAGTGACGGTTGCTTCCCAGTCATGCCTCTGCCCTCCGATGCCGGTCGCTGCCCGAAAGGAGTCGGGCGAGGACGGCAGCTTCGCTGATCTCTGGGTTCTTGGTGGCGGTAAGCAGGGTCAGTGTCTGCTTCTCGGCCAGTTCTCTTAGATGAGCGAGGGCAGCCGCGGGCTCAGGATCGCGTAGCTCATCGGCATACCGCAGGGCGAACTCGTCGAACGATTCTGGATCGTGGTGATACCAGTTTCGGAGGTCAGTCGATGGGGCGATCTGTTTGCACCACTCGTCGAGGTGCGCCCGGGATTTGCTCACACCTCGGGGCCAGAGTCGATCCACCAACACCCGGACGCCGTCAGAGGGCATCGGAGCGTCGTAGATGCGGCGTACCTGCACTTGGATTCGTGTACTCATCGCACCTCAACGTCTCGTCGGTCCCACTGACCATCATCGCGACGGAGCTACCCTCCGCGGATCAGCCACCCGACAGTGCAGTCGGCCAGTCTGGCTAGCTGGGCACGGCCGACGGCAACACGCGATCGAGCTGGCTGCGCGAATTGATGCCGAGCTTGGCGAACACCTTGCTCAAGTGATACTGGACCGTGCGTGCGCTGATGAACAGTCGCGCCCCGATCTCCGAGTTGGACAACCCATCAAGGGCGAGCCGTGCCACCTGCGCCTCCTGCGCGGTGAGCTGGCGATCATCGGCGGTCCGCGCACCCTCTTGAGTGGTGTCACCCGTGGCTTTCAGTTCTCGCCGGGCCCGCGCCGCGAACGCGTTCATGCCCATCGACTCGAACATCTCATGGGCAGCACGCAACTCGGTGCGGGCGGCATTGCGGCGGCGTTCGCGACGTAACCATTCCCCATACAGCAGGTGCGCGCGCGCCAGTTCCCCGCGCACACGCGTTCGGCCAAGACGTTCGATCGACTCGCGGTAGAGGCCCTCGGCTTCAGCGCCACTGCTGATGAGTGCGCGCGAGCGCGCCTCTAGCCCCAGCGCCCAGTCAGTCCCGCTCGCGGTGGTCAGTTCGGCGAAGCGCGCAAGAGCATGGGTTGCCGCGTCGGTGGCACCGCTTCGGGCCGCAGCCTCGACGAGTTCTGGTAATGCCCAATTGGACGATCCCAATTCCGGCGGAAAGTCGGCAGCACGTTCGGCCGCATCGAGAGCCTTGCTGTAGTCGCCAATCCCGTTGTACAGGATCGCTTCTGCCCACCAGGCGACTGTGATTCCGTTTCCTTCACCGCGCGCCCGCACCTCCGCCACGGTGCTCTCGATGAGCGACGTTGCCTTTTCATAGTCGCCCTGCAGCGCAGCGAGGCCCAACGCGGCGTACGGTGCCAGACTGCTCCCGGTCGCGTCGCTGGCTACCTGCAATTCGTCAACAACAGCCTCCGCGCCGGTGAGGTCTCCGACCATGAGCAGGGCAATCGCCCGCGAACTGAGCGCCAGTGGGATGTCGCTGAGCGCTCCAGCGCTGCGGGCCGAGTCGACGTGGCGGGCGGACAACACTTCTAGGCGGTCGTCGTCCCACGCGTAGTGCGCAGCGGTGGCCGCAAGGAAAATTTCGCCCAACTGCTCATCGGGTACTGCTTCGCCGTCGAACGCCACGAGCGCATCGCTTAGAGACGGCCAGGCGGCCACATACCCACGGGTGTAGTGGGCGATCAGCCAATCCATCAGCAGATCCCGCGGTCGCGAGGGTCCTGCACTGCGAGGCGCTTCGCCCGCGGCAAGGGCGACGTCGATGACATTCGCGCCGACGGCAAGGCGGCCGGCGAACATCGCTGCCAGCATCGCATCCATGTAGGTGGTGCGCGACAGGGCGATGTCGATCGATTCGAGTCGCTGGGCGGCTTTCAATAAGAGTGGCGGGGCGTCACTTCCCCGGCTGGTGACGAACGCGAGTTGAGCCCGCACGAGATCCGCCCGGGCCTGCTGGAGATCGCTGAGATGTTCGGCTTCTGCCATCGCCAAGAGATCCAGCGCAGCATCGAAGGCGCCTGCCTGCACCTTGGCCGACGCCGCGGCAAGTGCCCGCTCGCCGCGTTGTGCCGGGTCGACGGTGAGCGCCGCGGCGCGTTCGAGGAATGCCGCTGCCGCGCCGATTCCGCCACGGGCCTTGGCTCTCTCGGCCGACTGAGTGAGTTCTGCAGCGACGTCCTCATCGGGGCCGGCGGCCGCGTTGGCGCGATGCCAGGCGCGCCGGTCAGGGTCCAGGTGCGCGTCGGTGGCTGCGGCGAGCGCGCGGTGCGCCTCCTGTCTGTCCCGAAGCGGTGCCGAACGATAGGCCGCCGAGCGGACCAGTGGATGACGGAACTTCACGCGGGTGGCGAATGAGGACAGCTCGGCCTCGATGGCGGCTGTCGCGGCCTCGGTCCCTATTCCGAGCTCACTCGCAGCACGCCACATCAGCGCGGAATCGCCGGTCGGTTCAGCCGCGGCAAGCAACAACAAGCGTCGAGTCTCAACTGGTAGCGCTTCGATTCGCAAACGGAAGGCGCCTTCCACCTCGGCCGAGAGTCGAACGGCCCCAGGCAATCCGAAGCCACCGGCGAGGTCAACAGCGGTCAGCCCGCGGGGTAACTCGAGCAGCGCCAAAGGGTTGCCACCTGTCTCGGCGACGATCTGGTCGCGCACCCGTGGGTCCAGCGGTGCGGTCAGCATCGAGTCCAGCAGCGCACGGGCATCCGCTCCGCGCAGGCCCCTGACCACTAGGCTTGGCAGACCGGCGACGGCATCGCTTGGCTCCCTTGCCGCGAAGACGATGCCGACCGACTCCGCCCCCAGCCGTCGGGCAACGAACGCCAACACGTCGGCCGATGCGCGGTCGAGCCACTGCTCGTCGTCTACTAGACAGAGCACCGGCCGGTCCGCAGCCGCGTCGGACAACAAATTCAGGACCGCCAGCCCAACAAGAAACCGGTCCGGCGCCGGACCCTCCGCCATGCCGAGCGCAACGCGCAGCGCGGACCGCTGCGGAGCGGCCAACTGCTCCACTTGGTCCAATATCGGCGAGCACAACTGGTGCACTCCGGCGAAGGCGAGCTCCATTTCCGACTGCACGCCTGCAGTGCGCGCAACACGACACTGCGCGTTGGCTGCCAGGTACTCCATCAGCGCGGTCTTGCCGACCCCTGCTTCGCCGCGGATCACCAACGCGCGACTTTCCCCTGCGCACACCGCATGGACGAGCCGATCAAGAATCGCGCATTCATCACGACGCCCAATCAGCGCGACCGGGGAGCGGCTCTCAGGGGCGTCACCGACCTGCACAAAGGGAATTATCCGACACTGACGGCAACGGCGCTGACTGTTCGACCTAGTGGGTACTAGATGGACTCGCGATAACCGTAGAACTCGTGATCTTCGTTGTATCCGCCCTGGCCCGCACCAAGATGTGCGAAGGAGTCGACGAATTCGACGGCTTCAATCCACTTCACCTGTTTGAAGCCCAGCTCCCGTTCGTTGCGTAGCCGCAGCGGAGCGCCGTGGAGTTCACTGAGTGGCTCGCCGTTCATTTCGTATGCGAGGAGTGTCAGCTGGTTCTGCATGTGTTCGATGTTGTGCACATCGTAGTAGCGCCCGCCCTCTGCCCCGTCGGCGAAGGAATAGAACACCACCCACTTCGCCTGTGGCAGTGGACGAACCATGTCGACGATGTGCTTCATCGGCACGCCACCCCACTTGGCGATACCGGACCAGCCCTGGATGCAGTAGTGCTGGGTGATCTGCTCTTGTTTTGGTATTGCCTTCAGTTGTTCGTAGGTGAGGACAAGCGGGTTCGCCACCAGCCCGTCGATGCGCAGCGCATAGTCTCGGAAACCGTTGTTGCGCAGATCCGTGTAGGTCTGGCTGATCGGCATCGTGCCATTGGGCCAGAAGTATTCGGAGATCTGCTCTTCGGAGTAGGTGGCGCGCGGGTCGGCCCATTCGAGTAACCACTTCGCCCAACCGACAAGGCGTCTACCGGTCCTCTGCACGACTCGGGGATATCGCAGGGTCAACGGTGAGGCTGCCAGCCATGCGACCACGACGATCGTCATCCAAAGGACGTACAGCCACAATCCTGCCCACGTCGCGGTGTTCAGGCCCGTGGTGATGTGGTTGAGATTCACCAACAAACCAGTCATGAAGACCATCGCCGTGTGCACCACGATGAAGAAGACGAAGTAGAGAAGAACACAGAAGTGCACTGAGCGCGCCACCTGCCGGTTGAGGCCTCCGGACGCCAGCCCGAACTTGGCCGCAATGGCCGGCGCCTGAAGCAGTCCGGTGACAAAAGCCAGTGGACCGGCGAGGAACACCGTGGCGAAGTAGGTCAGGTTCTGCAACCCGTTGTACTGGGTCCAGCCCTGGTTTGTCGGGAAGTCCAGCGACAGGTACTGCACCGCGGCAGAAATGGCGTTGGGGATCACGTCCCAGTCCTGGGGCACCAATCGTTCCCACTGCCCGGTGGTGAACAGAAGGATGTAGAACACCACTCCGAGCAGAACCCAGAGGAAGTCAACGGAGAAATGCCACCACCGGGCCAGGCCTATCGAGTGCCGGATTCCCGGTAGCCCGATCCAGCCGGGCAGCGCCACTGCATCGTCCTTGGACGTCCATGCGTTCTTCTGTGAGCTCTGGCTCATCCGGTCGGGGGGAACGGGACCGCGCAGCCTCAGCCACTCCCGGCCCGGGCTGGAACCGGGGTCCAATTGCAGGCGCGGGTGGTCGGCCAGGATCTGCAGCCCCGACCGAATGATGAACATCATGAAGAGCAAATTCAGGAAGTGCAGGATCCGCAGCCAGCCGGGGAACCCCGTGTCCACTGGAGGCTGGAAGGCTCCTTGGCCAGGATAGATCTCGATGAACTGCTGTACCACCGGGTAACCCCGAATATGCTGTGCCACTGCTATTCCCACGATGAGGGCGGCAACCCCAACAGGAAAGATCCACAGCGTGCTTACCCAACGCTTGCCGATCCGGACGTCCGGGATCTTTGCCATCACCGCAGGCATGACTTTGGACCATTCTTCGACGTCGACGCGGTCAGCCGCCGCGGAGAGCTCAGCACGAAGCTGATCAGCGGGTTGCGCCACCCCCTGCCCGTCCCTTGCCGGTCGCGCGTCCCGCCGTCTGGTCATGGCTGGTCGGCTCCTCAGGACCTAGCCAGCTCGATAACCGGGATCAAGCGCGTCGTCTTGCGCTGGTATTCGGCGAACTGGGGTTCTACAGCGCCCTGTTTCGCATAGATCTCGTCTCGTTCGGCACCTGTCACTACCCGTGCGGTCGCGGGGAAGGTCTCGTTACCGAGTTCGAGGGTGATCTGTGGGTGGGCCACGAGGTTCCCGTACCAGTGCGGGTTCTCGTCTGAGCCACCCTTGCTGGCGAAGACGAAGATTCGGCCTCCGTCTAGCAGTGGAACCAGCGGCGAGATGCGCTCGATGCCGGATTTCACACCGATGTGGTGCACGAGCACCAGGGGTTTCCCCTCGAACGGGCCGCTCGCCTTGCCGCCGGTGGCACGGAATTCGCGGATCACCGTTCGGTTCATCTCGTCGAAGTCGTAGGTCTCCGTCATCAATCCTCCTCAATGTGGCCGCTGGGGTTGCGGTCGTCAGAAGCCCGGGTTCACCCCAGGCCGTCCCGGCTGGTGGTGCCGGACCAGGTCAGCCGCCCACGACGGCGCCGTGGCCTTCTGCGGTTGCCTGAGGGCCTGCTGGACGACCAGAGTCTGCAGAGTCTCCTCGAGGTGCACCCGCGGGTACTGCATTTCGGCATCGGCAACGCTGGTGGCGAGCGACGCACGGAGTTCTGCTGAGCCAAACTCGATTTCGACGCCCCTGCGCAGGTATTGGGCGATCGGTCCGCGGCGTTCTGGGATGCCGGGGGTGGTGTGTAGCGCTATGGCCTCCCAAATCGGGTCGACCGCCGCCGCGCTCCATCCGCACTGCTCTAGGAACTTCGCCGCGGCGTCAGCACCCTCGACCTCGAAGCGGGCCGGCCCGTCGTACACGACAGCCGTTCCGGAATCGTGGAACAGTGCTGCGATACAGAGTGATTCGATGTCTAGGTCGTCGACGCCGTCCTGATCTGCGACGATCCGACCTAGCAGATAGGTGCGAATGCTGTGGTTGAAAATCTGGGGATGTAGCACCGCTTGAACGTGCGCGACAGCCTCTTTTACGCTATCGGAATCCGGCAGCGGCATCTCAGCTCCCTGGGTTGTCAGTCGAAGGTGAGGACGAGTCGCCCGCGAATACCGCCAGCCTCCAGCGCGCGGTGCGCTTCGGCAGCGCACGCGGCGGGGTATGTCCGAGCCACCCGGAGGGTCAACTTCCCTTGCTCTGTCAGCCTTCCGAGCTCGTCGAGCTTGTCGTTGCGATGTGTGTACTCGGGAACGAAGACGTCACGGACCTTGATGCCGCGCTCCTCGCCAAGTCCCGTCAATCCCGCCAGCTCCCACATGCGGACCGCGGCGATCTGGCCGTCGTCACGGATCGCGGGTACCACTTCTGCCCCTTGCAGTGCCGCATCGACCACTGCGGCGACGCCGTCTGGCCACCATTGTCGGATCCGTTGTCCCACACCAGGTCCACGGGCGACGATTTGATCGGCGCCCAGTGCGGCCACTAGATTCTCGTCGGCAGGCGTGGCGTCGGCGATGACCCGGAGTTCGTCGACCTTCGCCAGCTGAATGGCGTAGCCGCCGACCGCACCGGCCGAGCCGGTGATGGCCACGGTCTCACCCGGACCCAGATCCAGAATGTCCAAGGCGCGGCGAGCAGTGAGACCGTTCATCGGAAGCGTGGCGGCTTCAACGTGTGTGCTTGCCGCCGGAGCACGAGCGACCTGGTCGGCGTCGACGACGAGGTATTCGGCGTACGCGCCGCCCGTGGCATCGATGGGCATCACGATGGTCATCACCCGGTCACCCACTCGCAGATCGGTCTTGGCGCCGGGCCCAAGCTCATCAATGACGCCAGCAGCCTCCATTCCGGGAATGTAGGGCGGTTTCAGCGGGCCGGACCGCAGCATCTCGTCGAGGTCGCCGATACGCAGCAGTGTGTCCCCGGGGTTCACGGTGGCGGCGTGCACGCGGATCCGGACCTGGCCGGGCCCCGCCTCGGGGCGGGGAACCTCCACGAGTTCGAGGACGTCGGGGCCGCCGTACTCGGTGACGCCCACCGCCCGCATCGTCGGCGCGTTCATAGACCGAGGTCGCTGAGACCGGGATGGTGTTGGGGGCGGGATTCATCGCTGTCCCAGTGAAATAGCCGCTCGTCGTCGGCGATGGCGACATCGTTGATGCTGGCGTGCCGTATCTTCATCAGCCCGTCGGCGTCGAACTCCCAATTCTCGTTGCCGTAGGCGCGGAACCACCGACCGGCTTCGTCGTGGAACTCGTAGGCGAAGCGCACCGCGATGCGGTCGTCACCGTAGGCCCAGAGCTCCTTGATGAGGCGATAGTCGCGTTCGCGCGCCCATTTGCCAGTCAGGAACTCCACGATCTGATCGCGGCCCTGCACGAAGGTGGAACGGTTGCGCCACCAACTGTCCGGTGTGTAGCCCAACGCAACTCGCTTCGGGTCACGAGTGTTCCAGAGGTTCTCACCCGCACGGACTTTCGCGGTCGCGGTCTCCTGGTTGAACGGAGGTACCAGTGCGGAGACGCTCGGCGTCATCGTAGTTCCCCTAATCCTTCAGGAAGGCAAGTAGGTCGGCGTTGATGACGTCGGCGTGGGTGGTGGGCATGCCATGCGGGAAGTTATCGCGGTAGGTCTTGAGCGTCCCGTTCTTGAGCAGGTCAGCCGATTTCGGGCCGGCCGCCACATAAGGCACGATCTGATCGTCGACACTGTGCATCACCAGCGTCGGGATGGTGATCTTCTTGAGGTCCTCGGTGAAGTCGGTCTGCGAGAACGCGACGATGCCGTCGTAGTGCGATAGCGCATCGCCCATCATGCCTTGGCGCCACCAGTTTTCGATGACAGCCTCAGAGGACTCCACGCCAGGCTTGTCGAAGTTGTAGAACGGCCCCGTCGGTAGCGCCCGGTAGAACTCTGACCGGTTGGCGGCCAGTTGGGCCTGCAGATGATCGAACACGCTCTTGGGCAACCCTTCTGGGTTGGCCTCGGTCTGCATCATCAACGGCGGCACCGCGCTGATCAACGCGGCCTTGGAGGCGCGGCCTTCGCCGTGACGGGCCAGGAACCGCACCACTTCACCGCCGCCGGTGGAGTGGCCGACGTGGACGGCGTCTTGCAGATCGAGGTGCTCGACGACCGCGGCCAAATCATCGGCATAGTGATCCAGGTCGTGCCCGTCGGGAGTCTGGGTAGACCGCCCATGCCCCCGGCGGTCCGCAGCAACAACGCGGTAGCCCTGCGATCGGAAGAACAACATTTGGTTGTCCCAATCATCGGAGGACAGCGGCCAACCGTGGCTGAACACGATGGGCTGACCCTGACCCCAATCCTTGTAGAAGATCTCGGTGCCGTCGGGTGTGGTGACCGTGGGCATGTGGACTCCTTATCCTTGTCCGGGCATCAACAGGGGCTTGTCCTTGCGCATGGCGTCGAGGGTGGCTTGGTCCAGATTCAACGTGGCCGCCACGACAGCCTGGGGGGTCAGACCGAGCCATTGGTTGGCTGAGAAATCCTCGAAGTGGTCGCTTCGGAATAGTTCCAGCATCTGTACCGGTTCATCGCCAACGCACTCGAAGTAATGGCCCATGGCGCGCGGGACATAACCGACGTCTCCTGGGTAGAAGTCGTAAGTGCGGGCCTTCCCGCTGGAACCGAAGACCGTCATCCGGGCATGCCCGGAGAGCCAGTACTGCCATTCGTCGTTGTTCGGGTGCCAGTGCATCTCACGAAGGGCGCCGGGTTGAAGTTCCACCCAAGCCGCTGCGATCGTCGAGGCGGACGGAAAGTTCTTGGAATCGGTGATCCGAACACTGCCACCCGGAACCTCGACCGGGTCTTGGGCGAGCATGCGATGAGTCATGCGTTCGGCGGTACCGGCCGGCGATCGGACCGCATCGATGTCAGCGACCAGCGCGCCCGGCACTTCGCCAGGGAAGATGTAGCGGCTGTGTTCAATCTCCGCGGCGCTGGGAATGTTGTCGAACGCCGATTCCGGAACCGCGAAGTTATTGGCCAGCACATGCTTTGGCGTGTGTGCGAACCAGTCAGTGACCAGAAAGGTCTCGTTCTCCGAAAAGTTCCCATCATCGAAGACGAGCAGGAATTCACAATCTTCGAGGGCCTGGATCGAGTGCGGGAAACCCGACCGGAAGTTCCACAGATCGCCCCGGCCGACGTCATCGATGAAGTTGCGCCCCTGCTGATCGATCGCGGCGATCCGGGCGCTGCCTGCCAGCATGAATGCCCACTCGGCCTCTCGATGCCAATGCAGCTCCCGATAGGCGCCCGCCTTCAGCCGCATGTTCACCCCCGCCAACGTCGTCGCGATGGGTAAGTCCCGCGCGGTCACCTCCCGCGCCCAACCACCGTCCAGCAGGCGATTGTGCGCGGCGGCGAACGAAAACTTCAGGTTCGGCATGCTGCCGGAATCGGTCGACGGGGCCCCGGGGTTCTGGGCGCCGACGGCAACGTTGTCGGGGCCGAGAACCGTAGCGCCGTCCTCACCCTTGATGGTCGGCACGCTCTGATCATCAGATGCACTGCCATTCGTCGAGCTTCGTACTGGCGAAGTGGTCATTGCTCCAAGCTCCTTCAGGAGGATCGGCACCGATGCTGACTGAGTGAGATGCGTCGGTCTGGTGCTCATCATCGCCACGGCCCAGTGCCGCGCGGATCCGCCAGAGGACAGTGCAACCGGCCAGTCTTGGCCGGCCAACGTTCTCAGCGTTGCCCGGTGGCTCGTCGCTCGACCAACTTGATGCCGGTACTACGAAGTCGTCTTGGGGGCACTGAATGCAGTGATCGCTGCTGGTGAGGATGGCATGTGGCGGGGGCGGGTACTGACGTGAAGCCATCGCCTTGGGCGGAATTCGCAGGGGACTGAACGGGCGGAATGAGCGTCACGGATCGTCACTGCCCACGAATGGATAGCCCTTCAGTTGACCGGTGCGATCGCAAGGAGCCAACCATCAGCACAGGACAGAATGTGGCCACCAATACCACTGAGAACGAGTCGGGCGGGCCGCCGTCGGCCGCACCCCATGGTCGATTCAGGCGCAGTCAGCGCAGATCAGCCGATCACCCAACTGCCGTGCCAGCCGATGACGGTGCTGCACCAGGAAGCAACTCGAGCACGTGAATTCGTCGGCCTGTTTGGGCAGTACTCGGACCGTGAATTCCTCACCGGAGAGGTCCGCTCCCGGCAACTCGAACCCCTCGAGATCCTCGCCCTCGTCGAAATCGATGACGGCGACTGCGGCATCGTTGCGTCGTCCGCCCAACACGTCGAGTGATTCGTCGGCGACGTCGTCGCTCTCGGTCTTTCTGGGGGCGTCGTAGTCCGTGGCCATCGGAATCCTCTCTGGTTCTCAAGCAGTGATCGGTGAACGCTGGCGCCGGCTCCGATGTTCCCGCGGTCCGTCGCCTCTGCGTGTTGCCCTTGAAGTTCAGACGATGTCGCTGTTGGGATCGAGCCCTGCCAGGACACGGCCGTAGGCTTCATCGCCGCTGTTGGGCTGGATGGCCGCATGCTGATGAAGGACGTTGACGTCGCGAAAGTACCGCTGCATGTCTGCGCTGAGGAGGACGTGCGACGCACTACTCGCCTCGAACAGTTGATTGACGCAGGCCCGGGACAGGCTCGCGATATGGCCGATGTAGCCGCGGGCCTGCGCCCGCTCCAGCATCGTCGGACGCTTGTGCAGGGCTCCCTGATACAGCTCGCTGAGCCGATTGGTGAACATCTCGGCGGCCTCCAGGTCGTACTGCGCCTTGGCCAGTTGATGATGTAGGAACGGGGCCTCTGCGGCCTTGGGCCACGCGGTGTAGGTGATGGGTCCACGTGTTGGCAGCGTCTGCATGAAGCAGTCCATCGCACCCCTCGCCATTCCGAGCAACGCGGGCGCGCTCCCGGCGTTGATGAACATCACGAACGGCCGGTTGAAGTACGGCTCGTGCGAGTATCGCCGAGTCGGATAGCGGCCCTCGGCGAGATCGCTGGCGAGGATGGTGCGCGCCGCAGGGACGAACACGTCCTCGACGACCGCGACGTTCGTAGCGGTGCCCGCCATGCCGGCGGCGCGCCAGTTGTCCTGATGCGCCACGTCCGCGGTAGGCACGAGCACCAATCGCGGGCCAGAGTCCTCCTCGCCGGGCACCACGCACGAGGCTGCGAACCAATTGCTGTGAACGCCGCCGGTGTTCCACGTCCACCGGCCAGTCACGCGATAGCCACCGCTCACGGGCACGGCCTGGCCGGTGGGTGCGATGGCCGTGGTGATGCGCAAGTCGGGCGTCGCGTAGATCTCGTCCACCGCGTCGTCGGCAAGAAGCGCAGGAATGACGTTGGAGAGCAACATGATCGTGCACATCCAGCCCGTAGACGGGCAGCCCCGTGAGATCTGCGCCAAGACTTCGGCAATGACGAAGTCGTCCCCTTGGTAACCGCCGACGTCGGTGGGCATGGCGAGCCGGAAGACGCCAGCCTCGGTCAGATCGCGGAGGTTCTCCGGATGCATGTGGCGAAGTGTCTCCGTCTCCGGCGCTCTTTCCCGCAATCGGTCCACCAGGCCGTTGACCCGCACCAGCACGTCGTGGGCGGCGAGTAGAGGCGGTGCCGGAACACCATGAAGCGCAGAAGCCATCGGAGATTCCCATCGGTGGAGGTAAGCAATTCCCTTGATGAGAACGTGCAGTCGCCATCAATGATTCGCAGTGCGGCGTTCGGATCCGGTGTGGGTTTCCTGAGTCATAGTGGGTTATGTGTCCCATTACGTAGTATCGGTGTCCTCTGCTCGAACGACGTGAAGGACAAGGCATGCGACGCCGTACAGAAGCCGCGTGGATCGCCATCGGGACCGGTATCGCCTTGGCGGCAATGACACCGGCGAGCGCTCACGCCACTCCGTCGACCGGTGTCACCGCCGTGACGCTGTCCAAGCAGACCGTCGACGGCAAGGACTACATCGTTTCCGATATCACCATCGCACCTGGTGGAAGCACCGGTTGGCATACCCACCGCGGCGAGATCTATGGCGTCATGAAGGCTGGGACGCTGACGCACTACGCGGCCGACTGCAGCCAGGATGGCGTCTACCAGGCAGGCGACCCGATCACCGATCCCACGGGGCTCGACCACGTGCACATCGCTCGCAACCTCGGCTCCACGCCGTTGGTGCTCGAGGTCACCTATGTCGACACCGCAGGTGCTCCGACCTCCGACACCGCTTCGAACCCGGGTTGTGACTTCAACTGATCTGACTCGGTTGTAGGGCAAGGCTTCTCGCTGGGGATGTAGTGGGAGTCTGCTGCACGGTCGCTGACCTGTACCGACGCCGGCGTAGCTGCCGCTAGACGGTCTCGGTACCCCGGCGGGATGCCGCGCGCGCAGAGTCCACCAGCGTCCACAGTGAGATACCGAGGAGCGGGACATCCTTGAGCAGGAATTCGCCGGTGAGCGACAACGCAGGGAAGCCGCCGCCTGCAGGCTCGCCCACGCCGGGCGTGGTGAACAGGAAGCTGATCGTGGAGAGGAACAGCACGACGGCGATCAGGCTGCCCACCATTGAAATCCGCGGGGCGATCGGCTTGATCGCCAGCAGCACGGCCGAAGTCAACTCGAGCACACCGAGGAGCGCGGAGAACGTGTAGACCGGCATGAAGTTGTAGAGCCAGCCCATGAAGGGACTGTTGGCAACGAGCGGCACGATCTGGTGCGCTTCGAAGTTGGCGAACTTGAGGGCACCGATCCAGCCGATCACCAAGACGAGGCCGTAACGGCTCAACAGCGCTGCCAGTCCTTCGATCTGGGGCAAGGCGGCCACCCGGTCGATGCTCAGTTGGGTGCGTGAAGCGGACATGTGTTTCTCCTTCGATATGTGAGTTGTCAACGACGTCAACAAAATTACGTAGCTGGGATGCCAACTCGGGCCACGGACCCGGTGATGGCTGGTATCAGGGATTCCGATGGGCTCGGCTCGGCGGCAGAGAGCATGCTCCGCAATCGCCTTCTGCCACGGTGCAATCTGGACATCACGGTGCCCTTTTCGGCTCCCGTGATCTCCGCGATTTCGTTGTAGCTCAGGCCCTCGACGTCGGCGTAGTAGATGGCGACGCGGAACACTTCCGGCAGTGATCGCACGGCTGCCGCAAGTGCGGCATTCAGAGTTCCGCTCAGCGCCTGTTCCTCTGCCGACGCTCCCGCTATCGAGTTCGGCAACTGTGCCGCAAGTAGTTCCGCGGAGATCTGATCGATCGAGAACGACGGCGGCTGGCGTTTGGCTTTGCGATAGGTGTCGATGTACGCGTTGGTCATGATGCGGTTCAGCCACGCGTTGAGGTTCGAACCCTGCCGAAACGTGTGAAAATACGTGTAGGCGTTGATCATCGTGTCCTGCACCAGGTCTTCGGCGTCCGCGCGGTTTCGGGTCAGCCACGTGGCCCGACGGAGCAGATGCTCCAACAGTGGGATGGCGTCCTGTTGGAACCGCTCCCTCCGCTCGACATCGGCACGGCTGAATGGCGTGGGCGCACCCTCTTCGAGGGGTTTCATGTCACAGTTTCCTTGCTAGACCTAGCGGTATCCCTTCCCCAAAGATGTAACGCGACGGCCAGCCGATTCGATAGACGTGACCCAGGCGAATGAACTACTGCCGTCATAGAAAATCGTTGTACCGCAACGCCATCTGTGCCGGTCTGGCGACGTTCTAGGCAGTGTGATGCACTCCGATGCACGACATCTGGCCATGGCGAACGGCTGTCATGACGCCGGCGGTAGGTCGTGGTGTTCGTCGAGTAGCGCTACCAGGTGCGCGAGGCCGCGGTGGTATGAGTTCGCCGGCCACGCTGCCCACGTTCGTCGCCGGACGGGGTGGCCGCTAATGGGTTGCCAGCGAATCGAATCCGGGAGGATGGATCGCCAGCTCGCCGGTGCCAGTGCGAAGACCTTGCCTGCGCTGACGGCGGCGAAGGTGACCTCCTGGATGGGAGCCTCGGCGAACGAGGTCGACGTGCTGATGGGCACTCCGTGGCTACGCAGTGTCGCGGTGAGCTCGTCGTACCAGGCCGGACTGTTGCAGCGGGGAAATCCCAACCACTCGAGCCCTGCGAGTTCGTCGAGCCTGATCTGCTCAGAAGCGCCAAGCTGCTCGAGATGCGTGGCCGCCAGCAGTACTCCGAGTTGTTCTTCGACGACGAGGTTGACGTCCAGATCGTTCGACGACGGCCGTTCCCTGATCAGGCCGAGATCGAGATCGCCCGAGCGCAGTGCCGAGATCTGGTTCGCAGTGGACATGTGCCGGAGGTTGACGCGGGTGGCGGGGGAGCGCGAAGCCAGGCCGGTGAGTGCATTGGGGAGTAGCGCCGTCGGCAGCTCGAGTGGAACACCCACGCGCACCGTGTTGTTGGCGGCGGCGTGATGCTGGGCCATCGACGCGGCGACTTCCTGATGCCTCGAGATGAGGTCGCGAGCCTCGGTGAGCAGGGCTGCGCCTGCTGGCGTGGTGGCAACACCCGCGCTGGTACGCACCAGGAGTTCGACGCGGAGACGCCTCTCCAAATTGTGGATGGTCTGGGAAACCGCGGGCTGGCTGAGGTGCAGCCGACGGGCGGCCGCGGACATACCGCCCTCTTCGACGACGGCCACGAACGCCCGGAGTTCACGCAGTTCCACGAGGACCGCCCGGCTGAAAGCTGACATGCCCGATCGAGAGGCGACCGGCCTTGGGGTGAGGCATCGGCCTCCTTCGTTGCTAATGGATAATATCTATTTATACATTAGGATGGTAGGTAGGCCCAATCCGCGTGGTCAAGCGACTGGCAGAATCGGAGCGCATCATGACGACGACGTCACCCGCACCCCGCGTAGACGAGCCCGCGCCGCTCGCACTGGTGAACACGATCTGGATCGATCGAAACGAAGTGCACGACGCGCTCGCCGATGGTGCCGACGTGCACACCTGGGTGAAGGCCATCGGTGCGCAGTGCGGGTTGACGCCCGAACTCGGCGACGAGGAAGCCCTGTCCAACGACGCTGCAACACATTTGATCGACCTGCGCGAAGCGCTGCGCCGACTCGCCGCCGAACACACCAAGGATCCGCGACTACTTGGCCAGTCACCCGTGACCGACGGTGTGACGGCACGCTCGATCGTGAACACGGCGTCTGCGATGGGCAGGGTATGGCCCGAGCTCGTGCCAGGCGGTCGGATACTGCTGCGGCGCGACGTCGCGGCAGGTGGTTCATTCGCCGATGCACTGACCACGGTCGTTGCACGGCAGGCCATCTACCTCATCACCAGCCCGCAGTGGGATCTGCTCAGGCCATGCGTCGCACCGGGATGCGCCTACTTCTTCTTGAAGACCCACCGCAGGGAGTGGTGCTCCGCGCTCTGCGGCAACCGCGCCAGGGTCGCACGGCATGCGCAACGCCAGCGCGGTTAATCTCCGGTGCGCGTGAATGTTTCGGTGACGGCCGTGCTGGCGGCGCAGTTTCCCGTCTGCTCCTGACGTCCGTTGCCGATCAGCAGCGTGATCGGATCCTGCGGCGGCTCCGGCAGCGCAAACTGCGCGGTGTACTTGAGGTGCGTTGGGCCGCCGGGAGGCGGGCACTTGCCGTCGAACTCGAGCTCGGAAACCCACTTCCCGTCGCTGAAGATGAGCGGGCGGAAATCCGACGGTGCGTGGAAGTAGCTCATGCACCGAGAGGCGTCGCGCAGACAGTCGGTGGTAACCGAGTAGAGCAGATCCTGCTGGGGGGAGCCGTTCGAGAAGTTGCGGGTGAGGTGGTAGTGCCCTCGCAGGGCCAGCGCAGGCGACACCACGCGTGGCGCCACGGTGGCCGGGTCGGGAACGATGTTGTCGTCGATGCTTCCGGTGCGGGCGAAGGTCACGGTGCCCCGTCCGGAGCAGCCGTCGCTGGTGGTCCCGCTGAACTCGCCCGACAGGGTGCCGTCGGGGCGGGGTTCCAGGGTGAACACGTCCCACACTTCGGCGGGGGCGTCGTGGCACTGATCCGAGCCGAGGCCGACGGCCATCCAGCGTCCGTCGACCTCGTCGAACACCAGGCTCGACACCGCGGGGCCTTCGCCGCTGAGCCGGAGTGCCGTCGCGACACATCCGTCCGGACGGCATACCGAGCGCACACCCCACCTGGCCGTCATCGGGGTCGCGCCTTCGACGGTCTGGCCGTCCATGAGGGTGGTCGCGCTGAAGTCGGCCCGGTAGATCCCGGTGAAGGGCGCCATACCGGGCTCCGCGGTGTCGGTCGGCGCTGCGGGCGCCGAATCGCGGTCGCGCGTCAGCCAGATGCCCCCGAAGATGGCGCCTGCGATCAGCACCGCGACACCGACGAGCGCTCCGATCAGGACGCCACGGCGCTTCGTCCCTGGCCGCGGTGGAGGAGCGTCGAGCTGTGTGATGTCGGTCGTCGACTCGCCAGAGATGGCGGGCCTGCGGACGGTCTGCGCCGGATCCGGGGCGGCAGGCACGCCTGCGTCGGTCGGCGTCGTGATGGCGTGCCGCGCCGCGGACGCCATCTCGACCGTGCTCTGGTAGCGGTCAGTGGGTTGTTTGGCCAGCCCGGTGGCGACCACGTCGTCCAGTGCGGTGGGGACGGTGTCGCGGTCTTCCGAGGGTTTGGGTGGCGGCATGACCATGTGGCCCACCGCGATCTGCTCGAGCGTGGTGCCGGGGAACGGCAACTCGCCCGTCAGGCACTCGTAGAGCACACACGCGAGTGCGTACACGTCGCAGCTGGGCCCGATCTCACCGTCGCCGAAGCGCTCGGGCGCCATGTAGGACCACGTGCCGAGCGTGGAACCGACTGAGGTGAGCCCGGTTTCGCCTGACGCGTGCGCGATGCCGAAGTCGATCAGATACGCAAAGTCATTCTGCGCCAACAGGATGTTGGACGGTTTGACGTCGCGATGCACCAGCCCGGCTTGATGGGCGCTGTGTAGCGCCGAGGCGATCTGTTCGATCACGTACACCGCGCGTCCGGCTTCCAGCGGCCCGTCGTTCAACAGCGTGTGCAGGTCCACGCCGTTGATCAGTCGCATGGTGACGTAGAGCCTGCCGTCGATCTCGCCGACGTCGTGGATCGGCACGACGTGCGGATCGTCGAGGCGGGCGGCGGCGCGGGCCTCGCGGCGGAACCGCTTCTCGAACTCGGGATCCGTGGTGAAGTGCGGGAGCAGCATCTTCAACGCCACCACCCTGTCGAGCTCGGTGTCGTGGGCGCGCCACACCTCGCCCATCCCTCCACGGCCCAGCAACTCGATCAGCTGGTAGCGGCCAAATGGCGTCCCCTCCACCGGCTCACGATAAACCGTTCCTGGATCAGCCAGCACGGCTTATGTTGTCCTGGACCGCACATTGTCTGGGGAGGCCGATGCTCGTCGACAAGTACCTGTGGTTCCTCGACCTCGACCGGCGGATGCAGCTCAACGTCGATCTGGGGCCCCTGCACGTCCATCTGCACGGCCGCTCGGTGTTTCTGATGTGGGTCACCGTCGGGCTTCTGACGATCGGCGGCATCGCGGTGCTCGCCTCCCGCAAGCGGGACTTGATCCTCAAGTGGCGGTCGTGGATGGTGATCGCTCCTGTGGTCGGCATCCCGGTCTGGATCGGCGCCCCCACCACCGCGGTGCTGGCCGCCGCGATGGCCGTCGTCGCGGTGATCGAGTACGGGCGGCTGGCGCGGCTGAGCAAGGTCGACACCTACGTGCTTCTTGCGCTCGCGGTGCTGTATCCGCTCGCGGCCTGGCTGCGCCCGTCGCTGTTGAACCTCGCGCCGGTCGTCATGCTGCTCTGCGCGCTGCCTGCGCTTCTCGGCGGCGACGTCGAGAACGGCTCGCGGCGCACGGCGTTCACCGCGTTCGGCTCGGTGTGGATTTGTTGGTCGTTGGCACATCTCGTGGTGTTGTTGCCGGACACGTTTCTGGTGTGCTTCGCCGTCGCTGCTACCGATGTCGCGGCCTGGTGTGGCGGAAAGGGGTTGCGCCGCTTGCGTTGGGCGCGCCTGCCGCTGTCCCCTTTGAGCCCCAACAAGACGGTCGGCGGCATGGTCGGCGCCATCATCGGCGCGTTTGTCGTCCTGACGTTGTTGGGCACGATCTCGGTCGGGCTGCTCATCGCGGTGGCGATCGGCGGCCTGTTCGGCGATCTCCTCGAGTCCATGTTGAAGCGGCAGGCTCAGGTCAAGGACGCAGGCGACTGGCTGCCTGGTTTCGGGGGCCTACTCGACCGGATCGACTCGCTGCTACTGGCCCTCCCGCTGGCGGCCGTACTCGGATGAGCGACCAGCCCGAGCGCCAATCACGCATCTGGTCGGCGATCGCCGGCATCGTCGCCAGTCCGTACGGCTTGCTGGTCGCGTTCGTATGGGGTTTTGCCGAGGCATTGAGTTGGTTCATCGTCGCCGAGATGGCGTTGATACTGTTCGCCGCCGCCGTGCCCCGCCGCGTGATGGCATGGGCCGGGGCAGTGATCGCCGGCTCGGTGCTCGGTGTGCTGACCACCGCGGGGCTGGCGTCGCGTGGTGTCTTGCTGCCCGCGCCGCTGACCACCCCGCGGATGGCGGCGACGGCCTTCGACCAGCTGGCTGCCGGGCCGGGCGCGATCATGAATCAGGCGTTGTCGGGCATCCCCGTCAAGGTCTATGCCCGGGCCGCCGGTGAGCACCACATCGACCTGTGGAACCTGGCCGGCTGGACGCTGTTGGAGCGTGGCCTGCGCATCTCGATGGTGGGACTGGTCGTGTGGCTTCTTGCCAGGCTGTTGCATCCGCTGCTGCAACGCCTCTACGGCATCTACCTGATCATCGCGCTTGTCATCTTCACCATCGGCCTGACCGCGGTGATCGCTACGTGGTCATAAACGGCGTGGTGCTAACCGCCGCTCTTGACTCGGATCCTCCAGCGAGCGATCCCCGCAAAGGCGATGGACAACACCCCGAGCATCGCGATGTCGAACAACCACGCCGAGGCGGTGTGCTGCCAGTGCGCGTCCTTCGCGATGACCACCAGATTGCTCAGATCAGCCGTGGAGGCCGTCGCCGCGAAGCCCCACCGCGCGGGAGTGAACAAGGAGATGGTTTCCAGAAGGGGCCGGTTGGTCACCGGGATGAAGCCGCCCGCGAGCACTAGCTGAGTCACCAGCGTCGCCGCGAGCAGAACGATGACCTGTTCGCTGCTCTTCGCAAGGGCCGATACCGCCAACCCGAGGGCCATCGCTCCCACACACGTCGCCGCGACGCCGACGAACAACTCGAACAGTGGAATGCCCAGCGCCGCCGCGCTCGGCGGCGCAGGCTTTCCGAACTTGGGTGCCGTGACGACCAGCGTCAGGATCGCCGACTGAATCACCGCGACCGCGCCGAACACCGCGATCTTCGCCGCCAGGTAAGCCGATGCCGACAGCCCGACGGCCTGCTCGCGGCGGAAGATGACACGTTCACCGGTCAGGTCGCGCACGGTCAGCGTGGTACCCAACAGGATCGCTCCGAAGTTCAGCAGCGCGATGATCTGCTTCGGCTCGAACGGTGGGGCGCCGGGCGGAGGCGCACCGAAGCCGGCGTGACCGGCCACGGTCAGTGGCAGCAGACCGACGATGAACGGTAGGGCAACCAGCAGCGCGACGTAACCACGATCGGCAATGATCAGCTGCACCTGCCGGCGTGCGACGGTCGAGAACTGGCGCCACGGGTTGGGGCGGGCAGGCTTCACCGCCCCGACGGGCTTGACGGTCACGACCTGGGTGGGCAGGTCCACCACGGGCCCGGTGCGGGCCAGATGACGCTGCAGCGCACCGTCGGGGTCGTCTCGGACGCCGTCGAAGACGTCGGCCCAATCGGTGGACCCCATCGCGGGCCCGAGATCAGAAGGCGCGCCACAGAACGCGGTCTTGCCGCCAGGGGCGAGCAGCAGCACCTGATCGCAGTCGTCCAGGTAGGTCAGCGAGTGTGTCACCACCACGATCGCGCGGCCCGCGTCGGCGAGGTGACGCAGCATCGCCATTACGGTCCGGTCGAGTGCTGGGTCCAGCCCCGTGGTCGGCTCGTCGAGCACCAGCAGCGACGGCCCGGTCAACAGTTCCATGGCGACCGAAACGCGCTTGCGCTGCCCACCCGAGAGCTTGTCGACGCGCGTCTGGGCATGTGCCATCAGTTCCAGCTCGTCGAGCACCTGGGTTACCACCCGCTGCCGATCGGCGCTGCTGGTGTCCGGCGGCATCCGCAGCTCTGCGGCATATCCGAGGGCTTGGATGACGGTGAGCTTGCGATGGACGACGTCGTCTTGCGGCACCATGCCGATCCGGTTGCGCAGCAACGCATTCTCGGCGTGGACGTCGTGCCCGTCGAAGGACACCGTGCCGCTCGTCGGCCGGGTGGCGCCGATGATCGCCTTCGCCAGCGTGGTCTTGCCGGATCCGGAGGGGCCGATCACCGCCGTCAGCGTGCCAGGCCGCGCGGTGAGCGAAATCCGGTCGAGCAGTGTGACTGCGCCTTCGATCGTTAGGCTGACGTCGTGGACTTCGAGGCCGCCGGTCTTCGTCGCGGGTTGGGAACGACGGACGAGATCGCTTCCCGTGAAGACGAAGTCGACGTTGCCGATCGTGACGACGTCGTCCTCGGTGAGGACGGCCTCCTTGACGGGTTCGCCGTTGACGAAGGTGCCGTTGGCACTGCCGGCGTCCTGAATCTGGATGCCTCGCGGTGTCGACACCAACGATGCGTGGTGGTTCGATGCCAGCACGTCGGGGATGACGACGTCGTTGTCGGACGCGCGGCCGATGCGCGTCGTCACGCGGGTCTCGGGTTCGTCTTGGCTCTTGGTCTCCCTCGGCATCCGCGACGTCGGACGATCGTCGGGCTGCTGGGTGGGGCCCAGTTCGAACGTCAGCCGCGGACCGTCGGGGTCGCCGACGTTGATGGTCTGCCCGTCGCGGATGTCCACCGAATGCACTCGCTGATTCCCGACGAACATTCCGTTGAAGCTCTTGTCGTCGAACGCGACCCAGCGCCCGTCGGAATAGCGCAGCAGCACGTGTGATCGGGAGACCCCGAGGTGCGCGATCCGCACGTCGGCGCGGACGTCACGCCCGACGACGATGTCGCGACCTGGCGCGAACGTCCGCTGCCAACCACCGGTGCGAACGGTGATGGTGGGCGGCAGCGGCCGGCTCATGTCGTCGACCATATCGGTCGGTGCCGCGAGATCGCCGTTAATGAGGGCGCCGTCAAGAGACGAGGGCATAGTGGTTCGCGCTCTCCGGAAGGCGGTTGTCCCGCAAGGCCATTACCCGATCGCGCAGCTGCGTGGCCGAGGTGCCGGCCGGGTCGATCGGATCGCCGATGTGCACCCGCATCGGGGAGGGGGAGTAGTGCCCGCCCTTTGGCAGCACGTCGGCGGTGCCGAGCACCGCGACGGGGACGATCGGTACGCCGCAGTCCTGCGCCAATCGCAAGGCGCCGGAGCGGAATTCGCCGATGTTGCCGTCGGTCGAGCGGGTGCCCTCGGGGTAGACGACGACGGTGTGTCCTGCCTTCAGAGCGGGCCGGACCGCGGCCAGCAATGCGGCGTAGCCGCCGTCACCGGACCGCTGCACCGGCAGAACGCCTGCCAGCGAGGTGGCAATGAAGCGGCGGACCGGCACGTCGAACCAGTAGTCCGCCGCCGCGCCGAACACGGGCTTGGCCGAGGGCGGAAGCGCGGCCAGCAGTACTGCCGTGTCGGCGTGTGAGGAGTGGTTGGCCACGACGATGCAGCCACCCGAGACGCCCCACCGGCCGGTCACGGTCAGTCCGCCGGACACTGCGGACGCCATCCGCCACATCAGGTGCCGCAGCACGCTCGAGAAGCGGGTGGTGGTCATGCCGCCACACCGATCAAGGGGCGCGTCACGGGGGTCAGCGGTTGCGTCACTGCGTACAGCGGCTGGGTCTCGGCGTCGAAGTACTCGACGAAGTGATTCCCCGTCGCTTCGCTCGCCTCGAAGTGATTCCCCGTCGCTTCGCTCGCCTCGACCACTCGCTGCTGCTTGGCCGCCAACTCGCGGCGGGCGGCCCGCAACCGCAGCACGGTGGTGATCAGCGAACCGTTCACCAGCTGCATCAAGAGCACCGGCATGATGACCGGAAACGCGGTCGCCAGCACCATGAAGAGGCACCGTTCGGTCTTGCCCATCGGTCCGCCGTTGCGGCGTTGCGCGCCTGCGGCGGCTGCGGCCAGCGAGGCGAAGGTGGGCATCGTCGCGGCAAGTGCGGCCAGCAGAACCTGAAGCACAGGCCACGACAGCCAGTGCATGCCCGAGCCGTCGTGGCGGGCGACGAAGACCGCCAGCCCGGCGAAGGCCAGGAGGTCAGAGGTGCGGTCGCCGATCTCGTTGACGACGAAGCCCCACGGCCGGCTCTTGCCTGCGGCGCGGGCAACCGCGCCGTCGAGGTTGGCGCCTGCCAGGCGGAGCACCAGGAACAGTGCGGCCAGCGGCCAGTAGCCGAAGGCGATCGCCACTGCGGCAGCGCCTGCGGCCACGACACCTGCGACGGTGAACGCGTCAGGTGAGATGCCCCTGGTGACGGCGACGTTGACGATGGGGGTCAGGCGGCCGGTGAACCACGGCTTCAGCGCGTAGAGGCCAGCCATCTGGCGCACACGCGGCGTGGTCGTCGGCAGTTTGGACTCGAGAGTCGCGACGGTGTTGTTCATGGTTGGCTCCTTTCGTGCTGTAGGCCCTTGGTGGCCGGTCACGAAAAGATTGCAATGAACCGCTTGGCGGATTCTTGGCGGCACTTGTCAGCCATTTTGGCCCACGACGCAGCCCACCATTCGAGCAGCTCAGAGACGCCAACTACGGACGTTTGGGGTTACCCGGCCCTTGGCCGGGCGGTGACGAGGACTAGGCCCCGAGCGCAGGTCCGATGGTGGCGTTCCAGGAGTCCCGCATCTCCGCCTCGAACAGCCCCCACGAATGGGAGCCCTGGGGGAGGACGACGTACTTGATGGGCACGCCAGCGGCTGCCGCGGCGTCCGCGAACTGCTTGGTGCTGTCGTTGACGATGCCCTCGATGAATCCGCCCGCGAAGTTGTTGGTGCCCGGCGGCAGCTTGTCGACGTCGCCCTGGCCGCCTGCCGACGCGGTGACGTATACCGCGGTGCCCTTGAGCTTCGCGACGTTCACCGTCGGGTCGTGCGCCACCCATAGTGGGCCGCCTTGCGGACCCCACATGGCGTCGGCACTGGCGCCCCCACCACTGAGTGTCAGCGACACGTTCTGGGCGCCGGATGACGGGGTGAGGAAACCGCTGTAGGAGCCGACGGCCCGGTAGAGGCCCGGCGCCTGAATGGCGTAGTCGACGGCGGTGCCTCCGGTGCTCGACAAGCCCGCGACCGCGTTGCGGCCGTTGGTCTTGTACTGCGCGTTGATCAGCGGGGGCAGTTCCTGGGTCATGTAGGTCTGGTACTGCTTGCTGCCGTCGTTGACCCAGTTGGTGTACCAGCTGAAGGCCCCGCCCAGAGGAGAGACGACGTTGACGTTCTTGTTGCCGAAGAAGCCCTGCAGGTCGGTGAACCCGAACCAACTCTTGGTGCCTGGCGCGAAGTTCGCACCTGGGTCCAGGTTGTCGCCGCCGTCGATGCCGGGCAGTAGGTAGAACGTGGGTGCATTCGACCTCGGCGCCTTGAAGACGTCGTTGACGATGACCTTGTTCATGGACGGCGAGAACACCGAGACCTTGTCCCAACGGTCGGTGACGTGCTCGATGCCGGTGATGGTTGCGCCGCCAGGTGGGTCGGCGGCTGCAACGGGGATCGCGATCAGTGGAACTACCGTGATCAACGCAGCGGCAAGGACGCGGAGACGACGCACCAGTCGGGTCACCGGCTGATTATGGGGTCCAGGTCACATCTCGGCAACCTTTCTCAGCACATCGCATCGCGCGCGTCGGCCGAACTGCGGCGCGGACGGGGGTTGTGGTTGCGCCGCAACCGCTTACGTGGGGCCGGACCGTCCCTACGCGCGCACTACCACGTAACCGTATGTGCGTCAGCCAAATCGGAAAAGACAAGTAGCCGGAACCGAGCGGGTGGTTAATCGCCGGTGCGCGTGAACGTTTCGTCGAACTCCATGTCGACTGCGCAGGTTCCGGTCTGCACCCACGTGCCGTGTCCGCTAAGCGACTGAATCGGATCCTGCGGTGGTTGCGGCAGCGGGTACTGCGCGTCGGTCGTCAGATTCGACAGATCGCCGCTCGGACATGGACCTTGGGTTCGATCGGTCGAGACGAACTTCGTGCCGTCGAACAGCAGGGGGATGTCCCCCGATGCGACGGAGAAGTAGCTCATGCATCGATCACCGGTACGCAAACAGTCGGTCGTGACGGGTGCGTCCGCCTGCAATACCGGCAGGCCCTTCACCGTGAAGGTCCGTGTGATGTGGTAGTTGCCCCTTAGTGCTTCGGCAGGCGACACCACCCGCGGTGAGAGATCGGCGGGGTCGGGCAGCGTGTAGAAGTCGGCGTCGACGTCGACGTCTCCCGTGCGGGTGAACGTCACGGTCCGCTTCTCCGCGCAATGGTCGGGGGTGGTTCTGGTGTGCTCGCCGGTGAGAGTGCCGTCGGGTCGGGGCGCCAGCGTGAACACCTGCCAGGTCTCGGTCTGTGCGCCCTTGCATTGGCCAGGGGCGACGACGACGGAGAGCCACCGGTCGCCGACCTCGTCGAACACCATCGTTGATGCGAACGCGGCGTCGCCCTTGAACTGCGATGCGGTCGCCACGCACCGGCCCGAGTCGCACACCGAGCGCACGCCGTACGTACCGGTCGACGGCGCCGTGCCGGGTCGCGGTGCGCCGTCCAGTCCGGTGGCCCGGCCGAAGTCGGCCCGGTACACACCGGTGAAGGGACCCGAATTGACTGGCGGCGCAGCGGTGCCCGACGAAGCGTTGGCGGTGGACGACGGTGCGGCCGGGGTGGGGTCGCCAGGTTTGGTGAACTGCACCGCCGCGAAGACGCCACCGGCGATCAGCAGGACGACGGCGACCAGAGCACCGATGAGGATGCCCCGCCGCCCGCCCGACCGATTCGGTGGCGGCGGTGGGAGCGCGCCCACCTGAGCAGGCGTGGTCGGCGCTTCACTGCTGGATCGCCACGGCTGGGTGTGGGCGGGATCGGGGGCACCGATCGGAGGTGGTGCCTGGTGGATCTGGTTGGCGGGTGGGCCGATCGCCTGCTGCGCTGCGGCGGCCAGGTCGATGGTGCTGGGATAGCGATCAGCGGGCAGCTTGGCCAGACCGGTGGCGATCACGTGGTCCATTGCCACCGGAACGGTGTCGTGGTCCTGCGACGGGCTCGGTGGAGGGGTGACCATGTGCCCCACCGCAATCTGCTCGAGGGTGTCGCCTGGGTACGGCACCACTCCGGTCAAACACTGAAACAGCACGCACGCCAATGCATAGACGTCCGAGCTCGGCTGAATCTCTCCGGTCTGGAAACGCTCCGGCGCCATGTAGGCCCACGTGCCGATGGTGGTGTTGGCCGACGTCAATGCGGTATCGCCGGTGGCGCGGGCGATGCCGAAGTCGATCAGGTAGGCGAAGTCGTTGTCGGCCAACAGAATGTTCGATGGTTTGACGTCGCGGTGCACCAGCCCGGTCCGGTGGGCGCTGTGCAGTGCCGAGGCGATCTGCTCGATGATGTTCACTGCGCGTGCCGGTGGCATGGGGCCGTCGTTGAGCACGGTGTGCAGGTCCGTGCCTGCTATGAGCCGCATCGTGACGTACAACCGGCCGTCGATCTCGCCGACGTCGTAGATCGGCACGATGTGCGGGTCGTCGAGACGTGCCGCCGCGCGGGCTTCGCGGCGAAAGCGCCTGTCGAACTCGGGGTCTTCGGCGTAGTGCGGCAACAGCATCTTCAGCGCAACCACGCGGTCGATCTGGGTGTCGTGGGCGCGCCAGACCTCGCCCATGCCGCCTCGACCCAGCAGTTCGATCAGCTGGTAGCGGCCGAATGACGTGCCCTCCACCGGCTCACGATATCGATCAATCGTCGAGTCCGTGGGCGCGATCGCTAATCACCGATGCGCGTGAACGTTTCGTCGAACGCTATGTTGCCTGCGCACGGCGCGGTCTGATCCTGGCGGCCGGTGCCGGTGAGGAGCGTGATCGGGTTCTGCAGGGGTTGCGGCAGTGGATACCGTCCGGACTTCGTGACGTGCATCTGGCCGCCGCGACACGCGTTGTCGCTTTCGGTGAACAGGTTCCAGTTGCCGTCACCGAAGGTCAGCGGTTCCACCTCGCCCGCCTGACCATGGAAGAAGCTGATGCACCGATCGCCGGTGCGCAGGCAATTCGTGCCGACGCGGTAGACGGTCTGCTGTGTTTGGCCGACCGAGGGGAAGTGCCGTGACTGCTGGTATTGGCCACGCAGCGCTTCGGCCGGCGAGACCACCCGCGGCGGCACCGTCGCCGGGTCGGGCAGGGACTCGACGTCGACGTCACCGACGCGGGTGAACGTCACGGTGCGCTTGGCCAGGCAGTCATTGCTGGTGGTCGCGGTAAATTCACCGGCGAGGGTGCCGTCGGGCCGCGGTTGCAGTGTCAGCACCTCCCAGGACTCGGTGGCCGGGTCGGTCTTGCACGGCACCGCGGAGAGGGCGACGACGAACCAGCGGTCGCCGATCTCGTCGAACACGATCGGCGCAGGGAACGCGGTGGTTCCGCTGAGGCGTGATGCGGTGGCCACGCACCCCGTCGGGCGGCACGCCGATCGGACCGCATACGTGTCGGTGGGTTTCGCGGTGTCGGGGCCCGGGTTGTCGTTGAGTCCGGTGATCGGTCCGTAGTTGGCCCGGTAGATCCCAGTGAATGGGCCGGTGTTGGGCGTCGCGGTGGGAGTGGCCGACGTTGGGTTCGCGGATGGAGCGGGGGCCGCCGGAGCACTCTTCTGGGAGAGCTTCACGGTGGCGAAGACACCGGCGGCGATCAGCAGCACGACGGCAAGCAGCGCACCGATCAGGACGCCGCGGCGCTTCCCTGCTGGCGGAACCGGCGGCGGTCCGCTGAAGTGCGCTGGCACAGTGGGGGATTCGCCGCTGGACAGCCAGGGCGTGGCAAAGGCCGGGTCGGCAGGGGTACCTGCCGGTTCGGTGCTGGCCTGCCGCGCCGCTGCGGCCAGCGCCACGGTGCTTTGGTAGCGGTCGGCGGGTTGCTTGGCGAGCCCGGTGGCGATCACCTGGTCCATCGCGGCCGGGACGGTGTCGCTGTCCTCGGAGGGTTTGGGTGGCGGCATCACCATGTGGCTGACCGCGACCTGCTCGAGGGTGTCGCCGGGGAAGGGCAACTCGCCGGTGAGGCATTGATACAGCACGCACGCGAGCGCGTAGATGTCCGAACTCGGCTGAATCTCCTTGGTGTTGAAGCGTTCTGGCGCCATGTAGGCCCACGTGCCGATGGTGGTGTTGACCGACGTCAACGCGGATTCTCCGGTGGAGCGGGCGATGCCGAAGTCGATCAGATAGGCGAAGTCGTTCTGTGCCAACAGAATGTTGGACGGTTTCACGTCGCGATGCACCAACCCGGCCTGATGCCCGCTGTGCAATGCGGTGGCGATCTGCTCGATGACGTACACGGCGCGCCGGGTGTCCAACGGCCCGGTGTCCAACACGGTCTGCAGATCGACGCCGTCGATCAGCCGCATCGTGACGTACAACCGGCCGTCGATCTCCCCGACGTCATAGATCGGCACTACGTGGGGATCGTCGAGCCGGGCCGCCGCGCGGGCTTCGCGCCGGAACCGCGTTTCGAACTCCTGGTCCTGGGCGTAACGGGGCAGTAGTACCTTCAGCGCCACCACGCGGTCGATCTCGGTGTCGTGGGCGCGCCACACCTCGCCCATGCCGCCGCGGCCCAGCAGCTCGATCAGCTGATAGCGACCAAAAGGCGTGCCCTCCACCAGCTCACGATAAGCAGCAGACCACTACTCCTGGGGGCGAACGACCGTGACGGTCAGATGCCAGGCGTGCGGTGCGCCCAGGGATTCGCCTGCTCGAGCTGGCTGGCGATGCGAATCAGGACGTCCTCGCGGCCGTACGCGGCGGCGAGCTGCGTTCCGATCGGCAAGCCCTCGGCGGTCCACTCCAGCGGCAGGCTGATGGCGGGTTGGCCGCTGGTGTTGAACGGAGGTGTGAACGCCACGAACTGGCCTGCCCGCGCCATCGCCGACATCGGGTCATCGGGATCGTTGCCGATGGTGCCGAGTGTGAGCGGCAGCTCGGCCACCGTCGGCGTGAGCAGGAGATCCCAGCCGTCGTGCCACCACGACTGCAGCGCACGCCGGTACTGGCTGGCCTCTGACAGCGCGAGCGCGTAGTCGACGGACGAGAAGTTGGTGGCGAAGTCGGCCTGGATTCTGTTCATCGGCTCGAGCTCGTGATCCGCCAGTGGACGGCCCAACTGATCTTCGAAGCGGCGCCGCGCCAGCCCCATCTGAGTGGCCCACAGCGCCATGAACTTCGGTGTGAAGGTCTTGTCCTCCAACGCCTTCGGCCATGCTGGCTCGACGTGGTGGCCCAACGATTCGAGGAGTCGGCCGACGGCGCGTGTCGCGTCGACGACTTCGGCATCGACCGGCCCGCCCTGCGGATGGTGATCGAGGATGCCGATCCGCAGCCGGCCCGGGTCGGCGCCGAGCTCGTCGACGTACGGGCGTGTGGGTGCCGGTGCGATCACGGTGTCGCCGATGCCCGGTCCACACGTCGCGTCGAGCAACGCGGCCGAATCGCGAACGGTGCGGCTGACGCAGTGCTCGACCCCCAGCCCCGTCTCGTCGCGGATCGGGCCGACGGAGATGCGGCCCTGGCTGGGTTTGAGCCCGACCAGGCCGCAGCACGACGCCGGGATGCGAATCGACCCGCCGCCGTCACTGGCGTGGGCGAACGGCACCATGCCCGATGCCACCGCGGCGGCGGCGCCGCCGCTCGACCCGCCGGGGGAGCGTGTCACGTCCCACGGGTTGTGGGTGGCGCCCCATGCGATCGGCTCGGTGGTCGGCACGCTGCCGAGCTCGGGACTGTTGGTACGCCCGGCGATGACGAGCCCGGCAGCGCGATGGCGGCTGACGAGCGTCGTGTCGGCGTCGGCGATGACGCCCGCCTCCTTGAACGCGACGTTGCCGTTGCTGATCCGTTGACCGGCGTACGAGGCGTAGAGGTCCTTGATGAGGAACGGGACGCCGCGGAACGGGCCGTCGGGAAGCTCCGCGCTCGCGGCCGTCTCGCGGGCGTGATCGAACCAGCGGATCACGACGGCGTTGATGGCGGGGTCGTAGCGTTCGATGCGCTCGATCGCCGCCTCGAGAAGCTCGCTGGGGGAGACGTCACCCGACGCGACGAGGGCCGCCTGATCGGTGGCGTCCATCCAACGGGTCTGGTCGGCAAGTGAGCTCATGCCAACCTGTCTAGCACGGCAGGCAGACACGGCTCAGTAGATGCCGAACAACGTGAATCCTTGAGCGGCAGCCTGGAATCCGACCGCGCTGGTCTTCTTCAGGCTGCGCCATGCCCAAGCGGGTCCAATTGCGCTTCGGTGGCGTCGTCGTGGTCGGTGGAGATGCTGAGCTCGCGCCACGCCTCGTCGGATTCGGCAAGCGCACGTCCGGCCGCCGTGCCATAGCGGAAGGCGTCGCTGCCGAGCAGCAGCCGCAGAGGCGGTTCCGGCATCGCGGCCACCTCGAGGACAACACGCGCCACCTTGGCGGGGTCACCCGCCTCGGTGCTGAGGCCGGCGCGGATCATCCGTGCGCGGTCGCCGACCGTCTGCTCGTACGGTGCGCTGATGGCCGGTATCGCCATCGAGCTTCCTGCCCAATCAGTGCGCATACCACCGGGTTCCAGGACGGTGACCTTGATCCCGAGTGGCGCGACTTCCTGACTCAGCACGCTCGAGAAGCCGCCGACCGCCCACTTGGCCGATTGATACGCGCCGAGGCCTGCGCTCGCCATCCGCCCACCCACCGAGGAGACCTGGATGACGTGGCCGGAGCCCTGTGCCCGCAGCTGCGGCAGCGCGGCCTTGGTGACGGTGACGACCCCGAACAGGTTGGTTTCGATTTGTGCGCGGAAGTCGTCGAGGCTGGTGTCCTCGATCGCCGCGAGGTCGGCGTACCCGGCGTTGTTGACCACGACGTCGAGTCGGCCGAACGCGTCGACCGCGGTGCGGACCGCGGCGTCGGCGGCCGCGGGATCGGTGACGTCGAGTGCGACGGCGCGGACCCGATCTCCGTACGCGTCAACGAGGTTGGCGAGCGGTTCGGCCCTTCGCGCGGTCGCCACCACGTGGTGACCGGCCGCCAAGGCCGCTTCGACGATCTCCCTGCCGAGTCCGCGAGAGCTGCCGGTGACGAGAAATACCTGGGACACGATGCCTCCTCCGATTAGTCAACTGAACGGTTAGTTGCATTGAACTCTCGACGCGGTGCATTGTCAACTAGACGGTTAGTTGATTAGAGTGGGGGAATGGTCAGAGACGCCGATGCCACCCGCAGACGCCTGCTCGATGCGGCCGCCGAAGAGTTCGCGGCGTTCGGCATCGCCGGGGCACGCGTCGACCGGATCGCCATCGCGGCGGCGTCGAACAAGGCGCAGATCTATCACTACTTCGGCAACAAGGATGGCTTGTTCGAGGCGGTGTTCCACGACCTCGTCGTGACGACGCTGCGCGACAGCCCGATCGACGCCAACGATCTGCCGGAGTACGCCGGGCGGTTGTTCGACGGTTACGTCGCACGCCCGCACGTACAGCGGCTCGCTACCTGGTACCGGCTGGAGCGCGCCGGAACACAGGATCCGATCGACATCATCGCGGAGTCGAACGCGGCGAAGGTGGAGGCCATCGCGAAGGCTCAAGCAGAAGGCGCGGTGACCGACCGGTGGTCGGCGGTCGACCTGCTCGGGTTGGTGCTGCAGATCTCCGGGCTGTGGTCGGGGATGACGCCCGAGTTCGCCGCATTGGTCGACGACGAGGATCACGCGCACCGCCGCGCGGTCATCGTCGACGCAGTCCGCGCGCTACTGGCCTAGCGCGCCAAAAGACTTCGCGCCCACCGGCGGTGGCCGATGGGCGCGAGAGTCAATCGATGTAGAGCCGAATCACCCTGGCGGCGGAGGCACGGGTGGAACGGCGCCAGGCGGTGGCGGCGGTCCGCCGGGAGGCGGAGCGTCGGCCGGGTCCGGCAGGAACTCGGCGAGCCCCGACGGGATGTTGGTCCCCGGCAGCGGCGCGGTGCCAGGCAGCGGTTCGCCGAGTTGGTCCTTCGGCACCTGCCCCAGCAGTCCACCCTTCAGGTCGCCGGCCCGGTACAGGTCGATGTACCGACCCAGCCACTCCCGCTTGCTGACGTCCGCGTTCTCCTGACCGGGAGCCACGTCGAACTGTTCACCCTTGCCTGGTGCTGCGGGCACTTCGTTGAGCGCCCCCGCACCGTAGGCGTTGTTGAACACGTTCAGGTTCGGAGGTGTCCCCACCGCCCCCGGTAGCGATGGCGCCGGGGCCTGGGCCAGGACGCTCGAGGCGTCCAGGCCGTAGACGGGGGGTGCACCGAGTGCGCCGGGTCCCGCGGAGGGCGCGTTGCTCTGCGCCAGCACACCAAACCCACCAATCGGTGCGCCGATGATCGGAATCGTCGGACCGGGCGGTGGAGGTGGTGCAGGATCTCCGGGAGCCGGCAGCGGATCGGGCGGTGCGTCGTCGGCGACGGCGGTCGCCGGGAAGGCGACCGCCGCTCCGACGGCGAGCACGCCGAATGCTGCGGCCGCGATGCGATTTCGGTCAATCATGGCCAACTGTCCTGCTTTCGGTGTGGGTGCCCGGTGTGCTCTGCGACCAACCTCAGACGGACTTCGTCACCCCGTAGTAGGCGACGATGTCGTCGGTGTCCGTCGTCGAGCTGGTCAGCGTCGCGTACGACCGAATGAACGACTGACCGACGCAACCGTCGACCTTGATGTGCGTGTCCTTCAGCGTGACGCGCACGGGGGCGGCCTTGAACGTCTTCTTGTCGACCGTCACCGTCGACACCGTGCCCGGCTTCGGGTGGATCTCGATGGTGCCCGACAGCGGGAACGACAGCGCGGGTGCGAAGACGGGGCCGGTCGCCGGGAAGCTGAGGCCACCGACATTGACGCCGGCCTGGCCGATCAGACGAACCTGCCCGAGCTCGATGCCGCAGCCGATCTGGTAACCGGCCTCCAACGTTCCACCGTTCAGCGACGTCTTGCCGCTGCCGGTGACGGTACCGGTGAACGTGCCGCCCACCAGGTACTCGCGCGACGAGACCGCGGTGGTCAGCGGGGCGACGGGAAGCTGGGTCTCGTCCTTGGCGACGACGGTCAGCGTCCAGCCGTCGGGGCTCGTCACGACGCCTGGTTCGGCGGAAGCGACGACGCCGTTGTCCGGCGGCGGGCCGGGGTCAGCGGCGGGATCGACGGGCGGGTCCGCCAACGCGAGCGGCGTGGCGGCGGCAAAGGTAAGGGTCATGCAGGCGGCTGCCACTGCGGCGAAGCGATTCATTGTGTTCTCTCGTTCGAGGTCGACTGTGGTTAGACGGACTTGGTGACGCCGAGGTAGGTGATGACGTCGTCGGTGTTGTCGGTCGAGGAGGTCAGCGTCGCGTAGGAGCGGATGAACGACTGGCCGGCACACTGGTCGGTCTTGACGCGGACACCGGTGATGGTGACACGCGCCGTGGTGCCCTTGAACGACTTCTTGTCGATCGCGACCGTGGTCACGGTGCCGGGCTTCAGGTAGACCTTGCCCTGCAGGCTGATACCGGCCGAGACGCTGGGCAGGCCAATCGCGCTGAGGCCGGGGGTGATGCTCGCACCGGGGTTGATCTCCGTCTCGTCGGAGACGATGCCGCAGCCGATCTGCTCGCCGGCCTCGAGTGTTCCGCCGGTCAGCTTGGTCTTGCCGCCGCCGGTGATCTTGCCGGTGAAGGTGCCTGCGATCAGGTACTCACGCGACGAGATCGCGGTGGTCAACGGTGCGACGGGCAGCTGCGTCTCGTTGGCACCGCTAACCTCGAGGTGCCATCCGTCCGGGGTGTTCAGAACTCCGGGAGGAGCGGACGGGACTGCGCCCTCGGGAGGCAGGGGGTTGGTGGCGTTGATGGGAACGACGGCGGGGTCCGGCGGCGGAGGCGGGTCGGCCAGTGCGAGGGGCGCGACTCCGACGGGTAGCGCGATGCAGACAGTTGCCAACATGGCTAAACGGTTCAACATGGTGTTAAGGGCGCCTCTCGTGGGTCGGAATCCGAGTGGATCCAACGAATCTGTCGCGTCGGAGCATCTAATGGTCGAGTTGCCAAACGGTGAACGGGCGCCTAACAATTCGCGCCCCGTTCCCATCGAATGAGCGTCTGCGAAGAACGTCCTCAGGCAGTTCACATCTAGTCCCAATCGCGATGAAAGCCAATGGATGGCCGTTGGAGGCCATCCGTTGGTGGCACGTTCACAATTTGGACACCTAGCCAACCGACCGTGGGGGGCTGTACCGCCTTCGAGACCGGACGGGGCTTGTCGACGTGGGTGCACTGGATACAGGCCAACCCCTGCGAAACCGACTACCACGGAGGAAATCTTGACTTCATTCCGCACATGCCTGCGAGCATCTGCACCAGCGATGATCGTGCTCGGCGTTGGGTTCTCGGTCCTGCCAACCGCGTGGGCCGACGACGATGCCGCCGACCCCGGGAGCCCCGGACCCATTCAGGTCGCCGTAGCCCCGCAGTCGGACGACGCGACAGCGCCCGCGGTGGCGGCGTGCCAGACGTTCGGTCAGGTGCTCGACGGCGCCTCGAACTACTACGGCAGCTTCGCCGACTCCTTCGAGGGTTCCGACTACTCGGACCCGGCGGTGCAGAGCAGCAACGAGGTTGGCCGGACCGCGTTGCGCCAGGCCGCTGGCACCGCGATGGACGCGTCGAACGTCCCTGGATTGCAGCCCGAGATCGCGGACCCGATGCGGAGTTGGTCGTTGGGCGCGACGGCGCTGCTGGTCAAGATGGGGTTGCGCATTCCAGGCGACAGCCTGAACAACACCGCGAACTCGATGAACAACAACGCCGAAAAGGTCCAGGAGGCGTGCGCGGCGGCAGGCACGCACGCCTAGCGGCGAGTAAACGATCCATGGGAACGGGAGCCTCGTGAAGAGGCGCGTCTTCGGCGTGCTCGTGCTCAGCCTCGCGCTGGCCGGATGTGGGGGAGGGGCGGCCACCGGAGCCTCGGAGCCGCAGAAGGCCGTTGCGGACTCTGCGCTCGACGGGCTGCTGCTCAACGCCTCGGAGATCAACGCCGTCATGGGGACGACGGCGATGAATCCGCATCCGGTGGTCACCGTGATGGGGGACCACCGCAACATGCTGCCCAATCTCAACTGCCTTGGTGTGTGGCAGGTCAACGAGGCCCCGGTGTACGACCCGACTCACTGGAAGTCGGTGCGCCAACAATTGTTTCGGCAACCGGACAGCGATCAGTGGGACTCGCTGGTCGTGCAGTCCGTCGTCTCATACCGGACGGTCGACGGGGCACGCGAGTTCTTTGCGCAGTCGGTCGACCGATGGTCCAAGTGCACCAACCACCACGTGAACATCAGGCTCAACGACCAGCCGTTGCCCGCGTGGCTCAGTGGCGACCTGACCAGAACCGACACCGAGTTGTCGTTGCCGTTCACCCGTGGCAGTGGTGCCCAGACGCGGTCGTGTCAACGGTTTCTCACGATCGCCGCCAACCTGATCTTCGACATCCAGGCGTGCAAGCCGCAGCAGCAGGCGACCCTCACGGAGGCTGCCCAGGTCGCCGACAAGATGGAGTCGAAGCTACCGAAGTAACCGTCTTCGGTGTCGTGACGAAGCGTCGCTGCCCTCCCCGGTACGATGCGAACCCAGTGAACGCAAGCTTTCGGCAACGTCTGTTCGACGCCCTCGAGGAGTCGATCGCCGAGGACGGCTATCCGAAGACGACCATTGCCGACGTCGTTCGACGCGCCAGGACGTCGCGCCGAACCTTCTACGAGCACTTCTCCAGCAAGGACGAATGCTTCGTCGCATTGTTGGCCGAGGCGAACGCCGAACAGATCAGGCGAATCACCGCGGCCGTCGACCCCGCGGCGCCGTGGGATGTCCAGGCGCGGCAGGCCATCGAGGCATGGATCGCGTCCATCGAATCGCGTCCGGCGTTGATGCTCAGCTGGATTCGCGACGTTCCCGCGCTCGCCAATACGGCGCGCCGCCTGCAGCGCGAGGCGATGGACAACTTCATCACGATGGTGCAGGCGCTGACCGGCTCCGAGGGGTTCCGCGCTGCCGCTCCGGTATCGCGACAGCGGATCATCATGCTGCTCGGCGGCCTTCGCGAGCTGACCGCGATCACGGTCGAGGACGGTGGGCGGATGAGTGACATCAGCGAGGAGGCCGTCGCGGCCGCCATCGCCCTCGTCGATCCCCGACACTGAGTCGGGTACCTTACCCAGATGGTCCGACCTGCGCAGACGGCGCGCAGCGAGCGAACCCGTGAGGCGTTGCGCAAAGCGGCGCTGGTCCGGTTCCTCGCGCAGGGCGTCGACGAGACTTCGGCTGACCAGATCGCCGCCGATGCCGGGGTGTCGCTGCGCACCTTCTACCGGCACTTCGCCTCCAAGCAGGATCTGCTGTTCGCCGACTACGACGCGGGCGTCGAGTGGTTCCGCGCGGCGCTGGCCAACCAGTCCGGTGAGGAATCGCTGATCGAGTCCGTGCACGCGGCGGTCATGTCGGCCCCCTACGACGTCGACGCCGTGGCCAGGATCGCCGAATTGCGGGCTCAGGAACTCGATCCCGGCCGAATCGTTCGCCACATCAGGCAGGTCGAGGCTGACTTCGCCGAGGCGGTCGAGGAATTCCTGACCCGTGTCGAACCTCCCGCGCCTGGTACCGACGAGCGGTTGCGGATCACCGTGACGGCGCGCTGCATTGCCGCGGCGGTGTTCGGCGCGATGGAGGTGTGGATGCTCTCCGAGGAGCGTTCGGTGCCCGAGTTGGCCCGGCTCTGCCGTACGGCGCTGGAGTCCCTGCAGTCGGGAATCGGCGACCCGAGCTGATCGACCTGCGATCCATGTTTTGTCATTATTGACAAAACATGGGGTGCGTGCCAGCCTCGATTCATGACGGACCCCAATTCCTCCTCGCGTGCGGGTGCCTTCGACGCGATCGTCATCGGCGCGGGCCACAACGGCCTGACCTCGGCGGCCCTGCTTCAGCAGGCGGGGATGCGCACGCTGTGCCTGGAATCGAAGCTCTACGCAGGCGGGATGGCCTCCACGGTGGAGTTGTTCGACGGCTTCAAGTTCGAGATCGCCGGCTCGGTCCAGGTTCCGACGTCGGCCGTGGTGAGCCGCGCACTCGGGCTCGACGATCTACCGACGGTCGATCTCGACGTGATGTCGGTGTCGCTGCGCGGCATCGGCGACGAACCGCTGGTCTACTACACCGACCCGATGAAGCTGATGACGCACATCAACGAGGTGCACGGCGCCGAGGCCGTCAACGGGATGATGGGTCTGATGGCCTGGTGCCAGGCGCCGACCCGGGCCCTTGGACGGTTCGACGCCGGCCTGCCCCCGAAGTCGCTCGACGAGATGTATGCCTGCGCCACAAATGAATTCGAACGGTCGACGATCACCGACCTGCTGTTCGGATCGGTCACCGAGGTGCTCGACCGCTACCTCCCCGACAAGGAGAAGCATGGCGCGCTGCGGGGCATGTTGGCACTGTTGGCGGTCAACACCACCTACCGCGGGCCCGCTACTCCCGGCTCCGCCGCCGCGCTGGCCTACGGGTTCGCCGTCCCCGACGAGAACACGGTGCTCGTCAAGAAGTTGAGGGGCGGCATCGGCGCGCTCACGTCGCATCTGTGTGAGGTGTTCACGTCGAACGGCGGCGAGCTGAGGTTGCGGTCCAAGGTCGAGGAGATCCAGGTCGAGAAGGGCCGGGTCAGTGGTGTCCGGCTTGAGGACGGCACGATCATCACCGCGCCCGTCGTCGTCTCCGGCGTCGCGCCGGACCTGACGGTCACCAAGTTGGTCGCGCCGTCCGCGGTGCCCGACGACGTCCGCGAGCGGTTCTCGCGTGTCGACCACCGTGGCAGCTACCTGCAGATGCACTTCGCGCTCGATGGCATACCCGAGTTCGCCGCCCCCTACGAGTTGCTCAATGATCCTGCGCTGCAGTCGAACATCGGAATCTTCAGCACTCCAGAAGAGCTGCAACAGCAGTGGGAGGACTGCAGGCGCGGCATCGTGCCCGCCGACCCTTCGATCGCGCTGCAGATCCCATCGGTCAACGACCCCGGCCTGGCGCCCCCCGGTAAGCACGCGGTTTCGGCGTTCTCGCTGTGGTTCCCGATCGAGACGAATGGCGCAGACTCCCGATCAACTTACGGCGACATGAAGTCCGAGATGGGGCAGCGGGTGATCGACAAACTGACGCGGTTGGCCCCCAACTTCGAGAGTCTCATTCTCAAGCACACCACCTTCACGCCCAAGCACATGGGCACGATGTTCGGCGCGCCCGGTGGGGACTACTGCCACGGCCTGCTGCACCCGGATCAGATGGGGATCAACCGCCCAGGGCCGAAGGGCTATGTGGACCAACCGATTCCGATCGAAGGCCTATACCTCGCGAGCGCCGGCTGCCACGGCGGGCCGGGTATCACGTTCATTCCCGGCTACAACGCCGCGCAGCAGGCGCTGGCCGACGCACAGTAGTCGCCGAACGTCCGGTTGTTGCACGCAAACCTCGAGAAGGCCCGCAAACAACCGTACGTTGGGCGGCCACGCCTAATCGCTTTCGCCGGCCGGGCCTTCGTCGGTGGCGCCGCCCTCGTCCGACCAGTCGGACTTCTCGTCTGCGCCCTTGGCCGGATCGCTCTGCACGTCCTCGGCGCCGTCCGGGCCGGCGTCTGACTGAGTCGTCTTGGGGTCTTGGCTGTTCACAGCGCAGGTGTACCCAGTTCGTCGGGTTCGGAAACGGTCAGCACGGCTTCGGCGACGTACGGATCGTCCTCTAGCCGATGCTCGAGCATCCGCAGTGTCTTGGCGATCGACGACTCCACGGCGTCGCCAACCAGATCGACGCTGGCGATGACGAAAAGCCGTTTCGGTCCGATGAATTCGGGGCGGAGAAATCGCACTTCCGCGACCTCCGGGAAACCCGTGAGCCGCGCTACGAGTGCGTCGTGAATCCTCGGGGAGCCCGGTTCGCCGGTGAGGAACTGGCGGTTGCGATCGATCAACACGACTGCCACCACTGCGAGCAACACCCCGACCAGGATCGAACCGATGGCGTCCCACAGCACCTCGCCGGTGAGCTGGTGCAGCAGGATGCCGAGGAACGCAATGACGATGCCGATCAGTGCCGCACTGTCCTCTGCGAACACCGCGCGCACCGTCGGGTCCGATGTCCGCAGCGCATACTCCACGACGTCGGAATCGAATCTGTTTGCCTCGCGCCGGAGTTGGCGAACGGCCTGCAACAGGGACGTGCCCTCCAGAATGAACGCGACGGCCAGCACCAGGTACGCCAGCCGATAGTCTTCCCCGCCCGCGGTGCCATCCAGCAGCTCGCTGACACCCCGCCATATCGAGACGGCCGCACCGACGACGAACAGCCCGACCGCGGCAAGCAGCGACCACACGTAGACCTCGCGCCCGTAGCCGAGCGGGCGCCTGTCGTCGGGCGCCCTGCCACCGCGGCGGTTGGCGATGAGAAGGAAGACCTCGTTGCCGGTGTCGGCCCAGGAGTGCGCTGCCTCTGCGCTCATCGACGCCGAACCGGACACTGCGGCGGCTGCGGTCTTGGCGACGGCGATCACCAGGTTCGCGCCAAACGCGACCAGCACCGTGAACGTGCTGTCGCCTCCCGCCTTCGCCACGGGGGCTCAGTCACTCCGATGTTGCAGCTGTGCCATCCAGTCGCCGGGCACACGCTCCTGGGGTCCCGGCACGCTCTGGTCATCCGGATGGTTTTGCGGCTCAGCCAGTTCGGGGCCGTCGTAGTACTCGTTGGTCTGGTAGTTCCAGAACCAGTCTTCGCCAGGCTCGAACGACCGGATGATCGGATGGCCTGAGGCACGCCAATGCGCGGCGGCGTGCCGTGCGAGCGAGTCGTCACAACACCCGATGTGTCCGCACGCCGCGCATCGCCGTAGGTGCACCCACCAGCCGCTGACTTCGTCGCACTCGACGCAACCCGTCCCGCTCGGAGGTACCGCCGGGTCTATCGCATCGCTCATGGGTTTGAGCCTAACCACGTTGCGGAGCCGCGTGGCGGAAGGCTTTGAATCCGCTAGATCCGATCAATGTGAGCGAAAGTGGCCGCAGGGACGGTACCTGCACGCTCTGGGCTTGACGTGCGGGTTTGCCGCAGATCTCCTTTTGACAGCTAACTTCGGTCCACTTAACGTCCGCGAAGTGAACGCATCAGCGCTGGCGAGGCCCCTGTACGCCATGGGGGACTTCTTCGTGCTCGCCGGCGAGACTTCTGCCGCGATGTTTCGCAGCCCCTTTGCGTGGCGCGAGCTTCTGGATCAGATTCGGTTCGTCGCAAGGGTTTCGATCGTTCCCACGATCGTGCTCTCCATTCCCTACACGGTACTCATCGTCTTCACGTTGAACATCGTGCTGTTGGAGGTCGGCGCGGGCGACCTGTCCGGTGCCGGCGCAGCGCTGGCATCGGTCACGCAGGTGGGCCCCGTGGTGACCGCCATCGTCGTCTCGGGCGCCGGGTCGACCGCGATGTGTGCCGACTTGGGCGCCAGGACGATTCGCGAGGAAATCGACGCGATGAAGGTCATCGGCGTGAACCCCGTGCAGGCACTGGTAGTGCCGCGGGTGATCGCCGCGACATTCGTTGCGCTGATGCTGTATTCGGTGGTGGCGGTCGTCGGGCTCTTCGGAAGCTACTTCTTCGTGGTGTACGTCCAGCACGTCACGCCTGGCGCGTTCGTGGCGGGGATGACGCTGCTGACCGGCCTTCCGCAGGTGATCGTGTCGCTCGTCAAGGCGCTGCTGTTCGGGCTGTCGGCAGGCATGATCGCCTGCTACAAGGGGTTGTCCGTCGGTGGTGGGCCGACGGCGGTCGGCAACGCCGTCAACGAAACCGTCGTGTTCGCCTTCATGGCGTTGTTTCTGATCAACATCCTGGCGACGGCGTTCGGCGTGAAGGTGGCGCCGTGAACGAGCTTGCGAGCGAACGATCGATGATGAAGAGCGAGCCATCGTTGTCGAGCGCTCAGGTCGATGCATCACGCGGTGAGACCCTGAGCAAGGTGGTCGACGGGACGCGTCGGCTCGGCGAGCAGACGGTCTTCTACGGCAATGCGCTCGCCGCCACTCCCGATGCCATCCGGCGGTACCCCGCGGAGGTGCTTCGGTTGATCGCCACGATGGGCCTTGGCACGGGTGCGCTGGCCGTAATCGGCGGCACGGTGGTCATCGTCGGCTTCCTCACGCTGTCCACCGGAGCGCTGATCGCCGTGCAGGGCTACAACACGCTGTCGAACGTCGGGATCGAGGCCCTCACGGGCTTCCTCGGCGCATTTCTCAACGTCCGGTTCATCGCACCCGCGACGGCGGGCGTCGCGCTCGCCGCGACCATCGGGGCAGGCGCGACGGCTCAGCTCGGTGCCATGCGCATCAACGAGGAGATCGACGCGCTTGAGGTGATGGGCATCCGCGCGGTCACCTACCTGGCGTCCACCCGCATCGTGGCCGGGGTCATCGCGGTCATCCCGATCTACACCGTCGCCGTGCTGATGTCCTTCCTGGCAACCCGGTTCGGCACGACGATCATCTACGGGCAGAGTCGCGGCGTCTACGACCACTACTTCGGGACGTTCCTGCAGCCGACGGATCTGCTGTGGTCCTTCACGGAAGCGCTGGCCATGGCTGCGGCCGTGATGGCGGTGCACACGTACTACGGGTACACGGCAAGCGGCGGTCCTGCCGGGGTCGGCGAGGCGGTGGGTCGCGCAGTGCGAACTTCCATCACCGCGGGGGTTTTCATTCTGTTGACCATCACGCTGTCCGTGTACGGGCAGTCCGGCAACTTCCACCTCTCGGGATGACGGGGATGGACAACTCATCCAGGCGCGGGAAGATCGATCCGATCTGGTGGGCGCCGGTGCTGCTCCTCGTCATCGTGGCACTGTCCACGATGACCGTCCTGCTGTTCTCGGGCACCCTGCGGAGGAACGTTCCGCTCACCCTGGTCTCCGACAGAGCTGGGCTGGTCATGGAGAACGGCGCCAAGGTGAAGCTGCGCGGCGTTCAGATCGGCGAAGTCAGTTCCATCGGTAGCGATTCCAACCTGGCGTCCCTGCAGTTGAAGATCGACACCGGACCGTTCCAGTACCTGCCGAGCAACGTCGAGGCCGAGATCAAGTCCAGCACCGCCTTCGGCGCCAAGTACGTCGACCTGATCGTGCCGCCCGACGCGAGCCCTGCGCCGCTGCGGCCGGGCGCGGTGCTGCATTCCCGCAACGTGACCGTCGAGGTCAACACCGTCTTCGAGAACCTGCAGTCGGTCGTGCACTCCGTCGACCCGGCGAAGCTGAACTCGGTGCTCTCCGCCGTGGCGCAATCGGTGCGCGGCAAGGGAGATCGCATCGGTGAAGCGATCACCGGCGCGAACGACGTATTGCTCGCCGTGAACCCGCGGATGCAGACGGTTCGGCAGGACTGGCAGTTGTTCGGCGAGACCGCGCAGGCGTATTCGGTTGCGGCGCAGGACATCGTGTCGATCCTGGACTCGTTCTCCACGACCAGCGGCACGATCACGACACACGCGAAGGCGCTTGACGATCTGCTGCTCTCCGCGGTTGGCTTCTCCCAGTCGGGCATCGACACGGTCGGTGGGAACCAGCCGAACCTGGTGCGTGCGTTGGGTCTGCTCCAACCGACGACCGCGCTTCTCGAGAAGTACTCGCCAACCTACACGTGCCTATTCCAAGGCGCGCAGTGGTTCCTGGAACACGGCGGCAGGGACGCGTTGGGCGGCAACGGCAAATCGGTGATCATGGACGCCGGGCTGCTGATGGGTGACGACGCCTATCGTTATCCCGACAACCTGCCGATCGTCAACGCCACGGGTGGGCCCGGTGGAAAGCCGAGTTGCGGCTCACTGCCCGACGTCAGCAAGAACTTCCCGGTCAAGTACCTGGTGACCGACACGGGATTCGGCACGGGCCTTGACGTTCGGCCAAACCCTGGCATCGGGTTTCCCGGCTTCTCCAACTACTTCCCGGGCACCAAGGGCATGCCGGAACCGCCGAAGAACCGTTACCCGGGCGGCCCGGCACCTGGCCCGTGGCCTGCCTATCCGGGAGCCCCTGCCTACGGCGCACCCGAGTACGCGCCCGACGGCACACCGCTCTACCCGGGGCTGCCGCAGCTGCCGGCACCGCCGCCGCCACCCGCACCGCCGGAGGGACAGCCATGAGGGGGAGAACCGTTCGGGTCGTGACGCAGGTCGCGTTGTTCACCATCTTGTGCCTGGTGTCGACGTTCGTTCTGGTGACCGTCTTCGGGCAGTTCCGGTTCGACTCGCGCGCCTCGTACAGCGCGGTGTTCACCAACGTGTCCGGCCTCAAGGGGGGCAACTTCGTCCGCATCGCCGGTGTCGAGGTCGGCAAGGTCAAGGACATGACCCTACGCAAGGACGGGACGGTCACCGTCGACTTCGCCATCGACAAGAACCTCGTCCTCACCGACGGAACCAAGGCCGCCGTGCGCTACGAGAACCTGATCGGCGACCGCTATCTGTCCCTCGAAGAGGGCCCCGGCTCGGTGAAGAAACTCCAACCGGGACAGACGATCCCGCTGGAACGGACGTCGCCTGCGCTCGACGTGGACGCCCTCATCGGCGGATTCCGCCCGCTGTTTCGGGCACTGGACCCCGATCAGGTGAACGCGCTCTCCGGTCAATTGCTGAAGGTCTTTCAAGGCCAGGGCGGCACCATCGCGTCGGTGCTCTCCCAGACGTCGGCGCTGACGACGACGCTGGCAGGCCGCGATCAGCTCATCGGTCAGGTCATCACCAACCTGAACACCGTGCTCGGCACCTTCGCCGCGCACGACCAGCAGTTCTCCCAAGGCCTCGGCGATCTGTCCCAGCTCGTCAAGGAGCTCGCCGACCGCAAGACCGACATCGCAACGGGTACGGCGTACATCAACGCCGCGGCGGGATCCATTGCCGATCTGTTGGCCGTTGCGCGCCAACCGATCAAGGAAGCGGTCACGCAGACCGACCGCTTCGCGGGCCAGATCGAAGCCGATCACCAATACGTCGACGATCTCGTCAGAACCCTTCCCGATGCCTACCAGGTGCTGGCTCGCAACGGTCTCTACGGCGACTACTTCGGCTTCTACCTCTGCGATGCGATTCTGAAGGTCAACGGAAAGGGCGGCCAGCCCGTGTTCGTCAAACTCGCCGGCCAAGACTCCGGACGGTGCACGCCCAAATGACCCGAATCAAGCTGGGCAGGCCATATTTCAAGCCGTTGGCCGAACGCAATCGGTTGGCCGTCGGCGGGGTCGGAACCCTGATCCTGATCGCCGTCGTGATCGCGGCGTTCTCCTACGACAAGATTCCCTTCGTCAAGGGCACCACCGACTACTCCGCCTATTTCGCGGAAGCCGGCGGGATCAAGACCGGCAGTGACGTGCGAGTGTCGGGACTCAGCGTCGGCAGGGTGTCCGAGATCCGCTTGGAGGGGACGAAGGTGCTGGTGGACTTCACCGTCCGCGACGGTGTCGAGCTGGGTGCGCAGACCGAGGCCGCGATCAAGACCGAGACCGTGCTCGGAACCAAGTTCCTGGAGGTGACGCCACGTGGCGACGGCACCCTCGAGGGCACGATCCCACTCGAGCGGACCACCTCGCCCTACGACCTGCCAAGCGCACTGGGTGATTTGACGTCCACGATCAGCGCCCTCGACACGACGCAGCTGTCCTCGGCGCTGACCACGCTGGCCGACACCTTCAAGGACACCCCACCGGACTTGAAGATCGCGCTCGAGGGCGTGGCGCGGTTCTCCGACACCCTCAACACTCGTGACGCGCAACTGCGCAACCTGCTGGCCAACGCGAACAAGGTCACCGCGGTGCTGGCCAAGCGCAGCGATCAGATCGCAGGCCTCGTCGTCAACACCAATGCCCTGCTGGCCGAGCTTCTGTCCCAACGCAGTTCCGTCGACGCACTGATGAACAACCTGACCGCGGCGGCGCACCAGCTGTCCGGTCTCGTCGCCGACAACCGGACTCAGCTCAAGCCCGCGGTCGACAAGCTCAACGGTGTGCTCGGCATCCTGGACAACCGCAAGAAGGAGCTGCAGCGCACGCTGTACCTGCTACGGCGGTACGCCATGTCGTTCGGCGAGGTGCTCGGATCGGGACCCTTCTTCAAGGCCTCCCTTGTCAACCTCGCGCCAGGGCAGTTCGCCCAGCCGTTCATCGACTCCGCGTTCTCCGATCTCGGTCTCGACCCCAACGTGCTGGCGCCGTCGCAGCTCGTCGACCCGCCGACGGGGCAGCCGGGCACCCCGGCCCTGCCGGTGCCGTACCCGCGTACCGGGCAGGGGGGGGACCCGAATCTGACTCTGCCCGATGCCATTACCGGCAAACCGGGCGATCAGGGCTGCGGTCCGCCCGGCCTGCCGCTGCCCGGCCCGACCGGCTGCTATCCGTACCGCGAGCCTCTGCCCGCGCCCCCGCCCGGCGGGCCTCCGCCAGGTCCGCCCATCCCGTTCGAGCCATTGCTCGTCACGCCACCCGTCTACGTCCCCGCGCCCGGTGAAGTGCCACCGCCGTTCATCGGGCCGCAGCCCGTCGCGACGGCCGGAGGGCAGTGACCGTGAAGAACAAAGTGCGGATTGCCACGGCGGCAGGGTTGGTCGTCATCCTCGCCGTTGCGATATCGGTGGTGGCCACCTCGTGGTGGAACCCCGTCAGCAGGAACACCTTCAGTGCCTACTTCACCAACACCAACGGCCTCTACACCGGCGACGAGGTCCGCATCCTCGGTGTGGCCGTCGGCACCATCGACGAGATCGACCCGCAGCCCAACGCCACGAAGGTGACGTTCTCGGTCGACAAGCAGTACTCGGTACCGGCTGACGTCAAGGCGGCGATCCTCTCGCCGTCGCTGGTCAGTGCCCGCGCCATGCAGCTCGTCCCCGCCTACTCCGAAGGTCCGAAACTGGCGCCAGGCACGACCATTCCGATCGAACGTACCGCCGTTCCCGTCGAGTGGGACGACCTGCGCCAGCAGCTGGAGAAGCTGACCGACTCCCTGCAACCCGTCACCCCCGGCGGGGTCAGTCCGGTCGGTGAGTTCGTCAACAGCACAGCCGCCAACCTGCGCGGTGAGGGCGACACCGCCCGCGACACCGTCATCAAACTCTCGCAAGCCGTTTCGGCGCTCGGCGACCACAGCACCGACATCTTCAGCACGGTGCGCAATCTGCAGCTATTCGTCTCCGCCCTGTCGTCGAGCAGCGACCTGCTGGCCTCGTTCAACACCAACCTCGCCGACATCACCACGGTGTTGTCCGACACGCCAAACGAAGTGGCCGACGCGACCAAGGGTCTCGACGGCGCAGTGAACGACCTGCGGAGTTTCGTCGCCGAGAACCGCGAAGGGCTCGGCGTCACGTTCGACCGGTTCAACTCGGTGACCACGGCGCTCAACGACAGCCGCGGCGACGTCAAGCAGGTCCTGCACATCGCGCCGACGGTGTTCCAGAACTTCATGAACATCTACCAGCCGTCGCAGAGCGCCGTGACGGGCATCCTTGCCCCCGTCAACTTCGCCAACACCGTCCAATTCATCTGCAGTGCAATCCAGGCCGCGTCGCGGGAGAACTGGGAGCAGTCCTCGAAACTGTGCGTCCAGTACCTCGCTCCCATCATCAAGAACCGCCAATACAACTTCCCGCCGCTCGGCGTCAACCCGTTCGTCGGCGAGTCGGCGCGGCCCAACGAGATCACCTACAGCGAAGACCGGCTGAACCCGCACCTGCCGCCGCCTGCCGCCGCGCCCGCGCCGATCGACCCCGATGCGCTGCTCCCGGCGGAGGCTCCGCTGTCGGCCACGACGCCAACCGATCCCGGCCAGGGCTTGCCTGGGCTGATGGTTCCTCCACCCGGGGGTACGCCGTGAAACGCACGCTGATCGCGGCGTTCGTCGTCGCGTGCCTGTTCGCGATCACCGGATGCGAGTGGCGTGGCCTCAACTCGCTGAGCCTGCCGGGAACCGAAGGCGGAGGCGACGGTTCGTACACCATCCAGGCGCAGCTGCCCGACGTCGTCGTCATCCAGCAGAACACGCGCGTGCGCGTCGGCGACGTCAACATCGGCAACGTCACCAAGATCGAGGTCCAGGACTGGCATGCGCTGGTGACCATGCGCATCAACAAGGACGTACACCTGCCGGCGAACAGCACCGCCAAGGTAGGGCAGACCAGCCTCCTCGGCGCCATGCACATCGAGCTTGCGCCGCCCGTCGACCAAGCGCCGGAGGGGCAGCTCAAGGACGGCTCGGTGATCCCGCTGTCGGCGGCCAGCACGTACCCGACCACCGAGCAGACTCTGGCCTCGGTGTCGATCCTGCTCAACGGCGGCGGGCTCGGCCAACTTCAGGAGATCAACCAAGCGTTCGCGAAGGCGTTGGCGGGCCGCGAGAACGACATGCGGAGCCTGCTGACCCAGCTGGACGTCTTCATCGCCCAGCTCAACGACCAGACCGACGACATCATCTCGGCCACCGAGAAGCTCAACTCGCTTGCCGGGCAGGTCGCGGCGAGCGACAAGGTCGTCGACAAGGCGCTCGACGACATCCCGAAGGCACTTGCCGTGCTTTCGGATTCGCGCATCAAGCTGGCGGACGCGATCGACGCCCTCGGCAAGTTCAGCGCCGTCGCGACGTCGACGATCGAACAGACCAAGGAATCCCTCGTCAGCAATCTGCGCAGCATCGCCCCGGTGTTCCGGGAGCTTGCCGACGCCGGGCCCGCACTGACCAGAGGGCTGGACTTCCTGTCGACGTACCCGTGGGTGAAGAGCAAGGTGGCCAACTGGTTCCGCGGCGACTTCGCCAACATCACTCTCGTCATCGACCTGACCCTGAGCCGGATCGACAGCAGCCTGTTCACCGGGACGAGGTGGGAAGGAAACCTCACCGAACTCGAACTGCAGTGGGGCCGCACGATCGGTCAGATGCCGAGCCCGTACACGGCGGGCAACCCGCTCATCGCCCCGTATCGCTGGGGAGCGTACTGATGTTGCGACTGTCTCGACAGGTGTGGACACAGCTGGCGATCCTGGCCACCATCACGGTCGTCGCGGTCGGCGTGATGGCATTCGGGCTCGTGAACGTGCCTGCGCTGCTTGGCATCGGGCGTTACACCGTGACTGTCGACCTGCCTGCGTCGGGAGGTTTGTACCCGACGTCCGTGGTGACCTACCGCGGTACCGAGATCGGCAGGGTCGAATCGATCGACGTCACCCGCGATGGCGTCCGTGCCGTTCTCAAGCTGAACTCGGACACCCCGATCCCGTCCGACGTGTCGGCCGCGGTGCACAGCCGCTCCGCGGTCGGTGAACAGTTCCTCGAGTTGACACCGCAAACGCACGCCGCAGGAGACAGCGTCCCCACGCTGGCCGACGGTGCCAACATCGGGGTGGACAAGGTGCGGATTCCGCCAGACATCGGGAACCTGCTCGACGCCACCAACACGGCGCTGCAAGCGATCCCGCAGGACAACCTACGCACCGTCGTCGACGAAGCGGCCAAGGCGGTCGGCGGTTTGGGGCCGGAACTGTCGCGCATCGTGGACGGATCCACCTCGTTGGCCATCGAGGCGGGGAAGGCGAAGGATTCGTTCACCACGTTGATCGACCAGTTCCCGGCCGTGGCGAATTCCCAAGTGCAGACGTCGGATGCGATCGCGACATGGGCGGCGCGGACGGCGTCGATCACCGGGCAGTTCAAGGCACAGGACCAGGCGTTCGGAGATCTGCTCGACATCGGTGGGCCGGCGTTGGGGGAGGGTAGGGCCCTCTTCGACCGGGTGGCCCCTGCGTTGCCGGTGTTGCTGGCCAATCTGGTGAGCCTCGGCGACATCGCGGTGACCTACCGCAACGACATCGAGCAGATGCTGGTGCTCTACCCGCAGGGCACGGCCGTCATGTCGGCGATCGCGCTCGCGGATTCCGGTGTGAAGCAGGCCTATCGAGGGATCTACCTCGACTTCAACCTCAACCTCAACACGCCGCCGCCCTGCAACACCGGCTTTCTGCCCGTCCGGCAGCAGCGTTCACCGTCCGATCAGGACTACCCCGACAGACCCGCAGGCGAGTTGTACTGCCGGGTGCCGCAGGATTCGGACCTCAATGTCCGTGGCGTGCGCAATATTCCGTGTGAGGGCAATCCCGCCAAGCGCGCGCCGACGGTCGAGATGTGCGAAAGCGACGAGCAGTACGTCCCGCTCAACGATGGCTACAACTGGAAGGGTGACCCCAACGCGACGCTCTCCGGCCAGGCCATCCCGCAGGACCCGCCGGGCGCTCGTCCGGTGGGCATCCCGCCGCCCGTCTCCGCAGTGCCCTACGACCCCGCGACGGGGAACTACATCGGACCCGATGGCAGGAACTACACGCAGGGCGATCTCGCCAACCCTGGCAACAAGACGTGGCAGCAGATGCTGGTGCCGCCCGGCGGCTAGTTGGTCGTGGGTGGTGGTTGTGGTGGGAAGGGTTCGTACCACCACCAGTCGGCGCGTTCCCCGGTCGGCCCGGAACACGGTTTGACCGTGGGTGGGGGTGTGGTGGGGGGTCGGGCCAGCGATCCCGGCGTCAGTGGCCTGCCCGCTTGGTCGGTGACGACGAGGTGGTGGGCAGTTCCGGAGATGGTGATGACACCGCGATGGTGAGCCCGATGGTGATGCGGGCAGACCAACACCAGATTGTCGAGTTCGGTGGGTCCGCCGTCCTCCCAATGCCATATGTGATGAGCGTGTAGTCCTCGGGTGGCGCCGCAACCGGGCACCACGCAACTACGGTCGCGGTGCTCCAGAACGCGACGCAACCGGCGCCCGACGGTGCGGGTAGCCCGCCCGGCACCGATGACCCGCCCGTCGCGTTCGAACCACACCTCACACGTCGCATCGCAGGTCAGGTAGCGCCGGTCATCATCGGAGAGCAGCGGACCCAGATGCAGCGCGGCGATGCGGCTTTCGAGGTCGACGTGTACCACGACGGTGGTGCGTTGGGCGTGCGGACGGCGAGCCACCTCACTGTCCCAGCCGGCCACGACCAGGCTCATGAACGCATCGTTGGTGTTCGGCATCGGCGGTGCCTGTTCGGAGGAGCTGTCGGTGTGGTCGTGTTTCCACGCGGTGATCAGGGCGTCGCGGTGGGAGTCGAGGGCGGCGTCGACGATGGCGGCCTCGTCGTGGGGCAGGGTGATCGTGTAGGTGGTGGACTGCTCATCGCTGGTCTTGCTGATCGACCGCGGCGGCGGTTGCGGTTGCGGTTCGGGGTCGGGTTTCGGTTCCAGTTTGATCGCCTTGCACAGCTGGCTGACCGTCGCGACCGCGGCCATCTGCGCGTAAAACGCATCAGACCCGTCGGCTGCCTTCTCGGCGATCACCCCGACCTGATCCAGTGACAACCGGCCCTCCCGCATCCCCGCCGCACACTTGGGGAATTCCGGCAGTCGATGGGCGATGGCGGCGATCGTCTTCGCGTTGCGCGGTGAGGCACCGGTCATCCATGCCACCAGCGACGGAATCGATCGCGCGCCGGTCATGCCCCCTAGTCCGTCGCGGTCAATCTCGGCGACGATGTCCACGATCTGACCGTCGATCGCGTTGCGCTGCCCGGTCAACTCCGCCACCTTCTCCAACAACCCATCCATGCGCTCAGTCGGGCTCGGCCCGGGAGCGAAAGAGGTTGCCGGCGAAGACATACCACCATCAAAGAAGAGGCCACCGACAAAACCGCCGACGCACAGCCCCTACTTCTTCTCCCGCCAGGCCCGCTCGAACGGCAGCCGCCACGCGTTGGGCGCGATCAGCTGGTGAATGGCGTTGGGGCCCCACGTGCCCGGCGGGTAGGTCTTCACCGGCGGGGGGTCGTCCAACAGCTGAGCCGAACGCTCCCACAGTGATTCGATGCCCTCGGCGGTGGTGAACAGCGTGTGGTCACCGCGCATGGCGTCGAGGATCAGCCGCTCGTAGGCCTCCAGCACGTCACCCTGGGAGTCCGTCTCCTGCGTGGAGAACTGCATCGACAGCTTGTCGAGCTTCATGCCGGGCCCAGGGCGCTTGCCGTAGAACGACAGCGACACCTTGGAGCTGTCGGCCAGGTCGAAGGTGAGGTGATCGGGACCCTGCGACCCGACACCGGACCCGGCGGGGAACATCGTCCGCGGCGCCTCCTTGAAGGCGATCGAGATGACGCGGATGCCCTCGGCCATCCGCTTGCCGGTGCGCAGGTAGATCGGCACGCCCGCCCAGCGCCAGTTGTCGATGCCGACCTTCAGCGCGATGAACGTCTCGGTGTCGGAATCCTTTGCTACCCCGACCTCGTCGCGGTAGCCGGTGTACTGGCCGCGGACCACGTCGGCGCAGCGGATGGGCAGCATCGAGCGGAAGACCTTGTTCTTCTCCTCGCTGATCGCCCGCGGTTCGAGTGCCGTCGGCGGTTCCATCACGACGAACGCCATCACCTGCAGGAGGTGGGTGACGACCATGTCCTTGAAGGCGCCGGTGCTCTCGTAGAAGTTGGCCCGCTGGTCCAGTCCCAGGGTCTCGGGAATGTCGATCTGGATGTGATCGATGAAGTTGCGGTTCCAGATCGGCTCGAAGAGGCCGTTGGCGAAGCGGAACGCGAGGATGTTCTGCGCGGCCTCCTTGCCGAGGAAGTGGTCGATGCGGAAGATCTGGCGCTCGCGGAACGTCTCGTGCACGAAGTCGTTGAGCTCGATGGCGCTGGCCAGATCGGTGCCAAACGGCTTCTCCATCACCACGCGGGCGCGTTCGACCAGCTTCGCGTCGCGCAACATCGTGATGACCGCGCGTGCCGCCTTGGGTGGAACCGAAAGATAGTGCAGTCGTAGGGTTTCCGGGCCGAGCTCGATCTCGGCGGCCTCTACCGCGGCGGCCAGCGCCTCGGGGCCACCACCCTGCGGCACGTACGTGATCCGGCTCGCGAAGTTCTTCCACTGCTCGTCGGTGAGCTTGTGGGTACCGAACGCGTCGACCGCTTCCTTGGTGAGGGTACGGAACTCGTCGTTCGTCAGTTCCTCGAGGGACGTGCCGACGACCCTGATCTCCGGGGCGAGGGCCGACTGGACGAGGTAGGCCAGCCCGGGCAGCAGCTTGCGCTTGGCAAGGTCGCCGGTGGCGCCGAACAGGACGATGACATGGGGCACGAGGGCATCGGTGTCGCGGCGGTGCGGGCGGGCGCCTGGCGCCGGGTAGGCGATGGTCTGCGGGTCTGTGGACACACCCGGCATGCTTCCATTCCGACGTTAACGGCGCACTACATCGAGGCGCGTAAATGCCCGTGAGCTCGCGTGAGGTCGCTAGTGTCGCGGAATGGCAACCAGCGATTCCCGCGAAGTAGTGATCGAAGCGTCCCCCGAGGAAATCCTCGACGTCATCGCCGACGTCGAGGCGACACCGGACTGGGCGCCGCAGTATCAGAGCGCCAAGATCCTGGAGACGGGCGACGATGGCAGGCCCCGCCTGGTCGAGATGAAGATCAAGACCGCGGGCATCGTCGACACCATGGAGATCGAATACACCTGGACCGCGGACAAGGTCAGCTGGACGCTGATCAAGGCGGGCGCGCTGAAGAGACAGGACGCCAGCTACACCCTGATTCCGGATGGCGCCAAGACCCGAGTGAGGTTCGACATCACCATCGACCTGTCGATCCCCATGCCCGGCTTCGTGCTCAAGCGTGCCATGAAGGGCGGCACCGAAAGTGCGACCGACGGCCTGCGCAAGCAGGTTCTGAAGGTCAAGAAGGGCGGCTGACCCATGGCGGCAGGAGTGGGGCCGCTCGCCGGGGTGAAGGTGATCGAACTGGGCGGGATCGGCCCAGGACCGCACGCGGCGATGATCCTCGCCGATCTCGGTGCCGACGTGGTGCGGGTGCGACGGCCGGGCGGCCTGACGATGCCCGCCGAGGACCGCGACCTGTTGCACAGGGGCAAGCGCATCGTCGACCTCGACGTGAAGAAGGACCCCAACACGCTTCTCGACCTGGCCGCCAAGGCCGACGTGCTGCTCGACTGCTTCCGGCCGGGCACCTGTGAACGGCTCGGCATCGGCCCCGTGGAGTGCGCGGCCGTCAACCCGCGGCTGATCTTCGCGCGCATCACCGGCTGGGGGCAGGACGGCCCGCTGGCGATGACCGCCGGCCACGACATCAACTACCTATCGCAGACTGGGGCGCTCAGTGCCATCGGCTACCGCGATCGACCGCCCGTTGCCCCGCTGAACCTGGTCGCCGACTTCGGTGGCGGGTCGATGTTCGTGCTGCTCGGCATCGTCGCCGCACTCTACGAACGGGAACACTCCGGCAAGGGCCAGGTGATCGACGCTGCCATGGTCGACGGCGTCAGCGTCCTCGCCCAGATGATGTGGACCATGAAGGCGACCGGATCGCTGAAGGATCAGCGCGAGTCGTTCATGCTCGACGGCGGAGCGCCCTACTACCGCACCTACGAAACGTCCGACGGCGAGTACATGGCCGTCGGCTCGATCGAACCGCAGTTCTTCGCCCAACTGATCAACGGTCTCGGTCTAGAGGCCGACGAGGTGCCCAGTCAGTTCGAGCTCGGCCGCTACGACGAGATGAAGGCGATCTTCACCGAGCGCTTCGCGAGCAAGACCCGCGACGAGTGGACGGCGGTGTTCGCGGGCACGGATGCGTGTGTCACGCCCGTGCTGAGCTGGAGCGAGGCGTCGGCAAACGAACACCTCAGGGCGCGGTCGGCGGTGGTCACGGTCGACGGCGTCGATCAGGCGGCCCCTGCACCCCGCTTCTCCAGGACCCCGCCCGCCGTGGGTGCCACCCCGCCGAAGGGCACCACCGCGCTCGACCAAATCGGCTGGTAGGGGTACGGTGCCGGACTGATCTCAAAGAAAATTGACTGAGCGCTCGAAATTAGCTGCAAAAACTCCTGCGCAAGGCCGGAGTGTTCATTAGTATTTGCTCCCATGGCAGTCAGAGCGTCACGAGAAGTGATGTTCGACGCTGCGCCCGAGGCGATACTCGACGCGCTCGCCGACATCGAGGAAGTGCCGTCGTGGTCGACGGTGCACCGGCACGCCGAGGTGATCGACCGATACCCCGACGGCCGTCCGCACCATGTCAAGGCGACCGTGAAGATCATGGGCGTCACCGACAAGGAACTCCTCGAGTACCACTGGGGCCGCGACTGGGTGGTGTGGGACGCGTCGGATACGTTCCAGCAACGCGGTCAGCACGGCGAGTACAACCTCGTCCGCGAGGGTGACAAGACGCGGGTGCGGTTCGACATCATCGTCGACCTGGCCGCGCCGATCCCGGAGTTCCTGATCAAACGTGCCAAGAAGATCGTGCTCGACATCGCGATCGACAGGCTCCGCAGCCGGGTGACGCGCTTCTACGGCTGACGGCTCGACAGGGAATCTGCCTGAGCGGAAGGGAATGGCGCCGTCACCCCGCTGGGTTGGCAGTTGTATGCCCACCGGAGTAGTTATCAACCCCAGTCCGAGCGCCGCCAACGCCGTCGATGACGTCATCACCCAGTCCCGCCGCGCCTACGAGATCGGCGTTCGCCACGTGTGGTTCTCTCAGCAGGTCAGCCACGACGCGATCAGCTTGGCCGGCCTGGTCGGCGCTGCGGTACCCGGCCTCGGCGTCGGGACGTTCGTGGTGCCCATCAACCCGCGCCACCCGCTGATCGTGGCCACCCTGGCTCAGACGGCGCAGGCCGCCTCGCACGGAAACTTCAGTCTCGGTCTCGGCCTCGGTGCGAAGGCGATAGAGGCACAGATGTTCGGGACGACGTGGTCCAACCCGGTAGGCCGGCTGCGCGAACACCTGCAGATGCTGCGTTCCATCTTCGACACCGGCACCCTCGATTACCGCGGCACGGAACTCAGCGCTTCGGTCAAGGACTGGTCCGTCTCCCTCGCCGGCGGCACTCCGATACCGATTTACGTTGCCGCCATGGGGCCCAAGGCTTTACGGGTGACCGGAGAGCTCGCCGACGGCACACTGCCGTACCTCGCTGGTCCGCGCACCGTCGAGGAATTCATCGTGCCAACGATCGGAGAGGCGGCGGCCGCGGCTGGGCGGGCAACGCCGCAGGTGATCGCCGCGGTCCCCGTGGTGGTCTCGGATGACGTCGACGGTGAGAAGGCCCTTGCGGCAGAGGAGTTGGCGTTCTACGAGAGCATCCCGTCGTATGCGAAGGTGCTCGAGCGCGAGGGTGTTGAGCAGGCTGGCGAGCTTGCTGCCGTCGGCCCAGCCAACGCGGTGCGCACGCAGCTGCAGCGCTATCTCGACGCGGGGGCAACCGACCTGGTGCTGAGCCCACTTCGCTCGAGTTCGGCTGATCCCGAACTGCTTTGGGAGGTCGCGGCCTCCATCTGAGCTGGCGTCAGGCGAGGACCGCGGCGGCGATCTCGGCGTCGGTGACGATCGACGACACCAGCCCCGAGAGCAGCACCGCGCGGGTTGCGGCGATCTTCTGCGGCCCCGCGGCCACGGCGATGACCGTCGGGATCGCCCGCAGCGTCGCCTCGTCGATGGCCACCCTGCGCTCGTCGAGGCCGGGCAACCGGACTCCGTCGGCGTCCAGCAGTAGCGCGCAGGCTTCGCCGCACACGCCGGCACGCGTCAATTCGTCGGCGTCGTCGGTAGCCAGTGCCTGATAGACCTGCGACGCGCCAGGCTGCCACGCGCCGATCGACACGATCGCGCAGGTCACCTTGGCGTGGCGGGCAACGGTCTCCTGGATCTGGTGATTACCGGACAGGCTCGCCGCGGTGCGCGCGTCCGCGACCACCAACGGCGCGTACATCGGCCAGGTCTTGCCGCCGCTGATCTCACTGATCCGCCGCACCAGATCGGCGCCGTTCGCGTTGAGTTCGCCTGCCATTCCCGTCAATTGGACGACGTCGCTGGGTGGGAGGGAGGTCAGGTGATTGGCTACCTTGTTCAGGGTGCGTCCGCAGTCGACGCCGAGGACGTCCTCCTCGCGGAGGATGGATTGCAGCAACTCGGCGGTCGCCTTTGCGACGGCGTCGGCCCGATTGTCGGGAGTGTGGTCATCGGTCACGACGACGTAGGCGTGCTCGAGGTTGAACCGCCGCTGCAGCTCGGTGGACAGCTCCACGTCGATGGATCCGGGGTTGTGGATGGTGATCTCGACCATCCCCGAGGTCAGCGCTTCGTCCAGTTCGCGGGCCACCTTGAACCGGGAGATGCCGAACTCCTCGGCGATCTGGACCCGCGTGCGGCCCTCGAGGTAGTAGCGGCGCGCGATGACGGCGCGCTGGAAGAGTTCGTCCGGACCCATCGTCGCGCTCCCCTCGAAATGTGGTCGCCATTCTGACGCTCCGCTCATCTGTGCGGGCGTGTTGACACATGAGCATAGGGCCTGGATGATCTGGATCACAACAACATGTGAGTAACGGAGAGATCAGATGAGCATGGGCGACGTGGAGTTGGCCACTTTGGCCAGCACCGTGCTGTCCAGGGAGGCAAACGCCCTGGCTGCGCTCGTCACCAGCGTGGAGACCGGCGTCGTCGGCGTGGCCCGCCGCGTACTCGCCACGACGGGCAAGGTCGTCACCACGGGCTCGGGCACGTCGGGGATCATGGCCGAGCGCCTCGCTCATCTGTTGTCCGTGTGCGGAACCCCCGCCGTCTACCTGCCGTCGATGGACGCCTTGCACGGAGGCATGGGTGCCGTCACGCCGTCGGACCTGGTGCTCGGCGTCTCGAAGACCGGCCTCTCGAGCGAGCTGACCAGCCTGGTCGAGCGATTCGTCCGCCGCGGCGTCGACGTCGTCGCCCTGACCGAGAACCCAGGCTCGCCGTTCGCGCTCGCCGCGACCGAGGTGGTCGCCCTACCTCCGACCCCGGCCGATGCCGACCCCGGCGACATGATCGCGATGGCAAGCACACTCACGGTCGGCGCATGGGGCGACGCGCTGGCCGTGGTCACCATGGCGCTTCGCGGTCACACCTTGGAAGACGTCGTCGACAGCCACCCCGCGGGTGGCGTCGGAGCCCGCGGGCGACAGCCCGGTGACGAGTCGGCTCAGGTGGTCCGGCGATGAACGCCGTACTCGGTGTCGATTCCTCGACGCAGTCCTGCAAGGTCGAGGTGCGTGACGCCGACACCGGACAGCTCCTTGGCTCGGGTTCGGCGCCGCACCCACCCGCCTTCCCGCCTCGCAGCGAGCAGCACCCCGGCGATTGGGTCGGGGCCTTCGTCGCGGCAACCCGCGCCGCACTCGGCACCTGCGAGCGGTCCGTCACCGTCCGCGCCATCTCGGTCGCCGCGCAGTGCCACGGACTCGTGCTGCTGGACGCAGCCGGTCAGCCGCTGCGTGCCGCCAAGCTGTGGAACGACACCACCGGCGCGCCCAACCTGGCCCGGCTTGCCGACAGGATCGGCACGCACCGCTGGATGCTTCGGATCGGCTCACTGCCGACGGCCGCGTTCACGATCGCCAAGCTGGCCTGGGTCGCCGAACACGAACCCGGCCTGCTGGACCGGGTGGCCACGATCCTGCTGCCGCACGACTATCTGACCTACTGGTTGACCGGCGCGCGAGTGACCGACCGCTCCGACGCATCGGGCACCGGCTACTTCGATGCCACGGCCGGTGAATGGATCACCGAGTACTTGAATCTAGCTGCGGGCGCCCGTGATTGGGCGCCTAAGCTGCCGACCGTGCTCGGCCCGACCGACGTCGCAGGAACCGTGCGCGCCGCAGCGGCCGACGAACTCGGGTTGCCGTCCGGTGTCCTCGTCGGGCCGGGAGGCGGGGACCAGCACGCCGGTTACCTCGGGCTCGGCCTGATCGACGGGGACCAGTACTTCGGCATCGGCACGTCCGGCGTCGTGGCGACGTCGTCGCGCACCCCGGTGTTCGATCCCAGCGGACTGGTCGACGGGGTCGCCGATCTCACCGGCGGCTACCTGCCACTCGTCAGCACGCTCAACGCGGCGCGGGTCGGCGACGTCGCGGCCCGGCTTCTCGGCACCGACCTCGACGGGCTGACCGAGTTGGCGCTCGACGCGGGCGAGACGCAGGGGCCGGTGCTGGTGCCGTTCTTCGATGGCGAGCGCAAACCCGACCGCCCCGATGCCCGTGGCACCTTCGTCGACATCACCTCGCACACCACCCGTGCCGAGCTGGCGCGGTCCTTCGTCGAGGGACCGCTGCTGTCACTGCTGAGCGGGCGAGACAGCTTGCGCGCCTGCGGAGTCGAGCTCGACTCGCGGATCACCGCGGTCGGCGGCGGCTCGCGCTCACCCGCGACGCGGCAGCTGCTCGCCGACCTGTCCGGCGAGGAAGTCGTCACCCTCGATGCCGAGGAGGCGACCGCACGGGGTGCCTGCATCCAGGCCGCCGCGGTCGCCACCGGTGCCGACACCGGCGGCCTCGTCGATCTCGCCAAGCGCTGGCAGCCCCCGGTTCGTGCCGCCGCGGTGCCGAGGCGAACGGGCCGCGACGTACCCGCGCTGCGGGCCCGCTGGGCGACGGTTGCCGCATCGCCGCTCATCGACGGCGGGTACGGCTCGTGATCACCGCGCCCCGTCTCGCCCCGTGGCACGCGCGATTCCACGGCAAGCTCGCCGGCTCGGTGTACGCCGCACCACCAGCATCGAGGATCCTTGCCGCGCAATCTCTCTCAGCATCCGGGGTGCGCGTGCACGTCGACGTGATGGCTGACGCCGAGGGTTTGCCAGAAGGCGTGAGCATGGACGAGCTGGCCGACATCGTGGCCGCCGTCGGGCCGCCGAGGGTCGAGGTGCATCTGATCGGTTCGGCCGAGTTCGTCGACAGCAAGCTGCTGCGCATCCTGCAGTTGCGCCCGGCCAGGGTGTTCCTCCCATGGAACGCGTTCACCGAACGGCGCGCCGCCGCACTTCGGGCCGTCGGGACGTCGCCCTGGATCGCGCTGTGGCGGGAGTGGGACGTCCTCGACTCGTCGGCGCCGCCATGGCCTGCCACCCCCGACGGACTGCTCGTCATGCTCATCGAACCGGGAACCCGCGACGAGTGCTCCGTCGAACGGCTCGACATCGTGGCGGCCTGCGCGGGCACCGTTCCGGTCGCCGTCGACGGCGGTGTCACCGAATCGGTCGCCGAACTCAGTCTCGCCGCCGGCGCCCGCACCATCATCGTCGGGCGCGCGCTGTTGGACGCCCCAGACCATCCCGCGCAAACCCCTGACCTGCTTGCCATCTCGAATGAAGGGACACCATGGTCTTCCAAGAAATGAGTAGTGCCACCCCGATCAGCCCCACTATGCGTGCGAGCGTGATGACGGGGGTCGGCACCCTCGCAATCGAGGACCGTCCGACCCCGTCGCCCGGCCCGCACGAAGTCCTCGTCGAGGTCGCCGCCGTCGGCGTGTGCGGATCCGACGTGCACTACTACCGGCACGGCCGGATCGGTGACTTCATCGTCGAGCAGCCGATGATCCTCGGCCACGAACTGTCCGGGCGCATCGTCGCTGTCGGCGACGGCGTCGACGCGGACCGGGTGGGGCAGCGGGTCGCCGTCGAACCGCAGCACGCCTGCCGCAGATGCAAGCAGTGCGTCGCGGGCCGCTACAACATGTGCCCCGAGATGAAGTTCTACGCCACGCCGCCCGTCGACGGCGCGTTCTGCCGCTACGTCACCATCGACGCCGAAATGGCCCATCCGGTACCGGATTCCATGTCGGATGATGCGGCCGCGTTGCTCGAACCGCTATCGGTGGCGATCGCCACCATGCGCAAGGCCGAGATCGTGCCAGGCTCGTCCGTGCTCATCGCGGGCGCTGGACCGATCGGCGTGATCTGCGCTCAAGCCGCTCGAGCCTTCGGCGCCTCCCGGATCGTGGTAACCGATCTGGTGGCGTCGCGCCGGGAGCGGGCGCTGCACTTCGGCGCCACCGAAGTCCTCGACCCCACCGTCGACGACGTCGCGGCGCTCAGCCCGCAAGTCGACGCCTTCATCGACGCCAGCGGCGCGCCGCCTGCCATCGTCAGCGGAATCCAGGCCGTCGGTCCCGCGGGGCGGGTCATCCTGGTCGGCATGGGCCCAGCGGACTACGCGTTGCCGGTCGGCTACATCCAGGTCATGGAGATCACCGTCACCGGGGTGTTCCGCTACACCGATACCTGGCCCGCGGCAATACATCTGGTGAGCTCGGGAGCCGTCGATCTCGACTCCCTGGTGACCGGCCGCTACGACCTCGAGCACGTCGCCGACGCGCTCGAGAGCGACACCGAGCCGACCAGCCTGAAGTCGATCGTGGTGCCGTCATGAGTGGACGCTCACCCTTCGACCTGACCGGGCGCACCGCGCTGGTGACCGGCGGCAACCAGGGCCTCGGCCGGGCGTTCGCCATCGGCCTCGCCGAAGCGGGCGCGCAGGTCGCGATCGCGGGACGCAGTGCCGAGCGCAACGCCGAGGTGGTCGCCGAGGCGGCCACCGCGGGGCATCAGCTGCATCCGATCACCGCCGACATCACCAGCGCGGCCGACGTCGATCGCATGACGAGCGAGGCCATCGAGGCGCTCGGGCACCTCGACATTCTGGTGAACAACGCTGGCACCTGCTTTCACGGCGAGTCCTGGACGGTCACCGAAGGCGAATGGGACGCCGTGTTCGACCTCAACGTGAAGGCGCTGTGGGCGTGCTCGCTCGCCGTCGGCGCTCACATGCGCGAACGGGGCAGCGGCTCGATCGTCAACATCGGGTCGATCTCTGCGCTCATCGTGAACCGGCCCCAGATGCAACCCGCGTACAACGCCTCGAAGGCCGCAGTGCACCACCTCACCAAATCGCTTGCCGCTGAATGGGCTCCGCTCGGGATCCGCGTCAACGCGCTGGCGCCGGGCTACGTGAAGACCGACATGGCGCCGGTCGACAGGCCGGAGTTCAAGCGGCACTGGATCGACGACACCCCGCAGCTGCGCTACGCCCTCCCCGAGGAGATCGCGCCGAGCGTGGTGTTCCTCGCCAGCGACGCCGCCTCGTTCATCACCGGCTCGGTGCTCGTCGCGGACGGCGGGTACACCGCATGGTAACGGGCGTGGCAATGAACCGGCGCATCGTGGTGAACGCACTGGACGACGTCGTGGTGGAAACGGTGCCCGAGCCGATCCCCCTGGCAGGTGAGGCCCGCGTGCGCACCACCCTCGTCGGGATCTGCGGTTCCGATCTGCACGCCGCATGCGGCCACCACCCGTTCATCGATCTGCCCTACCGGCCGGGTCACGAGGCGGTCGGCGTCGTCGACGCGGTCGGGCCAGGGGTCGACGAAGGTTGGATCGGCAAGCGGGTGACGATCGAACCGAACCTGGCCTGCGGGCACTGCACGCAGTGCCGTTCGGGCCGGTACAACATCTGCCGTGAGCTGGCCGTGTTCGGCTGCCAGACGCCTGGCGCGCTTGCCGACTCGTTCACCATCGCCGAGGACAGGTTGATCCGGCTGGCCGACGACTTCGACGACCGGCACGCCGTCCTGGTCGAACCGCTGGCCACGCCCGTGCACACCGTGCGCCGCGCCGTGGAGGCAGTTGGCGATCTGCGTGACCGGCCGGTCGTGGTGATCGGCGCTGGCCCCATCGGGCTCTTCGCGCTGCTCGCGGCCCGGCACGCCGGTGCCAAGGTGGTCGTCGCCGATCTGCTCGCGTCCAAGCGGGCCAGGGCCGAACGACTCGGTGCTGCAGGAACTTTCGATCCTGCGGCGCCCGATGCGATCGCTGCTGCACGCAGGCTTCTCGGCGGCCCCGCCGCAGTGGTGATCGATTGCGTAGCGCGGGAGAGTTCGGTGGCTCAGGCCGTCGAACTGGTCGACAAGGGCGGCGCGATCATGATCGTCGGCGTCGCAGAAGGCGCCACCCCCGTGCCGCTCGGCCTGATCCAGGACCGCGAGCTGACCTTGATCGGTAGCCTGATGTACGTCCGTGAGGACTTCACCGCCGCGCTCGACATGCTTGCCTCCGGTGCCGTGCCGGTCGACGAGATCATCAGCGCGCAGTTCGATCTCGAGCACTCCGCCGAGGCGTTCGCCGCGTCGGCGGATGCCGAGAACGTGAAGGTGCTCGTCACCGTCGGAAGCGAATCAGGGGAGCCTCGATGAGTCTTGCGGTGCTCGAATGCGTGGACATCCAGAAGAGTTTCGGCGGTGTACCGGTGCTCAAGGGCATCACCCTTGACCTGCAGCCGGGGACGGTCACCGCACTGGCCGGCGAGAACGGCGCAGGCAAGTCGACGTTGATGAAGATCGTCAGTGGCCAGTACAGCGCCGATCACGGCACCGTGACGGTCAAGGGCAGCCAGCTGGCCCCCGGCAACACCCGCGACGCGGTCAAGCATGGCGTGGCCATCGTGCCGCAGGAGCTGGCGTCCATCGAGGACATGACGGTCTACGAAAACCTCTTCGTAGGAAGGGAACTGCGCATCGGTCCCTTCCTGAACCGGCACGCGATGATCGGCATGGCGGCGGAGACCCTTGCGGCGTTCGACGTCGCGATCTCACCGACGGCGAGGATGGGCAGCCTGCCGGTCGGCATGCGACAGATCGTCGAGATCGTCAAGGCCTCCCGCACCGGTGCCCAGGTGGTGATGCTCGACGAACCGACGTCGGCGATCTCCGAACGCGAGGTCGAAGGCCTGTACAAGATCGTGCGCCGGCTGCGCGAACACGGGGTGGCGATGGTGTACACCACCCACAAGATGGCCGAGATTCGCGCCATTGCCGACCGTGTCGTGGTGCTGCGCGACGGCGGGCTCATCCTGGACGAACACATCACCGCAGTCTCCGACGACGACATCGTCACCGCGATGATCGGCCGCGAACTGGACACGCTGTTCCCCGACCGCGTTCCGCCGAGATCGGACGCCGTGCTCGAGGTCGAGGGCCTGCAGGTCCTTGGCGCCTCGGAGCCCGTGTCATTCTCGGTGAAGGCGGGCGAGATCCTCGGTCTTGCAGGCCTCGTCGGTGCGGGACGTACCGAACTTCTCGAGGCCATCTTCGGTTCACGGAAGTCCACGGGGGGCGAGATCAAGGTGAAGGGCAAGCGCGTCAAGCGCAATGCTCCCGCCGCCGCGATCACCGAGGGCATGGCGATGGTCCCCGAGGATCGCAAGCTCTCCGGTGTCGTGTTGTCGATGAGCGTGCTCGACAACGGCTCACTGCCACGACTGTCGTCGTTGTCCGTCGCGGGCTGGCTGCGCGGGAAGTCGCGCACCAAGGCCGTCTCGGACGTGATGGCGTCGGTTCACCTGCGCAGCAACGGACTCAAGCAGTCCGTCGGCACGCTGTCGGGTGGCAACCAGCAGAAGGTCGTCCTGGCCCGATGGCTGACCGGTGACGTCAACGTGTTGCTGCTCGACGAGCCGACCCGCGGCGTCGACGTCGGGGCGCGCAGCGAGATCTACCGCATCATCACAGATTTCGCGGCGGCAGGCATGGCCGTCGTGATGGCGTCGTCGGACATGCCCGAGATCGTCGGGTTGTCGCACAGGGCGTTCGTCATGCGGGGTGGCGCGCTGGTCGGCGAGCTGGACCGTGACGCGCTCGACCATCCCACCGTGCAGGAATCCGTCTTCAGGATGGCGACCGCACTCGAGACTTCAAAGCCCAACGAGGAGGCTGCATCGTGACCACCCCGACCGCCGAACACCTGCCACCCGACGGCGCCAAGACGGTCGTCGCTTCCCCGACCACTGGCGAACCCGTCCGGCTGCTGTCAAAGCAGTGGATCTCCGGAGTGGCGCTGCGCTACTCGATGGTCATCGTGATGCTGCTGGTGATCATGTACTTCTCCTACCGCAGTGCACGATTCAGCACGCCGGAGAACCTGTTGACCATCCTGGTCGCCGCGGCTCCGTTCGCGCTGATCGCGCTCGGCCAGACCCTAGTGGTCCTGACCGGCGGCATCGATCTCTCGGTGGGAAGCGTGATCGCGGTGTCGGCGATGGCGTCCGCGGCAACGGCCAAGGCCAATCCCGGCCAGGTGTGGATGACCGTGCTTGTCGCGATGGTGGTCGGATTGGCGGTCGGTTCGGTCAACGGATTCCTGGTGTCGCGCATCAACGTTCCACCGTTCATCGCTACCCTTGGCACGCTCACTGCGGGCTCCGGTCTTGCGTACGTCATCGGTGGCGGTGCGCCGATCAACGGCCTGCCCGCGGAGTTCGGCTCGATCGCCAACACGAAGATCTTCGGCCTGCAGATCCCGGTGCTGGTGATGATCATCGGCATCATCGTTCTCGCCGTGGTGATGAAGCGGACCACCTACGGGATGCGGGTGTACGCGGTCGGCGGCAACCGCAACGCCGCGGAGATCGCAGGCATCAACGCTAAGAACGTGCTGTTCAGCGTCTATGCCTTCTCCGGTCTGCTGGCGGGCATCTCCGGGGTGATGCTGGCCTCGCGCGTCATCTCGGGGCCGCCCAACCTCGGGCAGGGCTACGAGCTCGACGCCATCGCCGCCGTGGTCATCGGCGGCGCCAGCCTGATGGGTGGCCGTGGCACCGTCTGGGGAACGGTGTTGGGCCTGTTCATGATTCAGACCCTCAACAACGGCCTGGACATCCTGGTGGTGCCTGCCTACTGGCAGGACGTCATCAAGGGTGTGCTCATCGTCGCGGCAGTGGCCGTCGACGTTTGGTCGACCCGAAGACGAACGTGACCGTTGGCACTCGAATCCCTTCATCCCCCGAACACCACCTAGAGAGTGAGAGATAGATGAGACTGACAACGAAGTTGGCCGCAGTCACCACGGTAGGACTGCTGGGACTCGGCCTGACCGCCTGCGGCGCCGGCGACACCGAGGCCAAAGACGGCAAGACCCGCATCGGCGTCACCGTCTACGACATGAGTTCGTTCATCACCGCGGGCAAGGATGGCATGGACGCCTACGCCAAGGCCAACAACATCGAACTGGTGTGGAACTCCGCCAACCTGGACGTGTCGACCCAGGCCAACCAGGTCGACTCGATGATCAACCAGGGCGTCGACGCGATCATCATCGTTCCGACCCAGGCGGATTCACTCGGCCCGCAGGTCGCCAGTGCCAAGGCCAAGGGCATCCCGTTGATCGCGGTCAACGCCGCGCTGAACAATCCCGACGTCACCGCCAGCGTCCAGCCCGACGACGTCGCCGCAGGCGCGCAAGAGATGCAGATGATGGCCGACCACCTCGGCGGCAAGGGCAACATCGTGGTCTTGCAGGGCCCGCTGGGTCAGTCCGGTGAGATCGACCGCACGAAGGGCATCGAGCAGGTGCTGGCCAAGTACCCCGGGATCAAGGTGCTGGCCAAGGACACCGCCAACTGGAAGCGCGACGAGGCCGTCAACAAGGTGAAGAACTGGATCTCGGGCTTCGGACCCCAGATCGACGCCGTGGTGGCGGAGAACGACGACATGGGTCTCGGTGCGCTGCAGGCGCTCAAGGAATCCGGCCGGATCGGCGTGCCGATCGTCGGCATCGACGGCATCGAGGACGGCCTGAACGCGGTCAAGAGTGGTGAGTTCATCGGCACCTCACTGCAGAACGGCACCGTCGAACTCTCCGCGGGGCTGGCCGTCGCCGACGCGCTCGCCAAGAAGCAGCAGACCAACCTGAAGCCGGTCTACATGATGCCGGCCATCACCAAGGCGAACGTCGACGTCGCCATCCAGCACGTCGTCACCGAGCGGCAGAAGTTCCTCGACGGCCTCAGCGACTTGACCGCGCAGAACCTGAAGACGGGCGACATTGCCTACGAAGGCATTCCGGGTCAGAAGCAGCCGTAATCAACCTTGGCTCAGCATTCCCCCGTCGCTTCGCTCGCCCCGAAGCACGCCAAGTCGTTTGATCGCCTCTTCCATGGTGTCGTCGCGTTTGCAGAACGCGAAGCGCACCAAGTGATTCCAGTCGCCGATGTGCGGGGCGCCTGGATCGCAGAACGCCGACATCGGGATGGCCGCCACCCCCGCCCGCTCGGGTAGCTCAGCACAGAACGTGGTGCTGTCGGCGTACCCCAGCGGGCGCGGGTCGGCGCACAGGAAGTACGTGCCGAAGCTGTCGTGCACGCCGAAGCCGATGTCGGTGAGCGCGGAGGCCAACCGGTCGCGCTTGGCCTCGAACGACTCCCGCAGTGCGGCCACCCACGCGTCCTCGGTATCGAGCGCGTGCGCCACCGCAGGCTGGAACGGCGCCCCGTTGACGTAGGTCAGGTACTGCTTGGCCGCGCGCACCCCGGCGATGAGATCGGGTGCTCCGCAAGCCCACCCGATCTTCCACCCGGTGCAGTTGAACATCTTCGCGGCGCTGGAGATCGTGATGGTGCGCCCGGCCATGCCCGGGTAGCCGGCCAACGGCAGGTGCTTCCTGCCGTCGAACACCAGCTGCTCGTACACCTCGTCGGTGATCACCAGCAGATCGTTGGCCACTGCGATCTCCGCGATCGCCGAGAGCTCCGCATCCGTGGCGATCATGCCGGTGGGATTGTGTGGCGAGTTGATGATCAGCGCCCGGGTCCGTGGCGTGACCGTCGCTCGCAACGCATCGATGTCGATCGCGAAGCCCTTGCCGTCGGTCACCAGCGGGACCGTCAGCCGATGACACCCCGCCATGGCGACGACGGGGGAGTAGGAGTCGTAGAACGGCTCGATCAGGACGACCTCCGAGCCCGGCTCGACGAGGCCGATGATCGATGCCGCGATCGCCTCGGTGGCGCCGGTCGTGACGAGCACCTCGGTATCGGGGTCGTACTCGACGCCGAAGTGACGTTTGCGCTGCGCGGCGATGGCTTCGCGCAGCGCCGGGATGCCGGGCCCTGGCGGGTACTGGTTGATCCCGTCGGCGATCGCGTTCTCGGCGGTCTTCAGCATCGCCGCGGGACCGTCCTCGTCGGGGAAGCCCTGCCCGAGGTTCACCGCACCGATCCGCGCGGCCAGTGCCGACATCTCCGCGAAGATCGTGGTGGCGTAGGGCTGGAGCCGAGTCACGGTCATGGCTCAACAGCCTATGTCGTCGCCCAATGTCGGCGAGCACGCGCAAAACTGCCCTTTTGCGTCGCAAATGCGGCACTTTCATGTCTGCTCGCGAGCGCAGCCGGTATCAACCTCCCAACCAGCCGGTTGGGAGGGGCTGTTAGTCTGCCATTACAGGGGTCCCCAGATCTGACGAACAGGAAATTCACCATGTCCGAAGAAGCCTTCATCTATGAGGCCATCCGCACGCCGCGCGGCAAGCAGCGCAACGGTGCGTTGAATGAGGTCAAGCCCGTCAACCTGGTCGTTGGCTTGATCGACGAGCTGCGCGTCCGCTTCCCCGACCTCGACGAGACCTTGATCAGCGACCTCATCCTGGGCGTCGTCTCGCCGGTCGGTGACCAGGGCGGCGACATCGCCCGCACCGCGGGGCTCGTGGCGAAGCTGCCCGAGACCACCGGCGGCTTCCAGCTCAACCGGTTCTGCGCCTCGGGCCTCGAGGCCGTCAACATTGCCGCCCAGAAGGTTCGCTCCGGCTGGGACGACTTGGTGCTCGCAGGCGGTGTCGAGTCGATGAGCCGCGTCCCGATGGGCTCCGACGGCGGCGCATGGGCCACCGACCCCGAGACCAACTACAGCGTCGGCTTCGTGCCCCAGGGCATCGGCGCCGACCTGATCGCCACCATCGAGGGCTTCTCCCGTGAAGACGTCGACGCCTACGCGGCGCGCTCGCAGGACAGGGCTGCGGCTGCGTGGTCGGGCGGCTACTTCGCCAAGTCCGTCGTGCCGGTCAAGGATCAGAACGGCTTGGTCATCCTCGACAACGACGAGCACATGCGGCCCGGATCGACCGTCGAAAGCCTCGGCAAGCTGAAGTCCGCGTTCGAGGGCCTCGGCGCGATGGGCGGCTTCGACGACGTGGCACTGCAGAAGTACCACTACGTCGAGAAGATCAACCACGTGCACACCGGCGGCAACAGCTCCGGCATCGTCGACGGCGCCGCGCTGGTGCTCGTCGGTAGCGAGGCGGCTGGCAAGTCGCAGAATCTGACCCCGCGGGCGCGCATCGTGGCGACCGCCACCAGCGGCGCCGACCCGGTGATCATGCTGACCGGCCCGACGCCGGCCACCAAGAAGGTGCTCGATCGCGCAGGCCTGACCGTCGACGACATCGACCTGTTCGAGCTGAACGAGGCCTTCGCCTCGGTGGTGCTCAAGTTCCAGAAGGACCTGAACATCCCCGACGAGAAGCTCAACGTCAACGGTGGCGCCATCGCGATGGGCCACCCGCTGGGCGCCACCGGCGCCATGATCACCGGAACCATGGTCGACGAGCTCGAGCGCCGCGGCGCCAAGCGCGCGCTGATCACACTGTGCATCGGCGGCGGCATGGGCGTCGCCACCATCATCGAGAGGGTTTAAGAGCATGGCAGAGAACACCATTGCGTGGGACAAGGATGCCGACGGCATCGTCACCCTGACGCTTGACGACCCCACGGGCTCGGCCAACGTGATGAACGAGCACTACGCGGAGTCCATGCACAACGCGGTCGAACGGCTTGTCGCCGAGAAGGATTCGATCACCGGTGTCGTCATCACCAGTGCGAAGAAGACCTTCTTCGCGGGCGGTGACCTGAAGGGCATGATCAACATAGGACCGGAGAACGCCGGGGAGGCGTTCGACCAGGTCGAGTCAATCAAGGCCGACCTGCGCAAGCTGGAGACCTTCGGCAAGCCCGTCGTCGCGGCCATCAACGGCGCCGCCCTCGGTGGCGGCCTCGAGATCGCGCTGGCCACCCACCACCGCATCGCCGCTGACGTCAAGGGCAGCCAGATCGGCCTGCCCGAGGTCACGCTCGGTCTGCTGCCCGGTGGCGGTGGCGTCACCCGCACCGTACGCATGTTCGGCATCCAGAAGGCCTTCATGGAGGTGCTGAGCCAGGGCACGCGCTTCAAGCCCGCCAAGGCACTCGAGACCGGCTTGGTGGACGAAGTGCTTCCGACCGTCGAGGAACTGGTCCCCGCTGCGAAGGCGTGGATCAAGGCCAATCCCGATGCGCACGAACAACCTTGGGACAAGAAGGGCTACAAGATGCCCGGCGGCACCCCGTCGTCACCAGGGCTGGCTGGCATCCTGCCGTCGTTCCCGGCACTGCTCAAGAAGCAGCTCAAGGGCGCCCCGATGCCCGCACCGCGCAAGATTCTCGACGCGGCCGTCGAGGGTGCTCAGGTGGACTTCGACACCGCGAGCCGCATCGAGAGCCGTTACTTCACCGAGCTGGTCACCGGCCACGTCGCGAAGAACATGATTCAGGCGTTCTTCTTCGACCTGCAGGCCATCAACGGCGGCGGCTCGCGGCCCGACGGTATCGGCAAGGTCCCGATCACGAAGATCGGCGTGCTCGGCGCGGGCATGATGGGCGCGGGCATTGCCTACGTCTCGGCCAAGGCCGGATTCGACGTCGTGCTCAAGGACGTCGAACTCGAAGCGGCACAGCGGGGTAAGGGCTACTCCGAGAAGCTCGAGGCCAAGGCGCTCGAGCGGGGCAGGACCACGCAGGAGAAGTCCGACGCGCTGCTCGCCCGCATCACCCCGACGGCCGACGCCGCCGACTTCAAGGGCGTCGACTTCGTCATCGAGGCCGTCTTCGAATCAGTCGAACTGAAGCACAAGGTGTTTCAGGAGATCGAAGACATCGTCGAGCCGAATGCGCTGCTCGGATCGAACACCTCGACGCTGCCGATCACCGGTCTCGCGGCCGGGGTGAAGCGTCAAGAGGACTTCATCGGGATCCACTTCTTCTCGCCGGTCGACAAGATGCCGCTCGTCGAGATCATCAAGGGCGAGAAGACCTCTGACGAGGCACTGGCCCGAGTGTTCGACTACACGCTGGCCATCGGCAAGACCCCGATCGTCGTCAACGACAGCCGTGGCTTCTTCACCAGCCGCGTCATCGGCACCTTCGTCAACGAGGCGCTCGCCATGCTGGGTGAGGGCGTTTCGCCTGCCAGCATCGAGCAGGCGGGTTCGCAGGCCGGCTACCCGGCACCGCCGCTGCAGCTGTCCGATGAGCTGAACCTCGAGCTCATGCACAAGATCGCCGTTGCCTCGCGCAAGGGCATCGAGGAAGCAGGCGGCACTTACGAGGCGCATCCCGCCGAGGCGGTCGTCGAGAAGATGATCGAGATCGGGCGCCCGTCGCGTCTGAAGGGTGCAGGGTTCTACGAGTACGCCGACGGCAAGCGTGTCGGCCTGTGGTTGGGCCTGAAGGAGACCTTCAACTCCGGAAGCTCGCAGCCGCCGTTGCAGGACATGATCGACCGCATGCTGTTCGCCGAGGCGCTGGAGACCCAGAAGTGCTTCGACGAGGGTGTCCTGACGACCACGGCCGACGCCAACATCGGCTCCATCATGGGCATCGGCTTCCCGCCGTGGACGGGTGGTTCGGCGCAGTACATCACCGGATACCCCGGTGGCAAGGCAGCTTTCGTGGCCCGCGCCAATGAGCTGGCCGCCAAGTACGGCGAGCGCTTCACCCCGCCGGCTTCGCTCACCAGCTAGCAGCAGCACCGACAGGCCCCCGGGAGCACTTCAACGTGTTCCCGGGGGCTTCGTCGTGCAGGCGACCGGCGGGCAGCCACGAGATCGCTTGGGCGACAACCGTCGCGACGACGCGTTAGAGGGCACCCATGTCTGAAGACAGCCAGTGCTGCGGCTTCATGTAGATCGCCACGTTCTCGCCGAGCTCCTCACGCGCAAACTTCAGGTATTTGTCGGCCGACTCACCGCTCAGATAGCGCCGGGTCACCTCTTCGAGCTGCTCGTCGGTGCTGGGCTCGATGCGGCTGACCGCACCGTCGACGGCGACGTAGCGCACGGTTGGCTCGAGCCGCTCGGCCATCAGCGTGAAGTATCCGGCCGCCTCGATGAGCTGGTGCTTGCGCGAGCCCGTGCCGGTCAACACCCACGGCTCGCCACCCGGCGTGTACTGGTACCAGATCGGAACGGTCAGCGGGCCACGCCCTTCGCCCGCGAAAACCGACAACGATGCGATGTGCGGTTCGGTGAGAAACTGTTCGCGTTCTTCTCGTGAAAGAGCCATGAACGCAAGGCTAATCGTCGCCACCGACCCGGGCCGTGGTCAGAGGTTCTCCGCGATCCACTGATCAGTGAAGACGTGGATGTCGAGGATGCCGTCGGCCAGCGGTTCGGCGATGAGCTTGGCGATCGTGCCACCGATCAACGGAACGTTGACCGTCACCGTCGCGGTGCACTCGAACCGCACGCCGTCGGCGACCGGAGTCAGCGAAAGTGCCCCACCACCGGACAGGGGCAGGCCGCGGGCATCGACGGTGATCTCTCCACGGGCGCGGCCGTCTTCTGGCGCGTACCACCGCTCGCGGTGAAGGACGTGCAGCACGCCTGCGTGCAAGCGGTTCAGCGGTGCCGGCAATTGGTCGGCGCCGAAGCTCAGAGTCATCGTGGCCGTCGTGGTGCCATCTGCTTCGGTGATCAACGAATCGAGCGTCGGCGAACCCGTATCGAACGCGGCAAGCCTTGCCTGCCAGTAGGTCTCGCTCCCGAACGCCCGGCGGGCCTGATCGACCGTGCCAGAGGACTCGGCCGAGACGACGAATGATCGCGGCACAGAACGGCACGCTACCGCCACGCGGAATCGCCGACCCAACGACCTCGAACTTTGGCAGTGGCCGTGCGAACTGAGCAAATCACTTGGAGGTCCGCGGTTTCGGTGTCTACGTGTGCCAACCAACGCTCGACCTCGTTGTTGGCAACGAACCAAGTGTTTGCACAGTTGAGGGTGGCGGCCGAAGTCGATCCGGTTGCGTGGCGAGCCTGCTAGCTTCGGCGACCATGCGTGAAATGGGCCGGCCCTTTGGCCGCCTCGACGCGTTGGCGGGCGGCGTCGCCATCGTCGCCAAGGGGCGAATTTGGGCGCACGGCGAATGTAGCTGTGGATGGCGGGGCTCGGAGCACGTCATCTCGGCCGTCGCCGTTCACGATGCGTTGATTCACGCAGCTACGGAACGGTGCGAGCCCGCCGTCCCACTGGTGTGGTGATGTCGGCGCGTTCGCCGTTGGAGGTGGGGCTGAGCGGAACCTAAGCAGAGTCGTTCGTCACGGCTTAGAGTTGGGCACCGTGCGCTTTGGACTGTTCATCCCGCAGGGTTGGCGACTGGATCTAGTGGACATCCCCACCGCAAGTCAGTGGGGGGTGATGCGCGATCTCGCGGCCTACGCCGACGGCGGGCGGTGGGATTCGCTCTGGGTCTACGACCACTTCCACACCGTGCCGGTGCCCACCGAGGAGGCCACCCACGAGGCGTGGACGCTGATGGCGGCCTACGGGGCGACGACGTCGCGGATCAAGCTCGGCCAGATGTGCACGGCGATGAGCTATCGCAATCCGGTCTATCTCGCCAAGGTGGCCGCCACCGTCGACATCATCTCGGGCGGTCGGGTCCAGATGGGCATCGGTGGCGGTTGGTACGAGCATGAATGGCGCGCTTACGGATACGGTTTCCCGTCGGCGGGAGTGCGTCTGGGCCGCCTCGACGAGGGAGTGCAGATCATGCGCACTGCCTGGCGGGACGGCAAGGTCAGCTTCGACGGCAAGCACTACCAGGCAGACGGTGCGATCGTGGCACCGAAGCCGTTGCAGGAGAATGGCATCCCACTGTGGATTGCCGGCGGCGGCGAGAAGGTGACGCTGCGCATCGCGGCCAAGTACGCGCAGTACACCAACTTCGTCTCCGATCCCGAGGGGTTCCGGCACAAGTCGGAGGTGCTCGAAGGGCACTGTCGCGCCGTGGGCACCGACTACGGGTCGATCGTGCGGTCGGCAAACTTCAACGCCGTCATCGGATCGTCGGAAGCCGAGGTGAAGGAACGCGTCGAACGGATCCGTTCCCGACTAATCACCAAGGCTGCCCCCGAGGTGGTCGAGGGCATGCTGACGACCATCACGTCGCCCGAGTCCGCATCCGGTACGCCCGAGCAGGTCGTCGAACGATTGAGCCGTTTGCGCGACCTCGGATGTGAGTACGCGATCCTGAACTTCCCCGAGGCGGCGTACGACCGATCGGGCATCGAGCAATTCGAACGTGAGGTCATCCCGGCGCTCGGCTAGCCGGATTCGCCTACGAATCGTAGCGGCCATCGAGGGCGGGACGCGGCAATCGCACCGTTTGAACTGGGCTTTTGGCGTTCGGCGCGAAACGTTGCGGAGCAAAGTATTTACGCTTGCAACAATTTAATTATCGATCCGGGCAAAATTGACGCCGCGGCCCATTTAGCGCCTTAAGCTCCGGATTCTGGGCGTCCGCTGGCAACGCCCACCTAGGCAGCCGACATCGACGCCCAGCGGCAAGGACGTACCGGAGCAGCATGATCTCGCAAACTCGGCCACGGGGTGGCACGGGCCCACGGATCACGTCGTTCCCGCACACTCCACCGCATCGGGCGCCAGTCGATCACGTTCCCCCAAGAACCCCAGAGGTGACTGAATGTGCGCTAACTCCCGGCATCGTGCCGAACGCCGCGCGAATGAGCCCGCGTACACACCTCAGGCGCTGATCGCGAGGGTCGATCCACCGACGATCGACCTGGCGTCACTCCGGGGGCTGCAGGCGGCACGGTCGCCGAGGCATGCGCGCAAGGTGGAGACCACCTACGCCAAGTACGTCGGCCGCATCGGGGCATTGGCCGTGTCCCTCGGTGTCGGGGTTGCCGTCGCCACCACTCCGGGCGTTGCGTGGGCCGCGCCGGACGCCGACTCCGATCCCGGGGCCTCGGCATCGCCGGGCCCGAAGACGGAACCCGACACCAAGCCCGAAGCATCGAAGCCAGAGACCGAGACGACGTCGCAGACCACGACGACCGAGACCTCGTCCGACGGATCGTCCCCGAAGGACGAGACTGCCCCGGTCAACGATCGTGTCCCCGCGATGAAGGTGGACAGCTCCGGCGGGGCGCTCACGTCGACCCATCGCACCGCAGGCGAGGCAACTTCGGACAAGGACACCACGAAGAAGGACGTCGGGGAGGAGAAGGCACCCGCGGCGTCGGCTGCCCCCTCCGAACCAAGCGCCAGCACGGCGACTGTTGCACCCGAGGAAGCCGCCTCGGTAGTGCCTGTGGTCGAAGTTCCGGTGGAGCCGGTGGTGCCGGTGGTCGAGGTGCCGGTCGAACCCGTGGTCGAGGTGCCGGTCGAACCGGTGGTGAACCCGACTGACGAACAAAATGATTCACCGAAGCCCAATGGTGGGCACGTCGCCGGTTCTGAGGGGAAGCCCGGCGCCGTGGTCGATCACGTGCAGAGCGGGTCCGCCGACAAGGTCGGATCGGAAGCGTCCTCGACGGTATCGGACGACACCGTTCTGCGCCGGTCGGCGATCACCTCCGCTGGCCAAACCGCGAGCACGACCAGCGGAGCACAGTTCTCCGCGCTCTCCGTGCCGCAGGTCCAGACGCCGCCTGCCCCCTTCGATCCCGTCGGCGCACTCCTGGCACTTCCTGGCCAACTGTTCGACGTCGCCTCGGGGTTCGTCGCTCTGGTCATCACCCCATTCCTGGCGCCCACTCCCAACGCGCCCGCACAGATGCCGCTGCTGTGGACCGTATTGGCTTGGGTGCGAAGGGAAATCTCGCACACCTTCTTCAACCGCAGCCCCATCGCGAACCCGGTGCAGATCAGTCAAACCGTCGGCGGTGAGGTCACGGGCAACCTCAATGCCAGTGACCCGAACGGTGACGAACCCCTTACCTACACCGTGACACAACAGCCGGCGCACGGCACGGTCGTGGTGCGGCCCGATGGGACCTACACGTACACGCCGACGGCGGGCGCTCCGACGTCGACCCTGACCGACAGCTTCACCGTGACGATCGACGATTCGGTCGGCACGCAGTTGCCTGGCGTCTTCGGAGTCGTGCAGGGCATCCTTCACCGGCTTGCGCAATTCATCGGAATTGCCCAGTCGGACACGACAGTCACGCAAGTTGCCGTAACGGTGGCGGGCGCGGGGGTCAACCTGCCACCGCTTGTGGTCACCTCGGTGATCAACCCCATTCCGTACACGGTGGGCAGTGGGCCGAGAGTGCTGGATTCCCATTTGACGGTCGTGGACGGGTCGTCGAACTTGTCGGGTGGCACGGTGTCGGTCGGCTTGGGCTTCAGTGCCGGTGACACGCTGAGTTACACACCGCCGGCGAATAATCCGATCACGGGCTCCTATGACGCGGCTACCGGAGTCTTGACGTTGTCCGGCACGGCCACGGTCGCGCAGTACCAGGATGCGCTGCGTGCGGTGTCGTTCTCGACGACCTCGGATGCGTTGATCGGGGCGCGGACGGTGTCGTTCGTGGTCACCGACGATGGAGGGCTCTCCAGCATCTCCGTACCGCTGGCGCTCACGGTCCTGGCGTTGAATTTGCCGCCGGTGGTCACGACGTCCGTCGTCGGTCCGATCGTGACGGCGGGGAATCCGCCGGTTACGTTGGATGCGAACGTGACGATCATCGACGGTTCCGGATCGATGACGGGAGCGCAGGTTTCGCTGGGGTTGGGCTTCAGTGCTGGTGACACGTTGGGTTACACGGCGCCGCAGAGCAATCCGATCACCGGCAGCTACAACGCGGCTACTGGGGTGTTGACGCTGAGCGGGACCGGGACGGTCGCGCAGTATCAGGAGGCACTGCGCGCGGTCACGTTCTCCACGACCTCGAATGCGTTGGTGGGTGTGCGCACGGTGGGGTTCGTGGTGACCGATGACGGCGGTCTGTCGAGCATTTCGGTGCCGTTGGCCGTCACGGTGCTGGCGCTCAATCTGCCGCCGGTGGTGACGACGTCGGTGATCGGTCCGATCGTCACCGCAGGCAATCCGCCGGTCACTCTCGATGGGAACGTCACGATCGTCGATGGCTCGGCATCGATGACGGGCGGCACCGTGTCGCTGGGTCTTGGCTTCAGCCCCGGTGACACGTTGGGTTACACCGCGCCGCAGAACAATCCGATCACTGGCAGCTACAACGCGGCTACTGGGGTGTTGACGCTGAGCGGGACCGGGACGGTCGCGCAGTATCAGGAGGCACTGCGCGCGGTCACGTTCTCCACGACCTCGAATGCGTTGGTGGGTGTGCGCACGGTGGGGTTCGTGGTGACCGATGACGGCGGTCTGTCGAGCATTTCGGTGCCGTTGGCCGTCACGGTGCTGGCGCTCAATCTGCCGCCGGTGGTGACGACGTCGGTGATCGGTCCGATCGTCACCGCCGGGAATCCGCCGGTCACGTTGGATGCGAATGTGACGATCGTCGATGGCTCGGCGTCGTTGACGGGCGGCACCGTGTCGCTGGGTCTTGGCTTCAGTGCTGGTGACACGTTGGGTTACACGGCGCCGCAGGACAATCCGATCACTGGCAGCTACAACGCGGCCACTGGGGTGTTGACGCTGAGCGGCACCGGGACGGTCGCGCAGTATCAGGAGGCACTGCGCGCGGTCACGTTCTCCACGACCTCGAATGCGTTGGTGGGTGTGCGCACGGTGGGGTTCGTGGTGACCGATGACGGCGGTCTGTCGAGCATTTCGGTGCCGTTGGCCGTCACGGTGCTGGCGCTCAATCTGCCGCCGGTGGTGACGACGTCGGTCGTTGGGCCGATCGTCACCGCAGGCAATCCGCCGGTCACGTTGGATGCGAATGTGACGATCGTCGATGGCTCGGCATCGATGACGGGCGGCACCGTGTCGCTGGGTCTTGGCTTCGGCCCCGGTGACACGTTGGGTTACACGGCGCCGCAGAACAATCCGATCACTGGCAGCTACAACGCGGCTACTGGGGTGTTGACGCTGAGCGGGACTGGCACGGTTGCGCAGTATCAGGAGGCACTGCGCGCGGTCACGTTCTCGACCACTGCAGGTGCGTTGGTTGGGGTGCGGACCGTGGGGTTCGTGGTGACCGACGTCGGAGGGCTCTCGAGCATCTCCGTACCGCTGGCGGTGACCGTGCTCGCGCTGAACCTCCCGCCGGTGGTGACCACCTCGGTGATCGGTCCGATCGTCACGGCCGGGAATCCGCCGGTCACGTTGGATGCGAACGTGACGATCGTGGACGGGTCGGCCAGCCTGACCGGTGGCACGGTGTCGGTGGGGTTGGGCTTCAGTGCTGGTGACACGTTGGGTTACACGGCGCCGCAGAACAATCCGATCACTGGTTCGTACGACGCGGCGACCGGCGTGCTGACCCTGAGCGGGACTGGCACGGTTGCCCAGTATCAGGAGGCGTTGCGGTCGATCACGTTCTCGACCACTGCAGGTGTGTTGGTTGGCGCCCGGACCGTGTCGTTCGTGGTCACTGACGTCGAGGGCGCCTCGAGCATCTCGGTACCGCTTGCCGTGACGGTGCTGGCGCTGAATCTCCCGCCGGTGGTGACGACGTCTGTCGTCGGTCCGATCGTCACCGCAGGCAATCCGCCGGTTACGTTGGATGCGAACGTCACGATCGTGGACGGGTCGGCGTCGTTGACGGGCGGCACCGTGTCGCTGGGTCTTGGCTTCAGTGCTGGTGACACGTTGGGTTACACCGCGCCGCAGGACAATCCGATCACCGGGTCCTATGACGCGGCGACCGGCGTGCTAACGCTGAGCGGGACTGGCACGGTTGCGCAGTATCAGGAGGCGTTGCGGTCGATCACGTTCTCCACCACCGCGGGCGCGTTGGTTGGCGCCCGGACCGTGTCGTTCGTGGTCACTGACGTCGAAGGGGCCTCGAGCATCTCCGTACCTCTGGCGGTGACCGTGCTCGCGCTCAATCTCCCGCCGGTGGTGACCACTTCTGTCGTCGGTCCGCTCGTCACCGCAGGCAATCCGCCGGTCACGTTGGATGCGAACGTGACGATCGTCGATGGTTCGGCGTCGTTGACGGGCGGCACCGTGTCGCTGGGTTTGGGCTTCAGTGCTGGTGACACGTTGGGTTACACCGCACCGCAGGACAATCCGATCACCGGCAGCTATGACGCTGCTACCGGGGTGTTGACGCTCAGCGGGACCGGGACGGTTGCGCAGTATCAGGAGGCGTTGCGGTCGATCACGTTCTCCACCACTGCAGGCGCGCTGGTCGGAGCCCGGACGGTGTCGTTCGTGGTGACCGACGTCGAGGGCGCCTCGAGCATCTCGGTACCTCTGGCGGTGACCGTGCTCGCGCTCAATCTCCCGCCGGTGGTGACGACGTCGGTGATCGGTCCGATCGTGACGGCGGGCAGTCCGCCGGTCACGTTGGATGCGAACGTGACGATCGTCGATGGGTCGGCGTCGTTGACGGGCGGCACCGTGTCGCTGGGTCTTGGCTTCAGTGCTGGTGACACGTTGGGTTACACGGCGCCGCAGAACAATCCGATCACCGGTTCGTACAACAGCGCCACCGGAGTGCTGACGCTGAGCGGGACTGGCACGGTTGCGCAGTATCAGGAGGCGTTGCGGTCGATCACGTTCTCCACCACTGCAGGCGCGTTGGTTGGCGCCCGGACCGTGTCGTTTGTGGTCACTGACGTGGAAGGGGCCTCGAGCATCTCCGTACCTCTGGCGGTGACCGTGCTCGCGCTGAACCTTCCCCCGGTGGTGACCACCTCGGTGATCGGTCCGATCGTGACGGCGGGGAATTCGCCGGTCACGTTGGATGCGAACGTCACGATCGTGGACGGGTCGGCCAGCCTGACCGGTGGCACGGTGTCGGTGGGGTTGGGCTTCAGTGCTGGTGACACGTTGGGTTACACGGCGCCGCAGGACAATCCGATCACCGGGTCCTATGACGCGGCGACCGGCGTGCTGACCCTGAGCGGGACCGGGACGGTTGCGCAGTATCAGGAGGCGTTGCGGTCGATCACGTTCTCCACCACCGCGGGCGCGTTGGTCGGAGCCCGGACCGTGTCGTTCGTGGTCACTGACGTGGAAGGCGCCTCGAGCATCTCGGTACCGCTCGCCGTCACCGTGCTCGCGTTGAACGTGCCTCCGGTCGTCGTCACCTCGATCCTCAATCTCATTCCATTCACGGCAGGTAATGCGCCCGCCACGCTGGACCCCAACCTCACGGTCATCGACGGCTCGGCGTCCTTGTCCGGGGCCACAGTCGCGATCACCGTCGGGCTGACGGCCGGCGATTCGCTGGCGTTCACCCAGCCGCCCGGCAGCTCCATTACCGGTAGCTACAACAGCGCCACCGGAGTCCTAACCCTCGCCGGAACGGGCACCGTAGCCCAGTACCAGGAGGCGCTGCGCTCGGTGACGTTCGCAACCACCACGGCGACGTTGGTGGGTGTGCGCACGGTGTCCTTCGTCGTCACCGACGTCGAAGGACTGCCCAGTGTGTCGGTGCCCCTTGCGGTTACGGTTGCGCTGAACCTGCCGCCCGTCGTGACGTCGTCGGTAGTGGGCCTCAGCCTGAACCTCCTCAATGATGCCCCGCCGAAGATCCTGGATCCGGGCGTGCTGATAGTCGACGACTCGTCGACGTTGACCGGGGCCACCGTGACGGTGGGAGGCCTGGTCATCGGTGGGAATGACACATTGGCATTCACCTCCCCGCCCGGAAGCGGAATCACCGGAGTGTGGAACGCCGGTACGAAGACGTTGACGTTGTCGGGGGCAGCCACGGTTGCGGACTATCAAACGGCCTTGCGATCCGTCACATTCCAGACCAGCGGATTCTTGAACCTCGGTGCGCGAGTCGTGTCGTTCGTCGTCAAGGATCAACAAGGCCAGTCGAGCATCTCGGTGCCGCTGACCGTGGTGGTGGTCGGCATCCTGTAACCCGGGAGTCAGGCGTCGACCGATACCGTCCACACGCCCGTCGCCGCGGCCTCGCGTGCGTAGTCGGTGAAGTCCCGCGGCTGGCGACCGAGCGCGCGTTGCACGCCGTCACCCAACTGCGCCTTGGTGCCGAGCACCTCGGTGAACAGATGGTTCAGCAGCCAGATGAAGTCGTCGGGCAGCCCGTACGCCTTGAGCATCGCCACGTAGTCCTCGATCGAGACGGACACGAAGCCGATGTCGCGCCCGGCGGCCGCTGCGACCTCTGCCACGGCGCCCTCGAAGCTGAGCAGCCTCGGCCCGGTCAGCTCGTAGAGCTGGCCGACATGGCGGTCGTCGGTGAGTGCGGCCACCACGACGTCGGCGATGTCGTCGGCGTCGACGAACGGCTCCTGCACGTCGCGGACCGGTAGCGAAACAGCGCCTGCGAGAACCTCTTCGAGCCATGCGCCCTCGTTGAAGTTCTGGGCGAAGAAGGCGCAGCGGACGATCGTCCAGTCCAGGCCGGACATCCTCACGACGTCCTCGGCGCGTTGGGCCTCGACTTCGTTGCGGCCGGACAGCAGAACCAGTCGGCAAACGCCTGCCTCCTTGGCGAGGTCGGTGAGCGTGCGGATGGCGTCGACCGACCCGGGGACGGCGAGGTCGGGGTAGTAGGTGATGTAGACCTTGTCGACTCCGGCGAGGGCGGGCGCCCACGTCTGAGGGTCGCCCCAGTCGAAGGGGATGTCCGCTCTGCGGGAGCCGTGCCTGACGGAGATGCCACGCGCTTCGAGTTGGTCGACGACGCGCTGTCCGGTCTTGCCGGTGCTACCGATGACGAGGATGGAGCCGCTGTGTTGCGGTTGCGCTGTAGTGGTCATGACCGAATTCAACAGCCGCCGGCCAAGACGATCCATGGCTCAAACGCTCGATGGAATGTGTGAGCGTCTCGCCCGCCAGTGAGGAGTTAGTGGCGGTGGCTCAGCACGTTGACGACGTTGCCCGCGGAGTCGGCGAAGAAGAACCGCCGCACCCCCCACTCCTCGTCGCTGAGTGGGTGGACGATCCGCAAGCCCGCGTTGACGGCAGCCCGATGGGCGGCGTCGACGTCGTCCACCTCGATGGAGACGGTCGGGTTAACCGATGCCGTTGCGTCCTTGGTCATCAGGCTCACCTGGTGGCGGTTCTCGTCGTCGGTCAGCGTGACGATCCATCCGTGGTTCATGACCTCGCGCAGCCCAAGCGCCGCCGCATAGGCATCACGTGACGCCTCCAGATCGGTCACCGTGATGACGGGCATCACCCGTTGCACGGTCATATCGCCGGACCCAGCAGGTCGTCGGCGTCCTTGATGACGTAGCCATAGCCCTGCTCGGCGAGGAACCGCTGCCGGTGCGCGGCGTACTCGGCGTCCATGCTGTCGCGAGACACCACCGAATAAAAGATCGCACCGCCACCGTCGGCCTTGGGCCGCAGCAGCCGGCCCAGCCGCTGCGCCTCTTCCTGTCGTGATCCGAAAGTACCCGAAACCTGAACGGCGACACTGGCTTCCGGCAGATCGATGGAGAAGTTGGCTACCTTGGACACCACCAGCGTCCGGATCTCCCCGCGGCGGAACGCCTCGTACAGCGTCTCGCGCTCCGCGGTCTTCGTGGAGCCCTGGATCACGGGTGCGTCGAGCTCCCGACCGAGTTCGTCGAGTTGATCGAGGTACGCCCCGATCACCAGCGTCGGCTCGTCGGGATGACGCGCCAGGATCGACTTCACCACCGCGATCTTGGTGTGCGCCGTCGAGCACAGCTTGTAGCGCTCCTCGGGCTCGGCCGTGGCGTAGATCATCCGTTCGTTGTCGGTCATCGTCACGCGCACCTCGATGCACTCCGCAGGCGCGATCCAGCCCTGCGCCTCGATGTCCTTCCACGGGGCGTCGTACCGCTTGGGCCCGATGAGCGAGAACACGTCACCTTCGCGGCCATCCTCGCGGATCAACGTCGCGGTGAGCCCGAGCCTGCGCCGCGACTGCAGATCGGCCGTCATGCGGAACACCGGGGCGGGGAGCAGGTGCACCTCGTCGTAGATGATCAGCCCCCAGTCGCGGCTGTCGAACAACTCGAGGTGGCGGTACTCGCCCTTGGTGCGGCGGGTGATCACCTGATACGTCGCGATGGTGACCGGCCGGATCTCCTTGCGCTCGCCGGAGTACTCGCCGATCTCCTCCTCGGTGAGCGAGGTGCGGGCGATCAGCTCGCGCTTCCACTGCCTGCCGGCCACCGTGTTGGTCACCAGGATCAAGGTGGTGGCACCGGCCTTGGCCATTGCCGCGGCGCCGACGATCGTCTTGCCCGCACCGCATGGCAGCACGACGACGCCGGAACCGCCCGCCCAGAACGACTCGGCGGCCATCTCCTGGTAGTCGCGCAGCTCCCAGCCCTCCTGGTCGAGGGTGATGGGGTGGGCTTCACCGTCGACGTAGCCGGCAAGGTCCTCGGCGGGCCAGCCGATCTTGAGCAGCATCTGCTTGATGTGCCCGCGCTCGCTCGCATGCACGATGATCGTGTCGTCGTCGATGCGGGCGCCGAGCATCGGGGCGATCTTCTTGTGGCGCAGCACTTCTGCGAGCACCGCGCGGTCCAGGCTCACCAGCACCAGTCCGTGCACGGGGCTCTTCACCAGCTGCAGGCGGCCGTAACGCGCCATGGTGTCGACGATGTCCACGAGCAGCGGCTGCGGCACCGCATAACGCGAGAACGACACCAACGCATCCACCACCTGCTCGGCGTCGTGACCAGCGGCGCGGGCGTTCCACAGCGCCAACGGGGTGATGCGGTAGGTGTGGATGTGCTCGGGGGCGCGCTCCAGCTCGGCGAATGGCGCGATCGCCGCTCGGGCGGCTCCCGCGAGTTCGTGGTCGACTTCGAGCAGCACGGTCTTGTCGGACTGCACGATCAGGGGGCCATCCGTCATGCGCGTTCCCGCTGCGCTTCTCGCTCGAAGGTCATTTCAACCATTATCCCTGGTCTGCCGACACCACCGACGTCACGCGGTGGATGGCGAACTCGCGGACCCGCCCGGAAGCAGGATCGTAGGCGGTCAGCTGGCCGCCCCGCACGTTGATGGGGGCCACCACGCGCTGGGTGGCGACGCCTGCCGGGTCGACGTAACCGATCACCACCGACGCCTGCTCTTGTGCGGCGTTCTGCAGTTGGGCCATCGCCTCGGCAGGATCGAGCTTGCCGGCCCCGTACGGCGCGGCCGCGACCTTGCGCAGCACGGCGACGATGGCGCCGAGCGTCTGAGTGGTCGGGGTGGACATCGGCCGGTAGCTGCGGCGGCGGACGGGTACGGGGACCCTGGCGCCGCGGGCGCGGATGTCGACGATCGTGCCCGACGAGTCCTCGGCCGCAGGCACGAAACCGGCAGTGCGCAGCGCGGCGAGCACGTCGCCGATTCCGGCCTGAAAGACCGCGACGGTCGGTGCGAGTACGCGCCCGTCCAGCGCATCGACGGCGGGTGCCGCGACGGCTTGAGCCAGTAGGGCGGGATCCTCGCAGCGGACGAACGACGACGCCATCCCGACCCGCAGCTGGCCGTGCCTGCGGGCGACGTCGTCGACGAGGTAGGTCAATCCCTGCGGCACCGGCGTCTTCGAATACCGCGCGAAGAAGGCGTGGACCCCACTCGCCGTGCGGCCGGTGTCAAGCGCACGGCGGATCGTCGTCTCACTGATCCGGTACACCATCGCCGCGCCCGCCGACTCGACGGTCGCGAGCGCCGACAACTGTTCGGCCAGTTCACGTTCCAGCGGGCCGGGTACGACGACGGTGAGATCGGCCTGCAGCAGGAAGTGGTCGATCGGCTTGGGCAGCACCTTGTCCATCGCCACCACGATGTCCGACTCCGATGCCCCGGCGAGCAGCTTGCGGATCGGGCTCGCGAGTGCACCACGCCCGACCACTCCAAGCGCATGCGCCTCGGTGAGGAGCGCGCCGACCGGCTTCGGCTGCAGCCGCGCAGCCCAGCGGGGCCTTCGCCACACCAGTGCGCGCGACGCCAGTTCGGCATCCACGCCCCGCCCGGGCGCGAGGTCCGCGAGCACCGACAGGAGCAGTCGCCGGTCCAGTGGCGCGGCGGTCGAGAACAGTGAATCCGAAAGCGCAGCATAGGGTTTGCCGTCCGGGCCGCGCTCGCCGATCAACCCCGGTCGTGACGTCAGATCCACCCACGTCGACGCCAGCAGGTACCAGCGATTCGCGGCGGGGGACTCGATGAAGCGGTCGGCCGAAACGGTCGGCGCCCAGTAGGGGCCGGTGCCGTCGAGCGGGTCGGGTTCTGGCGTGCCCACCGAGATGAGACCGGCGCCCGCGGCGACTTCCAGGATGAGCCCGAGACGCTGGTCGTCGATGCCGGTGACCTTCACCAGCCGCTTGACGTCACGCACCCCCACACCGCCGCTGCGCAGTTCGGGAATCGGCGCACTCGACAGCGTCTCGAGCACGACCTCGACTTCGCGGAGCAGATCGATGGCGGCACCGGCTGCGACGGCATCGACGTCGGCGACCTTGGTCGTCGTCGCGACGGGGTCGGGCGGGGTGAGCTCGGTGGGTCCCGGTGACTCGCCGCGCATCACCTGACCCACCAGGCGCGGCAGGATCACGGTGTCGGTCTCCACCTGACGCAACAGGCCCGACGACAGCAGCCGCTGCACGGGCCGATCCGCCGGGGTGCCCGGTTCCGCGTCGCGGGTGCGGCCGACCGGTGATCCGTCGACGAGACGCTCCAGAAGCTCGCGCTGGGGCAGGTCGATGCCCTCGAGAAGTTCGGCTACCCGCGTCGCGTCCAGATCGGTGGCCTCGAGCGTGACCTGCCCCGGGTACCAGGGCAGTGCTGCCGCTGCCTCGGAGGTGACGCGTACGGACGTGTCGCCCCACACCAGCGCCCTGGCCCGCAAGTCGTCGACTGCGGCGACGAGCTCGTCCTCCGAGCAGCGCTCACCGATCGACGCGAAGAGCTTCGTCAACGGGACCGCCGCGGCCTCGGCGTGCAACAACAAGAGGGCATCGAGCACCGCGAGACGGAGGAAATCGAGGTCGTCGGTGGCAGCCTTGACCGACTGCCGGGACTGGGCCCTGGCAGCCAACGCAGCGATGGAGCCGGGCGGCGGCTGGGTCAGGTCGGGCCGCAACTCCAGCAGTCGGATGATCCGCTCGTCGGGCAACTCGGCCAACCAGGCACCCAGCGGGACACCCGGTATTGCTTCGGTCATTGCTGACCAGCCTAAAGCAGCCGACCGGTCTCGCCAGCGCGACCATCGCCTGCCACAATGTGGGGCGTGGCTGAGAAGAACCCGCAGAAGAAGCGTTACGTCGATCCGGGCTGGCCCGCCACCGCGGAAGGCGACCACGCGGTTAGCGAGCTTGCTACCGATCGCACCGGCGCGTTGTCACCGTTCGGGGAGATCACGTTCCCGCTGCCTGCCGACGAACTGCCGTACACGCACCCGGTCACGGTCGTCAACAGATAGCCGTGACGGCACGACCTGACCGGTTGTCGCACCTGGACGACTCGGGCGCGGCGCACATGGTCGACGTGACCGGCAAGGACGCCACCAAACGCACTGCCGTTGCCGTGGGCACTCTGACGACCCGCGCCGACGTCATCGAGCTGATCGCCACGGGCGGGCTGCCCAAGGGCGATGCGCTGGCCACCGCCCGCGTCGCAGGCATCTTGGCCGCCAAGCGGACGAGCGACCTGATTCCGCTGTGCCACCAATTGGCGCTCACCGGCGTCGACGTCGACTTCGAGATCGGCTCCACGGACGTCGGCATCACCGCCACCGTCCGCACCACCGACCGCACCGGCGTGGAGATGGAGGCGCTCACCGCGGTCAGCGTGGCCGCCCTGACGCTCTACGACATGCTCAAGGCCGTCGACCCCGCCGCCCGCATCGAGGGCATCCAGGTGGTGCGCAAGGAGGGCGGCAAGACCGGCCCCTGGACCCGGTCGTGACCCGCTCGGCCCGCGTCATCATCGCATCGACCCGCGCGTCTGCAGGCGTGTACGAGGACCGCACCGGTCCCGTCATCGTCGACTGGCTGACGCAGCGCGGCTACGACGTACCCTCGCCGACCGTCGTGCCGGACGGCCTCGCGATCCCACGCGCGCTGTTCGCCGCGCTCGGCGAGAAACCCGACGTGATCCTCACATCGGGTGGCACCGGCATCTCGCCGACCGACGGCACCGCGGACGCGACCGCCAACATCGTCGACTATCAGATCCCCGGCCTGGCAGACGCCATCCGTCGTTCCGGCCTCCCGCACGTACCGACGTCGATCCTGTCCCGCGGGGTGTGCGGCGTCCGGGACGGAATCCTGATCGTCAACCTGCCGGGATCACCAGGGGGCGTCAAGGACGGCCTCGGAGTGCTCGCCGACGTCCTCGAGCACGCGCTTGACCAACTCGGTGGGAAGGACCACACCCGATGACCGCAGTCGTGGTGCGCGTTGCGCTCAGCACGGAACTGATCGACCTTGCCGAGCACGAGGCGTTGGTGGGGCACCGGGCCGCGGGCGCGGTGGTCGGCTTCGCAGGCGTCGTGCGCGATCACGACGGCGGAAAGCACGTGACCCGGCTCGAATACTCGTCGCATCCCACGGCAGAGCAGACGCTCATCGAGGTGGCCGACGAGATCGCCCTCAATTGTCACGGCGTGCGCGCCATCGCGGTCAGCCACCGCATCGGCACGCTGCAGATCGGAGACGTCGCCCTGGCCGCCGCCGTCGCGGCAGACCATAGGCGAGCCGCATTCGAGACGTGCGCACTGCTCGTGGACACGGTCAAGGCGCGGCTACCGGTGTGGAAGCACCAATTCTTCGAAGACGGTTCCGAGGAGTGGGTCGGATCCGCCTGACGGCGCGCTGACTACGCGCCGGGAGGCGGAGGCAGCAGCGGCGCGGGCGCCGGCGCAGCCGGGTCCACGGGTGCCGCAGCCGGATCTCCCGGGGTGACGGGAACGTTGGGGCCGGGAGCCTGGTCCGGGTACGGGGTATTCATCCCGCGCTGGGCCAATCCCATCATCAGGGCTTCCTTGCCACTGATGTCGTGGCTCTGGACGGCTTGCCACAGATCCTTGAGGTAACTCACGTTCGGGCTGTCGCCGGGGCCTGCCTCGTTCGGGTCCATGGTCGAACCGGGAGGTGGGGCGTCCGGGCTGGCGAGGTGCGGGATGCCGTCCGGGGGAGTCGGCAGCTCGCCGCTGACCGCCTGATTGGCGGCGTCGAAGGCGGGCGCCGGGATGTTGACCGCGTTCAGTGGTGCCAACGGATCGGGTGCGGGTGCTGCGACGGGTGCAGGTGCAGGCGCGGGCGGCACGACGGGGAGCACCGGGTCGAGCGGGAGGTCACCGGCGTGCAGTGCCCAGGCCTGCGGCTGATCGACCGGAGCCGGGCCGCCGTCGACGACGTCCCAGTTCGCGGCCTCGACCGTGGGCAGAGGCGCATCGGGAGCCGGCGCGTCAACCGGAAGCGGTGCATCGAGAGGCGTGATGGCTGCGGCATCGACCGCAGGCGGTGCGTCGGCGGGAAGCGGTGCGTCCAGCGGCACCGCGGCCTCGGGTGGCGGCGGTGGCAGGTCGGGTGCAGGCGGCGGCGGGGCGTCCACGGGCGCGTCCAGCGGAGCGACGCCGTCCGGCGGCGGGGCGAACGGATCGATCGGCGGCGGAGGCGGCAGCTCACCGTTCAGTTCGGGGTTGTCGAGCGGCTGCGGTGCGTCCTTGACCACGTTGCGCGGCGTCGCGGCGGACAGCCCGTGTCCGCACACCGGCCAGGCGCCACGGCCCTGAGAGGCCAGCACGCGCTCGGCGACGGCGATCTGCTCTTCCTTGGTGGCCATGTTCGCGGCCGGTGCGAACTCGCCGCCACCGTGCGATGCCCACGTGCTGGGCGAGAACTGCACGCCGCCCTGGTAGCCGTTGCCGGTATTGATGGCCCAGTTGCCGCCAGACTCGCAGCGGGCGACCTGGTCCCATTCACCGTCAGTGGCTGCGCCAGCCTGCCCGGCGAGGGCGATGCTTCCCGTTCCGATCACGGCGCCCGTGAAGGCGATCTTCGCGACTTTTACGGCTGAACTAGTGGGCTTGCGATGCCGACCCATAGGTGCAGGTAAATCCTCTCGTAAACGCCTGCGAGGTCAGCTGTCGGGTTCGGGTTGGAGAGGCTACCCGGCCTTGATCGCTCTCACGACTTCGGCTTCACCCCAAGGAGCCGAGGCTCCTGGTCCTTGCTACTACTCGGTGGACCGGTTGGGTCCCCCGCTTCCATCCGTGTGTCTTCTGCTGGTGCCCGATGGATGGAATTCGGCGTTATCGGGCACAGCGGGCCACCCGAGGGGGGTCGTGTGGCTTGGGTCATGACCGTAACGGGTATGCGAGTTCCCGTCACCTTTTGACGAGGTCGGCGATTCCGCGCGTGGCAAATCTTGTGAGGACATTAAAAGGGCAGCACGCCGCGGAGTTTTTGCAGGTTTTTCGTCGGGCCAGTGTCACGTGGGACAGTTTGTGACCGTTTCGTTATGTGACGCAAATCACCATCAACCGCCGGCGAAGGGCGGTAAGACATCGACGGTCTGATTTGTTGACAGCCGCTCTGCTCGGTTCCGGACGGCGTAGCCGTCGCACAGGAACGAGCACCGCTGAAGCACCGTGGCCAGGTTCGGGTTTCGGGCACCGAGCCGCTCGACCAGGTCGTTCACCGATGCGCCCGCGACGATGGCAAGCGTCTCTTCTTCCACGCCCGCCGCGGCCCGCGCCGCGGCGAAGTAGCGGACGTTCACCTTTATCTCAGCCTGCACACGAGTCACGTCAGCCGCCGATCGCGCTCATCGGCCGGTCGGGCTGCACGAAGTCGGGATCGTTGATGCCGTGCCCCGCCGCCTTGGCCCACATCGCCGCGCGCCATGCCGCCTCGATCGTGTCGTCGTCGGCACCGGTGCGCAGCAGCCGACGCAGATCGGTCTCCTCCTGCGAGAACAAGCAGTTGCGGACTTGGCCGTCGGCGGTGAGCCGGGTCCTGTCGCACGAGCCGCAGAAGGCGTCGGACACGGACGCGATGACGCCGACCGTCCCAGGGCCGCCGTCGACCTTCCACAGTTGCGCTGGAGCCGATCCGCGTGGCTTGGAGTCCGGCTGCAGGTCGAAGTGGCGGCGCAGGGTGGCCAGGATGGCGTCGGCCCCGATGGTCTGGTCGCGATCCCAGTGGTGGCCTGCGTCCAGCGGCATCTGCTCGATGATGCGCAGTTGGTATCCGTACTCAACGCAGTAGCGCAGCAGCGTCACGGCGTCGTCCAGGCCCGTCACCGGATCCAGCACGGCGTTCACCTTCACCGGGGCCAGGCCGACCTGAGCGGCAGCGGCAAGGCCCTCGAGGACGTCGCGGAGTCGGTCGCGCCGGGTGATCCGGGCGAAATGCTCGGCGTCGACGGTGTCCATGGAGACGTTCACGCGGTCCAGGCCCGCGGCCTTCAACCGTGCCGCACGTCGCGCCAGCCCGATTCCGTTCGTGGTCATGGCGATCTCGGGTCGCGGGCGCAACGCGGCGGCCGCCGCCACCATGGCATCGAGCTTCTTGGACACCAGCGGTTCGCCACCGGTGAATCGGATGTTGGTGATGCCGAGTCGGGTCACCGCGATGCCCATCAAGCGAGAAAGCTCGGTCACGCTGAGGAGGTCGTCGCCGGGCAGCCAATCCAAGCCCTCGGCGGGCATGCAGTAGGTGCACCGCAGATTGCAACGATCGGTCAACGACACCCGAAGGTCGGTCGCGGCGCGGCCGAACGTGTCGAGCAGCGGGCCGGTGCGCGGGAAGTCAGTCGCCCCCAAGCCCGTCGCCGTAGTGGCCGACCGCAGCGACGGCAGGCCGAGATCCGTTGCCGTCATGTGGGCACCCCCACCCGGCCGGCCGGCACGTCGTTGGGAACGATCTCCTTGCCAAGCGGCATCAGGGAGACCGGAATCAGCTTGAGATTGGCCAGCGCCAGCGGGATGCCGATGATCGTGATCGCCATTGCGACCGCGGTGATGACGTGTCCGATGGCCAGCCAGATGCCGAACAGGATCAGCCAGATGACATTGCCGATGAGGGCACCCGGGCGTGCTCCCGGCTTGTCGACCACGGTGTTGCCGAATGGCCACAGTGCGTAGACGCCGATGCGGAACGCGGCGAAGCCGAAGGGGATCGTGATGATCAGAATGAAGCAGACGATGCCAGCGAGGAAGTAGCCCAACGCCAGCCATAGACCGCCGAAGACCAACCAAATGACGTTCAGGATCAGGCGCATCTTCCCTCCAGCGGTACTCCCAGCCTACCGAGTGCGGCCCAGGCCGCGTAGGCGGGAGTAATCGAGGTGCTGGTCGGAATGGTGGCCGAGTAGGATCATGGCATTCGCGTCCTGCGCAGCGGGACGCTTTCATTATGTGACCAGGTATCAAGCATGACGACGAGCGGGTGGAGGACCAGTGCCTACCGGCAGGGTTAAGTGGTACAACTCCGAAAAGGGCTACGGCTTTCTTTCCCAGGAGGAGGGCGAGGACGTCTACGTCGGCTCGTCGGCATTGCCGTCCGGGGTTGCGGACCTCAAGCCCGGCCAGAAGGTCGAGTTCGGCATCGCCGCAGGACGACGCGGCCCGCAGGCGTTGAGCGTCAAGGTGATCGACCCGCCGCCGAGCGTCGCGCGTAACCGTCGCGAAGCCCAGACCGTCGAGCACAAGCACACCCCTGACGAGTTGCACGGCATGGTCGAGGACATGATCACGCTGCTGGAGGGCGCGGTGCAGCCCGAGTTGCGCAAGGGCAAGTACCCGGATCGCAAGGTCGCCCGCCGGGTTTCCGAGGTGGTCAAGGCCGTCGCGCAGGAGCTCGACGCCTAAATCTGGTCTCGAACGTCGAGTTGTCGTGGACTTCAGGCAATTCTGTCGACGACAAGTCCACGTTCGCGTAGCGCTGTGCGGACTCGCGTGACGACCGTCGCCGGGCGGTGTCGCAACATCTCGCTGCTGACGCGCACGATCGTCCAGCGCATCGCGTTGAGCTCGGCGATCCGGTCGATGTCACGACTCCGTTGGCTCGCGTCGGTCCAGTGCTGGGCACCGTCGTACTCGACGCCCACCTTGTACTGTCGCCAACCCATGTCAACGCGCGCGACGAAGTATCCGTCGTCGTCATGGACCTCGATCTGGGTCGTTGGCTGCGGTAGCCCTGCAGCGACCAGTAGTAGTCGGGTGCGCGTCTCCTGAGGCGACTCGGCGCCGCCGTCGGCGAGGCTGATTGCATTGCGCAACTGGATGATTCCGCGTGCACCGGCGTGACGCTCGACGAGTAGGTCGATGTCGGGCGTCTTGAGCTTGGTGGCGTGCATCAGTGCATCGAGTCGAATGACCGCGACCTCGAGGCCCCGCCGTCGTCCGATGTCGAATGCGGTACGCGCGGGCGTCGTCGCCGGTATGCCATCGATGATGCAAATCTCGTCGTCGGCCAGTGCATCGCTGTGCAGGACGATCCCGTCGACCTTGTCGCGCCCCTGCCGATTGAGCTCCGCGGGGAGGTTCGGATCAATCCAGCGGGTTCCGTGCAGCGCCGCGGCCGACAGTCCGGCGACGACGGCAATGCGCCGGGAGAACAGCCAGGCGGCGACGGCCTTGTCGGTAGCGGTGAGTTCGACACCACGGGGGACGTATACGTTTCGGTGGACGGCAACGTAGGAGCTGCGGAGCCGATGGTCGGTCACCGTCCCAGCTGCGAGTGCCTCCGTGCCGACGAACGGCCACCTGGGTGCTGCCATTGCCATAGGACTCCCGCGGGGGCCGTCGCGTTCCGCCTGACGGTTCGAACGTCGACCTTTCGGTGACATTCGGCTGGTTTCGCACCGAAAAGTCGACGCTCGAGGTGAAGAATCGACGGCGTGGCTACTTACGTCGCGCCCAAGGGCGACTTCAACCGCGACACCAACTACATCACCACCCGCATCACGGATGACGGCCGTGACGGCTATCCGGTCGAACCCGGGCGGTACCGGTTGGTCGTCGCGAGGGCCTGTCCGTGGGCCAACCGGGCGATCATCGTGCGCAGGCTCCTCGGCCTGGAACACGTTCTCTCCATAGGCTTTTGCGGGCCGACGCACGATCAGCGCAGCTGGACGTTCGACCTGGACCCGGGCGGCGTGGACCCCGTGCTGAAGATCCCCCGGCTGCAGGACGCCTACTTCAAGCGATTCCCCGACTACCCCAAGGGCATCACGGTCCCTGCGATCGTCGACGTGCCGACGGGCCAGGTGGTGACCAACGACTTCGCGCAGATGACGCTGGACCTGTCGACCGAGTGGACGGCCCACCACAGGGAGGGCGCGCCCCAGCTCTACCCCGAGCCGCTGCGCGCCGAGATCGACGAAGTCGCCAAGCGCATCTACACCGAGGTCAACAACGGCGTGTACCGCTGCGGGTTCTCCGGATCCCAGGAGGCCTACGACGCGGCCTACGACCGCCTGTTCACCGCGCTGGACTGGCTCACCGAACGCCTCGGCGGGCAGCGATATCTGGTGGGGGACACCATCACCGAGGCCGATGTCCGGCTGTTCACCACGCTGGCCCGGTTCGATCCCGTCTACCACGGCCACTTCAAGTGCAACCGGTCCAAGCTCGACGAGATGCCGGTGCTGTGGGCCTACGCGCGCGACCTGTTCCAGACCCCCGGCTTCGGCGACACCGTCGACTTCGTCCAGATCAAGCGGCACTACTACGTCGTGCACGCCGACATCAACCCCACGCAGGTCGTGCCGAAGGGGCCCGACCTGTCCAACTGGCTGACTCCGCACGGCCGGGAAGCATTGGGCGGCAGACCCTTCGGCGACGGCTCACCGCCTGGGCCGCCGCTCGAAGCGGAGCGGGTGCCTGCGGGGCACTCGGCAGGCTAGGACCAGACCGTCCGCACCGACCACTCGGCGTGCGGCCACGGGAACACGTTGCCCTGCTCGTCGCGCACCAGCGTCGGCAGCTGCACCGCGATGCCGGTCAACCTGCCGCGGCGTGGGTCGACGGTCGGAATGGTCACTGCGAGTCTGGTGTTGGGCCGGAACTCCTCGACCACGCTGTCGCCGGAATCCTCGTAGGCGCGCAACAGAACCCACGGCGCCCGGGAGATCGACGGCGGCACCGACAGCTGTACCGGGTCCCGTGAGGTGACGACGAGTTCGCCGATGGTCTCGGGGACGTCGCACTTGGTGATCTCCAAGACGTCGCAGTACCGGTACGGCCCCACCCGAACCAACTGCTCGTGGGTGTAGGCGCTGATCTCGGGATGCTGCGGTCCCGGGTGCCGGGTCAGCTGCCAGATCAGCACGCCGGTGGCCACCGATGCCAGCACGGCGACCGTAATCAGTACCGCCAGAACCTTCTTCACTGGCGCGGTACCGCCGCTGAGTCGGGCAGGCCGCCCTCTTGCTCGGCGAACACCGGTCGGTTGCCGCCGAAGCCGGGGATCAGTGAGTCGCCGTTGTAGCTCACCAGCGTCTGGGCGAGTCCGACGATGAGCGCGGCGCTGATCGCGGTGAAGCCGATCCACAGATCGGTGTAGATCAGCACGCCCGTCGCACCGCCGGCCACCCAGCCCAGCTGCAGCAGCGACTCCGAGCGGCCGAACGCCGATGCACGTGACTCCTCGGGCAGGTCGTCCTGGAGCGAAGCGTCAAGTGATGCCTTGGCGATGGCACTGCACCCGGACGCGACGAGGGTGGCCAACGCGGCCATCAGCAGATTGCCAGTGATCGCGGTGGCAACCGCGACGGCGGTGACCGCGATCGTGGCTCGGACCACCAACTTCGCGGGATGCCCGAGCGAGAGTCGGGCACTGGTGAAGTTGCCTGCGAAGTTGCCGATCGCCGCCGCGGCGCCGATCAGGCCGAGGATGCGCAACTGCTCCCACCCGCTGGCGTCGTGCGACTTGGCCACGAACGCCGGATACAGGAACAGGAATCCCGTCATCACCTTGATGGTGCAGTTGCCCCACAACGAGGTAATGATGTTGCGCCCCAGCGGTTGTCGCGCAGCCTTCTCGGGCTTGCGGCGGAGTTGTTCGGTGGGGGCGTGGTAAGTCAACGTCGTCGGCACCTCGCCCTCGGTGACCTCGACCCACTTCGGAATGCGCATCGACAACACCGCACCGCAGGCCGTGACCGCGACGACGACGTACAACGCGCCAGGCATGTGGAACATGTTGAACAAGTACTCCACTCCCGCGGCGATGGCGCCACCAAGCATGGTGCCACCCAGCAGACCGAACACCGTGAGCCGCGAGTTGACCCGGACGAGGTCGATCGTCGGTGGCAGCACGCGCGGTGTCATCGCGCTGCGTAGCACGCTGAATGACTTGGACAGCACCATCATTCCGAGGGCGCACGGATAGAGCACCCACGACGGGAAGCTGCCCGTCGCGGTGTCGTAGTTGGCGATGAGCACCACTGCCAGCGCGGTGCGCGCGGCGAACGACATCGCAAGTGCCACCCTGCGGCCATGCTGGAACTTGTCGAGCGCCGGGCCGATCAGGGGGGCGATCACCGCGAACGGTGCGATCGTGATCAACAGGTACAGCGCAACCTTGCTCTTGCTCTCGCCCGACGCGGCCGCGAAGAACAGCGTGTTGGCCAGCGCGACGGCCATTGCGGCGTCGACGGCGAAGTTCGCCATCACCGGCCACGTGAGTGCGGTCAGCCCGGACTTGTCGGCACCGTCGGCGGTGGCCGCCCGATGGAACAGGCCGTACATCTTCGAACCCATTTCGCGGCTGCGTTGCGCAGCCGCTCTGGTCACGGTGACCCGTTGGCCTGCGGCCTGCCCCGCACCAGGCGGCGGGGCAGCGCCGCGCGGGGACCGCGGATCGGCGGACTGCGACTCGTCGAGCGGCGGCAGCCACCGGTTGGCGCTCGGGCCCTGCTGGTTGCGCGGAGCACGTCGCCGGTAACCGGCATCGCCGCTGGGGTAGTTGGCCATGCCTGGATGCTCAGGTCCGCTTGCGGGGGGCCGCGGCGGGTAGTAGCGGGGGTCCCTCGGGTCACCGGCATTGCCGGGGTCACGATCGGGTCCGCTCACGCTCTCGATTCTTCCCCATCGCCACGACAGCCGCCCGTAGGGCGACCGGTGTGGCCTCCCGGTTGAGTTATCAGGCAGTATTGACCCCGATGGACAGCATGATCGAAGCCGCCGAGCACGACGCCGCGGTCCCCCCAACGGAAAATCGGGCGGATCTCGCGGCGGTGCTGACGGGTGCCGTTGACCTGGCCCGCACGGCGATCGTCGAAATCAACGGGTCAGACGCCGTCGGGGACTACCTCGGCGCGAGCTTCGACGACCCGACCGCCGCAACCCACCGCTTCCTGGCCAGCATGCCCGGTTACCAGGGCTGGCAGTGGGCGGTTGTGGTGGCGGCCTATCCGGGCGCCGACCACGCCACGATCAGTGAAGTGGTCCTGGTACCAGGACCGACGGCGCTGCTGGCGCCGCAATGGGTGCCATGGGAGAACCGCCTCCAACCGGGCGATCTGAGCCCCGGCGATTTGCTGTCCCCGCCCACCAACGACCCGCGGCTGGTCCCCGGCTACGTGTCGTCTGGCGATCCGGAACTCGACCACATCGCGGGCGAGCTCGGTTTGGGCCGGCGCCAGGTGCTCAGCGCGTGGGGTCGCATCGAGGCCGCGCAGCGCTGGCAGGAGGGCGACTTCGGGCCCGATTCGACGATGGCGCGCTCGACGCGCCGCGTCTGCAGGGACTGCGGCTTCTACCTGCCGCTGACCGGCTCGCTGGGAACGGCCTTCGGGGTATGCGCCAACGAGATGTCGGCGGACGGCCGCGTGGTGGCCGACGAGTACGGCTGCGGCGCGCATTCGGAGACCCCTGCGCCCCCGGGAATCGGATCGCCCGCTTTCGATCCGTTCGACGACGGTGTCATCGAAGTCACCGAGGTGGTTCCGGTCGCACCCGTCGAAGACGTCGTGGAAGCCGCCGAGCCGATGGCTGAAGAAGCGGCGGAGCCAGCTGAGGCCGAAGAGCTTGAACAGCCCACCGAGGTTGCTGAAGCGACCGATCCCGAAGAACCGACGGAACCGGCGAACTAGCTGTACTCGGCGGCGGCCTTGATCCGCGCCAGCGAGTCGTTCATCCCGTCGACCAGCTCGCGCTCGAAGTTGGGCACGCCGCCGAACAAAGTGCTGACCAGTAAGTTCGACGTCGCCTTCACACCGTTCTCTGCGTGCCTGCGCTCGACGACGCGGGTGCCCGTCTCGGTGGGCTCAAGTTCGTAGGACCAGACGGTGTTGTTCGCGTTCACCAGGAAGGCGAGCTTCTTCTCGGGGATCACCTCGGTGATCTGTGCCGTAGTCGGCCAGTACATGAACTTGCGCCGGTTGATGTTGACCGTCCTGGTGCCCTGACGCAGTGGGCCGCGCGCCTTCATGAGCCGGCACTGCGGGCTCCAGCGTGGCATGAGCCGCAAGTCGGAGATCAGTGCCCACACCTTCGCGGGTGGTGCGTCGATGTCGATCTGCGCCTGCAAGAGCGGTTGCGCCATGGCTCCTCAGTCGGTCAGGTGAGTCCGGATTGCGCACCGCGCGAGCCGCGGCGTACCGCGCGACGCTGCCACAGAAAGATCGACGTGCCAAGCACTCCCACGCCAAGCCCGGCGATGGTGACCGGCCGCCAGGTGTGCAGATCGTGCACCGTGAAGGCCAGCACCACGGCGATCAGCCAGCCCGCGGCGATCGCGACGATCACCGGCCACGGCTGCAGCAGCGCAGCGGGCAGCGGGGGCGGCACCGGTGCGTGAGCGCCGGGCTGGTGCGTGGTCTCGGGCATCGCGGACAAACCTAGCCGATCGGGTATGACCAGGGCACGCGCCCGAAATGGTCGGCTGCGCCGGATCCGGTACCGGTGTCGGTACTCTTTGGCACGTGACCGACGCCAATGCGCGACTGGCCAGCGACTTGTCGCTCGCCGTTCTGCGTTTGGCGCGCCAATTGCGTTTCCGTCGACCGGATTCGCCGGTGTCCCTGTCGCAGCTGTCGGCGCTGGCCACGCTCGGCAAGGAGGGCCCGATGACCCCGGGCGCACTTGCCCTCCGCGAACGCGTGCGGCCGCCGTCGATGACGCGGGTGATCGCGTCGCTGTGCGAGCTCGGCTTCGTCGACAGGTGCCCGCACCCCGACGACGGGCGCCAGGTACTGGTGTCGGTGTCGGAGAAGGGCGCGGAGCTCCTCGAAGTCGAGCGCCGTGCCAGCCGGGAATGGCTGCAGCAGCGGTTGGCCGAGCTCGACCCCGACCAGCGCAAGACGCTGCTGATGGCAGCCGATCTGATGCTGGCCATCGTCAACGAAGGCACGTGAGCGTTCAACTCGTCGTGGTCGACGACCCCGCCGATCCGCGGCTCGACGACTTCCGAGATCTCAACAGCATCGATCGACGCCCTGACCTGCCCAGCGGCAAGGGTTTGGTGATCGCCGAGGGCGTCCTGGTGGTGCAGCGGATGCTGGCCTCGCGGTTCGTCGCCCGGGCGTTCCTCGGCACCGAGCGCAGGCTCGGCGAGCTGACCGCCGATCTGCATCGCACCGACGCGCCGTTCTACATCGCGAGCCCCGAGGTGATGGCCGAAGTCATTGGCTTCCACCTCAATCGGGGAGTGTTGGCGGCGGCACCGCGTCCAAGGGAGTTGTCGGTCACCGAGGTCCTCGAACACGCCCGCACCGTCGCGGTGCTCGAGGGCGTCAACGACCACGAGAATCTCGGCTCGATCTTCCGCAACGCCGCGGGTCTCAGCGTCGACGCGGTGGTGTTCGGCAGCGGCTGCGCCGATCCGCTGTACCGGCGTGCCGTTCGGGTTTCGATGGGGCACGCGCTGCTGGTGCCCTATGCCTGGGCGTCGGAGTGGCCGCGTGATCTGGACATGCTGCAGGACAAGGATTTCCGGCTATTGGCCATGACGCCCAATCCCGCAGCGAGCTCGTTGGCCGAGGCGATGCCCGCGCTGGCCGACCAGCGGGTGGCCATCCTCGTCGGCGCGGAGGGGCCCGGCCTGACCGAGCGGGCAATGCGGGCGTGCGACGTCCGAGTGCGCATTCCGATGTCGCGGGGCACCGACTCGCTCAACGTCGCAACGGCCGCCGCCCTGACGTTCTACGAACGTTCCAGGACCGGCCATTAGGCTGGTCGCGTGACTGACGACGCGACCCCATGGGGGACAGGGCTGACCGTCGCCGCCTTCGTCGCGGCGGTGACCGCGGCAGCGATCATCGTGCTGAGCCTCGGCCTGACCCGCGTGCACCCGCTGCTGGCGGTCGGGCTCAACCTGGTGGCCGTCGGTGGACTGGCCCCTACGGTGTGGAGCTGGCGCTCGCGGCCCGTGTGGCGGTGGTTCGTGCTTGGCAGCGGCGTCGGCGTGGCAGTGGGTTGGCTGACGCTGATCGGGATGGCGCTTGGCGCGTAAGGCCTTTCGCGACGGTTACGGCTGGGTGCCGGAGCGCACACCCAGTAGGACGTCCTCCCAGCCGGGCACTTCGGGCTTGCGCTTGCGGGCGCGCGCCGGCTTCGGAGGAGTAGGCGCGGGTTCCGGCGCGACGGGCTCGGGAGTGAACAGCTCGGGCTCGGGCGCGACGACCGGGATCGGTTCGGTGAAGTCGAGCGTGGGCACCGGCGCCACCGAACGCAACGGCGGGCGGGAGAAGTGCGGATCGATGAGCTCGGCGGCGGCATCGTCGAACGCCGTCGCGGTGCCACCGTGGGCGCCGGGAGTGAAGCGGAAGTGGGCGGCGTTGTCGGACCTGCCGGCCTTCCAGGTCAGCTGCACGGTCCATCGGCCGTCCTCGTTGCGCCAGGCATCCCAAGCGGTGGCCTCGGGATCCAGACCACGCGACACCAAAGCGGTCGTCACGGTCTCGAGCAGCGTCATGACGGTGGGGCCGTCGGCAAGCACCGGGTGGGATGCGGTGGCCAGCTCCGCTGCGCGTGAGCGTTCCAGCAGGACGGGGTGGGCGAACCGCTCGATTCGGCTGAGGCTCTCACCGGCCGCTGATGCCACCTGCTCGACGGAGGCACCCGCGCGGATTCGGGCTTGAATGTCCTTGGGACGCAGCACGGTTGGAACCTCGGCCTCGATCTTGGATGGAGTGAAACTGATTTTCTCGCCGTTCAGTGCAGCGTGCAATCGGTCGTCCGGGGTCAGCACGAACTTGTCGGGGGAGTCGCTCGTCTCACAGATGATGCGTTTGCCGTCGATGTCTAACCCGACGACCTTGAGTTCTCGCATGCCGACCTCCTCCTGGCCGCCGGACGATGCGCGGCTCAACGGGTGACCCTACTGCGTTATCGACTCGTGACCACGTCTGACACGCGGGCTGCCTCAGAGCCGCTCGACGACCCAGTCCACGCAGGCGGTCAGGGCGCTGACGTCGTCGGGATCGACGGCGGGGAACATCGCCACCCGGAGCTGGTTGCGGCCGAGTTTGCGGTACGGCTCGGTGTCGACGATCCCGTTGGCCCGCAGCTGCTTGGCCACCGCGGCGGCGTCGACGTCATCGGAGAAGTCGATGGTGCCGACGACCTGTGACCGCAGGGCGGGGTCGGCGACGAACGGCGTCGTGTACGCCGCAGCCTCGGCCCACGAGTACAGCCGCTGCGACGAATCGGCCGTCCGCTTCACGGCCCAGTCCAGGCCGCCGTTGCCGTTGAGCCAGTCGAGCTGATCGGCCATGAGCACCAGCGTGGCGATGGCCGGGGTGTTGTAGGTCTGGTTCTTCAGGCTGTTGTCGACGGCGATGGGCAGCGACAGGAAGTCGGGAACCCAGCGGCCGGACGCGGCGATGGCCTCGATGCGCGCCAGGGCCGCGGGGCTGACGATCGCCAGCCACAGCCCGCCGTCGGAGGCGAAGTTCTTCTGCGGCGCGAAGTAGTAGACGTCGGTGTCGGCGATGTTCACCGGCAGGCCACCCGCAGCCGACGTGGCGTCGATGACCACCAGCGCGTCGCCTGCGGGCCGCTGAATCGGCACTGCGACGCCCGTCGAGGTCTCGTTGTGTGCCCAGGCGACCACGTCGACCGACGGATCGGACTGAGGCTCGGGCGCGCTGCCTGGGTCGGCCTTCACGATGATCGGGTCGCCGACGAACGGGTTGGCGGCCACCGCCGAGGCGAACTTGGCGCTGAACTCGCCGAATGCGAGGTGCAGCGAGCGCTTGTCGATGAGGCCGAAGGCCGCGGCGTCCCAGAATGCGGTCGAGCCGCCGTTGCCGAGAATGACCTCGTAGCCGTCGGGCAGCGAGAACAGCTGGCGGACGCCGTCGCGGACCTTGCCGACGAGGTTCTTCACCGGCGCCTGCCGGTGCGAGGTGCCGAACAGGTGGCCAGAGGTGGCGAGTGCCTGCAGCTGCTCGGGTCGGACCTTCGACGGTCCTGAGCCGAAGCGGCCATCCTTGGGCTTGAGGTCGGCGGGAATCGTTAGGTCGGCCATGGTCACAGCCTAATGAGGCAATCAGTTGGTCAAGATGCGGGCACCGTCGCGCGTGATCGCGACGGTGTGCTCGCTGTGTGCCGCCCTGGCTCCGGTGGCCGTTCGCAGCGTCCAGCCGTCCGAGTCGTGCCGGTATCCATCGGTGCCGTCGGCGATGAGCATGGGCTCGATCGCGATCACCAGCCCGGGGCGCAGTTTCATGCCCTTGCCGCGGCGACCCTCGTTGGGTACGTGGGGATCTTCGTGCATGGTGCGCCCGATGCCGTGGCCGCCGTGATCGGCGAGCATGCCGTAGCCGGCGCCGCGGGCCACCTTCTCGATGGCGTACCCGATGTCACCGAGGGTGTTCCCAGGCCGGACCGCGGCGATGCCGGCCGCGAGTGCCGCGTCGGTCGCGGCGATGAGTGCGGTGTCCTGCGGGCGGGCCGTGCCGACGATGAAGCTGCGGGCGGCGTCGCCGCACCACCCGTTCAGGGTCGCGCCGAAGTCGACTGACACCAGGTCGCCGTCCGCCAACACCTCGGCCGTGGGGATCCCGTGCACGATGGCGTCGTTGACGCTGGTGCACAGCACCGCGGGGAACGGTGTGGGCGACCAGTCCGGGTGGTAGTCGAGGAACGGCGACGTGGCGCCGTGTCGGGCGAGCACGTCCGCGGCCACCGCGTCGAGGTCGGTGGTGGTGCGTCCCGGCTTGGCGTGGTCGATGACGGCTCGCAGCGCTTCGGCCACCACCGCACCTGCGGCAGCCATCGCCGCGATCTCGGATTCGGTCTTCAGTTGGACCATTGATTGTGACTCCCATCACATGTGACGGGCGTTACCTGGCTGGACCACATCTCAGGAACCCCCTGTTCAATTCCTGGGACCTCCGGTACCGTGTTGTACACCAAGCAGGTCAATGTAAACCTCAAGAGGGGGTTCGAATGGCTCGCACGAAGATGGTCACACGTTGGCGTCGGAACATGGACGTGACCGACGACCTCGGGTACGTCGACATGCTCACCACACTGTCCGAGGGGTCGGTGCGGCGCAACTTCAACCCGTACACCGACATCGACTGGAACTCCCCGGAGTTCGAGGTGATCGACAACGATCCCCGCTGGGTCCTGCCCGGCACCGACCCGCTCGGCCGCCATCCCTGGTATCAGTCGCAGCCGCTCGAGCAGCAGATCAAGATCGGCATGTGGCGCCAGGCCAATGTCGCCAAGGTCGGTCTGCACTTCGAGTCGATCCTCATCCGTGGTCTGATGGAGTACGCCTTCTGGGCGCCCAACGGTTCGCCGGAGTACCGGTACTGCCTGCACGAGGCGGTCGAAGAGTGCAACCACACCATGATGTTTCAGGAGATGGTGAACCGCATCGGCGTCGACGTGCCTGGCATGCCGCGGCTGCTGAAGTGGATTCAGCCCGTCATCCCACTGGTCGCAGGCCCCCTGCCGATCCCGTTCTGGTTCGGCATCCTGGCGGGTGAGGAGCCCATCGACCACACGCAGAAGAACGTGCTGCGCGAGGGCAAGACGCTGCATCCGATCATGGAGCGCGTCATGGCCATCCACGTCGCCGAGGAGGCCAGGCACATCTCGTTCGCGCACGAGTATCTGCGCAAGCGTCTTCCGCACCTGCCCTGGCGCAAGCGGTTCCTGCTGTCGATCTACGTTCCGCTGACCATGCGGATGCTGTGCTCGGCGATCATCGTTCCGCCGCGTTCGTTCTGGAAGACGTTCGACATTCCGCGTTCGGTGCGCAAGGACGTGTTCTTCCGCTCGCCGGAGTCCAGGCAGATGCTGCGCGACATGTTCGGCGACGTCAGGATGCTGTGTCACGACACCGGTCTGATCAACCCGATCGCCAAGCTCGTCTGGCGGATGTGCAAGATCGACGGCAGGCCCAGCCGGTTCCGCAGCGAACCGCAGCGCCAGCACGTCGTCGCCGCGTAACAGGATCGCGCCGGAGACTCTCGTGCCCCATGTGATCACCCAGTCGTGTTGTAGCGACGGGTCCTGCGTCTACGCCTGCCCGGTGAACTGCATTCATCCGTCACCCGACGAGCCAGGTTTCGCCACGGCCGAGATGCTCTACATCGATCCGGCCGCGTGCGTCGACTGCGGCGCGTGTGTGTCGGCGTGCCCGGTCGGTGCCATCTCGACTGCCTCGAAGCTGGTGGACTCGCCCTTCATCGAACTCAACGCGGCGTTCTATCCGGCGCGGCCAGCTGACGAGAAGGTTCCGCCGACCTCGAAGCTGGCGCCGGTGATCGAGGCGCCGAATATCAGGCAGCGGTCCGGTGGTCCGCTGACCGTGGCCATCGTCGGGTCGGGGCCCGCCGCGATGTACGCCGCCGACGAGCTGCTGACGCAGAAGGGCGTGCGGGTCAACGTCTTCGAGAAGTTGCCCACCCCTTACGGTTTGGTCCGGGCAGGCGTTGCGCCCGACCACCAGAGCACCAAGCGGGTGACCCGGCTGTTCGACCGGATGTCGCGGCTGCCCGGGTTTTCGTTCTTCCTCAACGTCGAGATCGGCCGCCACGTCACGCACGCCGAATTGCTGGCCCACCACCACGCTGTGCTCTATGCGGTCGGTGCACCCAACGACCGTCGGCTTGACGTCGAGGGCGTCGAGTTGCCAGGCAGCGGTACGGCCACCGAGATGGTGGCCTGGATCAACGGCCATCCCGAGTTCGCGGATCTGCCAGTCGATTTGGGTCACGAAGGCGTTGTCATCATCGGTAACGGCAACGTTGCGTTCGACGTGGCACGTGTGCTGACGTCCGACCCGGATGACCTGGCCCGCACCGACATCGCCGACCACGCACTTGCAGTGCTGCGCACTTCGCGCGTGCGGGAGGTCGTCATCGCGGCGAGGCGCGGTCCAGCGGAGTCGGCTTTCACACTGCCCGAGCTGATCGGGCTGACCGCGAAGTGCGACGTCGTGCTCGACGCGGCCGACCACGAACTCGTTCAGCGTGATCTCGCGGTCGTCTCGGATTCCTTGACCCGCAACAAGCTCGAGATCCTCGCCAAGCTCGGTGACGCATCGACGCCCATCGACCGGCCACGGATCCGGCTGGCCTACCGCATGACCCCGCAGCGCGTACTCGGCACCGATCGCGTGGAGGCCGTGGCCTTCACCGCAACCGGTACCGACGAGTCCCGCACCATCGAGGCCGGGCTGGTGCTCACCTCGATTGGCTACCGCGGCAGGCCCATTCGGGACCTGCCGTTCGACGACGACGCCTGCGTCGTGCCGAATGCGGGCGGCCGCGTCGTCGACCCCTCGTCGGACACGCCGGTGCGTGGTGCGTATGTCGCGGGCTGGATCAAGCGGGGACCCACGGGTTTCATCGGCACCAACAAGTCGTGCGCTGCCGAGACCGTGCACGAGTTGGTGGCCGACTACAACGACGGCCGGCTCCATGATCCCGTCGCGAGGTCGGGAGCGCTTGAGCGCATGGTCCGCGAGCGTAGGCCCGAGGTCATCGACAGTGCCGGGTGGAAGGCGATCGACGCCGCTGAGATCTCCCGGGGCGGAGATGACCGGCCCCGCAACAAGTTCACGTCGGTCGAGGACATGCTCGCTGCTGCCGCAGCCGCGCCGACGCCATCGCTGGGTCGCCGACTGCTTGCCGGGTTCCGCCGCTAACCATTTCGGCTCCTAGTCGCTCAAGGTCTCGGCGCGTACGCAGACCGCATCCAGCCGTCGGTGGATGACCGTGCCCGTGGTGAGACGTCCCGCGAGTTCCATGTTCTCGTGGGCGACGTCGCGCGCCCACGCCGTTGGCCAGCCACCGTCGCCGAGGCTGGTCTCGAACGCGAGAACCATGTCGTCGGGTGTCATCTGAGACTCCACGACCATGGCGGTGGTGGTGGCCCGATGTGACGCCGCTCCTGCGAAACCTCTGCCGCATCCGCATCCGCCATCGGGGTTGTCGCGGCCCCTTGCGCAGGGTTCCTGGATCCACACCAGTTCGCCTTCGACGCAGTAGTGGTAGTCGTTCGACGCCATGCCCTGGGTGAGTGCGGTGGCGACGAGGATCTTCATGGTTGGTGCTCCTTGCGGTAGTGAAGCGTGCTGGTCAGAACGGTGGTTGTCGCTGTCGCGGGTCCGTGGCGGTGGGGGAGGTGGCACCCAGTCGGCGGTGATGTTGACGTCCTCTTGCGGCTCGTTCACCCACGTGCACCATGGGCTGGTGCTGGGCTGGCCGCCCTTGAAGATCAGGAGCGTCTTGCGCATGTTGTTGCGCCACATGCGAACGTCGATCTCCTGGCGTCGAGCGTGATTGACGCGCCGCGTCTCGGCATTGGTCGCGCGCTGCCCATTGAGCTCTCGGCGCGCGAGGGCGGTGCGTCTGGGGAAAGAGTTCGGCGCCGGCGGGGGTGCTGCGGTAGACGCGTCCCGTCGGAGAGGTCAACACGACCGTGCCGTCGGGGAACTGCTCGTCGCGCCATCCGCTCGGGCCGTCGTGAAACGTCTTGATCCTGTGGTGATGCCGGCAGTAGCACTTGTTGTTGCTCGGGACGGTCAAACCGCCCGCCCCGGGTGTGATGTGGTTGAAGGGGATGGTGTGGTCGATGTCGGCGAACCATGCCGAGCGGTCGCACCCCGGAAGGCAACACAACAGATCGCGACACCGGATCCAGCGCTCGAGTGCTGCACTGGGTTGATACCGCGATGCTTCGGCATCGGCCACCGTGGGCTCGGAAAGCATTCGCGGCGTGGCGGATTCGGCGAGTTGCCGAACCTGATCGGCGTCGATCACGCCATAGCCCTCGAGGTAACCGGGCTGATCACTGCGCCCCTCCAAGGTCTCCTGACTGGCGATCACGTTGACGACGAAACGCGGCGGTGCAGGCGCGTCGTCGATGACGCGGGTGGGGCAGTCGGGACGATCGCAATTGCAGGCCAGTGGCTGACCCGCGCCGAGGGCGGCCAATGCATCGGCGCGGCGTTGGTCGAAGGTGCGGGTGTCGTGGGCACACACCGAGGTGGCCATCTCGGAGAGTCGCTTGTCGACGACGGCCGCGGCGGGCGCGGGCAGCGCACCGTCGAGCCGCGCCATGCCGTTGGGCTGGGCCGTGACGCTGACGTGACGCGCGTTGTCGGCGGTGACACGCCGTTCCTTCGCGGCCTCGGGGTCGATGTCCTGGACGGCCGCGTCCACCGCGTTGATGATGCGGCGCCGTGACCAGCACTGCCAGTTGATGATTCGGTCGGCCAGCCTCCGATCCAGCTCCGGCATCAGCTCGTGGTCGACCAAGCTGGTACGAGTGATGATCAGCGCGACCGTGTGCCAATCGGTCTTGCCCTCGGCGAGCAGTCGGGCGACCTCGGGCAGTCGAGTGTCGAGTGCCTCGGCCTGACCGACCATCTTGTTGGCAGCCATCATGGACTTGTTCATCGCCGCCGACACCTCGGCACACGTCCGGGTGAACCCGGTGATCAACGCATACCCGGGGTCGTCAGGCGACGTGCCCTCGGCTTCGGCTGTGCGATGCCACAGCAGCGCGGCGATGGCCCTCATCCGCCGGGAGACGAGGATGGACTCCTCACGCAGGCAGTCCTCGATCTCTCCGACCAGAATGTCGGGCCAAGCGGTCTCGAACATGCGTTCGATTATGCCACTGCCCACCGACAAGAAACCCCGTCATCCACAGGCCGACTTTCTGGAATTCAGGACGGTGGTTCCGTTGTCGGCGTATGCAAGTCAGATGAGTGCTGCTGCGTACGTGGGCCGAGTCGGATCTCTCGCCGTCGCGCTTGGTGTCGGCGCCGTCCTGCTGACGGGCCCGAGGGTGGCATGGGCGGAGACGCCAGGGGATTCGCCGTCGTCACCATCGTCGTCGGAATCGTCGGCGGAACCGGCCGGCGGCACGCAGGCGCAGAGCTCGCCCGAGCCCTCGGGCACATCGACTCCACCGGCCGAACCGACGTCGGCACCGACGTCGGCACCGACGGCCACGCCGTCGACGTCCACCCCGTCCACGTCCACGTCCACCGCCTCGACCTCGACGGGTTCGACGGTGACCTCGGCCCCGCCCGGCGTCGTGGTGGGCACGGGCGGCGCGCACACCAGCGATACCGAGGAGACGGAAGAGGCGCCGAAGCCGACGGCGACCGTCCCCGAACCAGCCGCCCCCAAGCCCGTCGCGAAGTCCGGCACCGTCGACCCGGCCCACCCCGTCGAGGCGCCGACCAGCAAGCTCGATGCTGCTGAGGTGAAGGTCGACAAAGAGCCGAAGGTCGCCGAGAAGTCGGAGTCGGAACCCACGACTTCCCTTGCCGCGCAGACGATGTCATCGGCAGCCACGATGCAGGTCGCCACCGAATTGCAGGCCGCTGCAACGTCGGACCCCGTCGTCCCGTCCCTTCGGCCGTGGCCGACCGCGTTCGACCCGCTCAGTGCGGTGACCTACGTGACGGGACTGGTGACGGGCTTCGTCAACGCGCTGTTGAGCCCGTTCGCCTCCGGCCTTCCCGCGTTGCCAACCGATCCGTCGCCATGGGCGCTGCTGGCATGGGTGCGTCGCGAGTTCTTCAACGGCTCGCCGACCATCACCCCGGTGATGAACCCGCAAACGAACGGATTGATCACCGGCAACGTCGGTGCTGTCGACCCGGACGGCGATGCACTCACCTACACCGTCATCGGCAGGCCGCAGAACGGCGGAACGCTCGAGATCGACCAGCAAGGCAACTTCACCTACCGTCCCATGAACGCGATGGCCGCAGTCGGCGGAGTCGATCAGTTCACGGTCGTGGTCAGCGACGAAGCCGCAGGCTTCCACGTACACGGTCCGCTCGGGCTGCTCAAGATGGTGCCGATCCTCGGCAACTTCATCAATCCGGGCGGCGGCGACGCGGTGGCGCAGACCATCACGGTCAACGTCGACCCGGTGGCGGGTGTCGACCTGTCGTTTCCCGCCAGCTTCCACTGGGGTGTGGCGACCGCGGGCTTCCAGGCCGAGGGCGGCCCGGGCTCACCCGTCGATCCCAACTCCGACTGGTACAAGTGGGTGCACGACTCGATCAACCAGTTCCTCGGCCTGACGCACGGCGTGCCGGAGAACGGACCGGGTACCTACGTCTCCTACGACGGCGACGCGCAGCTCGCCCATGACCAGCTCGGGATGAACACGTTCAGGATGAGCATCGAGTGGAGCCGCATCTTCCAGAGTTCCACTGCGGGAGTGGATATCTCGGACGAGGGTGGCACCGTCAGCCTGGCCGATCTGCAGGCACTCGACGCGCTCGCCGATCCTGCCGAGGTGGCCCACTACCGCGCGGTGTTCGACTCGCTGCGGGCGCACGGCCTCGAGCCGCTTGTCACGGTCAACCACTTCACGCTGCCGTCATGGGTGAACGACCCGACGACGACGCGGCTGCTAGCTCAGCTCGGGTTGCCTGCGCCGGCGGCCGGGTGGTTGTCGCCGTCGACCCCAGCGGAGTTCGAGAAGTATGCCGCCTACGTCGCGTGGAAGTACGGCGATCAGGTGGACAACTGGACGGTGCTCAACGAGCCGGTGCCGCCGGTGCTGACGCAGTACCTGTCCATCCCCGGCGTCGTGCCGGCATGGCCGCCGGGCGTGATCAGGCCCGACCTTGCGTCGACCTTCCTGGTCAACGAGGCCAAGGGTTACGTGGGCGCGTACGACGCGATCCACGCCTGGGACACCACCGTCGCCACCACGGGCCAGCCTGCGGCGTTCGTCGGGTTCGCCAACAACATGATCCCGGCCCGCCCGGCGAATCCGGTGAATCCGCTCGACGTGCAGGCCGCGGAAGCGTGGAACGACTTCTACGACAACTGGTTCCCGCGCGCGGTGATCGACGGCTGGGTGGACGCCAACCTGGACGGGATCAAGACGCCCGACGAGGTGCACGCCGACTTCATGGACAAGGCGGACTTCATCGGCGTGCAGTACTACGGCTCGCAGCCGATGCAGGGCTTCGGCCTGCCGATCATCCCGGGACTCCCATGGCTGCAGGGCATTCCGGGCCGATGCACGCCCTCTCCGACGTGCAGCGACTTCAATCAGCCCACCGACCCTGGCGGCTTCCGGGAGGTCCTCGAGACCGCCGCGTCCTACGGCAAGCCGGTCTGGATCACCGAGAACGGCATCGCCGACGCAGGTGACTCGAAACGGCCGTCCTACATCGTCAACCACATCGCCGTCGTGCAGGACCTGGTGGCGCACGGCATGGACATCCGCGGCTACACCTACTGGTCGCTCGTCGACAACCTCGAGTGGGCCAACGGCTATGACCTTCAGTTCGGCCTCTACGGGTCCGATCCGACGACACCCGAACTGGAGCGCACCCCGAAGCCTGCGAGCATCGCGGCGATCAGCGCGATCACGACCAACAACTCGTTGCCCACCAGCCTGCTGGCGCTCTACCTACCCGGCGCCGTTTAGGGCTCGATTCACGGGTGTTGGGCCCCAACCGTTGTCGTCGGCGGCGAAGGTGCCGATTCAGAGGTTGGCTCCTTCGGCAGGGCTACCCCTTGGCCATCGCCGCAGCGATCTCGTCGATGCTGACCTCGCGCACCGGCTGACCGAGCGACCACTGGTGACCGAACGGGTCGCGCAGCATGCCGTATCGATCGCCCCAGAACTGATCTTCCAGCGGTGCCACGACGGTGGCACCCGCATCGATGGCCTTCTGGAACTTGGTGTCGACGTCGGTGACGGTGAGGTGGATGGTCACCGGTGTGCCGCCGAGCGACGTGGGCGTGGTCGACTTGCCGTCGGTCATCTCGGGGAAGTCGTCGTTGAGCAGGACCGTCGCGCCGTTGATCTGCAGGGCGGCGTGGACGAGCCTGCCGTCTGGGCCGGGGACGCGACCGAATTCGGTGGCGTCGAATGCCTTCACGTAGAAGTCGATGGCCGCGGCGGCGTCGTCGACGACGAGGTGCGGTGACACGGAGGGCTGAACGTCGGGTTGGTCCGGGCTGGCCATGGCGATCTCCTTTGATTCGAACGGATGTACTCGTACTGACCACTGAACTGCCCAGAAGTCATCGCGATTCGCCGATTCGAGTAGGCGACTACTCTAGGTGGCCGTCGTCGCAGGCGTGACGCTGCTGGAATGACTGAAAACGTTCATGTCGGGACGCTCGAAGCGATGCCGCTGGCCCCACGGAATCCGCTGCCGCTGCGGCAACAGATCAAGGCGCTTCGCATGTTCCACAGCGGACCCGAAGTCCTGCGCGACGCAGGCGGCCCGGTGACTCGGATCAAACTGGCACCGAAGTGGTTGGCGCCCGTCATCGTGGTCATCACGTCGCCGCAGGGTGCTCGTGACGTCCTCGGCAGGTCGGACGCCATCGCCGAGCGGACGCGTACGCACACCGAGATGCGCAGCCTCATCGGCCCCAATCTGTTCGACGTCCCGCACGACGAGTGGCTGCCCCGGCGCCGGCTGCTGCAACCGCTCTTCACGAAGAAGCACGTGCGCGGGTACGGCGGCCACATGGCCCAGTCGGCCGACAGTATCGCCGAAAGCTGGCCCGCCGGAAGCGAAGTCGATCTCGACGTCGAGTGCAGGAAGTTGACGCTTCGGGCGCTGGGCAGATCGGTGCTCGGTATCGACCTCGATACGCAGTCCGACCGCATCGCCGAACCGCTGCGGGTGATGCTTCAGCACGTCGCCGATCGCACCGCCGCGCCGGTGCGGTTGCCCGGCTGGGTGCCGACACGCGCGCGCAGACGAGCGCACGCGGCCAGCGCCACCTTGCGCGACCTCGCCGCCGACGTTCTGCGCGCAGTCAGGGAGGACCCGGACCGCGACGCTCCGCTGGTGCGTGCGCTGATCGCCGCGACTGATCCGGAGACCGGAAGGGGTTTGACCGACGAGGAAATCCGCGACGAGCTCATCGTCTTCATGGGCGCGGGACACGACACCACCGCGACCACACTGGCCTATTCGCTGTGGCAGCTCGGGCGCCATCCCGGGATGCAGGAACGCGTGCGGGCCGAAGCGGCGGCCGTCGGAGACCGCGAACTCGGGCCCGACGACGTCGCGGGTCTCGGCTACACGGTGCAGGTGCTGCACGAGGCGCTGCGGCTGTGCCCTCCCGGCGCGGCGTCGGCCCGGTTGGTGATGCAGGACATCGACGTCGACGGATACCGGGTGGAGGCGGGCACGATGGTGGTGGTGGGCATCTACGCGGTCCAGCGTGATCCGTCGCTGTGGGAGAACGCCACGGCGTTCGATCCCGACAGGTTCCGCCCCGAGGTGGCCAAGTCCATCGACCGCTGGCAGTACCTTCCGTTCGGCGCGGGCCCGCGGACCTGTGTCGGTGACCACTTCGCGATGCTGGAACTGGCGCTGGCGCTGGCTACGATCGTGCGGCGCACCGAGATTCGCTCCGTCGATGCAGAGTTCCCGATGGCAGCTCCGTTCACCCTGGTGGCGTCGGCGCCGGTGAAGGCGCGGGTTTCGCGCCCGTCCGGTTATACGACGGAGAACGTCTCAGCCAGGGCGGACCGCCCAGTGAGCGCCAACAACACGGTCTCACCCTGACCGATGGCTACGCCGATGCGCGCCGCCAACGCGGCAGCTTCGGCCAGCACCTCCTCGGGCGGCGCGAAGGTCAGGCCCGTGGCCCGCGCGATGTCGAGGCCGTGCACCGCAAGTTCGAAAGTCCTCGTCGGCAAGTAACTGTGCAGCCGGATGCCAAGGCCGCCGATGACCTGGATGAGCGGGTCGCCTGCCTCGGCCACCTCGCCGAGGACCCGGTCGACCAGCCCGTCCACCGTGGCGGCCGGATCCTCGCCGAGATCGATGCCCGCCTGGCGGCCGCGATCGAGGATCGCCGACGAATCGATGCCACGCACCACTTCCTTCATCCGCACGTAGTACTCCTCGGCGGTCGCGATGTCCTCGCGCTCGGCGGTGGTCTGCAGGTAGGTGCGCACCGTGGTCAGCGACCGCGACGTGTGCCCGACGAGCGAACGCAGGTCCCACTGGCCGAGGCCGGGCCCGTCCCATCGATCGCCACCGATGTCGGCGACCTGACACGCGAATGCCCTTGCCGCCGAGGCGAATAGCGCAATCCGGCGATCCGGTGTCACGGCTTGGTGACTTCGTCCCAGCCCTCGACGGACTCCGGGCTGCGCGGAGGCGGGCCGACGTAGATGGCCGACGGGCGGACCAGCTTGCCGAGCCGCTTCTGCTCGAGGATGTGCGCGCACCAACCGGCACTCCTGCCGCAGGTGAACATCGCGGGCATCATCTTCGCTGGCACCTTGGCGAAGTCGAGGATGACGGCCGCCCAGAACTCCACATTCGTCTCGATGGCGCGGTCGGGCCGGCGCTCCCGCAGCTCGGCCAGCGCGGCCTGTTCCAGAGCGGCGGCCACTTCGTAGCGCGGCGCCTGCAGCCGCTTGGCGGTGGCGCGCAGCACCCGTGCGCGCGGGTCCTCGGCGCGGTACACCCGGTGGCCGAAGCCCATCAACTTGTCCTTGCGGTCGAGGACGTCCTTGACTACGGCGCGGGCATCGCCGGTGCGATCGACCTCGTCGATCATCGGCAGCACTCTGGCAGGTGCGCCGCCGTGCAACGGCCCGCTCATCGCGCCAACCGCACCCGACAGCGCGGCGGCCACGTCCGCACCCGTCGAGGCGATCACGCGCGCGGTGAACGTCGATGCATTCATGCCGTGCTCGGCCGCGGTCACCCAGTAGGCGTCGATGGCTTCGACGTGGCGTGGGTCGGGGTCACCCTGCCAGCGCGTCATGAACCGCTCTGTCACGGTGGTGCATTCATCGATGTTGCGCTGCGGCACGGCGGGCTGGTGGATGCCGCGGGCTGACTGCGCGACGTACGACAAGGCCATCACCGAGGCCCTGGCCAGCTGTTCGCGCGCGGTCGGCTCGTCGATGTCGAGGATCGGGGGATAGCCCCAGATCGGCGCGAGCATGGCCAGGCCCGCCTGCACGTCGACCCTGACGTCCCCGCTGTGGATCGGTAGGGGGAAGGGCTCGGCGGGCGGCAACCCGCGGCCGAACTTGCCGTCGACCAGAAGGGCCCACACGTCGCCGAACGTGACGCGCTGGGCGACCAGGTCCTCGATGTCGACGCCGCGGTACCGAAGTGCCCCGCCGTCCTTGTCGGGTTCCGCGATCTCGGTGGTGAAGGCCACGATGCCTTCGAGTCCCTCGACGAAGCCGTCGGGCACAGCAGTCATGGCACGGATTCTCGCACCAAGGTCCGCCGCCGTCACTACCGGTGGGTAGGGAAATGAGTGGCTTGCGGGCGTAGCGTCGTGGACGTGATTTCGGAGGGCAGGAGCGACGAGCTGGCGCGGATGCGGGTGGAGTACGGGTCGGTGGAGAAGGACGGCAGCCCCGACCTGGACGCGGACTGGGTCGGCCAGGATCCCGACGGATGGGTTGTCTTGCTGCGCAAGTGGTTGGCCGACGCCCGTGCGGCGGACGTCAACGAGGCGAACGCGATGGTGGTCGGCACCGTCGACGCAGCGGGAAGACCGGTCACCCGCACCGTGTTGTGCAAGAGCGTGGACGAGACCGGCATCACGTTCTTCACGAACTACGACTCCGACAAGGGCGAGCAACTTGCCACGACGCCGTACGCGTCGGCGACGTTCCCCTGGTACGCCCTCGGCCGCCAGGTCCACGTCCGCGGTCCCGTGACCAAGGTGTCGCAGGAGGACACCGCCGACTACTGGTCGAAGCGGCCCCGCGGCTCACAGCTCGGGGCATGGGCGTCGCACCAGTCCCGGCCGATCGAATCACGTGCGGCGTTGCTGCAACAGCTGGCCGACGTCACCGAGAGGTTCGCGGACCTCGACGTCGTACCGGTGCCCCCGAACTGGGGTGGATACCTCATCGCGCCGGAGGTCGTCGAGTTCTGGCAGGGCCGGGAGAATCGGGTGCACAACAGAATTCGCGTGACGGACGCTGGCATCGAGCGGTTGCAACCGTGATACTTCCCGTCGCTTCGCTCGCCTCGACGATACTTCCCGTCGCTTCGCTCGCCTCGACGAAATTTCCCGTCGCTTCGCTCGCCCTGACGAGTGGCTAGGCTCTTCGCCGACACCACACCACTGCAGACACTCGACTTTCGCAGGCTGTGGCTGGCAGGCATCGTCACCGTCATCGGCGGAAATCTCACGATCTTCGCGGTGCCGGTTCAGCTCTACGCGCTGACGCAGAACTCGGCGTACGTCGGGCTGGCAGGCATCTTCGCCCTCGTCCCGCTCGTTCTGTTCGGGCTGTGGGGCGGCGCATGGGCCGATGCGATGGACCGCAGGCTGCTCCTGATCATCACCTCCTGTGGGCTGGCGGTGGCGTCGGTGCTGCTGTGGTTGCAGTCGGCGCTGGAGCTGAACAACGTCTGGGTCGTGCTGTGCCTGTTGTCGTTCCAGCAGGCGTTCTACGCGGTGAACTCGCCGACCCGGTCGGCTGCCATCCCACGGATGATCCCTGGCGATCAGCTGCCCGCAGCCAACTCTTTGAACATGACGGTGTTTCAGTTCGGTGCCATCGTCGGGCCGTTGCTCGCCGGGGTGATGTTGCGTTGGGTGGATCTGTCCACGCTGTACCTGATCGACGCAATCACGTGTGTGCTGCCGATTTGGGCGACGTTCCAGCTCACGCCGATGCCCGTGTTGTCGCAGCAGAAGACCGGCCAGTGGGGGTTCACGGCGGTTCTGGAGGGCTTCCGGTACCTCGCGGGCAACCGGGTCGTGCTGATGTCGTTCGTGGTCGACCTGATCGCGATGATCCTGGGCATGCCGCGGGCGCTCTTCCCGCAGATGGCCCATGAGAGCTTCGGCGGCCCGATCGAGGGTGGCACCACCATGGCCTTGCTGGCCGCCTCGATGGCGGTGGGCGCGGTGGCGGGTGGAGTGTTCTCCGGGTGGTTGCCGCGGATCCGGCGCCAGGGGCTCGCGGTGGTGGTTGCGATCGTCGTATGGGGCTTGGCGATAGCCGGTTTCGGGGTTGCCAGCTGGTTCGCCCACGGGTCTGCGCACGCCTGGTTGTGGATTGCCCTGGCATTTCTAGCTATCGGCGGGGCGGCGGACATGGTGTCGTCCGCGTTCCGGCAGTCCATCCTTCAGCAGGCGGCGTCCGACGAACTGCGCGGGCGGCTGCAGGGCGTCTTCACCGTCGTCGTCGCGGGTGGCCCGCGGCTGGCCGATGCACTACACGGCGCTGCTGCCGCGGCGATGGGGACTGCGGTGGCCGCGACGGGTGGCGGTGTGTTGGTCGTGATCGGCGTCGTCGTCGCCGCACTCGTGGTTCCCGCGTTCGTGCGCTATCGCGTAACGGGTCTGACGACTTAACTTCTTCATAGATAGGGGAGTTAATATTCGGCGCGTGGCTGAACTCCCGGAGGACTCGGTCCCCGGCTTGCGCGAACGAAAGAAACTCCGGACCCGCGCGATTCTCATCGACGCAGCGATGGAGCTCTGTCTGCGCAGCGGTTACGACAACACGACGGTCGAACAGATCGCCGCCGCGGCCGATGTTTCGCCGCGCACGTTCAGTCGGTACTTCGCGACCAAGGACGCTGCGTTCATGACCCTCGTCGAGGACTACTCCCACGAGGTGTCGATCGAACTCGAGACGGTGCCATCGGAGGTCGGTCCCCTCGAGGCGTTGCGGCAGGCGCACGTTGCGGTGCTCACTCGGGTGGCGAGCAGGCAGGTCGGCAGGCTCACCGCGGAGCGGATCATCCTCATGCTGCGCGTCATCAACGCGTCGGACACCCTGCGGAGGTCGGCCTTCGAATACCGGCACGAGGCGTCCGAGATCATCCTGGCCAAGCGCATGGGCGTCGACGTCGACGACCGCCGTCGGCGTCTGGTCGCTGCCGTCTTCGCATCGACCGTCGCGACGGCCTGCGGTGACCTCATCACCGACACCGACACCTTCCGTCTTGGCCCGATGGTGATGGTGGATCGCATCAACGAGGCGTTTGGTCAGGTAGCGCTCATCACGGCGGATTTGCCCGCGCCGACCGGCGACTACGAACAGGTGTACGGCTGACGCCAGGGATGCAGACTCCAACCCCCCGCAAGCGCGCCGAGTAGCGAGCGACTACTTTCACTAGTGACGGACAGCTCTGTTGCAGTCGACAATCGCAGAAGGGGTTAACGTGCCCGAAAACTCCAAATCCGGAGAGGTCGCCAAGCTCGGTTATCCGGGCGGTGAGATCGACTTGGAGATCGTGCAGGCGACCGAGGGATCTGACGGCATCGCCCTGGGTTCGTTGCTGGCCAAGACCGGATACACGACGTATGACGGCGGGTTCGTCAACACGTCGGCGACCAAGAGCGCCATCACCTACATCGACGGTGACGCGGGCATCCTGCGGTATCGCGGCTACCCGATCGAGCAGCTGGCGGAGAAGTCGACCTTCATCGAGGTCAGCTACCTGCTGATCTACGGCGAGCTGCCGACCACTGCTCAGCTGGAGTCGTTCACCAACCAGATCCAGCGGCACACCCTGCTGCACGAAGATCTCAAGCGCTTCTTCGACGGCTTCCCGCGCAACGCGCACCCGATGCCGGTGCTGTCCAGCGCGGTCAACGCCCTCTCGGCGTACTACCAGGACTCGCTCGATCCCCTGGACAAGTCGCAGGTAGAGCTGTCGACCATCAGGCTGCTTGCCAAGCTGCCCACGATCGCCGCCTACGCCTACAAGAAGTCCGTTGGTCAGCCGTTCCTGTACCCGGACAACTCGTTGACCCTGGTCGAGAACTTCCTACGGATGACGTTCGGGTTCCCCGCCGAGCCGTACGAGGTTGATCCCGAGATCGTCCGCGCCCTTGACATGCTGCTGATCCTGCACGCCGACCACGAGCAGAACTGCTCGACGTCGACCGTGCGCCTGGTCGGCTCGTCGCAGGCGAACCTGTTCACGTCGATCTCCGGCGGTATCAACGCGCTGTGGGGCCCGCTGCACGGCGGCGCCAACCAGGCGGTTCTGGAGATGCTCGAGGACATCCGCAAGCAGGGTGGCGACGTCCACGAGTTCGTCAAGAAGGTCAAGAACAAGGAAGACGGCGTCAAGCTCATGGGCTTCGGCCACCGGGTCTACAAGAACTACGACCCGCGGGCGCGCATCGTCAAGGAGCAGGCCGACAAGATCCTCGGCAAGCTCGGCGGCGACGACGATCTGCTGGCGATCGGCAAGGCCCTCGAAGAGGTCGCGCTGACCGACGAGTACTTCATCGAGCGCAAGCTGTACCCGAACGTCGACTTCTACACCGGTGTGATCTACCGCGCACTTGGCTTCCCGACCCGCATGTTCACGGTGCTGTTCGCGCTCGGCCGGCTGCCCGGCTGGATCGCGCACTGGCAGGAGATGCACAACGAGCCAGGCGGCAAGATCGGCAGGCCGCGTCAGGTCTACACCGGTTACACCGAGCGCGACTACGCCGCGATCAATAGCCGCTAGGCGTTCGGCGAGAGACCCATCTCACGTGTAAGTCGTTTGCATGGGTAACAGTTGTAGGTTCACAATCGTTGTGTGAATGAAACCATCGGGACGCTGACCCCGCGCCGCAAGGTCATCGTGCTGATGTCCTGCTGCCTGAGCCTGCTCATCGTCTCGATGGACGCGACGATCGTGAACGTCGCGGTCCCGAACATCCGCGAGGATCTCGGCGCGTCACCGTCGCAACTGCAATGGGTGCTCGACGTCTACACCCTGGTGCTGGCCTCGCTGCTGATGCTGGCCGGCGCGATGGGCGACCGGTTCGGCCGCAGGCGGGTGTTCCAGATCGGTCTCACCGTCTTCGCGGTGAGCTCGCTGCTGTGCAGCCTGGCGCCCAACGTCGAGACCTTGATCGCTGCCCGCTTCATCCAGGCAATCGGCGGTTCGATGATGAATCCCGTTGCGCTGTCCATCATCTCGCAGGTCTTCACCGGCCGTGTCGAGCGCGCCCGCGCACTCGGTGTATGGGGTGCGGTGGTCGGCATCTCGATGGCGCTTGGGCCGACCGTTGGTGGCCTTCTGATCGAGCTGATCAGCTGGCGGGCGGTGTTCTGGATCAACCTGCCGATCTGTGTGGCCGCCATCGTGCTGACCGCGGTCTTCGTGCCGGAGACGAAGTCGCTGACGATGCGCAACGTCGACCCGATCGGCCAGGCGCTCGCCGTGGTGTTCCTGTTCGGCGTGGTGTTCGCGCTCATCGAAGGTCCTGGCCTCGGCTGGACGAACCCTCGTGTCATCGGGGTGGCGTTCGCCGCGGTGCTGGCCTTCATCGGCTTCCTGCGCTACGAAGCCAGGCGCCACGACCCCTTCATCGACCTGCGCTTCTTCAAGAGCATCCCGTTCGCATCGGCGACGCTGACCGCTGTCTGTGCATTCTCGGCGTGGGGCGCCTTCCTGTTCATGATGTCGCTGTACCTGCAGTCCGAACGACACTTCAGCGCCCTTCACACCGGTCTGATCTACCTGCCGATCGCCATCGGTGCGCTGCTGTTCTCCCCGCTGTCCGGGCGACTGGTCGGCAAGCACGGCGCCCGGCCGTCACTGGTGGTGGCAGGCGCGCTCATCACCGTCGCATCGGCCATGCTGTCGTTCCTGACCGCGACCACCCCGGTGTGGGCGTTGCTCTGCATCTTCGCGGTGTACGGCATCGGCTTCTCGATGGTCAACGCGCCGATCACCAACGCCGCGGTCAGCGGGATGCCGCTGGACCGCGCGGGCGCCGCATCCGCCGTCACGTCGACGAGCCGTCAGATCGGCGTCAGCATCGGTGTGGCGCTGTGCGGTTCGGTCGCGGGAGGGGCGCTCGCCCACACCGGTGCCGATTTCGCCGCCGCGTCACGGCCGCTGTGGTTCGTCTGCGTGGGGCTCGGCGTCGTCATCTTCGTGCTCGCCTTCCTGTCGACGTCGCAGCGCGCTGCCCGGTCCGCGCACCGTGTCGCGCCGCTGATCGCGGGCACGCCAGTCGTCACAGAGGGGGAGGCCCGTGTCGGATAACCCACTCGCCGACGAGGTTTGGCGCACGATGGCCACCGTGGTGTTCGACCACCGCGACAGCTGGAAGCGCGACGTCATCGACGCCACCGGGCTTCCGTTCAGCAGGGTGCGGGTGATCACCAGGCTGGCCAAGCGTGCCATGACGGCCAAGGAGATCGCCGAATCCGCCACCATGGATGCGCCCGCCACCACCGTCGCCCTCAACGACCTCGAGGGCCGTGGGCTGATCGTGCGCGAAGCAGACCCGACCAACCGCCGCTGCAAGCTGGTGTCGCTCACCGACAAGGGCCGCGCGGTGGTGGCGAGCATCGACGAGGTCGACGATCCCGCACCGGACCCGTTCCTCGTGTTGAGTCAGGCCGAACTCCGCACGCTTGAGACGATCCTGGCCAAGATGGCCCACGACTAGCCTGTCCCACTTCTCCCGCGAGCGTGCGCGTCTGCGGGCGACACGCCGCTGAATCGCAGCATGCTGCGCACGCTGGTGGATCAGCGAAATACCGTGTGCCACTTCTATTTCAGAAGCCACTGACGCACCAATTTTCCCTTGGAGTTCTCTCATCAATGACGTCGCCAAACTCTTAGTAATCGAACATATGTTCGATGCATGGAGATCGAGGCGGTCCGAGCGGCGCTGACCGCGTTACGTGCTGCCTACGAGGAGCTGGCCGCCTGCGGCATCGACACGCTGACATGCGATGAACTCCTCGCCGCCACCGATGAACTGGAGATCCTGGACTGCCAACTGCCCACCCAGCGCCACCGGATGCTGAACCAGCTGCAAACCCAAGCCGCTCCGCGCGAACTGGGTGCCAAGTCGTGGCGCGAGGTGCTGATGATCCGCTGGCGGCTATCGAGTGCCGAGGCGCACCGCCGACTGGCCGACGCCGCCGTGTTGGGGCCACGTCGAACGTTCTCGGGTGAGCCGCTGGCCCCGGTGCTGGCCGGCACTGCTGCCGCGCAAGCGTTGGGGCTGATCACCGGCGAGCATGTCGAGGTGATCGGCAAGGGCATGACCAAGCTGCCCCGCCTGCTGGACCCCGCCACCCGCGACCAGATCGAGGTGGAGTGGGTTCGCCACGCCGTCGGGACCGGCCCCAAGCAGCTCGCCGACACGGTGGCCCGCAAGCTGTTCCTGTTGGATCAAGACGGACCCGCCCCCGACGACGCCGAACGCCAACGCACCCGGGGCCTGTCCAAGGGCAAGCAACTGCCCACGGGCAACGTCCCCGTCCAGGGGGAGATGTCGCCGGAGGCGTGGGCGGTCTGGGAGGCCCTGTTCGCGAAGTTCGCCGCGCCGGGGATGTGCAATCCCGCCGACGATGAACCGTGCACTGCGGGCACTCCCACCCAAGCCCAGATCGACGGCGATCGCCGCACCATCGCCCAGCGGCGGCACGACGCGATGCTGGTGATCGGGCGGATCGCGTTGATGACCGACCTCGGTGACCTCAACGGGTTGCCCGTCTCGGTCATCATTCGCACCACGCTGCAGGACCTGGAGAGCCGGGCAGGGGTCGGCGTCACCGGGGGTGGCACCATCGTGCCGATCGGCGACGTGATCCGCATGGGCGGGCACGCCAACCATCACCTCGCGGTGTTCGACGGCGCGACGGGTTCTGCGCTGAATCACTTCCGCGCCAAACGGGTCGCCACCCCGGCGCAGCGCATCATGCTGATCGCCCGCGACGGTGGCTGCACCAAACCCGGCTGCACCGTGCCCGCGTACGGCACCCAGGCCCATCACGCCGTCCTCGACTGGACCGACGGTGGGCTGACCAACGTGGATGACCTCGCCCTGGCCTGCGGGCCCGACAACCGGATGGTCGGGCCCGACGGTTGGACCACCCGCATCACCGACCGCCACGACGTCGAATGGATCCCGCCGCCACACCTGGACACCGGACAAACCCGCATCAACCACTACCACCGTCCCGAGGAACTGCACCCACCCCCCGACGACGCATGGACACCCCGGCCGGCGGGCAATGACCACGAACCCGTAGTCAATGCGCCGTTGACGTTTGGCGAGGCGTTCGCACCCGAGGAATCGGTGCTCGGGTCCGACGACGACGAACCCGTGGTCAACGCGCCGTTGACATTCGGCGAAGCGTTCGCACCCGACAGCCCGGCGACCAACAACGACAACGACAACACGGCCCACCAAGCAGGCGACCCAGACCCGCCGGACGGCAAGGCAGCCTAACGCCGGCTAGCCCTCCAGCACCGCCATCGCGGCACTGTGGCCGCCGATTCCCGACACGGCGCCACCGCGGTGGGAAGCGGAGCCGCACAACATGATCCGGTCGTGCGGGGTGGCGACGCCCCAGCGCTGGGCAGGGGTCTCCAGCGGCTCGTCGTCCTCGGCGAACGGCCAGCGCAGCGCTCCGTGGAAGATGTTGCCCGCCGTCATGCCGAGCGCATCCTCCAGGTCCGCCGTCGTCTTGGCCTCGATGCAGGGCTTGCCGTGCGCGTCGATCATCACGACGTCCCGGATGGGTTCGGCGAGAACGGAATCCAGCGACGCCAGGACCGCGTCGGTCAGACGTGCCCGCATGTCGTCGGGATCGGCGCCGGCAAGAAGATGATGCGGGGTGTGCAGCCCGAACACCGTGAGGGTCTGCGCGCCGGAGCGGGAGAGCTCGTCGGACAGGATCGTCGGATCGCTCAGCGAGTGGCAGTAGATCTCACACGGCAGCGGATCGGGCACCGCACCGCCCACCGCGCTGTCGTATGCGGCGTCGAGCTGGCTGAGGTTCTCGTTGATGTGGAACGTGCCGCTGAAAGCTTGTTCGGGGCGCACGGATTCGTCGCGCAGCCGAGGCAGCCGCTTCAGCATCAGGTTCACCTTGATCTGTGCACCAGGCGTCTGCGTCGGCTCCGGTTCGCCCAGCAGCCGTGCCAGCACCGTGGGAGTCACATTGGCCAGCACGGTCTGCCCGTGGATCCTGTGCTCCGACCCGTCGCGGTGATAGGTGACCTCGCCGTCGGGTGTGAGTGCCTGAACGTCGGCGCCGGTGACGATGTCGGCGCCGTGCCCGGACGCCGCCGCGGCAAGCGCGCCGCTCACCGCTCCCATCCCGCCGATCGGGACGTCCCAGTCGCCGGTGCCGCCGCCGAGCAGGTGGTACAGGAAGCACACGTTCTGCGCCAACGACGGGTCGTCGGTGCGGGCGAACGTGCCGATCAGCGCGTCGGTGGCCATCACGCCGCGGACCAGATCGCTGTGCACGGCACCGGTGATGGCGTGGCCGATGGGCCTGGCGATCATCTCCTCCCACGCCAGTACGGCGTTGGGATCGCCACCGGCCAACACGTGCTCGCGTGCGGCGCGCCTGGTCCGCAGCGGCTCGGTCAGCGTCGGCCAGAGCTGCCCGGTGACGGTGCGGCAGCGGCGGTAGAACTCGTCGAAGCCCTGTTGGTCAGCGGCCGCGCCGACGGCGTTGAACGTGCTGTGCTGCCCCACCAGCAGGCCCGTGGCGCCAGCGGTGGCGGGGTCAGGGGTATAGGACGAATCGCGGCGGCGCGACAGGCGCACCCGCGCGCCGAGATCGTCGAGGATCCGCTTCGGCAGCAGGCTGACGAGGTACGAGTAGCGCGACAGTCGCGCGTCCACACCGTCGAAGGCATGCGCCGACACGGCGGCACCCCCGACGTAGCCGAGACGTTCCAGCAGCCGCACCCGGCGCCCCGCCCGCGCCAGGTACGCCGCGGCGACGAGGCCGTTGTGTCCGCCGCCGATGATGACGACGTCGAAGCGATCGTCGGATGTCACGGCCGGGGCGGGCGAAGCGACGGGAGATTCACAAGCGTCAGTTCAGCTAGCCCTCGACCTGGTCGGGCGGGCGCACCTGAGCCTGATCGGGATCCTGGCCGGTCTCGCGCAGTGCCCGGCGCTGCCGGAGCAGGTCCCAACACTGGTCGAGTTGAACCTCGACGGCGCGCAGCCGTTGATGTTCCTCGGTTTCATCGATCTCACGGTGTTGCACTTTGGCCCGGAGCTCGCGCTCCTCTGCGACCAGCTGATTGACCTCGGCGAGAATGTCACGGTCCTTGTCCACCCGACCAGTCTGCCCGACTACGGTGTTGAGCGTGGCGAGCGACAAGAAACCCGAAATCGAATTCCCCGACGGTCCTGCACCCGCTGAGCTGGTGATCGAGGACGTAGTAGTCGGCGACGGCGCAGAGGCCGTGCCCGGCGGCACCGTCACGGTGCACTACCTCGGCGTCGAGTACGACACCGGCGAGGAGTTCGACAGCTCGTGGAACCGCGGCGAGTCGATCGAATTTCCCCTGCGTGGCCTGATTCAGGGCTGGCAGGACGGCATCCCCGGCATGCGTGTGGGTGGACGGCGCAAGCTAACCATCCCGCCTGCTCAGGCTTACGGCCCGGCGGGTGGGGGACATCGGCTGTCTGGCAAGACGCTGATCTTCGTCATCGATCTGCTCGACGTTCGCTGACCGGTCTACCGACCGTTCCACGCCAGCCATAGGCTGGCTTGTCGACGACAGGGGGGCCATGGCCGACTCGAAGTTCTACCGACGGCAACCGGGGTTGGGCTGGCTTCTGGCCCTCCTGATCATCCCCGCGTTGATCGCCCTGATCGGCTGGGCCGGTACCGACCGCTCCGCCAACGATCTCGGGATGACCGCGCCGAGCGTGCCCCCGTCGGCCACGCTCACCACGCCGGCCAGTCCTGCTCCCGCCCCGACGACGAACGCAGGCGTGCCCGCAGGCGGGTACGCGCCGTTCTCGATCGTGCGCAACGGCAACGTCGGCGATCCCGCGGGCGCCATGGGCTTCACCATCAGCGGTGAAGTACCCGACGATTCGACGAAGACGTCGTTGATCGATGCGCTGGTGACGACGATGCCCGGCGCCAAGTTCGTCGACGAACTCAAGATCACTCCCGGCGTCACGGTCCCCGACGTCGCCGGGCTGGGTGGGGTGTTCAGCGCCGCCATCGGGATTCCCGGGTTCGGCTTGAACCTCGTCGGCGACACGTTGACGCTGACCGGCACCGCGCCGTCAGAGGAGCTGAAGGCCGCCGCCGAGTCGGCAGCCGCTGCGACGTGGCCTGGTGTGAAGGTAGTCAACGACATTCAGGTCGAGGCCCCGTCCGCGCCGCCAACGCCGCCGCCGGGTCCGGTCAGCGGGACGGGCCAGGCCGGCCCGTGCGCGACGCTGCAGGCCGACATCTCCGCGCTGCTGCGCACGCCGATCACCTTCAGCACCGACGGCTCCACGTTGGCCCTGGAATCCCGGCAACTGGTCTCCCAGATCGCGGACAAGCTCAAGGCCTGCCCAGACGTCAAGGTGGCAGTCGCGGGATACACCGACAGCAGCGGCAACGACGCGATCAACGTGCCTCTGAGCGCGAGTCGCGCCAAAGCCGTTGCCGACGGCCTCGTCTCGGCTGGCGTGCCGGCGGATGCGGTGACCTCGCGGGGTGCGGGCTCGGCCGATCCCGTCGCGGACAACGGCACCCCCGAAGGCCGAGCGCAGAATCGCCGCGTCGAGATCACGGTCAGCTGAGGAGATTCGACATGGACTTCGTCATCCAATGGGTGTGGTACCTGCTCGCGTTCCTGGCTGGGTCGGGCGTCGCCTGGGCGCTCGCCGCGGTCGCCATCAAGCACACCAGCGAGGAGGCCGCGCGGGCCGACCTGTCGGCAACGCCGGAATCGGGGGCCGTGCTGTGACCGTGAACTGGTGGCTGGTGGCACTGGCCTTCGTGCTCGGTTTGGTCATCACGCTCGCCTTCATGGTCCGCCGGGTCGAGCGAGACGGCGTCGCCGCGGCAAGCGGAGTGGCGGCCGCGAAACTCGTTGACACCGGCGATGACTCGGAGGGCCCGCACGGTCCGGGATCGGCGAAGCCGGGCGCCGGAGGTAGCGGCCCCGACGGCTGGACGATCAAGGGCAACGAGGACTCGAAGCTCTATCACTCACCGGAGAGCCCGTCGTACGGGCGGACCATCGCCGAGGTGTGGTTCCGCGACGCGGAGACGGCGGAAGCCGCAGGCTTCAACCGGTGGGACAGCGGGATGTCTCAGCGCGGCAAGTAAGGCTTCAGGACGGGCCGGGGAGCTGCAGTAGCAGGCGCGCGCCGCCGAGCGGACTGACGTCCAATGTGGCCGTCCCGCCGTGCAATTCAGCTTGTTGCGCGACGAGCGCCAGCCCAAGGCCGGAACCGGAGTGCGAGGCGGTCGACCCCCTGCTGAACCGGTCGAACACCACCTTTCGTTCCTCGTCGGGTACGCCGACACCGTCGTCGTCGACCGCGATCTCGACACCCGCACGTGAACTGACCGCGGACAGCTGGACGCGCGTGGCGCCGCCGTGCTTGACGGCGTTGGCCATCGCATTGTCGACGGCCAGTCGCAGACCGGTTGGCAGCCCGATGATGATCACGGTGGGGGCGGGCACCAACGAGACGTCGAGGTCGGGGTAGACCCGCATCGCGTCGTGCGCGGCCCGGTCGAGCAGCTCGGTGATGTCGACGGGAACGTGGTCGTCGAATGTCGAGAGTTCGCCCTGGGCAAGACGTTCCAGTGTGCCGAGGGTGGCTTCGATGCGGGTCTGCGTCCTGATGACGTCGTTGAGGACTTCCTTGCGCTGCTCGTCGGGCATGTCGAGGGTGGCAAGCACCTCGAGGTTGGTCCGCATCGCCGTCAGTGGGGTGCGCAATTCGTGCGCCGAGACCGCCGAGAAGTCGCGGGCCGACGCCAGCGCGGCCTTGGTGCGGTCGCGCTCGTCCCAGATGCGTTGCACCAGACCGTTGACCGCATCGGCGATCTCGACGGCCTCGGTGGCACCGTGCACGTCGATCTCGGGTGCCTCGTCGCCCGCGTCGATGGCACGCGTCTGCCGTGCCAGTCGCTTGAACGGGCGCACGGCGAGCGACGCCAGCAGCCAGGCGAAGATGGCAGCCGAGGCGATCGCGAAGGTACACAGGATGATCACCCGCCGGTGCAGGTTGTTGGTATCGGCGATCGTCGCGTCGTAGGTGTCGCCGACCGCGACCAGCGTGGGCTCCGAAGGTCCCCGGATCTCGACGGTGCGGACCCGGTAGCGCACCCCGTCGACCACCGTGTCGGCGTAACCGGCGGGGAGCTCGGGCAGGATCACCTCCGAGTTGGACGTGACCTGGTTGTCCTTGCGGACGGTGATGACGGCGTCCTTGTCGTTGGGCGACTTGGGGATCTGGTCGAGACCGCGGGGGAGGAACGGGATCGCGAAGCCCGCCGCTTCATCGAGGCGACGGTCGAGGCGTTCCTTGCGGTCGTTGGTGATGCCAACCCACACGACGGCGCCGACGACCAGAACCGGGATGGCCGCTCCGATCGCGGTGGCCACAACGACGCGGGTTCGCAGGGACGGCGTGCGTCGGAACGGGCGGGACAGCGCGCCGACGAACCGCCCCTGGACGCTCATCGAGGCGAGCGAAGCGACGGGAAATCGGTTTGGCGAGCGCTCATCACTGCGTCCGGAGGACGAACCCCACCCCGCGCACGGTGTGCAGCAGGCGAGGCGCGCCGTTGGCCTCGAGCTTGCGTCGCAGGTATCCGATGAACACGTCCACCACGTTGGTGTCGGCCGCAAAGTCGTAACCCCAGACCAGCTCGAGGAGCTGGGCGCGCGACAGCACCGCGGTCTTGTGCTCGGCCAGCACGGCGAGCAGATCGAACTCGCGCTTGGTCAGATCGACGTCGACGCCGTTGACGCGGGCCCGCCTGCCGGGGATGTCGACCTCGAGCGGGCCGACGGCGATGGTCTCCGACGAGAACGTCGCCGTGGCACCGCGCCTGCGCAACAGGGCCTTCACCCGCGCCACCAACTCGGCGAGCACGAACGGCTTGACGAGGTAGTCGTCGGCGCCGGCCTCGAGGCCCGCGACGCGGTCGTCGACCGAGCTGCGCGCCGACAGCACGCAGACCGGGACGTCGTTGTCCATCGCGCGCAGTGCGGTCACCACGCTGACGCCGTCAAGCACGGGCATGTTGATGTCGAGCACGATCGCGTCGGGCCGCGTCTCGGTGGCGCTGCGCAGAGCCTCGGCGCCGTCGACCGCGGTCGACACGTCGAATCCGGACAGCCGGAGCCCACGCTCCAACGATGCGAGCACGTCGGGATCGTCGTCGACCACGAGTACTCGGGGGGATGAACCTCCGCTGTCCATACGGTCATCTTGCCCGATGACACTCGCCGCACGTGTTAGGCGCGGGGCTGCGCTGCGTTGCCGTCTGCCAGAGTTCACGCCGCGTCCTGCCCAAACGGCCGTCACCAGTGCTAACTTCGTCAGTCGTGCAGCCCAACGGTCCTCGCCTGATCGTCCAGCCCGACGATGGCCTCGGCCCGGTCCGGGAGTTCATCGAATCGGCGCAGCAGTCTCTGTTCGTCAAGCAGTTCACCTTCACTTCCGAGGACCTGATCGACGCCGTCATCGGGCGGCGGCAGGCGGGCGTCGACGTGCGGGTCATGCTGAACGCCGCACGGTCAGGTGGTGACCGCGCCAACGACGAGACCTTCGAGCGATTCAGCAACGCAGGCATCTCCGTGCAGTGGGCTAATCCGAAGTTCTACGTCACGCACGAGAAGTCGCTGGTGGTCGACGAGAAGGCGGCGCTGGTCGCGACGTTCAACATGTGCGAAAAGTACTTCACCGCCACCAGGGACTACGGCGTGATCATCGACGACCCCGTGCAGGTCGCCCAGATCGTCGAGGTCTTCAACGCCGACTGGAACCACAGCGATTGGGCCCCTTCGGTGTACGAAGGCCTGCTGTGGAGCAACTCGAACTCGCGTTACCACATGGCTCGCTTCATCGATACCGCCACTCACCGCATCGACGTGCAGCACCCGAAGTTCGTCGACGCGGTGATCCTCGATCACCTGGCGGCAGCCGTCGAGCGCGGCGTGAAGGTACACGTGCTGTGCGGTGGTCGGCATGGCATCAGCGAGGGGGACGTGCTCGATACCTTCGCCTCGTTGCGCACGCTGCGCCGTTTCGGTGCCAAGGTGCACAAGCAGAAGAATCTGCGGGTGCACGCCAAGCTGCTGATCGTCGACGACGAGCGGGCGTTGGTCGGCTCGATGAACATCGATCGCAGTGCCTTCGATCTCCGCCGTGAACTCGGGATAACGATCACCGAACCGGCCGTCGTCGGGCGACTGAAGGCGACCTTCGAGTCCGACTGGGAACTGTCGCACCACTATGAGGCGCCGGATCCGCTCGACCCCAGCACCCACCACGAGGACGACTTCCCTCACGACCCCGAACTCGTCCATGAGTGAAGCGCGTTCAGCGGAGAAGGTCTCCCTGCTCGAACTCGCGTGGACGTTCAACCACATCGCCCTCGCGTCGTTCGGAGGCGGCCTGTCCGCGTGGTCGCGGGAGATCATCGTCGTCGAGAAGAAGTGGATGGGCGAGGAGGAATTCCTCTCTGCCATGACGATGTGCCGGATCCTGCCCGGCGCCAACCAGGTGAACATGGCCGTGTTCACCGGCACGAAGATGCGGGCCGTTCCCGGCGCCGTCGCGGCCGTCGTCGGCCTGTGCCTGATGCCGATGGTGTTCGTCTTGGTGATGGCGTTCCTGTACTTCCGCTTCAAGGAGATCCCGGCCGTCAAGGGCATCCTGCACGGCGCCTCCGCGGCCGCCGTCGCCCTGACGTTGACGATGGTGATCAAGACCGGAAAACAGTGCCTGACCGGATTGGTTCCGATCGGGCTGTTCGCGCTGGCGTTCGTGCTCAACGGCCTGTTCCGGCTGCCCCTTCTCGTCACCTTGGCCATCGTCGCGCCGCTGAGCCTGTTCTGGGCTTGGCCGCGGGGTCGTGACAAGACCGGCGCCGCGACCGCCTCGTGAGCACCTATCTGCAGCTGATCGCCATGTTCGGCGTGCTGTCGCTGCTGTCCATCGGTGGCGGCAACGCCGTGCTGCCCGACATGCACCTGCAGGCCGTGAAGCACCATCACTGGCTGAGCGACGGTCAGTTCGCGGACGTGTTCTCGATATCGCAGACGGCGCCGGGTCCGAGCATCCTGATCGTCACGATGATCGGGTATGCGGCCGGGCTGGAGGCCGGCGGAATCCCCGGGGCCATCCTCGGCGGTGTGATCGCCACCGTTGCGATGGTGCTCCCCGCCGCGTCATTGGTGTATGCCATCACGCTGTTCTGGCAGAAGGCCGAGCAGTCGAACTGGCGGATCGCCGTCGAGAAGGGCTTTGCGCCGTTGACGGTCGGGCTGATCCTGGCCTCGTCGCTGGTGATGAGCCGCGCCGCCGACCACGACTGGAAGGCGTACACGCTGACCGCGGTGTGCACGCTGATCTTCGTGCGTACCAAGATCAACCCGCTCTACATCGTCGCCATCGCCGGTGTGATCGGCTACTTCGGCATCGTCTAACCCGCGATTTGGGCGCGCTTTCGTGCGCTGAGCGACGGTATCCGCGCCGAAATCGCAGGGGAGACACGTGAGGAAGGCTTTGACCTCATCAATTGTTGAGGTTCTACGGTGATGACATGAGCATGGAAATGGTGGCCAGCCGGGCCTTGTATCGGCAACGGCACGCCAACGGCGGAGATCTGCGCGCGTTGGCGAACCGTGCGCTGTTGAGGCGCATCTGGCAGTTCTCGGCGCGCCACCACCGCAGACTCGGCGGATTCGTCGCGATCAGCGTGGTGGGCGCGCTGCTCGCGGTGTCCACACCGGTGCTTGCGGGCCGGGTGGTTGACGCCATCGTGCACGGCGCGGACGCGAGGAGCAATTCAGGTTTCAGTCAGCCCACGACCGTCGTGGTCATCGCATCGATCATCGCCGTCGTGGCGCTGGCCGAAGCCGCGGTGGGACTGCTGACGCGGTGGCTGTCGTCCAACATCGGCGAGGGCCTGATCCTCGACCTGCGGACCGCCGTGTTCGACCACGTGCAGCGGATGCCGGTGGCGTTCTTCACCAGGACCCGGACGGGCGCACTGGTCAGCCGTCTGGGCAACGACGTGGTCGGTGCCCAGCGTGCCTTCTCGGACACGCTGTCGGGTGTCGTCGGCAACCTCGTCACGCTGGCGTTGACGCTGACCGTGATGCTCAGCATCTCGTGGCAGATCACGGTGCTGTCGCTGCTGCTGACCCCGCTGTTCCTGCTGCCCGCCCGCCGCATCGGTCGCACCATGGCCAAGCTGAGCCGCGAGAGCGCGATCTACAACGCGACGATGAATACCCAGATGACAGAACGCTTCTCGGCGCCGGGTGCGACGTTGGTCAAGCTGTTCGGCGACCCGGCGCGCGAGTCCGAGGAGTTCGCGGTGCGCGCCGACCGCGTCCGCGAGATCGGCGTGCGCACGTCGATGCTGCAGTCCACGTTCATGAACTCGCTGACCTTGATGTCGGCGCTTGCGCTGGCGTTGGTGTACGGCCTCGGGGGTGTGCTGGCCATCGGCGGGCACCTGCAGGCAGGCGCCATCGTGTCGTTGGCGCTGCTGTTGACCCGGCTCTACGCGCCGCTGACCGCGCTGGCCAACGCGCACGTCGAAATCGCCAGTGCGCTAGTCAGTTTCGAGCGGGTGTTCGAGGTGCTTGACCTGACTCCGCTGATCCGCCAGCGCCCAGGCGCGGTGTCGGTGCCCCGTGGCCCCGTCAGTGTCGAGTTCGACGACGTCCGCTTCGGTTACCCGTCCGCGGACAAGGTGTCGCTGGCCTCGCTCGAAGAGGTGGCAGTGCTCGACAACCGCGGCGGTGACGAAGTGCTGCATGGTATTTCGTTCACCGCTGAACCCGGACAGATGGTCGCCCTCGTCGGCTCCTCTGGTGCGGGCAAGTCGACGATCGCGTCGCTGGTGGCCCGGCTCTACGACGTGGACTCCGGCACTGTGCGGTTGGCCGGTGCCGACGTGCGCGACGTGACGTTCGCGTCGCTGAAGGAGACCGTCGGCGTCGTCACGCAGGACGGGCACCTGTTCCACGAGTCGATCCGATCGAACCTGACCCTCGCGGCTCCCGGTGCCGGTGACGATCAGCTGTGGGACGCGCTGCGGCGCGCCCGGCTGGCCGACGTCGTCGCCGACATGCCCGACGGGTTGGACACCGTCGTCGGCGAGCGCGGGTACCGGCTGTCCGGCGGGCAGCGGCAGCGGCTGACCATCGCGCGGTTGCTGTTGGGGTCGTCCCGGGTGGTGGTGTTGGACGAGGCGACGGCGTCGCTGGATTCCGAGTCCGAGGCCGCCGTGCAACAGGCGTTGGCCGAGGCGTTGGCAGGCCGCACGTCGATCGTCATCGCCCACCGGCTGTCGACCATTCGCGCGGCCGACCAGATCCTGGTGGTCGAGGACGGCCGCATCGTGGAGCGCGGCACGCACCCGCAACTGCTGGCCCGCCACGGGCGGTACTCGGAGCTGTACGAGACGCAGTTCCGCGACGACCCGGCTGCGGCGTGACTCCGGTTAATTAGTTGTGCTTCGTGGGAACCTTGAACAAGGGGGATCGACGGCGTCCTGCCCGTTATGGGGATGTCGTAGGGATGGGATAGACAAGAGACCGATGGGTGGCGACATGCGTGAGCGGGAATCGGGGCTTCGCTCCGAGCCGGCCATTGCGCCGCCACCACGTCGGATCAGGTCGTCGTCCGACATCCTCCGGCTGCTGCCGTATCTGAAGCCCTACAAGGTGCGGTGGGCCGCGATGCTCGTCGCGGCGCTGCTGAGCCTGGCCGCCAGCGTCACGATCCCGCTGATGACGAAGGCCGTGATCGACGGGCCGGTCCGTCACCAGAATCAACAGCAGCTGTGGGTGCTCGGCACCGCCGCGACGGCCTTGCTGGTCTCGGAGGCCGTGCTTTGGTTCGTCCGCCGCTGGCTGGTGGCGCGCGCCACCATGGGCGTCGAGGCCGACATCCGCAAGGACCTCTATGCCCGGCTGCAGATCCTGCCGATGTCGTTCCACGGCAAGTGGCAGTCCGGGCAGCTGCTGTCGCGCGTGATGAACGACCTGAGCACCATCCGGCAATTTCTGTCGTTCGGGCTGCTGTTCCTGATGCTCAACGTCATCCAGATCATCGTGGTGACCGGCATCCTGCTGGCCATGTACTGGCCGCTCGGCGTCGTCGTGGTCGTGTCGATCGTGCCGATCACCGTGACGGTGCTGCACTTCGAACGCCAGTACACCAAGCTCTCTCGCCTCGCCCAGGACCAGTCCGGCAACGTCGCGACCCACGTCGAGGAGCAGGCGCTTGGGCTGCGGGTGGTCAAGGCGTTCGGCCGCGAGGAGTACGCCTACAAGAGGTTCGACGAGCGCGCCACCGACCTGTTCGACACCGAGGTGCGCAAGGTTGGGGTGTCGGCGAAGTTCTGGACGCTGCTCGAGGCCATCCCGACCGCCAGCCTCATCGTCGTGCTCGGTTTGGGCGCCTACGCTGCGGGCACCGGCCTCGTCACCATGGGCACGTTGGTCGCGTTCATCACCATGATGCTGTCGCTGGTCTGGCCCATCGCCTCACTGGGCTTCCTGCTGTCGATGACGCAGGAGTCGATGACGGCGGCCAACCGCGTCGCCGAGATCTTCGACGCGCCACTGGACATCACCGACGGCCCCGGCGACGAAACCCCGCGCGGTGGCCGGCTGGAGCTGGTCGACGTCGGCTTCCGGTTCCCCGACTCGGGGACATGGGCACTCCGGCATGTCGACCTCACCGTCGAACCCGGCGAGACGATCGCCCTGGTCGGGTCGACGGGTTCTGGCAAGTCGGTTCTGGTGTCGCTGCTTTCGCGGCTGTACGACGTCACCGAGGGTGCGATCCTCATCGACGGGACCGACATCCGCGAGCTGTCGCTGCCCGCGCTGCGCCAAGCCGTGGCCACGGCATTCGAGGATCCGACGCTGTTCTCGATGTCGGTGGACGAGAACCTCAAGCTGGGCAGGCCAGACGCGACCGCTGAACAGGTGGCGCAAGCCATCGAGGTCGCCGCGGCCGACTTCGTCTACGACCTGCCGTTCGGCCTGGACACCCGGATCGGCGAGCAGGGGATGAGCCTGTCCGGCGGTCAGCGGCAACGCCTTTCGCTGGCAAGGGCACTGCTGGCCGCTCCGTCGATCCTGGTGCTCGACGACACGCTGTCGGCGCTCGACGTGCACACCGAGGCCGTGGTGACCGAAGCGCTTCGCCGCATTCTGCGATCGGTGACCGGCGTCGTCGTCGCGAACCGCGCATCGACGGTGCTTCTTGCCGACCGCGTCGCACTGATCGAGGGTGGCACCATCACGCGCGTCGGCACGCACACCGAATTGCTCTCCGACGCAACGGAATACCGCTACCTGCTGGCGGCCGACAGCGACCTCCTCGACCCAGACGACTCAGCCGAGCGCAGCTGCGACTGGGAGCAGGACGAGGACCGCGATCGGCTCGATCGTCTGTTCCAGGAACACGAGGCTGCCGAGAACATCGACGGGGAGCGCGATTTCGTCACACCGGACGTGGAGAACGCGCGATGAGCGCTTGCGCGAAGAGCCAACGGCCATGACGACGACGGACTGGCGTGGACGGGCCGTCACCAACGATGACGACGATCTGCCCATCGACGAATCGATCTCGCGGCGCCGCGAGGCGCGCGCGCTGCTTGGCTCGCTGCTGCGGCCCTACGCCACCGTGGTCGCTCTGCTGGCGATCGTCGTCGTGCTGGAGAACGCCGCCCGGCTGTCGGTGCCGATGCTGGTGCAACGCGGCATCGATCACGGCATCCCTCCGATCGTCGACGGCGGCTCGTTTCGCGAACTGCTGCTGATCGTCGCGACGCTCTGTGGCGTGGTGCTGGTGCAGGCCGTCAGCCGGATGTACTTCCTGCGCCGCTCGGGACGGATCGGCCAAGAGGTGCTACTCGAGTTGCGCCGCAGGATCTTTCGGCACTTCCAGCGCCTCGACGTCGCCTTCCACGATCGCTACACCTCGGGCCGCGTGGTCGCCCGCTCGACCAATGACGTCGAGGCCATCCAGGACATGCTGGAGACCGGGTTCGACGGTCTGATCACCGCCATCCTGACGCTCTGCGGCACGGCGGTACTACTCGTCCTGCTCGACGTGCGGCTTGGCCTGATGTGCCTCGCCGCGTTCCCCATCCTGGTGGTGCTGGTGTGGTGGTTCCGCACCCAGTCGTCGAAGACGTACAAGATCGTGCGTGAGCACGCCGCCCTGGTGATCGTGCAGTTCGTCGAGACGATGACGGGCATCAAGGCGGTGCAGGCCTACCGCCGCGAACCGCGCAATCAGGAGATCTTCGAAGACGTCGCCGACCAGTACAAGAACATCAACGAGAAGGCCTTCAAGCTGCTCGCGGTGTTCATGCCGGGGGTTCGGCTCGTCGGCAACATCACCACCGGCATCGTGCTGCTCTACGGCGGCTACCGGGTGATGGAGGGTGAGATGAGCCTTGGCACCCTGACCGCCTTCCTGCTGTATCTGCGGATCTTCTTCGAGCCCATGCAGGAGATCTCGCAGTTCTTCAACACCTTCCAATCCGCTTCCGCGGCGCTGGAGAAGATCGCAGGAGTGCTTGCCGAGACGCCTGGCATCGAGGATCCGCCGGAGCCGGTCCGTCTGGACGACGTCAACGGCGACATCGGCTTTCGCGACGTGCACTTCTCGTACGCGCCTGGCCGCCCCGTGCTGCCCGACCTGAACCTGGAGATCCCGGCAGGTCAGACCGTCGCTCTGGTCGGCACCACGGGTGCGGGCAAGACCACCATCGCGAAGCTGATCGCGCGGTTCTACGATCCCGTCGACGGCTCGGTGACGCTCGACGGCGTCGACCTCCGCGATCTCGCGCAGGCCGAACTGCGCCGCCACATCGTGATGGTCACCCAGGAGAACTTCATGTTCGAGGGCACCATCGCCGACAACATTCGGTTCGGCAGGCCGGACGCCAGCGACGACGAAGTGCGCGACGCCGCAGGGGCGGTCGGTGTGGACAGGTTCATCGATGGCCTCGTCGACGGCTACGACACCGACGTGGCCAAGCGCGGTGGCCGGTTGTCGGCGGGCCAGCGTCAGCTGATCGCGTTCGCGCGGGCATTCCTGGCCAACCCCGCCGTGCTCATCCTCGACGAGGCCACGTCGTCGCTGGACATCCCCAGTGAACGGTTGGTGCAGCGGGCACTTGCGACGGTGCTGACCGACCGCACCGCCGTGGTGATCGCGCACCGGCTGTCCACGGTGCAGAGCGCGGACCGCGTGTTGGTGCTCGAACACGGCCGCATCGTCGAGGATGGTCCGCCAGAGGAATTGATCACCCGCGACGGCCGATACGCCGCCTTGCACAGGGCATGGGTCGACTCGCTGGCTTGACGTGGCCGGGCGCATAGGGTTTCCAGTGTCATGACGCTGAACCAACTGCGCGCCTTTCTCGAGGCCCACCGGCTCGGGTCGTTCACTGCGGCCGCCGACGAGCTCGGCGTGGCGCAGGCCTCGATCTCGGAGTTGGTGCGTCGGCTCGAGGACGAGCTCGATGCGCAGTTGTTCGTCCGCGGCAGTCGCAGGCTGGCCCTGACCGCTGCCGGCCAGGAACTGCTTCCCTACGCCGAACAGGTCGTGCTCGCCGCCGACGGTGGGACTCGTGCGGTGCGTTCCCTTGGCTCCCTCGGTGGCGGCACCGCCACGTTCGGGGTGCCCCGCAACGCCGACTACTACCTGCTGTCCAGCCTGGTGCAGACCTTCCACATGCGGTATCCCGCCGTGCGGGTGCGGTTGGTCGGCCAGAACTCCGCCGAGACCGCTGCCGCCATTCAGGCCGGCGAGATCGAAGCGGGCATGCTGATCTTGCCGATCGACGACGAGGACATCACCGTCCGGCCGCTGTTGCGCGACGAGGTCTTCTACGTCAGTGCCGATCCCTCTCACACGGCAGCGCCCGTCACCATTGCGCAGTTCGCGAAGGCCAACCTGGTGCTGTACGACGCGCACTACGGATGGAAGGACCCGACCCGTCGGCAACTGGCCGAGCGCGCCCAGATTGCAGGGGTGCGGCTGGAGCCGATGATCGAAATCGAGCACGTCGAGTCTGCGCTCAAGCTGGTGGCCGACCACGTCGGTGACACCATCGCCAGCGGTGCGGTGATCGACAGCGCGGCCTTCCCGGCCGGCCTGCACACCGTGCCGTTCAGCGAACCGCTGTACGACGTGATCGCGCTGGCCCAACATCGGTCGCGACCGCTGTCGAACGCGACCCGGGAGTTCGCCCGGCTGGCGGAGGACACCATTCGCGAGCTCGGTGTGCATGAATCAGGCGCGCTGGGGGACGACGCGGACATCCCACGGGTGGCCCGGAAACCTCGCTGAGCTTCAGCTTTACGGTTGCCATAGGGTTTTCCTGTGCTTCTATGAGGTTTTGGCCATCTAGTCCTATGGCGCGAATCGGCCTAGCGTCGCCGGTCATGCAGATCACCTCAGACGAAGCCCGCGTGCTCGGCGCATTCACTTGGTTGAAGCGCCCCGCAATCGACGGCCCGCCCGCACAGCGCGACCCCAAGGTCGTCGAGCGGGTCTCCGAGATGTTGCGGAACATCGAACGCGACGGGCTCGACGCGGTCGGCGCCTACGCCAGGGAGCTCGACGGATGGTCGGGCCCGCTGGAGGTGTCCGCCTCCGACTTGAAGAAGAGCGGCGACGCCCTGCCCGCCGATGTCCGTGAAGCACTCGAGCTCGGCTACGAGCGCACCAATCGGTTCGCACGTGAGCAGCGCGCGCGTCTCACCGACTTCGAGATCGAGCTCGCACCCGGAGTGGCTGGTGGCGTGCAGTACGTCCCCGTCTCCCGCGTCGGTGCCTACCTGCCCGCCGGTCGTTTCCCTCTGCTGGCAAGTGCCTTCATGACGGTCGGCGTCGCCAAGGCGGCGGGTGTGCCGACCGTCCTCGCGTGCACTCCGCCCTCGGGCGAGCACGGCGCGCACGCCGCGGTGCTCTACGGCGCCTACCTCTCGCGCGCCGACCGGGTCTTCGCCGTCGGCGGCGTGCAGGCACTCGGAGCCATGGCCTTCGGACTTCTCGGCGACGCACCCGTGGACATGATCGTCGGCGCGGGCAACGCCTTCGTCACCGAGGCCAAGAGACAGCTGTTCGGCCGGGTCGGAATCGATCTCCTCGCCGGGCCGTCCGAAGTGGCGGTGCTGGCCGACGGCACCGCGAATCCGGAATGGGTGGCCGCCGACCTGCTCGGACAGGCGGAGCATGGACCGAATTCGCCCGCCGCTCTGATCACGACGTCGGAGTCGTTGGGCCGCAGCGTCATCGAAGCGATCGATCGGCAGCTGCAGACCTTGTCGACCCGCGAGATCGCAGGTGCCGCCTGGCGCGACTTCGGCTCCGTCATACTCGCTACCGATGCAGCGCAGGCCGCCGCGATTGCCGACGTGCTCGGCCCCGAACACCTCGAGGTGCAGACCGAGGATGACGACTACTACCTCAAGGAGCTGCGCAACTACGGCTCGCTGTTCCTCGGCAGGTGGAGCACGGTCGCATACTCCGACAAGGGCATCGCGGGGCCCAATCACGTTCTGCCGACCGGCAAGACCGCCCGCTACAACGCCGGGCTGTCGGTAGGGCGTTTCCTCAAGCCGCTGACCTATCAACGGGCCGGGCGCGACGCGACCCCTGCACTCGCGCCAGCGGTCGAGCGAATCTCGGCGTTCGAGGGTCTGGCCGCGCACGAAGCAACGGCGACCATCCGAATCGACGAGATCGGTAGGCACTCCGGCATGTTCGACGGAACGCCCGCGGTCAACCGAGGTCGATGACGATGCGGTTGCGTGTGTCGGCAGTGGCGCTGCCCATCGAGATCGGGGAGTTGGACGCCAACCTGGCGCGCATCCGCGGCATTCTCGACGCGGTGGAGTCAGCAGGCCCGCACCTCATCGTCTTCCCCGAATTGGCCACCAGTGGTTACGTGTTTCGCGACGCAGACGAAGCGCTCGGGCTGTCGATGCGCGTCGACGATCGCAGGCTCGCCGCGTTGGCGGCGAAGGTTCCGGTCGGCGCGGTTGCGGTTCTCGGATTCTGCGAGGTCGACGGGGACCGGTTGTTCAACTCGGCGCTGGTCATCGGCCACGAAGGGGTTCTCGGCTGTTACCGCAAATCCCACTTGTGGGGTGCCGAGCACGACGTCTTCACCGCTGGAACCGAAGCGGGCGCCGTATTCGAAACACCAATAGGCCGACTCGCCGTGGCGATCTGCTACGACAATGAATTTCCGGAACTGCCAAGGCGACTGGCGCTCGCAGGCGCCGACGTCCTGGCGTTGCCGGTGAACTGGCCGTTGGTTGAACGGCCGCCGAACGAGCACCCACCCGAGACCATCCAGGCGATGGCGGCGGCCCGGTCGTCGCGGCTGGCGACGGTGATCGCCGACCGGCACGGCACCGAACGCGGCGTGGCCTGGACAGGCGGCACCGCCGTCATCTCATCTGACGGTTGGATCAGTGCGACGCCCGCCGACGGCCCGATCGCCACCACCGTTCTCGAGCTTTCAGACGACAAATCCCTTGGCGCCCAAAACGATCTGTTCGCCGACCGTCGTCCGGAACTGTACGGAGACATCATGTTCAAACCCAGCAGCGCCATCGACAAGCGAGGAAGCCATGTCTGATACGCCCGCCATCGAGTCGAAGTCGATCGATTGGATCCCACTCGACGAGCGCAGGGGAAAGCCATCGACGCTGTTCCCGTTGTGGTTCATGTCCAACGCCAACCTGACCACGTTGGCGACGGGCATGGTGGGGGCCGCGCTCGGTGCATCCCTGCTCGTGTCCCTGCTCGCCATCGTGTCAGGAGTGGCCGTCGGGACGGTCTTCACCGCGTTCCACTCGGCCCAGGGTCCGCAGCTCGGTCTGCCTCAGATGATTCAGTCACGCGCCCAGTTCGGGTATCGCGGCGTCGTCATCATCTGCGCCGTCGTCGTCTTCAGCATCGTCGGCTTCAACGTGTTCAACCAGATCCTCGCCGCCGACGTACTGACGCTGACCACCGGGGCGGATCTACGCGAGCTCTGGTTCGTGGTGATCACCGGTCTCGCACTGGCATTGGCCATCTACGGCTACCACTGGATCCACCGGTTCCAGACGTGGTTGACGTGGTTGTTCCTTGCAACGTTCGGCGTGTTCACGGTCGCCGCCTTGATCGGATCGCAGATCGACGACAGCCAGTTCGGTTTCGGTGGATTCACCTGGGCGGCATTCCTCGTGCAGTTCGGTGCGGCCGCCGCGTATGCATTGGGTTGGGCGCCGTACGTATCGGACTATTCCAGATACCTACCGCCCCAGACCAGCCCGCGCAAGGCGCTCTTCCACACCTATGCCGGCGTCTTCGTCGGTGCGACGTGGCTGATGGCGCTCGGAGCGCTCGTCGCTGCGCTGTTCGCCGGTGTGTCGCCGATCGAGGCGGTCAAGCAAGCCGCGGACGGCATCCTGCCGGGTTCGGGAACCTGGCTCTTGGTCGCAGCGCTGCCTGGCCTCGTCACGGTGATCACGGTGAACATCTACGCCGCGTCGTTGGAGTTGATCACGATGGTGGATTCGTTCCGAGCGGTCCGGCCGACCCGCAGACTGCGGATCATCGCCTGCAGTGTGATCGCCGCTGCCGGCCTGCTGGGTTCGTCGTTCTCCAGTGGCGACTTCCTGGCGAACTTCGGCAGCTTCCTGGTGGTCCTGCTCTATCTGCTGGTGCCGTGGACGTCGGTGAACCTGGTGGACTACTACCTGGTGCGGCGCGGCCGGTACGCCGTTCGGGAGATCTTCATCCCGCGCGGCAGCGTGTACGGCACGTGGGGCTGGCGGGGTCTCGCCGCATACCTGATCGGCATCGTCGCGATGGTCCCCTTCGTGGTGACGGTCTGGTACACCGGACCGATCGCCGCAGCGATGGGTGGCGTCGACGTCGCACTGTTCGTCGGACTCCTCGTTTCGGCGGCCGCCTACGTCCTGATGGCCCGCTCGCTCGATCTCGACGCCGAGATCTCCAAGGCAGAGGCAGACTCCCGTGATCACGGTGTCGAGGCGGTGAGTTTCTCGGGGCGGGTCGCGCCGGTCGAGACCTAGGGGATCAGGCGATGGCGCCTGGCCCGCGATACGGCCTCGTGCCTGGTGCGGGTACCGAGTTTCGCGGCGGCGCTGCGCAGGTAGCTCTTCACGGTCTCGGGCTTCAGCGAAAGACGTTGAGCGGCCTCGCTGTTGGTGCAGCCCAGGGCGACCTGGGTCAGCACGTCGAGCTCACGCGTCGTCAACGGCGTGCTGACCCCTGGCGTGTTGCCGCCGAGTGCCTTGGCGAGCCGGTCGGCGAGCGTGCGCAACTGCGCGCGCGTGCCCGTCGCCACCGAGCCGTCGGAGGCCAGCCGTCGCAGCTCGGCGTGCACCTCGCGGATCGCCTCGGGGGTGGCTACGCCGTCGTCGAAACCGGTGAGGTGCGCCTCGCGCAGTCGCAGCCTCCGGTCCACCTCGTCGCGGATGTGCAGCTCCTGGGACAACCGGTTCGCCGAGGTGACCATCAGGTCGGCGGCCCGACCGCCGATCGGCGCCCCCGCACGGTAGGCGCCGTACAGCATCGCCCGTGCGGTGCCGTCGACGACGACGGGAACCGCAAGCACGGACTTGATGCCCTCCGAGAGCACGGGCGCGTCGTAGTCGTGGGTGATGTGGGCCGAGTTGCGGTAGTCGGCCACCGACATGGGTCGCCCCGCGACCATGCTGGCGCCACCGAGACCTGATCTCGATCGGACCACCAGCCCGCGCAACAGCCCGGTCCTGGTCCCGACGAACTCGCTGAGCAGCAAGGCCTCGCCATGCACCTCGCCTCCGAACAGCACCGGGACGCCACCCTCGGCCGCGACGAAGCGCAGCTCGGCACGCAGCGCGTCCGTGTCACGCGGGCGCAGCAGCGGCGAACGGGTGGGCACGGGGTTCCCCTCCTTCGGGGGTAGCGAACCTGTGAGTGTGACGTGGATCCTATCTGTCATGGGGACCAACACCGAGCGTTACCGCGGCGCCCGAGATCAACTCGTGGCTCTGATCAGCGACTACGACAAGGCGGTCGACGCCTTCGCCTGGCCTCGGCTGACGGGCTCGTTCAACTGGGCGACCGATTGGTTCGACGTCATCGCCAGGCATCCGTCCACCGCCGATCGCGTCGCGTTGTGCATCGTCGAGCAGGACGGCACCGAGCAGAAGGTGACGTTCGGCGAGATGGCGGATCGCTCCGACCGGGTCGCGACCTGGCTCGAGGGGCTCGACGTCGCCAAGGGCGACCGCGTCATCCTGATGCTTGGCAACCAGGTCGAGCTGTGGGAGTCGATGTTGGCGGTGGCCAAGCTCGGAGCCGTCATCATGCCGACCACCAGCGCGCTGGGTCCTGCCGATCTCGCGGATCGGATCGCCCGCGGCGGCGCCGGCGTCGTGATCGCCAACGCCGCCGACACCGCCAAGTTCGACGGGGTGGCGGGAGAGTTCACCCGTATTGCAGTCGGCGAACCGGTTGGTGAGTCCACCGAGGGCTGGCACTCCTACGCCGAGGCCGACGACGTCGAGTCCGCCGGTCCGTTCGTGGCCAGGACCACCGTCGACGATTCGATGCTCGTCTACTTCACCTCGGGTACCACCAGCAAGCCGAAGCTGGTCGAGCACTCGCAGGTGAGCTACCCCGTCGGGCACATGTCGACGATGGCGTGGATCGGTCTGCGCCCCGGCGACGTGCACCTGGCGATCAGCTCGCCTGGCTGGGCCAAACATGCGTGGAGCTGCTTCTTCGCACCGTGGATCGCCGAGGCGACGATCTTCGTCTACAACTACGCGCGGTTCGACGCGGCAGCGCTGCTGCACCAGATCCGCCGGGCGGGCGTCACCACGTTCTGTGCGCCACCGACGGTGTGGCGCATGCTGATTCAAGCCGATCTCGGCGCACGCCCCGACGGTCTGCGCGAGGTGCTCGGTGCGGGGGAGCCGCTGAACCCCGACGTCATCGCCACGGTCGAACGCGCATGGGGACTGACCATCAGGGACGGCTTCGGCCAGACCGAGACGACGCTGTCGGTCGGCAACACTCCCGGCCAACCGGTCAAGGCAGGCTCGATGGGGCGCCCGATGCCAGGTGTTCCCGTGGTGCTGATCGACCCGCTGTCCGGGGAGCTCGCCGATGAGGGCGAGATCTGCCTCGACCTCGGCGCTGGTCCGCTGAACTTGATGACCGGTTACCTCGGTGACCACGAGCGCAACGCCGCCGTGATGGCGGGCGGTTACTACCACACGGGTGACGTGGCGAGCCGCGACGCCGACGGCTACATCACCTACATCGGCCGCACCGACGACGTATTCAAGTGCTCCGACTACAAGGTGTCGCCGTTCGAGCTGGAGAGCGTGCTGATCGAACACCCCGCCGTCGTCGAAGCGGCCGTGGTGCCGCAGCCCGACGCCACCCGGCTGGCCGTGCCCAAGGCGTACGTCGCGCTTGCCGAGGGCTGGGCGGCCGACGCCGACACCGCGCGGTCGATCCTCGAGTACGCCCGCGACCACCTCGCGCCGTACCTGAAGGTGCGCCGCGTCGAGTTCTTCGAGCTGCCCAAGACCATTTCGGGCAAGATCCGCCGCGTCGAGCTACGCACGCGCGAGGACGAGGCGCATCGATCGGGTGCTCCGATCGACACCGAGCACCGCTATGAAGACCTGCTTGGTTGACGGGCCGAGCGAAGCGACGGGAGAGATATCAGTGAAGTCTCAAGCCACCGGACCCACGGACACTCCGATCATCGAGGAGACCATCGGGGCGAACTTCGCACGGATCGCCGAGGAGCACCACGACCGCGAGGCGCTCGTCGACGTTCAAAGCGGAAGGCGTTGGACGTACGGCGAACTCAATGCCGAGGTCGACGTGATGGCACGCGGCCTGATGGCACTCGGGATCGCCAAGGGCGACCGCGTCGGGATCTGGGCGCCGAACTGCCCCGAGTGGACGATCGTCCAGTACGCGTCGGCCAAGATCGGCGCGATCCTGGTCAACGTCAACCCTGCGTACCGCACACACGAGCTGGCCTACGTGCTCAACCAGTCGGGGGTGCGCACGCTGATCGCGGCGTCGACCTTCAAGACCTCCGACTACCAGGCCATGGTCGAGGAGGTGCGGCCGGACGCGCCCGCGCTGGGGGAGGTCGTCTTTCTCGACACCGATGACTGGGCGCAGGTCCGCGACGGTGCAGGGTCGGTGACGGCCGACGAACTGGCAACCCGCATGGTCGGTTTGACCAACGATGAACCGATCAACATTCAATATACTTCGGGTACAACGGGTTTCCCCAAGGGTGCGACGTTGTCGCACCGCAACATCCTGAACAACGGCTACTTCGTCACCGATCTGCTGAACTTGGCTCCCGGTGACCGGCTGTGCATCCCGGTGCCGTTCTACCACTGCTTCGGCATGGTGATGGGAAACGTCGGTTGTACGACGCACGGGGCGACCATGGTGATTCCGGCGCCAGGCTTCGATCCTGGGGCAACACTTTTGGCCGTCGAGCAGGAGCGTTGCACCGCGCTCTACGGCGTGCCGACGATGTTCATCGCGATGTTCGGTCATCCGGACTTCGGCACGCGCGACCTGTCGACGCTGCGCACCGGCATCATGGCAGGTTCGGTCTGTCCCGTCGACGTGATGAAGCGCTGCGTCAACGAGATGAACATGAGCGAGGTGTCCATCGCCTACGGCATGACCGAGACGTCGCCGGTGTCCTGCCAGACCTTGATCGACGACGACCTGGACCGGCGCACCTCGTCCATCGGCCGGGCGCATCCGCACGTCGAGATCAAGATCGTCGACCCGGATACCGGTGCCGTCGTCGAGCGGGGGGAGCCGGGCGAGTACTGCACGCGCGGTTACAGCGTGATGCTCGGTTACTGGCAGGACGAGGCGAAGACTGCCGAAGCAATCGATTCCGACGGGTGGATGCACACCGGCGACCTGGCGGTGATGCGCGAGGACGGGTACTGCAACGTCGTCGGCCGCATCAAGGACATGGTGATCCGCGGCGGCGAGAACATCTACCCGCGCGAGATCGAGGAATTCCTCTACACGCACCCCGACATCGAGGACGCCCAGGTGATCGGCGTCCCCGACGAACGCTACGGCGAGGAAACGTGCGCGTGGATCCGGATGAGGCCCGGCCGTGAGCCGCTCGACGCCGCCGCGGTGCGCGCCTTCGCCACCGGAAAGCTGGCGCACTACAAGATCCCGCGCTACGTGCACGTCGTCGACGAGTTCCCGATGACCATCACCGGCAAGATCCGCAAGGTCGACATGCGTGCGGAAACCGTTCGGCTGCTTGGCCTCTAAACCGTCGCGGGCACCGGGTCCGGTGCAAACGACGTCAGGCCGACGCCCTGGTACTTCGCCACGAGCCGCTCGTACTGGCGGCGGTTGCGGGCCAGGGGGGTATCGGTCAGCCGGGCAGGCAACCACCGGTAGGCCAGCGCGATTGCGCCTGACAGCGCGGCGAATTCGACGTCGTGGCGACGGCTCCACGACATCGGCACCAGGTCGCGCACGCCTGGGTGCATGGTGCCGAAGCCGATCACGGCGATGACGTGTCCGGCCATCGGGCTGGCCAGCCGCCAGAGTGGCGCGACGACGGCGGGGACGAAGTCTGGCCGCGGTGGATGCAGCACGCTCGCGACGGCGCACTCCAGCGTCGCGGTGGTTTCGAGCTTCTCGGCAACGATATGGCCGTAGTACGCGCACAGTTCGTCGTAGTCGTCGATCAGCGCCGACCTGCCGGGTAGCTGCAGGTCCGCGGTCAGCAACCGGAATCGGTCCCACACTGCCTGATTGTCGGCCGCGCTCAATTCCTTGCCGGTGATCACCGTGAAGGCGTTGCGGTACACGAAGAACGTGCTGATCAGAATCCAGTTCCAGGATTCGGGATTCAGCGCGCTGTACCGGATTCCGTTCGCACCGACGCCCTTGACGTCCCGGTGCAGCCGAACCAACCGCTCGGCCTCGGCTTGTCGGTCAGCGGTAGCGCCGTGGAAGACGAGCTGGTCGGATGCCGCCGAGCGCACCGCGCGCCACCACGGCTGGTTGCGGATTCGGCCGGTGGCCTCCAACGCCGCCGATACCGCGGGCAGCATCGCCTGGTCGAACAGCCCTGCAGCGAACAGGCCGACGAACGAGGACCCGGCGACACGCTCGAACAGGTCGCCGGCATCGCTGGTTTCGGCGTCGTCGAGAGCCTGCGGGATTGTCACGGGACAGGTCATCTTGTCGACTCCTCGCGCAGATATCTGGTGCACTAGTGCACCAGAATATGATGTGGTGTCACCATGCACCAAAATGCGGCGCGCCGTCAATGGGAGAGAATGTCGTCGATGAATGCGACGAAACGCGGCTACGGCGGAATCTCCTCGGAGGAACGCCGCGCCACCCGCCGAGTCGCGTTGATGGATGCGGCTCTCGACCTGCTTACCGAGTCTGGGGTGCGAGGGGTTACCAAGAAGGCGGTCTGCGCGCGTGCACGCCTGAACGACCGGTACTTCTACGAGCAGTTCGACGACGCCGAAGCCCTGCTCGAAGCCGTTGCCAACGACATGACCGCCGCTGGCCTGCGGGCGGTGGCCACCGCCACCCTTCAGGCACCCGCCGACGTCCGGGCCCGGATACACGCGGCGGCCGACGCTGCGATCGAGTTCGTCGTCGCAGATCCGCGCCGCTCCAACATCTTGCTGATCTCGCACACCGACGCCGTGCTGCAGCGAATCCGGCTGGACAGCACCCGTGCGATCGTCCGCTCGATGTCGGCGATGACACGAGACCTGCTCGGCGAGTCCGCGCCAAGTCAACTCGATACCGATCTCGCGGCCTTCACCATCGTCACCGGCGTCATGGAGTTGGTCGCGGCCTGGATGCGGGGCGAATTCGACACCAGCCGTGCACATCTCGCCGACGTAGTCGCTGCCATGTTGATGACGGTGGCCGAGATCTCGACCACGATTCCCGCCTCAGGCCAGTAGCGGGCTCAGTCGCTCCGCGCACTCGGCAAGCACCGGCACCTGGCGCGCCAGCAGCTGGCCCTGTTCGGCACGCGCCGACATCGCGACCGCCGCCACTAGCGCGCCCGCCGCCGACCGGATCGGCACTGCCACGCACGCGGAATCCGGGCGGAGCTCACCGGTCTGGGTGGCAAAGCCCTGTTCTCGCACGGCATTCAGCTGTTCGGCCAGCCCGGGTGGCGTGGCGGTCAGCAACGCCTCGACGTCGCGCTTCTCGGCGAGCAGCAGCTTGCCGACGGCGCAGGCGTGCAGGCGATGGTTGAGCACCGATTCGTCCGCGGGCGGCGGATACTCGCCGTCGGCGTCCGCGATGCGCACCGACGTATTGGTGAAGTAGAACAGGTGCACACCGAACCGCACCGAGAGACGCAGCTCAGCGAGCACCTCGCGCGCCGCGGCGCACACCGTCGGCGTCACCGCGGCGTCGATCAGCACCCCCATTCGCGGACCGAGCGAGAAGCCGGACAGATCGGGAAGCCGCACGATGTAGCCGTCGGCGACAAGCAGATTCAGCAGCCGGTAGGTGGTCGCCGAAGGCATGTTGAGCCGCTCGGCGATCTCCTTGGCGGTCACCCCGACGCCGGCAAGGGCGACCGCCTCGAGCACCAGCAAGGCGCTCTGCACGGCCTTGGGCTGGCGGCCGGACAGCGCACCGTCGGCGGGGCTCACCGGCGTACCTCCCACGGGTTGTAGTCAGCGAACACGTCGCCTGCGACCGTCTCGTCGAACACCCCGACCCGCTGGGCCAGATCCGGGACGGCGTGCCTGCGCAGCGCGAACAACGCGAGGCCGGTCGCCAGCAGGCCCGCGTACACGGCGGTCGCGATCCAGACGGGAGAGTCGACCGTCAGCGCGGCCCACACGATGATGGCGATCATGAGTACGGCCGTGGTGATGCCGACCAGCAACGGGATCCGCGTCAGCTCACCGATCCGATGCAGAAACGCCGGTGTGGCAAGGCAAACCAGCAGGTATGCACCGACGTAACCGTGCGCCGACAACGCGAGGAGCCCGAGCATCACGTCGCGGCTCGACCCTGCGATGAACAGATACACGACGGGCACCACGACGATGATCGGCATCGCGACGCACAGCGCGACGTGGGGTGTCCGGTATCGGCGGTGTGCCCGTCCGATTCGTTCCGACACCACCCCTTCGCGGCCCATCGCGAACAAGGTGCGCGACAACGCGGTGGTGGAGCCGATGACGCAGGCGAACCACGATGCGGTGATGCCGAGTTCCATGACGATCGACAAGGCCGTCGCCCCTGACCCTGCGGACGCGGGCAGCGTCAACACGATTGGCACCGAACCGATTCCGGCGCGGATGGTTCCGGTCGACTGCATGGCCGCGGCGAAGGTGTAGAGCACGCCGAGGGCGACCGGCGTCCAGCGGATGGCGCGCGGCACGGTGACGAACGGGCGTTGCGCCTCCCTGGCCACCGTGCCTGCGCTCTCGAACCCGACATAGGAGGTGATGGCCAACAGCAGCGCGAAGCCCAACGCGGAATGTGATTCGGGTGCAGCGTTTCTCGGCGGATCGTGACCGCTTGCGACGGCGGTGGTGAACGCGATTACCAGCACCACCGCGGCCACCACGATCGCGAACACCTCGACGGTGAGCGAGGTCTTGGCCGACAGCCGGATGCCCCGCACCATCAGGGTCAAGGCGACCGCCCCCGTGACAACGGCAAGCGCAGCGATCGTGGCAGGGCCGTCGGGCACCCCGATGCGGCCGAGCAGAGCGCTCAGGTAGCTGCCCGCGCCAAGGACGCTCGCCATCGCCGCGGCGGCGTAGCCGATTGCCACCGACCAACCCGCCGCAATGCCGGGCACCGGTCCCAATCCCTTGACGGTGTAGCTGTAGAGCCCGCTTACCGCGACCATCCTGGTGGCGAACTGACTGACGCAGTACCCGACCGCCGTCATCAGCAACGCGGTCACGATGAACGCGGCCAGCGCCCAGCGGCCAGCGGCGGGGATGACGAGCGCGGGCAGCGTCACCATCACCGCCGACGGTGCTACCGCCGATACCGACTGCCCAAGCACCTGGGTGAACGACAGCTGTGCCCGGCGCAGCCCGGAGACCGGCGAGCTACTTCTCATCGCCCGTCTGCCGCTCATCCGTCGCAACGTAGCCGACCATCGGCCCGCCCACAGCGTTGTCAGGTAAACCTTCGACGACTTCAAATGAGAATCCGACGGCCACGTCGGTCCCGCGGACGCTCGGCGAGACCCATTTTCTGGCAATATCGACGGTGCTGAATGAGAATCCGCATGGCATTTCAAATGAGAATGCAAGACCGCGGAATACCCATTCGAAATTCGTGGTGACGTGGACCACATCGGGGCGTAATTTCGCCATTCATGACAACTCTGCTCACTACGGAACTCGACCCGCGCACCGTCGACTTCATGTCGAGGCCGCGCCAGATGTACGTCGACGGTCAATGGGTCGACGCACTGTCCGGCCGCCGGTTCGACACCGTCGACCCCGCCACCGAACAGGTGATCACCACGGTTCCGCAGAGCGGCCCCGAGGATGTCGAGCGGGCCGTTCAGGCAGCGCGGCGGGCGTTCGACAGCGGGCCGTGGCAGGCCATGACGCCTGCCGAACGGCAACGCATGGTGTGGCGGATCGGTGAGGGCATCACCGCGCGGGCCGACGTCTTCGCCGAGCTGGAGACCATCGACAACGGCAAGTCGGTGGCCGTTGCACGGGCCGTCGACGTCACCTGGGCCGCCGAGATCTTCTACTACTACGCGGGCTGGGCCACCAAGATCGAGGGCAGGACCATCCCGGTGTCCGTGCCGTGGGCGCCCGGTAGCCGGTTCCACGCCTTCACCCTGCGCGAACCGGTCGGCGTCTGCGCGCAGATCGTGCCGTGGAACTTTCCGCTCGTCATGGCGGCGTTCAAGGTCGCGCCGGCGCTGGCCTGCGGAAACACCGTGATCCTCAAACCTGCCGAGCAGACCCCGCTGACCGCGCTGCTGCTCGCCGAGGTCATCGCCGAGGCAGGCGTCCCCGACGGCGTGGTCAACGTGCTGACCGGGTTCGGCGACGTCGGAGCCGCGCTCTCGGCGCACGGGGGAGTCGACAAGGTCGCCTTCACCGGCTCTACCGAGGTGGGCCGCAAGATCGTCAACGCCGCGTCGGGCAACCTCAAGAAGGTCTCGCTCGAGCTGGGCGGCAAGAGCCCGCAGGTGATCTTCGCCGACGCCGACCTCGACGCCGCGATCCCGGGCGTGGCTAGTGGGTTCCTGTTCAACCACGGCCAGACCTGCACGGCGGGCACCCGGCTGCTCGTCGAGGACCGCATCTTCGACGACTTCACCGCGGGGGTCGCCGACTATGCCCGCGCCCAGAAGATCGGGCCCGGCCTCGACCCCACCAACGACATCGGTCCACTCGTCTCGCGCGAGCAGCTCACCAAGGTCACCGGCTACCTGGACGCGGGTATCGGCCAGGGTGCGCGCGCCCTCGCAGGTGGTGGCAGGCACGGCGACACCGGCTTCTACGTCGAGCCGACGCTGCTGGTCGACGTCGATCGCGACTTCAGCGTCTACCAGGAGGAGATCTTCGGGCCGGTCGCGGTGGCGGTGCCGTTCAACCGCGACGCTGGGTCCCGGGCCTTGAAAGACATGGCCAACGACACCCCGTACGGCCTGGCCGCAAGCGTGTGGACGCGCGACGTGTCGACGGCCCACGAAGTCGCAGCACAGATCAAGGCGGGCACGGTGTGGATCAACTGCCACAACGCGTTCGACACCGCACTCCCGTTCGGCGGCTACAAACAGTCGGGCTGGGGACGCGAACTCGGTGAGGGCGCCATCGCCGAATACACCCAGACGAAAGCCGTCAACATGGCGCTGTAGATTTCCCGCGCCCGTCAAATGGGAATTGTGGTACGCCGCCATTCTCATTTGAGCTCACGCGAGCCTTACCGCACCGCAACCACCGCCCATTCAATTTCACCGAAAGTGAATGCCATGACAACTGACGCTCTGCTTTCCGACGGGGTAACCCAAGGAGGGCAAACCCACAAACTGGCCGGCAAGCTCGGCCCCACCGCCATCGTCTTCATGGTGGTCGCGGCCGCCGCCCCGCTGACCGTCGTCGCAGGAACGTTCCCGATCGGCATCGCCGCAGGAAACGGTGCGGCGTTCCCCGGGTCCTACCTGGTGTGCACGGCGGTGCTGCTGCTGTTCGCCGTCGGCTTCACCGCGATGGCACGCCACATCCGCGGCGCGGGTGCCTTCTACACCTACGTCGCCCACGGCTTCGGTCGTCACGTCGGGCTCGGCGCGGCGTTCCTTGCGCTGCTGTCCTACACCGCCGTGCAAGTCGGCGTGTACGGCTACGTCGGTGCCGCGATCAACGACCTGGTCACCTCGCACGGCGGCCCCGCGATGCCGTGGTACCTCTACGCGCTGGTGATGATGGCCATCGTCGCGACGCTCGGGTACCGCCACATCGAACTGTCCGGCAAGGTCCTCGGGGTTCTACTGCTCTGCGAGGTCGGCATCGTCATGGTCATCAACGTGGCCGTCCTCGCCCGCGGCGGCGGCCCAGAGGGTCTGTCGACGGCCGCTCTGCACCCCGGTGAATTCTTCTCCGGCGCGCCTGGCATCGCGCTGATCTTCGCGCTCGCGGGCTACATCGGCTTCGAGGCCACCGCGGTCTTCCGCGACGAGGCCCGTGACCCGGCCCGCACGATCCCGCGCGCCACCTATGTCGCGCTGTTGCTCATCGGCGGCTTCTACGCGCTCAGCAGCTGGACCATGGTCAGCGCATGGGGCGACGAGGGTGCGGTCAAGATGGCGACCGACGGCCCGGCGACGATGCTGACCGACACGGCCACCAGGTACGTCGGTACCGTCGGCGGTGACCTGGTCCAGATCTTCTTGATCACAAGCCTTTTCGCTGCGCTGCTGTCCTTCCACAACGTCTTGACGCGCTACATCTTCTCGCTCGGCAACACCAGAGCGCTCCCGGAGCGGTGCGGTCGCTCGCACGTGCGGCACGCGTCGCCCTACATCGCCTCGGTGGTGCAGACGGTCTCGGCACTCGTCGTGGTCGTCGCCTGTGTGCTCGCCAACCTCGATCCCGTGCTGGAGGTGTTCACCTGGTTCGTCGGGGCGGCATCGGTCGGCATCGTCGTGCTGATGACGGTGACGTCCGCCGCGGTGGTGGTGTACTTCCGCCGCACCAAGTTCGACACCAGGCCGTGGCACACCGTGATCGCACCGGGCCTCGGTTTCATCGGCCTGGCCATCCTCTCGGTCATGACGGCCGTGAATCTGCCGCTGCTGGTCGGCGGATCCGACACGCTGGCCGCCATCATCGGCGTGCTGTTGGCCGGCGCCTTCCTCGGCGGGGCCGCTGTCGCGGTCCTGCGCCCACACGCCGGTCACCAAGATTCCGATACCGACAAGGAGATCGCACGATGAGCACCGACACGATCGACACGATCGAGACCTTCGACGAGAGCTCTTCTGGGGCAAGCGATCACCCGCTCAACCCGCTGAGCGTCGACGAGATCCGGGCCGTCCGGCAGATCGTCGACGCCAACGGTCTGCTCGGGGCCGACGTCCGCTTCGTCTTCGTCGCGCTCGACGAACCGCACAAGAAGATCGTGCAGGCTTATCGGCCGGGCGATCCGATCGACCGCAGAGCCCGAGTCCTGTTGCTGGATCGTGCCACCGGCCTGGGCAGCGACCTGGTGGTGTCGGTGACCAACGACCGCATCGACTCCCAGGCGGCCGTCGACGGCACGGCCAACGGCCACGTACCGATCCTCGATCAGGAATTCGACGACATCGAGTCGTTCCTGCTCGAGTGCCCAGAGTGGCTGGCGGCCATGAGCAAGCGCGAGCTCGACCCCGCCAAGGTGCGAGCGGTGCCGTTGTCGGCGGGCGTATTTGGCCACGAGGACGAGGTGGGCAAGCGCATCGTGCGGGTGCTCGCGTTCTACCAGTACGACGCCGCCGACCTGCCGTGGGCGCACCCGATCGACGGCGTGGTCGCCTACGTCGACCTGACCGGGCGCACCGTGGTCAAGGTGATCGACGAGATCAACCTGCCCCTGCCCACGGAACGGGGGGAGTGGGACGCCGAGCCGCATGCGGTTCCGGCGCGCACCGACCTCAAGCCCATCGAGATCACTCAGCCCGAAGGTGCCAGCTTCACCGTCGACGGCAACCAGATCACCTGGGCCGATTGGTCATTCCGGTTCGGCTTCGACGTCAGGGAGGGTTTGACGCTGCACCAGTTGTCGCTGCGCGACGGCGATCGGGAACGGCCGGTGGTCTACCGCGCATCGGTCGCCGAGATGGTGGTGCCCTATGCCGATCCGTCACCGGTTCGGTACTGGCAGAACTACTTCGATCAGGGTGAGTACCTGTTCGGCCGTTACACCAACTCGTTGGAGCTGGGCTGCGACTGCCTCGGTGAGATCAAGTACTTCGACGTCGCCATCGCCGACGAGGATGGCAATCCCAGGGTCATGAAGAACGCGATTTGTCTGCACGAAGAGGACTACGGCGTGCTGTGGAAGCACACCGACATGTTCAACGAGATGGCCGAGACCCGACGGTCACGCCGGCTCGTCATCTCCTTCTTCCTGACGATCGGCAACTACGACTACGGGTTCTACTGGTACCTGTACCTCGACGGCACCATCCAGCTCGAGGCCAAGGCGACCGGCATCGTCTTCGCCTCGGCCTACCGGGGACCCGACGGCTACTCCACCGAGATGGCACCGGGGCTGGGCGCCCCGTTCCACCAGCACATGTTCTCGGCACGGCTGGACATGTCGGTCGACGGCGACGTGAACGTGGTCGAGGAGGTCGACGCGGTTGCGGTCCCGATGGGCCCGGACAACCCGTGGGGCAACGCCTTCCGGCCGCAGCGCACCAAGCTGACCCGCGAGTCGGAGGGCATGAGGATCGCCGACAATCTCAAGGCGCGGGTCTGGCACATCACCAACCCGACCAAGCAGAACCGGTTGGGCCAGAACACCGGCTACGCGCTGCACCCGGAGGGGCAGCCCGTGCTGCTCGCCGATCCGTCCAGCTCGATCGCCAAGCGGGCCGCATTTGCGACCAAGCACCTCTGGGTCACCAAATACGATCCCGCGGAGCGCTATTCGGCAGGCGACTTCGTGAACCAGCACCCTGGTGACGGCGGCCTTCCGTCGTTCGTCGCACAGGACCGCAACATCGACGGCGAAGACATCGTCGTGTGGCACACGTTCGGTCTCACGCACTTCCCGCGGCCCGAGGACTGGCCGATCATGCCCGTCGACTACGCCGGGTTCAAGCTGAAGCCGGTCGGATTCTTCGACCGCAATCCCAGCTTGAACGCACCGGTGGCGCCGAAGTCGCACTGCTGCGAGAGTTGAACTCATGCCTACCGCGACCACGTCCGCCGTTCTCGGGCGGCGGACGTGTGCGCTGGTGGCGGTGTGCTCGGCGGTGGTACACGGGCTGATGCTCGGCGGGTCCGCCAACCCGGCCCTCGCCGTCCTCGTCGTCGCGATGATGGGCGTGTGCCTGTTCTGCGCCCGTGATCTGTGGACGGTGGGTTCGACGCGGGCATGGTGCCTCGTCGCGGTGATGAACCTCGGCATGATCGCGGTGCACTGGTCAGTGCCGGGTCATCACCACACCGGCGTGATCAGCACCGTCGCGCCGACCGCGTCGACGCTGATGACCGTCGCGACGACGCTCTCGGTGCTCGAAGCGGTGGCTGCCACCGCGGTGCTCTACGTCCAGAGCAGGGGCCGCGCCGTCAGCTTGGCGAAGCCTTCGGCGGCGTGAACTGGCTCAGCACGAACGAGGCGCCCTGCGGATCGCGGATCGTTGCGGTCTTGGTCCACTCGGCGTCCTCGCTGTCGACGATCGTGCCGCCGAGTTCCTCGGCGGTGGTCGCGGAGGCGTCCCGGTCGCCGACGGCGAAGGTCACCTGCCAGAGTTCGGGATGACCCTGAGGGATGATGCCCATCCAGGCCACCGCGTCCTCGAACCCAGGTGGCGCGCTGACGTCGGCTAGCCGCGCCATGACGTCGGGATCGACCGTCGCGGCGAGGTGAGCGCCGTAGCCCGGCCTGCGGATCAAGGTCGCGAACCCGATGTCGTCGACCTCCCAACCGAACACCTGCGAATAGAACGTGGCGGCGGTGTGTGGATCCGTCGTGAGCAGGTCGCTGAAGTTCCACGTCCCCGGCGCGTTGACCAGTTGCGCGCCAAGCCGTTTGCGTGCCTGCCACAGCCGGAACTCGGCCCCACGGGGATCGACGCACACGGCGAGCCGCCCACCGGGTCCGGCGTCGACCGGGGCAAGGGTGACGGTGCCGCTCGCGGCGTCGACGGCCTTGGCGGTGGCGTCGGCGTCGTCGACGGCGATGTAGGTGCGCCACGTGACCGGCTCGTCGTCGGACTCTGCTGACGCGATCGCGGCGACGTCCTTCCCGTCGATGGTGGCGATCAGGTAGCTGCCTGGAGCCTCGGCGGGAATCGCGTCGGTGAACGTCCAGTCGAAGAGGCCTGCGTAGAAGCGCTTGGCCTCGTCGACGTCGTGGGCGACGGTGTCGATCCAGCTGGGCACGCCGTGTGGGTACGTCTTCGATTGGTCCACGAGGTCATGGTTCCCGATGCCACCGACACGTCAAACGTCAGCGGTACACCAGGCCCGACAGCCGCCATGCCAGCGCCCGCCGAACCGCGGGGATGCGCCCTGCTACGCCCATCGCGGTGTTGCGGATCGGTCGAAGGCCGCGCGGCAACGTCGCCATCCTGGTGAGCCGGTCGGTCAGCGTGATCACCTGCTGCGCGATCGACCGCCGGGCCGCCGCGTAGTCGTCGAGCACGGTGTCGGGGGCACCACGGACGACGCGGGTCAGCGCATCTGCCAGGGCGACGGCGTCCTGCACGCCAAGGTTCATGCCCTGCCCGCCGGCGGGGCTGTGCACGTGGGCGGCGTCGCCCGCGAGCAGGATCCGGCCCGAGCGGTAGGTGTCGGCGACGCGGTGGTGGATGCGGAAGCGCGAACCCCACACCACGTCCGTGACCGTCATCCGACCGGCGCCGTAGCCGCGGTCGTCGAGGATCCGCTGGACGAAGTCGGCCGACGGCACCTCGGGGGCATCGTCGACGGGGGCGACGATCCGGAATGCGCCGTTGGGCAGGGGCGCGACGACCGTGAGTCCTGCTGCCGCCCAGAACAACACGACCTCGTCGGCCGGGGCGTCGCCGCTCAGGTGCACGTCGGCGAGTACGAACGATTGCTCGTACTCGTCGCCGTGGAAGCCGATGCCTGCCTGCTCGCGCACGGTGCTGTGCATGCCGTCCGAACCGACGACGTAGGCGGCGCGGACGACGTCGCCGTCGTCGAACGTGGCGGTGATCCCGTCGGCGTCCCGAGTGACGGTGGCGAGCATCTTGGGCCGGATCACTTCGCCGCCGAGCTCGACGACCCGTTCGAGAAGTAGCCGCTCGGTGTCGTTCTGGGGGAGCAGCAGCGTGTACGGATAGGCGCTGGGCAGCGTGCTGAAGTCGATCGGGATGAGGACCTTTTTGCCGTCCCTGATGGTGAAGCGCGGCGCTTGCACGCCCTCCTTGACCATCCGGCGGGCGACGTCGAGGCCTTCGAGCACCTCGAGGGTGCGCGCGTTGATGGCGCCTGCGCGTGACGTGTTGGCGCCTTCGGCCTGTCGGTCGACGATCGTCGCTCTGATGCCGTTGGCCAGCAGTGATGCGGCCAGGGTCAGGCCCGTGGGGCCCGCACCCACGATGAGGACGTCGGTGTCGTTCATCGGATTCTCCTGTCTCGTAGTTTTGCCAACGCATGTTGGCATTTCCATGGTGCGCCTCACCGCTAGAAAAGTCAACAACTGTTGGCCTACACTCGTTGGCATGGGTAGGAAGGCAGATCAGACCAAGGGCGTCATCCTCGCCGCGGCACGGGAGCGCTTCGCCGAATCGGGGTACGAGGCCGCCACCATCAGGGCCATCGCCGCGGACGCGAACATCGACCCGTCGATGGTGATGCGCTACTTCGGCAACAAGGAGCAACTGTTCGCCGCGGCCGCGGAGTTCGACCTGCGCTTCCCGGATCTCACCGGCATCGTGCGTTCCGAGGTGGGCACGGCGATGGTGTCGCATTTCCTGGCGCGTTGGGAGGAGGACGATGCCCTCATCGTGCTGCTGCGTTCGGCCACCACGAATGCCGAAGCGGCCCAACGCATGAAGGAGATCTTCGCGGCGCAGCTGATGCCGGCGATCGCGAAGCTAGTGCCCGACGAAGCGCCGCGGCGCACCGGCTTGATCGCCACTCAGGTGCTGGGCATGGCACTGAGCCGGTACGTGCTCAAGCTGCCGCCCGTCGTGGCGATGAGCCGCGAGGAACTGATCGATTGGCTGGGGCCGACGCTGCAGCGTTACGCGCTCGGCTAGCCGTTGTCATGCACCCAGCTCGATTTCGTACCTCGGGGCGGGGGAACCCAGGGGTGAAGAAGTCAGTGCGCCATAGCGATCCGCGTCGCTGAACACGCCGTGGACCTCGTGGCGGCCGATTCGCCGCAACGCCTCGTGTGCACCCGCGCCGAGCAGGCCCCGCTCGTCGAGGGCATACAGCAGGCCGACGCTCAAGGCCCGGCCGACACTGTGGGTGGCGCCGACATTGGCGGCACGGCGGTTATGGACGAACGAACCGCCTCTGAAGTATCCGACGTAGCCACCCCGGTCGTCGGTCAACGCGATGATCGCGGGACCGCGCGCCATGAGCCAGCGGACCGCGTCGCCGTGCCGCTCACCGCGACGCAGTGACGCCAGGTCGCATTCACTCATCGTGACGATGTCGCTGCACCCGATCATGAACTCGATCGCCGTCCGGTCCGATGTCGAAAGACCATTGGAGGCCTCGATGTTCAAGTCGTAGCTCACCGTCGCGGCCGTGCGGTCCCGCTTGGCCAGCAGCGCCGCCGTTCCGGCGGCATCCGGGCCCCGTGAGACGGCACCGGATGAGCGCACGTGCATGTGACTCCGCCGATCGTCCGGCCGCGCGGGGGGTGTTGGCCGGAGGTGCGGCGACATGCCGAGATATGTCTGCGGAAGGTGCTGGGCCGACAGCGACGGGACGTCGATTGCCGTGGCGCCGAGTCGTCGGAGACGACGAGAGACGTCGGCCCGGTGCCCTCCAGATCCCCTCGGGACCCGATGACCGTTCACGACGGGTGTGGAGCCGTCGTCGATCACGAAGATCTCAGTTCGCATGGCTCTTCCTCTCCGGCTTTCCTCGGTGTGACCCAGAGCACACCAGTGACCGGGTCTGCCGACATCGACCGAATGGGTGAGAGCAGGGGTGGGATCGTCCCGCAAGGGTGTCCCGTCGCGGCCACGCCCTCCCGTGAACCGCAGGTCAAGGGCATACCTACCCGACTGGGTGGAACCACGAACGGTACTCAGAAGCCCATGGGCGGTGCCCCAGCCCGGGGGAACGGTCATTGGCTGCGCGCTGGGGTCGAATCGCAGGGTCGGGCCGTATCGTGACCGCGGTCACGTCCGATGCAAGATGTCGCACGTGCCACGTCGGAACGGCCGAGGAGGTGCGATGACGTTGGTGATCGATGGCCACAACGATCTCGCCTGGGCGATGCGCGAGGAGTACGACGCTGACCTGGACGCCGTCGACCTGACCGCGTACGTCCCCGAACTGCACACGGACCTGAAGCGGCTGGAGGCCGGTGGCGTCACTGCGCAGTTCTGGTCGGTGTACGTCTCCCCGGAGCGCTTCGTCGGGCCCTCGGCCGTGGTTGCGACGCTTGAGCAGATCGACTTCGTGCGGCGCCTGGTGGCTCGCTACCCCGACCGGCTGGTGTTGGCAACCACTGCCGACGACGTGGAAGCCTCCGGCGACCGGATCGCATCGCTGTTGGGCGTGGAGGGTGGCCATTGCATCGACGGATCGCTGGCGGTCCTGCGCGTGATGCGCGCGTTGGGGGTTCGCTACCTGACCCTGACCCACAACCGGAACGTGCCATGGGCCGACTCGGCGACGGATGATCCAGTACTGCACGGATTGTCGCAGTTCGGCGAGGACGTCGTACGCGAGATGAACCGGCTCGGAATGCTGGTCGATCTGTCACACGTGTCGGCAGACGTCATGCGGCACGCGCTTCGTGTGACCGCTGCACCTGCGATCTTCAGCCACTCCTCCGCCCGTGCGATCTGCGACCACCCCCGCAACGTGCCCGACGACGTGCTGACAACCTTGGCGAACAACGACGGCGTGTGCATGGTGACGTTTCTGCCCGCATTCGTCTCACCGGCCGTCACCGGTTGGCACGCGGAGGCGAAGGCAGAGGCCCGACGCCGCGGAGTGCAGAAGGGCGAGCCGGCCTACGACGCATTGATGACCGAGCTTGCCCAATTGTCGCCACCCCCCGTCGCCACGTTGGCGCAGGTCGTGGCACACATCGAGCACGTGCGCGAGGTTGCTGGCATCGACCACGTCGGCATCGGTGGTGACTATATGGGCGCCGAGGCCATGCCCGAGGGCCTCGAGGACGTGTCGCGGTATCCGAGGCTCTTCGCTGCGCTCGCCGACCGCAACTGGTCCACGGCTGAGCTGGCAAAGCTGGCAGGCAAGAACACCCTCCGCGTGCTCAGGGTGGCTGAGGACGTCGCCGACCCAGATGGCTGACTCTGCGACGCGAGATCGCCGGGAGCGCTGGTCATTTCGTCAACGTCCGCGGCTTCTTTGCTCGATTGCATCGCAATTTCAAAGGTATATGATTCACATCACACGTAGCTTCTGGCTCATACGCCACTAAGGGCATCGCCCGGACCGCCCACTCAAGGCATCCGCGGCTTGGTCAACGCAAGTCCAAAGCACGCAAAGGTGGACCCCGATGACAACGGCACGGCTTCAATCGCTCCCACCCGACACGAACAGAACTGCGCTTTATGACGCGTGGGAACAATTCGTCAAGGGGGAGGACGACGTCCGTGGTGTGCGGCCCGAGGTGGCGATCTCCTGGCAACGATGTCGGGACCAGTACCGCGTCGACCCGTTGCTCTCCGAAGCGCCCGCGGCGGTCACGGAGGTCGATCATTCGCTCGAGCACGATGTCGTGTTCGCGGAGCTGGGTTTTCGCGCCGCCGCCATCGTCCACGAGGTGGCCAAGTTCGGCATCGTGATCATCGCCGACGCCAACGGCAGGGTGCTGGCCGAGTGGGGCGACAAGGCCACCCTCTCGGTCGCTGCCGGGACCGGCCTCGCGCCGTGGTACTGCTGGGCGGAGAGCGCCGTCGGCACCAATGGGATCGGCACCGCCCTCGGAACGCGAAATCCCCTTTTGATCAGGAAGGAAGAACACTGGTGCCAGGCCTTCCACGACTGGACCTGCGCAGGCGTTGCGGTGCGGGACGTGGTGAGCAAGGAACCGATTGCGAGCCTGAACATCTCGACGTTGCGCAACGACATGCCAGCCTCCGCGAGCGGCTGGTTGGCGAACGCCGCCGCACACACCCAGAGCAAACTGCGCATGTGTGCCCGCGACGGTGGCGCCGAATTGCTCGGTGCGTACAACCACGCCAGGTCACGGTCGTCTCAGCCACTGGCCGCCGTGGACATCGGGGGCAAGGTCGTGGTGGCCGACGAAATCGCCAGCATCCCGCTCGGAGTGCCGAGTAACTCCCCGGCCGTCGACCCGGCAGTGCGCTGGAATCCAAGGCTTCCGGCCTTCATCGAGGCCATTCGCTACGCCAGCAAGCAGGCCAATCGCAACCGCGACTGGACCGGCTCGACACAGATCTTCACCCATCTCGCCGACGAACCGTCACCGATCGCGATCCGGCCGGTGTTCCGCCACCACAATCTGGTCGGACACCTGATCTCCTTCGGCGTCGCCGACGGTGAGCAGATGCCGAGGAGCGAATCGGGCACGCACGCCGAAGCGGGCACGTCCGCCGACGACCAGACGCGGCGAGTGATCGGCATCCGGAACAACCGCATGGTGCTCCTGCGGGCGCCGGAGGTCCTGTTCGCCGAATCGGACGGCAACGAAGTGTGGCTGTCCACCGACCAGGGCAGGATGCGGGCCGCGTCGCCCGGCCTTGACAAGCTCGATGGCGAACTGGCCAACGCCGGATTCCTGCGGGTGCACCGCCAGCACATCGTGAACCTGAACAGGATTCGCGAGGTCGAACGTCGTGACAAGGGCGAGCTGGTCCTGGTCATGGACGACACCGAGAACACGATGGTGCCGGTGTCCCGGCGGAGCGTGCGCGCGGTACGCCAAGCGCTCGGCATCTGAGGTTTGGAAAGTCAGAGAGGAAGGTCCCGCCAGTGCCGGTGAACCCTGACGCATATGTCACTAGGACCTACGACAAGATCGTGCGCGAGCGCGGCTCGGCGAAGCGGCGCTGCCCCGAGACGCGCCGGGGCCGAGTCACGGTCGAACCCATCCGGCGGCTCAACCTGAAGACGCTTGGTCAGCCCTCGCACGAAGCCGATCCGATGGGCGAGGAGTTCGATTACGCCAAGGAGTTCGAGTCCTTGAATCTCGACCAGCTGGCACGCGACGTGGACGAGGTGCTGACGACCTCGCAGGACTGGTGGCCAGCCGACTTCGGCCACTACGGACCGCTCATGCTGCGAATGGCCTGGCACTGCGCGGGCACCTACCGCAGCGGTGACGGCCGAGGTGGCGCCAGTGCGGGCATGCAGCGGTTCGCCCCGTTGAGCGGCTTCCCGGACAATCGCAACCTGGACAAGGCGCGCCGACTCCTGTGGCCGGTGAAGCAGAAGTACGGCCGCAAGATCTCGTGGTCCGACCTGATGGTCTTCGCGGGCAATCGCGCGCTGGAGTCGATGGGTTTCGCGTCGTTCGGGTTCGCCGGCGGTCGGGAGGAGGTCTGGGAACCAGATCTGACCTACTGGGGTCCGGAGAGCCAGTGGTTCGGCGACGAAAGGCACAGCGGCGTCCGGGATCTGGAATGCCCACTGGCGGCCACCGAGATGGGGCTGATCTACGTCGACCCACAGGGCCCGGCCACGGTGCCCGACCCGAGGGCCTCCGCGCGCGACATCCGTCAGACGTTCGGCCGGATGGGGATGAACGACGAGGAGACCGTAGCGCTGATTGCGGGCGGGCATACGTTCGGCAAGTCCCACGGCGCGTCCGCCCCCAGCGGCTGCCTCGGTCCCGAACCGGGTAAGACGCCGGTGGAGGCAATGGGCCTGGGCTGGGCGAGCAGTTTCGGCTGCGGCAAGGCTGCCGACACCGTTACCAGTGGGCTCGAAGGGATTTGGACGGCCACGCCGACGAAGTGGGACAACAGCTTCCTCGAAACATTGTTCGCCTACGAGTGGGAAGTGGCGCTAAGTGTCGGCGGGTTGTGGCAGTGGGTCCCGCGCGATGCCGGTGGTGCAGGCACCATCCCAGACCCTCACGACCCATCCAAGACCCACGCTCCGACGATGCTCACCACCGACCTCGCGTTGCAGGAGGATCCGCGATACGAGGCGATCGCGCGGCGTTTCCTGGAGAATCCGGATCAGTTTGCGGACGCGTTCTCACGGGCCTGGTTCAAGCTCACGCACATCGACATGGGCCCGATTCAGCGCTATCTCGGATCGCAGGTCCCGTCTGAACGACTGATCTGGCAGGACCCGGTACCAGAAGTCGATCACGAACTCGTGGATGCCGACGACGTCGTCGCGCTCAAGGGTCAGATCCTCGAGTCGGGCCTTTCGGTGTCCCAACTCGTATCCACGGCGTGGGCCTCTGCCTCGACGTTCCGAAACAGTGACAAGCGCGGCGGGGCCAATGGCGCGCGGATCCGTCTCGAGCCGCAGCGTGGCTGGGAGGTCAACGAGCCCGAAGCCCTGACGGCCGTACTGGACACCCTGGAGCGAATCTGCAACGGTTTCAACGATTCCCAACGCGGGGATAAGAAGATCTCGCTGGCCGATCTGATCGTGCTCGGGGGGTGTTCCGCGATCGAACGCGCCGCAGCCAAGGCGGGTCACGACATCGAAGTCCCCTGCCGGCAGGGGCGTACGGACGCAACGCAGGAGTGGACGGACGTCGAGTGGTTCTCGGCGCTCGAACCGACTGCGGACGCATTCCGGAACTACGTCGGCAAGGGCAGCCGACTCCCGGCGGAACACCTGCTCATCGACCGCGCGAGTCAGCTGACCCTGAGTGCGCGCGAGATGACGGTGCTGCTCGGTGGGCTGCGCGTCCTCGGCGCCAACCACGGTGGGTCTCCCTTGGGCGTCTTCACCTCGACGCCGGGCACGCTGACCAACGAATTCTTCGTCAACCTGCTCGACTCCGACACCGAGTGGGCGCCGACCTCGGACTGCGTCACGGGGATGGCGGCCTACGAGGGCCGCGATCGGGACACTTGCGAGGTCAAGGGGATCGCCAGTCGAGCCGACGTCGCTTTCTTGGCCGATCCCGTGTTGCGTTCCATTTCGGAGGAGTACGCGAGCCAGGACGGTGGGGACAAGTTCGTCCGCGACTTCGTCGCTGCGTGGGACAAGGTGATGAACCTCGACTTGTTCGACCGGCCCTGATCTTGCGCCATCCGCGCTATCAGGTCTTTTCGTAGTCGGTGAATTCCCGCCGATATCTAAAATTGCGTAGAAATCGTTGCTGAACATCGCCATGAAATTTTTCTCGGCCATGTTGTTCAATGCCCTCTCCCGGGGAAGGTAGATCGGTTCGCCGACGGTCTTGATGACGAGTGAGCGGGAAATTGGTTGACTCCGCGGCGTGGCTGAACGCGCGATGACGTGGAGTTGGCCTTCGACCCGGTTTCACAGCAAACATGCAGCTCCAATGGGGTATCGCGCCGAGTCATTCCGGGGGCCGGGCAGCCACGACTGTGACTGTCATCACTACGAACGGCGCCAAGCGGGGTCCGAACGGCAAGGTACGACGACCTTGCGGTAACGCTTGTACGAAGGGGCTGATCGGTCCTATCGTTCACATAGTTGCAGACTCGAAACATGCGCTCCGGTAAGTGAAGAGATTCAACGGCCGTCGGCAATTCAATGCGAGATGTGACCGACCAGATGAAGCCGATGTTCTATGCACAGCAAGAATTTCGGCTCGCCGAATTCGGCATTTGGAAATTCGGCAAATAGGACGGGAATGCGACCCATCCCGAACGATTCTCGCATTCCACACAACGAACAACGACGTTTCACTGATGAGGAGGTGAGGTCCCATGACGATCACTGATGAACGAGAAGACCTGTTGACCGAGCTCGGTCTGAATGCGCAGAACAGGGCGACCATCGGTCGGATGCTCGGAACTGGCTCGATCGCCAAGGCCACCGAACGGGCCGACGGCACGATGGAGGGCACCCTGACGATCCTGGAGGACTCGGGCGGCTGGGAGCCGGCCGTCTTGGTCATGCCGCACGGTGGCGAGATCGAGCTCACGGTCATCAACGATGACAAGAACACGCACTCTGCCTTGTTTCCCAGCAATGGTGACAAGCAGTACCTCGGGCTGCTCAACCATTCGAGGGGCAAGGCGACGCTGACCTTGGACGGTCCGGGCTTCTATTGGTACAGCTCGCCCGGTGGCAACGACGAAGGTCGGGGACTCACCGCCGCCATCGTCGTGCTCGGCGAGGTGCCGCCGGAAGCCCGTCTCGACCGTCCAGACCAGCCACGCCCGTAGGAGGAACCCACATGACCATTCCAGCAGTTTCCGACCAGAACCAAATAAAGGTCGAATACGTGGAGGCCGGCGACGCGATCCCCCACTCCGCATTGAGCGCCATCCCCGGAAACGCACCTGCGGTAACGGATGACGTCAACTCCGAACGTCTGCTCGACGCGCGTTCGGAATCACAGAACTGGCTCACCTACTACGGTGCGTACGACGGCCAAAGGTACAGCTTGCTGGACCAAATCAACAGCGGAAACGTCAAGAGCCTCAGCCCGGCGTGGATCTTCCAGGCCGGCTCCGCCGGTCACATCGCGGGTTCCTCGACCTATGCGTTCGAGGCATGCCCGCTGATCGTGGACGGCGTCATGTTCGTCACCGGTTGGGACGGCTGGTTCTGGGCTCTCGATGCGGTGTCGGGCGAGCTGCTATGGCGCTACAAGCACGCAGTGCCGTTCGACGTCTCGCTCTGCTGTGGCAACGTCAACCGCGGCTGCGCGGTGGCCAACGGCAAGGTGTACTTCGTCACCCCGAATGCACAACTGCTCGCGTTGGATGCCACCAACGGAAGGTTGGTCTGGCAGAAGACGATTGGCGACGTTCGTGCGGGCGAGAGCGCCTCGTTGGCTCCGCTGGTCGTCAAGAACACCCTCATCACCGGCAGCGCCGGTGGCGAGTTCGGTGTGCGTGGCCACATCGACAACTGGGACCTGGAGACCGGCGAGCACCTGTGGCGCACGTACACCGTTCCCAAGCCCGGCGAGCCGGGTTCGGAGACCTGGCCCGCCGACGGTGAAGCCTGGGCGCGCGGCGGTGCGAACCACTGGGTCACCGGCACGTACGACCCGGAGTTGAACCTGTACTACGCGGGCACAGGCAACCCGGCACCCGACTTCGACGGCGAGGTCCGCGAGGGGGACAACCTCTACACGGACAGCGTCGTGGCGTTGGACGTCGACACGGGTGAGATCAAGTGGCACTACCAGTTCACCCCGCACGACCTCTGGGATTACGACTCCACCATGGAGATGACCCTGTTCGAGCGAGACGGCAAGAAGCTGCTCGGTCACTTCGACAAGAACGGCTATTTCTTCGTTCTCGACCGGACGAATGGCGAGCTGCAGCACGTCACCCCGTTCGTCGACCGGATCGATTGGGGCGTCATCACCCGCGACGGCAAGGTGACCCCGCGGAGGTACCCGGACAAGGAAGGCGAGCCGGTCCACTTCTACCCGGGCCCCGCGGGCGCCAAGGAGTGGACGCACGCGGCGTACAGCCCGAAGACCGACATGTTCTACGTGCCGGTTGCCGACGTGGGCGCCACCGCCACTCGCCGTCGTCGCGAGTTCAAGGAGGGTATGCCGTACTGGGGCGCTGCCGTCGAGGTGGACATCGACGACATGGCCGGCTCGGTCAGTGCGTTCGATAGCTACGGTGACGAGAAGTGGCGCTGGCGCATCGATTACCCGATGGCCGCGTCGGTGCTCGCCACCGCAGGCGACCTGGTGTTCGCCGGCACTCCGACCGGTGAGTTCGTCGCACTCGACGCGCGCACCGGCGAGAAGCTGTGGGAATTCCAGTGTGGCAGTGGCCATCACAGCAGCCCATCGACCTACGCCGTTGACGGCAAGCAGTACGTCGTCGTCCCGGTGGGCTGGGGCGGCTGGCTCGAGGGGATCATCCCCGCAATGCTCGGCCAGGGGCACGGCAGCGCGTTGATCGCCTTCGCCCTGCCGAGTTGATTCCCGTCCGCTAGACCGTCCACGAATCAAGAGAGAAGGAGAACACCATGGAGAAGAAGACCGCAGTCGGCGCTCTGGAGAAGTGGGACGCCCCCACGTTCGCAGAGATCCGGGTGTCCGCCGAGGTGACCGCATACGTGGCCATCTTGGACGGGGCCAGGTAGCCCATCACGTCAGGGCGCCGGGCCCAAGTGGCCCGGCGCCCCGTCGCGGCGTTCCAACTACAGGGAGTGATCGGTCGTGTGGGTGCGAGTGCTGGGATCAGCTGCCGGCGGCGGGTTTCCGCAGTGGAATTGCGGATGCCCCCAATGCCGCGCGGTGCGGACCGGCTCGCGCCCTTGCGTCCCACGCTCCCAGTCGTCGATCGCGGTGAGCGCTGACCGCAAGCTCTGGTTCCTCTTCAACGCCTCACCGGACATCCAGTCGCAGATCGAGTCCTTCCCGGATCTGCATCCCGATGCGGGCAGAGCGGTCCCGCTGCAGTCCGTGCTGCTCACCGACGCCGAACTGGACCACACCCTCGGCCTGCTCCTCATGCGTGAGGGGCGCGGTCTCGAAGTGCACGCGACCGAATCGGTGCACGAGACCCTGACTTCGGGGACCGGTGTGCTCAGGACGCTCGAGGCGTACTGCCCGGTCAAGTGGCAACCGGTACTGCCCGGCGCCGAGGTGCCGCTCGGCGATGGATCAAATGGGTTGTCGTACCGTGCTTTCGACGTCCCCACCGTCAAGCCCATGCGGTTTCCAGGGGCCGCGACGTACGGTCGGGTCGTGGGCTACCGCGTCACCGACTGCGGTAGTGGGCGCAGCCTGGTCTACCTGCCGTGCGTGCAGCAGCTCACCCCCGATGTCCTCGAGGAACTGGCCGACTGCTCCGCCCTGCTGGTGGACGGCACCTGCTGGCAGGACGACGAGATGTCCAGACTCGGCCTGGCCAGCAAGACCTCGCGCGACATGGGCCACGTCCCGATCGCAGGCCCCGGCGGCAGCCTCGAACTGCTGTCGCCGCTGTCGATCGACCGCAAGGTCTACACCCACATCAACAACACCAACCCGGTACTGATCCAGGACTCGCCGGAACGACGGATCCTCGACCAGCACGGCATCGAGGTCGCCGCGGACGGGCTCACGATCGAGATCTGAGGAGCAATGATGACCGCAGCACTGGCGCCCGATGAATTCGAGGAAGCGCTTCGCGAGCACGTCAAGGACTACCACCACCAGCACCCCTTCCATCGGCGGATGAACACCGGACAGTCCAGCCGGGAGGAGATCAGGGGCTGGGTGGCCAACCGCTTCTACTACCAGTCGAACATTCCCCGCAAGGACGGCGCGATCCTCAGCAGCTGCCCGGACCGCGAGATCCGGCGTCGTTGGGTCCAGCGCATCATCGACCACGACGGAACCGCCGAGGGAACCGGTGGGATCGAGGCGTGGCTGCGGCTCGGCGAGGCCGTCGGCTTGACTCGGGCGGAGGTCGAGGACGGGCGACATCTGTTGCCAGGCGTACGATTCGCCGTCGACGCCTATGTCAACTTCACCCGAACTCGGCCATGGGTGGAGGCGGTGGCGTCCTCGCTGACCGAGTTGTTCGCGCCCGACCTGATGGCAGAGCGGCTAGCCGCATTCGAGCGCCACTACACCTGGATCGACCCCGATGAGCTGTCCTACTTCCGGACGCGAATTCACCAGGCGCCCCGCGACTCCGAACACGGTCTCGAGGTCGTGCGCAAGTACTGCGTCACCCCGGAAACCCAGGGCGCTGCGCTTTCGGCGCTGTCCTTCAAGTGCGACGTGCTGTGGAGCATGCTCGATGCGATCGACCAGGCCTATGGAAATCGTTGACGATGCCGCCCGGCCGCGGCTGGCGCGCTACGTGCGGCTCAAGTTCGACGCAGCACGCGGGCAATACACGCTGCTCTCGCCGGAGGCGATCTTGGTGCTCAACGACACCGGGGTCGCGATCGTGGAGTTGTGCGACTCCCGGCGCACCATCTCCGACATCCAGTCCGAGCTGCGCAGCCGATACGACCATGTCGCCGACGGCGACGTACAACGCTTCGTGACGGCCCTCGTCGGCAAGCACGGGATGGAGATCGATCATGGATAAGCCCTACGCGCTGCTCGCAGAGCTTACCTACGCATGTCCACTGCACTGCCCATACTGCTCCAATCCTATTGCGCTGGACGACTATCGCAACGAGTTGACCACCGAAGAGTGGCAACGGGTATTCGCCGAGGCTGCCGACCTCGGCGTGCTGCAAGTGCACCTCTCCGGCGGTGAGCCGCTGCAGCGCCACGACATCGTCGACCTGGCGCAGTCCGCGAATGACCATGGCATGTACACCAACCTGATCACCAGCGGGCTCGGGTTCTCCACCCGTCGCGCCGAGCAGCTCCGCGACGCGGGTCTCGACCACGTACAGGTCAGCATCCAGGCCGACGAGCGCGGCCTGTCCGACCAGATCGCAGGCACCGCCTCGTTCGAGCGCAAGCACGAGGTCACGCGGCTCGTCAAGAAGCTGGGCTGGCCACTGACCCTCAATGTGGTGCTGCACAGGCAGAACATCGATCGGATCGATGCCATCCTCGACATGGCCGCGGTGATGGAAGCCGATCGAATAGAGCTGGCCAACACGCAGTACGCCGGCTGGGCGGGGCGCAACCGCGCCGAATTGCTGCCGAGCAGGGACCAATTGGAGCGCGCGGAGGAAGTGGTGCTGGCGGCCCGCGGACGGCTCGGGGACCAGATGGAGATCATCTACGTCATCCCCGACTACTACAGCAAGTACCCCAAGCCCTGCATGGACGGCTGGGCCAGCCGCCAGTTCACCGTGGTGCCCAACGGCGAAGCGCTGCCGTGCCCAGCGGCCCACGAGTTGGCGCGCGCGCTCAAACTGCCCAGCTCCAACGTCCGCGAGCACTCGCTGGAGTGGATCTGGGCGGAGTCGCCACTGTTCAAGCAATACCGCGGCGACGACTGGATGCCGGACCCGTGCCGCAGTTGCGATCGTCGCGACATCGACTTCGGCGGCTGCCGTTGCCAGGCCTTCGCGCTCACCGGCGACGCCGCCCGCACCGACCCTGTCTGCCACCTTTCCCCGGACCACGGGCTGGTGGAGGCAGCGGTAGCGGCAGCAAACGACCCGACGCGGCCGCGGGACGGCGTGATGATTCCTCGACCGAATCCGGGCCGCACCCGGTCGCAAATCCCCCTGGAGGTCCGACGGTGAGCTCTCTCTTCGCTCTGATCCCGATCGCATTCGTGCTCAGCCTGGACAACTTTCAGTCGTCCATCGGGCTTGGGACGACGAAGCCGTCGTGGATCCGTATCGTCCAATGCGCCTTGGTATTTGGCGTATTCGATGCACTGGCTCCCATGCTCGGTGTCTGGGTGGGCGGATACCTCGGCGACTATATCGGGGAATCTGCGGAGTACATCGGCGCTGCCGCCCTGACCGTGTACGCCGTCTACCTGGTCGTGCATGCGTTGCGCACGGAGCAGTCCGGCGAACTCGACCATCCCCTTGCCATTCTGGGGTTGCCTCTGCCGTTGAGCGTCGACAACCTGCTCGCGGGGACTGGGCTTGGAGTCATGGGCTATTCGGCGGTGACCGTGGCCGTGGTAGCCGGCAGCGTCACCCTCGTGATGTCCCTGGCGGGGCTGACGCTGGGGAAGCTCGCGGCGAGCAAGATACCGATCCGTACTGACCTGCTGGGCGGCGTGGTGATGCTGATCTTGGCCTGTGCGATGGTCGTGCGGGCCTGATGAACGGCTCTGGCCCGGGCGACGACAGCTTGCGGCCGCCCTGCTACCACTGCGGGGAGTCGTACAACGCGGGGGATCACGATCGGCACACCGAGCCGGTCAGCTGCGAGAGATGCCCGCGATGCAAGGGCATGCCCGCGTGCTACACGTGTCGGAACATGTACTGCGCCTGCAAAGTACACCAATATTGAGTGCCAACGCGACGCGTTGAATGACCAGAGGGGAAGCGATCGTGCGGGTGTACCTGGGTTCCGACCACGCCGGATTGGAACGCAAGAACGCAATCATCCAACACCTGAGGGCTGCGGGCCACGAGACCGTCGACTGCGGCGCTCACGTCTACGACGCCCTCGACGACTACCCGGCCTACTGCATCGAGACGGCCCGCCGTGTCGTTGCGGACGAGGGCAGCCTCGGCATCGTCCTCGGCGGCAGTGGCAACGGTGAGCAAATCGCTGCGAACAAGGTCTATGGTGCGAGGTGTGCCTTGGCGTGGAACGTCGAGACCGCCCAACTGGCCCGCCAGCACAACCACGCTCAGCTGATCGGGCTCGGCGGTCGGATGCACTCACTCGGGGAGTCCCTCGCGATCGTGGACGCGTTCCTCGCGGCGGAGTGGTCGAACGAAGAACGCCACCAGCGCCGCATCGACACCGTGTCCCAGTTCGAGGAGACCGGCGTTGCGCCTGCGCTGGCCGAGGCCTGATCGCCCGCACCACCGCTGCGGCAGGCCCGTGGGGGGATGAGGCATTCAGCTGAAAGGCATTGCCGCCCTTGCACTGTTCTACGAAAGACCGACCCGCAGAGCTTTACAAGGCGACGTCGACGTATGGAGTGCTCTCCAGCGCCGTGGTGCGCAACTGCTTCACGGCCGCTGCCTTGCCGTCCGGGTGGGCGTACATCCACGACCCGGAGATGAAGACATCGGCGCCAGCGGCGGCGGCGCCCCCGATGGTCTTGTCGGTGATGCCGCCGTCCACTTCCAGCTCGATGGGCAGGCCGGATTCGTCGATCATCGTTCGCAGCCGCGCGATCTTGGGCTCCACGGACGGAATGTAGGACTGGCCACCGAATCCCGGGTTCACGGTCATCGCGAGGATGAGGTCCGTCTCGGACAGGACATGCGCGACGACCTCGGCGGGAGTGTGCGGGTTCAGAGCGACGGCGCTGCGCGCGCCGAGGTCCCGGATGTGCCCGAGCGTGCGATGCAGGTGGGTGCAGGCTTCGGCGTGCACGATGATCAGCTCGCAACCCGCGTCGACGTAACGCTTGAGGAGTTCGTCGGGGTCGACGACCATGAGATGGGCCTCGAATCCGACGGTGCTGTGCGGGCGCGCCGCCGCGATGACGTCGGGGCCGAAGGTGATGTTGGGAACGAAGACTCCGTCCATGACGTCCCACTGGATCCGATCCACGCCGGCGTCGCACAGTTCGACCACCTCGTCACCGATGCGGGCGAAGTCGGCCGGTAGCACCGACGGCACGATGAGCGGCTGAGTGGCACTGGAATTGGTCATGGCGTGGCGGCCTTTCTGGTTGGGTCGTATCCATCCGACCGCGTTCTGGCTGCTGCGCAATCACCCCCGCGGGTGGGGCGACGGGTGAATGTCTCCGCTCGGTTCACTCCGATCGCGATGCTCGTCGCCGTAGGGTTGTCGGTATGCCGGATTCGCCTGCGACCCCGCTGTGTATCGTGCTCGTCGACGATCACGAGATGGTCTTGCACGGGCTCGGTGCCATGCTCGGTCACTTCCCAGATGAGGTTGCGATCGTCGGTCGGGCGACGACGGCGGAGATGGCGTACCGGTTGGTGGGCGAGCTGCGCCCCGACGTCGTCCTGTGCGATGTGCGCATCGGGCAAGCGAGCGGCCTTGACCTCTGCCTACAGATCAGGACACAGCATCCGGACACCAAGGTCGTCCTTCTGACCGTGTATGACGACGAGCACTACCTGTACCAGGCGTTGCGGGTGGGCGCCTCCGGGTACATCCTCAAACGCATCGACGGCCAGGAGTTGGTAGGCCACCTACGTCGAATCCGCGATGGCGAGACCGTCATCGACCATGCCCTCGCCGGTCGAGTGGCGCTCTCCGCCGCGCGCCTGAGCGCAGGGGAGTTCTGGTCCGGCGCCCACCTTGGCCTTACGCAGCGCGAGTCAGAGGTGCTGGAGTTGCTGGTTTCTGGGCATTCGAACAAGGCCGTCGCGAGTCAGTTGGTGGTCAGCGAGGACACGGTGAAGACCCATATTCGCGGGCTCTACCGGAAGTTGGGCGTTTCCGACCGCAGCGGTGCGGTCGCCCTTGCGTTGCGGGAAGGGCTGTTTCGGTGAGCCTTACTGCTGGGGCGGCCCCGACTGCGACCGACCTGGCCCGCTTGTTCGGTGCCGACGGTGTGCTGGTGTACGTGGTCAACGGTCAGGACCTCAACGTCGTCGACATCTGGCCCGCCCACCCGTCTGCCGATGCCCTGACGCTACAGGTCGGCTTCGGGGTCACTGGATTGGTTGCTCGCACAGGCAAACCGGCGTTGATCGAGGCCGACTCGCCCCGCAACGTGCTGCACCGTCAGCTGCTTGGACTCGAGGAGGGGCAGACCGTGGCCCGGATGTGCCTCCCACTCCCAGGTCTGGAGGGCGACGTCGTCGGTGTCCTTGCTGCTCATCGCGATCCGCACGCTCCCTTCGGTGAGGTCGATCTTTGCACCGCGGAACCGTACGCCGCGATCCTCGGGTTGCGGCTGGAAGCAAAGCAGTTGTGGCGCACGGTCAACAACCAGCGCACCGAGAGGGACAGACTGATCAAGGCGGCGATCTCGGCACAGGAAGCGGAGCGGCGCAGAATCGCCTTCGAACTGCATGATGGCGTCACCACGGCGCTGGCCTCCATGTCGTTTCATCTCTCGGCGGCGGACCTCACGATCTCGAAGGCACTGGCGGCATCGGAGGATTCGACGCTGCTCCGCCAGCTGGATTGTGTCCGCGCCGAACTGCTGAACGCACGGAAGCTGGGCGATCTGGCCTACAACCAGACGAGGGCAGCCATCACGGGACTGCACAGTCTCGTCCTCGACGATCTGGGCCTGACCGTCGCGATCGAGTCGCTCGTTCAGATGGCTCGTCAGCACGGCGGTCCGTCCATCGAATTCGTCGTGGACCCGGCCGCAGCGGTCGACGACATTCCCGACCATGCTGCCGCTGCGCTGTACCGGATCACCCAGGAGGCGCTGGCCAACGCGGTCAAGCACGCCGAGGCCGATCGGATCGTGGTGTCGCTGCGCGGGGTCGGTGACTCGATCGTGCTCGGCTGCGCCGACGACGGGAGGGGTTTCGACGCAGCGGAACGTCAGGCGGCTCGCGCGGCGGATGCCGGTGGGGCGCAGCACTTCGGCGTGAGTTCGATGGCCGAGCGCTGCGCCATGATCGAGGCGTCTCTACGGGTGGAGTCGGCCCCGGGCCGTGGCACCACCGTGCTCGTCGAAGTCCCGCTTTAGGTCTCTGGTGGATTGGGGATGCCTGCGAGGCGTCGGACGGCGCTGAGCGCTTCCGGAGTGCCGGGCCAGTGTTCGTCGATGGCGGCGGCTCCGGCGCGGCGGACGACTGAGCGCAGCGCGGCGGCGACGATGATGGCGTCGTCTGCGTAGCCGAGGACGGGGATGAAGTCTGGTACCAGGTCGATCGGCAGGAGCAGGTAGGCCAGCAACAGGAGCAGCCGGATCCTGACCCCGCGGGGCAGCTGCGGATCGGCGGCCAGGCGCCGCAGCAGGACCACCGTGTCGGGCAGCAGCCGCAGTGCATCCGTGACGCTGAGGTCCTTGGGCCGGGTCACGGCTAGGGCGATCAACAAGGCGAGCCACACGATGACGAGGCCGACCGCGGCCGCGATGACGATGCTCCAGAGTTCGGTCATCAGTCATCCGTGCGCGGCGGTGGGCGCAGACGTAGGGGCTCCCTGCGGGCCGGGTTCACCAACTCCAGCCACCGCACGTGCTCCGCCATGACGCCAAGTGTGACCGACGATCCGTCCGAACCAGCGCGCAACGGCGAATATCAAACTCTGCAGCGAGAAGTCACCGTCCTGCGGCGGCCCGGATCGTGGCGGCTAGTCCTGGCCGGGCGTCGAATGTGCCTCGGCGGCCACGATTCCGGCCCGGATTCCGATCGCGGCCGCCTCCCCACGGTTGGCGACGTCGAGTTTCCTCAGCAGGCTGGCAACGTGAAACTTGATCGTGCTCTGGCTGATTCCGAGCTCGTCGGCGATGGTGAGGTTGCGCTTGCCGACCGCGAGATGCCCGAGGACTTCGAGTTCACGGGGATTCAGGGTGGAGAGAAGGTGCTCATCAGGGCGAACCGCGGGTGGGTCGAGGGGGATGGTCAGCATCACTCTGCTTCCCCACCCAGGAATGGACTCGACCTCGATCTGACCGCGCAAGGTGCGAAGGCGTCCGGCCAGTTGGAGCGTCAGGGCGCCTGCGTCGATGGTGCCTGGACCGCCGTCACGGATCTCGATCATGACGTTGTCACCGCCGCAGTCCCAAGCGATCCGCAGTCGGGTCAGCTCTGGTTGAGCGTCGAGGGCCAGCACGATGGCGCGCGCCATCGCCCGTGCCGCGTGCGCCACCTCACCGGGAAGGGGACGCCCGTCAGCCGGGGGGTCGACATAGTCGACTTCAATGTCCCGATGCCGCAATAGGGGGCGCAACTGGCCTTGAAGTTTGGCGAATGCGGTCGTGACCGCTTCCTCCGACAGAGCACGATCAGCGGCGCCCGCGGACCGAAGTGCGATCAATGCGGCCGACGCCGTCTCGCTGGCGGTGATGCGCGAGCGGCGATCGTCGAGGTCGTTGGAGCGCAGTGTTCCGAGGATCGACGACAGAGTCGCCTCGTGCGCCTCGGTCAATTCGACGATGGTGCGTGCTCGTTCACTCGACGCGGCCCGTGACTCGGCGAGATAGTCGGGGCTGGCCTGCGCGACCTGATGTTGGATGGACGTCGCGACGATCCCGAAGACTGCCGCGACCTCGTCGAGGTCGGGGGCGGCTGTCTGGGACGGTCGCGGAACCAGGACGAGCAGGGTGTCGCAGGCCTTGTCGCGCACCGCCCAGATTCGGCGACGCGAACCGGCCAGCACGGCTAGTTCGTCGCGGACGCCACCGGGGTCAACGGATCCCTTGATCTCTTCGAGCTCGTCGATGGTGACCCGATCGACGATCTCGTGGTTTCCGGCCACTTTGCGTGGACGCCCAGTGCATTCGCGCGTGAAGATCACCAAGGCGTCGTGCGAGGTGTGACCAAGGAACTGGGACAGGCGGACCGCGATCTCCGGAAGCGGTCCGGTGAGCACCTTCCGCATCTCGATCCAGCGGACGACCTGCACCCGAACGGAATCCTCAACGCTTATCACCCATTCAGAGTATTGCCGGGGACGGCACTAGCCAACCGGCCAGCGAAGACTCGCCGTGCGGCGGGGTGTCGGCCCGCCCCGGGATCGGCATTCTTGGAGCAGATCACTACGGGCCAACACCGAGGAGGACCATGACCGCCACAGTCGAGCAAGTACAGACACGGTTCAGTGACGGGCGCCGCATCGTGCTCGACGAGAACGAGCGGCTACTCAATTCCGTTGCCGCAGAACAGTGGGACCGGGCCGGATCGCTCATCACGAACGCGCGGGCGGTTTTCGTGATCGGCAACGGACGCAGCGGCCTGGCCACCCAGATGGCTGCGATGCGGCTGATGCACCTCGGACTCCGGGTCCACGTGGCAGGCGAGGTCACGGCTCCCGCGATCGGTGCAGGAGATCTGCTGATCGCCGTTTCGGGGTCGGGTACCACCGGCTCGGTCGTCGGCGCGGCCGACACCGCACGGAAGGTGGGGGCCGTGGTGCTCGCCGTCACGACCGCCGCGGAATCGCCGCTCGCCCAACGCGCGGACGAGGTTCTGGTGCTGCCTGCGGCTGACAAGCAGGACCACAGCGGTTCCGTCACCCGTCAGTACGCGGGCAGTCTGTTCGAGCAGTCCGTGCTCCTCGCCTTCGATGCGCTGTTCCAGGCCCTGTGGAGCAACGAGGACCAGACCGCAGAACGGCTGTGGGAACGCCACGCCAACATCGGCTGACCCGTCGCACCACGAACACCCCCGAATGGCACACCGCCAGACCCCCAACAAGATTCACGAATGACAGGAGAAGGACATGACCAAACTTCAGGTTGCGGTCGATCTGCTCACCACCGCCGACGCGCTGGCGCTTACGAACAAGGTGGCCCCGTACGTCGACATCATCGAACTCGGTACCCCGCTGATCAAGAGCGCCGGCCTCAGCGCCATCAGCGCGATCAAGGCTGCGCACCCGGACAAGGAGGTCTTCGCCGATCTCAAGACCGCCGACGCAGGCTTCCTCGAGGCCGATATCGCCTTTGCGGCGGGCGCTGACCTGGTCACCGTCCTCGGTGTCGCCGGCGATGCCACCATCAAGGGCGCCGTCGAGGCCGGACTGAAGCACGGCAAGAAGGTGGTCGCAGACCTGATCGGCGTCGAGAACCGCGTCGAGCGGGCCCGCGAGGTGTCCAAGCTCGGTGTGGCGTTCGTCGAGATCCACGCCGGTCTCGACGAGCAGGCCCAGCCCGGCTACTCGATTCAGGCCCTCCTCGACGACGGCAAGCTCGCCGGTGTCCCGTTCTCGATCGCCGGTGGCGTGAAGGTCGACACCATCGTCGCCGTCCGCGACGCCGGTGCCGATGTCGCCGTCGCCGGTGGCGCCATCTACAGCGCCGCGGACCCGGCAGCCGCGGCGAAGGCGCTCAAGGACGCCCTCGCCAGGTAGCCGAACATCGCGAATGTCCCCGAACAGCTTGGTGTTCGGGGACATTCGTCGTCGATTACCGCTAAAGCTGCTTCACCTGGACAGCGTGTGCCATCTCCTCGGACAGCTCGAAGCCGTGGTGGCCGGGCACCGTGATGGTGACCGAATCGCGCCTCGTCTCCACGGTGACGTGCGCATCGGGGACGATGCCCAACGTGCGCAAGCGTCCGATGACGTCCGGATCCGACTGGACGTGCTCCGCGAGTCGCCGGACGACGACCGCGGTCGGCTTGCCGGGTGGTAGGTCCGTGAGCCGGATCAGCATCTCGGGATCGCCGATGGGGCGGTCCAGTCCCAGCAACCCGAGCCCCGGAATCGGGTTGCCGTACGGCGAGGTCGTGGGATTGTCGAGCACGACCACCAGGCGCCGCTCCACCGCGTCGCTCATGACGTGCTCCCATCGGCATGCCTCGGCATGAACCTTGTCCCACTGCAGGCCGATGACGTCGACCAGCAGTCGCTCGGCGAGGCGGTGCTTGCGCATCACCGACACGGCGAGCTCGCGGCCCTTGTCGGTCAGCTTCAGGCGGCGGTCACGGGCGACCAGAAGCAGACCGTCACGCTCCATCCTGGCAACGGTCTGGCTGACCGTCGGACCGCTCTGCTCGAGCCGTTCGGCGATGCGTGCCCGAAGTGGGGGGACGCCCTCTTCTTCCAAGTCGTAGATCGTCCGAAGGTACATCTCGGTGGTGTCGACCAGATCCTTCACGCTCAGACCTTCTTCGTCTCGGTTGAATCCATCGGCACTCCGTCAATCCCTTTACGTGGACTTCATTCTCGGTGCCTGCGGCCCCGCGCCCTCGCCGGCCACTTCAGGCAACAGGCAGATACGAGTGTCGAAAGTCATGAGCGCGAATGCACTTGGCCGAGCGGCTAGTGACAGCTCCCCGTCCGGCCAGGTGGGGTAGCCGCTGAACCGCCGTATACATAGAGATCAGCACGACACTGAAAACCGAAAGGGGCACGGTGACCATGGAACTGGGAATGGTGGGCCTGGGAATGATGGGCCTGAACTTTCGCGAGCGGCTACGTGAACGGGGACATTCGGTCATCGGATACGACCAGCACGCCACCGACGGCGACGTGGGTAGCCTCGTCGAGTTGATCGAGTCGCTTCCGACCCCGCGAGCGGTGTGGGTGATGGTTCCCGCCGGCGGCCAAACCCGCCAGGTGATCGGAAAGCTCTCCCGTCTTCTCTCACCGGGTGACCTCGTCGTCGACGGTGGCAACTCACGGTTCACCGACGACGTGGTCAACGCGCACATCCTCGCCGAGCACGGCATCGGCTATCTCGATTGCGGTGTCTCAGGCGGAGTGTGGGGCAGGCACAGTGGCTATGCGTTGATGGTCGGTGGCGACTCCGCCGACGTGGACCGGTTGATGCCGGTCTTCGACGCGTTGCGCGCGGACGGTGACAGGGCGGACTCCTTCGTCCACGTCGGTCCGGTCGGCTCAGGCCATTACGCGAAGATGGTGCACAACGGCGTCGAGTCGGGACTGATGCAGGCCTACTCCGAAGGGTACGAACTGCTTTCGGCAGAGGCGTCCGTCGGCGACGTGCCCGCGGTCCTGCGGGCCTGGTCGCAGGGAGCCCTCGTTCGGTCCAGAATTCTCGATCTCCTGGTGCAAGCGCTGTCCGCCGACCCGGAACTGGTGTCCCTGCCGGACCACGTCGAGGACGCTGACGAAGGCCGGTGGACGCTCGAAACCGCCATCGCACACGCGGTTCCCGCACCGGTCATCTCCGCAGCACTGTTCGCGCGATTCGCCTCCCGGCAGGACGACTCGCCGGCCATGAAGGCTGTCTCGGCGGTGCGCAGCCAGTACGGCGAGCGTGCCACCTCACGACGTGTCGAACTCGCCAGGATCGGCTGAACCGCAGACTCCGAACCCACCATCGAGCCCCATCGATCCACGCACCACGAGCAGAGGGAGTAACCAATGACTTTGACAGTGAACGACATTCGAACGTCGCCGACAGATCGCGGAGCCGCCGCATCGACGAGCGCCGTGTATCCCGCCGATTGGATCGAGCTGGACACCAGGGCCGTCGACACGGCACGCGTCCTCGCTGCGGATGCCGTCGAGAAGGTCGGCAACGGTCATCCCGGCACGGCGATGAGCCTGGCGCCGCTCGCCTACACCCTCTTTCAGCGGATCATGCGGCACGATCCGTCGGACGCCGACTGGGTCGGTCGGGATCGCCTGGTGCTGTCGTGTGGGCATTCCAGCCTCACCCTGTACACCCAGCTGTATCTGGCCGGATACGGGCTCGAGCTCGATGACCTGAAGTCGTTGCGCACCTGGGGATCCAAGACGCCGGGACACCCCGAGGTCGGGCACACCCGCGGCGTGGAGATGACCACCGGCCCGCTGGGCCAGGGTCTAGCGTCCGCCGTCGGCATGGCGATGGCGGCCCGCCGCGAGCGTGGGCTCTTCGACCCGGACACCGTCGCTGGCGAGAGCCCGTTCGACCACCACGTTTACGTCATCGCCTCGGACGGCGACATCGAGGAGGGTGTCACGTCGGAGGCCTCGTCGATCGCGGGCGTGCAGCAGCTGGGCAATCTGACCGTGTTCTACGACGACAACAAGATCTCGATCGAGGACGACACCGCCATCGCGCTCGGTGAGGACGTCGCGACCCGGTACGAAGCGTACGGCTGGCACGTGCAGGTCGTCGACGGCGGCGAAGACATCTCCGCGATCCTGGAGGCTGCCGAAGCCGCCGAGGCCGTCGCCGATCGTCCCTCGATCATTTTGCTGCGCACCGTCATTGGCTTCCCTGCGCCGAAGAAGATGAACACCGGCGGGGTGCACGGCGCGGCACTGGGCGCCGACGAGGTCGCCGGGGTGAAGCGCGCTCTCGGCTTCGACCCGGACAAGAGCTTCGACGTCGACCCCGAGGTGCTGGCGCACGCCCGTCGGGCCGTCGACCGCGGAGACAAGCTCCGTGCGCAGTGGCAGAAGGAGATCGACGCCTGGGCGGCAAGGGAACCCGAACGCTTCGAACTGTTCTCGCGCCTACAGGAGGGCACCCTGCCGGACGGCTGGGCGGACACGCTACCCACGTACGAACCCGGATCCAAGGCAGTGGCCACCCGCAAGGCCTCCGGTGCGGCGATCAACGCTCTCGCCCCGGTCCTTCCCGAACTGTGGGGTGGGTCCGCCGACCTGGCAGGCAGCAACAACACCACCATCAACGGTGCGGATTCGTTCGGGCCGGTGTCCATCTCCACGAAGGATTGGAACGCCCAACCGTACGGACGCAACCTGCACTTCGGGATCCGTGAGCACGCGATGGGCTCGATCCTCAACGGCATCGCACTGCACGGGCCGACCCGCCCCTACGGCGGCACGTTCCTGGTGTTCAGCGACTACATGCGCCCGGCGGTGCGGCTCGCGGCAGTGATGAACACCCCCGCCATCTACGTCTGGACGCATGACTCGATCGGCCTCGGCGAAGACGGACCGACGCACCAACCGGTCGAGCACATCGCCTCGTTGCGCAACATCCCCAACGTCGCGGTGATCCGTCCTGGAGATGCCAACGAGACGTCGCAGGCCTGGCGCGCGGCAGTCGAACACACCACGGGGCCGGTCGCCTTGGCGCTGACCCGTCAAGACATCCCGATCCTCGAGGGCACCCGCGAGAAGGCCGCAGAAGGTGTCACCCGCGGCGGCTACGTCCTCGCCGAAGCGTCCACCGGCACGCCCGAGATCGTGCTGATCGGCACGGGTTCGGAACTGCAGCTCGCCGTCGCCGCCCGCGAGGCGTTGGAGACCGACGGCGTGCCCACCCGGGTGGTGTCGATGCCGTGCCTGGACTGGTTCGAGGCTCAGGACCAGGACTACCGCGAGAGCGTGCTCCCGCCGACGGTGAAGGCCCGCGTCTCGGTGGAAGCCGGACTGGCCATCTCGTGGTACCGCCTGCTCGGCGACGCCGGCGAAGCGGTCTCGCTCGAGCACTTTGGCGCCTCCGCTGATGGTCCAACCCTGTTCCGTGAGTTCGGCATCACGACCGAAGCCGTCACCGCCGCCGCTCGGCGCTCACTCGCCACCGTGAAGGGATGACAACGACATGACTCAGAACCCCAACCTCCAGAAGCTCTCCGAAGCAGGTGTCTCGGTGTGGCTCGACGACCTCTCCCGCGACCGCATCGAATCCGGCAACCTCGCCGCCCTCATCGCGAGCAAGAGCGTCGTCGGCGTCACGACCAACCCGTCGATCTTCCAGGCGGCGTTGACCAAGGGCCACGACTACGACGCCCAGGTCCGCGAACTCGCCGAGCGCGGCGCCGACGTCGAGGCCACCATTCGCACGGTGACCACGGACGACGTGCGCGCCGCCTGCGACATCCTCGCCCCGGAGTTCGAGGCGAGTGACGGCATCGACGGGCGGGTGTCCATCGAGGTCGATCCGCGCCTCGCCCACGACGCCGACAAGACCGTCGCGCAGGCCGTCGAACTGTGGAAGATCGTCGATCGCCCGAACCTGTTCATCAAGATCCCCGCCACCGAGGCCGGTATTCCGGCCATCGCCAAGGTGCTCGGTGAGGGCATCAGCGTCAACGTCACGCTGATCTTCTCGGTGGCACGCTACGAACTGGTCATGGGCGCTTACCTCGATGGACTGGAGGCGGCGAAGGCGGCCGGGCGCGACCTGTCCCGCATTCACTCGGTGGCGTCGTTCTTCGTCTCCCGCGTGGACACCGAGATCGACAGCCGCCTCGAGACGATCGGCACCCCCGAGGCGCTCGGGCTGCGCGGCAAGGCGGCACTCGCCAACGCGCGTCTCGCTTACGCCGCCTACCAGCGGGTCTTCGAGGAGCAGCCGCGGTTCGAGGCGCTTCTGGCCGGTGGCGCACGCCCGCAGCGGGCGCTCTGGGCATCGACGGGAGTCAAGAACCCCAACTACCCCGACACGCTCTACGTCACCCAATTGGCTGCTCCCAACACCGTGAACACGATGCCGGAGAAGACCCTCGACGCGTTCGCAGATCACGGCGTGGTCGCGGGCGACACCGTCTCCGGCACCGAGGCCGCGTCGCAGGTGGTCTTCGACGAGCTCACTGCCGTCGGGATCGACATGGCCGACGTGTTCGCCGTCCTCGAGACCGAGGGCGTCGACAAGTTCGAGGTCGCGTGGAACGAGCTCCTGGACGCGACCGCGCAGCAGCTTCGCGCCGCCGAGGCAGAAGCACCCGGTACGTGGTCAGGCTGCCGCCCGTCGTCGCGATGAGCTGATCGATTGGCTGGGGCGTTACGCGCTCGGCGAGTAACCCGGTTTGGCGAGCAGGTCCCGGATGCCTGCGTCGATGAACGCCGTGTCGACGGGGTTCGGCCCGCCTCCTGCGAAGTGACCCCAGATGCCAGGGATGACCCGCACTTCGCCGTTCGGGATGAACTGCGATGCCCAGTGCTCGTCCTCGGGAGGGAAGTAGAGGTCCTTCTCGGCGGGCATGGCCAACAACGGGCACCGGATGGAGGCAAGCGCCTTTTCGACGTCACCTCCGAAACCCGGTGTGTTGCCGACGTTTCCGCTGTGCCACGTACGGATCATGGTGATCAGGTTGTTGGGGTCGCGCCCGTCGCGGAAGAAGTTCTCCCAGAAGCCGTAAAGGAAGTCGTCGAACGAGGTGAACCCCATCTCGCGCCACGCCTCTTCCCAGTAGAACGCCTGCGAGAAGCCCCAGCCCGAGTACACCCGCGCAAATGCGCGTAATCCCTTGATGGGTAGCGCATCCGGAGAGTAGTCGCCGTCGGCCCACACGGCGTCGGCGGTGAGCGCGGCGATCAACGACTCGAGGAAGACCTTGTTGTGCGGCGCGGTCTTGCTCGACCCGCAGAACGGTGCGGCGCGTTGCACCATCTCGGGGTGACTCACGGTCCATTGATAGGTCTGCCCGGCACCCATCGACCATCCGGTGACGAGCGCGATCGTCGAGATGCCGAACTTCTCGGTGACCAGTTTGTGCTGTGCCTCTACCTGGTCGTAGAACGTCACGTCGGGAAAGCGCGCCCGATCGTAGGGGGCCGGGGTGTTCGACGGGGACGACGACAGCCCGTTGCCGATCATGTTCGGAACGAGGATGAACCACTCGTCAGGGTTGAGCGCCTTGTCGGTGCCGATCAGCCATTCGTTGTCCGTGTGCCACCCGGAATACCAGGTGGGGTAGACGATGACGTTGGTCTTGTCGGCGTTGAGCGTGCCGTAGGTCTTGTAGGCCAATTTCGCGTCGCGCAGCGTAAAACCGTTCTGCAGCGTGAAGTCGCCGAGATCGAAGTACTCGGCATCGGTGGGTGCAGGCATGGTGAAATCCTCTTCCTCTGGTTAGGTGCTCACCGCGCACTGGCCGCGGTCGATCCGTTGTGGGCCCTGCGCCGACGGCCGCACGTCGATGTCGAAGATCGCGGTCGGAACATAAAGCGTTGCACAGGAGTTCGGTACGTCCACGACACCAGACAGGCGCCCTTCGACGGGGGCGGCGCCGAGCATGAGATAGACCTGTTCGCGCGTCCAGCCGAACTTCGAGAAGTACTCGATCGCGTTCAGGCAGGCGTTCTGGTAGGCCAGCGTGCTGTCCAGGAAGTGCTGCGTACCAAACCTGTCGACCGAGAAGCCCACGAAGGTGAGAAACTCCGAGTACCGCGGCTCGACGTTGCCTGGCATGAAGATCGGGTTGGTGGTGACACCGTAGGTCTCCATGCCACCCTTGATGATCTCGACCCGCAGATCGATGTATCCGCCCATTTCGATGGCGCCGCAGAAGGTGATCTCGCCGTCGCCTTGCGAGAAGTGCAGGTCGCCGAGCGACAGGTTGGCCCCGTCGACGAACACCGGGTAGAAGATCCGGCTGCCCTTGGAGAGGTTCTTGATGTCCTGGTTGCCGCCGTTCTCGCGCGGGGGTGCGGTCCTCGCCGCCTCGGCCGCGACACGTTCGTAATCGGCACCGGTGAGGCTGCCGAGCACCGCGCTTACCGGTTGTGGGGGCAACGCCAGTGGCGGGACGCGATCGGGGTCGGTCGCAATCAATGCGCCCTCCCGGCTGTTCCAGGTGGCCAGCAGATCGGCGCTCGGCGCGGTGCCCATCAGGCCGGGATGGATCAGTCCGGTGAACTCCACTCCGGGGATGTGACGGCTCGTCGCCTTCTGCCCGGTGAAGTCCCAGATGGCCTTGTACGCCTGTGGGAACCAGTCGGTGAGGAAGCCGCCGCCGTTCTCCTTCGCAAAGAGTCCCGTGTAGCCCCAGCCCTGGCCTGCGACCGGTCCGGTCTCCTGTGGCACGGGACCGACGTCGAGGATGTCGACGACGAGTAGGTCGCCCGGCTGGGCTCCTTCGACGGCGAATGGTCCGGAGAGCTGGTGGACCATCGTCAGGTCGCAGTCGCGGATGTCGTTGGCATCGTCGGAGTTGACGATGGTTCCGTCGAACCACTCCTTGGACTCGACGCGGAAGGTGTCGCCGGACTTGACCGTCGCGACGGCCGGGATGTCGGGATGCCAGCGGTTGTGGCCGACCAGTTCCTGTTCCCGGAAGGGCTTGCTCTGATCGACGGGGAAGATGACGTCGGGCATGGTGATCTCCTCGAGCGGGGGTTCGGTCTTCTATGGGCGGGGGAGGCCGGCGTGGCGCGGGTCGGTGCCGCTCCGCGGAGCACGAGCGGCCTCGGTCGATCTGGTTACCAGGCCGGGTGACGATTGTGACTTCTCATGCACGTCAAGCGCTTTCAGGCCGGCGCTTGACCGTGTCGACAGGGCCGGCGCCGAGAACACCCGCCGTGCCGGTGCGCGGCAGGATTCACACGTCAATGACGCGGGGGCAGTGCCTATTCGAAACTGGGTATCGATGAGTCCGTGTGTGCTGCAACGGTATTGATATCCAGCCATATCCAGCCATCAGGCCTCTCGGTGAGGAGTTTACTCCCAAATGGGAACATCTCCTGGCTGAACCTACACCTTGCTCGGGCGTCGTCAAGGGAAAGCGGGCAGATCACCGTCGGTCACAGCGCGTGTTTACGAGCCGGTCACACGGCGACGGATTCGCGGGCTACCGGTTACACCCATGCAACACCGTCGAACGTCCGCGGTGAGGTCGATCGCGGACGATTACGAGCCAGCGAGATCTACAGTGGGGAAACGTGCTGAGGTTTGACGGCTATGGCAGCGGCGATCGTTGGCTCGACATCACGGAGGAGAGCTTGACCATCCGAGGACAGGCGCAGCGTGGTCCTGCGACGATCGTGCGGCGAGATCGTCCGGAAGATGGCGCCGATCTCGACGAGGGAGTCGACGATCCGGGTCGCCGAGGTCGACGGGATGACGAGCGCGTCGATGACGTCCGACATCGAGCAGCCTGGGTTCGCCTCGATACAGGTGAGAGCGCGCCAGCGATCCACGGTGAGATCGGTACCGGCGAGCGCGTCCTCGATCGTCGCGGCGACCAGCGACGCTCGTCTGAGCAATTCGAGCGTGTCCGCGACAGCTTCCATGACCTGCCTTCTGCGACGAGTCCGCCAACCGTGCTCTCACTGCGCCCGGAGGAGCACCAGCATGCCAGATAGTGTGCCGGTGTTTGGACCAAGAGCGACGCGTCCTAAGGAATTTCGTGTCGCTCTGGCGTTGCCGCGACGAGGTCCGGCGGGCATCTTCGGCCTGGAGTGTCGTGCCGCGGCGGAACTGGCGGCCGCCGAGATCGATGCCAGGGGCGGGGTCGCTGGGCGCACCGTGCAATTCGTTCACGTCGACGCAGGCGGTCATCCTGGGGCTACGGCCGCCGCGGTCAGGGCGCTCCTGGACGCGGGTTCGATCGATGCCGTGACGGGGTGGCATCTGTCCAACGCTCGCCAGGCGATTGCCAAGGCCGTCGGCGGTCGAGTGCCCTATGTCTACGCCGCCGCCTACGAGGGCGGCGAGTGCAGCGATGGTGTGCTGTGCAGTGGGGAGGTTCCCGGCGATCAGGTCGTGGCGTCGCTGCACTGGCTGCGCACCGAGGCGCGGCTGCGCCGGTGGTTCATCGTCGGAAACGACTACGTGTGGCCGCGCGGAACGGCGGCTGCGACTCGAGCCGGCCTGCAGGACTCCGACATCTCGATCCTCGGTGAACGGTTCCTGCCGTTGGGCACCGTCGACCCAGCGGTCTGGGATCGGGTACTCGACGAGGTCGTCCTCAGCCGGGCAGAAGGCGTGATGTCACTGCTGGTGGGGTCGGACGCCGTGCGGTTCAACCGTGCCTTCGGATACAAGGGGCTGGACGCGACGATCACCCGCTTCAGTCCCTTTACCGACGAGACCGTGATCCTGGCCAGCGGCGCCGACGCGACCGAGAACCTCTTCATCTCGGCGGGGTGGTTCGCAGGCCTGGGTTCCGCGTCGGCTGCCGAGTTCACGGAGGGCTTCGCCCGGGCGTTTGATCTGCTCAACGGGACCGCAGCGATAGGCGAGTCGGTCGCGCCGCCCCCAGGGACGATGGCCGAGACGACGTACTCGGCGGTCCATCTCTTGGCGGGGATCGCCAGCACCTCCGTGCCGACGGTGCAGGACGCGCGGCGCGCCTTCGCGAAGTGGGGGTGGGATACGCCGCACGGGCCGGTGGACCTCGATCGCGGATCGGCGCGGCACCCCGTCCACCTGGCCAAGGCGCGCGGCGTCGAACTCGACGTCATCGCACAAGTCCGATGACCGCCCTGGGGGTCTAGGCCTCGATCTCGCCGGCGATGCGCCGCTCGATGCTGGCCCTTGCGATGGCGGGCAGCACCACCAGACCGTCGAGCTCGTTGCGGGCCCTGGCGTAGGCGTTGCGGCGTTCGTCGTGGGTCGCGGACTCGTCGGAAGCCACACGGAGCAGCAGCTGCGCGCGTTCCAGCCGCTGCTGGCCCTCCGCCGAGAAGTCGCTGCGGCGTCTGCGGATCGCCTCCGCCTCGGCCACGTCGAACGCCGACGCGTAGTCGTGCACTGCATCGCGATAGTCGAGCTGGGTCGCGCGGTCTCCGATGGCGTCGTCGACGGTCGCAGGGCGCAGCAGATCGGCGCGGCTGCGGGACTTGTGGAACGCGACGGTGAGCGGCTGACGCATGTCGGTCATCATCGGGAAGTCGAGCAGCTTGGCGACGTCCATCTCGTAGTCCAGCCAGCGTGCATCGATGCGGTCGTGGTGCTCGAGGAGCTTGGTCAGCTCCCGTCGCGACGTGACCTCGTCGACCTTCGCCCGGCCCGACGCCTGGGCGACCGCGATCTTGGTCTGCTGCTTGATTCGGTACTTCTCAAGCCTGCGCTCGGCGCGGCGCTCGTTGGCCGCCGCCACTGCCCTGACGGCGCCGCCGACCATCCCGCCGAGCGGAAAGATCAGCCACCAGTAGTGCACCCAGGAGCCCACCTCTTCCAGAGTGCCACTGCTTCGAGCTCGATCCCCGAATTTGGTGATTCAGCGCGCAGCGAACGGGGTCAGCCCGATGTTGCGGTACCGGCGCAGCCGATCGGCCATCCGCGTCTGCGCGGGCTGAGCACGCAGCCGGTGCAGCTCGTAGGCGATGGTCGCCGACAGGCGTCCGGTGAACTCCACCGGAGTATCGGCCGCATCGGGATGCTCGGGGACGATCGCATCCACGATCCCGTGGCGCATCAGATCCGCGGACCGAACACCTTGCGCCGCAGCCAGTTCCGGTGCGTGGTCGGTGTCGCGGTAGACGATCGCGCTGGCGCCCTCCGGCGGCAGCGGAGCGAGCCAGCCATGCAGAGCGGCGAGCACGCGGTCGGCGGGCACCATCGCCAGCGCGGGTCCGCCGCTGCCCTGCCCGAGCAGCACCGAGAGCGTTGGCGTGTCCAGCGTGACCAGCTCGGCAAGGCAACGAGCGATCTCCCCGGCGAGGCCGCCCTGCTCGGCCTCGGTCGAGAGTGCGGGGCCTGCGGTGTCGATGACGAGGACCAGCGGCAGACGAAGGCCGGCCGCCAGCGCCATGCCGCGACGGGCCTCCTGAAGGGCCCGCGGCCCCACCAGCCCGCCGACGACCCGTCGCTGGCCCACCACCACTGCGGGCTGGCCGCCGAACCGCGCGAGCGCCAGCACCGTGGTGGCCGCCTCGCCCTGCTCGGTTCCCGACAACAGCACCCGATCGGTCGTTCCGTACTTCAGCAGATAGTCCACGCCGGGACGGTCCGGGCGGCGCGACGCCTCCACCGAGTCCCATGCCGGCACGTCGGGGACCGGTGCGACGTCCGGCGGCGACGGGGCAGCGCCCGGTGCGTCCGCCATCACCCTGAGCGCGCGGTCCAACGTGGAGCGCAGCGACTCCAGCGGCACGACGCCGTCGATGACGCCGTGGCGGTGCAGGTTCTCGGCGGTCTGGACGCCCTTCGGGAAGGGCTCGCCGTAGAGGTGCTCGTAGACCCGCGGCCCGAGGAAGCCGATCAGCGCGCCGGGTTCGGCGGCGGTGACGTGTCCCAACGATCCCCACGAGGCGAACACCCCGCCGGTGGTGGGATGTCGCAGGTAGACCAGGTACGGCAGGTGCGCCTGTTTGTGCAGTTCGACGGCGGCCGCGATCTTCACCATCTGCAGGAACGCGACGGTGCCCTCCTGCATGCGGGTCCCACCGGAGCTTGGCGACGCCACCAGCGGCAGCCCTTCGGCCGTCGCGCGTTCGATGGCCGCGGTGATGCGCTCCGCGGCGGCCACCCCGATCGAACCGGCAAGGAAGTCGAACTCGCAGGCCACCACGGCGACCCGCCGCCCGAAGACCCGGCCTTCGCCGGTCAGCACCGATTCGTCGAAGCCCGTCGCTTCCCTCGCCTCGGCTAACTCTCGCCGGTATTCGGCGTCGGCATCGACCTCGAGGGGGGCACTGTCCCAGCTGGCGAACGACCCCTCGTCCAACACAGCCTCGCGGAGTGCGATGGCACCGATCCGGCTCACGCAGCAAGGCTAACGGGCGCCTCGATAGGGTGGCCCCATGATCGGAACTAGCCGCAATGGCAACGTACTGACCCTCGAGATGCAGCGGGAGGATCGCCGCAACGCGCTGAACTGCGAGCTCGTCGACTCCCTCCGGGAAGCGATCGAGCAAGCCGCCGACGACGTCCGCGCGATCGTCATCACCGGCGCCGGCAACGTGTTCAGCTCCGGTGCCGACCTGTCCGACGCGGCCGGCATGGCCGAGAAGCTGCCCGACAAGGCAAAGGCGCTGAACCTCGCCATCGACGTCGCGCCGATCCCCGTGATCGGCGCGATCAACGGTCCCGCGATTGGGGCGGGCGTCATTCTGGCGATGATCTGCGACCTGCGGGTCGTCGCCCCGGACGCCTACTTTCAGTTCCCGGTCGCCAAATACGGTTTGGCGCTGGACAACTGGAGCATCCGTCGGCTGACGTCGCTCGTCGGTGCGGGCCGGGCCCGGGGCATGTTGATGGCCGCAGAACGGCTCACGGCCGATACCGCGCTGCAGACGGGCATGGCCAACCGGCTTGGCACCCTCGCCGATGCGCAGGCCTGGGCCGGCGAGATCGCCGGCTTCGCGCCGATAGCGCTGCAACACGCCAAACGGGTGCTCAACGACGACGGCGCCTACGAGGACCCGTGGCCCGCGCACCAGGAACTGTTCGAGAAGGCGTGGAGCAGCAAGGACGTCATCGAAGCGCAGGTCGCCCGCATCGAGAAGCGGCCACCGAACTTCCAGGGCGCCTAAATGTGGGGGCAGGCGGCTCGGCTGATCGGTGGCACGGCGGCCATCGCCGCCGGTGGCTGGGCGCTGCGTGCCGTGCAGGGCGCTCCTTCGGCGCTCGGCGCGCTGCCTGCCGAGATCGACGCCGTCGCCAAGAACTCACCGAACTACAACGGCGGCGTCTTCAACAATCTCGAACCGTCATCGACGCTGAGCCTCACCCGCCAAGAGCAGTTCTTACTGGTCCGCGACATCGTCGGGGGCAACTCGCAGCAGTACCCGTCGAAGTCCGTCCCGGTCGTCATCCCCGCCCCAGATCTGCCAGCAGGTGATCTCGCCGTCACCTGGTATGGCCACTCGTCGGCGGTCATCGAGATCGACGGCTACCGCGTGCTCGCGGACCCGGTGTGGAGCGATCGGTGCTCGCCGTCGCGGGCGCTCGGCCCGCATCGCCTGCACCCGGTGCCCACCCCGCTGGACGCGCTGCCCGCCATCGACGCCGTCATCATCAGCCACGACCACTACGACCACCTCGACGTCGACACCATCAAGCAGCTGGCCCGTACCCAGCGGGCGGTGTTCTTCGTGCCGCTGGGCATCGGTGCGCATCTGCGGGCGTGGCACATCCCCGACGATCGCATCGTCGAGCTGGACTGGAACGAGAGTGCGCAACTCGGCGAGCTCACCGTGGTTTGCACACCCGCCAGGCACTTCTCCGGGCGGTTCCTCACCCGCAACGTCACGCTGTGGTCGTCGTGGGCGCTCATCGGACCCCAGCATCGGGCCTTCTTCGGCGGTGACACCGGATATACCAAGAGCTTCCCCGACATCGGCGCCGACCACGGACCGTTCGACCTCACGCTGATGCCCGTCGGGGCGTACCACCCCGGCTGGCCGGACATCCACATGAATCCCGAGGACGCCGTCCGCGCGCACCGTGACGTCACCGACTCCGGGCTGCTGGTGCCGATCCACTGGGGTACTTTCCGGCTGGCGCCGCACCCGTGGTCGGAACCGGTGGAACGCACCCTCGCGGCCGCCGACGCCGAGGGTGTCAGGGTCGCGGTTCCCCGGCCAGGTCAGCGCGTCGAAGCCGGACCGACCTCCGCGTTGGACCCGTGGTGGAGGTCGTAACCGACTAGCGTGCTGGTGTGCGCCTCCCCCCGAAGTCTCGCCTGGTGATCGCGGCGCTTGCCGCGCTGGTCCTCCTCATCGGGTGTGGTACGCCATCCGAGAAGGCCCAACCGTCCAGCCCGCCATCGTTGTCCGACGTGCTTCCGCCGTTGGTGCCTGCGATGCCGCTGCCGGACAACGCCGTCGACAACGCAGTCGCGAAGCTCGACGGCCTTGCCCAGGATCTGATGACCAAGACCGGCATCCCCGGCATGGCGGTTGCGGTGGTACACGGCGGAAAGACCGTGTACGCGAAGGGGTTCGGGGTCAAGGACGTCCGCAACGGCAGTCGGGAGAAAGACCCGAGCAACGCAGTCGACCCCGATACGGTGTTCCAGCTGGCGTCGTTGTCGAAACCGCTCGGAGCGACGGTGGTCGCTCATCAGGTGGGGGTCAACGCCATCGGCTGGGACACCCCGATCGTCGACAAGCTGCCGTGGTTCGCTCTCTCCGATCCGGCGGTGACCAGGATGGTGACGGTCGGCGACATGTACTCCCACCGGTCCGGCCTGCCCGACCATGCGGGCGATCTGCTCGAGGAGCTCGGGTATGACCGGCGCTACGTCCTCGAGCACCTGCGCCAGCTACCGCTCGCAGAATTCCGGACGTCCTACGCATACACCAACTTCGGCCTCACCGCTGGCGCGGAGGCGGTGGCCGTCGGTGCGGGCAAGTCGTGGGAGGACCTCAGCCAGGACGTGCTGTACCGACCGCTGGGCATGACGTCGACGAGCTCGCGGTTCGACGAGTACCTGGCCCGGCGCAACCGCGCAGTCGGACACATCCACGTCGACGGCGGCTACCACCCGAACTACCTCCGCGACCCGCAGCCGGAGGCGCCGGCGGGCGGAGTCAGCAGCTCGGTCAACGACGTCACCCATTGGCTGAACATGGTGCTGGCCAACGGAAGCTACGACGGCAGGCAGATCGTCGACGCCAAGGCGCTGCTACCCGCAGTGACCCCGCAGATCGTCTCCAGCCCGGCCAGCGAACCCGCGATGCGATCGGGCTTCTACGGGTACGGGTTCAACGTCGGCACCACGTCGGGTGCGCGGATGCAACTCAGCCACTCCGGGGCCTTCGAGCTCGGCGCGGGGACCAACATCCTCATCCTGCCGTCTGCCGACGTCGCGATCGTCGCGCTCACCAATGCCACACCCACCGGAGTGCCAGAGGCGCTCACCGCGCAATTCGCCGATCTGGTGCAGTTCGGCGAGGTCCGCGAGGACTGGTTCCCCCTCTACAACGACGCCTTCAAGAAGATGGAGGCGCCGTTCGGCTCGCTAGTCGGCAAGCAGGCGCCCGCCAGCCCCGCACCCGCTGCGCCGCTGGCGAGCTATGTCGGCAGCTACGACAACCCGTACTGGGGTCCGGCCCGGATCGACGAGAAGGATGGCGTACTGACGCTGTCGCTCGGCCCGAAATTCCGCGTTCCGCTGCAGCATTGGGACGGCAACGTGTTCACCTTTTCGTTCGTCACCGAGAATGCACCGCCGGGCACCATCTCCAAGGCCACGTTCGACGGCGGCAAACTGACGCTGGAGTACTACGACCAGGACGGCACCGGGTTGTTCACCAAATGACGACGGCCACCAGCACCGCGGGGCTGACGGATGCCGAGGTCGCCCAGCGCGTCGCCGATGGCAAGACCAACGACGTGCCTGCGCGGGCGGCACGAAGTGTCTCGGAGATCGTGCGCGCCAACGTCTTCACGCGCATCAACGCGATCCTCGGGGTGCTGTTCCTCATCGTGCTGGCCACCGGGTCGCTCATCAACGGCCTGTTCGGGCTGCTGATCGTCGCCAACAGCGCAATCGGCATCATCCAGGAGCTGCGGGCCAAGCAGACCCTCGACAAGCTGGCCATCGTCGGTCAGGCGAAACCCATGGTGCGCAGACGATCTGGCACCGCGGCGAGGCTGCCCAACGAAGTGGTGCTCGACGACGTCATCGAGCTGGGGCCCGGCGATCAGATCATCGTGGACGGCGACCTCATCGAGGAGGCCAACCTCGAGGTCGACGAGTCGCTGCTCACCGGTGAGGCCGACCCGATCGACAAGGACATCGGCGACAAGATCATGTCGGGCAGCTTCGTCGTCGCGGGCAGCGGCGCCTACCGCGCCACGAGGGTCGGCCGGGAGGCCTACGCCGCCAAACTCGCCGAGGAGGCCAGCAAGTTCACGTTGGTGAAATCCGAACTGCGCAGCGGGATCAACAAGATCCTGCAGTTCATCACCTACCTGTTGGTGCCAGCCGGGCTGCTGACCATCTACACCCAGCTGTTCACCACCGACGCGGGCTGGCGGGAATCGGTGCTGCGCATGGTCGGAGCCTTGGTGCCGATGGTGCCGGAGGGCCTGGTGTTGATGACGTCGATCGCGTTCGCCGTCGGCGTGATTCGGCTCGGCAGGCGGCAGTGCCTGGTGCAGGAGCTGCCCGCCATCGAGGGGCTGGCCCGCGTCGACGTGGTGTGCGCCGACAAGACGGGCACGCTCACTGAAAACGGGATGAGGGTCAGCGATCTCAAGAAGCTGACCACCGACGACGCCGGGAACGTGCTCGCTCAGCTCGCCGCCGATGACGAGCGGCCGAATGCCAGCATGGCTGCCATCGGTGAGGCGTACGGCACGCCGCCTGGCTGGACCGTCACGGCGAAGGCGCCGTTCAAGTCGGCGACCAAGTGGAGCGGTGCGTCCTACGGCGACCACGGGAACTGGGTGATCGGCGCTCCCGACGTCCTACTCGACCCGGCGTCGCCGCAAGCCGAGCAGGCCGAACGCATCGGTGCGCTAGGCCTGCGGGTGCTGCTGCTCGCGTCGTCCGACGTCGCCGTCGACGGATCCGATGCACCCGGTGAGATCACGCCGGTCGCGCTGGTGGTGCTCGAGCAGCGGGTCCGCCCCGACGCCCGAGACACGTTGGACTACTTCGCATCCCAGAATGTCACCGTCAAGGTGATCTCCGGCGACAACGCCGTGTCGGTCGGTGCCGTGGCGGGCATACTCGGCCTGCACGGCGAGACGATGGACGCACGCAACCTGCCCGCAGGACCCGACGAGCTCGCCAGCACGCTGGAGGAGTACACCACCTTCGGCCGGGTGCGACCGGACCAGAAGCGGGCCATGGTGCACGCGCTGCAGTCCCGTGGACATACGGTCGCGATGACGGGCGACGGCGTCAACGACGTGCTGGCGCTCAAGGATGCCGACATCGGCGTGGCGATGGGCTCTGGCAGCTCGGCGTCGCGTGCGGTCGCCCAGATCGTATTGCTGGACAACAAGTTCGCCACCCTGCCCTACGTCGTCGGCGAGGGCAGACGTGTCATCGGCAACATCGAGCGCGTCTCCAACCTCTTTCTCACCAAGACCGTCTACTCGGTGCTTCTCGCCATGCTGGTCGGTCTTGCCGGGTTGTCGTCGAAGCTGTTCGGCACCGACCCATTGCTCTTCCCGTTCCAGCCCATCCACGTCACGATCGCCGCCTGGTTCACGATTGGCATCCCCGCGTTCGTGCTGTCGCTGGCACCCAACAAGGAGCGCGCCCACTCCGGTTTCGTGCGCCGGGTGATGACCTCGGCGCTGCCGTCCGGGCTCGTCGTGGGCATCGCCACGTTCGCCTCCTACCTGCTGGCCTACCAGGGCCGGGCAGCGACGGAGACCGAGCAGACTCAGGCGTCGACGGCGGCTCTCATCACGCTGCTGGTGGGCGCGCTGTGGGTACTCGCGGTGGTGGCCAGGCCGTACGAGTGGTGGCGGATCGGGCTCGTCGCGGTATCGGCGCTTGCCTACGTGGTGATCTTCTCGTTGCCGTTCGCGCGCAAGCAGTTCATGCTCGATCCGTCCAACGCGGCGCTGACGGCGATGGCGCTGGGACTCGGCATCGTCGCCGCGGGGCTGATTGAGGTCATTTGGTGGGTGCAGGGCGCAGTGCTGGGCGAGCGCCGCCGGTTGTGGCGGTCAGCCTCGGATTGAAAGAATGCTTGTATCGCTGACAGATAGGGTGGGGAACATGGGATTTCTTGACAAGGTAAAAGACCTGGTGTCGAAAAACGCCGACAAGGTAGACACCGCGATCGAGAAGGCCGGCGACATCGTCGACCAGAAGACGCAGGGCAAGTACGCGGGCGCCGTCGACAAGGTGCAGGAGGCTGCGAAGAAGGCCGTGGATGGAACCCAGGACGGGAACCAGGAGCAGCCGCCGCAGACCCCGCCGCAGGCCCCCACGTCCTAGGGTGGCCAAGCTTTCGGTGTCGGTCGACGTCCCGCTGCCGCCCGAGCAGGCGTGGGCGGCAGCATCCGACCTGTCGCGCTACAGGGAGTGGCTGAGCATCCATCGGGTGTGGCGCTCCACGTTGCCAGAAACGCTGGAGAAGGGCACCCAGCTCGAGTCGATCGTCGAAGTCAAGAGCATGGTCAACCGGATCAGGTGGACGATCGTCAACTACAAGCCACCCGAGGCCATGACGCTCAACGGCGATGGCCGGGGCGGCGTCAAGGTCAAGCTGATCGCGAAGATCAGGCCCCTTGAGCATGATCCGGGGACGTCGACGGTGCAGTTCGACCTACACCTCGGTGGTCCAGCGCTCTTCGGTCCGATCGGCATGGTCGTCGCGGGTGCGCTCAAGGGCGACATCCACGAATCGCTGAACAAGTTCAAGACCGTCTTCGCGTGAACGCCGCCGGCCGATTGGCGAACCTGGTCCGCGACGGGGCCGGGATCGACCTGCCGGTCCGGTTGCGCGCCTGGGACGGCAGCGAGGCGGGCCCGCTCGACGGGCCGGTGCTGGTCGTTCGCAATCGCCGCGCGCTGCGCAGGTTGTTGTGGGCGCCGGGCGAAATGGGTTTGGCGCGTGCGTATGTCACCGGCGACATCGACGTCGTCGGTGACATCGCCGACGGCCTACGACGGGTGAGGGCCATGTCGGCCGAGTCGGGACTACCGACGTCGACCAGCCTTGCTGACAGGGTTCGCGCGGTACTGGGCGCAACGCGGCTCGGTGCCGTCGGCCTACCGCCGAAGCCGCCGGCGTCGGAGGCGCGGCTGTCCGGCAGGCTGCACACCCGCAAGCGGGACCGCGCCGCGATTGCGCATCACTACGACCTCTCCAACGACTTCTATCGGCTGCTGCTCGACGAACACATGGCGTACTCGTCGGCGTACTTCACCCACGATGGCCAGTCTCTCCACGATGCCCAGACCGCCAAGCTCGACTTGATCTGCCGCAAGCTGGAATTGAGGAAGGGCCAACGGCTGCTCGACGTCGGCTGCGGATGGGGTTCGTTGATCCTCTACGCCGCACGCAACTACGGCGTGCGCGCCACCGGCATCACGCTGTCGGCCGAGCAACGCGCGTTCATCGCCGACCGGGTAGAACGGTTCGGCCTCTCGGACCTGATCGACGTGCGTCTGCAGCACTACCGCGAGTTCGCCGACCCACCAGCATCATTCGACGCCGTGAGCTCGATCGAGATGGGCGAGCACGTCGGCGAGGAGCACTACCCGGCCTACGTCGGCGTGATGAACTCCGCGCTCAAGCCCGGCGGAAAGCTACTGCTGCAACAGATGTCGCGCAGGGCGGACGCGGCGCCGGGCGGCGGCCCGTTCATCGAGTCCTACATCGCGCCCGACTTGCACATGCGGCCGCTGTGGCAGACCATCCGCTTCCTCGAGTCCGGCGGATTCGAGATCCGCGGCGTCGAGGCCATGCGCGAGCACTACGTCACCACCGTCGATCGCTGGCTCGACACGTTCGAGGAGCATTACGACCAGTTCGTCGCGCTGCAGGGCGAGGAGGTCGCCAGGGTGTGGCGGCTCTACCTGGTCGGCGGTCGGCTTGCGTTCGAGCAGGGCCGCATGGGCGTCGATCAGATCGTGGGGAGCAAGCAATGAGCTACGAGTACGCAATCGACTTCGACGCCGTCGATGCCATCGACATCCACACCCACGTCGAGGTCGATGGCCACGGGCACAACTCGTACGACGACGAGCTGGTGGACGCCACCAGGTCGTATTTCAAGATGGGCGACACCGCGGCGGCCGGCGTCGACGAACTCGCCGAGCACTACCGCCGGCGCAACGCGGTAGCGGTGGTCTTCACCATCGATGCCGAGACCGCGATGGGGCACGCGCCGAACTCGATCGCGGATCTGATCGCCGGCGCTGCGCGCAACAACGACGTGCTGATCCCGTTCGGGACGGTCGATCCGCTGCAGGTCGACCGTGCCGTGCAGCGGGTCCACGAGCAGGTCGCGCAGGGGGTGAAGGGCTTCAAGTTCCATCCGAGCATGCAGGCGTTCGAGCCCAACGACCGCCGCTTCTACCCGATCTACGACGCCATCGCAGGCGCCGGTCTGCCCGCCCTGTTCCACACCGGGCAGACCGGGATCGGTTCTGGCCTACCAGGCGGGCATGGCATCAAACTCCGCTATAGCGACCCGATGTTGCTCGACGACGTCGCCGCCGACTTCCCCGACCTGACCATCGTGATGGCTCATCCCGCGGTGCCGTGGGTCGATGCTCAGATCGCCATCGCCGCGCACAAGTCCAATGTCTTCCTTGACCTTTCGGGTTACTCGCCGAAGTACTTCCCGCCGCAGCTGGTCCGCGCCCTCGGCAGGCAGTTGAGCACCAAGGCGCTGTTCGGGACCGACTACCCCTACATCCAGCTGGACCGCTGGAAGAAGGACTTCGACGCCCTCGACCTCGATCCGGCGGTGCGGCCGCTGATCTTCAAGGAAAACGCGATGCGGGTGCTCGGCCTGACGTCCTAACCGCGAACAGACACATACCTGCCTGTTTTCGCCGGGAAAGGGGTTGTTTTACGTCTGCTCGTCAAGGGGGGCGATGAGTTTTCTTGGCGTGCCCAGTCGGTACCAGTGACCGACCCGCCGACCAAGGAGAATCTCATGGCCAACCGCACCGTCGCACCGCTGGGCGCGCCCATCTGGATCGACCTCGCCACGTCAGACCTCGATCGCACACTCGCCTTTTACGGCAGCGTGTTTGGTTGGACATTCGAATCGGCAGGGGAGGAGTACGGCGGCTACGTCAACGCGTTCTGCGACGGCCGCCCCGTCGCGGGCCTGATGGCCAACGACCCGCAATGGGGCGCCCCCGACGCTTGGACCACCTACCTGCACACCGCCGACGTCGACGCGACGGTCGCGGCCGCCGTCGACGCAGGCGCCACCTCGATCCTCGCCCCGATGGACATCCCGGCTCAGGGCCGGATGGCGATACTCGGCGACCCGACCTGCGCGGCGTTCGGGTTGTGGCAGCCCGCCGAGCACCACGGCTTCGAGGTGGTGAACGAGTCGGGTGCCCCGGTCTGGCATCAGCTGAGCACCCGCGACTTCGGCCGTGCCGTTGACTTCTACGTGACGGTGTTCGGTTGGCAGATGCAGGTCGAGGCGGATACTCCCGAATTCCGTTACAGCAACGCGATCTTCAACGGGGGGCCGCTGCTCGGCGTGATGGATCTCTCCATCTTCCCCGAGGGCGCGCCGTCGACGTGGACGCCGTTCCTCGGCGCTGACGACGTCGACAAGACGGTCGAGCTGATCACCGACAACGGTGGCGCCGTGGTCCGGGCCGCGGAGGACACCCCGTACGGCCGGCTGGCCGCAGTCACCGACCCGACGGGCGCGGCGTTCAACTTGTCGTCGCTGCGGGGCTGACGCCGGGCTGCGACCGCTGTCCCTTGCTGAGCATGTCGAGCAGCTCGCGGTACGGTCCGACGAGGTAGGCGGTGTCACCCGCCGCGAGTTGCGTATCGCGGCGGGGATGCAGCTGCAGTGGCATGCCGTCCCGCGCGATGGCGATCACGCGGGTCTGGCTCGACAGCTCGACCATCCGCAGCCCATCGAGCTCGCTGGCCGCCTCCACCAGCACTCCACCCACCATGAACGATCGTTGCCCGACGGAGAACGTGCCGAGCACCTGCAGTCCCATCGCCTCGCCGATGAACCACGGCGTAGCGAGTTCGACTGTCGAGCGGACGTTTTCGAAGTGGAACCGATGGGCCACCGCGGCTCCCAGCGCGCGGTCGTAGATGCGCAGCACCACGGGCACTTCGGGCCGGACGACCTCGGGCATCACGCGCGGCGACAGCATCTCGCGGAGCACGATTCCCGTCTCGATGTTGACCATGTCGTCCTGGGTCAGTACCGCCACCGCCTGGGCCTCGTCGATGCGGGCGGACTCCAGCGTCTGGCGCAGTGTGGCGTCACCGAAGATCACCGGGACGTCGAGTTCGCGCGCCGAACCGAGGTAGCGGTTGGCGTCGTCGCGCTCGATGACCGCCACGTCGTACCCGGCGGCCTTCAGGTCGCCGACCACGCGGATGCCGAACGAGCCGAGGCCGACGACGATGACGTGGTTCTGCAGGTCGCGCACCCGTCGACGGCCGGCGGACTGGGCGATGCGTCGCGACAGCAGCAGATCGGCGATGAACGCCACCAGGATCGCGGTCGTGGTGACGCCGGCGAACATGAGCCCGATGCCCCAGATCCGCAGCCACGTGGGCTGGCCGATGAAGCTGAAGTCGCCGTAGCCGACCGTAGCGATGGTCTCGGTGCTGAAGTACAGCGCGTCGATCCAGCCCATTCCGGGCGGATGGCGATAGGAGAAGCGCAGCAGCACCGTCGCACCGAGCAGCAGCGTCATCGATGCGGCGAACGCCCGGAAGAACATCGGGTTGATGTCGTCGCGCAACGCGCGAAGCGCATTGATCCACTTCCGCAACGGGGAGCGGCGAACCCGCGCCGAGACCACCGGTTGCACGACGACGATGCCCTGGGCTGCCAGCTCGTCGGCGGTGCCGATCACCGCCGTCCAGTCACCTGCGAGGACCTGGTGGTCGCGGCCGGGGCAGGCGACCACCTCGCCAGGGGTCGGCGACTTGCCGCCGTGGACCACCGCGACCGGCGCGAGGTCGCCGTAGACGTCGCGCAGCGTGGCATCGCAGGGCGCCTCGGTGCCCGAGACGACGAATTCCACCCCCGCCACCGGGATCGCGTGGGTGGTGCGGCCCAAACAGGCCTCGACGACCGACGGCGCCGCGAGGTCGGCAACGTCGAGGATCGCGCCCGGCCCGTTGCTGGTGGCCACCGCCTCGCGAAGCACGCCGTTGGCCAGCCGCGCGACCACGCGCACCGAATCGTTGAGTTGTCGTGCCAGCAGCGCAATCTCGAGGTTCAGGGCGTCGTCGTCATCGGCGCAGATGACCGCGGTTGCGTCCTGCACCCCGGCTGCGGCCAGCTCCTTGGCGCCGGCGACCACGACGACGTCGGTTCCCGCGCCCCGCAGCTCCTCGATGATCCGCAGCCCCAGAGGATCATCTCCGCAGACGATGGTGTGGCCCCGCATTCTGCGAGGCTACTGTGGCTCGCCATCGGCTGCCGGGTGGTTCGATCCAGGCGAAGATGAGTGGATGACCAGTTCCCCCATCTATGTCAAGGCGTGCATCAACGGAGCCCGCACCCCCGACCAGCACCCGAACCTGCCGGTCACGCCCGATCAGCTGGCAGCGGCGGCGATCGAGGCGCACCTGGCGGGTGCGCAGGCCGTGCACATGCACCCCAAGAGCGCCGACGGCGTCGACTCACTGCACGGCGATGAGGTCGCGGCGGCCGTGCACGCCGTCCGTGCGGCCGTGCCCGGCTTGCCGCTGGGCGTGACGACGGGGTTCTGGGCGCTGCCCGACGCCGACGCCAGGTTGCGGGCCGTCGAGGCGTGGACGGTGCTTCCGGACTTCGCGTCGCTGAACTGGCACGAACCGGGCTCTGAGGAGCTGGCGCACGTGCTGCTCGGCAAGGGGCTCGGGGTCGAGGTCGGGCTGTTCCACGCCGAGGCGGTCGCGTCATGGGCGAAATCCGACCTGGCTCAACACTGCATGCGGGCGATGATCGAGTTACCGGCGGATGCGGACCTCGCCGCCGCGGACGACATGCTCGAGCGGGTCTTCGCCGTCGGGTCGCCCGCTCCGGTGCTGCTGCATGGGCTCGACGAGAGTTGTTGGCCGTTACTGGAATACGCGGGGGAGCGTGGCGTGCAGACGCGCATCGGCCTCGAGGACACCGTGAAGTTGCCGGACGGTTCCATCGCGCCGGGCAACGGCGCGCTGGTGTCGGCGGCGGTGAGTCTGCTCAGTCGGTAGTGGTGGCCAGCGCGAAGTCGGCGTAGTCGAAGCCAGGCACTACCACGCAGCTCACCAGGGTCGGTTCGTCGTCCCGCGGACGGGCCCGCTGCCAGTGCCCCGGCGGGACCACCAGCTGTGGAGATTCGCCAGCGCCGACGTCACTGCCGAGCAGAAGCGTTGTGGCACCGTCCTGTTCCCGCCCAACCTCCAGCAGCAACGGGCTGCCGCGGTGGTGCAGCCACAGTTCGGCACTGCGCACGGTGTGCCAGGCCGACTGCTGGCCAGGCATGAGCAGGAACAGGATGGCCGTTCCGCAGCTGCGAGGGCCCGTGTAGCCAGGTGGCAAGGCGGACTGCGCGACCGTCAATTCGCTGCGCCACGTCTCCTTGAACCAGCCGCCTTCAGGGTGCGGGGCGAGGTCGAGCGTGCGGGCCCAGCCGGGTAGCTCCGTCATCGGTCTAGCCTACGTCGCAGCGTCATGCCAACCCGATACCCTCATCGCATGGCACGCCTGCGCCCCGCATGGTTCGTCGTGCTGTGCGCATTGGTACTGCTGGCCAGCGCGTGGCTGCCGTGGTTGACCACCGGTGCGGACGGCGGCGGGCGGGCGAACGCGATCGGCGGCAAGCTCGGTCAGATCGCCGTACCACCGCCCGGCTTCGGTGTCGGGCAGCTGATGGTGCTGTTGTCGGCGACGTTGATCGTGGCCGCCGCCATGGCGGCGCGCGGCCTATCGGCGCGGATCGCTTCGACTGCGGCGCTGTCGATTTCGGTGCTCTTGACGGTTCTGACATGGTGGTACTTCCGGCTGTACGTGGCACCTCCGATCGCGGCGGGCTACGGGTTCTACGTCGGTGGGGCAGCGACCGTCGTTGCGGTGGTGCTGTCGGTGTTGGCGATGATTGCCGCATGGTCGGAGGGGAGTAAGCGTCGATGACGGGATTCGTCGAGCCAGTGGTGCTCACCGGGGCACAGTGGGTCAAGCTCGAGCCATTGAGCGCCGCGGACGTCCCGGAGATCGCGGAGTCCTGTGCCGACGGCGATGTCGGCGCCTTGTGGTTCACCAGCGCACCGTCGCCTCAAACGGCGCAGGAGTGGGCCGACCGGCGGTTGGCCGTGCAGCACCCCGACACCGGGTTGACGTTGATCGCCCGCACGCTCGATGGCCGCCTCGTCGGGTCGTCGAGCTTCATGAACGTGGACCCGCCGAACCGGCGTCTGGAGATCGGGTTCACCTGGTTCTGCGGGTCGGTGCGGCGGACCGGCGTCAACACCGAGGCGAAGCTGCTGATGCTCAGCCACGCCTTTGACGACTTGGGTTGCATAGCAGTCGAATTCCGGACGCACTTCTTCAACTCCACCAGCCGCGCCGCCATCGAACGGCTCGGAGCCAAGCTCGACGGCGTGTTGCGCAGCCATCAGATCTCGCCCGACGGGGTGCGACGTGACACCGTCGTCTACTCGATCCTCGACATCGAATGGCCCGCGGTGCGCACGAACCTGCGGTTCAAGCTGGACCGCTAGCGGGTCGCCACCTCGGCACCGCGCAAGAGGCTCGCGCACTGGTCACACGCCAGGGTGGCCTCGAACGCCGCGCCGCAGTGCGTGTGCACCAGCTCGACGGCAGGCCCCTCCGGCGCGTGGAAGCACCGCTGCGCCCACTGCAGCGCGGTGATGAGGATCGGGAACACCGCCCGCCCCTTCTCGGTCAACCGGTAGCGCCCGTCGCTCGCGGCGAGCACGCCGTTCGCCGTGAAGATCTGCAACCGATCGGCCAGAGAACCGGGTGGCGCACCGAGTTGGTCCTGGAAGTCGCCGAATCGGCTGGCCCCGACGAACGCCGCGACCAGCAGGGCGAACGCCCACCGGTTGCCGAGGATGCTCATCGTCTCGGGGAACAGGTCCGCCCGGCCGCCGACACGATCGGCGCTCGATCGGCGCCGCGTCGAGAGCGCGGGTATCGACCGTGACCAGCCCCCACTGGGACCCCACTGCACGCCAATGTCCTTCTCGGTCACGGGTTCCCTGCACGCGGCGCACTGCAGCACCGGAGCGAAGTCGTCGCCGCAGACCGCGTGATGCATCGCGGGAAGCCGCTGGGCGTGGTCGGGGACCCAGTGCCTTTCCCACTCCCAAATCGACACGAGCACCGGCCACAGCGCCCGCCCGCGCGGCGTGAGCACGTAGTCGGCCCGCGGCGGCCTGGCCTGATAGGTGCGTCTGGCCAGCAGTCCGTTGGCGGTCATCCCCTCCAGTCGACGGGTCAGCACCGCGTGCGAGATCGGCAGGCGCTCCGTGAATTCCCCGTACTTCGTCGCGCCAAGCGTCGCCTGCTGCAAGATCAGCAGCGTCCACTCGTCGCCGAGCAGCCCGAGCATCCTGCCGACGGCGTTGGTTCCGCCTGCGGGCAACGGGGTGGCCACTACAACATCAACGCCTCGGCCGCCGAGTCGGTCTGGTGCCATCGGCGCAACTCGGAACCGGGCGCCCAGGTCGAGTGGGTGCCGCTGGAAACCCGTTCCGGCAGAGCCAGTTTGCACACCGGGCCGTCGGACACCCTGGCGGCGTCGAACACCAGGCAATAGGACGCGTCGTCGTTCATGTCGGTGGTGATGGTGATCAGGTAGCCGTCGTCCTCGGCGACGCCGTTCGGGCCCGGAGCCGCCCCGGCGGCGACATTCGACCTGGGCGCCATCGACGTCTCGCTGCCGTACACGCCGTCGCCGAACGCGAACCGCTCCTCCGTGCCGGTCAGCAGGTCGTGCTTGACGAGTCCGTCGAACAGGAACCAGGCGGGCTTGCCCGTCGCGGCGTAGGCGTAGCGGTACTCGCTTCCCGCGTACCCCGAGTTGATCATTCCGAATTCGGTGATGCTGTCGGTCAATTGCTCCTCGCGGGCACTGCCGGTGACGAGGTTGAACCGCCACCGGTGCAACCGCGGCTGCATCCGGTCAAGGGCCAGGAACCGGAATGCGCGTTGCCACTTGTTGCCCATCCCGTTGTCGGCGGGCTCGGGGTCGCCCTGGAAGAAACCGTCGAGCACGATCTCGTCACCGTCCTCGTAGGCGTTGGTGAAATGCAGGACGTAGGTCGGATCGGCCTCGAACCACTTGATCTGCGAGCTGTCTCCACGCCGTGGGATGACGGCGAAGCGCGAGGGCATGTCGCGGTGCAGGCGCGGCAGGTGCACGTTGTGTTCGAGCAGCTCGGGTTCCCAGAACATTGGAAAGTCGTTGAGTATCACGTAGTTCTCCGTGAACGCCATGTCGTGGGGCAGGCGCGGGCCCGGCAGTGGCACGTCGACGTAGTGCACCAGATCGTTGTTCGCGTCGACGACGCCATAGTGCATGTAGGGCGCCTGCTTGCCGTAGTTGAAGAACAGCAACTCGCCGGTGCGGTCGTCGACCTTGGGGTGTGCGGATACCCCGAGGTCGAACGGGAACTTGCCGCCCCAGTCCTGTTTCCCAAGTGTCTCACCGGTATACGGGTCGATGCGATACAGGTCGCCGCACTGGTAGTGACTGGTGAGTGCCGTCCCGCGGTGCACCGTCACATCGGTGGACGATGCGTCCTTCATCAACGTCCTTGCGCCCCAACCGTAGTCGCGGCGCGCGAGCTCGACCGGCTCTGCGATGCCCGGCCACAGCGGCCCGCCTTCCGCGTTCTCCTCGGCGAAGCCGTCGGTGCGGACGAACCTGTTGCGGTAGAACGCCTTTCCGTCGCGGAAGCCGACGACGTGGATCATGCCGTCACCGTCGAACGGGTGGTACGCCTTGAACGCGGGGTGCAACGGGTTCTCGGTGTTGCGCAGGTAGATGCCGTCGAGGTCGGCAGGGATGGTGCCCGCCACGACGGTCAGGTCATCGGCGTCCCACTCGGTGGTCTGCGGGCGCCACGGCCCCGTGCGGTAGGGGTGGTCGTCGTCCTCGGGAAGCGTGGAGAGGAACTTGCCAACCAGTTCGACGTCCATCTCAAACCCCACTCACGACGAAGCTGACGGTGGTGGCCGTACTGCCACCGAAGTTGAGCGTGCCGAACGTTCGGGCACCGTCGACCTGGTAGTCGCCCGCCGTGCCGCTGACCTGTTTTGCGGCGTCCAGCAGCATCCGCACCCCGGTCGCGCCGACGGGATGGCCGCCGCCGATCAGCCCGCCGCTGGGGTTGATCGGTAGCCGTCCGCCGATCTCGATCTCGCCGTTCTCGATGGCCTTCCACGATTCGCCGGGTCCGGTCAGGCCGATGTGGTCGATCGCGAGGTACTCGCTCGGCGTGAAGCAGTCGTGTACCTCGATGCCGTCGAGATCGTCCAGCGACACCTTGGCGCGGGTGAACGCGTCGAGCACCGCTTGACGCACGTGCGGCATGACGTACGGGTCGTCGGCCGAGCGGTCGAGCTTCTGATGCAGGCCAAGCCCGACGGTGCGGTGGCCCCAGCCCTCGATCCTGCCGATGGGGCGGGCGTCGGGGTGGTCGCGCAGGTAGTTGTCGCCGACCAGGACGATGCCGGCGCCACCGTCGGTCATCTGGCTGCAGTCGAACCGGCGGATCCTGCCCTCGACGATGGGGTTGACCTCGTCCTCCAGAGCCGAGCTGCCGCCGGTCATCAGGTTGGGCACCGTCCATTCGCGGGTCTGGGCGTTCGGGTTGGCGCGGGCGTTGGTGAAGTTCAGTTGCGCGATCGCGCGGAGGTGGCTTTCGTCGATGCCGTATCGACGGTCGTACTCGTCGGCGACCCGGCTGAACATGTATGGCCACATGAACGTGGCGTCCCGTCCTTCGTGCCCGGTCCAGGCGGCGGCGCCGAGGTGCTGGGCGGCGGTGTCACCCGGCACCGTCTTCTCCAGCTCGACGCCGAGCACCAGCACCGTTTCGTATGCGCCGGACCGTAGGTCGGCGATCGCCGCCAGCGTCGCGATGCTTCCGGAGGCGCAGGCGGCCTCGTGGCGCGATGACGGGGTGCCCCACAACCCGTCGACGACGCTCGCGGGCATGGCCCCGAGGTGCCCCTGAGCGGCGAACATCTCGCCGAACGCGTTGCCGACGTGAATGACGCCGATGTCGGCGGCGTCGATCTTGGCGGCCTCCAGCGTCGCCGTCACGACGCTGCAGGTGAGACCGGCGAAGTCGACGTCCTCACGGGTCAGGTTGCGCGCGAAGTCACTCTGGTAACCGCCGAGGATCCACACGTTCGAGCCACTCATGACCGCACCGTACTACAACTAACAGAGTAACTGGAGATTGATCGCGGAAAACTGTCGGTTTTGGTCCGGCCCGGCCTCTTACCGGTATGAACACGCCAACCAGCTACTGCATCGTCGACCGGCTGCACGCGCGGTGTGCAGCGAGGGTGCCTGCCAACCGGATCGCCGCCACGGTGTCGGCGTGGTTGGCCGAATTGGGGGTCGAGAGCCCGATGGCGGAGGACCTCGCCCGTGCCGCCCGGGCAGGCGACTGGCCCTCCGTGCACGCCATCGGAGACTGGCTGTCCGTCGACGTCACGGTCGCAGCCTGACGGTCTCACCGGCTCTGTGCTGAACCGGTGAGACCTCGGCGTGCGCGATAGTCGACCACCGCGCATCACCTGTGTGCGAGCATTGCCCGCGTTTCCCCGTGACAAACGTTCGACCCGTTGGTCGAGAGAGGATGATCGGTGTGATGACCGAGCGCACGCACGACCTTGCCCTCCGGATGGCGGAGTTGGCGCGTTCGATCGCGTTGCGCAGCGTTGACGACGTGCTCGCCGACGTCACGGCTGCCGCAAAGCAACTGATCGACGGTGTTGATCTCGCCGGCGTGCTGCTGATCGGCAAGGGGGGCAGTTTCGAGACCCGGGCCCCCACGGCCGATCTGATGTTCAAGATCGACGAGCTGCAGATGCGCTACGTCGAAGGACCGTGCGTTCAGGCGGCACTGAGCGAGATCGTCGTGCGCACGGACGACTTCCGCAACGAGCCGAAGTGGCCAAACTACTCACCGAAGATGGTCGAGCTGGGCGTGCTCAGCGGTCTGTCGTTCAAGCTCTACACCGCCGACCGCACGGCGGGTGCGCTCAACCTGTTCGCGTTCGAGCCGAGGCTGTGGGACACCGAGGCCGAGACCATCGGCATGGTGTTGGCGGCACACGCCGCGGCGGCCCTCCTGGCCAGCCGCCAGGGGGATCAGCTCCAGTCGGCGCTATCGACGCGTGACCGCATCGGGCAGGCCAAGGGCATCATCATGGAGCGGTTCGGCATCGACGACGTCCGCGCGTTCGCGATGCTGCGGCAGCTGTCCCAGGACGGCAACGTCAAGCTGGGCGACGTTGCGCAGCGGGTCATCGACACCCGGGGGCAGTAATCCGCAAACTCGTGGCCAAAAAAGTGTGCCCTTCGTGTCGTCCCGCGACTCCTACCTAGTGAACGCCGCCCATGCCGGGCGGCCGGACGGTAGGAGCTGCGATGAAGAACACAGACGAGACGTTCCGCCCAGGGCTCATCCTGAGCGTCCTGGTGGGTGGCGTGATCGGCCTCGGCGTCATCTGCTCGGTTGCACCCGTCGAGCCCGGCCCCACCATGGTGCCCTCGGTGCAGCAGTCGACGCTGCGTTGACGCCGTCGCTGGTTGTGCCACCCTGGTAGGGCTGCGACCCAACCGAGGAAGAGGACCCACCAATGAGCGACGTTCCCGCAATCGAACTCAACGACGGCGGGCGCATTCCGCAGGTGGGATTCGGCGTGTTCAAGATCGTGCCCGACGACACTGCTGCGGCGGTGAAGGCTGCGCTGGAGGCGGGCTACCGGCACATCGACACGGCCGAGATGTACGGAAACGAACGGGGAGTCGGCCAGGGCGTGCGCGACGCGGGGGTGGACCGTGCCGACGTGTACATCACCAGCAAGTTGAACAACGGGTTCCACCGACCCGACGACGCCCGGCGGGCGTTCGACGAGACACTCAGCGCGCTGGGATCCGACTACGTCGACCTGTTCCTCATCCATTGGCCGCTACCGACGCTGTACGACGGCGACTTCGTCTCCACCTGGCAGGTTCTCGAAGAGTTCGCGAGGGACGGGCGCGCCCGCAGCATCGGCGTCTCGAACTTCCAAGTCCCACACCTCGAGCGCCTCGCGAAGGAATCCTCCGTCGTGCCCTCGGTGAATCAGGTCGAGATCCATCCCTACTTCAAGAACGAAGAGGTGCGCGCCTACGGTCGCAAGCACGGTATCGCCATCGAGGCGTGGTCGCCGATCGCGCGGGGCACGGTGCTCGATGACCCGGTCGTCGAGCGAATTGCCAACGCCGTCGACAAGACATCGGCGCAAGTCGTGCTGCGCTGGCACGTTCAGCGTGGTGACATCGTGCTGCCGAAGTCCGTGTCGCCCGACCGCATGAGGTCGAACTTGGACTTGTTCGACTTCGAACTGAACGGCGCGGACATGGAGGCGCTCTCGGGCCTCGACCGGGGCGAATCGGGGCGCACGGGTCCCAACCCCGACGTGTTCGACCGGATCCCGGACTAAGCGACGTTCGGCTTGCAGCTAGCCGGTATTCCGCCACCCCTGCTAGCAGCAAGCGGCAATGGACGACAGCGTTGACGACACTTCGCGCCGAGGGCGCGATCCTAAGTGTCATGGCCACGCTTGCGTACCCGGATCAGTACGATCAGCAGCGTTCCGACGGGTCAGCCGCGGCACATCGCAAGCCGCCCAACCCAACTCGCGGTGGCGGGCTGTTCGTTGCGGGCCTGTTGCTGACCGTGGTCTCTGCCGGTGTCGGCGCGTTCACCGCGTTGGCCTTGCAGCCGCACACGTCGACACTCAGTGCCCTTGCCGCCGCGGCGGCGGCGCCCCGCGCGGAGACCAGCCTGAAACCGGGCACGGTCGAGGAGGTTGCGGCACGAGTGTTACCGAGCGTGGTGCAGTTGGAGACCGATCTGGCCGACCAGAGCGAGCAGGGCTCCGGCATCGTCCTGACCTCGGACGGGCTGATCATGACGAACGCCCACGTGGTGGCGGATTCGACCGACGCCGACGGCGTCGACAGCATGGTGACCTTCTCCGATGGCAGCACCGCGCCCTTTGCCGTGGTCGCTGCAGATCCGGCGAGTGACGTCGCCGTCGTCCAGGCGAAGGGCGTTTCTGGACTGACCCCCATCGCGCTCGGCGCGTCCGACGACCTTCGCGTCGGGCAACAGGTAGTGGCAGTCGGTTCGCCGCTGGGCTTGGAGGGCACGGTCACCACGGGCGTCATCAGCGCGCTGAACCGTCCAGTGACCACTGGACCCAACCCGTCGACACCGGGAACGACCCTCGACACCATCCAAACCGACGCGCCCATCAACCCCGGAAACTCAGGCGGTGCGCTGGTCGATGCCGACGGTCGGCTCATCGGGATGAACTCGGCGCTCGCCACGCTGGGCGGTTCGCCCGACGCCGAGAGTGGTTCGATCGGTTTGGGTTTCGCGATCCCCGTCGATCAGGCCAAGCGCATAGCCGACGAACTCGTTGCCACGGGAACGGCATCGCATGCCACGCTGGGCGTGCAGGCAAGCGACGATGAAGTCCACGGCGCCAAGATTCTCGACGTGACGAGTGGCGGCCCCGCCGCCGCGGCTGGCTTGTCCGCTGGCGCCGTGGTGGTCACGGTCGACGATCAGGTGATCGAGGACGCCGACGCGTTGGCTGCCGCAGTGCAATCAAAGGCACCCGGCAATCTCGTCACCGTCGGCTACCTCGATTCCACGGGCGTCACCCGCAGTGCCCATGTCGTGCTGGGCACCGACGGGAACGACCAACCGTAGTTACAGGTACGAGTCGGCAACGCCGAGTGCGTCGTCGAGGATCTTGAGCCCTTCGGCGACCTCGGCGTCGGTGATGTTGCACGCAGGCACCGCGTGGATGCGGTTGAAGTTGGCGAACGGGAGCAGACCGCCTGCCTTGCACGCGGCGAGTACGGCGCTCATTGCCGGGCTGGAACCGCCGTAGGGGGCCAGCGGCTCCCGCGTCTGCTGGTTGGTCACCAGCTCGATCGCCTGGAACACCCCGAGTCCCCGAACCTCGCCGACCGACCGGTGGCGGGCCGCGAGGTCGGCCAGGCCGGGACCGAGAACCTCGGATCCGATCCTGGCGGCGTTGGCCACCATGCCCTCGTCCTCCATGGCGTTGATCGTCGCCACCGCAGCGGCAGCGGCGAGCGGGTGGCCGGAGTACGTCAGGCCACCCGGGTACGCCCGGTCGGCGAACGTCGCGGAGATCTTCTCGCTGATCGCAACGCCACCGAGCGGCACGTAGCCGGAGGTGACACCCTTGGCGAACGTCATCAGATCGGGGATGACATCGAAATGCTCGATGGCGAACCACTTTCCGGTCCGGCCGAAGCCTGACATCACCTCGTCGGCGATGAACACGATGCCGTAGCGGTCGCAGATCTCGCGCACGCCTGCCATGTATCCCGGAGGGGGCACCATGATCCCGGCGGTGCCAGGGATCGACTCCAGGATGATCGCCGCGAACGACGCAGGACCCTCGTGCTGGATCAGGCGGTCCAGGTACTCGAGGGCGCGCTCGCTCTCCTGCTGTTCGGTCTCCGCGTGGAACGACGAGCGGTACAGGAATGGGCCGTTGAAGTGCACGACGCCGCTGCTGGCGTAATCGTTGGGGTAGCGCCGCGGGTCGCCGGTCAGGTTGATCGCGGTGTCGGTGCCACCGTGATACGAGCGGTAGCGCGACAGCACCTTGTAGCGGCCGGTGTGCAGGCGGGCCATCCGGACCGCGTGCTCGACGGCGTCGGCGCCGCCGTTGGTGAAGAACACCTTGTTCAGGTCACCCGGGGTGCGCTCGGCGATGAGCCGGGCCGCCTCGGACCGCGCGGCGTTGGCGTGCTGCGGCGCGACCGTGCACAGCTTGGCGGCCTGGTCGGCAATGGCGGCAACGACTTTCGGGTGCTGATGTCCGATGTTGGTGAACACCAGCTGTGAGGAGAAGTCGAGCAGCTTGTTGCCGTCGCCGTCCCATACATAGGAGCCCTGTGAGGCGGTGATCGTCATCGGCTTGATCTGCGCCTGCGCCGACCACGAGTGGAATACGTGCTTGCGGTCGAGTTCGTAAGCGTGCGAGGCCTGTTCACGGGCCTCGTCGACGGTCAGCCCATTGGGCAGCAGTTCGGTTTCCTGGGCCACGGTCATGATTGTCTCACTCACTTGTTCTGGGGGAAGCCGAGTTCGATGCCGCCGTGGCTGGGGTCGAGCCAGCGCTGGGTGATGGCCTTCTGTCGGGTGAAGAATTGCACGCCATCCATGCCGTGGGCGTGGGAATCGCCGAAGAGGGAGGCCTTCCAGCCACCGAAGCTGTAGTACGCCATCGGCACGGGGATCGGGACGTTGATGCCGACCATGCCGACCTGGACTTCGTTCTGGAAGCGCCGCGCCGCGCCACCGTCGTTGGTGAAGATCGCGGTGCCGTTGCCGTACGGGTTGTCGTTGATCAATTGGAGGGCCTCGTCGTAGGTCTCCACGCGCACGACCGAGAGCACGGGGCCGAAGATCTCGTCGGTGTAGATGCTCATCTCGGGCGTGACGTGGTCGATCAGCGTGGGGCCGAGCCAGAAGCCCTCTGCACCGCCGTTGGCCTGCACGTTGCGACCGTCGACGACGATCTTGGCGCCGTCGGCTTCGCCTGCGTCGATGTAGGAGGCGACCTTGTCGCGGTGCGCCTTGGTGACCAGCGGGCCCATGTCGGAGTCCTTGGTGCCGTCACCGATCTTCAACCCGATGGTGCGCTCGGTGATCTTGGCGACCAGGTCATCGGCGATCGGGCCGACGGCGACGGCCGCGGAGATGGCCATGCAGCGCTCGCCTGCGGAGCCGAAACCGGCGTTGACCATGGCATCGGCGGCCAGGTCGAGGTCGGCGTCGGGCAGGATCACGGCGTGGTTCTTGGCGCCGCCGAGGGCCTGGACGCGCTTGCCTGCGGCGGTGCCGGTGGCGTAGACGTACTGGGCGATGGGCGTGGACCCGACGAAGCTGATGGACTTCACCTTGGGGTTGACCAGCAGCTCGTCGACGGCGGTCTTGTCACCCTGCAGCACGTTGAACACGCCGGCGGGCAGGCCGGCCTCGGCCCACAGTGCGGCGATCCACAGCGCGGCCGAGGGGTCCTTCTCCGACGGCTTGAGCACGACGGTGTTGCCCGTCGCAATGGCGATGGGGAAGAACCACATCGGGACCATGGCGGGGAAGTTGAACGGGGAGATGACGCCGACCACGCCGAGGGCCTGACGGACGGAGTAGACGTCGACCTTGGTGGAGGCGTTCTCGGTGAACCCGCCCTTGAGCAGATGCGGGATGCCGCAAGCGAACTCCACGACCTCCTGGCCGCGCGACACCTCGCCCAACGCGTCGGAGACGACCTTGCCGTGCTCGCTGGTGATGATCTCGGCCAGTTCGCCCTTGCGTTCGTTGAGCAGCTCCCTGAATCGGAACAGCACTTGAGTCCTCTTGGCCAGCGATGTGTCCCGCCATTCGGGGAACGCCGCGGCCGCGGCGTCGATCACGGCACGTGCGTCATCGACGCTTGCCAGTGCGACCTCACCGGTCACCACGCCAGTCGCAGGATTCGTCACCGGTGCAGTGTTCTCCGAGGCTCCTCTGAAGAGCTCTCCGTTACGCCAGTGCTGCAAAACGTTTGCCATGGTTCTCCGTCACATCGAGGTTGGTTGGCCGGCCCCGTCGATGACGGCCAGCATTGGAACAAGTCTGCGCTGTGCAGGAGGGCTAATCGCCCAGCATCGTGTCACCAGATCGCGAAGAACGATTACAGTGTGTAAATGGCCATGACGGTGGGCGAGGTGGTGGCGCTGCCGGTGCTGCAGCGCGGCGCGCCACAGGTCCTGAGCAGTCGCCGGTGGCAAGAACCGATCCGCTGGGTGCACGTCAGCGACGTGGTGAACCTATCCACGTTGCTGCAGGGTGGGGAACTCGTCCTGACCACCGGTGCTGCGCTACGGAGGTCGCCCAAGGCGTACCTGCACGGCATCGCCGAGGCGGGTGCGCTCGGCGTCGTCGTCGAACTGGGAAAGCGGGGGCCGCTGCCCGAATCGGCAGCCACGGTCGCCAGGGAGCTGGATCTGGCGCTGGTGGTGCTGCACCGCGAAGTCAGATTCGTCGAGGTGACCGAGGAGGTGCACCGCCGGATCGTCTCCGAGCAATTCGACGAGGTCGCCTTCGACCGGCGCGTGCACAGGACCTTCACCGACCTCAGCATGAAGCGGGCGTCGGCGACGGGCATCGTGGCGGCCGCCGCCCGCATGCTCGACGAGCCGATCGTGCTCGAAGACCTTGCGCACCAAGCCGTCGCCGTCGCGCCGGGCCCTGCCGCGACTGCGACGCTCCTCGACGACTGGGAGCAGCGGTCTCGGCGCTTCGCCGGTGGGCATGCCGGCGAAGGCTGGGCGATGACGATGGTCGGGCCCCGCGGTGAGGAATGGGGGAGGCTCATCGTGCCCCGCCAGCCCGCCGACGTGACGCGGACGGGCCTGGTGCTCGAGAGGGCAGCCGCTGCGCTCGCGCTCAACCGGATGATCGAGCGCGACCGCTCCGGTCTGCACCAGCAGGCCCAGAGCGGCCTCATCGACGACGTGATCCGCAGCAGGATCAGCGACGAGCGGGAAATCGCCGCTCGCGCACACGCATTGGGGCTGCACAAGGCCACTCGGTACTTCCCCGTGGTGGTGAGCATCCGTAGTGCGGCCGCGAAGTCCGACCCCGTCGCCGACCGGCGCCGCAACGTCGGGTTCCTCGACATCGTCGCCCAGATCGTCAACGCCGCCGGCCACAGCGGGTTGTTCACGATCCGCGGCGACGGTGAGATCGGCGCCGTCGTCGCGTTGAGTGCCACCCGGGCGGGGGGATCCGACAAGGCGTGGAGTGACCTCGGCACCGCCCTGGCGCGGGAGGTCGCGCGCCTCGACAGCAGGCAGCGCGCCGTACTGGCACTCGGTGAGCCGTCGGGGCTCGTCGGCGACGCGGTGATCGGGCTGAGCGACGCCGCCCACATCGCGGAGGTCGCGCTCGCCATGCGTGGTCGGCCGCGGCCGTTCTACCGCGCCTCGGACGTGCGGCTGCGGGGACTGGTTTCCCTGCTGCAGAACGACTCCCGCGTCCAGGCCTTCGCCGAAACCGAACTCAAGTCGCTGCTTGCGGCCGAAGACGGCAGAACGCCAACGGATCTGGCGATCCTGCGGGAGTACCTCCGGTTGGGCGGGAACAAGGCGGCGCTGGCCAAGCATCTGCACGTCAGCAGACCGGCGCTCTACAAGCGACTGTCGGCGATCGAACGCAGTCTCCGGGTGGACCTGGACGACGCCGAGTCGATGCTGTCACTGCACGTGGCGTTGTTGGTTCTGGAGGCGCGGCGGGGCGACGACGTCGGGGTGCCCGGCTGAGGCGTGCCCGGCGCGCTCGCTACGGCCGAGGGGTCAGGCCCAGCTCGGAGCTGAAGTACGTGCGGCCGATGTGCTTGATCTCGTCGGATGACACCGATCCGATCACCTTCTGGGCGCCGAGCCCGTCGATCATCGTCAGCAACCGCCGTGCGGCGACGTCCGGGTCGGCGACCTGGAACTCGCCTGCGGTGCTGCCCGCCCGCACGATCTCGGCGATGAACGCCAACCACTCGCCGGTCAGTGCGTTCGCCCGCTCGGCAAGGACTGGGTTGCGCCTGCCCAGGCTCCACGCATCGAGCCAGTTCGCGCTCTCGTCGACGGTCGAGTCGTCGAGCACGTAGTCCACCAGAGCGTCGACCTTGTCCGTCGCCGTGTCGGCGGCTGCGACGCGCCGTCGCGCCTCCGCCAGATCCGCGTCGGCGACCGCCCCGAAGGCCGCCACGATGAGCTGCTCGGCCGACGCGAAGTAGTGACTGACCAGGCCGGGCGTTACGCCGAGGGCGGCGGCGACCTTGCGCAGCGTCACCGCGGATAGTCCCTCGTCACGGCTGATTTTCACGGCCTTGGCCAGCAGCTCGCCGTGGCGTTCGGCAGGCATCTTCCGCTTGGCGTCCCTGCTGACCACGGAAGTCAATGTCGCTTCTCCTCTTGACGGAACCGATTTCCTATTGAACACTACATCAACACTATTGAGCAGTGCATCAACAAGGGGCCACCCGTGACCATGACACAGCAGACCCGAACCGGCGATGACCCACTGGACGCCGTGACCCCGGCGCCTACCGAGGATCGCTTCGGTCACGTCGAGGAGAAGGGCGTCGAATACCTCCCCGAGTCGGAGCGCGACTCTCGGCCGCGAAACATGTTCGCCGTGTTCTTCGGCGGCAACCTCGCCTTCTCGGTGATCGTGTTCGGCTGGCTACCAATCACATTCGGCCTGAGCTGGATCCAGGCGGTCACCGCCAGCGCGGTCGGCATCACCCTCGGCACCCTGCTCATCGCACCGATGTCGCTGATGGGCCCGCGCACCGGAACCAACAACACCGTGTCCAGCGGCGCGCACTTCGGGGTCACCGGCCGCCTGGTGGGCTCCGCGCTCACGCTGCTCTTCGCCCTGGCCTACGCCGCGATCGCCGTCTGGACCTCGGGCGACGCGCTCGTCGCGGCATCGCATCGACTGTTCGGAACTCCGGTCAACAACGGCGTGCTGGCGGTGGGCTACGGCATCATCGCCGCGGAGATCGTCGTGGTAGCGCTCTTCGGTCACGGCACCGTGGTGGCGCTGCAGAAGTTCGTGCTTCCCGTCGTCGGAGTGCTGCTCCTGCTGGGCATCGTGGCCTTCGGCGACAAGTTCGACCCGGGTGCCACAGGCGGCGGCGAGTATCTGCTCGGCGGCTTCTGGCAGACCTGGGGGCTGTGTGTCGTGATCGCCTTCGGTGGACCGCTTTCCTACGCCCCCACACTCGGCGACTACAGCCGTCGCATCTCGCGGACGAGGTTCGGCGACCGCTCCGTCGTCATCGCGACCATGGCGGGCATCTTCTTCGGGCTGTTCCTGACCGCGGCCTTCGGCTCGTTCACCGCGTCGACCTTCACCACGATGAGCGAGTCATACGTCGCCGATCTGGTCGCGGAGTCACCGGCCTGGTACGTGCTGCCGATCGTGCTGATCGCCCTGGCAGGTGGGCTGGGGCAGGGCGTGCTGAACGTCTACGCCAGCGGCCTGGATCTGGAAGCGCTGATCCCGAAACTCAAGCGCGTTCAGACGACGCTGATCACCTCGGCGCTCGCGGTTGCCCTGCTCTACATCGGTGTCTTCTTGGTCGACGCGGTCGACTCCATCACCGCAATGACGTTGGTACTCAACGGGGTTGCCGCGCCGTGGGTGGCGATCAACGTCGCGGGCTTCCTCGTCGCCAGGCGCGGCGAGTACGACCCTGCCGACCTTCAGGTGTTCAACCAAGGTCGTCGCGGCGGACGGTACTGGTTCACCGGTGGCTGGAACCTGCGGGCGATCATTCCGTGGCTCGTAGGGTCGCTGTTCGGCATCCTCGCCGTGGACACCTCGCTGTACTCCGGCCCCCTCGCCAACCTCGGCCACGGCATCGACGTCAGCCTCGTCGGCTCGGCACTGATCGCCGGCGTCGGTTATCTCGTCGCCCTGCGGTTGTGGCCCGAGCGCGTGGCGCCGGTCGAGTCGTCGCCGAGTTCTGCGTAGGGGCTGTGCCCGGCGTTCGCTCCACGACCCTGGCGCAGAAGTCGGTGGGCTTGGTAGCGCCCCTAGCGCCCCGACCGGTCGGGCTGCACGGCCGCAGCGAAGACGGGCATGGCCGCGCACAGCTTCGACGGGTCCCGCCCGGCCAGCATGACCGTACGATCGGGCCGGATGATGGCGGCCGTCGCGCACCCACGGCGCAGCCACCGCGCCAATTCGCTACCCGGCTCGGCGACGTGCAGCACGGCGCCGCGCTCCTCGAGGAGACCGCATTGGAAGGCAAGGGGCCGCGACGTCGTGACGAGCGCGAAGCCGTTTCGCAGCGTGGCGTCGAGCCGATCCCCGCTTGGTAGAACCGGGTTGGGGCACAGCGTGCCTGCCAGTTGCCGGGGCCGGCGACCCTTGGTCACCAACGGGTTTCGGCGCAACGCCGGAGTGCTGCCGTTGACGATCCTCGCGCGCATTCCGGGGATGAGGTGCAGTCGCGGAGCAACGACGCGCCTGATCGCATTGCCGATCCGTCCTCCTGAGGTCATCGCCCGCCCCATGGTCAACGCCAAGCCGATCATCGTGCGGGCGTGCGGCTTTCGTTCCCGTTCATAGGTGTCCAACACCTGCGGGGAGAGGTCGCCGCCGATGACGCCTGCCAGCTTCCAGGCCAGGTTCATCGCGTCGCGGAGGCCGGCCCCCATGCCCTGGCCGATGAACGGCGGTGTGAGATGGGCGGCGTCGCCGAGCAACAGCACGTTCCGATCCCGCCACCGGTCGGCGATCTGGGCCCGAAACGTGTACTCGGTGACCCGCACCAGCTCGAGGTCGTCATCGTCGATGTCGTTGACCCACGGACTGATCAGGCCTCGGAGCGTTCCGAGCGTGTCGTAGTCGGCGGCGGTCTCATTCGGTACCAGCCGGAATTCCCAGCGGTAGCGGGCAGGCCCGATCCGCATGTACGTCGCGGCGCGGACCGGATTGCACACCTGGTGCACGCCGTCCCACTGATTCAGCTCGGCGTCGGTGATGACGTCGACCACCAGCCACCGCTGCTCGAATCGTAGGTCTTGCATCGTGGCGCCGATCGAGGCCCGCACGACGCTGTTGGCGCCGTCGCAGCCTAGAACGTAGGTCGTTTCGACGGCGTGCTCGGTGCCGGTGACACGATCGGTGAAGGTGACGCGTACGTGGCCGGGCTGATGCTGAGCGACGTCGGTGACCTCGCAGTTGCCGCGCAGGTGGACGGCGGGGCGGGTCGCGAGGTTGGCCCGTAGCAGGGTTTCGAACTCTGGTTGGTCGAACATGTTGGCCTTGGGGAAGCCGTGCACACTCTCGGCGGTGTCGCGGTGGAACTCCGCCAGCACGCGGAGGTCGCGGTCGAGCAGCCGCAGTCCCAGCGCGGGCCGCGAGATGGCGGCGAACTCGTCGGCGATGCCGAGGCGGGCGACGAGGCGGTAGATCTCGTCGTCGAGATGGACCGCGCGCGGCTGCGGGTAGACCGATGCCCAGCGGTCGAGGATCAGGCATGGGATGCCGTAGTCGCCGAGCAACGTCGCAGCGGCGACACCGGTCGGACCGGCGCCGATGATGACCACCGGCACGGCCTCCATCGTCGTGACGGTCTCGCTCATGGACACCCCTCTCCGAAAGTGACGAAATCGTCACATGGGACTGGAGCATCCGTCAAGAAGTTCTGATGAAATCCTCAAAACTGAACATGAGTGCTATCGTGACCAGGTGAGCGAAGTGCACGACGAGCCCGTCAATCGACTGGAACGACGCAAGCAGCGGACCCGCGCAGCGCTGGTTCAGGCCGCGCGAGGCTTCATCGCGTCGGGCAAGACGAACGTGCCCGTTCTGGAGATCACGCAGGCCGCCGACGTCGGGATGGGGTCGTTCTACAACCACTTCGAGAGCAAGGAAGAGCTGTTCGAAGCCGCGGTCGCCGACGTCCTCGACAACCACGGCGCGCTTCTCGATCAGCTCACGGGGACCAGCGATGACCCTGCCGAGACGTTCGCGCGCAGTTTCCGTCTGACCGGCCGACTCTTTCGACGCCGCCCGCAGGAAAGCCAGATCCTGCTCGCCAGTGGCCTCAACCTGATGTCGTCGGACCGCGGACTCGGCCCGCGTGCCCAGCGGGACATCGCCACGGCAGCGGCCGCCGGGCGATTCGCGGTCGACGATCCCAGACTGGCCATGGCCGTCGCGGCCGGTGCGCTCCTCGGGCTCGGCAAGCTTCTGCAGGACGAGCCCGAGCGTGACGACGCCGTAGCCGCCGACCGGGTGACCGAAGACGTGTTGCGGCTGTTCGGGCTCACCGCCGACGAGGCGCACGAGATCTGCACCCGCCCACTGCCGGACCTCGACGACGCGGGGCTCACGGCGCCTTGATGGACCCCGTTCGGGCGAGATGGGCAGACGCGATGTCGCGCAGACGCGCGCCGTCGAAGCTGTCGCCGTGTCCGGGTGCCGATGGTCGCCGACGACCCATGTGATCCAGATGGGCGTGGGTGAGCACCACGATCGGGTCCATCACCGTTGCGCCTCAACGAAGTCAGCGGGGTCGGGTACGCGCTCGACGCGGCCGACCAACAGCACGTAGGACACGATTCCCAGCGCGGTGACGACCGTCATGTAGGCGAACCCCGGCGCAAAGCTGGTGTCGGTGACGATCAGACCGATGATGATCGGGGTGGCGATCGACGACAGATTTCCGATGAAGTTGAACATTCCGCCGGTGAGACCGATGAGACGAGTGGGTGCCAGGGCCGAAACCAACGACCACGTGATGGACGCCAATCCGTTGCCGAAGAACGCGATTGACAGGAACACGATCACCAGGGTGGTCGAGTCGGTGAAGTTGGCGCCGAGCATCGCCGTGGTGAGGAGCAAGCCGGTGATGATCGGTCCCTTGCGCGCCACGCCCAAGCTGAAACCGCGGCGCAGCAGGAAATCGGAGAGGACGCCGGAGAACAGCACACCGACGAGGGCAGCGATGAACGGCAGCGAGGCTAGGAACCCGGACTTGATGTAGTTCATGTCCCGGTACTCGACGAGGTAGGTCGGGAACCAGGTGAGGAAGAACCACAGGGTCGAGGTGAGGCAGAACTGGCCGAGGTAGATGCCCCACAGCTTGCGGCGACCCAACACGGTGGCGACGTCTGCGCGGGTGACGGCTACTCGTTCCGTTCTGCGGTCGTCCAGGTCGACGAGGCCGCCGCCGTCCTCGATCAGTGCGATCTCCGCGTCGTTGGCGCGGGATTGCCTTGGCTCTCGATAGAGCAGGTACCACATCGCACCCCAGCCGATGCCGATCACGCCGGTGGCGATGAACACCCAATGCCAGGAGGTGACGGCCTGCAGCCACGACAGGACCGGGGTCAGCAGGGCCAGGCCGATGAACTGCCCGGAGGTGTAGAAGCCTATGGCAGTGGCCCTTTCGCGTTCGGGGAACCAGGCCGTCGCGACGCGATTGTTGATGGGGTAGGCCGGTGCCTCGAACGTGCCAACCATCAAACGCAGGATGATCAGCGCGACGAAGCCGCCGATGATGCCCATCGACACCGTCGCCAGCGACCAGAGGACGAGACAGACCGGGTACAGCACGCGCGGCGGAACCCGGTCCACCAGCCACCCGCCGGGGATCTGCAAGGCCGCGTAGGTCCAGCCGAAGGCCGACAGCAGCAGGCCTTGTTCGGCTTTCGACAGGTCGAGTTCGCCGGCGATTGCGGGCATCGCGATGGAGAGGTTGGATCGGTCCATGTAGTTGATCACCACGGTGATGAACAGCATGATGCCGATTCCGATGCGGGCCTTCGTCGCCGGGCTGGTGGTGCGTGTTGCGGTGTTAGTCATGAACGCGCCTCACCATTCCGCTACGGAGCCGTCGGCGTGCCGCCAGAGCGGGTTGCGCCATCGATGTCCCTCTTTCGCGCGTTCGGCGACGTAGTCTTCGTTGATCTCGATGCCGAGGCCGGGCCCCGACGGGATGGTGACGAAGCCGTCGCTATAGTCGAAAACCGTTGGGTCGACCAGGTAGTCGAGAAGCTCGTTGGTGGTGTTGTAATGGATGCCGAGGCTCTGTTCCTGAATGACCGCGTTGTAACAGCCGGCGTCGATCTGAAGGCATGCGGCTAGGGCGATCGGGCCAAGTGGGCAGTGCGGTGCGAGCGCGACGTCGTAGGCCTCGGCAAGGTGGGCGATCTTTCTCGCCTCCGTGATCCCGCCACAGTGTGAGGGGTCCGGTTGGATGACGTCGACGGCGCCGCTACTCACCACGGCCTTGAAATCCCATCGTGAGTAGAGTCTTTCGCCGAGTGCGATGGGTATCGGTGACTGTCGAAGGATGTCGACGCAGCTGTCGACGTGCTCGGACAGGACCGGCTCCTCGACGAACATCAGGTGAAACGGCTCGAGTTCGCGCAGCAGAACCTTCGCCATTGGTTTGTGGACACGGCCGTGGAAGTCGACGGCGATGCCGGTGTGCGGGCCGAGTGCGTCACGGACGGCCCCGACGTTCGACACGCATTGCTCGACCTTGTCCCAGCCGTCGATGTATTGAAGCTCCTGCGTACCAAGCAACTTCACCGCGGTGAAGCCGCGATCGACGACTTCGCGAGCCGCTGCCGCGGTGTCTGCGGGGCGGTCACCGCCAACCCAGGAGTACACCTTGATGCGGTCGCGAACCTTGCCGCCGAGCAACTCGTAGGCGGGGACGTCGAAGTGCTTGCCCTTGATGTCCCACAGGGCCTGGTCGATCCCCGCCAGGGCGCTCATGTGCACGCCCCCGCCACGGTAGAAACCGCCGCGGTACAGGACGTTCCAGATGTCTTCGATCTGGGTGGGATCCTGCCCGATCAGGAAATCCGACATCTCCTCGACCGCGGTGGCCACCGTCGCCGCCTTGCCTTCGAGCACCGGCTCGCCCCAACCGACGGTCCCGTCGTCGGTCTCGATCTTGAGGAACAACCATCGTGGGGGGACCGCGTAGGTGGTCAGGGAGGTGATCTTCATGTGCGTTGCCTCTCGTGTCCGTCGAAGGGGAGGTGGTCAGAGGTGCTAATGGTTTGTGGCCGACCAGATTTGGTTCAGATCGCGAGCTCGGCTGCGGACGTCGTCGGCGGAGTCGCCGGGACGATAGAGGCAGCTGCCGATTCCGGCACCGCCGGCTCCTGCGGCCGCCCATGCCGCGAGGTTGGTCTGGTCGACCCCGCCGACGGGAAGCATCTCGACATCGTCTGGCACGACTGCCCTGATCGCCTTCATGCCGCTGATGCCGAGCGTGTCGGAGGGGAAGAGCTTGAGGTTGCGGGCCCCCGCCTTCAAGGCGGTGAACGCCTCGGTCGGCGTCGCCACTCCTGGGTAGGGACGCAACCCCCGAGCCACCGCCTCGGCGATGACCTCCTGGTCGGTGTTGGGCGCGACGATGATCCTCGCGCCTGCGGACTCGGTGCGGATCAGGTCGTCGACCGATGTCACGGTGCCAGCGCCGACTATGCAGGCGTCGCCGACCGCCTTGGCGAGGAGTTCGATCGATCGCAGCGGGTTGGGGGAGTTCATCGGCACCTCGATCGCGGAGAATCCCTCCTCGGCCAGTACCTCGCCGATCGCGACCACCTCGGCTGGGCTGACGCCGCGCAGGATGGCGACCAGGCCCGTGCCGGTTGCAAGATCGGTCGTCATGCGCGGATGCCTCCTTGGGCCTCGGGGATGGTGGAATCGATGAGCCCGGACCGTGCGGCGATCGTCCACAGGCCGCGGGCGGTGGCGTCCTCGGTGACGATTCGAGGGTCGGCGCCCGCCTGCCGCAGGGCCCGCGCGTACCGATTGCACAGATCGGGGGCTCCACACACGACGACGCCGGCCCCGGCCCCGTACCGCGGGAACTGGTGTCGTACTTCATCGGCGATCAGGACACCGGAGAGGTAGTCCGGCACCGAGGCCGGGTCGAGCAGCCCGTCGAGGACTAGGGCACGCGCACCGAACAGTTCAGCGAGTAGGCCCCGGTCGGTCGTGGTGCGAAGGCCCCGGTCGAAGGCGCGGTAGTCGGGGCTGCCGGTGGCCGCGGTTCGTGCCAGCAAGCCGTGACGGAGCAACAGACCGTAGATCTCGCCGGTCATGACGGAGGTGAAGGATTGCACGGTTGCGTTATCGACGCGGACCCACTTGGTGTGCGTCCCTGGAAGAACGAACGTCTGGGGCAGCTGGTCGGAGTCGACCAATTCGAGCGCGCCGACCAGTTGGCTCTCCTCGCCGCGCAAGAGGTCGCCGGGGGTGTCGCCGTGCGGCGCGACGCGCAGGCCGGGGACCAGGTGCAGTGTGCCCCGCGCATGGCGGATCTTGGTCAAGGTGTCGGCACTGAACTCGAGATCCGTTGGGACCGTGAGATAGCCGGCATCAGCCCAGCCTTCGGTGCTGCCGACCATGCCGCATGCGATGGCGGGCACCGTCGGGTACTCACCCAACCAGTCCTTGCAGAGCTCGATGAAGATCCGCTCGTACTCGGCGCCGCGTTCAGCGGCGGGGCGGTCGGCGATGCTGAGCAACCCCTTGGCGCGTCGCCGTGTCGACACGATCTCGCCGCCGTCGCTCATCAGCCATGCCCGCAGCGAGGTGGTGCCCCAATCGACGGCGATCAGGCGGGGCAGCGGCTTGGCCTCGCTGGTATGGGTCGCGGTGGTGCGGGTCACACTCACACTGTCGGAAGTGCGTCCTAGATATGCAAACGACATCCCGATATATGGAAAGATGAGTCCGTGAGTGCAGCGACCGACGGCATCCCCGCAGGTACCCAGACATTGGCGCGGGGTCTGTCGGTGATTCAGGCGGTCGCCGACGGTGCCGACGACCTCAAGACGGTGGCCGAGCGCACGGGGCTGGGGCGCAGCACCGCGCACCGCCTGATCCAGCTGCTTCTTCAGCAGGGCTATCTACGGTTGGGGCGAGCCGGGTACACCCTCGGGCCCGCGCTCATCGATCTGGGTTTCAAGGCTCTGCACGGTAATCCGCTGCCCGTCGTCGCCCGCCCTGTCCTGGAGGAACTCTCGGCGCAGGTCAGCGACACCGTCCACCTGGCCGTCGAGGACGGCGGCTCGGTGCTGTACCTCGACAAGCTTCCCGGCTCGCGCGGTGCCGAGATGCGTTCTCGCATCGGGTACCGGATGCCGTTGTCGAGAGCGGGAGTTGGCAAGGCGCTCCTGCTGGATTCTCCCGAGCGGTGGCGCACGGTATTCGAGGCCGATTCCGCGCACCCTCAACTGTCACCGGACGCGAAGGGTACCGACTACGACCAATTTCATTCGCGCATGGTGGATTACGCGGAGCTGGGTGCGGCGATGGACCTCGAGGACAACGAACCCGGGATTAGATGTGTGGCTGCGCCGGTGCGCGACGCGTCCCGGCAGATCGTCGGAGCCATCAGCGTGTCAGCGACCCGGCCCTACATGCCTGCCGCCCGAATGCGGGGACTGGTCACGGTCGTCACTCGGGCAGCCGGGCGCATCTCTGCCTCCCTCGGATATCGAGAAGCGTAGGCCGGCGGGCCTACTGGGGCGGCCTGCCGCCGAGCGTGCGGGTGATCTGTTCGGCGTACCCGACGAGCAGATCGATCCAGTCCTCACACTGCTTTTGGGACATCCGCAGCGTCGGGCCGCTGATGGTCACGGCACCGAGGATCTCTCCTGCGGAGTCGAAGACGGGCGCGGACAGCCCGGAGGCGGAGTCGTCGCGTTCACCCGTGGTGATGGCGTAGCCGTCCGATCTGGTGTGAGCGATGAGGTTGCGTAGCTCCTGGGCGCTGGTGACCGTTCTGTCGGCGAGCTGCTCGAGTGGTGCGCTCAGCACCTGGTCGGCCAGCTCGGGATTCCAGGCCAGCAGCACTCGCGAGGCGGAGCCGACGTGCAGCGGTATCACCTTGCCTACATACATGTCTCGGCGCAGTGCATGCTGGGTTTCGGCGACGGCGATGCACACCCGAAAGTTCTGCTCGACGGTGAAGAAGCACGCCGTCTCGGTGGTCTTGTCCCGGATCTCCTTGAGCACCGGGTTCACTACCGCAAGGACGTCGACGTCCTTGCGGGCGGTCGCGGCCCAGTAGGACATCCGGATGCCGATGCGGATGTGATCACCGACGCGGTCGAGCATGCCGTGGGCCACCATGTTGGACACCAGGCGCTGGACGGTGGAGGTAGGCAGCCCGGTCGCCTGCTGGATGTCACCGAGCGTCAGCGCCGGGCGTGACAGCGTGAAGGCGTTGAGGATCTCGGTGATCTTCGTCAGCACCAGCAGCGTCTGCTGCTTACCGGACGAATCCGACTCGCCGTTGGCCATGGCGATGAATCTACCGGTCGCCGCCGATGACCCAGGGAAAGGCCGTCGCCGCCGAACGGGCGCCTTGGGCGGCCTTGGAGCGGTTCGCTTCGCCGATCTCGGCGAGCACGTTCTCGGATAGCTCGACGAGCGCTCCCAGCGTCTTCGGGGTGATCCAGTCGGGGCGCAGAGCGAACAACAGGTCTTCGGTGGCGGTGTTGCCGCTGGCGCCGGGGGCGAACGGGCAGCCACCGAGCCCGCCGAGGGATCCGTCGACCATGGTGGCGCCGGCATCGATCGCGGCGAGAGTGTTGGCCACGCCGAGGCCCCAGGTGTCATGCCCGTGAAAGACCAAGCGCTGCTGCGGTTGTGCCGCGCGCAATGCGCCGACGAGGTCGGCGACCTGGGTGGGAATCGCTTGGCCGATGGTGTCGCAGACGACGATGTGCTCGGCACCGTCGGTGCGGGGGTCCGCGGCGATCCCGAGGACCCGTCGGGGGTCGACGATCCCCTCGAACGGGCAGGTGAAGGCGGTGGCGATGCACAGTTGGATGGAACCGCCGACGTCGTGGGCAATGCGGATGGCATCGGGCATGGCGGCGACGCTGGTCTCGGTGTCGCGACCGATGTTGGCCTTGTTGTGGGAGTCGGAGGCGGACAGGCAGTACTGGAAGCGTCGCGCACCGGCGGCGGCGGCCTTCTCGATGTGTCGTGGGGTGGCCACCCAGACCCAGCACTTGTCGAGTTCGTCGGGGGTGAGTGCGGCGATGACCTCGAGGGTGTCGGCCAGCGGGGGCACGAGATCGGGTCTGGCCATCGATCCGATCTCGAGCGTCGGCATGCCGAGTGTCAGGAGTTCGCGGATGAGGTGCACCTTGAGTTCGGTGGGCATCATCTTGGCGGTCAGCTGCAGCCCGTCGCGCAGCGTGACGTCGCGTAGTTCGGCTTGCGGGGTGTAGGGGCGTGGTTCGGCGACGGTCATGCCAGTGCTCCGATCTGGTCGTCGGTGAGGTGCAGAAGGTTCGAGAGCACTTCGTGGGTGTGTTGCCCGAGATCGGGTCCGACGGTGCGGATGGGCAGCGACTTGCCGCCGATCACCGGGACGATGCCGGTGAAGCCGACGGACTTGGGTTCGGTGTCGCCGGTGTCGACGTCGAAGTGCTGAATCATGTTGCGCGCCTCGTACTGTGCATCGTCGCAGATGTCGGCGGCGGTGTAGATGGGTCCGGAGGGGACGCCGGCTTCGTCGAGGATCTTGAGCGCTTCGTCGCGGCCGAGTTGGCTCGACCATTGGCCGATCGCGGCGTCGAGTTCCTCGCGGCGCTGCCAGCGTCCTGCGTTGGTTTGCAGGCCAGGATCGGCGGCGAGGTCGGGCCGCCCGATGGTGTTCATGTAGCGCTGGTAGATGGCGTCGCCGTTGCCTGCCACGATGATGCTGTTGCCGTCGTGGCACTGGTAGGCGTTGCTCGGGGCGATGCCCTCCATTCGCCCGCCGACACGTTCGCGTTGGACGCCGTAGGCGAGGTAGTCGGGGATCAGCGATTCCATCACCGCCAGGATTGACTCGTTGAGCGCGACATCGATGATGCGCTGTTCGAGTGGGACGGTGGTGCGTTCGCGTTGGAACCGTTCGCGTTGGAACAATGCCATCACCGTGCCGAAGGCGGCGTAGATGCCCGCGATCGAGTCGCCGATGGACACCCCGGTGCGCACTGGCGGCCGGTCGGGATCGCCGACGAGCTCGCGCAATCCGCCGAATGCCTCTGCGACGGCAGCGAATCCGGGACGCTGGGACATGGGTCCGGTCTGACCGAAGGCTGAGATTCGGGTGATCACCAGGTTGGGGTTGGCTTCGTCGAGGACCTCGGGGCTCAACCCCCATTTCTCGAGCGTTCCCGGTCGGAAGTTCTCGAGTAGGACGTCGCAATGGCGGATCAGGTCGAGCACGACGTCGCGGCCCCGATCGGTCTTGAGGTCGATCACGACGGACTTCTTGTTGCGGTTGATCGTCCGGTAGAGCATCGAAGTGTCCCCGGAGTACAACCGCCAGTTGCGGAGTTCGTCGCCGGTGACGGGACGCTCGACCTTGATGACCTCCGCGCCGAAGTCGGCCAGCATGCGCCCTGCGGTGGGGGCGGCGATGTAGTTGCCGAGCTCGAGGACGCGGATTCCGTCGAGGGGACGAATATCGTTGTGGGCCATGGTGACTTCCTAGATTTACGTCGCTAGAACAGCAGGCTGAAGGGCAGGATGAGCAGGATCGCGACGACGGAGGCAACGGAAACCCCGACGGTGACGGTCTTGAGCGCCCCGCGGGTGGACTGGCCCAGCAGCGACTGAAGCAACCAGAAGGTATTGCTGGTGACGTGCACGGCGAACAGGGAACCCGCGCCCGCGGCGAGCGCGATCAGCACGGGGTCGAGCCCGAGCAGTGGGACGACTGGCGCCAGGATTCCGGCGGAGGTGATCGCGGAGATGGTGACCGATCCGACCGCGACGTGCAGGGCTGCGGCGATGACCCAGACCACCAGCAACGGGGCCGCGGTGTTGGCAGTGAAGTAGTGCCCGAGGATGTCGCCGAGGCCCGCGGCCTTGATGGTGGCGGCGAGTGAACCACCGACACCGGTGAGGATGAGGATCTGTCCGCTCTCCTTGAACCCGGTGGCGATGGCCATCTGGATCGCTGCTGCCCCAAGGGCGTAACGCCCGACGAGGCTGGTGCCGATGAGCCCGATCAGCAGGGCAATGACCGGTGAGGCGAGGAACGCGATGATCGGGTTGTGGATGTCGGCGGCATCGAGGATGGCCCCCGTCGCGATGAGCAGCAGTGAGGTGAGCATCGGGGCGAACAGCAGGAGAAGCGAGGTCTGCGCGCGGGTCGCGGGCGGAGTCTTCACCGCGACGCCGCCGCCACCGGAAGGGGCGTCCTCCGTGGTGGTGGGACCGTCGGTCGGCGGTTCGTCGTGAATGGATTCGTCACCGAGGAAGGGTGATTCGTCGCGGTCGGCGTCCCACCAGCCGTGGTTGAAGAGGAACGACATGATGGCCACCGAGATCGCCACGGTGGGGATCACCAGGCACAGCCCGAACAACAGCATCTTGCCGAGCGGAACCCCCAGCAGGCCGGCCAATGCGAGGGACCCCACGCCCGGCACCATCATCACGATGCCGCACTCCAGGGAGATGGCCATGGCGGTCGCGACGCGCGGGGTGCCGTTCTTGCCGATCCGCTTGGCGAGGTTGCGTCCCAGCGGTGCGCTGATGACGAGAAGCACGTCGAGGAAGATCGACTGAAGCGCGGTCGCGATGGTCAGCGACAGTGCATAGGGCATGCGTTTGGGCCCGAATACGCGCAGCAGCAATTCGACGAGGCGTTGGATGGCTCCGGTCTGCTGCAGGATCGCTCCCATCAACACACCGAAGGCGATGAGCAAGCCGACGTCGGCCATGATCCCGCCGAAGCCTTCGGTGATGGCCTTGATGGTGGCCTCGACACCGAGGCCGACTGCCAGGCCGAGGTAGGCCGATCCCACGACGAGTGCGACGACGGGGTTCAGCTTGAACCTGACGATCATCACCACGACCGCGAGGATCGCGACCGCGGTGTTGACGATGACTGCGGTGTCGGACATGGGTGCACTCCCTTTGGGCGACGACTCTTTTCATGCGTCGCATCACAGGCATGAGTGAGTGTGATCCACGACGCGCTCACATTATGAGCAGATACTCACAATATAAGCAATCATGAATGCGTCGGCCACCTCCGGCAACCCGTCGACCGCTGCCGGGTGCGTGTCCTACCGTCGGTGTCTGGGGAGGAGCTAGATGGATTGCTTCCGATCTTCTGGCTCGGTGGTGCGCAGGTAACCGGCTGCCTCGAGCTGGTTCATCAGCCCACCGGCGGACAGCATGTCAACGACGAACGCGGGGAACGGATCGAAGTGATGCATCGATGCCCGGGTCTGGTTGTGTAACTCGGCGGCGAGGAAGTCGATTTCTAGGACGTCGCCTTCGGCGATGATCGCTCTTGCTTCGGGAAGGACGATTGCCGGCAGGCCGTAGTTGAGCACATTTCTATGAAACAGTGAGTTGAATTGCTCGGCGATCAGGCAGCTCACCTGCAGTTCTTTGAAGAGTTCGGCGACGGGCCGACTCGATCCGAGCCCGAAGTTGCGTCCGGCCACGACGATGTCACCGGGTTGGACCAGAGATGGCCAGTCCGGTCGGGTGGCATCGAACATGTGCTTGGCCGCCTCGGTGGGTGGCAGTTTCATCGCGAAACCGGGGTACATGTCGTCGGTGTTGACTTCGTCGCCGAAGACCCAGGCCTGGCCGCGGGCCACCGTGAGTGTCATGCCGTCGTCTCCTGGGTGATGGCCGAACTGATGTGGCCCGTGATGGCTGATGCCGCGACAGTGGCCGGTGATGCCATGTAGATGGACGCTTCGGTGCTGCCCATCCGCCCGCGAAAGTTCCTGGTGCTGGCGGTAATACACACTTCCGACGGTGCGAGCAGCCCCATGTGATACCCGAAGCAGGCGCCGCAGGTGGAGTTGGTGACCACCGCCCCCGCCTCTACCAGGGTGGCAACATAGCCGAGTTTGACCGCATCCAGGTAGACCCGCTGCGACGCTGGCGTGACGATCAGCCGGACGCCGTCGGCGACACGCTGGCCGGCGAGGATATCGGCTGCCACCTCGAGGTCGGCGAGTTGTCCGTTGGCGCAGGAGCCGATGAACGCTTGGTCGATGTGGACGTCGGCCAACTCGGAAACCGCTACGGCGTTGTTGATCACCGTGCCGGGACGGGCGACCATCGGTTGGATGCCGCTCAGGTCGATCACGCGTACTGCGGCGTACTCGGCGTCGACGTCAGCGTGCCGGGGTGTGCAGGTGGCCGTCGGAGCGGTGCGCGAAAGGTGTTGCAGGCAGACGTCGTCGGCGGGGAAGAGGGTGAAGTCTGCGCCGATTTCGGCACCCTGGGTGGCGATGGTGCGCCGGTCGCTCATCGGGACGCTGGCCAGACCGGGCCCACCGAATTCCAGTGCGTGGTCGGTGGCATCGCCGTAATGGGCTGCGATGGCCAGGAAGATGTCCTTGCCGTTGATATGGGGTGGTTTGGTGCCAACGAGCTCGTATCGGATTGTGGGCGGCACCCGATACCAGGTCTTCCCGGTGCAGATCATTTGCAAGATCTCGGCCGGGCCGAGTCCGCGGGCCGCGGAGTTCATTGCACCTGCCGCGCACGTGTGCGAGTCGGTGCAGGCGACGACCGTCCCCGGCAGCGCGAGCCCCTGCTCGTCGATGACCTGGTGGACGATGCCGTGGCGCCCGATGTCGTAGAAGTGTTCGATGTGGTGATCACGCGCGAACGCTCGGGCGCGGGTCCCGTGAACGGCGTCGCGGACAGTCGGCGCGGGCACCGCGTGATCCATGACGACCGCGATCTTGGCTGGATCGTGCACTGCGACGACATCGCCCAGACGCAGATGGGCGAACTGCACGTCGATGATGACGGTCATGTCGACATCGCACGTCACGATCTGACCTGGTGATACGGCATCGTTGCCGGATGTGGCCGCCAGGATCTTCTCGATGATGGTGTTAGGCATCGAGAACACCACCGTCGTAAGCCGTGCGGACGTGCTCCCAGAACGGCAGGCCGAGCGCATTGAAGAATTCCCGCGGCGACGACATGCCGTCTTGGCTGGTGTCGCCGCGACTCAGCGCTGCCAGGGCGTCACTGATTCCACCTACGGCCCCGCCGACGCCCGTAGCCGGAGCGATGGCGATTGCATAGCCGAAACTTCGCAGTTGGTCTAGCGATACCGGCGGAGTCTTTCCCCTTGGGACCAGGTTGAAGAGCGCAGGAGCATTCACTTCCTTGGGGATGCAGGCAATCTCATCGAGTGACTGCGGCGCCTCGATGAAGATGACGTCTGCACCTGCGGCCGCGTAGAGGGCAGCCCGACGCAGTGCCTCGTCCATTCCGTGGACTGCCCGGGCGTCAGTCCGCGCGATGATGAGCATGTCGGTCCGCGCATCGACCGCGGCGCGGATCTTGGCCGTGAACTCATCGACGTCGACCACCGCTTTGTCGTCGAGGTGTCCGCACCGCTTCGGAAATACCTGATCCTCGAGTTGAATGCCCGCCACGCCGAGTCGTTGGTATTCCTGCACGGTGCGATAGACGTGGGTCACGTCGCCGAAGCCGGTGTCGGCGTCGGCGATCAGCGGTTTGGACAGTCGGCGCGTGATTACCGCGGCCTGCGCAGCCATCTCGGTCATGGTGGTCAGGCCGATATCGGGTAGGCCCACCGCCGAGGCCGATACGGCCGCACCGGACATGTAGGCCACTGGGAACTCGGAGTGTTCGACCAGGGCAGCTGATATTCCGTCGTACACGCCAGGTGCGATCACCAGTTCGGGCCCACAGATGAGTTCGCGCAACCGTGCCGCAGTCATCGTGAACCGCCGTCGACCGAAAACCGCCGGAAGTCCACCGTAGAGCCAACCGTCGCAGCGACGAGGTGCACTCGTCCATCCACACCGCACATACCAACTCGATCCATTAGATGGGTGTCAAAACCATTCAGCGGTGACGCTAGGTGCGAGCCGTGCGACCTGTCAAGGCGCGTCACGGTCGGTGAATATGCGAATTTCCGGGCTTGACAAGCGGAGAGGCCCGTGACTACCGTCACACCACACAGTGGAGTTTAAAACCGACTAGCGGTGGAATGGGAGGTAGCGATGGTTGACGAAGGTCCCGTACGCGTGATCGAACGGGTATGTCTCGTCCTTGACTGCTTCTCGAGGGAGCGGCCCCGGCTGCAGATCGGCGATGTGCGCGAACTCACCGGCCTTCCCGCTACAACGGTGGCACGAATCGTCAAAAGCCTTGTCGTGCAACGATTATTGGAACGCGACGGCGCTCATTACCGGCTAGGGCTACGCGTTCTCGTGTGGTCCGCGCCGGCAAAGGCGGCTTCGGATCTCATCGTCGCCGCCGGTCCAGTCATCGACTACATCCGGGATCTGACCGGCGAGACCACGGGAATCTATGTGCGGCAGGGTGCGATACGCGTCGGCGTTGCAGCAGCGATGTCGGAACGATCCATCATCTTCAACGGGTACGTCGGTCAGGTCATGCCTTTGCACGCTGGTGCAGCCGGCAAGACGTTCATGGCATTCGATTCCGCCGCGCTGAAATCGGCCCTCGACACCGGGCTGACCCGCTATACCGACGCGACGACAACCGATGCCGCCCAGCTCAGGCGTGAACTGACGACCGTCCGTCAGCACGGTTGGTCATACAGCTCCGAAGAACGCGAACCGGGATTGAGTTCCCTTGCGGCGCCCATCTTCGACTCCGCCGGCGATATTGCCGCCGCCATCACCGTTGGAGGTCCAGCCTTTCGACTAACTGCCACGGCCGCCGATGAGTTCGGCCCGCTGATCGCCACGGCTGGCACGTCCATCTCCCAACGGCTGGGTTACTTCGGCCACCTCAGCACTGACCGCGATCGATATCAAATCCACTAAACAAGTAGCGATTTCGCCAACCCGGCCCCGAACGGAGAACCACCCCAATGTCGAACGCATCCGCACCCGACACCAGAGCCATCCGCACCTTGACCTTCGTTGGTGTGCAGTCACTGATCGAGGCAGCTGTGGCGGCCGCACGACAGCAGTCGATGGCAGTCTCGGTGGCCCTTCACGACAGCGGCGCAAACCTCGTCGGTTTCGCGCGCATGGATGGCGCCCCCGCGCTGACCATCGATATCGCCCAGAACAAGTCCTATACGGCGGTCGCATTCGGACTGCCCACCCACCAATGGCACGACGTCATCAAGGACGACGAACCCCTCAAGCTGGGCATCGTCCACACACCCCGACTGGTCACCTATGGCGGTGGATATCCGATCGTCTCGGACGGCCAGATCGTCGGCTCCATCGGGATCAGCGGAGGCCACTACACCCAGGACATGACAGTTGCCGAGGCCGCACTGAAAGCGTGCGGCTTCGCCGAATAGGGCTGTCGCCAAATAACACCGAACTGAGGAGATCTTCACCGTGGCCGCACTGAACACCGACGACATCGCCGAAGCGCGATCACATCTAGCGCTCTACGACGACAAGAACAAGCTCAAACTGGGAACGTTCGCCACCAATGTCAGCTCGGGGGTGAGTATTAGTGAGGCCCCCACGTCCTATGAGGTGACGTGGGACCATACCGTCGGGCTGGCGCGTCAGGCCGAGGCCATGGGCCTCGACATGCTCATCCCGCTGGGCCGATGGCGCGGGTTCGGCGGCGCCACCAACTTCAATGGCGAAGCCTTCGAGACCTACACCTGGGCGGCGGGTTTGGCACAAGCCACCGAGCGCATCATGGTCTTCGCGACTTCTCACGTCCCTGTTGTGCATCCAATCGTCGCCGCCAAGCAGGCAGCGACGATCGACCACATCTCCAATGGCCGTTTCGGGCTCAACCTCGTCATGGGATGGTTCAAACCCGAGATGGAGATGTTCGGTTCTGCGTTGCGTGAGCACGATGAGCGGTACAAGGTCGGCGACGAATGGATCAACATCGTCAAACGACTGTGGGCCGAGCAGGAACCATTCTCCTTCGCCGGTGACTACTACACCATCAACGATGCCGAATCCTGGCCCAAGCCAGTGCAAAAGCCCCACCCCGTCATCATGAATGCCGGCGCTTCACCAGCGGGCAGCGACTTCGCCGCGCGCAACGCAGATGTCAGCTTCATCGTCGTCGACGATGCGAACAGCGCCGCTGCCTCGGTCCAGAAATTCAAGAACCACTCCTACGAGAAATATGGCCGCCAGCCGCAGGTCTTCTCCGGGGCATACGTCGTGTGCCGCGATACCGAGAAGGAGGCGCAACAGGCGATGCAGGCCATCGTCGATGGCGCCGACCGGCAAGCTGCACGCAACCTGATGAGTGTCCTCGGTATGCAGAGCGGCTCATTCGATCATCTCCTGCGCAAGGACGCCGAAGATCGCTTCATCGCCGGCTACGGTGGAGCGCCCTTCGTCGGAACCCCGGAGCAGATCACCGACCGCTTCATCGAGATGGAGAAGGCGGGCGTTTCCGGAATGGCGTTGGGATTCCTCGACTACGCCGAGGGGCTCGAGAACTTCGACAAGACAGTGATGCCATTGCTCCGTGAGGCCGGGTTGCGCGCGTAACACGGCTCGGCAGGCGAACATTCGACTCGACAACTTCCAAAGAAGAGAATCTCATGGGACGTCTTGACAATAAGTACGCGGTGATCACCGGCGCGACCGGCGGAGTGGGGCGAGCGGCGTGCCGCATGTTCTGCGCCGAAGGCGCATCGGTGATCGGGGTCGACATCTCCACTGCGGCCGGCGCCGATCTGGAACGGGAACTCAAAGGCGAAGGGTACGACTTCCAGTTCCGAACGGTCGACGTCTCCTCCGAAGAGCAGGTCAACGATCTGGCCGCTGAGATCACCGGCGATCGGCCGATCGACATCGTCTACAACAATGCGGGCACCATTCTCGGGAAACACATCCTGGAATCCTCAGTGGAGGAGTGGGATCGCGTCCACGACGTCAACTCCAAATCGGTGTTCCTCATGATCCGGGCCTTTGCGCCCAGAATGACCAATCCGGGCGGCTCGATCGTGAACACCTCATCGGGCGGCGGAGTCGTCGCCATTCCGAACATGTCGGTCTACGGAGCGGCCAAAGCCGGCGTCATTCTGCTGTCGCGTGCCGCGGCCGTCGACCTCGCCCCGGGCATCCGGGTCAACGCGCTGGTTCCCGGCCTGATCGATACGGCGATGCCGCAGAGTTTTGTCTCCGAGCTGCCCGAGGAGCACCGAGCCGCCGTTCTCGACGGAATGAAGGCCCAGCATCTGACGAGACGCTTGGGACGCCCGGAGGAGGTCGCCGCGGCAGCGCTGTTTCTCGCCAGCGACGAAGCCTCCTTCGTCACCGCAAGCGCGCTGGTCGTCGACGGGGGAGCGACCGCAATGTGATTCGCCACCAGGCCCGGAGGCCGGCAGCAGGTGCGAACGCTGGGGATGGGCCGACCTGTTTGGAGGAATGCCCGCCACGTCTGAGGAAGACCGTGTTCAGGACGAGCGGCGGGCCGTTTCCGCCGATGACGGCGTGCATCCCACGCCTCGGACCAACCGGGCCCCGCAGTCGACGTGAATCGTCTCGCCGGTGATCGCCGCATTCTGCGTGAGAAGCAATACGGTCCGGGCAACTTCGTCTGCGGTCACGAGACGAATGGGCGCAAGCTCCAGGGCATGGACGCGGGCCAATTTGTGGCGGAAGTCGTTGAGCGCGTGATCAAGTGGAGTGCGCCGCGGCGGCGGGGCGGATAGCGCCGGCGATCATCTCGGTTGGGCGTGCCGTCATCAGCTGACCCGGATCAGCAATTTGCCGACGTGGTGGCTTCGATGGAGCTGCTCGAAGGCTGCCCGCGTTTCCTCGAAGGCGAACACCTGCGCAATGACCGGTGGCAATTCGGTGGTCGCGGCCAGGCGGACCAGTTCCGCGAGGTCGTCGCGGCTGCCCACGACGACAGGGCGGGTAGTGGCCAAGCTGTTCTTCAGCGCGAAGTAGTCGATGCCGGGGTTGTCGGTACTGAGCCATCCGATCAACGTGACTTCACCGCCGATGGCAACCGCGCGTAGCGACTGACCGATGGTGGCGGGCCCGCCCACTTCGATGACGCGGTCCACGCCCCGTCCCAACGTGAGGTTGCGCACCTGCTCGTACCATTCGGGATGCAGGCGGTAGTCGATGACCTCGTCAGCTCCCAGCTGGGTGAGGATCGCCGCCTTCTCGGCGCTCGATGTTGTCGCAATAACCTGTGCACCAAGCGCTTTGGCCAGCTGCACGGCGAATAGCGAGACGCCGCCGGAGCCCAATGTGAGCACGCTGTGTCCCGTGCGGATCGGGTTTGGTCCGCGCAACGCGTTCCAGGCCGTCACCCCGGCGCACGGCAGTGTCGCGGCGTGTTCATCGGAGAGCTGATCGGGCAGTCGGACCACGGCTTCCCGGGGGACGACCTTGTATTCGGCGAGCCAGCCATCCTGTCCGCTGCCGTAGCCATCCGCCTCCAAGCTGGGGGGCGGAGCGCCTCCGAACCAGCGCGGATGGAACGTGCTGAGAACACGATCGCCTGGGCGGTAATCCTCCACGCCCTCACCGACTTCGACGACTTCTGCCGCTGCATCGCTACAGGGCACCAGGCCCGTGCGGCTACTTCGCACGTAGCGTCCGCCTGCGATCGCGCCATCGCGGTAGTTCAACGCCACGAACCGCACGCGTAGGAGTAGCTCGCCGCGCTGTGGTGAAGGGTCCGGCTCCTCGTGCAGTCGTAATCCGTCGCCGCCCGTCGACTCATCGACTCTGTATACCCGCATTCGTCTTGCCCGCTTTCCGCGTCAGTTCGAAAAGTGCCTCACATCACCGCCGGAGGCGTCAGCGAGCGGTTGCTCGATACCACTCGATCGTGTGTCTGATGGCGTCGACATGGCTGGTTACGGGAAACGTCCCGAAGGTCTGGTCGAACGCCGAATGGTCGACGATCCACGGCTTGGTCCGTTGATGGTCGAGTTCGTCGTAGCCGCGAAGTCTCCGGTCGAACAGTGACATGAGCCGAACCGTGGCGGCGGGCAACCGAATTGGTCGGCGCACCCGCCCGGCGACCTCGCCGGCAAGTTTGATGAATTCCGAGACCGGTAGCGTTTCGGCGGCGGGAGTGTGAAAGACCCGGCCGTCGGCGCGGTCGTCGTCGCCCAGAATGATCAGCGCTTTGGCGGTGTCGACGGAGTAGCCGAACGTGTGCGGCATATCCAAGGGCGCGAACCACATTGGGTTCCTCCCACGGGAGAGCGGCTCGAGGACGAGTTCGTCCGGCAGAGACATTCGAGCATCAGGACCGTAGTAATCACTGACGCGACCGATGGACACTCGTACTCGGCCGCGCGCGTGCGCGTCGAGCAATGTGTGTCCTAGGCGAGACCGCAACTTCTCCTTCGGTCCCCGCGGCCGTTCCGGTGTCTGCTCGTCGAACGGCCCATCGACGGGGCCGTAGGCGTACAGGTTGTCGGTGAGCACCAGCTTTGCGTTCGTCGCCTCCGCGGCGGCGATGCCGTTGTCGACCATGGTCGGAAAGGTGGTGAGCCAATCGGGGTAGGGGACATTGGCGGAAAGGTGGATCACCGATGCCCCCTGGCAAGAGGCAATCGCCGCTTCGCGATCAAGCAAGTCGGCCCGCAGGCCCTCGACCCCCTCGGGGATGCCCTTCCCGGTCCGGGTCACGCCGCACACCCGGCGGCCCTGCTTGACGTATTGACGAGCAATCTCGGCGCCTAGTCCGCTACCGGCTCCAAACACCACTGCCATATCTGCCATACCCGCTCCTTCGTGACTGACAATAACGAAAGTTATGCCCTATTACTACAGTACGATGTCGTCACAGGGCAGCGAAAGGGATCGATGTCACAGCCGTTGACCAGCCGACGCGAACGACTCCGCCACGAAGCGATGGTCGAGATCAAACGATTCGCGATGCGTCAGCTCGCCGAATCCGGGGCCGCCGGCATCTCGATCACGGCGATCGCCAAGCAGATGGGGATGACCGGTCCAGCGCTCTATCGGTACTTCGCCAACCGCGAGGCACTGCTGACCGCATTGATCCGGGACGGATACGCCGACCTCGCAGAAACCGCCGAACGCGTCGCCAAGCGTGCTGCAGCCCTGCCACCCGCCGAGCGCTTGCAGGTGGTGGCGGCAGCGGTACGCGGGTGGGCGCTGGCCGAGCCGCAGCGCTACTTATTGCTGTTCGGCACGCCGGTACCCGGTTATGAAGCGCCGATGGACACCCTTGACACGGCCAACCGCACCCTGAACGTCCTCGTCGCCATCGCTGCAGAGCTGGCGAGTGATACCTCTCGGTCGCTCTTGCTGGCGACGATCGCATGGACACGTTTGCACGGCATCATCAGCCTGGAATTGGTCGGTCAGTTCACCTACCTGGACATCGATCCCGCATCGCTACTCGACGGCGAGATGAATTCGCTTGTCGAACAAGCGATTCAGCCGGGCTAGCGCCCGGGCAACGCGACGACCTGCATCCTGCAACCGGGTGGGCGGTCAGCGTACAAGCGGGTCAGGAGCTTGCGAAATGATCGTTGGCGCAGTGGTATTCAGGGCCAGTTGGGTGGCGGTTGCGGCAGGGGATGGGCGCCCTCTGGACGTAGGCCATCGAAGATGAGGGCAAGATATCGCCGCCACAGATCTGGGGGCGGATCGGACAAGTACTCGACAGCGTGAACGGGTGCGCATATCAGCACGAAGACATCGGTTCCGGTGATGTCCTGCCGAACGGCGCCGCAGTCGCGCGCCCGGTCAACCAACGCTACGACGCCCGCGTGCAGCTCGTCCCGAAGATGTTGCACGAACGGATCTTCAGCGCTGGCTGACATCACAAAAGTGAGGTCGCGTTGCTGGCGCTGATCGGCCGCCACCGTCAAGAACTCCAGCAGCGCCGCCCCCGGCTCCGCTGAGCTCAGCAGTCGTCGGGCGACGTCTCTCAGCTCCGTCACATACCGCGCGACGACAGCGGCGATCAGCTCTTCTTTCGTCGCGAAGTGACGGAAGACGGTGCCCTTTGCGACACCCGCCCGGCGGGCGATGTCCGCCACCGATGCTTCCGGGCCCCGCTCTGCGAATTCGTCCTCGGCTGCGGACAGAAGCGACTCGCGGTTGCGTGCCGCGTCGGAACGCAGCGGGCGCACGGGCGGGGTCACGAACGGATCGTAACAAGTTGACCGAGTGGTCATTTTGCCGTTAGCCTGCCTGCAGTCAACATGACCACGCGGTCATCTTATGGAGGTACGCATGAAGCTGAACGGTGCGACCGCACTTGTCACCGGCACCAATCGTGGACTTGGCCACCACTTCGCCGTCCAGCTATTGCAACGCGGGGCGAAGGTCTACGCCACCGCGCGGCGCCCCGAACTCGTCGACATTCCCGGTGCCGAGGTGGTCCGACTCGACATCACTGATCAGTCGTCGGTCGATGCGGCCGCAGTGCTCGCCGGTGACGTCGACGTGTTGATCAACAATGCCGCGTTCACTGCCGGCGGGAACCTCGTGACCGGTGACCTGGACGCGATCCGGATGGTGATGGATTCGAACTACTACGGCGCGCTCGCGATGATCCGTGCGTTCGCCCCCGTCCTCGCTCGCAACGGCGGCGGGGCCATCCTCAATGTTCTGTCGGCCGCGGCGTGGACCACTGTCGACGGCAACACCGCCTACTCTGCCGCGAAATCCGCTGAGTGGGGGCTCACCAACGGTGTGAGGGTCGAACTCGCCGGCCAGGGAACCCTGGTCGCCGCCTTCGTGCCAGGGCTGATCGGCACCCAAACGCTGATTGACTACGCCGAGAACGCCGGGATCGTGTTTCCCGAAGGCTCCGTGGGCGACCCGGCTGAGCTCGCAGGGTTCGCCCTCGATGGGCTCGAGGCGGGGGAAATCGAGATCCTGGATCGTCTCGGTGCCGAAGCGAAGGCCACCCTCAGCGGTCCCCCCCGAGCCTTCGATCTCGAACCCGCTGAGGCTCCGCGGTCCACCGCTTCGTAGTCGTCGCAATGGCAAGTGGGCCTCGCTGTCTTGTCAGCCCGTCACCACGAATTCGGCGCCGGCTGCCAGCGCCACCTCGGGGCCGAAGAGTCTGGCCGGGGTAAACGTGCCGGGTCGCCCTTCGCCCCTGGCCAGTCGCTGGGCCACCTCGGTGACGGCCGCGGCCGTGTACGCCATACCCTCGCCGGTGCGCAGCCAGCCCGCACGCACGCGACCCGACGGCCATTCGACCCGCGCGCGGGCCCAGGACGATCGGCGCGGACGCTCCTTGGCCGTGGTCACCGTGATGCGGGCAAGCAGCCGAGTGACGAGGCCGGTCAAGCCCGGCAAGCGCAGCACGGCACCGATCGCCGGTAGCGCCGCTCGAATGGCCGGGTTGGCCGGGGCAAGGGTCGAGGCGCCGATTACCGTCGACTGGCGTCGTCGTCGACGAACAGCACACGAGTGTCGGACTCGTTCAGTGCGTGGGCGATCGGGATTCTGCCGCAGGTTAGCGGTGCGGTGATCGGGTCGGATACATGTCGGCTACTCCTCCGAGATCAGGACCGTTGCACAAATCCATCGAGTCGGCCGCGAGCAAGAGCGCGGGTGGGGGCTTTGAGAGTGCGCTTCAAGCTCTTCCTGGCGCTTTCCGGGATCGGGTCGGCAAGTGCGAAGAGTTGGAAGACATACCGGTGGGGGCCGTGCCCCTTGATGGGCGCCGGGCCGTCATACCCAGTTCCGAGTAGCACTTTGATGAGCTGCACGCCGCGGGCGGCACTGTGGCCATTGAGGGCCCCCGTGGGCAGTGATGTCAAGGTGGGATCGAGCAATGCGGCCACGTGGGGGAGAGGGAACGGGAGTGGGACGTCGGCGTCTTCGATGACCAGCAGCAACTGGCTGGTTCCCTCTGGTGGCGTATCCCAGGCCAGGCTGGGCGACTGGTTTGTGCCACCGATCCTTTTGGCCACGTGGGCTTTCGGGATAGCCGACTCGTGTTGGAAGTCCGAGCTTGTCAGGGCAAGGTCCTCGACTGTGCTCAGCGCGGGAAGATTCCACGCGAGCTTGCTCTGGCCAGCTCGCACGTTCTTGAATAGTGCACCGATGCTGGGCATGTGGTCTCCTCGCGGGGGCGACGTTGGTCAGTTCTCTGGGGGAGTCCGACGGGTGTTGCGGGCAGGTGCGGGTTAGCGCGCGACGGGGATGTCGTGGTGCAAGCGCTCTCGCTTGGCGCGTAGGTATCGCACGTTGTGCGGATTCTGGGCGGTGGGAAGCGCCACGCGGCGGGTGATCGTCAGTCCGTATCCGTCGATACCGCCATACTTGGCAGGGTTGTTGGTGATGAGGCGCAGCCGCTGGATGCCCAGGTCGGTGAGGATCTGCGCGCCGACGCCATAGCTGCGTGCGTCGACGGGCAGGCCTTGAGCAACGTTGGCGTCGACGGTGTCGAGCCCCTCTTCTTGAAGCGCATAGGCTCTGATCTTGTGTCCGAGGCCGATGCCTCTTCCTTCGTGTCCACGGAGGTAGACCACCGCGCCGACCCCTTCGCCTGCGATCGCCTGCATTGCTTGCTCGAGCTGGGCTCCGCAGTCACAGCGCAGTGAGCCGACGATGTCGCCGGTGAGACATTCCGAGTGCACCCTGACCAGGACGCCTTCTGTGGATTGGCCAGCGGCCACGACATCGCCCATCGCCATGGCGAGGTGCTCGGTGCCGTCGAGGGCGTTGCGATACGCCATGGCCCGGAACTCGCCGAATTCCGTTGGCATCTGCGCCGTTCCGATCAGTTCAACGAATCGCTCGGTGCCGCGGCGGTGCCGGATCAGGTCGGCGATCGTCAGCATGGGAACGTCGTGGGTGGCGGCGAAGCGACGTAACGAATCGCCTCGGCGCATCGACCCGTCGTCGTCGACCACTTCTCCGATGACCGCGACGCCGGAGAGGCCAGCCAGCGTTGATAGATCGACCCCGGCTTCAGTGTGGCCGGCACGTTCGAGTACGCCGCCGCTGCGTGCACGGAGCGGGAAGACGTGCCCGGGTCGGCGAAGATCGCTAGGCGTGGTCGACGGATCGGCCAGCGATCGAATGGTCTGTGTTCGGTCTTGGGCGGATACGCCGGTCCCGACGGATGCGTGATCGACGGTGACCGTAAACGCCGTGCCATGAGAATCATTGTTGTCGTTGACCATTGGAGGTAGCCGTAACGCGTCCGCGCGCGCGGCGCTCATCGGTGCGCACACGATGCCGGTCGTGTGGTGCACGAGGAAGGCCATCTGGGTAGGGTCGATGAACTCTGCTGCACAAACGAGATCGCCTTCGTTCTCCCTGTCGGCGTCGTCGAGCACGAGGACGAATCGGCCTTGGGCCAAGGCAGTTACGGCTTGTTGTACCGATTGGGAGGCTGTGTGCCAGCTCATGGTTCCTTGCCTTTCTTGAAAGGTGTTCGAGGCCAGCGGTCGAAGGCTTCGAAGTGCCAAGGGACGTCGGGTACGGCCTACTTGTCTTGCCGTTGTCCACGGCCGAATCGGTATCTGTGTGATGGTCGATCGGGTGGACAATTCATGCGCGGAGCTGGTTGCCGCCGTCACTGATCGAGGTGGCGCGGCCATCAGCCGTCCGGGTCAGAGCATCTGCGCCTATTGGAGTTGGTGGCTCGCGGCGACGTGTGTGTCGTTTAGGTGCGCGACGTAGCCCAACCGCTCGGAGATCGACAGACCGGCGGTGGCGACCAGCGGGCCGAACTCGGCTGCAGCCGCAGCGGTAAGTCTGAAGGTCGGGCCGCCGACTGCGATCGTGGCGGTGATATTTCCGGCCGAGTCGAAGATGGGCGCGGCAATGGAGCTCAGTCCCGGCTCGCGCTCCTCGGAGGCGTAGGACCAATTGTTCTGGCGGATGACCTCGAGTGCGCGGCGCAGCTCGGCAGCATCGGTCGTGGTGGCGTCGGTGTAGCGCGTCAGGCCTGCTTGCAGCGCCGCTGTCAGCGCCTCGGGATCGAAGGCCATGAAGGTTTTCCCGGCCGCGCCAGCATGCATGGGCATGACCTGCCCCACGTACGCGTTGAAGATGATCGAGCGCTCCGACATCGCAACCGCCACACCGACGCGCACCGCGCCTTGGCGGACGAAGATTCCGGTGGTCTCACCCGTCAGATCACGTATGTGGTCGATGATGGGGCCTGCAGCGACTATGAGGTCAGACCCGGCTCGGGCGGGGGCGGACCAGACAAGTACACGCAGGCCAAGTCGATAGTCGTTCCCGTCTCGCTCTAGCAAGCGTTGTGTCACGAGGTTCTTGACGATGCGTGCCACTGTCGTGGCAGGCAGGCCTGTGAGCTCCCGAATCTCACCGACCTGCAGCCGCGACTGCTGCTTGGAGAAGCAGTCGAGCACCAGGCAGACTCGTTCTATCACTCGCACTGAGCCTTCGTCGGTCATATCGCCTCCGTCACCAAACCGCTCAATGGATTTTAGTACCATCTAGTGGGGTGACGGTAGTCACCTTCGGCGTGCAATGTCAAGGCCGAGCAGCGACGATCAGCCGCATCGGAGCCGGTATTGACGCGACATTCGACTCGCATCTATCGTCGCCACGGTACGGATATAAGACCCGTCTAGTGGACCTGCCCGGAGATGCGCGCTCCTTCCCCGCTGCAACCAGTGCCGCTGCTGCGACCGCGCGTTGAAGCTGGTCAGGCTCTCCGGCGGCCTGTCCAGGAAGGCTTCGGCCATGAACCTGCACGTCGTACCAACCGACCCCGCTGCCCTGCGCACGGCCTTCGCAAGTGTCCCCCAGAGCATCGTGGCGCTGTGCGGGCTCGATCCAACGGGAACGCCACACGGGGTCACCGCCAGTTCCTTCACTCCCATCTCGCTGGAGCCGCCATTGGTGTCGGTGGCAATGGGCAAGGGATCGGCCACCTGGCCCGTACTGCGACAGATGCCGCGACTCGGCATCAGTTTGCTGTCGCACTCCCAGGCGGCGATCTGCAGGAAGCTCGCAGTCAAGGGGGGCGACCGATTCGAGGGGCTGCGGTGGAGGTTTGAGGCCGGCACGGGTGCGGTCTTCATCGATGCCGCCGTGGCCGAGCTGGACTGCGAACTCTTCGACGAGCTACCGGCGGGTGACCACAGCATTGTTCTCCTGCGGATCAAATCGCTCTGCGTCGACGATCAGCGGGAACCACTTATCTTCCACGGCAGCGACTTCCGACGCCTGGCAGCCACGCAAACATCCGCGGCCACCCCGCTCTAGGGTCTGCATCGGATTCGCAAGCCGATCAAACCCACCGCGGGAATGAACACACGACCGAAACGACAGTGGAGCTTGGCCGTGGCAGTGGGCCCGGTGGTGAGATCGTCCGTCAACTCGGTCGAAAAGGGCCGCCAAGTGCGTGGGCTGAGGTGTACCGGTAGCGGCATTCCCGTCGGCGTGGCCAACCCTCGCGCCGACATTCTGGATCGCTCGTCACCCTCGACCTGAGCAGGGACTACCAGCTCACCAGGGCTCCCAAAGGACCCACACGAAAGCCTGAAACCTCCCGGAGGTTCAGGGCTATTCCGATGACCTGCGACATCACGAGTGGTGCCCCTGTTCAGCGTCGGTTGATGCTTGACGGATCGGGTTCGGTTGATCCTTGACACTCTGGTGGTGTTTTAGACCTGTCCGCTGGTGCGGAAGGCCCGTTTGTTTCTTACCTCGCCGGTGCTGTTGCGTGCGGCGGTCTTGACCAGATCGTCGCCGATGTAGAACCGCAACAAGTCACCGTCGACGTGCACATCGCAGCGTGACCCGGCGTAATGCTGGCCCAGGCTGACCTGCTGCCAAGACACGCACACCACGCCATTGGTGGTGACCCGTCGGCTGACCCAGTCCGAGCCGCAGCGCTCGTCATGACCCAACAGCGCCAGTGCTGCGATCGGTGTCGTTGCCGGACTGCCCGCGAACCGCTGCGCAGGGGTGGCCATCTGCAACGCCTGATGCGGCCGGTCCGTGTTGTAGAACTCCACCCACTCGTCCAACGCCTGCTGAGCCACCTTCAGATTGGTGAACACTGCTCGGCTGCCGAGGAATTCAGCCCGCAGACTGCGATGGAACCGCTCGATCTTGCCCGTCGTGGTCGGCGAACGCGGCTGGGTCAACAGATGCTCGATGCCGTGTTCACGGCAGATCGCATCGAAGAGCACCTCCACCGGGGGATGATTGAACCGGCCGGTGAACACCTTGGGAGTTATCGGTCAGGATCTGTTCTGGGGCACCGTAAGTGCCCAACGCCGCCCGCAGCCCATCGCAGACCGCGCGGGTGCGCTCACGGGTCATCAATCGCGCAGACACGCACATCCGGGAATGATCGTCGACCCCGGTCAGCGCCTTCGCCGAGGTGCCGTCCGCCAACGGGAACCCACCCACGACGTCCATCTGCCACAGCTCCATCGGCGCCGCGCGTTCCCAGCGTTTCCACTTCCGGGAACGCCGATCCCGCAGATGGGGGTCGATCATCTGCGCCCGCACCAGCGCTCGATACGCCGCCGACTCCGATACCTCTGCTCGGCCACGCTCAACTCCCTCATTAAGGGAGTGTCAAGGATCAACCGAAACAACTGTCAGGCATCAGCCGAAACACTGTCGCCCATCAACCGGAGACGAAATGTCAGCCATCACCCGACGCAATACATCACGAGTGGTGCCCCCGGCATGATTCGAACATGCGACACCGGCTTTAGGAGAGCCGTGCTCTATCCCCTGAGCTACGGGGGCGGGGACGGCTCGCAGCTTACCGAACCCACCCCGAACTCCACGTTTCCGGTCGCCACCCAGCGGCTACTCATACCCATGAGCACTGCGAAGAAGGCCCGCAACACCGTCGACCGCCTCACTGGCCAGGCCAAGGAGAAGATCGGTGACGCGACGGGCAACGCCCGGCTTCGCAACGAAGGCAAGGCCGACCAGATGAAGGCTCGCGTGCGGCAGACCGGCGAGCGCCTCAAGGACGCGGTCCGCGGTCGCTAGCGCAGCTGCGCGATCACCTTCGCGAACGCCTCGGCTTGATGCTGCTGCACGATGAAGTACGTGATCCCGTACGCATCGCGGTAGTGCCGCAGGGTGTCGGCGATGTCGGTGGTCGACCCCGTGAGCACCGTCGGGGTCTTGAGCACGTCCTCGTCGGACAGCTCGGGCAAGAACCTGCGCGCGATCGTCAGGTCGGGCACCCCCGAATCGTCGGTGGGCATGCCGATGATCGAGATGTTGAGTTCCAGATCGTCGAAGCGCTCGGGTGCGGCGTCGCGCACGAACTTGATCCGATCGGCGAGTGGGTCGGCGTCCTCGGTGATCGGGCCCCCGCCGGTGAGCCCGATGATGTCGGCGCGTTGGGCGGCGGTGGTCAGCAGTTTGTTTCCGTTGCCTGCGATGAGGGTGGGCACGTCGGGGGCGTGCTCTGCCAGGTGTTCGATGACGTGGCGCAGGTAGGCGACCCGCTCTCCGCCGCTGGGGAAGGGCAGTTCGGCCTGGTCGAACTCCTCCTTGTTGTAGCCGGCGCCGAGCCCGAGCTCGAGACGTCCGTCGCTCAGGTCGCGCAGCGTGGTGACCTCGCGGGCCAGCAGCGCGGGCTTGTAGAAGCACGCGTTGAGCACGAACGTGCCCAGTCGGACCTTGTCGGTGGCCATCGCGATCGCCGTCAACATCGGGAAGGGCGCCGTCGTGTACAGGTGGTCGGGCAGGTGCACGACGTCGAAACCCATGTCCTCCGCTCGGCGTCCCCAGTCCTGCACGGACTGCCGGTGACGTGCGGCTTGCAGACCCAATCCGAAGCGAAATTCCTTGACCATCATCTGAGCTTAGGACGGCTCACTAATTGGAATGTTTGGGCCCACTCCACCGCGGGAACAAAGACCCCCGAGCCGCCAAGCGCGCAGCGGCCAGCAAAGGAGTCTTCATCCCTGACCCGGCCCGTCGTGAACTCATCCGACGGGCCGGATCAACTCTTCAGCCCATGGCCACCCATCCCACGTTCGGCGTCGAGGAAGAGTTCCTGCTCGTCGATCCACACAGCGGCGAACCCGTCCCATACAACCGTGCGGTCGCGGACCGGGCGAAGGCCAAGGGCGTCGATCTGCAGCTGGAACTGACCAGCTGTCAGGTCGAGACCACGTCGGACGTGATGGCTTCGAGTGAGGATCTGCGGGCCGAGCTCACTCGGCTGCGCGGCGTCGCTTCGGAGGCGGCCGTCGGTGTCGGCGCGCGGCTGCTGGCCGTGGGATTGCCCCCGACGGTCCCGCGCGAATTCCCGATCACCGACAAACCGCGCTATCGCGAGATCGCCGAGAAGTTCGGCATGATCGCCCACGAACAGGGCATATGCGGCTGCCACGTACACGTGGCGGTGCCCTCGCGCGAGGTCGCGGTGCGGGTGGGCAACCGCCTGCGGCCGTGGCTGCCATCGCTGCTCGCGCTGACGGCGAACTCGGCGATCTACCGCAGCACCGACACCGGCTACGCCAGTTGGCGCAGCGTGCTCTGGGCGCGGTGGCCCAGCGCAGGCCCGCCACCGCACTTCGATTCCATCGACGACTACGACGCGGCGGTCGCCATGATGCTGGATGCCGGCGCCATCTTGGACGACGGCATGGTCTATTGGGACGTCCGCCCTTCGGCCAACTTCCCGACCATCGAAGTGCGCGTCGCCGACGTCCCCGCGACGGTCGCCGAGACGGTCCTGTTCGCCACGCTGGTGCGTGCGGCAGTGATGACGGCACTCGACGACGAGCAAAGGGGTGCCCCGATGCCGTCTCTGACGTCGCACGCTCTCAAGGCGGCCTACTGGACGGCTGCGCGGTACGGCTTGGCCGGCCGGACCGTCGACCTGGCAGACACCCACGCGACGCTGCCTGCCGCGCATCTTCTGTCGAACCTGGTCGACCGGGTCGAACCGGCTCTCGAGGCACTTGGCGAGGTCGACATGGTCCGCGAGGAGCTGACGCGTGTCACCGCCGAGGGCAACGGTGCGATGCGTCAACGTCGGGCGTGGGAGCGGCGCCACGAGGTCGGCGACGTCATCGAAGAGGCCGCGACCGCCACGGCCGCCGGAGTCCGGCTCAGTTAGACCAGCGGCAGTTCGGCGAACACCGGAGTGGTCGGCTGCGTCGACCCGCTGCCGGGCTCCACGGTGAAGGCGAGGGCCTTCGAACCGCCGAGATCGGGCAGCACCGCGGTGGTCGACGGCGCAACGGCCTTCGCGTCCATCGTGCCCGCCGAGTGCGCGCCATCGGCTCCGACCAGCCACATCTGGTAGACGGTGCCCGGCTGAGGCGGGGCCACGTTGTTCATCACCAGCACGGCGGCGTTGCGCTCGCGGGAGAACACCACCGTCGCGGTGCCACCGGTCGGGATGGCACCCGACACCGTCCGGACGTCCGGCGCGGCGAAGATCTGCTCCGTCGTCGACGTCGGGGTCTGAGGACGCAGCGACAGGCCGACCCCCAGCGCGCCGACGCCGATGACCAGCGCGGCGGCGGCCGCCAGCGCCACGGTGCGCCAGCGGACCGACCGGGTGACCGGCGTCGGCGCTTCCGAAGGCACCGCGCGCAGCGGAGGCTGCTGGACTGCGGCGAGCAGCCGGTCGCGCACGTGATCTGGGGGTTCGATCGCGGTCGCCGCGGAGACCACCGCCATCGTCTCGCGGACGGCACGCACCTCGTCGGCGAACTCGCGCGCCACGTCAGCGGGTGCCGCGGCAAGCTGGCGATCGATGTCGGCGCGCTCAGCCGCTGAAACGGCGTGCAGTGCGTAGGGCGTCGCCAGCTCTACGAGGTCGGGGGCGGTTGGCTCGGTCACGCCGCCCCCAGACAGTTGCGCAGTCCGCGGATGGCATCGCGCATCCGTGACTTGATCGTCGCGAGATTCGCCGACAAACGCTCCGACACTTGGACATAGGTCAGGCCTTCGTAATACGCCAGCTGGACGCATTCACGTTGGGCGTCGGTCAGTGCACCCAGGCATTCGGTCACCTGGCGTCGTTCGTCGCTGGAGATGACGGCCTCGGCGACGCGATCAGCGGCGATCTCGACGTTCGCGATGCCGTATCGCGAGTCGCGCTGGGTGCTCGCCTGCTCCGACCGCACCCGGTCGACGGCACGGCGGTGTGCCAGCGTCAGTAGCCATGCCAACGGTGACCCGACCGATGGGTTGTAGTTCGCGGCGTTATGCCAAACCTGCAGGTAGACCTCTTGCGTGGTCTCCTCGCTGTAACCAGGATCCCGCAGGACGCGGGTGATGAGTCCGAACACCCTGGCCCGGGTGTCGTCGTAGAAGGCGGCGAACGCCTCGACGTCGCGTTGTGCCACCCGGCGCAGCAGTGCGTCGAGGTCGGCAGTCACGCCGGAAAGCCTACTGGCCCACCCAAGCAAAGTCACAGACTATCGCGATCTCGGTGGCAGCGGTACGAAAAATGAAGTGCGCAAGCAGTATTCGCGGAAGCCGGGACGGTCGGCCATGACGCGCTCGGTTAGCCGAGCGCCGGTCGCGTAGACCAGGAAGTAGGTCATCGCCACTGGTGACAACACCGTCGACAGCGACGACAGCCCCGCGATGGTCACCAGCCATAGCCCCCACCACACTGCGGCGTCGCCGAAGTAGTTGGGATGACGCGTCCACGCCCACAGCCCGCGGTCCATGATGACGCCCTTGTTGGCCGGATCGGACTTGAACGCACGCAGCTGCCAGTCGCCGACGGCCTCGAACGCCACGCCGACCAGCCACACCGCCACGCCGGCGATGAGCACCGGCCACAGCGCCGTCGGGGTCGGACCGAGTACCGCGGACAATTGCAGCGGCAGCGAGATGAACCACGCGATGACGGCCTGGAGCAGGAAGATCTTGCGCAGCACGTTGACCGCGGAGAAGTCGTCCCGCAACAGCTTGCGGTAGCGCGGATCCTCACCCTTGCCCGCGGACTTGTTCACCATGTGCCAGGCCAGCCGCAGTCCCCACACCGCGACGAGTCCGAACAGCAGCCATCGACGGAACGGGTCCCCGTCGCCGATCACGGCAGCCAGCGCCGCCACCACCACGAAGCCCACGCCCCACGTGACGTCGACGACGTTGTAGCGCCCGATTCGGCGGCCCACGACGAATGTGATCCCATAGGTCAGGATCAAGATCGCCAGTGCGGCAGCGGAAACGACGAGAAAGCTCACGTGCCTGCTCCGGTTGGCGCGAACGTCCACTGGTAGACGTCGAGGTAGCCGGAGCGGAAGCCGGCCTCGGAGTAGGCCAGGTAGAGCTCCCACATTCGGTGGAACGTCTCGTCGAACCCCAACGCCGACACCGCTTCCCGATGCTCGATGAAGCGCTCGCGCCACAACCGCAGCGTCTCGGCGTAGTGCGGCCGCAAAGACAGCATCCCGACGGTGCGCAGCCTCGTCTGACGCTCGGTGACCCCGACCAGTGCCTCCACCGACGGGATCAGCCCGCCCGGGAAGATGTACTTCTGAATCCACGTGTAGGTGTTGCGGGAGGCCAGCATCCGGTCGTGCGGCATGGTGATGGCCTGAATCACCACACGGCCGCCGGGGGAGACCAGCCGGTCGAGGGCTTGGAAGTAGGTGGGCCAGAACGGGTATCCGACCGCTTCGATCATCTCCACCGACACCACGGCGTCATACAGGCCGTCGACCTCGCGGTAGTCCTTGAGTTCGATCCGCACCCGGTCGGACAACCCGGCATCGGCCACCCGGCGCTGGGCCAGTCGCTGCTGCTCGGCGGACAAGGTGATGGAGTGCACCTCGGCACCGCGTTGCGCGGCCCGGATGCAGAGTTCGCCCCACCCGGTGCCGATCTCGAGCACCCGGCTGCCAGGTCCGACACGCGCCGAGTCGAGCAGCCGGTCCACCTTGCGGCGCTGCCCGTCGGCCAGGTCGGCCCAAGTCGGCTGCGAGGTGTCGAACAGGGCACTCGAGTAGGTCATGGTCTCGTCGAGGAACTGCGCGAACAAGTCGTTGGACAAGTCGTAGTGCTCGGCGACGTTGGTCCGCGCCTGGGTGGGACTGTTGTGCATCGAGCGTGGGTGGTGGACCACCGCGAGCGGACGAAGACGTTGCAGCGCAGACGGAATGAGATCGGCCACCGACGTCGCGAAGGCAGTGAGTAGGCCGGCCAGATCGTTGGAGTGCCACTCACCGGCCATGTACGACTCGCCGAAGCCAATCAGTCCGTACCGGCCAACCCGTCGGGCCAACGCATCGGGGCGGTGCACCACCATCGTGGGCAGCGTTGGATCGGCCGCGCCGATCACCGACCCGTCGGGATACTGCAGCCGGATCGGGAGCCGCGCCGCGGCGCGGCGAAGGAACGTGTGCGCAAGCTCCCCGGCGGCGGCACTGAACGGCCCCCGCGGCACCCGCGTCACCGAGGGCCACGGATCGGAATCGGTTGTCGAAGTTGGGTTTCCGGTGGTGTTGATGGTCACAGCTGGTCGACCCTCTCATTCTCGGCCACGGGTGTTTGGGGGACTCTGGGCACGACGGGAACGCGGCGTAGCCACAGCGTGATTCCGTGGACGCGAATCCACAGCGCGCCCACCAGCGGTGCCAGGGGCGCCGTCAGTTGAAGGCGAAGGATCTGAGCGATCCCGGCCTTGAGTCGGTCGCCGTGCAACGTCGCGACGAACGCCGGCTTGTTGTCCCTGTGCAGCGAGATCGTCACGTCGGCGGTGTCTTCCGGCAGGGGGGCGCGCACCAGGTAATAGCCGTCGACGTCGTTGAACGGCGAGACGTACAGCTTCTTCTTCACCGCGGCCGGGGCGTCGCCGGTGGGCGGCAGCAAGTAGGCGTGCCTGCCGCCGTAGGTGTTGTGTACCTCGGCCACCACGTGCTGCATCATGCCGTGGGCGTCGTGGCACCAGTAGATGCTGATCGGGTTGAACACGTACCCGAGCACCCGTGCCTGCAGTAGGGCGGTGATGGTGCCGCCCCGCAGGTCGATGTCGTGCGCGGCGAGGAACGCGTCAACCCGGTTGCGCAGGGTGTCGGCGACGCCCGCCGCGGGAGGGGTCGACAAGTGGTCGCGCGCTTCGAATTTCGCGAACGGACGCAGCCACCGGGGCAGTTGCGGCAAGTGGTCCAGGTCGACGTACCAGCTGTATCCGCGTTGCTCGAAGTAGTGGTGCACCGGTGCACGGCGCAGGTGGGTGATCCGGGTGCGGTAGAGGGCCGGCCGCTTCATGCTACGACCGCCTGCAGCCGTTGGCCGACTGGCCATTCGGCGCCGAGTCGGGCCGCCGCCCGTACCCCGGATGCGGCACCGTCCTCGTGGAAGCCCCAGCCGTGATAGGCGCCGGCGAACACTATCCGGTCATCGTCGAGCGTCGGTAGCTGCCGTTGCGCGGCAACGGATTCCGGAGTGTAGAGCGGGTGCTGATAGATCATCTCGGCGACGACGGACGCGGGATCCACCACGTCTCGGCCACCGAGCGTCACCATGAACCGCCGAGGGCCCGACAGTCGCATCAAGCGGCTGATGTCGTAGGTCACCAGCACGTCGGCTGCGTCGGCGCTCGGCGGGACCCGGTAGTTCCACGAGGCCTGGGCGCGCGGCCTACGGGGCAGCACCGAGACGTCGGTGTGCAGCTGAGCGTGGTTGGTGGAGTAGGGCATTGCGCCGAGCACGGAGCGTTCGGCGGCAGTCGGCTCGGCCAGCATCAACAGCGCCTGATCCGGGTGCGTGGCGATCACGGCGGCGTCGAACCGTCGCGGTCCGTCGTCGCCCGCAGTGACCTGCACACCGTCGGGAACCCGCCGAACCGATCGCACCGGTGTGCCCGCGACGATCTCCTGGATCGTCTGAGCAATGGCGTTGACGTAGGTCGCCGAGCCGTCGACGACGGTGCGCCAGGTCGGCGAGCCGAACACCGACAACATACCGTGGTGCTGCAGGAAGACGAACAGGTAGCGGGCGGGATAGCGCATCGCCTCGCCGGGAGCGCACGACCAGACGGCTGCCACCAGCGGCGTCAGGAAGTACTCGACGAAGTACTTGGAGAACCCGTGTCGTGCGACGAACTCCTCGAGCGGTTGGCCGTCGTCGGCAGACTCGTCCTCGAGCAGCGCGGTGGCCGCACGGTGGAACCGGGCGATCTCCGCGAGCATCAGCAGATAGCGGGGCCTGGTCAACGACGTCCACGACGGGAACAGGCCGCCGATGCCGCGGGCGCCCGCGTACTCGAGGCCGGAGTCGTCGTCGCGCACCGACATCGACATGTCGGTGTCGCGCGTCGCGATGCCGAGATCGGCGAACAGCCTGCACAACGTCGGGTACGTCCGGTCGTTGTGCACCAGGAAGGCCGAGTCGATTCCGATGAGGTTGCCGTCCCCGTCGTCGACGTAGTGCGTATGTGCATGGCCGCCCAGCCGGGTGTCGGCCTCGAACAGTGTCACCCGATGGCGAGCGGACAGCACGTATGCGGCGGTGAGTCCGGCCACGCCGCTCCCGATGACGGCGATCGAGCGCCCGAGTGTGTCTTCACGTTCCACGACTTCTATTCGGAGCCGCTCGTTTCTTGGATGGGTGCGGGTCGCGTTGCGTGTCGCGGAACCGCGCGTAGTGTGCCGATCGTGACGACGACGCTCTTCCGGAACGGAACCATTTGGACGGGAACATCCGGGCAAACGACTGATGCGCTGCTGGTCGTAGATGGCGTCGTCGCCGGTCTTGGCGAGGACGCGCTGGGACGGGCCGGTGCCACCGAAGTCGACCTCGACGGCGGCTTCCTGATGCCGTCGTTCGGGGACGGACATGCCCATCCGATGCTTGGCGGGCTGGAGTTCGTCGGGCCGCCGGTGCGACCCTGCAAGTCGGTCGAGGAGATCGTCGAGGCCGTGCGGGTCTTCGCCGCGGAGCATCCCGATGACGAGTGGATCGTCGGCGCCTCCTACGACAGCAGCCTCGCGCCTGGCGGCCTCTTCGACGCCCGCTGGCTGGACGAGGCGGTGCCCGACCGGCCGGTGTTCCTGCGGGCGTGGGATTACCACACGGCCTGGTGCAATTCGGTTGCCCTGCAACGGGCGGGTATCACGGACGACACACCGAACCCGCCGCTCGGTGAGCTCCCGCGCCGCGACGACGGCTCGGTGCTCGGCACCCTGCGGGAGTGGGGTGCGGTGGACCTGGTCACCTCCGTCATGCCCGTGCGCGACGAAGCGGTCAGGATCGCGGCGCTCGGCACCGCCGCCGACTACTACCTGGCCAGGGGCGTCACCTGGGTGCAGGACGCGTGGGTCGAACCCGGCGACGTCGACACCTACGTCGCCGCGGCGGAGCGCGACGCCTTGCGCATCCGGTTCAACCTGGCGCTGTACGCCGATCCCCGCTACTTCGACTCCCAGTTGGAGGGTTTCGCCGAGGCCCGCCGCCGCGTCGACGCGGTGGGTTCGCCGTTGCTGACCGCGAACACGGTGAAGTTCTTCGCCGACGGTGTCGTCGAGAACGAAACCGGCGCGCTGCTCGCCCCGTACTGCGATGGGCTGCATTCACACGGCATGCAGGTGTGGGAGGGGCAGAGCCTGGCGGAGGCTGCCCGCCGCGTCGACGAGCTCGGTCTGCAGATCCACATCCACGCCATCGGCGACGCCGCCGTACGCCAGGCGCTCGACGCCATCGCCTACGCCGTCGAGTCCAACGGTCCGCGGGACCGGCGGCCGGTGATCGCGCACGCACAGCTGGTCGACGACGCCGACATCAACCGGTTCGCCGAGCTCGGCGTGATTGCCAACATGCAGCCGCTGTGGGCGCAGCAGGACGCGCTGATGGTGGTGCTCACGGTGCCCCGGCTCGGTCCCGATCGGTCCGACAAGCAGTATCGGATCCGCACCATCGACGACTCGGGCGCGTTGGCGTTCGGGTCGGACTGGCCGGTGTCATCCGGTGCCCCGCTCGATGGCATCGCCGTCGCGATCTCCCGTCGCACTTCGGACGGGGACCCCGAGGGTGGTTGGACGCCCGAGGAGACCGTCACCATGGAACGGGCATTGACGGCCTACACATCGGCGGTCGCTGATCAAGCATTCGCCGGACAAGCGAGTGCGCCGTGGGGCACGATCGGCGTCGGCGCCAGCGCCGATCTGGTGTGGCTCGCTTCCGATCCGCGCACAGTCTTGGCGCTCGACGTCCCAGCAATCGTGGTACGCGGAACCTTCCTGCAAGGCAGGGCGGTTCATTCCGCTACCTGAGAGGAGCGAACATGTCGACATCGGATCCGTTGGTCGGAGTATCGCCCGACGCCCGCGAGGGGACACTCAAACGCGCACTTGGCGTGCCGTCGTTGGTGCTCTTCGGCCTCGTCTACATGGTGCCGCTGACCGTCTTCACGACCTACGGCATCGTCACGCAGGTCTCGGGCGGCCGGGTGGCCTTCTCGTACGTGTTCACGCTCGCCGCGATGATCTTCACCGCGAGGTCCTACGCCCGGATGGCCGCAGCGTATCCCGTTGCGGGATCTGCATATGCGTACACCCAGAAGTCCTTCGGTGCGCCGATCGGGTTCCTGGCAGGCTGGTCGCTTCTCCTCGACTACCTGTTCCTGCCGATGCTGAACTACCTCGTCATCGGGCTCTATCTGAACGCCGCGGTCCCCGGAATCCCGCAGTGGGCGATCATCGTCGCGACGGTCGTGATCGTGACGGTGCTCAACATCATCGGCATCGTGTCGGTGGCGCGCGCCAACTTCGTGATCATCGCGGTCCAGACGGTCTTCATCGTCGTGTTCTTCGTGATGTCGTTCGTCACGCTCTCGGGGCTCGGCAACGTCGACATCGCGGCGCCGTTCCGCGGTGACGGCACCGCGCCCGGTCTGAGTCCGGTGCTGGCCGGGGCGGCGATCCTGTGCCTGTCGTTTCTCGGCTTCGATGCCGTGTCAACGCTTTCCGAGGAGGCCAAGGACGCCAAGCGCGACGTGCCGCGGGCCATCATGATGGCAACGATCATCTGCGGCATCATCTTCATTCTGCTGTCGGTGGTGTCGGGTCTGGTGTTCCCGTCCAACCAGTTCGCCGACGTGGACACCGGTTCCACGGACGTGATGCTCGCCGCGGGTGGCACGTTCCTCAACGTCTTCTTCACCGCGGCGTACGTGGCTGGTGCGCTCGGCTCGGCACTGACGTCGCAGGCGTCGGTAGCGCGCATCCTCTACGCCATGGGCCGCGACGGCATCCTGCCGCGCAAGATCTTCGGGCACGTCTCGGTGCGGTTCAGCACGCCGACGTGGGCGATCGTGGTGGTGTCCGTCGTCTCGCTGGCCGCAGTGTGGGTGGACCTGGCGACGCTGTCCTCCGTGGTGAGCTTCGGTGCACTAGTGGCGTTCTCAGTGGTCAACCTGTCAGTGCTGAAGCACTACTTCATCGACGAGGGGGAGAAGAACGTCCTCAACAATCTCGTGCTCCCGCTCATCGGCTTCGCGCTCACGGTGTGGCTGTGGACCAGCCTGTCCGGTGACGCCCTGAAGATCGGATTGATTTGGCTGGCCATCGGATTCGTCTGGCTCCTCGGAGTCACCCGCGGATTCCGGCGGCCCACGCCAGTGCTGGACATGGCCGAAAGCTAGGGCCAGCTGCGGGCCGCCGCGGCGAGCCCGGCCACCAGCCGTGAGGTCGCAGGCGTCAGTCCGTCGTCGCCGATCATGCCGCTGCGCGGGCTGATGCCCCGCACCCGCGGGGAGAGTTCGAGCTGCGCCCCGCCGCCACGCGGGCGGTTCACCGGGTTGTCCGGGTGTAGGCCCCGCAGTTCACGGGGGATCTGGTCGAGGTCGGTGACGAGTTGGTATCCGGGGACGGCGACGTGGTGCGCGAGGTGTGCGGCGAGCTCGCGGTTGCGCCCGCCGACGAGCAACTGGGTGCTCCGGTTCATGCGTCCGTAGCCGTGCAGTGACACCACGACGTCGACGTGGTCGAGGAACTCGGCGAGCAATGGCGACTCTTCGGCGCGAAACGCGTTGGACGCCAGGTGGTTCGGGTAGTCACGTGGGTGGCGCACGACGTACACCGAGGCGCCCGCCTGGTTGGCTGCGCGGTCGGCGATGACATCGGTCATCTTCTCCAGCCCGCCGCCATGGATGGCCAGGAACCCGAAGGTCGAGCGCAGTACGCTCGACTCGGTGACGTCGGGATCGGCGAGAAGCTCTGAAAGTGATTGGGGTGCTGACGGATCCGGTTCCCCCAGCTGACGTGGCCAGTGCATGGGATCCCAGCGGGTGAGGAACTCGACCCAGCGACCCGGGAGCCCATGGTGCGCCGCCGCTTCGATGATCCGCTCCAGATAACCTTCGCGCGCGGCGCCCGGGTTGACGCGGTGGTCGACGTAGACCCAGGCCTCGGTAGGGCCGTCGTCGGTGTTCACGACCGCCCGGTCGCGGCGGTACCGCACGGGCACCCCCTCGGCGCGATCGAGCGTCGCGAGGTCCTCATCGCTGATCTGCCACAACACACCGTGCACCTGGGAACCGTCGAAGGGTTCGACCGTCGCGACCCCGCGTTCGTTGATCAGCCAGTCGTGATCGGCGAGCGTGGCGGGCCTGGGGTCGGTGGCGTCCGGGCACCGCTTGGCCATCTGCGCCACCGACAGGTTCGAGCCGTAGGCGAAGTAAGGGTGCCCCACCGGTGCAACTTTACCCAGGCGGTCTCGGCAACTTTTCCAAGAAACCGCCAAGGCGTCCCTTCGACACTGTGCATGCTTCACACAGCGGACACAGGGAGAACCATGAACGGCATTTCGCACCGCCAGCAGGCGGTGAAGGCCACCAAGCTGGCGACGATCGCACTGGCGGCGGTCGCGACAGCCGTCGTACTGCCGGCAACCGCGCAGGCCGACGACGACTATCAGCAGTTCTCATCGCCGTCGGGGAACATCCGGTGCCTCTTGCTCAGCAGTGGCACCCGAACTCCGATCGCGATGTGCCAGATCTCGGACTTCACCTACTCGATTCCCCAGGGTGCCGCGGTGCAACAGGACGGTGCTCCCTGCGAGCCGAATACGGTGTCCGGGCGCGACATTCGCATCGACCAGGGCAAACAGGCGTACGTCACCTGTAGCTACTCGGCGATCGGTTCCGGCTTTGGTCAGTGGCCCGCACTCGCCTACGGCCAGACGAGGTCGCTCGGCGCGCTCACGTGCACCAGCGAGCAGTCCGGCATGACGTGCGCCGACGGCGGCACCGGCCACTTCTTCCGGATCTCGCGCGACTCGTACCAGGTCGGCTGACCCTCAGCCCGTCACCGTGAGATAGATCAACACGACGTTCAGCACGATGATGACTCCCGCGACCGTCCACCCGAGCGCGGTGGTGACGCGGTGGTTGACGTCGTCGCCCATCAACGATCGGTTGGACGTCAGCCGGACCAGTGGCACCAGTGCAAACGGGATGCCGAAGGACAGCACCACCTGCGACAACACGAGTACGCGGCTGGGATCGACGCCGATCGCGAGGATCGCCAACGCGGGGATCAGCGTCACGAGGCGGCGCAGCAGCAACGGGTAGGTGCGGCGCAGCAGGCCCTGCATGATCATGGCTCCGGCGTAGGCGCCCACCGAAGTCGACGCCAGGCCCGATGCCAGCAGGCCGATGGCGAAGAACAGTGCGACCGTCGGCCCGAGTGCGCCCTGTACTGCGGCGTAGGCGCCCTCGATGGAGTCGGTGCCCTCGACGCCCTGCAGGTTGGTGGCGGCCACCAGCAGCATGGCCAGGTTCACCGCACCGGCGATGAGCATCGCGATGCCGACGTCGTAGCGGGTGATGCGCAGCATCCGTCGCCGCGCGGCACCGGCCTCGGGTTGGCCGTGCCGGTCCCGGGCCAGACCGGAGTGCAGGTAGACGGCGTGCGGCATGACCGTCGCACCGAGCATCGCGGTAGCAAGCAGGATGCTCTCGGCGCCGTCGAAGCGCGGCACCAACCCGCTCGCCACGTCGGCGGCGGATGGTGGTTCGACCACCAGGCTGCTCAGGAATCCGATCGCGATGACCAGCAGCAACCCCGTGATGACCCGTTCGAATGATCGTTGCCCGCGCCGGTTCTGCACCGTCAGCAGTAACAGCGAGACCGCTCCTGTGATGACGCCGCCGATCAGCAGTGGCAGGTCGAATAGCAGGTACAGCGCGATGGCTCCGCCGACGACTTCGGCGAGATCCGTTGCCATGGCGACCAATTCGGCTTGCAGCCAGTACGCGACCCGGGTAGGGGTGCGGGTGTGGTCGGCCACCGACTCGGGCAGGCTGCGCCCGGTGACCAGCCCCAGCTTGGCGGACAGGTACTGCACCAGGCCGGCCATCACGTTGGCCGCGAGGATCACCCAGACGAGGAGGAAGCCGTACTGCGCGCCCGCGCTGACGTTGGCCGCGACGTTGCCGGGATCGACGTAGGCGATGGCGGCGACGAATGCAGGCCCGAGCAGCAGCCAGGGGGCGCCCGGGGGCGCCTTGGATTCAGATAGCAACGGCCTCACTCTCTATCCGGTAAAACGAATAGAAAAGTTAGGCTAGCCGAAACCTAGTCCGAACGGCAACGGCTACCAGCCGAGATCGAGGATGAAGCCGCCGCCGTAAGGCCAGCCGCCGTACCACGGTCCGTTGTTCATCGCGGGGGGTCCCGTAATGATCTGGGTGTGGCCAGGCGTCTGGCACTGCGTCGTGTTCGGGCCGGTGTTGACACAATCCGGTGCGGCCGTCGCGGCCGGGGCCAGCGCAACCGCCGCGGTCACGCCCGCCGCGGCCAAAACCATTGGTAGTACTCGCATCATCGGCCTCCTCAGGCCTGTGGAACTGCTAGCGGTGACCAGCCTGCTAGCGGTGACCGCCGCCGCCGGCACCGCCGTGCGGACCGTAGTTGCCTCCGCCGAGGAAGATCCCAGGACCGTAGAACAGCCCGTCATCGAAGGGGTATTCGGGCGCAGGCGCGGTGGCGTCGATCTGGACGTTGCCGGGACTTTCACACTCGGTGGTCTGGGTGCCGGTGTATTCGCTAGCCCCGCCGGTGCCCGTGCACGCAGGCGCAGGATCAGTGGCCACTTCGTCACCGGGATCGGCTGCCGCGAGCGGCGCGAGCAATAAGGTCGCCGCGACCGGAGCCAGCCAGAATGCCGAAGCGATCAGTGGGATGAGTTTCCGTGTCGTCGTCCGCATCGGCAGCGCCCTCGTTCAGTTGGTTCTAGCTGCGAAGTTCACAGTCTGTTCGCAGCGTACAACCCATTGCCGGTGACGAGAGGCAAGTCGAGCGTCGTCAAGATTCCCGGCGTTCCGGCGACGACCGCGGGGATGGCGTTGACGATGCGTGCTGCCGTCGCGACCAGGCCCGCATGGTTGTGATCGCCCTTGCTGCTGCCCAGGCAGAGGTCCAAGGCGTAGTTGGGTTCCCCCGTGACCTCGATCCGATACGAGCCGCCCTCCTGGGCCGGCTGTGGCCAATCCGGGCAGAGGTCGTCGCGCAGACGGGTGACGTGCTCCAGCACGACGACGGGCTTGCCGTCGACGATGCCCTGCACCTCGAAGCGCATGGCGGCCGTCGTCCCCTTCGGGATGTGGCCCGACGCGATGTCGAAGTCCTCAGGAGCGGGAACCCGGACGTACTCCTCGACGACCTTGTCCAGCGTCAGTCCGAGGCCGGCGGCGAGCTGGCGGATCACCGAGCCCCAGGCCATGCTCAGCACACCGGGCTGCAACAGCATCGGGACGTCGTCCATCGACTTGCCGAAGCCCATCACGTCGAACATCACCGTCGCACTGTCGTACGTGTCGTAGTTGATGATCTCCATGCAGCGGATCTGCTCGATGCTCTGACAGGTGCCCGCCAACGCCAAGGGCAGCAGGTCGTTGGCGAACCCCGGGTCGATGCCGTTGACGTAGAGGCTGGCCCTGCCGGCCTCGGCGGCGTCCTGAAGTGGCGAGATGAGCTCGTCGGGGATCACCTGCCACGGGTATTGCAGGAACACCGGGCCGCTGCCGACGACGTTCACGCCGGCGGCCAGGATGCGCCGGTAGTCCTCCAGCGCCTCCATCAGCCGGTTGTCGGCCATCGCGGTGTACACCGCGCAGTCGGGTTTGGTCGCCAGCACCGCGTCGAGGTCGGCTGTGGCCGTGATACCGGTCGGGGTGTCGAGCCCAGCCAACTCGGCGGCGTCCTTGCCCGCCTTGGCCTCCGATGACACCCAGACGCCGGTCAGCTCGAACGCGGGGTTGGTGATCAGTTCGGTCAGCGCGTGGCCGCCGACGTTGCCGGTGCCTATCTGTGCGACGCGAATGGGCGACTTCGGCGGAGCCGAAAATTGTGCCATGGTTGAGTCCTCACAGATCGGGGATGGGGAGATCGAGGTTCGGGTGGGTGAGACCACCGTCGACCTCGAGGGTCTTGCCGGTCAGGAAGTTTCCTGCGTCCGACGCGAGATAGACCGCGGCCGCGGCGATGTCGAGCGGGTCGCCGAGACGGCGCAATGGGGTTGCCTGCTCCATCGGATCGCGCAGCGAGTCGTTGGACGCCACGATCTCCAGTGCCGAGGTGAGGATCGATCCCGGTGCGATCGTGTTCACCCGAATTCGCGGGGCCAGATCGAGCGCGGCCAGTCGGGTGTACTGCGCGAGCGCGGCCTTGGCGGTGCCGTAGGCCGCGAAGCCGCGTGCCGAGAGCCGGGCCATCGTCGAGGTGATGTTGATGATGCTGCCGCCGCCCGAGTGCTCCAGCATCAGTGGAACGGCCGCCGCGGTGAGCGCGTGGGCGGTCGACACGTTGAACGTGAACGCGTCGCGCAGGTCCTTGGTGGAGGTGTTCAGCAACGGTGCTGGCATGGTGCCGCCGACGTTGTTGACGACGATGTCTAGTTTGCCGAACGCCTCGATGGCCTCGGCCGCGAGCTTCGCGGTCTCCTCGGGATGGGAGAGGTCGGCGACCACGACGTGGGCGCGCCTTCCCGTGGCCCGGATCTGCTCGGCCATCTCGTCGAGCTGCGACTGCGTGCGGGACGCGATGACCACGTCTGCACCGGCTTCCGCGAAGGCGAGGGCCATCGCCGCGCCGAGTCCACGACCTGCACCGGTGACCACGGCTACGCGACCGTCGAGCCGGAATCTGTCAAGAATCATGTTCGCCTCTCTTCCCCGCCGGGCGTCACCGTAGCAAGGCGTCCGGCTTTACGTGAGGGATTTCTGTAACACGTTCTAGTTCCGACTGTAGCGGCTATGCCGGCGAGAAGGGCACCCCCGCCCGGCACAACACGTTCGCGAAGAACGTGTCCTCGCCGGTGCGGACGGCGAACGCCACGTCCAGGACATCCGCCTTGAACTGCTCGTGGTCGACGGGTTCCGGGTCCAGCCCGAGGGCGACCAGGTGTTGATGGACGTGTGGGCTGACGGTGAGGACGTCGCGGGACACCCAACTGTGCTCGACGACGACCTCGCTCAACACCGTCGCCGTGACGTCCGCGAAAGTCGCCTGACCGTAGCGGTAGCCGAGGTCGACACACGGGGTGTTCCGTGCCAACGGAAGGCCCGCATCGCAGATGACGAAGGTGTCGGTGTGCCGCAGTGCGGCGAGGTGGCGTGCCAGCTCGGCGTGAATGATGCCTTCGCGCTTCATGAATTCGTCTCCTGGACGGCGTGGGTCAGTGTCGGTAGATCCGGGTACGAGTCCTGGGCGCCGATGCCGCGTACCGCGAGGGCGCCCGCGACGACACCCCATCGGCAGGCCTGGACGAGGGGCTCCCCGTTGGCCAACCGCGCCGCGAGGACACCGGCGAAGGCGTCGCCTGCTCCGGTGGTATCGACGACGTCGGACCGCACGGCATCGAGAATCGTCGTCACGCCGTTGGTATCGGTCACGACGACGCCCGCCGCGCCTCGGGTGGTGACGACGGCGCCGACACCTCGATCACGGAGTCCCGCGTGCGCAAGCGTGATGGCGTCGGCGTCGTCCACGCGATCGACGTCCGCCACGACGGCGAGTTCGTGCTCGTTGACGACGAGGACGTCGCAGTGCTTCAGGAGATCGGCCGGAAGTGCCGCGGCCGGTGCGGCATTCAGGACGAACGATCCCTGCGTCTGCTGGGCCGCGGCGCGCACCACGGCGATTGGGATCTCCAGTTGCGACAGCACGACCGCCGCGGTGCGGACTGCCGTCGGCAGCGGCCCATCCGGCCATAGTGCATTCGCGCCAGAGACGACGATGATCGTGTTGTCCTCCTCGGCCACGGTGATCCACGCGGTCCCCGTCGGCTCGCCCCCGACGACCGCCACGTGTGTCGTCCGCACACCACGGGCGACGAGCCGGTCCCTCGCCGTCGCACCGTTGGCGTCGTCTCCCGTGCTCGCAACCATCTCGACGGTCGCGCCGGCCAGCGAGGCTGCGACCGCCTGATTGGCGCCCTTGCCGCCGACCGACGAGGTGACCGCCGTGCCGAGGACGGTCTCGCCCGGCCTGGGAAACCTTGGCGCAGTGACGATGTGGTCGACGTTGATCGAGCCGACGACGACGACTGACGGGGCCGGGTCAGGCATCGGCGTCGCCGGCGATGGCGCCGGTGATGAGGCCGACGAGTTCACCGCCGTCGGTATCGCTCATCCGTCGGTGGGCAGCCGTGCGACCGCGCCGAAGAATCCACGCACGGTCGGCGACCCGCATCACCTGGTCCATGTCGTGGCTGACGAGTAGGACGGTCACACCGTTGGAGCGAAGCCGCCCGATCAGCTTCTCCACTGCCGCGGTCTCACGCACTCCCAATGCGGCGGTCGGTTCGTCCATGATGACGAGCGTCGTGCCCCAGTTGGCGGCTCGCGCGATCGCGACGCTCTGACGTTGACCGCCCGACATCCGGCGCACGGTAGCGCGGACGTTGGGAACGTTGACGTCCAGATCGGCGAGGATCGTTGCACTGGTTGCGATCATCTGCTTCTTGTTCAAGATCCGCAGGGGTGCCACTCCCTTCGTCAACTCGCGATTGAGGTAGAGGTTCTGCCACACCTGCAGATCCTCGATCAAACCCAAGTCCTGGAAGACGGTTTCGATGCCGAGGTGTCGCGCATCGTCGGGCGATCCCAGTTTGATGCGCTCGCCGCGGAACAGGATCTCGCCGTCGTCGGGTGCATGTACTCCGGTCAGGCAACGCACGAGGGTTGACTTACCCGCTCCGTTGTCGCCGAGTAACGCGGTGACAGTGCCCCGCTCGATGGTCAGGTCGACGCCCTGCAGTGCGCGAACTGCATCGAATGACTTGGTGAGACCGCGTATTTCAACGAGGGGCGGCCCTTCGGAGTTCTTGTCGGTCACGGTTGCCCCATCCTCTCGCGCCGTCATTTCTGGAACCGGGAGATGAATGCGGCGCCGAGCACTACGGCACCGACGGCCACCGGTTGGTAGTTCTGTGAGATGCCGATCAGCGTGAAGCCGTTGATGAGGCTGGTCAGCAGCACCGCGCCGACCGCCGAGCCGAGCACGGACGCGCGGCCGCCGAACAGGCTCGATCCGCCCAGCACCACCGCAGCGATGGACGAGAGCAGCAAGTCCGTCTGCAGGCTCGGATCTGCACCTCCGGTGCGGGCGACCAAGAGGATTCCCGCGACGCCGCACGCCAGTCCCGAGAGCACGTAGGCCAGCAGCCGGGTGCGGGAGACGTTGATCCCCGTCCCTCGTGCGGCTTCGAGATTGCCTCCCGTCGCCAACAGGTGGGTGCCCGTCTTCGTCTTGAACAACAGGAACGCCGTCAACAGCGCAGCGATGATCGCGACGAGCCAGAACCATCGCACCGGGCCGACACCGTCGAGTGCCAGGCTCTGGAGGAAGGGCGACGACACGGCAACGGTGTTACCCCCTGTCAGTAGCAGGGTCGCGCCGCTGACGACTGACAGCGTTCCCAGCGTGACGATGAAATCGGTCATGTTGAGCCGGGCCACCAGTAGGCCGTTGATCAGGCCGACGACGCCGCCGGCGACCAGTGCCAGCAGCATGGCGACCGCGAGGTTGGCGCCGTGAATGTAGGCGAAGCCGAGAGTGGCTGCGGCCCAAGGGAGATTGGAACCCACGGACAGGTCGATGCCCGCCACCGAGATGACCAACTGCTGGCCCATCGCCAACACCATCAGGATCGAGGCGGAGACCAGCAGGTCGGTCAGATTCGCGACGGTGAGGAAGTTCGGCGTGGCGATGAAGAAGATGATGAAGACGATGACGAGGCCGATGGGGGCGGCATAACGCGCCGCCGCCCCCATCGACAGACCGGGCCGGCGGACGGTTTCCGCGGCCGGCTCTGCAGTGCTGACCGTCATTACTTGCCGTTGGTGATCGGGTTGTCGAACGGCTCGAACGGCTGCGGGAACGCTGCTAGTGCCTTCTCTGCGTTGTCCTTCGTGATGAGCTTGATCGGCGCGACGACACGCTCTGGGATCGGCTTCTTGGCCACCAGGTTCACGCAGGCTTGCACCGCCATTTCGCCTTCGGCGTAAGGGTATTGGCTGATGGTGCCCGTCAACGTTCCCTCCTTGACGGCTTGCAGGGCCGCGGTGATCCCGTCGACGGAGATGATGGAGATCTGGCCGGACTTGCCGGCGTTCTTGACCGCCTGGGCCGCACCAAGGCCCATGGTGTCGTTGGCGGCGAAGATCCCGGTGATGGTCGGGTGCGCCCTGAGGAGGTCGCCGGTGACGGTGAGCGCCAGGTTCTGGTCGTAGTCGGCGGGCTGTGTCGCGACGATGTTCAGCTTGCCCTGTGTCTCGTCGGTGAAGCCCTTGAGCCGGTTGATTCCGTTCTGTTCGCCGGCGATTCCCTGCAACACCGCGACGTCGCCGTGGCCACCCATGGCTGCCATCAACGCCTGCGCGGCCTGCTGACCCGCCGACAGATTGTCCGACCCGATGAACGATGCGTAGGAGACGCCCGCTTGCTTCGAGGCGTCGGCATCGATTTGCGTATCGAGGTTGAGGATCGGAATGTTCTTCTTCGCAACGGGCACCAGCGGGGTAATGACGTTGGTGGCGTTGACCGGAACGACGCCGAAGCAGTTGTAGTCCTGCGCCGCCAGTGTGGAGATCTTGGCGTTCTCGCCCGTGGAGTCCGTCTCGGAGCTGCCGGCCTGCACCGTCACCTCCACTCCCTGTTTCTTGCCCTCGGCGATGGCACCGTCACGCAGGGCTGCCCAGTAGGGGTTGGTGAAGTCTCGCGTGATGATGGCGATGTGTGCGCCGCCGCTCGCGTCGCTGCCAGCGGGCTGGCGGTTGCAGGCTGCGGAGGACAACGCCAGGGTTCCGCACAGGAGTGCGGTCAGGGCGACGCGACATTGCGTGGCCGACGGGTATCTCATGGTGCTTCCTTTCTCGTCGGCGTCCCCGCTGTGGAGACTGCCGGTGTCCGGTCGGGGCGCTGGTCGCTCCGGCCGGTGTCGCTGGATGGGGCCGTGCCACACGACCCGCGGAGGACGAGCTGACAGGCGGGATGTGCGCTGTGCGCGGGCTGTCCGCCGAGCAGCGCGAGCATCGCGGCGACGGCAGCGCCCGCCAGGGCGGCGATCGGCTGAGCGATCGCGGTCAGTGGCGGATCGAACAGGTCGAACCAGGGCGCGTCGTCGAAGCCGACGAGCGACATGTCCTCCGGCACCCGCATCCCGGCGGCCCGCAGTCCCTTCAGCGCGCCGACGGCCATCAGGCCGTCCGCTGCGAAGATTGCCGTCGGCGGTTGCTTCCTGGACAGCAGCTGGCGTGCCGCCCGCGCCCCGCTGTCCTGCCGGAAGTCGCCTTCCACCACCGTGATTGCGCGTGCGGGCACGCCCCGTCTGATCAAGGCCTCGCGGAGAACGTCCCTGCGCTCCTGGCCCACCTGGGTTTGCAGCGGTGGCGCGATGATCCCGATGCGGCGGTGTCCAAGGGAAGTCAGCAATTCGGCGACCTCGTCGAGCGCCACCTGGGCGTCGCTACGTACGATCGGGCACTGTGCGAGGTGGCGGGCGGCAGCGCTGCGGCCGGTCACTTCGACGGGGCGGTCGAGCAACACCATCCGTGCTCCGCTTGCGCCGGCCTCGCGCAGCCCCGGCGTCATGGCCGAGGTCGGCACCACGATCACCCCGTCCACCTGGCGGCCTGCCAGCAGGTTGGACAGGTATTCGTCCTGCCGGTCCGGGTTCTCGTCGCTGTTGCACAGCACCAGCGAATAGGCGTGCTTGGCGGCGGCTCGTTGGATCTCGCCTGCCAGCTCGGCGAAGAACGGGTTGGCCACGTCGCTGACGACCAGGCCGATGGTGCGGGTCGAATCGGTGCGCAACGCGCGGGCGCCGACATGCGGCCGGTACCCCATCTCTCGCGCCGCCTGTTCGACCTTTGCCCTGGTGGCGGGGGAGATGCGGGGACTGCCGGACAGTGCCAGCGACACGGTGGCGGCGGTTACGCCCACCCGTCGTGCGACGTCCTGCGCGCGCACCGTCACCTGACCTCCAGTTGTTTAATCGATTAACCTAAATGTGACACACATCTCAACCAAGGTCAAGAGGGTGGGTGCACGCGGAACCGTACGCACCCGCGCCTGCACCGAAATACATTGGGGCGCTGCCTCTTCGCCGAGATCTGCAGGGGGGTCGTGATCTTTCGACGGCGGCAGCCCTGGCGCAGAACTCGGCGGGAGAGTTATCCACAGCCCCGTCGCGAAACGGGTGAGGACCGGCCGGTTCTGTCGGCCGTCGCAGTGAGCATTCGGACATGTTGCGACCATTCATCGGCACGGACGCCATCGGTGACGGCGCGCTCACCCGCGGCCAGTTGCGCTGGAACCATTCCGCCATCCATCCGAGGGTCTATCTACCGAACGGCGTCGAACGCACGGTGACCGTCAACGCCGTTACCGCCTGGCTGTGGACGGACCGTCGGGGCATCATCGCCGGGCGTGCTGCAGCGGCATTGCATGGCTCGAAGTGGGTGGACGATTCGACGCCGATCGAGGTGATCGCCGAGCACACGCGCCCGCGCGCCGGCATCATCGTGCGCGAGGAACGGATCGCACCCGACGAGATCACTCACATCGGCGATCTGCCCGTGACGACGCTGGCGCGCACCGCCCTCGACCTGGGTCGCCATTTGAAACGTGACGCCGCGGTCGCCCACCTGGATGCGCTGGCCTCGGCGACTGGTGTGTCAGCGGACGACGCGATGGCAGTTGCCGCCAGATACCGTGGCGCACGCGGTATTCGGCGAGCGGCGATCGCATTGGCGCTGATGGATGCCGGTGCGCAGTCGCCGAAGGAGACCTGGCTGCGTCTCCTGCTCATCGACGACGGACTGCCGGCGCCAAGGACTCAGGTGCGGGTGAGCGACGGAGTGCACACGGCCTTCATCGACATGGGGTACGACGAGCCCAAGGTGGGTCTGGACTACGAGGGCGCTCACCACAGCGAGAACCGAGGACAATACGTTCACGACATCGGGCGAGCGGAGCTCATCGACCGGCAGGGGTGGGACGACCTCCGGGTGGTCGCCGAACACAGCCGAGCGTTCATCCTTCACCGCGTGCGCACGGCGTTCGCGCTGCGTGGATGGACACCCCCGCCGAGATCTGCAGGAGGGTCGTGATCTTTCGACGGCAGCAGCCCTGGCGCAGATCTCGGCGTCAGACTGTTACTTCTTCGCGGGTGCCTTCTTGGCCGGCGCCTTCTTGGCAGGAGCCTTCTTCGCCGGCGCCTTCTTGGCAGGCGCCTTCTTCGCAGGAGGGGAATCCGATGAGCCGGATTTGCGCGCCTTGACGCTGGCTTCCAACTTGGCGAGCAGATCTGAGACGTCATCGGTCTCGTCGAGTTCGGTCGGCTGCTCCTCGACGGTGAACGCCTCGCCGCCTTCGAGTTTGGCCTGAACCAGTTCGTGCAGCTGCTCTTGGTAGTCGTCGCGGAATTGGTCCGGGTGGAAGTCGTCGGTCATCGACTCGACCACCGAGCCCGCCATCTTCAGCTCGGCGGGCTTGATCTCGACCTCCTTGTCGAGGATCGGGAAGTCGGGGTCGCGAATCTCGTCGGGCCACAGCAGCGTGTGAATCACCATCACGTCGCGCTTGCTGAAGTCCTTGACCCGCAACGCCGCGAGCCGCGTCTTGTTGCGCAGCGCGAAGTGCACGATCGCCACGCGGTCGGTCTCGGCCAGCGTCTTGGCCAACAGCACGTACGACTTCGACGACTTCGAGTCGGGCTCCAGGAAGTAGCTCTTGTCGTACATCAGCGGGTCGAGTTGATCGGCGGGCACGAACTCGACGACCTCGATCTCACGGCTGCGTTCCTCGGGCAGCGTGGCGATGTCCTCGTCGGTGATGATCACCGTCTGTCCGTCGTCGGAGTCATAGGCCCGCGCGATGTCGCGGAACTCGACGACCTCGCCGCACACCTCGCAAACCCGCTTGTAGCGGATGCGCCCGTTGTCCTTGGCGTGCACCTGGTGGAACTTGATGTCGTGGTCTTCGGTCGCGCTGTAGACCTTGACCGGCACGTTCACCAGGCCGAAGGCGATGGAACCCTTCCAGATCGAACGCATAGCCCAGTATGGACCACGACGTCAGCCCCGTTGGAGAGCTTCGCGATCGGGCAAGTCGGCTCCGGCCTTGGCGACGGTCAACGCCGAGGCCAGCGACGCCGCCCGCACGACGCCATCGAGCGTGTCGGTGTCGATGCGCGCCAGGTCGCCGCGCCGCGCCGCGCCCAATAGGTCCAGCGACCACAGCGCGTCGATGAGCCCGGTCATGAAGGAGTCACCCGCCCCGACGGTGTCGACCACCTGGACCGGTCGCGCGGCCACCCGCACGGTGCCCGCCGCGCACACGGCAAAGGCGCCGCGTGCGCCCATCGTCACCGCGACGATCGACGGCCCCGACGCCAGCCAGGCTCGGGCGGTCTGCTCGGGATCGGCGTCGGGCGCGATCCACAGCAGGTCCTCGTCGCTGGCCTTGACGACGTCGGCGCGCTCGACGAGGCGGTCGATCCGTTCGATCGCCTGTCCGCGGTCAGCGATCAGGTCCGCGCGGACGTTGGGGTCGTAGGTGATGGTGGCCGACGGGCGATACGCGTCCAGCAGTGCCGCCGTCGCGAGACACCCCGGATCCAGGAATCCGGCGATCGATCCGGTGTGCGCGATGATCGGCGGGGCCACCTCCGGTGTGCCGGACACCTCCCATTCGAGGTCGAACACGTAGTCGGCCGCACCGGTCTCGTCCAGCCGGGCCAGCGCCGTCGGCGTGCGCTCGGCGGTGGTGCTGCCCGGGACGAGCCGGACGCCCGACGCCTCGACGTGGTCCACGATGCGACGGCCGCGCTCGTCGGTGCCGATGTGGGTGAGGAAGTCGACGTCGCGCCCGAGCCTGCCGAGGCCGATCGCCACGTTGAGTGGGCTGCCGCCGACGTGCTCGCCAAGCGGCTGACCGTCGCGCTGCACGATGTCGATCAGCGCCTCACCGATCACGAGCGCCCTGCTCATGACTCGACTCCCACTCGCTCCGGTCCTCGCTCGTGCCTCGCTGCGATCCTCACTCGCGGTCGTCTTCGCGGCGTCACGAGGGGGCGTCCTTTCGCAACAGGGTCTCCAGCGTCACCCGCGCACCGTCGCGATGCAGCGAGTCCAGTGCCCACAGATACGCCTCGACGAACCGGGGCTCCTTACCGAGGTCGCCGAAGATCGCGGTGTTGTCGATGAACGCCGTCGGGTTCTCGCGTTGTGAACGGGCAAGCGGCACCAGGGAATCCGCAAGCTGATCCTGGACGTCGATCGGTTCGCCCTGCTCGTCGACGCCCTCGGCGTAGCGGGCCCAACTGGCTACCGTGGCCGCGGACAGTCGGATCGGTGCGCCGCTGCGCAGGTTCTCCCGGATCACGGGCACCAGCCACTTCGGGATGCGATCCGACGAGCCGAAGCAGAGCCTGACGATGGTGTCGCGCACGCCGGGGTTGGCGAAGCGTTCGATCGCGGTCCGCTTGAACTGAGGCAGGTCGATGCCGGGGACGGGCAGCAGCGTCGGCGTCGCCTCCGAATCCATGTAGTCGAGCAGGAATTCGGCGAACAGCGGATCGCCTGCGGCGTCGGCGACCAACCGGTAGCCGGCCAGGTAGGCGAAGTAGCAGAGAGCTTGATGACCGGCGTTGAGCAACCGCAGCTTCATCAGCTCGTACGGCGTCACGTCGTCGACCAGCAGCACGCCGACGTCTTCGAACGGCGGTCGCCCGTCGGAGAAGTCGTCCTCCAACACCCACGACGTGAACGGCTCTGCTGACACCGGCCATGCGTCCTCGACGCCGAATTCCGTCGCCAGCGCCTCGATGACGTCGGGTGAGGTGACCGGGGTGATCCGGTCGACCATCGAGTTCGGGAACTTGGTGTGCTCGGTCATCCACTCGGCCAGACCCGGATGTGTGCGCTCGGCGTGGGCGGTGAAGGTCTGCCGCGCGACGTCGCCGTTGCCCTCGATGTTGTCGCAGGACACGATCGTCGGCGAGGGCAGTCCTCGTTCGCGGCGAAGGGCAAGGGCGTCGGTCACCAGTGCGAACACGCTCACGCCGTCGGGGGGTTGGTGGTCGATGTCGTAGCCGCCCTCGGTGATGGTCAACGAGACGATCCTGGTGCTTGGTGCGGCAATCAACTCGACGACCGCAGCGGGGTCGTCGGGTGCATAGAGGTAGTCGACGATCGAGCCGATGACCCGTGGCTCGCGGTGGCCGTCGGCGTGCTCGGCCACCAAGGTGTAGAGCCCGTCCTGGGCGGCCATCACGTCGGCCATCTTGCGGTCGGCGGGCATCACGCCCACCCCGCAGATGCCCCAGTCCTTGGCCAGGCCCTTCTCGAGCAGACGGTCGACGTACATCGCCTGGTGTGCGCGGTGGAAGCCGCCGACACCGAAATGCACTATGCCGACCCGGATCTCGCTGCGGTCGTAGGTGGGTTTGGCGATCGGGATCGCAGGCAGGGTTGCGTTGCTGAGTTTCATGACACGGTCACCACTGAGTCGACGGTACTCGGCACGCGGTCGGCGTCATCGGTGACAGCGACCCACATTTTGGTCGATGGCGAAGGTGTTGTGTACGTCACACTTCACATGTTAGCGTCATGAGCATCTACACGCACCCGTGAGCATTTGTTCACCAGATACGGAGGAGGCGGACCCGTGGCAGCACCGACGTCGAACGGCCAGGTGGCTGAGTCCGTCGGCATCGCAGGTTCCACTCCGGAAGACCTGCGGCTGGCACTGCGTGCGGCGACGCTCTACTACTTGGATGGCCTCACGCAGGCGGAGATCGCGGGGCGCCTGGGCGTTTCCCGCCCGACCGCCGGACGGCTGATCGCACGAGCCAAGGCCAAGGGCCTGGTGCGCATCGAGATCGTCGTGCCCGCGACCCTGCGGGACGACCTACACGCCGACGAGGAGCGCGAGCTCGAGCAGAAGTTCGGCCTGACCGAGGTCGTCATCACCGGGCATGGCATCGACGACGGGGCGCCGGGACGGCCTGCCGGGTTCGCGGGTGTCGGCCGGGCGGCCGCCGCGCTCCTGATGCGCCGCCTGTCGGCCGACGACGTCCTCGGCTTCACGTGGGGCCCTGAACAGGTGGCGGTCGCGTCGGGCCTGGCCCCAGGGGTGGCCAGCTGCCGCACGGTGGTTCAGCTCGACGGCGCCATGTCGACCGCGGCCTATCAGACGGGCATGGAGTACGTGCTAAGCCGCAGTGCAGAGGTGTTGCGGGCCAGCGCGATCCGCCTGCCCGCCCCTCTCTACGCTGACCCGTCCACCGTGGTGTCGATGCGCAGTGACTCGGTGATCTCCCGCACCCTCGAGGCGGGCCGACGGGCCGACGCGATGCTGTTCGGCGTCGGTGCGGCATCCACCTCGACCACGCTCTTCGAGGGCAGCTTCCTGGACAATCGCATGCTCGACGAGCTGATCGGACTTGGCGCCGTTGGCGAGATCGGCGGCCGGTTCTTCGACGAGGCGGGCACCCCCATCGTCACCGAGTTGGCGCACCGCGCGGTATCGGTTCCGCTCGAGGACGTGCAGGCATGCCAGAAGACCATCTTGGTCTCGAGCGGAGCGGCCAAGCACCAAGCCACGCTCGGTGCGTTGCGCGGTGGGCTGGCCAAGCTCTTGGTATGTGACATCGACTGTGCTCGTTGGCTTTTGGAATCCCGATAGTGGATGGAGTGAGATGAAACTGACATTGTTGCGCAAGCTGTCGGTGTGTCTGGCAGCGGCGGGGCTGACGCTGACCGCCGGCTGCGCGGGCGCAGGCAGCTTGGGGTCGTCGGACAACGAGGTGACGATCGCCCTGGTGTCCAACTCGCAGATGGCCGACGCCCAGAAACTGTCGTCGGAGTTCGAGAAGGAGAACCCCGGCATCAAGCTGAAGTTCATCTCGCTCTCGGAGAACCAGGCGCGGGCCAAGATCACGATGTCGACGGCGATGGGCGGCAGCCAATTCGACGTCGTGATGATCAGCAACTTCGAGACCCCGCAATGGGCCAAGGACGGCTGGTTGCTCAACCTCTCGGACTACGCGAAGAACACCCCCGGGTACGACGAGGCCGACTTCATTCCCTCGCTGCGCGATTCGCTGTCCTACGAGGGGAACATGTACTCGGTCCCGTTCTACGGCGAGTCGTCGTTCCTGATGTACCGCAAGGACCTCTTCGAGCAGGCCGGTATCAAGGTCAACCCAGATCCGAGCTACCAGCCCACCTGGCAAGAGGTCGCTGGTTGGGCGAAGACCCTCAAGACCGAGGATCGGGCGGGGATCTGCCTGCGCGGCAAGCCCGGCTGGGGCGAGGTGCTCGCGCCCCTGGACACGGTCATCAACACCTTCGGCGGCCGCTGGTTCGACGACAAGTGGAATGCACAGCTGAACAGCCCCGAAGTGAAGGAGGCCGTCAACTTCTACGTCAACACGATCAAGGAATCCGGCGAATTGGGTGCATCCTCAACCGGTTTCCAGGAATGCGCCAATCTCTTCGGCCAGGGCCAGACGGCCATGTGGTACGACGCCACCTCGGCGGTCTCGGTTCTCGAGGACCCGAAGACCTACCCCGATCTCGTTGGCAAGATCGGCTACCTGCCCGCACCGATCGTCAAGAAGCCGAACTCTGGTTGGCTCTACACCTGGGCGCTCGGCATTCCGAAGGCGGCCAAGAACCCCGACGGCGCATGGAAGTTCATCTCGTGGATGACCAGCAAGGACTACATGAAGCTCGTCGGCGAGAAGCTGGGTTGGGCGCGAGTACCACCGGGTAGCCGCACCTCCACGTACACGGATCTGCCCGAGTACGAGGCCATCTCGAAGTCGTACGGTCCGCTGACGCTGCAGTCGATCACGAATGCGACGCCTAACAAGCCCACGGTGCAACCGGTTCCGTACACCGGCGTGCAGTTCGTCGGGATTCCCGAGTTCCAGGACCTGGGGACCCGGGTGAGCCAGCAGATCAGTGCGGCGATCGCCGGGCAGCAGTCCGTCGACGCCGCGATGGAGCAAGCGCAGTTGTATGCCGAGGTCGTCGGCAAGAGCTACCAGGAGAAGTGATGACGCTTACTGCTGATACAGGCACCCCGGCTGCCGACGCCGGTGTAGCCGAACGGGTCCGCAAGATCCGGGAGGCGCAGGACACCGGCGTGAGCCGCGCCGAGGGATGGCGCCGGCGAGGGCCACTGCTGCCCGCACTGATCTTCATGATCGCGGTCACGCAGGTACCGTTCCTGTTCACCCTGTACTACTCGACGCTGTCGTGGAACCTGGTCCGTCCAGGGTCACGGCAATTCGTGGGGCTGAACAACTACATCAACGTGGTCCAGGACAGCCAGTTCTGGTCGGTGGCCGGCAATACCGTGATCCTCATCGTCGGGGTGGTGTTGATCTCCGCAGCGCTCGGCTTGGGGATCGCACTGCTGCTGGACCGAGCATTCCTCGGGCGCGGCGCCGTCAGGACGCTGTTGATCACACCGTTCCTGATCACACCCGTTGCGGGAGCGTTGATCTGGAAGACGACGATCCTCGACCCCAACAACGGCATCCTCAACTGGGTGCTGTCGCTGGTGGGGATCGGCCCGGTGGACTGGATCGGTCAGTTCCCGCTGGCGATGGTGATGGTCGAATTGATCTGGCAGTGGACGCCGTTCATGATGCTGTTGATCCTGGCGGGTCTGACGTCGATGCCTCGTGACCAGCTCGAGGCGGGCCGGGTCGATGGTGCTACTGCGTTCCAGCTCTTCCGCGAGTTGACGCTGCCCCACCTTCGGCGGTTCATCGAGTTGGGCGTCGTGCTCGGCGCGGTCTACCTGGTCAACACGTTCGACGCAATCTTCATGATGACCCAGGGTGGACCGGGCGTCGCCAGCGCCAACCTGCCGTTCTACATCTATCAGCGTGCGTTCCTCGGCTTCGACATGGGCCAGGCCGCAGCCATGGGCGTGGTTGTCGTCATCTTCACGATGATCATCGCCAGCTTCGCGCTCCGCTTGATCTTCAAATCGTTCTCCGGCAAGGAAGAGGCGGCCTAGACATGACTGCTCCACGGTTGGCTGACAACACAGCAAGAACCACGGCGACAACAGACACCGCACCCGTCCGGAAGAAGAAGTCCAAGAAGTTCAGCCCGTGGGGCGTAGTCGCGTGGCTGGTCGGGATCGGGTTCTTCTTCCCGGTGTTCTGGATGGTGCTGACGTCGTTCAAGCAGGAGAGTGACGCGGCGACCAATCCGCCGAAACTGTTCTTCGTTCCGACACTGGACCAGTACGCCGCGGTCTTCAACCAGGGCATCGGGCCCGCGATGCTGAACTCGGTGTTCGCCACCGGCATGTCGACGATCCTGGTGCTGCTGTTGGGCGTACCCGCCGCGTTCGCATTGTCGCTGCGGCCCGTCCGCAAGACCTCGGACGCGTTGTTCTTCTTCATGAGCACCAAGATGTTGCCCGTCGTCGCGGCGATCCTGCCGCTGTACGTGATCGTGTCCAACATCGGTCTACTGGACAACATCTGGGCCCTGGTCATCCTCTACACCTCGATGAACCTGCCGATCGCGGTCTGGATGATGCGCTCGTTCTTCCTCGAAGTGCCAGGCGAACTCCTCGAGGCCGCCAGCCTGGACGGTGCCAGCCTGTGGCGGTCGGTGCGCGAGGTGATCCTTCCGTTGGTCTCTCCTGGCATCGCAGCCACCGCGTTGATCTGCGTGATCTTCGCGTGGAACGAGTTCTTCCTCGCGGTGAACCTGACCGCGGTGAACGCCCAGACGATGCCGGTCTACCTCGTCGGCTTCATCGCCGGTGAGGGTCAGTACTGGGCCGTGTTGTCGGCGGCCGCAACGATGGCGGCCCTCCCCGTGATCCTGTGCGGCTGGTTCGCGCAGAACAAGCTGGTGCGCGGGCTTTCGTTCGGCGCAATCAAGTAGACGACCCCCTTCCACAGACAAGACAAAGACGAGAGAAGGCTAGGTAAATCAAAATGGCTGCTATCACCTACAAGAACGCCTCTTGCATCTACGAGGGGTCGGACAAGCTCGCGGTGGACAACCTCAACCTCGACATCCAGGACGGCGAGTTCATCGTCCTGGTTGGGCCGTCCGGTTCTGGCAAGAGCACCGCGCTGCGCATGCTCGCAGGCCTCGAGGACATCGATGAAGGGTCGATCGAGATCGGCGGCAAGGACATGACGGGTGTCCCGTCCAAGGACCGGGACATCGCGATGGTGTTCCAGAACTACGCGCTGTACCCGAACAAGACGGTCGCCGAGAACATGGGCTTCGCGCTGAAGCTGCGCGGGGTGTCGGCCGAGGAGCGACGCAAGAAGGTCGAGGAGGCCGCCAAAGTCCTCGACCTGACCGAGCACCTGGATCGCAAGCCTGCCAAGCTCTCTGGCGGTCAGCGGCAGCGCGTCGCGATGGGGCGCGCGATCGTGCGCGAGCCGCAGGTGTTCTGCATGGACGAGCCGCTGTCCAACCTCGACGCCAAGCTGCGCGTGCAAACCCGCACCCAGATCGCCGCTCTGCAACGCCGGCTGGGCACCACCACCGTCTACGTCACCCACGATCAGGTCGAGGCGATGACGATGGGTGACCGGGTGGCCGTGTTGCGCTTCGGGAAGCTGCAGCAGTTCGCCTCGCCCAACGAGCTCTACGACCGGCCGGCCAACGCGTTCGTCGCGGGCTTCATCGGTTCGCCCGCAATGAATCTGGTGACCCTGCCGGTCACCTCCGACGGCGTCAAGATCGGTGACTCGACGCTGGAACTCGAGCGTGACAATCTGACCAAGCTGAGCGAGGCGGGCCTGTCGGAGGTCACCTTCGGGATTCGGCCCGAGCAACTCGAGCTCACGGACTCGGGTGGGGTAGAGGTCGTCGTCGACCTGGTGGAGGACCTCGGCAGCGAGGCCTACGTGTACACGCACGCGAGCTCCGGCGTCGAACTGGTGGCGCGCTGCAATCCGCGCAGGGCGCCGAAGCTGGCTGACACCGTGCGGCTGCATCGGGCTCCCGAAGGCGTTGTGCACCTGTTCCATCCGCAATCCGGCGAGCGCATCAACTGAGCATGCGCGCGCCGGAGCTCCGGCTCCGTGCACCGACTCCTGGCCTTCTCGCGCTCCCGTGGGATCGCCCGTTGTCGGACTGGATCGTCCCGGAGGTGCCGCTGCGCGACATCGCGGTCGGGCCCAGCCGTCACCTGGTGAAGTTCGTCGACGCCGATGAACAGCTGTGGGCCGTCAAGGACATGCCGCCGCGGTTGGCGATCAAGGAGTACGACGTCCTGCGCAGGCTCGAGGACATGGGGCTGCCCGCGGTACGTCCTGCGGGGTTGGTACTGCAGCCCGAGTTCGACACCGCGATCCTGGTGACCCGCTACCTCGAGGGGTCTTGGCAATACCGTCGCTTGTTCATGCGCCTGCCGCCCGACGAGCCCAAGCACCGCGCGCGGTTGTTCGACGCGATGGCCGGGCTGATGGTCGAGCTCCACCGCCACGGCGTCTTCTGGGGTGACTGCTCGCTGGCGAACACGCTGTTCTCCCGCGACGGCCAATCGCTACAGGCGTGGCTGGTGGACGCCGAAACATCCGAAGTGCACCCGTCTTTGAGCCGGGGGCAGCGCCAACACGACCTCGAGATCCTGGTGGAGAACGTGGCGATGGGCATGCTCGATCTCGCGGAGCGGCTGGGCAGTTCGGAGGAGTTGCAGGCCACGCTGATCGGCGAGGCCGAGCACATCCAGGTCCGATACGACACGTTGTGGGAGACACTGCATGCCGAGCCGGTGTTCGGCTTCAACGACCGCTACCGCGTCGAGGGGACCATTCGGCGCCTCAACGAACTCGGGTTCGCCGTCGACGAACTCTCGATGCAGCCGGTCAGCGCGAGTCCTGACCAGTTCCGGGTCAACGTCGCCGTGGGCGACCGGCGCTATCACGCTCAGCGGCTACGGGATCTCACCGGCCTGGACGTCGGTGAGGGTCAGGCTCGCATCCTGCTCGGTGACCTGCACGCCTATCAGGCGCAGTTGTGCCGGGAGGTCGGTCACGACGTCGACGAGTCGACCGCCGCCCAGCTGTGGGTCATCGAGGTGCTGAGGCCCTATCAACAGTTGGCGCACGACGCAGTGCACCACGCAGGCACCGCCATTCAGGCGTACTGCGATCTGCTCGAAGTGCGCTGGTTGCTCAGCGAGCAAGCCGGTCAGGATGTTGGCACCAACAAAGCGCTTGCCGCACTTGCCCGTAACGTCATCCCCAACGACTCCGCAGCGAAGCTGGCCATCGCCGAGGTACCGACCGCGCCGTTCTCGGTGCTGGAAGCCGACGATGACTAGCGCCGCTCATGGTTGAGGGTAGGGGTCCAGTTCGCGCATCCGGTTCAGATGAGCCTTCTGCAGCTCGTCCGTACGGGTGAGGAAGCCGACGATCAAGTCGATCTCCGCTGCGTTGTAATAACGCAACAACATCTTGCCGCCCTGATCGAGCAGCGGGGAGACGAGCTCCGAGATGCGGCGAGACGCAAGATCGGTCGCCAACACGATGACTCGGCGACGGTCGGTCGGATGTAGCGTCCGGGTGACGTAACCCAGCTTCTCCAAACGGTTGAGCACGATCGTGGTGCCGGCGGCGGTGAGACCGAGCCGGTCGGCCAGAAGTCCCGGCGTCGTGAACTTCTCGCCCGCCAGGAGGATGATTTCCAGCGCACGTCGGTCCGTCTGGTTGACGCCGAGCACCCTCACCAATTCGCGCGCCATGTCATCGACGGATCCATGAAGCGATTCCAGAGTTCGCTTCAGGACTACGGCGACCCGAGCGAGTTCGGTTGGCATCGGACGAAAGCCCTCCCCACCTGGGCTTGACCCCGCTTGGTCGATATGGGGTCAGGCGGTCTGTGCCGACTGCGCGAGTCGGTTCTCCCTGTCACGGGCTGAGCATGGCGACGGTCGAGCGGCCGTCGCGGCGATTATCGACCCTTTCGTTTGAATTGTCGATGGCAATATTTGCCGCTTCGCCAACCGGCAACACGCGATGGAAGTGCATGCAGGTTTCGATGTGGCACAGAAGATTTTGGCTGCAGCACTTGGCCAACACCCGCGCCGTCGACCCAACGACCACGTTCGACGGACAGCGACCCGCGCCTGCGATGAGTCGGCATTCCAGCCAACTGCAGTTGGAGGGTGCAATCGTCCCATTTGGGAGCTTACCGGTGACCGTCGATGCTGTGCCGTGACGGCGACGGCGGACATCCCGCTTTTCGTGCCCCTACAGGACATATTCTGACGATTTCCTCAGAACTCTTGACTGATGCTATCGGCATGTGTGATGGTTTCGTCACCTTTAGGAGGTTGTGATGATGCGCGCCATCGGCATCCCGGCGTACAAGCCCGACATCTACGCCGCCGACGCCATCGTTGGCCCCTACCCGTACTACGAGGAGATGCGTCGCCTGGGTCCTGTGGTGTGGCTGACGAAGCAGAAGGTGTACGCCCTGCCGCGCTATGCCGAGTGCAAGGCGGTGCTGCGCGATGACAAGAATTTCGGTTCGGGTCAGGGAGTCGCACTCAACCGGCTCACCAACCGACTGTCCCGCGGCACCACCCTCAACAGCGATGGCGCCGAACATGATCAGCGCCGCAAGCTGGTCGCACACCGGATGTTGCCACGTGCGCTGCGATCGATAAGCGACAGCGTCGACGCGGCCGCCGCGGACGTCGTCGACGCAGCTCTGCACAAGGGCGACGTTGATGGTGTACTCGACCTGGCCGCAGCGTTGCCGCTGGCGGTGGTGCCGGATCTCATCGGCTGGCCACATGACCAACGCGATCACCTCATCGAGTGGGGCGGAGCGACGTTCGACATCCTCGGGCCGCTCAATTGGCGAGCCATCAAGGCGATGCCCAACGCCTTCCGGATGCTGCGCTTCGCCCGCCGCGTCGTACGGGACCGCACCGTCCTCGAAGGGAGCTTGGCATACGAACTCTTGGCTGCCGCCGATGAAGGCAAGCTGTCGCACGACGAATGTCCGCCTCTCATCGTTGACTACATCGCGCCGTCGCTCGACACCACGATGAGCGCCATCTCAAATGCCTTGTACCTGTTCGCCACTCACCCGGAGCAGTGGCAACTCCTCAAGGATGAACCGAACCTGATGTCGAACGCGATCAACGAAGTCGTGCGGTACGAGCCACCGCTTCGTGCCTTCGCCCGTTCGGTCGATCAGCAGACTGCGATTGGCGGCGTCACCATTCCCGCCGGCGCCCGGGTGCTCGTCATGTACGCCTCGGCCAACCGTGACGAACGCGAATGGGACGAGCCCGCGGTATTCGACATCCGCCGCGACGCCGGGAGGCAAATCGGATTCGGGCAGGGCGCTCATGCCTGCGCCGGTCAAGGATTGGCGCGTCTGGAGACCACGGCCATACTGCGCGCGCTGTCTGAGCGGGTGGACCGCATCGAGCTGACCGGCGACCCGATGTGGGCGATCAACAACATCATCCACCGTCACGAGCGGTTACCCCTCAAGTTGATTCCCACCTAGCCAACTGGCTGCGCCGTTCGTGAAAGTGCTGTCACGGCGGTGGGCGCGCCGCACACACCGTCGTCATAGTCCAACGCAGTGGCACGTAATACCGTGAGGTGGTGGAGCGTTACGAGCGGGTGCGGTTGACCAACCCTGACAAGGTGCTCTACCCAGCGACGGGCACCACCAAGGCCGAGATCTTCGAGTACTACGTCGCGATCGCCGACGTGATGTTGCCGCACATCGCCGGTCGACCCGTCACCCGAAAGCGCTGGCCGAACGGCGTCGAACAGCCCGCGTTCTTCGAGAAGCAACTGGCATCCTCGGCGCCGGACTGGCTGCACCGTGGCTCGATCACGCACAAGTCGGGCACCACTACCTACCCGATCATCGACACCAGGGAGGGCCTGGCCTGGATCGCGCAGCAGGCCGCGCTCGAGGTGCACGTGCCACAGTGGCGATTCGTGGGTAGTGACACCGATCCCGGACCGGCGACGCGCATCGTGTTCGACCTCGATCCCGGCGAGGGCGTGACGATGCCCCAACTCAGCGAAGTCGCCAGCGCGGTCAGGGAGTTGATGAGCGACATCGGGTTGGAGACGTACCCGCTGACCAGTGGCAGCAAGGGCGTGCACCTCTACGTACCGCTGGCCGATCCGATCAGCTCGCACGGCGCGTCGGTGTTGGCGCGCAGGGTGGCGCAACAGCTGGAGAAGGCGATGCCGACGTTGGTCACCGCCACCATGACCCGAAGCCTGCGTGACGGAAAGGTGTTCCTGGACTGGAGTCAGAACAGTTCGGCCAAGACCACGATTGCGCCGTACTCGATGCGCGGCAGGGATCAGCCGACCGTGGCCGCCCCCCGAACCTGGGCGGAGTTCGAGGATCCCGATCTACGTCACCTGCGCTTCGACGAGGTACTAGAGCGTGTCGATCGTGATGGCGACCTGTTCGCCGCGTTCGACGAAAATGCTCCGGTAGCAGACAAACTCACCACCTACCGGCGGATGCGCGACCCAGGAAAGACCCCAGAGCCGGTGCCCGCGGAGGCGCCCGCCATGGGAACTCAGGCACGAGGTCGCCGCCGGGGCGGCTCCGGCGACCGCTTCGTCATCCAGGAACACCACGCCCGCCGGCTGCACTATGACTTCCGGCTGGAACGCGATGGCGTACTGGTGTCGTGGGCCGTACCGAAGAACCTGCCTGAGACGACATCGGTCAATCACCTCGCGGTGCACACCGAGGACCACCCGCTGGAGTACGCCACGTTCGAGGGATCGATTCCCAAGGGGGAGTACGGCGGCGGCAACGTCATCGTCTGGGATAGCGGCACCTACGAGACCGAGAAGTTCCGCGACCACGGTCCCGACGGCCCCGAGAGGGGCGGGGAGGTGATCGTCACCCTGCACGGCGCGAAGATCGAGGGACGCTACGCCCTGATCCAGACCGGTGGGAAGAACTGGCTTGCGCACCGGATGAAGGAGCAGGCCAAGTTCTCGTCGAGGGACATGGCGCCGATGTTGGCGACGCACGGCTCGGTGGAGCGGCTCAACTCCGTGGTGTGGGCATTCGAGGGCAAGTGGGACGGCTACCGACTTCTGGTCAACGCCGACCACGGGGCACTCGAATTGCGCTCGCGCAGTGGCCGTGACGTCACCCGCGAGTTCCCCCAGCTCGAAGCGTTGGCCGCGGATCTAGCAGACCATCAGGTCATCCTCGACGGGGAGGTCGTCGCGCTCGACGAGACCGGCGTACCGAGCTTTGGCGCGATGCAGAACCGTGGAGCGGGAGCCAACATCGAGTTCTGGGCCTTCGACGTGCTGCAGCTGGACGGGCGACCCCTGCTGCGCGCCAAGTATTCCGACCGCAGACGCATCCTCGAGGCGCTGGCCGACGGTGGTGGTTTGATCGTTCCCGAGCAGATCCCGGGCGACGGTGCCGAGGCGTTGGAGTACGCAAGGTCGAAACGGTGGGAAGGCGTGGTCGCCAAGAAGCGAGACTCCACCTACCAGCCGGGGCGGCGTTCGCAGTCGTGGATCAAGGACAAGCTCTGGCTGACCCAGGAGGTCGTCATCGGTGGATGGCGGGCCGGTGAGGGCGGCCGTACCAGCGGCATCGGTGCGCTGCTGGTCGGTGTGCCGGGTGAAGGTGGCCTGGACTTCGCGGGCCGCGTCGGAACCGGCTTCACCGAGAAGGATCTCGCGAAGTTGAAGGATGTATTGGAACCGTTGCGCACCAAGGAGTCTCCCTTCACCAAGCGGCTAACGGGGCTGGACGCGAAGGGCGTGACGTTCGTCGAACCGACGTTGGTCGGTGAGGTCCGCTACAGCGAGCGGACATCCGACGGTCGGCTACGTCAACCCAGTTGGCGGGGAATACGGCCGGACAAGTCGCCCGATGAGGTGGTCTGGGAATGACGACTGCCAAAGGCATGGTGCACGAATCAATTTGAGAGCTGTGACTGCCGGGCGGCACGCGGCATTCCTGCCGACGTATCACATCAGCCGTGTGTGCGTCTCAGCTCGCGCCGCGACGACACCCCGAGCTTGGCGAAGATTCTGCTGAGATGCCATTCCACGGTGCGCGGACTGATGAACAGATGGCTGGCGATCTCGGAGTTGCTGTAGCCGTCGCCCGCCAGTCGCGCGATGTAGCTTTCCTGCGTCGTCAATGTGGCCGCCGCTTTGTCGCGGTGCTCCCTCCCTAGGGGCTCGCCAGCGGCTTGGAGTTCGCGGCGCGTCCGCTCGGCGAAGCCGTCGGCTCCCATGTCTTGGAACATCTGGTGAGCGACGCGTAGTTCGTTGCGCGCTTCGGTTCGGCGGTTCTCGCGACGCAGCCACTCGCCGAAGATCAGGTGAGTGCGCGCGGCCATGACCTTGAGTGGCGAGCTCTCCAATTCCCTTATTGCGACCCGATACTCGTTCTCGGCGTCGGGGCCAGCGCCAATCAGAGCCTTGGCGCGTGCCGAGTATCCAAGTGCGGTTGCGGTTCCAGTTGCTCCGGCCCGTTCGATCACTTGCGCGGCTGCCGATTCAGCGATGCGCGTCTTGCCAGCGCGGGCCGCAGCCTCGACGGTCTCGTTGAGCACGTGGCCATACATTCCCACGTCGTCGTACTCCAGGGCAGAAGTGCACGCATCGAGCGCCTCGTCGTACTGGCCGAGTCCGTTGTGCAGGATGGCCATCGAGAAGAGTACGACGGTGATTTCGCTGCCTTCGCCACGTGCGGTCGCATCCTGGATCGTGGCCTGAGCGAGTTCCTTACCGAGCCGTTCTTGCCCACGGCAAGCAGCGAGGTAGGTCTGGATGGATCGGTGCGGCGGGGCGCCGGTCGCGACGGAGATCGCTTCCGACTGTTCGAGCAGAGTGGCGGCCTGCGCAAAGTCGGCTGAGGTGACGCATGAGCCCGCATGCGTGGTCAATGCGGCAGGTAGTACGGTCAATTCACCTGCTGCGCGGAGTAATTCGAGCTGTCGGGCGTTGAGTGAGCTGTAGGTGTCCTGTTCGAAGAGATCGAGAAGGACTCGCAGCGTGATGTCGTGCAAACGCGGATCCGCGGTACCGGCCTCGTCTTCGGTCAGGTACAGCCTGATCGCCCGCTGCAGCAGCGGCGCGGCGGCGGCATGTCCTTCGGTGAGTCGGAGGATGAACCCATCGAGAAAGAGATCGGCGGCGGTAGGTGCGCCCGATGGAGGTGGGGCCTTTCGTGCCGCGACGGCTGCCGCTGCGGCGGATGTTCCTTCGTCGGTGGCGAGGCGGCCGACGATCATCGCCGCAGTCAGGGCTTCGAGATAGGTATCGCGCGCGAGTTGGGGGTCTAGGGGCCGCAACCTTTCGGCTGCCGCCAATAGGAGAGGAGGCGCATCTCGGCCCCGTTGAACGGCGAAGGCGATCTTGGCGCGCAGCAGATCCGCTCGCGCACTGAGTAGTTCGTCTTCGGTGCCCGAGACTGTCGCCACTAGTCGGGCCGCTGCCTCTGGATCGCCGGCGTCCAGCTTGGCTAGGGCAGCGTCGAGTGCGCGCTCGGCCCGGCGGACGGGGTCGGGCGTCAGGACGACGGCGTTGGCGAGGAATGCCGCGGCAGCTGCAGCGCCGCCGCGGCGGCGGGCCTGCTCGGCCGACTGCGCCAGTTCTGCAGCGACTGTCTCATCGGGTGCCTCCACCGCCTGGGCGCGGTGCCAGTGGCGGTGCTCCTCTGACCCGGGCCCCGAGATGACCTCTGCCAGTGCGGCGTGGGCTTGCCGCCGCGCCGACGGGGAGGCGTTGCGGTAGACGGCTGACCGAACGAGCGGATGCCGAAAGCGCAAGCGGGTATCGACCGTAACCAGCCCGCATTGCTCGGCTGGAATGCTGGCCTCCCTACTGATTTCGAGCTGTGCAGCCGCTGACCACAGCCATGCGGGCTCACCGGTTGGCTCGGCCGCGGCGAGCAGCAGGAGCGCCTGTGTCTGGGGAGGGAGTTCACGCAGCCGTTGATCGAAGGACCGTTCGATTCGGTTGGCCAGCGGCTTGGCGTTGGCAAGCCCGTATCCCCCTGCCAGCTCGGCTGGTCCCAGCGCACGGCTCAGCTCGATCAACGCCAGCGGATTTCCGTCTGCTTCGGCCAGGATGTTCTGACGGACAATCTCGTTCAGCTGGCCCGGCACCACCTCTGCGAGCAGCGCGCCGGCATCGGAGTGGGCGAGCCTCCTCAGATTCAGCTCGGGTAGGCCATTCAACTCTTGATCGTCACCAGGTGTGCGCGTGGCGAAGATCATCGCGACGGGATCGGCGAGAAGCCTGCGTGCGGCAAACGTCAGCGCTTGGAGTGATGCACGGTCGACCCATTGGGCGTCGTCGACGATGCATACCGTGGGGCGGTCCGCACCGGCCTCTCCGAGCAGTGTCAGGACCGCCAACCCCACCAGGAGGCGATCGGGCGCAGCGCCCTCGCGCAGGCCGAGGGCGACCCGCAGGGCGTTCTTCTGCGGGTCGGGCAACCGGTCGACGTGAGCAAGAATCGGGCCACACAGTTGCTGCACGCCGGCATAGGCGAGTTCCATCTCCGATTCAGCACCGCTGATTCTGATGGTGCGAAGCCCGTCGGCCTTCGTGGGTATCTCAGCAAGCAGCGCAGTCTTCCCAATGCCCGCCTCGCCGTGGATGACGAGGATGCCGCTCTCGCCGGCTCGGGCACGGTCGCACAGCTTGGTGAGCTGCTGTTGTTCGTCCCGCCGACCGATCAGCGCTCTGCCCCCTGCGCTCCAGATCATGCCGGTGATCTTGGCATGTCGTCGAGCTTCCAGCGACGGAAGCAGCAGATGGGTTGACGTACCTCGGGCTCCACGGGGTCTTCTCGACCCGTGGTTTTCACGGGGTGGGTGGGGCCCAGATGAGGGTGTGATCTCTGCATCGAGATGCCCGCCCGAGATCGACGAAGGGTTTGAACAATGACCGGTACCAAGACCGTCCACGAGGTCACCTACGACCTGCTCCGAACGTTGGGGCTGACCACGGTGTTCGGTAACCCCGGCTCGACCGAACAGACCTTCCTGCAGGACTTCCCCGACGACTTCACCTACGTACTGGGCTTGCAGGAGGCGTCGGTGTTGGCGATGGCGGATGGCTTCGCCCAGTCGACCGGGAAGCCTGCACTGGTCAATCTGCACACCGCAGCAGGCACGGGCAACGCGATGGGCAGTCTGGTTGCGGCCTACCGCGCCAATACGCCATTGATCGTCACCGCGGGCCAGCAGACGCGGGAGATGTCCGTCGTCGATCCGTACTTGAACAACCCCGACGCGACGACGATGCCGCGGCCCTGGGTCAAGTGGGCATACGAGCCAGCGCGGGCCGAGGATGTGCCCGCGGCATTCATGCGTGCCTACGCCGTTGCGACTCAGCCGCCGGCAGGTCCAGTGTTCTTGTCGATCCCGCTCGACGACTGGAACAAGCCGGCTTTGGGGCCCGCCGTAGTCCGGACGGTCAGCCAGCGCGTCCAGCCGGATGCCGACCGGCTGCGGGAGTTCGCTGCGAGGATCAGCCGCGCGGAGCGACCACTGTTGGTGCTGGGGCCCGAAGTGGACCGCGCTGGCGCGTGGGATGCCGGAATCGCCTTCGCGGAGAAGCTGCGGGTACCGGTTCGTGGCAGCGGGTTGTCCGACAGGTGCTCGTTCCCCGAGGACCACCCGCTGTACGGTGGCCCGCTTCCGCTCACAATCGCCGGTGTCAGCGATGCGCTAGCCGGTCACGACCTGGTCATCGTCATCGGCGCGCAAGTATTTCGGTACTACCCCTATGTCGCGGGTGATTATTTGCCCGAGGGGACCGGGGTATTGCAGATCACCGCTGATCCCCACCTTGCCGCGATCGCTCCCGTCGGTGACAGCCTGGTCGGCGACACCGGCGTCGTGCTGGAACAGCTGCTCGACCTGGTCGAGGTGCCGAGCGATCGGCAGCCGCCCACGGGGCATGCCAGAGAATCCGGCGGCGAGCTCCCGGTGGCGTCGGCACCACTGTTGCCCAACGACGTCTACGCAGTGCTCAGCTCGGTCAAGCCCGAAGACGCCGCCGTCGTGATGGAGTCGACCTCCACTCTGGCGGAGCTCATCACGTGGTGGCCGACCCGACGGCCGGGCAGCTTCTTCGCCACGGGCAGCGGGGGCATCGGCTGGGGAGTGCCTGCAGCAGTGGGCATTGCGCTCGGCGACCGCGCCCGTGGGGTGAAGCGGACCATCGTCGCATCGATAGGCGACGGTTCGTTCCAGTACTCGATACAGGCCATCTGGACGGCCGCGCAGCACGAGCTGCCGATCGTGTTCGTGGTGCAGCGCAACGGCGAATACGCAGTCCTCAAGTCGTTTGCGTTGCTAGAGAAGACGCCGAACGTGCCAGGGATGAACTTGCCAGGCCTCGATATCGCCTCGTTGGCGACGGGTTTCGGTTGTCGAACGGCAAACGTGGATGGCACCGAGAGCCTCGTTCGCGAGTTCAAGGCGGCATTGGAGGCGGACGGGCCCACCGTTCTGGTGGTTCCGACTCAGCCGCAACTGCCATTCCTGGGATGAGCGATGCCCGTCTACACGTGCACGACGGTGGTGTCGACGCTGAGCGCCGACGCCAAGGCCGACCTCGCCGGTGAAGTCACCAGGATCCACTCGATGATCAATCACGTACCCGGGACTTACGTCAACGTGGTCTTCCACGAACTGGCCCCGGATGACGTGTACACCGATGGGCATCCTGCGCAACCGCTGTTGATCAACGGTTGGGTCCGCACGGGACACCCCGAAGCCCAAAGCAGTCAACTGGTGGCCGAGATTGCGGCGGCGGCCTCCCGCGTCACCGGAATTCCCCCTGGGCGTGTCCTCGTCGTGATTCAGAACAGCCCAGCGCATTTCGCGATCGAGGGCGGTCGGGTGTTACCTGCCCCCGGCGAAGAGGAGGCGTGGTTGCGCGAACAGAAGGAGACTGATTGAGATGGCCAGCCCCACCATCGAGCGGTTCGCGGCGGCCGCCGCTTCCCATGGCGACGTGACCACCGACGCGGGCGTGCTCGCCGAACGCGGCCGCGACTACTGGGGCGTCGGGGGAGTGGCAAGCGTACTGCTGCGTCCCCGTGGCCGCGACGACGTCGCACCGATCATGAGGTTGGCCGCCCAGCACAACGTGCCGATCGTGCCGCGCGGCGGAGCGTCGAACTGCTCAGGCGGGATGATGCCCGCCGCCGGCCGCGTTCTGCTCGACCTATCCGGCCTCGATCAGATCCTCGACATCGATGCCGGGAACCGTCGTGCCCGCGTGGAACCCGGTGTCGTCAACTCCGATCTGCAAGCGGCCTTGGCCCCGCACGGGTTGTGCTTCTCGCCAGATCCCGTATCGGCGCACCTGGCCACCGTTGGCGGCAACATCATCGAAAACGCCGGCGGCCCACACGCGTTGAAGTACGGCGTCACGTACAACCACATCCTGAGCGTCGACGTCGTTCTGCCCGACGGATCGACAGCGACCTTCAGCGCCGACGACGAGGGGCCCGATCTCCTTGGAGTCCTCATCGGATCAGAGGGAACCCTCGGAATCGTCACCGAGGTCACGGTCGCGTTGCGCCCGATCGCCGAAGTCACCCACAGCCTGATGGGCGCCTTCGCCTCTGCGCGGGATGCGGCCGATACCATCGCCGCGATCATTGCCACCGGTGTGGTGCCCGCCGCAGTGGAGTGGCTCGACCGGGCGGGAATCGCAGGGCTGCAACAGTTCTACGACACCGGCTACCCGCTGGACGCGGATTCGATCGTGCTCATCGACGTCGATGGCACCGCCGCCGAGGTGGCCCACGACCAGGCGGTCGTGGAAAGGGTGCTGCGCGATCGGGCAACCGAGGTGCGGGTGGCGGAGAACGAGAAGGAACGCACCGCCCTGTGGTACGGCCGCCTCAACGCCCCCAACTCCGTGGTGCAAAGCGGCAAGGGCTTCTTCATCGGCGACGTTACCGTGCCCCGTGACCGGATCCCCGAGATGCAGGAAGCCATTCAGGCGACCGCAGCACGCCATTCCGACGGTCTGCTGTTCATCGCGGTGTGCGGGCATGCCGGCGACGGTGACCTACATCCCACGACGTTCTACGACAAGGACAACCCGCTGGCGGCATCGGCGCTGGAGGCGGCGAACAACGAGATCATCGAAGCAGCATTGGAATTGGGTGGCACCATCACCGGCGAGCACGGTGTCGGGACCGAGAAGATCCAGTTCATGACCAAGCGCTTCACCCCGGTGGAGATCGCCGCTCAACGCTCGATCAAGAAGGCGTTCGACCCCGCAGGCCTGCTCAACCCGGGCATCATGTTGCCCGCCCCATCTCCCGAGGAGCCCGATACGAGCGCATTCGGTGCCGCCGTTCGTGACGCCCTCATCGGTGGCCTGACGGACGATCCAGACATCCCGCTCACCGCGGGTAACAACACCGACATCGCAAGCAATCTCGGCAACCTCAGCCTGGTCGTCGGTGCCGCTGCGACCCTCGAGTCGATCAACCGCTACCTCGACGAGCAGGGCGTCACCTGCGCCGCGATCCCCACCGCCGGCGGGACACGCACCATCGGAGAACTCGTCGCCACAGCCACGGGTGCCGAGCGCGACCACGTCAGGCACGCACTTCTGGGCGCCGACGTCACCGTCGTCGGCAGTCAGAGCCCAGCTCGCTTCGGGGCCGAAACCATGAAGGACGTCGCAGGATATGACACCAAACGGCTGTACATCGGCGCCCGCGGTGCCTTCGGCGCCCTGACGACCCTCATCTTCAAGATCGGTGTCAGCCACTGACTTCAATGTCGGGGCTGCGATGGATCGGTCACGGCGATGACGGTCGGCTCGGAGTCGTCTCTGCGCGGCGACGGGTCTCCGCGTATTCGTCGGTGAACATGTCCAGCATGGTGTTCAAAGGTGTTGTCGGCGCTCGAGGTCTGCCCGATTCGGGCGAGCTTCGGTCGAATTCGATTCGGAAGTAGCGCTTTTCGTCCCGTCGATCAGTGCGACCAGCGCGGCGAAGACTGCACGACCGGAGTCCACCACCGAGGACCTCGGCCGGGTCGGCGTCCTCCGAAACCTCGATGGCCTCGCCGAGCTGGGCCAGTGCCCACGCACCTACGTCGCGCTTCGGCTGGGGAGCGCCAGTGAACGTACGTCACGCGTCCCCCGTGGGGACGCCTCGCCGCCATCCGACAGCACAGGACCCGAACAACTGGCGCACGAGGCTGTCGCCATCACCGGAGCCACCGGATAGCGTCGTCGAACAGTTACTGGCGGCGGGCGCACGCCCACGGACACGATGGTGGCGACCGGCCGCGATACCAATGAACTCACCGCGCTTTCGGGCGACGGGGCAAAGGGGCACCCATCAGGCGTGCAACGTCCTGGGCCATGCCGATATTGAGCTCGGGGCCATCGGCTGCAGGTGATCGGTTGGTGGCTATGACGAGCTTCGACACTGAGGGACGCCCGAATGCAGCAGTCACTCAACGAGATAACGACCTCGTGCCCGGGTGGTGTCGTCAGGCGTGCTGGCGTGGGCGGTAGGCTGGGGGCGAACCGCCAGGCCGCAACGCGCTGGTTAACAACGTGACGATCGATGGCGCCCGGACTCGAGGGGAATGATGGTCAAGGTCAACAACAGTCGTTCCGAGGCGACGCGGACGGCTCTGATGGACGCAGCACTGCAGATCATCAGCGAGTCGGGTGTGCGGAGTGTCACGCATCGCAAGATCTGCAGCCGTGCCGGGACCGCGCTGGGTAGCGTGAACTACCACTTCAAGGATCTCGACGATCTTCTGTCGAGTGCCTTCTCCTTCTACGTCGAGGGCGTCTCCGAGCGTTACGAGGCAAGTTTCTCGGCCGCACGCAACGATGACCAACTCGCCGACGCGGTGATGGACCTCATCGCGGCGTTGTCCAGCGACAAACGGAACGCGATCCTGATGTGGGAACTCTACGCGGAGGGCGGGCGCGAACGCACCTACCGAAAGCTGGTCAGGAAGTGGTCGAAGCGCGCGAAGGTGGGCGTCGAAGGCTACTGCTCGGCGAATACGGCGACGGCCCTCGAGGCCGTATGGGACGGTGCGGTGATGCAGCGGATCCTGGGTGACGCATCCCTTCCCGACGAGGAACTGCGCAGGGTTGTGGTGGCGATCATCCAGTTGGATTCGAGTCGGCGGTATCCCGCTGATTCGCCGGTTGAACCGGCCGGCGGTCGAGGACGCGCGGCCGCGCGCAGGCGGCCGCCGTCACGAACGTGACGACGACCGCCCTTGGGGATCGGAAACTACCGCGTGCGGGTATTGCACTCGGCGCGAAGGCGTTCGGCGACTTCGATGGCATCGTTCTCGGGAGCGTCGGAGTTGCCGAACGGGCGGGCGACCACCATGTACGCCAGCCCCACCCCCACGACGACGCCTGCGCCGATGAGCACGATCCAGCGGTCGATCACGGGCAAGCTCGCGTCGCCGGGAAGTGCCAGCAGCACCATCGCGAAGATGCCGTAGAGCAGCGCAAGGACGTTGACCGGAAGGCCCAGGCGTCCCAGCGACCAGGCGCCGGCCGGACGCCAGCCGCGTAGGCGCTGTCGCAGTGCGGCGAGCACCACCATCTGGAAGCAGATGTAGATGCCCAGCACCGCGAACGCGGTCACCTGGGTGATGCTGTCGGGCTTGAAGTACAACCACACGCTGATCAACATCGGTGCGCAGCCGGCGACGACCATGGCGTTGCGGGGCACCGCGCCGGTACCGCCGATCTCCTCGTGGAGTTTCGAGAGCCACCGGCTCGCCGGGAGCATGTTGTCGCGGGCGAAGCTGAACAGCAGCCGGCTCAGCGCTGCCTGCTGGGACAGCACGGCCGACAGGAAGATCGTGAACGCAACTACCAGGAGCATCGTCATACCGAAGTCGCCGGTGGCGGCGCGGACGATCTCCGGAATGGGGTCGGTTACGTTGCCTGCGACGATGTCCTGCAGGTTCGGCGCGGCAAGGATGAAGCCGGCGTAGGCGATGAAGGCCGCGATCAAACCGACGACGATCGTCAGGATCATCGCTACCGGGATCCGGCGTTCGGGGTCCTTGACCTCTTCGGCGACGTCGCCGCAGGCCTCGAAACCGTAGAACTGCCACAGCCCGACGAGGGCGGCGAGCATGAAGGCCCACAGGTACGGCGAATCACCGGCGACCCCCATCGAGTCGAACAGCACGCTGAACGAGTTCTTGCGTTCGAAGAGAAGGAGGAAGAGCCCGAGTGCGACGACGCCGACGAGTTCGCAGTAGAAGCCGATGCGCGCGACCGTGGCCAGCGTCTTGGTGCCGGTGCTGTTGAGGACGAACGCGACGGCGCACAACGCCAGCGCGATGATCAGCCCGGATGTCGGTGTCACTTCGACGTGAATCAGTCGCCCGATGAAGGGAATTGCGAACTGAACGACCGAGGTGGTGGTGACGATCAGTGCGGCCATGTAGATCCACGCCGCCATCCACGCGTAGCGGCGCCCCCAGAGGCGGCGCGCCCAGGGATAGATCCCCCCGGTGATGGGGTACTGAGAAACCACCTCGCCGAAGACGAGGGCGACCAGCAGCTGCCCTGCGGCGACGATGGGGAACCACCAGATGGAGGGTGGTCCTGCGACGGCCATTCCGACCGCGAAGATCGACAGGACTCCAGCCCCCGGTGACAGGTAGGTGAAGCCGAGCGAGAAGTTGGACACCAGACCGATCGACCTCTTGAACTTCTGGGGTTGATCACCTGAGTCTTCGGCTCGTCGGGACGAGGACGCGGTTTCGGTCATTGGCAATGGTCCTTCCGGGTTGATGTTCTCTGGCGGGATGCCCGTCATCGCGCACGGGGCCGTCGCGGCACCCGATTCCTTGCACTCGAAAGTTGTACATTTGTTGAAAATATGAGAGTGCGCCAACGGTAAACCCGGATGTCCTGGCTGTCAACGGATCAGGAGAATCCGCCTGACCAAGTGGGCCGCTGGAACGCCGGGATGGACTTTGGCTCCAGTTGTTGACACCGCTGCGAACTCGGGCTTAGCCTCGGTGTGTTCACAAGTTTCAACAAACGTTGGAATGTGTCAGAGATCGGCTGTTGCCCAACCAATTCGAAGCCAACGAGCTTGGTGGCAATCGCTCGTCCACATAGCCGAAGGGAACTCTCGTGAAGTTCGGACTGTTCAACATCCCCTACTCCCGCGACTACGCACATGGCCACCGCACTGCAAAGCAGGTCATCGACTGGGATCTTCAGCTCACCAAGTGGGGAGACGAGTTCGGCTGGGAAGAAGCCTATTTCGCTGAGCACTACACACTCGGCGGTGAACCTAGCCCCGCGCCGGATGCCATGATCGCCGCTGCTTCGCAGGTCACGTCACGCATCAAGTTGGGCGCCGCGGCGCACCTACTGGCGTACCACAATCCGACGGCGCTCGCTCACCGCATCATGTGGATCGACCACATGACCGACGGGAGATACATCGCCGGGGTGGCGCCGGGAGCCTTTCCGAGCGATGCTCAACTGTTCGACACCGGTAAGAAGAATGCGGCGATGATGGTCGAGGCACTCGACATCCTCGAGGCGATCTGGACGAAGTCGGGTCCCTTCCGGATCGAAGGCGAGTTCTGGACGGTCGACATGCCTGCCTACTCGGACGACATCCATGGCCCTCATCTGAAGCCGAGGCAATCGACGATCCCGATCATCATGACGGGCATGCAGGCGACGTCCCCGACGCTGACGACGGCGGGCCAGCGCGGCTATGCCGCGATGAGCCAGCAGGTTCACGAGAGTGTCCTCCGTGAGCACTGGACCACCTACTCGGCCGCGGCGGAATCAGCGGGCCATTCCGTCGATCGTTCCGAGTGGCGAATCTGTCGGGACGTCCTCGTCGCCGACACCGACGAGGAGGCTCGCGACCTCTACGTCAATGGTGCCATGGGTGACCTTTGGGCCAACTACAACGTACCCACGTTCATCAAACTCGGTATTGGAGAGTTGATTTCGGGTGGCACCGTCGATCTCGACGGACTCACCGCAGATTGGTTGGCCGACAACTTCCACATCGTCGGGTCACCCGAAACGGTGGCCGAGAAGATCTCGGAACTGCACGATGCCGTCGGAGGCTTTGGAACGCTCATCTCGTTCGGTCACGACTACAGCACCAACCCCGACCCATACCGCCGCAGCTTCGAACTGCTCGGCACCGAGGTGGCAGCCAAGGTTGCGCACCTCGGTCAGCCGGCCGTCGTCTGAGCAATCGTTCCGGAAAGGAGACAACACTAGTGACGCTGTTGGACAAGGTCGCGTTCGTATCAGGCGGCGCTCGAGGGATGGGCGCCGAACACGTCCGCAGACTCGCCGAAGAGGGTGCGACGGTGCACTTTGGTGACATCAACATCGAGTTGGGTGAACTACATGCCAGAAAGCTGACCGCGGCTGGGCTCTCGGTCGTCTTCCATCGGCTGGACGTGACGAAGGCATCGGACTGGATGGGTGTCTACCGCGAGATCGAGCTACGGCACGGCAGGCTCGACATCCTGGTCAACAACGCGGGCGTGCTCGACATGGCCACGCCCGAGGACCTGACCGAGGACGACTGGCAGACGACGATCGACATCAATCAGAAGAGCGTCTTCCTCGGCACCAAGTACGCGATCCCGTTGTTGCGCCACAGCGACTCCGCGGCGATCGTCAACATCTCGTCGATCTTCGGATTGGTTGCCGCACCTGGCTACTTCGCCTACGTCGCGTCCAAGGGGGCAGTGGCCCTGATGACGAAGGCGACCGCGGCTACCTACGGTCCTGAGGGGATTCGGTGTAACAGCGTGCACCCGGGATACATCAAGACGGCCATGCTCGACGAGGAGATCGTCGGACTCCCCGCGGGAGCCTCCGCCGAGATCCAGCGGCAGATTCCATTGCGCAGGTTCGCGCAACCCGCCGAGGTATCCGAAGTCGTCGTCTTCCTCGTGTCGGAAGCGGCATCGTATGTGTCCGGGGCAGAGCTCGTGGTTGACGGCGCACTTCTCGCGCAGCGATGAATCCGCTAGCGCACCTCGCCTCCGATGCCGGCGCACTAGCATCCCTCAAGGCTCCCAAGCTGGTGCCGCGGTGATGCAGCGTTCTTCCACCCAGGTGTCCGCAACGGAACTCCGCAGGGCGCTGGCGCATTTTCCCACCGGCGTCGCCGTCATCACCGGGAAGGGTGATGGCGATGCGCCCGCGGGTCTGACGATTCAGTCCTTCATGTCGCTGTCACTGGACCCGCCGATGATTCTGATCTCGATCGATCGGAGGTCGACGAGTTGGCCCACCATTGCGGCGCGTCGTCTCTTCGCAGTGAACATCCTGGCGGCTCAGCAGGAGGCGCTGGCGACGGCCTTCGCACGCAGCGGTCGTTCGAAGTTCGACGGCGTCTCGTGGGAGACGGGACCGCACAGCGGGTCTCCGTTGATCGTGGACTCACGAGCGTGGGTCGAATGCCGGATCGCCGAGACCTACGACGGCGGCGACCACGTCATCATCACAGCGGATGTGCTTGGCCTCGGAACCAGCGACGACCCGCAGCCGCACTCCCTGGTGTTCTATCGGTCGCGTTTTCCGCACTTCGATCCCGAACACTGGTGCGGCATGCGTCAGTGATGCGTCGAGAAGAGGTCGGTGAACATGTCCAGCATGTGTTCAAAGGTGTCGTCGGCGTTCGCGGTCTGCCCGATTCGGGCGAGCTCGATGGTGACGGTCCCGTGAATTGCACTCCAGACGACTTGTGCGTCTTCGGTTGAATTCGATTCGGAAGTAGTGCTTTTCATCCCGTCGATCAGTGCGACCAGCGCGGCGAAGACTGCACGACCGGAGTCCACCACCGAGGACCATTGGTCTGCGAGCGGGCTGCCGGTGCCGAAGATCAGCGTGTATCGCGCGGGATGGCGGAGGGCGAAGTCTCGGTAGTTGCGACACGCCTGACGAAAGCGCTCGACCGGGTCGGCGTCCTCCGAAACCTCGATGGCCTCGCCGAGCTGGGCCAGTGCCCGCGTCGCCAGCGCGACGACCAGTCCGTCCTTGTTCTCGAACCTGTTGTAGACGCTCATGGGGGAGACGTCGGCCTGTTGTGCGACGGCACGGACGGTGACACCGTTGGTGCCGTCACGATCCAGCACGGTCTCGGCCGCGTTGAGCAACGCGGCCGAGACTTCGTGGCTGGCGGTGCGACGGCGGACCGTCACGCTCGGGCGACCTGCCGATTGGCCATCCAGGACAGGGTGGTGTCGGCGACGTCGCGCCATCCCTCGTCGATGGTCAGCGAGTGTCCGCGTCCCTCGAACTCGTGGAAGTCGGTGACGGCGCCCGATTTCGCGTACAGCCCGTAGGCGGCCTTCGCGGAGACGAGCGGCACGGTGTGGTCGGCGGTACCGCCGGTGATGAGCAGCGGTCCCCGCGAGCCATTGGCCGTGTCGACCCTGGCGGGCGACTTACCGGAGAAGTTCGCGACCGCGGCTTCGAACAGGGGCTTGCCCGGTGACGGTATCGCCCACTGCGTCCAGAGCGCATCGGATTCCTCCTGGCTCAGCGCATTGCCGAAACCGTAGCGCCACTGCGCCTCGGTCAAGCCCTTGGCGCGACCCCGGTTGAGGGGGTTGCCCAGGACGGGGAAGGCCGAGCGCAGCTGAGCGATCGGAAGCGGCTTCACGCCCTTGATCGGCGCGGGGTCGATGGCGATGGCAGCGGCAGCCTTGTTCTGGCCCAACAGCTTCTGGGCGATGAGGCCACCGAAGGAGTGCCCGATCACCACTGGCGGCGTGTCGAACTGTTCGAGGACTTTGGCGTAGTGGTTGGTCAGCTCGTCGATGCCGAATCCGGCTTGGTCGGAGGGGTTCTGGCGGGTTTGTTCGACGGTGGGGTACTCGCCCGGCCACGCAGGCGCGATGGCGTGGTGTCCGTGTGCGGCGAAGTGTTCGATCCACGGCTGCCACGCGGTGTGAGAGACCCAAAGCCCGTGAATGAAGACGACGTTGGTCATGGTGCTTCCTGTCATTGGGGCGATGTCTCTTATGGAACAACGTTACATAAGCATCGCAGCAATGAGAACAGGGATGGGGCTACAGATATTTCCGCCGCGGAAATCGCGACAAAGGACGTGCTCGAGCCCGGGGTGGCTCAGACGTCGGTGTCGAAATACCGGGTCTTGACCGGAGGCGCGGCGAGCAGCGCAGGCAGATCGACGATCTTTCCCTCGCCAGCGCGGAAACTGCGGTACGCCTCGTCGTGTTCGACGGATTCCCACCGCTCGTAGATGATCCAGTGGGCGTCATCGTCTTCGTCGATGACGACGTCGGTGACCAGATTGCCGTCGAAGGCGCGGGTGTCCTTGAGCGCGGTGCCCATCACTTCGCGCGCAGCGGCGACGGATTCCGGCTTGAACTTGAGCTCGAGCAACACGGTGATTGGCATGCTGTCTCCTCGTTTTCGATGGGGCGTCCACGCCCGCTCTCAGTAGTGAAGACTACTGGCGGCGCCGTCGATCGCCTGCTGCATCCCCCTCGTCGCCAGCACGTCCGCCAACTCGTTGTCGGCGACACCCGCGTGCCCCTTCACCCAGAACCATTCGACCTGGTGTCGTGCGCAGGCCTCCTGCAGCCGCTTCCACAGGTCGACGTTCTTCACCGGCTGCTTGGCGGCGGTCTTCCAGCCGTTGCGCTCCCAGCCGAGGACCCACTTGGTGATGCCGTTCCTGACGTAGGTGCTGTCGGTGTACAGGTGCACCACGACGGACCTGGTGAGTGCCTCGAGCGCCATGATCGGCGCGGTCAACTCCATCCGGTTGTTGCTGGTCTCGCCCGGCTCGCCACCGCACATCTCGCGGACGTGCTCGCGCTGCCGCAGCACCGCGCCCCAGCCGCCAGGGCCGGGGTTGGGCTTGCACCCGCCGTCGGTGTGGATGACCACGACGTCGAACACGGCGCCACGGTCCTCGGTGTCGGTCATCCGCCGAGAATAGGCACTGCAGTTGGGCAGTCGGCTCAGCGACGCGCGGGAGCCGAGATCATCGCCGACCGGACCGACATGCCGAGCTTCTGATGGTGCAGCGTGGTGATCCGGCGGCCAGGCTGTACCGCGTCCTTCACCGGCGTCGTCCGGTCACCGAAGAACGACGCCGTGGCGTCGATGTCGTCGACGACGTACGTGATCCCCCAGAGGGTCGATGGTCCCTCACCCGCCGCCCCAGGCGACCCGACGACCTCGACGATCACCTCGCCCAACCGGAAGAAGATCTGGCGGATGGGCTGTCCGCCGAGTTCGCCGTCGCGTTCGCGGCGCGGTTCCACGCCGACGGACGCCAGCGCTTCGACCGTCCGGCTCAGGTCGGGGGACAGCAGCACGACGTGGTCGATCGAGCGGACGCCGTTGGCGTGCGTCGACGGCGTCGCACCGGCTGCGGTCGACCGCTTCGTCGGGACGCCGTCGAGGTCGTCGAGCCCGCTGTCGGGCGGCAGTCCGCGCAATGACCACCCGACGATCCCGGCGCCAGTGCCCGATGTCGCCGCCGGGGCGGCTGCGGGCCCGGCGAGGCGGATGCCAACGCCGCCGACCCTGCAGACCGCGGCGGTGTCGTCGCCTGAATCAACGCTGAACCCGGCTCGTGTCCAGGCGTCAACGGGATCGGCGACCTCGAGCTCGTCGATGGTGACCACGGGTCAGTGCTGCCAGCTCTTGTAGGTGAATTCGAGGCTGTAGCCGTCGGGATCCAGGACGCTGGCCGCGTAGTAGCGCGGGTCGTAGTACTCCCGGTACGACGGTGCGCCGTTGTCGGTTGCGCCTGCGCCGATCGCGGCGGCGTAGGCGGCGTCCACCTCCGCGACGCCGTCGGCGACGAAGCCGACGTGGGCAGCGCGGCCGTCGCCCCCGCCGTTCCGAAGCCAGAAGAAGATTCGGCCATCTGCGCCGAAGCCCTTGAGGTCGGGATGACCGGGGGGCCCGTCCCTTCCGTCGTAGTCGACGCGCGTGGTGATGCCGAGCGGCGCGAGTGCGGCAGTGTAGAAGTCGATCGAGCGATCGATGTCGCTCACCGAAATGAAGACGTGGTCGAGCATGGTGTTCAGAGTAGGGCCAGGTGCACCGTTCGGCCCCCACGCCATGGCAAATCAGCGTAGGGGCGCAGCGGTCGAGGACTCGACATCGCCTTCACCTTGCGATAGGCGGCGTGAATCGCGCGATCGACGATGTTGGCAAACCCGTTGTGCTGCACGATAAACAATGTGAATCACCCCATTGACGGCGTAACCTTCCACTACGCGGTGCGCGCCCTATAACTTCTCCCCGGTGGGCGCATCGGTGCGGAGAGTTTCGTGACGGAACCATCCGTGACCGCTTTTGAGCCACACCCGGTCGCGCAGTCGCAGGCACCGACTCGATCGCGCTGGTATGTGAGCTCTGCTCCACCTCGCCAGAGGCTGCGGGTGATCGTCATTGAAACCATCGCGAGTCTGGTGGCGCTGGCGATCGTCGCGGGGCTGAGCCGTGTCACGCACGACCCGTGGCTGATCCCGCCGTTCGCGGCCAGCATGGCGCTGGTCGTTGGTGGCGCCCACTTTCCGCTGTCGCAGCCGCGCAACGTGATTGGTGGGCATGTGATGTCGGCGATCGTCGGCGTGCTCGTCGGGATGATCGGCATCGATTCACTGTGGGCCGGTGCACTTGCCGGAGCGTTGGCCCTCGGCACCATGAAACTGTTGCGGCTATCCCACTCCCCGGCCGCCGCGACGGCGATGATCGCCGTCGTGCCCGCCATCCCCCGATGGGAGTTCGTCGTGCTGGTCGGGACCGCGGCGGCGATTCTGGTGGCGGTAGGCCTGGTCGGCAACAAGATCAACGGAGCGAAGTACCCGCACTACTGGTGGTGACCGCGGCCGTTGCCGGCGCGAAGGGTTTCCTGGCCGCCAGGCAAGTACGGCGGATGACTACGCTGGGCACGTCTGAAGGAGGCAGCCGAACGCTGGCGGGACACTGCTGACGCGAGGAGGCTGCAACGTGTCGATCCCACGCGGGGCGGCCCTGTTGGTGGCGGGCACCCTCTTCATGGAGATCCTCGACGCCACCATCATCACGCCCGCCATCCCGCTCATCGCCCACTCGTTCGAGGTCGACCCGCTCGACGTCAACCTCGCGATCACCGCCTACCTGGTGACGGTTGCCGTCCTCATCCCCGTCAGCGGGTGGATGTCCGACCGGTTCGGAACCCGACGCGTCTTCATCGCGGCCATCGCACTGTTCACCCTGGCATCGGTCGGCTGCGCCGCCAGCATGTCGCTCACGATGCTCGTCGCGATGCGGGTAGTGCAGGGAATCGGCGGCGCGCTGATGGTGCCCGTTGGACGCCTACTCGTGCTGCGGTCCACCGAGAAACGAGACCTCGTTCGCGCCATCGCACTGCTCACCTGGCCGGCGCTGGCCGCACCCGTGATTGCACCCGTCCTAGGTGGTGCCGTCGCCACCTACGGCTCCTGGCGGTGGATCTTCATCGCCAACATCCCGCTCGGCATCGTCGGGTTCCTGTTCGCGCTCAAGCTGATCCACGGGAAGGGCTCGTCCAACGCGGCGCCGCTCGACTGGCGCGGGCTGGCAGCGCTTGGGACCGGCATCGCTGCGGCACTCATCGCAATGGAAGGCATCCGGGTACAAGGCACCAACTGGGCACACGTGGCGATCGGCGGTGCAGTAGCAGCAGTCGCGCTCACCGTCGCCGTGCGGCACCTGCTGCGCCACCGGTATCCACTCGTCGAACTACGGGTCCTGCGGGTACCGACCTTGCGCATCACCGTATCCGGCGGATCCCTTTACCGGCTCGTCATCACCGCCGTGCCGTTCCTCCTGCCGCTGCAATTCCAACTCGCCTTCGGGTGGACGCCGATCGTTGCCGGCTCACTGGTCGCCGCACTGTTTGCCGGCAACATCGCGATCAAACCCTTCACCACGCCGCTGATGCGGCGCTACGGCATCCGGCGCGTCCTCCTGATCAACGGTGGATTGTCCGTCGGGTGCTTCGCCTTGCTGGCCACCCTGACCGCGAGCACCCCCGTGGCGCTGATCGCCGTCATCCTCTTCCTCAGTGGCGCACTGAGATCCACCGGATTCACGGCCTACAACAGCCTGGCCTTCTCCGACGTCGAGGCGGCCGAACTCGCCCACGCAAACACCCTCAACGCCGCAGTCCAGGAATTGGCCGCCGGAGTCGGAATCGCCGTTGCCGCAGTCCTCCTCGGTCTCTTCGCCCCAATCTCGCACAGCACGGGCGACGCATACGCCTGGACGTACCTGACCCTCGGACTCCTGATCGGGCTGACGCTCATCGAGACGTTACGGCTGCCCAAGGAAGCCGGGGACGCCGTTGCCCGCCAACCACCGAGCGATTGACCAGGTCAGGTCTCCGGTCTGCTGTTCCTCGCGCGGCTCGACGAGGGTGGGGACTTGGATGCCACGGTGGCGAGGGACTAGCGGTTTGCGGTGCGGCGTTGCAGTAGCACCGAGACGGTCAGCACCACGATTCCGGCGACCGCGAGCAGCGCGCCGGCGGCCGCGGGTGCGGTGTAGCCGTAGCCCGCAGCGATCACCATGCCGCCGATCAGGGCGCCTGCCGCGTTGGCCACGTTGAGCGCCGAGTGATTCAGCGCCGCCGCCAGCGTTTGGGCGTCGTGTGCGACGTCCATGAGGCGCGTCTGCAGCGCCGGCCCGATCGCCGAGCCCGCCGTGCCGATGAGGAACAGGCCTGCCATCGCCGTCCACGGGTTGTGTGCGGCGAACACGAACAGCGCAAGCACGATGCCGAGCGCGGTGATCGAGAAGTAGAGGCCGCGGATCACCGAGATGTCGGCCATTCGGCCGCCGAGCAGATTTCCGGTCACCATGCCGACACCGAAGACCATGAGCGCCACCGGAATCAGCGCGCGCGACAGACCCGCGACGTCGGTGAGCGTGGTGCTGATGTAGGTGTACACGGCGAACATGCCACCGAACCCGACCATGCCGACCAGCAGCGCGAGCCACACTTGCACCCGCTTGAGTGCGCCGAGTTCGGTCAGCGGGCTCGTCACGTGCATCGAGCGCATGTTCGGCAGCCAGAACCAGATGGCGGTCAGCGTGACCAGGCCAACCACGACGACGAGCCCGAACGCGCTGCGCCAGCCGAATTGCTGTCCGAGCCACGACGCAATCGGCACTCCCAGCACGGTTGCGACGGTCAGGCCGGTCAGCACGTGTGCCACGGCCTTGGCGCGGTTCTGTGGCCCCATCAGGTGAGCCGCGACGAGGGCGGCGATGCCGAAGAACGCTCCGTGCGGCAGGCCCGCGATGAACCGGGCAGCCACCAGCGTGCCGTAGGTCGGCGCCACGACGCTGGCGAGGTTGCCGAGCGTGAAGAGCGTCATCAGGCCGAGCAACAGGGCCTTGCGCGGCACGCGTGCGGTTAGTGACGCGATGAGCGGTGCTCCGATCACCACGCCGAGTGCGTAGGCGGAGATGACGTGCCCGGCGGTCGGTTCGCTGACGCCAAGGCTGCCTGCGATGTCGGGCAGCAGGCCCATGGCGACGAACTCCGTGGTGCCGATGCCGAAGCCACCGATCGCGAGCGCCAGGACTGCCAGCCATCGAACGGTGGGGTCGGGCGCGACGACGGACTGCGGGCGAGTGGGCCGATCCAGGGAACGTGTCACTCGCACAAGGGTAGGCCTACTTACGCCCTTCCTCAAATCAACTTTCGCCTTTTTTGGGTCAAAGTGGCGCAGCTTACGTTCTGCATGGTTCAATCGAAGAATGGCCAGTGTCGGCGACGTGTTCACCCTGATCAGGGATCGTCGTGACACCACGCGCACGGAGATCGGCCAGCTCACTGGGCTGTCGCGGACCGCGGTGGCCGCGCGCATCTCGACGCTGGTGGCCTCGGGACTCGTCATCGAGCGCGAGCAGGCGCCGTCGACGGGTGGGCGTCCTGCGACGTTGCTCTCCTTCAACGCCGACGCGGGTCTGGTGCTGACGGCGGCAATCGGCATCAGCCGCACCCGGCTGGCGGTGTGCAATCTGGCAGGCGAGGTGCTGTCGACGAACGACATCGACCAGGAGGTTGCGCTCGGGCCCGACGATCTGATGCCCGACGTGGTCAAGCGGCTCGACCAGCTGCTCGACGCTCACGGCGACGTCCCGATCTACGGTATCGGGCTCAGCCTGCCGGGCACAGTGGACCGCGAACGTGGCTGTAGTCGTGATTCGCCGATCCTGCGCGGCTGGGACGGTGTCGACCTGCGGCCGTACTTCCTTGAACTGAACCGGCTTTCGGGTGTTCCCGTGGTGCTGGACAACGACGCCAACGCCATCGCGCTTGCCGAGCGGAGCGGTGACCGGCAGCGCTACGACGACGTGTTGGTGCTGAAGGCGTCGACGGGGCTCGGTGCCGGCATCATCGCAGGCGGAGTGCTGCAGCGTGGCGCCAATCAGGCGGCGGGAGAGTTCGGGCACAACAAGATTGCTGCCGCACTTGGTCTTCCGTGCCGGTGCGGTGACACCGGTTGCCTTGAAGCCATCGCAGGCGGCTGGGCCGTGGTGCATGCGCTTCAGCAGCAGGGGCACGCGGTGCGGCACATGCGCGACGTCGTCGAGCTCGCCAACGGCGGTGACGCGGAGGCGCGGCGCATGATCCGCGACAGCGGCAGATACATCGGTGAGGTCGTCGCGGCAGCGGTGAACCTGCTCAACCCCGCCGTGCTGGTGGTGGCGGGTGACCTGGCAGGCGCCTACGAGATCTTCGTCGCGGGACTGCGGGAGACGTTGTACGGCAACGCGACTGCCCAGGCGACGCGCACGCTCGAGGTGGTGCCCGCCGCGCACGGTGACCGGTCGGCGACCATTGGAAGCGCGATCATGGTGCTCGACGTGGTGCTCGGCCCGCGCGCAGTCGACGCGCTCATTGGCTGAGCAGGCCGGCCATGATGACCTCGAGCGCTTCCTGGAGTGTGGTCTCGAAGTTCAGCTGGTAGGGCTGCAACGACGGATCCGCCTCGTACGCAGCGACCACCGCCTTCGGGGCATGGGAGTGCGTCCACACGGAGGTCGCCATGAGCGCCGTCAGCCTGGTGAATCTGCCTGCGTTCTCGGCGCCGAGTTCTGGCAGGTGGCGAGTCACCAAGTCGGTGAGTCGGCTGATGGTGGCGACCGAGGCGCGCTTGTACGCCAGCACGGTGCCCGTGGAGATGTTGTGCTCCAGCACGCCGGCCTGCGCGCTCATCAGATCGCACAGCACGGGTCGTTCGGCCAATGACGCCGTGATGACGGCGACGATCCGGTTGGCCCGTACGGGTGCGGGGTCGCTCGGGGACATCGCAGCGGACAGTTTCGGCTCCAGGCCGATGACCCATTCTTCGAGCGCTTCGGCACACAGTTCGAGCAGGACGGCTTCGCGCGACTCGAAGTAGCGCAGCACGTTCGACTTGGCCATGCATGACTTGCGGCTCAATCCGTTCAGCGTGATGTCGGCCACCGGCATCTCGTCGAGCATCGCCCGCGCGGTGTCCAGGATCGTCGTACGCCGGACTTCCCGCTGCTCAGGGCTATGCGCACGGACGAAGGACACCATGTCCGCCAGCATAAGCTACCGGCGGTCTCTTGCCTAGCGACCGGTGGTCTGTTAGCGTCGGCGCCACTAGAGACCAGCGGTCGCTAAGGGCCGCCGACAACCGATCGAGGACAGACATGTATCAGGTAAGCGATCAAACCGGCCGCCGCTTCGTCATCACCGGCGCGAACAGCGGTACCGGCAAGGAGGCGACGCGCCGGATCGCCGCGGCGGGCGGCCATGTCGTGATGGGCGTGCGCACCGAGGACAAGGGGCACACGGCTGCCGACGAGATCCGCCGCGACGTGCCGTCGGCCTCGCTGGAGGTCCGTCGCATCGACCTCGCCGACCTCGCGAGCGTGCGTGCGTTCGCCGACGGGATCCTTTCGGACGGCCACCAGCTCGACGTGTTGATCAACAACGCAGGCGTGATGGCAGTGCCGAAACGGATGCTCACTGCCGACGGCTTCGAGCTGCAGTTCGGTAGCAACTTCCTCGGCCCGTTCGCCTTGACGAATCTACTTCTGCCGCATCTGCTCTCGTCGACGTCGCCGCGGGTGACGACCATGGCGAGTGGCGCCGCCAACTTCGGCCGCATCAACTTTCGCGACCTGCAGTTCACCGAGTCCTACAGCCCGACCAAGGTCTACTGCCAGTCCAAGCTCGCCGACCTACTGCTCGGTGTTCATCTGGCCCGCGTCGCCGACGAGCGTGGCTGGAACCTGTTGAGCACCATCGCACATCCCGGCAACACGCGGACCAACCTGCAGACTGCTGGGCCCAACCTGGGGCGCACCACCAAGCGCTTCAACCCCATGCTCGACCTTCCGATCCTGCCCTCGCAGGACGTCGTCACCGGCACCGAGCCACTGCTGTTCGCAGCCACCGACCCCGACGCCCGGCAGGGCGCCTACTACGGACCGGCCGGCGTCGGCGGTCTGATCGGACCCACCAAGAACGCCGACTTGCCCCGCTCGTCGCGCGGCGTCGACCTTGCAGCCTCGCTGTGGGCGGTCGCCGAGAACCTGACCCGCACCACGCTGCCCGTCGAGGTGACTACGCCTTAGCGATGACGTTCTCCGCGAACCATTCCAGGTTGCGGATCTTGTCGTCGAGCGCCTCGGTGTCCTGTCCCATGATGTAGGGGATCCGGAAGCCGACGATGACGTCGGTGACGCCCTTGTCCTCGAGCCGCTTGACGCCGTCGAGCGTGAACCCGTCGATCGAGATGACGTGGATCTGGAACTCGTCGGCGAGGCCGATCCGCTCCTCTTCCTCCCGGTACTTCTTCAGCTTGGCCAGCAGCGGATCGAGTTCGGTGGGGTCGCCGCCGCCGTGCATCCAGCCGTCGTTGCGGGCGGCGCGCTTGAGTGCGGCATCTGCGTGGCCGCCGATCAGGATCGGAATCGGCTTGGTCGGCGCGGGCGTCATCTTGAAGGTGGGGAAGTCGTAGAACTCGCCGTGGTACTCGAAGTAGTCGCCAGAGGTCAGCCCGCGGATGACGTCGATGCACTCGTCCATCCGCTTGCCGCGCCTGGCGAACGGCACGCCCATGATCTCGTAGTCCTCGGGCCACGGGCTGGTGCCGACACCGAGGTTGAGACGATTGTCGAACATCGCGGCCAGCGAGCCAGCCTGCTTGGCCACCAACGCCGGCGGACGAATCGGCAGCTTGAGCACGAAGATGTTGAACTGCAGCCTCGTCGTCACCGCCGACAGCGCGCCGATGAGCGCGAACGTCTCGATGAACGACTTGCCATCCAGGAACTCGCGGTTGCCGTCCTCCGTGTACGGATACTTCGAGTCCGAGACCTCGGGGTAGGCGACGCTGTCCGCGATGGTCATCCCGTGGTATCCGGCCTCGTCGGCAGCCTTCGCCAACGGGATGTAGTACTTGGGATCGGTCATGGCTTCCGCATAGGTGAACCGCATGACCGCGATACTAGAACACGTTCTATTTCTGTCGCGGCGAAAGGGTCGGGCAAGATGACGGCGTGCGCAGACCCTGGCTCACCCGGAACGTACGCGTGCTGTCGGCGGTGTCGTTCCTGCAGGACACCGCCAGCGAGCTGCTCTATCCGCTGCTCCCGATCTACCTGACGGCGGTGCTCGGCGCGCCGCCCGCCGTGGTGGGTGCCATCGAGGGCGCAGCCGAGGGCGCGGCGTCACTGACGAAGCTGGCGTCCGGTCCGCTCGGGGATCGCTTCGCCCGACGGCCACTCATTGCCACCGGATACGGCATGGCCGCTCTCGGCAAGGTCATGGTGGCGGCGTTCGCAGTGTGGCCCGGTGTGCTGGCCGGGCGGGTGGTGGACCGGCTGGGCAAAGGATTGCGCGGAGCGCCGAGGGACGCCTTGCTCGTCTGCGACGTCGAGCCTGCCGTACGTGGGCGGGTGTTCGGATTCCATCGGGCGATGGACACCTTCGGCGCGGTGGTGGGACCACTGATCGGCCTCGCAGGATATGAGGTGTTTGATCATCAGATCGCGCCGCTGCTGTGGGTCGCGGTGATCCCCGCAGTCCTCAGCGTGGCACTCGTGTTCGTGGCGCGGGAGCCGCGGCGCATCGTGGCCGCGGTCAGGGTCGGGATGTTCTCCCGGGTCCGCGACCTACCGCGTGGGTACTGGCGCGTGACGATGCTGCTGGTGGCATTCGCCGTAGTCAACTTCCCCGACGCGTTGCTGTTGTTGCGGCTCAACGAGATCGGCTTCTCGGTTCCCGAGGTGATTCTGGCGTACGTGGGCTACAACGCCGTGTACGCGCTGTCGAGTTATCCAGCGGGCGTGCTCGCCGATCGGCTACCGCGCCCGGCAGTGTTCGGCATCGGGCTGGTGTTCTTCGCGATCGGGTACGGCGGACTCGGGTTGACCGACGATCCGCTCGTGGCGTGGCTGCTGATCGGGGCGTACGGCTTGTTCACCGGATGCACCGACGGCGTTGGCAAGGCATGGATCTCGACCCTGGTCGGCTCTGACGTGCAGTCCAGTGCACAGGGTGTTTTCCAGGGTGCGACGGGGTTCGCCGTACTTGCTGCTGGCCTGTGGGCCGGGTTCGCGTGGGGTGAGGACGGCACGCTACCTCTGCTGATCTCCGGAGCGGTCGGCGCCGTGTTCGCGGTCGTGCTGTTGGCGATGGGCTTCCGGGGTCGTCAGGTGAAGGGTGGCGTGCCAACGCCGCTTACGCCGTAGACGCCCTGCGGCGTACGTTCGGTGATGCGGGCCTGAACCGTGCGCCCGCCCACGGTGAGCGACACCTTGGGCTGCTTGAGCACGTCGTCGGGCAGGGTATCGAAAACCGTTCCCTGCCAGTGATACCGACCGTCGATCGGATCGAGATGCCCGATCAGCCGGACCCGTGAGGTGTGATCGGTCGCGCCGATGCGCAGCACCGCGGGACCGTCGTAGACCTCGTCATCGTCTTCCGGTGAGCCGTCCGCACGCGTGTCCGCCACGTCGGCGTCCCGGCCCGCGATGAAGTGGGTGCGCTTCCACATCCGGCGTGCGATCGGGCCCATCAGCCCGACCTCGTCGAGGAACGCGGCCAGCGGCGCGAACCCCATCACCTGAACGTCGTGGCGGTGCGGGCTGCGGCGTGCCATGCGGCGCGCGGCGCGCGCGGGCAGTCCGGCGCGGCGGTACTGCACTTTCGCGGTGAACAGGTACCGGAAGAACAGGCCTCCGACACCGTTGAGGTTGGCCACCCAGAACCGGCTGATCCACGGCATCTCGGGAACGCGCCTGCGCAGGCCGTCGCGCGCGAACTGAATGTGGCGGGCCTCTTCGGTGACGTGAATTCGCATGAGCCGCTGCACCATCGGCTGCAGTTCGGGGTCGTCCATCATCTGGCGCTGCAAGGAGTCGAAGATCTCCTCGCCAATCAGCGCGGCCACCCACAGCAACGATCCCTTGAACGCCAGCGGCAGCCCGTTGATGATCATGCGCTGATACAGCCGCGGCCGAACCGGCTTGGCCCCGACCAGTTCGATGGCCCTGCCGAACATGACCATGTGCCTGGTCTCGTCACCCAGCTCGGTCAGCGCGTAGTGCGTCGCCCGATCGGTGGGATCCTTGTGCATCATGTCGCGCAACAACGCCTGGTTGAGGATGTTCTCGAACCAGATGCCCGCCGACAGCGTATTGACCAGTTCCTGCCGGGACAGCTCGATCTGCTGCTCGCGCGTCATGTCGTCCCACATCGGCGTGCCGTACAGCGACACCACCTTGGGCGGCAGGAAGAACTTGTCGGGATCCAGCGGGGCGTCCCAGTCGATGTCGACGATCGGCTCGTAGGACTTCTTGACCGAGCCCTTGAGCAAACGTTCTGAGAACTCTTCGCGCGTAGGCAAGTTCGCTGTCTTGATCGAGGCTGTCATCGTTGACGTCCCTTCGCTGACGTTATGCTCTAAAACGTAAGTATGCCCCGCACGAGTTGTCAATACCCCGGGTATCGGATACCTGCGGTTCGAGGGCATTTCCGCAGGAAGAAATGGGTGACGTGACGCGGCGGATCCATGTCATCGGAATTGGCGCAGGCGACCCGGACTACGTGACTGCCCAGGCGATCGCGGCGCTCAACGACACCCAGGTGTTCTTCGCGATGGACAAGGGATCCCGCACGCGAGGAGGAATGGGGCCGGAGCCGACGGACGACTTGGTGGCGCTGCGACGCGAGGTGTGCGAGCGGTTCATCGGCGAACCCGACTACCGCTTCGTCGAACTGCCCGATCCGCCCCGCACCAGGGTCGCGTCGAACGATCCGGCGTATCTGCAGACCGTCGCCGACTGGCACGGCGCCCGCGCCGACGTGTGGGCGCAGGCTCTGACCGACGAGCTGCCCGACGGCGGCGTCGGCGCGTTCCTGGCATGGGGCGATCCGTCGCTCTACGACAGCACGCTGCGCATCCTCGATCTGGTCGCGCAGCGCATGGACCTCGACTTCGACGTCATCCCCGGCATCACTGCCATCCAGGCGCTCACTGCGCGACACCGGATCCCGCTCAACGACGTCGGGGAACCCGTGCTCATCACCACCGGCCGAAAGCTGCGCGCGGAGGGGCTGTCCGGTGCCGCAGTGGTGATGCTCGACGGGGACTGCGCGTTCCTCGGGTGCCCGCCGGAGACGAAGATCTGGTGGGGCGCCTACCTCGGCACACCCGACGAGGTGCTGGTCGCAGGCACCGTCGGCGAAGTGGGCGAGCACATCGCCGCAGTCCGGGCGGAGGCCCGCGAGCGGCGCGGCTGGATCATGGACACCTACTTGCTGCGGCCCTGAGTCGCGCAGGCTCCGGCCGTGGCAGGATCTCCCGCATGGGCCAGTTTCTGTTGCGCGCCGCACTGACCGGGCTGGCGCTGTGGGTGGTCACCAAGGTCGTCTCGGGCATCGAGTTCGTCGGCGGTGACACCACGCTGCAGCGGGTCGGGATCATCCTCGTCGTGGCCGTGATCTTCGGTCTGGTCAACGCGATCATCAAGCCCATCGTGCAGTTGATCTCGATACCGCTGTACATCCTCACCCTCGGCCTGATCCACATCGTGATCAACGCCCTGATGTTGTGGATCACGTCCTGGATCACCGAGAACACCACGCACTGGGGCCTGCGTATCGACGACTTCTGGTGGACGGCGATCTGGGCCGCGATCGTCCTGTCGATCGTCAGCTGGGCGCTGTCGCTGATCACCCGGAACGCGGAACGCAGCATCGGGACCTAGTGCGCTCCCTCAGCCGCGTCATGCGTGGATGCGGTGCATGAAGGTGCGGATGTATCCGCTGATCTCGTCGCCGTGTGTCTCCAGGGCAAAATGTCCCGCGTCGAGCAGGTGGAACTCCCCGTCGGGAAAGTCGCGCCGGAACGCCTCGGCCCCCGGCGCACCGAAGATTTCGTCGTTCTTGCCCCACGTCACCAGCAGCGGTGGCTGGTGAGCGCGGAAGTACTCCTGGAACGCCGGGTAGCCGTCGAGGTTGAACTGGTAGTCCCAGAACAGCTGCAGTTGGATCGCATCGTTGCCAGTGCGGTCCAGGCCCGCCTGGTCCAGCAGCCAGGTCTCCGGTGCGATCCGGTTCAGACGGTCGGCGGGCACTCCGTGGGTGTACTGCCAGTGCGTCGTCTCGAGGGTGAAGTAATCGCGCACCCCGTCCTCGTTCGCCGCGCGGTCCTTGGCGTGCGCGAAGAGGATGTCCCAGAACGGCGTGAAGCCCTCCAGGTATGCGTTGCCGCTCTGGGTGATGATTGCGGTGATCCGTTCGGGGCGTCGACTGGCGATGCGCAGGCCGATCGGAGCGCCGTAGTCGTGGATGTAGATGGCGAAGCGTTGCAGGCCCAGCTGCTCGATCAAGGTCTCCGTGACTTCGGTCAGCCGGTCGAAGCTGTAGGTGAACTGGTCTACCGACGGCATCGCCGAGCGTCCGAATCCCATGTGGTCGGGGGCGATCAGGTGGAACTGGTCGCTCAGTGCGGCCATCAGGTTGCGGAACATGTGGGAACTCGACGGGAACCCGTGCAGCAGAAGGATTGTCGGATTGGAGGGATCGCCAGCCTCTCGATAGAAGACGTCCAAGCCGTCGATGGTGGCGGTGTGATAGCGGGTCGCAAAAGCATTCATTTCCTGTCCTCACTTTGATGTTGGGGGGTCATGCGGGTGCGGGAATCAGCCCGCCGGCGAAGAACATGAAGTAGAGGGTGCCGACGAGCGCGCCCATGATCGTCGAGCCGACGACCCTTCCGGTGACCCGGCCATGGGTACCCGCCCAGATCGCGAGCCCGGCCACCGCGAAGGCGCCCAGCGTCGCCTCCTGCAAGGCGATGTGGGTACCCGACATGCCCGCCGCGGAGGCGTAGTGTGCGAGCAGCACCATCTCGACGATCTGAATCGGCACCGTGAGCAGCGCGAAGTTGCCCAGCGGCCGCGGGTCGTAACCCTTGAATTGGACGATGGTGGTTGCGAGGAATTGCAGGCCGTACATGCCCGTGATGGCCGAGAACAGCAACTGCAACTGGACGACGGGCCCGTCGCTGCCAAGCGGAGCGGCGATGACCAGGAACGTCGACGTGAACAGGAGGGTGACCGCACCGGTGAGGCTGGCGGCGGCCGCGACCGTCTTCGTCGGGTCCGGACCATCCTCGTCGATCGGTTTCGTATCGAACCCGAAGTTCGCTAAAGCGTTGCCCCACAACGAGAACGCGAGACCGACCATGCCGAGCGTAACAGGTGAGAGTGCCATGACATTGCCCCAGTTCTGGGTTGAGGTGTCGATCCGACTGTCAGATGAAGATGTCGAGCGGAAGTACGGCTGTCACGATGAAGTTGGGCACGTCCACCATCTCGGAAATCTTGAGGTCTACGGCCACCGAACAGATCGTGTAGGCCTGCTGTTCGTCGTAGCCCCATTCGTCGCCCAGGTAGGCGATCATCTGATGCAGCGCGTTGGCCGCAGCGAGACTGGTGTCCTCGGACTCGTTGGTACCGTCCTCGCGAATGGGGAGCCCGGTGGTCGCGTAGAAGCGTTTGGGCGCTTGCCATTCCGGTGCCATGATGAAGTCGTCTCGGAAGAACTGCAGTCCCTGGACGCCGCGACGTCTTGCCTCACCCTTGCGGAGATGGAGCTCGGCGGTGAACGTGGCAGCTACCTCGATTGCGGTGCCGCACACTTCGCCGTCGCCCTGTGCGAAATGTGCATCGCCGACCGAGAACAGCGCGCCCTCGGTCGCGACGGGAATGAGCATCGTGGTGCCGGCGGTGAGTTGCTTGACGTCGATGTTGCCCGCTATTTCACGGGGCGGGATGGTGCGTAGCGCCTCATCGGCGATGGCCGGGTCGGACGGCACGGCGCCCCGCGGCTGGGGTCCATTGACTGCTCCGCCGCGAGCGAGCAGCTCAGCTTCGCGGCGTAGGTAGGTCTCGCGCAGCGAGGTCGACGGGGCAACTCCCATGGAACCCATGAAGGGGGCGCCAGGTATCCGGATCCCGGGAATCTGCTCGCTGGTCGCCCAGTTGTCCGCAATGTCCCATTTGGTGATGTGCGGCGCGGTGTACTTTCCGCGTAGGAAGCCGAAGCCCGGCACTTGGACGGTGTAACCCCATCGTTCACAACGAGTTTCGCGGATCCGAACCTCGAGTAGGTCGCCAGGTTCGGCATCGCGGACGTAAACCGGGCCGGTGTGCGGGTGGACGAGGTCGGTGGTGGCGGAGCCCACGTCTTCGTTGGTGGTGTCCTTGTTGAATTGCGAGTCCCAGGCGTCGCGAGCTTCCATGACGACCGTGTCGCCCGGGTCGATCGTCAAGATCGGCGGAATGCCCTCGTGCCAGCGGTTGTGCCCGGTGAGCGGCTCCTCGGCGAGGGTCTTGGACTTGTCGATCTTGATGTAGTGGGTTGATCCGGCCATCTGCGTTGTCCTCAATCCGTCATGGGTACGGGTGTGGGCCGAAGTTCGACTTGGAGGAATTCAATCCCGATCGATCAGGTGCCACCAGTCGATGTGCGCACCGTTACCGGCGATTCGCGCATCCCGCGAAATCGGCAGATGCCATGAAGCGGAGTTACACAGGCTCAACGTCTTCGGAACTGGTCGGAAACGTGTCATGCCCACTCTGGTCGTGAGGCTCCCATCGGGGTCTGCCGCACGAGGAAGATCTGACATGTCGTTTGACGAGTTCGCCGTGCAGGTGCTCGAGCGCTTGCCGAGTCCGGTATGGGTGGTATCCGGCGACGGCGAGATCGCTTTCGCCAACACGGCAGCTGCGGTGGAAGTGGGCTGGTCCGACCCGCGGCGGCTCGTCGGCATGCCCAGCCACGAGACCGTGCATCACCGTCACGTCGACGGGTCGGAGTATGAACGCGACGCATGTCTGGTGCTTCGGAACGGCACACCGATGCCGTGCACTCCTGGGTCCGACGAGTGGTTCATCCGCCGGGATGGCAGCATGTTCCCGATCGCCTGGTCGTGCGCACCCATCGAGATGCATTCCGGACCAGGCATGGTCGTTGCATTCAGAGACGTCAGTGACGACCGACAGCGTGATCGGGTGCGCCACCAGGCTCAATGGGAGGCGATCCGCGAGGCCGCGCCAAGGCCGGCCGCCGCGCTCAACCGTGAGAAGCTGATCGACCGGATTTGTGCCTTCATCATGGAAAACGCCCTCGACCCCGCGCTTGACCCCACGGCGGTCGCGAAGACTCATCACATTTCGCTACGGCTCTTGCAGGGGTTGTTCGCCGACGAAGGCTCCTCGCCGGCCCGGTTCATCCGCGATCAACGGCTCGTGCACGCGCGAAAGCTCCTCAGCGACGGCGAATCCATTTCGCGGGCGGGGATGCTCAGTGGGTTCTCGGACCTCGGTACCTTTACCCGCGCATTTCGGCGCCGCTTCGGTTGCACGCCATCGACCTTCCTGAAGGGGTACCGAACGCTCCCATAGAGCGCACAACCCGGGGATCCGGCTGAGAATCTCCTCTAGCCTGGATGGCATGCCCGAACTGCCCGAGGTCGAAGCGCTCGCCGACCACCTCCGCCGGCACGCCGTCGGCCTGACCGTCGGGCGGGTCGACGTCGCCGCGCTGTCGGTGCTCAAGACCTTCGACCCGCCGATCTCAGCGCTGCACGGCCAGGTCGTCACCGGCGCCAATCGGTGGGCCAAGTACCTCGGATTGCAGTGTGGAGACCTGCACCTCATCGCCCACCTGTCCCGGGCCGGCTGGTTGCGCTGGTCGGACCAGTTGTCAGCGGTGCCATTGCGGCCAGGAGGCAAGAGCCCCATCGCCTTACGCGTCCACCTCGGCAAACCCGGTGAGGCGCTCCAGCCGAATGTCGCCGCCGGGGCGGCTCCAGGCTTCGACCTCACCGAGGCCGGCACGCAGAAGCGGCTTGCGGTGTGGCTGGTCGACGATCCGATGAAGATTCCGCAGATCGCCTCCCTCGGCCCGGATGCCCTTTCGCTAGGCCAGGAGGAACTGGCGGGTGTGCTGAAGGGCAGCACCGCACGGATCAAGAACGTGATCACCGACCAGAAGGTGATCGCGGGCATCGGCAACGCCTACAGCGACGAGATCTTGCACGTCGCCAGGCTTTCGCCGTTCGCGACCGCGGGCAAGCTCACCGACGCTCAGCTCGCCGCCCTGCACGACGCGATGATCTCGGTGCTCACCGATGCGGTCACGCGGTCGGTGGGGCAGGGCGCGGCCACCCTCAAGGGCGAGAAGCGTTCGGGGCTGCGGGTGCACGCCCGCACGGGGCTGCCGTGCCCGGTGTGCGGTGACACCGTGCGCGAGGTGTCGTTCGCGGACAAGTCGTTTCAGTACTGCCCGACCTGCCAGACCAGTGGCAAGGTGCTAGCCGATCGGCGGATGTCCAAGCTGCTCAAGTGATTTCGGCGGGTCGCATGCCGTTGATCACGATGTCCATCATCCGGCGGGCCTGTTCCTTGCCTGCCGGATCGTCGGGCGCACGCCACAGGAATCCCATGAGCAGCAGCACGTCGTCGGGGTCGAGTCCCTCGCGCACGCTGCCGTCGGCCACGCAGGCGTCGAGAAGCGTGGTGACGGCGTTGACGACGGGCGCGTAGGTGGCGTTGATCGCGTCCTTGACGGCCGCGGTCTGCAACGCGTCGCCGAGGCCGTGTTTCACCCTGACGTAGTCGGCCAGGGTGTGGAACCAGGTTTGGAAGGCGTCGAGCGGGGCCTCCGCGGCGAGCACGTCGTCGACGGACTCGACCAGCCGCCGCACGTCGTGCTGATAGACGGCAAGGATGAGTGCTTCCCTCGTCGGATAGTGCCGATACAACGTGCCGGCGCCCACCCCCGCGCGTTTGGCGATCGCGTTGAGTGACGTCTCGCTCGACTCCGCGAAGGCATCGTGTGCGACCTGAAGGATGTGCTCGCGGTTGCGCACGGCATCGGAGCGCTGCAGTCCCTTGTCGACGGTCACGCCGGCCCCCGTTGCTAAGCGGAGAGTTCTCCGTTACGTTCGTCGGATAAAGCGGAGAGCTCTCCGATACATCGCCACTGTAGGGACGGTCATGCAATACATCAAGCTCGGCAACACGGGTCTGGACATCTCGCCCATCGCGATCGGCGCCATGACCTATGGCGATCCCAGCCGCGGCCACCCGGTCTGGTCACTCGGCGAGGACGACAGCAGGCCGCTCATCAAACACGCGCTGGAGGCGGGCATCAACGTCTTCGACACGGCGAACATGTACTCCCAGGGGTCGAGTGAGGAGATCCTCGGCCGCGCCCTTCGTGACTTCGCCGACCGCGACGACGTCGTCATCGCCACCAAGCTGCGCCACCCGATGCGCCCTGGACCGAACGGAAAGGGATTGTCCCGCAAGGCGATCCTGACCGAGATCGACCACAGCCTCCGTCGCCTCGGGACCGACTACGTCGACCTGTACCAGATCCACCGGCTGGATCCGACGACGCCGATCGAGGAGACCCTCGAGGCCCTGCACGACGTGGTCAAGGCGGGCAAGGTGCGCTACCTCGGCGCGTCGTCGATGCATGCGTGGGAGTTCTCCAAGGCGCTCCACCTGCAGCGGCAACACGGCTGGACCCGGTTCGTGTCGATGCAGAACCACTACAACCTGCTGGCACGCGAGGAGGAGCGCGAGATGCTTCCGCTGTGCGGCGACGAGGGTGTTGGCACGATCGTGTGGAGCCCGCTGGCCAGGGGCAGGCTCGCCCGGCCCTACCGCGCGGAGTCCACCGCCAGGTCGGCCAACGACGGCATGGCCGACATGCTCTACGCCGCAACTGCGGGCAGCGACCACGCAATCATCGACGCGGTGGGAAGTGTCGCCAACGACCGCGGGGTATCGCGTGCCCAGATCGCGCTGGCCTGGTTGAGGAAGAACCCCGTGGTGGCGGCACCGCTGGTCGGTGCGAGCAGTGCGTCGCAGATCGACGATGCGGTCGCGTCGCTCGGCGTCGACCTCACCGGCGACGAGATCTGGCAGCTCGAACGGCACTACACGCCGCGCTACGACTTCCAGGGCGTGTCGAGTGATGCTGCGGCGCAGCAGATCATGGCTCAGATCCCGCAGTTGACGACTGGGTGGTGATCAGCTGCAGTACGAGTGGGTGGCGAACGTCAGCGCCTGTTCGTACAGCGGGTCGAGTTGGCGGTCTGCGATGACGGCGCGCACGGCGTCGTCGCGGAGCTGGCCACATGCGGGTCCGCGCAGCGAATCCCAGTGCAGCGCCATCTCGCTCACCATCTGATGGTTGAACCCGTCGATGGCGGCGCGCGACGCCGACAGGTCGGGTGCGTCCGTCGGCGCGGCAGCGGGGTCGAGCTTCCACTGGCCGAACCGGGTGTACTCGATGCCCTCGGTGGCATGCACCTGATCGGTGAAGATGGCCCGCACTGGCTGCGGGTCGATTCCCTGCTTGGTCGCGTCGGCGCCCGCTGAATCGACCACCTGCTTCGACCGGGGCGCGTCCTCGATCGAACCGCCCTTCACCCATTTGAACGCGGAGACGGGCTCCGCCGTCTGCAACCGCTGGGCAGCGGTATCCACCAGGCGATACAGGGGGCTCGGGGCGTCGGCGTAAGCGGTGGGGGCGGTGCCGATGAGCATGGTCAGGATCGTTCCGGCGAGGAACGGGACGGTAGGCCTCACGGTGGTCCATCATGCTCCACGTTCCTGGTTACGCTGTCCTGCGTGACTCGGCAAAAGATCCTCATCACCGGTGCCAGCTCTGGCCTTGGCGCGGGCATGGCCCGCCAGTTCGCAGCCAAGGGGCGTGACCTGGCGCTGTGCGCGCGCCGCACCGACAACCTCGAGGAGCTGAAGGCCGAGCTCGTGGCCCGGCATCCCGGCATCACGGTGGCCGTCGCGGCGCTGGACGTCAACGACCACGAGGCCGTACCGAAGGTGTTCGCCGAGTTGGACGACGAGCTCGGGGGCGTCGACTGCGTCATCGTGAACGCGGGCATCGGCAAGGGCTACCCGCTCGGTGGCGGCAAGCCGTGGGCCAACAAGGCCACCCTCGAGACGAACCTGGTGTCGGGTCTGGTGCAGATCGAAGCGGCGCTCGAGATGTTCAAGAAGGCGGGCAGGGGCCACCTCGTGCTGGTGTCCTCGGTGCTCGGTAACAAGGGTGTGCCAGGCGGCAAGGCTGCCTACGCGGCGAGCAAGGCGGGCATGACGTCGCTCGGCGAGTCGCTGCGCGCCGAATACCCTTCTGGGCCAATCAAGATCACGGTGCTGGAGCCTGGCTACATCGAATCCGAGATGACCGCGAAGTCGGCCACCACGATGCTGATGGTGGACAACGAGACCGGCGTCAAGGCCATGGTCGACGCCATCGAGAAGGAGAAGGGACGCGCCGTCGTGCCTGCGTGGCCGTGGTGGCCGCTGGTGGAGTTGATGAAGGTGCTGCCCCCGCGCTTCACCAAGCGCTTCGCGTAACTCTCTTCACCTCACTCACCTCGCGATTTCGGCGTGTTTTGTTGCGCTGAGCGCCACTGATCACGCCGAAATCGCTCGCTAGCCGGCGCGTAGTAATTGCGCGGCGTCGTGGTCGTGGGTGGGCACGATCGTGACGCGATCCTTGGCGGCGTGCAGCCGGTGCAGCGTCCGAAACGTCTCCGACCGGTCCACGTCCGCGATGCCGCCCGGATAGCTCGACTTCTGCCGGATGTCCTCGATCTGCCATGTGTGCCACGCCGCGTCGCCGGCAAGGAGCACCCAACCGTCGTTGGTGTGCAACAGGATTCCGACGCTGCCGGGAGTGTGTCCGGCAAGGTCGACGAGTACCACGGAGCCGTCGCCGAACAGGTCGTGGCTGCTCGCGAACGTCAGCACCGGCGGCCCGTCCAGGTCGTAGCCGACGGTCGTGCGGCCCACCAGCGAATCCCGGACACCGCCCACCGGCGCGATCGGGCCCGACATGACCCAATCCCATTCCCGGCGGTGGAGGTGCACGGGGAGGTCGGGAAGGTCCAGCAGGCCGCACACGTGGTCCCAGTGCGCGTGCGTCGGAAGCGCAAAGTCGACGGCGTCGAACGCCGACTCCTGCAGTGCCGTGATGGTCGGGACGACTTCGGCAGGTGGGCTCACGGCTCGCCGCAGGAATGCGGGGAGTTGTGCGACGGCGCGCTTCCCGGCGTCGACGCACACGCCGGGATCCACGACGAAGGTGGCCTGCGGGTGCGTGACGACGAACGATGCCAGTGAGTTGCCCAGCCGCCGCGGCTCTCTGCGGCCCTCGACGATGAACGACGTGGGGACTGACTGGCGCACCTGCCGAAGCGCCGTGACCGACACCGCCACGGCGGTCTGCGGCAGTCCGGCGTCGATCAGCGATCGCAGGAACCGGTCATCGGCCCGGCGCGGTCGGACCGCGCCCGTGACGAGTCCGACGAGGGAGCCGCAGCAGGCGGCGAGTGTTGGCGATTGCACGTTCTGGGGCATGTGGGCGAAGCTATAACTTCAGGTCGACCTGAAGTAAAGGGCGAAAAAAATGACTCCACACGGACAGCGCATCGGGGACGCCGCGGCGACACTCGGCGTCGCGACACACGTCCTGCGGCACTGGGAGGACGTCGGCCTGCTCCGCCCTGCCCGGCTGAGTTCGGGCCACCGCGCCTACGACGAACAGACCATCGGGCAGGCCCGGATGATTCAGATCTGCCAACGGGCCGGGCTGTCCCTTGCCGACATCGGCGCACTCGGCGCGAGCGACCGCGCGCGGCGCATCGAACTCATCGAACGCAAGCGCGCCGAACTCGCCGAGCACCTCGATCGAGTCCGGCGCGCCGACGAGTTCCTCGCGCACATCGTGAACTGCACGCACCACGTCATCTCCGAGTGCCCGGAGTGCTCGGAGTTAGTCGGCGATCAAGCGCTGCGACCCCGCTCCACCCGGTAGTGGCGCACCAGCGCATCGGTCGAACTGTCGGACTGCTCGGCAGGGGAGCCGTCGTCGGTGATCACCGGCAGCAGCGCCTTGGCCTGCGTCTTGCCCAACTCCACGCCCCACTGGTCGAACGAGTCGATACCCCAGATGACGCCCTCGGTGAACACCTGGTGTTCGTAGAGTGCGATCAGCTGGCCGACCACCGACGGTGTCAGCTTCGTCGCGAGAATTGAAGTGGTGGGCCGGTTTCCGGGCATCACCTTGTGCGGGACGACGGTGGCGGGCGTGCCTTCGGCAGCGATCTCCTCGGCGGTCTTGCCGAACGCCAGCACTTGAGTCTGCGCGAAGAAGTTGCTCATCAGCAGGTCGTGCATGCTGCCCGTGCCGTCGGCGGTCGGCAGGTCGTCGGTGGGCTGGCTGAACCCGATGAAGTCGGCGGGGATGAGCCGCGTGCCCTGATGGATCAACTGGTAGAACGCGTGCTGACCGTTGGTTCCCGCTTCGCCCCAATAGATTTCGCCGGTCTCGGTGGTGACCGGGCTGCCATCGGCGCGGACCGACTTGCCGTTGGACTCCATCGTCAACTGCTGCAGGTAGGCCGCGAAGCGGGCCAGGTCGTTGGAGTACGGCAGCACTGCGCGGGCCTGGGCGTCGAAGAACTCGTTGTACCAGAGCCCGATCAAGCCGAGCAGCGCAGGCGCATTGGCCTCCAGGGGCGTGTTCTTGAAGTGTTCGTCGACGACGTGGAAGCCTGCGAGGAACTCGGCGAACCGCTCCTTGCCGACGACCGCCATCACCGAGAGGCCGATCGCCGAATCCACCGAGTACCGGCCGCCGACCCAGTCCCAGAAGCCGAACATGTTGGCGGTGTCGATGCCGAACTCGTCAACGAGCTTCTTGTTGGTCGATACGGCGACGAAGTGCTTGGACACCGCCTCATCGCCGAGTGCATCGGTGAGCCAGCGGCGGGCGGCCGTTGCGTTGGTTAGGGTCTCCAGCGTCGTGAAGGTCTTCGAGGCGATGATGAAAAGCGTTGTGGCGGGGTCGAGTCCGTCGAGTTTGGCGATGAGGTCGGCCGGATCGACGTTCGAGACGAACCGCGCCGAGATGCCTGCGTCGGCGTAATGCCGCAGCGCCTGATAGACCATCACCGGGCCAAGGTCCGACCCGCCGATGCCGATGTTGACGACGCATCTGATCCGCTCACCCGTCGCGCCCGTCCACTCACCGTTGCGCAGCCGGTCGGTGAAGGCGCCCATCGCGTCGAGCACCTCGTGCACGTCGGCCACGACGTCCTGCCCGTCGACCACCAACTGGGCGCCCTTGGGCAGCCGCAGCGCGGTGTGCAGCACCGCGCGGTCCTCCGAGGTGTTGATGTGGACACCGGAGAACATGGCGTCGCGCTTGGCCTCCAGGTCGGCCGCCTTGGCCAGGTCGACGAGCAACCCCAGCGTTTCGCGGGTGACGCGATGCTTGCTGTAGTCGATGTACAGGTCACCGACGGTCAAGGTCAGTTCGCGGCCGCGTCCGGCGTCCTCTTCGAAGAGTTCGCGCAGGGTCTTGGTGCCGACCTCATCGTGATGGCTGACCAACGCGTTCCACGCCGGAGTCTTGGTGATGTCGGGGATTTGAACACTCTCAGAGGACATATCCCGACCCTAGTGCGGCGACGCTTTCGAGGGTGTAAATGATGGACGTATGGATATCGACAAGCTCCTGGCATCCGTACCCACTGGCCTGTGGATCGGTGGTGAAGAGCGCAAGTCGTCGTCGACCTTCGACGTGCTCAACCCGGCGACCGACGAGGTGTTGGTCGCCATCGCCGACGCCACTCCCGCCGACGGCATCGCCGCCCTGGACGCGGCCGCCGCCGTGCAGGGGAAGTGGGCGGCGACGCCACCCCGCGAGCGCGGTGAGATCCTGCGCGCGGTGTTCGAGGCGATCACCGCCCGCGCCGAGGAGTTCGCGACGCTGATGACCCTCGAGATGGGCAAGGTCTATGCGGAGAGCCTCGGCGAGGTCAAGTACGGCGCCGAGTTCTTCCGCTGGTTTGCCGAGGAGGCGGTCCGCATCGGTGGCCGCTACACCAAGGCTCCTGCCGGCACCGGCCGTATCATCGTCACCAAGTCCGCCGTCGGCCCGTGCCTGGCCATCACGCCGTGGAACTTCCCGCTCGCGATGGGCACCCGCAAGATCGGTCCCGCCATGGCGGCCGGCTGCACGATGATCATCAAGCCGGCCCAGGAAACGCCGTTGACGATGCTGCTGCTGGCCAAGCTGATGGACGACGCAGGCCTGCCCAAGGGCGTGCTGTCGATCCTGCCGACCTCGAAGCCGGGTGACCTGACCACGGCCCTCATCGACGACGGACGTCTGCGCAAGCTGACGTTCACCGGGTCGACAGGGGTGGGCAAGGCGCTCGCCAAGCAGAGCTCCGATCAGCTGCTGCGGCTGTCGCTCGAACTCGGCGGCAACGCGCCGTTCATCGTGTTCGACGACGCCGACGTGGACGCCGCCGTCGAGGGCGCACTGCTGGCCAAGATGCGCAACGGTGGCGAGGCCTGCACGGCGTCCAACCGCTTCCACGTCGCCAACGCGGTGCGCGATGAGTTCACCGAGAAGCTGGTGAAGCGGATGAGCGAGTTCACCCTCGGCAACGGGCTCGACAAGTCGTCGACGCTGGGACCGCTGGTCAACGCCAAGCAGGTCGGTACCGTCGAGGACCTGGTGTCCGACGCGGTATCCAAGGGCGCGACCGTGGCCGTCGGCGGCGTCGCGCCAGGTGGGCCCGGCCACTTCTACCCTGCGACGGTGCTGGCCGGAGTGCCCGCGGATGCGCGAATCCTCAAGGAGGAGGTGTTCGGCCCGGTCGCACCCGTCATCGGCTTCGACACCGAGGAAGAGGGCATCGCCGCGGCCAACGACACCGAATACGGCTTGGCCGCCTACATCTACACGCAGGGCCTCGACCGTGCGCTGCGGGTCGCCGAGGCGATCGAGGCAGGGATGATCGGCGTGAACCGCGGCGTCATCTCCGATCCCGCGGCACCCTTCGGCGGCGTGAAGCAGTCGGGCTTCGGCCGTGAAGGCGGCTCGGAGGGCATCGAGGAGTACCTCGACACGAAGTACATCGCGCTGACGAACTAGCCGCTCGTCTGCGAGAACGGTGAGGCCGGCACATCGCCCCGAGACATCGCTGCGGCGAGCGAAATTCGGATGGCCTGTTCGTGCGGCAGCTGCTGCCAACCCGGGGTGCCGGCCATGGCTCCGATGCCCAGCAGTGCTGCGCCGACCACTGGCGGTTGGGTGGGCACGACGATTCGTACCGCCGGGCAGACTTGCTCGAGCCTGGCCGTGACATCGTCCATCAACAGCGGGTTGCGGGCGGCGAGCACGCCACCGCCAAGCACTACCTCGCAGTCGTGATCAGCTAGCTGGAGTCCGAGAATTGCGACCTTGGCCATGGCGGCGATCTCGGCTGCCTGCTTGCGCACGAGGTCGATGGCCACCGGATCGCCTTGTCCGGCAACGTGAAATAAGAGGGGAGTCACTTCGTGCAGGCGCGAGGCGGGGATGTGGTACATCGCGAGCGCGATCCCGGCCGCCACCGCCGTCGCGGTGTCGAAGTGCTCGGCGATCGCGGCGCTGAGCGCGGTCTGCGGACCTCGCCCGTCCTCGCCTCTGCACGCCCTGAACATGGCAGCGGTGGCCAGTGAACGGCCGCCGCCCCAGTCCCCGGTGAGCGTGCCAAGTGCCGGGAACCTCACCTGCCGTCCGTCGGCGCCGACGCCGATGCAGTTGATGCCCGCGCCGCATACGACGGCAACGCCAACCCCCGTCGTGGATCCGGAGCGCAGCAGCGCCACCATGTCGTTCCCGACTGCCACCCGTTCGGCCAACCCTGCCGCCCGAAGGTGTTCGGCGTATGCGGCCTCCTGCTCGGGGAAGTCTGCGTTTGCCAGGTACGCCTGGATCAGCGCGATCTCGGGTCGGCCACACTCGTCGACCAACGCCCGAATCCCGTCCCGAAGTTGGTCGAGTTCGGCGACCGTCCCCTCGGGGTCGGGATGGAACCTGAACCCGTCCTGTCTTCGGTAACCGGCGACCGCGCCGTCGGGTCCGATGAGGACGATGTCGGTCTTGGAGTTGCCGGCGTCAAGTGCGATCAGATGGCCGGGCGTCACGTGGCCCATGGCAGGTAGTCCTTGTTCTCGCCGATGAGTCTGTCAGCCAACGTATTCGCCGTCTCCCATTGGCCGACGAGGGGATGTGCGAGCAGCGCGCGCACCACGCGGTCGCGACTGCCGTGCAGCGCGGCTTCCAGCGCGAGCCGCTCGTAGCCGGCGACGTGGCTGATCAACCCGGCCATGTCGGGTGCAATGGGGTCGAGGGCGACCGGAGCGGCTCCGCCCGACGTGATGGTGGCGGGCACTTCGATCACCATGTCGGATGGTAGGAACGGCAGGGTATCTCCGTTGACGGTGTTGACGACCTGCACGTCACCGCGGTCGGTGACCAGCGACGCGACGAGCCCGAGTGCGGCCTCGGAGTAGAAGGCTCCGCCGCGCTTGGCCAGGATCTCCGGTTTGCGGTCCAGCGCAGGATCGGCGTACATGGCCAGCAGCTCGTCCTCGAGGGCAGCCACCTCCTTCGCCCGCGGCACGCCGCCGAGCTGTTCGTCCACCAAACGGTCGTGCCGGTAGAAGTAGTTCAAGTAGTAGGACGGCACGGTGCCCAGCAGCTTCAGTAGTTCGGCGGGCAGGTCGAGGTGCTCGGCGACCTCGTCGAGATGGTCGGACAGCAGCACGGGCAGCACGTCCTCCCCGACGCCGAACGGGGAACCCGCCTCGGGCAGCACCCGTACCGCGCGTTCCCAGGTCAGGTGGTTGAGCCCGACGTGGTCCAGGCTCACCCGCTCCGGTTCGACGCCAAGCAGCCCGGCGAACCTTCGCTGCAGGCCGATGGCGACGTTGCACAGACCGATCGCCTTGTGTTCGGCCTGCAGAAGCGCCCGGGTGACGATCCCGACGGGATTGGTGAAGTCGACGATCCAAGCGTCGGGATTGACCGCCCGCACCTTTTCCGCGATGTCGAGCACCACCGGCACGGTGCGCAGTGCCTTCGCGAAACCTCCTGCGCCGGTGGTCTCTTGACCGATGCAACCGCATTCGAGCGGCCAAGTCTCGTCGCGCTCCCGAGCCGCCTGACCACCGATGCGCAGCTGCATCAGCACGGCGGCCGCGCCGTCGGCGGCCTCGCTCACATCGGTCGAATGACGAACCTTCGTGCTGCTGCCATATCGAGACAGGATGCGCTGGGAGACCGCGGTGAGCAGCTCGCTGCGGTCCTGCGCCGGGTCGACCAAGACGATCTCACTGATGGGTACGTCAGCTTGGAGTCGGGCGATGCCATCGATCAGTTCCGGGGTGTATGTGGAACCGCCACCGACGACGACGATCTTCATGGTGGACTCCTTGCTCCGAGTGACACTCTTCCAGGGACCAGCACGTAATTGGAAAGTTATTTTCCAATAAACTGTAGCGGACCACGGCCGACGGTCAAGGGTGAACGAATCAAAATCGCGCGATGTCCGACCACGCCCGCGTCAAACCCGCTGCCAGGCATCCGTCGACTACGGCGTTGTTACCGAGCGCGCTCACCCGCAAGTCCGGCATGGCAGGCGAGATGTGTTCGAGTTCGGACCGCACTCGGTCGACGAACCCGACGGCGCGGCCGATGCCTCCGCCGATCACGACCAGCTCTGGATCGGCCACCGCCACCACCGAGCAGATCACCTTGGCCACCATGATTGCCTCGGACGCCACGACTGCCTCGGCTCGGGGTTCACCCTTGGCCGCCGCCGCGAACACGCGCTCTGCGGTGACCGCGCCGCGCATTCCCGCCCGGCGCGCAGCCCGCACGACTCCTGCCGCAGAGGCCGAGGCCTCCAGCCGACCTCGACGGCGGGCGTCGCGTTCGTCGGTGCTCGCATCGTCGTCGAGGGGTAGATAGCCGATCTCTCCGGCGACGCGGTGTGCACCACGGCGCAGCTTGCCGCCCAATATGAGGCCCATGCCGACGCCGGTGCCCACCGACACGAAGGCGAAGCTGTCGACGTCCTTTCCTAGACCATGCGCCTGCTCGGCGAGGGCGGCGGCGTTCACGTCGTTCTCGACCATCATGTTCTGCCCGAGTGCAATTCGAAGGTCCCGAATCACCGAGGGGTGTTCCCAACCCGAAAGCGAGCCGGCCAGTCGGATCGAGTCGTCCTCGGCATTGAATACCCCTGGCGTACCGATCACTGTCTGTGTGACGCCGCGTCGTGGAACCTTCGCCATCTGGGTGAGCTTCTTGCTCAACGCGATCATCTCCGCGACGGCGGCCCGAGTGCCGCCGGCAGGCGACTTGACTTCGAGGCGGGCCAACGCGTCACCGGTGAGATCGCATACCGCGCCGCGCAGATAACGGTGGCCGACGTCGAGGGCGAGCACGTGCCCGGCGTCGGGCGCGAACTCGTAGAGCGCAGCCGAAGGTCCGGGGACCCCTACCCGGTGGCCGCTGACGCGAACGAGGCCGGCTCCCTCCAGAACCGACATGGCCGACGACACGGTGGGTTTGGACAGTCCGGTGAGTTCGGCCAATTCCGTTCGCGTCAGCCGTCCGCCGACCCTCAGGTGATCCATCAACAGCTGCTCGTTCATGGCCTTGATCGACCGGCGCCGACCCGGATCGTCAGCTACTTCCGACACAGTCCGGTTCCTCCTGCACTAAGTGCCCCGTCAACCGAGGCTTCCATCGGCCATGTTGACACTCCAGCGCGGCCACCAGAACAACGGTTCAATCTTCCTCTTGCAGGTGCCTGTTTGGAAGAGTACTTTCCTATCAACCAGTCACCCTGCGGAGGAGTCCGATGCAACCACCGGTGATCATCGCACTTGACTTCGGCGGCACGAAGATTGCCGTTGCGGTGTGTGAGCCGGATGGGGAGCAACTGGACGAAGCGACGGTGCTGGTCACCCGGAACGACGGTGCCGAACGAAATCTCCGGCGCGGCATCGATCATGCCCGGTCCCTGCATGCCAGATGCGCTCCGGGTCGTCCGGTGGCTGCGGTGGGCGCCTGCACCTTTGGCATCCCCATGCCCACCCAGATCGGCTTGGCGACCGCCATCGAGGGCTGGTCTGAGCTGTCGCTGGAACGAGAACTGCAGGACGCCTTTCCGGATGCGGTCATCTCGGTGGTCAACGACGTAAAGGCCGCGGCGACAGCGGAATTCGCCTTCGGCAACCTCGCGGGATGCGACCCCGGCATCTACCTCAATCTGGGCACTGGACTGGCCGCCGCGGTAGTCATCGGCGGGGCGGTGCTCAACGGGTACAACGGCGCATCCGGGGAGATCGGCTACAACCTGCGGTCACGGGAAGACGTCGAATACTTCACCGGGCGACCGATTCTCGAGGAATTCGTGTCCGGGATCGCGATGTCGAATCGTGGCGAATCCATCTGCGGACGAGCCGTTACGGCGGTCGAAGTGTTCGCAGCCGACCCGACTGATCACCGGATGGCGGATCTCGTCGATGACGTCGTCGGTGAACTCGCCTTCCACCTCGTCAACTTGGCCAACGCCATCGACCCGCAACGGATCGTCGTCGGCGGCGGAATGACCGCACACTGGCCCCGGTTGCACCCGGCCCTGCGCACCGCACTCGACACGGCCGTCCCATATCCACCCGAGCTGGTCCCATCGGCATTCCCCGACCGTGCTCCCTTGCTCGGCGCCATCGCGCTGGGCACCAGGGCCGCCACGTCACCGTGTCTTGCTCGTGTCACGAGCAGCAATCCATCACGACTCGACGATTGAGAAAGGCGGACAATCATGCCCCAGCTCCCCACGAATAGGGACCACCGCCGATCGCCGCTGCCTCGACGCGTGATGGCACTGGCCGCAGTCGGTGTCCTGATATCGGCGTGTTCCGGCGGAGGCACCTCGTCGAACTCCACCTCGGCCGAGGAGACGGGACCGACGGGTGTGCCGACAGGCGACCACAAGAAGGGTGGACAGGTCACGATCGTGAACGTGGCAGGCCAGACCTGGTCGTGTCAGTTCAATCCCTTCAATCCGGCCGTCTACCAACAGTCCCAGGGCTTCGTCTACGAGCCCCTCGTGTTCGTGAACATCCTCAACAACCAGGCCGAGACGCCCCTGTTGGCCAGCAGCTACACCTGGTCACCGGACGGCAAGTCCGTCGAGTTCACGATCCGCGACGGAGTGAAGTGGAGCGACGGGCAGGCGATGACGGCCAAGGACGTCGAGTTCACGTTCAACCTGCTCAAGAAGTCTCCGGCGCTGGACAACTATGCGTTGTGGACCGGCGCCGGTCTGCAGAGCGTGACCGCGTCCGGCAACAAGGTGACGATGCAGTTCGCCGCCCCGGCCAAGGTGTACTTCTTCAACTTCGCGAATCAGGTTCCGATCGTCCCAGAACACATCTGGTCCTCTGGGGACGCCGCAGCCCAACCGGAAACCTGGGCGGACGAAAAGCCGGTCGGGACCGGTGCCTTCACGGTCAACAACTGCAACCCGAACAACATCGAGTACACCGCCAACCCGACGTATTGGCAGCCCGGCAAGCCCTACATCCAGACCGTTGAGTACCCCGCCTACCTCGACAACGGCCCGGCGAACCTGGACCTGGCCACGGGCAAGGGCCAGTGGGGCAGCCAGTTCATCCCGAACATCAAGGCGTTCTACCTGGACAAGTCACCCGACAACCACACCTGGTCACCGCCGGTAACCAACGTGACTCTCTATCCGAACCTCGATCCCTCGCATGCCGCCACCAGCAAGCTCGAGGTGCGTCAGGCGATCGCGATGGCCTTGGACCGGGCCAAGGTTGCACTGATCGGTGAGGGCGGTCAGCAGCCGGCGTCGAACCAGACCGGCATCGTCACCCCCACGTTCGACAAGTACTTCGATTCCGCGGCGGTTGCCGCTGCCGGGTATGACAAGCCGAACGCCGAGAAGGCCAAGGAACTGTTGGCCAAGGCAGGTTACGGACCGGATCATCCGCTGGATCTGAGCGTCATCACGGTCACCGGCTACACCGACTGGGACGCGTCGCTGGCAGTCGTCAAGCAGCAATTGGCCGCAGTCGGCATCAATCTGACGGTGCAGGATCTGGCTCAGCAGACCTACGACGACAAGCTGTACACCGGCGACTTCGACCTGGCCTACTACGCCCCGCCCGGCGGGCCGACGCCGTACTACGAGATGCGATTGAACCTGCACTCGAAGAACAGCGCCCCGATCGGACAGGCCGCCAGCTCCAACTACTCCCGCTACAACAACCCCGAGGTCGACGCACTCCTCGACAAGTACCCCGTCGTCGACGACGCCGCCCAGGTGCAGATCGTCAAGCAGATTGGTGAGGCGATGATGCGCGACGTTCCGGTCATCCCGATCACCGAGAACGTCGACTGGTTCCAGTACAACACCAAGGACATCGGTGGCTGGCCCACCGAACACAACCCGTACGCCCAGCCGGCGGCCTTCAACATCCCCGACGTGGGGATCGTCCTGACCTCGATCTGGTCGAAGTCCGCCCAGAGCTGACGTGTTGGGGTCGAGGGGAGTCGTTACGTGAGATACCTGTTGCGCCGCCTCGGCTTCTTCACGCTCACCCTCTGGGCAGCGCTGACGCTGAACTTCTTCATCCCACGGATGATGCCAGGAAGCCCGGTGGACGCGTTGCGCAGCCGAACTCGAAACCGGTTGTCCCAGGACGCATTGGAGCAACTTCTCACCTCGTTCGGGTTCAAACCGAACGCGACCATGTCGAGCCAGTACCTGGATTACCTGGGCAACATGTTCACGGGGCGCTGGGGCGTCTCCATCGGCGCTTCCCTCGGCCAACCGATCGACGAGATCATCGCCCATGCGTTGCCCTGGACGGTCGGACTCGTCGGAGTATCGACGGTGATCGCCTTCCTACTCGGGACGCTGATCGGCATGGTCACCGGCTGGCGACGCGGTGGCATCCTCGATTCGGTATTGCCAACGGTTTTCGTGATTTCCTCGGCATTGCCCTACTTCTGGGTCGCACTACTGCTGATCTTGGTCTTCTCGGTGTGGACCGGTGGCTGGCTGCCGCATGACTTCAACTACGACTCCACCATCGTGCCTGCGTGGAGTTCGGAGTTCATCAGCAGCGTTCTGGTGCATGCGGTCCTTCCGGCAACGACGATCGTCATCACCGCGGTCGGTGGGTGGATCCTGATGATGCGCAACAACATGATCGCCACCCTGTCGGAGGACTACGTGCGGATGGCCAGGGCCAAGGGGCTACCCGACTGGAAGATCATGACCGGCTACGCCGCCCGGAACGCGATCTTGCCGAACCTTTCCGGTTTCGCGATGTCGCTCGGATTCGTGGTATCCGGGTCGATACTCGTCGAGTACGTGTTCAACTATCCCGGACTCGGCTACCTGCTCTACAACGCAGTACAGAACACCGACTACCCGCTGATGCAGGTGCTGTTCATGTTGTTCACCATGGCGGTTCTGGTCGCGGTGTTGCTGTGTGACTTCGCCATCGTGGCACTCGATCCGCGGGCCAGGGTCAAGGCGTGAGGACTTCAACGCGATGAGCATCGTGCAGACGACGGTGGCGGCCGAACTGGTCGCCGTCCAGGCGAAGCGAAGAGGTGGCTTCTGGCACACCTTCGTCCGCAACCCGAAGGCAGTCGTCGGGCTGGGAATCTTTCTGGTCTTCACCCTGATGTCGGTGTGGCCGGGCCTCTTCACCTCGGTCGGTGATCCGAACGAGCTGGCTTTTGCACCCTCTGGTCCGCCGAGTGCAGATCACATCCTTGGTACGACGGCTCTGGGCCAGGACATTTGGGCACAGCTGGTATTCGGTGCCAGGCAGTCCCTTGTCGTCGCGGTGGTGGCGGGCGGCTGCGCCACCGTACTGTCGGTGCTCGTCGGAGTGACCGCCGCTTACCTCGGTGGAATCGTCGACGACGTCCTCTCGCTGCTGACCAATGCAATCCTGGTCATTCCGGCCTTCCCGTTGATCATCATCTTCGCCAAGTACGCCGGACAGGGCGGCCTGCTGGTGATCCTCGCAGTACTCATATTCACTGGTTGGTCCTATGGAGCCAATCAACTTCGAGCTCAAGCACTTTCGCTGCGCAACCGCGATTTCCTGGAGGCTGCCAGGGTGCGCGGTGAGCGTCGTTCGTACATCATCGTGGCGGAGGTATTGCCAAATCTGGCCTCGCTGATCGTCGCGACCTTCCTCAACGCCGCCCTGTATTCGGTGCTGACGGCGGCCGGTTTGCAGTTCCTCGGTCTCGGCGATTCGAACTCGGTGAGCTGGGGCACGATGCTCTACTGGTCGCAGAATCAGCAAGCCCTCCAGACCGGAATGCCGCTGTGGTCCTTGGCTCCAGGGCTGTGCGTCGCACTGCTCGGCGCCTCGTTCGCACTGATGAACTATGCATTCGACGAGATCAGCAGTCCGGCACTGCGCTCAGTAAGGAGGAACCGTGCTCGACGTTCTGGCGACCGAGGCGACGTTGGCTGAACCAGGCGCTGATACCGAACCCCTGTTGTCGGTCAAGGCGCTGTCAGTGGCCTACGGCACTCCGTCGGGCCCCGTCACCGCGGTGGACGACGTCGAGTTCGACGTAGCCCCAGGCGAATTCCTCGGTGTGGTCGGCGAATCCGGCTGTGGCAAGTCGACGACGTTGTTCGCGGTGGCCCGGGTGCTCTCGCCCCCCGCTGAGATCATCGGCGGCAGCGTAGTCTTCCGCGGGCAGAATCTGGTCACCATGAGCGAGCGCCAGCTCAACGTGTTGCGGTGGAGGGATTACTCCCTGGTCATGCAGAGTGCCATGAACGCACTCAACCCGGTCACCACCATCGCAGCGCAGTTCGGCGATGCACTCGATGCCCACGCGAAGATGTCCAAACGGGCCAAACTGCAACGATCCCGCGAGGTACTGGAACTCGTCGGCATCGATCCCGCCCACCTGTTCAGCTATCCGCACCAACTCTCCGGCGGCATGCGGCAACGAGCGATGATCGCCATGGCGTTGCTGTTCACCCCTCAGCTGGTGATCATGGACGAGCCGACCTCGGCCCTGGACGTGGTCGCCCAGCGGTCACTGATGATGCAGATCAAGGACCTGCAACGCCAGTTGGGGTTCGCGGTCGTGTTCGTCACCCATGACATGTCACTGGTCAGTCACTACTCCGACCGGCTGCTGGTGATGTATGCCGGGCGTGTCGTCGAGAACGGTCCCACCCGCGACGTGTTCGACCATCCGGCGCACCCCTACAGCAAGGGGCTGTTGGAGGCATTTCCCTCGATCCGGGGGCCGAAGGTGCCGCTGGTCGGCATTCCAGGAAGCCCGCCGTCGATGTCCAAGCTGCCCAAGGGATGTCGATTCGAGCCACGCTGCACCAAGGCAATCCCGGACTGCGCGACGATCGACCCACCGCTGCTCCCCGCCGGCCGCTCCACCGCCCGCTGCCTCCTCCTCGAACCGGCGCGAAGTTCCAAGGACGCTCAGTGACCGCGCCCGCCGCACAGACGTCCAACGCGCCGCTACTGCAGACGCGCGGCCTCACCAAGCACTTCGCGATCGGCGGCGGACTGTCCCGCAAGACCTTGCACGCCGTCGATGACGTCGACTTGGTGATCCAGGAGCGCGAGATCGTCGCCCTGGTCGGCGAGAGCGGCAGTGGCAAGAGCACCATCGCCCGGCTGCTCGCAAGGGTGCATCGACCCACGTCGGGGGACATCGTGTTCCAAGGCCAGCCCGTCTCGGAGATGAAGGGACGCACTCGGGAGCTGGCCTATCACCGCGCCGTCCCGATGGTGTTCCAAGACCCATTCTCGTCGTTGAACCCCGCCTATCGAGTGTCACACGGCATCACTCGAGGCCTTCGGCTGCACCGCCCCGAGCTGTCCGCATCGCAGCGTCGCGCCGAGGCCGAGCGGGTGACCGAAGCCGTCGGGCTCAGTCCAGCAGCAGATGTCCTGGACCGCTTCCCCCACGAGCTGTCAGGAGGACAACGCCAGCGCATTGGCTTCGCCCAAGCGCTGTCCTACCGGCCCAAGCTGATCGTTGCCGACGAGCCGGTGTCGATGCTCGACGTCTCGATACGCATCGGGCTGCTCAACGTGATGGCTCGACTTCGTACAGACGAGGGCGTGTCGCTGCTGTACATCACCCACGACATCGCCAGTGCCCGCTACATCTCCGACCGACTCGTCGTCATGTACGCCGGACACATGGTCGAGTCGGGATCGACTGAGCAGGTGCTCGCTGCTCCAGCGCACCCGTACACCAAACTGCTGCTCTCCGCTGTTCCCGATCCGCGGGCTCCGCTCCCAACGACCATCGGCGCCGACAAGGGTGAACCCCCCAGGGTCATCGATCCCACGCCGGGTTGCCGGTTCCGCCACCGGTGCCCGTTGGCCATCGACCTGTGCGCGACCAAGGAACCCGCGCTGAGGCCGACGTCCGGCGGGCAGTCTGCTGCCTGCCATCGCGCCGAATGAACACCGGCCCGAATGATCGGGTGATTGGCGTTTAGTGCCCGAGGCGGCCGCGGCCCATGCGCAGCAGCAGCATCGCCAGGTTCTTGCCCTCGGGGCCGAGTGCGCTGAAGCGTTCGATGACCTTCATCTCGCGGCTGTGCACCAAGCGGGTGCCGCCGGAGGCCATCCGAACCTTGCCGATGGCCTGCGAGACCTCGGTGCGGCGCTTGACTGCGGCAAGGATCTCGGCGTCGAGTCGATCGATCTCAAGGCGCAGATCATCGATGCTGAGCTCTTCGGCGTCCACTGACGATGGTGAAGACATTGGTGACTCCTGACTCTCGTTGTGTTGAGGATTTGGTCTCATCCGGTTTCGGGCCTCACACAAGAGACGAGCCCCGGATCCGGAAGCGGACCGCGGGGCTCTTGGAAGCAGCTAGACCACGGATACCGCAGGCGGGTATCCGTAAAAAAATCGTCCCTGCAGATCGAGCACCCATTGAGTGTGCCACCAACCGTCGCGTCGGCGCAAAAAGTCCTTTTCGCGGCGCGCGGCGGTGTGTCCCTGGCCAGCGGTAGGTTGAGGGACGATATGTCGATCGCCACCGAAACTGACCAACTCCTGGACGGCCTCAACCCTCAGCAGCGGCTGGCCGTGCTGCACGAGGGTTCGCCGTTGCTCATCGTCGCCGGCGCCGGGTCCGGCAAGACGGCGGTGCTGACGCGTCGGATCGCCTACCTGCTTGCCGCCCGTGACGTCGGGGTCGGGCAGGTGTTGGCCATCACGTTCACCAACAAGGCCGCCGCGGAGATGCGCGAGCGCGTCGTCGACCTGGTCGGACCTCGGGCGAAATCGATGTGGGTGTCGACGTTCCACTCGACCTGCGTGCGGATCCTGCGCAACCAGGCGTCACTGCTGCCCGGGCTGAACTCGAACTTCTCGATCTACGACGCCGACGACTCGCGCCGGTTGTTGTTGATGATCGGCAAGGACATGGGCCTGGACACCAAGCGGTACTCGCCGCGGCTGCTGTCCAACGGCATCTCCAACCTCAAGAACGAACTGATCGGTCCGGAGCAGGCGGCGGCCGAGGCGTCGGAGGCGGAGGAGGATCTGGCGCGCATCGTCGCCGACGTCTTCGCCGAATACCAGCGCAGGCTGCGGGCGGCCAACGCTCTGGACTTCGACGACCTGATCGGCGAGACGGTCGCAGTGCTGCAAGCCTTTCCGCAGATCGCGCAGTACTACCGGCGGCGCTTCCGGCACATCCTGGTCGACGAGTACCAGGACACCAACCATGCGCAGTACATGCTGGTGCGCGAGCTGGTGGGCCACGACCTCGAGCAGGGTGCCGACGGCGTGCCACCCGGCGAGCTGTGCGTGGTGGGTGACGCCGATCAGTCCATCTACGCGTTCCGCGGCGCCACCATCCGCAACATCGAGGACTTCGAGCGCGACTACCCGAACGCGACGACGATTCTGCTGGAACAGAATTACCGCTCCACGCAGAACATCCTCAACGCGGCGAACTCCGTCATCTCCCGCAACGCCGGCCGCAGGGAGAAGCACCTGTGGACCGACGCCGGTGAAGGCGAGCTCATCGTCGGCTACGTCGCCGACAACGAGCACGACGAGGCCCGCTTCGTCGCCCAAGAGATCGACGCACTCTCCGATCGCGGTGACATCACCTATAACGACGTCGCCGTGTTCTACCGCACCAACAACTCGTCTCGTGCCATCGAAGAGGTCTTCATCCGCGCGGGTATCCCGTACAAAGTCGTTGGCGGCGTTCGGTTCTACGAGCGCAGGGAGATCCGCGACGTCGTCGCCTACCTGCGGGTGCTCGACAATCCCGGCGATGCGGTGAGCATGCGGCGCATCCTCAACACGCCGCGGCGCGGCATCGGCGACCGGGCCGAGGCGTGCGTCGCGGTCTACGCCGAGAACACCGGCGCCACCTTCAACGACGCCCTGCAGGCTGCCGCCGCGGGCAAGGTTCCGATGCTGAACACCCGCTCGGAGAAGGCGATCGCCGCGTTCGTCGAGCTCCTCGACGAGCTGCGCGGCAAGCTGGCGGACGAGCTTGGCGAGCTGGTGGAATCGGTACTCGAACGCACGGGATATCGTCGTGAACTCGAATCCTCCAGCGACCCACAGGATCTGGCCCGTCTCGACAACCTCAACGAACTGGTCAGCGTCGCACACGAATTCAGCATCGACTTGGCCAATGCCGCTGCGCTGCGCGAAGAGTCAGGCGAGGCGCCCGACGAGGACATCCCCGATACCGGGGTGCTCGCCCAGTTCCTGGAGCGGGTGTCGCTGGTGGCCGACGCCGACGAAATTCCCGAGCACGGCGCGGGCGTCGTCACCATGATGACCCTGCACACCGCCAAGGGGCTGGAGTTCCCCGTCGTCTTCGTGACCGGCTGGGAGGACGGCATGTTCCCGCACATGCGGGCGCTCGGCGACCCAGGCGAGTTGTCCGAGGAGCGCCGGCTCGCCTACGTCGGCATCACCAGGGCGCGGCAGCGGCTCTACCTCAGCCGCGCCAAGGTCCGCTCGTCGTGGGGTCAGCCGATGCTGAACCCCGAATCCCGGTTCCTGCGCGAGATTCCGCAAGAACTCATCGACTGGCGGCGGGTAGAGGCGGCTGCGCCGTCGTTCAGCGCCCCCACGAGCGGAGCGGGACGTTTCGGCACGCCCCGTCAGGCGCCGGGGCGGGGGCTGGCAAGCAAGCGCCCGCCCATCACGCTCGAGCCCGGCGATCGCGTCACACACGACAAGTACGGGTTGGGCAGGGTCGAGGAGGTGTCCGGCGTCGGCGAGTCGGCGATGTCGCTCATCGACTTCGGCAGTGCGGGGCGGGTCAAGCTCATGCACAACCACGCGCCGGTTCAGAAGCTCTAGCGGGTCCACCGCTTGGTGGCGGGCAGGAACGCCAGCAACACGCTGGCCACCGGCAGCACCGGGATGCCGTAGACGATCGGCGGTAGCTCTGCGCCCGCGACGAACAGGCCCGCGAAGATCATCAACGACACCGCCGAGCCGACCAGGATCAGCACCCGGCCTATGCGGCGGTGTAGTAGCAGAGAGATCAGCCCGGCGATCGTCGCTCCTGCCGACACTGCGGTGAGGAAACCGATTGCTACGCAGAACAATTCATCGGTGCGCCACCAGCCGGCGATCAACGAGGTTGCGATGACGGCGGTGGCCCAGCCACTGATGATGCTTACCGTCGCGGTAACCGACGCCGCCACTGGGCTTGGCCGCGCCCTGCCGGATCCGATCGCCACGGGCGTCGGACGCGGGATGTAACTGGTTTGCGGATCATCGTGGTGCGGCGCCGACGGTGCGATGAGACTCGTCTGCGGCTCGTCGGGAGACGGCGCCGACTGGCGCGGGAAGGACCCGGTGGGCTGGCGGCGGATGATCGTGGTTTGCGGGCCGGAGTCGTCGGGCTGACGCCGAATCTGCGGGTGTTCGGGTGATCCGAAGGTCAAGGTGTCCTTCCCCGAATCGCCCCGCTCCGGTCAGCCGACGTATTTGCCGGGGCCGAGGCCCCGCTGCGCCAACCACGGCACGGGATCGATCCGATTGGTGCCGCCCAGCAGAACTTCGAAGTGCAGGTGCGGACCGGTCGAGTTGCCCCGGTTACCGATGGTAGCGATCTGATCGCCGGCCATCACTCGCTGGCCGACGCTGACCAGCCAGGTGTTCACGTGTCCGTAGAGCGTGACGGTGCCGTCGGAGTGGCGGATCTTGACCCAGGCGCCGTAGCCCGCGGTCGGACCCGCATCGGTGACGACGCCGTCCGAGGCCGCCACGATTGGGGTGCCGATCGCGTTGGCGATGTCGATGCCGCCGTGCAGCACGCCCCAGCGGTAGCCGAAGCCCGACGTCCACACGCCCTTGGTCGGCATGACGAACAGCGGCCGGGCCAGCCGGGCCTCACGCTCGGCGCGTTCCTGGGCGAAGGCCGCGGCCTTCTGGATCTCTTCGGTGTGTACGGAGTCGATCGCGGCCGCAGGTGCGACCGTGACGATCTGCATGCCGTCGGCCGAGCCGGTGATGGCGCCACCACCGCCGGTGAACGCCGCCTGTCCCGCGGCCAGCATGGTGGCTTCGTGCGGGGTGTCGGTGCTGTTGACCACCGAGTAGGCGGCCGCGGCGGTTGCACCAGCAGCCATCGCTGCGGCGACCAGGCGGGCCTTCATGGCGCTGTTGTCGGGCTTGCGGTGCACGCCACGACGGCTGCTCATGTCGATGACTTCGGTGGCGGCGATGCCGTCGCTGACGTCGGTGTGGCTGGAACGGTAGGCACGTGCGGCCGGGAGGTTCTCGTCGGCGGCGGCCCTAAAACGGGTCGGAACGACGAGCCTCAGCGGCACGAGATCGTCGGTGTCGTGAAGGTCGTCCAACTCGGGCGCGTGCATGACGCGGGTCTCGCGGTCGAACGCGGAACAGTTGGAGTAGCCCAGCTCACCAACCAGATCGGGGAGATCGCCGAACTCGTTGAACGGGATGATGTCGGTGATGGCGTTGTCGTCTCGGGCAGACCGTCGTGGGTCAGTGCCGTTCGTCGAAACCCCTTGCGGAGACTTGGACGAACCCTGCTCTGCCAACCGATGCGTCCTTCTCGTCGTGACCGTAACGTTATCTAGACCACAGGCACGTTAACCAAAATCCAATGTTGGTGGCAACCCGAGCCGCGATTCCCGTCGATATTGTGATCTGGATCACCATGGGGTGCCGGTGAGATGTACCACATGAGCGGTAGGCGGTGCCGTCACGTTCCGTGCGTGTGGATAAAGTTCGGCACGAGCCTCTCAGGCGACAACCTCGAAATCAACTCAATCGTCAACGCAGACAGACTTAGGAAGTTCGGGAAGCGCTATGGATCTATTCGAATACCAGGCGAAGGAGCTGTTCGCCAAGCACAACGTGCCCACCACGCCCGGCCGCGTCACAGACACGGCTGAGGGTGCCAAGGCCATTGCCGAGGAAATCGGCCGGCCCGTCATGGTGAAGGCACAGGTCAAGGTTGGCGGACGCGGCAAGGCCGGCGGCGTGAAGTTCGCGGCCACCCCTGACGACGCCTTCACGCACGCACAGAACATCCTCGGTCTGGACATCAAGGGCCACATCGTCAAGAAGCTGCTGGTCGCCGAGGCGAGTGACATCGCCGAGGAGTACTACATCTCCTTCCTGCTCGACCGCTCCAACCGCACCTACCTGGCGATGTGCTCGGTCGAGGGCGGCATCGAGATCGAAGAGGTCGCGGCCACCAAGCCTGAGCGCCTCGCCAAGGTCCCGGTCGACGCCGTCAAGGGTGTGGACCTGGCTACCGCCCGTTCGATCGCCGAGCAGGGCCACCTGCCCGCCGAGGTGCTCGACGCAGCCGCCGTGACCATCCAGAAGTTGTGGGAGGTGTTCGTCGGCGAGGACGCCACCCTGGTGGAGGTCAACCCTCTGGTTCGCACGCCCGACGATCAGATCCTCGCGTTGGACGGCAAGGTCACGCTCGACGGCAACGCCGACTTCCGTCAGCCCGGCCACGCAGAGTTCGAGGACAAGGACGCCACGGACCCGCTCGAACTCAAGGCCAAGGAGAACGACCTCAACTACGTCAAGCTCGACGGCGAGGTCGGCATCATCGGCAACGGCGCCGGTCTGGTCATGTCGACGCTGGACGTCGTCGCCTACGCAGGTGAGAAACACGGCGGCGTGAAGCCTGCCAACTTCCTCGACATCGGTGGCGGCGCCTCGGCCGAGGTGATGGCCAACGGGCTCGACGTCATCCTCGGCGACAGCCAGGTCAAGAGCGTCTTCGTCAACGTGTTCGGCGGCATCACCGCGTGCGACGCGGTGGCCAACGGCATCGTCGGCGCGCTGGAGAAGCTTGGCGCCGATGCCAACAAGCCGCTCGTCGTCCGCCTGGACGGAAACAACGTCGAAGAGGGCCGCGCGATTCTCGCGAAGGCCAACCATCCCCTGGTGATCCAGGCCGACACGATGGACGCCGGGGCCGACAAGGCCGCCGAGCTGGCCAACAAGTAGAAATCGGAGACATGGCTGATGTCGATATTCCTTAACGCAGACTCCAAGGTCATCGTCCAGGGCATCACCGGCGGCGAGGGCACCAAGCACACCGCGCTGATGCTGAAGGCCGGCACCCAGGTGGTCGGCGGCGTGAACGCGCGCAAGGCCGGAACTACCGTGTCGCACGTAGATAAAGATGGCAACGACGTCGAGCTCCCCGTGTTCGCGAGCGTGGCCGAGGCCATCAAGGAGACCGGCGCCGACGTGTCGATCGCCTTCGTGCCGCCGGCGTTCTCCAAGGACGCCATCATCGAGGCCATCGACGCCGAGATCCCGCTGCTGGTGGTCATCACCGAGGGCATCCCGGTGCAGGACAGCGCCTATGCGTGGGCCTACAACGTCGACAAGGGCGAGAAGACCCGGATCATCGGGCCGAACTGCCCCGGCATCATCACGCCAGGCGAGTCGCTGGTCGGCATCACGCCGAACAACATCACCGGCAAGGGCCCGATCGGCCTGGTGTCGAAGTCCGGCACGCTGACCTACCAGATGATGTACGAGCTGCGCGATCTCGGCTTCTCGACCGCCATCGGCATCGGCGGCGACCCGGTCATCGGCACCACCCACATCGACGCCATCGAGGCGTTCGAGAAGGATCCCGAGACCAAGATCATCGTGATGATCGGCGAGATCGGTGGCGACGCCGAGGAGAAGGCAGCCGCCTACATCCAGGCCAACGTCAGCAAGCCCGTCGTCGGCTACGTCGCCGGCTTCACCGCTCCCGAGGGCAAGACGATGGGCCACGCAGGTGCCATCGTCTCCGACGGTGCAGGCACCGCCGAGGGCAAGAAGGAAGCGCTCGAGGCCGCCGGTGTGAAGGTCGGCAAGACGCCGTCCGCCACCGCGGCGCTGGCACGGGAGCTCCTCGCGAGCCTGTAACCGCTCACCCAGTTCGTCGAGACTGCGGTCAGATCGCGAATCCTTCGGGGTTCACGATCTGGCCGCAGTTTCGTTCGCGGTAGCGCCCTCGCTCACCAACCTGTCGACGAATGCGATGACTGACCTACCATCGTCGTCGAGAAGCCCGATTGCTGCGCTCTCGTTCGGAAGTCTCTCGCCCGAGTAGAACTGTCGAAGGAATTCGACGATGAGCTGCAACGGCTTTCCGCGTTCCTCGCGGTATTGCAGGTGGAAGCGAAGCAACGGCTCCGCCAGGTCGTACCACGACGCCCTCTTGTCACCGTCGCTGGCCTTGGCCGACTGCACCCACCGTGACGAGGCGAGTCGCCCCAATGCGGTAGCTGCTGATTGATTCGAAACACCCACGGCCGCAGCCAGATCACTCACGGTGCGGGGCTCCCATCCACGAGCCAGTTCGACCACCAGTCGCTGCTCTCCAGGCGGCAGCTGCCACAACCGCTGCTGGTAGTACGGCGTCAACCGGTCGAGCAGCGCCTCGACGGCGGGAACCAACGCATCCAGGGACTGGACGTCGACGCAGTCGGACAGGATGTGCCACAGGCGTGGTGATCCACCCGCCAGGCGATGGATGACCTGAAGTCGCTCGCGCCCAGTTGGAGAATCGATGAACTCGGCGAGCTCCACGTCGCTACGCCCGCGGGCTGCCCCAGCGAGCATGGCCGCGCCGTCGTCGATGCTCAGCTCGGGGAGTGTCTCCACCATGAACGAGCCGTACCACGGATACGACCTCGACGAGACGCCAGAGAACAGAGCCGGAGCCGTGGCGAAGATCGTTATCTCGGTGGATGTTTCGACCCACGCCCGCAGGCTGCCCTGTCCCGTCTCGCCGAGCTCGTCGAAGACCCTGTCGAGGTTCTCGATGGCCAGCAGGATCATGCGGCCTGCCGCGGCCGTGACGATCGCCTGCTCGATCCCCACGGCGTCCTTGTCGCGACGCATGTCACGTGCCGCCACGCCGAGGTCGACGTCAACGGTTCGCGCGATCTCGACGAGCAGGTCGAGGTACGACCCGATGGCCAGGGAGTCCTCCGGAATCAACACGGGTAGCACGCTTTTCGCCGTCTTCGGGTCGGCGATGCTGCGGTTCACGGCGACGTGCAGGGTGTGCGTCTTTCCTCCACCCCTCGGTGCGATGAGCAGCGTGTGCGGGCGGGCACCGCCAGTCGCGGCACCTCTGATGCGGTGCACCAACGTGTCGAAGAGCGATTCGCGGCCCACCGTGATGGCGTCGAGATCTTCGGGGCTCATCGCCCCGGGGGTGAACGTTGGATGTGCCGTCATCGCCGCATCATTCGCCACGCGCGTTGCACGAGGGACGACGCGAAGCGGTCCGCATCGGCCTCGCGGACGAGATAGTGGTCCAGTTCGAGTCGTTCGACGAACGAGACCAATTGGTCACGGTCGTCGACCGTGTTGCCCTCGGCCCTTAGCAGCATCATCGTGTCATCGATGGTCATGGGGCCATCCGCGTACGCGTACACGTCGAGCACCTTGGCGATGACGGCCTTGTCGGGGCCGTAGTAATGCGTGAGCCGGTCTCGATAGTGCCTGAGGTCCCATGGGTCGGTGGGATCGGATATGGCCGCTGACACCAGGTTTGGGACCTGTGCTGGTTGGGGGAGCGCCCCGGTGGTGCGCCACGACGCCAGCGACGCGGCTACCAGGTGCTGGATGTAGTACGGGACGTGTTCGGCTGCCGCAGCCACGGCGGGAGCGACGAAGTGCGCATCGGCGGGATTCACTCTGCCGCCGAGCAGCAGACATTCGGCGAGGTACGCGGCGTGGTCGGCGCGGATGGGACCCACGGTGATCTTCTGGATGTCGTTGACGGTGCTCGGGGCGTCCGTCGACACGTGGTGGAATCCGATGGAGCCGGACAAGACGGTGGCGACCTTGCCGCCGTATTCCTGGCGGAACCGGCGCAGGGTGTGGAGGAAGTTGTCTCCAGAGCCAGGTTCCTGGCGTTCGAGATTGCGTGCCAGCACGGTGACTTCGTCGATGAAGAGCACCAATTGGCGTCCGTAGGCACGTTCGACCGCTCTGCGGAGCAAGTCGTCGAGTGCCGCCGCGGCGCGTCCGTCCCGTTCGACCTTCAGTGGGCCGGCGGTGAGTGTCACCCGCAACTTCGACAGTTCATGGGCCCATGCGGGCTCGAGCCTGGCCAACTCGGCGGCGAGCGCCCCGACGAACTCGCCGTACGTCTCGCGCTCCGCGCTGGTGGCGATCACCAGTGCGCCTGAGCGCGCCGCGTTTTGTTGAACGACGCGCGATAGTGATGTCTTGCCATGTCTGCGGTCACCGACGAGGACTGCACCGCTGTGTGGCAGTGACGCGGCGACGGCTTCGGCATCGCGGATGCGGCCGACGACGTCGTCGGGTCGGACGATGCCTCCGACGACCAGAGTCATCGGGCGTACGGGCCAGGTCATGAAGCCGAGAATACGCCCAACTTGATGTACGTCAATTATGTCGTACATCGAGTTGGGCGTACGACACCATTGGAGCGCCCAACTCCCTGGCGGTTTCAGCACGAACCCGTGTTCATCGTCGGCATCGATGTGCGCGAGTCGCATTGCGCAACCGAAGCCGCCCTGCACGCCGACCGTGCGAACCACCCAGTTGATCGTGAAACCGCGCACAGTATTTAGGAACACGTTCTAGTTTTCGGTTAGCCTTGCGAAGTAACACTGGCCAGGAGGTCTGTAATGCAGGTCGATCCCCGTACCCCCGTCATCGTCGGCGTCGGACAGTTCACTGAACGCATCGACGATCCCGGCTATCGGGGCATGTCATCAGTGGATTTGGCGACTGAGGCGGTACGGGCCGCGCTTGCCGACACCGGCGCCGACGTGACGGCCGTCGCGCGAGCGATCCAGGTATTCGCCGGGCTGCGGCAGTTCGAGATCTGCACACCGTTCGGCAAGCCACCGCTCGGGGCGTCCGACAACTACGTGCGGTCGGTCGCGAAACGCGTCGGCGCCGACCCCGCGCGCGCGGTGCTCGAACCGATCGGTGGCAACGGCCCGCAGAAGCTGGTCACCGAATTCGCCGGGGAGATCGCGGCCGGTGCCGTCGACGTGGCACTGATCCTGGGCTCCGAGCCGGGGTCCACCGCGAAGTACTTCGCCGACCGGGCCAGGGCGAGCGAAGCGACGGGAGAGAAGTTCGACAAGCCGGACTACACCGAACACGTCGGTGGCCAGCTCGAGGACCGCGGTTACGGCTTCGAGAAGTACATGAGCGAGTACACCGCCAAGCACGGGCTGACCGGCGCGCCGGTGCAGTACGGACTTCTCGACAACGCCCGTCGTGCTCGCTTGGGCTTGGGTGTCGACGAGTACCGCCACAAGATGGCAGAGCTCTTCGCACCGTTCTCCAAAGTGGCTGCCAAGAACCCGTTCTCGTCATCGCCCCTGGAGCGCTCGGTCGAGGAGATCGAGACCGTCACAGGCGAGAACCGGATGATCTGCGATCCGTACCCCCGGCTGCTTGTCGCCCGCGACACGGTCAATCAGGGGGCGGCTGCGATCGTGATGTCGGTGGCCGCCGCCCGTCGACTCGGTGTGCCCGAGGAGAAGTGGGTGTACCTGCGCGGGCACGCCGATCAGACCGAGCAGGACCTCTTGGATCGTGTCGACACGAGTGTGAGCTACGCCGCGAAACAGTCTGTGGCAGAAGCGCTCCGGGTTGCAGGTATCGGCATGGACGACGTCGCGACGTTCGACCTGTACAGCTGCTTCCCCTTCCCGGTGTTCGCAGTGTGCGACGAGTTCGGTCTGGCGGCCGACGATCCGCGAGGGCTCACGCTCACCGGTGGGCTGCCCTACTTCGGTGGCCCCGGCAACAGCTACTCGCTGCACGGCATCGCCGAGACCGTGACCGAGATGCGGGAGAGGCCAGGAAAGTTCGGCCTCGTCGGCGCCAACGGCGGTGTCATGAGCAAGTATTCGGTCGGGGTGTACTCGACGGAACCCGCCGACTGGGTCGCCGACCGGAGCGCGCAGTTGCAGGACGACATCGCCGCGCTGCCAAAGATTCCGGTCACGCGCAACGCCGACGGACCGGGAACGATCGAGACGTACTCGGTGCGCTACGACTGGCCCGTCACGACTGGTGTCATCATCGGCAGGCTCGACGCCGATGGCAGCAGATTCATGGCGCTGTCCGAGGACGAGGATCTGATGGCGTTGATGACCGGGGGAGACCCGATCGGCGCGCACCTCGCGGTGACGTCGGCCGAGGATGGGATCAACCGCGCGACATTCGGCTGAGCGCCAATCACTTCGAACGGCGTCGTGACACACGGGCCTTGGACTCGAAGCGCAGGCGGTACCCGTCCTCGTCACGCTTGGGGCGGCGACGGTTGCCGTGGCGCTCGTCGAAGATCTGGGCGAAGAGTGGGCTGATGCTGTGCATGACATGTCCTTTCGGGCCATCCGCTGAGGGTGTGTCCTCATGCCCCTGAACTGTCATCTCTACGACGGAGCCGGTCACGCGTAGTCGACTACCCGATCAGCGCGGCTACCTCAGAACGACCAGCCGTCCGACGGTTGTAGGACGAAGCCGTGTTTGTGGTCTGCGTCGATGCACGCGATCAACTCGCCGTCACCGACGGCGCACGTGCCGTTCTTCCCGACCATCTTCTGTCCCGCGGCGAGGGACATCATTCGATCGTTGGCGCATCCGCCCGGTCCAGACATGAAGAACTGGTAGGGGGTGTCTGGTGAGTCGCCAGGCTCTTCTACGTAGGGACAACCCTTTCCCAAGGGGCCACGGATTCTTCCCCGGCAAAACGCACTCAGGTCGGGGAAGTTCGCGGGTGGGGCCGCCGTCTTCGGAGGAGACGAGCAGGCCGAGAGTCCAAGCACCAGAACGGTCAGCCATTTGGCCGCTCGCATTATAAGACCCAGCTGCCCGACGGTTGCAACACGAAGCCGTGCTTGTTGTCGGCGTCGATGCAGGCAACGAGTCCGCCGTCACCGATTGCGCACGTGCTGTTCTTGGTCGTCAGTTTTCTGCCGACGGCAATGTGCGGGCGTCGTGATGATGCGCACTCGGCGCCGGAGCGCTGAAACACATACGGGGCGTTGCTCGTCGCTGGATCGGCCTTGTGTACCAAGACGCACCCGCTTCCCGGTGCAGAACTGGGAACTCCGGGAATGCTGCCGTTGCACACCGTGATTTCATGCGGCCCGAAATCGAGTACACAGCTGACTTCATTCGGGGCGGTGAAACCTGGTCCGCTCTGGGTGAAGTTGGCTGATGTCTCCTCCGTAAAGGCGCTCAGGTCAGGGAAGTTCGCGGGCCGGGCCGGTGCGTCCGGAGTCGTCGAGCAAGCGGTGAGTCCGAACATCAGTACGGCCAGCAATTGCGCCATGCGCATCAGAAGACCCAGCTGCCGGACGGTTGCAGCACGAACCCGTGTTCGTCTTGGATGCACGCGGTGAGCCGCCCTTCACCAACGACGCATGTGATGCCCAAGGCCGTGTTGGTCAGCTTCTGTCCGGAGGCCAGCAGCGCGTCCGTCGTGGGTACGCATTGCCCGTCGTTGGAACCGAAGTCGAAGGGCGCCGTCGCCGCATCCCCGTTGCGCTGCACCGAATCGCAAACCCCCGGGGTGTTGGGCCGTCCTGGGAAGTTGCCGGTACACCAGGACGAGCCGCCGATGGCGCAATTGATGCCGTCGGGCGTAGTGAAGAACAGATACCCGTTCGCCCAGCGCTCTGCGTACGAGAAGGGCCGGGTGTAGTCGCCCGGATTGGCGTCAGTGAACCGGGTCAAGTCGGGGAAGCCGGCTGGTTGCGCGGCCGCCGTGGGGAGCGACACGACTCCAGCCGCGGCGACGAACGCGATCGCCGCGAGTGCACGCAACGTCCTTGTCCGCAAGCGGTTGCTGCTCAATGGAATTCGTGCCCTTCGTCAGTGTTGGACGGTGATGTTGGTTTGGTAGGTCTTCGGGTTGTAGGGCATCGTCGGCTGCTCCTGCGTCGGCACCCAACCCGGCGGCTTCTCCCAAGTACTCACCCGAAGTTGAACGGATTCCTGACCCGTCACCGGGTCGTACACGGTGTCGACGACCGTCGGGCCGTAGGGGGCCGCGCCTCCTGGCCAGCCCTGCCCCGGCGGGAACAGCTGCGTCGGCTGGGCGGTCAGGAGACCTTCGGGTGTCGAGGCGGTGATGGCGCCCATCGGCTGGTCGCCAGGGACGTTCGGATTGAAGTTGTCCGATCCGACGAGCATGAAGCCACCGCCCTTGAGCGCGACGAGTTGATTCTCTCGGTCGCCGGGCAGGCCCTGGATCTCGCCCTGCGGTTTGAGTGTCTGCATCCAGGCATTGGGGTTGGCGGGGTCGATCGGGTCGGACATGTACAGCATTCTGGTCCGGTCGCCTGGTGTGTGGTCCGGTGTTTCCAACGATGATCATGCGGTTGGTCTTTGGGTCGTAAACGCCACTGGCCTGAGATATCCCGGGCAGGATGCCAATGCTCTTCGACGGACCATTCATGTCGACGACAGTGGTGTCGGGAGTGGCGTACTCGGGATTCTTCGAACCGTCGGGCAACTCGTAGGGCACTTCGCTGTACAGCGCGAACCGCTTGCCGTCGGGGCCGACGATGGTGCCCGTCGGTAATGGCCGCGAACCCTTGGGAACGTCAAGAGGGTTGCGCTCGCCGTTCAGCGTTGGATAGTCGGTCCGCCCGTCGCCACTGATCTCGATCCCGCTGCCGGGAATCGTGACGTTCAAGTCGCCCTGCGTGCCATCCGGCCGCAATGGCGTTGGGCCGCCGACGATTCGCGGATCGGGCGCTGGGCCTGCGCCGGGTACGCCGCCCTTGCCGCCCTCCATGTCGAACTCTTGGAGGGTGCGGGCAATGGCGTCGAGTTGGCCTGCGACCTTCTCGTCGGTCTGGGCGAGGATCATCGCCTTGGCGCGGATGTCGGCTTGAAAGTGCGCGGCGGCAAGCATTCTCACCACCGCCAACGGGGCACCGAAGATCGGCGGCATGCGGTCGGTGACGGTGAGATCCTCGGCAACCGCGAAGAACTGTTCTAGGGCGTGTTTGATGGCGGCGACTGCGTCGCGTTTCGCAGCATCGATCGTATCGGCGCCGGCGGTGGCGATCTTTTCTGCCTGCCTCAAATGGTCGAGCGCACCGCGGATCTTGACCAGATTCGCGAATAGTGTCCCGTCGTCCATCCCTCGATCCGTGAGCGAGTCGGCGTCTCCACCATTTGTCGTGGCTACTTCGGCGGCAGCATTTGGTCGATCTTGCTGCCCTCGGCGGCGTCGATCGTCGCGTAGAAGCGCGCGGCCTTCGCAGTGTCTTCGGAGAACACCCGGAGGTTGGCGGCGCATTCGCCGGCGACGTGGTTGGCCGCGGCAGTGACGGCGACGGTCGCGGGCCCGGTCGGCTGCGGAACCGGCGGCTGCCACTCGTGGGTGATGCCACCGCTGGTCAGCTGGTCGCTCAAACCGTTGAGCTGGCGTGCGACAGCCTCCAGCGCGGCGGAATCGACCTTCAGATCCCCAGCCACGGTGTCAACGTTGGTGCAGGCAGGATGGGCGACGTGCGCCGATTTCTGCACGAGGGTCGCGATTTTGCGGCCGCGACAGCCCTGCGGCAGATTTCGTCGAGGGGGGCTACACCAACGCGGCGAGCTTGCCCGCCAAGCGCTCGACGTAGCCGGCGACCTCGGCCTCGGCCTTGTCGGGCAGCCCGAACAACACCTCGGTGACACCGAGATCAGCCCAGCGGGCCAGCTTGTCAGGGTCGGGCTTGAAGTCCAGCGCGACGATCTGGGGTGCGCCGTCGCGCCCGGCCGCGGCCCAGGTGTCCTGCAGCAGCTTCACCGGCGCATCGATGTCGAAGTCGCGGGGCGTGGTGATCCAGCCGTCGGCGCTCTTGGCGATCCACTTGAAGTTCTTCTCGGTGCCTGCCGCGCCGACGAGCACCGGGATGTGAGACTGCACGGGCTTCGGCCAAGCCCAGCTGGGACCGAACTTGACGAACTCGCCGTCGTATTCGGCCTCTTCTTGAGTCCACAGCGCGCGCATGGCCTCGAGGTATTCGCGCAGCATCGTGCGGCGGCGGGCCGGCGGCACGTTGTGGTCCATGAGCTCGTCGGTGTTCCAACCGAATCCGACACCGAGGCTGACCCGGCCACCGGACAGGTGATCGAGCGTGGCGATCGACTTGGCCAGCGTGATGCAGTCGTGTTCGACGGGCAGGGCGACCGCGGTGGACAGTCGCACGCGCGAGGTCACCGCCGCGGCGCCACCCAGCGACACCCACGGATCCAGCGTGCGCATGTACCGGTCGTCGGGCAGGGACTCGTCGCCAGTCGTCGGGTGCGCGGCCTCCCGCTTGATCGGGATGTGGGTGTGTTCGGGCACGTAGAAGGTGTGGAACCCATGATCGTCGGCGAGTTTCGCGGCGGCCGCCGGGGCGATTCCGCGGTCGCTGGTGAAAAGTACGAGCCCGTAGTCCATGACCAGAATTAGAACGTGTTCTAGTCTCGGGTGCAAGCTTGGATCCCTGTGGTGAGCCCAAACACGAGTAGCCCGCTACGCGTGCCCGCGCCTACCCGTCACCGGAACAGTTCGGGACATGAACTCCGAACGGTCCACGGGCAAGAAGCTGCTGGAATGGGTGCGGCGCTATCTGCCCTGCGAGATCGCCGGAACGGCAGGTGAATTGGGCGGGGCCGCAATCGCCTACCTCGTCACTGGGTCCTACGCCGCTGCGGCGGTGGCCGCCACCATCGGCGCTTCGGTCGGTTACTACGCGGCTGCGTACACCTGCGCGGTGCGGGCCACCTACCGCGAGTGCGGCCACCTTCGGCCAATACGCCGGGTGCTTGCCGCGAACGCCTTTGCCCTTCGCAGCGTCGCGATCGAATTCGGGCCAGCCGAGGTGATCGACGGCCTGTTCATCCGCCCGGTGGCCTTCTATCTGGGGCCCGTCCTGTTCGGCAACATGCTCGCCGGCTGGATCTTCGGAAAGTTGGTCGCCGACGTCGGCTTCTATGCGCTGGCAATTCTTAGCTATGAGCGGTTCAAGGGTCTGCTCGCGGGGGGCGGTCCAACATCAGGGGAGGCTGGCGATGAATCCATTGCGACGCTCGCAGTTGCGTGACGTTCTGCGCTCGCAGGCGCGCGCCCACCGCTGGCGCGAGCTGATCGCCGAACACGGCACGCCACTGCTGGTTCTGGATCCCTATCAGGTGGCCGCGCAGTACTCGATGCTGAGGACGCACCTGCACGGGTTCCGGCTGCACTATGCGGTGAAGGTCCTGCCACACCCCGCGGTGATCACCGTCCTGGCGGCGTGCGGCAGCAGCTTCGACGTCGCGACCACCGCCGAGGTCGACCACGTCCGGTCGCTCGGTGTCCCGATGGACCGCTGCATCCACACCCACCCGGTGAAGAAGGCAGCGGACATCGACCACGCCTACGCCCAAGGCATCCGGACGTTCGTCGTCGACAACCCCGTCGAGGCGCAGAAATTCGCAGGCAGGCCCTCCGACATCGGGATCCTGGTGCGACTGTCGTTCCCGAACCCGTCGGCCAAGTCGGACCTGTCGGCGAAGTTCGGCGTCGACCCCGCAGAGGCGGAGCTGTTGGTCAAACACGTCGTCGCCGCCGGAGTTCGCTTCAATGGCTTCAGCTTCCACGTCGGCAGCCAAGGCACGTCGGTACAGCCCTACCGCGCCGCGCTGCGTACGACGTTCGACCTCACCAAGCACGTCGAGCGGACGCTCGGGCTACGCGTGCCCAGCATCGACATCGGTGGCGGGTTCCCGGTGTCCTATCGCGACGACATGCCTCCGGTGAGCGCGATCGCCGACGTCGTCGACGCCGTACTGGGGCCCCATCGCAGTGACTACACCCTGCTCGCCGAGCCGGGCCGGATCCTGGCCGCCAGCTGCATGACCTTGTTGACCAGCGTCGTCGGCACCGCCACCCGCGACGGCAGGGTGTGGCACTACCTCGACGACGGCCTGTACGGCTCGTACTCGAACGTCCTCACCGAAGACGTCCACCCGCCGATCCTCGCGCTCGACGAACTACACGCCAGCAGGCCACACCTTCGGCACGTCACCCTCGCTGGGCCCACGTGCGACAGCGTCGACGTCATTGCCAGCGACTACCCGATGCCGGCGCTCGCAGTGGGGGACATCGTGGTCAGCCCGATGATGGGCGCCTACACGTCGGTGACGTCGTCGCGATTCAACGGGATCGCGCCGACGCCGATCGTGATCGCCGGGGCTAGCTGACTTTCCGTCAGGGCGAGGTTTACCCGCGACATCGGTTGCCCCTGCTGCTGGGATGCACACCATGACGACCGAACGCATCGCCGACCACGTCAAGTTCGCCTACTGGGTGCCCAACGTCAGCGGCGGCCTCGTGACGAGCGACATCGAACAGCGCACCGACTGGAACTACGAGTACAACCGCAAGCTCGCTCAGACCGCGGAGAACAACGGCTTCGAGTACGCGCTGTCCCAGGTCCGCTACGAGGCCAGCTACGGCGCCGAGTACCAGCACGAGTCGACGAGCTTCAGCCTGGCATTGCTGCTGGCCACCGAGCGCCTCAAGGTGATTGCGGCCGTCCACCCCGGTCTGTGGCAGCCCGCCGTCCTCGCCAAGCTCGGCGCCACCGCCGACCACCTGTCGGGCGGCCGCTTCGCCGTCAACGTGGTTTCCGGCTGGTTCAAGGACGAGTTCACTCACCTCGGCGAGCCGTGGCTGGAGCACGACGAGCGCTACCGCCGCAGCGCGGAGTTCATCCAGGTGCTGCGCAAGATCTGGACCGAGGACGACGTGGACTTCCGCGGCGACTTCTACCGCATCCATGACTTCACCCTGAAGCCAAAGCCACTCAACACGCCCGAACGGCCCAACCCCGAGATCTTTCAGGGGGGTAACTCGACGGCCGCCCGTCGCAATGGCGGCCTGTACTCGGATTGGTACTTCTCCAACGGCAAGGACTACGACGGCCTCACCGAACAGGTCGTCGAGGTCCGCGACCACGCGCGCACCGCAAACCGCGAGGTGAGCGTCGGGCTCAACGGCTTCATCATCGCCCGCGACACCGAGAAGGAGGCAAAGGACGTCCTGCGCGAGATCATCGAGAAGGCGAACCGGCCCGCCGTCGAGGGATTCCGTGGCGCAGTGCAACAGGCTGGCAACTCCACCGGCGACAAGAAGGGCATGTGGGCCGACTCGTCGTTCGAGGACCTGGTGCAGTACAACGACGGTTTCCGCACCCAGCTGATCGGCACGCCCGAGCAGATCGCGGAACGCATCTCCGGCTACCGCAAACGCGGCACCGACCTCATCCTCGGTGGCTTCCTGCACTTCCAGGAGGAGATCGAGTACTTCGGTGCCAACGTCCTTCCGTTGGTGCGCGAAATCGAGGAGTCCGAAGACAATTCGCGCGAGGCTCCCGTGCTCGTCTCGGCCTGATCACCGCAGTTTGCTCGCGGCGGCCATTGGGTGATTACGCGCTTCACGGACCTCGGCCCCGCAGCGAGGTGCGCTAGCGTGGATGGTCGAATCAATGCACAGGAGAGGTCATGACCTACCCGCCCAATAGCCCCGGCTATTCACCCACACCGCCGACGCAGCAGTTCTCCGTACCAACGCAGCAGTTCTCCAAGGTCTCCGAGCCAGCTGCTGCGGGCCCGAGCAAGCTGCCCATGTCCCTGGCCATCGCTGTCACGGTGCTCGGCCTCGCTGTCTACCTGTCGAGTTTCGGCCCGCAATTCACCATCAGTAACTCGGAATTCCCTCAGCTCGGCTCCGCCAGCGGAAGCACGCTGGGTCTCGGCATCGCCGTGCTCGTATCGATCCTGTCGGCACTGGTCGCCGGGGTGACGCTGTTGCCGAAGCAGAGCAACTACTCGGCGGTGGCAGCCATCGCCGCCACTCTGGCGTTCCTGCTGATCATCGGTGAGGTCATCAACGCACCGAGTGGCGCCACGATCGACTGGGCGCTGTACCTGGTCATCGCCTTCAGCTTGCTGCAGACGCTCGCCGCAGGGGCGTGGCTGTTGCTGGACTCCGGCATCGTCACCGCGCCGGTGCCGAAGCCGAAGTACGACCAGCCTCAGCAGTACAACCCTTACGGCACGCCGGGCGGCTACTACGGACAACCGCAAGGCCAACCCCAAGGACAACCCCAAGGCCAACCCCAGCACGGCGGTCCCGCGCCCCAGCAGCGGCCCAGCTACCCGCCGCAGTACGGCCAGGGCTACCAGGGTGGTCAGTCGACCGGCGGCTTCCCGACCGCCCAGCAGCACACGGGGCCTCCGACACCTCCCACCGGCTTCCCGACCTTCGGCCACCCCCAGTCGTCCGCCACTACGGGACCCCAGGCGCAAGAGTCAGCACAGCCACAGCAACCGGCTGCGCAGCAATCGGGTCCGCCTCCGTCATAATCACTAGCGGCGCGCTCGACGACATCGCGCGCACCAGCTCGTGGGGGGAGCAACCCGTCTAGTGGACAACCGGCCAGTCGGCACACGTCAGGCCCGCGACCTGCTCAGGGTCGCGTTCGGTCCGTCCGTCATCGCGTTGGTCGTCATTGCTGCGGTGGTACTGCTGCAGTTGCTGATCGCCAACAGCGACATGACGGGCGCATTCGGTGCGATCGCCACCATGTGGCTCGGCGTCCACCAGGTGCCCGTATCGATCGGTGGACGCGAGCTGGGCGTCATGCCCCTGCTGCCCGTGCTCGCAATGGCATGGGGCACGGCACGCACCACTGCGGCCGCCATCCGGCCAGGCAGTTCGTGGTTCGTCGTCCGCTGGGTGGTGGCGTCGGCGGTGGGTGGGCCGGTGCTCATCGCCGCCATAGCGTTGGCGGTGATTCACGACGCGTCGTCCGTGCTGACCGAGCTGCAGACGCCGGGCGCGCTGCGGGCCTTCGGCGGGGTACTGGCCGTGCACCTCATCGGTGCCGCCGTCGGCGTCGGATCCCGCGTGGTGCGGCGCCCGTCGATGGCGGCGCAGCTACCGGGGTGGCTGCCGGATGCCGTGCGGGCAGCAGCGGCGGGAGTGCTTGCCCTCTTCGGGCTCTCCGGCGTCATCGCGGTCGGATCGATGATCGTGCACTGGTCGACCATGCACGACCTGTTCGCCATCACCGACTCGGTATTCGGTCAGCTCAGCCTCACCCTGCTGTCGGTGCTCTACATACCGAACGTGGTCATCGGCACGGCGGCCGTCGCCGTCGGCTCCAGCGCGCACATCGGGCTGGCCACGTTCAGTTCCTTCACCGTCCTGGGCGGTGACGTCCCCGCAGTGCCGGTGCTCGCGGCGGTACCGTCGCCGCCGCTCGGGCCCGTATGGGTGGCACTGCTCATCGTGGCCGCCGCGTCAGCTGTCGCCGTCGGGCAGCAGTGCGCGCGACGGCCGCTGCCGCTGCCGGAGGCGGCCGCGAAGCTGGTGGTGGCGTCGGCGTTGGCTGCCGTGGTGATGGCCGTGCTCGGCTATGCGGGCGGGGGCCAGCTCGGAAACTTCGGCCAGGTCGGCGTCGACCAGACCACCTTCGGCCCAGCGGTCTTCCTGTGGTTCGTGTCGATCGGCGGCCTGACCGTCGCCATGACTGGCGGGCTCGCCCGCAGGCCCAAGACCGCGCCCACCCCCGCGCCTGCACCGGTGGTGGCCGAAGAGCCGCTCGTCGAAGGGCCGCCCATCGACGAGCCGCCGATCGCTGAGCCCGTCGTCCACGAGCCCATCCATGAGCCCGTAGTCGCCGAATCCGATGACTACATCGACGCCGAGATCGTCGAGCCCGACGACCCGGAGGAATTCGAGTACGTGCCCGCCGAGCCGGAGCCCGAACCGCCGGTGATCGCGCGGTCCCGCATCGTGCGCGATCTCGATCTGGACGACGATCCAGAAGAGCACTTCGTCACCGACCACGACGACATTCCCGGGCCAGGCACTGCCAACGGCGAGGCGCGCGGACCGGCCGATTAGGCTGCCTGTCGTGCAAACCCCGCTCCATGTGCCCCCGAGCGCACCGGCGCGGCTGGTGGTGCTGGCCTCTGGCACCGGTTCATTGCTCCAGTCCTTGTTGACGGCTGCGGTCGGCGACTACCCGGCACGGGTCGTTGCGGTGGGTACGGACCGCGCCTGCCCCGCTCTGGACATCGCAGCTGCGGCGTCGGTGCCCGGTTACACGGTTCGGCTCGGTGACTACCCCGACCGGGCCGCGTGGGACCGCGCCATCGCCGACGCGACGGCCGAGCACCGGCCCGACCTGGTGGTGTCGGCGGGCTTCATGAAGATCCTTGGGCAGGAGTTCCTTTCCCGATTCCTCGGCAGAGTGGTCAACACCCATCCGGCCTTGCTGCCCGCCTTCGCTGGGGCGCACGCGGTGCCAGAGGCGCTCGCCTATGGCGTACGGGTCACCGGCTGCACGGTGCACCTGGTGGACGAGGGCATGGACACCGGGCCGATCCTGGCGCAGGAGGCGGTGCCCGTGCTCGACGGTGACGACGAAGCCAGCCTGCACGAGCGGATCAAGGTCGTCGAACGAAGTTTGTTGGTGGATGTACTCGCTGCGATGGCAACACGCGGTGTGACGTGGACGGGACGAAAGGCGGCCATGGGATGACTGGGCTCGAGGGACAGCCAGATGGGCGACGCCCGATTCGGCGCGCACTGATCAGCGTCTACGACAAGACGGGTCTTGCCGATCTCGCGCGTGGGCTGCACGATGCGGGCGTGGCCATCGTGTCCACCGGATCGACGGCGAAGACCATTGCGGCGGGCGGTGTTCCGGTGACTGCGGTCGAGGACGTCACCGGCTTCCCCGAGGTTCTCGACGGCAGGGTGAAGACGTTGCACCCACGGGTGCACGCCGGTCTGCTGGCCGATACCCGCAAGCCCGAGCACCTCGCCGCGCTCGAGGAACTCGGCGTCGCCGCGTTCGAACTGGTGGTAGTCAACCTGTACCCGTTCACCGAGACGGTCGACTCCGGCGCCAGCGAGGACGAGTGCGTCGAGCAGATCGACATCGGTGGACCGTCGATGGTGCGCGCCGCTGCCAAGAACCATCCCAGTGTCGCCGTCGTCGTCGATCCGCTCGGCTATGACGGTGTGCTGGCCGCGGTTCGAGCGGGTGGCTTCACGCTCGCCGAGCGAAAGAGGCTGGCGTCGTTGGCCTTCCGGCACACTGCCGAATACGACGTCGCGGTGGCCACCTGGATGGGTTCGACGCTGGCCCCCGAAGGGTCCGATGCGTTGCCGTCGTTGCCGCAGTGGTTCGGCGGCACCTGGCGACGCTCGGCGGTCCTGCGATACGGCGAGAACCCGCACCAGAGCGCCGCGCTGTACACCGACGACAGCGCATGGCCCGGCCTGGCGCAGGCCGAGCAGCTGCACGGCAAGGAGATGTCCTACAACAACTTCACCGACGCCGACGCGGCGTGGCGGGCTGCCTTCGACCACGAGGACACCTGCGTCGCGATCATCAAGCACGCCAACCCGTGCGGTATCGCCGTCTCGTCGGTGTCGGTTGCCGATGCGCATCGCAAGGCCCACGAATGCGATCCGCTGAGTGCGTTCGGCGGCGTCATCGCGGCCAACACGACCGTCAGCGTCGAGATGGCCGAGACGGTGGCCGACATCTTCACCGAGGTCATCATCGCCCCCGCCTACGAGCCGGGTGCCGTCGACATCCTGGCCCGCAAGAAGAACATTCGGGTCTTGGTCGCGGCCGAGCCGTTGGCCGGCGGCACCGAGTTCCGCCAGGTCAGCGGGGGGCTGTTGGTTCAGGAGCGCGACGCCATCGACGCCGAGGGCGACGATCCGAACAACTGGACCCTGGCCACCGGCACACCCGCCGATCCCGACACCCTCGCCGATCTGGTGTTCGCATGGCGGACTTGCCGCGCGGTGAAGTCGAACGCGATCGTGATCGCCAAGGACGGCGCGACGGTCGGCGTCGGCATGGGTCAGGTCAACCGCGTCGACGCGGCACGGCTGGCCGTCGAACGGGCAGGTGACCGGGTGCCCGGTTCCGTCGCCTCGTCCGATGCGTTCTTCCCGTTCCCGGACGGGCTGGAGACACTCGCCGCGGCAGGCGTGAAGGCGATCGTCCACCCGGGCGGGTCGATGCGCGACGACGTCGTCACCGAAGCCGCAGCGGCAGCCGGGATCACGCTGTATCTCACCGGGGCGCGACACTTCGCGCACTGACGAGCTCGTCCGTCGCAGCAGCAGCGACGGATCAAGCAGACCCCACGACGACGAAGAAGCCCGGCCGCAACGGCGGGAGTAAGTGTCCGCTGGGCGGACGTGCTCAGGATGCTTCGGGATAGGCTGCCGTGGCGCGTATTTCGACAAGCAGCCCGGGGCTCGCAAGTCCGCTGACGCCGATCAGTGTCCACGTGGGATACGGCGGGGAGATCAGGCGTGCCTTGGCTTCGGCGAAACCAGACAAGTGCTCGTGGATGTCGACGTGGTAGCTCGTGACATCGATGAGCGCCGACAGATCGAGTCCTTCGAGCCGCAGGATTTCCTCGATTCTCCGGATGGCGATCTCGGTCTGTTCCACCATGTCGTCCGGGATCGTGCCGTCGGCCCGTCGACCGATGGTGCCGGCGATGAAGAGATGTCCGTGTGAGCGGACCGCCGGGGAGTAGCCGAAGCTGGCGAATGCGCTTACGGTCTTGCCGAAGACTTCGGAGTCTTCGGGGACCTCGACGGTGTGGATGGGCATTGCGCGAATTCCTTTCGTGTGGCCGAAATAACGGTCGCTTGCCGCCTCGTGCGTGGTGCCAGCATGCCCACCAATCATTCTCGAAGAGCACCAGGCGGGCGATGGGCAGAACTGACGAAGTTCGACAGGATACTGTCACGCCTGCCAGCGGGCCGTGGGCTGCGGCCGACTGGCTCGCGCTGGCGCGAACCGCGCGACTCGAACCGACGCGACCGCTGCGCGCTGATGCCTTCGGCCTGGCGGAATCAGGACAGGCGTTCGAGGATCATGGCCATGCCTTGACCGCCGCCGACGCACATCGTTTCTAGGCCGAATTGCTTGTCGTGGAACACCATTGAGTTGATGAGCGTGCTGGTGATACGGGCGCCGGTCATGCCGAAGGGATGGCCCAGTGCGATGGCGCCGCCGTTGACGTTGACCCTGTCTTCGTCGATGCCCAGTTCGCGCATGGAGGGGATGACCTGGGCGGCGAAGGCTTCGTTGATCTCGACCAGATCGATGTCGCCGATGGTCAGGTTGGCGCGTTGGAGCGCGTGTTTGCTCGCCTGGACGGGTCCGACCCCCATGATCTCCGGTGACAGCGCGGTGACCCCGGTGCTGACGATGCGTGCCAGAGGGGTGATGCCGAGGGCCGCGGCCTTGGTGTCAGACATGACCACCACCGCCGCGGCACCATCGTTGAGTGGGCAGGCGTTGCCAGCGGTGACGGTTCCATGGCGTCTGAACACCGGCGGCAGGGCGGCGACGGCGTCGAGCGTGACGTCGGTGCGAGGGCAGTCGTCGGTGCTCACCTCGCTGCCGTCCGGCAGCAATACGGGGGCGATGTCACGCGCCCAGAAGCCGTACGCGACAGCCGCTTCGGCGCGTCTCTGGCTGCGCACGGCAAAGGCGTCTTGTTCGGCACGGCTGACCCCCTTGACCTGGGCCACGTTCTCGGCGGTTTGCCCCATCGCGATGTACACGTCTGGCAGCTGATTTTCGGCTCGCGGATCGGTCCATTGGCGGCTGTCGTGGGCTCGGGCCACGGTACGAGACTGCGCTTCGGAGAAGGTGGGGTTCTGGCCTTCGGGGTTGTCAGATGTGCCATTGAAGTAGCGGCTGACGGTCTCGACGCCGGCGGAGATGAAGACGTCACCTTCACCGGCGCGGATGGCGTGCAGTGCCATCCGGGTTGTCTGCAAGCTACTGGAGCAGTACCGGTTGACGGTGACGCCGGGAAGGTGATCGAAGCCGGCCAGGACGGCCACCGCCCGTGCGAGGTTGTTTCCGGATTCGCCTGCGGGTTGCCCGACGCCGAGCATCAGGTCGTCGATCTGGGTGGGATCGAGTTCGGGGATCTTGGCCAGTGCAGCGAGCACGGCGTGAGTGGCGAGGTCGTCAGCGCGGAGGTCTTTGAGGGATCCTTTGACGGCACGTCCGATCGGGGTGCGCGCGGTGGACACGATGACGGCTTCGGGCATGCCGGTACTCCTGTGATGGTGGGACGGGGCTGTTGGTGAGATAGGTTGTCGGACTGCGGGAGTCAAGTCTTGGCGCCACTGAATCCGCCGTCGACGGGTAGCACGGCCGCGGTGACGAACGCACCAGCTGCCGAGGAGAGAAATCTGACGGCCCCGACGATGTCGTCGGGCTGGCCGTAGCGTCCGAGCGGAACGGTGTCGAGCAGTTGGGTCTCCTGCGCGGGGTCGGCGGCGACGTGGCCGAGCATGTCGGTACGGAATGGCCCGGGAGCGACGGCGTTGACGGTGATGCTCTCGGGTGCCAGGCGGCCGGCGAGGTGGCGGGTGAGCATGTGCAGTCCGGCCTTGCTTGCGCTGTAGGAGTAGTTCTCCCAGCGGGGTGCGACGAGCCCGTCGACGCTGCCGATGTTGATGATGCGGGCGGGACGGTGGGGGCGGGCGCAGGCGCGAAGCAGCGGGAGCAATCCGACGATGATGCCGAAGGGGGAGACGAGATTGGTGTTGAGCACCTTGCTCCAGCCGGCGAGCGGGTAGTCCTCCAGCGGGGCTCCCCACGTGGTGCCCGCATTGTTGATCAGGATGTCGATGTGCTCGTGGCGATCGGCGACGGAGTTGACGAGGTGGTCGACGCCGGCAGGCGTTGACAGGTCGGCGCTAACGTAGCCACAGCGACCTGAGCTACCGAGAAGCTTTGCCTCGCTGGTGATCTGGTCTGCCGTAGCGCGGCATTGTTCGACATCTCGGCTGGTGATGATCACCTCGGCGCCGTCGGCGACGAGGCCGCGGGCGATCATCGCGCCGATACCCCGGGATCCTCCGGTCACGACGGCGATGCTGCCGTTGACCGAGAACAGGGTGTCGTGGTCGGCTAGTGGTTGGGTGCCAAGGTCCATGCCTCGACGGTAGGAGACGATCCGAGGTGTGATCTTGGGGTTGGACGCACGGATGTTGTTGTGCGCGCAGGTGTCAAGGACTGCTGGCAGGCGAGGTCAGCGGGATGCGCGGGTGTCCGATGGTCGCTCTCCGAAGCTGCGGTGGTAGGCGTTGCTGAAGGTGCTCAGGTCCCCGAACCCGGAGGAGTAGGCGATCTGGGTGATGCTGTGGGCGTGCCACCCGGGATCCTGCAGGCGTAGTCGCGCCAGCGCAAGCCGTTCCTCGCGGATCAAGTCCGAGGGTGTCGTGCCGACCCGTTGCAGTTGGTTTTGGATGTGGCGCAGTGACCAGCCGAGGCCGGCGGCGATCCCTGAGCCCGTAAGTGCCGGATCGTGGGCGTTGCCGTGGACGTAGCGGCGGATTGATTGCACCAGTGCGTCGCCGGGCATGCTGTCTGGCGACGCGGTGAGGTCGTTGTAGGCGATCGCGATGAGGTCGACGATGCGGTCCATTACGGCGTCGAACGCGAACCCGTCGAGCTGGTCGCGTTCCCCGCGGACACTGCGGAGCTGATCGACGACGATGCGCCCGAGACCCCGTCTCCCGTCGAGGGAAATGGGGCGACTGTTGATCGGCCGGGCCAGCCGAGAATCGAGGTATTCGCGAGAGATGACGAGGGCGACCGCGGAGACGTTGTCGCCGTGGCGCATGTCCATGGCGGCGTCGAGGGAGGTCAACGTCATGGTGTGTGGGACGGCGACGATGTCGCTGTCGCCTTGGGTCAGTTGCAGGTGCCCGTGGACCGGGATGAGCAGCTCATACGCTTCGTGCGGGGATCGACGTATCTGGGAGGAATCCCGGGTCAGTGTTTCGGCGTCACCCCACCACCGGACCAGCCGGTACCGGCCTGACTCTTGATATTCGATGCGTCCGCAGTAGTCGTCGGCCAGGGTGAACGACATCGGACAGTGGATCTCGGATACCCGGTCTCGCCACCAGTCACTGCGCTCCCGAGTGCCCAGATCCTGGGTGCTCAGGGTGTGCACGGTGTAACTCATGTCGGAACGTCGCTTCCTCGGGGTAGCGGGCCGTCGCCGGTGGTCAAGAGGGCTTGCACCGGCATGTCGACGATTGCCGGGTCACCTCGCGGCGACCGTATTCACGGTAAGAATGTGACCTGGGCCACGTCTTGGCCGTGGGCGAAGTCTACCTTTCACCGCGCGCATACCCGAAGGCTTGCCAACGGCATCCGGTGCGGCGACCGACGTGGGCGGGTCAGACCAGCGGCGGACGCTGCCCGCAGGTGGGCGCGGTGGGTATCCCGTTGAATCGATCGGCGATCCACTCCATGCTCCTCTCGCCGTCGACGAAGACGGGCAGCATGGAGTTGATGTCCAGCTTGTTGAACAGCGGTGGTTGCTCGTTGGTCCACAGCGTCACGTCGGCGCCCATTGCGCACCAGTCGGCCGCCGTTTGTTCGACCGCGGAGTAGGGGTCGAAGGGATCCCAACGGTTGTGCGTCAGATAGACAGGGCCAGTGGGTTTGACGTTGCCGATCCGTTGAGCCCACAGCAGGGACTTGAAGGGTTCGGCGGCGGCGGTGGCGAATATGTCTTGTTTGAACCAGAACTGGATGTGGCGGAACATGTAGTCGATTCCGGTCTGCAGCAGACATTGGCGTCCGGTGTTGGTCAGCATTTCCGCACCGCGCGGGGTGAGTGCGTCCCAGATCGGCTGCTCGGTAGCGGGGTAGGACGCCATGATCCCGCGCAGGACATAGCCGAGGATGCCGGCCAGGAAGTTGCCGTCCATGGCGGGCAGGACCGCGGCGATATCCGTCGGTGCGGCGGCCGCGTAAGTGCCGACGACGTGCAGATCGGGGCTGTAGCTTGCCGCCAATTCTGCCGCTGACAGCGCTGCATGTGCACCGGCGAGCCAGCCCCAGAAGACGACCGGACCGTGCGGGTCGAGGGACGTGGCGGGAAGTCTCATCGCGGCGCGCGCGGCGTCGATCAGTGCGGCGCCACCGGCGTTGCGGTTGAGGAACTGCGGTGACACCGGGGCGTGGACACCCCCGCCGACACCGTCGGTGATGACGATGGCGAAGCCTCGGGCCAGCAGGGTCGCCACCCATCCTTCCTCCAGGTTGAACATCACATCAAACCCGGTCTGCAGGGAGGCGTGGATGCCTTGGTCGAACAGGCGCGACGGGGCACACTGTTCGCCCATGCCGAAGCCCATGACGGCATAGGCGAGCAGGGGCCGCGGGCCGGCGCCCGGCCACGGGACGTGGGGTTCGATGTAGGTGCCGGTGACGGCTACTGGTTGGCCCTGGGCGTCGGTGCTGCGGTACATGATCCGGGTTCCGGTTCCGACGAACGCTCCGAGCTGTCCAGAGGGTTCGAGCACCAGTCGCGACGGTTCGGTGCGGATGAGGTCGCCGGGCTGACCGGGCGGCAGCGGATTCGGTGGGGTGTAAAACGGCAGATAGGCGCTCTCGTCGGCGTGCGCCGCCGGTGGTATCGCCGATCCGTAGGCGGCAAGCATGATGGCCGCGACGATGAGCCCGAACGTGCGGGTGAGGCGCCTCGTCAGGCGGGGACGGCCGGAGTGTTCCAGGCGCGCAAGGGATCTGGGCACCTGTGCGTCGGCGACCGTGGAGCTGGAAGGAATCACGTTGGCTGCTCCGATGATGAAGTCTGGGTTGATCAGATTGGTGAGAATGCGGCCGCTGGTCCCGCTGCATCGATGGTGAGGTTGCGCTAGGCGATGTCGGCGGTGACCGCGTCTCGCAGCTGCTGTTTGAGCACCTTGCCTGTGGCGTTGAGGGGGAGTTCGCGGCAGAATTCGACGGTGCGCGGGCATTTGTATACCGCCAGGTGGTCTCGGCACCACGCGAGCACGTCCGATTCGGTGAGGGTGGCTCCTGGCCGGATGATCACGAACGCCTTGATCTCCTCGCCGACACGTTCGTCCGGAATCCCCACCACCGCTGCAAGACTGACCGCCGAATGGGTCATCAGCGCCTCCTCGACTTCGCGAGGATAGACATTGAATCCGCCCCGGACGATGAGATCTTTGGCCCGGTCGACGATGTAGTAGTAGCCGTCCTCGTCACGGACGGCGACATCACCGGTGCGCAGCCAGCCGTCGGCGTCAATCGCCTCGGCGGTCGCGGCGGGGCGCCCGAGGTATCCCTTCATGACGTTGTGCCCGCGAACGAGGAGTTCACCGCGTTCGCCTTGGCCACATTCGCGGCCGTCGGCACCGAGCAGGCTGAGTTCGACGCCCCAGACGGGTATCCCGATGGAGCCGGGCCGGCTCGGCCGGTCGAGGCGGTTGAAGGCCACCACCGGACTGGTTTCGGACAGGCCGTATCCCTCGTGGACGCCTATGCCGAAAACGGCCTCGAATCGCTTGAGCAGCTCCACCGGTAGTGCCGCGCCGCCGGATATCGCGACTTTCAGTTGGCTGCCGAGTTCTGCGATGTCGTCACGGTTGCCCGCCTCCCCGAGCAGGGCCCAGTACATCGTGGGTACTCCGGCGAAGACCGTGATTTGATGTTCGCGAATGAGGTTCAGTGCGGCGCGCGCCTCGAATCGGGGTAGCAGCACGAGTGTCCCGCCCTGGCTGAAACCGGCGTTCATCTGCACGGTTTGGGCGAACGAGTGAAACAGTGGCAGGGTCACCAGCTGCGTCTTGTCGAGGGTGCCGAACAGGCGGTGGCAGGTGAGTGCGTTGAGCACGAGGTTGGCGTGGGTGAGTTCGGCGCCCTTGGGTTTGCCCGTAGTGCCGCTGGTGTACAGGATGACGGCCGTGTCGGTGGCGTTGGTCGGCACCAGCACGTCCTCGCCGGAGTGTTCCCCGATACGTTCGGCGAGGTCGCCGACCGCGACGGAGAATTCACAAGTCGCCACGTCGTCGAAGCCACGCCACGCGTCCTCAGGCAGATGGTCGCCGGCGAAGAAGTAGGCACGGGCACCCGAATCATCAAGGTGGTATGCGACTTCGGCGCGTTTGAGCATGGTGTTCATCGGGACTACCACCGCTCCGGCCTTGAGGATCCCGTAATAGATGATGGGGAATTCGGTCACATTGGGGACACTCATCGCCACCCGGTCGCCGGAGTTGATCCCGCGGCGGATCAGCAGTGCGGCAACCCGATTGGCCGCGGCGTTGACCTCGTAGTAGGTCATCTGACGCACCCCCTCGAGCACTGCTGTCGAGGACGGCCGTTCGTGGGCACTGTCGGTGAGCATGACAGAAAGATTCAGCACGAGGTTTGGACTCCTTGTTTTGCGGTGGTGGCCCTTGCGCAGCAGATGACTACGCCCAGTCCCACCGGTAGGGCGAACCCACCCGATCGGCGATCGGCTTGAGTACTCGTTCGTCGTAGTACTGCAGGGTGTCCATGCCGTCGACCGGACACTTGAACAGGATCTCGCCGAAAAGTTCTTCGGAGAGGTCGGGTTTGGCGATCCCGGCGGCGATCGCATATCGCTGAAGGTGATTGCTGAAGGTGTCCTGCACCGGCGGCATGCTGAGGTTCACCGGATGCTGCATCGCCTTCTCCAGGCTGATGAACTGCACCCCTCGCTGCCGGTACGCCTCGACGATGCGTCCGATGGTGCGGGCGGCAAGTGGGGTGCCGTGCACCATCCAGATGTGCGGGACGTTGGTACCGAACATGGCGCGAGCGGATGCGGCGTGCTTCTCCAAGCCCTCGATGGCGCCTTGGACGTGGAGGTCTTCCAACCTGGCTTGCGCCTCAACGTCACCGGTGATCAGGGAGCGCTGATAGGGCACGATATAGACGAAGTCGCCGAACCAGCAGGTGATGGGCGCATTGCGATATCCGTTGTCGCGCAAGTAGTCCTCGACTTGCCCGCGCTTGCTCTCGGAGCCGGACGACATATCCATCGGATAGCGGAAGTAACGCTCGGGCGCTGCGTCGACGAGCCGGCCGATGAGCTGCTCGGCCTGGTCGACGTCACGGCAGAAGGCCTCGGCGCTCATCCAGCGCAGGGGGGCGTGTTGATGGGTGTGATTGCCCAGGTGGTGGCCCGCCTCCAGCCAGGCGTCCCAGCACTTCAAGCTCGATGAATCCTTGGCGATGCTGAAGGTGTGCGCGAACCCGTAGACGCCATGCTGGCCGACGTCGGTCAGCGCCTTCGCCAGGGTGCGTGTCACGTCCAGCGAGCTGTGGCCATCGGGAAGCGGCGTTCCGTCCCACAGCACGAAATCATCGACGGTGATGGCTACTTGAACAGCATCGAGCGCAGAGGGGTCCACCATGGCGAGGTTCTTTCTGACCAAGTGGCGCTCCGGTTGAACGCCGCGTGAGATCGAACCTACGAATGTGATGGGGAACACGTCTTGGCCTCAGGCGCACGTCCAGTTTCGAGGCGCGCAGATCCCGTCGACCTGATGGGTAGCGAGATCCGCTGCCGCGCAACGAGGGCTGAGCATGTGCACGAGCCGCGGCAGTCGGGATGCCCCGGCGAACTCGACGCGACCGCCGAGAGGTTGGCCGAATCCTAGCGATAGTAGGCAGAACAGCCACTTGTGAGCTCGGCACCGGTAGGCCAACGTGAGTTCGATGGATAACCACCGCATCGCAGTCGTGGCCCTGGACGGTGTCACGGCGTTGGATCTCGCGATCCCGCTCGACGTCTTCACGGTCGAGCCCGGCCTTCCGTATGACGTGAAGGTCTGTGGGATAGCGGATCGCGTCACGGCTTCGTCCGGCCTGACCATGGCGATCGACCACGGGCTGGACACCATGGACGAGGCCGACACCGTGATCGTGGCGGGCTATCAGCCCGTTCAGCGCCCCGTCCCTGCTCCCGTGCTTGATGGCCTGGTCGCTGCCCTCGCCCGAGGCGCCAGAGTCGCGTCGATCTGCACCGGCGCATTCGCGTTGGCGGCTGCCGGCCTTCTCGACGGACGACGGGCCACCACCCATTGGCAGCATCTCGGGGAACTGGAAGCACAGTTCCCCTTCGTGCAGATCGATCGAGACGTCCTGTACGTCGACAACGGCAGCGTGCTGACTTCGGCCGGCATGTGCTGTGGCATCGATATGTGCTTGCATCTGCTGATGCGCGATCTCGGCGCGGCCACGGCGAACCGGGTGGCGCGCGCGTTGGTCGCGCCGCCACATCGCGAGGGAGGTCAGGCGCAGTATGTGCCGGCGCCCGTCGCCGTGGTTGGTGAGTCGTCGTTGGCGGCGACGCGGGCATGGGCCTTGAACCATCTCGCCGGACCGATCACCGTGTCAGAAATGGCCAAGCACGCAAGGACATCCGTGCGGACGTTCATGCGTCGCTTCACCGACGAGACAGGCACCACTCCGTTGCAGTGGCTGGTCAACGCACGCATCACGGCCGCACGGGAACTGCTCGAGACTACCGACTACTCGATCGACCGGGTCGCCGAGGATTCGGGGCTGGGGTCGGCCGCGAATCTGCGACTGCACTTCCGTCGCAGCCTGGCCACGACCCCGACGGCGTACCGACAAACCTTCTCCTGCGACTACGCCACCGCAGCGGCGGTCTGAGGAGTCGTCCCAGTAGACCTTCCGTCTGCTTCGTACCCGATGGCGGGGGGTTGCCACGAAGCGCAAACCCATCATGGCAACCCCGCCCCGTCATCTGCTAGTCGCTACCGGATCCGATGATGGCTTCGACTTCGACCTCGATGTTCATCTCAGGTAGCCCAAGCGCTTTCACGCCGATCGCAGTCCACAGCGGAAGGTGCCTTCCGGCCCGCTTCCGGAACTGACCGACGACCGCCGTTAGGTGGTCGTCGCCGATCGAGTCGTCCCCGGTGGGGACGTGGTAGGTGCGCACGTTGACGACGTCCTGCCATGTCGCGCCCGCGGCGGCCAGGGTTCGTTCGACGTTGTCAAAGGCCTTGTCAATCTCGGCTTCCAGGGAATCGACCGAGACGGTCTGGTCATCGTCCCATCCGCCCTGGCCGGATATGTTGACGCGATCTCCGATCCGCACTGCCTGGCTGTAGTGGTAGTTGGCACGCACGAGTTCGCCATAGCCGGGGGTGTCGAAGAATTCGGTTTTGGACATGCAGGTACTTCCCTTCATCGTTGCTTCTAGTGATCTGAGATGTGGTATCTCCACATCGGTCAGCCGATCGTCCCGGACAAATCCGGGTCGGTGGAATTTGGGCGTGGGACTCAGTTGCCCCACCGCGAGCCGCCTGCGGCGATGAGTTGTTCGGCTGAGGTGGAGCCGAATTCGCGCCGCTCACGCAGGATCTCGCCCGGCGGGGTGTAGCGCGGTGCGTTGTCGGGGTTGCTGGCCGCGTGCTCTGCGACCGCGTCGATCACCGACGTGGCCATGTCGAAACGCGGATAGGCATCATGAATCACGGCGCCTATCTGTGAAGTGACCGCCGCGCGATGCGACTCGGGTAATCCGAGGGCACCACCGAAGTCGATGGCGACACCCTGGTAGGTCAGCGAGGTCAGCGCGCCCATGCGCTCGGGGATGACCGCGGTGTTGTGCAGCGCGATCGCTTCCCACACGGCGTCGACCTTCTGGGCCTCTAGCCCTTGGCCGCTGAGGAATTCGGCAGCGCGGTCAGCACCGTCAACCTCGAAACGCGTGTTTCTCTTTGCGAGGGGAGACAACCCGACATCATGCAGGACGCACGAAAGGTACAGCAGTTCTTCATCGAAGTCTTCACCGGCTAGGAGACCGATGTGGGGGGCGAGCAACCGAGCGAAGAGGAAGCTTCGCACGCTGTGATTGGCGATGGCTGGCGACTCGGCGCTCTGCACGAGGTCGAGAGCCGCTACTGCTAGCGGTGTGCTCGGCAGGGTCACGAGGTGGGCCGTGGTGGTGTCCGTTTCCTTCTGCGGGTGAACAGGATTCGTGATTGTCATGTGATGATCTTGCTGTCATCGCGACGGCCTCGGCCAGTGGCGGAATTGCCGATTGTAGTGAGGTTTCTGCCATTTCGGACGATCCGGCGTGCCGCTGATGTCAGCTGGACGAACTGGCCATCGGCGGCCGGCCGTGGCTGCTCGTGCCGCGGTGTGCAAATGCCCCCGGTACCCCGTTAGCGCGTTCTGCAGGCCGACGTTCTGCTCGCGGCGGGCCGCGTCGACGAGGCACTCGAACTCGTCGGCGTCGGTCCAACCGTTCATGCGAATATCGCCTCGGCCAGCGCCGCTGCACTGACGACGCGCCGCTCGTGCGCAAGCGGTACGGAGGATCCGTCATCTCTCCCCATTGACATCAGATGGAGTTGTCTGACATCTTACCTCTCATGGAGCAAGGTTCGAAAGGGCATCGTGAACAACGTCAATTACTCTCCGAAGAGGTGCGTCACCAGCTCGCGGAAGAACTATCCAACGGCACCTACGCCCCGAACGAGAAGCTGCCGTCCGAGCCGGAGTTCGCGAGGCGCTACGGCATCAGCAGACCCACGTTGCGTGAGATCCTCAGCGGCCTCGAACGAGACGGGCTGATCCGCCGGGTGCACGGCGTTGGCACCTTCGTCACGCCCAAGCGGACCCGCGTGCACAGCGTCCTCGACCTCGACATCGGCGTCACCGAGGCCGTCACCGCCGCGAGAGCCAACCTCAACGTCGAAGTGGTCAAGACGAAGACCGGGCCCGTTTCGAACTGGATCTCGACAGCCCTCGCGTTGCCACCTGACTCCGCCGCGTTCAGCGTCGAGAGGATCATCCGCGTCGACGGCGTGCCCGCGACGCATGGCTTCGACGTGATCCCTCTTGGCATCCTCGAGGCCGCCGGGTCCCCGTCGTACGACGGAGGCTCGATCTACCAGTTCCTCGAGAACCAATGTGGCGTGCACCTGGTCGGCGGTGTCGCCGAGATTTCGCCGGTCGCCGCCAGCGCGCGCATGGCGAAGATGCTCGACTGCCCGCGAAACAGCCCGCTGCTCCGCCTCGAACAGACGGAACGGTCCGCCGGTGGTCAACCGGTGCTGCTATCCCAGGAGCACTATGCCCCAGGCGTATTCAGCCTCACCGTCCACCGACTCCGGCGCGATCGCACCGATCTGAGCGGCCTAGGCAAAACCGAAGAGAGGACAGCACCGTGACCGATGACCAGATGTCAGAAGCACCGGCAGCCGTGAGGCCCACCTCCGACGAGGACGAACTGCGGGCCTTCGGTTACGAACCGCAACTCGAACGCTCGATGGGGGCGTGGAGTTCGTTCTCGATCTCCATCTCGTGCATGTGTGTGACCGCAGGCATCTTCACCACCTTCGCCTACTCGCTTGGCATGGTCGGTCCGGTCTTCGTCTGGACCTGGCTCATCGTCTCGGTCGGGCAGCTCCTGGTGGCGCTGGTGCTGGCCGAGCTAGCCGGGCGCATGCCGATCAGCGGCTACGCCTACCAATGGACGAGCCGGCTGATCAACTCGCACTACGGGTGGTTCGTCGGCTGGGCGGGCATGATGGCATTCATCCCTGGATTCACCGGGCTCAACTTCGGTCTGGCGCCCGTGCTGCTGAATCGGCTGGACATCGAGATAACAACGACTTCAACACTTTTGGTCGTCGTCATCGTCACGCTGACCCAGTTGGCGATCAACTTGGCCGGAGTTCGCATCGCGTCACGCATCAACAATGCGGTTGCGTTCGCGGTCGAGATCGGACTGTCGATCGTTCTGACCGGGATCCTGCTGGTAGTCGGGTTCGTGACGAACCCCGTTCAGGACCTTAGCTTCCTGACCACCAGCACCGCCTCGGGCAACGGCTTCTTCACGGCCATCTTGCTTTCCGGCCTTCTGGCGATGTGGGTACTCACCGGTTTCGAGGGTGCGGCCGACCTGGCCGAGGAGACCAAGCTGGCCACCCGGCACGTGCCCAAGGCCGTTCTCCGGTCATTGGTGTTCGCGATCGTCGTCGGGTTCCTCATGATCGTCGGCCTCACCATCAACATCGACGATTTGACGAACACCATCGGTGCGGACGTACCGGTCTCCCACATCTTGCAGACGGCGCTCGGCCCCATCGGTGCCGCGCTCTTCGAGTCGGCCGCGATCATCGCGTTGTATGCAGGAGGTCTTGCCAACATGGCGGCCGCCAGCCGGCTGATGTTCTCGCTGTCCCGCGACAACATGTTGCCTGCCTCCTCGGCGCTGAAAAAGGTTTCCCCAAGCACTAAGTCGCCGAGCGCCGCATTGCTCGTCATCGCGGCGGCGAGTCTGGGTCTGGTGCTCGTCGGCAGCTACGGGTCGTCGCAAGCGATGGCGTTGATCGTGGGGATGGCAGCGTTGGGCTACTACGCGGTGTACGGCCTCACCGTGGCCGCGGTGCTGATCGCGTCGCGCAACGGGTCGCTGCCCACACGGACCGGCTTCGACCTGGGTCGCTACGCCGGTCCCGTCCGGGTCGCGGCGCTGCTGTGGACGCTATTCGTGATCGGCTGCCTGACAATTCCCGACCTGAACCACCAGACTGCGCTCATGGCCGCAGCGTTCTTCGTCATCGCAGGCGTCTGGTACGCCGCGGTGCTTCGCAATCGCATCAAGAACGATCAAGCGGGCGTACCGCAGGGAGGCACCATCCGATGAGCCATACCGTCGACCGCTTCGTCAAGCCGGGATTCCGCAGCGCGGCGCCCTACAACGCCGAGCATCACGACTTCGCCTGGCAGCACCGCCAACTCGCGCGGCTGATGTCCAATGAGTGCCCGATACCGCCGTCCGAGGGCGTACGGGCGGCAGTCCGCGCGGCCTTCGACATCGGGCACCTCTATCCATACTCCGGCAAGGACCTGGTGGCGGCGCTGGCGCAATACAACTCCGTGCCCGAAGAGTCGATCGTACTCGGCAACGGCTCCACCGAGGTGCTGGACGTCCTGGTACGGCTGCTGGTCGGACCAGGGGACGAGACCGTCATCGCCTCGCCCACGTACGCGTTCTTCGAGAGCCAGACACGCATCAATGGCGGTGTAGCGCGGTCGGTGCCGCTCACGCCGTCGTGGGAGCTCGACGTCGACGCCATGCTCGCGGCGATCACGGACCGCAGCACGATCATCTTCCTCTGCAGCCCCAACAATCCGACCGGAAAAGGTTGGAGCACTACGCAGTTGATTCGGCTATTGGACACCGGCATCCCCGTCGTCGTCGATCAGGCCTACTTGGAATGCGGCTACGCCGAGTCGTTCGCCCCGTTGGTCGCGTCGCATCGCAACCTGGTCATCGCGCGGACCATGTCCAAGGGTTTCGGGCTCGCGGCACTGCGGGTGGGCTATCTGATCGGCGACCCGGAGCTGATCGACATCGTGCAACGGGTCCGTATCCCGTTCAGCATCAGCTTGATGGGGATCTGGGGGTGCTTGCAGGCGCTGAACGAACCTCACGAGCTGGAACGTCGACGCGAGTTCATCAGCTCGGAGGCCGATCGGCTGCACGACGCGATGCAGCAGATGGAGGGAGTCGAGTCGTTCCCGTCCGATGGCAACTTCGTGCTGGCTGACATCTCCAAGAGCGGCCGGTCGGTGACCGATGTGGCGGATGCTCTACTTCGGGAGGACATCCTGATCAGAGCGATGGGCGCCCACGGACTGAAGGGATCGCACGTGCGGGTCACGGTCGGGACCGCCGAGCAGAACGATCGCTACCTCAAGCTGCTCGAGGGACTTCTCTCGCCCGTCCGACAGGACGTGTAGATCATCGAAATGACCTCGCACATATTGGCATTCGACATCGGCACCAGTGGGGTCAAGGCCGTCATCGTCGACGTCGACGGTCAACTGCTGGACTGTGCCTATCGCGGCTACGGCCTACAGATGGTCGCCGACGGCGGAGTCGAACAGGATTTGGACCACATGATCGAGTCGGCGCTCGAAGCGGCCGAGGAGTTGCTCCACCGAGTGCCTGCGATGGCCAACTCGATCCAGGGGATCAGCGTGACGGCGCAGATGTTCAACCTGGTGGCGGTCGACGACGCAGGTCGGCCGCTGTTGCCGATGATCAGCTGGCTGGACCAGCGCGCTGAGAGCGATGCTCTAACGCTGGCAAAGCTCGTGCCGCCCGATGAGCAGTTCGCCCGGTTCAACGCAGTGGTCACCGGCAAGGACATCCTTCCGAAGATCCTCTGGTTGCGCGACAGTCGGCCCGACACCTACGCCTGCACAGCCAAACTCCTAGATTGCAAGGAAGCAGTGGTCATGCACCTGACCGGTGCAGCGGTCATCGATCACGCCGGAGCCTCGGCCTACCGGCTGTTCGATCACCAGACGCGGGACTGGGACGTGAACGCCTGTGCTGCAGCAGGAATCGATCCAGGCAAGCTTCCCCGGGTCTGCGCGGCGACCGACGTCGCCGGTCCGCTGCGGGCCGACATCGCGCTGCGACTGGGATTGTCGGACACCGTCGCGGTGTACGTCGGCGTCGGCGACGTGCCCGCCAGCCAACTGGGCTCCGGCGCGGTGAACCCAGGCGATCTGCACGTAAGCCTGGGTACCGCGGTGTATTTCGGCCTCACCATGTCGGAGCCGAGGCTCGATCCCCGGCAACGGCTCGGTGTCCTGGCCCACGCCGACGCAGGCCTGTGGATTCTCTGGCTCGAGATCGCTACCGGCGGCGCCGCCCTGGCATGGGCGGTGCGCATGCTCGGCCTCGATCACCCCGGTCCCGTCGACTACGCCAGGATCGAACAGTTGGTCAGCGATAGCTCGGCCGACATGGACGGGCTGCTCTTCGCGCCGTGGCTCAGCGGTGAGCGCGTACCGGTGTTCGACGATTCCGCCCGTGCGTCGTTCGTGGGGTTGCGCCTCCACCACGGTGCCGGTCACATCCTGCGCGCCGTCATGGAGGGCGTCGCCTTCCAGATGCGCTGGGCGCTGGAGTACGGGCTCGACTACGGACAGGCCGTCAAGCGAATCCGTGCGGTCGGCGGTGGATCGATGGGAACGGAGTGGACCCAGATCATCGCCGACGTCCTGGAGCGCCCGCTGGAAACCATTGCCCAGCCCCAAGATGCCGGGGCCATCGGTGCGGCGTCGTGCGCCATCGTTGGCAGCGGCGCGCAGCCGGACTATGCGTTCCTCACCGATCGCGCAACCGTCACGCGGACCTTCTTGCCGGACGCGGCGCGAGCGCTCGACTACGCCGATCGCTACGCGTTGTACCGCAGGCTGTACGACGCCCTGTACCCGCTGTATCACCCCCCACGTGTGGATGAGGAGCGCCCGTGACCGAACGTTGCGTCGTCTTCGACCTCGACGGAGTGCTGGTGATGTCGGAACACCTGTGGGAGCAAGGCTGGCAATCGGTTTCGGGAAGACACGGTTACGCCTGGACATCTGACGACACCAGAACTTGCCAGGGCAAGAGCGTGCCCGAGTGGGCGCGGTATGTCGGCGACCGAACCGGCATGGACGTGCAGGCTGCGGCCGACGGTGTGATCGGTGCGGTCGCCGCTGCCTACGACCGTGGCGAGGTCCCGTTGATCGACGGTGCCCTCGAGCTCGTTCGGGCGGCGGCAGCGCGCGTCCCCGTGGCGCTGGCGTCATCGGCACCCCGCGAGATCATCGACCGGGTGATGACCTCGACGCCCATCGGCGAATATTTCAGCGCCACGGTGTCGAGCGCCGAGGTCGCCGCGGGGAAGCCGGCGCCCGACGTGTACCAGGAGGCCATCGCGAGGCTGGGTGCCCACAGCTCGGGCAGTTATGCGGTCGAAGACTCGAGCAACGGCGTCCGAGCCGCAGCTGCCGCCGGGCTGGCGGTGCTGGGCATGGAGCACTCGCAGTACCCGATCGACACCGACGCGGCGCACCGCACCGTCGGCATCTACCACCGGCTAGACGACGTGACCGAAGCACTCGTCCGGTATCTCGACGAGGGCACCTGATCTCGCGGTCGTTCACCTCCTGGACACGCGACGGTCGATCGCCGGTGCTAATGCTTAGCCCATGAACTCGAGCCCAAAGCCATTGGTAGTTGCGGGGATTGTCCTGATCACGATGGCCGCGACGTCCTGCTCGTCCGGTTCGAACGCGTCGTCGCCATCGGGCGCGAGCACCGCCCCGACATCTCCGGCGGCGGCCCAGCTGAGTACGGCAGTCGACCAGGCGCTCGTGCTTACGCCGGCTCAGTTATTGGCGGTCACCGGCGGCGCGACACCGGTAGCGTTCGCTTCCCCCGCGCACGGAAAGATCAGCTACGGCGCCGGCGGCACGATGGTCTACACCCCGGAGAAGGGCTTCTCGGGCACCGACGAACTGACGGTCACCACCGCCGAGGCGGTCAAGCTGTACGCCGTCGACACCCCACCGATCGCCACCGTCGGCGGGGTCGCCATCGAGAGCAGCGCCGACGGCTCGGCGATCGCGGCGGTCCCCGGTAGCGCCGACGCGCTCTACGGGCTCAGCGACCGCGGCCCCAACGTCGACGGCCGCACCGACGACGAGAAGGTGTTGCCCGTCCCCGACTTTCAGCCCCGAATCAACGAGTACAAGCTCAGCGACGGTTCCGCCACGGTCGAGAAGACCATCGGCTTGACGGGGACCGACGGCGCACCGCTGCGCGGGCTCGTCGATCCGCAGGCGAACACCGGCGAGACACTGGTGGACATCGACGGCAAGCCGCTGCCGACGTCCGATCACGGCCTCGACACCGAGGGGTTGGTCGCACTCCCCGACGGGACCTTCTGGGTGTCCGACGAGTACGGGCCGTTCCTCGTCCACTTCGACGCGGCAGGCAAGGAGCTGGAACGGTTGTCGCCGTTCACCGGCTCACTGCCGCGCGAATTGTCGCTTCGCACACCGAATCAGGGGATGGAGGGCCTGACCATCACCCCCGACGGCTCGACGCTGGTCGGGATCATGCAGTCGGCCCTCAAGACCCCGGGGCTGCAGGGCTCCGCGAAATCGGTGGCGTTCACCCGCATCGTCACCGTCAACCTCGCCACCAAGGCGGTCAGTGAATACCTCTATCCGCTGGCCAACCCGCAGGGGACCAAGGTCGCGGTCTCCGAGATCACCGCGCTGACCAACACGACGTTCCTCGTCGACGAGCGCGACGGCAAGCTGGCACCCGGCGCCGACAAAAAGATCTACGTCGCCGACATCTCCGGGGCGACCGACGTCGGCCCCAAGGCGGCGGTGCCCGGTGCGACGTACGACGCCGACGCGGGCGGACTGCAGGTGGACGGCACGGCCCTCGAGACGGCCGTCGGGGTCACCACCGACACCGAGGCCGTTGCAGCCCTGAAGGCCAAGGGCATCACGACCGCGACCAAGACGCTCAAGCTGGATCTGGGCGGACTGTTGACCGAGCTCAACGCCAAGGGCGAATTCTTCGGCCACGACAAGGTGGAGGGCCTCGCCACGTCAGACGGCGGAAACACGCTGACGATCGCCAACGACAGCGACTTCGGTCTGGCCGGTCTGGCGTCCGAGACGCCGCCGTTCACCTTGAAGCCGAAGACGCTCGCCAACGGCAGGCAGGACTCTGGAGAGTTCCTGGTCGTCGACACCACCAAGCTGCCCGCCACGACGCAGACGACCACCGTGTCGATCAAAGTGGGATCCTGACCGGGACGCATTGCCACCCAAGGAGCCACCGAAAACGGCCTGACCAGCGTCGACGCCCTTATTCCCCAAAGCATGGACCAATTCGTGTTTTCGCTATGAGCTGGGAGCGGATGCCCGAACCTAGCGACCGTCGTAGCGTGGAGTGGTGACATCGTCTAACAATCTCCCGCGCACGCTCGGCGAACTCCGTGCCTCCGGTCATCGCGAGCGGGGCGTCAAGCAGGAAATCCGGGAGAACCTCCTGGCCGCACTGGCCGACGGCCGCGACGTATGGCCCGGCATCTTCGGCTTCGAGGACACCGTCCTGCCCCAGCTGGAGCGCGCGTTGATCGCGGGACACGACCTGGTTCTGCTCGGCGAGCGCGGGCAGGGCAAGACCCGTCTGCTGCGCGCACTGACCGGTCTGCTCGACGAGTGGACGCCGGTGATCGCGGGATCGGAGCTCAACGAACATCCGTACTCACCCATCACCCCCGAGTCGATCCGTCGCGCCGCCGATTCGGGCGACGACCTGCCCGTTGGCTGGCGGCACCGCAGCGAGCGCTACAGCGAGAAGCTCGCGACGCCCGACACCAGCGTCGCGGACCTCGTCGGCGACATCGACCCGATCAAGGTCGCCGAGGGCCGCAGTCTCGGTGATCCCGAGACCATCGCCTACGGGCTGATCCCGCGCGCGCACCGCGGCATCGTCGCCGTCAACGAGCTGCCCGACCTTGCCGAGCGCATTCAGGTGTCGATGCTGAACGTGATGGAGGAGCGCGACATTCAGGTGCGCGGTTACACGCTGCGCTTGCCGCTCGACGTGCTCGTGGTGGCCAGCGCCAACCCCGAGGACTACACGAACCGCGGCCGGATCATCACCCCGCTCAAGGATCGGTTCGGCGCCGAGGTCCGCACGCACTACCCGTTGCAGCTCGAGGCCGAGGTGAGTGTCATCAAGCAGGAGGCGCATCTCGCCGCGGCGGTGCCCGACTATCTGCTGCAGACGTTGGCGCGCTTCGCCAGGAACTTGCGCGAATCGCAGTCGGTCGACCAGCGCTCCGGTGTGTCGGCCCGGTTCGCGATCGCTGCCGCCGAGACCGTCGCCGCAGCGGCACGACACCGTTCGACGATCCTCGGCGAGGACGACCCGGTGGCGCGCGTCGTGGATCTGGCCACCGTGATCGACGTGCTGCGCGGCAAGTTGGAGTTCGAGTCGGGTGAGGAGGGCCGCGAGCAGGCCGTGCTCGAGCACCTGTTGCGACGGGCCACCGCTGATACTGCGCAACGGCTGCTCGGCGGCATCGACGTCGGCCCGCTGGTGTCCGCCGTCGAGCAGGGTTCGCCCGTCACCACCGGTGAACGCGTCTCCGCCAAGGACGTTCTTGCAGCGCTGCCCGACCTGCCCGTGCTCGATGCGATCGCCGAACGCCTCGGCGCGACCACTGACGGTGAGCGCGCCGCCGCCGCCGAGCTGGCGCTGGAGGCCCTGTATCTGGCGAAGCGCATCGACAAGGTGTCGGGCGAAGGCGAAACCGTATATGGCTAAACGCACGTCGCGTTATTCGCGATACAGCGGCGGGCCCGACCCGCTCGCTCCGCCGGTCGATCTGCGCGAGGCGCTCGAGCAGATCGGTCAGGACGTCATGGAGGGCAGCTCGCCGCGGCGGGCGCTGTCCGAAATGCTGCGACGTGGCACCAGGAACATGGCGGGCGCCGACCGGCTTGCCGCCGAAGTCAACCGCAAACGTCGAGAACTGTTGAAGCGCAACAATCTCGACGGCACGTTGGCCGAGATCAAGAAGCTGCTCGACGAGGCGGTGTTGGCCGAGCGCAAGGAGTTGGCCCGCGCGCTCGACGACGACGCACGGTTCGGCGAACTGCAGTTGGAGTCGCTGTCGCCGTCGCCGGCCAAGGCGGTCCAGGAGCTGGCCGAGTACGAGTGGCGCAGCCAGGAGGCCCAGCAGAAGTACGAGCAGATCAAGGACCTGATGGGTCGCGAGATGCTCGATCAACGGTTCGCAGGGATGAAGCAGGCGCTGGAGAACGCCACCGACGAGGATCGCCAGCAGGTCAACGAAATGCTCGACGACCTGAACGACTTGCTGGACAAGCACGCCCGCGGCGAGGACTCGCCCCAAGACTTTCAAGACTTCATGGACAAGCACGGCGAGTTCTTTCCCGAGAACCCGAAGGACATCGACGAGCTGCTCGACTCCCTTGCCAAACGGGCCGCCGCCGCGCAGCGGTTCCGCAACAGCCTGTCCGCCGATCAGCGGGCTGAGCTCGACGCATTGGCGCAGCAGGCGTTCGGTTCGCCGTCGCTGATGAACGCGTTGAATCGCCTCGATTCGCATCTGCAGGCCGCCAGGCCGGGCGAAGATTGGGCGGGTTCGGAGAGGTTTTCTGGCGACAATCCGCTCGGTATGGGCGAGGGCGCTCAGGCGATGGCGGACATCGGCGAGTTGGAGCAACTTGCCGAGCAACTGTCGCAGAGCTACTCCGGCGCGACGATGGACGACGTCGACCTCGACATGCTGGCGCGCCAACTCGGCGAGGACGCTGCGGTTAACGCCAAGACGCTTGCCGACCTCGAACGCACGTTGATGAATCAGGGCTTCCTGGACCGCGGCTCCGACGGCCAATGGCGGCTCTCGCCCAAGGCCATGAGGCAGCTCGGACAGGCCGCTCTGCGCGACGTGGCGCAACGACTGTCGGGCCACCACGGGCAGCGCGACACCCGCCGCGCCGGCGCGGCAGGGGAGCTCACCGGCGCGACGCGCCCGTGGCAGTTCGGCGACACCGAACCGTGGAACGTGACGAGGACGCTCACCAACGCGGTGCTGCGCCAAGCCGCCGGAGCCGCTTCGGCGGCGACATCAGACTTGAGCGGGGGTGTCGATTTACCTCGAATGCGACTCACGGTGGACGACGTCGAGGTCTCCGAGACGGAGACCCGTACGCAAGCCGTCGTGGCGTTGCTCGTCGACACGTCGTTCTCGATGGTGATGGAGAACCGGTGGCTCCCGATGAAGCGGACGGCACTGGCGCTCAACCACTTGGTCAGCACGCGGTTCCGCGCAGATTCCCTGCAGATCATTGCCTTCGGCCGCTACGCGCGGACGGTGACGCCGGCAGAGCTGGCCGGGTTGGAGGGCGTCTACGAGCAGGGCACCAACCTGCACCACGCGCTCGCCTTGGCGAGCAGGCACCTGCGCAGGCACCCGAACGCTCAGCCGGTGGTGCTGGTCGTCACCGATGGTGAGCCGACGGCGCACCTCGAGGACCACCGCGGTGCCTCTGCGGGTGACGGCCCCCAGGTGTTCTTCGACTACCCGCCGCATCCGCTGACCATCGCGCACACCGTGCGGGGCTTCGACGAGGTCGCCCGGCTGGGTGCACAGGTCACCATCTTCCGGCTGGGCAGCGACCCGGGTCTTGCGCGGTTCATCGACCAGGTAGCCCGGCGGGTCGAGGGCCGCGTCGTGGTACCCGAGTTGGACGGTCTCGGCGCCGCCGTAGTCGGCGACTATCTACGGTCGCGCCGCCGCCGCTAGACCCCTAAACCGGCTTCCTTGGAGTTAACTGGCAGCCGTCCAGCAAGCTATTTTCTGGTGACGTCACCGTCATTTGTGGACGGTGCGTAGGTGGACGGTCGGACCCACGAGAGGGGCCGGGCCGGCCTTTCCGACACATGGTCTTAACAGGCGTTACGACACTTCTGCCGCGTCATTCAAGATCATGTAACAGACGTTGGCCATGTGAAGGATCTCGGGTGTTACCGCAAAGATCTTGACGAGCTGTGGCAAAATATTTCCGAAGACTTAACGTGTAGCTCTTAGATTTTTCTCAGCATGACGTAAGTTGTGTACATCTACCGTCCGAGATCCATATAGGGGGATCCAAAAATGGCTGTTAGCCGGTTCATCACCGCAGGCGTCGCGATGGCGACGGCGGGCGCCATCGCTGCGATCCCCGCGATCGCCCCGCCGCTTGCCCCGCGCGACATCGCGGTGGTCAACGGCGCCCGCGTGCAGTTGTCCGCGGACGTCAACGATCTGATCAACACCTTCTTCGTCAGGTACCCAGGCAACCCCGACAACCCGGGCACCACCGGCGTTTCCGGCGTGATCCAGCAGCTGCTGCTGAACGCCAATGCCGGTGACCCCGCGGCCACCGAGGTCGTCAACTCGCTCTTCGGGTCCGGCATCTCCGACGTCGTGCGGCTCTACCTGACGCGCGGTAACGCCGATCCGCTCGCCGTGGCGTACATCAACACCTTCTTCAACGGTGGTGCCAGCGAGCTAGCCCGCCTGCAATTGCTCCTTTACAACACCGACCCAACCCAGCGTGAGTACATCAACAAGTTCTTCGGCGGAGCCGTCCTCGACGACGGTTCGCAGAACGTCAGCCAGGACGGCGCGTCCGGCGTGTTCTACAAGTTCCTCACCGACACCGGGCTGAGCCCGGACCAGCAGGCGGTCCTCGACACCTTCTTCAACAGGGGCGTGCTGACCGACGTCAACGACACGCCGGCCGACCCCACGGACGACGTCTACGTGGGCACCTCGAACAATGCCCTCAGCGGTGCGTCGGGCGTCGTCTACAACGCGCTGAAGGGTTCGGGCCTGAGCCCCGACCAGACGCAGTTCGTGGACGACTTCTTCGGCGGCGGGGCCTCCGAGGTGGTGCGCCACCGGCTGGTGCAGAGCACCAGCGACCCGGAGCAGCAGGCGACCATCAACGAGTTCTTCGGCGGCGGCATCTCCGAGGTGGTGCGGGCGCGGCTGCTCGCCAGCCAGACCGGCGATACCCGCGCGCAGGACATCACCAACGAGTTCTTCGACAACGGCATCACGGGTGTCATCCGCTACCTGCTGACCGGCCCGATCGTGGAGCCGCCGGCGCCAGCCGCGCCGGCGGAGAGCAGCGCCAGGCTGGTCTCGGCCGCCACGACGCCTACCGACACGACGCCTACTGACACCAAGCCGGCCGACACGACTCCGACGCCGACGAAGAAGGTGGCCGTCGCCGCAGCGGCGGCAGCCGCGACGCCGGCAGCGGCTCCCGTCTCCGCCCCCGCTCCGGCAGCTGCCCCGGCCGCTGCACCCGCAGCAGCGGCACCGGCTGAGGCGCCGAAGTTCACCGCGAAGATCTCCGACAAGAAGACCGAGGAGACCGACAGCACGACCGATGCCATCAAGAGCGGCAACAAGGTCGAGCCGATCATCATCGAGGGCAGCGGCGGCGCCAAGCCCGGCGATGGCAGCTGGGGCATATTCGGCGCGGTTGCCGGCGCGGTCGGCAACTTCCTCACCGGCGGCGGCGGCGCACCCGCGCCCAGCACCGGCGGCGCGGACGCCGGGAGCACCGGGAGCACGGGTGCAGCCGGTGGCAGCACTGGCAGCACTGGCTAGCAGCCGACCTTCCAGCTAGACGAACACATCGGCCCCTTCCATTGCGGAAGGGGCCGATGCGTTTCGATCAAGTCTTGGCTGGGCGTCAGCCGGCGCTCTTGCGCTTCTTGCGTTTGATGCCGACGCTGCCCCACAGCGAGAAGCCGCGGATGGTGACGTGCGGTGCGCCCGGCGAGCCGAGTTCACCCACGTGATCGAACGCGCCCATCACACCGACCCCGCGGACGTCGACGTTGACCTCCGGCGGCAACAGGATGGTCTGCCCGCCGAAGATCGAGTACGAGTGGATCTCCACGTCCGGTGAGGTGAAGTCGGCATAGCGCAGATCGATGACGCCGCCGCCGAACAACGCCACCGACGTCAGCCGCTTCGGTACGTTCCACCGCCCTCGGCGTTCGAAGCCGCTCATGATCGCCAGCAGCAACGTAGACGGCGCAGGCCGGGCGGGCCCTGTCCCGTGTGGGGTCGCGGTGCCAGGCAGGTCGGCGCTCAGCCGGGCGAGGTCGCCGTAGGTCTGCGCCGCGTACGCCTTGGCGAGGCGGTCCTCGTACTCAGTCATCGGAAGCCGACCCTGTGCGGCCGCATCGGTGAGGAGCTGCGCAACCTGAATGCGGTCGGTGTCGGCAACGCGCATGGATCCATTGCGCGACGCGGGAGTGCTCATTGGAGATGAGCCTACGACTATCGGTGAGGCGCGCAAGGTTGTTGCCCAAACTGTGGCCGAGCGGTCAGGATTGTGTCCAGGTGGGTGGTCGCTTCTGCAAGAAGGCGAGCATTCCCTCGCGCGCCTCGTCCGAGACGAAGAGGGCGGCGGACTGCTTGGCCAACTTTTCGGCGTGACGATCGAAGTCCTTGAGGATCGACGCCGTGGTGAGCGCCTTCGACGCGGCCAGGCCCTGAGGCGAGGCCTTGGCGATGTTTGCTATCAGCGCCTCCACGGCTGCGGTCATGCTCTCCGCAGAATCCGCGGCCTGTGTGACCAATCCGATGGACGCGGCCTGGTGTGAATCGAACTTCTCACCCGTGACGAAGTACCTGCCCGCCGCGCGCGGGGTCATCTTCGGCAGCAGGGTCAACGAAATGATCGACGGCGCAACGCCGATGCGCGCCTCGGTGAGTGCGAACGTGCTCGCCGGCCCGGCGACGACCATGTCGCACGCGCCGATCAGCCCGAGCCCGCCTGCCCGCACGTGACCGTCCACGGCCGCAATCACGGGGATGGGCAGTTCCAGGATCGCGCGCAGCAGATGGGTCATCTCGTGAGCCCGGTGGACGGCGACGTCGGCAGGATCAGCAGGCTCGCCGGAGGTGGCCTGCGAGAGGTCGGCACCCGCGCAGAACGTCGAACCGGTGTGCGTCAGCACGACGGCACGCACCCCCGACTCCTCGGCGGCGTCGCTCAGCCCCTGCTGGAGTTGATGCACCAGCGCGGTCGACAGCGCGTTCTTGTTGTGCGGTGAGTCCAGCACGATGCGCGCGGCGGCGCCCTGGACGTTGTAGTGGACCAGGGCGGGCATCAGTAGGACCGGGGCAGACCCAGCGACGTCTGCGCGACGAAGTTGAGGATCATCTCGCGGCTCACGGGGGCGATCCGAGCCAACCGCGACGCGGTGAGCACCGAGGCGATGCCGTACTCCTTGGTCAGGCCGTTGCCGCCGAGGCTCTGCACGGCCTGATCGACGGCGCGGACCGATGCCTCACCCGCGGCGTACTTCGCCATGTTCGCCGCCTCAGCCGCTCCGCCGTCGTCGCCGAGGTCGTAGAGCGTTGCAGCCTTCTGCATCATCAGTTTGGCCAGTTCGATCTCGATGTGGTTCTGCGCCAACGGGTGTGAGATGCCCTGGTGTGCACCGATCGGTGTCTTCCACACCTGCCGGGTCTTGACGTACTGGGTGGCCTTGTTCAGCGCGAAGCGGCCCATGCCGACCGCGCTGGCCGCGCCCATGATGCGCTCGGGGTTCAGACCCGCGAAGAGCTGTGCGATGGCTGCGTCCTCGGAGCCGACCAGCGCGTCGGCGGGCAGCCGGACATCGTCGAGGAACAGCTGGAACTGGTTCTCGGGGCTGACGATCTCCATGTCGATCTTGGTCCACGTCAAGCCGGGCGTGTCGGTCGGCACCACGAACAACGCCGGCTTCAGGTTGCCGGTCTTGTGATCCTCGGTACGGCCGACGACCAGGATCGCCTGCGCCTGGTCGACCCCGGAGATGTAGACCTTCTGGCCGTTGAGGACCCAGTCACTACCGTCCCGGCGCGCGGTGGTCGTAATGCGGTGGCTGTTGGAGCCGGCGTCGGGTTCGGTGATGGCGAAGGCCATCGTGATGCTGCCGTCGGCAATGCCGGGGATCCAGCGCTTCTTCTGCTCCTCGGTGCCGAACTTGCTGATGATGGTGCCGTTGATGGCGGGGGAGACCACCATCAGCAGCAGTGCGCAGCCGTTGGCCGACATCTCCTCCATGACCAGGGACAGCTCGTACATGCCTGCGCCACCACCGCCGTACTCCTCGGGCAGGTTGACCCCGATGAAGCCCAGCTTGCCTGCCTCACTCCACAATTCGGTGGTGTGCGCGCCCGCTCGGGCCTTCTCCAGGTAGTACTTCTCGCCGTAGTTGGCGGCGAATTGCGATACGGCCTTGCGCAGTTCCTTCTGTTCATCGGTCTCGATGAAGCTCATGAGTCTTCCTTCTGCTCGGGGTCATCTACACGGGCGAGTACGGCGCCGACGTCCACCTGCTGGCCTGCCGTGACGTTCAGTTCGGCGAGCACGCCATCGCCAGGGGCGTTGATGGTGTGCTCCATCTTCATGGCCTCCAGCCAGATCAGCGGCTGGCCTGCGGTCACCTGATCGCCGACGGCCGCACCGATCCGGATTACCGACCCCGGCATCGGGGCCAGCAACGAGCCTCGTGCGACGGCGGCATCCGGGTCGGGAAAGCGGGGCAGGGCGACGAGCCGGACCGGTCCCAATGGGCCGTCGACGAAGACGTCCGCGCCGTAGCGCGCGACGTCGAACGGTCGCTCGACGCCATTCGTTGCCCCCGTTCCTTCGCTCGCCTCGAAGGTGCACAGCACCACCCGATCGGGTGTCGCCGAGACCACCGTCACGTCGTCGAAGTCCGGAAGCTCCACCCGGCCGCGGACGAAGCGGTACCGGATCTCGTACTCGTCGTTGACTCCCTCCGTCGCTTCGCTCGCCCCAGCGCCATCGACGAAGCGCTTGATCTGGTAGCCGGACGACATGTTGCGCCACCCGCTGGGTATCTCGGCGAAAGCCGTTGCGGTCACGCGGTTTCCGGCAGCCTCGGCAAGGGCGGCGGCCAGCGCGGAGAGCTTCACCGCCGACGAGTCCGCCAGGGGCTTCGCCAGCCTGGCCAGGTCGTGGGTGTCGAAGAACGCCGTGTCGGTGGCACCGTCGAGGAACGCGCGGTGGCGCAGCACGCTGACGAGCAGATCACGGTTGGTCCGAATGCCGTGCACGCGCGTCCTGGCAAGGGCATCCGCGAGGATGCCCGCCGCCTGCCGCCGCGTCGGGGCATGGGAGATCACCTTGGCCAGCATCGGGTCGTAGAACACCGATACGGACGAGCCGTCGACGATTCCCGAGTCGACGCGGACACCGGTGCGGTCGAGCGTGCCGAACTCGGTGCGGATCCCTGGCACGTCGAATCGGTGGATCGGGCCGGCTTGCGGCTGCCAGTTCTTGGCGGGGTCCTCGGCGTAGAGCCGAGCCTCGATCGAATGACCGCGGGCGGCAGGCGGTTCGGCAGGCAACCGGCCGCCCTGTGCGACGTCGAGTTGCAGCTCGACCAGATCGAGGCCGGTGGTCTCCTCGGTCACCGGATGCTCCACCTGAAGCCGGGTGTTCATCTCGAGAAAATAGAAGGACCCTGCCTCTGGACCATCTGGGGCGGCCATGAACTCGACGGTGCCCGCGCCCGTGTAGCCGATCGCCTCCGCCGCCAGTCGAGCCGCGTCGAAGAGCTTGGCGCGCATGCCAGGTATGCGTTCGACGAGCGGCGACGGTGCCTCTTCGATGATCTTCTGATGGCGACGCTGAATCGAGCATTCGCGTTCACCGACCGCCCAGACCGTGCCGTGCGCGTCGGCCATGACCTGGACCTCGACGTGATGGCCGGTGGCCAGGTATCGCTCGCAGAAGACTGTCGGATCGCCGAACGCCGACTGCGCCTCGCGCTGGGCGGCCTCGACCTGTCCTGGTAGCTCGGCCAGGTCGCGAACGACACGCATGCCTCGGCCGCCCCCGCCTGCCGAGGCCTTGATCAGCACCGGCAGTTGTGCCGCGGTGACGGTCGCGGGGTCGAGCTCGTCGAGGACCGGCACCCCGGCGGCGGCCATCATCTTCTTGGCCTCGATCTTGGAGCCCATTGCCTGAACGGCCGCAACCGGCGGTCCGATCCAGGTCAACCCGGCCTGCTCCACGGCAGCCGCGAATTCCGCGTTCTCCGACAGGAATCCGTAGCCGGGGTGGATCGCGTCCGCGCCCGAGTTCAGGGCCGCGGCGAGCAGCTGATCCACGTCGAGGTAGCCGTTGTTGCCGTTGAGCCGAACGCGGACGTCGGCTTCGGTGACGTGGGGGCTGGCGGCGTCGGGCTCGGTGTAGACGGCCACGGTGCCCAGCCCGAGGCGGCGGCAGCTGGCGAACACCCGGCGGGCGATCTCGCCGCGGTTGGCGACCAGAACCTGCACTATCACTTGGTCGCCTTTCTCGCGATTTCGGCGCGATTTGTCACGCTCACCGATACAAGACACGCCGAAATCACTGGAGGCCTCACATCCGGAAGACGCCGAAGTTCGACGTCCCCTCGATCGGGCCATTGGCTATGGCGGACAGGCACATTCCCAGCACGGTGCGGGTATCACGGGGATCGATCACACCGTCGTCGTAGAGCCGCCCCGACAAGAACGTGGGCAACGACTCGGCTTCGATCTGGGCCTCGACGGCTGCACGAAGGGCGGCGTCGGCGTCCTCGTCGACCTGCTGCCCGCGGGCCTCTGCGGCTGCCCGGCTCACGATGGACAGCACCCCGGCCAGTTGGGTCCCGCCCATCACTGCGGACTTGGCGCTCGGCCAGGCGAACAGGAAGCGGGGGTCGTAGGCGCGTCCGCACATGCCGTAGTGCCCGGCGCCGTACGACGCGCCGATCAGCAGCGAGATGTGGGGCACGGTCGAGTTCGACACGGCGTTGATCATCATCGAGCCGTGCTTGATCATCCCGCCCTCCTCGTACTTGCGCCCGACCATGTAGCCGGTCGTGTTGTGCAGGAACAGGAGTGGCGTATCGGACCGATTGGCCAGCTGGATGAACTGTGTGGCCTTCTGTGATTCCTCGCTGAACAGCACCCCGCGGTGATTGGCGAGGATGCCGATCGGATAACCGTGCAGTGTCGCCCATCCGGTCACCAGCGAGCTGCCGTACAGCGGTTTGAACTCGTCGAACTCCGATCCGTCGACGATGCGGGCGATGACGTCGCGCGGGTCGAACGGAATGCGCAGATCGGCAGGCACGATGCCGATCAGTTCCTCGGGGTCGAACAGCGGCGCGGTCACCGGTCCTGGTGTCGGGCCCTGCTTGCGCCAGTTCAGCCGCGCGACGATCCGTCGACCGATGCGCAGCGCGTCCAACTCGTCGACGGCGAAGTAGTCGGCCAGACCCGAGGTGCGGGCGTGCATCTCGGCACCGCCGAGCGATTCGTCGTCGGACTCCTCGCCGGTGGCCATCTTCACGAGCGGTGGGCCTGCGAGGAACACCTTCGAGCGTTCCTTGATCATCACCACGTGGTCGGACATGCCGGGGATGTAGGCCCCGCCCGCAGTGGAGTTGCCGAAGACCAGGGCGATCGTGGGAATGCCTGCGGCCGACAGCCGGGTGAGGTCCCGGAACATCTGCCCGCCGGGGATGAAGATCTCCTTCTGGGTGGGCAGGTCGGCTCCGCCCGACTCGACCAGCGAGACCACCGGCAGCCGGTTCTCGCGCGCGATCTGGTTGGCGCGCAGGATCTTCTTCAGCGTCCACGGATTGCTGGTGCCGCCCTTGACGGTCGGGTCATTGGAGACGACCAGGCACTCGACGCCCTCGATCACCCCGATGCCCGCGACCACGCTCGCGCCGACGGTGAAGTCGGTGCCCCATGCGGCCAGCGGGCTCAGTTCGAGGAACGGCGAGTCGGGGTCGAGCAGCAATTCGATGCGCTCGCGGGCGGTGAACTTGCCGCGCGAGTGGTGCCGTTCGACGTACTTGGTGCCGCCGCCCGCCAGCGCCTTGGCGTGTTCGGACTCGAGCTCGGAGAGCTTGGCGGACATCGCTTCCGCGGCGTCGGCGTAGCCGGCCGACCGAACGTCGACGGCGGACTTCAACGCCGTCATGACTGGTAGCCAAGCGTCTTGGCGGCCAGGCCGGTGAGGATCTCGGTGGTGCCGCCGCCGATGCCGAGGATGCGCATGTCGCGGTACTGGCGTTCGACCTCGGACTCGGCCATGTACCCCATGCCGCCGAACAACTGCACGGCCGCGTTGGCCACCCACTCGCCTGACTCGACGGCGGTGTTCTTGGCGAAGCACACCTCGGTGATGAGGTTGGTGTCGCCCGCGAGTTGCCGCTCCACCAGGTGGCGCGTGTACACCCGCGCAATGTCGACCCGCCGCGCCATCTCGGACAAGGTGTTCTGCACCGACTGTCGGGAGATCAGGGGCCTGCCGAACGTCTCCCGATCCCGGCACCACTGCACCGTCAAGTCCAGGCAGCGTTGCGCGCTCGAATACGCCTGTGCGGCAAGGCCGACCCGTTCGCTGACGAACGCGGCGGCGATCTGCAGGAAGCCACTGTTCTCGACGCCGATCAGATTCGCCGCAGGCACCCGCACGTCGGTGTAGGACAACTCGGCGGTGTCCGACGAGCGCCAGCCCATCTTCTCCAGCTTGCGGGTGACCTCGAAACCCGGCGTGGCCTTGTCGACGACGATCAGCGAGACGCCCCCGGCGCCCGGGCCGCCGGTCCGCGCGGCCGTCACGACGTAGTCGGCCCGCACTCCTGAGGTGATGTAGGTCTTGGAGCCGTTGAGGATGTAGTCGTCACCGTCGCGTGTTGCCCTGGTGGTGAGGTGACCGACGTCGGAGCCGCCGCCCGGTTCGGTGATGGCCAGCGAGCCGATGAGCTCGCCACGCAGGGTGGGCCGCACGTAGGTGTCGATGAGCCGTTGGTCGCCGGAGGCGATCATGTGCGGCACCGTGATGCCACACGTGAACAGCGACGCGAACACACCACCCGGCGTGCCCGCGTAGTGCATCTCCTCGCAGATGATCACCGCGTCGGCGCCGTCGCCGCCCCCGCCGCCGACCGCCTCGGGAAGGCTGGCGCCGAGCAGTCCGGCCGCGCCGGCCTTGAGGTGCAGTTCGCGCGGCAGCAGCCCGGTCTTCTCCCACTCGTCGACGTTGGGCAGGATTTCGCGTTCGGCGAAGGTGTGCACCGTCTTTCGGAGCTCATCGCGTTCCGGGGTGGTCCAGATGCTCGTCATGAGTTCTCCTCTGGGATGGCTTGAATCATCTCGACTGGCATGTCGATGTGCCGGGACCTCAGCCATTCGCCGATGCCCTTGGCCTGCGGGTCGAAGCGCGCCTGGTGGGCCACACCCTTGCCAAGGATGCCCTCGATGACGAAGTTCACCGCGCGCAGGTTGGGCAGCACGTGGCGGGTGACCGCCAGGTCGGCCGTCTCGGGAAGCAACTCGCGCAGTTTCTCGACGGTCAACGTGTGTGCCAGCCAGCGCCACTGCTCGTCGGTGCGCACCCATACCCCGACGTTGGCGTTGCCGCCCTTGTCGCCGCTGCGGGCGCCGGCGACGAAACCCAAAGGCGCGCGCCGGGTCTCGCCGAACGGTATCGGCTCTGGCAATGCGAATGGCCCGACCGGCTCCAGCGCCTTGGTCTCCGTCGCTGCGGGGATCTGCGTGCGGGTGCCGTCGGCGTGCACGGCGACGTGCGGTACCTCCGCTGCGGCGACGTAGCCGGGGGTGAAGACGCCGTACACCTGGCCCTCGCCGGGCGGTGCGGTGGTGGTGAATCCCGGATAGCTAGCCAGCGCCAATTCGACTGCGGCAGAGGAGAAGTGACGGCCGACATTGGCGGGGTCTGGGTCGCGGACCACGCAGCGCAGCAGTGCGCTGGCCGTTTCCTCGGTGTCTGCGTCGGGATGGTCGGTGCGTGCCAGCGTCCACTCCAACTCCGCAGGCTTGACGGTCAGGCTCGCCTCCAGCTGGCGTCGCACAAGATCTGCCTTGGCTTCGATGTCGAGGCCCGTGAGCACGAACGTCATCGCGTTGCGGAAGCCGCCGATGGAGTTGAGTGACACCTTGAGCGTCGGGGGAGGCGGCTCACCGCGCACTCCGCTGATGCGGACCCGGTCGGGCCCGTCGTCGCGCAGGGCGAGGCTGTCCACCCGCAGTGTGACGTCCGGGTTGGCGTAACGCGCCCCGCCGATCTCATAGAGCAGCTGTGCGGTGACGGTGCCGACGCTGACCAGGCCGCCCGTGCCGGGATGCTTGGTGATCACCGACGATCCGTCGGCATCGATCTCGGCGATCGGGAAACCTGTGTTGATGAGGTCGGGGACTTCGGTGAAGAAGGCGTAGTTGCCGCCGCTGGCCTGGACGCCGCACTCGATGACGTGGCCTGCGGCCACGGCTCCCGCCAGCGCGTCGTAGTCCGTGCGGTTCCAGCCGAAGTGGGCCGCGGCAGGTCCGACGATCACCGAGGCGTCCGTCACCCGGCCCGTCACGACGACGTTGGCGCCCGCGTTCAGGCAGTCGACGATGCCCCACGCGCCGAGGTAGGCGTTGGCCGACAGCGGCGTTCCGAGGCCCAATTCCGCGGCGCGGCCGATGAGGTCGTCGCCTTCGACGTGGGCGACCTTCGCGTCGAGTCCGAGCCGGTCGGCCAGTGCCCGCACCGCGGTGGCCAGCCCCGCGGGATTGAGGCCACCGGCGTTGGCGACGATTCGCACGCCCTTGTCGAGCGCGGTGCCGAGGCACTCTTCGAGCTGGGTCAGGAACGTCTTGGCATAGCCGCGATCGGGCGACTTGGCCCGGTCGCGCGCCAGGATCAGCATGGTCAGTTCGGCGAGATAGTCGCCGGTGACGTAGTCGAGTTCGCCGCCGGTGAGCATCTCGCGCATCGCGGAGTGCCGATCGCCGTAGAAGCCCGAGCAGTTGCCGATCCGAACTGGTCCGATTTCTCGGCTCACTCGTTCTCCCAAATCAACTCGTGAATCACGTCGCCCCAAGGCCCCCAACCAACCGGTAGGTTAGTCGCTGTCGCGGGTCCCATGTCAAGGCACGATTTCGGCGCGTCGCCCGGTATGGGAGGCGGGTAAGGCGCCAAAGTCTGATCCCAGAAACGGTCGCTTTTGGAGGCTACGCAGCTCACCGGTTATCCTGAGGGGCAATTGCCGACGCCCGAAGTGTGCGCGGCTACCAGATTTTGATCCCGTTGGAAGAGGAGAGCCGATCATGGCTGTGCCCAAGCGCAGAATGTCGCGTTCGAACACCCGTAGCCGTCGCTCGCAGTGGAAGGCGGAGGCTACCGGTCTCGTCGGCGTCAGCGTCGCCGGTCAGCAGCACAAGGTGCCGCGTCGGCTGCTCAAGGCTGCCCGCCTGGGCCTGATCGATCTCGACCGCCGCTAACCCGGCGCGCCTCTCAGCCCTCTCTCAGACAGTGGGTTGAGACTGTGGCTGTGCGCATACTTGTCGTCGACGACGATCGCGCGGTGCGCGAATCCCTGCGCCGGTCGCTTGCCTTCAATGGTTACTCCGTGGAGTTGGCCCAGGATGGTCTGGAAGCCCTCGAGCGGATCGCCAGCGACCGACCGGACGCCCTTGTTCTCGACGTCATGATGCCGAGGCTGGACGGCCTCGAGGTCTGCCGTCAGCTCCGTAGCAGTGGCGACGATCTGCCCATACTCGTGCTGACCGCACGGGATTCGGTCTCGGAGCGGGTCGCAGGTCTCGATGCAGGGGCCGACGACTACCTGCCCAAGCCGTTCGCTCTCGAAGAGCTGCTGGCCAGGATGCGTGCCCTGTTGCGGCGCCGCACCGTCGACGACCACGCAGACTCGGCCGCCATGACGTTCTCCGACCTGAGCCTCGACCCGGTTACCAGGGAGGTCACCCGCGGGGACCGCCAGATCAGCTTGACGAGGACCGAGTTCTCGTTGTTGGAGATGCTGATCGCCAACCCGCGCCGAGTGCTGACCCGCAGCCGCATTCTCGAAGAGGTGTGGGGATTCGACTTCCCGACCTCCGGCAACGCACTCGAGGTGTACGTCGGATACCTGCGACGCAAGACCGAAGCCGAGGGGGAGCCACGACTGATCCACACCGTGCGCGGTGTGGGTTACGTGCTGCGTGAGACTCCACCCTGATGTCGGTGGTGAAGACGTGGAAGGAGTCGTTCCGTCGGGCACCCCCGCTGCAGGCCTCCCTCCACGACGCCAGCTCCGTCTCGCTGCGATGGCGAGTGATGCTGCTGGCCATGTCGATGGTTGCGATGGTCGTGGTGCTGATGGCACTCGCGGTCTATGCCGTGGTCTCGCGCGCGCTGTACGACGACATCGACAGCCAACTGCAGAGCCGCGCCCGGCTGCTCATCGAGAGCGGATCGCTGGCGGCCGACCCCGGCAAGGCCATCGAGGGTACGGCGTACTCCGACGTCAACGCCATGCTGGTGATCCCAGGCAGGACGATCTTCACCGCGAATCAGGAGGGGCAGACCCTTCCGCTCGGTGATCCGGAGAAGGACGTCGTGCAGGGCAAGCTGCTGATGTCGCTGCGCACCACCAACCATCAGCGTGTGCTCGCCGTCCACCTGTCCAATGGCAGCTCGCTGCTGATCTCGAAGAGCCTGGCACCCACCGGCGAGGTGCTCAAACGTCTCGGCACCATCCTTCTCATCGTCGGCGGCCTCGGCATGGCAGTGGCCGCGATCGCCGGTGGCACGGTCGCGCGCACCGGTCTGCGGCCGGTCGCGAGGCTCACCGAGGCCACCGAACGAGTGGCGCGCACCGAGGATCTGCGCCCGATCCCGGTTCATGGCAACGACGAACTGGCCCGACTCACCGAGGCGTTCAACATGATGTTGCGTGCGCTGGCCGAGTCGCGGGAACGCCAGGCGCGGCTGGTTTCCGATGCCGGCCACGAGCTGCGCACGCCGTTGACGTCTTTGCGCACGAACGTGGAGCTGTTGATGGCCTCGATGGCACCTGGCGCGCCGCGGCTGCCCGACGAGGAGATGACGGGCCTGCAAACCGACGTGATCGCCCAGATCGAGGAGCTGTCCACGTTGGTCGGCGATCTGGTCGATCTGACACGCGACGACGCGGGCGTCACCGTTCACGAGCCCGTCGACATGTCGGAGATCGTCGCCAGCAGCCTCGAGCGGGTTCGTAGGCGCCGCAATGACATTGAGTTCGACGTGCACGTCGAGGGCTGGCAGGTCTACGGCGATGCCGCCGGGCTGTCGCGGGCGGTGCTCAACCTGCTCGACAACGCCGCGAAGTGGAGCCCGCCCGGTGGTCGCGTCGGTGTACGCCTGATCCGGTTCGACGCGGTCAACGCCGAACTCGTCGTGTCCGATCATGGGCCGGGCATTCCACAGCAAGAGCGCAGGTTGGTGTTCGAGCGGTTCTACCGATCCACCTCGGCGCGTGGGCTGCCGGGTTCCGGTCTTGGACTGGCAATCGTCAAGCAGGTCGTGATGAAACACGGTGGGACGCTTCGGATCGAGGACACCGTGCCCGGTGGCGATCCGCCCGGAGCATCGATCCACGTGGTGCTGCCAGGCAGGCCGGCCGCGACACGCCCACCGAACTCGGTGGACGGGACCGCTGCTAGCGCAGAGAATGGATGAATCGGGCGGGAGTTCAATGCAAAGTCTCGGGATGTGCCGAACGTTCTCTAAGTCGATTCTCAGACCAGAGGGGCATTCTCAGGATGCGCCGATCGTTCTACTCGTAAGACGGCCGTCGCAAACTACTCCAGGGAAGAGCACCCACCAGCAATGACGAATCAGCCGAGGTATTCGCCGCCGCCACCGCCCGGGCACCGTCCGGGCCCGTACGACCGCGTGGCGCCGGGTTACCCCGGGCAGCGGCCAGGCGCCCCGCAGCAGTCGTATGACTGGCGCTACGCCACCCAGCAACAGCCCACCCAGCAACAGGCCTACCGCGGTCCGCACGATCCGTATCGCGGTGCCCCGCAGACGCAGGTCATCCCTGGCCCGCAACTGTCACATGTCCCTCGGAAGCGTTCTCGCGCAGGGGTTTTGACCATCGGCGCCCTGGCCATCGCGCTCGTCTCGGCCGGCGTCGGCGGCGGTGTCGCGACACTGGTCAAGCCGGATCGGCCCACGATCACCTCCAGCGTCTCCGGCGCGGCTCCCAGCGAGCCCGCAGCCAGCCTGCCCGCCGGCTCCGTGGAACAGGTGGCCGCCAAGGTGGTTCCCAGCGTCGTGAAGCTGGAGACCGACATGGGCAGGCAGTCGGAGGAGGGCTCGGGCATCATCCTGTCGTCGGACGGCCTGATCCTGACCAACAATCACGTCGTCGCTGCCGCCAAGGATGCTGCTGGTGCTCCCCCCGGCGTTCCCGGTGCACCGGCCCCCACTCAGACCAAGGTGACCTTCGCGGACGGCAACACCACCACGTTCACCGTGGTGGGCACCGATCCGAGTAGTGACATCGCGGTCGTGCGGGCGCAGGGTGCATCCGGACTGACGCCGATCACCCTCGGCTCGTCGGCCAATCTGCGGGTCGGTCAGGACGTGGTGGCCATCGGATCGCCGCTCGGCCTCGAGGGCACCGTCACCACGGGCATCGTCAGCGCGCTGAACCGGCCGGTGGCCGCAGGCGGTGACGCACAGAACCAGAACACCGTGCTCGACGCCATCCAGACCGACGCAGCGATCAACCCTGGCAACTCGGGTGGCGCGCTGGTCAACATGAACGGCGAGCTGGTGGGTGTGAACTCGGCCATCGCGACGCTCGGCGGAGAATCGGCGTCGTCGCAGAGCGGCTCCATCGGCCTCGGCTTCGCCATCCCCGTCGACCAGGCCAAGCGGATCGCCGACGAACTGATCCAGAACGGCACGGCATCGCACGCCTCACTCGGCGTGCAGGTCGGGAACGACGCGGGCGCCGATGGCGCCAAGATCGTCGACGTTACCAGCGGTGGCGCGGCCTCTGCCGCTGGGCTTCCCAGCGGTGTCATCGTCACCAAGGTGGACGACCGGGTGATCGGCAGCGCCGACGCTCTGGTCGCCGCGGTTCGCTCCAAGGCGCCAGGTGACCAGGTGACGCTTACCTACCTCGATACGTCGGGTAAGCCGCAGACGGTGCAGGTCACGCTGGGCAAGGCGGCACAGTGACCATCGCGCCTGGCCGCCCCGCCCTGAAAATGACAACGCCGCTTTCGGCGGCGGGATATACGGTTGCATTCATGGAACAGCCTGGGGAACTGGTCGGCCGTGCGCTCGTGGTCGTCGTGGACGACAGAACCGCACACGGTGACGAGGAAGATCACAGCGGACCGTTGGTCGCCGAACTGCTCGGCGAGGCCGGCTTCGTCGTCGACGGCGTCGTCGTGGTCTCCGCCGATGAGATCGAGATCCGCAACGCGCTGAACACCGCCGTCATCGGTGGCGTCGATTTGGTGATCTCCGTCGGCGGCACCGGTGTCACGCCGCGCGACGTCACGCCCGAGGCCACCACCACCATCTTGGATCGCGAGCTTCTTGGCATCGCCGAGGCGCTGCGCGCTTCCGGGCTGTCCGCTGGGATCGTGGATGCCGGTGTCTCGCGGGGGCTTGCCGGAATCTCGGGGAGCACCCTGGTGGTCAACATCGCAGGGTCCAGGGGCGCGGTGCGCGACGGCATGGCCACATTGGGTCCGCTGGCGGCCCAGATCATCGGCCAGCTATCCAGCCTGGAGATCTGACCCGTTGTACTCACCGATGCCGCTCAGACGCCCAATGGGCAGGTCTGAGTGGCAATTACGGCTGCCATCAATGGTTGACAGGCGGGCTCCGGTTGCGTTACAGGGGCATGAACAGCTACAAAGTCTGAAATGTGATCTTCGTCACACCGGAGACGCGCTGTGAGCGAGCCCACGCGTCCATCTCGACATCTAGTTAACAAGATTTTCGGTGAATCCATTCCCGATACCACCGGTGACGAACGCGACGATCGTGCCCCAGAAGACGAGGCCGAGCGCGACCGTTGGCTGCGGGACAACGTCCCGCCGCACCACGCCTGAGCTGTGATTTCACCCCCAGTTGGGGAAATAGCCGGTCCTGCCGCACATTTCGGCAACCCCTGCGATACGCGTGACAATGGTCCGTTTCCTGGTCGGCGCTAGCCCGGCGGCAACCCGCCACTGCAGGCTTACCTCGCTTCAGCAAACTTCGTTCCACCTGTGACGCGACTTGGGGTGCGTGCGCGCTTGCGTTGCCGGGTGGATGCCTCCCCGTTATGTTTCTGCTGTCAACGATGAGCAAAACGTAAGAACAGCATGTGGGATTTCTAATTCCGCTCACATGAGGCTCTTGCGAGGTGTGTGGTTTAGCGACAGTGCCACGTGCCATGGAACACGGTGAACCACAGTTAGCCGTACGACATAGCTAGGGAGAACATGAAGGCATTCAGTCGGGTGTTGGTCGCGCTGGTCGCGGCCATCGCGGCGCTGTTCGCGAGCACTGGCACCTCGCATGCTGGTCTGGACAATGAGCTGAGCCTGGTCGACGGCCAGGATCGGACCTTGACGATCCAGCAGTGGGACACGTTCCTCAACGGTGTGTTCCCCCTGGACCGCAACCGGCTGACCCGTGAGTGGTTCCATTCGGGCCGGGCCAAGTACATCGTCGCCGGCCCGAGTGCCGACGAGTTCGAGGGCACGCTGGAGCTGGGCTACCAGATCGGCTTCCCCTGGTCGCTGGGTGTTGGCATCAACTTCAGCTACACCACGCCGAACATCCTGATCGACGATGGCAACATCACGCAGCCGCCGTTCGGTCTGAACTCGGTCATCACCCCGAACCTGTTCCCGGGTGTGTCGATCAGCGCTGACCTGGGCAACGGCCCCGGCATCCAGGAAGTCGCCACCTTCTCGGTGGACGTCAAGGGTGCGGCCGGTGCGGTTGCGGTGTCCAACGCTCACGGAACGGTCACCGGCGCGGCCGGCGGCGTGCTCCTGCGTCCGTTCGCACGGCTCATCGCGTCCACCGGTGACAGCGTCACCACCTACGGCGAGCCGTGGAACATGAACTAACCAAATTCGAGAAGTGACGAGCCGGGGGCGGCGTCCAGCGATCTCTGATCGATTGGCGTCGCCCTTTCGGTGAAGACCACAACCGACAAAACAGCAGTAAAACGAAAGGGACACAAATGAAGGCATTCAGTCGGGTGTTGGTCGCGCTGGTCGCGGCCATCGCGGCGCTGTTCGCGAGCACTGGCACCTCGCATGCTGGTCTGGACAATGAGCTGAGCCTGGTCGACGGCCAGGATCGGACCTTGACGATCCAGCAGTGGGACACGTTCCTCAACGGTGTGTTCCCCCTGGACCGCAACCGGCTGACCCGTGAGTGGTTCCATTCGGGCCGGGCCAAGTACATCGTCGCCGGCCCGAGTGCCGACGAGTTCGAGGGCACGCTGGAGCTGGGCTACCAGATCGGCTTCCCCTGGTCGCTGGGTGTTGGCATCAACTTCAGCTACACCACGCCGAACATCCTGATCGACGATGGCAACATCACGCAGCCGCCGTTCGGTCTGAACTCGGTCATCACCCCGAACCTGTTCCCGGGTGTGTCGATCAGCGCTGACCTGGGCAACGGCCCCGGCATCCAGGAAGTCGCCACCTTCTCGGTGGACGTCAAGGGTGCGGCCGGTGCGGTTGCGGTGTCCAACGCTCACGGAACGGTCACCGGCGCGGCCGG
>NZ_NPKO01000006.1 GCF_008329605.1 Mycolicibacterium sp. P9-64
TGCCTACCCGCACGGGCCGACCTGCGCGTCGAACCTCAAGGCCCTATGCAGGTTTCACCATTTGCTCAAGACCTTCTGGGGCGGGCCACACGGCTGGCGAGACCGACAACAACCCGACGGCGATGTCATCTGGACCTCACCATCCGGGGACAGTTACACCACCCGGCCCGGCAGCCGGCTGCTGTTCCCCAGCCTGTGTCTGCCCACCGCACCCATCACGGTCACCGACACCCCCACCGCCCACACCGCCGGACAGACCATGCCCCGACGCACCACCACCCGCGCCCACGACCGCCGCCAACGCATCAACGACGAACGCCAACGCAACCACACCGACAACCACGCCACAGCACTCGACGCAATACCACCGTTCTAACGGGGCTGAGAGTTGCCCCCGCGCTCCTCGAGCGTCAAATAGGCGTCGCGCCCGGCGAGGCTCACCGCGACGTCGGCGATCAGCGGATCGAAGAAGCGTTGCCGGTACAGGGGGTCGGTGCTGGTGCTGACGGTGAAGTAGAGGCCCGACAGCACGGCCACGATCAGCGACATGTGCACGATCGTCTGCGGCACCGGCACGTGAACACCGAACCACGTTCCGTCGCAAGGTGGTTGGCCTACCGAGCAGGCCTGCTCCGCCGACCACAGCACCGCCACGTCGTCGGGCACGGCGATCACACCGAGCGCAAGGAAGAACGCGAACAGACCCGTGGTGAAGAACACCACCTGGATGGCCTGCGACACGACCATTACCGCGACCACGTTGAACTGCTCGCCCCTCGAAAGGGGAGTGCGCGCCGGTTCCTGGTCGACGAATCCCTCCAATGGTGTGCCGGCCAGCAGTGCGCGCGGATCGTTGCGTTCGGCCCGGTCCTCGCGTAACGCGCGGACCTCGTCGCGGATGGTGGTCACCACGAACAGCAGCGCGATCAAGGCCAGGAACCCGATCACCTGCCAGAGCCGTTGGCGCGTCATCCGTGCGGCCAACTGCCACAGCTCGCCGGTGAAGAAGACCACCACGGTCAACATCAACAGGGGCAGCGCGCGGCTCATCAGCGATCCCATCGCGCCCAGCTGTACCCACGCGAACCGGAACGCCCACAACGCGATCGAGCCGAAGCCGAGGTAGGTCAGCCAGATCGCAAGCAAGGTGATGACCACGAAGACCGGCGCCTCCGCAGCGGCCGCGGCCGACCACCCGTCCACCATCACCGGCATGACCACCACGAAGATCGCCATCACCAGAAGGGCGGCGGTGCGGCGGCCCGCCTCGCCGAGCCGCGTTCCGCTGTGGTGCAGCACGTACAGCACGAAGGGGGCGACGGCCAGCACTGCCGCGATGACGCCCAATCGCACGGCGTACCCGTAGTCGGGGTCGTCACCGGTGATCTCGGCCAGCAGCATGGTCCCCGCGGTGAGCGCACCGACCCCGCTGACCACCGGAGCGGACCGGACGATCAGGTCTCGTGAGCGCACCCGCCGGGTCAGGACCAGCGGCAGCCCACGACCGAGAAACCAGTCGTGGATCTGCTGCATGTCGGACATCGCTGACATTGTGGTGGACTTGAGTCGCTATGGCGAGAGGACGCGCGTCGACGTGGGGCATATCGGCCCGTTCGGCATTCGTCGCGGCCAGCGTCGTGTTCGTCGTCCTCGCCGTCGCGGGCATCGGTCTCGCCGTGGTCCTGTACCGCACGATGCTGTCCGGGGTGGACAGCGCCGCGGCGGGCAGGATCACCGAGATCGCCCAGGCCGTCCAGAACGCCGGGCCTGCCGCAGTCGAGCCTGCGCTGCTGGAGACCGACGAGCGCATCGTCGCCGTACAGATCATCAAGGCCGACGGCACCGTCGTGCGCCGGTCGTCGTCGGCGCCGGACTTTCCGCTGCTCCCGCTCGCCGGCGTCAAGGGCGGCCCGCACATCGGAATTCCCGAGCAGACCTCGCCATTCGGCCGGATCAGGTTCAGCGCTCTGACCGTCGATCGCGCCGACGGTCCTTACACCATCCTGGTCGGCGAGGGCAGCGCCACGATCGCGTCGACGGTGCGCACCGTCGTCGTTGCGCTGGCCTTGGCAGCCCCCTTCGTCATCGCCGTATCCGGTGCCGCCACATACCTTTTGGTGCGTCGCTCGATGAGGTCGGTTGACGAGATCCGTTCCCGCGTCGCCGACATCACCGCATCGGATCTCACCGAGCGGGTGCCCGTGCCCGACAGCCGCGACGAGATCGCCGCCCTCGCCGTGACCATGAACGAGATGCTGGCCAGGATCGAGGCGGGCCACGCCGCACGGCAGCGCTTCGTCGGCGACGCTTCACACGAGCTGCGCAGCCCGTTGACCACGATCATCTCGGCACTCGAGGTGGCCGTCACCCATCCCGAGCTACTGGACGCGGATCTGGTCACCGGCACGCTGATCCCCGAGGCGCACCGGATGAAAGCGCTCATCGACGATCTGATGCTGCTGGCCCGCGCCGACGAGCGGGGCCTCACGGTGGCCAACGACGACGTCGACCTCGACGACATCGCGTCCGCCGAGGTGGAGCGGCTGCGTCGCAAGACCCTACTCGACGTGCGCTCCGACATCACCCCGGCCCGCCTCTCCGGGGACGCCGACGCGCTGTCTCGCGTGCTGCGCAACCTGCTCGACAACGCCGCGCGCCACGCGGCGACACGCATCGAGGTGAACGTGCGCCCGGTCGGCGATTTCGTGCGGGTCGGCGTCGCCGACGACGGACCGGGCATCCCCGCGGCGGACCGTTCGCGGGTCTTCGACCGCTTCGTCAGGCTGGATCCGGACCGCTCGCGCGACGCGGGCGGCACCGGCCTCGGCCTTGCGATCGTGAAGGAGATCGTGGTGGCCCATGGCGGAACGGTCTCCATCGACGACCGCCCGGGCGGCGGCACGGCGGTCAGGCTTCAGTTGCCGTTGGCGGAGGTAGGCGACTCTAGCTTGTAGCCGATCCCTCGGACCGTCTGAATGGTGTTGGTGGCGAACGGAATGTCGATCTTGCGGCGCACGTAACCCACGTACACCTCGACCACGTTGTCGGCGCCCTCGTAGTGCGCATCCCAGACGTTGTGCAGGATCTCGGTCTTGGTGACGACGGTGTCCTTGTTGCGCATCAGGTATTCGAGGAGGCCGTATTCGCGTGGGGTCAGCGTGATCGGTGTCGAATCCCGTTCGACGATCCGGCGGCCGGGATCGAGCGACAGCGAGCCTGCCGTCAGCAGTGGCGGGCGTTGTGGCGCGGACCGGCGCACCAGCGCGCGCAGTCGGGCCACCAGTACCAGGAACGAGAACGGCTTCGTGAGGTAGTCGTCGGCGCCGAGGTCGAAGGCATCGGTCTGGTCGTACTCGCCGTCCTTGGCGGTCAGCATGAGCACTGGGGTCCAGACGTCGCGAGCACGCATCCGGCGCAGCACCTCGTAACCGCTCAGGCCGGGCAACATGATGTCGAGCACGATCACGTCGAAGTCGTCGTCGACGGCCTGCGATAGTCCGTCGACGCCGTTGGAGGACCCGACGACGGTGCAGCCCTCCGCGCGCAGACCGATGGCCAGTGTCGATGCGAGGAGGGGTTCGTCCTCGACTACCAGCACCTTCATGTCGGGAGGGATTCTTCCATCGGCCCGGTGGGTGGCAGGGTGCCCGCCCAGTAGCGGTTGCGCGCCAGCAGTGTCACCTTGAGGTCGTCGATCAGCGGATCGAGGAACCGCCCGCGGTACTCGACGTCGGCGACTGCCCTCGCGCTGATGTACATGAACGTCAGCGCGGCGAGGAAGAGGGACACCTGGATCAGCGCCTCCGGCACCGGGATCGTCATGCCGAACACCGTCCCGTCGCTCGGGCCGTTGTGCGTCCACTGCGCCAGGAGCTCCGGGCTAAGGACGATCAGGCCGAGTACCAGGAAGATGCCCGCGGTGACGATGGCGACCGTCAAGATCTGCGCGATCTGCGACGCCGCGAGGACGAAGATCACGTTGAACCGCTCGAGCCAGCTGAGACCGACCGGACCCGCCGTGGACTGCAGCGTCGACTCGACGCGTTTGAGTAGGCCGGAGACGACGAACGTGGCCGCGATGAGGAGCAGAAACGCCAGTGCCAGCCACAGCCGCGCGCGGCTGATCGTCGACGCCATCGCCCAGACCGGGGAGTTGAAGAACACCAACACGGTGAGGAGCACCACCGGTAGCGCACCCACCAGCAGATCGCCTATCGCCGCGAACTGCGACAGCGTCAGCTTGACGGCCCACCCCAACACCGAGCCGATGCCGGAAGCCGTTGCGGCCAAAACGATTGCGACGACCACACCGGTAGTGACGAGGAATTCGAGATCACGCTGGATCGCTGCAGACACCACACCGACGGCCACCGACATCACGGCGCTGATCGTCTGGGCCCGGTTGGTCGCCATCCTGGCGACCAGCCAACCGGCGAGCACCGTCAGCGGTATGGCGAGGGCCAGGATCGCGAGCACCACCCACTCCTTGAGGGTAGGTTCGCCGTCGACGTCGATCTCCGTGGACCCGGTCAACAGGTAGATGGCCGCTACGCAGAGCGCGATCACCGCGAACCCGGCGAGTGCGGGTGCCGACCGCGGCCACACCGCCCGCATCCGGGCACGCTGCGTCACCACCGATGGCAGGCCGCGGTCGAGGAACCAGCGCTCGGCTGCGCGGCGGGCGGACACTTCGGACGGGGGCATCGACGATCCTCCAGCAGATCTCGTGGTCAATCGTGAAAGGCTCGCCGGTCAGGCGATACCGTGAACTGAATTGCGGCGCGCCACAGCAGAAGTCCGGTCTGCACACCGATCGCGATGGACATCATCGAGATCAGCGTGGCGGTGAACACCGCGGAGCTGTGCGTGCCGATGAGCTGCGTGACGCCCATGAACCCCAGCGATCCTGGCACCAGCAGCCAGAAGCCGGGCACCACCAGCGACATCGTGGGCGGCGTGTTGGGACGGTGGGATATGGCGAGCGCGAACAGGATTAGCGTCAGGCCGCCGCCGAACCCGCTGGCATAGCTGCCGAGCAGATGACTGCCAACCCATTGACCGCCGTAGGCGACGTACAGCATCAGTGCCATCCACGGCAGGAACTTGGCCGGGGGAGCGAAGTTCAGCCATATCCCGATGCCGTACACCAGCACTCCGAGGAACGGCGCCCACGGGCCGAGCCGGTTCAGCTGGGTCGTGACGAGATTCGCATCGGGGATGCCCGCGATCTGCGCCGCGACGAGGATGCCGAAGGCCAACTGGGCGATCTGCATGAAACCCGCCACCAAGCGGCTGGCCCCAGATACCACGTGGTTGGTCGCCAGCTCGATCACCGCAAGCGTGATGGCCGCACCTGGCAGGAAGGTGGCGAGCGGTGCAGCGAGCGCGCGAAGGCTGTCCGTCCCGACGTGCCATCGACTCTCGAACTCGAACACGATGTAGGCGACGAGGAACGCGCACACCGTCGGAAGCATGTAGCCGACGGCCTCGTTGCGACGGCCGATCACGGTCAGCACGCCGACGAGGAGGCCGAGGACCGCCGCACCGTAGAGGCTCCACGGCGTGGGTTGCAGGATAAGGGCAAGCCCGACACTCTGGACCGCATAGCCGATGACCGTGATCCAGACCGGAAAACGCTTGTCCAGATTGCGAATTCGGTGCAATTCGGCCATGCCTTCGGCGGGGCTGACCGTTCCCGACGGTGCTCGTGCCACCAACTTGGCCAGCGGGAAGGACTGGTCGTAGCGCACGTTGAAATCTGGGTTGGCGATGTAGATGCCCTCGCCAGAGGCGCTGCCGACCTGAACGTAGTTGGGCAGTGCCAGAAACGCGTGATCGAGACCGTACGCGCGGGCTGTCCGCTCCATCACCCGGTGCACGATCGTGACCGGATAGTTCGCCGATGACATGGCGGCGCCGAGCGCAGCCACGAACTGGGGTGCGGCGATGTCGGGATGCTCGGATGGCACGGTCGCAGGCTACTGCGGGACGTCGCCTAGGCTGACCATATGCAACGGATCATCGGAACCGAGGTCGAGTACGGCATCTCCTCGCCGTCCGACCCGACCGCGAATCCGATCCTCACGTCGACCCAAGCCGTGCTGGCCTACGCGGCGGCGGCGGGGATCCAACGCGCCAAGCGCACGCGGTGGGACTACGAGGTGGAGTCGCCGCTGCGCGACGCCCGCGGATTCGATCTGAGCCGGGCGACGGGCCCGCCGCCGGTCGTCGACGCCGATGAGGTCGGCGCGGCCAACATGATCCTCACCAATGGAGCGCGGCTCTACGTCGACCACGCGCACCCGGAGTACTCCGCGCCCGAGGTCACCGACCCGATCGACGCCGTGATCTGGGACAAGGCAGGCGAGCGTGTCATGGAGGCCGCCGCGCGCCACGTCGCCAGCGTGCCGGGTGCCGCCAAATTGCAGTTGTACAAGAACAACGTGGACGGCAAGGGCGCCTCGTATGGGACGCACGAGAACTACCTGATGTCGCGGCAGACGCCGTTCTCGTCGATCATCGTCGGCCTGACGCCGTTCCTGGTGTCGCGGCAGGTGATCACGGGATCCGGGCGGGTCGGCATCGGCCCCGCGGGTGACGAGCCAGGATTCCAGCTGACGCAGCGCGCGGACTACATCGAGGTCGAGGTCGGCCTGGAGACCACGCTCAAGCGCGGCATCATCAACACCCGCGACGAGCCGCACGCCGACGCCGACAAGTACCGGCGGCTGCACGTCATCATCGGCGACGCCAACCTCGCGGAGACGTCGACCTACCTCAAGGTGGGCACGACGGCACTGGTCCTCGATCTCATCGAGGAGGGTTTCGACCTCGCGGATCTGGCACTGGCGAGGCCGGTGCACGCCGTTCACGTGGTGAGCCGCGACCCGTCGCTGCGGGCGACAGTGGCCCTTGCCGACGGGCGTGAGGTGACTGCGCTTGCGCTGCAACGCATCTACCTCGACCGGGTGGCCAAGCTCGTCGACAGCCGGGACCCCGATCCCGCTGCTACCAGGGTCGTCGAGACCTGGGCAGAGGTGCTCGACCTGCTCGAGCGCGATCCGATGGAGTGTGCCGAGATCCTCGACTGGCCCGCCAAGCTGCGGCTGCTGGAGGGTTTCCGGCGCAGGGAGAATCTGAGTTGGTCGGCGCCCCGCCTGCACCTGGTCGATCTGCAGTACTCCGACGTCCGGCTGGACAAGGGTCTGTACAACCGCCTCGTCGCGCGCGGCTCGATGAAGCGACTGGTCACCGAACAACAGGTGCTCGATGCGGTCGACAACCCGCCGACCGACACCCGCGCATACTTCCGCGGCGAATGCCTGCGGCGGTTCGGTGCTGACATCGCGGCGGCCAGCTGGGACTCGGTGATCTTCGATCTCGGCGGCGACTCGCTGGTGCGGATTCCGACGCTGGAACCGCTGCGCGGAAGCAAGGCCCACGTGGGTGCATTGCTCGATTCGGTGCACAGCGCCGCGGAACTCGTGGAACAGCTCACGAACTGACTCTCCGGCCCAGCCCCCCGGCATTTGGGCCCTCGAACGGTAGTGTGGAGACAACCGGCAGGCTGTTGGTCTGCCGATGACGAGCAGGAGGCGGCGATGGCTCAAGAGCAGACTCACCGTGGCGGTGGTGGGGGCGACGATGACGATCCCACCGGCACCACTGCGGCTGGGCAGGAGCGTCGCGAGAAGCTCACGGAGGAAACCGACGATCTTCTGGACGAGATCGACGACGTACTCGAGGAGAACGCCGAGGACTTCGTGCGCGCATACGTCCAAAAGGGCGGACAGTGATCTGGCCGAATAGCGACAAGCTGGCCTTCAACCAATCGATTTCCTCGACGTCTGCTTTTGACTCTTCGTCCTTCTCGGAGATGTTGCGTCGGCAGGCGCCGCACCTGCTTCCTGCAGGTAGCACGGCCGGATCCGATGGAGTGCCGAATGCGTCGAACGCTGGATCGTCCTTGCCGCATGGCACCACGATCGTGGCGATCAAGTTCCCAGGTGGCGTGCTGATCGCGGGTGACCGCCGGTCGACGCAGGGCAACGTGATCGCCGGGCGTGACGTGCAGAAGATCCACGTCACCGACGACTACACGGCCACCGGCATCGCAGGCACGGCCGCGATCGCCGTCGAGTTCGCCCGGTTGTATGCGGTCGAGCTCGAGCATTACGAGAAGCTCGAAGGCGTGCCGCTGACGTTCGCGGGCAAGGTGAACCGGCTGGCCATCATGGTGCGCGGCAACCTCGGTGCGGCGCTGCAGGGTTTCATCGCGTTGCCCCTGCTGGTGGGTTACGACCTCGATGATCCTGACTCGCAGGCCGCGGGGCGGATCGTGTCGTTCGACGCCGCTGGCGGCTGGAATCTCGAGATCGAGGGCTACCAGTCGGTCGGCTCGGGTTCCGTCTTCGCGAAGTCGTCGATCAAGAAGCTCTACAGCCGGGTGACCGACGCCGAGTCCGCGCTGCGGGTGGCCGTCGAGGCGCTCTACGACGCGGCAGACGACGACTCGGCGACCGGCGGTCCCGACCTGGTTCGCGGCATCTACCCGACGGCCGTGGTCATCGGCGCCGATGGTGCCGAGGAGATCACCGAACAGCGCATCGCCGCGCTGGCCCGCGAGGTCATCGAAACTCGTTCGCGCGCTGATAAGTCCGGCCCGCACGACGGAAAGGCCGAACTGTGAGCTTTCCGTACTTCATCTCGCCCGAGCAGGCGATGCGCGAGCGTTCGGAGCTCGCGCGCAAGGGCATCGCCAGGGGGCGCAGCGTCGTCGCCTTGGCGTACGCCGACGGTGTGCTGTTCGTCGCGGAGAACCCGTCGCGGTCGCTGCAGAAGGTCAGCGAGATCTACGACCGGATCGGTTTCGCGGCCGTCGGCCGATTCAACGAGTTCGACAACCTGCGCCGCGGCGGCATCCAGTACGCCGACACCCGCGGCTACGCCTATGACCGCCGCGACGTCAGCGGCCGGCAGTTGGCGAACCAGTACGCGCAGGCGCTCGGCACGATCTTCACCGAGCAGGCCAAGCCGTACGAGGTCGAGTTGTGTGTCGCCGAGGTGGCTCACTTCGGCGAGGTCAAGGCGCCGGAGTTGTACCGGATCACGTACGACGGGTCGATCGCCGACGAGCCGCACTTCGTGGTGATGGGTGGCACGACCGAGCCGATCATCACTGCGCTCAACGAGTCCTTCACCGAGAACGCGAGCCTTGCGGAGGCGGTGAAGATCGCCGTCGACGCCCTTCGGGTCGGCATCGCCAGCAGTGGCGCGGCGCCTGGCACCGAACTTCGGAAGCTGGACACCTCGACGCTCGAGGTCGCCGTCCTCGATGCCAGCCGGCCGCGCCGCGCCTTCAAACGTATCTCGGCGGCGGCGCTGGAACCGCTTCTGCCGGTGGCGGAGTCGGAGCCCAAGGCGGAAACGGCCGCCGACTAGTACCGCAGGCTAGCTATTCCGGTTGGGCCGGCTCGTCATCGTCGTCGCGGCCGGTGACGATCTCCTTGACCTTCTCGACCGAGTGGGTGGCGATGTCGATCGAGCTCTGCACGATCCCGCTCACGCCGCCGCCGACGTCCCCCTTGATGATGTGACCCGCGCTCTCGACGATGTCCGCCGAGCGCTCGACGGCGTTCGTCGCGATGTCCCTCACCGATTCGACGGCGTCCTTCGGGTTGAAGCCCATGAGATTCCCCTTTTGTCGGTCCCAGCGGCGACTCTATCCCGTCATGACGGCCGCGATGGTGCGCCACGAATCGGAGTCCGGACGGTCGATCAACCCGCGCTGAATTCATAAACCGGCTTCGGTCGCCGCCAGCCGACGTATGCCAGCCACAGACCCATCACCGTGAGTAGTCCGAAGAAGATCCGTGCAGCGATCAACAGTCCGTCGCTGGTCGTGGTTGCGTCCGCACCGGCCTGTATCGCCGAGGGAAATGCCATCATCGCCAAGCCGCGCAGCGCGACGAACCAGCCGAACAACGAGATGAGGATGGCCGCGACACTGGACCAGTACTGGTGGAAGGCGATGATGACGAGCCCGCAGACCAGCATCATGGCGCCGAGGATCCAGGGCAGCACCGCGTTGGCGAAGAGGTCGTTCAGCAGGCCCGTCAGATTTGGCAATCGGATCGCGATGATCACGGTGGCCAGCGCGACGAAGGGTCCGATCACGCGGGCGAAGGCCCGGGTGCGCTGCAACGATTCCGGGGTGGCGACGGGCATTCCGCACTCTCCTAATTAATAAACCGACCAACGGTCTATTAATTACGGTATGCTTGCCGCCGATCGGATGTCAACGGCAGGAGGTGAGCGACCTTGGCGCGTCAGGTCAAGCCCGATGAGTACGCCGCCCGTCGACGCGAGATTCTCGACGCCGCCACGGAGTTGTTGCGCGACAAGGGCTACGAGCGGATGACGATCGAGGACGTCTTGGTGAAGACGGGCATGTCCAAGGGCGCGCTGTATCACTACTTTCGGTCGAAGTACGCCCTCTTGGAGGGCGTCGTCGAAGCGATGGGCGAAGCGGCCATGCGAGAGCTGCGCGCGGTCGCCGAGGATCCGAGACTCGGCGCCATCGACAAACTGCACGCCTACTTTCGGACCGAGCGCGCCTGGAAGTCCGAGAACCTCACCACGGTGTCGACGATCATGCGACTGCCCCGTGGCGACGATGCCCTGCTGCGGCAGAAACTGTCGAAGGAATCGATGCGGACCACCGCGCCTCTCCTGGAAGCGATCATCCGGCAAGGCTGCGACGAGGGGGTCTTCGACACTGGCCATCCGCACGAGGCATCGCTGATCATCACCGGAATGGGCATCCACCTAGCCGATGCGTTCATCGAGGCGATCGCCGCCGATGGCAATGTCGGTGCGGACATCAGCGGGCCGCACATCCGAGGTGTCCTGGCCGCGTACGTCGACGCCTTCGAACGGATCCTCGGCGCACCGTCTGGGTCGTTGCGCCTCAACTGAATTGGGTAGGTCTCGACGCTTGACCCAGAACGCCGGGCCGTCGGTGCCTGCGTCGGGCTGACGAACGGTCCGCGCCCGCACGTCCGCGGTCATGTACAAACCGTTACGGAGCGCCTTGCCGGTGTCAAGACGTGGCGGCGAGGCAACCCGTAAGCTCGTTGACGTGCAGCGACGAATCATGGGCATCGAGACCGAATTCGGTGTGACGTGCACGTTCCATGGCCACCGGCGGCTGAGTCCCGACGAGGTTGCCCGGTATCTGTTCCGGCGGGTGGTGTCGTGGGGCCGTAGCTCCAACGTTTTCCTCCGCAACGGTGCGCGGCTCTACTTGGACGTCGGATCACACCCCGAGTACGCGACGGCCGAGTGCGACAGCCTCGTTCAGTTGGTCACCCACGACCGCGCGGGCGAGCGCGTTCTCGAGGACCTGCTGATCGATGCTGAGCAGCGGCTCGCCGACGAGGGCATCGGTGGCGACATCTACCTGTTCAAGAACAACACCGACTCGGCGGGCAACTCCTACGGCTGCCACGAGAACTACCTCATCGTGCGGGCCGGTGAGTTCTCTCGGATCTCCGACGTGCTGCTTCCGTTCCTGGTCACCCGCCAGTTGATCTGCGGCGCAGGCAAGGTGTTGCAGACCCCGAAGGCCGCGACGTTCTGCCTGAGTCAGCGTGCCGAGCACATCTGGGAGGGCGTGTCGTCGGCGACGACGCGATCACGCCCCATCATCAACACCCGCGACGAGCCGCACGCCGACGCAGAGAAGTACCGGCGCCTGCACGTCATCGTCGGCGACTCCAACATGTGCGAGTCCACCACGATGCTCAAGGTCGGCACCGCCGCTCTGGTGCTGGAGATGATCGAAGCGGGCGTCCCGTTCCGCGACTTCTCGCTGGACAACCCGATCCGCGCCATCCGCGAGGTCAGCCACGATCTGACCGGCCGCCGTCCCGTGCGGCTGGCCGGCGGGCGACAGGCCAGCGCTCTGGACATTCAGCGCGAGTACTACAGCAGGGCCGTCGAGCATCTGCAGACCCGGGAGCCCAACGCGCAGATCGAGCAGGTCGTCGATCTGTGGGGCCGCCAGCTCGACGCCGTGGAGAGCCAGGACTTCGCCAAGGTCGACACCGAGATCGACTGGGTGATCAAGCGCAAGCTGTTCCAGCGCTACCAGGATCGCTACGACATGGAACTCGCCGACCCCAAGATCGCCCAGCTCGACCTCGCCTACCACGACATCAAACGTGGCCGTGGGGTGTTCGATCTGCTGCAGCGCAAGGGTTTGGCGGCCCGCATCACGACCGACGAGGAGATCGAGGCCGCGGTCAACGAGCCGCCGCAGACCACCCGCGCCAAGCTGCGTGGTGAGTTCATCAGCGCCGCGCAGGCAGCGGGCCGCGACTTCACCGTCGACTGGGTGCACCTCAAGCTCAATGACCAGGCTCAGCGAACGGTGTTGTGCAAGGACCCGTTCCGCTCGGTCGACGAAAGGGTCAAGCGGCTCATCGCCAGCATGTGAGCCGTCTGGTCACCCGGAATCGCGGACGATCAACGTCGGGTTGAGCCGCACCGATTCGGGGTTGCCGCCACCGAGAACGTCGATGAGCAGGTCGACGCCCCGCCTTCCCATTTCGTGCATGGGGGAGTGCACGGTGGTCAACGGTGTCGGCAGCTCGGCGACGAGTGGGGTGTCGTTGTAGCCGATCAACGAGATGTCGTCGGGCACCCGCAGCCCGCGGTCGCGCAACACGCCGAGCGCCCCGATGGCGGCGAAGTCGTTGGTCGCGAAGATCGCATCCGGGTACGGCTCGCTGGCCAACAGCTTCTCGGCGCCCTCACGACCGCCTGCCGCGTCGAAGGGACCCCACGCGATGCGGTGTTCCGGCACCGGAAACCCCGCTTCGGCGAAGGCGTCCACCGCGCCCTTGGTGCGCTCGATGGCCGTCGACGCGAACGGCAGGCCCGCCAGCACCGCAAGGTCGCGTCGACCCGCATCGAGCAGTCGCCGCCCCACCAGTTGCCCGCCCAACAGGTCATCGCAGGTCACCGACACGTAGTCGGCGCTGCGGCGTGACACCAGCACGAACGGAATGCCGCGCGCGGCCATGTCGGCCAGCAGCGGGTCGTCGTGGTGAGCATCGCCGAAGATGATCCCCTCGACGCGGCGCTGCAGCATCATCTCGGTGCGCAGCGCCTTGTTCGCGGGGTCGTCGAGCGAGTTGGTGACGAACGTCGAGTACCCCTTCTCGGTGGCCGCCTCCTCGATCCCCTCGTAGATGGTGGCGAGCACGAAGTCCTGAAGCCGTGGCACCAGCACGCCGACCAGTCCGGACCTGGCGGTGCGCAGGCTGGCGGCGTGCGGGTTGGGGCGATACGCCCGCGACGCCGCGTACTCCCTGATCCTTGCGACCGTTTGCGCCGACGCCCAACGAAGCGCCTCGGCGTCCCCGGCGTTCAGTACGCGTGACACCGTCGACACGCTGACCCCGACTCCGTCGGCGATCATCCGCAACGTCACGGGGGCAAGACGGCCCTCCGCTGTTGCGCCCGTGTCCGTCATCGCCCCTCCTGAAAACTTCGGCGGGTCTGCTCTGGTGCCCCCGTAGCGAAACCCTATCGGCGCGCCTCTGAGGAAACACCAGCGATCCGCAGATTTTACCCAATCGTTTGACCCAAAGGTTTGCGTCAAACGTTTGGGTGGTATCTACTGACATGAGAGCTGCACCACATTCGCGGCGACCACGAACCGAAGACGATCCCCGAAGAACGGTTGAACGAATGCCTCGCGTCGTTGTCCTTGCCACCGGCGGAACCATCTCGTCGCGCCGCGCCAACGGCGTGGTCACGGCCGTCGACGACGCGGCCGGTGTCCTGGCAGGCGTCGAGTCGAGCGACGTCGACGTCGAGCAGCGCGACGTGCTGCGGGTCGGCTCGTATCGGTTGTCGTTCGCCGATCTACGCACGCTCGCCGACGAGGTGACCCGCCAGCTCGATCGCGACGACGTCGATGGCGTGGTGATCACCCACGGCACCGACGCCATGGAGGAGACGGCGATCCTTCTCGACCTCGTCCACGACAGCGCCAAACCGGTGGTGCTCACGGGTGCGCAGCGCGCAGCCGACATCGTCGACACCGATGGTCCGCGCAACGTGCGCGACGCGATCGCGGTCGCCGCCGACCCCGCGGCGCGTGGGCACGGCGTGATGGTGGTGTTCGGCGGGGCGGTGTACGCGGCCCGCGGGGTACGCAAGTCGCACACCGTCGCCCTGGCGGCGTTCAGCAACCCGGCCGGTTCGATCGGTGACGTCTATACGGGATCGGCACGCCTGCAAGCTCTTCCGGCCAGGCCAACGCCGTTGACGCACCCAGATGCCCGCTTCGATGCGGTTCGGGTCGACGTCGTCGTGGCGTATCCCGGTGGCGACGACGTGCTGCTACGGGCAGCCGTGGCGGCAGGGGCGCGTGGAATCGTGCTCGCCGCAATGGGAATCGGCAATGCACCGCCTGGTGTCGCCGACTGCATCGCCGAGCACACCCGCGCCGGAGTGGTGGTCGCGCTGTCCACACGCGTCGCGGCAGGACCGATTCTGCCGATCTACGGCGACGGCGGTGGCGCCGACCTGGTGGCAGCGGGTGCGGTGCCGGTCGCGTTGCCCGCATCGCAAGCCCGGATCGCGCTGGCGCTGCTGCTGTCGTCGGACCGCTCGCCCGTCGAGGTCGCGACCGATCTCGACGTATACGCGTAACACCCAATATCCGCTGTTCAGAACGAATCTCGAGAGGAATGATGAACGTGAGCAAGGAAATCTTCGTGGCCTTCGGCGTCGACGTGGACGCCGTCGGTGGCTGGCTGGGCTCCTACGGTGGCGAGGACTCACCTGGCGACATCAGCCGCGGCGTGTTCGCAGGCGAGGTCGGGGTGCCGCGGATCAATCGGCTCTTCGAGCGCTACGGGCTGACCACGACGTGGTTCTGGCCAGGCCACTCCGTCGAGACGTTCCCCGAGCAGTTCGAGCAGGTGGTCGCCGCAGGGCACGAGATCGGCGTGCACGGGTACAGCCACGAGAATCCGATCGCGATGAGCCGCGAACAGGAATCCGAGATCCTGGATCACTGCATCGATCTCATCACGACGAGGACGGGCCGACGGCCCACGGGCTACGTCGCTCCGTGGTGGGAGTTCAGCCGGGTCACCAACGAGCTGCTGATCGAGCGGGGGATCAAGTACGACCACTCACTGATGCACCGCGACTTCGAGCCGTACTACGTCCGGGTGGGCGACTCGTGGACGCCGATCAACTACGACCAGCCTGCGGCCACCTGGATGAAACCGCTTGTCCGCGGCCAGGAGACCGATCTGGTGGAGATCCCCGCCAGCTGGTACCTCGACGACCTGCCGCCAATGATGTTCATCAAGACCAGCCCGAACAGCCACGGCTTCGTCAACCCACGGCACATCGAGGAGATGTGGCGCGACCAGTTCGACTGGGTCTACCGCGAAAGTGATTACGCGGTATTCACGTTCACCATCCACCCCGACGTGTCCGGGCGGCCACAGGTGCTGTTGATGCTCGAGCGCCTCATCGAGCACATCAACAAGCACGAGGGGGTCACCTGGACCACGTTCGACGCGATCGCCGACGACTTTCTGGCCCGCCGTCCGCGTACCCCGAAGGCGTGAGGGCCTCGCCATGACCACGTCATCGGATCCGGCCTCCGACACCGCAACCCCGTCGCTGCGGCGCGTGAGTGTCCGCGAGACCAGGCGCGCCACCAGCATCGCGTTCTTCGCGTGGACCATCGCCGTGTATGACTTCATCCTGTTCGGCACCCTGCTGCCGCGGATCGGCGAGGCGTTTCACTGGAGCACCAGCCACGCCCTGTTGGTCTCGACGCTGGTCAGCGTCGGCACCGCGATCGTCGTGCTCGGCGTCGGTCCCATTGTCGACCGGCTGGGCCGCCGCAAGGGCATGATCATCTCGGTGGCGGGCACCGCGGCCTCGTCGGCGGCCACCGCGGCCACGGCCGGAGCGGCCAGCTTGATCGGGGTGCGCTCGATCAGCGGTCTCGGCCTTGCCGAGCAATCCGTCAACGCCACCTACCTCAATGAGCTCTATGCCGTCACCGAGGACGAAAAGATCCGCCGCAACCGCGGTTTCGTGTACTCGATGGTGCAGACCGGCTGGCCGATCGGCGCACTGCTTGCCGCCGCGTTCGTCGCCGTCGTCACCGCGGTCTTCGGTGCCGACTCCTGGCGGCTGGCGTTCCTTCTGGCGACCGTCCCCGCCGTGCTCGTGGCGCTGCTGTGCCGAACCCTGCGGGAGAGCCCACAATTCGAGCTGCAACAACGGGTGAGGCAGCTCCGCAAGGACGGCGACGCCGCCGGGGCCGCCGGCCTCGCTGCTGCATACGACGTCGACAACCACTCCGCGGCGCCGTTCAAGCGGATCTTCCACGGTGTGCACCTGCGCAACACGATCGTGCTTTCGGTGGCGTGGCTGTTCAATTGGTTTGCGATCCAGACGTTCTCGGTGCTCGGCACCACGGTGCTGGAGACCGGCAAGGGGATCGATGCGTCCAACACCCTGCTGATGGTGGTGGTGTCCAACCTGGTGGGTGCGATGGGCTATCTGGCCCACGGCTGGGCGGGGGACCGGTTCGGCAGACGCAACACCATCGCGGTCGGCTGGCTGGCCTCCGGGGTGTTCTTCGCCGCCATGCTGCTCGGCCCCGCCAACCCGGCCTACGTGATCGTGACCTACATGATGGGGCTGTTCTTCCTGCTCGGCCCGTACGCGGCGATCATGTTCTTCCAGGCCGAGTGCTTCAGCGTCGACTGCAGGGCCACGGGCAGCTCGTTCATCGGAGCCATGAGCCAGCCAGGCGCGATCATCGCCGGCTTCATCCTGACCGGGCTGACCGCCGCCTCGGTGGGGTACTCGACCGCCGCGCTCCTAGTCGGGGCGGTCGGTGCCGTCATCTCCGCCGTCGTGGTGATGTTCGCGCGCACCGTGTCGACGGAAGGCGAGCCGGCGTGACCCCCGTCGCGATCATCACCGGCGCGGCGTCCGGCATCGGCGCCGCCACGGCGGTGACGCTGGCCCGTGCCGGCTACCGCGTCGGCATCGGCAGCTACTCGGGCGATCCGCACGATCCCGGCAAAACCCTTGCCGCCGTGCAGGAGAGCGGTGGCGAGGGTGCGGTGATCGAGGTCGACGTGCGCGACACCGCATCGGTCGCGGCGTTCGTCGACGCGGCCCTAACCCGATGGGGCCGGCTGGACACCGCGATCGCCAACGCAGGCATTCTGCGCGCAGCGCCGTTCGCGGAGATGACCGACGAACAGTGGGACGACGTTCTGCAGGTGGATCTGCACGGCGTGATGCGCACGGCCCGCGCCGCGGTGCCCCACCTGGGCTCCGGCGGATCGATCGTCGCGGTGTCCTCGATCGCAGGCGGCGTGTACGGGTGGGGCGAACACGCGCACTACGCCACCGCCAAAGCAGGCGTGATCGGCCTGGTGCGAAGCCTCGCCGTCGAGTTCGGGCCCCGCGGCATCCGGGCCAACGCGATCATTCCCGGCCTCATCGAGACCCCGCAGTCGCTCGACGAGGTGAACTCGCTCGGCCCCGACGGCCTGCGGGCCGCAGGCGGCTACATCCCGGCCTGCCGGGTCGGGCGCCCAGAGGAAATCGCCTCGGTGGCAGCGTTCTTGGTCAGCGACGGCGCGTCCTACGTCAACGGCCAGGCGATCATCGTCGATGGTGCACTGACCGTCGCGATGCGGGACTGACCATGACCGTCCCGCAGAGCATGCTGCTCGCCGGCCGCACCGCATTGGTGACCGGCGCGGCCAGCGGCATCGGTCGCGCCATCGCCGTGCACTTCCTTGCGGCAGGCGCTCGTGTGGTGCTGGCCGACCGGGCAGAGTCGGTCGTCGATGCCGCATCCGACATCGGCGGCGTGGCGGGCCTGGTGTTCGACGCCACCGACGAGAACCAGGTGGCCGACACCGTCGCTGCGGCGGCGGAGGCACTGGGGCGCATCGACGTGCTGGTCACCTCACACGGCATCCTCACCCAGTCGCCGCTGGCGCAGATGCCGCTTGCGCAGTGGCGGGAGACGCTCGAGGTTGACCTGGCCAGCGTGTTCCTGCTCAACCGCGCGGTGCTGCCCGGCATGCTGGCGGCAGGCGATGGGCGCATCATCAACGTCGCATCGCAGCTCGGCATCAAGGGTGGCGCGTCGCTCGCGCACTACGCGGCCGCCAAGGCCGGCGTCATCGCGATGTCCAAGTCGCTCGCGCTAGAAGTCTCTGCACGGGGCGTGTTGGTCAATGCGATCGCCCCGGGTCCCATCGAGACGCCGCTGCTGGACGGCATCGAGGAGGACTGGAAGGTCGCCAAGCGGGCCGAGCTCCCCCTGGGGCGCTTCGGTACGGCCGACGAGGTCGCCCCGACCGCCGTGCTACTCGCGTCCAACCCCGGCGGGAACCTGTTCGTCGGGCAGGTCCTTGGGCCCAACTCCGGTGACGTGATGCCCTGATGTGTGGAGCGTGTGGCGCGGGACCCGACGAACCGCTGGCAGCGCTGGTCGCCGGGCCGCGCAGGCGCGCCGCCATCGCGGCGGCCGCGACGCGGCTCGGACCCCGGCTGCGGGTCCGGGTTGCCGCGCGGGCCTGGACCGTCGCGGAACGCACTGGACGCGTCACGGTCTGCCGCACGTTCGACGAACTGCTCGACGTACTCGCACGGTCCGGGGTACCGCGGACGGTCGCCGAGTCCGACCTGCTGAGCGCCGCCGCTGCGGCGTCAGCACAGCCTGCTGCACTCCAGTCGGTCTCCCAGCGAGATCCCGTGCCCGGCCGGTCCTGACGTCTCCCGTCGCTTCGCTCGCCCCTCGGTGACATCTCCCGTCGCTTCGCTCGCCCCTTGATGACATCTCCCGTCGCTTCGCTCGCCCCGATGCGCGTGTTTGGACGTCCTTGGCCCTACGCTGTTTCGGTGGGGATCTCCAAAGTCGAACGGTTGATGAACCTCGTCATCGCACTCCTGTCCACCCGCAGCTTCATCACCGCAGAACGGATCCGCGCAACGGTCTACGGTTACGCCGACAGCCCCAGCGACGAGGCCTTCTCGCGGATGTTCGAACGCGACAAGAACGAGTTGCGTGACCTCGGCATCCCGCTGGAGACCGGCCGCGTGTCGTCACTGGACCCGACCGAGGGCTACCGGATCAACCAGGAGGCCTACGCACTGCCGCCCGTCGAGCTCACGGCCGACGAGGCCGCCGCCGTCGCCGTTGCCACCCAGCTCTGGCAGTCGCCCGAACTCGTCACCGCCACCCAGGGCGCGCTGCTCAAACTGCGGGCCGCTGGTGTCGACGTCGCTCCCGATGCCGGCGCGACCATCTCGACTGCAGCGGCCATGCCTGGCCTCCGCGGCTCGGAGGAAGTATTGGGAATCCTGTTGGCGGCCATCGACTCCGGGCAGGCCGTGCAGTTCCAGCACCGCCCGTCGCGCAGTGATCCGTTCATGACCAGGACCGTCGAGCCGTGGGGTGTGGTCACCCACCGCGGCCGCTGGTACCTCGTCGGCCATGACCGCGACCGCAACGCCACCCGTACCTTCCGGCTGTCGCGGATCGGCTCGGAGGTGACCACGGTCGGCCCGCGTGACGCGGTGCGGCGGCCCGACGGCGTCGACCTGCGCGAGATCGTGAACGGGGCGGTCGCGGAGTGGCCGCCGAGCGCTCAGGCCAGGGTGTGGGTGGCCGAGGGCCGCGCGACCGCACTTCGTCGCCAGGCGGCGGTCACGGTGTCTCGGACGCTGGCAGGCCGGGCGGGCGACGAGATCGCCATCGACATCGGCAGGCAGGACCGGCTGGCCCGCGAGATCGCCGGATACGGGGCCGACGCCGTTGTGCTGGACCCGCAGGCGCTGCGCGACGACGTGGTGGACAGGTTGCGCGCCCATGCGGAGGGGATCGCTCGTGTCTAGCGTCTCAACACGGCTGGTCCGGCTGCTCAACATGGTGCCGTACTTCCAGGCCAACCCGCGTATCACGTTCGACGAGGCCGCGACCGACCTCGGCGTCAGCGTCAAGCAATTGCGCGAAGACCTCGAGCAGCTGTGGCTGTGCGGACTTCCCGGATACAGTCCTGGCGACCTGATCGACTTCGAGATGTCTGGCACGACAATCGAAGTGACGTTCTCGGCGGGCATGGACCACCCGCTGAGGCTGACGTCGCCGGAGGCAACGGGCATCTCGGTGGCGCTGCGGGCACTGCTCGACGTGCCCGGCATGGTCGATCCCGAGGCCGCGCGGAGCGCGATCGCCAAGATCGAGTCCGCAGCGGGAACGGCCAAGGAGAGCGGCGGAACGGCGGTCGACGAACCCGCGCCTGCGGAGAGCCATGCCGCCGCGGCGGTGCGGGCCGCGGTGCGCGACGGCCGCGCGCTGAGCATCGACTACTACTCCGCATCCCACGACACGCTGGCGACGAGGATCGTCGACCCGATTCGGGTGGTGCTGGTCGGTGACAACAGCTACGTCGAGGCGTGGTGTCGAACGGCCGAGGCGGTGCGGCTGTTCCGTTTCGACCGCATCGTCGACGCGCACGTGCTCGACGAACCTTCGGCACCTCCGGAGCCCGCCGTCCAGGCGGGGCCCGACACGTCACTGTTCGACGCCGATCCGTCCCTTCCCTCGGCGACGCTCCTGATCGACCGCAGCGCGTCCTGGATGTTCGATTACTACCCGCTGCGCGTCGTCAGGGAACTCGCTGACGGCGCCTTCGAGGCGGCGATGACCTTCGCCTCCGACGAGTGGATGGCGCGTTTCGTGCTCGGTTTCGGATCAGCGGTGCGGGTGCTGGAACCACAATCGCTGGCCGACCGGGTGCGCGACGTCGCCGTGGCGGCGCTTGCGGCCTATGAGGGCAGCCCCGTCGACGTCGACGGGTAGACTTCACACTGACTTCTGGAGGTGACCGAATTGGGTGGTCTACAACCCTGGCATTGGTTGATCGTGATCGCCGTGTTCGTGCTGTTGTTCGGAGCCAAGAAGCTCCCGGACGCGGCGCGCTCATTGGGCAAGTCCATGCGCATCTTCAAGTCCGAGATCAAGGAGATGCAGGCCGACGGCAAGCCAGAAGAGGCGGCACCGGCCAAGCCGATCGCCTCGGAACGAGTCGACACGGCACCGCCGGCGCCCGCGCCGGAGCAGTCCTCCGACAAGCACCCCGCCTGACGCACGCCCTTGACGACCGCGGCACGCTGCCGCGTCGCTGAGTGGCGTCCAACGACGAGCCCGTGCAGACCTCCGGAATCTTCTCCAAGCTTGACCCGCGCCGCCGACGGTCGCGGGCCAATCCCGACGGCACGATGTCGCTCGTCGACCATCTGCAGGAGCTTCGCAACCGACTGCTGATCGCGGTCGCCGCGATCGTCGTCACCACGACCCTCGGGTTCTTCTGGTACTCGCACGGCGTGTTCGGACTTCCCAGCCTCGGTGACTGGCTGCGCGGTCCGTACTGTTCCCTGCCCGCCTCGGCGCGCGCCACCATCGCCCCCGACGGCCAGTGCCGGCTGCTCGCCACGGCGCCGTTCGACCAGTTCATGCTGCGGCTCAAGGTCGCGCTCACCGCGGGCGTCGTGCTGGCCTGCCCGGTCTGGCTGCATCAGCTGTGGGCGTTCATCACCCCCGGTCTGTACAAGAAGGAGCGCCGGTTCGCCTCGGTGTTCGTCGGCTTCGGAGCCATCTTGTTCATCGGCGGCACCGTTCTGGCCTATGTGGTGATGGCCAAGGCGTTGAGCTTCCTGCTGACGGTCGGCAGCGACGTCCAGATCACCGCGCTCTCGGGTGAGCAGTACTTCGGCTTCCTGATCAACCTGCTGCTGGTGTTCGGCATCAGCTTCGAGTTCCCGCTGCTGATCATCATGCTGAACCTGGTCGGGATGCTCACTTACGAGCGGCTGAAGGCGTGGCGTCGCGGGCTGATCTTCGGCATGTTCGTGTTCGCCGCACTGGCGACCCCCGGCTCGGATCCGTTCTCGATGCTGGCGCTGGCGTTGGCACTGACGCTGCTGCTGGAGCTGGCCATTCAGGTGGCGCGGTTCAACGACAGGCGCAAGGCGCGCCGCGCCGACGACGTCCCCGACGACGAGGCCGCCCCGATCGGGGAGGCCGAGCCCGTCGAAGCGCCCTCCACGGTGCCCACTCCGTCCCGGCTGACGGTCGATGACCAAGCCACCTGACCTGACCCCCGAGCTGAGCCGCTTCGCCGGAGAGCTGCCGTTCGGCCTCGACGGATTCCAGTTGCGGGCGTGCACGGCGCTGGAGGCCGGGCATGGCGTGCTGGTGTGCGCGCCGACGGGCGCGGGCAAGACGGTGGTCGGCGAGTTCGCCGTGCACCTGGCCCTTGCCGCAGGTCGCAAGTGCTTCTACACCACGCCCATCAAGGCCCTGAGCAATCAGAAGCACACCGACCTGGTGCGCCGCTACGGTGCGGAGAAGGTCGGCCTGCTCACCGGTGATCAGTCGATCAACGGAGACGCGCCAGTGGTCGTCATGACCACCGAGGTGCTTCGCAACATGCTGTATGCGAATTCGGCTGCCTTGCAGGGGCTTTCGCATGTCGTGATGGACGAGGTGCACTTCCTTGCCGACCGCATGCGCGGCGCGGTGTGGGAGGAGGTGATCCTGCACCTGTCAGAAGACGTCCGCCTGGTCAGCCTCTCGGCGACGGTGAGCAACGCCGAAGAGTTCGGCGGCTGGATTCAGACCGTGCGTGGCGACACCACCGTCGTGGTCGACGAACACCGGCCGGTGCCGCTGTGGCAGCACATGATGGTCGGCAATCGGCTCTTCGACCTGTTCGAAGGCGACCAGACCGTTGGCAGCCCCACGTTGGTGGATGCCGAACTGCTGCGGCACATCTCGCTGCGCAAGGAGGCCGACCGGCTTTCCGACTGGCAGCCGCGCGGGCGGGGGCGGCCCGGCCGTCGCGATCACGGGGGCGGCAGGCCGACCATGTACCGGCCGCCGCAGCGTCCCGAAGTGATCGGCACGCTGGACAAGGAGGGGTTGCTCCCGGCGATCACCTTCATCTTCTCGCGCGCCGGGTGCGACGCCGCGGTCAAGCAATGCCTGCGCTCACCGCTGCGGCTCACCAACCCCGACGAGCGCGCACGCATCGCCGAGGTCATCGACCGGCGCTGCGCAGAACTGCCGGAGTCCGATTTGGTCGTGCTCGGCTACTACGACTGGCGTGAGGGCCTGCTGCGCGGGCTGGCCGCCCACCACGCCGGCCTGCTGCCGGTGTTCCGGCACACCGTCGAGGAACTCTTCACCGCCGGTTTGGTGAAGGCGGTGTTCGCCACCGAGACATTGGCGTTGGGCATCAACATGCCCGCCCGAACCGTCGTGCTGGAACGCCTGGTGAAGTACAACGGCGAAGAGCACGCACCGCTCACGCCGGGGGAGTACACCCAGCTGACCGGCCGGGCGGGCAGACGCGGCATCGACGTCGAGGGACACGCCGTCGTGTTGTGGCAGCCCAACGACGACTCGGTCGATCCCGCCGACGTCGCAGGCCTCGCCTCCACCAGGACGTTCCCCTTGCGCAGTTCGTTTGCGCCGTCGTACAACATGACGATCAACCTGGTCCAGCACATGGGCCCGGAGCAGGCGCACCGGCTGCTCGAGCGGTCCTTCGCCCAGTACCAGGCCGACCGGTCGGTGGTGAGCCTGGTCAAGGGCGTCGAGCGCGGCGAGCGGATGCTCGGCGACATCGCCAAGGAACTCGGCGGGCCCGATGCGCCGATCCTGGAGTACGCGCGGCTGCGGGCAGCGATCACGGCGCGGGAACGCTCGCAGGCGCGGGCCTCGCGGGTGCAGCGCCGCAGGGCCACCAACGATGCGCTGACCGCGTTGCGCCGCGGCGACATCATCGCGATCGGCCAGGGCAAGCGCGGCGGATTGGCCGTGGTGCTCGAGCCCGCCATCGACGACGACGAACCGCGGCCGCTCGTCCTGACCGAACACCGTTGGGCGGGCAGGATTTCCTCGGCCGACTACACAGGAGCGTCAGCGAAGCTGGGCACCATGACGCTGCCCAAGCGTGTCGAGCACCGGCAACCGCGGGTGCGGCGTGACCTTGCCTCGGCGCTGCTCTCGGCGGCGAAGGATCTCGACGTGCCGTCGCGCAAGCGCAGCGGAGCCTCCGAGGATCCCGACATCGATCCCCAATTGCTGGTGCTGCGCGAACAGCTGCGAAATCATCCAGGCCATCACGCATCCGACCGGGAAGCGCTGGTGCGAACGGCCGAGCGGTACCTGCGGATCGAGCGCGACAACGAACAGATTCAGCAGAAGGTGTCAGCGGCGACCAACTCGCTGGCGCGCACGTTCGACCGAATCGTGCTGCTGCTCACCGAACGTCGCTTCATCGACGAACGCGACGGCGACCTGACGGCCACCGAGGACGGCAGGGTGCTTGCGCGGATCTACAGCGAGAGCGACCTGTTGGTGGCCGAATGCCTCCGGCACGGTGCGTGGGACGGTCTGCAACCTGCCGAGCTGGCAGCCGTCGTCTCGTCGGTGTTGTACGAATCACGCGGCGACACAGCCGGTCCGGCACCCAGCGCTGACGTCGCGTCGGCCGCTGTGCGCCGGGCGTTGGCCCAGACCCGCCGGTTGTGGACGGACATCAAATCCGACGAGCAACGTCACCGCCTACCACCCAGTCGCGAACCTGACCCCGGCTTCGTGGCGGCCGTTTACCGTTGGGCGACCAGCGGTGACCTGACGTCCACGCTGGCAGCGTCCGACGCCAATGGCAGTGGAACCCCGTTGTCCGCTGGTGATTTCGTGCGGTGGTGCCGCCAGGTGCTCGACCTGCTCGACCAGGTCCGCATCGCCGCGCCGACACCGGCCCTACGCGCGGCCGCGAAACGCGCCATCGGCGACATTCGGCGCGGCGTCGTAGCAGTCGACTCAGGGTAGTCGGGGACTGTTGAGGCCATGAGCGGGTACGACCCCGACGTGCTGGCCACCGGGTTGGACGTGATCTTCTGCGGGATCAACCCGGCATCCAGCGCGGCCGCCGACGGGCACAACTTCTCGAACGGGAGCAATCGCTTCTGGGCGGTCCTGCACCTGGCGGGGTTCACCGACACCCGCCTGCGGCCAGAAGGCGAGCGCCGACTGCTCGACTACGGCTGCGGCATCACCGCGGTCGTCGAGCGCCCGACGCCGACGGCCGCCGAGATCGCCCCCGCCGAATTCCGGGAGGCGCGGCCCTCCTTCGAAGCGAAGGTGTGCGAATACCGCCCACGGGTGGTTGCCTTCCTCGGCAAGCGTGCCCTCTCGGCAATGCTGTCGACGTCCGACATCGGTTGGGGCAGGCAGCCTTTGGAATTCGGTGGCGCGACGGCGTGGGTGCTGCCCAACCCGAGCGGCCTCAACCGGGGCTTCAGCCTCGACGCGCTCGTTCGTGCGTACTCTGAACTTCACGCCGCCGTCGCTGGAGTCAACTGACGGCACCACCCCAACCACGATGGCAGGCAAGGCCGTTCCGGCGCACCAGGGAACACCCGCAGTCAGCGGCCAAGACCGTTCGGCCGCGCCGGGGCAGACCAAACCCTGCTTACCCATGCGGAACGGTAGGCTGTCGCCCAACGCTTCGGTTATGGCGAATGAGGACCAAGGAGAGACGATGAGCGGACCGCAGGGATCCGACCCGACGCAACAATGGCCGGGTCAGCAGCCGCAGGGTGACCAGCCCGCGTGGCAGCAGCCTTCGGCTCCCGACCAACCCACCACCGAGGCCCCTGCCTGGGGTGCGCCACCTGCGTACACGCCGCCGCAGTACCCGGGTTACGCGCAGCCGGATCAGGGGCAGCAGCCCCCGACCTACACGCCGCCGCAGTACCCCCAGCAGGGTGACCAGTACGGCCAGCCCACTGCCTACAGTCCTGCGTCGTACCAGCAGCCCGGTCAGTACGGCCAGCAGCCTCAGTACGGACAACAGCCTCAGTACGGCCAGCAGCCGGGCCAATATGGCCAGCAGCCCGGTCAGTTCGGACAGCCGGGTCAGTACGGGCAATATGGCCAGCAGCCGGGCCAGGAGTTCTCGCCGTACGGTTCGACGGCCACCGAGGCGAAGGCCAAGAAGTCAACGGGCCTGATCCTCGGCGTGGTCGGCGGGCTCGCCGCCGTCATCATTGCCGTCGTGGGTGTCCTCGGCTTCTGGAAGCCCGGCTTCTTCGTCACCACCAAGCTCGACGTCAACGCGGCCCAGACGGGTGTGGCGCAGATCCTGTCCGACGAGGCCAACGGTTACGGCGCGAAGAACGTCAAGGACGTCAAGTGCAACGACGGCTCCAGCCCGACGGTGAAGAAGGGTGACACCTTCGACTGCGAGGTCAGCATCGACGGCACCAAGCGTCAGGTCACCGTGACGTTCCAGGACGACAGCGGTACCTACGAGGTCGGCAGGCCGAAGTAGCTTCCTAGGGGAGCTTGTCGAGCGCCTTCTGCAGGCGCTCGATCGATGACGTCACGCCGTATTCGCCCGCCAACTCGGCGACCCTGCGGGGTTCGCGTGCGGTCAGCGGCAGGGCATCGGATTCGTTCGACAGCGTGACCGGCGCATCGTGGGCCACCAGGACCACGGGTTCGGCCGCTGCGATGTAGTCGGTCGCCGCCAGCAGCTTCTTGCGCTGGGCGCCTGGCAGCGCCGAGGACGTGTCGTCGGCCGCCGCCAGAATCGCCGCCAACGAGCCGTAGCGGGCCAGCAACGTCGCCGCGGTCTTCTCGCCGACGCCGGGCACGCCGGGAAGGCCGTCGGACGGGTCACCGCGCAGCAACGCGAGCTCGGCATATGCCCGCCCCGCCCGGTCGAGCGGCACGCCGTACTGCTCGGCCACCTCGGCGGGGCCGAAGAGCGTCGCCTTGGTCAAACCCCGGCCGATGTAGAACACCCGGACGGGTACGTGCTCGTCGCCGACGAGCTGCAGCAGGTCGCGATCGCCGCTGACCACCACCACCGGATCGCGGCGCTCCTGGGTCGCCAGCGTGCCGAGCACGTCATCGGCCTCGAAGCCGGGGGCACCCGCGGTGGTGATGCCGAACGCGTCGAGCATCGCCATGATCATGTCGACCTGGGGGCTGAGGTCGTCGGGGACCACTTCGACGTCCGGGGCCGCGCCTGCCCCCTCCTGCTCTACGCGATGCGCCTTGTACGACGGGATCAGGTCGACCCGCCACTGCGGCCGCCAATCCAGATCGAGGCACACCACCAGCCGTGACGGGCGGTGGCGGGTGATCAGGGTGGCCACGGCGTCCAGAAAGCCGCGCAGGGCGTTGACCGGCCTGCCGTCGGGCGCGGTGATGGACGATGGCACGCCGAAGAACGACCGGAACCACATGCTGGCCCCGTCGAGCAGGAGCACTGGACCTTCGGTGGTTTCGCGGATATCGCCAGGCATTCGAGTGACAGTAGCGTGAGGTATGGGCATCACCATCGATCACATCGACCACGTCGTGTTGAACACCCATGACGTCGACGCCACCGTCGACTGGTACGTGCGGGTGCTGGGAATGAGACGCGTGGTGTTCGGCGGTGGCCGCATCGCTCTGACGTTCGGCGTGCAGAAGATCAACGTCCGGCCCACCGGTGCACCGAACTGGGTGACGGGCGAGGTGGATGCGCCAGGCTCGCTCGACCTGTGCTTCATCGCCGATGCCGACCCCGACGCGATCGGGGCGCATCTGCGGGGCTGCGGCGTCGAGATCACCGAGGGCCCGGTCCCCAAGACGGGTGCACGGGGCCCGATGACGTCGCACTACTGCCGTGACCCCGACGGCAACCTGGTCGAGGTCGCCACCTACCGTCGGGCCGATTAGCCTCGTCGGCATGAGTAGCCTCCGATTCGGCACCGACGTGTACGCGCAACGCTTGAAGGCTGCTGCGGAGGCGACGGCAGCGGCGGGTCTGGCGGGCTTGGTCATCACACCCGGTTACGACTTGCGCTACCTACTCGGCTCGCGGGCGCAGACGTTCGAACGGTTGACCGCACTGGTGGTGCCCGCGTCCGGTGATCCGAGCATCGTGGTGCCGCGGATGGAGCTCGCCGCGCTGAAGGAGTCGGCGGTGTCGGAACTCGGCCTGACCGTTCGTGATTGGGTGGACGGGCAGGATCCGTACCGACTGGTGGCCGATGCTCTCGGCGCGGCGTCCGGTCCGATCGCCACGGCCGTCACCGATTCGATGCCTGCACTGCACCTGCTGCCGCTCGCCGACGTGCTCGGCGTGGTCCCCGTGCTCGCGACTGACATACTGCGCAGGCTGCGAATGATCAAGGACGCGGCCGAGATCGACGCGCTGCGCAAGGCGGGAGCCGCGATCGACAGGGTGCACGCACGGGTGCCCGAGTTCCTGGTGCCAGGCCGGACCGAGGCCGACGTCTCCGCCGACATCGCCCGCGCCATCATCGACGAAGGACATTCGGAGGTGGCGTTCATCACCGTCGGGTCGGGCCCCAACGGAGCCGATCCACATCACGAGTGCTCCGACCGGGTGCTGCGGCACGGCGACATCGTCGTCGTCGACATCGGCGGACCGTACGACCCCGGCTACAACTCGGATTCGACGAGGACCTACAGCATCGGTACGCCAGACCCGGAGGTGGCGCGGCAGTACTCGGTCCTGCAGGAGGCGCAACGCGCAGCGGTCGCCGCCGTGCGGCCAGGCGTGACCGCCGAACAGATCGACGCGGCAGCGCGCGACGTGCTGGCCGCAGCGGGGCTGGCCGAGGCGTTCGTGCACCGCACCGGTCACGGCATCGGCCTATCCGTGCACGAGGAGCCCTACATCGTGGCGGGCAACGACATTCCGGTGCAGGAGGGCATGGCCTTCAGCGTCGAGCCGGGCATCTACTTCCCGGGCCACTGGGGCGCCCGCATCGAGGACATCGTCGTGGTCATCGCCGACGGTGTGTTGCCGTTGAACGAGCGGCCGCACGACCTCGTCGTGGTCTAGTCGGGGCCGCGGTCCAGCAGGTCCGAGGATCCGAGCACCCGCTCGACGCGGACCTCGATCACCACGCGGCGCGGGTTGACCCGCGGCGTGCGGTAACGCTGGGCGTACCGTAGCTCGGCGTCGCGCACCGCGTCTGCATCGGAGTTCACCGTGGCGCTGCCCTCCAACGACAGCCAGCGGGCACCGTCGACCTGGCTCAGCACGGCGATGCCGCGTTCGGCGGCGTTGACCGCCTTCTGCGAGCCGCCGGAGGTGATGACCCTGGCCACGTGTGTCTTGGGATCGAAGGTGAAACCGACCGCGACGACGTGGGGCGAAGAGTCCGACCGTAGCGTGGTCAACATGGCGAGATGGCGTTCGGTGAGAAACGCCATCGCGTCGTTCGTGAGCCGCGTGGTTGCCTTGGCCATCGAAGTCCAACCTAGCGCAGGACATAATCTCAGCCGTGAATGACACGGGCCTGGTGGTGATTTTCGGCGGCCGCAGCGAAATCGGCGTCGAACTGGCGACGCGGCTGGCCCGCGGCGCCGTGGTGGTGCTCGCCGCGCGGGGTGCCGACCGGCTGACCGACGAGGTCGCGGCCGTCGCCGCGGCGGGGGCGGCGGCCGTACACGTGTGCGAGTTCGACGCCGACGACCTTGCCTCCCACGCGCCACTCGTCGCGGCGATCGAGGCCGACCACGGCCCGATCGGCACCGCGGTGCTGGCGTTCGGCATCCTCGGCGACCAGGCCAGGGCCGAAGCCGATGCCGCGCACGCTGCCGCCATCGTGCACACCGACTTCACCGCCCAAGTCAGCCTGTTGACGGTGTTGGCGGCCAGCATGCGCACGGCAGACCGGGGCACCCTCGTGGTGTTCTCCTCGGTCGCCGGCGCCCGCGTCCGCCGCGCCAACTACGTGTACGGCTCGGCGAAGGCGGGCCTCGACGGGTTCGCGCAGGGACTGGCCGACGCGCTGCACGGATCGGGGGTCCGGCTGCTGCTGGTGCGTCCCGGCTTCGTGATCGGCCGCATGACCGACGGCATGTCGCCCGCCCCGCTGTCCAGCACACCAGCCCAGGTGGCCGACGCGACCGCGCACGCACTGGCCAAGGGCCGCAGCGAGATCTGGGTGCCGAAGCCGCTGGGCCTGCTGGTGTTCGCGTTCCGGCTGATGCCGCGGTCGATCTGGCGGAGGTTGCCGCGGTGATCGTCGTCATCGGCATCGGCGCCGACGGGATGGCGGGGTTGTCACGCACATCGCTTGCCGAACTGTCAAGGGCGACGGTCATTTACGGTTCCACACGACAACTCGACATGCTCGACGGCACCGTCACCGCGGTCAAGCGACCATGGCCGTCGCCGATGCTGCCCGCGCTGCACACTCTGCTCGACCACGACGGTGACGTGCACGTGGTGGCCAGCGGCGACCCGCTGCTGCACGGCGTCGGCAACAGCCTGATCCGGATCTACGGGCCTGAGCGCGTTGCGGTACTGCCGCACGTGTCCTCGGTGACACTGGCGTGCTCGCGGGTCGGCTGGGCGGTTCACGACACCGAGATCATCAGCCTGGTGACTGCGCCGACACATACCGCCGTGCGCCGCGGCGGGCATGCCGTCGTGCTGTCGCGGGACGGCTCGACACCGGCCACCCTGGCCCGACTGCTCAACGACACCGGCAGGGGCGACAGCGAAATCACCGTGCTCGAACAACTCGGCGGCCCCGCCGAGCGGCAACGCAGTGCCACCGCCCGCGAGTGGTCGAGGCGACCCCCAGGCGACGTCGATGCGCTCAACGTGCTCGCGGTGCGCTACCTACCGGACGAGCGGGCGTGGCAGGCGCTGCCCGACGACGAATTCGCCCACGACGGCCAGATCACCAAGCAGTCGATCCGTGCGGTCACCCTCGCGACACTGGCGCCGAAGCCAGGAGAGTTGTTGTGGGACGTCGGATCCGGGTCGGGCAGCATCGCGGTCGAGTGGTGCCGCAGCGCGCCCGGCTGCACGGCGGTGGCCTTCGAGCGCGACGAGGAACGACGCAAGCGGATCGGCGCGAACGCGATTGCCTTCGGCGTCCAGGTCGAGGTGCGGGGCGCCGCGCCGGAGGCGTTCGGCGATGCCGAGCTCAGCGAGCGCGGTGTCACCGGCGTGCCGTTGCCAGAGGCGATCTTCATCGGCGGTGGCTTCACCACGCCCGGCCTGCTGGAGGCATGCCTTCAGCGACTCCCGGTCGGCGGGCGGCTGGTCGCCAACGTGGTCACCGTCGAGTCCGAGGCGCTCGTCGGTCACTGGTATTCCCAACTTGGCGGCAAGATGCGCAAGTTCCAGCACTACCAGGGTGAGGCCGTTGGCGGCTTCACGGGCTGGCGGCCCGCCATGCCCGTGACACAGTGGTCGGTGACCAAGCAATGACCGTCTACTTCATCGGTGCCGGACCCGGTGCCGCCGATCTGATCACGGTGCGCGGACAGCGCCTCCTGAGCCGCTGTCCGGTCTGTCTGTACGCCGGGTCGATCATGCCCGACGACCTGCTCGCCATGTGCCCGCCCGACGCCAAGGTGATCGACACCGGGCCACTGACCCTCGAACAGATCGTCGCCGAACTCGCCGGCGCCCATGCCGCCGGGCTCGACGTGGCACGGCTGCACTCCGGCGACCCGTCGATCTACAGCGCGCTTGCCGAGCAGTGCAGACACCTCGACGAGCTCGGCGTCGACTACGAGATCGTGCCAGGAGTACCGGCATTCGCTGCCGCGGCGGCAGCGCTCGGCCGCGAGCTGACCCTGCCAGGCGTTGCGCAGACCGTCACCCTGACGCGGGTGGCGACCCTGTCGACGGCGATGCCCGACGGGGAGGACCTCGTCACGTTGTCGGCGCCGGGCGCCACGTTGGTGCTGCATCTGGCCGCCGCGCAAGTCGACGCGATCGTTCCCCAGTTGATCGAGGGTGGCTACTGCGCCGAGACTCCCTGTGCGGTAGTGGCATTCGCTAGCTGGCCGCAGGAGACGGTGCTGAGGTGCACGCTCGGGAACCTCGCGGAGAAGGTGCACGCCGCCGGCGTCACGCGTACCGCGGTGATCATCGTCGGTGACGTGCTGGCCGCGGAGGGCTTCACGGACAGCTACCTGTACTCAGCGGGCCGGCGCCGCGGAAGCCGACACTGAACATGGCTCGACTGCTGCTGCTCGGCGGGACCGCCGAGGCGCGGGCACTGGCGTCGCGGTTGCATCCCGACGTTTCGACGATCAGTTCACTGGCGGGCCGGGTGCCGGATCCTGCGCTCCCGGTCGGCGAGGTCCGCATCGGCGGTTTCGGCGGTGTCGACGGGCTGCAGCGCTGGCTTGCCGACTCCGGCGTCGACGGGGTGGTCGACGCGACACATCCCTTCGCCGCGACGATCACCGCGAACGCCGCGACGGCATGCCGCACGCTGGACCTGCCCCATCTGGTGCTGGCCCGCCCGGCCTGGCCGACAGACACCACGATCCTTGTCGGGTCCGACACTGAGGCCGCCGAAGTGGTTGCCGGAAACGGCTATTCGCGGGTCTTCCTGACCACCGGCCGCACCGGAGTCGGCGCGTTCGCGGGCGTCGATGCGTGGTTCCTGATTCGAGCGGTCACCCCGCCGGACGGCGACGCGCTGCCAAAGCGGCATCACCTGGTGCTGTCGCGCGGCCCGTACCGCTACGACGACGAGCTGGAGCTCTTGCGAGCGCACCGCATCGAGGCGCTGGTGACCAAGAACAGCGGCGGCGACATGACACGCGCCAAGGTGGACGCGGCCGACGCCCTCGGCGTTCCCGTGGTCATGGTGGACCGCCCGCCGCTACCCGACGGCGTGCACGCGGTCTCGACCGTGGCCGATGCCGAGGCGTGGGTCAGAGCGCTCTGACCAGCTCCAGACTGCCGAGCTCGCGAATGGCGCGGCAGCTGCGCTCGAGCATGACCAGCACCATGTCGTCGCCACGTTCGGTGGTGCTGGCGAACGCGCAGCCCAACGTGGTGATCAGCGGCGCCTGGAGCATGCCGAGACGGTAGTCGCGCCAACAGCTTTCGCGATCGTAGCCGGTGACGCCATAGCCGAGCAGCTCGTCGTGGTAGGCGTCCACCAGGGCGTGATCCACTGTGGACCGGACATCGGGGAGCAGGCTCGTCGCGGTGAAGTAGGAAAGGTCTCGAGCGGGCAGACCCGATCCCAGCGTCTGCCAGTCCACCACCGTGATGGCGCTCCGGTCTGGCGTGAAGAGCAGGTTGTCGAGGCGGTAGTCGCCGTGCATGAGCGCGAACCTGCCTGGCTCCGCCAACAGCCACGGCGTCACCACCGACATGGCCTCGGTCGTCGTGTCGCGATCCTGGGCCGTCATCCGATCACCGAGTCGATCGAGCGTGATCTGGCTGGCCATGGCGGCGATGTCGCCGAAACCCTTGGCCGACTCCTCGTCCGGGGTTGACATCACCAGCCCTGGAAAGCTCGACCACTTCGGGTCGCACCAGGTGGGCGCATGCAGACCCGCCAGTGCCCGCACGGCCAGCTCGGCCTCCGCCGCGGTGCAGCCGCCGATCTGATCGCCCTGAACCGCGGGCGCCAGGTCGGTCAGCAGGAGCACGAAATCGCCGCCGTCCTCCGAGATCTCGCAATGATGGTGGCGGGGGATCGGCACCCGGACCACGTCGGCGATGTCGGTGTAGAAGGCGTGCTCGGAGCGGTAACCGAGGGCAACCCGCTCGCGGACCGTGTCGTCCTGTGAGGACAGCTTGACCGCGAACGTGGCAGGCAGGCCTGCAGCGTCGTCTGGGTAGGTCACCGTCACGCGGTAGGTGGCGCCGGTCTGGCCGGTACCGATCGGAACGACGTCGACCGTTCGTACGTCGGTGTCGAGCACGGCGCCCAACCACTCGGCGGTGACATCGGCGGGGTGACGCGGTATCGACACGGCTGTGGCCACGCGGCGGACCCTACCGCCCGCGGGTCAGGAACTTGGGTAATTGCGCGGGGTGAAGACCCGATCGCCATGCCACTGCGTCTGCGACGACCCGACGATGAGCAGGCACCGCATGTCGACCGTGGTGGGGTCGAGGTCGGCAAGCCGCACCACGTCGACGCGCTCGCCGGGGCCTGCCACGTCGCGGCCGATCACCACGGGCGTGCTCGCGTCGCGGTGTTCGAGCAGCAGGTCGCGCATGGCCCCGACCTGCCAGGTGCGGGTCTTCGACGCCGGGTTGTAGATGGCCAGCACGAGGTCGGCGGCGGCGGCCGCCGTGAGTCGCGCGGCGATGACCTCCCACGGCTTGAGCCGGTCGGACAGCGAGATGACCGCGTAGTCGTGGCCGAGTGGCGCGCCGACGCGGCTGGCGACGGCCTGCGCGGCGGTCATCGCGGGGATCACTCGCACGTCGACCCCCGGCCACTGCTTGGCCTCCTCCAGCACCGCGGTCGCCATCGCGAAGACCCCGGGATCGCCCGATGACACCACCGCGACGGCGCGGCCCTGCTCGGCCAGCGTGCACGCCAGCTGCGCGCGGGCGGGCTCGTCGGTGTTGTCGCTGGGGTGCCGAACCTGGCCGTGCCGGACGCCGACCCTGTCGAGGTATGGGCCGTAGCCGATGAGGTCGGTGGCGGCGGCGAGCTCGCGGCGCGACTGCGGCGTCATCCAGTCGACGTCACCGGGGCCGAGGCCGACGACTGCCACGCTGCCGACCGTTTCGGCGCGCTCCGACATGCCTGGCAGCATGGCCAACGAGAAGTAGGGCACCGACGCCTCGTCGACGTCGGCCGCGGGAAGTACCTTCTGCGCCTCGGTGCTGGCCCGCTCCACGTAGAGTGCCTCACCCAACCGGCCCGCAGCGGAAAGCGCCTCCCGCACAGCCGGATACGACCGACCGAGCTTGAGCACCACGGCCGCGTCGGTGTCGGCGAGCCTGCGCTGCAGCTCGTCGGGCGGCAGCGTGCCCGGCAGGATCGTCAGCACCTCGTCGCCCTGAACCAGGGGCATCCCGGTGGCCGCGGAGGCCGCGCTCACCGACGTCACCCCAGGCACGATGACGGCGTCGAACCGCGACGTCAGCCGTGTGTGCATGTGCATGTAGGAGCTGTAGAACAGCGGGTCGCCCTCGGCGAGCAAGGCCACGTTGCGGCCTGCCTCGAGGTGCACGGCGATGCGGTCCGCGGCCTCGCGGTAGAAGTCGTCCATCGCGCCCGGGTAGCCGCCGGGATGGTCCGTCGTCTCGGTGGTCACCGGGTAGACGAAGTGCTCCTCGAGCTGGCCGGGCCGTAGGTAGGGCGCCGCGATGGTGCGCGCGATGCTGCGTCCGTGCCGGGCGCTGTGATACGCCACGACGTCGGCCTCGCCGATCACCCGTGCTGCCTTGACCGTGACCAACTCCGGGTCGCCTGGGCCGAGCCCGACACCCCAGAGTGTGCCGCGCGGCGCGTCGTGTGACGTCATTCGCGTTCGCTCGCGATCGCGTTGACGGCGGCCGCAGCCATCGCGCTGCCTCCGCGCCGTCCCGTCACCACGAGGTAGGACATCCCGCGTGGCCGGTCGATGAGCTCCTGCTTGGACTGGGCCGACCCGACGAACCCGACGGGACCGCCCAGTACGGCGGCAGGCACGGGCGCGCCGTCGTCGATCAGTTCGAGCAGTCGGAACAGCGCGGTAGGCGCATTGCCGATCGCCAGGACCGCACCGCCGAGGCGGTCGGCCCAGAGGTCCACCCCAGCGGCCGACCGGGTGCTGCCGAGCCTGGCGGCCAGATCGGCGGCGCGGGGATCGGCGACGAGCGAGACCACCTCGTTGTCGGCGGGCAACCGGGAACGGGTGATGCCAGAGGCCACCATCGACGAATCGCACAGGATGGGCGCACCCGCGTCGAGTGCGACACGGGCTCTGGCGACGACGTCGTCGGTGTAGGCCACCTGCTCGGTGACGTCCACCTGACCGCAGGTGTGGATCAGCCGGACGACGACCTTGGCGACGTCGGCCGGGAAGCGCGCCAGATCCGCCTCGGCGCGGATCGTGGCGAACGACTGCCGATAGATCTCGGCGGCGTCGCGGATGTAGTCGAGCACCCGATCACCCTACGGGTGACGTGGCACGTAACCGTCCGCGGTCGCCACCAGGATCTCGCCGACGGGCGGGCTGCCGCATGCCCGCTCGCAACCCACGAAGTGCCTGTGCACGTCGGTGGGCGTGCCGGCGGCGGCGGCGGCGTCCGCGCGGGTATCGGCGATCGAATGTGCGCAGCCAGGGCTTCCGGTGCACGAGCTGACGGTCAGCCACGGCGAATCCGCGTCGAACACCAGGCCCAGCGGAGCCAACACGCGAAGCGCAACGTCGGCAACACCCTCGTCGAGGTCGCATACCAGCACCGAGCGCCACGGCGTGATCACCAGCGGCGCTTCGATGGCGGCGAGGAACTCCGCAGTGCGGGCCTCGAGCACGCCGAGGGGCGCCGCTGCGCCGAGGGCAACCCGATGGTCGTCCTGTTCGATCCAGCCGACCGGGGGCAATTGCACCGGCGGCCACGTAGCCCCCGGTTCGGCGGATCTGGTCAGCCCGCCGAGCAGCGGCGCGACGTCAACGAGTTCGGTTGTTCGCCAAGCGCTTCCGCGAACGTCGACGAACGTCGCTGCGACCGCGACGAGAGTGGCCACCACGTCCGCAGACGGCACCCGGACTCCGGTGTCGACGCCTGCGACCAGCAGGGCGGCGCTGTCGGCTCCGAGCATGTGTGCTCCGACGTCGACGCCGGAACCGGACACGTCACCTCGGCCGTCGTCGATGCCGAACCAGAAGCGGCCGGGCAGGCCGGCCAGGGCAGGGCTGGCCTGGACCGCCGCGTCGAGGCCGCGCACCAGGTCGCGAACGTCGGCGTTGCCGCCCGATCGGCCGGTCAGCGGCGAGGCGACGATGTTGCGCACGCGTTCGTGGCTTGGCGACGGCAACAGCCCTGCCTCGGCGACCGCGTCGGCCAAGGCCTCCTGGTCCGTGATGCCGCGAATCTGGACGTTGCCGCGGGAGGTGAGTTCCATTGCCTGCGAGCCGAACCGCGTCGCGGCGACCGCAAGCGCGAGCAGTTGCTCGGCGGTGATCACGCCGCCGGGCAACCGAATCCGGGCCAGCGCGCCATCGGCCGCCTGGTGCACTTGCAGTGCGCCGGGGCAGGCGTCGTCGTTGCGGACTCGAGTCATCTCAGCCTCGAGCATAGGAGCCGTGCCCGAATCGTGATTCGAGTAGTCGACTACGCGTGATCTCGCGCCGCCATCGAAATACGTTCGCTCCAGGTCGGTTGACCCCGAATCCGCGGGGATACCGGCAAGGGGGAATGGCATGTCCATACAGGTTTCGGCGGCGGAGTACGCGCGCCGAGGGTTGATCAGAACGGGCGCGGTGTTCGAGGGGGTCGCGTCCGTTCTGATCTCCGCGTGGGAAGTAGTGTTCGCGACGGCCGCCGTGCGGACCAAGCGACGCGCGGAGCGGCGCACGCCGCGAAGCCGTCCGGGGCGTTTGGACTACCTGGAGGATTCCGCCATGTGCCGGGAGATGTACCGGCTGTGAATGTTCGGCTGCGAGCTCAGACCGCTACCGGTACCACCACGTCGGAGTAGTGCGACGCGTCGCCGGCTATCACGCGGCTTGGCGTGCCGTGCACGTCGACGGGGACGTCGCCCGCCAGCGTGATGCGGCTCAGCCTGCGGTACTGGTCGTCGTAGTCGGACACCGCGTAGTGCTGGGTGGCGCGGTTGTCCCAGATGGCCAGGTCGCCTGGTAGCCAGGACCAGCGAATCGTGTTCTCCAACTTGGTGACCCGGTTCTGTAATAGCTGGAACAGTGCCGAGGACTCGGTGCTGCCAAGGCCGACGAACTGCTTGATGAAGTGGCCGAGCAACAGAACCCGCTTGCCCGTCTCCGGGTGTACGCGCACCACGGGATGGTGTGTCTCGTAGTACTCCGAGACGAACTCGTCGCGGTACTCGCGCTCCGCGTCGGTCAGTGTCTCGGCCTTCGAGGAGTAGTAGCTCTCGGCGTAGTCGTACTGGTTGGTGTGCACCGCCCACAGATTCTCGGTCAGCGCGCGCAGGGGAGCGGGTAACTGGTCGTAGGCCACCTCGGTGGATGCCCACGTGGTGGTGCCGCCGTAGTCGGGCAGGGTAACCGCGCGCAGGAGTGAGGCTTTCGGGATCCGGTCGACGAACGTCACATCGGTGTGCCAGCTGTTGGCCTTGTCGTACGTGGAGTCGATCGGCAGAATCCGCTCGCCCCGCGAGGTGACCGTCGGGTGCGCGGTGGTCGGCGTGCCGAGGCGCTTGGCGAACGCCAGCTGCCCGTCGTCGTCCAGGTGGTCCTGGTCGCGGAAGAAGATCACCTTGTGCGTCAAGAGCGCGTCGTTGATCACCTTGACGGTCGCCTGGGGAAGGTCACCGTCGAGTTGCACGCCGTCGATTCGGGCGCCGATGTTCGCGCCGAGTTTCACGATGTTGGGGAAGTTGGCCACCCGAAGATTTCCGCAGATTGCCCGCGCCCCGACCAGTATTTGGCTGGCCGCGATTCGAAGTAGCCCCGTAAGCGCGAATGTGAACCAGGTCACGTTCGGCGCAGGTGTGTTCCATCGCACACGAAGGCACCGAATTCGACGCGATCGGTCGTACGTTTTCCGTTGAGCTTCCGTATGGCCCCGTCAACGTCGATGGGGCGCTCGGAGGCACAGGAGGTGTGAAATGTTCGGACTCATCGTCTTCTTCGCGGTGGTGGTCGTGCTCATCGCGGCAGCCGGTCAGCCCTACCCGCAATCGTGGTACAGCCGCTGGGGTAGCTCCGACCGCTGATCGACCCAGCCGCACCGACGTCTCGACCTGTGACGCCGGTGGGGTACGAATGGTGCGTGCCCGAAGCCGATCAGGACCCAGTGTCGTCGCCCACCGTTCTGCTGCTGTCGACGTCTGACACCGATCTGATCTCCGCCCGCGCCAGCGGTGCGGGTTATCGGTGGGCCAACCCGTCCCGGCTGCTGGTCGACGATCTGGCCGAGCTGATGTCCGGTGTCGACGTCGTCGTGGTGCGCATCCTCGGCGGGTTTCGCGCGTGGGAGGACGGCATCGACGCTGTGCTCGCCAGCGGTGTTCCGGCAGTAGTCGTCAGCGGTGAGCAGGCGCCAGACGCCGAGCTGATGGACCGCTCCAACGTGCCCGCGGGCATCGCGCTGCAGACGCACGTCTACTTGGCGCAGGGTGGCATCGAGAACCTTGCCAACCTTCATTCGTTCCTGTCCGACACGGTGCTGATGACCGGCATCGGATTCGAGCCGCCCGTGACGCTGCCCAGTTGGGGGGTCCTCGAGCGCGTGTCGGCGAACGGCTCGACAAACCACCAAGGCCCGACCATCGCCGTCCTCTTCTACCGCGCCCAGCAGCTCGCGGGCAACACCGGCTACGTCGAATCGCTGTGCCAGGCCATCGAATCGGCCGGTGGTCGCGCGCTGCCGCTGTACTGCGCATCGCTGCGCACGCCCGCCCCCGAACTGCTCGACACCCTCGGGGGCGCCGACGCGATGGTGGTGACCGTGCTGGCGGCCGGCGGCGCCATTCCGGCCACCGTCGGTGCAGGCGGTGACGACGACGCCTGGAACGTCGCGCACCTTGCTGCGCTCGACGTCCCGATCCTGCAGGGGTTGTGCCTGACCACGTCCCGCGCCCAGTGGGACGGCAGCGACGAGGGCCTCAGCCCGCTCGACGTCGCCACCCAGGTCGCGGTCCCGGAGTTCGACGGCCGCATCATCACGGTCCCGTTCTCGTTCAAGGAGATCGACGACGAGGGGCTCATCTCCTACGTCGGCGATCCCGAACGGTGCGCCAGGGTCGCCGGACTCGCCGTGCGGCACGCCAGGCTCCGAACGATTCCCCAGCAAGACAAGCGGGTGGCCGTCGTGTTCTCGGCGTACCCCACCAAGCACGCCCGCATCGGCAACGCCGTCGGCTTGGACACCCCGGCCAGTGCCGTGGCGCTGCTGCGGGCGATGCGCGATGCGGGCTATGTGATCGGCGACGTGCCTGGTGTCGACGCCGAGGACGGTGACGCCCTGATCCACGCATTGATCGAACGCGGCGGCCAGGACCCGGATTGGCTGACCGAGGGGCAGCTGATTGGCAACCCGATCAGGTTGCCCGCCAAGGCGTATCGCGAATGGTTCGCCACCCTGCCTGCCGCGTTGACCGATCAGGTCGTCGAGCACTGGGGCCCCGCGCCCGGTGAACTGTTCGTCGACCGCAGCGCCGATCCGGACGGCGAGATCGTCATCGCCGCCATGCTGGCGGGCAACACCGTGCTGCTGGTACAGCCGCCCCGTGGCTTCGGCGCGAACCCCGTCGCGATCTATCACGACCCAGACCTGCCGCCCAGCCATCACTACCTGGCGGCCTACCACTGGCTCAGCCGGTCGACCGCCGACGGCGGCTTCGGCGCCGACGCGGTAGTGCACCTCGGCAAGCACGGCAACCTCGAGTGGCTGCCAGGCAAGACCCTCGGCATGTCCGCGGCGTGCGGCACCGACGCTGCGCTCGGGGACCTGCCGCTGATCTACCCGTTCCTGGTCAACGATCCCGGTGAGGGCACGCAGGCCAAGCGCAGGGCACATGCCACGCTCATCGACCACCTCATCCCGCCGATGGCCCGCGCCGAAACCTACGGCGACATCGCCAGGCTCGAGCAGCTGCTCGACGAGCACGCCAACATCTCCACCCTCGATCCGGCCAAGCTGCCGGCCATCCGCCAGCAGATCTGGACGCTGATGCGCGCCGCCAAGATGGACCACGACCTCGGGCTCGAGGATCGGCCCGACGAGGACGTCTTCGACGACATGCTGCTGCACGTCGACGGCTGGCTCTGCGAGATCAAGGACGTCCAGATCCGCGACGGACTGCACATCCTCGGACAGGCGCCCGCGGGCGAGCCGCAGGTGGACCTGGTGCTGGCGATCCTGCGGGCGCGCCAGTTGTTCGGCGGGGACAGCTCGGTGCCCGGCCTGCGGCAGGCGCTGGGACTCGCCGAGGACGGCACCGACGCGCGCGGTGCGGTCGACGACGCCGAGGAGAAGGCCCGTGCCCTGGTGGCCGCGCTGCAGGAGACCGGCTGGGACGCCGGGCAGGTCGATCGACTGACCGACGATCCGAACGTCGCGGCGGTGCTGCGGTTTGCGGCCACCGAGGTCGTGCCGCGGCTTGCCGGCACCTCGGCGGAGATCGACCAGGTGCTGCGGGCCCTCGATGGACGGTTCATCGCCGCGGGCCCGTCGGGGTCGCCGCTGCGCGGGCTGGTCAACGTGCTGCCGACGGGCAGGAACTTCTACTCCGTCGACCCCAAGGCCGTGCCGTCGCGGCTGGCCTGGGACACCGGCGTGGCGATGGCCGATTCGCTGCTGGCCCGTTACCGCGACGACTACGGGCGCTGGCCGCAGTCGGTCGGCCTGTCCGTCTGGGGCACCTCGGCGATGCGCACGTCCGGTGATGACATCGCTGAAGTCCTTGCGCTGCTTGGCGTTCGGCCCGTCTGGGATGACGCATCGCGCCGAGTCGTCGACCTGGAGGCGATGACGCTCGAGGAGCTGGACCGGCCCCGCATCGACGTCACCGTGAGGATCTCGGGCTTCTTCCGCGACGCGTTCCCGCACGTCGTGACCATGCTCGACGACGCCGTCCGCCTCGTCGCCGAACTCGACGAACCCGACGAGGCCAACTACGTCCGCGCACACTCCAGGGCCGACCTCGCCGACCACGGCGACTCGCGCCGCGCAACGACCAGGATCTTCGGTTCGAGACCGGGCACCTACGGCGCAGGACTTCTGCAGCTCATCGACAGCAAGAACTGGCGCGACGACGCCGATCTGGCCGAGGTCTACACCGCATGGGGTGGCTTCGCCTACGGGCGCGGTCTCGACGGGGTGTCGGCTGCCGACGACATGAACCGGCAGTACCGGCGGATTGCGGTGGCGGCGAAGAACACCGACACCCGCGAGCACGACATCGCCGACTCCGACGACTACTTCCAGTACCACGGCGGCATGGTGGCCACGGTGCGCGCGCTGACCGGGCAGGCGCCCGCCGCCTACATCGGGGACAACACCCGCCCCGACGCCGTCCGCACCCGCACCCTGTCCGAGGAGACCACCCGGGTGTTCCGTGCCCGCGTGGTCAACCCACGCTGGATGTCGGCGATGCGCAGGCACGGCTACAAGGGCGCGTTCGAGATGGCCGCCACCGTCGACTACCTGTTCGGCTACGACGCCACGGCAGGCGTGATGGCCGACTGGATGTACGAGCGGCTGGCGGGGGAGTACGTGCTCGACGACGAGAACCGCAAGTTCATGGCCGAGTCCAACCCGTGGGCTCTGCACGGCATGGCGGAACGGTTGCTCGAGGCCGCGGGCCGCGGCATGTGGGCAGAGCCCGAGGCGGCGACGCTCGACGGGCTGCGCAGGGTGCTGCTGGAGACCGAGGGCGATCTCGAGGGCTAGTGGGGGCCGCCGACTAGATTGGGACGCATGTCCGTGACCTTTGCCGACGTCGCCAAGTCGGAGTACATCCTGCTGACCACCTTCACCAAGGACGGCAGACCCAAGCCGACCGCCATCTGGGCCGCCCCCGAAGGTGACCGCTTGGTCGTCATCACCCAGGAGAAGTCCTGGAAGGTCAAGCGGATCCGAAACACGTCCCACGTGACCATCGCTCCGTGCGATCGGACGGGAAACGTCAAGGGCGAAGCCGTCGACGCGACCGCTGCCATCCTGGACAAGTCGGCCAACGGCGCGACCTATGACGCCATCGGCAAGCGGTACGGGGTGGTCGGCAAGGCGTTCAACGTCTTCTCCAAGCTCCGCGGCGGCATGAAGAACAACGTCACCATCGCGTTGACAGCGGTCTGAGCCATGCCGGAGACCTTCGCCAACGTCGCCAAGTCGAAGTACATCCTGCTGACCACCTTCACCAAGGACGGCAGGCCGAAGCCCACCGCCATCTGGGGGGTTCCCAAGGACGGCAAGCTGCTGATCAGCACCGACGCCGGATCGTGGAAGACCAAGCGGATCAACAACACCCCGCGGGTCACCATCCAGAAGTGCGGTGTGCTCGGCAAGCCCAAGGGTGAGCCGGTCGAGGCGGTCGCGCGCAATCTGCCTCAGTCGGAGACCCGGCCGGTGTTCGACCTGGTGACCAGGCGCTACTGGTGGCATGCGTGGTGGTGGATTCCGCAGGCCATCGTGCGCGGCGGCGTCGACAAGGTCCACGCCGCCATCGAGGTGCGAGCGGTCGAGGAGGCGAGCTAGGAACCCTCGGGTCCCATCGCTCGTTGAGACTTCATGGCTATGCGGCTGTTCCTCGTCTACACCCTCGTCGAGTTGGCGGTGGTGGTCGGACTGGCGTCCACGATCGGCTTCGGCTGGACCGTGCTCCTGCTGGTCGGCACGTTTGCGCTGGGTCTTGCGCTGGCCGGTTCGCAGGTCAAGCGCCAGATTCAGCGACTGCAGTCAGGCTTCGCCGCGCCGCGTGGTGCCCTCAGCGACGGTGTCCTGGTGGCCCTTGGCAGCATTCTGACGGTGATCCCGGGCCTCGTCACGACCGCGCTTGGCGTTCTGCTTCTCCTGCCGCCCACCCGTGCGCTGGCCCGTCCTGCCGTCGCGGCGCTGGCCGCACGCGGGCTGGTCCGCGTCCCGCTGGTGGTGAACAACGTGGGCGCCGCACCGCGCAGGCCCGGGCGTGGCGACTACATCGATGGTGAGGTCGTCGACGTCGTCGACGGTGACGTCGCGCCGGTCGACCTTCGCCACCTGCCACGGCGCGTCGACTGACTTGACGACGCTTCTCGTCAATGGTCGGGTGCACAGCCCTGCCATGCCCGATGCCACTGCGATGGCCGTGAGCGACGGCCCCGACGGCGTCGTTCGGTGGCTCGGCACCGACGACGTGGGTTTGGCACAGTTCCCCGAGGCCCGGGTCGTCGACTTGGACGGCGGGTTCGTCGCGCCGGCGTTCGTCGACAGCCACGTCCACGTCACCGCGACGGGACTGTCCGTCATCGGCCTCGACCTGCACGCGGCCACCTCGCTGGAGGACGTGCTTCGACGCATCACCGAATACGCGCACGGCCATCCCGACGGGATCGTCTGGGGGCACGGCTGGGACGAAACCGGTTGGCCGACAAGCACTCCGCCGACCACTGAGGAGTTGGACGCCGTGCTTGGGGGCAGACCTGCCTATCTGGCGCGGGTTGACGTGCACTCCGCGGTCGCATCCACCGGGCTGCGGCAACTGGTGACCGGTCTGGTAGCTGCCGCCGGCTACGCCCCGCAACTGCCGCTCACCGCGGACGCCCATCACCTGGCAAGGGCGGCCGCGCGGAAGCTGTTGACGTCCAACCAGTTACACGCAGCCCGGGTCGCCGCGCTGGATCTCGCAGCGCGCTCCGGCATCGTCGCGGTGCACGAGTGCGCCGGACCGGAGATCGGCGGCATCGACGACTGGCAGGCGCTGCGCACGATCGGCCACGGCGTCGACGTCGTCGGCTACTGGGGTCAGGCCGTCCGCACCGCTGCGGAGGCGCATGCGCTGCACGAAGAGACCGGTGCCAGCGGGTTGGCCGGTGACCTGTTCGTCGACGGCGCCCTCGGGTCGCGCACGGCATGGCTACGGGAGCCCTACGCCGACGCCCCTCATACCTGCGGCAACACTTACCTGGACGCCGAGGCGATCGAAGCCCACCTGAGCGCGTGCACCGAAGCTGGAATCACCGCGGGCTTCCACGTCATCGGCGACGCTGCCGTCGCTGCCGTCGTCGACTCACTGGACCGCGTCGCAGAGCGGTTCGGCGGTCCCGCCGTCGCCCGGTGTGGCCACCGATTGGAGCACCTGGAGATGGTGACCGCGGAGCAGGCAGGCAGACTCGGTGCGCTGGGCGTCGTGGCCAGCATGCAACCGAACTTCGACGCTGCGTGGGGCGGTGAGCACGGCATGTATGCCCAGCGGCTGGGTGCGGACCGAGCCAGCGGGCTCAATCCGTTGGCCCTGTTAGCATCCCAAGGCGTGCCCATCGCCTTCGGCTCGGACAGTCCCGTGACCAGCATGAATCCGTGGGAGACCGTGCGCGCTGCAACCCAGCATCAGACTCGGGGAAGCGCCATCTCGGCCCGCGCCGCCTTCGGGGCCGCCACGCGCGGTGCCTGGCGGGCAGGCGGGGTGCGCGACGGCGTCACCGGGACGCTGGCGCCGGGTGCGCCCGCCTCGTATGCAGTCTGGGACGTGCCAGGCGGACACGACGGTCTCGAGGTGGCGGCACCGGCTGATACGGCGCGCCGCTGGTCCACCGACCCGCGGTCACGGGTGCCCGCCCTGCCTCGACTCGGTGCCGGCGACGCGCTGCCGACGTGCCGTCAGACGGTGCTGCGGGGTGTCGCCATCCATGGCTGACCGCAAGCGCCGACGCGAATGGTCCCGGCCGCACGACGACACGATTACCCTTCCCGCGGTCACGGACGACGCCGAGGACGATGACGCCGAGGACGATGTCGTCGAGGAAGCGCCCTCCGCGCCGCCAGCGCGATGGCAACGGATCGTCGCACGGCTGCGCCGGGTGTTGGAGCCGCGAGCGCTGCGTCTCGCTGCGGCCATCGCCGCGGGTCTGATGCTGTGTCTGAGCTTTCCGCCGTTCGGGTGGTGGTATCTGGGATTCGCCGCGTTCGCATTGCTGGCGTGGGTGTTGACCCACCCGGACACCACGCGTGCGGGCGGATTCGGCTACGGATTCCTCTTCGGTCTGGCCTTCTACGTTCCGCTGTTGCCCTGGATCAGTGGTTTGGTCGGGCCTGCTCCGTGGTTGGCGCTGTCGACCATGGAGGCGTTGTTCCCGGGACTGTTCGGCCTGTTGGCCATCACGGTACGACGACTGCCTGGCTGGCCCGTGGCGTTCGCGGGTCTGTGGGCGCTGATCGAATGGCTCAAGTCCACGGTTCCGTTCGGTGGATTCCCTTGGGGTGTCGTCGGATTCGGCCAGACGGACAGCCCGCTATTGCCCATCGCACACTTCGGTGGCGCGCCGCTGGTGTCATTCGCCGTCGTGCTGGTCGGTTTCAGTGTGTTGGCGATCGTGATGGAGGGCGTGCGTTGGTGGCGCCACACCCCACGAACCTCCGCCGCGCGGCCCGCAGTGATGGTGCCCGGCGTCGGCATCGTGGTCGTCCTGCTGACGGTGGCTCTGGCAGGCCCACACGTACGCCAGTCGGGACTGGGGGCGGGCGACGACCCCGCGGTGACGGTCGCGGCGGTACAGGGCAACGTGCCCCGGCTCGGGCTGGAGTTCAATGCTCAGCGGCGCGCGGTGCTCGACAACCACGTCCGCGAGACGATGCTGCTCGCCGAGGACGTGCGCGCCGGCAGGGCGCCGCAGCCCGCTGTGGTGATCTGGCCGGAGAACTCGTCGGACATCGACCCGATCAGGAACGCCGACGCGGCCGAGGTCATCTCGGCGGCCGCCGACGCGGTGCACGCCCCGATTCTGGTCGGCGCCGTTCTCGCCGCGCCCGGCTACACCCCGGCCAACCCGGTGTCGACCAACTCCGTGATCGTGTGGGACGGGCAGAGCGGCCCCGGCGAGCGGCACGACAAGCAGATCGTGCAGCCGTTCGGCGAGTACCTGCCGTGGCGCAGCTTCTTCGCGCACCTGTCGTCGTTCGCGGACCGCGCCGGTTACTTCGTGCCCGGCACCGGCAATGGAGTGGTGAGCGCCGCGGGCATCCCGATCGGGGTCACCACGTGCTGGGAGGTGATCTTCGACCGTGCAGCCCGCGAATCCGTCCTCAACGGGGCTCAACTACTTGCAGTACCGGCCAACAACGCCACGTTCACCGAGGCGATGAGTGCCCAGCAGCTCGCGTTCGCCCGGCTGCGGGCAGTCGAGCACGATCGCTACACGGTGGTGTCGGGCACTACCGGCATCAGCGCGGTGATCGCGCCGGATGGCCACGAGTTGGCCAGCACCGCGTTCTTCGAGCCTGCCTACCTGGACAGCCAGATCCGGCTCAAGACGGACCTCACGCCTGCAACCAGGTGGGGCCCGATCGTCCAAGGACTACTCGTTGCCATCGGTGTTGCGTCTCTGGCCGCGGCGATACTGCACAATGGGAGCTTCGTGCGTCGCCGCAAGAAGGCGACCGTCGACGAAGGAGCCAAATGACTGTGGAGCGAGAAGCGCAGCGAGATCGCGCATGACCGCAGGGGGAGACCGCCGGAGTCAGCGCACGCTGGTCATCATTCCGACCTACAACGAGCGGGAGAACCTGCCGCTCATCGTGGGACGGGTGCACGCCGCTCGACCCGACGTCCACGTCCTCGTCGTCGACGATGGCAGCCCGGACGGCACGGGCGAGCTGGCCGACGAGTTGTCACTGGCCGACCCGGACCGCATCCACGTCATGCACCGCACCAGCAAGGGTGGCCTCGGGGCCGCCTACCTGGCCGGATTCGCCTGGGGCCTGGGTCGCGGCTACTCGGTGCTGGTGGAGATGGACGCCGACGGTTCACACGCTCCTGAGGAGCTGTACCGGCTTCTGGACGCCGTCGACGCGGGTGCCGACCTGGCCATCGGCTCGCGCTACATCCCGGGCGGAACGGTGCGCAACTGGCCGCGCAGGCGCATGGTGCTGTCGCAGGCCGCCAATGGATACTCGCGAATCTCGCTTGGCGTCGACATCAAGGACATCACCGCGGGATACCGGGCGTACCGGCGCGAGGTTCTCGAGAAGATCGACCTCGGTGCCGTCGACTCCAAGGGCTATTGCTTCCAGATCGACCTGACCTGGCGCACCATCAGCGCTGGTTTCACCGTCGTCGAAGTGCCCATCACGTTCACCGAGCGCGAGCTGGGTGTATCCAAGATGAGCGGATCGAACATCCGTGAGGCGATCTTCAAGGTCGCCGAATGGGGCATCCGCGGGCGCCTCGATCGCGCCCGCGGCGTCGTGCGCTAACTAACCGCGGCGGCGGGTCTTGATGATGTCGAGGCGCTCCTTGAGCAGCTCGTCGAGCTCCTCGATCGAGCGCCGCTCCAGCAGCATGTCCCAGTGGGTGCGCGGCGGCTTGGCCTTCTTGGGCTCGGGCACGTCGCCGTCGATGAGGGCGCCTTCCATGCCGTTGCGGCACGGCCAAGTACCCGGGATCTCGGCGTCATCGGCGAACGGCACCTCGAAGATCTCGCCGTTGTCGGTGCGGTAGCGCGCGACCTGACGCGGCGCCAAGTCGTGGTTGCGGTCGGTCTCGTAGCTCACGGCTCCGAGGCGACTGCCCCTCAAGACACGATCAGCCATCGTCAACATCTCCTTGTCATGCGATTCGTCCGGGGAATCAACGCATTCGGATGACGCGAAGTTCCCGACTCAGCCTCCCATGATACCGGGATCGGTGCTGCCAGCGGTTTAGAGTCGGGTTCCGTGGCGCCAGGAACCAAACGACGCAGTCGCGCGCAGCCGTGCCGCTGGTGCGGCCGCGAGGTCGCCGACGCCGGGCTTGGCAGGCGCAGGCAGTACTGCAGGCAGTCGTGCCGGCAGCGCGCCTACGAACAACGCGCCTTGGTGAAGGGCACGTCGCTGTCGCCCGATTCGGTGGTCTTGACCGCCGACGAAGCCTCCGAGCTGTCCGACCGCGTCTTCGAGGTCAGGTGCGCCGCCGAGGACCTCGCAACGGCCATCGATGAAGGGGCAGCAAGCTCCGAACTTCGGGAACTGTGCGAGACGCTGATGCGTGCGGCCAAGGCGGCCGACGGCTGGCGCTGACCCAGGTCGGCCTCGCGGTCTCGTAGCCATACACGCTCGGAGCTAAAATGGCGACGAGCAGAAAATGCGTGATCGCCCGCCTCGAGATCGGATCGAATTGACCCTGTCGTCAACGGAAACGACTCCGGATCCTGCCCCCGCCGGCCGGGTGTGGCGGTTCGACGACTTCGTGTTGGACACCGCCCGTTACGAACTGCGCCGTGATGGTGACGTCATCAAGGTCGAACCGCAGGTGTTCGACGTCATGACCCATCTGGTCAGCAACCACGACCGGTTCGTGACCAAGGAAGAGCTCTTCGACACGGTGTGGGGCGGCCGGTTCGTCGGCGAGGCGGCACTGACCAGCCGGATCAAGGCGGTCCGGCACGCGCTCGGCGATGACGGCGAGTTGCAGCGCTACATCCGGACCGTGCGTGGCCGTGGCTATCAGTTCGTCGGCACCATTGCAGAAGACGCGGCCGAAGCGGCGCTCAAGGTGCCGGAATCTGCGCCGCCGCCGCGTCAGCACATCGCGTTCTGCCGTGCGGCCGACGGTGTGCGGTTGGCATACGGGGTGGCGGGGGAGGGCCCGCCCCTGGTCAGAGCTGCGAACTGGATGACCCACCTTGGTTACGACATCGAGAGCCCGGTCTGGCGGCACTGGGTTCGCGACCTCGCTGCCAATCACACCTTCATCAGGTACGACGAACGCGGGTGCGGGCTATCCGATTGGGAAGCAGCCGATTTCACGTTCGACGACTGGGTGACGGATCTGGAGTCGGTGGTCGAAGCGCTCGGGCTGGAACGTTTTCCGCTCCTCGGAGTGTCGCAGGGCGGTGCGGTGGCGGTCGCCTACGCAGCCAAGCATCCCGAGCAGGTGACCAAGCTCATACTGTGTTCGTCCTACGCGCGAGGACGTGCGGTGCGCGCCGTCGACGACGAGGAGAGGCGTGCGGCCGCACTGGATCTCGATCTCGCAAGGGTCGGCTGGGGCCGCGATGACCCGGCCTTCCGGCAGGTGTTCGCCGCGCAGTTCCTTCCCGACGGATCCCGTGCGGACTGGGAGGCGTTCGACCATCTGCAGCGCCGCACCACGTCTCCGGACAACGCGGTGCGCTTCCTCGAGGAGTTCGCCCGCATCGACGTACGGGATCTGGCGCAACAGGTGTCGTGTCCGACGCTGATCATGCATGCTCGCGACGATCACCGGGTGCCGATGCGCTATGGCGAGGAGTTGGCCGCCCTGATCCCGGATTCGCGTCTGGTGGCACTTTCGAGCAACAACCATCTGCTCACCGAGACCGAGCCCGCGTGGTCGGTGTTCTGTTCCGAGGTCGAGTCGTTCTTGGCTGAATGATCGCCGGGCAATGAATCCCGCCGGAAGTGCGTTCATATCTCCATGCAATCTCCACACTTTCTCCATGCACTGCTCCGGGCCGCCAAGCATGCTGGTGACATGAGAAAACAGTTCCGCACCCTGCTCATCGGTGTCAGCGCGATGATCGCACTGGGCACTCTGACCGCCTGCTCGAGCGGCTCGTCCCCGGAAGCGACGCCCTCGCAGGCGTCGTCATCTGCGGCACCCGCGACGGCTGCGCCCTTCCCCGCGTCGGCACGCTACATGGCCGACGTGGAGAAGGACGGAAAGAAGATGGCCATCGGCATCTCCGTCGACGGCAACGACATCACCGCCTACGCATGCAACGGCGTCGACGACGAGGCATGGTTCTTCGGCAACCAGGCCAGTGGCGCCATCGACATCAAGAACAAGTTCCGCGACACGCTCAACGCGTCGTACACGGGCTCGGACGTCAAGGGTGACTTGACGATGAACGGTGTCACGTACAACTTCACCGCCGCTCCCGTGTCCTCGCCGGCAGGCATGTACACCGCGGCCCTCGACGGTGTGCGCGCCTCCTGGATCGTGCGCCCCGACGGCTCGGTGACCGGTGTGCAGTTCAACGGTGGCATCACCGGTCGCGACTTCGAGCAGGCCGAGCTGCAGCAGCTGACCAACATTCAGTTCCAGAATCAGGTGCGCAACAAGCGAATCCTGCAGCAGGCGAACCAAACGGTGAAGATCTCGAACAACAAGCTGACCTCGAAGATCAACGGGACCGACGTCACCGGTGATCTGGTCGTGGGCAACACGCGCTTCGGCTAACCCGAACCGCTCATCGAACGGCCCCGTCGGCTCTTGCCGGCGGGGCCGTTCCCTTTGTCTCAGGCAGAGTGGAACCCTTCACGCGCCTCCTACCCATGCGTACGGTCGCTGCATCGTGATCGCACCGCGCAGGCGACCCAGAGGGCGCTGAACCATGAGGAGCTGAAACCGTTTCTGACGAACGACAAGTAGGACCGAAAATGCCCACTCGAGTTGAATTGCCCGCTTCGCGTGCGAAGTTATTCTGGTTCCTCCCCACCAACGGTGACAGCCGCTCGATCGTCGGTGCGTCGCACGCGTCGTCGCATCACACCGTGCCGGACAACTACCGGGCCCCGAGCCGCCGCTACCTCGCCGAGGTGGCCCGTGCCGTCGATCGGCTGGGATACGAAGGGGTGCTTACGCCGACCGGAACCTGGTGCGAGGACGCATGGTTGACCGCGGCGGCGCTGCTGGCAGAGACCGAGCGGCTGAAGTTCCTCGTCGCGTTTCGGCCGGGTCTCACCCCGCCGACGCTCGCGGCGCAGCAGACCGCCACGCTGCAGCGGTTCTCGGAGGGCAGGGTGCTGCTCAACGTCGTCAGCGGTGGTGACGACGTCGAGCAGCGGCGCTTCGGTGACTGGCTCGGCCACGACGAACGCTATTCCCGCACAGCCGAATTCCTGAACGTAGTGACCTCGATTTGGCGCGAGGAGTCGGTGAACTTCAAGGGTGACTACTACGAGGTGGCCGATGCCAGGGTGTCCGCGCCGCCGGATCCGTTGCCCGCGATCTACTTCGGCGGCTCGTCGGCCGCTGCGCTGCCCGTCGCGGCCGAGTACGTGGACGTCTACCTGACCTGGGGTGAGCCACCGCAGGCCGCTGCCGCCAAGATCGAGCAGGTGCGCAAATTGGCCGAAGCCCGCGGCCGCAAGGTTCGGTTCGGGATTCGGCTGCACACCATCAGCCGTGACACGTCGGCAGCCGCGTGGGCCGTCGCCAACGAACTGGTCGGCGAGCTCACCGAGGATCAGGTGGCGAACGCGACTGCGCTGCACGCCAAGTCGGAGTCAGAGGGGCAGCGTCGCATGACGGCCCTGCACGGCGGCAGGCTCGACCAGCTGGAGATCTATCCCAACCTGTGGGCGGGCGTCGGCCTGGTGCGTGGCGGCGCGGGCACGGCGCTGGTCGGCAGCCACCAAGAGGTCGCCAACCTCATCGTCGAGTACCACTCGCTGGGCTTCGACGAGTTCATCCTGTCGGGATACCCGCACCTCGAGGAGGCGTACTGGTTCGCCGAGGGCGTGCTTCCGATACTCAAGCAGAAGGGCGTCGCTTGAAAACGACTGGGCCGGAAAGGCCAGGGCGTAGCACCCTCTAGCGCTTAGTCTGCTGGTGTGGACGACTGGTTCGAGCGCAGCCCCGTAGTGGGTTTCGCGCCGTGGATCATCTATTGGGTGGTGGCCGAGGGGCCGAGTACGTGGTTGTACGGCGCGCTGTGTGCGGTGCTGTCGGCGATCATCCTTGGTGTTTCGATGGGCTTCGGCAGCCCCCGCCTCCTGGACGTCGTCACCATCGTGTTCTTCATCGCCGTGACGGCCATTGCCATGGTCGTCGGTGCCGCCGACCGGGACTGGATGGACACCTACTCGACGAGCCTGTCCAGCGGCGTGCTCGCGGTGATGGCATTGGCGTCGCTGGCGTTCACCCCGTTCACCGAGCAGTACGCGCGGATATCGCCGCCGCTGCAGGACTGGGAGAAGCCGGCGTTCCGGCAGACCAACCGCGTGCTGACGCTGATGTGGGCGCTGGTGTTCGCGCTGATCGCCGTGCTCGGCTTCGCGGCGGCCCAGGTGCCGGCGACGAAGGACTGGACCAACTGGGTGATCCCAATCGTGGTGCTCGTCGGCGCCGTCGGGATGACGCAGACCTATCCGGCGCGGGTGCGCTCGCGTATCCAACCGACGGGCTAGCGCGCTATTATCTGCGTATGAATGCAGATAGGCAGGCTTGTACGCGCCGGCTTGCCGATGAACAGGCCGACCTCGTCGTCGAGGTGTTCCGGATGCTCGCCGACACCACCCGTGTCCAGCTGCTCTGGTCGCTGGCCGACCGGGAGATGTCGGTCAACGACTTGGCAGGCCGGGTCGGCAAGCCCGCGCCGTCGGTATCCCAGCACCTGGCCAAGTTGCGGATGGCGCATCTGGTGCGCACGCGGCGCGAGGGCACGCAGGTGTTCTACCGACTGGAGAACGAGCACGTCCGCCAGTTGGTCATCGACGCCGTACAGAACGCCGAGCACGCTGCAGGGGGAGTGCCCGCCCACCACCTCGATGAGCGCGAGCTGCGCGTCATCCACGACGGGAGTGCCGGCTGATGGGCTTCGGACATGGTCATGGCCACCAGCACGGACATCACGGCGGCGACGTACTCGCCGACAGTGCTGCGGGCATCCGCGCGGTCAAGGTCAGCCTCGTCGTGCTCGGCGTCACCGCCGCCGCCCAGGTCGCCGTCCTGCTCGTATCGGGTTCGGTGGCGCTGTTCGCCGACACCGTGCCACAACTTCTCCGACGCACTCACCGCGGTACCGCTGTGGATTGCCTTTGCGATGAGCGGGCGGGCGGCCACCCGGCGGTACACCTATGGGTTTGGCCGCGTCGAGGACCTGGCTGGGCTGTTCGTGCTCGTCGTCATCGGGATCTCCGCCTTGGTCGCCGCCATCGAGGGCGTGTACCGACTCATCGACCCCGTGCCGCTGTCGCACCTCGGTTGGGTGGCCGCTGCGGGCGTGATCGGGTTCGTCGGCAACGAGATCGTCGCGGTCTATCGCATCAGGGTCGGCAAGCGCATCGGGTCGGCCGCCCTTCGGGCCGACGGAATGCACGCCCGCACTGACGGATTGACCTCACTGGGCGTGGTTGTGGGCGCCGTCGGCGTCGGCCTCGGCTTCCCGCTCGCCGACCCCATCGTCGGGTTGGTCATCGCATGCGCGATCGGTGGGATGCTGGTGGTCGCTGCCCGCGACGTGTTCAGCAGGCTGCTCGACGGCGTCGATCCCGAGCTGGTCGCGACCGCACGTCGAACGCTGGCGGAACGGTTTGGCGGGCAGGCGGTCCGGCAGGTGAGGATGCGTTGGGTGGGCCATCGGCTGGAGGCCGACGTGGAGTTGGACGTCGACCCCCGGCTAACCCTCTCCGAGGCGCACCAACTGGCGCACGACGCCGAACACGAACTCACCCACGCGATTCCGATGCTGTCGCATGCGATCGTGCACGCCTATCCGGGGCACGAACCTGCGCTCAGCAGCTGAGCCGCAGGCCGATCTCGGGAGGCGGCGTGGTCTTCTGTAGGCATCCGAAGCCTTCGACGCCTTCCGGGGCCAGCTTGATGCCCGTCTGGTGGGCGTAGTCGACGCAGAACAGGCCTGCCGCATCGGCCCTGCAGCGGTAGTCGCCGAACGCGAGGGTCCGACCGGCCGGCAGCACTGCGCCCGTCCCCTCGCCGAACGGACCCGGGTCGCCGTGTGGCGATCCGACGTCGACGCTGGTGCCGTAGAAGTCCACCCAGTTGTCCTTCCACGCCGTGGGGAAGTCGGGTGGGCGGGGCGGCGGACTCGTCAGCTTGACCAGGCACGCCAGGGCTCCGTCCTGGTACTTGTTGGTCACGCAGTTCGCCTCGGTGCCCGCGGTGGTGAACGCCACCCCGTTTTCGATAGGCGTCGACACGCCGTCGAGAGTCACCGACTCGTACGTCGCGGCGTCGGCGGGCTTGCCCGCCTCGATCCAGGCAATGACGTCGGCGATCGCCGCCCCGGCCGCCGGTGGCGCGCCCGGTGTCGACGTGCGGGGCGAGGTGGGCGCCTTCGACGTGGTCGAGGCGGCCGTGGAGGACGACGAGGACGGCTGGCTGTCTGGCGCTGACGAACACCCTGCAAGCAGCGCAGCAGCCGCCACGAGCACAGCAATCCGCATACTCGCCAGGCTAGCGGGCGCACCACGAACACGGTTCAGGCGCGTCCGGCGCGGCATTTGTTCGCTACCGTCTGATGCATGCACGAACGCACCAAGCGCGTCGCCATCGCCAGCGGGACCATCGAGGGTTTCACCCGCGACGGGGTGCACCGCTGGCGGTCGATCCCGTTCGCCCACCCGCCGGTGGGCAAGCGGCGCTTCCGCGCGCCCGAGCCGGTGCAGCCGTGGCCTGGGGTTCGTTACTGCCACGGCTTCACCTACTGCGCACCGCAGCAGCGCAAGTACACGATGTTGGGGGTCGGCAAGTACCAGCCGATGAGTGAGGACTGCCTGACGCTGAACGTGGTGGCGCCGGAGGAGCCGTCCGACGGTCCTCTTCCGGTGATGGTCTTCATCCACGGCGGCGGCTACATCCTTGGCAGCTCGGCGACACCGCTGTACGACGGGGCCGCCCTCGCGCGGCGGGGCTGTGTGTACGTATCGGTGAACTACCGGCTCGGCGCACTGGGCTGCATGGACCTGTCGTCGCTGTCGACGCCGGAGCATCCGATCGACGACAACCTGTTCCTGCGCGACCTCGTGATGGCGCTGCGGTGGGTGCGCGACAACATCGGCGTATTCGGCGGCGATCCGGAAAACGTGACGATCTTCGGCGAGAGTGCGGGAGCGCACGCCGTCGCCACCCTCTTGGCGGTTCCCGAAGCCAAAGGCCTCTTTGCACAGGCTATTTCGGAGAGTCCCGCCAGCGGCATGTCGGGACCGCCGGACGTCGCGGCGGCCTTCGCCACCGACCTCGCCGAAGTCCTGGGGGTGGAACGGCGGGACGCGGCAGCGGCCCTGATGGCGGCGCGGCCCGCAGATCTGGTGGACGGGCTCGAGAAGGTGATGCGCGGCATGAAGGAGGTCCGCGGGGCCTTCGTCGTCGGGCCGACGTTCGGCACCGAATACCTGCCGCAGGATCCGGTGGCTGCCATGCGGGACGGCACTGCGCACCGGGTCCCGCTCATCGTCGGCACCAACGCCAGCGAGGGCAGGCTCTTCACCCGCTTCCTGCAGTTGTTGCCGACGAACGAGCCGATGATCGACGCGCTGTTCGCCGGCGACGCCGAGTCGAAGGCGCGGATCACCGAGGCCTATCCGGGCTATCCGAGCGCGCGCGCATGCATCCGGCTCGGTGGTGACTTCGCCTTCGCGACCGCGGCATGGCAGATCGCCGAAGCGCACGGCGGGCACGCGCCGACGTACGTCTACCGCTACGACTACGCGCCGCGCACATTCCACTGGTCGGGGCTCGGCGCCACCCACGGCACCGAGCTCTTCGCCGTGTTCGACGTGTACCGGACCCCGATCGGATCGCTGCTCACCGCCGCGGCGGACCGGCGGTCGGCACTCCGGGTGAGCAACGACGTGCAGCGGCGGTGGCGTGCCTTCAGCAAGACCGGGCTGCCCGGCGACGGCTGGCCGACGTACACCGAGCAGGAGCGCGCAGTCATGGTGTTCAACCGGCAATCCCATCTCGAGTACGACCCACGCGCCGAGCGGCGCCGCGCATGGGAGGGTTTCTCGCTCGCCACCACCTGACGTCAGCGCCACGATCTGGTGAACCGACTGCGCGGCATCGACGGATGTGGTTGCGTGGGTGGGTGACTCACCCACTGGATCCACTGTCGGCCGACGAAATCCGCACCGTTGCCGGGATTCTGCGGCGCGAACACGGCGTCGACTCCGGCTGGAGGTTCGCCTCGATCGAGCTTCGCGAACCCAGCAAGACGGAGCTGCGGGCCTACGAGGACGACGGCACCGTGCCCGCCCGCCTCGCAACGGTGGTGTGCTTCGAACGGGCAGCCAACGCCACCTACAAGAGCGTGGTCGCGGTGAGCGCGGACCGTGCCGAGTCCTTCGATCACGTCCCCGGCGTGCAGCCCAACTTCACCGTCGACGAGTTCGTCGAGTGCGATCGGATGCTGCGCGAGCACCCGGACTTCCTCGCTGCGCTGGCGAAGCGCGGCATCACCGACATCGACAACGTCTTCGTCGACACCTGGACCTACGGCGACGCCGTTGCACCCCCGGAGTACCGCGACCGGCGGATCGGCTGGTCGGACACCTGGCTCAAGGACGGGCCGGGCATGAACCCCTACGCCCACCTGGTGAGCGGACTGCACTGCGTCATCGATCTCAACACGATGGAGGTGTTGCGGATCGAAGACAGTGGCCCGTTCTCCGGGGGCGGCGCCGAAATCCCCTCGGTGATGGGCGAATACGTGCCAAGGCACATCCCCGAGCGGATCCGGGCGGCGTCGCGGCGCGAACCACTCAAACCGCTGCACATCACCCAGCCGGACGGCCCGTCGTTCACCCTCGACGGCAATCTGTTGACGTGGCAGAACTGGTCGCTGCGGATCGGTTTCAACTACCGCGAGGGGATGACCCTGCACACCGTCCGATATCAGGACGGTGACCGGTCGCGATCGGTGGCCCACCGGATGTCCTTCGCCGAGATGGTGGTGCCCTATCGCGATCCGTCGGCCGATCACTACCGGCGCACCGCGTTCGACATCGGGGAGTGGGGCCTCGGCTTCATGACGACGTCGCTCGAGCTCGGTTGTGACTGCCTCGGCGAGATCCGCTACCTCGACGCGGTCCTGCACGACAGCGCGGGCGAGCCGTACACCATCGCCAACGCGATCTGCATCCACGAGGAGGACAACGCCGTGCTGTGGAAGCACGTCGACCACGACGCGGGCGCCGAGGTGCGCAGGATGCGGCGCCTGACGTTGTCGTTCCACGTGACCGTCGCGAACTACGAGTACCTCGTCTACTGGCGGCTGTACCAGGACGGCAACATCGAATGCGAGGTCCGCGCCACCGGCATCATGGTGACCACCCCGCTGGCCGTCGGAGCGCCGAACCCCAACGGCACACTCGTCGACGAACGCACGTATGCGCCCTTCCACCAACACTTCCTGGTCGCCCGACTCGATCTCGACATCGACGGTCCTGACAACACGGTGTTCATGTCGGAGTCGTACGCGGAGCCCATGGGACCCGACAATCCGCACGGGCTGTCGGTGGTGGCGCGCAACGTCGCACTGCAGACCGAGTCCGACGGCAAGCAGGACGTCGACTTCTCCACGCAGCGCGCGTGGAAGGTGATGAACACCAACGTCGCCAACGGCATCGGCACCCACCCGTCGTACAAGCTGGTGCCGACGGGTGCGCTGCCCCCGATGTTCGATCCCGCCTCGCCGGTGATGCAGCGCGCCAACGTCATCGGGCACACCCTGTGGGTGACCCCGAACCACGCCGACGAGCGTTGGCCGGCAGGTGAATTCGTCAACCAGTCGGGGGCAGACACCGGGCTCGGCGAGTGGACGAAGGCCAACCGTTCGATCGAGAACACCGACGTCGTGCTGTGGTACGTCTTCGGGCTGCATCACATCACCAGGCCGGAGGATTGGCCGGTGATGCCCGTCGACATCGTGTCGTTCTGGCTCAAGCCGTTCGGGTTCTTCGACCGCAACCCGTCGCTCGACGTACCCGGCTCGCACACGTCGACGACGAGCGCGCACCACTAGTTGGTAGTTGACACCCGTCAATTCGTGACTAACGATGCTGGCGTGCCCGCACTCGTCGAACGCCCCGCCGATCTGACCGCCGAATGGCTTACGTCCGCGATTGGAGCGGGCAGCGTCACCAGTTTCGGGATCGAACGCATCGGCACCGGACAGATGAGCGAGTGCTACCGCGTAGCGCTGACCTACTCGGCAGGGACGACGGGGCCCGCGTCGGTGGTGCTGAAGGTCGCCGCGGCCGATCCCAGCAGCAGGCAGACCGGCCTCTCGTTGGGTCTCTACGAACGCGAAGTCCGGTTCTACACGGACATCGCACCAGGCCTCGACGGACCCGTTTCCGCATGCCATCACGCCGCCTACGACCCGGAGACGGGCGCGTTCGACTTGTTGCTGAGTGACGCCACCCCCGCGGCGGTCGGCGACGAGATCCGTGGTGCCACAGTCGAACAGGCCACGCTCGCGCTGACCCAGCTGGGGCGGGTGCACGGCGCTCTGCTCGGCGATCCGACCCTCGCGGGTGCCGAGTGGATCAATCGGGAGTCGCCGATCAACCAGGGTCTGATCGCCGCCCTGTATGCCGGCTTCGCCGAGCGCTACGCCGACCAGATCGCGCCTGAGCACCGGGACGTGTGCGAGCGTCTGGTCGCGAGCTTCGACGCCTTCGTAGCCCAGGAGGCGGCTCCGGATCGTCCACAGGGCCTGATCCACGGCGACTACCGCCTCGACAACATGCTGTTCGGCGCTGCTGGTGCCGAGCGCCCGCTGACAGTCGTCGACTGGCAGACCGTCACGTGGGGTCCTGCCCAGACCGACGTGGCGTACTTCCTCGGTTGCGCCCTGCCGGTGCAACTGCGCCGCGACCACTACGACGACCTGCTGCGCGCGTACCACGCTGCGCTCGGATCGGATTCGTCGCTGAGCCTGGACGACGTCAGGGAGGGAGTGCGCAGGCAGACCTTCTTCGGCGTGCTGATGTCGATCGTTTCGCCGATGCTGGTCGAGCGCACCGAACGTGGCGACCTGATGTTCATGACGATGATCGAACGGCACTGCCAACACGTCATCGACACCGATGCGCTGGCCATTCTGCCGACACCGTCGACACCGGAACCGTTGCAGCCCAACGCCGAAGACGAAGCCGCGCACCCTAGTGGCGACGAGCCGCTGTGGAGCGAGAGCTGGTACTTCGACTTCGCCGACACCGGCCAGGACGTCGGCGGCTGGATCCGGCTCGGGCTGATCCCCAACCAGGGCCACGCGTGGATCAACGCGCTGCTGTGCGGCCCCGGCATGCCGACCGTCGCCGTCCTGGACTTCGAGGCGCCCCTGCCCGACGTGCACACCCACGTCACGGGTCGCGACGTCGATCTCACCCTCGAGGCGGTCGAGCCCCTGACGACCTACCGGGTGACGCTGCGCGGACGGGGCCTGGCCTACGACGACCCGGCAGGGCTGTTGCGCGGCGAAGCCGGCCGCCCCGTCGCCGTCACGATGGACCTGACGTGGACCACCGCGGGCACGCCGTATCAGTACCGCATCACGACGCGCTACGAGATTCCGTGCACCGTGACCGGCACCGCGACCGTCGACGACCAGACGTTCAGCTTCCAGGACGTGCCAGGCCAACGCGACCACTCGTGGGCGGCGCGGGACTGGTGGGGCATGGACTGGATGTGGAGCGCGCTGCACCTCGACGACGGCACGCACGTGCACGCCATCGACATGCGCATCCCGGGCGCGCCGCGGTTCGGCATCGGCTACGTGCAGAAGGTCGGCGAACCGTTCGTGGAACTGCAGAGCGTGGCCGCGCGGGAAGAGTTCGGTGACAACGGCTTACCTGTCGGGGCGGCGCTCGAACTGTCGCCTGGCGGGCTGGCCGCGACCATCGACGTGCGGGGTCACGCGCCGGTGCTGCTCACCTCGCCCGACGGTCGCATCAGCCACTTTCCGAGGGTTTGGGCGGTCGTCACCACCGCCGACGGCCGCAGCGGTGTCGGCTGGCTGGAGTGGAATCGCAACCAACCGCGCTGACACCCCTCCCGCGAGCGCGCGCGTCTGCGGGCGACACGCCGCTGATTTTCCGACATTTGCGCGCGCTCGCGGCAAGCTGAGTGCGTGATGCTGGCCAAGTCGATTGCCCTGTTCGTACTGGCCGCGCTGCTCGAGATCGGCGGCGCCTGGATGGTGTGGCAAGGCGTCCGCGAGCACCGCGGCTGGCTGTGGGTGGGCGCCGGGGTGCTCGCGCTCGGGGCGTACGGCTTCGTCGCCGCGTTCCAGCCGGATGCGCACTTCGGTCGGGTACTGGCCGCCTATGGCGGGATCTTCATCGCAGGGTCGCTGCTGTGGGGGATGGCCGCCGACGGCTTCCGTCCCGACCGGTGGGACGTCACGGGCGCCCTGGTGTGCCTGCTGGGCGTCGGACTGATCATGTACGCGCCGCGCTGAACGCGCGGCCGCGCACTCAATCCAGGTGTGCGTCGTCGTCGTCGAGCTCGTCGCGATGCAGGCCCATCGGCGTCGCGACCGGGATGTCACCGCCCGCGACCACGGCCCGCGTGATGGGGGTCAGGGTGCGGAACAACTCCCGGAGTTCACCGTCGTCGAGTGCGTCGAAGGCAGCGAGCGCCAGCCTGTCGGTGGTGTCCTCGATGTCCTGCTTGAACGCTGCGCCGGCGTCGGTAAGGGCGCCCGTGGCATCGACCAAGCCTCGCGCCACCAATCGGGCTGTGCAGGAACGCCATTCGTCATCGTCGTAGCGGCGGCTGATCAAGAGGAAGTCGCGTGGTACGCGGTCGGCGGCGCAGTGCAGGACGTTGCTGTCGCGGCCGCTGATCCCCAGGGCCGCCAGCGTCGCGACGTGGGCGTCGCCGCGCTGTTCGCGCAACAGCGTGGCGGCGTGCCACAGCATGGCCAACGGTTCCTCGGGCCACGGCAGGGCCAGGTTGGCGGCGAACAACGGGCGTCCGTCGAGCGGAGCGCTGCGAGCCGCCTTCGCCAACAGGCGGGCCGCGGTCTCGACGTCGGCATCGGCGGCCACACCACACCGGCGCAGAGCCGCGACGGTCGACTCCTCGCGTGCCCGCAACGCATCGGCGGGCGACGCGAAATCCCATGCAGCCGGCAGTGCCCGCTCGACGTGTGCCGGCGAGAAACCATAGAAGATCGCGGTGATCACCTCGGCGGGCACCGGTCCGAGCGGGGCGGAACGGCCTGCGAAGTAGCCCATCCAGAAGCCGCGGTAGCCGAGATGCTCGAACGCGGCAAGGGGTTCAGGAGCGAAGTAGGTGAGTGCGTGGACGGGTTCGAAGCGGTCGAATAGTCGGCGCGCGGTCTGCGGTTGCCTGGTCACTTCTGCAGTCAATCATCACGCCTCCCTCCGCATTGTTAGGGTCCGGTTCATGCGGGTGACGGCGGTCTTGGTGGCCATGGTCATCGCGCTCGCCGGATGCAGCGCCGGCGGGGGAGGCGGCGCGCGTCCGTCTCGCGACAGGCCTTGCAGGCCGACATCTCCGAGGGGCCGGCCAACGCGGGCAACCCGCCACAGTCGGCGACGTGTCAAGAGGATCTGATCGGCGAGGTCGGCAGGACCGCCAGGTGCGACGTGGTGATGACCGACGCGAACTGCTTCCAGCCGATCATCACCGTCAGCCGAGTCGACGGCAGCACCGTTGACTACGAGATGACGCCGGCAATCTCGCAGGAGCAACTCGAGAAGGACGTCGCCCGGCTCGTCACCCAAAACTCCGGTGACCATGTCGATTCCGTCGCGTGCGAGTCGGGGCTGGAGGGCAGGGTCGACGCGATCGCGCACTGCGACGTCGATGCCGGGGGCACCAAGGCCCGCCGCACCGTGCGCGTCACGGAGGTGTCGGGCCTGACGATGGACTTCAGTCTGACGGCGGAGTGACGCTGCTCTTCGCCTCGTCGATGATCGCGCGCATGGCCCGTTCCGCGCCGGCCCCGTCGCGCAGCCGGATGGCGCGGGCAACCTCGTCGTGCAGCTCGATGGCGACCGGGTTCGGCGTCTCCGGCATCAAGCCGTGATGGGTGCGGCCGGTGAGGATCTCGGCGACGACGCCGTTGAGCGCGCGGAACATCTCATTGCCGCTGGCCTCGAGCAGGGTCTGGTGAAAGACCTTGTCCGCCAACAGATAGGACTCCAGATCCCCTGAGCGGCCATGCACCACCATGTCTGACACCGCGGCGGCCATGATGCGGCAGTGATGCGGGTTGGCACGTTGTGCGGCAAGCGCGGCCGCCGCAGGCTCGAAGCCCCGTCGAAGCTCGGAGAGCGAGATCAGCTGAGCTGACCGGTCGCTTGAGCTGAGTCGCCAGCGAATCACCCTGGGGTCGAACACGTTCCACAGTTCGGCAGGCTGGATGGTGATGCCGACGCGCCGTCGGGAGGCGACAAGGCCCATCGACTCGAGGACGCGGATGGCTTCGCGGGCGACGCTGCGGGACACGCCGTGTTGAGCGCTGACGCCGTCCAGATTGATCACGTGACCGGGGGGAAGGTCGCCGGCGACGATCTGGGTGCCCAGCGCGGTCAGAACGCTGTCGTGCAGCGCGCTGAGGCTTGCTTGCTGGGCCACGGATACATCTTCTCATAGGCAGGCCTGGCGTTATTAAAAACGTACCTTTACGTGTTTCCATTGCAATAGTCAGACTATTGATGCAGACTGTGTGACGGCAAGCACAAGCGGGTAGGTATGGCCCGGAGAGGTGGAGTGGTGGCGTCACCAGTAGTCGTGATGGGCGTGTCCGGATCGGGGAAGTCGACGGTCGGAGCGGCGGTCGCCCAACGTCTGCGGGTGCCCTTCGCCGATGCCGACGACTTCCACCCCGCCGCCAACATCGCCAAGATGTCCGCCGGGCACCCGCTGAATGATGATGACCGTCGGCCATGGCTGGAGACCATCGGCGACTGGCTGGCGCAGCGATGCGGCACCGGCGGGGTGATGAGCTGCTCTGCCCTCAAGCGCACCTATCGCGATCAACTGCGCCAGCACTGCCCGCAAGTGGAGTTCCTCCATCTGGTCGGCACGCCGGAGGTCATCGGTCGCAGACAGGCCAGCCGCCCGGGGCACTTCATGCCGCCGTCCCTATTGAAGTCGCAGTTCGACACCCTCGAGCCGCTCGAATCAGACGAACGCGGCGTAGACGTCGACGTCGACCAGGACATCGACGCCATCGTCGAAACGTATCTATCCCGCACCAATCAGGAGCACTAGATGATCTCGGGCATTACATTCCTCGCTGACGACGCGCCGAAGCTCACCGAACCGGTGGCCTCGGGCTGGCAGCTGATCCTGGCCTTCCTCGCCGGTATCGCGGTGATCGTCGTACTGATCACCATCGTCAAACTGCACCCGTTCCTGTCGCTGCTCTTCGGCGCCTTCACGGTTGGCATCGTCGCGGGGGAGAATCTGCAGACGGTATTGACCTCATTCGCAAAGGGTTTCGGTGATACCGCGGCAAGCGTGGGCATTCTGATCGCCCTGGGTGCCATGTTCGCCAAACTTCTGGCCGACTCCGGTGGCGCCGACGAGATCGTCGACACCATCATCGGCCACTCGTCGCCGCGGATGTTGCCATGGGCAATGGCGTTGGTGGGCGCGATCATTGGCCTTCCGATGTTCTTCGAAATCGGTCTCGTCTTGCTGATGCCCGTCATCTACCTGGTCTCCCGGCGGTCGCAGCTCTCCCTGATCACCGTCGGAATCCCGGCTCTGGCAGGCCTTTCCGCGATGCACGGCTTCGTGCCACCGCATCCCGGCCCACTGACCGCCATCAGCTTGCTGCACGCCGACCTGGGTCTCACCCTGGCGCTCGGCGTCGCGGTCGCCATCCCGACCATCGTCGTTGCAGGCCCGCTGTTCGGGAAGCTCGCGGGCCGCTGGGTCGTGGTGGACGCGCCGGACACGTTCGACGCGGACCGATTCGACGACGACGCTTCGCGGCGGCGACCGTCGTTCGGCATCACGTTGTTGAGTGTCCTGCTGCCGGTGGTGCTGATGCTCGGCAAGGCGCTCGCGGACATCTTCATCGACGACAAGAAGCAGTGGCTCCGTCAGGTCCTGGACACCCTCGGCACGCCGCTCATCGCATTGCTTCTCGCGGTGATCGTCGGCATGTTCACCCTGGGACGCGGCGCAGGCATGACGCGCAACGAGCTGACCAAGTGCATCGAATCAGGTCTCCCGCCGGTGGCGGGCATCATCCTGATCGTGGCGGCCGGTGGCGGTTTCAAGCAGGTTCTGGTCGACAGCGGCATCGGCACGTTGCTCGCACGCTGGGCCGAAGGGGCGAACTTCTCGGTCATCCTGCTGGCGTGGATCCTCGCGGTGCTGATCCGGTTGGCCACGGGCTCGGCGACCGTCGCGACCATCACGGCATCGTCGCTCATCCTGGGACTGGTCGAGGGCATGCCCAGCAGTCAGGTGTCGCTGGTGGTGCTGGCCGTCGGCGCCGGGTCGCTGTTCTTCTCGCACGTCAACGACGCCGGCTTCTGGTTGGTCAACCAGTACTTCCGGCTCAGCGTGGGTCAGACGATCAAGACCTGGTCGATCATGGAGACCGTGCTATCGGTCAGCGGGTTGATCGTGGTCCTGCTCCTGGACCTGGTGATCTGAGAGGGCTCAGCCCTTGACCACCTGGGTGCCGCCGGCGAGCTCGTCGTGCTTGCCCTGCTTGGTGGGACTGCCGTTGATCGTCACCGCGATGACGATGATCGCGATGAAGGCGAGCAGGCCACCGACGAACGGGATGATCGTCAGCACCGTGAACGCGTTGCGGATCGCGGACTGAGTCAGATCGGGCTTGGCGGCGCCGGCCGGGCCGTGCACGCTCAGGCCGAGCACCTTCTTGCCGGGCGTCCAGCCTTGGGTGACTTCGAACGCCACGTAGTAGACGAAGGTGAGCAACCCGGTGAACAGGCCCGTCATCCAGATGTTCGACTGAAGGCTCAGCGCAAACAGCACGATGGACCCGACGACGCCGATGATGATGCCGTCGATCAGGCGGGCGAGAAAACGAAGGCCGGAGCTCAGCGCCAGCGGCGCTTCCGTGCCTCGGTCTTGGCCGCGTCGGCCAGTTCACCGCTGCGCTCCCTGGCCAGGCTGGCCAGTTCGGGTCCACGGTCCCTGGCCACCTCGGCCAGATCGACGCTGCGTTCGCGAGCCGCCTCGGCTAGTTCTGAGCCGCGTTCGCGTGCAAACTTGGCGATTTCGGGCCCGCGCTCGCGGGCCACCTCGGCGAACTCAGTGCCCCGCTCGCGGGCGACATCGGCCAGCTCGGAACCGCGTTCGAGCGCCAGATGAGCAAACTCGCGCCCTCTTTCGGCACCGATCTGCAGTCCGTGCCCCACCTTCTCGGCGAGGACGCCGTCGGCGAGCGCGCTACCCGATGCCGCGCCGACCGGCAGAGCGGTCGCCACGGCCTCGGTGACCTTGCGAGCTGCCCGACGGCCTCGCCAGCCCAGCGATGGCTTGCCCTCGGTGTCGACGGCCGCGATGATCAGACCACCGAGCAGGCTGATGTCGGCCACGAAGGCCCGCCGCTGTTCGGCCTTGCGGGCAGGATCGCCCTCGGACCAGAACGTGTTTGCGCCAAGGCTTCCCGGCACCACGCTGACCGCGAGCGCCACCGATGCGACGCGCGGCAACCGGCCGGTGGCGAGCAGAAGCCCGGCGCCGATCTGCACGGCACCGTTCACTCGCGCCACCGTCTCGGCGTTCGTCGGCACGTGCGGCCCGACGGGATCGGGCAGTTTGGCAAGGCCTGCGAGGGCGGGGCGCGCAGCGTCGGCCGCAGGCTTGGGGCTGCGCAACGCCTCCACGCCGCGCCCGACGAAGGTCGCAGCCAACATGGGACGGGCGATTCGTCTGATCAACATGGCGGCGGGATTCCCCAGCCGACGGCGTCACAAACCTCGGTCACTCATGACCGCGCCGAATGCCGCTCAGTAGTTGTTGCAGGTACCCGCAACTTGGAAGATCAGCCCGGTGTATTGCTGAAGCGCCGGCACAGTCTGCGCTTGCGCAACCATGGCCCGACGCCCTTCCGGCGGCGACGCGACGAGCTGTTGCAGCCACGCATTCGCAATCGGGTTGGAGGTCACCTGGTTGGCAGCATCCGGGTTTTCTGCGTTCAACGCCGCCATTACCTGGGGATAAGTGCACGTCGAATTGACGATCGGGCTCACATCCGGTGAAGCGGAGGCGATCCCGGCACCAGCAGTCAGCGCGAACGCCAAACCACAAGACCCCGCAACCAGTTTCGTCATCATTCGCATTCTCGTCTACCTTCCGATACCTCAGCCCGACCCACCCTGAAGACATTCAGCGGAATGCAGAATGTCGTCGATGATTCAACGCTACCAGTGTTACCAGCCGCTAATGGATTATCGGCAGCTTAATTACACTAGCTAAGAGCGTAATCGGCGCCGTTGCCGTCGGCGTTACAGCCGGCCGTCAATCAGGTCGTCCAGCCAGCAGGACTTGGCTGAGCCGGGTGGTGGTGGCCACGCCGTCGTCGTAGCCGCCGGCACTGCCGAGGGCATTCATCACCGCAAGCGTGTACCGCTGACCTGGCCCTGCGAAACCGACCGAGTTCGCCACCCAGCCGCCCTGCTCGAGCGACCACCCGTCCTTGTTGCCAGGCGCCATCGCCGGGCCCGCGCCCCACACCCCCCACTGCTGGTTCGGCGCGACGTGCTGCAACTGGTCGACGATCCAGGCGGTGTCGGCGGGGTCGAGGCCGGTCAGCGTGTAGTTGATCAACCGGTCGAGGTCGTCGGTCGTGGATTTCTGAAAACCCCAGTAGGGAAAGGTGCTGCTGAACCCGCGTCGTGGCTGCAGATCGGTCATCCCGTACCTCGGGAAGTCGGCGTTGAAGGTGCGGTGGTCGCTGCCCCCGTGGCGCGTCCAGAGCGTGTCGGCGGCGTCGTCGTCCGACGAGTGCATCATCGCGGCCATCAGACTCCGATCGGAGTCGGTCAAGGTCACGAGGCCTGCGCGCTGGCGCGTGAGCAGATCGACCACCATCGCCAACTTGATCGTCGACGCAGTCCAGATCAGCTCGCCGGCATGCGAATTGCGATACGTCGCACCCGTTCTGCGGTCGCGCAGGACGTAGCCGACCGATCCCGGGCGGGTGGCCAGATAGGCGTCTGCGGCGGCAACGCGGTCCTGCAGGTCGCAATCCGAGGCGGCAGGACCGGGAGCGCAGTCCGCTGCAGCGGTCGGCGGCGGCGCTAGCGCGGTCACCACGAGGGCGGTCAGCGCCGCGGCGAGGAAGGAGCATCTCACCGCACCAGCTTCGCACTACGCTGGACGTCCCAAGACATCCGAGGAGGTTGCGTGACGCTCGTCGCGGGAATCGATTCGTCCACCCAGTCCTGCAAGGTGGTGGTGTGCGACGCCGACACCGGCGCAACGGTGCGCACCGGTTCGGAGCCGCACCCAGGCGGCACCGAGGTCGACCCCGCGCATTGGTGGTCGGCCCTGCAGAAGGCGGTCGCCGCCGCCGGTGGTCTCGACGACGTGGAGGCCATCTCCGTCGGCGCCCAACAGCACGGCATGATCTGCCTCGACGAGTCCGGCGTGGTGGTGCGTGACGCCCTGCTGTGGAATGACACCCGCTCCAGTGGAGCGGCAGCCGACCTGGTCGCCGAACTCGGCGGTGCAGGGGAGTGGGCGAAGCGGGTCGGGGTGGTGCCGGTCGCGGCAATCACCGCAGCCAAGCTCCGCTGGCTGGCCGACCACGAGCCGAGGAACGCCGACGCAACGGCCGCGGTCTGCCTTCCACACGATTGGCTCACCTGGCGACTGGCCCAGGCCACCGACCTCGCCGACCTGCGCACCGACCGCAGCGATGCCAGCGGAACCGGGTACTTCGCCGCCGAGGGCGACGAGTATCACCCCGATCTGCTCATGCTCGCCCTTCGCGGCCGCAACCCCCACCTGCCCGAGGTGCTCGGGCCGAACGGAGCCGCGGGGCAGACGGGCACGGGGGCGGTGCTCGGCCCCGGCGCGGGCGACAATGCCGCCGCGGCGCTCGGCATCGGCGCTGGCCCAGGGGACTGCGTGGTCTCACTCGGCACGTCGGGGGTGGTGAGCGCGGTCGGTGACGCCGCGCCGCACGACGCGTCGGGTCTGGTCGCGGGCTTCGCCGACGCGACGGGCAGGCAGCTACCGCTGGTCTGCACGCTCAACGGCGCTCCGGTGCTGGCCGCCGTCGCGACAATGCTGGGGGTGGACTTCGACGAACTCGACCGGCTCGCACTGTCGGCTCCGGCAGGAGCCGAAGGGCTCGTACTGGTGCCCTACTTCGATGGCGAACGCTCACCGAACCTGCCCGACGCCGCAGGGGCGCTGCATGGGGTGACGACGCGAAACCTGGTTCCTGCCAACGTTGCTCGGGCCTCGGTCGAGGGACTGCTCAGCTCGATGGCCTACTGCGTCGACCGGATCACCGAGCAGGGCGTGCGCGTCGAGCGCGTAATCCTGGTCGGTGGTGGTGCGCGCTCGGAGGCCGTCCGGCGGATCGCCCCGCTGATCCTTGGCATGCCGGTGCACGTCCCGACGCCGGCGGAGTACGTCGCACTCGGTGCGGCCCGGCAGGCGGCGTGGACGCTGTCGGGCGCCGATGCACCGCCGTCGTGGTCGATAGGGGCGACGGTGACCTACGCCGGAGATCCGACGCCCGAGGTGGTCGAGCGGTATCACAGCGTGCAGGCGTTGACCGTGGGGCAGTGAGCAGACAGCTCTGGTGCCTTAAGTCCCTTTCCCGCCGTCCGGTCGGCCCTTTCCCGGGGACTTGCCTCCGACGATCATCGACGCATGGCCACCGACACCATGACCCCGTTCAGACACGCGGTGCGCATGTTCAACAAGCACGCGCTCAATCCGCTGATGATGAATCTCGCCGGCCGCAAGCACTGGTATGCAGCGGTGATTCGACACACCGGGCGCCGGTCGGGAAAGCGCTACGCCACCCCAGTGGTGGCCGACCGCGTCGCGGGCGGCTTCATCCTTCCGCTTCCGTACGGCACCGGCGTCGATTGGCTACGCAACGTGCTTGCTGCGGGGCGCGCGAATTTGACGGTCGCCGGCGAGACCTTCGACGTCTTCGATCCTGAGATCATCGACGCCACAACGGCTATGCCACAGCTTTCTGCCCGTCGTCGACGGGCGTTTCAACGCTTCGGCATCGCCGACTTCGTCAAGGTACGGCTGGCCGAATGACGTTCGTTGAAGGCGCTGGTCTCAACGGATGTACTAGGTGGAAGTAGGGAAAGTCATGAAAACAGACCGCTTTCGTCCATTGGCGACCGCGAAGGGGCGGTTCGTGTCGGTGTACTTCGACGACTCAGGTGATACGGCAGATGCCGTGTCCCGACGCGTTGCCATATGGCGCGACGTACGCAAGCATCTGGAGGACCAGGGCGCCGACCAGCAGGTGGTCGAGAATCTCGAAGAAGCCGTTCTGCGCGGCGAACCCGCCGTGGGGAGGCAGGGGCGCGGAGTCATCGCGACGCCCGACCGGGTGCTGTTCAACGAGCACCTGCTGAGCCCGCCGCCGGTGACAACGCTTCGCGCATCGGACTACCCGTACGTCCTGCCCTTGGTGGAGTTCGGGAGGCAACGGCCAACGTACGTCTTCGCGGCAGTCGACCGTGTCGGGGCCGACATCATGCTGCATCAGGGTGACGATGCGCGGTCGGAGACGGTCGACGCCGGCGGCTATCCCGTTCACAAGGCGGCCAGCGCGGGCGTGAACGCCTACGGCGACCCACAGCATTCGACCGAGGAAGCCGTCCGCATGAACGTTCGCGCGGTCGCCGATCGGCTCACCGAGCTGGTCGATGAAACGGGTGCCGAGGTGGTGTTCGTCTGCGGAGAGGTCCGCACGCGTACCGACGTGGTTTCGGCGTTGCCCGATCGCGTGGCAGAGCGGGTGACCCTGCTGCACGCCGGAGCACGCGGCTGTCGTGTCGGCGAGGGAGAGCTCGCGCAGGAGGTGGAGGCGGAGTTCGAGCGGCGCCACGAGGCCGAAATCGACGGAGTGGCTGACCGCTTCCGCAACGAAAAGGGGTGCGGGTCCGGACTGGCCGCCGAGGGTTTGGAGGCCGTGTGCGCGGCGCTGCGGGAGGGCGCCGTTGGCACGTTGATCGTCGCCGATCTGGGGGACGCGACGGTGGTCACGGGCGATGACCGCGTCACCGTGGCGCCCGACGCCGACGCGCTGTCGGAGCTGGGCGAAGCCGTACACCGAGTGGTGCGGGCGGATGAAGCGCTGCCGTTCGCAGCCATCGCGGTCGGCGCCTCGCTCGTTCGGGTCGATGACGGCATCGCCCCCGTTGACGGGATCGCGGCCCTGCTGCGCTACGCGCCGACGGACGTACCCCGCGCCGACGGCACCCCCAATCGGTCTTTGGCGCCGCAATAGACGCCATCGAAGGGGCGCCCCTCCACGTGGCCTGAAGCAGCTTCGCAGCGGTTGGCGCCGGTCGCCACGACCCACCCCTCGGGGTCGAGGCGACCGGTCGCCATTGGTCCACGGCCCCTAGTGTTGACGGCAATCAAGCGACGAAGTAGAGCCGAAAGTCCACGAGAGCCCGGGTCAACCCTTCTCCGCGACCGCGAGTTAGTCGGACGCCACCCGGTCGAATTCGGGTGGCCGACCGTCTCGTGCGGGCGGTTACTCCTGTGAGTCGTCTGACTTGCTCAGCGCTCGGTCCGCACTCCGCACGATGCCGCGATTGAACTCGTACTGTGCGGTGACGAGTTCACGAGCTTGCTTGGAGACGGAGATTTCATACCCCTCGTCCTCGTACTGGTGCCAATCCATCAAGGTGAGGGATTCATCGCCCATCACGGCTTCGCGGGTGGCCCAGCGAACGGCGGCGTCCGACTCCACTGATCCATCCACAGCCGCCGGGATTCCTTACGTGGTCGTGGATTCCGACATTTCCCAGTCCTCATTGTCAGTTGGTGTTTGGTTGGACCGGTCTACTTCTTCGGGCTGCGTCCAACGATGTAGGTGGTGAGAACCGCCATTACGGCGAAGACGATCGCGATCAACACCGCAGCAGTTGGCCAGTCGATGATTCACCGCCACGCGATCCGGTGACGCGTTCGAGCGCTGTCCTTGCAATCGACGCTATGTGCCCGGGCCCCAGCGGAGGAGGGTCATTGGTCCCACGCGAGGTGCCAGTGGTCCTCGGCGGTGGTGACCCATGGCGGGCCGTTCGACTCTGTGCCAATGGGCCCGGCAACGGGACGATCGATCGATACTGGATCTCGATCGATGAAGGAGATCGAATGGACACCTTCACGCTCAGCTTGGGTCAGCCTTGGTTCGTCCGTGCATTGGGCCGAAACCCGCTGGTGCGCTGGAGCGATCGGCTCGAGTCCGTACTCCTCATTCTGGTCTTCGCGACAGCACTCATCGTGATGCCGGTTGCTGGCGCGATCGGCACCGCGGTGTACGAGTCCCGCGCTCACCTCTACGCGGAGCAGGCGCAGACACGGCACACGATCGCCGCCACCGTCGTCGAGCCCAGCACCCCCATCGTTGGACAGAATGAGGAGGCGTTCCGCGCCGACGCCCGCTGGCAAGCCAATGGCGTCGAGCATTTCGGCTCGGTTGAGTTGACACGATCGACCAAGGTCGGAGACCGAGTGGATGTCTGGGTGGACGCCGACGGCAGTCAGGTCGCAGCGCCGATGTCGACATCGCGGGCCGCCATCGAAGCGTCGTTCGCGGGGGTGGGCGTATGGCTCAGCGCACTGGCCGGCGTCACGACATTGTCGATGCTGGCGCGTTGGTGGCTGAGCCGTCGCCGCTGCAGCGGCTGGGACCGAGAGTGGCGGGAGCTGGTCAACGAGGGCGGCGGCCGGACCAGCAGTCAACCGTAGGAGTGGACGCGATTCACGAACTGAAGGAGTGATCATGATGTTCTGGTATGACCACGACATGGGCTGGTGGGGGTACGCCGGCATGGGTATTGGGATGGTGCTTTTCTGGGCGTTGCTGATCGCCGGGATGGTCGCGTTGATCGGATTCGTGACCGGTAGCCGAGCGAATCGGCAAGCGCCGCCGCCTGAAACGCTGTCCGCCGAGCAGATCCTCGCCGCACGATTCGCGTCTGGGGAGATCAGCGAGACGCAGTATCGGGAACGGATTGCCGTGCTGCATGGTTCCGCTCCCTAACCGCGACAACCGCGCCCGAGCCGCGGAGGCCGCGATGTCAGGGGCAGGTAGTGAGGCTCCCCTCACCGAGCCGCGCTTCGCGTGCGTCGGGTGCGGATATCGGGCCTGATGAAAACTCAACGGAATTTACATCTTTCGGGCTCGCCGTCGCCGGTGCCGCGTTTTCAGGCGTCGAAGTTTCTCAACCGTAACGAATTTGGACCCAACAGCGTGCGGGATCATCGCCGAAGTCGCGTGGATCCACACGCGCGAAACGCAGTGTCATCACGGGTGGTGACTTTCGCCCCTGGCGGGCAAACGGCTCCTGGTGTCTGCTGGATGCGGGACACGAGGAGGTAGTCATGCCCATCAATACGAAGGTTTCGGCGTTGGATCACGCGACGCACGTTGCGCATACGTGGGTCAACGGGGTCGCCAGGGAATTCGGCACCGAGGACCGGGAGTTCGCTTACGGAGTGCTGCGGGCTTGGCTGCATGCACTTCGGGATCGCCTCACGGTCGAGGCGGCGGCGCACTTTGCGGCCCAGCTGCCTGACTTGATCAGAGGCGTCTTCTACGCGGGCTGGGATCCCAGCGCCGTCCCTGTGAAGTACAACGTCGAGTCCTACACGGTCCGATTTGCCCGTGAGGCCAACATCGCCGTCCAGGACGTAAACAAGGCTGCCGCAGCGACCACCGCCGCGTTAGGGCACTTCCTCCCAGCTGCCCAGATCGACAAGGCCCTTGATCACCTTCCTGCCGAAATCCGGATCCTGCTAACGCCCCAACCGTGACACGGGCGACGCGTGCCCCAACCGCGTGACCCTGCGCCGCGTGGGGCCTGAACGTCGGGTAACGCATTGGCAGTCGGACGCCGCCTGATGGGGCAGCCTCACTCGCTGGCAGCCGGGCGCGGCCAGCCCGATTCCGGCAGGGCGCCCTGCGGTGGGCGTATCCGATCGAGCACGGCGCGTAGCGGGGGCCACGTGGCGCGACCGATCCTGGTGACCGCGTACGCCGTGAGGACCACCGAGGGGTCGGACAGCGGTACGACCTTGACGCCGGTGCCCGTGGGTCTGCCCATGGGCAGCAGCCCTACGCCGTACCCGGCGACGATGAGGTCCTCGACGAGTTCCAGGCTGTCTATCTGGTGTGCAATGCGCGGCACGAATCCGGCGAGGGCGCCAAGGGTGCGAACCGCGTCCTCGTCGGCGGTGTTGCGGGAGTTCACGATCCAGGTGCGGTCGTAGTAGCCGGACACGTCCGGCGGTCGGTCGGGCTCGTCGTCGGGGACGCCGAGACCCCACGGGATCGACCACAACGGAACGGATTCCAGCGCGGGTCCCGGTGCGGCTGGCGCCAGGTTGTAGTCGTAGGTCAGGGCGAGGTCGAGGTCGTCGTCGGCCAGGAGCGCGAACGCCTCGATGGGCTCGTACTCACTGATCACGACCTCCACGCCGGGATGGCGGTGGGTCAGGTCGGCGAGGATCGGCAGAAGGGACACCCGGATACCGGTGGCGAACCCTCCGGCCCGCAACGTGCCTGCGGGCTCGGCGTCGGGGTCGAGGTCGAGGCGCGCGGCGTCGACGGCGGCGAGAATCGTGACGGCGTGGTCGGCGAGGCGGCGGCCGGCGGGCGTTAGCCGCACACGGCGTCCCTCGGGCTCGATCAACGGCGTGCCGGTCTCCTTGGCCAGTGCCGCGATCTGCTGGGACACCGTCGAGGTCGTCAGGTGGTACGTCTCGGCGACGGCCCGCATCGATCCCATCCGGGACAGCGCGAGGAGCAGGTGTAGGCGGCGAGTGTCCACGAGGCCATTGTCCGCATTCGGTGAACGCATTGAGTGCGATCGATCAACCTCATGCGACGATGCGGGAATGACCGCACGCCCGGCACACTTCATCCAGACCGCACCGGATCGGTTCCTTCCGACGGTGAGTGCGCAGAGCCACTGGGGCGAGGACCACCTGAATGGCCCGGCCTTGGTCGCGTTGGTCGCCCGCACGCTCGAGGAGGCCTACGGGCTCGACGATTTCATGCCTGCGCGGCTCACGGTCGAGTTGTTCAAGGCCGCCCGCGGCGTCGAGACCACCGCAGTGACGCGGTTGGTGCGCGACGGCAGGCGGGTGCGCAACTCCGAGTGTGAACTGATCCAGGACGGTGTCGTCGTGGTGAAGGCGGTCCTGGTCCAGTACCGGAGATCGTCTCCTCCGCGCGGCGAAGAATGGTCGTCCAGTGAGGGTTTCACGCCGCCGCCCGAGACCGAGGGGCAGCGTCCCATGACGATGGGCAGTGACGATGGTGGTTGGTCGCATGCGATTGCCGACCATCAGAACACCTCGCGTAAGCGCACCTTCAACCGCACCGTGGACGTCGTCTCTGGCACGTCCAATTCACCGTTCGTCAACGCGGCGATGGCCGCCGAAGGCACCAGCCTGGTCACCAATCTCGGCACGGCAGGGGTGGGCTACATCAACGGCGACCTGACCGTCGCGCTGGCGCGGTTGCCACTGGGGGACTGGATCGGCGTTCAGGCCGACTCGCACTTGGTGTCCGACGGCGTCGGTGTCGGCACGGCAACGCTGTTCGACCACACGGGACCGTTCGGCTCGGGCACCGTCACTGCCGTCAGCAACGCGGCGGCGCAGATCGACTTCGCCAACGATCCGTTTCCGACGCGGGGGCCGACGGCCTGAAGGGACGCGGACGCCGCACTACTGCAGCGCCACCCCGAGTTCCTGGGCGAACACCTCGATCATGTGTTGCACCCCAATCTCGTTGCGGCCGATGATCATGTGGTCGTGCTGGCCGTGACGAACACCTTCGCCACACTGCGGAAGCATCGTGAAATCCTCATCGCGGACAGCCGCGTGGACATTCTCGTAGATCGCGTCGTAGGCCGCGCGCTGCTCGTCGGTGGTGGCGGGGATGCGCCCCATCCAACTGTGCCGCACGGTGCAGCGGGTCGGCGCGCCGGCGGGCAGAATGTCGATGATCTCCACCCCGACGGGGCTGTTGGCCAGGATCAGATTCGGGTAGATCCAATAGATCACGCCCATGTTCATGTGGGGATCCCAGGAGCCGGTGGGATCGTGTTCGAGGTTGGTGACCCAGTTGAAGGGGAAGCCGATCCGGTGGTGCTTGCCGAACTCGTCATAGACGCAGGTGTTGGCGATCGTGTTCTGGCCAATCACGCTCTGGCCGTGTACGAATGGGAAGTGGTAAGCCTCGGCGAACGCCTCCAATGCGCCCTTCCATGACACATCGGAGTCGAACTGGCGCTCGGTGTGGTAGCCGTACGACGCGTAATTCAGTTGCGCCAGTTCCGGGCCGAGGTCTCCCAGGTGGGCGTCGAGGTCGATCGCGGCGTCAGCAGTCAGGACGGCCCAGATGAAGCCGTGACGCTCTTCGCTCGGCAGTTCGACCAAGCCGTAGTCGGCCTTGTTCATCGAGTCGAACCCCGCGCTACCGGGCACCATGAAGAGTTCGCCGGTGTTGCGGTAACTCCAGGCGTGATAGGGGCAGACGAACTTCGAGGCATTGCCCGATCCGCAGGCCGGCATCGCGCCGCGGTGTCGGCAGTAGTTCAAGAAGACGTGGCTGGCACCGGTGCGGTCCCGGGTGACCAAAAGCGAATCTCCCAAGACAGACCGGACCATGAAGTCGTTCAAGTTGGGCAGTTGTGCCGATGGCACGATGGCCAAGGGCACACGACGCAGAATCTGAGATTCCTCGATCTCGGTGATCTTGGGATCCCGGTAATAGTGCAACGGAACCCGCAGCTCGTGGTCGGCCATGTCGGTGGTCTTGTCGAACGCATGGCGCAAGGCGCGACGAGTCAGCTCTTCGTCGTGTCCATCCACCCGCGTCTCGGCCGTCGACTTCATCGCTTCTCCTCTGGTTGCCGCCCACTGTTCGGATCAGACTATACAATCGAACTTGAATGTATAGTCAAGATTTGGTGGAGGCAACTGCGGGATACGAAGGTGCGAAGATGCGAAGCATGCGCAGGCATGGCTGGTCGGGCGACATGCCCACCGATGACGAGGATGCGATCAGGCGGATTGTCAGCGCATCGCGCCAAGTGATCGATGAGCGTGGAAGCCTCAGCATGTCGGAGGTCGCCCAGTCGCTGGGTATCACCCGCGCCACCATGTATCGGTATTTTCCCAACCACGAAGCGCTTCTCCGCGCGACGGCCATTTCAGCCGTTGGCCGCTTTCTGGATCATCTGGCCGAGCATCTCGACGCACTCACCACCCCCAAGGAGGCGGTCGTCGAAGGCATTGCCTACACACTCGAGCAGCTACCCAACGACAAGTACCTTGGAATGGTGATGCAGCCTGGCAAGGCAAGCGCCTTCACCGCCGGCGTCACCTCCGAGGTTGCGATTTCCTTCGGCCGGTCGATCATGAGCCGGTTCAACATCGACTGGGCCGCTGCGGGATTCGATGACGGTGAATTCGACGAACTCGTCGAATTCATGCTGCGTACCTTGCAGTCGCTCATCCTCGACCCCGGGGAACCGCCGCGCCGGGGAGCCGAACTTCGTGCCTACCTGCGCCGCTGGATCGGCCCCGCCGTCCGTGCGCATGCCGAGCCGACGGCCACCCCCGAACGTGAACCCCGAGGGCTCGGGAACGAGAGCATTCGAACAACGACGCCGACAGTTCGGTGAGATCCCTAGTAGACATGCACTGTGACTGACTTCGTGATCCCGCCGCCCACGGCCGCGTCGCTTCCGGTGAGCACCGGCACCGGGCGCTTCCCCATCCGTCGCGTGTTCTGCGTCGGCCGAAACTACGCGGCGCATGCCCGCGAGATGGGTAAGGATCCCGACCGCGAGCCGCCCTTCTTCTTCATGAAGCCCGCCGATGCCGTCGTCGACGCCACCGGGGTGATCCCGTACCCGACGCTTACCTCGGAGTTCCATCACGAGATCGAGATGGTGGTGGCGATCAAGGCCGGTGGCGTCGACGTCGCACCGGAAGAATCGCTGAGCCTGGTCTGGGGATACGGCGTCGGCGTCGACCTCACCCGCCGCGACGTCCAGGACGAGGCCAAGAAGCTGAGCCGGCCGTGGGACTGGGCCAAGGGATTCGACGCATCGGCGCCATGCAGCCCAATCCATCCCGTCGAGGAGGTCGGGCACCCGGACGCAGGCGAGATCTGGCTGAAGGTGAACGGCGAGCTCAAACAGCGCGGCGACCTCAAGGACCTGATCTGGTCCGTCCCCGAACAGATCAGCTACATCTCGCAGGCCGTCGCACTCGCGCCCGGTGACCTCATCTTCACGGGAACGCCCGCCGGCGTCGGGCCGATGCAACCCGGCGACGTGGTCAGCGGTGGCGTCGCAGATGTCGACGAGTTCACGTTTACCGTGGGGCAGATTCCGGCGTAGGGAGCAGGCCTGAGGCTGTCATCGGTGTCCGCCCCCACCGCCGTGAAAGCCGCCGCCGCCGAAGCCGCCGTGGTCCCCGTAGGCGCCGTAGCCGCCGATCAGAAACCCTTCGCCCCCGTAGGGGTCGTAGCTGACGGGCGGAGGGGAGTCATCGAGCTGGACGTTGCCCGGTGACTGGCAGTCACTTCCCGAACCGGTCTCGGTGCAGGACTGCGTCACAGCGGGGGCGGGAGCGGCTGCCGCGATCGGCGCCGCTGCGATGGCGAGCGCGGCAGCTCCCGCCGCGAACAGCGGCGCGATGTAGTTCAGCTTGGTGTGCATGGTGCTTCTTCCGTAGGCAATCGTTTCAGTTCCTGGACACCTTCCAGGGTTGCCTTCAAGGGGGCCGATGTCGTCCCCGCTGCCCGCACACTCGTCTTCCCGTCAGCGGGGGATCGGGGGTACCGGCCAGCGGATACGGCCTGCGAGTGCCACTACGTTCGACGTTTGGCCGCAAGCGATTCGAGAACTCGCCCCAGCAAGACCAGGAGGTCGTCTTGCTGCTCCGGGGTGAGCGCCGCGACGGTGTCCTCCTCGAGTGTGCGCCACGCGGCGTTCACGGGGCCTTCCAGCGCCCGGCCCGCCTCGGTCAAGGTGACAAGAACGGTTCGACGGTCGGTCTCGGATCGCTCACGGGCGATCAGGCCCGCTTTTTCCATGCGGGAGAGCATCTTCGACGTCGTTGGCGGTTCTATTGCGAGCTCACGGGTGAGGTCCGCCTGCGTGCGCGGCTCGTTGTCCCAGAGGAGCATGAGCAACAGTTCCTGACCCGCGGAAAGCCCGAGTCCGTGTAAGAGCGCTCCGGCGTGTTGCCGGTGCACACGCGCAACGGCTGAGATCCAGAGACTGATCGTCGCTGACCGCTCGCGGTTCTGCGCCGCAGGGCCGGTGTGGTCACCGCTCACGCTTGCCTCCGGAATATCTTTAGCCGGCTAATGGTTGTGCTCACCGATAGTTAGCCGGCTAAGGCTAAATCGTACACAACCGACGAAGGGGTTCACCATGACCACATCAACGACAAAGACGATCGCGGTCGCTGGGGCGACGGGAGCCCAGGGCGGAGCAGTTGTCGACGCCCTGCTCGAGCGGGGTGCGCGGGTGCGCGCACTGGTCCGCAGCACTGGGTCCGAACGTGCCCGCATCCTCTCGGGGCGTGGGGTGGAGCTAGTCCAGATCGATGCGAAAGATTCGGCGTCACTGCGCAATGCGCTCCAAGGGGTCGACGCGTTCTTCTTCATGACGACCCCCTATGGCGACTCGCAGAACACCGACATCGACGGTGAGATCCAGCAGGGCGTCGACTTCGTCGACGCAGCGACTGCTGCCGAGGTCCCACACGTGGTCTTCAGTTCGGTGGGAGGTGCTGAGCGCCACTCAGGCGTTCCGCACTTCGAGTCCAAGCGCCGGATCGAAGAGCACCTTCTTGGCAGTGGCCTTCCGGCCACGATCGTTCGGCCGGTGTTCTTCATGGACAACTTCCTGTCGATGGCTCCCACGGTCGAAGGCAGCGAACTCGTTCTACGGCTGCCCTTTCCGGACGGCATCAAGTTGCAGACGGTCGCTGTCCGCGACATCGGTGTCGTTGTGGCCTCGGCGCTTCTCGACCCCGCGGTGGTCCCGGCGGCGATCGAGATCGCCGGCGACGAGTTGACCGGCAGCGAGATTGCCGCCACCTTCGGCGCGTACGTCGGCCTGTCGGCCCGGTATGAGGCCTTGCCGGTCGAAGTACTGGATGGTCAGGACGATCTTCAGAAGATGTTTCGCTGGTTCGCCGATACGCCGGCTTATCAAGCCGACATCGCGGCCGTTCGCCGGGTCGACGGGGATCTCTGGAACCTGCAGACGTGGCTGCAGTCCACGAACTACGGCGTGACCTCCAGTTGAACCGTCCGCATTTCCTGAACGATATGTACAGATAAATCACGTGGACGTGAACGGTTTCAGTGACGTTCAATGCAGACGTGACCACGAACCACGTCCGCACCGGCGTCCTGATGGCAACCGGGTCGATGGTCTGCGTGCAGATCGGCCTCGCCCTGTCGATCGGACTGATGGACCGGATTGGAGCCGAGGGTTCGGCGTGGTTGCGCCTGGCGTGGGCCGGCCTGATCCTGCTCGTAGTCGTGCGGCCGCGGCCCTCGGCGTTCACTCGCTCCACGTTCATGGCCTGCGTGGTGCTCGGCGTCGTTACGGCAGGCGTCACGATGCTGTTCATGGCGTCGGTGAACCGCATCCCGCTGGGCACCGCGGCCGCACTCGAGTTCCTCGGTCCTCTCGGTGTCGCGGTGGCGAGAGGTCATGGCCGACACCGGATCATCTGGCCGGGCCTGGCCGCGGTCGGTGTGGTGTTGCTGACCGATCCGTGGGCGGGCACCGTCGATCCGATCGGCGTGGCCTACGCACTGGCCGCTGCGATGTGCTGGGCCGCCTACATCCTGCTCACCCAACACGTCGGTGACGGGGTAAACGGCATCAACGGCCTCGCGGTGTCCATGCCCGTTGCCGGCGTGGTGGCGACGCTGGTGGCCGGGCCTTCGGTGCTCGCCAAGATGACGCCCGAGATCCTGATCATCGGCATCGGGCTCGCCGTCCTGTTGCCCGTCGTGCCGTTTGCACTGGAGATGATGTCGCTGCGCCGACTCACCACCGCGACGTTCGGCACCTTGATGGCGCTCGAACCGGCGTTCGCCATGATCGTCGGTCTCGTGATCCTGCACCAGATCCCCGGACCGCTGGGCGCCGTCGGCATCTGCTTCGTGGTGGCCGCGGGCATTGGCGCCGCCCGCGCCGGTGCTCGCACGTCGCCGCCCGTGCCCGCCGAAGTCGGTACTTGAGAAGGAGATTGAGATGGGACGCGCAATGTTCACGTCACCGGTTGTTCCCCTGATCAACAGGGTGTTCTTCGCGCTGCTCGACGCACCGCTGGTGGGCAGGATCGTCGGCCGCGGGCTGACGAAGATCCGCTACGTCGGCCGCCGGTCGGGTAAGACCGTCGAACTCGTCGTTGGCTACCGACGCTCCCGTGACGACATCGTCATCGGCGTCGCAGCACCCCGCGGCAAGACGTGGTGGCGCAACTTCCTCGGCGAAGGAGCGCCCATCGAACTGCTCGGGATCGACGGCACCGACCGCATCGCACACGCCACCGCCACCCGTGACGAGCGGGGTCGTGTCACGGTTACCGTGAGACGGACCTAGCTGTCGATTCGCTTGCGGCGGTAGAGCGTTCCGACGGCGAGCAACACCAGACTGATCAGCAGGATCGCCGTGGCCAACACGTTGATCTGCGGTGGCACGGCAGCCTTCACCGCGGCGTTGACGAACAGGGGATACGTCACCGTTGACCCGCTGACGAAATAGGTGATGATGAAGTCGTCGAGCGACAACGCGAACGACAGCATCGCCGCAGCCACGATGCCTGGCACGATGAGTGGAAGCGTGACCTTGAAGAACGTTCGTGTCGGGCTGGCGCCCAGATCCATCGAGGCGTCCTCCAACGTCCAATCGAAGCCACGGACGCGCGCCCGCACCGTCATCGCGATGAAGCTGATCTCGAAGGCGATGTGCGCAATCAGAATGGTGCCGAAACCCGTCGCCCACCCCAGGTCGAGGAACAGGGTCAGCAGTGATGCGCCCATCACCACCTCGGGTGCGGTCAGCGGCAGCACCAGGAACGTCTCCACTGCCTTGTTGCCCCGGAAGCGTTGGCGGACAAGGGCAATCGCGAGCAACGTACCCAGCACGACCGCGACGACGGTGGACAACGCCGCCACCTCGATACTCATCTTGAGTGCCTGGGCCAGGGCCGGATACTTGAACGGGTTGGCCCAGTTGTCCAGCGTGAAGCCCTGCCAGGTGTAGTTGAACTTGCCCGCGGGCTTGTTGAACGAGAACAGCACGATGACGAAGATCGGCACGAAGATGTACAGCAGGACCAGCCCGGCGATCGCCCGCAGGACGACGTCGCCGGCCTTGCCCGAGCCCCTCAGCGAGCGTCTGGTCTTGGCGGGCGGGTTGTCGATCACGTCGACGATCGCGGTGCCTTCCTGAAGCGTCATACGAGGTCCTCCGTGCCCAGCGCACGGGTGTACGACAACACTCCGGCGAGGATCATGGCCATCAACAGGAAGCTGAGTGCTGCCGCACCGGGGTAGTCCTTCACCACCAGGAACTGCTTCTGAATGACGTTGCCGATCATCGTGGTCTGCGTGCTGCCCAGATAGTCGGCATTGATGAAGTCGCCCATCGCGGGGATGAACACCAGCAGACTTCCCGCCAGAACACCCGGTACCGACAAGGGCAGGATGATCTTCCGGAATGCCCGGTAACCCGTCGAATACAAGTCCTTCGACGCCTCGAGCAAGCGCGGATCGATCTTCTCCAGGCTCACGTAGAGCGGCAGGATCATGAACGTCATCGAGTTGTAGACCAATCCGCCGATCACCGCCCAGCTGGTCGACAACACCCGCCCATCGGACGGGAGCAGCCCGATCGAGCCGAGCGTCTGCACCACGACGCCGTCGTCGGCGAGGATGGTCTTCCAGGCCAGGGTGCGGACCAGGAACGTCACGAAGAACGGCAGGATGACGAGACCGAGCAGCAGGTTCTTGTAACGCCCCGACTTGAAGGCGATCGCATACGCGAGCGGGTACGAAATCAGCAGTGAGATGACGGTTGCGGTGAAGGCGTAGGTCAGCGAACGGATGATCTGATCCTGGTACGCGGTCAACGCCTGCCCGTAGTTGCTGAAGTCCCACGTAAACGTCAGCGTCGGAAGGTAGACCGAGCCACCAGACGTAGACAGCGACGTACGGAACAACGACCAGAACGGGATGACGAAGAAGATTGCGAGGTATGCCAGCGCAGGCAAGATCATCAGGTACGGCGCGATCTTGCTGCGCTGGCGGTTGCTGCTAGCTGCCCCCGCCATCTAGCTACCGGTGACGCTGGCGTACGCGGTGTTGAACTGCTGTGTCTGCTCGTCGGTGAGCGCAGCCCAGGTGTGCAGCTTCGCCTTGTCGGCATCCGAGACATTGATCAGCGGGTTGGAGCCGAGCTTCGGATCGATCTTGTTGAGCTCGTCGGTCATGTCCGACAACACGGGCACGTACTGGGTGAAGGCGACCAGCTTGGCGTAGTTCGCCCGGTCGTACACGTAGTCGATCCACGCCTCTGCGGCATGCTGATTTTGAGTCGTGTACGGGATCACCTGGGTGTCGATGAACCAGTCGCCACCGGACTCCGGGATGACGAATTGCAGGTCCGGATTGTCGGCCTGCAACTGAACGACGTCACCCGAATATGCCTGCGCCACAACGATGTTGCCTGCCGCCAGATCGTCGGCGTAGTCGTTGCCGGTGAAGCGGCGGATCTGCCCCTTGTCCTTCTGTTCCTTGACCAGGTCGACGGCCTTCTGAACACCGTCCATGGTGGGTTCGGAGACCGAGTTGCCCTGAGACTGCATGATCATGCCGAGGCCGTCCTGCATGTCGGAGAGCAGGCTGACCTTGCCCTTGAAGGCGGGATCCCACAGGTCGTCGATCTTGGTGATGGGGCGCTTGGTGGCGGCCTTGTTGTACGCCAACCCGACCATGCCGGTCATGTACGGCGCGGTGAACTTGCGACCGGGGTCCGATGCGTCGTTGAGCAGGTCGGGCCGCAGGTTCTTCTTGTTCGGCACGCGGGTGTCGCTGATCTCGTTGAGCCAGCCAAGGCCCTTCAGCCGAAGTGCCATGAACTGCGTCGGCACCACCAGGTCCGCGCCGATGTCCTGCTTGCGCGACAACGGGTCCTTGTTCTTGGCGAACCACTCCTCGTTGTCGTTGTAGTCCTCCTTGTAGTCCACGGTTAGCCCGGAGGCCTTCTGGAACGCCGCGACGAAACCGTCGGCCATGTACAAGGGCCAGTTCGAGATGCGCAGACTGCCGGAGGCGGGTTTGCCATCATCCGGCGCTGCCGCCGACGAGCTGGTGGGACTCGGCGTGCTGCTCGAGCCACACGCCGCCAGGAATGATCCGCCAAGGGCGAGACCGGCTGCAGCAGCGGCACTTCCGCCGATGAAGCGTCGACGGGAGGTTCTGGCGCTGGCGAACTGTGACATGAGCGCCGGGTTGATCTGATTGGCCATGGCAGGGGGTGCCTTTCTGGTTCCGTGCGCGGGGAGTGGGGACGACTCGCGTCAGGCGGTATCGGGTGCGTCGAGCATCTCCTCGAGATCCTCGGTCGTGGGGATGTCGGCGGCGGGTAGGACGAGCGATGCCTCCGCCGCCCAGCAGACGTAGACCTCGTCGCCGGGACGCAGCAGTGGCAGCTGCTGCTCGGGGCCGACGTGCGCGACCACTGGCGACCCGTCGGGCGCGGCAAGTGAGAGGCGCACGACGGGGCCCTGGAACGTCAGGTCGGTAACCGTGGCCCGGACCGACACGACGTCGCCGGTGGGGGCGTCGACCGAGACCCGCACGCGTTCTGGCCGCACCATCAACGTGGCGTGGCCACCCGGCTCGATCCTGGTGGTACCCGGGCGTGCCCGCAATGTCGTACCGAGCACCGAGACCTCGGCGAGGTCGCCGTCGAGCCGGTTCTGCGTGCCTGCCCAGAGGTTGGCTTGGCCGATGAAGTTGGCGACGAAGACCGTGGACGGCGCATCGTAGATCTCGGTCGGGGAACCGATCTGCTCGACGTTGCCCGCGTTCATGACCGCGATGCGGTCGCTCATGGTCAGCGCTTCCTCCTGGTCGTGCGTCACGTAGACGAACGTGATGCCGACCTCGCGCTGGATTCGCTTGAGCTCGAACTGCATTGCGTGCCGAAGCTTGAGATCGAGTGCGCCGAGCGGCTCATCGAGCAACAGTGCACTTGGGTAGTTGACCAGTGCTCTGGCCAGCGCGACGCGCTGCTGCTGGCCGCCGGAGAGCTGTCCCGGCTTGCGCTTCGCGAAGTCGGTGAGACGGACGATCTCGAGGATCTCGTCGACGCGACGCCGAACCTCTGTCTTGTCCTTCTTCATACTGCGCGGTCCGTACGCGACGTTGTCCCACACCGACATGTGCGGGAACAACGCGTAGTGCTGGAACACCGTGTTGACGTTGCGCTTGTGCGGCGCGACCCGCGACACGTCGACGCCTTCGAGGCGGATGGCGCCCTCGGTCGGGGTCTCGAAGCCGGCGATCATGCGCAGCGTGGTGGTCTTCCCGCAGCCTGACGGCCCGAGCATCGAGAAGAACTCGCCCGATCCGATGGTGAAGTCCGCGTCGGCGACTGCGACGTAGTCCTCGAACCGTTTCGTGACGTGGTCGATCTCGACGACGGGGCGACTCGTGTCGCGGGTGGCACCGTCCTCGGTCGTGTGGTTGGCGGTGGCGTGTGTGCCGGTCAGGGCGAAACCTCCTTCGTCCCCCCCGGGACGAGAACATGCTGCGGTCCGAGTTGGGTAGTCGGCCGTGCAGCGGTGTGGCTGTGGGTAAACCATCGCCGATCAAGCGCACCTGCGCAAGCGATTCCGCAACGAATTTACATTCCGACGGTGGAATCCCTCGCTCAGGGCGCCAAAAAGTCACAGATTCCGCGCCTAGGCGCCGTCGCGCTTCGCGCGTCGGAGCGGTGGACGACACCGGGCGTCGGCCGTCGTGATCGAATGATCACATGAACAAGGCCGTTGCATCGTCCCCTCCGCCAAGTGCGCTGAACGCGCCGTCGTTCAGTGGCCGGACACCAAGCGGCGCGGGCGACTTCTCGGTCGAGACGCACGGCATCGCTCCCGTCGGCGAAGCGCAGCGGTACGGCTCGCCGCGACGGTTGTTCAGCGTCTGGTTCGCCCCGCAGGTCAACATGACTGGTGTCTTCACCGGCGCGCTCGCGATCACGTTGGGCTTGGGCTTCTGGCTCGGCATGCTCGCGATGGTGATCGGCACGGTGCTCGGTTCGCTGTTGGTCGGTTACCTCTCCACGTGGGGCCCGCGCACGGGCACGGCGCAGCTGCCCGCTTCGCGCATGGCGTTCGGCGGCGCGGTGAAGCTTCCCGCCGCGCTGCAGTGGCTGTCGTCGATCGCGTGGGACGCGCTTGTCGGATTGTTCGGCGGCGAGGCGCTGGCCGTCCTGCTCGGCATCCCGTTCTGGTCGGCCGTGCTGATCGTGCTGGGGGTGCAGGGCGTGGTCGGCTTCTTCGGCTACGAGGTCATCCACCGGATGGAGGCCGTGCTGACCGTCGTCCTCTTCCTGACGTTCGTGGTGTTCGCGATCAAGCTGGTCGGCGGACACGACGTGGTGACGCCGCCGACCGTGCACGGTGCCGACCTCGCAGGCGCGTTCGTGCTCGAGGTGACGATTGCCCTCAGCCTGTCGGTGTCATGGGCCAGCTACGCATCGGACTTCAGCCGCTACCTCCCTGCGGATACGTCCCGCGCGCGGGTGTTCGGCTACACGTTCGCCGGGATCGTGCTGGCGTACGTCTTCGTTCAGGCCATCGGCATCGCGGCAGGAGAGCTGGTGTCCGAGCAGACCGCGGAGGGCGTCCGGTCGGTGATGGGTGGCGGGGTCCTCGGCGGCCTGGCCCTGCTCATCATCGCGCTCGCGTCGGTCGGCTCCGGCGTGATGAACGACTACAGCGGATCGCTGGCACTGCAGACGCTCGGCGTGAAGGTCCGCAGGCCGCTGTCCTCGGTGGTGGTGACCGTGCTTGCGTTCGGCCTGATCCTCTGGCTGCACGGAGCCGATACCGCGGCCAGGTTCCAGAACGTGCTGTTGCTGGTCAGCTACTGGATTCCTGCGTTCGTCGCGGTGGTCGCCGTGGACTGGCGGATCCGCAGCCGCGGCCGGGCGACCGTCGACCCCGACGTCGAGCTGACCACGAAACCCGATGCAGTGGCGGCACTGGTGGCGTTCGTGATCGCCTACGCCGCGGCCATCCCCTTCATGGACACCACGATCTACCAGGGTCCCATCGCGGTCGCATGGCACGGTGCGGACATCGCGTACTTCGTGAACTTCGTTGTCGCACTGGTGATCTACGGCGGCTACCGGTTCGTCCGGCTACGCCGATGATCGGTCAGTCCCTGCCCTCGAACCGAGCGGGGTCCGGCCACCAATCTGACGTCGTTTGGTCAACCTCTGAGCTGGGTATTGACGATGGGCGACCGAGAAACAGCCACTCCAAGGAGAGCGCATGCGTCCCGCCACATTGACCAAGACGACGGGTGCGGTGCTGCTCGCCGCCACACTGGGAGGTCTGGCGAGCCGCCCCGCACAATCGGAGTGGTACGAGAAGCTGCGCAAGCCCAGCTTTCAGCCGCCGCGGCAGGCGTTTCCGATCGTGTGGCCACTGTTGTACGCCGACATCGCCGTCGTCTCTGCAGCCACGGTCGACGACCTCGAGGATCGGGGTGAGCAGAGCCAGGCCAGGGCGTACTCGATCCTGCTGGCGCTGAACCTGATCCTCAACGGCGGCTGGTCGTGGCTGTTCTTCAACAGGCGCAAGCTCGGCGCGTCGGCCGTCGCCGCGGCCGCGTTGACCGTCAGCAGCGCCGATCTCACTCGGCGTGCGGTGCGCACGCGTGGGGCCGGCGCTGGAGTGCTCGGCTTGTATCCGCTGTGGTGCGCGTTCGCGACGCTGCTGTCCAGCCGGATCTGGTGGCTGAACCGCTCGGGTCATTGAGATCGGCCATGGCCAAGACGACGGACGAGACCGAGAACGAGGAAGACCGGCAGCGCCTCGCCGACCGGGTTCTGAGCGGATTCGAGGACGCCGTCTACTGGGCGATCGCCGTTGTGCTGATCACAGGCTCCATCGCACTGCTGGTGGCGCAGTTCAACACGATGCTTCGCCTGCGCAGCACGTCCGCATCGACACTGATGCTCGAAGTGCTCGACGGTCTGCTGCTGATCTTCATCTTCGTGGAGCTTCTGTACGCGGTGCGCGCCTGCCTGCGATCGCACGAGATCGTCGCCGAACCGTTCCTGATCGTCGGCATCCTCGCGGGCATCAAGGAGATCGTGGTGCTCTCGGTGGAGGCAGCGACGCTACTGGAGAAGGGGCCCGAGTTCTCCCGCGCGGTGGTCGAGATCGGTGTGCTCGGTGCCGTGGTTCTCGTTCTTGCGTTGGCGGCGTTCGTGTTGCGGGCACGGCGCGGCGGCGGCGAGGCCGTAAACACCACCTAACGCACCGTCGCGAAGAACTTCCGCACGTCCTCGACGAACAGTTCCGGTTGTTCGAAGGCGGCGAAGTGGCCGCCGCGAGGCATCTTGGTCCAGTGCGTGATGTTGTACCTTCCCTCGCACCACGCCCTCGGCGGCCGACTGATCTCCTTGGGGAAGGAGGCGATCCCCGTCGGAAGCTCTACTCGGTCAATGGTTCTGAACGCTGCGAAGCTCTCCCAGTAGAGTCGTGCCGAGGATGCGCCGGACGCGGTCACCCAGTACATCGTCACGTCGTCGAGCATCTCGTCGCGGCTGAGGGCGTTCTCGGGATGGCCAGCGCAGTCGGTCCACGCCCAGAACTTCTCGACGATCCACGCCAGCTGCGCGACGGGGGAGTCGACGAGGCCGTAACCGACCGTCTGCGGGCGGGTGGCCTGCTGCTTGGAGTAGCCGGTGCCCCAGCGCTGGTGATGATCCGTCGCGGCCAGCGACTCCTTCTCCTCGTCCGTGGGGTGCTCCATGGCGCCTGCCGGCGGGCCGGCGAGCGGCATGTTGAGGTGAATGCCTGCGCAGTGGCCGACGTTGCGACCGATCTCGGTGGTCACCACGGAGCCCCAGTCCCCGCCCTGGGCGCCGTAGCGGTCGTAGCCGAGGCGGACCATCAGCGTCTCCCACGCCCTGGCGATCCTGCCGGTGGTCCACCCTGCGGTGTTCGGCTTGCCGGAGAAGCCGTAGCCGGGCAGCGACGGGCACACCACGTGGAACGCGTCCTCGGCGCGTCCGCCGTGCGCGGTCGGGTTGGTCAGCGGGTCGATGACCTTGCCGAACTCGATGATCGACCCCGGCCAGCCGTGGGTGATGACGAGCGGGAAGGCGTCGGGGTGGGGGGAGCGCTGATGGATGAAGTGGATGTCCAAGCCGTCGATCTCGGTGGTGAACTGGTCGAACTGATTGAGCGCGGTTTCGCGGACCCGCCAGTCGTATTCGTCTGCCCAGTACGCGGCGAGGTCACGGGTGTACGCCAGCGGAATGCCCTGGCTCCAGTCGAGGTCATCTCCAGCTGGGGCGACCGTCTCGGGCTCGGGCCAGCGGGTGGAGGCCAGGCGGCGGCGCAGATCGTCGAGAACGCCGTCGGGTACGTCGATGCGGAACGGGCGGACGTCAGTCATGGTCGCCATTGTGGCCCGGCGAGCAGCGCTCGGTGGTGCCGCCACCACCCGTGCGACGAGTACCGCCACGCAGGTGACGACGTCGATCGCCATCCGAGACGAGGTCCGAACCACTCGAAGGTGCCCGAAAGTTGTTCCCACGGCGCGGATTGGCCGTGCCCCGGCCGCTTGCCCGACGGAACGAGGCGTCCGGACTAGGCTGACCGGACGTCGGAGTAGCCGCCGCCGACACCGCAGCGTACATTCGTTCACTGAAGTCGGGAGTCGGTGGCTCGCGCGGTCACCTCCGAGCGACGCGATCGACCTCGAATGCCCTGAAAGGATTCCAGCGCCATGTCGTTTTCGCTCGAACTGTCCGATGACGTCATCCAGGTCCGGGACTGGGTCCACGAGTTCGCCAGGGATGTAGTCCGGCCCGCGGCCGCGGAGTGGGACGAGCGCGAAGAGACGCCGTGGCCGATCATCCAGGAGGCGGCGAAGGTAGGGCTGTACTCCATGGAGTTGTTCGCCACCCAGGTCGCCGAGCCGACCGGCCTTGGCATGCTGACGGTCTTCGAGGAGATGTTCTGGGGTGACGCGGGCATCGCCCTGTCCATCATGGGTACCGGTCTTGCTGCCGCGTCGTTGGCAGCCACCGGAACACCCGAGCAAATGGGGGAGTGGCTGCCGCAGATGTTCGGCTCCATCGACGAGCCGCAACTCGCGTCGTTCTGTGCGTCGGAACCTGGCGCCGGATCGGACGTGTCGGCGATCATCACCCGCGCCCGCTACGACGAGGCGACCGACGAGTGGGTGATCAACGGCACCAAGACCTGGGCCACCAACGGCGGTATCGCCAACGTGCACATCGTCGTCGCCTCGGTGGACGCCGAGCTGGGCTCGCGCGGTCAGGCGACGTTCATCATTCCGCCGGGGACGAAGGGCTTCACCCAGGGGCAGAAGTTCAAGAAGCACGGCATCCGGGCGTCGCACACCGCCGAAGTGGTGCTCGACAACGTGCGGATCCCGGGGCGGCTGGTCATCGGCGGAAAGGACAAGCTGGACGAGCGCCTTGCCCGCACCCGCGAAGGCAAGAGCTCGGCGGGCCAGGCGGCGATGAAGACGTTCGAGCGAACGCGCCCCTCGGTTGGCGCGATGGCGCTCGGCGTCGCGCGCGCCGCCTACGAGTACGCCCTGGACTACGCCCAGGAGCGCGAGCAGTTCGGGCGCAAGATCGGCGACTTCCAGGCGATTGCATTCAAGCTGGTCGACATGAAGACCAGGATCGACGCGGCACGTCTGCTGGTGTGGCGGGCCGGCTGGATGGCCCGCAACGACAAGCCGTTCATCAACGCCGAGGGCTCCATGGCGAAGCTCGCGGCCAGCGAGACCGCGGTCTACGTCACCGACGAGGCCATCCAGATCCTCGGCGGCAACGGCTACACCAGGGACTACCCGGTCGAGCGCATGCACCGCGACGCCAAGATCTTCACGATCTTCGAGGGCACCAGCGAGATTCAGCGTCTGGTGATGGCCAGGGCCATCACCGGGCTGCCGCTGAAGTAACCGCGCTACTTGGTCCCGAAGATGCGGTCGCCCGCGTCGCCGAGGCCCGGCACGATGTAGCCGTGCTCGTCGAGCCCGCGGTCGATGGCCGCGGTGTAGATCGGCACGTCGGGATGTGCTTCGTGAAGCGCCGCAACACCTTCGGGGCACGCCAACAGGCAGACGAATTTGATCGACCTCGGGCCGAACTCCTTGAGCCGCTCCACCGCCGCGACGGCGGAGTTGCCGGTGGCAAGCATCGGGTCCACCACGACGATGTCGCGTTCGGCCAGATCGCCGGGCATCTTGAAGTAGTACTCGACGGCCACCATCGTCTTCGGGTCGCGGTACAGGCCGATGTGGCCAACGCGCGCGGCAGGTACCACCGTCAGCAGGCCGTCGAGAATGCCCGTGCCCGCGCGCAGGATGGAGGCGAACACCAGCTTCTTGCCATCGATGACCTTGCCGGTGGTCCGCTCCAGCGGCGTCTCGACGTCGATCTCCTGAACGGGGATGTCGCGTAGCACCTCGTAGGCCATCAGGGCGGCCATCTCGTTGCACAGTTGCCTGAAGCTGTTGGTGGAGGCGTCCTTTCGGCGCATCAGCGTGAGCTTGTGCTGCACCAGGGGATGGTCGATCACGTAGACGCCAGGGGCGGGCGAAGCGACGGGAGATTCATCAGCCATGGTCAGAACACCGTGCCGTCACTGATGATGGTCAACGGTGGAAGTCCGTCGCGCAGGCGCCGAGCCAGCGCCCGTCCCGCGGCCCACGTGCCGCCCTCCAACACACGTGCCAGCGGCATCCGGTGCGCGTCGACTCCGAGTCGAGATCGAACCAGCGGTGCGAGTTCGTCGAGTAGAGCCACCGTCAGGGCCCGCCACTCGACGACCAATTCGTCGCCTGCCGTCCACGGCCCGGCAGCCAAGGCGGGGTCGCGCAACTGAAGCACGCCGCTGTCGAGCAGCAGACCGCCATTGCGGTACTCCGGGAGGCCGGTCAGCGCGTCGAGGTCGTCGACGCGGACGCCGCCCCACTGAAATGGTTCGAGAAGGGAGTAGGTCAGCCACTGCGAGAGCTTGTGGAAGGGCATCCACCCGTGCGTCAGGCCGGGGCCGGAAACGGCGGAATGCCGCCAGCAGTCGCCAAGGGGTAGGTCGCCGATGGTGTTGTCCGCAGGCCAGATTCCCGATAGCGACGCCAGCAGCAGTGACAGGATGTCGTGTGCGCCAACCGATGTCCGGCCGCCTGCGGTCAGCGCGTCGAACAATCCGCCAGGCCGGCCGAGCGTTCCGAACGTCTCTGGCGCAGCGGTCAGCGCCGCGCCGAGACGATGCAGCACGGCGACGCGGCCGTCGATGCCCACCAACGGGTTCTTCGGCCCGACTTGGAACGCCTCGGCCAGCCGGTCGGCGTCGAGCGCGAGGAGCGCGGCGGCGTCGGCGCGCAGGGGATCGGTTGTGTCGCTGGAGAATAGTCCGCTGGTGAAGGCGTGCCAGCTGGCCACGCCGAGGCCCTCGGAGCGGGTGAGGCGCTGCCCGGTGGCGACCTCGTCGTACCCCCAGTCCGGACCAGCGCCGGCGTCGAGCAACACGCTCACCACGGCCAGGTCGACCATCGCGCGGGCATCCAGCCGGTCGGCCAGCTGAGCCCTTCGGTCGACTCCGCCCGCCTCGAAATGCCGCCAGCGGCTGTGGAATGGGACGTTCAGGTCGGGGTAGCGCGTGCGCGTGACGTCCGCGACCTCGGCGGCGGCCACGGCGAGCGCACCGTCATCGACGGAGAACCACGCCGACTCTCCGCATCGTGCCCGCTCGAGTAGGTGGCCGGCCCGCTCGCGAATGGCGGTCGTGCTGCGCAGCGCGGCGGCGGCTCCGTCAGCGCGGTCGGTATCCGGATCGAGTTCGGTACGAACAGAACTCATCCGTCCAGCCCTCGGCCCTTGGCCTTCTTCAGCTCGTCGGCGTCCGGGACCGCTCCTGGGGTGAAGTACCCGGCGGCCATCTTGGCGTCGATCTCGACGCGCGCGTCGGCGGGGACCAGGTCGTCGGGGATGTTGACGCGTTCGCCGACCTCGATGCCCGACCCGGTGATGGCGTCGTACTTCATGTTGCTCATGGAGACCAGCCGGTGGATCTTGCGCACCCCGAGCCAGTGCAGCACGTCGGGCATGAGCTCCTGGAAGCGCATGTCCTGCACTCCTGCAACACATTCCGTGCGGGCGAAGTACTGGTCGGCGGTGTCGCCGCCCTCCTGCCGCTTGCGCGCGTTGTAGACCAGGAACTTGGTCACCTCGCCGAGCGCTCTTCCCTCCTTGCGTGAGTAGGCGACCAGGCCGACGCCGCCGCCTTGGGTGCCCTGGATGCACTCCTCGATCGCGTGGGTCAGGTAGGGACGGCAGGTGCAGATGTCGGAGCCGAAGACGTCCGAGCCGTTGCACTCGTCGTGCACGCGGGCCGTCAGCTCCACGGAGGGGTCAGCGAGATCGCGGGGATCGCCGAAGATGTAGACGGTCTGTCCGCCGATCGGGGGCAGGAACACCTCGAGGTCTCCGCGCGTCACCAACTCGGGGTACATTCCGCCGGTCTCCTCGAAGAGCACGCGCCGCAGATCCGTTTCGCTGCAGCCGAAGCGCTGCGCCACGCCGGGCAGGTACCAGACGGGCTCGACTGCGGCCTTGGTGACCAACGCGGCACCGCTCGCCAGGAGCACGTGGCCATCGGGGCGTAGCCGGCCCTTCTGCACGGCCTCGATCACCTCGGGCAAGATCACGTGCGCCTTGGTCACCGCGATGGTCGGCCGGATGTCGAAACCGGCCGCGAGTTCGGCGCTGAAGACGTCGGCCACCATGGCACCCCAGGGGTCGAGGCTGGTGATCTTGCCGGGCTCGCTCCACTGCGGGTACGGGCCGATGACGTCGGTCGGCGCGGTGTTGGTGAGGTCGGCCCTGTGCTCGCGCGACAGCGCGCCCGCCGCGACGGCCAGGGCGCGGTAGACGCTGTACGAACCGCTGTGCGTGCCGATCACGTTCCGGTGCGCACGGGTGATGGTGGTGCCGATCACGGGCCCGCGTTCTGCGGCCGTGGGTGCGTCCCAGTGGATCGGCAGTGACCCGGAGCCACCGCTGTGAGAGGTCAGCCGGATGTGGCCGGCGGCGGACTTGGCGATCGTGGCAGGCGAGGGGGCGGCGGCACCGGCGTCGGTCGACATGGGCGCTCCTCGGTCATCGGAATTGGCCAGCATAGCGACTCGGCGTGGCTGCTGCCGGTTGCGCAGAATTACGCCAAGGAGTTATACGACGACGAACCAGATCGCGATGTAGTGGCAGATCGCTGCGGCGGCGGTGAACGCGTGGAAGAACTCGTGATAGCCGAACGTCCGCGGCCACGGGTTGGGCCAGCGCACGCCGTACAGAATGGCGCCGATGTTGTACAGCACGCCGCCGCTGGCGAGCAGGACCACGGCGGTCAGGCCTGCGCCTGCGAGCAGGGTGCCCGCGAACCAGATGGCGGTGTAGCCGAGCAAGAGATAGAGGGGCACGCCGACCCATCGCGGCGCTGACGGCCACCACATCTTGAGTGCAACGCCCGCTGCCGCGCCGCCCCACACCATGAGCAGAACCTGGTTCCCGGTCTGCGGCGGCATCGCCAGCATGCAGAACGGGGTGAAGCTGCCTGCGATGAACACGAAGATCAGCGAGTGGTCGATCCGCTTCATCCACTTCAGCGTGGTCGCGGACTGCCAATGCACGCGGTGGTAGAGGGCACTGAAGCTGAACATCGCCACGATGGTGGCGGTGTAGATCGAGGCCGCCACGACGGCCTCGCCAGACGAAAAGATCCATGCCGCGGACACCAGGGCCACCCCGGCGATGATCGCGGCGACCGCAGAGCAGAAGTGGATCCAGCCGCGCGCCTTTGGCCTGCCGAGGATGTCGGTGACGGTATCTGCGAGGACCTGCGGGAGGTCATCGTCGGCGCCGGCGTTCTGCGGGAGGTTGTCGTCTTCGAGGAAGGTGGGCGCGCGGTTGCCGGGGTGAAGAGGTGTTTGCGGATCGGCGCGTCCGTGGATCTTTGTGCTCGTCGCCGATGTGCGATCGTTCAGGAGGTCTCCGTAGTCGACGGGCAAGCCCAGTGCGGCGGCAGGCGATCGCTGTGGTTACGACGCAGGGTCAGCGTACAGGCGAAGGCTCGACGATCCCCGTTCAGCGTTTCGTTCGCGGTGTCGTGACGATTTGCTGTTACGTCGGCCGCGCACCGCGGCGACGCGCAAGATCCCTGATGTCTTCGGGCAATGCGTCGACGTCGACGAGTTTGGGAAGCAGCTCCGGTTCGCCCGAGATCGCGCGAAACACCAGCCCCACCGTGACGTCGTGGTTGGGGCGGTGGGTGACGACGACCTCATCGCCCGCACGCACGGTGCCAGGGCTGATCACCCGGAGATAGGCCCCGGGAATCGCGGCCTTGGTGAAGGTCTTGATCAAGTCCGGTATCTCCAGGAAACCGACGAACGTCCGGCACGGGGTGCGCGGTGAGGTGACTTCGAGCACCAAGCCATCCGACCCGACGTGCCAACGCTCGCCGATTCGCGCGCCAGTCACGTCGATGCCCGAGGTGGTCAGGTTCTCGCCGAAGTTGCCATTGTCCAGGGTGCGGCCGAACTTGATCTGCCAGTCGTCGAGGTCTTCACGCGCATATGCGTACACGGCCTGATCGTCGCCGCCGTGCGCCTTCTTGTTGCCGATCGCATCTGCGATCAACCCACTTCCGAGGCCGTCGGGCTGGGGCCCAGGCGGGCGCACTGCGACGGCGTCGTCCGTCGGCCGCTTGTCGATGCCGGTCAGCGCCGACGGTTTGTCCGGATTTGGCCGGGGCTTGGCGAGATTGACGGTCAACACACTGGGCATGTTCACGAGCTTAAGTCGAAGTGGTCGAAGGCGTCGGCCGCCGAGGTCGTGGCACTCAGTCCGGCCAGCGTGACCGAAGCGACACGGGCGTCCAACTCGGCCACGACGACGAGCCGACCGCGATGCCGCCGCTCGTTCGGGCGACGATGCGTGGGCCGTCCCGCCGCGAGTTGTCGTAAACCGTTGCGGTGTCTGACTGAGCGGCGGCCGTAGCGACCAATGCCCACAGTCTGCGGTGGCGTTGGCGGATCTTGTTCTCTGGCACGTCGTGGCCGCCGGCGCGCACCCTGTGCTCGACGCGTTCCACCGCGAGATCCTCGGGGATCAGAAGGACGTGCACGACGATGGTGTAGCCCGCGGCACGCGCAGTGCTGACCAGATCAAGCTTGGAGGGGTGCGAGAAGACGGTCTCGGCGATGAACGATCTGCCCAATTCGATGAGTCGGGAACGGGTTTCGGAGGCTACCCGCGCCGCGTCGTAGGCGTGTGCAAGGGGATCGTCGGGCCAGCGTTGCTTGGCGATCTCGTCGGCGTTGACGAACACGCTGCGGGGGAGCAGCGGAGCAAGGGTGAGCGCTACGAACGTCGACTTTCCTGCTCCGTTGGGGCCGACGACGAGGTCAGCGCGCTTCACCGACTAGCGCTCACCCGCGATTACGGCAGAGGTGCCGTCTGGCCGGTACTCGACGAGCTGTTCGGCGTCGTTCAGCGCGACCATCGTGATGCCACGGGCGGCGAGGACGTCACCGTAGTTCGTGCGCGCGAGGCTCTCCTCGATCGCCGCGGAGACTTCGGCGTTGAAGACGATGCCTTCCTCGACGCTCAGATCGGTCGTGTCGAGGTCGCCGGTGAGCGCCAGTTCGACGCGACGTCGCGCGGCCGTCTGATGGCTCGACACTGCCCGCCCGACCCGTGCCCAGTGGTCGAGTTGTTGCTTCGCCGAGCGGCTCTGACGGGCGCCCTCGGTCGTGGCGCTCTCCATCAGGTCAGCTGCTACCCGAGTGACCCGGTCGGCTGCCTCTGGCATGTCTACCTCCACGGCTGTAGCAATGTGCAACTCAGTGTAGCAATCTGCTACAAGCTGGTGCGATTCGTCGCGATCGTTTTGGGTCGACGCGCCCGGGGTACTGCGCCTTCGACCCGGATGTGGACGCCGGAGCCCGAGACGAGAGCGAGAATTCCATGCCCTACCAAGTCAAGACGGCCGCTGCGGTACTCGGCGGATCGGCCCTTCTGGCCTTCGCGGTGGGATGTGGGGGTAGCAACTCGGACAGCCCGTCCAGCAGCACCTCTTCGACGATGACTACGTCATCCAGCACCGCGCCGTCGACGACGACGACCGCTCCCGGCGGCACCGGCGTCGTCCCTGGTGGTCCCACCGGCAGTGGCGGTCCCGCTGGTGGTGGTGGCGAGATTCCTGGCGGTCCTACCGGCAGTGGCGGTCCCGGCGGCGGTGGCGGCGCGATTCCTGGAGGGCCCACCGGCGGTGGCGGTCCCGGTGGTGGCGGCGGCAGCGTTCCGGGCGGTCCTACCGGCAGCGGCGGTCCCGGTGGTGGCGGCGGTTGTGTTCCCGGCGTGGGATGCGTGACGGTCCCGTAGCCATTCTTGATCTCAAGTTCCGTGAGGTCTGGGTCTCGAGGGGAAGAGCTCAGAGTGCCAGCCGAAGCTCGGGGGATTCGAGGTCCAGCAGCGCCCGCTTGACGGAGAGCCCGCCGGCGTAACCGGTGAGGGCGCCGTCGGCAGCGACCACGCGATGGCACGGCACGATGATCAGCACCCGGTTGCGCGCCAACGCGCCACCGATCTTGCGTGCGTCGGACAACGGGCGACCCATCTGCTGCGCGATGGCTCCGTAGCTGATCGTGTCGCCATAACCCGTTGCAGCGTAAAGGGTCTGCAGGGTGATGGCGTCGAACGCGCTCATATGGGACCAGTCGATGGGAACCGTGAAGTTGCGTCTGGCCCCGGCGAGATACTCGTCGATCTGCCGACCGGCTTCGAAGGCGTGAGCCCGCCCGAAACCGAGATCAGTTGACGGTGCAGGCGGATCCGCGCTGAAGGCGACTCGGGTCAGGCCGAAGGCACTCGCCTCGATGGTCAGGTTGCCGAGCGGGGTCGCGTGCGCGGTCTTGGCAATGGTCATGGTCGCCATGGTTTTTCGCTCCTCGTGATTTGACTCTTGCCCTATAGACGACCGCCACCGCCGGAATGTGAGCCGGAATGCGACGTGTCCTTCGTCACCCACGCGCCGTAGTGCTCGGGCAGGCACACCGCGCACGGCCGGTAGCCGGCGGCGACGGCCGTGCGCTCGTCGGCGAAGAACACCCGATGCATTACGTAACCACCGCGGGCAATGGCCCTCAGCGCTGACGGGCAGTCGAGCCTGCCGTACAGCTTCCCGCGCCGGTGCCCGCCGAACTGGCCGGGCGTCGGGCTCTCATAGAGCTCGCCATCAGGGCCGGTCAGCGTGAACATCGTGTCATTGGGCGTCGTGCAGGACCAGGCCGAGGGTGTGGCGATACCCGGAGCGGATCCGGCTGACCCCATGTCGCACCGGCGATCTCGACCATCCTCGCTTCGTCGGGGTCGGGCGGTCGCGGGTGGTGAAGATCAGCCCGTGTCCTTGCTCGAGCACCGTCACCGTGCCCTTGGACTGGGCTCGGGCGCGTTGCTCGACCAACAGGAACTCCCCACCGGTGTGATCGACGCCGGGCCGGTCCAGGCCGAACACCACCTGAAGGGGGAAGACGAGGTCCCCGTAGAGGTCGCGGTGCAGTGCGTTCCAGCCACCGGCGGTGTAGCGCAGCAGAATCGGGGTCGGCCTGCCCTGGCCGGCCGCATGGCAGGCGTCGAGCCAATCCTCGAAGTCGTCGGGCCACGGCGCCGGGTCGCCCAACCGCTCGGCCCAGTCCCGCGCGACCGGCAGGAGCCTGCGGTAGAACGCCGCGCGCATCTGCATGATCGATTCGGGTACCGGGTTGGCGAAGTAGCGATAGGTGCCCTCCCCGAACCGGTACTTGGCCATGTCGATCGTCGAACGGAACCGCTGCCGGTCGTCCCACATCGAGGCGAACCCCGCACACTCGGCGGCAGTGAGGATCGGCCCGGTCCGAGCGCAACCGAAGCCATCGATCTCCTCGATGAGCGCGGGCCAATTCTGGCCGGAGATGCGTTCGGCCACAGGTGCTTCGGTCAGGCTGGTCATGCTGCCTCCATGGTCAACAGGGTCTGCTTGGCGTCGATGCCTCCGACGTATTGGCCGATCGAGCCGTCGGTGCGGACCACCCGGTGGCACGGGATGACCACCGGGAGGGGATTGCGAGCGCAGGCCGTTCCGACGGCGCGGACGGCCCGAGGGCGACCGATCGCGGCCGCGACGGCCGCATAGCTCTCGCGGTGCCCGTAGCCGATCTCGGCGAGATGGTCGATCACCTGGCGGCGGAAACCGTCGGTGAGGCGCAAGTCCAGCGGGACGTCGAAATGTGTGCGGCGCCCAGCGAAGTACTCCTCGATCTCGCGTGCCGCGCCGTCCAGCCGGGCAGGTGCCCGAAGGATTCTTGGGCTGACCTTGTCGGCCAGCGTCGCGAGCACCGCGTCGTGGCCCTCGCTGGCGTAGGCGACGCGCACCAGGCCGACGGGGGTCGCGGCCAGCAGCAACGACCCGAGCGGGGTGTCGAGGGTTCGGTACGCGACGTCCAACAGGTTTGCTTGCTCGGCGTCGCGTTCGAGGCGGCCGTGCAACCGCGCCAGGGCCTCGGAGTCGTCCCCGCCCAATGCATCGAAGAGGTTTTCGGGTTTCATGATGGGCCGTCCTTTGGATAGATCCTTCTCAGCGCCTTGATGCCGTCCGCGGCCGCTCTACGGGCGGCATCGGGGGAGTTGCCGAGCAGTTGTGCGATCTCGGCGTGCCGTAGCCCGGCGACGTGGTGATACGCCACCGCCATTCGCTGTTTGTCCGGCAGTGACGCGAGCGCGGCCCAAAGGTCGGGATCGTCGTCCGCGGAGTGTGCGGGCTGGCTGTGCCGCTCAGGAAGCGACTCCGCGGGTACGGGTGCGCGGGTGATTGCGCGTCCGACGTCGATGGCGCGCCGATGGGCGATCGTCACCAGCCACGCCTCGACGTTGGCCGTCGGTTCGAGGTCCGGATAGGCGCGCATGGCGGACAGAAACGTCTCCGACCATGCATCGTCGGCGTCGACGGGCCCGAGCACCGCGCGGCAGACACGCAGCACCGTTGGGCCGTACTCGGCTACCACGTCCTCGAACGGTCGCACATTCACATCCTGTAGACGCACCTCGGCGGCGAAACGTGAGATCGACTCAACCAGATGCAGCCGACGGGCCGCTCTGGTTCCTTGCCCCAAAATACTCGCTTGCGTATATTCGCCTACGAGTAATTGAAGGCGAGGTGCCTGCCGTGGCTCGCAAACGCAAGGTTGCCAACCTGATGGCGCTGGCCGTGCTGGCCACCGTCGTCGAGCGCCCCATGCATCGCTATGAGATGGCGTCGGTCATGCGCGCCCGTGGCAAGGACCGCGACATGGACGTCAAGTGGGGCTCGCTCTACACCGTCGTGCAGAACCTCGAGAAGAACGGCTTCGTGGAGCCGGTCGAGGTCACCCGGCAGGGCGCCCGCCCCGAGCGCACCGTCTACCGGATCACCGAGGCCGGCCGCCGCGAGCTCGTCGAGTGGACGCGCGAGCTGATCTCCGAACCCGAGACCGAACACACGCGGTTCATCGCAGGCCTATCCGTCATGATCGTGCTGGCGCCCGACGACGCGATCGCGCTGTTGCGCAAGCGAATCGTCAGGCTATCCGAGCAGATCGATGCCCAGCGCGCCATGGTCGCCGACGTCGGGGCAGAGGTGCCACGGCTCTTCCTCGTGGAGGACGAATACCGGATCGCGATGGCCGTTGCGGAGGTCGAGTGGACGCGATCCCTCGTCGACGGTCTGTCATTCGGCAGCTTCCCGATGCTCGACGTCTGGCAAAGGTTCCATGAAAGCGGCTCCCTTCCAACTGAACTCGCCGAGTTGGCCCAACGCGACACCGAGCACGAAGAACAGGATTAGAGCACATGCCCGCAGCCCACACAGCAGTCGTCATCGGTGGCGGCATCGCAGGCCCAGTTGCGGCGACCGCGCTCACCATGGCTGGTATCGACACCACCATCTACGAGGCCAGGCCCGCAGATCCCTCGGCCGCGAGCGGAATCGGCGGATCGCTTGCATTGGAGCCCAACGGACTTGCCGCCCTTCGGATCATCGACGCCGCCGACGACGTCCGCGCCGCGGCCATCCCGATCACCCGGTCCTACCTGTCGATTGCCAGCAAGCCGGGGCGCGAGATGCCGGGGCCGCAGAATCTCCCGCCGCGTCAGCTGATCGATCGCGGGGTGCTGCATGGCATTCTGGCCGAGCGTGCACGGCGAGCAGGGGTGCGAATCGAGCACGACAAGAAGCTGATCGGCGTCGACGAGGGCGCCGATGGCGTGACCGCGAACTTCGCCGATGGCAGCTGCGCCGCCGCCGACGTGCTGATCGGCGCCGACGGAGTGCACTCGGCGGTGCGCGGTCTCATCGACCCGGGCGCACCCGGTGCGCGCTACCTCAACCTGCTCGGGTTCGAGGGTCTGGTGGACGGCGATGGTGAGCGCATCACCGACCTCGCACCGGGTTCGATGACGTTTGCGTTCGGCAAACGGGCGTACTACCTGTACTGGGTGCGTCCCGACGGCCGCATCGGGTGGGGCGTCAATCTGCCGTCGCCGCAATACCTCAGCCTGCGCGAGGCCCGCGCCATCCCCGCCGATGAGTGGCTGAAGGCCCTGCGCGAGACCTACGCCGGCGACGCCCCCGGGGGATGGCTGGCCGAGCGGACCACCAGCGAAACCCTGCAGGCAGTCGGTGCGCTGCACATCATGCCGTCGGTGCCGCACTGGTATCGCGATCGCATGGTGCTCGTCGGCGACTCGGTTCACGCGCCGTCCAACAGCACTGGGCAGGGCGCTTCGCTGGCGATGGAGAGCGCGATCCAGTTGGCCCGCTGCCTACGCGATCTACCCGACTTGCCCTCGGCCTTCGCGACATACGAAGGCGTGCGCCGAACACGAGTGGAGAAGATCGCCGCCCGCGGTGCACGGGTCAGCCACGCGAAGGCACCAGGGCCGGTGGCGCAGCGGATGATGCGGGTGATGATCCCGCTGATGCTGAAGGCCATGAACGTCGAGAAGACGATGGACGAGGAGCAGCGCTACACCATCGACTGGGACGCGCCCGCCGACGGCCCCGCCGTGTCGCCGCGTATCACCACCTAAATCTCAGCGTCGGTACTGTCGGAGCGGGAGTCTGTGAATCACCCAAAGGAGGACGCGCGTGTCCACGGCAGCGGCGTCGGCCGGCAGGCGATCATCGCGCCGAACCCATGTCGACTCGAGGCTTTGCCGTCGTCGTCTGTCGTCTTCGTTGCTGGTGGCTCTGATCTTGCTTGTGAGCGCCCCCTTTTCGCTCGCACGAGCCGACGGCGTGGCGTCCGACACCGACGTCCACGTCGCGCAAACGCTGGGCGGCCGAGAGCTGACGGTGACGATCCGGCGGGTGGGTCCGGTGCTTGGCCCGCTGCACGTCGACGTGACTACGCACGCGGGTGACACCCCAGGAACGCTGCGACTGACGGCTACGGCGGCGGACGCGGCCACCAGCAAGGGGGACGTGGTCCTCGGGGCGACGCCCGGCATCTACTCGACGACGCTCGACGTCGACCGGGCAGGTCCGTGGGAGTTGCTGCTCGACGACGGCACCACGGTGGCCCGCATCCCGTTCCTGGTCCCGGCTCAAGTGACCCCGCCGTGGAAGAAGGCCAGCGACTATGGCTTCTTCGCGGCCGGGGCGCTGCTGATCGTCTCGCTCGGGGTCACTCTGCGATCGCGCCGAAGCTGGGTGGCATTGGTGCCGGCGACCGCCATGGTCGTCGCGTTGGCTGTCGCGGTCACCGGGGCCGTGCTGTCCGCCTACTCGCCACCGCCGCCGCAGCCAGGTCACGACCTGGACCCCACGATCGAGAACATCCGGGACCCCTACGCCCGGATCGCGGCGAATTCACTGACCCCGAACGACTATTCGCGACCACCGGTGAACCTGGCGGTGGCCACCACCACGCCACGGGGCGGCGCCACGACGCTGCAGTTGAGCATGATCGACTCCGCCACCGGGCGTCCCGTTGACGACCTGCTGATCCATCACGGCGCGCTGGTCCATCTCATCGTGGTGTCGCCGTCAGGCGCCATGTTCCACCTGCATCCAGTGCGCGTCGCCCCCGGCCAGTACGAGGTGCAACTCGAGCAAGGCCAACGCGGCACGTACGCGATGGCCGCCGAGATCGCTCGCCGCGGCGGCGGGATCCAGCTCCTGCGCGCCTCGGTCGACGCCAACGCCCCGCTCCCGCAGGCATCTGCGCCTCCCGCGGCACCGTCGCCAGCGCAGATCGACACCACGGTGGCGCCGGCCGGTAGCCCCAGCGTCATCCGCGCCCGATTCGGTGACTCGGCCGATCTGCAACCGTGGCTCGGGATGGCCGGGCACATGATGGTGGTCGGTCCGCTGCCCGACATACCTGATGTCGGTAAAGCAGCAGTGGCGGCGCCGATTTGGTCGCATGCGCACGCCATGGTGCCTGCCGCGCCGGGTTCGGCGGGCGGGCAACCCGACGAATCGGTGGCCCGCTATGGACCCGAGATCGACTTCACCTACACCTTCGCACTTCCCGGCCGCTACAGGGTGTGGGTGCAGGCCGAACGCGACTACACCATCCTGACCGCACCAACCGAAGTGGAGGTTCCACGTTGATGATTCGTCCGCGTCTGCTCGTCACGGTCGTGATCGCCATTGCGGTGATCGGGGTGGCGGCCTGGTTCCTGTGGCCGACGGCCAAGGACACGACGACGTCGGCCGCAACCGCAGGTCCCTACCTCGTCCGACTCGATGGCGAAGCCCCCAAGGTCGGCGTCAACACCCTCGTCGTCGAGATCTCCGGAAACGGAGGTCAACCGCCGCCGCCGGATTCGGTGACATTCGAACCCGTCATGCCTCAAATGGGCCATGCAACAAGGCCTGTCGTGGCCGCCGAGGATGGCGCTGGTCGCTATCGCGGCGACGTGGACCTGTCGATGGCCGGACAATGGGAGATCACGGTGCGGATCTCGGCATCCGACCAGGTTCACCAAGCAGTTCTGAACGTCACCACCAGCGGCTGATCATCAACGAGGGGAGAACGGCATGACGACTGCGAACGAGGCCGAACGCCAAGAGGTGGGCCCGCCTGTCAAGGATGGCGATGGACGGCTGCCTGCGCTGATCATGCTCGCCGGAACGCTGATCTCGTTGTCGGGGCTGGCATGGGACATCGGCTGGCACACCGACGTTGGTCCGGACAGCTTCTTCACCCTGCCGCACTTGTTCGTCTACTCGGGTGGCGCGATCGCCGGGCTGACCAGTTTGGTGATGGTGCTGCGGGCGACCTCGGCACAGCGCCGTGGCGTCGAGCCGGACCCGGCCGTCGGTGGGCGGGCGTTCAAGGTGCTCGGCGTGTTCGCCGCCCCGATCGGTTACCTGATCGGCGGCATCGCGGCGGCGTCGTTCCTGGTGTACGGGTTGTGGGACGAGTGGTGGCACGGTCTGTACGGCTTCGACGTCACCATCGCCTCACCGCCACACCAAGGCTGGCTGAACTCGATCTGCATGACGATCATGGGCACCGCGATCGTGTTTGCAGCGGCCCGCGAACATCGTTGGGGCCGTTACGGTTTGATGACCGCGCTGGCGTGCTTCGGATCGTACTTCACCATCACCAGCAGCGCGCTCGGCGACGTCACCATTGGCTCCCAGGTCAACTGGGTCGGGGTGGCCTGGGTGGTCATCCCGATCGCGTGCGTCCTGCTGGGTGCCCGGGTCCTTCCCAAGGGCGGTGCGCTGGGCACGGGAGTGATCAACCTCGTCGTGAACCTGGTGATTTGGAACTTCGCGAACTGGGCGGTGGTCTGGTACGCCGACGTTCAGCACCTGGCACTTCGCGACTTCAGTGAGGTCGGCTTCCCCGTCGACCGCCTCGTGCTCCCTGCTGCCGTGCTCGTGTTCGGCGTCGTCGTCGAACTGTTGCTGCGCTGGCGCGAGGCCAACGCGTGGCTGCTCGGCCTCTACGGGGGTGTCGGTGCCGCAGTGATCATGTGGTGGGTCACCGCGCAGTTCGGCAGTGGCGACGATGGACCGTACGGCGGCGAGTCGTCCAACGGCCTGGTGCTCACCTGCGTCGCTGCCCTGGTGCTCGGAGCCTTGATCAGCATGGCGATCTGGCGGCTCGGTTACGCTCTGCGGCTTGCGAACACGCGGCGCACCGACACGTCCGACGCGGCGGTGGCAGCATGACGATCCTCAGCAAGGTTCGATCGGCGATCGCGCTGGTGGGCGCCGCGCTGGCACTGTCGATCGGTGTCGCACCGACGGCTGCAGCCGATCCGCTGGACTACGTCGTGCACACCGAGCACGTCCAAGTCGGGCCCTACTCGATGAAGGTCGGTTTCACCGTCTGGCCCATCCGTGCCATGCAGTCACTGGACTTCACGTTCGAACCCGAAGGCGGCATCGCCGACAAGTCGGGCACGATCACCGAGATCGCACCCGACGGCAGATCCCACACCCACGAGTTGTCCCGGCATCCGCGCAACCGCAGCATCTGGGGTCTCGACGTGCGCTCACTCGACGCCGCGGGGACGTGGGCACTCCGATTCGAGATCGAAGGACCGCGGGGACCGGGCACCGGCGAGCTGACCATCGACGTGCTCAAGCAACCCGGACCACCGCTCCCGTTGAGCTGGGCGATCGGATTGATTCCGCTCGGCCTTGCGGTGGCGTTCTACGTCGCGGTGTGGGTGCGTACCGGGTCACCGAACACGCGGCAGTGACGCGCGAGTTCAAGCCTGCTTGGCGAAGTACTTCTTGCCGTCGGCCACCGTCCGGCTGAAGGCGAACTTCAGCACCGGGCTGAGCGCCTTCAACGGCAAGGCGAAAACGCTCTTCGGCTCGATCGCGATGGTCCACGTGAACAGCGTGCCGTCGCCGTCGGCCTCGACGCCGTAATCCTCGACGAAGTGCTTGAACAAGGGAACGCTCGCCTCGTAGACGGCGAAGGAGTAGCCGCGACCCTCCTCCCAGCGGAAGAAGCGCTCCCGCATGCGGGGCGCCCCGCCGACCAAGACCACCTCGCGGGTGGTGTCGACGGCGAAGGGACGGGGGGACAGCCAGTTCACCGACTTGACGGACGGGCCCCACGCCGCCAACGAGTCATCGGAGGCCAATGACTCCCACACCCGCTCCGGCGACGCCGCGAAGTGCTCCCGGTAGCGGTACACGTGTGGAGCAGAGACGAGAACACCGGCATCGGACGGCTCCAGCGGGTACCAACGCGTCATGTTGGCAGCATGCCAAACCGGGCGCCGATCCGATACTTGGATCAGTGCAGAGCGCACTTCGCCTCGGCCAGATCGTCGGAGGCGAGGACCATCGATCGCGATGACGCACTCCGTTCCGTGCGCCATCAACGGCATCGGAGATGAGCGCCACGGTGCTAGGAAACGAGCGCGCGACGTGGCACCATCGCGCAGATGAGCACCGGTCCCGACCCGCAGCGCCTGCGCGACCTCGCGCTGCTGCGCCGCGTTCGCGACCGGATGGATCGGGAGTACGCGCAGCCGCTGGACGTCGAGGCGCTCGCCCGCGGGGTGAACATGTCGGCCGGCCACTTCTCCCGCCAGTTCAAGCTCGCGTACGGGGAGTCGCCGTACTCGTACCTGATGACACGGCGCATCGAGCGTGCGATGGCGCTGCTGCGGCTCGGCGACCTCTCCGTCACCGAGATCTGCTTCGCGGTCGGTTGTTCGTCACTCGGCACCTTCAGCACCCGCTTCACCGAACTGGTCGGGGTGCCGCCGAGCACGTACCGAAGCCAGGCGGCAGAGGAGACGGCGGGCATACCGCCGTGTGTGGCCAAGCAAGTCACCAGACCGATCAGGAATCGAGAAGCGTCGGTCTCCTAGTCGCCGTTAGCGTGATCGACATGGACATCAGCATCAACAGCAGCTTCCTCCCACACACCGACCCCGAAGCGTCCCTGGCGTTCTACCGCGACGCGCTGGGATTCGAGGTCCGCAAGGACGTCGGATATCAAGACATGCGCTGGATCACGGTCGGTCCCGTCGGTCGGCCCGACATGAACATCGTGTTGACGCCGCCTGCCGCCGACCCCGGCATCACCGACGACGAGCGCGCCGTCATCGCCGAGATGATGGCCAAGGGCACCTACGCCAGCATCATGCTTGCCACCACCGACGTCGACGGTGTCTTCGAGAAGGTGCAGGCCACCGGTGCCGAAGTGATGTCCGAGCCGACCGATCAACCGTGGGGCTCCCGCGACTGCGCGTTCCGCGACCCCGCGGGCAACACGGTGCGCATCCAGGAGTTGAGCTGAGCAGTTCGCCGGCAATGGAAGAATCGGCCCGCGATGACGCCGTGAACGGCTCTGCGGTGCAGGTGCTCTTGGGCACCTGAGGACGTCACGTCGCCGGTCCGGAGCCGGGTACCCGAAGGGATGCACGAAAACATGGCGAAGAGGACGGCCGCCGCGGCGCACCACGCCGACGGCCACGACCTGATCCGCGTGCACGGCGGGCGGGAGAACAATCTCAAGGACATCAGCGTCGAACTGCCCAAGCGCAGGCTGACGGTGTTCACCGGCGTCTCGGGATCGGGGAAGAGCTCGCTGGTGTTCGACACGATCGCCGCCGAGTCGCAGCGTCTGATCAACGAGACCTACAGCGCGTTCGTCCAGGGTTTCATGCCGAATTTGGCGCGCCCCGACGTCGACGTACTGGAGGGTCTGACGACGGCGATCATCGTGGGGCAGGAGCGCATGGGAGCCGACCCCCGTTCCACCGTCGGGACGGCCACCGACACGGGCGCGATGCTGCGCATCCTGTTCAGCAGGCTCGGAAAGCCGCACATCGGTTCGCCGCAGGCGTTCTCGTTCAACGTCGCCTCGATCAGCGGTGCAGGTGCGGTCACGATGGAGCGTGCGGGACGAACCGTGAAGGAGCGCCGTGACTTCAACATCGTCGGCGGCATGTGCCCGCGCTGCGAGGGCCGCGGTTCGATCAACGACATCGACCTCACGGCGCTCTACGACGACACCAAGTCGATCAACGAGGGTGCGCTGACCATCCCCGGTTTCAGCATGGAGGGTTGGTACGGCCGAATCTTCAACGGCTGCGCGTTCTTCGACTGCGACAAGCCGATCGCGAAGTTCACCAAGAAGGAACTCGATGCGCTGCTGTACAAGGACGCGACCAAGCTCAAGGTCGACGGCGTCAACCTCACCTATCTGGGGTTGATCCCGCAGATCAAGAAGTCCTTCCTGGCCAAGGACGTCGAGGCGATGCAGCCCCACATCCGCGCCTTCGTGGAGCGTGCCGTGACGTTCACCAAGTGCGCAGACTGCGACGGCACCCGACTGTCCGACACGGCCCGGTCGTCGAAGATCAAGGGGCACAGCATCGCCGACGTCAGTGCCATGCAGATCAGCGATCTGGCCGCATGGGTCAGCGGGGTCGACGACAAGACGGTTGCGCCGCTGCTCGCGTCGTTGCGCCACACCCTCGACGCGTTCGTCGAGATCGGGCTGGGCTACCTGTCGCTCGAGCGCCCGGCTGGGACGCTGTCGGGCGGTGAGGCCCAGCGCGTCAAGATGATTCGCCACCTCGGATCGGCGTTGACCGACGTCACGTACGTGTTCGACGAACCCACGGTCGGGCTGCATCCGCATGACATCGCGCGCATGAACGAACTGCTGCTACAGCTGCGCGACAAGGGCAACACCGTGCTGGTCGTCGAGCACGAGCCGGAGGTGATCGCGATCGCCGATCACGTCGTCGACCTCGGTCCCGGTGCCGGGACTGCAGGCGGACAGATCGTGTTCGAAGGCACCGTGGACGGGCTGCGCAAGAGCGACACCACCACGGGCCGCCATTTCGACGACCGCGCGACCCTCAAGGACGAGGTGCGGTCCTCGTCGGAGGCGCTGAAAGTGCGTGGGGCGCAGACCCACAACCTGCAGAACGTCGACGTCGACATCCCACTCGGCGTGCTGGTGGTAATGACGGGGGTCGCCGGATCTGGCAAGAGCTCGCTGATCGACGACTCGGTGGCAGGACAGGACGGCGTGGTGACGGTCGACCAGACGCCGATCCGCGGGTCGCGGCGGAGCAACCCGGCGACGTACACCGGTCTGCTCGACCCGATCCGCAAGGCGTTCGCGAAGGCCAATGGCGTGAAACCCGCGCTGTTCTCGTCCAACTCGGAGGGCGCCTGCCCGGCGTGCAACGGCGCAGGCGTCATCTTCACCGAGCTGGGTGTGATGGCGACCGTGGAATCGACCTGCGAGGAATGCGAGGGCAGACGGTTCCTGGCTTCGGTGCTCGAATACACGCTGGGTGGCAGGAACATTGCCGAGGTGCTGGCGATGTCGGTCGTCGATGCGCTGGAGTACTTCGGCGACGGCGAGGCCGCCACCCCGGCCGCCCACGAGATCCTCGAACGACTCGCCGACGTCGGCCTCGCCTACCTGTCTCTCGGTCAGCCGCTCACCACGCTGTCCGGGGGTGAGCGGCAACGGCTCAAGCTCGCCACCCAGCTGGGCAAGGGCGGCGCAGACAAGGCCGACGTGATCGTCCTCGACGAGCCGACCAGTGGCCTTCACCTTGCCGACGTCGACAAGCTGCTCGGTCTGTTGGACCGGCTCGTCGACTCGGGCAAGTCGGTGATCGTCATCGAGCACCACCAGGCCGTGATGGCGCACGCCGATTGGATCATCGACCTCGGCCCCGGCGCCGGCCACGACGGCGGGCGGGTCGTCTTCGAGGGCACGCCCGCCGACATCGTGGCCGCGAAGTCCACCGTCACGGGTGAACACCTTGCGGCCTACGTCGGCGCCTGAGATCAGCCGGCGGCGTCGGCACCCTCGGTGTTGAGCAGAACGACTGAGGACTCCGGACCGAGGCCGAGCCTGGAACGCGCCGGCTCGCTGGCAAGGATTCGCAAGGCGGCGAGGCTCGCGGCTCCGCACGGCCCGCTGTCGACGCCCAGGGCTTTGAGATCGGCGACGGCGTCTGCAGCTGCCGCGTCGTCGACGACCACCGCGCCCGCCAACCCTCGCTGGAGATCGGGCCACGCGAGGTAGGACGGCGTCCCGCAGTTGAGCCCCGCCATGCGCGTCTCGCCGGTTGGCACGGTGGTTGACGCGCCAGCGGCCAGGCTCGCCTGCAGGCAGCCTGCGACGACGGGCTCGACCGACACGATCCGGCAGTCCTGACGTGTTCGGCCGAAGAGCACGGCGGCGTGCGCGAGCGAGCCGACCCCGGCGGGCACTACGACGACGTCAATGCCCGCGCCGAGCGTCGCCGCCTGCTCGGCAACCTCGTCGAATAGGGTCGCGTAACCGTCGACGATCCACTGCGGAACGTCCTCGTAACCGGGCCACGACGTGTCCTGGACGAGCAATGCGTGCGGATCGTCGTCGGCCAGCGCGGCAGCCTGTCGCACCGCCTCGTCGTAGGGCACGTCGAGGACACGAACGTCGGCACCCTCCTTCTCGATGAGCTCAATGGCTCGTTTCGAGACACCTTGGGGCACAACGACTGTCGCAGGAAGGTCGAGCAGCGCAGCCATCCGCGCCACGGCACGGCCATGATTGCCGTCCGTGGCCGTGATCAGCCTCGGCCGGTCGAGGTCGCCCGAGCCGAGCGCCCTGTGCACCGCCCAGGAGGCGCCGAGCATCTTGAAGGCAGGCAGCCCGAGCCGCCGCGACTCGTCCTTGATCAGCACCGAGCCAAGATCAAGCCGTGCAGCGACCGTTGGCAGCGGGATCAACGGCGTCACGCCGTAGTCGGGCAGGGTTTCATGGAAGCGGCGGACCTCGTCGGAACCGCGCGGCTCGATGGCATCGGGGTTCCAGCGAGGGTTGGACAGATAAGGCTCGGTATGCGGAACGGCGGAGCTCATACCTCCGGACTCTAGGCACCGCCGGCCCGTGGAAAAACCATCGATTGCTGACGTTCATTCGTCAGCGATACTGAAGTGTTCCTAGACTCGGGGCATGCTGGACGTGCGACGGCTCCAATTCTTGGTCGAGCTCAGCCACCGCGCGACGATCGCGGCGGTAGCCGAGGCATTGCACATGAGCCCGTCCGGCATCTCCCAACAGCTGGCTCTCTTGGAACGCGAGGCAGGGGCGGCGCTGCTCGAGCGGGTTGGTCGCGGCGTCCGGCTGACCGACGCCGGCCGCCAGTTGGCCGAACGCGGAGCCGACATCCTGGCCGCACTCGAACTCGCCCACGCCGAACTGCGCTCTGGCGAGGAGCCGCCGACCGGCACCTGTCGAGTGGCCGCCTTCGGGAGCGCGGCGCGGGCGTTGGTGCCGTCGTTGTTGGACTGCCAGCGGCGACACGCCGGACTGCGCGTCGAGCTGGTCGAATCGGAACCCGAGGTGGCGGTCCCCGGGCTCCTCAGCGGTGAGTTCGACCTGGTAGTCAGCGAGGAGTACCCGGGAACCACCTCGGAACTGCCCCGCCACGTACACCGCGAGGTGCTCGGCACCGATCCGCTCGAGATGGTGGTGTCCACGTCACTGCTCGGCGAACGAGACGTCGTCAAGGAGGGCGCGAATCTGCCGTGGGCGCTGGAGCCCGTCGGGGCCACGTCCCGCGCGTGGGCCGTGCAGCACTGCCTCGGACTTGGTTTCAGCCCTACGGTGCAGTACGAGTCCTACGACCTCGAGTTGCTCCTGCTGCTGGTGCATCAGGGTGCCGCGGCGAGCATCCTGCCGAAGCTGGTGCTCCCGCCGCACCGCGAGACGGCCAAATCCCCGGCCAAATCCCCGTCGCTTCGCTCGCCCGCGGCCACACTCACCCGTCTCGACACCGGGTGGTCCCGCAGGCTGGTGTCGTTGGCGCGGCAGGCCAGAGAACGGGATCCCTCGGTGCGGGCGGTACGGGAGGCACTCCGTGAGCGCTTCAGTATTCGGCAGTCGGAGTGACTGATGTCCTTCAGTGACCGGCGCTGTTCTGGGGCTGGCGGGGCGACGATACTTGGTGCGGGTCACCCAATCGCAGGACCCGCAGAGAGCTAGGAGGAAGCCGTGGCTGCACGAGTAGCGTTGACGACCGATATCGGTGAGGGACTCGGTCGCTGGAGCCTCGGCGACGATGAAGCGCTGCTCGAGATCGTCACGAGCGCCAACATCGCGTGCGGGTTCCACGGCGGTGACCCCGGCATCATGCGCCGTACCTGCGCTCTGTCCGTCAAGAATGGCGTCGCCATCGGCGCCCAGGTGAGTTACCGCGACCTGCACGGCTTCGGCCGCCGCTACATCGCGATTCCTGGCGAGGAACTGCGCGACGATCTGCTCTACCAGATGGGGGCCTTGGAAGTGTTCGCCCGCTTGGCGGGCGGCAAGGTCGACTTCATCCGCGCTCACGGCGCCCTGTACAACGTCACCGCCAAGGACACCGAGCATGCCCAGGCGCTCGTCGACGCCACCGTCGAGTTCGATGCGAAACTTCCACTTCTCTGCCAGGTCGGGACCGAGGCATGGCGGCTCGGCCAAGAGGCCGGGTTGCGTTTGATTCCAGAAGCATTCGTCGACCGCGCCTATACGCCGGAAGGCCTACTGCAACCACGTACCGAGCCGAACGCACTGCTGACCGATGCCGACGAGGCCGCCGCACGGGCCGTGCGAATGGTCACCGAGGGTCGCATCGTCGCCAACGACGGCAGCGAGATCGAGATCACCGCTGAGGCATTGCTGGTGCATTGCGACACCCCGGGTGCCGTCGAGATCGCACGCAAGACCCGCGCTGCACTCGAGGCGGCCGGGGTCGAACTCATCCCCATGCGGTGAGCGCCTCATCGGCGTGCGCGCCGGTTCTGCGAGCCTGCGGCGATACCGCGTGGCTGCTCGACCTGGAGGACAACGGCCTGGTTCACCGCTGGGCGACGGCAGTGCGAGATGCCGGCCTGAAGGGCGTATCCGAAGTCGTCCCAGGGCTTTCCACGCTCTTGGTGACCCTCGACCCAGGCGTCACCGACCCCGCAACGCTGCACGCAGCCCTCACCGCACTGCGGCCCGCTCCCGAAACGGTGGCCAACGACGAGCGACACGTAATCGACGTGCACTACGACGGCGAGGATCTGCACGCCGTCGCCGAGCTCACCGGGCTCGGGGTCGACGAGGTGGTGGCAGCCCATACCGGCACCCCATGGCGGGTCGCGTTCTGCGGATTCGCGCCGGGCTTCTCCTATCTGGTCGGCGGCGACCCGCGGCTGAAGGTGGCGCGCCGCGACGAATCTCGAGTCAGGGTGCCTGCCGGCGCAGTCGCGATAGCCGGTGAGTTCTCGTCGATCTATCCGCGCGTCTCTCCCGGAGGGTGGCAGCTGCTCGGCCACACCGACACGATGCTCTGGAACCCCGCCGCCAACCCGCCTTCAGTTCTGCGGCCCGGTGCGGTGGTGGAGTTTCGCGACGTGACGAGATGACCCGGCTGACAGTCGAATCCGTGGGCATCCAGGCGCTTCTGGAAGACCACGGCCGCAGCGGTTTTGCCCACCTCGGCGTCGGACGATCAGGGGCCGCCGACCGGGCCTCATACGACCTGGCGAACCGACTCGTCGGCAACCGGCCAGGTGCCGCGTGCATCGAGGTCACCCTCGGTCGGCTGGCGTTCACGGTCGACGCAACCGTGTCGGTCGCCGTGACCGGAGCTCCCGTCGCCATCCGGAGCGGCAACCGCGCCCACGCGGTCAACGCGTCCTTCGCGGTACGCGCTGGCGACACCGTAACCCTCGGTGCCCCCGCAGCAGGGCTGCGCACGTACGTCGCCGTGCGTGGCGGCATCGCAGGGCAGGAGGTGCTCGGGTCGATGTCGTGGGACACCATGGCCCAACTCGGAACGCCGCCCCTGCAAGCCGGCGACGTTCTGCAGGTGTCGCACGCCAAGAGCGACTGGCCCGCCACCGACGTAGCGCCCGTCGGGCCGATCACGAGCGCGCCACTCGAACTACCGCTGCTGCTCGGCCCGCGCGACGACTGGTTCACCGATGACGCGCTCGATCGCCTTGCCAGTGACGAGTTCACCGTCACCTCCGATGCCAATCGTGTCGGCATCCGGCTGGACGGTCCGGACCTACCGCGCCGCAGGAGCGGGGAACTCGCCAGCGAGGGTGTCGTACTCGGCGCGCTACAGGTGCCGACGCGGGGGAGGCCAACGCTGTTCTTGGCCGATAGGCCCGTCACCGGTGGGTATCCCGTCATCGGAGTGGTCCCGCAGTCGGGCGTGAACCACGCCGCGCAGGCAGTACCGGGTACACGCATCCGGTTCCGGCCACGCCGCCGATGACGATGTAAGGCGATGACAAAAGGACGGATGCCAGTTGGCTATCGGTGACATAGGAAGCGGTCCGGCTTTGACATAGCGTTGGCCTCTCATCAGCGCACATACCTAGAGGGGACGACATGTCGGCGACGTTCGGGCTGGCCGTGGAGAACTTCACATCGGCCCAGAAAACACCCCAGATCGACGAGTTGCTCGTCACGGCGCGCAGGGCCGAACAACTGGGGTTCACCTCACTCTGGGCGTGGGACCATCTCTTCCTCGGAAGCCGGCAGCCGTTCCCGCAGTTGGAGGCGCTGACGACCCTGGCCGTCCTGGCCAGCCACACCACCACCATCGAACTCGGCACCGGAGTCCTGGTCCTGCCGATCCGCGATCCCGCGCTGCTGGCCAAGACCGCGGCCACGATCCAGGCGATCTCCAACGGACGCCTCCGACTCGGCCTCGCAGCAGGCTGGTACGAGCGCGAATTCGACGCCACTGGAACGCCTTTCAAGGATCGCGGGCGGATCTTCGAGCGCAACCTCGAGATCTGCATGGACCTGTGGACTCAGGACGAGGTCACCGACACGTGGGACGACCTGTCGTTTCGTCGGGTCAAGATGCTGCCGTTGCCGCAGCCGCGGCCGCAAGTTCTCATCGGTGGCTACGTGGACCGGGTACTCAAGCGGGTCGGCACGCTGGGGGACGGCTGGCTGACCTATTTCTACACACCTGAGGCATTCACCAAGTCCTGGAACAAGATCGCACGTTTCGCCGACGACGCGGGCCGCGACCCCGCCGAGCTTCACTCGGTCAATCAGCTGCCGATCTGCATTGCGCCGTCGAAGGAGAAGGCCCAAGCTCTGAGCGGCCCATGGCTCGCGTCGTACTTCGACACCCCTGAATGGAGCAGCGCGACACCCGACAGCGCCATCTGCGGGACGCCGGAGGACTGCGCCGAACAGATCGCGGCACACCTCGACGCGGGGGTGAAGGAGATCTGCCTGATTCCGCACGAGTACGACTCCGAGCAGATGGAGCGGTGTGCGGCAGAGGTTTTGCCGCTGGTCGGCGCCACGGTGGGGGCGGCGTGAGCATGCGACTGGCCACGCCGGGCGTCGAGGCCGCACGCGCGGAGCTCGAGGGACGCGCTACGGAGACCGGCGAGAAGCTGATGTCGGCGGCCGAGGCGGTCCGTCGGCTGGTGCCCAACGGCTCGGTGATCGGGGTCGGCGGCACCAACCACGCGCGCACGCCGATGGCGCTGCTGATCGAGGTGCTCCGGCAGGGGCGCGTCGGCCTGACGATGACGCGCCCGTTGTCGTGTTTCGAGGCCGAGCTGATGCTGGCCGCGGGAATGGCCGACCGACTGATGACCAGCTGGGTCGGCATCGGCCACGGTTGGGGGCTGGCTCCGGTGCTGCGCCATCTGGTCGAGAACGGCCAGGCGACGTTCGAGGAGTGGAGCCACCTCGGCATCGGGTTGCGCTACAAGGCCGGAGCGATGGGCGTTCCGTTCCTCCCGACCATCAGCATGCTGGGCTCCGACATCGACAGGCAGCTCGATCTGGAGAAGGTCACCTGCCCCTACACCGGTCAACTGCTCAACGCGGTGCCGAGCCTGAACCCGGACGTTGCGTTGGTACACGTCCAGCGCGCAGACACTTTCGGCAATGCGCAGATCGACGGGTACCAGTTGATGGACGCTGATCTGGTGCTCGCCGCACGCCGGGTCATCATCACCGCCGAAGAGATCGTCAGCGCCGACGAATTCCGAAGTGACCCCGCGCGCACCGTCATCCCGGGATTTGCGGTCGACGCCGTCGTACACCAACCGATGGGCGCCTACCCGCACGAGTGCTACGGCTACTACGAGGCCGACCTGGATCAGTTCACCGCCTACATGCAGGCAGTCAAGGGCGTTGGCATCGACGGTGCGCGCGCATTCGTCGCCGAGCTGATCGCCCACCCCGACCACGACGCCTACCTCGCCTCGATCGATCCGACGCACCTGGCAGCGTTACGGCGAACCGCACAGGAGATGTTGCCGCAATGACCGACTCCATGACGTACTCGGCGACCGATCGGAACGACCGTGTGATCGCGCTGGCCGCGCAGCACCCCGGTGCGACGCCGGACGAGATCATGACCATCGCTGCCAGCCGGTTGCTCGAGGACGGGAAGGTGCTGTTCGCCGGAATCGGGCAGCCACTGGTTGCCGCCGCGATCGCCAAACGCCGGCAGGCGCCGAACCTGACCGTGCTGCTCGAGGGCGGTATGATCGGCATCGAGCTGATGCCCGGCGAACTACCGGCCTCCACCAACGAGGTGCGCGCCGCGGTTGGCGCTCAGATGCTGACGAGCGCCACCGACATCTTCCTGATGGCCCAACGTGGTTACTTCGACTACGGATTCATCGGCGCGGCGCAGATCGACCAGCATGGCAACGTGAACACCAGCGTCATCGGAGATCCCGCGAAGCCGTCGGTTCGGCTGCCAGGCCCGGGCGGTGCCAACGACATCGCCTCGATGTGCAACCAGGTCGTCATCGTCACCCAGCACGAGCCGCGCCGCTTCGTCGAGCGGGTGGACTTCGTGACCAGCCCCGGCTTCTTGACCGGCGGCACCAGCAGGCACGACAGCGGGCTGTTGCACGGTGGGCCGCGCTGGGTGGTCACCGACCTCGCATTGCTCGACTTCGCCCCCGATTCCCATCGAATGCGGGTGCGCGCGTTGCAGACTGGTGTGACCCTCGGCGAGGTGCGGGCGGCCACCGGCTTCGAGTTGCTCGTCCACGACCAGCTCGGCGAGCTCCCCCCGGTCGAGGACGCCGAACTCGCCGTGTTGCGTCACCTGATCGGCGGTTCTCAGGAAGGCGGCAGAGAGGCATCCCGATGACCATTCAAGAAGTGGTGCCAACCCCCGCGGGCCGCACGCCAGCGACCTGCTTCGAGTACCAGCGCGCCGAATCATGGTCCGACGCCGTCGAACTGCTCGGACTGTGGGACGGCGAGGCCAAGATTCTGGCAGGCGGGCAGAGCCTCATCCCGATGCTGAACCTGCGGCTCGCCTTTCCCGCTGCACTCATCGACGTCAACCCGATTCCTGCGCAGGAGCCGCGGGTCGAACGCGGACATCTCGTCATCGACGCCAACACCCGGCACCGCGTCCTACGGACGTCGGAAGCCGTCCGCACCCACGCTCCGCTGCTCGCACACGCCGTGCAGTTCGTCGGCAACGTCCGGGTCCGCAACCGCGGAACCTTCGGCGGCACACTGTCACACGCGGATCCGACCGCCGAGATCGCGGCGGTCACCCTCGCAACGGGCGGCGAGATCCTCCTGCTCGGCCCGGCAGGGGAGCGCAGCGTCCCCGTCGACGACTTCTTCGTCACCTATCTGACCACGGCGACGGAACCCGACGAGGTGGTCACCGGTGCTCGACTGCCCGTCGCCGGGGAGGCCCGCTGGGCGTTTCACGAGGTCGTGCGCCGATACTCCGACTTCGCCACCGTGAGCGTCAGCGTGCTCGCTCGACAGGCCGAGAAGGCCGGGCTGCGCGTCGTTCTCGGCGGTGTCGCCGACCGGCCGATCGTCGTCGACCAGGAACTGCTCGAACCGGTGCTCGACGATCCCGGCAGTCCGGACCGGGCCCGCGAGAGCGCCGATGCGATCGCGGCGTCGCTGGACCCAGACACCGACCTTCATGCGACCGCCGACTACCGACGTCGCCTGGTCGCAGTTCATGCCCGACGCCTGCTCACCCAGGTCTTCAGCGAGGAGGGTGCACGATGATCCGGACTCAGCTCGTGCTCCGCGTCAACAACGAACAGCACGAGGTCTGGGTGCGCAACGACCGCACCCTGCTCGACGTGCTCCATGACGATCTGGGAATGCCCGACGTCCGTTACGGCTGCGCCGAGGGCGTCTGCGGCACGTGCACGGTGCTCATGGACGGCGATCCGGTCAGCGCCTGCACGGTGTACGCCGTGCAGGCCGAGGGCCACGACGTGGTGACCCTTCGCGGATGGTCGGACCCGCAAGAGGAAGCGCATCCACTGCAGAAGTGCTTCCTGGCCCGCGGTGCCTCGCAGTGCGGCTTTTGCACCGCGGGCATGCTGCTCACCGCGGCAACCCTGGCGGAGAACAACCCGGATGCCACCCGCGACGAGATCCGGCACGAACTGGTGGGCAACCTCTGCCGCTGCACCGGGTATCAGGCGATCGTCGATGCGGTCGAGGACTATCTGCACATCCCGGCGGAGCAGACAGGAGGTACCCAATGACCACCGTCGAACCAGGAACCACCCCGGACACCGTCGAACCACCCGACGCCCCAACCACGTTCGATCCAGACGCCGACTCGGGTCCACTGGATCGCGAGCGGAACATGCGTGTCGTCGGCCAGTCGCCTGCGCACCACGACTTCGTCAACAAGGTCCGTGGCACGTTGTTGTACGCCGCCGACTGGAGCCTGCCCGGCATGGTTCACGCCAAGCTCGTCCGCTCCGACGTCGCTCCCGCCCGAATCGTCAGCATCGACACCTCGGCCGCCGAGCGTCTCGAGGGCGTGGTCGCCGTGCTGACCGCCGCCGACGTCCCGCACAACGCGATCGTCGAGCACGCCAGCGGTGGGCTCGGCGAGCTCACCGTCGATCAGCCCGTGCTGGCCTTCGACCAGGTCCGGTACGTCGGGGAGCCGGTGGCGGTGGTCGCCGCCAATGACCCGGAAACCGCTGCGGAGGCAGCCGATCTGGTCGAGATCGTCTATGAGTCGCTGCCGGGCGTCTACAGCCCGGAGGACGCACTCGCCGACGACGCGCCGCTGGTGCACGACGAAGGCAACGTGCTCGTCAACTGGCATCTGGATCGCGGCGACGTCGACGCGGCGTTCGCCGAGGCCGACGTCGTCATCGACAACACCTACCGCAGTCAGCACGCCGAGCACGCCTACCTCGAGACCGAGGCCGGTGTCGGGTGGATCGAGAACGACGTTGTCACACTGCGCATCTCGACTCAGGTCATCGAGCACGCCGTCGAGATCGCAGCCATCCTCGGTTTGCCCCAGAGCCAGGTGCGCGTCATCGCTTCGTACATGGGTGGCGGCTTCGGCGGTAAGGAGGACATGACCGTCGAGCCCTACATCGCGCTGCTGGTGTGGCGGACCCGCCGCCCCGTGCGGATGATCTGGTCACGGCAAGAGTCGATCATGGCGAGCACCAAGCGCCATCCGTTCACCATGCACTACCGCACCGCAGCCACGAAGGAGGGCAAGATCCTCGCCGTGGACGCCGACATCGTCGGAGACGCCGGAGCCTATCCGTGCCTGAGCGCACGCGTGCTGTTCGCCGGTGCAGCGTTGTCCACCGGACCCTACAAGGTGCCCGTGGTCAGGATCCGCTCCCGCGCGGTGTTCACCAACAACGTGCCGACGAGCGCCTTCCGCGGCTTCGGCGCCATGCAGGTGGTCTTCGGATACGAATCCCAAATGGACGCGCTGGCCGCAGAACTCGGGCTGAGCCCGCAGGAGGTGCGCGACCGCAACCACATCGAGAAGGGTGACATCCTCGCCGGTGGTGAACCGCTCACCACTGCCGTCGCGGTCCGTGAGACCAGGAGCATCGCCCTCGAATTGCTCGGCGAACCAAGTCATCCCAGCGGCCCGAACAAGGCCGTCGGGAGGGGCTTCGGCAGCAGCATGCAGCCCTACGGCCGCAGCATCTGGTTCCGCGACAACGCCTCGGCGTGGGTCACGCTGCAGGCCGACGGCACGCTGCTGATCCGAAGCGGCGTCACCGACCTCGGCGCCGGCCAGGCCGCCAGCCTGTGTCAGATCGCCTCGGAGATCCTCGGTGTTCCGCTGGCCGACATCAGCGTCTACATCGGCGACACCGCGCTGAACCCACCCGCAGGCGGGACGTTCGCGACCCGCCAGCTCTACATGTCGGGCAACGCAATCCTGCGGGCGGCACGCAGGCTACGCGACCAGCTGACACCAGTGGCCGCCAAGGAGCTCGGCGTGCCGGAGGACGGTGTGGTCTGGCGGGACGGGATGGTGCACACCGAAGATGGCGATACCGGGCTGAGCCTGGCCGAATTGGTCCGTGCGGCAAACGATGCCATGGTCGACACCTCGGTGCTGCACACGTGGCGCGCCCGTTCCGGCGGTTTCGATCCGAAGGTTGGTCAGGGCCATACGTACCCGGACTACACCTTCGGTACCCATGCCGCCGAGGTCGAGGTGGACCTCGAGACCGGCGAAGTTCAACTGCTCAAGTACGCCGCCTGCCACGACGTCGGCAGAGCCATCAACCCCATCCGGGTCGAGGGCCAGATCATCGGCGGTGCCGCGCAAGGCATCGGCTACGCGCTGATGGAGGACTGCGTCGCGGAGGAGGGACACCCGCTGTCGTCCTTGTTCGCCGACTATCTGATCCCGACGTCGATGGATCTGCCGGACATCAAGGTCGCCTTCGTCGAAAGCGGCGAGGGCCGTGGACCGCTCAACGCCCGCGGCGTCGGCGAACCGCCGATCGGCCCGCCGGCGGCCACCATCGCCAGCGCCGTGGAGGCCGCAATCGGGATTCGACCCAAGCAGCTGCCGATCACCAGCGAGCGGATCCTGGCGCTGCTCGATCTGCGCGCAGACCAGAAGAATCAGAATGGAGAGCGTCCGTGAAGCTTCAGCACAACACCGAGGTCAACGCCAGCCCCGAGGACGTGTGGACGTTTCTCCAAGACACCCGCGCGGTGGTCGGGTGCATGCCCGGTGCGGAGCTCGTCGACGAGTTGGGCGACGACCACTACGAGGGTCTCATGCGGGTTGCCATCGGGCCGCTCAAGATGAACTACGCAGGCAAGGCCTCAGTGGTGGAGCGGAATTCGGATCTGCACCGGATGGTGATCGACGCTTCGGGCCGCGACAAACGCGGATCCGGCGCCGTCACCGCGCACGTTCGGCTCCAGGTGGAGGCAGCCGAATCGGGTAGCCGGATCGACGTCGTCACCGACGTCGAGCTGTCCGGTCGCATCGCGTCGCTGGGGCGCGGCATTCGGGACGTCTCCAACGGGATGTTCGTCCAGTTCGCCGACGAACTCGGCAGTCGCATCGAGAATCCCAACCAGGTGAGCCCGGTCTCGGTCGGGGCTACCTCGGTTCGTAACCGCGAAGCCGGTGCAGCGTCCGCGATTCCGACCATCGGAGTGTCGGAGCCCGTACGCACAGCCAGCGCGGGCAACAGCGAGATCAAGGTGATGGCCCTCGTCTGGACCATCACCAGGGAACGATTCGCAGACTTCTTGGATCGGCTCAGCGCCCGGGTACGTCCCAGCTGAGGACGGCAGATCAATGAGCATCTGCTCCATCCAACCCGTTGAACTGGGGAAGAAACGATGAGTAGACCGAACGAAGTGCCGGAGAAACCGGATCTCGAGGGGCTGGATTCGACGGCCGATTCAGAGCGCCGCGGTGTCCCTCGCGAGATGTTCTTCGTATTCGCTGGCGTCAACGTCGCCGTCACGAATCTCGCAGTCGGAGCGCTGGGCATCGTGTTGGGCCTCTCGCTCGTCGACGTCCTCCTGGTCTACTTCCTCGGAGCCATCCTCGGATCGGCGGCGGTGGGCCTGTGCGCCCTGCAAGGGCAGCGAACGGGCGGCTCGGTCATGGTCAACGCGCGGCCCTCCTTCGGATTCGAAGGAGCCCGGCTGCTGGCGGTGTTGCTATTCGTCACCACCGCAGGCTGGTTCGGGGTCAACAGCTACTTCGGCGTGACTGCGGCAAGGAGCATCGCCGGGCAGTTCGGGGTGCCCGGCGGCCACACCACCGACGTGCTGTTGCTGGTGCTGTTGACCGCGATGCTCGTGCTGGTCGCCGTCTTTGGCTATCGCATCATCACGAAGTACGAGCGAATCGCCTTCATGGGCATGGGGATATCACTCGTCATCGTGGCCATCGGAGCGTTCTCTGGCGGTATCGACTGGTGGCATCAGGCCACGGTGCACGGTGCCGAGCGCATCGGTGCGATCACGGTGTTGGTGACGGCCCTCGGCGTTGGCTGGGGCGTGTCGTGGACGCCCTTCGCGCACGACTTCGGCAGGTTCGTCCGGCGCGACGCCTCGCACCGCAAGGTGTTCTTCTCGGCCGCCATCGGCATGTACGTCGGCACCTTCCTGACGTTTGCGCTCTCGGCGGTCATCGCGATCAGCGCGGAGTCGAGCCTCGACGTCGGCAAGACCGTCGAGGCGGCGTTGCCCCGGGCCGTGGCGTTCCCGGTGCTGCTGGTGATGACGCTCGGTCTTCTTCCCGCCAACCTCGTCAACCTCTTCGTGGGACCCGCCGTGCGCAAGACTGCGGGGTTGCGCCTCAATCGATTCCAGGGCGTGTTGATCACCGCGATCGTGGGCATGCCGATCGCCGTGGCAGGCATCTACCAGCCAGAGTTCGGGTCGACGTTCAAGGCATTCATGTTGACCTTGGTGATGTGGCTGACACCGTGGCTGGTGATCACCCTGAGCGATTACTTCATGATCCATCGCGGTCACTACAGTGACGTCGATCTGTTCACCCGAAATGGCGTCGCAGGGCGGTTCTTCGCCCCGGGGATCGTCTCATGGGTCGTCGGTCTCGCGGCGTCCCTCGCCTTCGCCAACACGCCGATCTTCTCGTCGCCTCTCATGACGCGCTACTTCGGCGGCGCCGACCTGAGCCTCTTCGTCGGGGCACTCGTTTCGTTCGCCATCTACTACCCTTGGGCATCCTGGCGCAAGAAGTCTTCTCTGCGAAGCGATTCCACCCCGGAGGTCGGGCAGCGGGTGGCTGAGCCGGAGCCGACGTCGTGATGGAGGCGTCCGACGGTGCGTGACGTTCTGCCCCAGCTGATGAAGTGGTGGGAGGATGGCGGGACCATCGGCGTCGGCACGGTGGTCACGACATTTCGGTCCGCGCCCCGGCCGCCCGGCGCATCGATGTTGGTGTGCCCCGACGATTCCGCGGTCGGCTCGGTATCCGGTGGATGCGTCGAGGGTGCGGTCTACGACCTCGCGCAGTCGGTGGTGGAGTCCGGCGAGCCGGTGCTGCAGCGCTACGGCGTGTCCGATGACGACGCCTTCGCGGTCGGCCTGACGTGCGGCGGCATTCTCGACGTCTACGTGCAGATGGTGAACCAGGAGACGTTCCCCGAGCTCGGTGACATCGCCGCGGATGTCGAGGCGGGCCACCCGGTCGCGGTCGCGACCGTGATCGAGCACCGCGACTCGTCGTGGCTGGACCGACGTCTCATCGTGCGGCCCGGCAAGGATGGCGCTCCGATGGTGCGCGGAACGGTGGGATCAGCGCGAGCCGACGCCGCAGTGCGCGACGATGCGCTGGGGCTTCTCGCCTCGGGCACCAGCGCGACGTTGACCTACGGCATCGACGGTGAGCGCCGCGGTGAGGGGATGCGGGTCTTCGTGCAGGCCTTCGCGCCGAAGCCGCGTCTACTGGTCTTCGGCGCGATCGACTTCGCGGCCGCGGTGGCCCGCGTCGGATCATTCCTCGGCTATCACGTGACGGTGTGCGACGCCAGGCCGGTGTTCGCGACCACCAGTCGATTCCCTGACGCCGACGACGTGGTGGTGGACTGGCCGCACCGCTATCTGGCCTCCGAGAAGGACGCAGGAAGGCTCGATCCGCGCACGATCGTCACGGTGCTGACGCACGACCCGAAGTTCGACGTGCCACTGCTGGAGGTGGCACTCCGGATGCCGGAGATCGAGTACGTCGGAGCCATGGGATCGCGGCGGACCCACCAGGTCCGGTTGGAGCGGCTACGCGAGATGGGGTTGACCGAGGAAGAACTGGGGCGGCTGTACGGCCCGATCGGCCTCGACCTCGGTGCTCGCACCCCGGAGGAGACCGCCATCTCCATCGTCGCCGAGATCATCGCCGGCCGTTGGGGCGGAACGGGGCGCCATCTCAAGGACACTGCTGGGCAGATCCACGAGCGCGCCGATCGGAGCCTGGCCGCGCTCTAGCGTCGAGTCACTTGGGGTGATGCGCGAGATTGCGTTGCATCTCGGTGATCTGCAACGCGACGCCGACCTGGATGGCCACCGGTGTGCTCGTGCTGAAGGGCCCGAGGAGCCGCTCCAGTTTGGCCAACCGGTATCGCAACGTGTTGTAGTGGTAGTGCAGGTGTCGCGCCGACTCGGCCATGTTCATGTTGTGCTCGATCAGAGATTCCAAGGTGTGCAACATCTCTGAGCGTTCGGGATCACTCAACCGCAGGAGAGGTCCCAGCGTCTCCTCGGCGAACCCACGCAGTTCGTCGTCGCCCACCTGGGCGAGGAGCCGGAACAGCCCGAGCTCGCCGTACGCGGTGACCGCACTCGTCCCCGATACCCGGTGGCCCAACCGCAGCGCAGTGCGTGCCTCTTGATAGGCGGTCGGGATGCCGCCCGGGCCAGGGTAACTGCGGCTGATGCCGACGGCGTATTCGCCGTGCGCGTACTGAGCGACCTCGGCTTGGACTGCACGTGCGATGGTGAGCACGTCCTTGCCGGCACCGATGACGGCGACGAGTTCGGAGCCGAGGCCCGCTGCGGCCGCGGACCGGTCCCTACTTCGAACCGCCGACGCCCAGAACTCGATCGCCCGCTCGTCGGCGAGCCGGGATTGCCGCTTGCTGACCGGGGATTCGTCGGTGGTGCCTTCCCTGCGCCCGACGAGGACGACGATGTCTCGCTCGAGATCCCAGCCGAAGCCGGATCCCAGGGTCGCGTACTCATCGGAGTCGATGTCGCTGCCGGTGATCAGCTCGAACAGTGCGTTGGATGCGAAGCGGCGCTCCACGGCTCCCACCGCGAGGTCGCGGGTCACCTCGAGGGCGGCCACGATCGCAGCTTGCTCGACGGCCACCACGCTGAACTCGCCCAGCGGCCGGTCGGCTTCGACGGCGATCACGTACCCGTGGTGCAGCTTGCCCGCTCGAATCTCGCGGGACGCCCAGTGCTTTCCCGTGGCCTTGTCGGTATGGACGTCGGACAAACCCAGCTGCCTGACGTCGACTGAATCCGCATTCAGCAGACGGAGTTTGGTCAGCGGACCTTCGTCGCCGGCGAGGGTGAGGACCATTCCCTGTGGATCTGCGATCACGACGCTCGCATCGCCCAGTAGGCCAGATAGCCTGCGCGCCAACTCGATCAGGCCGCCGCCGGACAGCGTGATCTCGAGGAAGGAGTGATGGATCTCCTGGGCTCTTGCCAAGGCGGCGGCTTGGCGATTGATGATCGTGGCAAATGCCCTGGTCAAGATGTCGTCGAACCGGATGTGTTCGGGGATCACGACGAGAGGCAGGCCGAGTCGCTCGGCGACGTCGATCATGGGCTGGCCGAGCTCGGGCATGTAGCGGTCGAGCTTGATGCCGATTCCAGCCAGGCCGAGGCCGTGCAGGTCCGTCAACAGCTTGGCTTGCCCCGCATCGTCGCGGGGTAGGGGAAATCCCGTCGCGAGCAGGAACTCGTCCGGTCTGACCCAGCGGCCAATGTCCGGGACCGTCATGACGTTCACGGCGCTCACGGTCTGACCGATGCCCGCACGCCCGGCGACGAGTTGGGCGCCGGCGAGTACGTCGTCGTCGAGCAACTCGGCGAGAGTGAGGGTTTGGCCTGCGGTTTCGGCCGCGACATCACGCTGATTCATCGACTACGAGTTTAGCGCCAATGAACAATGATTGTGCGTTTTCTTGGTAATAGTAGCCATGGGTCGGGGCCGTGATTGTTCGTACGGTTTTGACATGAAGCAGCGTGCGAGTGCCCGGCCGGAAGTCCTGTCATGACCGAGACGGTGTCGATCCTCGGCGGGACGGGGAACCTGGGCTTCGGCCTCGCGGTTCGACTCGGCGCTGCTGGATACACGGTCTGTCTCGGGTCGCGTGATGCGGAACGCGCACGGGATGCTGCCGTCCGCGCGCGACACATGATCGGCGGCGGGGCGTTCATCGGATGTCTGAACGGCGACGCCGTCACGCAAGCGGATCGGTTGATCGTGGCGGCGGTGCCATTCGTCAGCCACGCGTCCACGCTGCAGGGCGTGGCGGACAGTTGGCGGTCAGGACACGTGCTGTTGGACACCACTGTTCCGCTCGCCACCGCAATCGGCGGGCGCGCAACGCATTTGGTCGAGCCTTGGCACGGATCGGCCGCTCAGCAAGCACGCGCCACCGTCAAGGGGGAGGTCGCCGTGGCCTCTGGCTTGCACACCATCAGTGCGGCAGCGCTGCGCGATCTCGAGCGGCCGCTCGACCAGGACACGTTGATCTGCGGTGACCGCACCGCGAAGGACGTGGTTACCGAGGTCCTCGAGCACATCGACGGACTCCGCGTCGTCGACGCCGGATCGCTCGCTCGAAATGAGCCGCCTCCTCGAAGGGCTCACTCCGGTTCTGATCGGCATCAACATGCGCAACAAGACGCACGCAGGCATTCAAGTGACACGCCTCGACGTTCGTAGGGCCGTACGCCCGGCAAACCCTGTGCTGTCTGCCAAAACACCCACGGTGGCACTGGCGGCTGGACACAATGACGCCGAAGTGAGCAGCTCTTAGGCTGACCCAGTGAATGACGTACCAGCGGTCAGCGCAAGCATCATCGTCGATCCGACGCGGACGGCGTTTCTGATCATCGACATGCAGAACGACTTCGTCCTTCCCGAGGCCCAGATATCGACGCCCGGTGCCATGGACCTCATTCCGACGATCGCCGCGTTCGCCGACGCGTGCCGCAAGCGCGGATTCCCCGTCGTCTACACCCGCGAGATGCACCGGCCCGGGCTCGAGGACTTCGGCATCGAGGGCTGCTTCGAGCCGCCGCATTGCCTCGAGGGAACCGCAGGCCCCGACATCGTCGCCGGCCTGGAACCACAGCCGGGAGACTTCGTCATCTCTGCAAAGCGCCGCTATGACGCGTTTCTCGGCACGGAGTTGGATGTCGTGCTGCGCGGCCTGAAGGTCGAGAACATCATCTTTGCGGGCGTCTGCACCGACATCTGCGTCGTGAACACGGTCATGACGGCGCGTAATCACGACTACCGGTGCTACGTGCTGCGCGACGCGGTGGACGCGACATCGCCTGCACGCCAGGATGCCGCGCTGTTGTGCCTGAGCCACGTGTTCGCCCGGGTTGGTGATACGGCCGAGGCCGCAGAGCTTTTCGGCCTCGGGTCGAAGCACGTCGCGGCGTCCCGTCGGGTTGGCCTTCTCAGCTAGGCAGTGCAGCCGAAGACGGGGTGGCCGCTGGGCGGCCACCCCGTCCTTCGTCGCTGGTTCTGCTATTGCACGGTGGGGGACAAGGTGTTTCGAGGCGCGAACCGACCTCGCGCGACGAGGTAGATCGCAGCGGCAACGATGCCCGACACGAAGTAGCTGACGTCGGCCCCGTCCAGGCTGGAACCGATCGGGCCGGTGTAGAAGTCGTTGGCCATGAACGGAATCGAGATCACTACGCCCGCGAGCATCGCCGCGATACCCGCGACGTTGATCCGGCCGAACGCGCCGGTGGGTGTGTAGAAGTTCTCGACCGGTAGTGAGTTGCGCCCGGCTCGCTGAACCACGAAGTAGTCGATGAGCAAGACCGCGACCCACGGCGTGATGTAGTACGACACGACGTGCAGGAAGAGCAGGAAGTTCGATTGGAACTGATCCCCGCCGAACACCAGGGCGATGACCATCCCGATGACGCCGGCGATGGTGACGGTGACCCATTGCGGCAGCTTCACGTCGCAGGTCAGGGTGGCCATCGCGCCGCTGTAGAGGTTCACCGAGTTGTGCGGGATGGCCGACAATCCCAGGGTCAGCAGCACGACGTAGCGCAGCCAATCCGGCATGGCCAAGGCGAACGTGTCGAGGACGTCCCCGTTCGGCGCGAGCGTAATGAGCCCTGCGCCAAGGCACATCATCCACGTGGTCGAGCTGAACAGGCCGAGCGTGGCCGCCGAGAACGTCGACGAGGGCTTGCTGTTCTCGGGCAGGTACCGCGAGTAGTCGGACGCGTACGGCGCCCAGCTTGCGGTGTAGCCGAACACCGCCGTGAAGAGCACGAACCAGGCGAGCCAGAAGTCGCTGCCCGTTGCGCTGGCCGTAGAGCCCGGCCCACCGCCATGGAACACCAGGAAGATCGTGACGACGGTGAGCACGACCATGCTCACGTTGGTGATGATCTTGCCCATCGTGTGCAGGATCCGGTATCCGAAGATGCCGATGACGATGCTGACGACCGCGACGACCACGACGGTCGGCGCATAGGGTGTATTGAGCAGGCCGGCAAGTGATTTGGCACCCAGCACGGTGCCGACGCTGTAGTAGCCGATGAAGATCAACAGGGACAGGATCGACGGCAGGAAGTTGCCGTAGTAGCCGAACGGTGCCCGTCCCATCGGGAGCTGCGGCATGCCGAGCCGTGGCCCCATCACCGCACATGCGCCGGTGATGAGCGAGCCGAGGAGATTGGCGAGGATGATTGCGGAGACGCTGCCGGTGAAGCCGAGGCCGAGCGGGCCGCCGCTAGCGCCGAGGAAGATCCCGGCGAGGTAGATGACGGGTGCGAATCGGACGGTGAACTGGTTGCGTGGCCTGCCGTAGCGGCGACTCGTCGGGACGTGCGCGATGCCGTGCCGTTCGAGAGCCAACGTCCGGCCCGCGGGTTCGGAGGAGTGCGATTGGCCCTTGGGCGTGGTCGCATGGGCGCTTCTGACGTTCATCGATGTCCTCGTTTTCTTGGCACAAGGAGGTTGTGACGCCCATCACGCTAGGTTCGGTGTGCACGCTTGCACACATGACCGAGAGCCAAACGCGAGCCCCCGATCCTTGTCAGGAGGTGACAACGGCGGCATTCGGCAACACGACGCCGGACTAGCTCTTCCGGGGTCCCTTCGGCGGAGCCTCCGCACCGCCGCGAGTTGCGAGCCGACTCAGGGTGGATACCCCCGGCACGCTCGATACCGCGTTGTAGACGTCGTTGCCCGTGGCGACGAGTGCTTCCAGTTGGGGGAGCAGTGCGTCCATCGTTCGGATCAACGGATCGGCCAGTGCGAGGTAGCGTTCGGCGCGGTCGATGGCGGTGTTCAAGCGTTCGGTGGTCGTTGCCAGATTCTCCAGGAGATCGGGCAGCTGACTAGCGAGTTGAATCGACGCAGGTGGTATGCGCATCGCTCCGCTGGCGACCGATTGTGCGGTCTCCGCCGCCGCCTGTGCAGCGGAGACGATGTCTCTCGGGGTCGGGACCTTCTGGCTCATGTGCACAACGATGCCGCAGAGTGCACCAGATGTCCGTTCTTTGCCATGAACCGTCGTGCGAGGGCGGTGCCCGTCAGCCCCATTCGTGGTTCATTGCGCGAACATCGACCTTCGCCTCGACCGACCCCACTTGGCGTTGCCTGCCGCGGGAACTCGCGATCAGCACTAGCGCCAGTCCGGCCGTGACCGCCCCCGCGATGAAGATCGTCACGAAGGCATGCTCGGGCGGCATGCCCGTGGCGGCGACGGGTCGGCCGAGGAGGACGGCCACCGCGGCGGCCGCGATCGCACTACCGACCGTGCGGGCGATCGCGTTTACCCCTGTGGCCACACCGGTCTCGCCACCGTCGACCTCGCTCACCACCAGTGCAGGCAAGGCGCCGTACGCGAGGCTGATGTAGCCGTTGGTCCAGATGCCGGCGACGATCACCTGCCAGGGCTGCGAATGCGCAAGCGCCAGCCACAGGAATCCGATGATGCCGGTCAGTGCTCCACACACCAGGACTGGCCGGGCGCCGAACCGATCGATGAACTTGCCGCTGAGCGTCGCGGTGACGAACCCCGCCACCGCACCTGGAAGCAGGAACACCACGCTGGCGTGCAGAACCGTTGCGCTGAAACCATATCCGGCGGCCGCACGGTCGATCTGGACGAACTGTGTCAGGCCAAGGAAGCTGAAGTAGAGACCCATGCCCACGAACACCGTCGCGAGGTTGGTCAACAGCACCGGCCGCCGCGCCAGCATCGTGGTGGAAACCAATGGATGCGTTTGCCTGCGCTCCCACGCCCACCACGTGAGTAGAACGAGGATGCCGGACACCGCACATCCGATGGTGGCCGGTGCGGTCCAACCCCACGAATTGCCTTGCGTAATCGTCAGAAGCATGGCCGATAGACCAGCCGCCAGACCGGCTGCGCCCAACCAATCGATCGTTCCGTCAGCGCTTCCCGTTCGTGATGGGATGGCAGCCAGCGCCACCGCGATCACGAACACGACGAATCCCGTTGTCAGCCAGAACACTCGGTGATAACCCGCGGTGCCGTCCATCAACAGGCCCGTGACGACGAGGCCGACGCCGCCACCGAAGCCCAACGTGCCGGACAGCACTGCGAGTGCGCCGACGACCTGTCCTTCGGGAAGTTCGTCGCGGAGGAGCGCGACACAGATCGGATACAGCGAGTACGAAACTCCTTGCAGCACGCGAGCGAAGATCAGTATCGCGAGCGACGACGTCGTCGCGGCGAGCAGTGAGCCGACGAGGACGACGACGAGCACACCGAGCAGGACGTACTTCTTGTTGTGCAGATCGGCGAGTCGGCCGATGAGCGGTGTCGACGCCGCCGCCGCCAGCAGGTTTGCGGTCACCGTCCAGCTCACCGCTACCGACGAGGCGTTCAGTTGGTGGGCGATGATGCCGAGAATCGGGACCACCGCGGTCTGGAGCACTGCCACGGTCAGCGCGACCAAGCTCAGGGCGGCCACCAGGAGCCGAGGTCGTGTGGACGGCCGGCCAACCTGGGTCAAGATCGGCTCCCTTCCGTGCGCTCTGCTTCGCATTGCTAATTATGTCGCCTATCGAAATGCTGCTCGAGGTCAGGTCCGCGCAGCCACGTACGCCGGCGCGACGCCGCTCCTCACCGGATTGCTGGGCACGTTGCGTCACCCAGCCAGCGGCGCAGGGCGGCCCCCAGGCCGGCCGGATCGCTGGCCCCGTCGGCCGCTGCCCACGCTACGAAGCCGTCGGGGCGCACCAGCAAGCCGGTCAGTCCTGCGCCGTCAGCAGTACCGCGGACCAGCTCCAGCCGTCCGGCGTAGGACTCGACCAACGCTGAAAGCCGTTCGTCCCCAGTGAGATCGACGAGCAACGTGCGCCCGGTGTGAGCGTGATCGGCGAGCCAGGTGCCGTCGTCCAGTCGGAGCTTGGGCATCATCCCGCCGACTAGCGGGTGGTTGCCATGGTCGTCTCCGAAGTCGTAACGCGGCCACAGGCCGGAGGCCCGTTTGACGTAGTAGGTGGCGCCGTCCCGGGTGGCGTAGAACTCGGTGAGCAGGCCCCTGAGCGCACTGCTGTTGGCGTCGCCGCGCATCGCGGCCACCTGCGCACGCGTCCAGTCGAGAATCCAGGCGCCGACCGGATGCCGTTCGCTGGTGTAGGTGTCGAGCAGACCCTCGGGTGCCCACCCAAGCACGGTGGCGGCGAGTTTCCAGCCCAGATTGACCGCATCGCCGAATCCCAGATTCATGCCTTGGCCGCTGAAGGGGGAGTGCACGTGCGCGGCGTCACCGCACAGGAGCACGCGACCGCGGCGATACGTCGTGGCCTGCCGTGCGTTGTCGGTGAAGCGTGCGGCGCTGGTGATGTCGGTGATGCGGACGTCGACCCCACTGACCCGCCGCACGCTGTCCTCCATCTCGGCCGCGGTGACCGGTGCGTCCCGATCGTGGGGGGAGCCGTCGAACTCGATGGTGCGCAGTCGGCCCGGTTTGGGTCCGGAGACGTAGAGACCGGTGGGGGTGTATTGCCAGCCGGACTTCAGCTGATCGGTACCCTCTACCGTGAAAATGCCTTGGCGGCCGATGATCTCGGGATCGGTGCCGATGAAGTCGAAACCCGCGATGCGTCGGATCTGACTGCGTCCTCCATCGCAGCCGACGAGCCAGCCCGCGCGCACGGTGGCTCCGCTGGCGAGGTGAATGGTCACCCCTGAGTCGTCCTCGTCGAACCCGAGCACCTCGACGCCGCGCCGTACCTCGACGCCGAGGTCCACGGCGCGCTGGCCCAGGACTCGTTCCAGCTCGACTTGGGGGATCTGGAGATACCAGCCGAATTCGCCGCGGTTGCGCAGGAGGGGATCGTCCCTGTCGACGGGGCCCGCTGGAATCTGAATCCCGCCAAAGTGTCCGGCGAAGGGTGCGTAGTGGCCCCGTGCGGCGCCTGCGGTGGGAGGTTCGGGGAACAGTCGTCGCACCACCGCGTCGGCGGCGGAGAGCAGGCCCCGCCGGTCGAGGGCCTCGATGGAGGCGGTGTTGATGCCCTCCGCCTTGACGACGGTGTCGGGTTCGGTCCGCCGCTCGACGACGAGCACGTCAACACCTGCCAGGCGTAGTTCGATCGCAAGCATCAGGCCGATCGGCCCGGCACCCGCAACGAGTACGTCATGGGTGGAGTCAGTTTCGATGGTCATTGAAGGTCCTTGTCTTTCACTGAGGTTGGTGGTCGCGGCCGGGCAGCAGTGGCGCCGGCACGAAGGAGAGGACGGTCAGCCCGAGGCCTCAAGTATGCGAACACTGTTCTATATTGGAACAGTGATCGTGTCAACTAGAACTCTGCTCGTTTGGCGTCTAGACTGGGCGAATGACATCGCCACCCGAGCGACGACGCGCAGCCCGGCATCAGCAATCCGTGCCCGACGTCACCAGTGCGTCCCGTCGCGGACCCTCGGCGGGACGCAAGAAGCCCATCACCGTCGACGCCATCGTCCAGACGGCATTCGGCATCGTCGCGCGCGAGGGATACGGCGCCCTGACGATGCGGCGCGTGGCCGGAGTCTTGGAGACGGGCCCAGCGTCGCTGTATGCCCACGTCGTCAACAAGGAGGACCTCGATGAGCTCCTGATTGGGCGGCTCTGCGCCGAAGTCGAACTCCCGGAACCGAACCCACACACGTGGCGTGAGCAGGTCATCGACGTCTGCACCCAGCTGCGCGACCAGTACCTGCGCTACCCGGGCATATCGCAGGCGACTCTTGCCACGGCGCCGACGAACCTGGAGACCCTGCGGCTCAGCAACGGCATGCTCGGCATCCTGCTCGCAGGCGGCGTCGACCCACAGACGGCCGCGTGGGCGATCGACACCTTGTTCCTCTACGTCAACGCGTTTTGTCTGGAGACGTCCCTACGCGACAGACGCACCGACGATGAGGAGGTGGCGGCCAGCCGCGACGAGACGCTGCGCCGATTCGCCGCATTGCCAGACACTTTCGCCCACACCAAGCGTCACGCAGCCGAACTAACGACGGGGACCGCCTCGGATCGATTCGCGTTCACCCTGAACCTGATCCTGGACGGTCTCGACAGGCGAGACTAGTTGGCATCGGTCAGCCGAATCTCGGCGGTGAGGCCACCGTTTGGGTTGGGTTGCAACGTGAGTGGCGTCGAGCAGCGGCCCGGTGTTGACGACGAGCAGTCGGTGCGCATCGAGATGTGCACCACACCAACATATTCTGGTTAGATACTGAGTCGCCGCAGCCGCTGCAATCGTCGGGTGCCTGCGGCTGCCACCTTCTGTGAGCACGGGCGCAGCGCCTCCTCGAGGCGGGCGCGGACTTCGTCGGCGTCGAAACCGGTGCCGATCGCGACGACGTGGCTGGCTCGCGCAGGCGCAGTCGTCACGTGTGCCGACGTGCCGACGACGTTGACCAGGTAGTGGCGGGTGCCTACAGCGACGGTGCCCTTCATCCGGTAAACGCCCCGGGGGGGCTGCTCGAGCAGGTCGACGAGGGCCGCGGGGTCGACGGCGCCGTCGCCGAACACGGTGACCGATTGGGCATGCACGTGATCGTGGTGGTCGTGGTGGGCCTCGATGAGCAGCTCCCGAAACGACATTTGCCGGGTCTCGTGATCGACGTCGATGACGTCGTAGAGCAGCCGGGGGTCCACGCGTCCCGCAATCGCGCCGACGACGTGTGCGTCCTGATTGCATTCGTGGACACGGGCTTTGATCCGATCGAGTGCGTCGGCACGCATGTCCTGGGTGATCCGGTCCAATTTGTTGACTACAATTAGGGAGGCTGCGCCGTATCGTGCTGGTGGAGCATCCACCGTGTCGACGGTGTCGAAGTGCTCTACCGCGTCTACGACGTCGACGACACCGCCGTGGCGTATCCGGGGCACGCCGCTGAACCGGATGATCCGCGACACCGCCACTGGGTCGGCCACCCCACTGGCTTCGATGATGATCGCGTCGAGCGCGAGCTTCGGGTCGGTCAGCCTTTCGAGTGCCTCGTCGAGTCTGCCGTCATCCGGAAGGTGGCAGATGCATCCACCAGTGATGGACATCGGTTCGTCGACCTGACCTGTGACCAGGCCGGCATCCACGTTCAATTCACCAAAGTCGTTGATGACAACCCCGATTCGTGCTCCGGGTGCCCGCAGGGCGTGGTTGAGCAGTGTCGTCTTGCCTGCGCCGAGATAGCCGGTGAGGGCGATGACGGGGATGGCGGGGATGCTGCGATCGGCCATCGGACCATTATCGCTTCCGCTCCAGCCGTCGTGAACACGGTGTCGTTACAAGGGTGGGGTAGGGGAACCGATTGTCGAACCGGTGTCTATCGGCCCAGCGCCCGCGACAGCATTGCCGTCAACTTGTCGAGATAGCCTGCCTCGACGTGGCCATCGCGGACCAGGAGTCGCCAATAGATGGGCGCGGCGAGCAGGTCGAGCGCGAGTTCCAGATCGGTGTCCGGGTCGAGTTCGCCGCGCTCGATCGCGCGCTCGAGGATGACGACCCCCCGTTCGCGGCGTGGCTGGCCGATCATGCCCTCGATGACGTCGCTCAACCCTGGATTGCGGCCCATCTCGGCGACGAGGTCGGGGAGGATGCGGGAGAACTTGGGGTGAGATAGCCACTGCGCGATTGCCTCGAGACTCTGCCGGATGTCGTCGCTCAGCGAGCCGGTGTCGGGCATCGCTGCTTGTCCCACGCTGAACTCGGCGATGACCGCCAGCGCCATTTCCTGCTTGGAAGGCCATCGGCGGTAGAGGGCGCTCTTGCCTACTCCGGCGCGCTTGGCGACGGATTCCATCGAGAGCCGCGCGTAACCCCGCTCGGCCAATTCGTCGAGGACGGCGTCGGTGATGGCGGTGGTGATCTCGGGCTGCAGCACGGCTGCGCCGGTGGGCGTGCGGCGATTCATGGGTTGAGTGTAACGGGTGGACGATACGGTACCGTCCTGTAATGTTCGATGGGACGATACCGTATCGTCCAGATGTTGAGAAAGGAGCGCGATGAAACCCCAAGAGCTGGTCAGCCATGCGTTCGGTCTACTGCTTGCGCAGGACGTGGCCGCCTTCGCCGGGCTGTGGGCGGAAGACGGCGTGCTGGAGTTCCCATTCGCCGCACCTGGTTACCCGGCGTTGGTCGAAGGGCGCGCCGCGATCGCGGAGTACATGCGCGGATACCCGGACATCTTGAAGATCGAAGAGATTCCTCAGCCGGTCGTGCATCAGAGCGTCGACCCGGAGGTGGTGATCGTCGAGTTCGAGGCTTCCGGGACCGTCGTCGCCACGGGTGCGCCGTACCGGATGCGCTACATCGCGGTGATCACCGTGCGAGACGGCGAGATTCAGCGCTATCGCGACTACTGGAGCCCGCTCGCCGCTGCCGAGGCAATGGGCGGGCAGGAGCGTCTGCACGGATTCGGTGGTGGCGGCGGTGAGTGACGTCTTGATCACTGGGGCAACCGGAACGACCGGCAGCCGGCTCGCCGCATACTTGGCCGGGCGAGCGGTCGCCACCCGACTCGCCACGCGCACACCCAAGGCGCGGGGGCAAGTCCGGTTCGACTGGGCGGACCGCGGGACACATGGCGACGCCTTGCGTGGCGTTTCGGCGGTTTATCTCATTGCCCCCATGGAAGTCTCGGATCCCGTGCCGCTGGTGGAGCCCTTCCTGGAAGAGGCCATCCGTCAGGGCGTGCGGCGTGTGGTTCAACTCAGCTCGTCCGCGCTTCCGGAGGGCAGCCCAGGCCTCGGCGCGGTACATCACCTCGTCAGGACCACGATGCCCGAGTGGACGGTCCTACGGCCGTCCTGGTTCATGCAGAACTTCACGGGCGATCACCTCATCGCTCAGGGAGTGCGGAGTGGTGAGATCGTCACCGCCACGGGAGATGGCCGTGTGGCCTTCATCGACGCAGCCGACATCGCCGCCGTCGCCGGATGTGCGCTGACCGACGACGAGCCGCACAACACCGAGCACGTGCTGACCGGCCCCGAGGCGCTGAGCTATGCCGATGCCGCCGCGATCGTCACCAACGCGACCGGCCGCACCGTCCGCCATCGGTCCGTGCCGGTCGACGAAGCGGCGCTCCGCATCGCCGCCCACGGCATACCGGCCGAATTCGCAAGGGTGCTCGCCGCAATGGAAGTCGCGATCAGCCGCGGCGCCGAGGACCGCGTCACGGACACCGTCCACCGTGTCAGCGGGCGTCCGGCCCGTAGGTTCGACGACTTCGTCGCCAAGCTGGGGCCGACGTGATTGCGGTCGCCGCGTCTCGCCAGGGAGCAAGGGGTGGAACCGATTTCATTCTGACGGCGTCGCGGCTGACCTCGCTGCGGATGTGCGGTTCTATGGGCTTGAGTATGTGCCACGCCCACGCTCACCGGCTCATCGTCGGACTGGGCCGCAGGTCGGATCCCGGTACCAGCGCACGACTGGGGACGGCCGCGGCAGCGCTCGTGGCGCAGGGACTTGGCTCCGACGCCGGGATCGTCGACCTGCAATCGACACTGGAGTTCTGGCGCAGCAGGGCCGAGGAAGTGGGGTCTGCGCCGCCGCTCACACCCGCCTGTGCGTGAGCGTGAACAAAATGTGCGCAACCTGGCGTGCTGCGTTGCCGGGGATGACGATGGACACGGCATCGCCCAAGCGAGAGGTGGTCGGCGTGACAGTTTCAACCCGGGTTGCGGAGCGGATCCGCAGGCCGCACTGGTCGCTAGCCCGGACGTGGCTGCTGCAGCCAGGGGTCCCGGATAGCCGCGACGTGTTCGACGCCGCGGTCACCGGCAGCGCCGATGCGGTCGTGCTCGACATCGAGGACGGGCTGCCCGATGCCCAGAAACCCGCTGGCCGCCAAGCGGTAGCCGAGTGGCTGTGCGGCGGTGGACAGGGATGGGTGCGCATCAGCAGTGCAAGCACACGTGCCTGGACGGCAGATTTGGATGCCATCTCCGGCGCGCCCGGACTTTCCGGCGTGATGCTTGCCAAGACTGAATCGGCGGACGACGTCGCCGCAACCACCGCCCGGTTGCCTGCCAATACGCCGTTGGTAGCGCTGGTCGAGTCGGCTGTTGGCATCGAATCGGCAGCTGACCTTGCAAGAGCCCCGGGCTGTTCTCGAATTGCATTCGGGATCGGCGACTTTCGCCGCGACACCGGGATGTGCGACGATCCGATGGTGTTGGCGTATCCGCGCGCGAGGCTGGTAATCGCCAGTCGCGCTGCAGGACTCCCAGCGCCCATCGACGGACCTACTCTGCGCGACCAGGTGTCCGCCCTGGCAGGTGAGACCGCAACGGCCAAGGCTGCCGGAATGACCGGACGGCTGTGTCTGGATCCAGCCCATGCGGAGACGATCAACGGTCTACTCAGCCCATCTCCGCTGGAGATCGATGAGGCGCGTCGCACGCTTGCCCGCCTGGATGCCCCCGCCGGACCCTATGACGGCAGCGTCGGTCCCACCCGTGCCCGGGCCGAAGCCGTGCTCGACCTCGCCGAGAAACTCGGCCTCATCAGCTAGTCCTGCATTCCACCTTGATCCGCGCCCCAAGAATCCGCCAAGGCGGTGGCCGCACCCTTTATGCGACGGGCCCTATATGTGGCCCATCCACATGAAGGGAGAAACCATGATCGCCACCCGCACCATGACGAAAATGGTTGGCATGGCCCTGCTGTCGGGCGGCCTCGGCCTGGCCTCGTTGGGCATGGGCGCAGGTATTGCGCAAGCCGACTCTGGCCCATTCCATTGGTGCCCTGGCGATCCCATGCAGTACCCACAACCCGCCCCGCGATCCGGTGGCCAGGCGGGCCCAGGGGTCTATTACAACTGGGACATGAATATCTGCCACACCTGGTATTGGGTGGCACACGAACAAGGCAACGTTCCCTACCAAGGCAGCCTTCCGAGCGGCGTTTGGGACGGCGAGAATCCGCCTGGTCTTGAGCCCAATAGGTGCGACTTCTGCTGGTAGAGCAACCCGACGCAGTTGTTCAATAAAGCCGTTCCACATAGACATTCGTCAATGTGACGAATCGCCATGTGGTTGGTGTGCGCCGCCAGTGTTGGTGTGTTCGACGATTCAGGTCGTGGTGCCGAACGGATCGTGTTCTGCGATCAGCTTCTCCAGCCGGGCCTCATCGAGTCTGACGCGGATGGTGGCGGCTTCCTGCTGGTCTCGAATGACTTTGGCCAGTGTGAAAGAGCTGGAGACGACAAAGAGCGCAGTCATGGCGAGGAACGATCGTTGCCATAGGTCCAGCGGAAGGAAGTAGATTCCGCCAACCAAGGCCAGGGAGCTCACGCCGAAGGCGATGGCGGCCTGGACGAAGAAGGCGGGGCTGCTCTTCGATAGCGCATTGAGGGCATTCATGCCAAATACCTTGCCGTATTCCGCCGGTCAGCGGATGGGTAAGACTACTCAATTCGTTGCGAAACGGGGCAGTGCGATCGAGGTCGACAATCCTGAACTAGGTGACAATCAATACGTCACAGTGATGAAATGCGCAGGGGCGGTGGGGAAGTCGGGGAGAGTAGACGGCATGCCGGCAAGGCGGACGGCGGCCAGTATGGGTGCCCGCGTGGAGGCGCCGCAGTCGCGATCATTGCTGTTCCGGCTCGAAGGCGTGGAAACACAGTGCACAAGAACATAATTGGTTCATTGGAGGTACGTCGGGCCCGTCCAGCCACGCCACATCATTACGTCACAGTGACGTAATGATGTGGATTTGCCGTGCAGGCGGGAAGGGGTCGTCAGTCGCGTTCGATGGTGCGTCGGTCGTAGCGACGAACGTAGCCGATGCGGGGCTTCACGGCGACGGGATCCTCGGCGGGCCGTCCGCCGCCGCGCCGCTTATGGGATTTGCACATTGCGCATCCGCGCCATGAACGCGAGGGGTGATGGTGACTCCGCACGAGGCGAAGGTGGAAACCTTACGAGGCGCAGATGATTCCAGCTAGGCCGCACTCGCCCTGGTCAAGTAAATGCCGATAAGCCACATTATGTCAACTAAAGTACGCCGTGTTCATCAGATGAATCACGACGAAACTCCAGTCCCGGGTGATGCCAGCCGCGCGGCCGCGGTGATCAGCTGCACAACCGGATTGGTTACCGCACGCACGTGCGGTGAGCGCTGTCCGGCCGATTTTGGGAACCAGCGGCCACCGACATCAGCTCGCGCTGTGTTACGAACACAGCATGCGATTCGATGCTTACCTCTTCGACGTCCAAGGCACGCTGCTCGATTTCTATACACCGGTCAATGACGCGGTCACGGATTATCTGCGCGATGTGGGGCACCCCGATCTCGACCCGGGCGACTTCACCCGGGCGTGGCGGAAGGACTACTTCACCCGCGTGTCCCGCCTCGACCAGCTCAGCGGCGCGTGGCAGAAGGTGCAAAGGCAGTACGAGGCGGGGTTCGCCGCAGTCGCAGAGTCCTACGGCTTGCCCACTCCGGACGCCGCTACCGCCCACTGGGTCTCCGCGAGCTGGCAGCGGTTGGTCCCCTGGCCTGATGTGCGCGACGGGTTGGCCGCGATCCGCCGCGACGCACTCACCGCGACGTTGTCCAATACCGACATGGCAACGGTGATCGGTCTCGCTAAAAACCTCGACCTGCGGTTCGATGCGTATTTCACCGCGGAGATCTTCCGCCGGTTCAAGCCGGACCCCCAGGTCTACCTCGGCGCCCTGGACTATCTGGGCATCGCACCAGACCGCGCGGCCCTGGTCGCATCCCACCCCTACGACCTGGACGCCGCCGCGGCACTCGGCCTCGGAACGGTCTTCGTGTCCCGTCCCGAGGAGTACGGCGATGCGGCGCTTGCGCACTCCGCCGACGCGGGCCAATACACGCAGTTCGTCACCGGCATTGACCAAGTCGATTAGCCTGCCGGCGCTGTAGTCACGCACCCCCACAACCGGTTCCGTACAACTCGGGTATCCCCGCACTGCGCGCGGTTACGTCGCGCCGGCCACCGAAGGAACGCTAGGCCTCAAAACCGAGACGTGGAGTGCCTTCAGACCACCCCAACCCGGCTCCGGCGGCGGACTGCTCGATCTGTTGGGTCGCCGGAATCGGAGGTCCACCTGAAGGACCTCATCGACGCTGCGAAGTCGGAGCCTGTTTCCCAGTACGTGTTGGGTTCGGTATCCGCGACTGGAGCCCACGAGAGCTGGGATTGGACGTTCAACGACGATGATCGCTTCAACTGGGAGAACAAGCAATGTCTCGAGGGCATGGTGATCGCTGCCGATTTCCCGTACTCAATTCGGTTATGGGCGTGGGTCGTAACTCGTGCGGTACGTGTGGGGCGGAACACCTACGCTGCGGACGAAGTGGTAGCGAAGCGAGGCATGCGACGCGAAACCGGACTGCTCGGCGACCCTGTCCAGCGGCAGGCGGGTGGACTCGAGCAACCGGCGGGCACGGTCGATGCGCATCTGCAGGAGAAGCTGCAGCGGCGTCGTGCCGAGGCGCGCTCGAAAGTGTCGGTTGAGGCTGCGCACGCTCGTCGAGGCGTGCCGGGCAATGCTGGCAAGGTCCAGCGGTTCGAGGGCGTTCTCCTCCATCCACTCCACGACCGACTGCAGTGAATCATCTTCGGGCCGTGACGATTCGATGTACGGCGCCTGACCGCCATCGCGCCAGCTCGGCAAGACCAGCCGCCGTGCAGTCCGGTCGGCGAGCTCGGGCCCGGCATCTTGTCGAATGAGGTGCAGGCACAGGTCGAGTCCTGCCGCAACACCGGCCGACGTCAGTATCTGGCCGTCGTCGACGAACATCGCACCGGCGTCGACCTCGACCTCAGGGAAGCGGCGTGCCAGCACGTCGGCCCATTGCCAGTGCGTGGTAACCGTTCTCCCGTCCAGCAGACCGCTCGCCGCCAGCGTGAACGCCCCGACGCAGATCGACCCGATCCGTGCTCCGGCGCCGTACGCGGCCCGCAGGACGTCGATCACCTCCGGGTTCGGCGGCACCAGGAAGTCCTGCTTACCGGGCACGATCACCACGTCCGCCGAAACCGCCTCATCGAGCCCGAACGGTGTGCGGATCTCCACCGCGCCCAACTCCACGGTGGTGGAGACGGCTTGGCCGGCGGCGCAGAACCGCACTTCATAACGCGACTCGGAAGCGGCGTTCTCCGCCAAGGCGAGGTTGGCCATTCCGAAGACCTGCCCAGGCACCATCAGCTCGAAGCCCAGCACTTGCTCGTATCCGAGCACGGCGACGATCATGGCCAGATCTTAGCAATATGTGGCTATCTGGTCACTCGCCCGGTGGGCCGCAAAGCCTCAAGGTTGGGGAACACCATTACTCGACGAAGGGCTCGCAATGACCACCCCCGACAGCGTTTCGGTTGCGCGATTCGGAATACCCGATTCACCGGTCGCGGTCGCGGCTCGCCAACTCGTGTACGACGTCTCCCCCGAGTTCGTCTACAACCACGCCGTCCGTAGCTACTTGTTTGCACGAGAATTGTCGGCGACCGCGGGAACCCCCGCCCACCACGACGACGAGTTGCTGTTCCTCACGTGCGTCCTGCACGACTTGGGCGCCACCGAGTATGCGAACACCGATCAACGGTTCGAGGTCGACGGCGCAGACGCTGCGGCACGGTTTCTTGCAGAGCAGGACGTGGACACGGCGAGGGTCGAAACGGCATGGACGGCAATCGCATTGCACACCAGCGTCGGCCTGGCCCACCGATTCGGACCCATCGCCGCAGTGGCACAGATGGGCATCGGGACTGACATCATCGGCGTCCACGGCCAACAGCTGCCTGACGGGTTCGCCGATCGCGTGCACGTCGCGTGGCCGCGCCACGACCTCGGCTACGCGCTTGCCGCAGTCGTTGCCGAGCAGGCGCAGCGGAACCCCGCCAAGGCGCCGCCGATGAGCTTCCCCGCCCACTTTCACCACCTCGTGTACTCCGGGCAGTCCCCCGCCACGTGGTTCGACCTCGTCGACGCGGCTGGCTGGAACGATCGCCCCGTCGCGGTCCGCGACGGTGTGGCGTGACTGCCGCGTTCCACGAACTTCAGGTCCCCGTCGCAGGAGGCTCGCTGACCGTGCGCTGCCGGTCCGGCCCGGGGCCGACGTTGCTGCTCCTGCACTACTGGGGCGGCAGCGGCCGCACCTGGGATCCGATGCTCGCTCAGCTCGACCCGCTGCTGCCGGTGGCGTCGTACGACCACCGGGGTTGGGGACGGTCCGCCACCCTGCCCGGTCCTTTCGACCTGGCGCAACTGGCCGACGACGCTGCGGCCGTCGTGCGGACACTCGGCACCGACGTCGTGCTCGTCGGTCATTCGATGGGCGGCAAGGTCGCACAACTCGTGGCGGCCGAGCGTCCAGCTGCGCTAACGGGTTTGGTACTCGTCGCGCCTGCGCCTCCCGAACCGCCGGTCGCAGTCACCCGGCAGTTTCAGGAACAGCTCGCGCACGCATATGACAATCGCGACACCGTGGCCGCCGCTCTCGATAGCGTCCTGACCGCGGTCCCGCTGGTGGGCCGCCAGCGCGCAGCGGCCATCGAGGACGGCCTCTCCGTCGCAGCGGCGGCCCGAACGGAGTGGCCCCTCCGCGGCATCGCCGAGAACATCACGACAGCGGCAAAGCGCATCTCGGTCGGCACGACCGTGATCGCCGGTAGCCGCGACGTCGTCGAACCGGTCGACGTCCTGCGTCGGCATCTCGTGCCGTTCATTTCAAACTCACGATTGCACGTCATCGACGGGCCCGGTCATCTGATCCCCCTCGAGGCGCCCGAGACGCTTGCCGACCTGCTGGCCCACCACGACCGCCAGGTCGCCGGCTGTCGCGCATACGCACACAACCTGACGCGCAAGGAAGGAGAGTCGTGAAAACCAAGATCATCAAGATTCCGGTCCTCGGTGACCATCTCGTCAACACCACGGTCACGTCGATCACTTCGGTGCCGCCACGGAACTTCAAGTCCGCACCGGCGCACCCGTCGTGGCTCACGAGGGCGACCTAGCCACCTATCTGGCTGGTCGCTCCGACCGTGCCCAGCGCCAACCGATCGGCGTGTTCGGCCACCTGTTCAGCCGGACTCCCCCGCCAAACGAATCCACTCAGCCCCTGCACCCCGATCTTGTCTTGACCAGCGAGTGCCGTCTCGACGAGCGCGGCGTCGACGCTCGCATCATCCACACGCCCGGCCACACCCCGGGATCGGTATCGATCTTGCTCGACGAGGGCGACCTGATCGCCGGCGACATGCTCACCGGTGGCTTCCTGGGCTTACTCCAGTACCGCCCCTCCCATCCGCCCTTCCACGACGACCCCGGGCTCGCCCTCGACAGCCTGCAGGCCGCGCTGAGCATGGGACCGCACACCCTGCACATCGGACATGGCGGCCCGATGCCTGCCGCGGACGTGCAACGTTGGCTGGATCGCCAACCGAGCCGGCGAGGCCCCCGTCATCAAGAAAGGCCGTCGGCCTGATCCCAAGTGTTCCAACATGATTCGCGACGAAATGTGCCCGCTGCCGGTCGACGTCGCCGTATCGGACCTGGCCGGTGCGACCAAGGCCGCAACCAAATCCGTTGTGATGTAACGGGACCCGATCCCGTTGATCCGGACGCCGCGGTCGGCCCACTCGACGGCGAGGACCTTGGTCAGCGCGACCGCGCCCGCGTTGTCAACGAGCACGTCGAGCGAACCCGTGGTCGAGGCAAACCGGCCGAACGCATCCGCGACACCGTCGATGTCGCTGACCGGCACATGCACCATGTCGACGGCGACGTCCGGGCACCGGTCGGCGCCAGCACCTCACCGTTGTAGTTCATGCGTAACCGGCATGCTCGACGGCCGCGTGCACCAGGAGCCACAGCGGCCAGCTGAGCGTCGATTCACGAATCGCGTCGACGTAGCCGAGCCAGCGCCGCAAAAGTCTGGCGAGTTCTTCGGGTTCGACGGAGGTCACCACCAAGCCGTGTGGCACCGGCGTGAGCCGCGATCCGTGAGCGTCGTAGATCTCGGCATCGGCGATGTGTGCGGCGGCGGCGTCGTCAAGGCTTCGGTAGAAGTAGCAGTCGGGCGGTGCGCTGAGAATGAATGGTGCCGTCGGACCCACTGCCCCACTCCCAACGCACCCAATCTCAGCTGCCGAGACCGGCGGTGACCTTCTGGTCCTGCTTGTCCGCGACGTCGAGCACAAACTCTGGTGGCACGGGATCTTCAGCGGCACTGTCGAATTCGAGTGTGACGAAGGCGGGCCCCTGGGTGAAGAGGAGGACGGTGACCGCCTTGGCTCCGTCGGGTGAGGCACCCGAGACCATCACTGAATCCGATCCGACCGATGCCGGAGCCGGTGCCCCACCGACGACCGACGTGCCCAGGGCGGCCGTGGCGCCCTTGAGTGCGGTGGCTGCGCCCGCGGCGTCGGGCAGCACGAGGATGGTGTCACCGATTTCGCGGGTGTCGCCGCCGTTCGAGAAGACGGTCGCCACCCCAGGCGCACCGTTGGGATTCATGGTGGGCTCCTGCGCAGTGAACGTGTCACCGGGCGCCACGATGTCACTGGCAGCGATGAGCAACTTGGCGTAGTCGGTGGACGCCGCCGCCGTCGATGACGTGCGCGACGACGCTGCACTCGACGACGATGCGGGCGATGACGACGAGGAGCTGCCACCGCAGCCGGCGGCCAACAAGGTGGCGGCCGCGCCGACGGCTAGCGCCGCCATGGGGGTGATCTTCACGCGTCTTCTCCTTCGAGGTTCGGTGGCACGCAATGCTCGGCGACGGTACGGCCATCGAATTGGAACGCCGTTGGAACTGACCGCCGTTTTGGCAACCGCGCCGTTCAGCTGGCAAATTGCGCTGAACGCGAGATGATCATGATCACGGCGACTGACGGAAGGGGACGCGGTCCGGGTGGAGTATCAGATTCTCGGTCCATTGGAGGTGCTCCGCGACGGACACCACCTCAACTTGGGAGGGCCTCGCCAACGGGCCGTGTTGGCTGCGCTGCTGATGGCCGGGGGGCGTGCGGTGTCGGTGGACGCGCTGACCGAGCACGTGTGGGGTGCGCACGTACCGCCCAAACCCCTGATTTCACTTCGTTCCTATCTCACCAATCTGAGGCGCATCCTCGGTGAGGCAGCACTGCGGCGATCGGCCCTCGGCTACCACCTCGACACCCACGACGACGTCGTCGACGCCGAGAAGTTCGCCCGGTTGATCAAGGCCGGCCAGCAATCGCTTGAAACGGGCGACAACGTCGCGGCGCGATCGATGCTCGTCGATGGCCTTGGGCTGTGGCGCGGCACGCCGCTCGGCGAATTCCACCACCTCGACTTCGCAACCTCGGAACGTCTCCGCTTGGAGACCCTCCGCGTCGACGCAACTGAGAGCTACTTCGAAGCCGCCCTGCGCATGGGCGAGACGGCGGCCCTCGTCGAGGGCCTCGAGTCCGAACTGGCCGCCAATCCCCTTCGGGAGAAGCTATGGGCGCAGCTGATTTTGGCGCTGTACCGAAGTGGCCGACGCACCGACGCCCTGCGCGCCTACGGCAGAGTACGCGCCGTCCTCGACTCCGAACTCGGCGTGCTCCCCGGCGTCGAACTGGAACGACTTGCCGCTGCGGTCGCCAACGAATCCGAGGCGCTACAGTGGCGGTCGCCCCAACTCGGGCGCGACGTCGGACCAGGCCCCGATCGTGGCAGTGACCTCCACGGACGGTCCGCCGAGGTGCGCCGGTTGAACGATTCGTTGACCGCGTCGGCCACCGGTCGCGGTGGGGTCGTCGTGGTGCGCGGGGAAAGCGGTATCGGCAAGACGGCCATCGCCCGCCACGTCACCGAATTGGCCGTGCAAGCTGGCATGGCAACGGTATGGGCTGGCCATGCGGCAGAGCAGCGCCGTCCCCCGTCATGGGCGTGGGCGCACGCCCTACGGGGACTGGCGGGACAACTTCCCGCCGGAGAACGACACCCGAGTACCCCACTTCCCCACTGGTGGAGCGGGGCGGCTGAGGACCTCGGGGGCGACGATGCTTCTGCCCCTGCGGGTTTCGACGCCATCGAAGCCACGGCGTTGGCGCTAACCGAGTTGGCCGCAGCCCGGCCCGCCGTGATCGTGCTGGACGACCTGCAGCGCGCCGACCGATTCACCCAAGAGGTGCTGGAACATCTCGTCTCAGCCGCTCGGTGCACGCCCCTTCTCGTCGTGGCGACCTGGCAGGACGGAGGTGCCGACGGCCCGAGCGCGCGGACCTTCGAGCGCATCGTGGGCCGCACCGACGTCGAAGTCGTGAAATTGCGCGGCCTGGACGTCACCGCCACGGCGCGAGTCATCGCAGACGCCAGTGGTCTCACACCCGGCGATGGACTGGTGACGAGCATTCACGCCCGCACTGGGGGCAACCCGTTCTACGCCCGCGAACTCGTTCGATTGCTGGCTGACAACGGCCGCTTGGAGGACTTCGACTCTGGCATCGACGCCGGAGCCGACGTCCCGGAGGCCGTCAGTGGCGTCATCCGCCGAAGGATGTCCCGACTACCGCAGTCGACCACGGCACTGCTTCGCGTGGCCGCCGTGATCGGTACCGAATTCAGCGCCACGCGGTTGGCAACGGTGACGGCGTCCTCGGCCGCCGAGACGGCGACCTGCCTCCTCCCGGCCAGCGATGCCGGCCTAGTCGCTCCAATCCCGAGTCAGCAGACCGGCTTTCGGTTCAGTCACGGACTGGTGCGCGACGCCGTTGCTGCGGAGACCACTGGCGTCGACCGCGAAGTTCTCCACGCCGCCATCGCACGCGCGTACGCCCGGGAGGTCGGCGAGACCGCGTCTCAGGACGCGGTCGACGGCGCGCACCACGCCCGCGAAGCGGCCTCGGAACTCGACGCCCATACCGCGCTGCTCCTGTTCGACCGAGCACGCGCCGACGCCTGGTCGCGTTCGGCCTATCGCGAAGTTGCCGAACTCGATCGCCACGCCCTGGCAGCATGTGCCCGGTTGCCGACCGGCAGTGACCGTTTCGATCGCGAGGTGAGCCTGCAACTACAACTGGCCTCGGTCGAAGCCGTGGTGAGCGGGCAGAGCTCGGCCAAGGTCCTGCACGATCTGCGGCATTCCTCGAGCGCAGCCCACGAGGCACTTCAATCGACGGCGGCGGTGGCCATGGGGTGCCTGGAGGCCTGCGGAACGGGTCGCCTTCATGACGCCGCCGTCCTCTCGGACAGTCTCGTCGAGTTCTTCACGGCCACCGATGATCCGATTGCCGGGGCGGCCGGCTTCTACGTCAGAGCGTTCATTCAATTCATGCGAGGCATGCTGGACTCGGCGGCCGCATCGGTGCACGACATGCAATCTGCCGTTCCGTCCGTGGACTCGAAGGCCTACGGCGCGCTGGCATCCTTCGAGGTGCTCGCCTACGCCGTCGACGCCCACTCGAGCGCACTTCGGGGAGACGTGGGTGCGGCCCGGGCGACACTGGCGCGGGGGGTCGCGCTGGGGGCGGAGCGTGACGACGCGTTCGGGACGGCCGTGTTGCGCGTCGCCGAGGTCCAGATGTCTGCAATGATCGGCGATCCCGACGGCGTCGCACCGCGCGCGGCGGACGTCGTCACACTGCTCACCGAACTGGGAATCGAACAATTCATCGGCGGGGCCCGTCTGATTCATGGTTGGGCACTGGCCGTCGGTCCCGACTGCCAAGACACCGTCGACGAGATGCACGCGGCGCTGACACTGCACGGTCAGGGCGGTCGACGAGTCTTTTCGCCGCTGTACTACGCGTTGTTGTCCGACGCCACCGCCGCCCACCGTGAAATCGACGACGCGCGAGCATGCCTCACCCGAGCCGAACAGATCGCCGCGGCTACCGGGGAACGCGTCTGGGACGCCCAATTGTCGGCACGGCGTCTGCGGCTCGTCGCCCGAGCAGCGCGAAGGTAATCGTCTTTCCACCGTCATCGGCAAACCCTGCCCGCTAGGTACGACGTGCGGAGCCGGGACGTCGGGGTGCGCTGGCGGCCTACCAGTAAGGCTCGACGTGTTCATCGGATGAATCAGCTCTCAGCGCAAGCGCACATTCTCCACTCCGTCGGATAAGTCAGGTAGGAGGCAGAGCCCGTCGCCACTCGTTGTGAACGTCCCAGCCGTCCACAACCTCCACAAGTGCCAGGATTCCAGTGGGATAAACGAGGGACACCAGCCAACGGCGCGAGCCGCCTTCACCAACGGAAAACCCCGCATTCAGAAATTGCTTGAGCCACTTGATCTTCAGCTGATCACGCCGGAAATCAAACACCGCAACTTCCTCGCCTGCATGAAGCCGAGACTTGAGATCTGAAATCCCCAAGGCCTTCTCGACCCACTTCGAGTACTCCTTGACTGTGCAGCGCAAATTGTCATCGGTGAGTTCGAGCGCGGCTCGCGTCGAGATCGCGTTGAGGCGGCTTTGCACCAAGTAGACGTCGGCGCGTGGTGGTGGAGACAGGGTCATATCAGGGCTTTGGTTGGTGGTCGATCTTCATGTCCAGTTTGACGTTGCGGGCGGCCGGTGCGGCCTCCGACACAATGTGCGTCGAACATGAAGCGACCACCAAGACCCAACCAAGAAATGGCATCTGGATCAGATGCCAAGACGATCTGCGTTGTGAAACGATCATCGCCAGCAAGTCTACGGCGCACGAGTAGCGCTGCCCTCTACCGTGTTCGACTCGAGCATGGTTGGCGGTCCAAATACGCCGGAATCGAGTATGCGGTTTTGCCAGTAGTCCTCTGCATGTTGCAGCAGATGACTCGGTGGCCGCCCAGTTGCCAGGCCGCCGCTCCTCTCATTGTCTTCGGCTGCCGTGCAAGACTTTCCGCCCGCCGCCCCCGCGGTGCGGACTTGCCCCGGTTGCCGTGCCCGGCTGGATCTGCCGGAATTCCAATAACGCGCTGAGCTGGGGTCTTGCCTGACGACGGCGCGCGGGTTGCGGTAGCCGGGTTCTGGCGACTCGATCCGCCGGCCTTGCCGTTCGAAGGCCTGACTACTCGGGGACCACCGCCAGGGTGGACACTATGCCGTGGCCCTTTCTGCAACAGTGTTCAGAGTCGAACTTGGCGTCTCCGATGTCGATCACGGTTACTACGCCGATCACACGCTGACCGTGGCCCGTCATCCCAGTGAGACCGATGAGCGGATGGTGGTGCGGTTGTTGGCGTTTGGGCTGCGCGCACATCGGCTCGGCGACGTCGACGGTGAGTTGGCGTTCGGGGCGGGCCTGTCCACCCCTGGCGTACCGGACTTGCGGCTCGCGGACTACACGGGCCGGATCCTGGAGTGGATCAACGTCGGCCAGCCCGATGAACGCGCCTTGGGCAAGGCGGCCAGCAAGGCCGACCAGGTGCTGCTGTTCCCCTTCGCTGCCGGTGTGGCCACCTGGTGGCGCACCGTGGGACCCAAAGTGGCGGGGCTGCCGAACCTATCGGTGGTGCAGATACCGCACGCGCCGGTGCAGCAACTGGCCCAGACTGTCGATCGACGGGTCTCGGCGCAGGTGATGGTGATGGAAGGTCAGGTGACGATGACGGTCGGCAGTGTCGACGTCACCTTCACGCCCGAGCCATTGGAATGAACGTCTGAGCCCGAGATGGCCAACCCTTCCCCCTCTCACTACATGGCGGGGTGGGGGGCTTGCAGGGCGGCGGCGCAATCGTCCGGCCATGAACTTCGACGGACGGACGACAGTCGTGACGAGCGCGCCAACACCTCTTGGAAGGGGCTGCGCGAGAGGCGGTTCGACGAGATTGGCATGCCCGACACGCCTTGAAGCGCAGCGACCGATGACGATCTGGCGTGGTTGCGCCGCTGCTTGCCTTAGTAGGCCGACAGGCTGAGTGCCGGTCGTATCGTCGAGGCGTGCTGTTGTCGGTCGGAACGGTGATGTTGCTTCGCAAGATGTCGAGCCGGTGGATCGTGGTCGCAGGGTGCGCCGTGTCGATCGTCAGCAGCCTGATCAGCCTCTCGCTGGCCTCCACCATCGCGGAGTACCAGTATGGCGGCAAAGGAGCTCACGGTGTGGGCCTGGTCTTTCCGATCGTGACGATCGTGCTGGCCCTGCTCCCGTCCACCGCTGCGTGGATCCGAGCGAAGCAGAATGGCGCTCCGCATCCGTCTCCGTTGATTCCGCTCGTCGGATTGCGACTGCTCCGTTCGTCGGACTTAATAGGGGGTGGAGCATTGGGCTCCGCTCGTCATCAAGGACGGACAGTCGCATCATGAGACTCAACGACATGGCACGCCAACTCGTCGGTTCCAACCCAGCGACGCTGGTCACCATCAATCGGGATGGCAGCCCGCAAATCAGCGTGGTGTGGCTGAAGGTGCGGACCACGGCCGACGGCGTTGATGAGCTCGTCAGCGGTCATCTGCGGGAGCATCAGAAGATCCGTAACATTCGGCGCGATTCCCGCGTGGCGGTGACTGTCGTATCGACCGACCGCAGCGGGCCGCAGACACCGTATCTGTCGATCAAGGGCACGGCCCGGATCGAGGAGGGCGGTGCCCCCGAACTGCTCGACGAGATCGCTACGTCGGTATTCGGCCCCGGCATCGGGTTCCCGCCGCCTGATGCACCGCCCGGGTACGTGACTCACATCGCGATCGACACGGTTGGCGGCGTGGGACCATGGGAGTCCTGAACGGCCACGACTCACTGCTCGCTAGCCATGGCCGAGGTGCGCCACCGCGACAGATCCGCGTCCAGCCGATCACACGTCGAGTTTCGCGACGAGTACATGCCATGAAGCCTTAGTCTCCCCCGATGTCGGAAATGAGCCCCGTCGCCGAGTTCGACTTCGTCATCGTGGGGGCAGGCAGTGCGGGCTGCCTGCTCGCCAACCGTCTCAGTGCCAACCCTGATCACCGCGTGCTCTTGGTTGAGGCAGGCGGCAAAGACAACTGGTTCTGGATCAAAGTGCCGGTGGGCTACCTGTACACGATTGCCAACCCCCGCACCGACTGGTGCTTCACGACCGAGGCCGATCCAGGTCTGGCGGGCCGCAGCATTCACTACGCGCGCGGCCGCGTGATCGGCGGCTCCTCGTCGATCAACGCCATGATCCACATGCGTGGACAAGCAAGCGATTACGACCTGTGGGCGCAGGCGACCGGCGATGAGCGATGGCTATGGGATGGCCCGAACGGCGAGACCCTGTCGATCTTCAAGGAGTTGGAGGACTACTTCGGCGGAGCCGACGAGTGGCACGGCGCCGGTGGCGAGATCCGCGTCGAGCGGCCACGGGTGCGCTGGAAGATCTTGGACGCCTGGCAGACCGCCGCTGCCCAGGTGGGCATTGTCCCGATCGACGAGTTCAACCGAGGCGACAACGCCGGCAGTGCGTACTTTCACGTCAACCAACGGCGTGGCCGTCGCTGGTCGATGGCCGATGCCTTTCTGCATCCCGTCGCCCACCGACCCAATCTCACCGTCTACACCCACACCCAGGCCCTGAAGCTGCTCACGGACGACCAGGTCCACGACGATCAGCGATACGGTGCCTGGATGACAGCTCAGCGCCGCGCCACCGGTGTGCGGCTGCTCAAAGGCGGCCAGATCACCGACGTCCATGCCCGCCGGGAGGTCATCCTGAGCGCCGGAGCGATTGGGTCGCCGCATCTCATGCAGGCCTCGGGTCTGGGGCCGGCCGCGCTGCTCACCCAACATCAGGTGCCGGTGGCCGTCGACCTGCCGGGCGTGGGTGAAAACCTTCAGGACCATCTGCAGCTGCGAACGGTCTACCGGGTGCGGGGCGCCCGCACCGTCAACACGCTGTACCGCAATTGGATCACCCGCGCAGGCATGGGACTTCAGTACCTGCTGCTGCGCTCAGGACCCATGACCATGCCGCCCTCCACGCTCGGCGCTTTCGCCAAGAGCGATCCCGCGTTGGCCAGTCCCGATTTCGAATGGCATGTGCAGCCCTTGTCCTTGGCCAAATTCGGCGAACCGCTACATCCTTTCGGAGCGATCACCCCCTCAGTCTGCAATCTGCGACCCAGCTCGCGGGGCCACGTGCGCATAGCCAGCGCCGATCCGCTGACCTACCCGACGATCTCCTGCAACTACCTGTCCACTGACGCCGATCGGCAAGCCGCCGTGCGGGGCTTGAGGATGACCCGACAGATCATGGCGGCGCCGTCCCTGGCCCGCTACCACCCAGAAGAACTGCTTCCCGGCCCACAACTGGTAAGCGACGAAGACCTCCAGCAGGCGGCCCGTGAGCTCGGTACCACCATCTTTCACCCGGTGGGCACCTGCGCGATGGGAGCCTTCGACGCACGCGGTGTTCCGCGTTCGTCCGCCACCGTCCTAGACACCGACTGCCGCGTGTACCGCGTCGCCGGCCTTCGAGTGGTCGATGCGTCGGCGATGCCCACGATCACTTCCGGGAATACCAACGCGCCGGTCATGCTGATCGCAGAGCGCGCAGCGCGGGCGATCCTGGAATGAGTCCGTCGACACCGAGTGGTCCCCCGGTTGGCTGATCATGACTTGTCAAGTGCCCTAGCGACTTTCGTCAAGCTGCATGCCCGGTGCGGGTAAACCTGCGACGTGTTCATCAAAGCCCGGAAGGTACGACCTTGCCGTTGACCGTCACCTCGACCTGGTCCGTCTTCGGGTCGTAGGAGATCTTGCCGTGTTCAAAGGTCGTAACGAGGAGATCGCCGACGGTGTTCTCGTCGCTGGTGGGCGCGCCCAGCGGACCCACTGAGCCGTTGTCGCCGGTGACCGCAGGCACGCCCTCTGAATCGCGCGGGACATTCCAGGCCTCCCGGATCTTGCCCCAGGTGATGTATCCAGGCGTGCCCGCTTCGTCGTTCTTCGCAGTGATCACGCCGCCCTGGAACTGCTGGAACACCACACCGCTCTCCCGTGCTCCCGCGTTGCGGTCACCCGTGAGTGGCTTGCCGAGAGCCTGGCGCTGATACTCGGTGGCCGACGCGTACTTGGCCGCAATCGGACCGGTCAGCGTCACCTCGACGTCTCTCTCCCCGACGAGCTTCACTTCGGTGGGCGGGGCCGCAGTCTCGGAGGTGGCGATCAAGCCGACTTGCAGCGGCGCCGACGCGTCGAGGCTCTTGCCATTGCTGCAGCCCACGGTGATCAACGCGACGGCGGCCAGGCCGACTGCCGCGCGGCGGTATGCGATCGTCCTCATGGGCTCACTCTCGCGTCTTCCCGCGGTGTGGGTCAAATTTCGGCTGAACCGCTCGCCCGGCCGGGACGACGACCGAATCGCCCAAACGACACGCAGTCGGCTGGCATCGGGGTGGTCGAACCCCGGCGCGCACGAAAGCCTCTGGGTGGGGTCTCCCCCATCGGCGTACGGTCCGCTTTCATACCCAGCGTCGCGACCGCGTTTCGCGTCACCTGGTCGTGCTCGACCTTCTGCTCAGCTGGAGCTTGGCGCCGCCTCATCCCCGCAGGGTGTCCGACGGCGATTCGCCGTAACGATCCCGGTACTGCTTGGCGAACCTGCCGAGGTGGAAGAATCCCCAGCGGCTTGCTACCTCGGTGACCTGAAGGTGCGGATCGCGTTTGGCGAGCAGCTCCGCACGGACGTGTTCGAGTCGGATTTTGCGTACGTATGCCATCGGCGACATGCCGAAGCACCGCTGAAACGACGCGTGCAGCGTCCGTACCGAGATGTTGCCAGCACGGGCCAGCTCGTTGGGAGTCAGCGGTTCGTCGGCATTCATCTCGATGAAGTCGACTATCGGCCGCAGCCGCCCCAACCTGACCGGCTCACTCGGGGCCACCAACTCCTCGCGATATGGATGATCGCCGGCGACCAACAGCTGACTCATGATGAAGGATTCAAGTTGGTCGCGCGCCAACGGCATGTCGATGATGCCGCCGGGTCGGTCCAGCTCGCGGATGAAGAACTCGACCGAGGCCAGCAGGCTCGCACCCGCGGGTGTCGAGAGATCGAGTCCGAAATCGAAGTCGATTACGGATTTCACCTGCTTCCCGAGGAGGTCCGACAGGTGTCCTTCCAAGCTGTTCCGGGGCACCTTGAGAATGAACTGTTCGGCGTCGGGAGTCCAGTTCACGGTGGTGGTCTGCAGCGGGTGCAAGACCAGCCCGCGGGTCCGGGCCAGGGTCTTCTCCTGGGTGCCGTCGGTTCGCACCGCCCTGGTCGAGCCCGCCGTGGTGAGATTGATGTGATAGTTGACCTCCGTCGGCGGCATGACCAGTGTTGCCTCAGCGCCGTAGGCTAGATACCCGGCAGTGAACAGCCGCTCTTCGATCGCGTTGAGGGTCATGTCGAGGTGCCCGCCGTCCGGTGAGTCGAGGCCGTGCTCGAGATAGACGTCGGCGACAGCTCGACGTGCCTCGTCGAGGTCGTCGGTTCGCAGAATGCGAAAGCTGCTCAGGGGTTTTGCGTCGTCGCTCATGATCGCTCCTCGCCACAGTATGGCCGCCGGTGAGGCGGTGGATCGCGCGTTTCATGGAGATCCACCGCCCCGTACCGGTCAGTGCCGTAGGCCGGCTTGCTTGAGCAGTGGGAGTACGGCGTCGCCGAACATGGCCATTTCGTCGTGGTAGTCGATCATTCCCATGATCATCCCGTTCATACCGGCGTCATGGAGCTTGGCGAACTCGTCGACGCACTGTTCCGGGGTGCCGATGATCGGGTAGCCGCCCCATCCAGCGATGAACCTCTCCTGGAAACGTCTTGCATGCTCGAAGGATTGGCTGGCACCCGACATCGCCATGTTGAGCACGTTGGCGGCCGCACCGTGGTCGCCGTCGTCGAGCACTCGTTGGAAGTCCGCCTTGGCTTCCTTCTCGCTGTCGCGACACACCACCAGCCCATAGGTCATCGGAGTAATCGTGCGCCGATAGTCGTTGCGCGCCTTCTGCACGAGCGCGGTGGTGTAGGCCTTCATGTTCTCCAGCGTGTCCAGCGAGGCGAAGTTGAAGTCCACGTTGCGAGCGGAGAACTCGACGCCGTTCTTGGAATTGCCCGCGTTGATCAATGCCGGCCGAGGCGCCTGGTGGGGCTTCGGATAGGACTCGACGTCGTCACCGTTGAAGTACTCCCCGTGAAAGCTGAACGATCCAGGCTCGGTCCACAGCCGGTTCACGTAGTCAATCCACTCCTGTCCGAAGGCGTAGCGGTCGTCGTGCTTCCGCTGAACACTGCCGAACATCTCCATTTCCGATGTCACCCAACCCATCACGAGGTTCAACCCAAACCGACCATTGGAGATGCGGTCGATCGTGGTGGCTGCCTTGGCCGCCACGATCGGATGGATGGTCGGCAGGTGCGAGGTGGCGAAGATGGCGATTCGCTCGGTCGCCTGCGCCAAGCCGGCGGCCCAGGCATAGGTCTCGAAGCAGTTGCCGTTGAAATTGGTGGTCCCGCCGAAACCCTTCCACCGCGCCACCGGCACCAGCGCCTCAAATCCGAGTTCGTCGGCCCGGCGGGCGATGTCGACGGTGTGCTGCCAGGTCACCTCGTAGTTGGTCGGCGCGTGGGAGATGATCAGGCCGTGCGAGCAGTTGGTGCCGAACAGACCTAGCTTCATCTTCTGGTCGTTGAACATCGGGTTGGTCTGGGCACGATCGGCTACGGGTGCGGTCTCGGCACTCGGCCGGGGCGCAGTGGGTGCGATTTCGAGTGTGGTCACGGATTCTCCTCAGCCGAGTTTGAACGGGTCGCGGGTTTCGCCGGAAAGCTCTACCCATACGGATTTGGTTTCGGTGTATTCATTGATGGCGTCGATGCCGTTCTCGCGGCCGATGCCGCTGGCGCCGAAGCCGCCGAACGGGACGTTCGGTCCGATGACGCGGTAGGCGTTGATCCAGACGGAGCCGGCGCGCAGCTTTGCCGCGACACGGTGGGCCCGGTGGATGTTCTTGGTCCAGACCGCACCCGCCAGTCCGAACTCGGTGTCGTTGGCCAATCGCAACGCCTCGTCCTCGGTGCTGAACCGGTAAGCCGCAAGTACCGGTCCGAACACCTCTTCGCGCACCACGGTCATGTCCGGCGTCACATCGGTGAAGACGGTCGGTTCGACGAATAGTCCGCCGAGGTCGGCGCTCGCAACGCCGCCGGTGGCGACGGTGGCACCCTCGGCCGCTGCGGTCTGCAGGTAGTGCAGCACCTTCTCGTACTGGGGGCGGTTGGCGACGGGCCCCATCTCGGTGTCGGCGGCGGTGGGGTCACCGAGCTTGATTTGGCGGACTCGTTGAACCAGCAGGTCGATCAGCTCGTCATGCACGTCCTCGTGAACGATCAAACGCGAACCGGCCATGCATGTTTGGCCGGTCGCAGCGAACACGCCGGCGATCAGACCGTTGGCGGCAGCGGCCAGGTCGGCGTCGGCAAAGACGATCTGCGGTGACTTGCCGCCAAGTTCCAGGGTCACCTTGTTTACGTTCTCGGCGGCGGCCTTCGCCACCGCGCGGCCGGTCGCGGTTGATCCCGTGAACGCCACCTTGTCGATGCCGCTGTGGCCGGCCAGGTGGGCGGCGACGTCGCGGCTCAGGCTGGACACCACGTTGACCGTGCCTGCCGGGAATCCGGCCTCGTGAATCAAGCGGGCCAGCGCGAGGGTTGAACCCGGTGCGTGTTCGGAGGGTTTGATCACGAAGGTGCACCCGGCCGCCAGTCCCACTGCCAGTTTCATCGTCAGCAGGAGCAGTGGGGAGTTCCACGGCGTGATCGCGGCCACCACGCCGACCGGCTCACGACGGGTGTAGACGAAGTAGTTGGGCTTGTCCGACGGGATCGAACGGCCTTCCAACTTGTCTGCCAATCCTGCGTAGTAGTAATAGAATTCGGGTAGATATTGCAGCTGGCCCAGCATCTCGCGGTACAGCTTGCCGGAGTCCTGAACCTCCAGGCGGGCCAATTGCTCTGCGTTCTCGGCGATGAGATCACCCAGGCGGCGAATCAGTTTCGCGCGGGTGAATCCGGTGGTTGCGCCCCAGGCGCCGTCGAAGGCGGTGCGGGCGCTCGCCACTGCACGGTCGACATCTGCGGTGGTGGCGTCGGGAACCCGCAGCCACGGCCGGCCCAGGTACGGGTTCTCTGAATCGAAGGTGTCGCCGGAGGAGCTGTCGACGAACTCGCCTCCGATGTACATGGAAAAGGTCCGCAGGTCCGTTCCGGCCCTTGGGACGGTCTGCTCTGCTGTGCTGGTCATCGGCTTCGCTCCTCGTCTCCGGATGTGATGCAGGTCATGCGTTTTCGAAGCTACGGCCGGGCGCGTGCCGATCAATATCCGATGCGTGCGCCCGACTATCCGTTGCGTGCACTGTCGAGCGTTCACTGAGCGGATAGTGGAGCGCCGTGTGCGGATAGTGATCGCAGTCACAACCGCATTAGCGTGGCCGGAGGTGTACATGCCACGTCAGAGGGAGAGATCGTGACGACCACAACAAAGCTGAACAGTGACGGTTTGCGACGAGTCCTGAGCCACTTCTGTTCCGGAATCACCGTCATCACCGCAACGGGCCCTGAAGGTCGACCGGTGGGATTCACCTGCCAGTCCTTCAGCTCGCTGTCGCTGAGCCCGGCCCTGGTCAGCTTCAATCCGGCACGGTCTTCCACTACCTGGCCGCTGATTCGCTCTGCAGACACGTTCGCGGTCAACGTGCTGAGTGCCAATCACGATCGTCTCAGTCACCAGTTCGCACGCTCCGGTATCGACAAATTCGACGGAGTTGCCTGCACGCCGGGGCAATTCGGCGCTCCGCTGCTCAACGGAGTAACCGCCTGGATGGAGTGCCGTCTGTGGGCAGAGTACGACGGAGGGGACCACACCATCGTCGCGGCCGAGGTGCTGAGCCTGCACGCCGATTCCACGACGTCAGCACTGCTGTATTACCGCGGCGCCTATCATGTTCCGGCGCCGCACCCCGCTCATCCCGTTGAGCCTTGAGGACGGAGCAAACATGTCCGAACCGAACGGGATTGACGCAGCCGTCGCCGCCCTAGCCCGGGGACAAATGGTGCTCGTCGCCGACGACGTAGCGCGTGAGAACGAAGGTGATCTGGTCCTGGCCGCCGAAGCGATGACCAGAGGCGCCATGACGTTCTTCCTGCGGCACGGTAGCGGGCTCGTCTGTGTCCCAATGTCCAACTCGATCGCGGACTCGCTGGAGTTGCCACTGATGGTGGAGGACAACACCGACAACCACCAGACGGCCTTCACCGTCTCGGTGGATGCAGCGGGTGCCGGGACAGGCATCTCGGCCGTCGACCGCACTGCAACGGTTCGGCATTTGGGTTCAGCGCTCACGCTGCCGACTGACCTGCGCCGGCCGGGCCACATCTTCCCGCTGCGCGCCAGGCCTGCCGGCACGTTGGAGCGGCCGGGGCACACCGAAGCCGCTGTCGATCTCGTCCGGCTCGCCGGGTACCGGGAGGTTGCCGTCATCACCGAACTGGTGGACGACGCCGGGCTGCCGATGGCCGGTACGACGTTAACCGCGTTCGCTCTCGAGCACGACATCCCGATGATCACCATCGCAGAGTTGGTGGAGTACCGGCGCCGCGAGTCCCTCACAACGCCTTCCAAGAGCTCGGCGGCAGCTGCAATCCCGACCAAACACGGGGACTTTCGGGCCAAGGCGTTCCGCGCCCAGGACGATGTGGAGCATCTCGTGCTCACACACGGCGACATCGAAGAAGTCGCCGAATCTTCGGAGGGTGTGCTTGTTCGGGTACACAGTGAGTGCTTGACCGGCGACGTGATCGGGTCTCGGCGCTGCGATTGCGGCACGCAGTTGGACGCGGCGCTGGCGGAGATCGCGGCGGAGGGCGCAGGCGTGTTGATCTATCTGCGCGGCCAGGAAGGGCGTGGCATCGGACTGCGTCACAAGCTTGCGGCGTACCTCTTACAGGAAGCCGGCCGCGACACCGTGGACGCCAACATGGCGCTCGGTCTTCCGGTGGACAGTCGTGACTACGGCGTCTGCTCGGAGATCCTGGGCCAGCTCGGCATCAGCCGGGTTCGGCTGATGACGAACAATCCGGCCAAGGTCGACGCTCTCGCCGCAGCGGGGCTCGTGGTGCAGCGGGTACAGACGCCGATCGGTGCGACGGCCGACAACATCACCTATTTGCGGACCAAACGTGACCGTATGGGGCACCTACTCGACGACCTGCCGACCGCGGTGCCGTGAACGGATGGGCGCATCAAAACCCTGGCCCCGCGGACGAATTGGATCAAGCCGACACTGGATCACGCGGCAGTCCCCCACCCCGGTGAACTCGTCGAGATCGACAGCACCCGCTGGAACTGCTCGTGGTCTAGGGCGGCTACGCGATCGGTGAGGAGGTCGTGGACGGCGTTCAGCCCGCATGACCGCGTCGCTGGTTGATGGCGTGCATCGGATGCCGCAGCGCGGGATGTCGACACCGCCAGCAGGAGGGCTGCGGTTGGTCGACCGCCGAGGAGGCCAGATGTCCACACGACGCACATCGGACGACGTAGAAGGATCCGACCATTCCCAGCAGACCGTAGTAGATGGCCGCGGTGGTGGCCGCCGCGAGCACGACAATCACCGCGAGCGTGAGCATTTCGTAGATCTCCATTCCTGGCACCTCCTGTAGTCGGTATGCGTGACTGGCGCGCGGTTCGCGCTCCTCGCTTAGTCGGCATCGTCGTGATCGCTTGCTGCGCGGGTGTGCCGCCGAACCCAGGCCGGGCCTTCGATGGCGTTGGCCACGAGCCAGACGGTCAGCGCGAAGTTGTACGCGGTCAGCACGCAGAAGAGCACGCTGTCACCGACCTGGTAGCGCCACAGCCGCAGCATGGAGTGTCCAGTGGCCGGGGTGCCCAAGCTGGCGGTGCCGATCGCGAACAGCAGGAGGCCTGCGATGGCTCCGATCGTGGTGGCGGCCAGTGTCGTTCGCCGATGCAGCATGGCGAGCCCGGCAAGTATTCCGGCGCCGATGAGTAGCCAACTGTGGATGGGGGTCAGCGCCAGGTCCCAGTCAGGGGCCGCCCCGATGACTTCGGTCCTTCGGAGTTGGCCCAGTATCAGCCCTGCCACACCCAATGCCAGCAGCAGCACGCCCTCGGCCAGCAGCCACCATCGGGCCGTGCGGAAGTGTGATTGGTCGAGGTTGACCGGGATCAGGCTGGTGTTTCCGGCGGGGTCACCGGGATCACGCGGTCCGCGGCGTGTCCAGCTGGCAGGCGGCCACCGCCACTGCCACGCGGCGTTCGGAAATTGCGTCACGAGGTGCACCACTTCCGTGCTTCGGGTCGAACGGTCATCCCGTGCCCGGGTGCCGTGGTGTCGGGGTACAGCGCGCCGCCGCGCACCTCGGGTGCGCCATCGACGAACGCGTGCAGGGATGGTGCGCAGTGCGCGGAGACGTCCAGGTTCTGCGATTGGGCCAGGGCGGCGCCGCGCAGCCAGCCGGTGTACCCGCCGCAGCGGATGACGTCCAGTTGCAGACAGTCCACGACCGGGAGCAGGGCGCGCACGTCGTACAGGTCGGCGGCATATTCGCCGGCGGCGATGTCGCAGCGCAGCGCGGTGCGGACTCGCTGCACACGTCCTTGAACAGGCTGAGGAGGTCGACCTCCTGCTGGTAGGCGCCGCCCATTGCGCTGCGCTCGGTCTGCCCGACGATCGCCACCACGGGGACGTGGTCGAGTTTCGCGTCGTAGAGCCCGTTGAGCAGGTGCACCGCGCCGGGCCCGCTGGTCGCCGCGCAGACCCCGACCTGACCCGAGAACTTCGCGCAACCGACGGCCGCGAACGCGGCCATCTCCTCGTGGCGAGCCTGCACGAACTGGGGATCGTTCTCGGCCCGCCCCCATGCCGCTAAGAGTCCGTTGATGCCGTCGCCGGGAAAGGCGAAGACCTGCTTGACTTTCCATTCGCGTAGCCGCGCGAGTAGCACGTCTGCGACCGTGTCCTTCATCGGGGATCCCCTTCGTTGGCGGTCTCCATTCCGGTCTACACGCAACTGTTGCGTATCGCAACAGTTGCGAGTAGCAATGGAGGTGTGAAGACTGCGTGGATGACGAATGAACGCCCGTCGCCGCGCCGCCGTGCCAAGGACGACGAGGACGCGGACGCCGTGTTGGCCGCGTGCCGGGTTCTCGTGGCACTGAGTGCGCAATCGATCGCCGCCGTGGAGGACGTTGCCGACGTGGCACAGGTCCGTGCCCTGGTGGTCATCTCTAGTCGCGGATCGGTCTCGCTGGGTGAGCTTGCCGGCGCGGCCAACCTGCACTTGACCAGGGCGAGCCGGCTGTGCGATCGGATGGTGGCCGACGGCCTGATCGACCGCGTCAACGACCCCGCCAATCGGCGCCAGTTGACGCTGACCCTGACCGACAAGGGGCAGCGCGTCGTCCACGACGTGATGGCCCACCGCCGCGCAGCGATCACCCCCATCCTCGAACGCCTGCCCAAACAGCGCCGGGCCGAACTCGTGGCGGTGCTCGAGGATTTCGCCGCGGCCGGAGGCGAACCCTCCGGCCCCGACCTGTGGGCGATGGGCTGGACGACCTGACGATCGCCGCACGTGTGCTCGATCTCGACGTGAGAAGGAGATGGTTTGAATGCCGCGCATCATCGTGGTGACCGGTTCCAGCGGCGGCATCGGCCGGGCCAGTGCGATCGCATTCGGGGCCCGCGGGGACACCGTGGTCCTCGTCGCGCGGGGCGCCGACGGCCTGGCCGGTGCCGCCAAGGAGGTCGAACAGGCTGGTGGCACAGCGCACGTGATGCCCGCGGACGTCGCCGATCCCGAACAGGTCTTCGCCGTCGCCGACCGCGTCGAAGCCGAGCTCGGTCCAATCGACGTCTGGGTGAACGACGCATTCACGTCGGTCTTCTCGCCGTTCGACGAGATCACTCCTGCGGAGTACCGGCGGGTCACGGAGGTCAGCTATCTGGGCTACGTCTACGGCACCATGGCCGCACTGAAGTACATGAAGCCCCGTGACCGGGGCACGATCGTGCAGGTGGGCTCGGCGCTGGCGTACCGCGGAATTCCGCTTCAGAGCGCCTATTGCGGGGCCAAGCACGCCATCCAGGGCTTCCACGAGGCGCTGCGCTGCGAACTGTTGCACGACAGGAGCGGCGTGCACGTCACCATGGTGCAGATGCCGGCGGTCAACACTCCGCAGTTCTCCTGGGTGCTGTCCCGGTTGCCGCGTCACGCCCAGCCGGTCCCGCCGATCTACCAACCCGAGTTCGCGGCCCGCGGCGTGCTGTATGCCGCCGACCACCCGCACCGGCGCGAGTACTGGGTCGGAGCCTCGACGGCAGGCACTCTGGCCGCGAACGCCATCGCACCCGGACTGCTCGATCGCTACCTCGCCCTGACGGGCTTCGACTCGCAGCAGACCAAACAGTCCCACGACCCCTATGCACCCGTGAATCTCTGGGAACCGGCCGACGGTGACGGCGGCCGCGACTTCGGCACCCACGGGGTTTTCGACGACAAGTCGATCAGCCTGGATCCGCAGTTGTTCGCCTCGCAGCATCACGGTCTGCTCGGGGCGTTGGCGGTCGGCGCCGGCGCCGTCGCGGCGGCTCTGTTCTGGGGTAGCCGGTGAGCGGCCTGCGCCCACGGCGAGGACCCACCCGAGCGCTGGCCGGCATCCACTGTGCCGTTGCGGCCGTCCTGCTCGTCCAACCTCCCGCGATCGTGCAAGCGATCGCGGGCGACCGGGGTGTACCGCCGCGGTGGCACATCCGGGTACTCGGGGCCCGGACCCTCGCCCAGGGTGTCGGCGAAGCGCTCCGCCCGCGCCGCGACGTGCTGGTCCTCGGCGTCATCGTCGACCTCGCGCACGCCGCGAGCATGGTGGCAGCGGCGGCGGTGTGGCCGCACTACCGCCGCCCAGCACTGATCAGTGCGGGGACCGCGGTGACGTCGGCAACCCTCGGCGGAGTCCTCACCGGGCTCCTCCGGTGACCCCCCAGGTGCTGCGGCAGTACGCGTTGCTGGCAGACGGGGAACGCGGCGCCGTGATCGGACCCTACGGGGACATCGTTTGGATGTGCTTGCCTCGCTGGGACAGTGATGCCGTATTCACCTCCCTGATCGGCGGCGCCGGCCAATACACGGTCGCCCCGACCGGCCGGTACGTGTGGGGCGGCCACTACGAAGACCGCTCGATGATCTGGCGCAGCCGCTGGGTTACCGACACCGGCATCGTCGAGTGCCGCGAAGCCCTGGCGTTTCCCGGCGACCCCGCGCATGCGGTGTTGCTACGCCGGATCCACGCCGTCGATCACCCCACCGCCGTCGCCGTGACTCTGCAACCGCGGGCCGGGTACGGTCAGCACGCCCTGACCGACCTGCACCGCCATCGCGGGGTGTGGACCGGGCGCAGCGACACGGTGAACGTCCGGTGGAGCGGCGGCGGTGACGCCCGCCCACGGCGCGACGGCGCCGCCTTGCACACCGTCCTCCAGCTGGACGCGGGGCAGCATCACGACCTCGTCCTCGAACTGAGCGAAGACGCCCTTCCCGAGCACCCCGTCGACCCCGACGAATCCTGGCGAGCCACCGAAACCGCTTGGGAGGATGCCGTTCCCGATCTCGATCGAGTGCTGGACCCCCGCGACGCCCGGCGCAGCTACGCGGTACTGCGCGGACTGACCTCCGCTGGCGGGGGCATGGTGGCCGCCGCCACCACGAGCCTGCCCGAACGCGCCGAAGCCGGCCGCAACTACGACTACCGCTACGTGTGGATCCGCGACCAGTGCTACGCCGGGCAAGCCGTCGCAGCTACCGGAGCACACCCCCTGCTCGACGACGCCGTCGGATTCGTCAGCGACCGGCTCCTCGAGCACGGCGACCAGCTCGCCCCGGCCTACACCACCACCGGTGCCGCCGTGCCCGACCAACGCCATCTCGGCCTTCCCGGCTACCCCGGCGGCGCCGACATCGTCGGCAACTGGGTCAACAAGCAGTACCAGCTCGACGCCTTCGGCGAAGCCCTGTTGCTGTTCGCCGCCGCTGCCCGCCACGACCACCTGAGCGCGGAGAACTGGCAGGCCGCCGATGCCGCCGCCGACGCCATCACCCGTCGGTGGACCGAACCCGACGCCGGCATCTGGGAAATCGACAACCGGCCCTGGACCCACAGCAGGCTCACCGCTGCCGCCGGGCTGCGTGCCATCGCCGCCGCCCACCCCACACCAGGGCGGGCCGCAGAATTCCTCACCCTCGCCGACCACGTCGTCGCCGACACCGCTGTGCACGCCCTGCACCCCGACGGGCATTGGCAACGCTCCCCGAACGACCCCGCCCTGGACGCCGCGCTGCTGCTGCCCGGGCTGCGCGGCGCGACCGGCGCCGACGACCCCCGCACCCCCGCGACCCTGCACGCCTACCTGCGCGACCTCACCCGCGATGGCTACGCCTACCGTTTCCGCCACGACCAACGACCACTCGAAGACGCCGAAGGATCGTTTCTGCTCTGCGGCTTCCTCGTCGCGCTGAGCCTTCACCAGCAACACCATCCGGTAGAGGCGCGCGCTTGGTACGAACGCACCCGCGCGGCGTGCGGCCCACCTCAGCTCTTCAGCGAGGAATACGACGCCTACCAACACCAGATGCGCGGCAACCTGCCTCAGGCGTTCGTGCACGCCCTCGCGATCGAGACCTCCGCGCGGCTCGCATGCCAGACCCACTGATGAAGGGAAGTCGACATGTCACGAGCTAGCCGGAGGCCCGCACCAGGTCGGCGCGCGCCAGCAGGCGGCGGCCACCGGGCAGCCACGGGAGAATCGTGCGGGCCATCCGGTCACGGAGTCGATCATGTTCTGCGGCAAGATGATTCCGTCCGCGATCGAGCTCGCGCAGGCCGAACGTCGCCCAGAGCGCGGCGACCAGGGCGTCGACGAGGCCCAGCGCCACTCGGCGGCGATCGAGACCTGCCAACCCGAGCGCCGTCACCGAGTGCACGGAGTCCACCCACACGCCCGCCGCAACCACCTCCGGTGATGGCGCGATACCCGAGAACGACGCCTGGACGAGATGCCGGGCGCCCAACACCCGAATGACGACGACCGCGGCGTGATCGGCCTCGGCGCGGTCCACTCGATCCAGAATCCTGCGAGCTGCCACCAAAAGCACTGCACCCCAAAGTATTCGAACGAGCTCGATGCTGCGAAACGTCATGGAGTCGACCGTACACCGCAGATCTGGAAGTGTACGGTCCCTGACACGGACAGGCTGAGGGGTGGGCTATCCGCCAGGCGCAGGAAGCTCGGTCGCCAACGGCACCTGGCCGGCCCACGACGCCAGCAGGGCCAGATTGTCAGCGGCCGGCCCTCCCGCGGGTGCGGTGTAGACGTTCAACTGCAGGCCAGGTTCGGTGGGTAGATCCATGGACTCGAAATTCAAGTCGAGCCGGCCCACCACAGGATGGTTCACACGCTTGCTTCCGTAGCCCTTCAACCGCACGTCCCGAGATGCCCACCGCTGCCGGAATAACTCACTACACGTGGACAATTCGCCCACCAACGCGATGAGCTCCTCGTCGTGGGGACTACGGCCCACTTCCATCCGCAACATCGCGGCCGCGTTGCGCGCCACCTGGTCGTAGTCGACGAAGAACTTCTCGGCCTCGTGGGGGTGCAAGTACACGAACCGCGCCGTGTTGGCGGGCCGTCGCGCGTCGGCCAGCACCGGTGAATACAACGCGCGACCAAGGTCATTCATCGCGAGCACGTCGTAGCGGCGATTACGGATCAACGCCGGCGCACCGGTGATGGCGTCGAGCACGTCTTGCAGGGCCGGACGCATCGTCGCGGGTGTCTTGCGGTGCCGTCGACGGTCGGGCACCCCGGACTGGCGTGCGAGATGCAGCAGGTGATCGCGCTCCGCGTCGTCGAGTTGCAAGGCCGAGGCCAACGCGTCGAGCACGCCCTCGGAGGTGCCGGCCAGGGCGCCGCGCTCCATGCGCACGTAGTACTCAACCGACACGCCTGCGAGGAGCGCAACTTCCTCGCGACGCAGGCCCGTGACCCGACGATTGCCACCGTAAGCGGGTAGGCCAGCCAACTCAGGCGTGATGCGGGCGCGACGCGACCTCAGAAACTCGCGGATCTCGGTACGCAGGTCAAGCGTGGCGGTCATCCACTCACCGTAGGCCCGCACGGCAGGCGAAGGGAGGTACCGCCAATACCCCGAAGTCGCGACGGCTTGGCGTGGTTTCTGACGTCTAGGCGGTTGTGGCGATCCCTCCGTCGACGGGGACGATGGTGCCCGTTAGGTAAGCGCCCGCGCGGCTGGCGAGGAACACGACGACCCCTGCCATGTCGTCGTCGCGGCCGATCCGGCGCAGCGGGGCCGACGCCGCGATCGCCTCGCCGAACTCGTCGAGCGTTGCCGCCATCATCGTCGACGGGAACGGCCCCGGCGCCACCGCGTTCACCGTGACGTGCTGCGGGCCCAGTTCCTTGGCGAGCACTCTGGTGAGTTGATGCAGCGCAGCCTTGCTGCTGGAGTACGAGTAGTTGGGACGGTTGGGGATGTGTATGGCGGCGATGCTGCCGATGTTGATGATCCGCGCGGGATCGTCGGCGGTCCCAGCGGTGCCAAGCGCAGGCAGCAGAGCCTGTACCAGCCAAAACGGCGACTTCAGGTTGAGATCGATGACCGTGTCCCACGCAGCGTCCGGAAACGTCGCCAACGGGTCGTCCCACATTGCGCCCGCATTGTTGACGAGGATGTCGAGACCTCCGGAGTCAGCAGTGACGAGGTGTGCGAGGCGATCACACTCCTCGTGCCGGGACAGATCGGCGGGGACGGCCCAGACGTCGCCGAATTCGGACAGCTGTTCCTGGGCTTGAGCGCACGCTGCTGCGTTGCGCGAGCTGATGACTACGCGGGCACCGGCCTGGAGAAGCCCGCGTGCGATCATCTTCCCGATGCCCCGGGTACCGCCTGTGACGAGGGCGCGCTTTCCGCTCAGATCGAAAAGTTCTGCATGCGTTGAAAATTGGCTGTCTAACACTTGCCGCCTTTCTCGTTGGCCGGAAAAGACCGTCAGTTGACGCCGTCGGGTCTTCGGTCCTGCTGAATGATCCGATTGGCATCGAGGCTGAACCTCTCTCCAAGCTAGGCGGCATTCCAGATGCCGAGGAGATCCCCGTAGTACGGGTACTGCCAGAGTCCCCCATTCCTGGTAGCCGCTTGACGGCTACACCGTCACTTCTCGTTGGTGCGTAGGTCCCACGGCTGCATGCCGAGGAGACCAGCCAGCTGCCCCTGCATGTCGACACCGGCGGGCAATGGGCGCCACCATATGGTCACCTCTGCGATCTTGCCGTCGGCGTCCAGCAGGATGTAGTCCATTCCATCGACCGCGGTGTCTTCGATTTGCAGCCGGAAGAACGCGGCGTGGTGCGTCTCGCCACTGAGGACTTCGAAGTAGGTGAGGTCGGCCGCCACCGTGCCGACCGTCCGTATGGCTGCCAGGACTGCCTCGCGGCCGGTGAGTGGCTCATCGCTGAGCGGGCCGTACAGGACCACGTCCTCGGCGAGGACGCCGGAGAGCGTGTCCTTGTCTGCGCCGCCGTGCATGCAGTCGACGAAACGTTCGACGGTGTCACGGTGTTTGGCGAAAATGGGCGTGGTCACTCAGATCACCGTCGTGCCGCCGTCGGCGACCAACTCCATGCCATTGACATAGCTCGAGTCGTCCGAGGCGAGGAACAATGCTGCCGACGCGATCTCCTCGGGGCGGCCCATCTCTCGCCGCGGGATCACGGACTCGAACTGCGCCTTCGTCTCCTCGTCCATCACTTCCGCCAACATCGGTGAGGCGACCTGGCCGGGGGTCAGCACGTTGACCCGGATCTTCCTGTCTCTCAACTCGGACACCCACACCCGTGCGTAGGCGGCCAGCACGGCCTTGCTTCCCGCGTACACGCTCCAATTGGGGTAGCCCCGCAGCGAGGCGTTCGATCCGGTCATGAAGATCGAGCCGCCGTCGTTGAAGAGCGGCAGGGCCTTCTGGACCGTGAACAGCGTGCCGCGCGCGTTCAGCCCGAACGCGGCGTCGAAGTCCTCCTCGGTGATCTCGCCGAGCCTGCTCTGCGCGCCCGTCCCCGCGCTAGCCCACAACACGTCGATCGTGCCCTTTTCCTGCTTGACCGTGTCGAACAAGCGGTTCAGATCGTCGAGATCGGCCGAATCACCCTGCACGCCGGTCACATTCCGCCCGATCAGTTCGACGGCTTCGTCTACCGCGTCCTTCCGTCGTCCCGTGATGAATACGTGAGCGCCTTCGTCAACGAACAACTTGGCACCGGCGAGCGCCATACCACTTGTCGCGCCGGTGATTACCGCGACCTTGCCATCGAGCTTTCCCATGATCACTCCCGTTGAATTGGTGGTTGATGTCTCCGATTGGCGTGCGCCTCACTATCCGTTCGTGCGCAGTTCCCAGCGCGGCATGCCGACTACGTCCGCGAGGTTGCGCTGCAGCGCAACGCCGTCTGGCAGCGTGCGGTAGAAGATGCTCACCTCGGCGATCTTGCCGTCCGCGTCGAGCAGGACGAAGAAGATTCCGTTGACCGCCGCGTCTCCGACTTGCAGCCGGAAGTGCGCGGCGTGGTGGGTATCGCCGCTGAGGACCTCCATATAGGTGTCGTCGGACGACAGTCCGTTGACGGTCTTCATGGTTTCCACGGCGACCTCGCGGCCGACGACTGGCTCATCGCCGAACGGGCCGTACAGCACCACGTCCTCCGCAAGCAAGCGGGTAAGGGTGTCTCTGTCTGCTCCGCCGTTGATGCACTCGACGAAGGACTCCAAAGTGTCGCGGTGCGGGGCGAACGTGGTCACGCGCTCACCCCAGAGAAGTAATGGCCGTTGTCCAAGTCGGCGAGCAGTTTGGGCTGATCTGGTTCCCAGCCCAGGACCTGGCGCGTGATGAGGTTGGACGCCGGGAGGTCCAGCGTGACCAGATTCGTGAACATCCCGAAGTATCCCGGCAGCATCAGCACGTCCGCGGGAATGCTGACGGTGGGCAGGCCGAGACGGCTGCCGATGGCCTCGGCGATCTCCCGGAACGGGATGCCGCCATCCTGAACCGCGTGCCAATAGCTACCGGCCGGACCCTTCTCCAACGCCAGGCGGAACACGGATGCGACATCGCGGATGTGTACGGCGTTCCACGCATTCATGCCGTCTCCGGGGTAGCCGGCGAAGCCCTTCTCCTGCGCGAGGGCGATGAGCCCTGGGAGGAACCCCGCACTATCGGTCGTGCTGTGCGCGATGAGCGGAAGCCGCACGATCGAGGACCGCACTCCCCGCTCGGCGAGGCCAATTACGGCCCGTTCCACGACGTTACGAACACGCAGCGTGCCCGTGTGTTCCTCCCCGCTGGGAAGGGCCGGGTCCTCCTCGGTGGCCGGCCGGCCCAGGTTTCCAGGCGAGCCGATACTGCCCGCTGCGACCAGCGGCTTTCTGGTCCCTTCCAGGGCTTCGCCGTACGCGAGCATGACTTGGAGCTCAGCGGCGGCCACGGCGTCGATGCCGCCGGACGGAAGCAGGTCTTGCCTGTGTGCGACGTGGATGACGCCGTCGGAGTCCGCGGCGGCCTGCTTGAGCCCGTCGAGATCTTCGAGATCGCCGACACGCACCTTCGCGCCTTGCGCGGATAGGGCCGCAGCGGCCGTGTCGGAACGGGCCAGGCCGGTGACCTCGTGCCCGGCGGCGATGAGCTCGGGGATGATGTACGAACCGGAATGGCCGGTCCCACCGGTGACGAAAACGCGCATTTGATAGTCCTTCTGAAGGTAGGTGGCGCTCAGCTGAGAATGTTGACGCCGAGAGCGAAGTCGAAGTTCCCCACCCCGTTGCGGGCGAGGCCCATCACCACCAGGCCCGCGCCTTCCAGCCAGTGCGCCATGGTCAGGCCACCGACGTCCAGTGGGCGCAGATTGAGGCTCTCGACGAACTCCGCGACGCGCGCCTTGGCGCGTGCGTCGTCGCCGGCAATGAAGACGTCGAGCGGTCGGCCCTGGGCCAGGACGACACCGAAGATCGTGTTGAATGCCTTCACCACGCTGGCGCTGGCCGGCGCGACCTTGTCGACTTCCTGCGCGATCGAAGTGTCCTCGGGGATGGCCAGCCCGTCGGCCGCGGAATTGAACGGGTTGCTGATGTCGACGATCACCTTGCCCGCCAAGGCATCTCCGTACTTGGCGACGATCGGAACGACATCCGCGTACAGCAGGGCCACGATGACGATGTCCCCGGCCGGGACGGCGCCGAACTCCCCCGTCGTGGCGCTGCCGCCGAGAGCCTTGGCCAGGTCGGCGGCTTTGTCCTGATCGCGGCCGATGACCTCGACGGTGTTGCCGCCAGCTACGGCCAACGCGCCGATGGTGCTGGCCATGTTCCCGGTGCCGATGATGCTGATGTTGCTCATGACGTATCCCCGTCCTGGTTTGACGATCTGAAAAGGTTGATTCCTCAACCATACGCCGTTTCGGTGACGCGTCAACCAATGAGGGGTTAGGGTGGTCCTGATGGAACCGAACTGGTTGAACGCTCGTGAAGACCGCGCATGGCGGGCGTTCATCCACGCGCATGATCAGATCGAGGCTCACCTCAACCGACGCCTGCAGGAATCGGGCCTGTCCGGGGCGGACTACGAGGTTCTTGCGGTGCTCTCGGCTCTCGACGGGGACCGCATGCCGGCCCACGCCCTATGCGTCGCACTGGGCTGGGAGAAGAGCCGCCTCTCCCACCAGGTGCGGCGCATGCAGAAGGACGGGCTGATCAGCCGCGAGCCCAATCCCAGCGACGCCCGCAGCACCATGGTCTGTCTGCTGCCGGCCGGCCTCGCCGCAATCGAGAAGGCGGCGCCCAAGCACGTGGAGGATGTCCGCCAGAACTTCATCGACCTGTTTACCCCGGCCGAACTCGACATGCTCGCCGCGCTCAACGAACGGGTGTTACGCCACGTGGCCACAAACCACGACTCCCCCGCCGAAGACAAATCTTCGTAACCTTCACTCGCCGTAGGCATTTCGCCCCATGCCGTCACGTCCTGTAGTTCGCCGTCGGATCTGGAACGCGATCGGCAAATGGGCGAACCCGCGGATGTTGCTCGAGTGAACTCGTACCGAGTTGGCTTCGTCTACCTCAGCCTCCAGCGGCCGTCGTTCATGAATGTCAGCCACCCAGCGCCAGCGCGACGAAGCGTTGCGCGATGAGTCGATGAGTGGCGGCGTCGGGGTGCAGGTTGTCGGGCAGCGGATGTGTCGCGTCGTCGCCAGGTCCGTACAAGTCGAGACCATCGACGTAGGACAGGTGCGGGTCGTCGGTCTGGCGTCGTGCCACGATCTGAGTGAGCTGTTCGCGAATGCCGCTGAGCGTGAGGCGACGTAGCCCCGCGTTCGGAACCAGCGCGTCGGCGGGGTCGCCCAGCGCGATGAAACGCAGCGTGCCTGCCGCCAGCGCTTCCGCATCGAAACTTCCCGGCCCTGGCGTGGACTCGTGAATCGGACAGTGCAGTGGTCCGATGACCACGATTGGCGTCGTCGGATGTCCGTTGCGGATGGTGTCGAGGAACCCGTGCACGGCGGGACCGAATGCGCGCTGGCGCATCAGGTCCGAATTCACCAGATTGATTCCGATCTTCACGCTGATCAAGTCAGCCGGGCGGTCACGAATCGCCCTGGCCACGAACGGATCTAGCATGGCGCTGCCCGAAAGGCCGAGGTTGACCAGGTCGAGGTTCGCCTCCGTCGCGGCGAGTGCTGGCCAGGTGGTGCTGGGAGTAGCTGCATTGGAGCCCTGGCTGATCGAGCTGCCCTGGTGAACCCAGATGGGTCGGGCAATCGGGGCGGCTGCAATCGGTGCATCGGTGCGCAGGGACACTAGTTCGGTGCGTTCGTAGTGCGGCAGCCAGATCTCGAGCGTCTTGTCCTGTGGCGCAAGCCCGTCGAAGCGAATCGTTGCCACCTCGCCTTGCTCCATCTCCGACGCACCCGTTGCCGGGTCGATGCGCACCAGGTCGCCGCCATACACCGTCGCCTGCTGAACGCGCCGGCCGTCGACCATCAGATCCACGGTGCCGTCGGGACGCGGTGGCACGCCCATCAAGACGACCCGTGTTCGCAGCAGGTCGAGTTCGATCATGGTCGCTGCAGTGCGCATCACCACGCGCACACCCGAGGGCTGCGCTTCGGCGCTCAGCAGCTGTGGGTCGTCGCATTGCGCACGGGCGGCACGCGGGAGGCGGTGCGGAAGCTGGCCGCGGCCAGTGTCTTCGAGCTCTGCGAGCCCGCGGAACAACTCGATGGTGATGGGATGCGAGATGATGGCGAAGCTCCTCGAGGTCGAGTCATACGCTACGTGAGTACCCTGGGAACAGCCGAGCCTGGCGGCGCGGTGAGGGCAACCGCGACGCGGCCACTCACCGGTCGTCCTCGGAAGGTGGAAAGTAGTAGCTGACGCGCGGCACGTCGCGCGTTTCCTGGACAGGAAGGGCGGGGTGCCGGGGGCCGGTGCAGGCTCGGTGCAGCAGTCGATGCGGATCTGGCCTGTGATCCAGTCGATTTCGTCGGTCGCGTCTTCGAGAACGGGTACGACCCAGTCGGCAAGTGTGCCGGTGACGAGAGCCTTGTTCGGCACCCGATACAGCGGGCCGGAGTGAAGCGGTTTCCAGCCAGGGTTCCGGTCTTCGTTGCACATCGTCTGATACCAGTACGACTGCCAGTACCGGCTCATCGGGAGGCGCTTCCTTCGGTTCGGCTCGAGTCTCGGAAGTTGACCGAGCGTACCGGCGACCACTGGTTGGCATCAAACCCTTTGCTACATCCCAACAGCAGCGCGAACGTCGACTTTCGGTGACCAAGGTGCGCACGGCCACCGAGAACTCGACGATCGAGCTCGGCTCAAACGAGCGTCTCCCCTGTGCTCAGATGCGTGCGCGAGCGGGCACCTCGTGGGCCAGCATGACTGCAACCGAGCCAAGCAGAGTGCCAGTGATCCTGCGCTGCCACATGGCCCAGGAGTGCCGGCGGGCGATGAGCGAGGCGATCGAGCCTGCGGCGATGACGATGGTGGCATTCACGACCATGCTGACCGTGATCTGCACACCACCAAGCAGGAATCCCTGGGCGGTCGTGTGACCCCGTGCCGGGTCGACGAACTGTGGGATCAGGGCCAGGTACATGGTGGCGGTCTTTGGATTGAGCAAGTTCGTGATCAACCCCATGCGGAACAGACGTCCCGCCGAATCCCGGTCAAGACTGTGCGTTTCGAAGGGGCCACGGCCTCCGAGCTTGAGCGCCTGCCATGCCAAGTACGCCAGGTACACGGCGCCGACAGCCTTGAAGACCACGAACAGCCATGGCACCAGGACGAAGACGACAGCGAGGCCGACGTTCGCCATGGTCATGTAGACCAAGAATCCAGCGGCGGTACCGCCCAACGAAATCAGCCCAGCCACGCGGCCCTGACTTATGCTGCGGGACACCAGATACATCATGTTGGGCCCAGGCGTGAGCACCATCCCCAATGCCGTCACCGCCATCCCAAGCGCGGCAGCCATCGAAATCGCCACGTCCTCGACGATGACAGATACACCGGCGCCTGCGCGATAGCCAGATCCACCGAACTGGCTTGGTTGTCGGCAGGGCCATGGGGCAGAGTCGCACGTTCCGCATCCCGACGCCAAAGCTTGGAATTGCTCAGACGCGGTTGCGGGCTGGCGAGAATCGCTCCAGTTCGGCAGGCGGCCCCTCCGGCGACGGCGGTGGCAGTTCGACGGGGACGCCGTCCATCACCCTGGTCACCGTGGAGTTGGCCCTGTCCCAGTTCAGCGTTCCATGCTGGAAGTTCTGCACGATCCACTGGGGCTCCTGAATCTCCCCGCTGGTCGGCAGCCCGAGCGCGCCGTACTCGTAGCCAAGAGTGGCCCACGCGTCGTAAATCCCGCCGGTCACCGGTTGCGCCCCACACGCGGGCGACCAGTAGATCGCCCCCTTGTCGAAGGTGACGTATCGCGCGTCGCCGGCTCCGGACGCCTCTGGCGACGTCGGCGCACCGAGTGGACTGCTCGTGCCACCCATGGCCTGCCAACGCGCGTAGATCGCTCCGCCGCGCAGTGAGTCGGCGAGATCCTGGCTGTTACGCGGTTTGTTGAACCGGGCGGCGATATGTCGGATTTGGTCGAGTGAGGCGTAGCCGAAGGAGCCGGGACAGGCGGTCTCCCCAACGTCGCGATGGCCGAAAATGGTTGCCAAGGTGGGTGTATCGCCTCGGTTGAAACGTGTGTAGGGGCCGCCTGCCGACGTCAGCGCCACGGTGCCGAGCGGCGGGACGGTGTCCATCGCGAGCCGCCATCCAAGCAATTGGCCCACCGCCTGAATTTGCATCGTGGTCGGCGGGGCCTCGTCGAAGTTGCCGATCATGGCCACCGCCCAGGTGTTGGCGTTGAACCCGCCGGTGTGGCTGCCCTCGACTGGACGGGTGATGCCGCCGAATCGTCCCTCGAACACCTGCCCGTATCGGTCTACCAGGGCGTTGTAGGCAATGTCACCCCAGCCCAAGTCCGTCGTGTGATACCTGTAGATGCCGCGAACGATGCTTGCCGAGTCGCCCGCCGCGTACTCGTTGGGGGTCGCCGTGTGGTGCACGATCCCGGCCCGGATGCCGTTGTCGAACAACGGAGTCCCGCGTCGCATCGCTTCATCGGCACCCCACTGGGCGCGTGTGATGATCCTCGGTGCCGGCCCGAGCCCGCTAGCTGAGGTGGAGAACGGTTCGGCCGCTGCGGGAGCGGGGTTGATCGACGCAGCAACGTTGCTGAGGGCTGCGCCGAGGGGCACAGCAGCGAGATACTTGAGGACGCCGCGACGGGATAGGTTCGGCGTCGACCCGCACGCACACCGATCCGACACCGGGACAACATAACTCGCAAAGCGGTGTGTGCCGTGTAGACCCGCCGGTCAATGCACCCCCGCAGCGTATGCGAAGGTGTTGATATGACGACTTTCGTCATCGATCCACGGGTGGCCATCGACCTCGCCGCCAGCGGAGCGTTGATTCCACCGGTATCCCCCGCCGAGATCCTGGGGTCGTGACGTGAACGACAGCACTGGTCAAAGCGAGTTGAGCTACGAGGGCGTGGGGCTCACTGAGTCGAGCTCTGAAACGTGGTCCACGCCAAAGGGCTTTCGCCGCTTCCAGCGCACGGTCGGCATCGGGCATGGCGTCGATGCGTGGGCGTTCGCCACTGGTGAGGTGTTGAGCTGGGGAGTTAAGCGGCGCAGTGGTTTTCGGGTCTCACCGACCGGCATCGTCTCTGAGGGGACTGATAACTCCATCAGTGCAGGATGGGGCCCGTTCGTGGTACGCGAACCGGTTCGGCGACGGTACCTGCGCGCGCTGGTGCTGCCCGGCGCGTGAGATCCGCTGGGGCGGCGCGTCTCCCGCACGGCTATTGGTTCGCCCTACTTGCGGTCGGCAAGCACCTGTTCGCGCAGGATGTCGGCGTGCCCGCAATGGTGAGCCAGCTCGCGCAGGACTTGTAGATAAACCCAACGCAAGGTGCGCGGCCCGGACCGATGGCCGGTCACGACGGTGTCCAGGGGCAACTCGGTGACGGCTGCGCGAGCCGTCGCGCAGGCGTCACGATGGGCGGCGATGACAGAGGCAACGGTGTCGTCGTCGCCGAGTTGAAAGGACTCGTCGACGCTCTGGACCAGTCCGAGTTCAGCGCGGGTCGCGCCGCCAACGCACTCTTGGAACCACACGCGCTGCATCCACGTGACGTGCTTGAGCAAACCGAGCAATGTGGTGGCCGATGGGACGAGGCTGCGGCGGGCCTGCTCCTCGGTGAGGCGGTCGAGGGCGAGTTCCAAGCTGGTCCGGTATTCCTCGATGAACGCTTCGAGCTGTGTGCGTTCATCATCGAGCGGCACGTCGAATGAGCCCACCGAGGTCTCCCTTCACGTAGTGGTCCATGGCCACAGTTCGAGCGGCGTCTCACGACGAGCAGTTCCGGCAAGTGGCTCTCCCCGCCCGTGATGTTCGCGTAATCCGTCCCTAGCAGTGCCTATTGGTCGATCAGCGAGTCCGGGGATTCGTCGCCGCGCAGCCATGTCAATGCCGCCACCACGAGTGCTGCCACACCCGTCGTCAGTGTGGGTTCGATTGCCGGTGCGAACTCAGGCGAATGATTGAACGCGACGGGCTTGCCCGTGCGGCCGGCCTCGGCCAGCGCGTCGGCACCGACACCGCCGTAGAACCAAAACACCGTCGGTACACCCAGGGCTGCACCGAACGCGCCGACGTCCTCGCTGGCCGATACTGGCGGCAGCGCGAGCATGCGCTCGGTGCCGAAGTAGCCGGTGAACGCCGACACCGTGGTGTCGGTGGCATCGGGGTCGGAGATCAGGATGGGCGTGCTAATTGTCCAGTGCAGTACTGGATCGCGTGGTGCATTGCTGGCTTGTGCCTCGGCGCGCACGATCCGCTCGGTGGCGGCGCGCAGCGCGTCGCGAACCTCTGCCGAGTAGGTGCGCATGTCGATGCCCAGTTCCGCGGTATCGGGAATGATGTTGGCCTTGGTGCCTGCCTGCAATCGGCCAACGGTCAGCACGGCGCGTTCAGTGCTGGGCACCTCCCTGGCGATCACCGTCTGTAGGCGCATCACCGTTGCCGCGGCCATCACCACGGGATCGACGGCGGCCTCCGGTGTTGAGGCGTGCCCTCCGCGGCCGAAGAACGTCACATCGAGCGAGTCCATGCCGGCCATCATCGGCCCCCGGGCATAGCCGATCACTCCTGCAGGAAGCGGACCGACGTGTTGTCCCAACACGATCTGAGGAACCGGGAACCGTTCGAACAGACCGTCATTGATCATCGCGGCGGCCCCGCACACCAATTCCTCGGCGGGTTGAAACACGCCAACGACGGTGCCCGACCACGCCGACCGGTTGCCTGCCAGCAGTGACAGCGCCCCCACCAGGCAGGCGGTGTGCATGTCGTGCCCACATGCGTGCGCGACCGGAACGGACACCCCGGAAGCGTCGATCGCCTCGACGGTGCTGGCGTACGGCAACCCGGTGGCCTCGGCAACCGGCAGTGCATCCATGTCCGCACGCAACATCACGACCGGGCCGTCCCCGTTGCGCAGCACCGCGACGACGCCGGTTCCCCCGACGCCCGTGGTGAGCTCTACGTCCAGTGAGGACAACGCGGCGGCCACGGTGGCAGCCGTGCGATGTTCTTGCAGCGACAACTCGGGGTGCTGGTGCAGATCCCGATACAGCTCTGCATTGCGCTCGGCAACCTCTGTCGTCCACCCCTCGAGAACCTCACGCACGGCAGTCATCTCAGCCCAAGCCTCCTCGAGCGGCTTCCGGCGGAACCGCGCATTCGTACGCTACCGCGTTCGGCTAGGCGCACCCGCGCGTATCGGGTCGAGTCTGTGGACCTGCGCTACCCAACCTGTCGGGCAGCAGGCTCCTAGCCGAACAGGCCCGAGTACGCGTTGAGCGCAGGTTGCCCCCCGAGGTGGGCGTACAGGACGTTCGAGTCCTTGGCGATGGTGCCGTCGTGCACCATGTCGATGAGACCCGCCATCGACTTTCCTTCGTAGACGGGGTCGATGATCATGCCTTCGAGGCTGCCCGTGAGCCTGATGGCATCGATGGTGGACTGCACCGGAATCCCGTACAGATCACCAGCCCACCCCTCCAGGACGGTGATCTCGTCGTCGCGAAGCTCGCGGCCCAAATCGATCAACTGAGCGGTGTGGCGAGCGATCCGCGCAACCTGGGCCCGGGTCTTGTCGATCGTCGCAGAGGCGTCGATGCCGAGCACTGTGCGGGGTCGAGCCTGGCCGGCGAATCCGGCGATCATTCCGGCGTGGGTGGATCCCGTCACGGTGCAGACGACGATGGTGTCGAAGAACACGCCGAGTTCGGCCTCCTGCTGCTGCACCTCGTGGGCCCAGTTCGCGAAACCCAGACCACCGAGCGGATGTTCGGACGCACCCGCAGGAATCGGGTACGGCTTGCCGCCTGCGTCCTCCACCTCGCGCAACGCGTCCTCCCACGAAGAGCGGATCCCGATGTCGAATCCCGCGGGGTCCAAGCGAACATCGGCGCCCATGATGCGCGACAGCAGGATGTTGCCAACCTCTTCGTCTAAGGCGGCATTTGCCCACATCTCCGGCCAGTCGACCCACTTCTCCTGGACCAGGCGGGCTTTGAGTCCAAGCTTGGCTGCCACGGCCGCGACCTGGCGGGTGTGGTTGCTCTGATACCCCCCGATCGAGACGAGTGTGTCGGCGCCCTGAGCCAGGACGTCAGGAACGATGTACTCCAACTTGCGGGTCTTGTTTCCTCCGTAAGCCAACCCGGAGTTGCAGTCCTCTCGCTTCGCCCACAGTCGTGCGCCGCCTAGATGTGCGGTGAGGCGCTCGAGGGGGTGCACCGGGCTCGGCCCGAACGTCAGCGGGTATCGGTCGAAATCCTCAATGGGCATCCGTGAACTCCTCCAGCTACTCCGCGTCAATGTAATACGCAATATATCGCACGGGCGACGATGGTAAGGATTGACGTATCTACGCTGGTCACTTGACAGCCTCGACAGCTGTAAGCGCAAAATATTGCATGCCAGTGCCACGCAAAGCCGCAGCGCCCAAGCGGCAGCTCCTGCGCGACGACGCCTTCGCTGCCATCAGGACGGCGATCGTCGACGGCACCCTCGAGCCGGAAGAGCGACTAGTGGACGCGGAACTCAGCGAATGGCTCGGCGTCAGCAGAACGCCGATTCGCGAGGCGCTCGCCAGGCTAGACGCCGCAGGCCTCGTGCAAACCCGGCCGGGTCGCTACACGATCGTCAGCCCGTTGGACGCACGGAGCATGCGCGACGCCCAAGCGGTCGCCGCAGCGATGCACGAGCTGGCCGTCCGTGAGGCCGTGCCGATGATGGGACCCGAACACCACGCGGCGATGCGGGAGGCCAACAAGCGGTTCGCTTCGGCCCTGCGTGCCAACGACGTCGCCATGGCCATCGAGAGCGACGACGAATTCCACGGCGTGGCCGTCGACGTTTGCGGCAACGTGGCCGTCCGGTCGGTGCTCGATCAGTACACGCCGCTTCTCAGGCGGATGGAGCGCGCGAGGTTCTCCTCGTTGCGGGGCCGCTCGTCGGTCGCGCAGCACGCGAAGATCATCGATCTCGCCGAGCGCGGCGACGCGGACGCCGCCGCCCGCGAAGCGCGACTCAATTGGCTGACGCTGCAGTGTCCTCCACGCTGATCGTCGGATTGGTGCTTCGCACCGCGGTCGCCGTGGCCTAGCGTTGTGGGCAGACACGTGGAGGGGGCTGGTGGTGGTAGACGACGCGGTGGAACGAAGGACCTTCCCCGACATCAGTTCGCGCGCATGGGAGCACCCGGCCGACCGGACTGCGCTCACGGCACTGCGCAGGCTCAAGGGGTTCGATCAGATCCTCAAGGTCTTGTCGGGCATGCTGCGGGAACGTCAGCACCGGCTGCTGTACCTGGCGAGTTCTGCTCGCGTGGGACCGCGTCAGTTCGCTGATCTCGACGCCCTGCTCGATGAATGCGTGTCGATACTCGATGCTCCGGTCAAGCCAGAGCTGTTCGTGGTGCAGTCACCGATCGTCAACGCGTATGCGATCGGGATGGAGCAGCCGTTCATCGTGCTCACGTCCGCGATGTATGACTTGATGAGCGTCGAGGAGATGCGCTTCGTCATCGGGCACGAACTCGGCCACGTGCTCAGCGGCCACGCCGTATATCGGACCATGCTGATGCACCTCATGCGCCTGGCATCGACGTTCGGCTTCATTCCCGTCGGAGGCTGGGCGTTGCGGGCCATCGTCGCCGCGCTCATGGAATGGCAGCGAAAATCCGAGCTGTCCGGCGACCGCGCCGGCCTGTTGTGCGGGCAGGACTTCGATGCCGCCATCCGGGTGCAATTGAAGCTTGCTGGTGGCGGCCGACTCGACAAGATGGACTCGCAGGCCTTCCTGGCGCAGGCCGCCGAGTACGACCGCAGCGGTGACATGCGCGACGGACTGCTGAAGCTGCTCAACCTCGAGCTCGAGACCCATCCGTTCTCCGTGCTGCGGGCCGCCGCGCTGACGAAATGGGTCGACACTGGTGGCTACGGTGCCATCCTGGGCGGTGAGTACCCTGCCCGGTCGGATGATGACGAGCATTCCTGGACTGGTGATGTGGCTGCTGCTGCACGCGAATACCGCGATGGGTTCGACCAATCCGACGATCCACTGATTCGCGGCCTCCGGGATGGGGTTTCGGGTGTCGTCGACGGTGTAGGTCGTGCCGCCACCGCCGCTGCAGACTCGCTGGGGCGCAAGATCTCCGAGTGGCGCGGCAACGGCAACCCCGAAGACTGACCCCGGCAGTTCCCCATTCGGCAGGTGCTCGACGTGGCGAATCTCGCTCACCGCGCCGACCGTACGATCTGCTGCCGATTGGCTGGGAACAGCTTGATGAAGAGTCGGAAATCGGCGCCCATTCTTGCCAGCAAGATCGCCGCTGTCGTCACTGGGCCGCAATGGAATCTCGCCTTACCCTATCCTCTAGAATTGAAAGATACTGTTTTACAGCACCTTTCGTGAAACAGTTCTTTGCGTAGATGTTGCGTCTGGCACTCCCCTGGATGCCCAGCCCCGACGAAATCCGTCTCGATGGGGACTCGCGCGCATGGTTCACGGTGTCGCTGGGGCAACCTTGACGGCGCCCGATCTGTCAAATACGTTCGTTACATCACGGTCGTGATTCCAAGGAAGGGTTCCGGTCGGAGCGCTCGACAGCCCCGGCGGAACGCAGCGGCGACATCGACGTCGTCGTACTCAGAACAAGGCGGGCGAACCAGGAACTGGTCCAACGAGTTCCACGTCGACCTACCAGTGAATACAGGAGCACCATCAAATGGAGCCAAGCGCCAACGATCTTGCTGACTTCGAATCGTCTGCCGATGGCAAGCCGCAGTTCGACTTCATCGTCTGCGGGTCGGGTTCGTCGGGATCCGTGGTCGCGGGTCGGCTTGCGGAGCACCCCGAGGTTCGCGTGCTGTTGTTGGAGGCCGGCGGGGACGACGAGATACCGCAGGTACGGACAGCTGGTCAATGGCCACTGAACCTGGGGACGGAGCGGGACTGGAACTTTCGTGCCGCCCCCGGCAACGCCGTGAACGGGCGTTCGGTACCAATGTCGATGGGGAAGGTTCTTGGCGGCGGGTCGAGCATCAACACGATGATCTGGGCTTGGGGACACCGCAGCGACTGGGACTACTTTGCCGCTGAGTCCGGCGACCAAGCTTGGGGCTATGACTCGATCCTCGACGTCTACCGCCGCGTCGAGGACTGGCACGGCGCCCCCGACCCCCACTACCGGGGAACCGGTGGGCCAGTGTTCGTCCAGACGGCGCCTGACCCTCATCCGATCGCCCATGCCGTGGTCGACGGCGCAAAATCGCTGGGAATCCCCACCTTTGACAGTCACAACGGCGAGATGATGGAAGGCCCCGGCGGTGCGGCGATCATCGACCTGCGCGTACGTGACGGGGTCCGCCAGTCCGCCTACCGCTCATATGTCCATCCACATCGCGCGCAACCCAACCTGACCGTGCTCCCCAATGCACTGGTCATCAGGCTGATGATGAACGCCTCCACCGTCACCGGTGTGGAGTTCGTCCACGGCGGCAAGGTCTACCGAGCCGAGGCAGCCAACGACGTGGTGCTTTCCCTTGGTACGTTCAACACCCCCAAACTGCTCATGCAATCCGGCATCGGCGACTGCACTCACCTTCAAAAGCACGGCATACCGGTGGTTCAGCATCTACCTGGCGTCGGGCAGAACTTTCAGGACCACGTTGGATTCGACTGCCTCTGGGAATGCAGAGAGCCGATCACACCACGAAACAACGGCGTGGAAGCCACCTACTTCTGGCGAAGCGAGCCGGGCCTGGACTCCCCCGATCTGCAGACATGCCAGGCCCAGTTCCCCAAGTCGTCCAGCGCTGAGAACACCAAGCGCTTCAACCCTCCCGCAGCGAGCTGGAATCTGTTCCCCGGACTCGTGCAGGCAAAGAGCCGAGGGGAAATTCGACTGACCGGGCCGAACCCGCACGACGCGCTCGACATCCAGGCGAGGTTTCTTTCTCACCCAGACGACCTCAAGGCAGCGATCGCGGCGGTCGAACTAGCCAGAGAAATCGGCAATTCGCCCGAGCTCAGTTCCTTCACCAAAAGAGAAGTGATGCCAGGACCGCTCAAAGGCGTTGAATTGGAACGGTTCATCCGTGATGCGGCGTCAACCTACTGGCACCAATCGGGCACCGCCAAGATGGGCAACGACGCCAAGGCGGTCGTCGACGGAAGGCTGCGAGTGCACGGGGTCAACCGACTGCGCATCGCCGACGCATCCATCATGCCGCGCATCACCACGGGAAACACGCAGGCCCCCTGCGTCGTCATCGGCGAACGCGCCGCAGACATCCTGCGCGCCGACCACGACCTGCCCGTGCGGGCTAGCTACGCCGGCGACGACTTGGTTTAGCGGGATCGGTCAACGGGCGCACGGTCAGCCCGCCTGCTTCGCTACCCAGATCGTGCGCAGGTTGGTGAACTCCCCAATCCCCGCAGCGCCAAGCTCACGGCCGTAGCCGCTGCGCTTGATGCCGCCGAAAGGCACTCGGGGATCAGAGGATACGAACGAGTTGACGAACAGCGCGCCCGATCGGATTCGGCGCCCCACTGCCAGAGCGTGGTCGGTGTCGCGACTCCAGATGCTAGCCGCCAACCCGTATTCCGTGTCGTTGGCGGTGGCGACCGCCTCGTCGTCGTCATCGACGACGATGAGCGCCGCGACGGGGCCGAAGGTCTCCTCCGCGACCACCGGCATGGCTGCCGTGACGTCGGTCAGGATCGTGGGTGCGAAGAAGTGCCCTGGCCCCTCGATGCGGTGCCCGCCGCACAACACGCGGGCGCCAAGGGCCACCGAGCCCTGCACCTGACGCTCAAGCTGTTCGAGGATGTCGGCGCGGGCCAACGGCCCGACGTTCGTGCCGTCGGCGAACGGATCGCCGACCACCATGGTGCTGACGTTCTCGACGAAGAGCCGCTCAAACTCTTCGGCGACGTCGGAGTGCACGATGATCCGCTTCGCGGCGATGCACGTCTGGCCAGCACACATCAAGCGAGACTTCGCGGCATGGGCCGCCGCGGTGGCAAGGTCCGCGTCGGCAAGGACGACGAACGGATCGGAGCCGCCCAGTTCGAGCACGCTCTTCTTCAAGGCCTTGCCCGCGGCGGCCGCCACATGCGCGCCTGCCCGGGTGGACCCCGTCAGGGTCACCGCTGCCACGCGCGGATCGGCGATCACCGTCGACGACACGTCGGGCACCCGGGCCTCGTCGACGATCAACGATCGCAGCAGCCCGGATGCGAATCCAGCGGCCGCGAACAGTTCTTCGATGGCCAGCGCGCACCCGCTGACGTTCGGAGCGTGCTTGAGCAAGATGCCGTTGCCCGCGAGCACGGCAGGCACCGCGAATCGGAACAACTGCCACAGCGGGAAGTTCCATGGCATCACCGCGAAGATCACGCCCAGCGGCTCGTACACCAGCGTCGTGGACTCCGCGGCCGTCGTGATGCTCTCGGGTTCCAGCAGCGCGGCACCGTTCTCGGCGTAGTGCGTGCAGGCCCACACGCACTTGGCCACCTCTGCGGCCGATTCGCCGAGGGGCTTGCCCATCTCGGAACTGATCAGCTCGGAGAGCTCGGTGCTGCGGGCTTCCAATGCCTCCGCGAGCCGTGCAAAGACCGGCGCCCGGTCGGCGGCCGGAACCTGCCCCCATCGCTCGGCCGCCGCGAATACCTCGCCGACGGCCTGGTCGACGTCGTGGTCGGAATGCACCGGATACGAGGCGAGCTGCTTGCCGTTGGCCGGGTTCCAGGTGACGACGGTGGCGACTTCGGTCGTGGTCATGGGCTTCCTCGTCTCTGAGTCGTGCGGAGCGCGAACCGCCGAACCGACGGGCAAGCGCTTTCCCACAAGTTACGGCACGGGCGCTTGCCGTGGCAAGGGTGCAATCGGCGGGGCCGGGTGCCGCTACCCGATCCGGCGCGTCAGTCGGGTGGAGCCAAGGCGCGTCGCCCGGCCGGTGGCGGGGCGGAGCTGGCCCTGACGATCAGATCGGTGGGGACGTGGACGTTCCCCGGCCTGGCATCGGCCTCGCTGGACTGGTCGAGCACCAGTTGCATCGCGCTCGCACCCATCTCCTCGAGGGGCAGGCGAACGGTGGTCAGCGGTGTTCGCAGATCCTTGGCAATCCAGAGATCGTCAAAGCCGATGACTGAGACGTCTTCGGGGACACGGCATTCGAAGACCTCGGTGAGTGCGGCCATCGCGCCGACCGCCATCAGATCGTTGAGCGCGAACACCGCGGTCAACTGCGGTTGCCGACGGGCCAACTCCAGCATCGCCGAGTAGCCGCCAGCACGGCTGAAGCCTCCGTCGACGATCGGCAACGTGTCGACGTCGTGGCCCAACGCTGCCCACGCCTTGCTGAAACCCGAGAGACGATCACGGACGGTGATGAGCGACGGCGGCCCGGTGACGATGCCGACGTTGCGATGCCCGAGGTCGTGCAGATGCCGCGCCACGTGCGCCGCGCCGCTCGCATTCGCAGGCAGCACACTGGGGTACGGCAAGTCGTGCTCGCTGATCAGGGCGACGCGGCCACCACCACGTTCGAAGCTGGCCAGGGCATTGTTGAGCGCGTCGCGATGCTGGGCCGCGGTGGTCCCGCTACCGGCCAACAACAGGGCGCGGACGCGCTGCGCCTGCATCCTCTGCACGTACTGCACCTCGCGTTCGGGGTCGTGGAAGGTGCACGCCAACGTCGTCAGCAGATTCTGTTCGGCCGCAACGACCATCGCGCCGGAGGCGATCGAAGCGAAGTAGGGATCGTCCACCTCGTGGACCAGTAGGCCGACGACTGCGGTGGCCGATCGAGCCAACGCTTGTGCCGGCCCGTTCGAGACGTAGCCGAGTTCATCGGCGACACGGCGGATTCGCGCTGCGGTCTGCTCTCCGACCGATCGATTGCTTCCGTTCAGCACGCGAGACGCGGTCGCTAGGGAAAGCCCGGCACGTTCGGCCACGTCCTGCAGCGTGACTCCCCCATCGCCCACGTGTGCCTCCTCGTCCAGCCAAGACTATCGCCAACCCGTGCCTGCGCCGATGCAATCCTGCCGTATCGCCGGTCGGCGCCCGACACCACGGTAAGCGCTTGCCTCCGTGCTTTGCCTATGCTCTGATGGTAAGCGCTTTCCTGACCGTATGCCGTGCATTGCTGCCGAGGAGCCCAAGATGCCACCAGCGACCACCGTCGGAATCATCATGAACGGCGCGACCGGACGGATGGGATACCGACAGCACCTCACCCGGTCGATCCTGCCCATCCGCGAGCAAGGCGGTGTCCTGCTATCGGATGGCCGCACCCGAGTTCACGTCGAGCCAATCCTGGTCGGACGCGACACGAGCAAGCTGTCGGAGGTGGCGGCCCGCCACGGCATCGAGAACGTCTCGACCGACCTCGACAGTTGCCTGCAGGACCCTAGGTGGACGATCTACGCCGACTTCCTAGTGACCAACGCGCGTGTCGCGGCGATCCGCAAGGCGATCGATGCAGGCAAGGCCATCTACAGCGAGAAGCCGACGGCCGAAACCGTGGCGGACGCCGTGGACCTGGCGGCGAGGGCACGTGCCGCCGGCATCAAGAACGGCGTCGTGCACGACAAGATCTACCTGCCCGGCCTGATCAAGCTGAAGCGCCTGATCGACTCCGGATTCTTCGGGCGGATCCTCTCCGTCCGTGGCGAGTTCGGCTACTGGGTCTTCGAGGGTGACTGGCAGGATGCCCAACGGCCGAGCTGGAACTACCGTGCAGAGGACGGCGGCGGAATCGTGCTGGACATGTTCCCGCACTGGAACTACGTCCTCGAGCATCTCTTCGGCAGGGTCGAATCCGTCTACGCCCAGACCGCAACCCACATCCCCAGCCGCGTCGACGAGCGGGGCCATCTTTACCCGGCGACCGCCGACGATGCCGCCTACGGCATCTTCCAGCTAGCCGGTGGCGTTGTTGCACAGATCAACTCGAGTTGGGCTGTTCGGGTCAACCGTGACGAGCTGGTCGAGTTCCAGGTCGACGGCACGCACGGCAGCGCCGTCGCAGGCCTGTTCTCCTGCAAGGCCCAGCACCGCGTGAACACGCCGAAACCGGTGTGGAATCCCGACATCGCCGACCCACACGACTACCCGACCGACTGGTCCATGGTGCCGAACAATGGGCCCGTCGAGAACGGCTTCAAGTTGCAGTGGGAGCAGTTCATCCGCCACGTCGTCGAAGATGGCCCGCACCCGTTCGACTTCCTGTCCGGTGCCCGCGGCGTCCGCCTTGCCGATGCTGCGCTGCAGAGCGCCCGCACCGGACAGCGGGTCATGCTCGACGAATTGAGTGTTCCACCAACGGCGGCGCTAGCAGACGCCGGCGCGCGATGACGTCGGTAACACTGCTGAACGGCGATGGCCAGGTCTACGAACACCGGCTCACCGGCGTGCCCGTAACCGCGCCGGCGCTGGGCGCCTCGGCGCCGCGAGTGGTCTATGCCGCCGCACACGTCGTGCCTCGCGTCGCTGCCGAAAACGTCCCCGGTGCGCCCGCGGACCTCGACTGGGATGCCACCCTCGCCTTCCGTCATCACATCTGGTCGTGTGGGCTGGGTGTCGCGGACGCGATGGACACCGCACAGCGCAACATGGGGCTCGACCCCACGGCCATCCGCGAACTCATCAAGCGGTCGGCGGCCGAGGCCAAGGGCGTCGGCGGCAAGCTGGTCGTTGGCGTCAACACCGATGACGTTGGCGACGAGGCGATCTCACTGGACGAGGTCGTCACGGCCTATCTGAACCAGCTGGAGTTCGCCGAGGAGAACGGCGCCGACGTGGTGCTGATGGCAAGCCGTCATCTGGCGCGCGCAGCGCACTCACCGCAAGACTACGAACGTGTGTACGGCGCGGTGCTTGCCCGCGCGACGCGTCCGGTGGTCCTGCACTGGCTCGGGCCCGCGTTCGACAGTCAGCTCGAAGGCTACTTCGGGTCGACCGACGTGGTTGCTGCACGCGCCGTGGTACGCCGCATCATCGAGGAGAACGTCGAGTCGGTTGCAGGGATCAAGATCAGTCTGCTCGACGCCGTCTCCGAGATCGATTTGCGGACAGAGGTTCCCGACTCCGTCAGGGTGTTCACCGGTGACGACTTCAACTACGTCGACCTGATCGCGGGCGACGGTCGGCACCACTCCGATGCGCTGCTGGGTGCCTTCGCTACCTGCGCTCCCGTCGCAGCGGCGGCACTGGCTGCACTCGGCGACGGCGACGAGTCACGGTACCGGCAGCTGCTCCAACCCACCCAGGCGCTGTCGAGAGAAGTGTTCGCCGCGCCGACCTCCTTCTACAAGACTGGTGTCGCATTCCTGGCCTGGCTCAACGGGTATCAGCCGGCCTTCAGCATGGTCGGTGGCTTGCACGCGGGACGGAGTCTGCCCCATCTGTCCCGGTTGGTTCGGCTGGCCGACGAAGCGCGTGCCCTCGAGCGGCCCGAGCTCGCTGCGCAGCGCTGGACCGATCTGCTGCGCGTGAACGGCATCGATACCGCATCTGTGGCGAGAAAGGCGACGGGGAATCAGTCGCGCGCGAAGCGGTCAGCATGACCGCGCACCCGCGCATGTCGCTGAATCAGGCGACGATCAAGCACGCTGGCTTCCACGAGGCCGTCAAGATCACCATGGCCGAGGGCATCCCGTCGATCGGCTTGTGGCGGGAGCCGGTCGCCGGTGTCGGTCTGGCCGCCGCAGTCGAAGTGATCAGCGACTCCGGTCTACGCGTGTCGAGCCTGTGTCGCGGTGGATTCTTCACCGCCGACGACCCAGATCAGCGCCGTGTGTCGATCGACGACAACCGGCGTGCCATCGATGAAGCTGCCGTGTTGGCACGAGCAGGGGCGCTCGGATCGGCAGCAGTGCTCGTCCTGGTCCCCGGCGGACTTCCGGAGGGCAGCACCGACATCGCAGGTGCCCGTGCCCGTGTTCGCGACGCTGTCGGGGTCCTCGTCGACGACGCCGCGGCAGCAGGTGTGGTGCTAGCCATCGAGCCCATGCATCCGATCTACGCTGCCGACCGCGGCGTGATCTCGACACTGGGCCAGGCCCTCGACATCGCGGAGGACTTCCCCGCCGACGTCGTGGGCGTGGTGGTCGACGCATTCCACGTCTGGTGGGATCCCGAGCTCCTGACTCAGGTGGCACGTGCGGGGGCCAACGGCCGGATTGCGTCGTATCAGGTCAACGATTGGATCACGCCGCTGCCACCGGATGCCCTGCTCGCGCGCGGGGTGACAGGTGACGGGCACATCGACCTGCCCGGGCTCACCGCCGCGGTGTGCAATGCCGGCTATCGAGGCGACGTCGAGGTCGAGGTGTTCAACAAGGCGTTGTGGGACATGCCCTTTGCCGACGCCGCGGCTCTGGTCGCCGAACGCTTCTCCGCCATCGGACTCGGGTGACGAGATCGGGATCGCTGCCCGTCTAGATCGATCCCAGGCCGTCGCGCAGCAGATCAAACGCTCGATCGGTGGCTCTGACCGCGGCCGGGTAGCGGGCTGCGGCGGACTGGCCGTTGACGATGCATTCGTGATTCATGAAAGCAAGCTCGCGCTGCACCACGACCAGCTGGGCGGCCACGAGGCGCGCGGTGATCGAATCGAAGCCGTTGTCGCGCAAGGCTTCGGCAAGCGAGGCGATGCTGCGTGAGGTGTAGCGTCTGAGCCTCTCCGCCAGGCTTTCGGTTTGGGTGATCAACTGCACGAAGGCCACGATCTCGGGATCGTCGTTCAGGCCGCTGTTCGGGTCGCGCCGCCGCAACGAGTCCAGCATCGCCGCCCGCAGCGCTTCTAGCGGAGTCTGGTCTGCTCGACGAGCCAGGACCGTTCTTGCCGCTTCGTCCTCGTGGTCGGCGAACCGTTGCAGGACAAGGTCTTCCTTCGTCGGGAAGTACGCGAACAAGGTCCGTCTGGACACCTCGGCCGCGCGTGCGATGTCGGTGATCGACACCTGATCGAACCCCGCGTCGAGGAACATCCGGATCGCCGTGGCCGCGATGGTCTCCCGGAGGCGCGCCTTCTTGCTTTCGCGCAGCCCCATCGGATCGGTCATATCGTCAGGGTACCGCATTAGTGGACTTGGTTTAGTATTGCACCGAGTCTACTTTAGGAGTTCTCTTGCGAACCGAAGTCATCGTGGTGGGAGCCGGCCCGACCGGCTTGATGTTGGCCAACGAGCTCGCGCTGGCCGGGATACCCGTCATCGTGCTGGAGAAGGAGCGCATGCGTAGCGCATTCTCCAGAGCGGGCGCGTTGCAACCCCGAACTGCCGAGGTTCTAGACCTGCGCGGGCTGCTGGAGCCGTTGCTCGATGGCGCCTCGCCCCGACGTGAATTTGGTGGGCACTTCGCGGGGCTTCCCGTCGAATTGGACTGCCGGCCATGGCGAACGCGCCACCCCCACCCCGTCGGCATTCCGCAGGCTCGCCTCGAAGAATTCCTCGAACGGCGTCTCGTCAGCCAAGGCGTATCGGTGCTGCGCGGACGCGAGGTCTCGGCAGTAGAGCAGGATGCCGACGGTGTCACCGTCGGCGACATTCGCGGCAGTTACCTCGTGGCATGCGACGGCGGGCACAGCACGGTCCGCAAGCTGCTGGGCGTCCCCTTCCCCGGCACCGCGGCCAAGCGGTCCGCGGCGGTTGCGTACCTCACCCTTGCGACCAAGTCCGCGGAGGTACCCACCACATCCCGACACTTCAGTCAGTACTTCAAGACCGCAGGCGAGTTCTTCACCATCCTGCACCCCGTTGAGGGCGGTCTGTACCGTCTGGTCTTCGGCAAGCTGTCGGGCGAAAGCCCTTCTCGGGACGTGCCCGTCGCCGTCGAGGAGGTTGGTGAAGCACTGCTGGCCGCATACGGGCCCGACACGGAACTGGGCGAACTGATCGAGGCATCGCGGTTCAGTGACGCTGCGCGTCAGGTGGAGAACTACCGCGATGGGCGGGTGTTCTTCGCCGGGGACGCAGCCCACATTCACATGCCGTTTGGCGGACAGGGTGTCAATCTCGGCATTCAGGACGCCGTCAATCTGGGCTGGAAGCTGGCTGCGACCGCGCGCGGTTGGGCACCCGACGGGTTGCTCGACAGCTATCACACCGAGCGGCACCCCGTCGCCGCCCGCGTACTGCACAACACCCGTGCGCAGGGCGTGCTCAACAACCCGAGTCAGGACCCAGACGTGGCCGCCGTCCGCGACCTGTTCACCGACCTGCTCCGCCTGCCCGACGCCAATCGCTTCATCTCGGGCATGATGTCGGGCCTGGACACGCAGTACCCCGGAGTCGGCCCGCGCATGATCGACCTCGACCTGACTACCAAGGACGGCCCGACCCGCGTCAGCCGCTTGATGAACGCCGGTCGTGGCCTCCTGCTGTCGCTCGACGGCGCAGCCAGGTCGATCGACCGCTGGGCCGATCGGGTGGACCACGTTGCCGCCACGACCGACGACGACCTCGGGGCCGTCCTCATCCGTCCCGACGGCTACATCGCGTGGTCCAGCACCGACCCGCGACCGCTCGAAACCGTTCTTGCCCAATGGTTCGGCTGAGGCGCGACCCTACGGCTCAGCCCTCGCAGGACGTGTGGCACTGATTCTGCTTGGGCACGTCCAGCGTCGGATCGACGTCGAAGAACCCGTAGGGCTTCATCACGAATCCCGCGGTGTCAACGGGCATGATCGGCCAGTCCTCCGGTCGGGGGAAGTGCGTAAGCCCGAACGTGTGCCAGACGACGGTGTCGGTGCCGTCGATGTCGCGATCCGCCTTGATCCACGACGGTAGACCGGCATCGCCCGGGTGCTGATTGACGAAGTCGCCGGTGGGATACAGCTCTGCACGGTCGTAGGCGGTCACCCACAGATGCTTGCTGGCCGCCGTGGCCCGGCGATGGATGGCCGAACCCTCATCGGCGAGCAGCGCGGGATGTCCCTCGGGTGAGATCACGTAGGCGACCGGGTGGCCGAGCCGATTGGTGCTGTCCGGGTTGCCGATTCGCCATACCCTACCTACCGCGTTGTCGGCCATCCGGCCCGACTCCGATTCGCGCCGCAGCCGGGTGATCGACTGCGTCAGACCGATGCCCTGCGGATCGCCTTCGCTGGGTTTCGGCCGGACGGCTTCCATCTCGTCGACGGCGCCGTTGTGACCGTCGAGGGCCATGTCCAGTCTCATCACCCAGAGGTGCTGGTGGTTGGGCGCACCCAGGTTTGGCGTCATCTGCGTGGCCCACGGGTAGCTGCCGTCGGTCACTGGCAGTGCCGAGGTGAAGACGACCCCGGTGGCCTTGACCTCCAATTCGATTGTCCCATCAAGGGAGAAGTACCAGTAGAAGCCGTAGTCGTAGTTGCCGACCGTGACGAAGAACGAGACGACCAACTTGCGCTTGCGCCGGATCGACGTCGTTCGAGTGAAGTTCGACGTGTGCTTCCACAGCACACCGTCGTCCTCCTCGTGAATGCAGATCGCCTGTGGGATCGTCACGACGCTGGCGTCCTCGGCCATGACGTGCGCATCCAAGTAGGTGATCTCGCCGAGACAGTCGCAACCCAGCTCCAGGGCATTGGCGCACTGGCCGAGCAGGAACTCGCCACCGTCGAAGAAGTTCTGGAACGACCGCTGAGCGCTCGGATCTCCATAGGGCACCACCATTTCGGAGATGGAACCGCGGTAGAGCACGGAACGATCCTCGCCGCGGTCGGCGATCGTCGCGTTGCGGATGATGAGACCTTCGCGGGCATCGAAGCTCAACTGCAGCTTCCATCCGAGCCATTCGACGACGTTGGTATCGCGGTCGACGGTGAAACTCGGCCCATGCGACTGGGTGATGTCGATGGGCCGAAAGCCGGTCCGTGGCGGGGGGTTGTACGAATCGAGGTGGAAGTTGCCCGCCTCGGTGGGCACGTCGAGTTCGACGTAGTCGACCACCGAGATAACCTCGCGGGTGATGACGTCGACGACTGCCGTCACGCCGTCCACCGGATGTGCCCACGGCAGATCGTCGGGGTGGTCCTGAATGAAGGTGAAGCAACGCTGCAGACGCCTGCCGTTCTCGTCGGGCGTGACCGACACCCCGGCAGATAGCGGTTGCACTCGCAGAACGGACAAATCGGTCAGTCCGCGCTTGGCCATCGCTGCCAGCCAGCGCTCGTCGGCCTGGACGATCTCCTCCACCATGATCATCTCGCTGAGCAGAACCGGGATCCGGCCGTTGCTCGTGTCGTGCTTGTCCGCCGAAACGACGCGATCCTGCGCGGGACACACCACGACGTCGTACTCGTCGCCGTTGGAAGTGTCCAACACCATCACCCGGAAGCAACGGTCGGCCGGTTCGCCGGACTCGACGCAGTTGAGCAGCTCGTGCTTGTCCGGCTCGTAGAGCCCGAAGTAGGCCACTCGCGCGTGATCCCCGAACAGCCCCTCCCTCGTCAAGATGGCGCGCACGACCGCCATCTCATCGGGCTTCGGCGATGCCAGAGCGCGGTGAACTCGCGGGTCACGGAACTGGCGGGCGACGGTCGAGGCGGTCACGATCACACTCCTTGAGTTGAGAGGCATAGCCAGTGTTGGATAGCGCTTTCCAAATGTCAATACAGCTTGTGATCTGCAGTAGAACCGCCTGACCGCACGATGCCGCTCAACCCATAGTTCGAAAAGGCTTGCTTACTGGCAACCGCGGAGTATCTTCGGGATAGCGCTTTCCCAACTGTGATCTGCACCCTAGTCAGAAGGATTCGCATGGCATCGTCCCTCTCAGCGTCACCAGTAGTAGCCGCACCCTCCCTGAACAGAACGCTCGGCGTCGGCGCCCTGACGCTGTTCGGGGTCGCCTACATGCTGCCCCTGGCAGTCTTCACCACCTACGGAATCGCCACCGAGACCACCAACGGCCACCTCCCCGGGGCGTACCTGGTGACGACGATCGCGATGTTGTTCACCGCTTACAGCTACGCAAACATGGGCCGTGCCTTTCCGGCCGCCGGCAGTGCATACACCTACACCCAACGGACCTTCGGAACGCACTTCGGCTTCATGGCCGGATGGACGCTCCTGCTGGACTACCTGGTCCTGCCTCTCCTGAACTTCCTGATGATCGGGATCTATCTCAACGCCTCGGTACCAGCCGTGCCGGTGTGGGCATGGGTCGTGGGGTCGATGGTCATCATCACCGCGCTCAACGTGATCGGCATCCGAATGGTGGCCGGAGCCAACTTCGCACTGATCGCCATTCAGATCATCTTCGTGGTGGTGTTCGTCGGCTTCGGGTTGCGCTACGTAGCGGGTCACGGTACGACCGTCAGCCCACTTGCCCCGTTCTTCTCGGCAAGCGCCGGCATCGGGACGCTCATGGCGGGTGCAGCCATCCTGGCGCTGGCGTTCCTCGGTTTCGACGCGGTATCGACTCTGTCCGAGGAGGCCAAGGATCCGACCCGCAGCATCCCGAAGGCGATCATCTCGACCACGATCGTCGGCGGCCTGCTGTTCATCGTGACCGCCTACGTCGCCACGCTCGTGTTCCCCGACTTCGCGAACTTCACCGACGCCGACTCCGCGGCCAAGGACGTCATGCTGCGCGCAGGAGGCGGTGCGCTCTTCACCTTCTTCACCGCGGCCTACGTGGCAGGCAGCTTCGCGTCAGGAATCACCTCACAGGCGTCGGTGGCCCGGATCTTGTTCGCGATGGGCCGGGACGGTCAACTCCCCCGCTCGGTGTTCGCGCTGGTCCACCCGCGGCTGCGCACGCCGTATCTGTCCGTCATCATCGTCGGTGTCGTGGGAGCGCTCGGCGCCATCCTGTTGCCCCTCGACACCGTCGCATCGGTGATCAGCTTCGGCGCGCTGGTTGCCTTCAGCTGTGTGAACGCGTCGGTGATCCTGCACTACTTCGTGCGCGGCAACGAGCGGACCGGCGCGGACGTCGTGAAGTACCTGGTGGCTCCGGCCATTGGTCTGCTACTCACGGTGTGGTTGTGGACGAGCCTGTCGGAGACCACGTTCGTGGCCGGATTCATCTGGGTTGCAGTTGGTGTCGTGATCCTCGGTATCGTCACGCGCGGCTTCAGCCGTAAGCCCCCGGTGATGGAGTTCAAGGACGCAGATACGGCTCAGATCGACTGAGTGGAACGAGAGTTCAGCTGGGTACGTCGATCTGCTCACGGAGGATGTCACCGTGACCGGCGTGCCTGGCGAATTCTTGGATCATCAGGAGCAAGGTCCAGCGCATGCTGACGACGCCCTCGCGGGGACTCTCCTTGGTGTCATCGAGGTCGAAACGAGAGGCTATCTCTCGTGAGCGTTGGCTTGCGCGTTCGAGCTCGGCGATGACCTCGGCCAGCGACTCGTCGTCGGCGACCGCGAAAGTGCCCTCGTCGCGTCGCGAGTAGCCATCGCATTCGGCTTCGTCCAGCTCCGCCCAGAATCGCTGGAACCAAATCCTCTCCGCGCCGGCGGCATGCTTGATCAACGAGATCGGCGTCGTCAAGGACGCAACGAGTCGTCGGCGGGCATCGGCATCGGATAGGCCGCGGACGGTCTCGATGAGTGCTCTGCGGTTCTCGTCGAGCATGTTCTCGATGAGCTCACGTTCAGATCCATTGGTAATCATGGGGTTTTACTTCTCTCGGTGGTAGCGGGTACGACGAAGTGCCCGGAGCTCGGTGAGCGACGGGGGATGAGGGAGGTTTGGTCCACTCTCCTAGTTGGCGGAATGTGCAATGGCGCGGCCGCCAGGGATGAATGTCCCCGCCCTGAAGCGTCTCAGAGAAGGACAGCCCATCCCACCGTCGTCGAGTACGGCGCCTCAGAGGAGAAGATCATGAGCTTGGACAACATTTCGCATCTCGGTAGCCAGGGGGTCGACGAGTTGGTTCCGTCGCGCTACGCGCTGCAGGTTGGTGACCTCGACGTGTTGGTGATCAGCGATGGAGTGCTACCGATTACGGCGCCGACGTTGGCTCACAACGCCGATTCGGCCGACCTGGCGTCGTGGTTGAAGGACATGTTCCTGCCGCCGGACGTGCTCGACTGGCCGCTGAACGTGGCCGTAGTGCGAAGCGGCAACCAGACCGTGCTCATCGACTCCGGCCTGGGGCTGGAGTTCCCCGGCTTCCCGCGGGCCGGGCAGTTGGCCCTGCGGTTGGAAGCGGCGGGCATTGCCCCCTCATCGGTGACCGACGTCGTGCTCACCCACTTGCACATGGATCACATTGGTGGGCTGCTCGGCGACGGACTGCGGGAGCGGCTGCGTCCCGATCTGCGCGTCCACGTCGCGGCAGCCGAGGCCGAGTTCTGGGAGGCGCCCGACTTCTCCAAAACCGTCATGCCCGCCCCGATACCGGACGTTCTCCGCAAGACTGCCTCGAAGTTCTTGGTCGAGTACGACAGCATGTTGCGGCCGTTCGACACGGAGTACGAGGTGGCGCCTGGCGTGTTGGTCACCCGCACCGGCGGTCACACACCGGGGCACAGCATCGTGCGTCTTGCGTCGGGCAGCGATCGACTGACGTTCGCCGGCGACGCCGTCTTCCAGGTTGGATTCGACAATCCGGAGTGGTTCAACGGATTCGAACACGATCCCGAGGAGTCGGCCCGCGTGCGCGTGCGTCTCCTACAGGAGCTGGCGGCGACCGGCGAGTCCCTCGTCGCGACCCACCTGCCGTTCCCATCCGTCTGCCACGTAGCAGTTGCCGGTGACGGCTTTCGGTGTGTCCCGGCGGTCTGGGACTACTGACCGTCCCTCGTGCGTCGTGCGGAGTGACCCGGTAGGCGATCTCGAAAAGAGCTCCCTGGTCTTCGAATTGGTGGTTGTGCGGGCCGAGGTTGATCTCGTCGGCCCGCACAACCAGCATTCCGCGGCGGTGGTGGCCATGGCTGGAGAGCATGCGAACGAGACCGGGGGCCGCTCGAAGCCGTCGAGGCGAGGATCACCAGATCCGAGCTAGCCGCCGCCCGTGTTGATGTTCGACGACAGCGTGATGAAGGAGCCGTTCTTCCACACGCCCCAGCGGCCACCCCACATGGACGTCCACACGACGGGCTCGTTGAGCCAGAAGTCGGCAGTCTTCTTCGGTGCGTTCGGTGGCGGCACCTCGCCCACGACGGGAGCTGGCGGCGGAGGCGGATCGGCGCTCGCCGGTGCGGCGCCGAGCACGGCCGCGGTGAGCCCACCTGCAATGGCAAGGGCTGACATCGTGGACTTGATCATGGTCATGTGTATGACTCCAGCGTTGAGGCGGCATCCGACTACTTAGTAGACATAACCATGTTACGGGATGGCGAAACGCTGCTACGAACGGTTGGGTTTCACCGGCACCCACGAGGGCTTCCAGATGAGCCCGTGAGCGGTCAGGCCACGATGGTCGGGCGGCGCTGCCCCGCGTTCGTGACCCGTTCGATGGCATGCGCGACGGCCAGCGCCCCCAGGTCATCGCGCGGCGGGGCGACCACCTGAACGCCGATTGGCAACCCGTTCGTCGAGAATCCGACCGGTACCGCCGTGGCCGGGCATTCGGTGGCCGACACGAAGTACGCGGCCTTCATCCATGCCAGGTAGTTCTCCATCGGAACACCGGCGATACTGTCCGGATACTCGAGGTCGGCGTCGAACGGCAGCGCCTGGCATGACGGCAGCACCAGGGCGTCGTACTCACCGAAGAACGCCAGCGCCCGGTTGTAGAGTGCACCGCGCAATGCGCCGGCGCGGGCGACGTCGGAACCGGTCAACGCGCGCCCGTGCGCAACGTTGGATTGAATTGCCTGCTTGACCAACTCGGGTGATTGGTCGACCAGTTGGCCGAAGACCTGCGCGTAGTTGAGCGCCCGGAGCGTGGTGAAGACCTCGTCCGCGCCGGTGAAGTCCATGCTGGCGCGCGTCACCGTCGCACCGAGGTCGGTGAGCGTCGCGATCTGCTCCTCGACCGCCGCCGCGACTTCGGGATCGACGACGACCGTCCCGCCAAGGTCGGCAGACACGGCGATCCGCAAGCCGTCGAGCCGGCCGGACAACGCGACGTCGAAGGTCGAACCAGGCTCGGGCAGCGACACCACCGGACGCGGATCGGGGCCCGCCTGGACGGACAACAACAGTGCGGCATCGGCCACCGTCCTGCCCATGGGTCCCTGAACCGGCAGCGTGAACCACGGGTCCTGCGTCGGCCAGGTGGGAACCCGGCCTGGCGATGGCCGGTGGCCGACGACGTTGCAGAACGACGCGGGATTGCGCAGCGAACCACCCATGTCACTGCCATCGGCCAGCGACACCATCCCGCACGCCAGCGCCGCGGCGGACCCGCCGCTGGAGCCGCCCGCCGACCGATCGAGCGCATACGGATTGCGGGTCAACCCGAAGACCGTGTTGAACGTGTGCGACCCGGCCCCGAACTCCGGGGTGTTCGACTTGCCGACGATGATCGCGCCCGCCGCTCGCATCCTGGCGACGAGCAGTTCGTCGTCGTCGGGAACGAAGTCGGCCAGCGCGGGTGAGCCGTACGTGGTGCGCATCCCCGCGGTGGCGTGCAGATCCTTCACCGCAAGGGTGAGTCCGTGCAGCGGGCCCAGTAGCCGCCCGGCGGCGAACGCCTGGTCGGCGGCGTTCGCGGCGTGCTCGGCGGCTTCGGGATCGAGGGTGACGATGGCGTTTACCTGGCCGTTGGTGTCCTCGATCCGGGCGAGTGACGCGGCGAGCAGTTCCCGCGCAGACAGCTCGCCCTTCTGGATCAACGCCGATTGCTCCGTCGCAGACAGGTCGCACAGGCTGGTCATGGTCGCATCGTATCCGGCGTTTCGGCGCGTAGAACGGACCAAGAACATCCGACGAGAAGAGTGAGGATCATGGCTGGTGTCGAATCCCAAACCGTGGCTACCGACCGGGGCACGGTCAGGGGTGCCGTCGAGGGGAAGGCGGTCTGCTTCCGTGGAATCCCCTACGCCGCATCGCCTATCGATGACCTGCGCTTCGCGCCGCCTCGGCAGCACCCCGGGTGGACCGACGTGCGCGACGCGGTTCGGTCCGGGCCGGCCGTCCCGCAGGGGCCATCCCGGCTGGAAAGGGTGATGGGACGACGTGTTCCGGACTGGAATGAGGATGGGTGCCTCACGCTCAACGTCTTCTGCCCATCGAACGCCAGGGACGACGCGCGGCCAGTCCTGGTGTGGTTCCACGGCGGCGGTTTCACCAGCGGCTCGGGCGGATGGGACTGGTACGACGGCGCACTGCTCGCCGCGCTCGGCGACATCGTGGTGGTCACCGCCAACTACCGGGTGGGGCCGCTCGGCTACCTGTACCTGCCGGAGATCGGCGCCGACAACCTCGGGCTCCAGGATCAGGGCGCCGTGCTGCGCTGGGTGCACGACAACATCGCCGAGTTCGGCGGCGACCCGGATGTGGTGACGGTCGGCGGGCAATCCGCAGGCGCGTACTCGGCCATGTCACTGGCACTCGACGAGTCGACATCGGGTCTGGTCACCCGCGTGCTGTTGGAGAGCGGTCCATGGGGCCTGCCGCCGCAGGACCCGCAGAATGCCGCCCAGAACGCCGAGACGTATTTGAGCTTGCTCGACGTGCCAGGCGGTCCGGATGCCGGAAAATGGCTGCGCGCCTTGCCAGCTGAGCAACTGCTGTCGGCCTATGGGCAGCTCGCGGCGCACCTCGGCCGCCCCGGGAACGTGGCTCCCCCGATGTATCCGGTGGTTGGTGGCACCGGTGTTCCCGCCGCGTGGGATCAGGGACTCGGGAGCGGTGCTCTGCACGGCAAGGCCGTGCTGATCGGAACCACCAGGGACGAGACGACGGCGTTCTTCGGTTTCGACCCGCGCATCCAAGACCTCACCGCGGCGGGCGCGCTGGACGTGCTCACCGAAGGGCTGGGTGGACGAGCCAAGGAGGCCTACCAGCGCCACGCTGCGCAACTGCCGAACGCCACGCCCGCACAGATCTTCACCGCGGTCCAGACCGACGCGATCTTTCGCGACGGGGCACTCGAGATCGCCGCTCACCATGCGGCAGGCGGCAACCCCGCGTACGTCTATCAGTTCGACCGCGCCCCAGCAGACGACGAGCACGCCCTCGGCGCCACCCACTGCAGCGAGCTGCCGTTTCTCTTCGGCACGTTCGACGCCTACCCGGACAGTGCGATGCTCGGGCAGCCGGGCGACGCCGAACGTGCTCTGGGGCAACGCCTTGCGAGCGCCGTGGCGCAGTTCGTCGCCGCCGGGTCGATCAGCGAGTGGCCGGACTATTCAACCGGGCACGTCCAATACCTCACCTGACCATCGCGCCGAGATGCCGGGCAAAGAACCGGGTGTCGATCCGGCCATCCGCGGGCACCTCGTGATGACCACCCGGGAAGGCCAGAAGTACCTTGTCCGCCGAGGCGAAGGCGTCGAACAACTCGAGACCGACCTCGCGGGGAATCTCCTTGTCGTCCAACGGCAACAGGTACTCGAGCGGGATGGTTACTCGCTTGGCTGCCTCCAGCAGGGTGTCGTGCGCGGATGCCCAACCGAAGACCGCGGCGGCGATCCGGGGCTCGGTCGCCGCCAGCGGTATGCCGATGGCACTGGCCAACGACGCGCCGGAGTAGCCGATCAGGGCATGGGCGCCGATCTCCGGCAACGCGAGCAAGGCGTCGATGGTGGCCTGCCACTCCGGGACTGCGCGTTCGGCCACAGATGCGCCGTAGTCGGCGAGGATTCGGCCGAATTCGCCAGCGCCCGCCTCCCTGGCCCGACGGAACTCGTCAATCAGGCGTTGGTCCTTGCTGTTTCGTGGCCTGTCACCATGGCCGGGCGCATCGATGGACGCGACGTGGAAACCGTGTGTGATCACCAGGGCATGGGCCCGAGCGACGTGGGGCGGGGCCTTCTTGTCCATGCCGCCGGGGTGACCCGCCAGGATCAGGGGCGCGCTGTCGGCACCGGATTCCGGTGACCACAGCACGCCCGCGACGTCGTCCAGGGTGAAGGTGCGTTCGATGACGCCGTTCGATGATGTCGTGGAGGTGATGTTCATGGTGTTGCCTTTCGGGATGCCTCGTTGAGGGGCTCCCGGCGACACCTATGTCAATCGCCCGACCGTGAACACGAGTGGGAGCACCCACATGATTCGACGTTCATGGGTCTCACCTCCTCGCGCGATGTCACGGTCCGGCGCACGCTATCAAGAGGGACCGAACCCCGTCCAACCCTTTTCCTGGGGTTACCTGAGGTGCAATGTGACTCCGACATCGTCGAAGACGTCCACTACCGCCTCGAAGAACGTGCCCTGCCCGCGCCGCACGTCCTTCAGGTGGCGCCGCGCTGAGTCGCTGTGCTCCCACTCGAACTCGAAGGGCCGATCCTCCGGGGTACCGAATCCGCCGCGCAGACAATCGGCCAGCGCGTCGAGATTCTTTCCGAAGTATCCCCCCGGACCGTTGACGGAACGTCCAATCTCTCGATAGAAGTCGTTGACCGACTTGATCTTTCGCCCGTCGACGCGAAAGGTCACGGGTTCGTCTGAGGTCGGCTGCGGTGTCATCGTTGCCCTCCCGCGTCAGGTATCAGACAGAACGAGTCATAGTGGTCTGCGGTGTAGAAGTACTGAGGCGGCTTGGTCAAGGGCGTTCCACCGGTGATGATGCGCCGTGTCGACCGGTTCTTGGCACCCGGGGTGATCACGGTGTACTCGTGGTAGTAGCCCTTGGCCTGGTTGGGGAGGTGGCCCTCGCGGTTGCCGAACACGACACCGTCGTTGCGCGGAAAGGGAAATGGGCCACCTGCGTGGATGCTCCGGACGGTCTCAGCCGCTTGAGGCGGCAGGGTGGTCAGTGCGCACGTCGACATGCCGGCTGCGGGTTCCGAGGTAGGTGCGGGAGCGGCGGGGCTGGACGAATCGGATCCGGTCGTGCGGAACAGGGCCCATCCGCCGACGATCACGACGAACGCGACGACGGCGACGAGCGCGTACCTGTTTCGTCCCATCGACGCTCCTCGTCATCGGGTCACTGTCGATCCCATCATCGCAGGCCTATGCCGATCGACCGTCGGCTACGGCCTCACCGGGGAATCGCAGTCCCAGTCGTTCCCGCAAAGTCGACGGTCGGTCGTCGCGATGGAACAGCCCGCGTTCCTTGAGAATCGGGACGACGAGGGTGGCAAAATTCTCCAGGTCGACGACGGTGTCGGCAGGCATGATGGTGAAGCCGTCGGCCGTCCCATCTCGGTACCACGACTCGAGATCGTCTGCGATCCGTTCGGCCGACCCCACCAGAAGTCGGTGCCCCGAGCCTCCTGCTCCCCCGATGACGAGTTCCCGTGGAGTGCGAGGGCCTTCCGCGATCAGCGCTCTGGTCGACGCACTGAATCCGGCTGAGAAGGCCGCTGCCGGAACCACGTCAGGTAGGTCGGATGGTGCAATTGGATCGTCAGGGCCGAACGCCCCTTCGGGAAGGCCGAGGTTCACGAGCAGCTCGGCGGTGAGGCGCTCGATGGGCAACGTTGCGTAGAGCCGCTCTGCGCGTGCACGAGCCTCGGACTCGGTCGCGGAAACCAGCACCACGACGCCCAGCGACACCTTGACGTCGTCGGGTCGCCGGCCAGCCGCCGCAGCCCGCTGACGAATGTCGGTACGGAAGGCCACCGCCTTCGCCTGAGTCTGAGCGACGGTGAACACGACATCAGCGAAGTCGCCAGCGAGCTTCAGACCGCCCTCCGACCCACCGGCCTGGACCAGCACCGGACGTCCTTGCGGGCCGGGTGCGACGGGGAGCGGGCCGGCCACGGCGAAGAATTCCCCCTGGTGATCGATGGCGTGCACCTTCGACGCGTCGGCGTAGCGGCCGGACTCCTTGTCCGCGACCAACCAATTTGGTTCCCAGCTGTCCCACAACCGGGTGACCACGTCGAGGAACTCCCAGGCGCGGCGGTACCGGGTCTCCTTGTCCGGATGAACGGGGAGCCCGAAATTCGCTGCCGCAGCCGGGGTTGCGGTGGTCACGATGTTCACCGCGGCGCGACCCTTGGTGACGTGATCGAGGGTCTGAAACCGACGGGCCAGGTTGTAGGGCGAGTTGTACGTCGTCGAGCTGGTGATCACCACCCCGATGTTCTTCGTCGTCGCCGCCACATGACCGAGCAGCACCAGCGGATCCAACCCCGTCCCCGGCGCTTCGTCGATCGCATTGCCCAGCGCCGGTCCGTCGCCAAGGAACACCGCGTCGAGTCCGGCCTCCTCGGCAATCCGAACAAGGCCGGTGAAGTGATCGATGTCGACGTACGCGAGCGGATCGGCATGCGGCAGGCGCCAGGCATGGCGGAAGTGCCCGGGCGTCATGAGGGAGACGATCAGGTGGACGCCACTCATCGGCTCGTCGGCTGCCAGCCGAGCTGTGGGGCCAGGTCTCGCGCAGCGTCCTCGAGTAGCCGAAGGTGTTCGTCGTGTTCGGGTACCCCAGGGACGAAGCTGACGAGCAGGTCGGTGATGTCTCGTAGTGCGGGGTCGGCGGCGAGCTTGTCGGCCAGCTCCGCACCGGGGCCGATCAAGGCGTGGTCGGTCGCCAGGTACTCCTCGACCGTGTCGGTTCGCCTCGGGTCGCCGTGCGTGCTCCAGCTCTGCCACCTCCGGACGCCTGGGGTGACGAGACGAACGGCCTCGGCGTGGTCCCGGTGGGGATACACCGCGCGTGAAACTTGCACTCGCGGTGGCGCAGTGGCGTCGCTCCAGGCCCTGCGGTAGGCGCCGATCGATTCGGCCTGTCGGAGCTGAGCGTCGTCGACCGTGCCGCCCTGCCACGCGGTGGCACGCGAGAGTTGCAGCCCGTCCTCGGCTCTCGCCACCCGCTCGGCGGCCCGACGTGACTGGGCAGGGTCGGACGAGATGGCTTGCCACAAACGCCGGCGAACACCGGCACCCGGTGGATGCAGCACCTCCCCCACGTCGTTGAGCGCCCGGCCGTCGAGAACCTGGTGGAGTCGGTCGACGGAGTCGTCGAAGATGCGGTGCCTGTTCGACAGATCCTTGCCGAATGCCTCCCAGGCGCTGGGGAACGGACCCGAGCCGACGCCCAACTCCAGACGTCCGCCGCTGACCTCGTCGAGTGTCGCCGCGTCCTCAGCCACCTTGAGTGGATCTTCCAGCGGCAACACCAGAACGCCGGTGCCCAAGCGAATTCTCTTGGTGTGCTGAGCGATTGCCGCCAACACCACCAGCGGGGCGGATACGTGTTCGTTGCCCTGGCGGAAATGGCGGTGGATCACCCACCCGGAGTCGTACCCGAGGGCCTCCGCGGCGACGAAAAGGTCGATGGCTTCGCGGTAGGCCTGAGCGGGTGGCAGGTCCCGGTCCAGGTGCAGCAGGAAACCCAGCCGGAACGGGCGGCCTTCCTCAACGCCCGCGCCGATCCGGTGCGTGTCGACGCTGGTCATGTCAGAGATTCAACCCGGTTCCGTGCACTCCGTGCTCATCGATGAGGGCCAGTTCCTCGTCGGTCAACGGCGGGAAGTCGAGCGCCTTCACGTTGTGATCGAGCTGCCATGTCGAGCTCGCCCCCACCAGCGCCGACGTCACGCTCGGATGACGCAGAACCCACTGCAGGGCAAGCTGTGCCAGTGACTGCCCCCGCGATTCGGCGACCTTGTTGAGTTCGGCCGTTCGTTGCCGGTAGGTATCGGTGATGACGTCCGGCTTGAGGAAGGTGCTGTTGACGGCACGGGCATCGTCGGGGATGGAGTCCAAGTACTTGTTCGTCAATAGACCCTGCGCCAGCGGCGAATACACGACCAGCCCGAAGCCATCTTCCTTGGCGAGCTCGGCGAGCCCATTCTGATCGATGCTCCTGTCGAAGATCGAGTAGCGCGGCTGGTGTACGAGCAGTGGGACCCCGGCGTCGGCCAACAGCACGGCGACCTGGTGCGTGCGGTCCGGTTGGTAGTTCGAGATGCCCACATAGAGCGCCTTGCCCTGTTCGACAGCCGATACCAGCGCACCGACGGTTTCCTCGAGTGGTGTCGTGAGGTCGGGCTTGTGGCTGTAGAAGATGTCGACGTACTCGGTGCCGAGGTCGCGCAGGCTGTGCTCGAGCGATGTCAACAGCGACTTGCGGGACCCACCGTTCAGGTAGGGGCTTGGCCCAATGGGACCGCCTGCCTTGGTGGACAGGATGATCTCGTCGCGGTACGGCGCAAGGTCCTTCGAGAGCACCTTGCCGAAGATCTGCTGCGCTGCACGATGCGGCGGTCCGTACCTGTCGGCATTGTCGAAGTGGGTGATGCCGAGATCGAAGGCGTGCAAGATGATCTCCCGTTGCGTCTCGAACGGGTAGTCGGTGCCGAACTTCTGCCACAACCCGAAGGACAGTGCAGGCAGATCCAGACCCGATCTGCCTGACCGCCGATAGGGAACGTTCTCATAGCGAGCATCGGCCGCCGAGTACGTGGTTTCGAAGGTTCCGTAGGACATGGTGGTGTGACGCCTTTCGTGTGTCAGAGATGGCTAGCGGACGCGGCGCAGCGCGGCCGGCTGCAGCGACGGAGTGTCGCGACCGGTGTCGCGATCATGGAATTGGGTTCCTGGGTCGACGATTTCGTCGATCCGGTCGAGCACGTCGTCGCTCAACTGCACGGTCGATGCCTTGAGATAGGCCTCGAGATGGTCGTGTGTGCGCGGTCCGATGATCACGGTGCTGATCGCCGGATGGTTGAGCGCGAACGCGATGGACACCTCGACGAGGCTCAATCCGTGGTCCTCGGCGAGCGCCGCGAGCGCGTCTGCCGCGGCCAGCTTTCGCTTGTTCCGCTCCGACGTCACGTCGAAGCGGCCGGGAATCAACTCTGCGCGTGCGGATTCCGGCTGTTGTGCGCCGAGCCGGTACTTGCCCGACAACCATCCTGCCGCGAGCGGGCCGTAGGACAGGACTCCCACCCCGTACTGCCGTACGACCGGGAAGACCTCACGCTCGGCTCCGCGCACGAGCAGCGAGTACGGCAGTTGTTCGGTGTGCGGGGCGATGAGCCCGTACTTCTCGGCCAGGCAGTGGGCCTCGACCTGCAGGTGGGCCGGGAAGACCGACGTTCCGTAGTACCGGATCTTGCCTTGACGGATCAAGTCATTGAGCGTTTGCAGCGTCTCGAGCAGGCTGGTGCGGGGGTCGGGGCGATGCGCTTGATACAGGTCGAGGACGTCGGTGCCGAGTCGACGCAGACTGTCCTCGACCGCCTGCGTGATCCACCGCCGGGAGTTGCCCGCCGATCGTGGATCGGTTCCGATCTGGCCATGAAACTTCGTGGCCAGGAAGACCTCGTCGCGGCGGCCCTTGATGGCCTTGTTGATGATCTGCTCCGAGACGCCCTGCGCGTAGACGTCCGCGGTGTCGATGGAGGTGATGCCGGCATCCAGGGCGGCGCCAATGATCCGCACGCTCTCGGCCTCGTTCTGCCAGCGCCCGAAGTTCATGGTGCCGAGCGTCAGCGGAGTGACCCGCACTCCGGTGCGGCCGAGCACGCGGTCGGTATCGATCGTCATGGCGTCCCTTCTAGAGATGTGTTGGTGCCCAGAAACTCTCAGAAGAGGCCTGTGGTGGGCGGGTCCTCGCCGGTGAGGTGGTAGGCGCCCGCGACGGCGAGTTTCCACTGGCGCGGATTGTGGTTGGCCGCAGTCCTGGCGTTGCGCCAGTGGCGGTCGAAGCCGAGATCCCGGTCGGTGATCGACCCGCCGCCGACGTCGAAGAGCAGTTCGCCGGCGCGCAAGGCCGACTCGATGGCGGTCACCCCCGCCTGAGCGACGATGACCGCAGACTCGGCGCCAACGCGGCGTGCCTCGTCGCCACGCAGACCCCGCTGATCCTGCAGCGCTTCGGCGGCAAGCAGCACGACGGCTCTCGCGGTCTGGGCACGAGCGGCGATCTCGCCGACCGTCTCGCGCACGTACGGGTCCGCGACGCTGGTCGAGGCCGAACTGTGTTTGATCGGGCGCCCCTTCTCGCGCGCAAAGTGCACGGCGTCGTCCAGTGCCCGTGCGGCGATTCCTGCCTGCACCGCAGCGAGATACAGCTGCGCCAAGCCGCCACGCCAGGGATTGTCCGCAGCGGCGGGCTCCCCCACGACCGATACCTCGTCGTCGTGGACCAGCACGTCGGCGAATTCGGTGGAGCCGCTCTGGGTGAGACGCTGCCCGATGGCATCGAAGTCGTCGATCCGCTTCACACCGGCGCGATCGACGGGAACCGTGAAGTGGACGACGGTGCCGTCGTCGGTGGTGGCTTGCGTGGAGAAGTATGACGCGTACAGGCCGCCGGTCGAGTAGTACTTGCGACCGTTGACCACATAGCCGCCGTCTACCCGCCGGGCCGTGGCCGACACGCTTCCGCTCGCACCGCCGTTGCGTTCGTTGACGGTTCCCGCGAACAGTGCACGGTTGCGCAGTCGTTCGAGGTTGACCGCTCGCAACGGAAGGTCCGCCCGACCTGCGATCTGGTGGGCAACCAGGAATGTCGGGCGAAGTGCCTGCGCTACGTTGGAGTCCGCGCGAGCGATGGCGATGACCAGGTCGACGACGTCGCGGACACTACCGCCCGCTCCGCCGTCGTTGGTGGCGATGCCGGTCAGGCCGATTCCGTGGGCCGCCAGTTCGTACACGTCGTCGTAGGCGAAGTCGCGGGTGTCCTCCCGAGTTCGCGCGGTGGCGCCGATTCGTTCCAGTGCCGGACGGATGGCTGCCCGAATGCCGCCGACGGTGACATCGATGTCGGACACGTCTCCCGTCGCTTCGCTCGCCCGTCTGACGTCTGAGATCTGCACCGCGGTCACGCGAGGACTCCTTCTGGGGTGGGGACTCCGAATTCGGCACGCAACGTGCCTCTGCGACCGGGCGACGTCTGGCGCGCTACGGCACTGATGGCGCTGAGGATCTCGGACGCACCGCCGTCGACGGCAAGGACGATGCCATCGACACCGTGCGCCGGCATCACCTCGGTATCGCCGATGCGCTCCAGGAGGGCAACCTCGTCGCGGCGCCGGCCCACGGACGTGAGCGCGGCGGTGAGTTCGGCTGCGGCGCGGTCGATCTCGGCATGATCCACGATGACGGCATCGGCAATGGGTGCGACCCGCGACCACCCGACCGCGGCCGGTTCGGTAGCGGCCAACACGGGCCGGCCCTGCACCGACGATGGTCCGTCCAGCGGCCCGGCGACACGATAGAAACGCCCGTCGAAGTCGATCGGACGGATCATCGCATCGTCGACGACGAGCGCGTTCTCCTGGTCCCCGAGCAGGGCAGCCGACGGAAACGACTCCCACAGTTGGGTGAGGATCTGGGCGTACTCGATCCACCGATCAGCCCGGTCGGTGGTGCCGCGATCTGGTGCGGCGGCATCACTCACCTCGTCGCCGACGCCCGGAAGCAGGACGACACCGGCCCTGCCGCCCGTCGCGCGATCCACCGACAGAAGCCGCCGTGCCAGGTTGTACGGCGCATTGTGGCTGGTGGGTGCGTCGATCATCCACCCGATGTCGGCATACTTGCCTCCCAGATGAGCGGCGAGCACGGATGGATCGATTGCTTGGTGCCCGCCGAGTTGGTCGACGAGTCGGATGGCTGTGACGCCTGCGTCCTGGGCTGCGGCTGCTATCGCGTCGGCTTCGGCGATGGAGACGTGTGACGGCGCCTCCCCGACTGCGATTTCGACGATGACCGTCATGCCTGTCCTCTCATTTCGCGCTCACGAGTGACGACCGATCCACTGCCCGCACTGCGGGCAGACCGATGCCGAGGTGATCGCGCAACGTGGTGCCGTCGTATTCCGTCCTGAACAGATCCCTCCTGCGCAGTTCCGGGACGAGGTGATCGGCGAAGTCGTCGAAGCCCGACGGTAGGACGTCAGGCATGATGTTGAATCCATCGGCCGCACCGAATCGGAACCATTGCTCGATGTCGTCGGCCACCTGTTCAGGCGTTCCCACGATGATGCGGTGTCCCCCACCGCCGGACAGCTTCTTCAGCAGTTGACGAAGTGTCGGCCGCTCGCGATCGATGATGTCGCGAACTACCCGATTGAACGTCTGCGAACCGCTGGTTTCAGCGGGGTCACGCAGCAGAGCGGCCGGGATGGGTTCATCGTCGGCGAGACCGTCGAGAGAGAACCCGAGTTGCCCAGCCAGACGATCGCGCGCGTATGCGTCGGGAAGGAGGTCGTCGAGGAGATCGCGTCTCCGTTTGGCCTCGGCCTCGGTGCTTCCGAGCACCGTCGACAAGCCGGGCAGTACCACGATCTCGTCTGGATTACGGCCGAATTCGGCGGCACCGCTGCGTAGTTCGTTGCGAAACGCCCGTGCCTTCTCGATGTCCTGGTCGGCCGAGAAGATCACCTCGCCCACTCGAGCCGCAAGCCGCTTGCCGTCGGTCGACCCGCCGGCTTGAACGACGACAGGACGGCCCTGAGGAGACCGCAGCTCCGTCCGCCCAGCCCACGCCGCGACCACCTGCTCGACGACGGTCGCCGCGCGACGGTATCGCAGTCCGTGATCGGGTTCGTCGGTGCGTCCGAAGTTGCGTGCAGCAACCGGTCCGGCCGTCGTGACCACGTTCCAGCCGAATCGTCCACCGCTTACGTAGTCGAGATCACCGAGACGACGGGCGATCTCGACCGGATCGTTGTACGACGACGACAGCGTGCCGATCAAGCCGATGCGTTCGGTCTGTGCGGCCACGCGTGCGAGCACCGTGCTGGGCTCGAGGTTGTTGCCGGTCCGATGACGGATGCTGGGATCCAGTGAGGGCCCGTCCGCGAGGAACACCGCGTCGAGCTTGGCCGCCTCGGCCTTCTTCGCGATCGCGGTGTAGTGCTCGATGCCGTAGCTCGCCAGGGCATCGGTGCCGGGATAACGCCACGATCCACCGAAGACCCCGGCATTGAGGATGTTTACGTTGAGATGTAGTTGACGTGTCACGATGCCGCCTCCGCCTTGTCTCTTTCGGCGTAGTAACCGGATACGGGACGGCTACCGTTCACCAGGAAGTCGCCAATCACCCTGGGTTTGTAGATCACGGGGTTGTGAGATGCCAACGTCCTGGCGTTCCGCCAGTGCCGGTCGAGGTGCACTCCAGCGCGCACGGTCGATGAACCACCCGCGTCGAACGCCGCGGTAGCCGCATCCAGGACTGCTTCGATGACGGCGACCTGTGCGGTGGACGTCTCGATGTAGGCGTCCGCGTAGGACTCCTCGTCTCCTGCCACGTGTGCGGCTTCCAAGCCGTGTGCCGCACGGTGGAGCAGGGTCTCGGCGGTGAGCCTGCGCGCGTGAAGGCGTCCAATGACGGCGAGGACATCCGGGTCGGCCGTCGCGCTCTGCGACAGCGCGTGGCGCGACGTGCGGGTACGGCCACGGACGACGTCCACGGTTTCGGCGACGATGCTGCGCGCGATTCCCGTCAGATTCGCCAAGTGCACGATCTGCACGAACGAGTCGAGCCCACGCAGCGAGTCGACGTCACGGCCCACGTCGCCGTGCGGCTCGACGGGCACATCGGTGAGAAGCGTTGTTCCACTGCCGGTTTGGCGCTGTCCAATCCCATCCCAGTCGTCGACGTGTTCGACGCCGTCGTGTCGGGCTGGGATCACCACGAACCCACGGCGCCCCTCGTCGTCGAGCGCGGCGGTCCGGATGTAATCGGCATATCGCGAACCGGTGGAATAGAACTTGGTTCCCGACACGAAGCGGTGTCCTTCGGCGTCGGTTCTGACCCGGGTGGTGATCGGACCCCAGTCATCGCCCGTTTCGAGTCCGGCGACTACGGACGACGGTTCGGATTGAGCGTTGCCGAACACCGCTCCTGCGGCTACCTTGGCCGACCAATGCCTCCTCGTTTCGGGATCGTGCTCCCGTCGGAGGATCTCGGTGGTGGTGAAGTGCCCTCGCCAGATCTGCGGGATGTTGGAATCGGCCTGTCCTGCTTCGGCCAGCAGCCCGAAGAGCGTCGGCAGGTCGACGTCGAAACCGCCGAGCTCCCGGGTGAGCCGTAGCCGCCCGAAACCGGCGTCCGCGAGATCCTGCACCAGCGCGTACGGGTGTTCGTGTGTCCCATCGCGTTCGGTAGCCCCCTTGGCCAATCCTCCTAGGACCTCTCGGATCCGGATGAGCGCGTCGTCGAGCGTGGTGGGCTGTGATGGCGTCATGGCGCTCCTAGTGCGAGATCGTGCCCGGCGATCGCGTCGAGCAAGGCGACGGTGTAGGGGTCGTGCGGACTGGAGAACACGTCGTCGGTAGGCCCCTGCTCGACGACGCGGCCCTGACGCAGGACCGCCACGTGGTCGGAGATCGCCGACACCACGGCGAGATCGTGGGAGATGAAGACATACGTGAGGCCACGGTCGGCCTGCAGACGCTGCAGTAACTCCAGGATTTGTGCAGCGACCGATACGTCGAGCGCCGAGGTCGGCTCGTCGAGCACCACGATCTCCGGTTCCACCACGAGCGCACGCGCGATGGCGACTCTCTGTCGTTGGCCTCCAGAGAGTTCGCGAGGGTGCCGTTTGGCGAAATCGGCGGGGAGTGCTGCTCCTTCGAGTGCGGAGACAACCCGGTCGGCGTTCTCTCGCCGGCGTCGCCGTCTCGATCCTGGCAGCAGCGACGCATGCTGGAACGACCTCAACGGCTCCTCCACGACGTCGAAGACATCGAACCGTGGATCGAACGACGAGTAGGGATTCTGATAGACGACCTGGATGTGCCGACGCAGCGGCCGGTAGGCGCGGCTACTCAACTCGGTGATGTCGGTGCCGAGCACGTCGACGCGACCCGAGGTCGCCGGGGTAACGCCGGTGATCACGCGCGCCGTGGTCGACTTCCCGCTGCCGGACTCGCCGACGAGAGCGAAGGTCTGTCCGCGCCGGACCTGGAACGAGATCCCGTCGACTGCCGGCATGTCGCCGTAGACCTTGGTCAGGTCGGCCACCTCGATGGCGACAGCGGGATCGTCGGACGTCGCAGTCGACCGAAGCGCCCTCTTGGATACCGACTTTCGGGGCACGCTGTCGAGCAGATGGCGGGTGTACTCGTGCTGCGGACCGGCGATCACCTCCGCCGTAGGGCCGAACTCGACGATGCGGCCCTGTCGCATGACACCGATCAGGTCGGAGCGGTCCGCCGCGACGCCGAGGTCATGGGTGATCAGGACGATGCTGGTGGACGACAGCGCACGAAGCTCATCGATGAGGTCGAGCACCTGCTTCTGCACGGTGGCATCGAGTCCCGACGTCGGTTCGTCGGCGATGATCAGGTCCGGGTCACCTGCCACGGCGGCCGCGACCAGTACCCGCTGTCGCATGCCGCCCGACAGCTCGTGAGGGTACTGCCGGCACAGCCGCTCGGCGTCGGCGAATCCCACCAGTTCGCAGAGCTGGTGTACCCGATCACGGCGCCCGTCGTCGTCGAGATCGGTGTGCAGGCGTAACACATCCTCGACTTGGTGCCCGACCCGACGGACCGGATCGAGGGAGATCGTCGGATCCTGGGGTATCAGAGCCACTGAGCCACCGCGGATTTCGCGCCACGCCTTGGGATCGAGTTTGGTCAGGTCCTGACCGCGGAAGTCGATTCGCCCTGCAAGCACCTCACCGTTGTCGGGCAGGAGCCCGAGAATTGCGTGACCGGTGGTGGTCTTGCCGGAGCCCGACTCACCGACGAGCGCGAGCACCTGGCCCCGGCCCAGGTCGAAACCGACGTCGTGCACGGCTGGCTGGACGTCGCCCCCGAGCCGGTACCCCACCGTCAGACCACGAACGGACAGCACGGGTGAGAGTGTCATCGCGCGCTCCGCTTCGACAAATGCCGAGAGACGTTGTTGGTGGCCAACACCACCGCGATGATCGCCAACGCCGGGAACAGCGTGAGCCAACCGCGTGTGGCGATGTATTTGCGCCCGTCGGAGACCAGCAGACCCCACTCCGGCTCGGGGGGTTGGGCGCCGAGCCCAAGGAAGCTCAGGGATGCGATCCAGATGACCGCGATGCCGAGCTGCACCGCGATGAGCGAGACGGTGGTCGCCATCGAGTTGGGAATCACGTGCCGCCGAAGGATGGTGAATGTCGTGGCCCCACTGGTGATCGCAGCTTCGACGTAGTTGCTTGCTCTGACTCTGAGAACCTCGGAGCGGATCAGCCTGGCGAACGTCGCCGACGTCGTCAGGCCCACCGCGATCGCCGCGGGTACCAGACCGGCATGGCCCGTCCTGGCCGTGTACAGCACCACGATGGCGATGGCCAGGAGGAAGCCCGGGATGGAGAGCAGCACGTCGATGAGGCGCATCAGCACGGTGTCGCCGAACCCGCCGAACCAGCCGGCGGTTGCACCGAGCACCGATCCGATGACCACTGCCACCCCCACCGCGATGCTCGCTCCGAGTAGCGACGCGCGTGCTCCGTAGACGATGCGCGCGTACACATCGCGGCCGAGAAGATCGGTTCCGAACCAGTGCTCCGCCGACGGTGGCCGAAGCTTGACGCCGTTGTCGATCGCGATCGGGTCGTAATGGGTGAACGCACCAGGGATCACCGCCCAGAGAAGAGCGACAGCGAAGATGGCCACCGAGATCATCAGCACCCAGTGCGAGCCCAGCCAACGCGCGGTCTTCGGCAACGACGGGGGTGTCCGCACCGCCACGTCGGCGGTCCGCTGGCGGGGCTCCTGGCCGGCAGTCGGCTGCTCGGTGACGATGGTGCTCATGGCATCGACATCTCGACCGGCACGCGACGTGGAACCCGAAGGTTCGGTCGCGGCGCGAGCTCGCGGTCGGGTGCGCTCGCGACCGCATTCCGGCGGATGCGGCGAGCCGTGACCCGCGGCGCCTTCCGATCGACGAGAATCCTGGGATCGATGAACGGATGGGCGACGTCGACGAGGAAGTTCACCGTCACATAGGCCAGGGATGCCACCAGCACCACACCCTGCAGAACCGGCAGGTCCTGTGTGCTCACCGCCCCCACCGTCAGCTGCCCGATGCCGGGTCGAGCGAAGACCGATTCGGTCACGACGGCGCCTGCGATCAACTCGCCGCACGCCAACCCCAACAGGGTGAGCATGGGCATCGATGAATTGCGCAGGACCCCGCGCCGGAAGACGTATGCCTCGCCTGCGCCGCGGGCATGCAACACGCGGGCGAAGGGGTGTTCCCGTACGGAGCGGATCGACGTCGTGAACACTTGGCCCAGCGGGGCGGCGATGAGGATGCCCAGAGTGATCGCGGGGGCGATCAGTGCCACGAACGAGCCGTCGTCGGACGCGGGGATCAATCGAAACCCGAACGAGAAGAACTGCAGCAGAAGGATTCCCACGACGAACGTGGGAATGGAGCCAAACAGTGCCGGCAATGATCCGACGAACTCGCGCAACGACTTCCAGGGGGCGTAGTTGGCGACGATCCCGATGAGCACGGAGAACACCACGCCGAACAGCAGCGCCAAGCCGGTGAGTGCAAGTGTGCTCGGCAGAGCGGCCCCAACCAACTCGGTCACGGCCCGGCCGTCGGTCAGTGAATAGCCCAGGTCCCCGCGCAAGGCGGCGGCCAGTGCCGAACCATACTGCTCCCACAGTGGCCGATCGAGCCCGTAGTACTCGATCAACACCTGCGCCTGTTCAGGCGATATCTGCGCTTCCGGGTTCTGGATCCTGTTGTTCACGGCGTCGCCTGGCAACGCGCTCAGCAGGAGGAACGAGACGGTGTAGGCAGCCCACAGGACGAGAAGCGCCTGCCCGAACCGCTTGAAGACGTACGTGCGCACTCCGACCGCCGCCTATCCGTTGATCCAGGTGTCGTAGAACCACGACCGCCCAGTCGATTCGGTGGTGAATCCTTGAACGGTGGGTGCCAGCCCGAACACCTGCGTCTCGTCGTAGAGCGGGATCGAGTACCCCTCGGAGAAGACGTAGTCCTCGATCGCCTGGATGGCTGCCTTGCGCTTCTCCGGGTCGAACTCGTATGACTGCGCCGCGAGCAGATCGTCGAGCTTCGTGTCCGGCGGCTCCTTCTCGAGCACGTTCTGGCGGTCGCTCCCATAGGAAGTGCGCAGCACACTCGGCTCCGCGGTCGAGGTCTGCCCCTGAGTGAAGAACCAGTCCTTGGCCGTCTGTTCCTGGGACTCGTACTCGGTCAGCGACGGGCTGGTGAGCGTGATCTCAACGCCTGCCTCACGCCACTGCGACTGCAGCACCTCGAGCACCGACTGCGACACTTGGTAGTACGGCGCCACTCGCTGGTGGATGCTGAGCCGTTTGCCGTCCTTGACGCGGATGCCGTCGGGCCCGGGTCGCCAACCTGCCGCGTCCAGTATCGACTTCGCCTTCTCGAGGTCGTAGGTCAGATAACTGCTGGGCTCCCCACGAAGTGGCGTGCCCTTTACCAGCGCACCGGTGGGGATCGGATAGTTCGGTGAGAGCACCGCCTTGTTGATCGCCTGGCGATCTGTCGCTGCCTGCAACGCCAACCGGACTTGCTTGTCCTGCAACGGTGAGTCGGGGTTGTCCAACCGCACGGTGAGATCGTTGGTCTCGCCCTGCACCGGGATGGCAACCAGCTCTCCCCCGCCTGATGTCACCGTCTCCTCGTCATATGGGGCGATGTTCCTGGCGATCTGGGTCTCCCCCGACTGCAGCGCGCCCACGCGGGTACCGGCCTCGGGCACGGTCTTGAACACGATGCGTGCCAGGTAGGCCTTGCCGGAATGCTTGGAGCCCGCGGGCGGCCAGTTGTAGTCGTCGCGTCGCTTGAGGGTGACACCGGTCGTGCCGGTCACCGACTCCACGACGAACGGACCAGTACCCACCCAGTTGCGCAGATCGCCCTGACCGTTGAGGTCCTTCGCGAGGGTGGCCTTGCCCAGGATCGAGCTGGCTCGGTAGTTGGACAGGATCTGGACGAAACCGACGTTCGGTTTCGAGAGCCGGACCACCACGGTGTGGTCGTCGACCACGTCGGTGCCGACGTAATTGGTCCAGAACGGGTCCTGGGTGATGCCGAGTGTCTTATCCCCGAAACCGTGCTGGTCGAAGTTGAGCTTGACTACCTCGGCGTTGAGCGGGCTGCCGTCGCTGAACGTGACCGCGGGCTTGAGCTTGAAGGTGTAGGCGAGATGGTCGTCACTGATCTGCCACGACTCCGCGAGCCACGGTTTGTAGTCGCCGGTTTCCGGGTCCTGCCAGATCAGGCGTTCTGCCAAGTTGTTGGCGACCTGACTGTTCGACCAGATCGAGTTCGTCGGCGCCCAGGCCTGGTACTCGACCGGGTCGTAGAACGTCAGTGTTCCGTCGTATACGGGCTGCCCGACGGGCTCGTTGGTGGAGGCGCCACCGCTGCATGCCGCGACCATGGCGGCCGCTACGGCCGCCGCTGTCGTGGACAGCACGATACGTCGGAAACGGTTGCTAAACACTGGGTTTCGTCCTTTCCAGCAAAGAACCACAGACGTGTCGTCGGTTTATTGCGCGGCCAACACGGCCAGCGACGGACACGTCGAGAATCCACACCGGTCGCGCAGATACTGGGAGTAGTCAATCAGCTCCAGAATGGCGCGTCACCGATTCAGTTCACGCTGATCGCAAGCAGACCAACAACATTCGGTCCCAGTAGAGTCGTTCATCGTTGGTACTCGTGCCGCCGGTTCACTGGGCCCGAAAAAGCTTGCCGTCCGCCGTATCCGGCGTTGCACATGGATTGGACATCGATAAGTGACTGCCTTGGAGGCCACCGCGACGACGTCCGCGGGCGCGGTCAGCGCTGCCGACGGTGAACCGCTCATCGCCAGGGCCAAGGAACACGCCGACTCGATACTGCGCCCCGCCGCGCTCCTGACGGACCGGCACGGGGTCACCTCCGAAGGTGTATCCCAGCTCGCCGCCCTCGGGCTGCTCAACCACACCGCCCCGGCAGAGTTCGGTGGGTCCGGCATCAGGCGCGCCGGCGATCGCCGACTTCACGAGATCATCGCCGGCTCTTGCTTCAACACCTGGTTGGTTTGGGCACAACACGCGCCGATGATCGGCCGCCTCGCTCTGGAACACCACAAGGGTGCCGAACTGTCGGACTTGTCCCGTGACGTGTTGGCGGGGCGAGTTCTGCTGGGAGCGGCGATCAGCGACGTCCGGCGGTTCCCGCACTCCTTCATCGCGGCCAGCCGCGCCAGCGACGGTTGGACGTTCTCGGGCACCATTTCCTGGGTCAGCGGATGGGGCCTCAACACGGTGCTGGTTGTCGCCGCCGTCGAGGCGTCGACCGAGACCGTGCTCACCGCCTTCGTCCCGATCGGCAACCGGGTCCGAGTCACCCACCTCGAACTCGGCGCAGTCGGTGGTAGCCGGACGGAACGGGTGACCCTCGACGACGTCTACGTCCCGGCGTCCGATGTCATCCTGCGCCAGTCGCTAACCGACTGGCGCAAAGAGGATCTCAGCACGGCCGGCGATACTCGGCCACAATACTTCGGCCTAGCTGCGACCGTCCTCGAGGAGCTCGACGAGGCGCCGCATCGAGGTGCCCAGCGAGTCGCCGACGTCTGGCGACCACGCATCGAGGCGCTGCGTGCCGACGCGTACGGACTCGCCGATGAGGCGACGGCCGTAGCCGACGAACGGCACCGCATCTCCGAACGGGTGGCCACCAAGGTCGCCACCGGGGAGGCGGTCGGCACGATCACCCGCGCACTCGTCGTAGCCCGGTCCGGACGGGGCATCTCTCTCGACGACACAGCGCAGCTACACGCGCGGTCGGCGCTCTTCCTGCTCGTTCAGGGGCAGAGCGCGGATGTCCGAGACGCCCAGCTCGGCCACCTCGCGCGTTGAGCAGCCGAGTGCATTCACCCAGCCCCGAACAGGAAGACCCATGAGTACCGAATTCCTCTGGTACATACCGAATCAAGTCGATCCCGGCCACCGCGGCGACACGACCGTTGAAGGTCACAACAGCCTCGACACATTGGTGAGCCACGCGACCGCACTCGAAGACCACGGATGGGCGGGCGCCCTGATCGGCGCCGGCTGGGGTCGACCGGACACGTTCACGGTGGCCGCCGCGCTGGCTGCTCGCACCAGGACTTTCGAACCGCTCATCGCGATCCGCCCCGGTTACTGGCGGCCAGCCAACTTCGCCGCCGCCGCGGCCACCCTCGACCACCTCAGCGGAGGACGGGTGCGCGTGAACATCGTCTCCGGCAAGGACGATCTGGCGGCCTACGGCGACTCCGACGGCGACCAGGCCGACCGATACGCGAGGACCCGAGAGTTCCTCCAGCTCGTCCGAAAACTCTGGACCGAGGAGAACGTCACCTACCGGGGTGAGCACTTCCAGGTCGAGAACTCAACGGTGCTGCCCCGCATCGGCATCCGCGGTGACCGGCGGCACCCCAAGCTCTACTTCGGGGGCTCCTCGGACGCGGCCGAACGAGTCGCGGCTGCAGAGGCCGACGTCCAACTCTTCTGGGGAGAAACCCTCGACGGCGTCGGAGGGCGGATAGAACGGCTGAAGGAGCTCAGCGACGAGGTGGGCCGCGAGCACGCGCCGCTGGAGTTCGGCTTGCGCATCACCACGTTCGTACGCGACACCACTGACCAGGCTTGGGCCGACGCCGAGGCCAAGGTCGCCGAGATGGCTGCCACGCAAGAGGACCACCGATTCGGTGAACATGGAGCGCTGCTGCAGAACCCACACCGGCGGACCGCCGTCGGCCAGCGGCGCTTGCTCGACCTCGCGGCACGAGGCGAGGTCCTCGACGACAACCTGTACACCAAGCCCGGCCAGTTCGGGGGTGGCGGCGCAGGCACGACCTGGCTTGTCGGGTCCCCCGACGACGTCGCAAAATCGCTGCGCAAGTACCAGGATCTCGGGATCACCCACTTCGTGCTGTCCGACACTCCCTACTTGCGGGAGATCGAAAGGCAGGGCAGCCAGCTGTTGCCTCTGCTGCACGGATGACCGCCGAGACCCATTCCCCCACTGCCGTTCCCACCGAACCGACCGTCACGACCAAGCACCGGCGGCTGCTGATCGCCGTGTTCGCGATCAGCAGCTCCATGGGTTACATCGCGATGATCCAGGTCATTCCGGTGATCCTCATCCCGATGGCTGCTGATCTCGGAACGTCCCGCACCGCCATTGCCGCGGCGTCGACCATATCCACCCTGACGGGCGCACTAGCTGCCTTCCCCGTCGGGCGGGTTCTCGACCGGTACGGCGGACGCGCGGTGATGACATCGGGTGCGGTGATCGGCGCGATCGCGGTCGCGCTATGGGCACAGGCGGATTCGCTGCCCATGATCTACGTCAGTTTCGTACTCGTCGGGTTCTCCATCACGATGTGCACCTACGAAGCCGCGTTCGCGGTCCTGGTGTTCGCTACCGGTCCTGGTCATCGCGATCGAGCGATCATCACCGTCGCGATGATCGCTGGCCTGGCCACCTATCTCGTCTACCCAATCCTCGGCTGGATGAACGATGAGTTTGGTTGGCGAACAACCCTACTCATCCTCGCCATCGTGTTCGGTGTGACGGCGGTGCCGGGGCATCTGTGGATCATTCCGTCCGGGGCAATGCACCGCAGGCAGGTCGCACACCGGCACGGGGTGCCATTCGGCACCGCCCTGCGCCAAGGTCGGTTCTGGCTACTGTTGATCGCCTTCGTCGGACAGGCGGGTTCGGTGTCGGCCTTCCTGCTGCTCGCGGTCGCCTTTCTCGTGGACGTCGGTCACTCGACGACCGCCGCCACGGCGATGCTGGTCGGCATCGGGGTCATGCAGATCCTGTCGCGGCTCGTGCTGACCACCTTCGCCCGACGGATTCGGCTGGTACCCGCCACGTCGGTCGCCTTCTCGATCCAGGCACTGGGACTCTTGCTTCTGCCACTCGCCGGACTGTCCGTCCCGCTCTGCGTGCTGTGTGTTGCTGCCGTCGGTGTCGGTCAAGGCATCGGGGTGATCGCCCGTCCGTCGATCCTGGCCGACAGCTTCGGAGTGGCACACTTCGCCAGCGTGCTGGCCGCCATCACGGTCCCGATGGCGATCGCCCGTGCGGGTATGCCTCTGCTCGCGGCCTGGCTCGGCGACTGGCGGTTCCTGATGATCTGCGGTGCACTCGCATTGGTCGGAGCGCTCGCGCTGCTCCCGTTGGTGCGTGTGCCGCCAGTGGGGGCCGCGGGCCACTAGGACAGATCCGGCGGTGCATGGACGATGATGGCGACCATGGGTCACCTCGAGGTCGCGCATGTCGACTACTACCTGCCGGATGGGCGGCTGCTATTGGCCGACGCCAGCTTCCGGGTCGGTCAAGACTCGGTGGTGGCCCTCGTCGGGCCGAACGGGGCAGGCAAGTCCACGCTGATGCGCCTGATCGCCGGGGAGCTGGCACCCGACGAGGGCACGATCACCACCAGTGGCGGCCTCGGCGTCATGCCGCAGTTCATCGGATCGGTCCGTGACGATCGGACGGTCCGCGACCTACTCGTCGCGGTCGCCCGGCCGACGGTCACCGCGGCGGCGAAGGCGGTCGACGCGGCGGAACTGGCGATGATGGAACGCGACGACGAGGCCGCGCAGATGGCCTACGCGCAGGCGCTGAGCGACTGGGGCGATGCGGGCGGATACGTGGCGGAGACCCTGTGGGACGTATGCACGATGGCTGCCCTTGGCGCGCCCTACGACAAGTGCCAGTGGCGGTCGGTGCGGACCTTGTCGGGTGGTGAGCAGAAGCGTCTGGTTCTCGAGGCGCTGCTGCGCGGCCCCGACGAGGTGTTGCTCCTCGACGAGCCCGACAACTACCTGGACGTGCCGGGTAAACGTTGGCTCGAAGAACAGCTGAAGCTCACCGTCAAGACCGTGCTGTTCGTCTCGCACGACCGGGAGCTGCTGTCGGTGGCCGCCGACATGATCGCCAGTGTCGAGCCCACGCCCAGCGGCTCGGACGTGTGGGTACACGGCGGCGGGTTCGCGTCCTTCCACGAGGCCCGCGAGCGGCGGTTCGAACGGTTCGAGGAGCTGCGCCGCCGTTGGGACGAGAAGCACGCCCAGCTGAAGAAGCTCGTCGTGGACATGCGCGGGTACGCGGGGCGCAGCGACGCGATGGCGTCTCGGTACGCGGCGGCCCAGACCCGGCTGCGGATGTTCGAGGAGGCCGGTCCTCCGCCGGAGCCGCCCCGCAAGCAGGACATCACGATGCGGCTGCGCGGTGGCCGTACCGGGCTGCGGGCCATCACCTGCCAGGACCTCGAGCTGACCGGGTTGATGAATCCGTTCAGCCTGGAGGTCTTCTACGGCGAGCGGGTTGCGGTGCTGGGCTCCAACGGTTCTGGGAAGTCGCATTTCCTGCGGCTGCTGGCTGGAGAGGACGTCGCGCACACCGGCACCTGGAAGCTCGGCGCGCGGGTCGTCCCCGGGTTCTTCGCCCAAACGCACGCCCACCCCGAGCTGGAGAAACGCACCTTGGTCGACATCCTGTGGGAGGCGCACGCCAAGGACCGCGGTGCGGCGATGAATCGGCTGCGCCGATACGAGCTGGAACGCCAGGGTGATCAGCTGTTCGGGAAGCTCTCCGGCGGCCAGCAGGCCCGCTTCCAGATCCTGCTTCTGGAGCTGGCGGGCTCGACCGCGTTACTGCTCGACGAGCCCACCGACAACCTCGATCTGGAATCCGCCGAGGCCCTGCAGGAAGGCTTGGAGTTCTACGAGGGCACGGTGCTGGCCGTCACCCACGATCGCTGGTTTGCCCGGACCTTCGATCGTTTCCTCGTCTTCGGTACCGACGGCAGCGTCCGTGAGACCACCGAACCCGTCTGGGACGAGGCAAGAGTCAAGCGCGCCCGCTAGGCAATCTCGGCACTCACGTGCATTGCCGGCATGGCAAGCGGTCGACCAATGCACGCCCTGGCGCGACCGTACGCGAGGCACGGCCGCCCCAGGGCGTTCGAATCAGGATTCAGCGAGCGTCGCGTACAACGACCGCTTTGCCTCGGTGACGGCCGCCAGGAGCTTGGTCCGGACCTCCTCCAGCTTCTCCTTCTGCTCGTCGGATCCGGACCACACGATCGTGCGGGCCAGGCCGCCGAGCTCCAAGAACTCCTTGCGCAGCTTGAACGCGCCTGCGAACTTCGAGGCTTGCGCGAAGAACGTGTGCGCGGTGTCGCTGTTGATGCCGCGCCACGCCAAGAGGTTCTCGCCGAGCTCCGTCAACGCCGCTTCGCCGTCCTCGACCGTGGCGAGACCACGACCGACCAGAAGGCCGATCCCAAGCTCGGCCGCTCCCTCAGGCGGGGTGAAGGCCCCGTCAGTGGCCTCGGTTGCCCGCCTGGTGATTTCAGCTGCGTCGGCGGGGCCGTCGAGCAGCAGAGCGGCGGTGGCTGCGGCCGCCACCTTGCCCCGTCCGCCAAAGCCAGGCCCGAAGCCACCGCCGAACCCGGAACCGCCGAAGCCGCCGCCGAACCCGTGGCCGCCGAAGCCGCCACCGAACGGCCCAAAGCCTGCTCCCCCGAATCCAAATCCGCCGGGGAATCCGCCGTGAAACATGTCTTTCTCCCTACTCCACCACTCGATGCGACGCTCTATCGCATGAATATCACGATATATCGCATTCTGATGAGATGGGCTATCTAATTCGAACTCTCAGGGAAGATTCAGGTGGGCGGGCCGCGAGCACGGAGAGCGTGACGCTGGCCCCACCCGGTTACCCTGTCCCGCATGAGCGGCGAACGAGTGCCCGGTGGCGTGGTGCACGAGCTGCCCGCAGACCTGCGCACGGCGCTGATCGCCGACGGTGCGGTGCTCGCCGCATGGAAGGACATCACGCCCCTGGCGCGCAACGAGTTCATTTGCTGGGTCGAGGACGCCAAGCAGGAGACGACTCGGCAGCGGCGCATTCGCCGAACTCGGGAGGAACTCGAGGAGGGCAAGCGCAGGCCCTGTTGTTGGCCGGGATGCAAGCACCGCGAGACCTCCGGCAACTAGCGGTCCATCATGGATGTCGTGGACGTGACGCGCGTGGATCGGTGGCTGTGGGCGGTGCGGCTGACGAAGACGCGGCCGGATGCCGCCGCGGCGTGCCGGGGCGGGCACGTGCGGGTCAACGATCGGCCCGCGAAGCCGTCGACGACGGTGGTTCCCGGTGACGAGGTACGCGCTCGGGTCGGCGACACGACGCGGATCGTCGAGGTGGTTCGAACGATCGAGAAGCGGGTCGGTGCCGCAGACGCGGTGACCTGCTATCTGGACCGAACGCCCAAACCTCCCCCGACCGTCGTCATCCCGGTGGCGGCTCGCGACCGCGGCGCAGGGCGACCCACCAAACGGGACCGTCGTGCTCTGGACAGGTGGCGCGCGAGTCAGGGCTGATGGCGAGAAGCGCTGTTACCCAAGAAGTTCCGATATCACTCGCTGCACGCTGCGAGCGGGCGCGTCCTCGTCGACCGATGTCTCACGGGCCGCGACGCGATCGGTCAGGCGTAGCCGACCCACCCGCGAAACGTGAACGCCGAGAAGAACTCGGTGACATCGGTGAAGCCGGCCTCTTCCAGGACTGCGCGGTCCTGCTTCGGCGTGAGGGCCGGAACCTCCGCAGCGATCGACGTGCGCGCCTTTTCTGCGTCGGCCGGGTCGACACCCGATGCGACGAGGTTCGCGGCGTGACGCCGCATCCACAATTGGCGCTCGGCGTCGTCTCCGTGCGGAATGCTCAGGTGCACAACGACGAACGGTGCTCCTGGCGCCAGCCGTCGCCGCACCTCGGCGACGGTGCGGCGACGTTCGTCGTGCTCGAGGAAGTGCAGCGTCAGCAGGCTGGTGGCAGCGTCGAACGGTCCGGGCGGCGCATCGTCGATGTACCCCTGATGCATCCGCACCCGGGAGGCATCCGGCCCGAGGGTATGCACCGCAAGATCCAGCATGGCGGCCGCCGGGTCGACGGCGTCGAAGCTCCAGCCTGGGTGCGCCTGGGCGAACGACCTCGTCTCTAGACCGCCGCCCGCGCCCAGCACCAGGATCCTGGCGTCCTGCGGTGCATGCTCGTCGATGAGAACCGCGGCCATCCTGTGGACGTCGCGATACAGCGGTACGAAGCGTTCCACTCGCTCGGCGTAGGTATCGGCGACAGCTGGGTCATCAAAAGCGTGCACGGACTTGGACATGACGCCATGATCTCGGCGCGGCTGTGGAATCGGCAAGCAATATTGCCAAACAGGCAAAGCCGAAGACCGGGTGAAACGCCACTAGGCGTCAACTGTGACGGTTGGACGTCTCCCCATCGCGGACGGCGTTGACCTACAACGCAATTCAGGCCGCTACGGCGTCGGCGGCAGCGGCGCTCCTGGCGGCAACGGTGCGCCAGGAGGCGGCGGAGCGGCCGGACCACCCGGCGGGGGCGCGGCGTAGTCGGGCGGCGGCGGGCCGTTCAACGGGTAGTACCCGGGCGGCAGAGCAGGCCCGCCCGAGTAGTTGGCGGGAGGCGGCGGAGGCCCGTTGGAACCGGGGTCGGTCAACGACACGTATCCGGGCGGCAGCTGCGGCGCGGGACCCGCTCCCGGCGGCGGTGGCGTCGTCTCGAACTGGCCGTCGGGTCCGGTGATGAACGTCGCCGGATCCTGAGCCTGGTGCCACAGATCCCTGAGGTTGGACAGCGGTCCGTTGCCGCTTCTGCCGGAGCCGTAGACCTGGTTCTCGATCTCCGGCACCACAGGCGCTCCGACGGGCGGCGGCGCGGGCGGCGGTGCTGGTTCATCGGCCGCCACGACGACGGGCTGGCCTGGAGCCGGCGTCGCGCCGGGAGTCGCAGGCACCGGCGTCGGGTAGGGCGCCACGGGATCCGCTGCGGCCGGTCCGGCCATGGCCAATGCGCCGCCGGCACAGATTGCGGCCACGATTGCGAGCCTCGCAGCGTTGGTGTGCTGTCGTTCGGTCATGAACGCGTGTTGTCCTCTCTGGTGGCGCCCGCACGTGCTCCTTTGCAGGAGGCGCGCGGGAGCGCCGGACCCGACCTCGGAGGTTAGGCTAGCGCCTTCCACGATCGGCGTCACCTCGTTCACACGCTTCGGCCCCAAGGGTCTGCCCTTGCAATACGGTTCTGACGTGTACGGATAGCTGACCGACGCAGGCTGACTGGCGCCCGAACCTCGAGGCCCGGCGACCCACCGAAACCGCCTCGAACGAGCTTCCACAGCGCCTACCATCGAGTGGTCCCATCAGGACCCATTTGCCCACGCCCATTCACCGAGGGGGCTGATCGCATGACGCGGACTCAGAGCGACTCGATCGGGGCAGGTGGCCTCAACTGGGACAGCTTGCCGCTGAAGCTGTTCGCCGGCGGCAACGCCAAGTTCTGGAATCCAGCTGACATCGACTTCTCCCGCGACCGTGCCGACTGGCAGTCGTTGTCGGAACTCGAACGTGACTGGGCGACCCGACTGTGCGCTCAATTCATCGCGGGCGAGGAGGCGGTCACTCAGGACATCCAGCCGTTCATGACCGCGATGCGGGCGGAGGGTCGGCTGGGTGACGAGATGTATCTGACCCAGTTCGCCTTCGAGGAGGCCAAGCACACCCAGGTATTCCGGCTGTGGCTCGATGCCGTCGGAATGACTGACGATTTGAACCACTACATCGATGAGATCCCGTCGTATCGCACGATGTTCTACGAGGAGCTCCCGAGCTCTCTCAACGCGCTATCGACTGATCCCTCTCCTGCCGCCCAGGTGCGAGCGTCGGCCACCTACAACCACGTCATCGAGGGAATGATGGCGCTCACGGGTTACTACGCCTGGCACAAGATCTGCGTGAGCCGTGGCATCCTGCCCGGCATGCAGGAGTTGGTGCGGCGCATCGGCGACGACGAGCGGCGCCACATGGCCTGGGGCACCTTCACCTGCCGCCGTCACGTCGCCGCCGACGACGCCAATTGGAACGTGTTCGAGGCGCGGATGTCCGAGCTCATGCCACTCGCGCTGCAGAACACCGAGGAGGGTTTCGCCCTGTACGACGAGGTCCCCTTCGGTCTGGAGAAGGAAGAGTTCCTGCAGTACGCCAGCGACAAGGGGCTGCGGAGATTCGGCACGATCAGCAGTGCCCGCGGACGTCCACTCGCCGAGATCGACGTCGACTACACGCCATTGCAACTCGAAGACGCGTTCGCCGACGAAGACGAACGGGCCCTGGCCTCGGCCTGAACGACTCAGGTGAGGTCGTCGACGCCGTCGGGGCCACTAGGCCCTTTGGCAGAATTTATTCCATGGTCGTCATTGCTGCCACTGTTGGGCCCGCGGCAAACCTCGGATGCTCGAAGGCATGGCAGATGCATTGACCTTGGTGCTGCTGATGGCGATGATCCTGGCGCCCGTTGGACTACTGGCGGTGCTCTCCACCAGGTGCACTCCGCGGGTGCCGAAGTCGCGGCTGCCTGGGCAACCCTCGGCCAAGCGCAACTACACCGGGCAGCCCATCCGCTGACACCATTTCGCCCGTAACGCAACATACTTCCGGCCGTCAAGACCTTGGAACCGCCGCTGCGTCCTCGCCCTCACCGGCGACTCGCATCGGACCCGTGCCCGCCGCGAACTGCTCGCAAGGGAGCGCACCGCCAACGACTGACCGGACTGTGGTCGATGAGCGCAGCTACGCGGGAGGGACGAACTCACGCAACGCCGCTGCGAACCGTTCGGGCTGGTCTTGCGGGATCAGTGTCCACGAGTCATCGATGTGCACCTGACGTGCATTCGGGAACAGTCCAGTGAGGCGCCGTGCGTGTGCCAGTGGCATCATTCGGTCCTCGGTTGCCCACATGACGAGCACGGGACGATCGAAACCCGACAGCTGAGAAGCCCACTCCAGCAATGTCTTTCGTGGAGGGGTGCCGGTACAGAACTTCGTCAGATCCCGTCGGATCTCCGCGCTGCGCGTCGCAGGGGCGAACCAGTCGTCGAGCATCTCGTCGGAGATTCGGGACTTGCTCAGACCGCCCCAGGCCTGCTTGTCGTGTCGGACGAAGCTCGTGGCCAGCAACCGCAGAAACAGTGCTGTGCCACCTGGGATTCGGCAGAGTGCCACTGCTGGCCGGGCAGGCCGTGGTGGGAAGTTGTCGAATGCCTCGCACGAGGCGAGCACGAGACGTCCGACCCGGTCGGCTCGACCGTCGGACACCATGAATTGCCCACCGCCCCAGTCATTGAGCACTACCGTGACGTTGCTGAGGTCGAGCGCTTCGAGGAAATCGGCGAAGATCCTCGCAACGCCTCGCTGGGTCAGGTCGGCGTCTGCTCTCATCGGGCTGCGGTGCGCGCCCAACGGTAGCGTCGGCGCGACGCAGCGATATCCCTCGAGCAGTGGGATCACCTTGCTCCAGAGAGTCTCGTTCATGAGCAGACCATGTCCGAGTACTAGCACTGGGCCGTCGCCACCGGTGTCGATGTAGTCGATCGGTCCTGCCGGCAGGTCGACATGCTGCATGGATCCTCCAACTAGGTAGATCGTTCTAGTTAGTCGGAAGTTACGCTGGGTGGTCGACGAACACAAGGGAGGTACCGATGGCCAGCGACACTCGGGCACGCATCCTCGACGCGGCCGCCGAGCTGTACCGGCGTCAAGGCATGGCCGCGACCGGGCTCAAGCAGATCGCGGCTGCGGCCAACGCGCCGTTCGGGTCGATTTATCACCACTTTCCCGGCGGCAAGGAACAGATCAGTGAAGAAGTCATCTACGCCGAGGGAGTGCGCTACGGCCTGCTCGTAGGCCATCAACTCGCTGCCGTCACCGATATCGTCGACGGGCTATCTGACATCTTCGCCTCTGCGGCAGCACTGTTGGTTGAGCTCGACTACACCGAGGCGTGCTCCATTGAGACCATCGCACTCGAGGTGGCCAGCACGAACGAACGATTGCGCATCGCAACGGAAACCGTGTTCTCCGACTGGATCGACGGGCTGACGCAGTGGTTTACCGGCACGGGCTTGCCCATCGACGTGTGCCGGAGTCTGGCCCTGAGTTGCCTGACGAGCCTTGAGGGTGCCTTCGTGTTGTGCCGGAGCCTGCGCTCGACAGAACCAATGGTCGCCGCGGGCCTCGCGGTGCAAGATCGCACACGCGCGGCCCTTCCAACGAGCTGACGGGCTAGCAATTTCCGGATGGAGTCAGGGGAACCGACCGGTTTGCGACGATCGCTCGCACCTCGAACCGGGTAACGGTCTTCGCTGCCTGCTTGGTGGTTGTAGTGCAGGATGATGCGCGTGGCAGAGCCAGTCTCCTTCGTGAGCACGACCGGTCCCCGCTTGGCAGGCATCATCGATGTCCCGCACGGCGAGGTCCGTGGCTGGGGCGTATTCGCCCACGGCTTCACCCTCGGCAAGGACTGCCCCGCCGCGAGCCGGATCTGCAAGCAACTCGCCGGCGAGGGCATCGGCATGCTCCGCTTCGACAATTTGGGCCTGGGCGGCTCCGAGGGCGATTGGGGCGACGGATCGTTCTCCCACAAGGTGGCCGACACCGTGCGCGCCGTGGAGTTCATGAACGGATCGGGTCGGGAGGTGCGGCTACTCGTCGGGCACTCCTTCGGAGGTGCTGCCGTGATCGCCGCAGCTCACGAGTGTCCGAGCGTGGTGGCGCTGGCGAGCGTCGGAGCGCCGTACGAACCCGCCCACGTCGAGCAGAACTACGACGCCCTCGTCCACCGGATCGAGGCCGACGGTGAGGCGCCGTTCCTCATCGGCGGCAAGGCGCTCACCCTGAAGCGACACTTCCTCGAGGACGTTCGCGCCGTCGATCTGCGCGAGCGGATCAGGACCCTGCGCCGTGCGCTGCTCGTCATGCACTCGCCGACCGACAACACCGTCGGGATCGCCAACGCCAGTGAGATCTTCCGCGCCGCTCGGCATCCCCGCAGCTTCGTCTCGCTCGAGGGTGCCGACCACCTACTCACCGGAAAGAACCAGGCAGCGCGGGCCGCCCGAATCATCAGTGCTTGGGCCGACCCGTACCTCTGACGCGGCGGCTATCTGCCGTGAGCGTTGAAGAACTGCCACGAGGCCTCGGAGGCATCGAAGGCGTGGCTGGGCGCACCGACCTCCTGCACCGGCAGGATCGCCGGTGCGCCGGGCCAGGTGTGTCCGCCGCCGTCGATGCGCATGAACTCCACCGCCGTGCCTGCAGCGCACGGCGCGTACGTCATGCTCGTCGTCGCGGTGCCGTCGCCGTTGCCGGCGAGTGCGTCTTGCGATGGCGTGCCAGGGCATTGGTCGATCTGTTGCCAGCGAGCCACCATCGCCGGCGCCGCCACGACGTCGCTGGCTCCGCCGCGGCCCACCATTCCCCCGCCGTCGTACGGCACGATCGGATCCGCCGTGCCGTGTGCTGCCAACACGGACACCGGCCGCGACGGACTGCATCCCACGTTGGTGCCGAGCGTCCCCGCCACCGGGGCGATGGCAGCGAACAGGTCAGCACGATCACATGCGAGCCGGTTTGCCATGAATGCGCCAGCCGACAGGCCCGTCGCGAACACACGGCCGGGGTCGATTCCGTACTCCGCCACCAGTTTTCCCACCAGGGCAGAGATGAATCCCACGTCGTCGATACCTTGCCTGTCCGGTATCGACGCGCCGCGACCGTCGGCCCAGCTGAAGTCGATGCCGTCGGGGTGAACCACGGCGAACCCGTGGGCGTCGGCGACGGCGTTGTAGTGCGTCAACGCGGCCTGATCCCGCCCGGTCGCACCTGCGGCATGCAGGTTCACGACGAGGGCGGTCGGATGCTCGACCCCGGCAGGAATGTGCAGTTCGTAGGTCCGCATCAGGCCCCCGAAGTCGATCTGAGCCGACCGGACGGGGCTGGCCGATGCCGTCGCCGCGCTGGGCAGCAGACACGCGACGAGGCAGATCAGCGTCGCCGCCAGTGGGGCGACGCGTAGGTGGGCGAGGCGCATCCGCGCACGGTAGAGACCTCGAGCGAATTCCACTGGAACAGGAGGTGTCATGCTCACATCGTGCCCGAACGGTCCAGATCGGGAACCTGGCTCGACGAAACCCGTTTGCTCCTAACCGCCTAGGTCTACGGCATTGGCCAATCTGTGGATTGTGCAAGGAAAGTCCGCTGCGCAGACGTTTCCCTTCTCAGGCCTGTGGTCGCCCTCACATCATGGTCGTCACCTACGGGCAATGGGAGGCCAAGGACCATGCAGTCACAGCAAGGGGTATCCACCGAAGCGCCTCGCGCAAGATCGGTGGCAGGCAACGTGATCCGCGGATCACTCGGCAATCTGATCGAGTGGTACGACTGGTATGTCTACGCGGCGTTCAGCATCTACTTCGCGAGCGTCTTCTTTCCATCGTCGAATTCCACGGCACAGCTGCTGAACACGGCGGGCATCTTCGCGGTCGGGTTCCTGATCCGGCCGCTCGGCGGCTGGCTGCTCGGCTGGTATGCGGACCGGGCCGGTCGCCGCGCCGCACTGACGCTGTCGGTGACCATGATGGGCATCGGGTCCCTCGGCATCGCCGTCCTGCCCGGGTACGCCCAGATCGGCGCGCTGGCGCCAATCTTGCTGGTCACTGCCCGGCTGCTGCAAGGACTGTCGTTGGGAGGCGAGTACGGAACCTCGGCGACGTACCTGAGCGAGGTCGCCACCCCGCATCGCCGCGGCTTCTACTCGTCGTTTCAGTACGTGACCCTGACGAGCGGCCAATTGCTCGCACTTGGCGTCCAGATCGTCCTGCAGCAGATCCTCACTCCAGAGCAGATGCACGACTGGGGCTGGCGCATCGCATTCGTGATCGGAGCGGTGGCCGCGGTAACCGTCATGTGGCTGCGGCGCACGATGGACGAGTCGGAGAACTACAAGCTGGCCGTCGAAAGCAACACCGAACGCGGGAGCTTGCGGATTCTGCTGCGCTATCCGCGGGAGTGCCTGACCGTGGTGGGCCTGACCCTCGGCGGCACCATCGCGTTCTACACGTTCACCACCTACATGCAGAAGTTCATGATCAACACGACCGGTCTGCCGAAGGAACAGGTCACGTGGATCAACTTCGTCGCACTGGTCATCTTCGTCGGACTTCAACCGCTCGTCGGCGCGTTCTCGGACAAGATCGGGCGCCGTCCGGTTCTCATTGCGTTCGGGATCGGGGCGACGGTGTGCACGGTCCCGTTGCTCACCGCGGTGTCCCATGCCGGTTCGGGGCTGTCGGCCTTCGGCCTGATGCTCGTGGGCCTGGTCATCGTGTCGGGTTACACGTCGATCAACGCCGTGGTGAAGGCGGAACTCTTCCCGGCCCGTATCCGGGCGCTGGGGGTCGGGTTGCCGTACGCACTGACCGTCGCGATCTTCGGTGGCACCACCGAGTACGTCGCGCTGTGGCTGAAGAACATCGGCCACGAGAACTGGTTCTTCTTCTACGTGGCAGGCGCCGCGCTGATCTCACTGTTGGTCTACGTCTTCATGGGCGAATCCTCACGCAGTTCGCACCTGGAGCTGGAGACGCGGGAACTCGACGCCGATGAAGCCGAGGGGACCAAATCCGATGAGGTTCTTGCCAAGCCTGCCTAGCATCAGCGCCATGCAAGTGCTGCTTGTCGAGGATGACGAGGGGGTCGCGTCGGCGCTGGCCGAGCTTCTCGGCCACGCCGGCGCGGCAGTCATCCGAACGGGCCGCGGCGCTGACGCGCTCCATCGTGTCAAGGGCTGCGATCTGGTGCTCTTGGATCTGGGGTTGCCCGACATGGACGGCCTCGACGTGCTGCGCACGCTCCGGCGTGCCTCGACCGTGCCGGTGATCATCATGACGGCAAGGGATGGCGACGGCGCGGTGGTGCTCGGGCTTCGCGCCGGGGCCGACGACTACCTGGTCAAGCCGGTCCGAAAAGCGGTGCTGCTGGCCCGCATTGAGGCGGTGATGCGTCGCATGCGCCGCGTCGGAAGCGATGCGGCCGTGCCGTCCGGTCCGGTGATCGCAGGGCCCGTTACGATCGACCGCGAGTGCCGGGTGGTCACATTGGCCGACGTTCCGCAGTCGTTGACCAAGACCGAGTTCCAGATCCTCGCGACCCTGGCCGCCCGCCAGGGTGAAGCGGTCAGTCGCGAAGAGCTGATGCTCGAGGTATGGGGCACCGCGGTGATCGGCCGGTCGCGGTCTCTGGACTTCTTCATCGGCCAGATCAGGGCCAAGCTCGCCGGGCTCCCGCTTCACACGGTGCGCGGGTTCGGTTTTCGGCTGGACTCCTGAGGTGGGTCTACGTGTTCGCGTCGTCCTCGTCGTCCTGTCGCTTCTTGCGATCGCAGCGCTCGCAGTCCCCCTGGCGCTGAGTCTGGCCGATCGCCGAACCGCGGCACTCACCGCGGAGCGCGACCGCCAACTCGCCGCGCTCGCCGATTCAGCCGCCGTGCCCGACGCCCCGCTGGAGCGTTTGATCGACCGCTACTTCGACGTCTACGAAGAAGGGGTCGTCGTCGTCGACGCCGACGGCCGAACCCTGGCGTCACGAGGCCTCAGTGACTCGGATCCGGGCGTTGCCGCGTCGGCGAACCGTGCCCTCGCAGACGCGCCGGCGACTCCGTTGACCCGGATCCTGCCGTGGGACCGGCGAACGGAACTGGCCGCGACGGGCGTACGAAACGACGGGGAGTTGGTCGGCGCCGTCGTGATGGCAGTCGACACCTCCGCGGCAACGCGCGGCATCGCCATCGGCTGGATGTGGGTGGCAGCAGGGTGTCTGGCGCTGGTGGTGGTGGCCGCGTTGATCGGTCGCGCCATCACCCGGTGGGTACTGCGTCCGCTCGACGGTCTGGAGCGCGCCGTCGCCGAGATGACACGGGGGGTTTCTGGGCCACCAGCCGATGTCGCCGGACCACCTGAGCTACGGCACTTCACCTCGGCGTTCAACACGATGGCACAGGTGGTGCGCGCATCCCTGGATCGGCAGCGGCGATTGGTTGCCGATGCCTCGCACCAACTGCGCAATCCGCTTGCCGCAGTGCGGTTGCGTGCGGACAGCCTCGACGACTACGTCAGCGAGGCGGGTCGCTCGACGTACGAGTCGATGACCGGCGAGCTGGACCGTCTTGAGAACCTGCTGCAGCAACTGCTCCGCCTGGCCCGCGCGGAAGAGGTCAGCAACAGCCGCAGAGTGGGTTTGACGACCACCGCGGAGACGACGGCCCTCGACGACGTCATCGTCGAACGCATGGCGTTCTGGAAGCCCGTCGCCGACGGTCAACACCAGCGCCTGCACCACCGCGCTGATCATCCGGGGCTGACGGTGCAGCTCGCCAGACACGATGCAGAGCAGCTTCTCGACGTGGCCGTGGACAACGCGCTGAGGTACGCGGGACCGGACACGACGGTCACCGTCTCGACCGCGCGTGCCGAGGACGTGGTCGAACTGATCGTCAGTGACGACGGTGCCGGCTTGCCCGACGACGACTTGGTAAGGGCAGCAGCACGATTCTGGCGGGGATGTGACGACGGCGCAGGAACGGGCCTCGGGTTGGCGATCGCCGGCGAGATCGCCACCGGCCACGGCGGGGGGATCTCGGTGGAGAAGGCCCCCGAAGGCGGACTTCTGGTGCGGTTCAGCATGCCCGAGGCAGGTGCGTCGACGTGACACCCCCGGGATCCGAAATGAGCCGTCGCACCTTCCTGCTCGCGACGACGGCGGTGTTGGCCGCGGGCTGTGTCCGCACTGAAGGCGGGGCACGGGTCGGGTTGGGTGCAGGCGAGCAGGGCGGGCTGTACTTGGCGTTCGCCGAACTCCTGACGGGGCGTCTCGGTACCCGCTATCCGGATCTCGGCGTCGACGCGGTATCGACGGAGGGCACCGTGGACAACCTCGCCCAGTTGCGTTCGTCGACGCTCGGGATGGGCTTGGCACTGGCCGACGTCGCCGAGCGGGATCGGGCGACGGGGCCCGCCGAAACCGCGCCGCTGGCGGTGGCGCGGGTGTACGAGAACTATCTGCAGGTCATCGTGCGCGATTCCGGTCCCGTGCGCCGGTTGGTGGACCTTCGGGGACTCCGGGTGTCGATCGGCCCTGCGGGATCGGGGGCCGCGGCCACCAGCGAGGTGCTGTTCGCAGCGGCAGGCCTCGGTGGTCAGGTCGACAAGCGCAGGTACCGCCTGCACGACGGTCTGGAGCGGCTCGCCGACGGCAGCATCGAAGCGTTGGTGTGGTCGGGCGGCGTGCCGACACCGGCCATCTCGGACCTGGATGCCGCACTGCCCGTGCGGATGCTCGACATCGGTGAGTTGGCCGCCCCGATGGCCGAGCTCTCCGGCTACCCCTACCTGGCCCGCGGAGTGCCTGCTGGCGAGTACGTGCCACCAGGCCTGCGTTCCATCGGCGTGCCGAACCTGCTGCTGTGCCGGCACGACATGGCCGACGACGTCATCGCGGCCGTGGTGGACGTACTCGCCACCGACGCGCCGCAACTGGTGCCCCCGTCGGTACGTGGGCTGCAGTACCTCGACCCGCCGTCGATGATCCAAACCGGTCTGGTGCCGTTGCATCCCGGAGCCGTGTCTGCATACCGGAAGCTCCACGGCTAAGACGCAGAAGGGGGCCACCGTGGCGATGCAGCCGAGCAGGCCCGCGGGGGTGGCTGGCTACATTTGTCTCCCAAGGGTTTCGAGCTGCACGCCCGAACGGACCGCCCCCGCTGCTACGAGTGGCGCGAGATCGAGGAGTTCTTGGTCGTCGAATCCCGGGATGACGAGGACGGTGTCGTCCTCGACGTCGGCTTCCGCTACTCACTGGAGCATCGTCGCACCGTCGCACCGTCGCCGAGAGGCTCCGATACGTGCTGGCCCCAGGGGGACGTGACGGGACGAAATCGGATGGCGCGCTCAACGGATACTGGGATCGTTCCATCGATGAGATGGTCGACCCAATGAACGACTGGCTGACGCGATCACGGGCGAATCTGTGAATCGTGCAAGGAAACTCGGCATCGGCACCCGTGTGCATTCCCGACCGGCGACGGTCGGCCCATCATGGGCTGACTATCGACACGACGGGGTGTCGAAGGCGACGAAGTCGCCGTGTGGGAGGGGGTGTCGCAATGGTCACCTTGGTCATCATTCTGGGCGTCTTCGGATCGGCCATGCTCGCGATCGCGGTGACCAAGTCCCGCGATGATGGTGAAGACGACGAATCCTGGGACGCCGGACGGCAATCGGGCGAAAGCTACCGCCGAAGCTGCGCCGGTGGGGGTTGCGGCAGCGGTTGTGGGGGTTGCGGTGGTTGTGGTGGCTGCGGCGGTTGCGGCGGCTGACGACATGCCGTCGTTGTTGCGCAGGCGAAGGGTCCGGCTCGACCGAGTCGACGCCGCGGTGGCCGATCTCGAACTGCCGCCCGCCGTATGGAAGACCTGTCCGTGGCAGCCGCGGTCGCTCGTCGAGACCGGGTTGCGGCAATGGCTGCGATGCTGCGGGCCCGCCATGCGTGACGGCAAGGCGATCGGGATGCCATCGCGCGCGGTGGACGAAGCGTGGCACGGTCTCATCCTGTGCACCGCCCGCTACTCGGAGTTCTGTATGACGGCTTACGGCACGTTCTTGCATCACAATCCCGTCGACGGTGCGCCAGAAGGACTGTTGGCGGTCTCCGGCCCGATGGACGAACAGTTGCGCAGGACGGTGATCGCATGGTCGCTGGTCGCCAAACCGGGCGAGCAGTGTCTGCTGTGGGACGTCGACACCAAGGTCGGTGTGGAGCACCCGTGGGGGCTGCCACTGTCGCGAGTCGCCGAGATTCAGGCTGCCGTCGCCAACCTGTCGGAGCCTCGGACCACCACGTGGGCATCGGCGTGACAAACGGCGTAACAAAGCGGCGTAACAAAAGGCCCAACAACCACGATCAACTCTGCAAATGGCCCACTGGGCTACGCTGGGTCGAGTCGGACGAGTCGCTTGGGAGTTGATGGTGGTCATGAAGCGAGGAATTGTCCTCTTCGTGTGTGCAGCGGCATTTGGTGCCGTAGCGCCGGTAGTCCTGGCGGCACCCGCGTCAGCGTGCCCCTATGGCACCACTGCGTCCCGATTCGAAGGCGTCTGCGTCGCGGGTGGACCGGGCAACATCGCGGTCAGCCCATCGGGCGGAGGGTCGAGCGGCCAGATCGTCAACAATCCCGGCCAGGTCGCCTCGGTCAATGGCATTCCGTGTACTCCCGAGCACTACGGCACCTGCCTGGCCCTGAGCGGGCAGAGCTAGTAGCTCGCCGCCCCTACGACGCCAATATCGAGGTGTAGTAGACGCTGGCCGGCACCGAGTCGCCGAAACGCGCAGGTGACAGTCCGTTGACCACCAGCAACTGCTGGATCGTGGCCCCTACCGAAGCCCAACCGCGGGCGTCGAGATAGCTCACCACGTCGTTGCGCTCTTCGTGGTACCAGAGGTCGGACAGGTCGACGTCCAGACCGTGATCGCGCCACCGTTGGGCAAAGTCCTGCATGCTCTCCTCGGCCTTCGCTGCGTCGACGTCCGGAGTGTTGCCGAAGACTTCGGTCGCCACGCGGCTACCCGGTGCGCTGAGTGCAGTGATCTCGTCGAACAAACGGTCCTGGGCATCCGAGGGGAGGAACGCGAGCAGACCTTCGGCGATCCACGCGGTGGGCTCGGCGGGGTTGAACCCGGCCTCGTGAAGTGCGGCAGGCCAGTCGCCGCGAAGATCGATCGGAACGAACCTCAGATCGGTAGTGGGCAACGCGCCAAGTCCCGCGAGCGTCTCGGCCTTGAATTCGATGACTTCCGGTTGGTCGATCTCGAAGATCTTCGTTCCGTCCGCCCAGTGCAGTCGGTAACCGCGGGCATCTAGCCCCGACGCCAGGATGACGCCCTGACGGATGCCTGCGCGCGCCGCATCGTGGAAGAAGTCATCGAAGTACCGTGTCCGCGCCGACATCATGTCGGTCATCATCTGAAGTCCGAAGCCGGCGTCGTCATCGACGTCGGCGGGGTCGAGTTGACCGCTGGCCAGTTTGGTGAAGAAGTCGACCCCCACGGCACGCACCAGTGGTTCGGCGAACGGATCGTCGATCAGCGGGTCGTCGAGCTTGGTCGCCATCGCTCTGGCCGCAGCGACCATCGTGGCAGTGGCGCCCACACTCGAAGCGAGATCCCAGGTGTCGTTGTCCGTCCGCGCCATGTCGCATCCCTTCCATCGGCATCATTTGCTTAGCCTGTTTAATCAGGCGCCGCCGACAGTACACTTCGATTCTGTAAACCCTTGTTGGGCAGCGAATTCACCCGCTCCCAACAGATTTAGGGGCCGACGGTGGGGCTGTGTCCGACGGCCGATCGGGGTTTCTTGGGCGTCGGTGAGTTCTGCGCAAAGCCGGTACAGACGCCCAGATGTCCCGCGACGCACGGAACGCCGTTCATCGTCGGCACGGGACCCCCAGACACCACCGTTGGCGCACCGTTGTAGGCCGAGTCGTCGTCCGCGTTCGCAGCCGGTGAGACGACGAACATGACCGCGCAACCAGTTGCCAGGAGCATCAGCCCCCGTCGCACGCGGCCCGTTCGTGTCATCGCACTCGCACGCTCAAGCAGGTCACGCAGCCCTCGAGCTTCTCGTACTCCGAGATGTCCACGGTCTCAAGCCGATAGCCGCGCTCGGTGAACATCTCAGCGGAGCGAGGCGCCGCCGCACTCATCAGCAGCAGATCGTCGTCGAGGATCAGCACGTGTGCTCCCGGTTCCTCGGGCACGCCGAGGAACGAGGGGAACGTGCTCGGGTCGTCGACGACGGGCTCGTAACCGATCACGGTGCCGTCGGGAAGCGCGGTAATTGCGCTCTTCAGATGCAGAGCCCTGGTCACGGGTACGCCCGTGACGGTGTACCCACGAGGTGCCAGGATTCGGGCGAGCTGGTCAACCGCTGCGGCGTTGGTGGTCCCGCTCAGCCCGACGTAGACCTGCGAACCCATCTTCAGCACGTCACCGCCATCAAGCGTGCCCTCGGTGATGGCCGTCGCCTCCAACCCGAGGTCGTCCATGGCTCGTCGCACCTGGACGATCTCCGGGTTGCGGGTGGGCTGTCGCGGGTTGGTGATGACCGCGAGATCGCCGAACATCACCACGGCGTCTTCGACGAACACGCAGTCCGGCATCGCGTCGTCACCGTCGATCGCCACGGTCGGCCAGCCGCTGCGCTCGAGCGCCGCCACGTAGTCATCCCACTGGCGCTTGGCCAGTTCGAGGTCCAGAGGCTGGCGCTCGAGGAATGTCACGATGCCGTCGGCCAGCGTCTCTGCAGGCCTGCGGACCAACGCGTATGGGCGATCGGGCATTGCGCATCCTCGTCAATCGGGCCACGGGGGTTCCCCGCGAGCGTCCCGTCATCGTCCACGCCGTACCGCAGCGCGTCAATTACGCAAGAACGCCTCGAGCTGGTCGCAGACCCCGACCCAACCGTTGGCGAAGTTGTCCAGTTCGTATGGGGGCAAGAGGGAATGCTCGATGGACATGAGCGTCTGATCGTCGCCGAACGGCTCGAAGGCGACGTTGACGACGCTGGCCGTCGTCGGGTCCGGCCAGTTGGAGTTGGTCCACGTGAAGCGCAGTAGGCGTGGGCGGTCGATGGCGAGGAACTGTCCGGTGATCAGAACGCTGGTGCCGGAGTGATCGACATCGAAGCGCACGAGTCCCCCGATCCGGGGTTCGACGGCGATGGCGACACATCGGTCAGGGCGCGGACACATCCAGTCCGCCAACGATTCTGGATCGAGCCATTGGTCGAACACCACGTCCGGCGTCGCGGGCATCACGCGCCGTACGCGCGCCACGGTGGCGTCGCTCATGGTGTTCTCCCCCGGGCTGATTTCCCGTCGCTTCGCTCGCCCCGGCCCGTGCGGCGCAATCGTGCCTCCAGCGCATCCGCGCGTGTCGACCAGAAGTCGGTCTGTTCGTCGATCCACCGCTGGGCCATCGCCAGGCCGTCCGGCTGAAGCGACAACCAGTGTTCGCGGCCGCGGACTTCGCGCCGGACGAGGCCGGCCGACTCCAGGACGCCGACGTGCCGCGAAACGCCGGCGAACGTCATCGGCAGCGGAGCCGCCAAGTCGGTGATGCGGGCGTCTCCCCCGCGCAACGTCTCGAGGACCCACCGGCGGGTGGGATCGGCGAGTGCGGCGTATGCCCGATCCAGCACCTGATCTTCAACCATTCTGTTGACTATAGCGGTTGCTCATGATGTGCTGAACGAGAAGTCATTCAACTGAAATGTTTAACGTTGGAGCGCGGCCGTTGGCCGGACGTCGCCAGACCCGTTGCAGCAGAACCGGAAGGGAAACCAATGAAGACACCGCCGATCGTGTCGGCGCAGGAATGGCAGGCTGCGTATGGGGAGATGCTCGTCAAGGAGAAGGAGCTGACCCGCGCGCGGGACGCGATGGCGGCGCTGCGCAGGCGAATGCCGTGGCAACCGGTGGACAAGCGATACGAGTTCGACGGACCCGACGGCAAGGCAACTCTGCTCGACTTGTTCGACGGTCGCCGTCAGCTGATCGTCTACCGCGCCTTCGTCGATCCTGGTGTGCACGGCTGGCCCGAACACGGCTGTGTCGGTTGCTCGTTGATGGCCGACCACATCCCGAACCTCGCCCACCTGAATGCCAGGGACACCACGTTCGTGTACGCCTCGCGTGGGTCGCAGGCCGACATCGCACGAATCAAGGCACGGATGGGCTGGATTCACCCCTGGTACACCATGATTCCCAACTCCGACGGTGCCTTCGACGTCGACTTCGGCGTCGGCCAATGGCACGGCCACAATGCGTTCATCCGGGACGGAGACCGGGTCTTCCGTACGTATTTCACCAACGGTCGCGGTGACGAGGCGTACGTCAACACGTGGAACTTCCTGGACATCACGGCGCTCGGGCGACAGGAGAAGTGGGAGGACTCCCCCGACGGCTACCCCCAAACCAAGCCCTACGAGTGGTGGAGCTGGCACGACACCTACCGCGACACCCAACCGTCGCGGTGGTTCGGCGAACCCGACCCCGACGACCCGAACGACCAACGGCCACCGCGTTCGGAAGACGAGTGATCGGCGTGTCGGCCGATGATCCGCGCCTGGCTGCGCGTCAATATCGAGAGACGAAGGAACGGATCGTCGGACTGGTGACGGAACTGGACGACGCAGGTTTGAACACTGCCGTCCCGGCATGCCCTGGTTGGTCGGTACGGGATGTGCTGGCGCACGTCGTAGCCGTCGCCGAGGACTGGGTCGACGGGCGCTTGGCAGGGCCGCCGACCGACGCGCAAACCGCAGCGCAGGTCGCCAGGTTCGGTGACCATGACCTCGCGGGGATCCTTCTCGCCTGGGCTGACGCCGCCGCGGCGTTGGATCAGATGGCCGAATCCGCCGGGGTGCAGCCGCCGCTTGGCGACATCACCAGCCATGAGCACGACGTCCGCGCCGCGATCGGTAGGCCAGGTGCTCGAGATTCGTCGGCGGTGTGGAGTTCCTCCGACCAGCTGCTCGCCAACTTGAGCACGCCGATCCCGTTGCTCGTCACCGTGGAGGACGGCCAGTACCTGACCCGGCCAGGCGCAGACGCCAGAATACGGCTCCGCACCACGCGATTCGAGGGGCTTCGTTGGCGAACCGGCCGGCGCAGCCGCGCCCAGCTTGCCGCGATGGACTGGTCGGGCGACCCGACTCCGGTGCTCGATCACCTATTCTTGTTCGGCCCGGCCACTGCGGACGTCGAGGAATGAGAACCGAAACCCATGGCGGACGGCAATGACGGACGAACCGACGCTCATCCCGCATTGGTCGCGGATCGAGGCATGGATCTCCCATGACCTCACGGGCCGGACGTGATCGTCAGAGCACGCCCTGTTGCGTGATCCAGCGTTCGCCGGCCTTGGCGGCTCGCACCAACGCGCCGTACTCCCCGAGGTAGTCAGCGACGGCGCCCACCCCCGGCAGCATGCCGAGCACTCGATAGACACCCTTCGGGTGTGGCCGTTTGGCGAGCTCGTCGGTCACCGCACGCATCAGGCCTGCCAGGCGCCAAAGGCCTTGGGCCACACCGGCAGGCGTCCGGGATACCGTGCTGGATTCCGACGGCTGCGGGCCCACCGACGGGTCTGACGCCAGGCTGCGTCCGGACAGGACCGCGGCCAGTAACCGGACCTGTTGCTGGTGGTCGAAGATGCCGTGTTCGCGCGCCACCGCGCACAAGACGAGCGCCTGACTGCCGTACCCGAAGAGATCCTGGAGCGGCAGCCGGTCTGCCACTGCGCCAAGGACTCCGGGGAAGGCAACGCCAAGCGTGTTGAACGCTCCGACCCGGTGCACCCACCAGTCGATGCGGTCGTTCATGACCATGTCGTCCCATGCCAGCGTCCCTGGGACCTTCGCCGTGTTGAGTGCCCACGCGAACGCGTCCTCGACCTTGCCAAGTGCAGTGCCTGCCGGGCCTCCCAAGTGACGGGTGCGCTCGCGCAAGCCGAACGGGTCGGCCTCCGAATACACGTCGAGCAGCGGGTCGACGATCTCTGTGACACGCTGCAATGCCGCGGCGACGTCGTCGTCGGTGATCGTGGCGGTGGGCAGCGGAATGAGATTCACACGTGAATCATCTCCCATGGCCCAGAGGTCTCCACTCCCAGAACACGCACGTCGAGTTGGATCACCTGCGAGCATTCGTCGCCGTCGGGGGCATCGACAGACGGCCATGCCGCCGACCGACCAGGAACGACATGGCAACGCCGGCGAGCCATGCGCACTGCGTATAGCCCATGTTGAGCAGCACTTTTACACCGCCAGCCACGGTGCCTACCGTGAATTGAGTAGTCAGCTGCAAACACTCGTACCAGAGGAGGCCGCCATGGCTTTGACAACCCGCTTCACCGAATTGTTCGGGATTTCGAACCCGGTCGCGTTGGCGCCGATGGACTACGTCTCGGACTGGCGACTCGCGTCGGCGGTCGCCGATTGTGGCGGTCTGGGACTGCTGGGCGGAGGCTACGGCGATGAGCCCTGGCTCAGGGAACAGCTGGACCACGTGCCCGCCGGGAGGGTCGGCGTCGGGTTCATCACCTGGTCGATGGCGATGCAACACGGGCTACTCGACCTGGCCATCCAATCTCGCCCGAAGGCGATCTTCCTGTCCTTCAGCGACCCGGCGCCGCACGCCGATGCGATCCGCGCGGCCGGCATACCGCTGATCTGCCAGGTCCACGACGTCGCACAGGCCCGCCATGCGATCTCCGTAGGGGCTGATGTCATCGTCGCGCAAGGTGGCGAGGCAGGCGGCCACGGAACAGGCGCACGGTCAACCTTTACCCTGGTCCCCGAAATTGCCGATCTCCTAACGTCGTTGGCGCCGCACGTCCCGCTGTTGGCCGCGGGAGGAATCGGAAACGGCAGAGGGCTGGCGGCAGCGCTGGCCTTGGGTGCCGATGGCGCACTCGTCGGTACCCGGTTCTGGGCGGCGGAAGAGGCCGCCATCTCGCCGAGTGCCCAGCAGCGGGGCCTTCAGGCCAGTGGCGATGAAACCTTGCGCCAGAGCGCCTTCGACATCACGCGCCAGAAGCCCTGGCCCTCGCCCTACACGGGCCGGGTTCTGAGCAACGACTTCCTCGCGCAATGGCACGGCAACGAAGCCGCACTTCGCACCGCGACCGTCGAGCAATCCGAGCGCTTCCGTGCCGCAGTCGAGGCGCAGGACTACACCATCGCCAACGTGATCGTCGGAGAGGTCATCGGTCAAGTCAACCAGGTTCAGACCGTCGCCTCGATCATGAACGAGATGGTCTCCACCGCGGCCCACATCTTGGGCCGTTCCGCCGACCTGCCCACCCTGGGTTACGTCGGCTCCACATCCGCAACGATTTAAGGGAAACATCATGCCTCTCATCCGCATTGACGTCGTCGACCACCACAGCCCCGAACAATTGCGCGGCATCGCCGACGCCGTGCATCGCGCCGTGGTCGAGGTGCTCGGCATTCCCGAGCGCGATCGCTTCCAGATCATCACCACGCACCCCGCCGAGCAACTCATCACCTTGGACGCCGGGCTCGGTTTCAGTCGTTCACCGAACGTGGTGATGATCCAGATCTTCACGCAAGGCGGTCGTTCCATCGAGACCAAGCAGCAGCTCTTCGCGCACATCGCCGAGCAGCTCGCCACCGTCGGCGTCGACGGGCCCGACGTCTTCGTCGGCATCGTCGAGAACGGGCCTCAGGACTGGTCTTTCGGCTATGGCAGGGCTCAGTACCTCACCGGTGAGCTCGCGGTCCCGGGGCGCACCGCCTGACGTCTCATCCAGGGGACCGACTTGGTCTCGGCGTCTGATGCTTGGCCAGTGCGGCCCGCCCGACCGTGAAGGCAGCGTCGACGAACGTCCGCGTGACCCGTGATGGTGGCGGGGCCGAGCGCCAGGCGATCCCCACATACGAAGGTGGCGCGTCCAAGATCGGAAGGTAGCGGATGTCGGGATGGGTGACTCTGCGGGCACTGATCTCGGGTACGACGCCAATGCCGGCGTCGGCGGCCACCAGTTCGATCCACTCGTCGAAGTTGCGGCATTCGACGATTCGGCGCTCTCCACGCGTGTGTGGGAGTAACTCCGGTGTGGTCGAGCCGGACATCGTGTTGACGATCACGGGTCGATCCGGAAGCGCAGCCCAGTGGACTTCCGAGCAATCCGCCATGGCGGGGTCGAGGCGGCTGAAGGCCAGCACGCGGCGTTCGGCGGCGATCGGCGCGGTGCTGATCCCATCCAGCGGCACGGGCAGAGGGTTCCTGTGCAGGGCGGCATCGACGGTGCCGGCTACCAACGCGGCCACTGGATCTTCGACTCGACGGATGTCAACGGCGATGTGCTTGGCGTCCATGAGGTTTCGTACTTCGCGGAGCCACTCGTCGGGAAGCAGCCAGGCGAAGCCAAGGCGGACGGATCCGCTACCGGTCAGGTCCCGGTCGAGGGCTGCCAGTTCGGCGAGTACGCGTCGAGCGCGCTCGACGACGACATCGCCTTCGACGGTGAGTTCAGCACTCCCGCTCTCCACTAGCCGCAGGCCGTAGATGCGCTCCAGCTGACGCACGGTTCTGGTTAGCGTCGGCTGCGTCACGTGCAGGGCTGCTGCCGCGGCTGTGTGGGTGCCGTGATCCGCGAGGGCGACCATAGCCCTCAGATGACGCACCTCGATGTCCATCATCGGAGGCTCAGCGCCCGGAACCTTCGAGGTAGGCGACGATGGCATTGGTCAACCCGCGGCGTGCCTTGTCCAGATCGGCGTAGGTGCCGAGCTGGCGCTCGGAGGTGATGCCTCGCATGGCTCCCGGTATGAGCTCGGCGACCTCAGCCACGCGATCGGGGTCCACGTTCAGATCCGCGAACGCGTTCTGGCAGGTCGCGAGCCAGCCTCGGCCCCACGACGAGAGTTCGGCAGCGGTGCGCGGGTAGAGCGCTTCGAGCTCGGTGTGGTCGCGTGGCAAGGCTGCTCGCAGGTTCTCGATGGCTCGGGAGTCGGCGGACGTGAGCCCGTCGTACAGCGTGTCGATGATGTCGGCGACGCGCTGGCGCAGTGGCGCCGAGGTGTCGGTGAAGGTGAGCATGGTGTCGGCTCGTCGCTCGGCGGTGTGGCGCAGCACGGCAGCCCAGAGGCCGTCGTTGTCCCCGAACTGGTACTTCACTGCGCCCCACGTGGCGCCGATGTCGCGGGCGATCTTGTTCGCCGATACGGCACCGGGGTCGCCTGAGGCCAGCGCCTTGACCGCAGCCTTCAGCATGTTCTCGCGGGTCGCCTCGCCGCGCCGATTGGTGCGACGCTCTGAGACACCCGCATCGGACATGGTTCGGATGGTATCCGTTTTGCTGGCACCGGCACTTCTGTAGAGGTAGCAGCTGTGATAGTTTCACAGCGCCTGCTGTGATTTAGTCGTCATGCCAGTTCGATCGGCGTGCCCAACGCCGTGCGGAAGAGGTCACCGAGATGGCGAAACCGCCGCTATCGATGAAGCCGACGGGGTGGTTTCAGGTCGCGTGGTCCGGCGAGATCGGCATCGCCGATGTGCATCGCATGACCTACTTCGGCCAGGAGATGGTGGCGTGGCGGGCGCAGTCCGGCCAGCTGACCGTCATGGACGCCTACTGCGAGCACCTCGGCGCCCACCTCGGTTTCGGCGGCCACGTCGAAGGCGACGTCATCGAATGCCCCTTCCACGGCTGGCAATGGAATCACGACGGGCGAAACGTCTGCATTCCGTACGAGGACCGGCCCAACCGAGGCCGCCGCATCCGCACCCACCCCGTGGTCGAACGCAATGAGTCGGTCTACATCTGGCACGACGTGCAGGGCCGCGACCCCTACTTCGACGTGCCCGACGTGTTCGCGGGATTCGGCGACGACAGCAGCGCGGCCGACTACTACCCGATGGCCACTCTGTACCGGGAGCAGCTGGAGCTGCATCCGCAGTACGTGCTCGAAAACGGCGTTGACTTCGCCCATTTCAAATTCGTGCACGAGACCCCGATCGTGCCGGTGTTCACCAGACACGACTTCGACCGGCCGGTCTCCTACGTCGACTTCACCATCACCTTCGAAGGCGACGAACACCAATCGATCGCCGACGTCAAGAGCGGGGTCGAAGCCATCAACGGCGGCCTCGGGGTCGCAGTGACCAAGAGTTGGGGCATGGTCGACAACCGCACCATCACCGCGGTGACCCCCGTCGACGACAGCACGTCCGACGTCCGCTTCAGCGTGTTCATCGGCCGCACCGCCGGCTCGTCTCCGGACAAGGCGGACAAACGCGCACGAGCGTTCGCGGACGAGATCATCCGCCAGTTCACCCAGGACGTGCACATCTGGCAGCACCAGCGCTACTCCGACCCACCTGCACTGTCGAGCAGCGAGTTCGCCGGTTTCACCGCCATCCGCAACTGGGCCAAGCAGTTCTATCCCGACGGCCGCGGCGGCAGTGCCGCCGAGTTGCGTGCCCAGTCCCCCACCGCGGCATCGAAAGGCTGATCTGAATGAGCGTCACCAGGCCGATCCGGGTATTCCAGGTCGCCACCGGAAACGTCGGCACCGAGATGATCAAACGAATCGGCACCCATCCCGATCTCGAGCTCATCGGATTGCATTGCTACACACCGGAAAAAGTCGGCCGCGACGCGGGCGAGATCGCCGGTATCGACCCCATTGGCGTCACCGCCACCGGATCGGTCGACGACATCATCGCGGCCAAGCCCGACGTATTGACGTTCCACGGTGTCTTTCCGGACGAGGACCTGTACGTGAAGGTCCTCGAAGCCGGGATCGACATCGTCACGACCGCGGACTGGATCACGGGCTGGCACCGCGACGCCAACCACCCGCACCCGTCCGGGAAGCCGGTGTCACGAGTGCTCGCCGAGGCGTGCGAGAGGGGTGCGTCGACCTTCTACGGCACGGGGATGAACCCAGGACTGAACCAGATTCTCGGGGTGGTGTGCTCGGCCGACGTCGCCGAGATCGAGAACGTCACCACCATCGAGTCCGTCGACGTCTCCTGCCACCACAGCAAGGAGACGTGGATCGAGGTGGGCTACGGACTTCCCGTCGACGATCCTTCGATCCCGTCGAAGCTGGAGAAGTACACCCGAGTCTTCGCCGACAGCGTGCTGATGATGGCCGACTGCTTCGGTCTGCAACTCGACGAGGTCAAGTTCAGCTACGAACTCGGTGCGTGCACCAAGGACGTCGACCTTGGCTGGTATCAGATGCCGAAGGGGTCACTCGGCGGCAACTACATCAAGTATCAGGGCATGGTGGACGGCGCTCCGTTGGTCGAGACGCATCTGGAGTGGCAGATGACCCCGCACACCGATCCACGCTGGGACATCAAGGGCTGCTACATCACTCAGATCAAGGGCGACCCGTGCATCTACAACAAGCACATGATCTTCCCGAGGCCGGGCGTCGACCTGTCGAACCCGGACAACTTCGCCTCCATCGGCATGACGGTCACCGGATTGCCCGCCCTCAACGCGATCCGCTCCGTCGTCGACGCCCCACCCGGACTACTGACCAGTGCGGATCTGCCCCTTCGTGGGTTCGCCGGGAGGTTCAAGACGTAGGTCTGGGCCGAACTGCCAAATTTCACGCTATCCCCCTGTCGTGCAACGGGTTATGTCTTGTGTACGAGGGAGCTTCCGGGCCAGTTGCTCACCATGATCGTCGTTGCGGCTTCGCGCGCAGCAACCGGAGATAGACTCGGCGAGTCAGCGGTACCGGGCTCAACGAGGAGCGTAAATCCATGACCACGATCGAAGCGGCGGCAGAGGCCGGCACACCCTTCGAGCAGGACGTCGCAGCCACACAGCGATACTTCGACAGCCCTCGCTTCGAGGGGATCATCCGCCTCTACACGGCCCGCCAGGTCGTCGAGCAGCGCGGCACGATCGCCTCGGACTACATCGTGGCGCGCGAGGCCGCGGCAGCCTTCTTCGACCGGCTCCGCGAGCTCTTCGGCCAGCACAAGAGCATCACCACGTTCGGCCCGTACTCACCGGGCCAGGCCGTGACGATGAAGCGAAACGGCATCGAGGGGATCTACCTCGGCGGGTGGGCGACGTCCGCGAAGGGCTCGATCAGCGAAGATCCGGGCCCCGACCTCGCCAGCTACCCGTTGAGCCAGGTACCGGACGAGGCTGCCGGACTGGTGCGTGCCCTTCTGACCGCGGATCGCAATCAGCAATACCTGCGCCTGCGCATGACCGACGCGCAACGCGCCAGCACACCGGAGGTCGACTTCCGGCCGTTCATCATCGCCGACGCCGATACCGGCCACGGTGGCGATCCGCACGTCCGCAACCTGATCCGGCGCTTCGTCGAGTCCGGCGTGCCCGGCTACCACATCGAGGACCAACGTCCCGGCACCAAGAAGTGTGGTCACCAGGGCGGCAAGGTGCTCGTGCCCTCGGATGAACAGATCAAGCGCCTCAACACCGCGCGATTCCAGCTGGACATCATGCGGGTGCCCGGCATCATCGTGGCCCGCACCGACGCCGAGGCGGCCAACCTCATCGACAGCCGCGCCGACGAGCGCGACCAGCCGTTCCTCCTCGGCGCCACCAATCTCAAGATTCCGTCGTACAAGTCATGCTTCCTGGCGATGGTGCGCAGCTTCTACGAGGCGGGCGTCAAGGATCTCAACGGCCATCTCCTGTACGCACTGCCCGAGGGGGAGTACGCCGCCGCCACGGCGTGGCTGGAGCGGCAGGGCATTCTCGGCCTCATCACCACCGCGGCCGCCGCCTTCAAGCAGGACGGGAATCAGTCGGTCGACGCGCTGTTCGACGACGTCGAATCCCGGTTCGTCGAAGCGTGGCAGGACGACGCCGGGCTGCAGACGTACGGCGAGGCCGTCGCCGAGCTGCTCGAGTTCCGCGGGCGTGAAGGCGAGCCGATGGAGATGAGCGCCGAGGATTGGCGGCAGTTCGCCGGACGTGCATCGCTGTACGAGGCCCGCGAGAAGGCGAAGGCACTCGGCGTCGACGCCGGGTGGGACTGCGAGCGGGTGAAGACGCCGGAGGGGTACTACCAGATCCGCGGCGGTATCCCGTACGCGATCGCCAAGTCACTTGCCGCGGCGCCGTTCGCCGACATCCTCTGGATGGAGACGAAGACCGCCGACCTCCACGACGCACGCCAGTTCGCCGACGCGATTCACAGCGTGTACCCCGAGAAGATGCTGGCCTACAACCTCTCCCCCTCGTTCAACTGGGACACCACCGGGATGAGCGACGACGAGATGCGGGCCTTCCCGGAGGAACTCGCGAAGATGGGCTTCGTCTTCAACTTCATGACCTATGGCGGTCACCAGATCGACGGCGTCGCCGCCGAGGAGTTCGCCACCGCACTCAAGCAGGACGGCATGCTGTCGCTCGCCCGGCTGCAACGCAAGATGCGTCTGGTCGAGTCGCCATACCGCACACCGCAAACCCTGGTCGGTGGACCGCGCAGCGACGCCGCGCTGGCGGCCTCGTCCGGGCGCACGGCGACCACCAAGTCGATGGGTGCGGGCTCCACACAGCACCAACACCTCGTGCAGACCGAGGTGCCCAAGAAGCTGCTCGAGGACTGGCTTGCCCAGTGGAGTGACTACTACCAACTCGGTGAGAAGCTGCGCGTTCAGTTCCGGCCGCTGCGCGCCGGCGGCGAGGTGCTCGAGCTCGGCATCTACGGCGAACGGGACGGCGGCGAGGAGAAACTCGCCAACGTGCTCGTCGACCCGATCAAGGACCGCAACGGACGCAGCATTCTGACGGTGCGTGACCAGAACACGTTCGCCGAGAAGCTGCGCCAGAAGCGCCTGATGACGCTGGTCCATCTGTGGCTGGTGCACCGCTTCAAGGCCGAGGCGGTCTACTACGTCACGCCCACCGAGGACAACATCTATCAAACCGACAAGATGAAGTCGCATGGCATCTTCCGCGACGTCCAGAAGGACGTCGGGGAGATCATCGTCGCCGAGGTGAACCAGCCGCGGATCGACGAATTGCTGGCGTCCGACGGCACTGCGCTGCAGCAGTTGATCCGCAAGGAGGACTGAGGCAGCCAGCCCCTCGAGTCAAGCACTTGCGCAAGTGTTCGAGGTGAATCGCGTCAGAGTGCACGATGCGGGTCGTCTGCGGGCAGCCAGGCGTCATCGTCCATGCCAAGGGCACCAACGTCATCGGCGAGGGCCTCGATCACGGCGAGCACCGACGCCCGCGCTTCGTCACGGCGCGAGACGAGCGACCACGTCCAGTACGGGGCGGGATCGGCCACCGGACGTGCGACCAAGTCGGCGGGGACCGGCGTCGTCTGCCCCTTCGGCGAGTTCAGCACGGGCCGGCGCAACCGGCGCACGTGCTCGAAAAACGTTGGGCCAGTGATCCCTCCGTCATCGATGCGCACCAGGCGTGCACCGCTGTCGCTGGCGAACTGTTCGGCGTAGCGGTTCCATGACGACCAACTGGCGGTGTCCGCATCAACGAGAACCGCCGTGTCCTTCGCCGCGACCGTCGAGGTGTCGGAGCCAGTGCACACGGCGTACAGGCGGTCGGCCCCGATGAGCCTCGCATCTAGATCGTGCGTGGCCAGGTCGGCGCCCTGAGCCCAACAGATCGCCACGTCGAGGCTGCCCTCTGCGACGCGTGCGGCCTGCGCGTGTGAGGGCATCACCCAGGTGTCGATGCGAAGCGTCGCGATTCCCGCCGTCCGTTCCGTCAAGTCAGCGGGTCGCCAATTGACGTAGCCGAGCCGGACGGGGTCGGAATCGGAAAGGCCTGCGGCGGTCCTGCGCAGGGTGTCGGCCTGGTCGAGCAGCGCGCGGACACCCGGCAGTAGTGCGGCTCCGGCGACGGTCAGGGCGACGGATCGGCGATCGCGGTCGAACAGGCGCACCTTGAGATCCCGTTCGAGGGCCTTGATCTGTTGGGAGAGCGACGGACCCGCGATGTGCAGCCGGTCAGCGGCACGGCCGAAGTTCAACTCCTCGGCGACGGCGACGAAATAGCGCAGCTGGCGCAGCTCCACGGGGCAATCGTAGTGCGGTGCAAGCCTGCGCCTACCAGTAGGAAGCAAACCGGTTGTGCCGTCCGGGCAGCGGCAGCCACCACGACGCGTTCAATGGTGTGCAAGCAAGACCGACATGCACCTACGAAGCGAGGCGTGACATGAATGAAGTCCAGAAGGTAGCCATCATCACCGGAGCGTCCCAAGGGATCGGAGCCGACCTCGTTACCGCGTATCGCAAGCTCGGCTACGCGGTCGTGGCCAATTCGCGCTCGATCGGCGCATCGGACGACCCGGATGTACTGACGGTCGCCGGCGACCTGGCCGACCCTGGCGTCGGCACTCGTGTCGTGGAAGCCGCTCTGGCACGGTTCGGCCGGATCGACACGGTGATCAACAACGCAGGAATCTTCATCGCGAAGCCGTTCACCGAGTACACCGACGAGGACTTCGACGCGGTTACCGGCGTGAACGTGCGCGGGTTCTTCGAGGTTACCCGCGGCGCCATCGCCGCGATGCTCGACGGCGGACGCGGCGGACACGTGGTGAACATCTCCACCAGCCTGGTCGACCACGCCAATTCCCAAGTGCCAGCGGCACTGGCGTCTTTGACCAAGGGCGGACTGAACGCGGTGACCAAGGAGTTGGCCATCGAGTACGCCAGTCGGGGCATTCGGGCCAACACCGTCGCATTGGGCATCATCCGTACGCCGATGCACCCCGAGTCGACCCACGAAGCCCTCGCCGCGATGCACCCGCTGGGCCGGCTGGGTGACGTCGAGGACGTCGTGAATGCAGTCGTCTACCTGGAGACCGCCCCGTTCGTCACAGGCGAGATCCTGCACGTCGACGGCGGCCAGAGCGCAGGACACTGATCATGACCAAGCCCGAGACCGTTCTGCGTGGCGTGCTGGACCAATGGAGGGCCGCCGTCGGTGCGCACGAACCGCAGCGAGTCGCCGCCCTGTTCACCGAGGACGCGATCTTCCAGGGTCTGCGCCCATACAGCGTGGGACGCCAAGGAGTCGCCGACTACTACGATTCCCAACCCATCGGTTTGGCTGCCGAATACCGCATCCTCGCAACCCGGCAACTGGCCGACGACGTGGTGCTCGGCTATCTGAGCGTCGAATTCTCGTTCACCGATCGACCGACCGTGACGGTCTCCCTCGGTGTCGTGGTCAAACGCGTCGACGGCGCCTGGCTCATCACGCACTACCAAGTCTCGTGAGCACGCAGACGGCTGAGCGCACCCGCCGTACGGTGGAGGCCCTCGCAGAGTGGGTGGTGAGGTCCACCACGTCAGACATGGGCGCCTCCGCGCCAACGTTGATGCGGCGCAACGTCCTCGACAGCCTCGGCTGTGCGATCGCCGCGCTCGACGGTGAGACCGTGCAGGCGGTGCGTGACAACATCGCGGAATACGGGGGCCCGGCGACACTGATCGGCGGCGGCCGAACCAGCATTGATCAGGCCACGCTGTTCAACTCGGTTGCGGTGCGCTACGTCGACCTGCTCGACACGTATCTGACCCCGGGTGGCCTGTGCCATCCCGCCGACAACTTCGGCGCGATCCTGGCCGTTGCGGAGAGCGCGGGCGCGACGGGCGACGAGTTCCTGCTGGCGCTGGCGGTGGCCTACGAGGTGCAGTGCCGGTTCTCGGCGGCCGTTCCCGTCATGGCTCGCGGTCTCAATCACGCTCTGCAGCTCGCGATCTCGGTCGCGGCCGGCGCCGCGAAGCTACTTGACCTTACTGCCGCGCAGACGGCCAACGCCATCGCCGTCGCGGCGGCGGACAACGTCTCGTTGGCGGCGATCCACTCCGAGCCGGTGTCGAACTGGAAGGGCATCTCCCCCGGCATCACCGCGCAGCGTGCGGTGTACACCACCGCGCTGGCGAAACGTGGAATCACCGGACCGCTCGGGCTCTTCGAAGGACCCAACGGACTCGAGCAGCTGTTCGGCCAACACATCGACCTTCGCCTCGGCGACCCTACGTTGGACGTCGTCGACCACACGTACCTGAAGAAGTACTGCTCGCTCATCCATGGCCAAGCGCCCATCGAAACGATCCTGGCACTCGTGAAGGAGCACGGGATCAACCACGAGGACGTCGAATCCATCGACGCCGAGGTGTTTCAGACGGCCTACGACATCGCAGGCGGTGGCAGCTTTGGGTCCAAGGACTCGCCGTCGACCAAGGAGCAGGCGGACTACAACTTGAAATACCTCCTTGCCGCCGCCGTGATCGACGGTCAGGTCGGGCCCGAGCAGCTCCAGACCGAGCGGATCGGTCGGACGGACGTCCAACGGCTACTTCAGCGCGTGGACGTGAAGCCCAACGCCACGTTCACCGCCGGCTACCCACGGTCGACACCCGTCCGCATCGGTGTGACCCTGCGCGACGGCCAACGCGTCTCGCGAGAGCAGCACGATTTCGAGGGTGCACCCGACCGACCGTTGACGTGGGAGCGCACCGTCGAGAAGTTTCATTGGTTGGCCGAGGAGTTCGCGCCAGATGCGTTGCGTGACCAGATCATCGACCACGTCGAACACCTTGGCTCCGAACCGGTCTCGGAGTTGACCCGGCTTCTCGGTGACGTCAGCCCTGCGCGACGGCTGCCCAAGACGCGTCGTCCCATCTGAAGTCGATCCAGTGCCCGTTCGGAGCCACCGTGACCACGTGACCGAGCCCCGCCTCCTCGAATGCGGCGACGAACTCATCGCGGCCCTCGCTGAAGTGGGCCCAGCTGTCGACGTGGGCGGGGATCACCGAGCTCGCGCCGAGTAGCTCGGCGGCCGCAGCGGCACGCTGACCGGTGAACGTCAGGGGCCGACCATGCTCCTTCGCCGGAACACGGGCGGCGCCTGCGAAGATCACGGCGATGTCCACGGCGCCGACCCGCTCGACGATGTCCTTGACTGCGCCGATCGATGCGTTGTCGCCACTGAGATAGACCGTCGGGACACCCGCGCCGGACAGCACGAAACCGGTGACCTCACAGTTGATGTAGCCCGTTTCGTTGCGCTGCCCGTCGGCGGGGCCGTGTACCGCAGGAACGGCCTGCACCGTGAGCGGGCCTGCACCGTCACCGCCAGGAAGCTCGGTGGTCTGCCATGGCTCCAGGCCGTGGGCGTTCGGTCCCAATCGGGCCGCGGCGCGCGGATGGGTGAGGACGTGCGGGGCGGCGAGCGCCACCCGGCGGCCTTCGGCGTCCAGATTGTCGGGGTGCTCGTCGTGGCTGATCAACACGACGTCGATGCCCCCGAGCGCTGTGGCCGGGACGGCCGGGCCCGCGGTCTTCGTCAGGTATCCCTGTGGTCCCGGCGGTTCGAACGTCGGATCGATGACCAGGCGGAGGCCGCCGATGTCGATGACGGTGGTCGGCCCACCAAGCACGCTGATGGCCAACTCTCGCCGTCGACCGTCTACCGATTCGTCCATGCCGCTCCCTCGCTCGCCCCAATCGACCATAGTTCGCCGGTCCGGCGAGAACTTCCAGAGTCGACGCGTGGCGCGGTGCCCCTAGCTTCAGGTCTGCCGGGTGGGCGCGTAGACCTCGATCACGCCGTTGGTTTCGCGGACCTGAATCCGTGGCAGCGGCGCAGGGGCGATCGGCAGCTGATGCGTGAGTGTCTCTCCGGCGAGGGAGAACGACGTCGAGTGGCACGGGCAACGTAGCCGGTTGTCCGGCGCATCGAGCCACAGTCGGCAACCCTGGTGCGTGCAGACGCCGGATACCGCTTCGAGCTGGCCATCGACCCGATGGATGAAGCCGTTGACGGAGCCGAGGTCGAACGCCAACGTCGCGCCGTCGGGCACGTCGACGCTCGATCCGACCGGAGCCCAGACGCCGGTGTTCGGTTCCATCACGCCCTGCGCGGACGGTGTGGGGGCGGTTGTCTCGCCGCCGTCGCGCAGCAGGGTGCGATCCACCACCAGCCCGGCCGCCGCCGATGCGGCGGCGATCGAGGTGCCGATGACGACCTGTCTACGCGTGCCGGTTGGGCCGCTCCTGCTGGGACGATCGACCCCTCGTGCGGCGTCCTCTGCCTGAGCCAGCCGGCGATGGAGGTCGGCGACGAACTCCTCGCGCGGTGCATCGCTGCCCAGTCGGGCTGCCCGCAGCTCGATGGCCGTCTTCATCTGTTCGGCCTCGAAGTCATCCGGTTGTGCGCGTTCCGTCGGCTGACCCCGTAACAGGCCTTCGACGAAGCGGCGCACGTTTCGATCGCTCACGTCGTCTCCTCGCCACTCGCTTGCGCCGCCATCCGCAGTGCCCGGTGTTGCAGCACCTTCGCATTCGCGACGCTCACACCCATCTGGGTGGCCGCCTCGCGCACCGAAAATGCCTGCAGGAAACGCAGTTCCAGGATACGCCGGTAGTTATCCGGCAATCGCGCCAGCAATCTACCGACACGATCGGGTGCATCGCTGGCGACGAGTTCCGGCTCGTTCGCCTCTGGCACGTCTTCCTCGATCGCGGTCACCTCCCTGCCCATCCGATCCGCCCAGTAGGACGCGAGCACCGTGCGCGCGGTCATCCGAAGGTACTTGCGAACCTCGGGCACGCTGGCCGAGACCCGCAGCGGCCGAAGCGCCGTCGTGAACACCTCGGCAGTGAGGTCCTCGGCGTCGGGTCGGTTGCCCACCTTCCCGTACATCAGTCGGTACACCCAGGTGACGTTGTCGGAATACACCGCCTCCCAGTCGGGATACGCCGCATCCGTCACCGACCGCAGCCCTCCCTCCGAGCGCGAGGTACGCGGCACCACCGGGCGTGGACCGCGCGCTTCATTCTCGCCCGCCATCACCTCGCCCCGTTCCGGAATCGTGGTGAGGGTTCGATCAGGCCACCGCCGCTGGTGTCTTGACCCTGCTCGTGCGGGCGTCCAGGGAGTACGCGCCCGCACCGGCGACGAACAGAAAGACGCTGCCGCACAGCATTGCCACCTCGAGCCTGGACTCGTGAATGAAGTCCCACGCGCCGCCTTCATTGGGGTATAGCGGAGCCGAACCCCACAGGAGGGGCACTTTGGTGGTCAGGATCGCGCCGAGCATGTCGACGATCATCGGCACCACCGCGAGCCTGGTCATAAGACCGGCCAGAATCAGCACGCCGCAGCCGATCTCCAACGCTCCGTCGAAGTAGGCAAGGAAGCTGGGCGACGGGATGCCGACCTTGTCGAACCGGCCGGGTCCCAGCGAATCCGGACGGAGATACTTCAGGATTCCTTCGGCGAGGAAGATCAATCCCACGTAGAACCGGATGAGGGTGACCGCGCCAGACGCCCCGGTCGTGGTGATTTGGAGCACTGAGACTTCCCGCTGGGCCATGACGTGCCTTTCTCGCGACGAATTGGCCGCTTCGTGCGGCCCGGTTCTAGATACGGAGTGGGGTTACACCGGCTGGGCTCAGTCCGACCGAGCCAGGTCGACGAGAGGCGATCCGATGGAGCGCAACGGCGAGGAACCCAGATCCAAGGGAGGGTCGGCGGGGGCCAAACCGCCGGCGTCGAGCGCCCCGGTAAGGCGGCCACCCGACACCAGCAGGGTGCCGGGCATCGGGTCCCCGTGAGTCGTCACGTCGGCGGTTCGGCCAAACCCCTTGCAAAAGGCAGTGATTGGTCCCTCGTCCGGCTCGAGAGGAACTGCTCGTCGACGAGCCCGCGTGCGACGGCGACTGAGACCGTCTACTGGCCGTCGTGGATCTCGATGGCTGCAGCTCGGCTCGAACCCGATCGGGTGTTACAACCGAATTCCGGTAAGTGCTCATCAGCCATACGCCAGTCGATTCCCAGGATTTCACCAGCCGCGTTGCAACAATTCGGCGTACGCTGCGCACGCGATTGAATTCGTCTAGCGACACCGGAATCATATCGAATTGGCAGTATCCTCAGTGCTTTTCGTCATGGAGATCGAAAGTGCTTGGATTCACATATGTTCTAAGACACGTGAACGCGCAACGAAGCCACGACGTGTGACTGGGTATGACAGATACAACGATTTTCCCTACGGCGAACTTGCACGCCTTCAACCGAACTGGTGCACCAAGCATCGCCGGAACCGGGGTGGCGTTTACGCCTTATCGATACAACCAGGACGAAGTCACGCGTGAGCTCACCAAAGTCGGTGGGCCGGAGTTCATGCGCTTCGCCCGAACGAGCGGAGTAGATCACCGCAACCTGGCGCTACCCGTCTCGCGCTACCCGCAGATGAGCGGGTTCACCGAAGCCAATGCCGCGTATATCGACGTCGCCTCCGAACTGGGGCGACAGGCCGTGTTGTCGGCGCTCGACGCGGCGAACATCGCGCCCGACGAGGTCGACGTCATCGTGACCGTGTCCAGCACGGGAATTGCGGTGCCGACCATCGATGCGCGCATCGCGTCGAGCATCGGCTTGCGGCCGGACGCGAAGCGGATCCCGCTGTTCGGGCTCGGCTGTGTTGCGGGCGCAGCAGGGATGGCCCGCGTGCACGACTACCTCCGTGGGTTCCCCGGCCACGTGGCGGTCTTACTCTCGGTTGAATTGTGTTCGCTCACACTGCAGCACGACGACACGTCGATCCCAGCACTGATCGGTGTGTGTCTGTTCGGTGACGGTGCGGCCTCGGTGGTCGTCACTGGGGCGGACCGCGTGCCGAACAGCCCAACGGTGGAGCCAGGTCCGAAGGTGCTCGACACGCGCAGTCGGCTCCTTCCTGGAACCGTCGACGTCATGGGGTGGAACGTCACGTCCAACGGATTCCAGCTCGTCATGTCCAAGGACGTCCCCAAGATGGCAGATCGCCACCTGCGTGGCGAGGTCGACGCGTTCCTCGCCGATCACGGTCTGACCGTCGCCGACATCTCGACGTGGATCTGCCATCCCGGCGGCCCCAAGGTCATCGAATCGATCGTCAACGCGATCGAGCTACCGCAGGAAGCCCTCGCGCACAGCTGGAGCTCGATGCGCGATCACGGCAACATGTCGTCGGCATCGGTGCTCGACGTCCTCCGAAGGACCATTGCCGAGCCGCCGCCGGAAGGTTCTCTTGGCGTGATGCTGGCCATGGGACCGGGCTTCGGCTTCGAGCTGCTCCTCCTGGGCTGGTAGGTGTGCCGTGTACTACCTGCTGATTCTCGTGATCGGCCTTGAGCGGCTGGTCGAACTCGTCGTCTCCCGACGCAACGCAGCATGGTCGATTTCCAACGGCGGCAAGGAATTCGGCCGCGGTCACTATCCGGTGATGGTCGCGATGCACGCTCTGCTGCTGGTCGGCTGCGTCGTCGAGGTCGCGACCCAGCACAGGCCGTTCGTGCCCTGGCTCGGCTGGCCGATGCTGGCCATCGTGGTGCTGAGCACCGTCATGCGCTGGTGGTGCGCGACGGTGCTCGGCAAACACTGGAATCCCCGCGTGATCGTCATTCCCGACGCCCCGCTGGTGCGGCGCGGGCCCTACCGATGGCTGCACCACCCCAACTACACGGCGGTCGTTGCCGAGGTGGTGGCGCTTCCCTTGGTGCACTCTGCGTGGGTGACCGCGATCACGTTCACGATTGCCAATGCCCTGGTGCTGAACGTGCGAATCAAAACCGAGAATAGGGCGTTGGGATACGTATGAGCCGTCCCGTTCTCGCCGTGACCTGCGGGAAGGTCGCTCCGCGGCGGGTTTGACGCCCCTACTGTAGAAGTCGTCGGTCGATTTGCCGCCGCAGTAAGAGCTACTCGCAGCACCTCCACAGGAAGGATACGTATACAGAATTGACAGGTGGTATCCAAGGAGGCTGAATGGCATACGCGAATGCCGCGGCACGGGGGGTTTCCGAGTTGCGGTCGGAGATCCTGCAGGGCGGCAATCCGACGTCGGAGCGTCGGAGAATCCTCGCTGCCGTCGAGGCCAAGGCCGGCGACGATCACCTTGCGTTGAAAGCCAATCTGACGTCGTGACCACCAACGGCGACGACGACCAGCGCGCGAACGACAGCCCCGTCGATCGCGCGCTGGTCAGTCAAGCCTTGAATCGATTGCAGCCGTTGGACAGAGAGGTGCTTCGGCGTGCCAAGGATCTGGGCTGGACGACCGACCGCATCGCTGTCGATCTACACCTCGCCGAACCGGTCGTGAAGTCGCAGCTGCACTCCGCGCTGCACACCTTGCGGCAGTACTTGGCCGACCCACCGAACGGCGAGGGCTTTACTCCTCGTCGTCGATGACGTGGACTGCCGCTTCCTCGGCAGAGGCGGCGCTCCCGTCGATCCCCACGTCGGTCGCCAGCAGTTCCGATTCGTCGTCGAGGTTCACCCCGTCGTCGGGTGCGACGAGCCTGCCCGCGCGGCGGTCGCCCGCCTCGTCGTCCTCGGAGAAGTCGGCGGAGACGTCGGAGCCGGAATCTCCATCGTCGAGCTGCATCGCCGGATCGGGTTCCTCCTCGGCGAGGAGCTCGTCCAACGTTTCGTGGTCGCGGGGTTCCCGCCACTTGTCCGGCGGCGAATAGCCCTCGTCCAAGATGTCGTCGACACCGCGGTCGATCAGGGTGTCCTCCTGGGGGAGCTGATCGTCGTCATCGGTGCTGTACAGGCCTGCCCGTTCTTCGGGGCTCTCTGGGCTGCTCATGTCCCAACGATGTCACATCTACGATGAACTCATGACCGAAGACTTCGCCGTGGCCGACGTTCCCTTCACCCACGACCCCTGGGTAGCTGCGCGACATCGATACGACGGAATGCCGTATCGCCGCGTGGGAACCTCCGGTCTGCTGCTTCCCGCGATCTCACTGGGCCTTTGGTACAACTTCGGCGACAACCGGCCGTTCGACACCCAGCGCGAGGTACTGCGCTACGCCTTCGACCGTGGCATCACGCATTTCGACCTCGCGAACAACTACGGACCGCCATACGGCTCGGCCGAGGAGAACTTCGGCCGAATGCTGCGCCGCGACTTCAAGCCGTACCGCAACGAGTTGATCATCTCCACCAAGGCAGGCTGGGACATGTGGCCGGGACCCTACGGTCAGCTCGGTGGCCGCACTTACCTGCTGTCCAGCCTGGACGAATCACTCGACCGGCTGGGCCTGGACTACGTCGACATCTTCTACTCGCACCGCATCGACGTGAATACGCCGCTCGAGGAGACCATCGGCGCTCTCGACACCGCGGTGCGGGCGGGTAAGACGCGCTACGTCGGCATCTCGTCCTACTCGGCGACCAAGACCGCCGAGGCGGCCGCGATCGCGCGGCGACTCGGCACCCCGTTGGTCATCCATCAGCCGTCGTACTCGTTGCTCAACCGCTGGGTCGAGGGTGATCTCGTCACCGAGCTGAACAACGCGGGCATGGGAGCCATCGCCTTCACCGCGTTGGCTCAGGGTTTGTTGACGAACCGCTACCTCGAGAAGCCCGCGGCCGACATTGCCCGCGCCACCGAGCGTCCGACGTTCGACGACGAACTCGTCACCGACGAGGTGAACGAGCGGCTGCGGGGCCTTGCCGGCATCGCCGAACGGCGTGGCCAGTCGCTCGCGCAGCTCGCACTGGCCTGGGTGCTTCGCGACGCCACGGTGGCATCCACCTTGGTCGGTGCGTCCAGCGTCGCTCAGCTCGAGGAGAACCTCGGTGCGCTCGACAATCTCGACTTCACCGCCGAGGAACTCGCCGAGATCGACGGCTACGCTTCGGAATCCGGCATCGACCTGTGGCGGGAGAGCTCTGATCGCTGAGGCGGCCAGCTTTGGCGTCGACCGCCTCCTGCTGGACTGCGACGGCGTCCTCGTCGACTCACACGACGCGGCCGCCGTCGCATGGAATTTGTGGGCCAAGCGGTGGGCCCCCGGCTTCGACTTCCATCGCGACATCGAACACGGCCGACGGATCAGGGACGTCGTCGCCGAATTGATCGGCGACCCAGCCGATGTCGCCGAGGCCGCCCGCGAGCTCAAACACATGGAGATGGACCACGCCACCGACGTGGCGGCCATCCCCGGAGCACGTCGACTCCTCCAGTTCTGCCCCGAAGGCAGCTGGGCGGTCGTCACCTCGGGTAATCGCGGCATCGCTTCAGCGCGCATGGCATCGGCGGGTCTACCGCTAGCATCCGTGCTCGTCACGGGTGAGGACGTGGAGCATGGAAAGCCCTTCCCCGATCCGTACATCGTTGCCGCAGAGCGCCTTCAGGTACTCCCCCAACGATGCGCGGTGTTCGAGGACGCGCCAGCCGGAATCGTGTCGGCCCGTGCAGCCGGTGTGCAGACCATCATCGGCGTCGGTGCCAACGCGTGCGTTCCCGAGGTGACGCTCGTCGTCTCCGACCTCACTGGCGTGCGCTTCGACGGGCGCGAACTGCGAATCGACACCAGCACCGTCCTCGACGGATAGTCATCCGAGCGGGGTCAGGGCCTCTGCCGCGACGATGGTGACGGGGCGGTCGGGATTCGGCAGCCCGAGCAGCGTGCCCTCCTGCTCGACGGCGGTGGCGCCGAAGCGCAGCGCGTTGGCCAACGCATCGGCGGGATCCGCGGCGGCATCCAACGCTGCCAGCCAACCGGCGAGGAATGCGTCGCCGGCTCCGACGGTGTTCACGACACGACGTGCGGCGGAGCGACCGTGCAGTGGCTCTGGCAGGTCGGCATCGACGAGCAGCGCACCGTTGTGGCCAAGGCTGATCAGCACCGTACGAACCCCGCGCACGAGCAGTACGCGAGCGGCATCGGCGACGTCGCCCAGTGTGGTCAGCTCGCGGCCGGCGAGCTCGGCGAGTTCCTCGGCGTTGGGCTTCACCATGTGCGGCAGGCGATCGCCGTGCTGCGAAATCACCCGCGTCAAAGCGGGTCCCGACGAGTCGACGGCGACCAGACTGCCCGCGCGCCTGTTATCGGCAACGGCGTCCGCGAACCGCTGCGGTGTGAACCCGCCGGGCAGACTGCCCGCCCACAGCACCCACTCGGCTACGCCGCTGCCTGCCGAGGCCCGTGCACAAAGCGCATCGACCTCGGCGCCTGACAGCAGTGGACCCGGCTCGTTCACCTTGGTGCTTCGCCCGTCCGCCTCGACGAGTGAGACGTTGCTACGCACCGCACCGGCGATCGGCACGTCCACGTGCTCGACGCCGAGATCGTCCAGCAGCGAGCAGATCTCGATCCCCGCACCGCCACCGACCGGAAGCACGGCGCGCACGTCGACTCCTGCGCCGTGCAGCGCGATGGCGACGTTGACCCCCTTGCCGCTCGGTTCGACCATCGTGGCAGTGGCCCTGTTCACCTGACCAAGCGTCATCCGGGGTAGCCGAAGTGTGCGGTCCAGGCTCGGGTTCGGCGTCACGGTCGTGATCATCCGGCCACCTCGACGGTGACGTCGGCAGCCACTAGCCGCCTGCGGTGTTCGGCGGTGATGGCGCCGTCGGTGATGAGCACGTCGACGTCGTCCAACGTGGCGTGTCTGGCGTGACTCGCACGGTCGAACTTGCTCGAGTCGACGAGGAACACGCGCTGCCGGGCGGCGGCCAGCATCTCCTGCTTGACTTGCGCCTCCTCGACGTCCGGCGTGGTGAGGCCGCGGATGAACGACAACGCGTTGGTGCCGAGGAACGCCACGTCGACGTTGATTCCCGAGAGCGCAGCGACGGTGAGGGGTCCGACCCCGGCCATCGTCTCCGGTCGTACCCGGCCGCCGAGGCCGACGGCGGTGATGCCGCGCTGCAGCAGCGTAGTCAGCACCGGCACGGTGTTGGTGTAGACGACGAGGCCGTGGGAGGTCGGCAGCAACTCGGCCAACCTGCACGCCGTGGTGCCTGCGTCGAGCAGGACCGTGCCGCCGTCGGGGACGAAGCGCAGTGCATGCTTGGCGATGGCGAGCTTCTGCTCGGCCCGTTCGGTGCGCGAGGCGACGTTTGGCTCGTCCTGTAGGCGGTGACGGGGTACGGCGCCGCCGTGCACGCGGCGTAGCAGGTGACGCGCCTCGAGCTGAGCGAGATCCTTGCGGACGCTCTCCGCGCTGACGCCGAAGAGGTCTGCCAGACTTGCGCTTTCGACGCGCTGCTCGGTGTGCAGCAGTCGAAGCACCTCGGCTTGTCGCTCGTCGGCGAACCACGTCCGGTCACCCGTCGTCATCGTGTGACCAGGTGGTCGTCGGGGCCGATGGCTCCGGTGGCCTGAGCCGCAAGTACGGCAGCGCCGAGCGCGCCCGCCTCTTCGACGGCCGAGACCTCGAGATGGGCAAACCGGGCGATCTTCGCGCGCATGACCTCGGCGCTGTGCCGCCATCCGCCGGTGACGATGACGCGTGCGGCGGGACCGACCACGTCGTCCATTGCGCGGTGCAGCTCGAGCGCCTGGTCGGCGGCGGCGGAGACGACCGCCTTCCACAGTTCACCGGGCCCGACACCGCCTGCGATCCCGCCAAGCGTCAGCGCATCGGAGCCGAGACCGCCGACCACGACGCGGCCTTCGGGTGCATCCTCAGCGGCTGCGTCGAGTCGAGCCAGACCGTCGGGCCCGACGCCGAGGAGTTCGAGCGTGCGGTTCTGCGCGAGGCCACCCTCGGTTCCGCCGAGCAGACTCCAGTGGCCAGGCCGGATGCTCGGATCGGTCGTGATGCCCGCGGCGGCCAGCCGGGCGACGTCGGCACGGCTCGGTAGATGGGGCACGGTGCGCACCAACGCTTCCGCCGTCCCCGACGAATCCAGCTCGTCGCCGGACCCGGCTGCGTGGGCGCCCAGGGCCGACGCCTGATGGTCGTGGCCGGCGAGCACCAGCACGGCACCGTGTAGTAGCGGGCTGACCGAGTCGGCCGTAACCGTGCCGACCGGTATGCCTGCCTGAACCAGCGGAGGCATCAGTTCACGGCGGGCGCCGGACCAAGCCAGCGCTTCGTCCCACCAATCGCACGTCGCCACGTCGAGCCAGCCGGTGCGCCCGGCCAGCGACAGCTCGATCGCAATCTCGCCACCGAGGCTGCGCACCACCCAGCCGCCCACGTCGAAGCGCAACGTGGCGGCGCGGCTTGCAGGTTCGTGGTCCAGCAGCCAGCGGTGCTTGGTGAGCGCGAACTGGCCTCGCAGCGGCTTGCCCGCGACCCCGCCGAACGCGTCGGCTCCCAGCGCGTTTGCGAGGTCGGCGACCTGAACGCCGTCGCGGTCGTCATGCCAGGCGATCACCGGCGCCAGTGGCCGCTCGTCGGCGTCGGTGAGTACACCGGACTCCCCCATGCTGGTGATACCAACCGCCCGTACGGACACGCCGGCAGCCTCGGCGGCCGCGCTCAGCGCGTCGAGGGCACTGCGCCGCAATGCGTTCGGGTCGATCTCGGTACCCAACGCAGTGACGTTCCACCTGGTGGAGGCGCGGCCGGCGCCGAGTTCCGTGCCGTGCTCGTCGTACACCACGGCCTTGCTCGACGTCGTTCCGACGTCGAGGCCCGCGAAGGCAGCCATGGGCCCTCCTGCCTCTTCTTCGACGTTCATTGCGGTATTGGGGTTGCGTGGATATGGTTGCGTATTGTTGGATATGCGTCAACCCCGCATCGAGCGAGCAGGAGCTGCATGTCTCTGGTCACGACCGCCGAGCTGATCCGCGAGGCGCACCTGCGCGGTGGTGGCGTCGCGGCGTTCAACGTCATCACGCTCGAGCACGCCGAGGGCATCATCGAAGGAAGCCGGCGATCAGGCCGTCCTGTGATTCTGCAAGTCAGCGAGAACACCGTGAAGTTCCACGGCGGCCAGATCCGCCCGCTGGCTGCTGCGCTCAACGCGCTTGCGTCCGAGGCTGATACGTCGGTCAGCGTGCATCTCGATCACGCGGAGAGCGCCGACCTGTGGCGCGCTGCCGCTCAGGCCGGCTACTCGTCGGTGATGGTCGACTGCGGTTCGCTGCCCCACGACCAGAACGTGGCCATCACGGCGGACATCACCAAACTACTCAAGGCGCAAGGACTTTCGGTCGAGGCCGAGCTCGGCTACGTCGGCGGCAAGGACACTCAGGTCACCAGTGCACACGCGCCGGGTGTCCGCACCGACCCTCTACAGGCCGCCGAGTTCGTCGCCGCAACCGGCGTCGACGCATTGGCCGTCGCGGTCGGCAGCTTGCACGCCATGACGGCGCAAACCGCCGAGTTGGACCTCGATCTCGTCGCTGCGCTGCGCGACGCAGTGCCGGTTCCGTTGGTGCTTCACGGTTCCTCCGGTGTACCCGACAACACGATGCGGGCCGCCGTCCTGGCGGGCATCGTGAAGGTCAACGTCGGCACCGCGCTCAACATTGCCTATACCGGCGCACTGCGCGAGGCGCTCGCCGGCTCCAACAAGGTCGACCCGCGGGCGCCACTGGAGGCCGCCCGCGGGGCCGTCGCCGACACCGTCGACAGGCTGCTCGACGTCATCGGCGCCTAGCGCGAGCAGTCGCAAAAGTGCCTCAAAACTGCCATTCTTGGGCACTTTTGCGTCTGCTCGGCGGGTAGGGGTCAGCAGCTCGACTTGTACGCCGCAGCGCCGCCCTCGCCGTCCAGGTTGTCCTTCGTGATGATGGTGAACCCGGTCTGGACGTCCTTGGTGTTCTTGCCGCCGTCGAGCGCGGTCACGGCCTCGTCGATGCCGAACTTGCCGATGAGACTTGGCTCCTGGGCAACCAGCGCCTGTACGGTGCCCTCCTTGAGCGCCTGGATCTGATTCGGCCCTGCGTCGAAGCCGACGATCTTCACCTGGCCGCTCTTGCCTGCCTGCTTGACGCCAGTCGCCGCGCCCTCGGCGGCGAACAGGTTGGCGGCGAACACGCCGACGAGGTCGGGGTCCTTCTGCAACTGAGCACCCATCAGCTGGGCTGCGGTCGCCGGGTCGTCGTGGCTGTACTGCACGCCGACGTAGGTGAACTTCTGGTCGGCCTTGACGGCGTCCTCGAAGCCCTTGGTGCGGGCGTCAGTCGTCGAGATGCCGGGATCGACTCCCATCACCATGACCTTGCCGCCCTCGGGATGCAGCTTCTTGATGGCGTCGAATGCCGCCTTGCCGCCACCCACGTTGTCGCTGGCGATCGCGGACACCGCGAACGACGGGTCGTTCGTGGTGGTGTCGACGAGCACGACCTTGATGCCCGCCGCGGCCGCCTGCTCGAGGGGTTGCTGCATGGCCTGCACGTCGGTCGGTGCGACCAGCAGAGCGTCGGGCTTGCTGGCGACGATCGAGTCGACGATGGGCTTCTGCAGCGTCGGATCGAACTTCTGGGCGCCTTGCGTGTTGACCGTGACGCCGAGCTTGGCCGCCTCCTCCTGGGCGCCGCACTGCATCGTGATGTAGAACTGATCGCCCGCAACACCCTGCAGGAACTGAATGTTGTAGTCCTTGCTTGCCTTTGCCGGAGCGGTAACGGTGGTGGCCGCCGCCTCCGAGCTGGCAGGGGCCCCGCTCGACGTCTCGCCGCCACCGCTGGACTGCGGCTTCGACGACGTGCACGCCGGGAGTGTGAGCACTACCGCTCCCAATGCTCCCGCGACGAGCATCACGCGCTTACGGTTCACTAGCGTTCCTTTCATAGGGCCCATCACTGGGAGCCTCTCCGTTTGAAGAGGTTTCGTGTTCGCGCACTGCGCATGGCCGCGGCGCGCCTGGTTTGGTCGACGTAGACGGCGGCGATGAGCACCGAGCCGACCGCGACGCCCTGCCAGAACGGCTGGACGCCGATGATGACGAACCCCGACTGCAAAACCGCCGGGATGAACAGGCCGACGACGGTGCCGAAGATCGTGCCGTAGCCGCCGAAGATGGACGTGCCGCCTATCACCACCGCGGCGATGACGTTGAGGTTCGTCAACGACTGCCCTGCGATGGTGGTGGTGCCGTACTGCGCAAGCGAGAGCAGCGCGCCAACCCCGGCCAGCGTTCCTGCCAGTGCGTAGACGCACACCAGATGCCGCGTCACCTTGATGCCGGTGCGGCGGGCGGCTTCCTCGTTGGAGCCGATGGCATAGGTGTAGAGGCCGAACTTGGTCTTGTGCAGCAGGATTCCGCCGACGATCAACACGATCAACGCGACGAACGGCAGGCCGGGAATGCCAAGGATCTTCGTGTAGGCGCTGAAGTCGGTCAGTTCGTCGGGCACCGAGCGGATGTCGATGCCACCGGTGATCACCTGCGCCAGACCCAACGCGATCGACAGCGTGCCAAGGGTGACGATCAGGGCGGGCACCTTGGCTCTTGCGACCAGGAAGCCGTTGAACGTGCCCCAGGCCATGCCGCTGACGATCGCGGCGACCAGCCCGACGGCAGCAACGCCAATTCCGTTGCCGCCCATCGCCGCCATCACCTTGGCCGCGATCACCGACGAGAACACCAGAACCGAACCGACCGACAGATCGATGCCCGAGGTGATGATGACGAACGTCATCCCGACGCCGAGCACCGCCCACACCGCGACGTTCTGCGAGATCAGCGAGAAGTTGCCTGCGGACAGGAAGCGGTCGCCCGCGATGATCGTGAAGAACACGCAGATCACGACGAGGACTCCGAGGATCCAGACGGCCTGCAGTCCGAGGGCTCGCTTGAGCAGGGACTGTGTTGGGTCGCCCTCGTCGCCGCTGCTGACGACTGCCGGTTGGTTCGCAAGAGTACTCACGCGGCACCCTCCCTCGTGTCGAGTGCGCCGGTCATGGCGCCCACCAGTGTCTCCACGGACGTGTCGGGTCCTCGATAGGTGGCGACGCGCCTGCCGAGGCGCAGCACGTGGATGCGGTCACACACCTCGAGCACGTGCGGCATCGAGTGGCTGATCAGAACGACGGCAATGCCCTTGTCCCGCACGCGCTTTATCGACTCGAGCACGTTCTTGGTCTGCACCACCCCGAGCGCGGCCGTCGGCTCGTCGAGGATGACGACCTTGTCGGCCCAGGCGATGGCCCGCGCGATGGCAATGCCCTGCCGCTGCCCGCCGGACATGCTGCCAACGGGCGAGGTCAGAGATCGCACCGTCGCACCGAGCTGCTTGAAGGACGCCGAGGCCTGGCGGCGCATCTCCTTGTCGTCCATGAAGCCGAGCTTGCCGAGGATCCCCTTGCGCGCAATCTCGCGGCCGAGGAACACGTTCTGGACCGGATCGAGGTGCGGCGCGAGCGCCAGATCTTGATACACCACCTCGATGCCGAGGTCGTTGGCCTGCCGCGGGGTGGTCAGCCGGACCGGCTTGCCCTCGAAGCAGATCTCGCCCTCGTCCAGCTCGAGGCTCCCCGATAGCGCCTTGATGAGTGTTGACTTGCCTGCGCCGTTGTCGCCGATCAGCCCGACGACCTCGCCAGGGTTGACGTCGAAGTCGGCGCTGTCGAGCGCGCGTACGTGGCCGAAGCTGCGGGAAATGCCTCGCGCCTCAAGCAATGCCGTCATGCGGATGCCTTTCCGTTCGGTGGCCAGGTGGTGCCAGGCCGGCAGACGAGCAGACGGCAATCGCCGTCGACGTGCCAATCACCCGAGCCTGCGGGGACGACGAGCGTCTGACCCCTTGTCACGTCCAGTGCCCGACTCTGCGATCCGGTCAGCGCGCCGGCTCCGGAGAGCACGACCGCGATCGCGAACCCGGCGGGAACGTCGACGCCCGATGTCAGCAGATCCATCCGGAAGAACGGAGCGGCCTCCTCGGGCAGCACCTCGACGAAGCCGGCCACGTGGGCGGCGGTGTGCCGCGTCAGCGCGGCGACGTCGGACAGCGCGGCGGTGTCGACGACCGACAGTGCCACGTCCCTTGGGAGGCCGAGGAAGACTTCGTCGTCGGATGCCGTGGTGTTGGTGCGCTCCAACAGGATTGACTGATCGGTCGGCTCCTGAGCCTCGACCAGCAGGATGCCGGCACCGATCGCGTGCGGCGTGCCGCCAGGCACCAGCACGCCGTCGCCAGGTCGCACCGGAACCCTGTGCATCAGCGCGAGCATCGCGTCGGCGTCTTGCGCGTCGACGAGCGCTGACACCCGGTCTGGGTCGACGTCCTCCCGCCAGCCGACCCACACGGCCGCGTCGTCGTCTGCTTCGAGGATGAACCACGCCTCGGTCTTGCCGTAGGCGCAGCCCAGGTGCTGCGTCGCGTACGTACGGGTGGGATGCACGTGCACGGGAAGCCGCTGCCCGGCGTCGAGCAGCTTGACCAGCACGCCCGTGTCACCGGGATCGCCGTCGTCGCGGCCAAGCCAGTCGCGCGGATCGGCGATGACCGCGTCACGGAGCAGGGTGCCGTCTTCTAGCCGTGCGGGTCCGAGGGTTGGCTCGCCGTAGCGGGCGACGGTGGCGCCCACCCACTCCTCTGGCGAACGGTCGCCAACCGGCGGCAGGCCCCGCCAGGCGGCGAGCGCGGGCCCGCCTGCGTACCAGTGCGGTACGACGTTGGGCGGCAGGAGCTGTGGCTGCACGATCACCTCTCTGTGATGGTCCGGTCGAGCTTGTTCAGGCGACGATGACGACCTTGTGTGCGGTCGGGTCGGCGCGCAGAGCGTCCAGTGCTCGTCCGTAGTCGTCGAGCCCGAACCGATGGGTGACGATGCCCTCAGTCCGCACCCTGCCGCCGCGAAGGGCGTCGATGGCCGCGCCGAACGACGTCATCTCGGCGAACGATCCCTTGATCGTGATCTCGCGACGGAAGACGTCGAACGGATGGAATCGAACGAGGTCGCTCTCGCTGGTGACGCCGTAGATCAGAACGGTTCCGCCGCGGCGGGTCAATGGCACGCAGATGTCGCCGACGGTCGGCGAGCCGGTGGCCTCCACGACCGCGTCGTATCCGTCGCCGTGCGGTGAGGCAGCAAGCAGCGCAGCGATGTTGGCGTCCGGGTCGTCTCGCGAGATCCGAACCACCTGGTCGACGCCCAACCGGGACGCGGTGTCGAGCTTGAACTGGCTCGGGCCCGCGACGGTGACCGACGAGGCGCCACCGGAGGCGATGAGCTGGGCCAGCAGAAGCCCGGTCGGACCAGCGCCGAGCACCAACGCGCTTCCACCTGGGCGCATCTGCAGCGACTCGAGGCCGTGCATGGCACACGACGTCGGTTCACTGAACACCGCTGTGTCAGCGGGGATCCCCTCCGTCGAGAACACCAGCTTGTGATCGGCGACGGCATACTCGGCGAAGAAACCCTGGAAGTTGCTGCCGTACCCCAACATGGCGGCGCACTGTCCGAGCCGGCCCGCCAGGCAGTAGGCACACTGACCGCAGTACACGTTCGGGTTCACCGTGACCTGCTCACCGATCTGGAACCGGTCCACGCCGTCACCGAGTTGATCGACCACACCAACCACCTCGTGGCCGGGGATCAGCGGGAACACCGCGCCGAATTCACCCTCGTGAATGTGCAGGTCCGTTCCGCAGACACCGACCTGGCCGACCTTGATGCGCACCTGTCCCGGTGCAGCCTCGGGCGTGGGGACGTCGGTCACCGACCACGTCTTGGCGGCGTCGTAGTGCACGGCCTTCATGTGCCCGTCTTGTCTCCGTCTCTTGAGTTCGGTCGAGATCCCAGTGGGTTCGTCGAGTGCCCGTGTTACCTGGGTCACTCTGTGCCGGGACAGTACGCCACCTCCACGCGTATGTCACCGGTGTCAGAAAATTGGACACGGAATCTGACATCGGTGACATACTGGCGCCGACCCGAGGCGAGGAGGGAATCGTCGATGGCCACGATGCGCGAAGTCGCACTGCGGGCAGGCGTGAGCGCCAAGACGGTTTCGCGCGTCGTCAACAACGACCGTTACGTCTCGGCGGACGTCCGCGAACGCGTCGAGCGGGCGATCGACGAACTCCGGTACGTGCCCAACATGCTCGCCGTGACGTTCCGTACCGGTCGTGACGCCGCGATCGGCATCGCCGTGCCCGGCGTCGCGGATCCGTTCTTCGCCAGCATCATTGACGCCGTCGAGCGGGAAGCCAGCCAGCGCGGAGTCGCGGTCATCGTGACGAGTGTCGGCTGGGAACCGTCCCACGAACAACGGTCCATCGAGGCGGTCCTTCATCGACGGGTGTCGGGCATGATCATCTGCCCGGTCGGCCCCGACATGTCCTTCCTGCGCACGTGGCAGGCGCGCACGCCGCTGGTGTTCGTCGACCGCGTACCCGGTCGGTTGACCGCTGACGCCGTCGTGCAGGACGACGTCGGCGGTGGTCGCGAGGCCACCAGGCACCTGATCTCGCACGGGCACCGACGCATTGCGTTCGCGGGCGACGAAGCCGTGACCGGAATGCTGCGTTTGGAGGGTTGTCAACGGGCGCTGGCCGACGCCGGTCTGCCGCAGCGCAGTGACCACGTGCACCTCGGCGCCGTGGACATCCCCACGGTGACGGCGGCGCTGCGTCGCATGCTCGACGCTCCAGAACCGCCGACCGCGGTGTTCTCGTCGAACGCCCGCTGCACCATTTCGTTGGTGTCGGCACTGCAGACACTGCGCCGCAAGGACATTGGAGTCGTCGGATTCGGCGACTTTCCGACCGCCGCTGCGCTCAATCCCGCGGTGACGGTGATCCACCAGGACGGCGACGCGATGGGCCGGTTCGCCGCCAACCGGCTGTTCGCTCGGCTCGACGAGCCAAATCGGCGGCTGCGGCGGCGCACCGTTCTGCCGGTTTCGCTGGTGACACGCACATCGTGCGCGATGCCCGGCGAGAAGGTGAGCGCCGGACACGGCGAGGTCGTCGACGGCGTCGGCGCATGACCGCGCTGCCGGTGGTGCTGCTGTCCGGCGCACCTGCATCCGGCAAGAGCACGCTGGCGCACCTGGTCGCACGCGAGCTCCGCGCCGCCGTCATCGACCAGGACGTCGCCACGGCTCCCCTGGTCGACGTCGTGCAGCGGCTGGTGGGCGTCGACGACCTCGACGATCCACGCCTGGCCGGGCTGACTCGAGATGCGCGCTACCGGGTGGTGCTCGACCTCGCGGTCGACAATCTCGACGCGGGCATCCCCGTGGTGTTGGTCGCCCCGTTCACCGCCGAGCGGGCACGTCCTACGGCCTGGACCGCGACCCACGATCGTCTGGTTGTCGCTGGCGGCGCGCCGACGCTGGTGTGGCTGCGCCTCGAGCCCGAGGAGATGGTGCGCAGGCTTCGCGCGCGGGGCGCCGATCGGGATGCGGCGAAGCTCGCCGCCGCCGACTACGTCACCGAGGTGGCGGCGTTGGCATGCCAGGCGCCCGTCGTTCCGCATATCGCCCTCGATGCCACCTTGCACCCTGCTGAGCTGGCCCGCGCCGTCCTCGACGCGGTTTCTCGGTAAGTCTTGCCATCGATGGCACAGTCCGACAGACTGGGCTCTGCCATCGATGGCACAAACCTCGGATTCGGAGCGGGAGTGGTGGTGGACAAGAGCATCTTGCGCGACGTGGCCGAGGCCGCCGGCGTCAGCCTGCGCACCGCATCCCGCGTGCTCAACGAGGACCCCAAGGTTGCCGTCGACACCCGCGCCCGCGTGCAACAGGTGATGCGCGACCTGAAGTACACCCCCGACTCCATGGCTCGTTCGCTGCGCGCAGGTACCGACACCGCCGTCGCCATGGTCGTCGAGTCGATTGCCGACCCGTTCTTCTCCGCGATGGTGGAGGCCGTCGAGCGGGCCCCGTCGAACAGTGGCAAGTCGGTGCTCGTCGCCTCAACGCACGGCGACGCCGCACGCGAGCGCGACGTCGTCGAACAGATGCTCTCCCGCCGGGTATCCGGCATGCTGCTGGCTCCCACCGCTGGCGACCATTCCTGGCTGCGGACCGACACACCACTGGTGCTGGTCGACCGCGCTGCCCCTGGGCTGGACGCCGACGTCGTCGGAATCGACGACGAAGCCGCAACGGCGGATGCCGTCGACCATCTCGTCGAACACGGCCACCGGCGGATTGCGTACGTCAGCGACCACCCGCTGGTGCCAACGTCGCGCGCCCGGCTGGCCGGCTATCGGCGCGCCATGACAGCGCACGGTCTCGACGTCGACCCGCCGCTCGTCCACGCCGAGTGCCCCGACCCATCGTCGGCCGCGGAGGCAACGCGAAACCTGCTGTCCACCAACGCTCCCCCGACCGCACTGCTGAGCGCGGCGACCCGCTGCTCGCTGGGCGTCGTGCCGACCCTGCACGCGCTCGGCCGAACCGACATGGCGCTGGTCTGCTTCGGCGACTTCGCCATGGCCGACCTCCTGCAACCCGGTATTACCGTGGTCGACCATTCCGCAGAGGCCGTCGGCGCCGCAGCCGCCAACCGGCTGGCCGAGCGCATCGCCCACCCAGGCATACCCGTGTCGAGGCTGCACGTTCCGGTGCGGCTGATCCCTCGCGGCTCTGGTGAGCTGCGACCGTGATCACGCGTGACGCCGTCGCGGGAGTCGACCTCGGCACCACGATGTCGAAGGTCTTGTTGCGCACGGCAGATGGTGAACAGCTCGCGCTGGTCGAGACCCGCACACCGTGGACGACGACACCGGACGGCGGCACCGAACTCGACGCCGAGCGGTTCGTCGGACTCGCCGTCGACCTACTGCGGCGCGCTTACGAACAGGCCGCCGCCATTGCGCCGCTGCGGGTATCGGCGATCGCCGTGGCAGGCCTTGCCGAAAGCGGTGTGCTGCTCGACGGGTCGGGCAGCACGCGGACGCCCGTCGTCGCGTGGTTCGACCGCCGCGGCGCCCACCAGATCGAGTCGATGTCGCTGCGCGAACCAAACTTCGGGCCGGCCTTCGTACGAAGGACGGGGCTCCCGCTGGACTGCCAGGCCAGCGTCGCCAAGCTGCTGTGGTTCGTCGACGACGGACTCGAACTGACATCCGCGCACCGCTGGCTCAGCGTGCCCGAGTACGTCGTGCACAGGCTCGGCGGCGAACTGGTGCACGAGCCATCGCTCGCCTCCCGAACCGGACTGCTCGACCAGGCGACGGGCGCACCGTGGACCGAAGGTGCGAAACACCTCGGCCTTCCGCCGACGCTGCTGCCCGCCAGGCAACCCTACGGAGAGAGCGTTGGCAGGCTGGCGCACAACGGTTTACCGGCAGGTCTGCGCGATGCCGCCCTCGTCGTCGGCGGCCACGACCACGCAGTCGCGGCCATCGGCGTCGGCGCCACCGGACCCGACGAACTGTTCAACTCCACGGGAACCGCCGACGTCGTGGTCCGATCTCTGCCCGGTGCACTCACCGACGAAGAACGCGAAAACCTCGTCGGAAACGGCATATCGGTCGGTATGCACGTACTGCCGGGCACCAGTGCGCTCATCGGCGGCGTCCGCGGCGGTCTGCTCCTGCGCCGGGTGCTCGCGCTGCTGGGGACGACCACCGCAGCGGAGCGGGACGCACTCGACGAGGCAGCGCTGGCAGTCGGGTCGCTACCCGTCGGCCTCGAAGTCTCCGGCGCAGGCCCGACGGGTGACGACGTCGTTCTGCGTGTGCGTGACGGCGCCGATCCGGCCACCATCTGGGCGGCGGCCACGCGCTACACCGCGCGAGAGACCAAGGCCCTTCTCGACCTGATGGAACACGTCGTCGGCCCCCACTCGCGGGCGGTCGCCAGCGGCGGGTGGACCCGAATGGCGAGTGTGCGGACGGCGAAGTCCGCGGTCATCGACCACCTGACGTTCTCCGAGTCAAGCGAGCCCGGCGTAGCCGGTGCCGCGCTGCTGGCCCAACGGGCCATCGTCCCAAGCCCCGTCTAGAAGGAGCGACATGTCCACCCAGTTCACCACCCAACCCGTCCGCACACTTGCCGACATCTCAGCGGACGGCGTGTTCTCCATCATCGCGATGGATCAGCGAAACACGTTGCGCCGCATGTTTAGTGCGGTCGGCATCGAGGCCTCCGACGAGGACTTGGTGACGGCGAAGACCGACGTCGCCCGCGTCCTCACCCCGCTGGCCAGCGGCATCCTCTTCGACCCGACCTACGGCGTGCCCGCGGTCACCGGTACCGGTGCACTGGCCGAGTCCTGCGGTCTGCTGGTGGCGTCCGAACCTGCCGAGCGCGGCAAGTTCGGCGTGGAACCGATGACGCATCGTGACCCGCAGTTGGACTCGCAGTGGGTGCTGTCGCAGGGCGGGGACGCGAACAAGTTCTTCGCCCAGTTGCGCGCCGACCGTCCCGCCCCTGCAGCGGGCGAGCCGGATCTCGTCGAGCAGTGCCTGCAGGCCGTGCGCGACGTCGTCGAGGACTGCAAGCAGGTCGGCATCCCGTCGGTGATCGAGAACCTGGTGTACCCGCTCGACGGCGAAGACCTGTCGGGCAGGCGTCGCGAGGACGCCGTCATCGAAGCGGCGCGTGCATTGAACGAAATCGACTGCGACCTACTGAAGCTCGAGTACCCCGGCTCGCCAGAAGGGTGCCGCCGACTGGCCGAGGTCTTGGACCGGCCGTGGGCGGTGCTGTCGGCGGGTGTCCCGTTCGACGACTTCACCAAGGTGCTCCAGATCGCCTTCGACGAGGGCGGCGCCTCGGGCTTCATCGCCGGCCGCTCGGTATGGCGCGAATCGCTGCAACTGTCGGGCTCCGACCGCGAGCAATTCCTGATCGACGTGGCACGCCCGCGCCTCGAGCGACTGATCGCGGTGGCCGCCGACCTGGCCCGGCCGTGGACCGAGTTCTGCGAACGGTAAGCGGTTCGGTCAGCGGCGGTGGTCTCGCACTGCCGCCGCGCCCACCTCGTCGCCGATCGCCTGCAACCCCTCGATCACCCCGTCGATGTCGGCTTCCGGCCGGTTCTGGCTGAGCTTGAACTTCGCCTCGACGCGGGTGATGGCGATCTCCACCCCGACGATCGCCCGCAACTGGCCGCGGAAGAACTTCTCCGGTGCGTCGTCGACCGACCACGGCGTCGGCCTGCCCGCCTCGTGCAGATCGGTGAGACGTCGCACCAGATCGGCCAGCCAGTCGACGTCGTCGTGAATGGACAGCGTGCCGTGCACGTGGACGGTCATGTAGTTCCAGGTCGGCACCACCCGGCCATGCTCGGCCTTCGACGGGTACCAGGACGGGCTGATGTAGCTGTCGGGTCCGCGGGCGATGACCAGGGCTTCACCGAGAACCGGCTGCTGCCAATGGTCGTTGTTGCGGGCGAAGTGCCCGAGCAGCTTCCTGCGCTGGCGGTCGTACAGGAACGGCAGCATCGTCGCCCGCAGCCCATCGGGGGTGGCAGTGATCAGATCGGCTGCGCCCTGGTGGGTGAGCAACTCGTCGACGGCTGCGTCGTCGGCGGCGAAGTGGGACGGGACGTACATGTGGAGATCCTTGTCGCGGTCGTCCTCGTTGTGGGCAGCGTGTCCGACCATTGTCTCGTCGCCCAATGGTCCGAGCGCGCCGACATCTGTGGTTGAGTTCGAGTACGGCGTGCAAGCGCCACTACAAGAGGATACGAAGCGATGAGCGAGCTCGGTATCGGCGTCATCGGTCTTGGCGGCTTCGGGCTGTTCGCGCTGCAACAGTTCATCCAGGTTCCTGGCGTACGGCTGGCAGCCATGGCAGGTACGGCACGACCCGCCGCCGTGGCCGCCGCACAGCGGTACGGGCTCGACGACGTCGTCGACGTCGATCGCCTGCTCGGGCTACCTGCCGTCGATCTGGTCTACATCGCCACGCCGCCGTTTCTGCACTACGAGCAATCCAAGATGGCACTGCTGGCAGGCAAGCACGTCATCTGCGAGAAGCCACTTGCGCTCACGGTCGCCCAAGCCGACGAACTGGTCGGGATTGCGCAGCGGGCGGACCGGTTGCTCGTCGCGAACCTGATGCAGCGGTACAACCCGTTGTTCGACGTCGTCGCTCAGCTCATCGAACGCGGGCCGCTTGGCGAACTGCTGCACGGATACTTCGAGAACTACGCATCCGACGAGAGTCTTCCGCCGGAGCACTGGTTTTGGGATCGCGAGAAGAGCGGCGGAATCTTCGTCGAGCACGGCGTGCACTTCTTCGACATGCTGACGGGCTGGTTGGGCGCCGGCGAAGTCGTCTCCGCACAGGCCAGCCGTAGGTCCGATGGCTGCGAGGACCAGGTGCACTGCACGGTGCGCTACCCCGGCGGCGCGCACTTCAACTTCTATCACGGCTTTCACCAGCCGGCCCGGATGGATCGTCAGGAGCTTCGGCTCGTCTTCGAATGCGGCGACGTGACATTGCACGGTTGGGTGCCGACGAGCGTCCACATTCATGCAGTGGCCAACGAGTCTCAGACGCGCGAGCTGAGCGAGCTCTTTCCCGGTGCACGGATCGACGTGCTGACGACCTACGGCCCCCGCGATCGTGCGTTCTATTCGCACGGACGCCATCACGACGGCTATCAGCAGTTCGAGCTGGACTGGGAAGGCCCGCAGAAGATGCCGCTCTACTGCGAACTGCTGCGTCGCATGATGACCGATCAGGCGGCGTGGATTCGCGATCGCGGACACCCTCGAAAGGTCAACGAGCAGAACGGCCGCGACTCGGTCGCGATGGCGTGTGCGGCCGACGCGCTGGCGCGCCTCAGTCCTTGAGCAAGGGCTGCACTTCGGAGCCGAGGAACGCCGCAAACGATGCGACGTCGGTATCGGCATCGGACGGAGGTTGCAGCACGACGGTATCTGCGCCGGCCGCCACCCATCGGCGGGCAGCGGCTGCGATCTCGGCTGCGGTGCCGAACGCGGCGATGTCGTCCGACCACTCGAAGTCCTGTTGCCGAACCTCGTGCTGCGCGACTGCCTCGGCGTCTGGTCCCGTTGCACACACGACGTAGACGGCGACCGAGTGCGGGCTTGGCGTGGAGCGTCGAGCACGCCCAGAGTTGACGTGTACCAGCGACTCTCGCATCCCGTCCGGCGATGCGCCGCTGGAGATGATGGTTCCGGTGGCCAGTTCGCCGCTCAGTTCCAGGGTCTTCGGGCCAGTCGCCGCAGCGAGCAACTCGGTGTTCGACGTCGGCGGCCACTCGAGCTGGACGTCGGTCAGCGATACGTATCTGCCTGTGTAGGTGACGGTTTCGCCGCGCAACAGCGCGCTCAGGCAGACGAGGTACTCGCGAAGATAGGTCATCGGGGAAGCGACTTTGACGCCGATCTGGCGCATCCAGTCCTGGACCCCGTGTCCGACGCCGATGCGGACCCGTCCGGGAAAGGCACGCTCCAGCGTGGCGATCTCCATCGCGGTGATGGCCACGTTGCGCATCGGCACGGGCAACACACCGACGCCGACGGACATGCGATCACTATTGGCAAGCGCGATTGCCGCCGTGGAGATGCCGCCGGTTGCGAAACAGTCCTCCCACAACCACATCTCGTCGAGCCCCGAGGCGTCGGCGGCACGCGCGGCAGCGCCGAGCCTCTCGGGTGCGTACTGAGGCCGGAACACACAACCGACCCGGGGCGATGACGTCGGTTCGCTCATCGCCCGGGAAGCCGCTCGACGATCTCCTGCAGGATCCAGGTGTTGCCATCCGGGTCGCTGAACGACGCGAACGACGCGTAGCTGCCGCGCTTCGGGTCAGGGCCTGGCACACGACCTTCGACTCCCGCCCGGTGGAACACGCCGCCGGCGTCGTGGAAGACCTCGCTGATGGGGGCGCCAAGGTCGGCGAGCTCTGCCCTGGCCGCCTCGATGTCGGTGACGACGAGATGCAAGCCGTCGACGGAACCCGGTGCGGCCGAACTTACTCCGGTGCCGAAGATGATCGAGCACGGTGAGCCCGGAGGGGTCAGCTGAATGACCCGGAAGTCATCATCCGTGGCGAAGTCGGCATCCAGACGCCATCCCAGCTTCACGTAGAAGTCCTTGGCCCGGTCCACGTCGGAGACGGGCAGCACGATCACCTCGAGTCTGAGCTCCATGGCGTCGACGCTACGCGATCGCGCCGCGGCACTGCCAGAGGCCGCAAACCCGGATCCGAACCCATGCCAATTGACTAGAATCCGAACCCGCATCCCGTTATTCGCGAACCCAACAGTGGGGGCACTGATGATCGACGTGGACTACTGCGTGATAGGTGCTGGGTTCGCAGGACTCACCGCCGCGCTGCGGTTGCAGCAAGCGGGTTGCTCCGTGGCGCTGTTGGAGGCACGTGACAGGGTGGGCGGTCGCACCTTCACCGAAGAGCGGGACGACGGGTCGTGGATCGACCGTGGAGGCGCGTGGATCGGGCCGGGCCAGGATGCCGTCTTTCGCCTGATGAAGGAGTTTGGGGTACCGAGCTACCAGCAGTACGTCGACGGCGACGCCGTGATGTACGTCGGCGGCAAGAAGTATCGCTACCAGGGCACGATTCCGTTGACGATGAACCCGTGGGTGGTGGCGAACCTCGGTGCGGTCCTCTTCGGGCTTGGCCGCATGTGCAAGACCATTCCGCTGGACGCCCCGTGGTCTGCGCCGAAGGCGCACGCGTGGGATCAGATCACCCTCGCGCAGTGGCTGGACAAGCACACCCTGTCCCCGCCCGCCCATCAGCTCCTCGAGGCTGCCATCGCAGGCACGTACACCTCGGCTGCCTCTGAGGTGTCGATGCTGTTCGTACTGCACCAAATGGCGTCGGCGGGCGGACCGAACTTCGTGCTTGGCGTCAAGGGCGCGGCAGAGGATGCGCGGCCCGTCGGCGGCATGGGGGCCATCTACCGGCCGATCGCGGCCGAACTCGGTGACGCACTCCACCTGTCACAACCCGTCAGGAGCATCGCCCAGGACGACGACGGGGTGACCGTGCGCGCCGACGACGTGGTGGTGCGTGCCCGCCGAGCCGTCGTCGCCGTTCCCCTGGCGATCGCCAGTCAGATCACCTACGAGCCGATGCTCCCGATGGACCGATCGTTTCTGCACCAGCGCATGCCATTGGGTGCCGTGTTCAAGATCGCGCTGGTGTACGACGAGCCGTTCTGGCGGGCGGACGGTCTGTCGGGCCAGTCGTTCGCACCGGGGTCGCCTGCGAATCTCACCATCGACTCCTGTACCGACACCGGACGTCCAGGGGTTCTCACGGTCATCACCGAGGGGCCCGTCGCGCGGCGCGTCGCACGACTCGGTGCGAACGCTCGCAGGATCGTGGTGCTCGACGCCGTCGCACGGAGATTCGGCGACAAGGCACGCTCCCCCGTCGACTACGTCGAGCAGGACTGGAGCGCCGAACGGTACTCCGGAGGCGGCATGATCAGCCACGCTCCACCCGGTGTGCTCACCGAGTTCGGCCCAGCGCTGCGTGAACCATGTGGCCGCATCCATTGGGCCGGGTCCGAAAGCTCCGCTGTCATGAGCGGTTTCATCGACGGAGCCATCCGCTCTGGCGAGCGCGCCGCATTAGAAGTGATGGCATTCGAAAGAGTGAGCGCCGGCGGTGGATAGTCTCACCACCGGCTGTTGATCGACGAACGAGGCGACACTGCACGCCGAAGTGGTCGGACGGGAACACGCGCGGGTGTGCGCGCGAGATCGGCTCGGTGCCCAGCAGTTCGATGCTCTGGGCCGTCCACCCGGCACCCTTCAGCAGCACCCGATCGAACCTGACCTGCCTGTGTTTGTTCTTGCTGTCCAAGCGCATCAGGTTGATGGACGTGTCCTCGGTGAAGCCGTCATCGTGTGGCCGCAACGCAGGCCAAACATCGCAGAACGGCGGACCGATCCGTTCGTTCTCATCGTCACGCACGTTGAAGTCACCGAGAACGACGGCGTCGTCGGCTCGGTCCAGTGCACGAACGACTCTGCTGAGCTGCGTGGCCCGCAACCCGGCCGAGGCCTTCCCACTTTCGAGGTGAACTCCGCAGATGGCCAGCGCACCACCATTGATCGTGAATTCAGCGGTGAGAAAACCGCGTGCCAGACGGGTCGGTAGCGGGGTGTAGGTGACTCGGTCGATCGGCAGCCGCGACAACATCAGCATCCCGTAGTTGCCGAGCTCGACACCGGTGACCGCGGCGCGCCGATAGTGCTCCCGAATCCACGGTTGAGCAAGGAAGAGGTCCAGCGCGGCCGGCGTCACTTCTTGAAACACCATGACATCGGGCATGTCTCGAGCCAGTAGCTCGGCGATGGCCAGATACCGGTCGGTGGCGAAGTACTCGTCGAACCAGATGTTGAACGTCGCCAAGGTGAGCGCATCGCGTTCGACGCCCTCCTGGGCGTGCACGTCCGTCCAGCGATTGTTCGCTGCGTCGAACGCCCCGACGGGAACGTGGTAACGGTGCCTCACGGCAGCGCTCGGATTTCGCAGTGCCAGAGGGGCTGTGCAACGGCCATCGGGGCAAGTATGGCCCACGGGAACCGCTGGTGTTCACGCGTCGTCTCGTGTGCATTGACTCGACGCCTCCACCGACTATCATCGCCGGGCCATGGCCGTTAGTCGGGAGATGCGATGACCACGACAGATCAAAGAACGACTCCAATCCACCTGCCGCCAGGCCCACCCATCCCCCGCGCCGTTCAAGGCATCCTGGCAGTGGCCAATCGCACCGTCGCGCTCGAAGTCGTGCGCCGCCGCTATGGATCGGCCTTCTCGATTCACCTGCCGATCTTCGGGCGCATGGTCGTGCTCAGCGATCCCGACGACATTCGTCAGCTGTTCAGGGCCGGACCTGATGTCGTCGATACGACCGAGGCCAACCTGGGCCGCGTCATGGGACCGAACTCGCTGTTCGCGCTGACCGGCGACCAGCATCGCGCACAGCGCAAGCTGTTGACGCCACCTTTCCACGGCAGGCGGCTAGCGGCCTTCGAAGCCATCGTCGAACGAGAAGCGATCGACGAGTTCGCGACGTGGCCGCACGACCAAACCTTCGCGACGATGCCATCGATGATGCGGATCACCCTCAACGTCATCCTGCGGGCGGTGTTCGGGGCCGACGGACAGGAATTGCAACGTCTACGGGAGCTGCTACCGCCCGCGATTCAGCTCGGTTCGATGCTGGCATTGGTCCCTGTCCCGCAATGGGATTGGGGCCGCTGGAGCCCGTGGGGCCGGTTCCACCTGAACCGCAGGGAGTACGACGCGATCGTCGACAGGCTCATCGACAAGGCTCAATCGGATCCCGACCTGGACGCCCGTGAGGACGTGCTGTCGTTGCTGCTGCAGAGCCGCTACGAGGACGGTTCGCCGATGTCGCGCGCCGAGATCGCCGACGAGTTGATCACCCTGCTCGCGGCGGGCCACGAGACCACCGCAACCACCCTGGCCTGGGCGGTTGAACGGCTGCAGAGACACCCGCAGCTGCTCGACCGCCTCGACGCCGATCTCGACGCCGGATCCGAGGAGCTCCTGCACGCCACGATCCTCGAGGTCCAGCGCACCCGACCCGTCGTCGACCAGACCTTCCGGCAGGTCAAGGCCCCGACCCTGCAGATCGGGCCGTGGACGTTCCCGCACGGACAGACGATCGTCGCCAGCATCGGGCTGCTTCACACCGACGAAACCGTCTTCCCCAACGCTCGTCGATTCGATCCCGATCGCTTCATCTCCCGGCCGCCCGACCCCGCCGAATGGATCCCGTACGGCGGCGGAGTCCGCCGCTGCATCGGCGCTGCCTTCGCGACCATGGAGATGCGCGTCGTCCTACGAACTCTGTTGCGCGACTACGTCATCACTCCCACGGACGGTCGCGACGAACCCAGCCAGTCCCGCGGCGTGGCGATTGCACCAGGCCGCGGGGCGCTGGTCCGCATTCAGCCGAGGGCAATCACTGCGCGATGACCCTGCCCAGGTAGGGCGTCATGTTGTTGGTGCGCACCGGGGAGACCACCACGGCCGGATTCGTCGCCTCCAGCATCTGTCCATTTCCGAGGAACAGGGCGACACTGTCGCTGCCCTCGGGGCCGAAGAAGATCAGGTCGCCAGGCAGGGCCTGTGACGGCGCCACCTTCTGGAGTGCGGCGTACTGCTGACCCGAGGAACGCGGCAGCTTGATCCCGACGCCCGCGAAGGCGTACTGCACCAGGCCGGAAGCGTCGAATCCGACGACGGTGGGAGCCGGCGCCGGGTCCAACGTACCGAGCGCGGGAGTCGGGGTGAAGGCACCGAGCGCGGGGGCCGGGGCCAGACCGGAGATCTGGGGTGTCTGAAGGCCCGGCACCGCCGCCGGGCCGGTGATGCTCGAGTCAGCGGTGTCGGCAGCCGGCTTGGCGCCAAGGGTGGGTCCTTGCGCGTTGCCGCCACCGTAGGTGTAGGGCACGCCGCGCTGCGCGAGCGCACGCGAGATCACGTACTGAATCGCCTGTTGCCGACTGACGGGACCGGCATACGGATCAGCGCTCGCCAGACCGGGCGTCGCCATCAACAGGCCCACGCCGATCGCCAACGCGTAAATGCGCTTCATTTCTAGTTCCACCTCTCCGGCGTCAACGCGATGTCTTCACGTTTCGGCCGACAATCCATGACTCCCTACCGGGACGTCCCACCCGTGTGGCCAAAACTGCACCGCCCCTAGGCTATCCGCACTTCAGGCTCCGAAGCCGCCGCCAGCTCGCCACAGCGCATTCGTTACGCCTTCGTGTAGCAATTGATCCCCGGTAGATGCGGGGCTGAGACAATCCCCCGTCGCTTCGCTCGCCCTCGAGACAATCCCCCGTCGCTTCGCTCGCCCTCGAGACAATCCCCCGTCGCTTCGCTCGCCCTCGAGACCCCCTCGAGACCCCGTCGCTATTGTTCATGGCGTGCTCGATCCCCTCTGGTCCGCCGCAACCCGCCATCCATTCCTCGACGCCGTACGCGACGGCACGATCGCAGACGAGGCCTTCGATCGGTGGTTGGCGCAGGACGCCATCTTCGTCGCCGACCTGCTGCACTTCCAGGCCCGGCTGTTGGCGCGCGCGCCGCGGCAGGCGCAGGCCGTTCTCGCAGGCGGGTGCGTCGCGCTCGTCGCCGAACTCGACTGGTTCGAGGTCATGGCCGCGCAGCGAGGAATCGACCTCGGAGCGCAGGCGCTGCCCACGACAGTGGCCTACCGCGCCCTGCTCGAGCGGTTGGATGCCGCACCCTTCGACGCGGCGGTGACGGCGCTCTGGGTGCTGGAGCGGGTGTACCTGCTCGGCTGGGCCTCCGCCGCGTCGAACACGTCCCCGTTCGGGGAGTTCGTCGAACATTGGACTGCCCCGGCCTTCGCGGAGTACGTCGACGGTCTCGGTGAGTTGGCCACCCTCGACGGACGCGACGACCTGGTGGCCGACGTGCTGAGCCACGAGGTCGCGTTCTGGGACATGGCGCTGGCATGACGCTGTCCGCACGGCTCTGGGCCGAGAACGCCGACCTGGCGCAGACGGCGCTCACCGATCCCTTCGTATCCCGCCTCGGTGACGGATCGCTGCCCCGCGACGTCTTCGCGGGCTACGTCGCGCAGGACGCCTTCTTCCTCGAATCCTTCGCCCGCGCATACGCTCTGGCGCTGGCACGCAGTTCCGACAGCACCACGCTCCTGGTGCTGGCCGACCTGATCGCCGGGGTCCGCGAGGAGCTCGGGCTGCACTCCTCGTACGCCGCGCGCTGGGGTATCGACATGAAAGGCGTCGAACCGGCATCGGCGACGCTGGCCTACACCGACTTCCTGCTCGCGACGGCAGCCACCGGCACGCTGGGCATGGTCTTCGCCGCGATGACACCATGCATGCGGCTCTATGCGTGGCTGGGCGCTGCGCTGGACGCCGACGCGGCGGGGCCCTATGCGGAATGGGTACGCGCCTACCAGGACCCGGGTTTCGAGGCATTGGCGCGGCGCCTCGAGGAACTGCTCGACGAGCAGCCAGACGACGGGCCCGCGGTGGCCACCGCCTACCGGCGGGCGATGCGCCTCGAGGTGGCATTCTTCGCCGCGGCGTTTCACCGCTCGGCCTGAGCCGATCAGTCCCTGGGTTGATCGGCGTCGCCTCTGCCGTCCTTGGCTGCCCTCCGGTTGACTTCGGCCCGTGTGACCGCAAGCGCAATCAGCACCGGGACAACGTATTTGGCGATGTGTGCGATCGAACCCACACGGGGACGTCGTCAGATTCACACACGACGAGTCACTTCACGCACGGAGTGCCCGAGGCGGTCATCTGCGTGAGATCGGTGGGGGCGGGTGTGTACGTGCCAGTGGCGGTGGCCGACACCGTGGCGACCGGCGTGCTCGGGGCCCGGCTCGTGCTGGTGGATGCCAGGCTGTCGGTGCTGTCGTCGCTTGGGTAGTCCGCGGCGGGGAAGTCGGTGCCGATGGTCAGCTGCACGGTCCGGGCGGGCAGCGCTTCCGAAACGGTCGCCGGAAGGTCGAGCTGCTTGGCAAGCGCTTGGGCGGCGCCCTCCGCGCCTGGGCCGTAGGTGACGCTGCTCGCGCTTTCCAGGGTGGTGGCGGTGCCGACCTGACCGGGGCTGAACCCGTCGGCCGTGAAGGCGGTCTCCAGTCGGGTGGCCAGCCCGTCGTAGGCGGAGGCGTTCACCACGTCCAGTACCGCGCCCCTGCCGCGATTTCCGTTCGAGTCGGTGCTAGTCGGCGCCACCGTGCCAGAGCCGGACGGGGCGCCCGCGACCAGTTTGCTCACGATGGCGCGGATGGCGGGCACGTCGACGAGGTTGATGTCCTCCCCCGCGTCGTCCTGGCCGAAACCGGTAATCGGCAGCGTGTACAGCGAGGGCGGCTTGACTGTGAGCGCTGCGCCACGTTGAGCGAACCCTGGTAGGTCGAACCCTGCGTCAACGGCGATGTTCTGTTTCGCCACCTCCAGCAGCTTGCCGAGCACCGCGGGGCTGTCGAGCGCTCCGCCGCGGCCGAGCGCCGACACCAGCGCGGCGAGGAAGGCCTGCTGACGGCGGGTGCGGTCGAGGTCGGTGAAGTTCTCGTCGTTGACGTCGCGGCGTTGCCGCACGAACGCCATCGCTTGCGCGGCATCGATGTGCTGCACGCCGGCGTGAAAGTCGGCCCCCGAGTATGGATCTGAGGTGTCCGCATTCAGGCACACGGTGATCGGCGCGACCACCTGGGCGAGCTGAAAGAACGCGCCGAGTGTGACCTCGACGAAGTGGTCGATCGGAATTCCCAACAAATGTCGGACGGTGTCGATCTCGGCCTTGCGGCCGGCTTCGCGCGCCGCCTGCTCGTGGACGACCGGATCGTCGGACGTCGAAGCGACCCCACCCGACACCTTTGAGCCCGAGCCCGACTCGCCCGCCGCGAAGGAGTCCATGGCGTGCTGGTAGGCCAGGCCATAGGCCTGCTTGACCTTGCCGTGACAGACCCCGGACGGGCAGCGGGCCAGATCCACGTAGTCGTCGCGGGGGATCGAGAACGCCACCGCCGGGCCGCCGTCACCGGGCAGGTGCACGACGATCAAGACGTTGGCGTTGTACCCGCCGACGGTTTCGTCACCGGCGTGCAACGCGTCGTACACGTCCTGCGGAAGCGGGTTGCCGTGCTGGTCGAGCCTGCTGTCGAGGCCCATGATGAGAATGTTCTGGGCGTTTCCGCCCGAACTCGGGCCGCCGTCCAGCGCGTGCGACGTGGTGATCTCCCCCACGGTGCGGTGATAGCCGGCCCAGCCGATGGCGGTACAGGCCAGGACCGCCACGGCGGTCAACCCGCCGATCACCCGGCCCGTCACCCGTGCGGCACGTCGCGCGCCGTGGCTACTGGGCTCGGGCATGCGGTGCCGTTTGGGCGGATCGAGTCGCGCGTGTGCCGGTCGGGTCATAACGTTCGCCAATTATTCCCGATACGGCCGGTTACCGCTTTCGTGGTGAACCCGCCCCCGGATCGTTGGGGGCGGGTCCCCACGTGCTGGGTGCCTAGGAGACTGCTGCCAGCGCGGCGTCGTAGTTGGGCTCTGTGGCGATCTCGGGCACCAACTCGGTGTATGCGACGTTTCCGTCAGCACCGATCACCACGACTGCCCGGCCCAACAGCCCGGCCATCGGACCGTCGGCGATGGTGATGCCATAGTCCGCGCCGAAGCTGTCGCGGAATGCCGACGCCGTCGTCACGTTCTCGATGCCCTCGGCGCCGCAGAAGCGCTTCTGGGCAAACGGCAGGTCGTTGGATACGCACAGCACCGAGAGGCCACTTGCCGCGGCGCGCTCGTTGAAGGTCCGAACGCTCAACGCGCACACCGGGGTGTCGACCGACGGAAAGATGTTCAGCAGCACGGGCTTACCCTGGAACTGGTCGCTGCTGACGGCGCCGAGATCGGTGCCGGTCAAGCTGAAGCCGGGGGCCGGGGCCCCGACGGCCGGCAGCTCGCCGACCGTGTTGATGGGATTTCCGCGCAACGTTATCTGTGCCATGCGCACAGTCTGTCAAGGCGCGACGGCACCCGTGCGCGAGGGTCCCTCAGTGGCGGGGAGCGTATTCCACAGCGTGGAAAGGCCAGTCACGGGCCAGCCAATCCCGCACCGTGACGTACAGGACGGAGTCCAGCTCGGCGTGGTCGGCGCGCACCCAGGAGCGAACTGCGGCGTCGCCGGGGTCACCGGGCTGAGGTCGGTAGACGTACACGCAGCCGATCACCTCCTGTCCGTCGGGACGGTCCGGTGCCACGACGGTGTAGGTGAATCCGATGCGGGCCGCGAAGTCGGCGGCATGCTGCTCGAGGTCGGCCAGGTTCTGCGCCGCCGTCATGTCGTGTGGCCACGGCCTTCCACCGAAACCGGGGGTGGCCCTGATGTGCTCCATGCTCGACGACCACGCGGCGAGGTCGGCGGAGTTGTGTTCTGGCTCAAGCGGAATCAGCCGGAAGCCGGGCCCATCGAGCTCGAGCGGCACGACGAAGTCCGCAGGCACGAAAGGCCGTTCGGTCACGGTTGCGAGCGTACCCGGATCCCCGGCCGGACACCCGTCTGCCAGGCGTTTCAACCTTCAGGTGTCTGCCGTCGACATAGTCCGCACCGACGACGTGTCCCGGCCTGCCCGACGCGCGGGAACTGTTGGGCGAATGTCTCGACCACACAGCCGTTTACGCGTGTGGTCCGGCGTCGAATTGCACTTCGAATGGTTCGCCGCCGCCCCGGTGCTCGACGGCCACCGCGACACGCTGCTGACGGTCCCCGAGCACGACGACGGCCTGATGCTGGTCTGCGTGTCGAGGGCTCTACCACGTTGACGTGCACGTTCGTCCCCAATGTGCCGGTCTGGCATGGGTCGCGGTTTCAGGATCCCGTCGGGGTGGGTAGTCATCGTGCATGGCACTCACAATGAACGCTCCGAAGAAGCTCTCCCTGAAATCGGTACTGCTTGCTGGTGCCGCGGTCTCTGCCATCGCGATGGCGCCGCTCGCCTCGGCGAACCCCCCAGCGTGCGTCAACGCCGACGGTTCCGTTTGCGCCACCGCGCCCGGTGCCGGCGCTACTGCTGGTCCTGAGGGTGCCGGTGCGAACGTGCCGGGTGCCGAGGCAGTTGCCGGGCCTGACGGTGCCGGCGCGACTGTTCCGGGAGCCGGCGCCGAAGCCGGCCCTGACGGTGCCGGCGCGACTGTTCCCGGTGCCGGCGTCGAAGCCGGGCCTGACGGTGCCGGCGCGACAGTCCCCGGTGCCGGCGCCGAAGCTGGCCCCGGTGGCGCGAGTGCGAACGTTCCTGGTGCCGGCGTGACCGCAGGACCTGGCGGAGCGAGCGCCAACGTTCCCGGTGCAGGCGCGACGGCCGGGCCCGGTGGCGCCAGCGCTTGCATCCCCAACGTGGGCTGCCTCTCCGCTGGATAGGGCTTGAGCTGCGGCTCAGTGCAGCGAGTCCACGCTCTTGGTGAGGGCCGCTCGTGTCGTCGCCTTCGGCGCTCCGGTGTCGAAGGCGACGACGCCTTGCGGCGTCGGGTAGCCCTCGACCGGGTGACTAGCCGACGCGGGCGGTGCCCAATCGATCGCGCCACCAGGCGATCCTGTCGGGGTCGGTGACCGCATAGAACGCGACGAGCTCTCGGTCGGGCGCCGGTGGCATCGGCGCCACGGGTAGGTAACCGCCGACGGGAACCAGCGACCGCGCCCCGGCGACCAGGTCGCCAGACACCTGCGACGCCGTCCCGAGTGCGCAGGCGTACCGCAGCTCCGGCAGTGCCCCGGCAAGCGCGAGCCCTGCCGACCATCCGATGCTCGACTGTCCCGTCGACGCGACGACACATGGAAGACCGCACGCTTCGGCGATCACCAACGCACGTCGCACCCCGCCCAGCGGTCCGCACCGAAGGACCGCGACGTCCGCGACACCGACCAACGACGCCCGTGGGGCATCGTCGGGAGAAATGGGCACCACGGTTGCGACCGGAACGTCGACGCGCGCGCGGACGGCGGCCAGCTCCTCGGCAGTTCGGCACGGCTGCTCGACATACTCCAGTCCTCCCGCCGCCCGATCCAGCGTGGCAATCGCCGACACCGCGGCGTCGACGCCCCACATTCCGTTGGTACGACAGCGAACAACGCCATCCGCGCCGAGCGCGTCGCGCACCGCCTCCAGCCGGGCGACGTCATCGGCGAGCGAGCCTGCGCTGTCACCGACGGTGACCTCGGCGGTGCGGCAACCGGCATTCGCGACGATGTCGTGTGCCCGGTCGGGTTCGACCGCGGGCACCGTGACGGCGATCGGCACCCGGCCGCGCACCGGATCCGGCCACCCGACGGTGCCCGACTCGATCGCCGCGGTCAGCCAACGCGCGGCCGCGCGGTCGTCGCAGTCGTCGGACGGGCTGAACTCACCCCAGCCCTGCGGACCTTCGATCAACATGCCTTCGCGCACGCCGATCCCACCGATTCCGGGCATGGCGAATACCGGTGCCGTGTCGAAGTCGATCATCGTTTGCATCACACGAACTGCTGGCCGCCGTCGATGTCGTACGTCGCTCCGGTCAGGGCCGTGTTGATCATCAGGTGGACGGCGAGCGCGGCGACGTCGCCGGGTCCGACGACGCGGCCGATCGGAAGCGTCGCGCGGAGTTCGTCGCGGCGCTCCTCGAGCCGATCCCCCAGCAGCGCCGCCGACAACGGGGTGTCGACGAAACCGGCAGCGATGAGGTTCACGCGGACCGGCGCCAGCTCCAGTGCGAGCGCGGCCGTGAACGGAGGCAATGCCGCCGTCGCCGCAGACACGATGCCGAGACCGTGATCGATGCGCCGCCCACCGGTACCGCCCATCAGCACCAGCGAGCCGCCGGGCCGCATCTTGCCGACCACGTTGCGCGCGACCGAAAGTCCCAGCACCACGTGGCCACTGAGCGCGTCCCGCACCTCGGCTGCGTCCATCTCGAGCAGCGGCCGGTACTGCGGGCCGCCCGCCGTGATCAGCACGTGGTCGATCGGCGTCGGCACGGACTGGAAGAACGCCTCGAGGGCCGCCGGATCGTTGGCATCGAAGGCCGCGGTGCGTTGCGCGCCGACGTCGAGTGCCGCCTGCTCGAGCCGGTCGGCATGGCGTCCGGTGAGGATCACCTCGGCGCCCTCGGCCCGCGCGCGTCGTGCGGTCTCGAGCCCGATGCCAGCGCTGCCGCCGATCAAGACGACGGTCTGCCCAGCGAGTTCCGGGTCGCGGTGGCTGGCAACGGGACTCGTTTCGCTGCTCATGATTCCTCCGGCCTCCTCGACGACACGTCATCGTAGATCGGCCGCGCCGCGACTACTCCGGCCAGGCCGAGTTCTTGATCACGTCGACGAAGTCGATCCGGCGGAACCCCGGCACGAAGTGCTCGAGGACGTCGGCGTTGACGGTGCCGAACGTGCTCTCGGGCCGGTAGGAGAAGCCGTCGGTGAACGCCTGCAGGATCTCGTTCTTGAAGTTCGGCCTCGGATGCACCGCCGTGATCGCGGCGATCTCGTCGGCGTTGATGGCGTCGAGGCGAATGCCGAGCACGTCGGTTTCGACGCCCGCCGTGACGGCCGCGATCACCGGATCCATCTTGTAGGGCACTTCCGGTGTGGTGTGCAGGGCGATCGCCGTCCACACGACGTCAGCGTCCGCCGCCGAGAACCCGTGCGAGGTCAGAAAGCCCCGAGCGGTATCGGCGCCGTCCAGCTCGAACCGCTGCTCCGTGCTCCGGTACGGCTCCACCAGGCCCGTATCGTGGAACAGTGCCGCGACGTACTGCAGCTCGGCGTCGGGGGCAATGCCCAACCGCCGCGACTGCAGGCTGCCGAACAGGAACACCCGCCGCGAATGATGAAAGATCAGCTCGTTGGTGGTGTCGCGGATCAGCTGGGTGGCGTCCTGTGCCAATGCGCTGTCAGGGATGCGAACCCCCGCAATGATTTCAGTCATGTCCCGTCCCTTCTCTTCGATGCGTGACGCCGGGTCGGCGCCGTTGATTCGACTATCGCCCTCCGGTAGGGCCCCCGGCCGTGCACGAAGTGCCAGGAAAGGCACACATGTGGACACCGTCGAACGGATGACGAGGCGTTGATGGCCCCTGCTACCGGCACCGAGCCGCACCTGGTCGTGGTGATGGTGTACGACGGCATTCAAATGCTCGACGTCACGGGACCGGTCGACGCGTTCACCTCCGCCAACGCCCTCGGCGCCCACTACCGCGTCGTGCACGCCTCGGTGACCGGGAACGACGTCATCGCCAGTTCCGGTACCCGCCTCGGTGTCGAGACCGCCGCACACCTGGTGACCGACCGCATCGGCACGCTGCTGGTTCCGGGCGCGCCGGACTGGCAGGCCAGCATCACCAACGCAGAGCTCGTCGCCGCCATCCGCCAACTGGCGCAACACAGTCAGCGCACCGTCTCGATCTGCGCGGGTGCCTTCCCCCTTGCCGCCACCGGCCTGCTGAACGGCAGACGGGCCGCCACCCACTGGAAGCTCGCACGTCAACTCGCCGCACGGTTTCCCGAAGTGAGCGTCGACGCCGCCGCGATCTTCGTCACCGATGGCACCTACACCACCTCTGCGGGTGTCACGGCGGGCATCGACCTCACCCTGTCGCTCATCGAACAGGATCACGGACCGGCGCTAGCGCGCGACGTCGCACGGGATCTGGTGGTCTTCATGGCCAGACCGGGTGACCAGTCCCAATTCAGCGTCCGGTTGGAAGCCCTGCCCACCAACAACTCCGTGGTCCGTGCCGCCATGAACACCATCACCACCGACCCGCGGCACAACCACACCCTTGGGTCACTCGCCGCGAGCGCAGGCGTGAGTGCCCGCCACCTTTCGCGGCTGTTCCTCATCGAAACCGGGCACACCCCACAGCATTTCGTCGACCGGACCCGGCTAGAAGCCGCATGCGCGATCCTCACCAGCGGGCCGGAATCCCTCGAGCACGTCGCCGAAGCAACGGGCGTCGGTTCGAGCGAATCGCTTCGCAGGTTGTTTCAACGCGAGCTGGGACTCACCCCAGGTGCCTACCGCAAGCGGTTCAAGACCACCGTCCGCTGACGGTCTACCAGCGTCCCCAGCCGCCCCGTGGCGCGTCACCAGGCGTCGCCGAGTTCCGGTCCGGAGCACGTGGTGGGGGTGGTGTCGCGCTGAACGGCACCCGGGTGACCGGAGTACGCGTCACCCCGATCTCGGGCGTCTCCGACTGGGACGGTGCGGATCGACGCGGCGGCGCGTACCCGCCGGTCGGGGGCGTGGTGATCTGCTCGGCCGAGGGTGGAGGTGGGGGTGGGAGCGGAGGCGGCGGTGGCTCGACCGCCGATGACAGAGCCGGTGCCCGGCTGGCGGGCGCCGGACCCGCAGTGGTGGGGTTGGTCGGTGGCACGGGCGCGGCGTCCTCGGAGCCTGCACCGCGGGTGAGGAGAAGGACGCCGGTCAGCGCCAGCGCTACCACCGCCACTGCCGCACCTGCGGTCAATACGCGCTTCGAGCGGTACCACGGGACGGCGACGGACACCTTGAAGTCCCAAGCCCCGCTGTTGACGAGCTTGGCCTCCCACGACCTGACGGGTGCAGCGCGATGGCGCCCGGTGCGAGGCGCGAGCATGGCGGCCCACGGCGTCTCCTCGGCCTCGAGGACTTCCGGGTCGGGGTCCTCTGGGTCGTACTGCGCGGGATATCGGGGGTAGTCGGTGGGAGCGTCGTCGAACTCCGGCGCAGTCACCGGCTCGGCGGCCTCGACCTGCGCCCTGCCGAACCATCCGTCGTCCTCGGCGGGGTCGCCAACCCCGTAATCGAAGTCGAGTTCCCCGAGAATTCTGCGCTCGGTCACATGTCGATGCTAGTGCCGAGCGATTGCTCAGCGGATCTTCTCGCCGTACACGCGCTCGACGGCCAGCGTCATCAGCACCCTGCGCTCGGACACCATCACCGAGCGGTACTCGTCCCAGTCCGGATGCTCCCCCGCCGCCGCGCGGTAGTACTCGACGAGTGCCTCGACCTCGGGTCCGTACGGGTCGGTGCCGGGACCGATGAGGGTGACCGATCCCTCGGCGGTCGCCCAGGCCCAACCGTCAGCGCTGGTCACCTCGAGCGCAGCACGTGGGTCGCGTCGAAGGTTGGCCGTCTTTGCCCGGCCGTCGGTCATCGAGACCCGAATGAGGTCGGCGTCCCGGTCGTAGGACGGCGTCACGGGCGACAGCTGTGGGAGCCCGGTGGCCTTGATGGTGGCGAGGACGCCGATTTGGGCTTCGGCCAGCAGGATACGAGGATCGAACGGCGCAGTCATGTGAGGCGCAACACGAGGTCCCCGGTGGGCATTCCCCGTCGACCGCGCTCCGGGTGGAACGATGGGTCTGGTGACTGAACTGCCCGCCGCTGTGCGGGAGATGGCCCACCGTGGACCGGAATGGGCGACGTGGATCGAGGCCCTGCCCAAGCTGGTTCGTCGCCAGATCGACGACTGGAATCTGACACCGGACGGCGAGCCGACGAACGGCTACTGCTCGATCGTGCTGCCCACCCGTGCGGAGGACGGCACGGGGGTGATGCTCAAGGTCGCCTTCCCCGACGACGAATCGGAGCACGAGCACCTGGCGCTTCGGCGTTGGGGCGGCAACGGCGCCGTGCGGCTATTGCGCGCCGACCCGCACCGCCGAAGCATGCTCCTCGAGCGGCTGTCCACACGAAACCTCAACGAGCTCTGGGACATCGAGGCGTGTGAGATCGTCGCCGCGCTCTACCGAAGGATCCACGTCCCCGCACTGCCCCAGCTGCGCATGCTCACCGGATTGATCGAACAGTGGACAAGCGAGCTGACCGAACTGCCGCGCAGTGCCCCGATCCCCCGCAGGCTCGTCGAGCAGGCGATCACCCTCGGACGCGACTTCGTCGTGGACCCGGCCAGCGCCGGCACGCTCATCCACGCCGACCTGCACTACGAGAACGTGCTTGCCGCCGATCGCGAACCGTGGCTGGTGATCGACCCCAAACCGGTCAACGGAGACCCGCACTACGAGATCGCCCCGATGCTGTGGAATCGCTGGGAGGAGCTCGACGGCGACACCCGCGGCGGTGTCCGCCGACGCTTCCACGCGTTGGTCGACGCGGCGGGTCTGGACGAGGACCGCGCGCGAGCCTGGGTCGTCGTCAGGATGGTTCACAACGCCATGTGGGAGCTGGCCGACGAAGGCGAGCTGGACCGGGACTGGCTCACGACGTGCGTGGCGATCGCCAAGGCCGTTCAGGACTGACGACGGGTCTCAAACCTGGCGCGGCAGCTGCGCGGCGATGAGCGGCGCGATCTTGTCGGCCATGTAGGCGTGCCCGGCGTCGGTGGGATGCACGCCGTCCGCACCGATCAAGTCCGGCCTACCGACGAACCACCGCTCGGCGATCGGATCGATCCACGTCGCCCCCATCGCCCTGGCCTGGCCGTACAACACGTCACGGACCTGAAGGACGTCCGGAGGGACGTCGGCCGTCGGCCACGGTGGGCCGATGACGATGAGCCGCGCCGACGGTGCGACCGCACGCGTGAAGAGGAAGCAGTCGAACGCCGCGCCTGCCAACAGCCCGGGATCGACGCCCTTGTCGTTGCGCGACCCGAAGAACAGCACCACCGCGTCATCGGGCCGAACGGCAACCGGGGTCAAATCCCGGAAGACGCTGCCGCGATTGCCGCGGACGCCGTACCCGGCGCCGCCCTCCGCGGCGACGTCCGGCGTGATCTGGAAGCCCTGACGCGCGAGGGTCTGCCAGGAACGGGCGGCCCATCCGTTGGCGCCCTGGCCACCCTGGTCACTGCCGGTGGTGTACGAGTCGCCGATCACCGCAACGCGGCTCATCGGCGTGTCCCGGCTCGCCAGCGCGATGGGCGCCCTGGGTGCGCCGAGCGCACCCCCCAGAAGAGCGCACGCGACGACCAACACGGCCAGGCGACCCATTGCTACCTCCCCTGCCGACGGGCATCGCCAGCCTATTTCCACTAGTGACCGAACGTTCCAACGGCTCGCTCTGAATGCAGGGCACTCGGTGTGCGCCCCAACATCATTCACGGGTCGAACCGGAGTGTCAGCCCGCGCGGGCCGACACATTCGGTGTGTCAGGACCCAGCGTACGGTCGATGTTCTGTAGCTTGGCTGTGCCCTGATCGAAGGGTGGATCGTCACGAGACGACATGGGCACCTCCCTGACGTCGACCATCCGGCGCATCCACCGTCGGGCCGGCTCCTCGACCACGTGATACAGCCCGGCTGCCAGCACCACGGCGAGCGCGATCAGGCCGACGACGGTGAACTTGCCCGACGTCCCGGCCAACACCAACCCGAACTGCTCGGTCGCCCAGATCCAGGCGGTGTGCACCAACTCGTGCACCATGTACAGGCTGAACGAGATCTGCCCCAGGTACACCGCGACCCGGGTGGACAGCACCCACGGCAGGGTGCCCGAACCGATTGCCAGCGCGATGATCAGAGGCACGAACAGCACGTCGACCAGACCGCTGGCATCGCGCACCGTGGCCAGCGGGTGCGCGGAGAACAGGTAGAGCGTGCCGACGATGGCGCCGATCAGAAGAACCGACAGGTAACCGGCGGCCGCCCGGGTCCGCTCGCTCGGGTGCAACCTGCGGACCGCGGCACAGGCCAGCGCTCCTGCGGTGAACTGCATGACGATGCGCGGTAGCCAGCTCCACGGTGTGTAGAACTGGCCAGACGCCAGCAACAACAGCACCGGAGGTAGCGACGCGGCAAGCGCCAGCCACAGCAGGCTCCTGGCGCGCGTCGCCCGTGCGATGCGGAAGATCACCAGGATCAGCGCGCCGAACATCAGGTAGGCCAGCCACTCGGCGCTGATCGACCAGGCGGGCCCGTCCCAGCTGGTCCCGTCGAAGAACGGCTCGAACCAGAGCTGCACCAGGAACAGCTGCCTGACGTAGCTGATCGCGTTGAGCGTGCCGACGTTCTCCGACGGCACATGGCCGACGTTGAGCGTGAAGATGATCCAGAGCGCCGCGAGGTGCAGGGTCACCAGGTACACCGGCCACACCCGCGCCAGCCGCAGCCACAGGAACCGCAGGGTTTCACGCGTCGACCACGAACGGCCCATCTTGTCCATGTAGTTCCAGGTCAGGACGAAGCCACTGAGGATGAAGAACAGGTCTACGCCCTGCGCCCCGCAGTCGAGGACGGGGGCAAGCGCCGAGGCGAAATCTGGGGCCGCCTGCCACAGCAGCGGACGAAAGTGAAACAGCACGACCCACAGTGCGGCGACGATGCGCAGGCCGGTCAGGGCCTTGATGTCTCCGCTGCGCACAACACTCTCTTCGTATGAACTCTTGCTTTTTCGTTCGCGCCACTGCGTTCTCCGACCGGGCGTTCCGCCCATGGCGGTCTGGCATCCGGTAGCCATCGCAGGGTAGCAGCGTGATCGCGCCGCACGCGTGTTCGCAATGCTGTGTGGTTCCTGGCGATCCGGGGACTTGGCGATGACGTGCGGTTCAGCAAAGCCGCGTGGGCACGGCTGGTCTGCGCAAACGGTGCGCGGCGCACCGCCCAATCTCCATGCAACCTCCACGCTTTCTCCAAGTACGACGGCGTCGCGCTCGCCATTGTCGAGTCATGGCAAACAACAGGATTCGAGGTCCGCTGGTGACCCTGGCCGCCGTGGCGGCGCTGGGCGGTGGACTGTGGTTCATCGACGTCTCTCGGGAGAACGCCGACACGCCGTCGGCCACGGCGGTCGCGCAGTCCACTTCGGTGGCCGCGCCGGTGCCGCCACCCCCACCGCCCGCGCCGGTCACACCGCCGCAGCCACAGTTCCCTGCGAAGGCCACCTACGTCGGCAAGATTCCGACGAAGACCGGCACGATCACGCTCGACATCACGGTCAACGGCCCGAAGGCCGTCGCCTACGCGTGCGACGGCATCGCCGTCGAGGTGTGGATGAATGGCAAGGCGAGCAACGGGACCGTGGCACTGGCGAGCAGGGACGGGGCGAGCCGCCTCCAAGGCAAGCTTCAGGGCAACGCGGTGGTCGGCACACTGTGGATCGGTGACAAGAAGTGGGACTTCACCACTGGTCCGGCCGAGCCTCCCGCCGGCCTCTACGTCTACGAGAGCAGCGGCGTGCGCAACAGCTGGATCGTCGACGCCAAGGGTGGTGTCACGGGAGTGCAGCGCAGGGTCGACGGATCGACGGCGCCAGCTCCCGCGCTGACCACCGACGGTACCGCCGTTCTGGATGGCCGGACGGTGGCCGCGACGCGGGTCGACGGTGACGAAGATGTCAGCTGACACGCGCGCCAACTCGAAGGGCGGCGTCGCCGCCATGGTGATCGTGCTGATCGGCGCGGCGGTCGCCGTCGGCCTCGGGGTGTTCGGGAAGGTGCACGAGCCGCAGTTCTTCGCCGTGAACCTGGCGGGGTTCTCCAGCGGCACCGCGGCCAAGACGTGGACCGCGACGATCGCCGTCGGCCTTGCGCTCTTCCAGTTCGGGTCCGCCTTCGCGATGTACGGGCTTCTCCCGCGCGGCCGTGTGCCGTCGTGGGTGAGCAAGGCACACGTCTGGTCGGGTCGGCTGGCCGTTCTGGCCAGCATTCCGGTGGCCGTGCACTGCCTGTATGCGCTCGGGTTCGAGGCCACTGACACCAGGGTGCTGTTCCACTCGCTGTTCGGGTGCTTCTTCTACGGTGTGTTCGTCACGAAGATGCTGCTGCTCACCCGCAAGGGGCTCGCGCCGTGGGTGATTCCCGTCGCGGGAGGCCTGACCTTCTTCAGCCTGATCTTCATCTGGCTGACGTCGGCGTTGTGGTTCTTCGAGACCAGCGGTGTCCATTTCTAGAACCGATAGCCGCCCCCAAGGTTGGCAGTCCACAATCCCTCTTGTAGCCCAGCCCGCTACAGCCGAGCCCCAGCGAAAGAGCCCACATGAATCACGACGAGATCAAGACTCCCCGCCGAAACGTCATCGCAGGAGCGGGCCTCGGCCTGGCAGCCACCGCGCTCACCGCGTGCAGCAGCTACGGCAAGCCGGCAGCATCGTCGGCCAGTTCAGCGCCTGCGGCACCGGGATCCTCTGGAGCGCCAGCGACAGGGGCCGCGCTGGCCAAGACCGCCGACGTGCCCGTCGGCTCGGGGGTGATCGTGGGCGACATCGTCGTGACACAACCGACCGCCGGGGTGTTCAAGGGGTTCTCCACCGTGTGCCCGCACGCCGGGTGCAACGTCTCGAAGGTGCAGGACGGCAACATCGTGTGCCCTTGCCACGGAAGCATGTTCAGCCTCGAAGGCGCCGTGGTTCAGGGTCCGGCAAAGAAGCCGCTGGAGACGAAAGCCGTTTCCGTGCAGGGCGATTCCATCGTCGCGGGCTAGCGACCCCGATATCCCGTTGGGGGCCTGGGCCGCCGGGTGGGAGAATTGGCGGTCATGACGACACGTTGGCAGGACACCGACGCACCGCGGGGCGACGACTACGACGCGCGGTGGCGCTCGCTCGCGGCCAACGGGCAGAACGTGCACGGCGAAGCGGACCTCGTCGAAAGCCTGCTTCGGGAGACGGGCGGCACCCGCGTCCTCGATGCCGGGTGCGGCACCGGCAGGGTGGCGATCGAGTTGGCGGACCGTGGATTCTCCGTCATCGGCGTGGACGTCGACCCCGCCATGTTGTCGGCGGCCCGCACGAAACGGCCGGAGCTCGCTTGGATTGAAGCCGATCTCACCGACATCGCGCAGGTAGTCCATGCGGAGTTCGACCTCGCACTGCTGGCAGGCAACGTGCTGATCTTCGTTCAGCCGGGAACCGAGGGGGCCGTGGTGAGCGCCGTCGGCGATCGAGTGGCGCCCGCTGGACTGCTGGTGGCTGGGTTTTCGATCCGCCCAGATCGCTTGTCGCTCAGCCACTATGACGAGCTGGCCGAGCAGGCGGGTCTGCAGCCCGTGGCCCGCTGGGCCACCTGGAGCCGCGAACCCTACGACGGCGGCGACTATGCCGTGTCGGTCCACCGGAAGCCGGTGTCTTGACGCTCCCCACGCCCGATACGGCGCTCCCCCATCTCAGCGACGTGGTGCCCGCGGTGCTCACCGCGATGGGAGCGACGGGATTCGAGAGTCGAATCAGCCTGCCCACCAACATCTCCGGTGCTTGTGTCCTGCTGATCGACGGCTTGGGCGCGGAACTCCTCGACACGTACGCCGCCGACGCCCCCGTCCTTGCCGGGCTGCGCGGACAGACACTGAGCGTCGGGTTCCCGTCCACCACCGCGGCAGGTCTGGCCGCCGTCGGCACCGGCCACCACTCCGGTGAGCACGGCATGGTCGGGTACACCTTTCGGTTGCCAGGCACCGGCGTGATGAACGCCCTGAGCTGGCGCCCGCACCCGTCGGGCGACGACCTCCGCGCCACTGCCGAACCCGAACGGGTGCAACCCATGGCCACCACGTTCGAACGGGCCACGTCGTCTGGCATTGCGGTGAGCGTGGTCTCCGGGGCCCAATTCACCGACTCCGGGCTGACCCGCGCCGTGCTGCGTGGCGGTCGCTACGTCGGGGTGTACGCGATCGGAGACCTGGCCGCCCGCGTGCGTACGGCCGTCGTCGACGGCGGGTTCTGTTACGGCTACCACGCGGACCTCGACCTGGTCGGACACCTCCACGGCCCTGGTTCGGAGGCGTGGCGCTTGCAGTTGCGGCAAGTCGACCGACTAGTCGAATCGGTGGTCGAGGGATTGCCGCCCGGCGGTCTGCTCGCGGTCGTGGCCGACCACGGGATGGTCACCACGGCGCCGGCCGACGCGGTGGACGTCGACGCCGACCCTCTGCTGCTGGAGAGCGTGCAGGCGATCGGCGGCGAGGCCAGGGCACGCCACGTCTACGTCGAGGCCGGGGCACGCGACGACGTACTCGCCGCATGGCGCACGACGCTGGCAGACCGGGCATGGGTGGTGTCGCGCGACGAGGCGATCGCCGCCGGATGGTTCGGCCCGCGCGTCGCCGAAGAGATCCGGCCCCGCATCGGCGACGTCGTCGCCGCGGCCCGCGGATCGTCCTCGATGGTGCGAAGGACGGTGGAGCCGCTGGAGTCGTCGCTCATCGGGCACCACGGGTCGCTCACCACCGCCGAGCAGCACGTGCCACTGCTGTTGGCGTACGGCTGAGGAGGCCTTCGGTCGAGCCCGGTACCGGGTAGCAGGCACGGACCGGTGTGCCGATCCGCAACGGGGATGGGTGCCACCGGCAATTGCCCCCCGCGCCGCCTTGGACCAGGGTCATTGTCAGCCCGGTAACCGCAGCAGAGGAGATTCTCGATGACGACATCACTGAACCGCAGCATTCACACCACCTCGCTCCTGGACGGTGAGATCGTCGAGGAGTCCGATCTGGGCTCGATGCGGCGCGTGACGGCGGACAACTTGCCCATCCTCAAGGGGCTCTCCATCAAGCGGGTGCTGCTCAACCCCGGTGCGATGCGGACCCCGCACTGGCACGCCAACGCCAACGAACTCACCTACTGCGTCTCGGGAACCGCACTGGTCTCCATCCTCGACAGCGGCAGCAAGTTCTCGACCTTCATCGTCACCGCCGGGCAGATGTTCCACGCCGACTCCGGCTCGCTGCACCACATCGAGAACATCGGCGAGGACGTCGCCGAATTCATCATCGCCTTCCGCAACGAGCGCCCCGAGGATTTCGGCTTCGGCGCCACACTGGGAGCCTTCAGCGATGCGGTGCTCGGCAATACCTACGATCTGCCCGCCGCCGACTTCTCCAAGATCCGCCGCAGCACGACCGATCACAAGCTGGCCGCCCGCGTCGGCGACGCCGTCGTGCCCGATGCCGCTCACTTCAACGACCCACACAAATTCGACATCGAGGCCCAGTCCCCGGGACTGAACTACGCCAGTGGCAACGCCCGCTTCGCCCGCGACCAGTTCTGGCCCGCCCTCAAGGACATCTCGATGTACTCGCTGCGCGTGACCGAGGACGGTATGCGCGAACCGCACTGGCATCCGGTGACCGCCGAGATGGGCTACGTCCACTACGGGGACGCGCGCATGACCATCATGAATCCCGATGGCACGCTGGACACCTGGAACCTCACCACCGGCGACATGTACTTCATCCCGCGTGCCTACCCCCACCACATCGAGAACATCGGCAGTGACGACTGGCACTTCCTGATCTTCTTCGACCAGCCCTTCCCCGCCGACATCGGCTACCGCGCCTCGGCGAGCGCCTACTCGCGCGAAGTCCTCGCCGCCACGTTCAACACCCACATCGACGACCTTCCACAGTTCCCCTTCACCCCCGCCGACCCGCTCGTCGTCACCCGCTCGAACCCCCTGGATTAACCTCAACGTCCGTGATCGTCCTTCTGCCACCGTCGGAGACCAAACGCGCAGGAGGCGACGGGCCGCCGCTACGCATCGACGCGCTGGGCTCCCCCGAACTCGGACCACTGCGCACCGAGCTCGTCGACGAGCTGGTCGCGCTGGCCGCCGACCGTCCCGCCAGTAGGAAGGCGCTTGGCATCTCCGAGTCGCTGGACGGCGAGATCGACCGCAACGCCGCGATCCGCAGCGCCCCGACGATGCCTGCCATCCACCGCTACACCGGCGTGCTGTACGACGCACTCGACGTTGAATCACTGCGTGGCGCAACGGCTTCCCGCGCACGGGCGCGACTGGCTGTCGGGTCAGCCCTGTTCGGGCTGCTGCGCGCCGACGATGCCGTGCCCGCCTACCGATTCTCCGCGACCTCGAAGCTGCCGGGTCGCCCCACGCTGGCCGCGCGCTGGCGCCCCGTGCTCGAACCGGTGCTGGCCGGTTTGGCCGCCGAGGAGCTGATCGTCGACCTGCGGTCTGGCTCGTACGCGGCGCTGGGACGGTTGCCTGGTGCCGTCGAGGTCGACGTCGTCTCCGAGCGCCCGGACGGGCACCGGTCGGTGGTGAGTCACTTCAACAAGGCGCACAAGGGCAAGCTCGCGCGAGCGCTGGTGAGTTCCAGAGCCGAACCCACCGACGCGGCGGGCGTGGCGACGGTCGCACGAAAGGCCGGATTGCGGGTGGAACGTCGCGGCAACGAGCTGACCGTCGTGCTGTCTACCTAGGTTCGGGTGCCGCGAGCGCGCGCAAAGTAGGGGCAATCTGCGGCGTGTCGCCCGCAGACTCGCGCGGTCGCGGGAGGAGGAACATCACAACGTCCCGAAGAACTCGATCGAATTGCCGTCGGGATCGGCGATGAACATCCAGCCCATGCCGGGAACGGGGGCGAACTCGGTCGGCGGCTCGACGATCTCGTAACCAGCGGCCTCGATCTTCGCGGCGGCGTCGCGCAGGTTCTGGATCCCGATCGTGAAGTACCGAAGGCCGGCTTGTGTTCTGCCGCCGCCCGGCACCGCGGGCTCGGGCGGCGGGGTGTCGTACGTGACGAGCTTGATGACGCTGCCGCCGAGCACGTACCGCCGCTGTGAGCCATCGGCAAACGCGATCTCACCCTGTGGCTCGAGACCGAGGAATCCCTCGTAGAAACCGACCATCGCCTCCAGGTTCGTGGTCACCAGCCCGATCTCTACGGCGGGGCTCAACAGGTCCAGGTTCATCGTCACCTCAGGGTCGGCGTTGGGTTGGTCACAATATGGTTGAACAAGCATTACCGCATTTGCCGACGCGCCGAGACGGGAGATCCGACATTGTCGACATTCCTGCGTTACCTGCGCGTGCAGGCGTTCGTCTTCCTTTGCGGCATCGTCGGCCCGATCTTCCTCGCCGTTTACTTTGCCGCCCAACCTGATCCGACGCTGAAGTGGATGTACTGGATCGGTCTGTTCATCACGGCGATCGACGTATTGATCGCGTTGGCGGTGACCAACGCCGCCAATCCACCCCCTACCCGGCGCAAGCCGACCGAGTAGGCCCTGGCAGGACCCCGGGGTTTCACGGCAGCCTCCCCGTCTGACAGACTGGTGTACGAGGGGAGTATTCCTTCGTCGCGGCGTCGTCATCACGTTGTCCATCATTGGACAGCCGGTTCCGCGGGCCGCATCCTGCGGCGGCAGAGACCTCGGCCGTATGTCTACGTCCGGAGGCTCTTTTCATGCAGGTAACCCAGCTCGAATGGATCATCACCCTCGGGGTGACGATTGCCGTTCTGCTATTCGACATCGTCGTGATCGGGCGCAGACCCCACGAACCGTCGAAGCGCGAGACCGGGACATACCTGACCATCTACATCGGGCTCGCGGTGGCCTTCGGTGTCTGGGTGTGGTTGTTCCACGGTCACCAATACGGGGTGGAGTTCTTCGCCGGCTGGCTCACCGAATACAGCCTGTCCGTCGACAACCTGTTCATCTTCTTGATCATCATGGCCAGCTTCAAGGTGCCCAAGATTTATCAGCAGCAGGCGCTGCTGGTCGGCATCATCCTGGCGCTCATCTTCCGCGGCATCTTCATCGCGCTCGGCGCGGTGGCGATCAACCAGTTCTCCTGGGTCTTCTACGTTTTCGGCGCATTCTTGGTCTACACCGCGATCACCCTGGTCCGCGACACCGACCACGACGATGACGCCGAGAACTTCGTCGTGCGCTTCGCGCGCAGCCACCTGAGCCTGACCGACAAGTGGGACGGGCTGCGGCTGTGGGTGAAGGAGAACGGCAAGCGGCTGATGACGCCGATGTTCCTCGTCATCGTCGCGCTCGGCACCACCGACCTGCTGTTCGCGCTGGACTCCATCCCCGCGATCTACGGCCTGACCCAGGAGCCCTACCTGGTGTTCACCGCGAACGTGTTCGCGCTGATGGGGTTGCGCCAGCTGTACTTCCTGCTCGGCGACATGCTCAAGCGCCTGGTGTACCTGTCGCAGGGCCTGGCCTTCATCCTGGCGTTCATCGGCGTGAAGCTGGTGCTGCACGCACTGCACGAAAACGAGCTGCCGTTCATCAACGGCGGCGAGCCCGTGCACGTGCCCGAGATCCCCACGCTGGCCAGCCTCGGGGTCATCATCGTGACGCTGCTCATCACCACCGCCGCCAGCCTGTACAAGACGCGGGTGCACGACATGAAGGGTGCGCAGGACGACTCCGACTTCGACACCGTCGCCGTGCCGCCGGACGAGCGGTCCGAGTCGAACTGACACGTCGCGCTCCTTGGGCGCGCCGTCCGTGGGATGAAGCCGGCGTCTCGAAGTGTTGAACATGACCGGTCATCTATTGATTAGAGGTGCGCGTCATGGTCGCTTCGTTGGGCTACCACTCAGGTGAACTCGCCGTGCAACGCCTGGCCGGTGTCACCGGCCAGGCCGCACGGTTGGCGGGGATGGTCGGCGCGGGCCAGCTCAGCGGCGGGCTTGGGGCGTTCCTTGCCGGTCGCACGTTCGCCGCGCTGAGCGCCCGCGACCGCGACGGCACCCCCTGGGTGTCTCCGCTGATCGGTGAGCCGGGATTCCTCGAGGTCGCCGGGCCGACGACGCTGCACGTGCACTACCGGTTCCCGACGGCCGACCCGCTGCATGACCTGGCGCCTGGTCAGCCGGTCGGGCTCGTCGTGATGGAGTTCGCGATCCGCAGGCGCGCCAGGATCAACGGCACGCTCCTCGCGGTCGACGGTGACGTGCTGACGATCGGCGTCGAGCAGGCGTACGGCAACTGCCCGCAGTACATCCAGAGTCGACACACGGCGCCGACCGCACCGGTCGACGACGGTCCCGCGCGGACGGGCAGGACACTCGACGCTGCCGACGCCGCGTTGATCCGGGGCGCGGACACCTTCTTTCTCGGCACCCATCACCGAACCCATGGCAGCGACTCCTCGCACCGCGGCGGGACACCCGGGTTCGTCCGCATCGAGGACGACGGCACGCTGTGGTGGCCGGACTATCCAGGCAACAACATGTTCAACAGCATGGGCAATCTTGCCGAGAATCCGGAAGCCGCACTGCTGTTCGTCGACTTCGCCACTGGCACTGCGCTGCATCTGACCGGGCGGGCAGAGGTTGCGTGGACGGACCACGAGATACCCGGCGACGACGGGGGAACCGGCCGTCGCGTGCAGTTCAGGTTGGACCGGTACGTTGCACATGTCGTGCCGGTGCACTCCACCGATCTCGAGGCCTATCGTGACAATCCACCCCTCACTACGCCGGAGGTTTGACCGTGAATGAACCCCGCCCGCCGTTCCCTCCATTCGACGTGGAGAGCGCGATCATCAAGTGCCAAGCGGCTGAGGACGCCTGGAATACCCGCGACCCGCATCGCGTGAGCCTGGCGTACACCGAGGATTCCGTCTGGCGGAATCGCGACCAGTTCGTCACGGGGCGGGCCGAGATCGTCGAGTTCCTCACCGCCAAGTGGGAGCGCGAGCTCGACTACGTTCTGCGCAAGAGCCTGTGGGGGTTTCGCGAGAACCGCATGGCGGTGCGCTTCCAGTACGAGTGGCACGACGCAGCGGGCCAGTGGTACCGCAGCTACGGCAACGAGCTGTGGGAGTTCGACGAGTTCGGCCTGATGCGCAGGCGCGAGGCGAGCATCAACGACACGCTCATCACCGAGGCCGACCGCCGCTACTTCGGCCCGAGGCCAGACGATGAGCGCGGCGCTGGGCACGACATCCCGCTGCAGTAACCACGGGCGGCCGGCTTCGGGTTGCCAGCGTCGCGCGCACCGCGCAAGATCCGTGTCAATGGACCACAACTCAGCGGCCGAACTCTCCAAGCTCGACGCCATCGGACAGGGCGCACTCGCCGCGAGCGGTGAAGTCAGCGCCGCGGAGCTGCTCGAGGCGGCGATCGTCCGCCTCGAAGCCGGACGGGCGCTCAACGCCGTCATCGCCGACCTCTTCGACCTCGGTCGGGCACAGGCCACGGCGCTGGACGATTCCGGTGCGCTGCGCGCGGGCGGGGCAGGTCCGTTGGCCGGAGTGCCCTTCCTGCTCAAGGATCTGGGTGCGTCGCTCGCGGGGACGCCGGAGGCGATGGGCTCACGCGCATTGCGCACCCACGTGGCGTCCGAGACGGCCTGGATCGTCGACCGCTACCTAAGCGCCGGGCTGGTGGTGTTCGGCAAGACCAACACCCCCGAGTGGGGCAACCACTGCACGACTGAACCCTCGCTGTTCGGTCCGACGGTGAATCCGTGGTCACCGGCGATCACTCCCGGCGGTTCGAGTGGTGGTTCGGCGGCAGCGGTTGCGGCGGGCGTCGTCCCCGCCGCATCGGGAGGCGACGGCACCGGTTCGATCCGCGTCCCCGCCTCGTGCTGCGGGCTGGTCGGGCTCAAGCCGCGGCGTGGCCGCACCTCGTTTGCGCCAGGCGCGGGACATGCGCTGGAGGGCCTCGTCAACGGGCACGCCTTGACGCGCACCGTCCGCGACAGCGCCGCGCTTCTCGACGCCGTCACCGGATCCGCACCCGGTGACCCGTACACGGCGCCGCTCCCGGCGCGCCCGTTCCTGGATGCCATCGCCGAAACACCCGTGGCGCAACGCATTCTGATGGCAACCGGTTCGCCGTTCCCGGGCACGCCCACCAACGGCGAGGTCAGTGCCGCGGTCGAGGCCGTCGCCGGCGTGCTCAGCGGACTGGGCCACCACGTGGAGGCAGGCGCCCCGACCATCGATCCCGACGAGGTCGCCGATGCGATCGCCGTCCTGCACACCGTCAGCAACGCCGAACTGCACGCCTTCGCCGCCGAGCACCTTGGCCGCGAGCCCCACGAGGACGAGTTCGAGCCGAGCACCTGGGTGATGATCCGCGAGGGCTTCCACACCACGGGCGTGGCGTACTCGGCGGCGATCGGCGCGGTACACGCCCAGACCCGCCGCTTCGCCGCGGGCATGGCCGGCCACGACGTGCTGCTGGTGCCGACCCTGCTCACCCCGCCGCCGCCCTACGCGCTGCTGGATCAGCCCCGCGGCACCACGCGGAAGTTCTTCGACGTGGAGTTCGCCACGACGGGCTGGACCTCGCTGGCGAATGTCACCGGCTGGGCGGCGATTTCCCTGCCGCTCGGGGTCAGTTCGGCGGGATTGCCGATCGGGGTTCAACTGATGGCGCCCGACGAGACGGTCCTGTTGCAGCTCGCCAGGCAACTCGAGGTGGCAACGCCGTGGAGCGACAGGGTGCCCCCGTTGTGGGTCGGCGCCTAACGGCTCAAGCCGCCTGTTCGAGCAGATCGAGGAACAACGTGGCGGTGAGCAGGTCGCCGCTGCCGCCCATCGACAGTCCGAGTTCTTCGGCCTCCTCGCACAGCGATTTCAGCCGGTGCCTGCCCTCGGCGGTGCCGCAACCGCCTGCCCGAAGGATGTCTCTGGCACGACGATGCACCAGCCGCTGAGCACCTGGCCCGCCGCGCCTGGCGACACAGGTGTCGTCCACCTTGGCCATGATCGCGATCAGCGTGTTGAGTGCCACGGTATCGGGCGTGTCGCGGCGGCGCCTGCTCGCCCTGAGTGCAGGTAACCCGATCCGGATGACGTGCGGGAAGCCACTTCTCGCCTCGCCGACCGGCCCCCGCACGTCGTGATGCGGCCGGGCGGGAGTCGAGGGATCGGGGATGCGGGCCACCAGCGCGGCGAAGCTCGCGGCGGAATCGGCACCCGTGGTGACGGCAGACCCTGCGGAGAGCAGACCAAGGGTCCACAGAGCGCCGCGGTGGGTGCTCACACCGCCGGTGACATCGCGCACCCGGCGTTCGCCCTCACGTCCGATCTCACCGAGCCGGGCGCGGAGTTCGCGCCCCAACGGTAGTGACCGAGCAGCTTCTGCGCACTCCCACAACGGTTCTCGCAACACCTCCGCAGACGCGGCTAGCAGTGCCATACTCGCGCCCCTGCCCTCCACCCGGCCGGGGTTCGGGACGAGCCGTGCGTGCATGCCCAGTGCGGTGACGGCCGCATCGGCGATGTGCGTCACCCTGAATGCGTTCGCCGGAGCGGTGGTCATGGACCTAGACGATCCTCTCCACGTCGACCGGTGTCATTGCCGCTGGCGACACCCCGCACTACCGGTTAGCCGGTAATGGGTTGCCAGCATTCGAGGGCGGCCGCCGTGGCCTCCGCGCTGGACGCCAGCAGTGGTAGCCGGACGTGGGCACTGGGAATCCGGCCGCTAGCCGCGAGAACGCCCTTGATGACAACGGGATTGGGCTCGGCGAACAGCGCACGGGCCAGCGGCACCAGCCGGTTGCCGAGGCGGCGTGCGTGGTCGATCGGGCCGTCTCGCCATGCGGTGATCAGATCGGCGTAGGGACGGGCGGCCACGTTGGCGCACGCCAGGATCGCCCCGGTAGCGCCAAGCGCCAGCAGCGGCCCTGCGTAGAGGTCGTCGCCGGCAAGAATCGCGACATCCGAGGGCATGCTGCCCATGAATGCCACCGTCGCCTCGTCGACGCTGCCGACAGCATGCTTGAACCCGATGACGTTGGGAATGCGGGCGAGCCGTCCGAGCGTGTCGGCTCCCAACGGTCGGCCTGTGCGGTAGGGCACGTGGTAGACCAGCAGCGGCACCGGACTGGCCGCGGCGAGCCGGCGAAAGTGCTCGACGACGCCGTCCTCGGACGGGCGGCTGTAGTACGGAACCACGGCGAGGGCGGCGGTCACCCGGGGATCGAGCTCGGCGAGCGTGTCGACGGAGGCGGTTGTCGAGTTGGTTCCGGTACCGACGATCAACGGCGCGCCGCGTTGCAGGCACACCCCCGCGCAGACGTCGACGATCCTGCGGCGCTCCGCGGACGTCAGTGTCGCAGTCTCGGCAGTCGTGCCCAGTGCGACGATTCCCGTCGCGCCATCATCGAGCACGTCATGGGCGAGCTTCTCCAATGCGCCGCAAGCGAGTTCGTCGGTAGCCGTGAACGGCGTGATGAGCGGAACGAAGAGACCCGTGAGCGACATGTCTCCACGATCACCCCCATCCGCTATTCAGGTCCAGTTCGCGTTTGTGCAATCCAGCGTAAGTTGTACTTATGCTCGACGTGCGCAAGCTCCGTCTCCTCCGCGATCTGGCCCAGCGCGGGACGATCTCGGCTGTCGCCGAAGCGCTGTCCTTCTCCCCCTCGGCGGTCTCCCAACAGCTAACCGCCCTGGAACGCGAGACCGGGGTGCAACTGCTGGAACGAACCGGCAGGCGCGTGACCCTCACCCCGGCAGCCCACACTCTGGTGGACCGCACCGAGTCGATACTCGCGACGCTGGAGGAGGCTGCCGCCGAACTCGCGTCGACCGCAGCGGCCGTCACCGGAACCCTGCGCATCGGCGTGTTCCCCACCGCGGTGGCCAGGATCTTGACGCCGGCTCTCGTCGCACTGAGCACCGACCATCCCGGCCTGGATCTGATGGTCACCGAACTCGATCCGGCATCCGTGCCCGATGCCCTGCGCGAGGAACGTCTCGACATCGCCCTGATCCAGGAATACGACTACGTACCAGTCGTTTCCGCTCCGGGGTTGCAGACGGAACCGCTGTTCAAGGAGACCGTCCACCTGGCCGCGCTCACCGACGAACCCCTGATGGCCCGCCGAGATGCCGCCTGGATTGCGGGCACCCCGGGCACCCTCTGTCACGCCATGACCGTCAGGGCCTGTGAGGCAGCGGGATTCACGCCACACATCCGCCATCACGCCGACGACTTCGGTGCCGTGCTGGCATTGGTGGCAGCCGGTCAAGGCGTCGCCTTCGTTCCCGATCTGGGCGCCGTCGCGCCGCCCACGGCGGTCGTCTTGACGCGACTGCCGATCCGGCGCAGAACCCATTTGGCCCATCGCCGAGGCACCGGTGGTCATCCCGCGATCACGGCCGCACGCGTCGCCCTGCATGCCGCCGCAGCGTCATGACCCCTACTCGGGTTGCACCGGGATTCGAGCGACGACCAACGTTCCTCCGCCTGCCGGGCTGGTGACCTCGAGGGAGCCCGACACCGCTTCGACCCTGTCGTTGAGACCGATCAGGCCCGTGCCCCCGCCCGTGGCGGCACCCCCGATCCCGTCGTCGGCGACCTCCAGCCTGAGCTCATCGCCGTCGAACCCGGCTCGCACGGTCACCTCCGAGGCCTCGGCGTGCTTGGCGGTGTTGGTCAGCGCTTCGGCAATGACGTAGTAGGCCGCAGCCTCCGTCGATTCGGGGAGACGCCGGTCCACGTCGACGACCAACCGAACCGGAACCACAGAGCGCCGTGCCAGCGTCTTGATCGCCGGTCCTAGCCCGCCCTTCGTGAGGACCGCCGGATGGATCCCGCGGGACAGCTCCTGCAGTTCGGTGTACAGATCGGCCATGCCGTTGACCAGGTTGTCGAGTTGCTTGCGGACGGCGTGCTGCTCCTCGGGGACCGACGCCTCGAGCGCCCGCAAACCGAGCCCGAGCGACACGATGCGCTGCTGAGCGCCGTCGTGCAGGTTGCGTTCGATCGCCCGTCGCGCCTGATCGGCGGCGGCGACGACGCGGGCCCGCGACGCCTTCAGTTCCGCTCGGGTCTCGGCGTTGGCGATCGCGGTGCCCACCAGATCGGCGAAGTCGCATACTTGCGCTTCGGTTCCGTCCGGCATCGGTTCGGTGCGGACCGAGCCGATGATCAGCGCGCCTCTCGCGGAGGTCCCGACGGTCACGGGTGCTCCCACCCCCGAACGCAACTCGAGCGCTTGGATGCGGGACGCGATGCTGCCCTGGACCGCTGCGTAGTCGTCGATCCTCGCTGCGGCGCCGGTTCGGCGAATCCGGCTGGCGACGCTGTCGCCGTCCAGCGAAAGTCGCTCTCCTACCTCGAATTTCTGTCGGTCCTGGGAATCGTGGGCCGCCAGCACGGTGCAACTCCCGTCTGGCTCGTACTCGAGCAGAGTGACGTGCTCGACGTCGAGGCCCGTTGCCAATTCGGCCACCGCCGCGGGATAGACGTCGGTCGGGTCGGCGCCTCGCGCCACGAGCGTCGCCACCCTGCGCAACGCGGCCTGTTGCGCGGCGAGGGCGTCGGCCTCGCGGCGTCGCTGCTCCGACTCCGCGGCGCGCAACCGCGCCTGGCCGGCCAGCACGTTGGCCAGCAACGCCAAGGGCAGGAACACGAACAGGGCGGGGGCAAGGCTGTCGCCGCCCTCGAGGTGGAAGTACAGGTAGACCAGCGCGCTGACCACCGACGTCGAGATCGCCAGCCCGAAGCTCCAGCCTGCGGAGACGATCAGCACGCCGAGCAGGAAGATCGCGCCGAAGGCGTTCTCGGGCGCCACCTTCTTGAGCAGCAACACCAGGGCGGTCTCACCGACGATGAAGGCCGTCGCGACGACGATGCCCCAGCCCAACGGCCTGGCGGTCGGCCTCAAGACCAGCGCGAGAAGCCGACCCCACAGCGGCCGCAGCCCCTGGTCGGTGACGGTTCTCGAGGACTCATTCATCGCACCGGATGCTAGTGGGTCCCCGATTGCACGGAGCCGCCCCGGCGGCGACATCACGGCAGCGGTTTCCTGCTAGCGGTAATGCCACGGTTCGGCCGATCTGCCAGACTCGTTCAATGTGGTGCTCGGGACGCTTACCGTGCGCTGTCTGATCGTCGATGACAGCGCCAATTTCCGCGACGCTGCGAGCAGCATGCTCGAGCGCGCGGGGATCTGCGTCGTCGGAGTGGCCAGCAACAGCGCGGACGCGCTGGCCCGGTACCGGGAGCTTCGGCCCGACGTCACCCTGGTCGACGTCGACCTCGGTGCGGAGAGCGGATTCGATTTGGCCGTGCAGCTGCAGGATGCGGATTCGCCTGCGCCGTCGGTCATCCTGATCTCGACGCACGCGGAACAGGACTTCGCCGACATGATTGCGGCGAGTCCCGCGCTGGGCTTCTTGCCCAAGTTCGCCCTATCCCCCGGTGCCATCCGGGATCTACTCGCAGACAAGGTCTCAGGCGAACCCTAGAGCGCGTCGAGGTACATGATCACCGCACGCACGCGCCGGTGATCGTCACCCGTCTCCGGTAGGTTCAGCTTCGTCAGGATGCTGCGCACGTGCTTCTCGACGGTGCCCTCGGTCACCCAGATGCGCCGTCCGATACCGGCATTCGACAGGCCCTCCGCCATCAACGTCAACACTTCCCGCTCGCGCGTGCTGAGCACGGCGAGGGGATCGTCGCGCCTGCGCGCCGTGACGAGCTCGGCCACCAGTGCGGGGTCCACGACGGACGCGCCGTTGGCGATGCGGCCCACGGTGTCGACGAAGTCCGCGACGTCGGTGACCCGGCTCTTCAGCAGGTAGCCGATCGAACGGCCGCCCGCCAGCAGTTCCATCGCATGGTCGACGTCCACGTGTGCCGACAGCACCAGAATGGCGATGTCCGGCCACTCTCGCCTGATCGTCTTGGCGGCGTCGAGTCCCTCGGTGCCGTGTGTCGGGGGCATCCGGATGTCGACGACGGCCAGTTCGGGTTGAAGCTCGCGCACCGCGTCGAGGAGTTGGGTGGCGTCACCCGCCTGGCCGACGACGTCGAAACCCGACCTCCCCAGCAGGCTCGCCAGCCCCTCTCGGAGCAGAACGTCGTCATCGGCGACCACCACGCGCACGGCATTCATCCCGATGATTGTCGCATCCATGGTCGCCGACCGGCGGCGAGGCGGTGAGGTTGCTGAATTGGTCCATGGCGAGCGAAGCGACGGGAAATGTCTTCCTGCGAAGCCGAACGGGCCGGCAAACGCTGCGTGCGACACTTTCGGGCATGATTCCCATCGCTCGCCCCAAGCTCGAAGGCAACGTTGCCGTCGGGGACGACCGTCAGCTCGGGTTCGCCGAGTTCGGCGATCCGCAGGGCCGTGCCGTGTTCTGGCTGCACGGAACCCCCGGCGCTCGCAGACAGATTCCCACCGAGGCACGTGTCTACGCGGAACGCAGACACATTCGGCTGATCGGCGTCGACCGGCCCGGCATCGGCTCGTCCACACCGTTCCAGTACGCCAACGTGTTGGCATTCGCCGACGATCTGCGGACCATCGCCGACGTTCTCGGCATCGACCAGATGGCGGTCATCGGGCTCTCCGGTGGCGGGCCGTACACGCTGGCATGCGCAGCGGCGATGCCCGACCGCGTCGTGCTCGCCGGCGTGCTTGGCGGCGTCGCCCCCGCGGTCGGACCCGACGCGATCGGCGGGGGTGTGATGGCGCTCGGATCGATGGTGGCCCCGTTGATTTCGTTCGCAGGCCTGCCCCTGCGGCTGGCCGCGGCAGGCGTGATCCAGCTGTTTCGGCCCGTGGCCCCAGCCGCGCTGCAGCTCTACGCCAGGCTGTCCCCCGAGGCCGACCGGCAGCTGCTGGTGCGGCCCGAGTTCAGTGCGATGTTTCTCGACGACCTGCTCAACGGCAGCCGCAAACAACTCTCGGCGCCGTTCGCCGACGTCATCGTGTTCGCGCGGGACTGGGGTTTCCGGCTCGACGAGGTCAACGTGCCCGTGCATTGGTGGCACGGCGACAAGGACCACATCGTGCCGTTCGAGCACGGCCAGCACGTCGTCTCCCGGCTGCCCGACGCGACGCTGTACCAACTGCCCGGCGAGAGCCATCTGGCCGGCCTCGGCCGCGCTGAGGAGATCCTCGGCAACCTGATGGATCTGTGGGACGAGCTCGACGCGCGGTGACGACGTGACGATGCCCTGGCCGCCGGCGCCCGTGCCTGCCAAGCCGCCGATCTCCGGGGTGGATCTGACGATCTCGATCATCGCGCTGGTGTTCACGCTGCTGCTCGGCGGATCCGCTGCGGCGATGGGATTCTTCCTGCTGGCCTTCCTCGACAGCTGTCCGCCCGAAACCTGCAGCGCGGACGACGCGGTCACCGCGATCGGCATCTCGCTGATCATCGCGACCGTCGTCGGGCTCGTCGGGCTGGTGGTGACGATCGTCCAACTGGTGCGCCGCAGCCTTGCGTGGCCATTCGCCGTCGGCACCCTGGTGCTGTGCGGGGTGATCTGTGCGTTGGGGTTCGCAGGCTACTTTGCGGCCGTCGGCGCCTGACGCGTTTGGCGGGCGAGCACTTCGTCCAGCCAATCGAAGACGTAACCCTCGAACAGCGTCGCGCCGAGGCCTTCACAGTGCCCGCCCGCGCCCTGTGCCTCGGTGAACCGAACGAGGGCCTTCTCACACCTGAGGTGGTCGTAGAGAAGTTGGCTCTGTGAGGCGAAGTCGCCCTCGCCCTCGGTCAGCAGTGTCGGGCACCCGATGGCAGCGGCGACACCCTCGAGCGAGAACGTCAGCTGTGTCCGGATGAAGTCGCCAACCCTGGTGGCACCCATCGCCGCCATCCGCGAGCCGTACCACTCGACGTTGCGCGAACCAGCAAGGAGCGCTTGCAGTTCGGCATCGAGCTCTGGGTCGGCGGCCGTCAGCTTGCTCAGGAAGTCGTCGGGGTTGGCCGCACTCAAGCCCTTCGCCATGACGCCGACACGCGAAGCGAAGTCGTACTGTCCCGGATCGGCGACGAGCGCGGCCACCCGCGGCTCGAACGCAGCGGCACGCGGCCCGAGATAGCCGCCGAACGAGCGGCCGATCACCGCCACGGCATCGGGGTCGACGCCGTGCTGGGTGAGCAGCCATTCGAACGCGGCTCCGAAGGGAACCTCGTAATCGGGCCGGAACCCCCGCCGGTGCTCGAAGAGCATGCCGCCCTGGCCGGGGCCCTCGAACACGAAGAAGTTGTAGCCGCGGGCAAGCGCCATGTAACCGGTGGCGCAGTAACCCGCCTCGGCCGTCGAGTCGAACCCGCAGGGCGCCAACACCGTTGGCCGCGGTGTGTCATCGTTGGCAGGCCGGAACAGGTATCCGGTCATGGACGCCCCGTCGAAGGGGATCTCAGTGGCGGCCGCATGGCAGTCGAGCAGCGGCATCGCTGCGCGGAACGCCTTTCGGTGCTCGTGCCATGCGTGTTGCAGTCGTTCGTCGCCGATGTCGTGGCGGATGAAGAAGAACGACTGTCGCCAGTACTCCGACGACCGCAGATAGGCCTTGCGAGCCGTCACCTCGTGCCCGCGCTCGAGGGCTTCGTCGGCGAGCGCGCCCGCGACCGCCGCCGTCGTGGACCACTCGGTGAACCACGAGTCGTAATCGCCTGCGGTGGTGCGGCTTGCGGTGGCCAGCGCTTCGCCGAGGTCGGCTGCGTCCGCCGATACGGCGATGAGCGTGCGGCCGAGCTGGGCGTCCATCTCTGCGTCGTCGAGCAGAATCTTCATCGACCGTCCTACCGAAGGACTTCGATGAGCAGCACCCACGTGGTGAGCATCGAGATCACGATCGAGGCAATCATCCCCGCGACGATCCAGTACATGCCGTTCGTGTCGTCCACCACGAGAAGGACGCCACCGATCACGAATGGCAACACGCTGAGCTGATAGAGGCCGATCTCTTGCACCAGCTGCCCGATCGGCCGCTCGTGCTCCTTGCGCGTCGCCAGCCTGATCCAGACGGCGCGTGCGGTGATCAGCCACGTCGCGGCGGCGAAGACGATGGTCTCGATGCCGAACCAGAACAGGGGCTGTGGCCGCATCAGGCCGGCGATCGACACCACCAAGACCAGCACCAGCAGTCCGATCGACGTCGCCGCCCGCGACGGTAGCCATCGGTACTTCAAGATCTCGCCGATGTTGGTGGCGATCGCAACGGTGACCAAACCGGCCAGCGCTGCGGACGCTCCCGCGGTGGCGACGAACAGGTCCTTCCACGCTTCGAGTGCTTCGAAGATGGTGATGCGATCAGCCTCCGACGGGTTGAGAAGGGTTCATTGGCGGAATCGTATAGGTGCAGCCGGCAACCGCATCGCGGTTTGGCGAGTCCTCGGTCAGCGGATCCTGGCGTTGGTGGGGTCGTAGATAGCCTTGAGCGACACGGTGATCGGGTACAACGTGCCGCCGACGTTCACCTGGTACTCACCGTCGCGGACCCACTGTGCGTCGACGAGAGTCTGGTCGGTCGACCGCACGTAGGCCAGGCCCACGCACGCTCCAGTCGTCTCACCCCATGCCGCCGAGGTCACTTGGCCCGCGACCACGCCGTCACGCAGCACCAGCTCCCCACCCCACAGCATGGGCTCCGGTGATCCGACCGAGAACCCGACCACCCGTCGGCGTGGCCCCTCGGCCTTGGCCTTCTCCACGGCTGCGCGGCCGAGGAAGTCGATGTCGGTCTTGAGCTTGCACGCGAACAGCAAGCCTGCCTCGACGGGGTTGTCGTTGGGGGTGAGCTCACGACCGAACGCCCGGTAGCCCTTCTCCAGCCGCAACGACTCGATCGCGTAATAGCCTCCGCGCGCGATGCCGAACTGCTCCCCTGCCGCGATCAAGTCGTCGTAGACGCCGACCGCGAACTCGGAGGGGACGTAGAGCTCCCAACCGAGCTCTCCGACGTAGGTGATGCGGGTCGCGCGAACTTCTGCGTAGCCCAAGGTGATCGGCTTGCTGGTGCCGAACGGGAAGGCCTCGTCGCTCAGGTCGGTGTCGGTGAGCGTGGCCAGCAGATCACGCGAGCGGGGTCCCATCACTCCGAACACCGCGAGCGCCGACGTCACGTCGACGAGCTGCGCGTGGTTGCCCGCGGGCAGGTTCCTGCGGATGTGGTCCTTGTCGCGCTCGGTGGTGGCTGCGCTGCTCACGATCAAGAACTCGTCGTCGGCGGTGCGGGTCACGGTGACGTCGGACTCGTAAGTGCCACGCTCGTTGAGCATTCCGCCGTAGACCGTCGTGCCGACCTCGACCGCCATGTCCGCGGTGCACAACCACTGCAGCGCCGATTCCGCGTCGGGACCGACCAGGACGAACTTCGAGAACGACGTCTGGTCGAACACCGCGACCGCGCTGCGGGTCGCGGTCTGCTCAGCTGCCGACCACGGCAGCCAGTTCTGCTTGCCCCAGGAGTATTCGATCGTTGGCTCCTGACCGGGTGGGGCGAAGAAGTTGGCCCTCTCCCAGCCCATCCGGCTGCCGAAGTTGGCGTTCGCGGCGGCCAGCAGGTGGTGTACCGGTGACCGCCGGAACGGCCGAGCGGTGGCCATTTCCCTGTTGGGCCACGGCACTTCGTAGTGCAGTCCGAGGATCTCGGCAACCCGGTCGTGTAGCCACCGGTTGTTGCCGTTGAACGACGCGAACCGCCGGATGTCCACACTGGAGAGGTCGGTCGTCGGCGAGCCGTTCACGATCCACTCCGCCAGCGCCCGTCCCGCGCCGCCTGCCGACGCGATGCCCACCGAGTTGAATCCGGCCGCCACGAAGAAGTTGGCGCGCCCCGGTGCCTCACCGAGGATGAACTGGTTGTCCGGGGTGAAGCTCTCCGGCCCGTTGTAGAACTTCTTGATCCCGGTCTCCTCAAGCGCCGGGATCCGTAGGAGCGCGTTGTCCATCAGGATCTGGAAGTGGTCCCAATCCTCTTCCAGCAGCTGGAATTCGAACGGGTATGGAATCTTGTCGGGGCTCACCCACGGTTTGGCCTCCGGCTCGAAGCCGCCGATGACCAGCCCGCCGACCTCTTCCTTGAAGTAGGTGTAGCCGTCGGGGTCGCGCAGGATCGGCATGTCGGTGTGGACACCGTCGATCGTCTCGGTGACGACGTAGAAGTGCTCGGCGGAGTGCAGCGGGACGTTCATGCCCGCCATCGCTCCCACCTGCTTGGCCCACTGGCCCGCGCAGTTGACCACGATCTCGGCCTCGATCTCGCCGCTGTCGGTGCGCACGCCGGTCACCGCGTTGCCGTCGGTCAGCACGTCGAGAACGCGAACGTGCTCGAGAATCTTGGCGCCACGCATCCGCGCCCCCTTTGCGAGGGCCTGGGTCAGGTCGGTCGGGTTGGCCTTGCCATCGGCGGGCAGCCAGATGGCGCCCACCAGGTCGTCGACCCGCATCACCGGATAGTGTTCGAGAGCCTGTGCCGGCGTGAGCAGTTCGCACTCGAGGTCGAACGCCGCGGCGTTGGCTGCGGTGCGGCGCAGCTGGATCATCCGGTCCTCGGTGCGCGCGACCGTGACCCCGCCGCACTGCTTGTATCCCGCGGTGAGACCGGTCTCCGCCTCCAATTCGGTGTACAGCGCCGTCGAGTACTGAACCAGCCGGGTGCCGCTCTCGGATGCCCGCAGCTGACCGACCAGACCTGCCGCGTGCCAGGTGGTTCCCGATGACAACTGCCCCTGCTCGAGCAGCACGACGTCGGTGTATCCGAGCTTGGTCAGGTGGTAGGCAACGCTCGTCCCGATGACGCCACCGCCGATGATGACGACCTGGGCTCGAGCGGGCAATGAACCAGTTGGCATGCGCATCCTTCGTTAGTCCGACGCCTGCACGTCGTTGAGCAACCCGTTGAAGTCGGGACCCCTGAACTCGGCAACGGCGCCCTCGTAGCGCTCCATGCCCCATTCCCAGAAGTCGAATTCCAGTGGGCTCGAGCCGTTCTGGATGCAGCCCCACAACGCCCAGCCGTACATCCCTACGATGCCCTGCAGCCGCGCGCGGGCGATCTTGTGTCGTAGACGGCGCCCGTAGTAGGCGGTGACCAGTTCTTCGCGCTGCTCATCGGACAACTGGCACTCGTACGACGTGTTGCCCAGCTCGAAGCACGGATCGTTGTTCCCGGAGTAGTCGTAGTCGATCAGCCACATCTGGTCGCCATCCTCGACGAAGTTGGCCGCCAGTAGATCGTTGTTGCACGGCACCGTGGTTTGGTCGGTGGCCGTCAACACCTGCCGCACGCTCTCGAACTGGTCGGCGAAGTCCAGGTAGTCACGGGGTATCCGGAAACCATTGTCCTGTACTACCTTCAGATATCCGGGCTGCTTGACGAACATGTCGAAGGTACCGCGGAACCGTGGTCCCGAATGCAGTTTTCGCATGGCGGCGGCCGCCTTGGTCAAGATCTCCGGCCGTTGAAAATCGTTGTTGGACAACGTAGTGCCATTGAGGTACCCGAGGAGCAGAATGCCGAGGTCGGGGCGGTAGTCGATGACGGGTGCACCAACTCCGGCCTCGGCGGCGGCCCGGGAGTTGTAGTGCTCCTGGTCGTGATCGATCCCGAGCAATCCCGTGGTGCTGCCCGAACACCGCGCCACGTAGATCGCGCTCGAGGTGATGACCTTGACGTTGCGGTTGGTCAACCCGCCCGACAGGTCCTCGAGCCTTCGCTCCTGGCCCGCCAGCACCGGCAGCTCATCGAGAGCCGCGTTGAGCTGGTCGTTGGTGAGTGAGAAAGTCACTCCGGCTCAATCCGCGTCGCTGCTCAGCGCGCGACGCAGCAGATGCATCGCGACGGTCGTCGAGCGTTCCCTGACGTCGGAGCGGTTACCTGGCAATCGCAGGGTCCTGGTGACGGTGCGGCCGTCGGCAAGCATGACGCAGAAGCACACCGTGCCGACCGGCTTCTCCTGCGATCCACCGCCAGGACCGGCGATCCCCGTCGTCGAGACGGCGGTGTCCGCACCGAATCGCTTCAGCGCGCCCGCGGCCATGGCTTCCGCGACGGGTTCGGACACCGCGCCGTGCGCCTCGAGCAGTGCCGGGTCGACACCGAGGAGCTCGACCTTGGCCTCGTTCGAGTACGACACCACACCACCGGCGACGTAGTCGGAGGACCCCGGCCGGTCCGTCAGCCGCGCTGCGATCATGCCCGCGGTGCAAGACTCCGCCGTGGCGATGGTGCGCCCGGCCAACAGCCCTGCGATCTGGTCGTCGATGAAGGCGCCGTCGGTGGAGAACAATTCGCGGCCGTGCCGGTCGCGCAGCAGACCGACCAGCGCCGTGTAGACGTCCGCGGCGTCCGGCTCATACCGCGTGACGATCTCGAGCTCGCCGCGGCGCAGGCACGTCGTGATCTCGAGCCGCTCGAAACCGTCGATGGCCTTCTCGCCCTCCCGCAGCGTCTCGGCAAGTCCGGACTCGGGCAGGCCGAACATCCTGACGGTCTCCTGCCGGTACACCGTCCTGCCCGCGATGGCCCGCTGTACGGCCGCGGTCTGCACCGCCGCAGCCCACATCGGCTGTAGCTCGCGCGGCGGGCCCGGCAGCACGACGACCGTCGGCGTGCCCGGCACTCCTGCCGTCGGCGTGCCCGGCACTCCTGCCGTCTGCGTGCCCGGCACGACGACACCCGGTGCCGTGCCTACCGGGGTGAGAATCTCGGCGCCCACCGGGACCATGGCCTGTTTGCGATTGGCCGCGAGCACGGCGTCGAAGTCCACGCCCGCGCGGCCGGCCACCATCGCCTTGAGGATGTCGGAGATGGTCTGCTCGAGCTCGGCGTCCAATGCCACCTCGCGGCCACAGAACCTGGCGACCGTCGCGACCGTGATGTCGTCGGCGGTAGGTCCCAGCCCGCCGCTGGTGACGATCAGGTCGACGCCCTCGGAGGCCAGGAACCGAAGCTGCGCCTCGATGTCCTGGGACCGATCACCGCAGATCGTGATGTGGGCCAGTTCCACGCCGAGTTCGAGTAACTGGTCGGCCAACCACGGTCCGTTTCGGTCCTGAACCCGACCCGTCAAAACCTCGGTTCCCGTGATGACGATGCCCGCGCGTGAACTCACGGGTATGACATTACGACCAAGGACTTCGCACCGGTGGTTGGTCTGCGTTCAACGGCTGGTCACGTCCGTGGACTAGCTTCGGCGGCCGTGACGAGCACCATCGTGGCGCTGCCCCAGCTGTGGGACCCGATGTACTGGTTGGGCGCGGGTGGCCCGTTCGCGGCGGCGGTGCTGCCCGGCGTGATGCTCATCGTGTTCATCGAGACCGGGCTGCTGTTCCCGTTCCTGCCTGGTGACACGTTGCTGTTCAGCGCCGGACTCATTGCCGCGCAACCGAACGCGCCCGTGGACGTGTGGACACTCGCGCCGTGCGCGGCGCTGGCCGCGGTGGCAGGCGGGCAGCTCGGCTACCTGATCGGGTGGCGCCTGGGCCCCGCGCTGTTCAAGAAGGAGGACGCGCGCTTCTTCAAGAAGCACTACCTGGCGTCGTCGCATCAGTTCTTCGAACGGCACGGCCGCAAGACCATCGTGATCGGGCACTTCGTCGGCGTGGTGCGGACGTTCGCACCGGTGATCGCCGGGGCGTCGGGGATGCGGTACTCCGTGTTCCTTGCCTACGACGTCATCGGTGCGATCGGGTGGGGCGTCGGCCTCACGGTGCTCGGGTACCACCTGGGTGGCGTGCCGTTCGTCGGCGCGCACCTCGAGCTGATGGTCGTGGCCATCGCGATTCTGTCGATCCTGCCCGTCACCGCGTCGGTGCTGCGGGCGATGTTCGTTCGCAGCCGTGCGGAGAAATCCGCTACTTGAGCCAGCCCTTGACCGTGTTGAGGTCGCGGGAGTACTGCTCGAGTCCGTCTTCGCCGAAGCGCGACCCTCCGCTGATCGCTTCGTTGCCGCGCCAGATCACCCGCACTCGGGACTTTCCGCGCAGGTAGATGTCGACGCGTTCGACCTCGCGGCGCTGCCAGCCCGATTCCTCGGTGGCCTTGGCGAGCGCGGCGCGCTCGTCTGGTGCGGTCATTGATCTCTCCTCGCCGGAACGTCTGCTGCTGTCATCCTCCCCGGCGCCGACCGCGCGGGGGTCGGCACCCCGGCTTTCAGGAACCGTCCAGCCACCGGCCGTACCTTCTCACGGGTGTTGATGCGCCCCAACTCGGCGGCCCGTGCCTACGGTCCGGCCATCCTGACCGTCGCCCTCGCCGTGTATGCGGCCGCCTATCTGCGCTGGCCGAACCTGGCAGGCCAGATCGACCTGCAGGTCTACCGGTTCGGTGCCGGACAGGTGCTGGCCGGTCACGATCTCTATGCGACGGGCCTGACCGGGAACACGCGGACACTGCTGTTCGACTACAGCCCGTTCGCCGCGTTGTTCTTCCTCCCGTTGGCGCTCGTCACCCCGCTGACGGCCCAGATCCTCGGGCTGGCGGTCAACGCCGCGCTGGTGGCGTACGTGGTGCCGCGGCTGCTCCGCGGGCTCGGCATGACGACGGCGACGGGGCTGTGGAGCATCGGCGCCTTGCTGGTGGGGCTGGTGGCGTGGCTCGAACCGGTCCGACTGTCGCTGCAACTCGGACAGGTCAACGTGCTGATCCTGGCCGCCGTCGTGGCCGACCTGCTCGGACCGGACCGGCGCAAGTGGGCCGGTGTCGGGATCGGGCTCGTGGCAGGCATCAAGCTGACGCCTGCGCTGTTCATCGTGTACCTGCTGCTGATCGGTCGGCGGCGTGCCGCACTGGTGGCATCAGCGACGTTCGCCGCCACCGTCGCGGTGGGGTTCGCGCTGCTCCCTCGTGACTCCGACTACTTCTGGTTGCGGCGGGGCTTCGACGACATCGTGAGGATCTCGAGTGATCCCGTCGCGAACACGAGCCTGCGTGGTCTGTTCGTGCGTCTGCACTGGCCGATGGGGGCGGCGACGGCCGTCGCCTTGGTCCTTGGGGCGGCGGCGTTGATGATCGCGACACTCGCATGGCGACGTGGACATCGTGTGCTCGGCGTTGCGGTCGTTGGCATGGCCACCGACGCCGTATCGCCGTTCAGCTGGAGTCATCACTGGGTGTGGGTGGCGCCGTTGATGGTTCACCTCGGGTACCGGGCATTCGTCGTCGGCAGCCGATCGTCGCTCGTTGCGCTGGGTGCGACGTGGGTGACGTTCGGGGGCTGGCTGGTGTCCGGAGTCGGTGACACGCCGGAGATGGGGCTGCTGTCCATCCGCCCCGGCGGAGCGTGGGACGTCTGGTTGCCGGCGGCCTACCTGCTGGTGTTCGTGACGGCGTTGGTCGCCACGGTGTGGTGGCTGCACCGCGAGAACCCCGAGAACTACGTGATGGGAACCGATACCGGGGACGTGTTGTACCCGGTGACGCGCACCCAGTTCGCGGTGACGAGCGGGCTTGGCACCACGGCCTCCACGTTGACGGTCTCGCCGGGGAACACCGTCACGTAGTTGTCGGAGTACTCGATCGGCAGGATCTCGTCGCCGTCGTGGGTCGAGGTGACCTCCGCCCGCTCGAAGAAGGCGACGTGGGCCGTGTCGTTGCGCAACTTGATGTCGACGATGTTCTGTCCAGCGCCGTTGGTGGTGCGTGTCGCGGTGACGTCGAGCGGCACGCGGGCCATGTAGTTGAGCGCGGTCATGTCGGCCCAGCTGTCTTGGTTGGCTTGGAAGGCGAAGTCCCCATTGGGATCTCCGACGTCGTCGTTGCGCTGCGACTGCCAGTAGACGTTCTCGGAGACGACGTGGCCATCGCTGCCGAGCAGCTCGCAGCGGACGAAGAAAACCGGCGAGTCGCGGGCCTCACGAGGCAGCGTGATGGCAGGCGTCGCGCTACCAGAGGGCACCGTCAGCGCCGGTGAGGTCTCGTCGTCACGCACACGGCCCTGCAGGTCGTAGACGCGAACGCGGACACGCAGATCGGCTGCCTCGCTGGGCGTCTGGTTCACCACGGACACCGAAGCCTGGCTGTGGTTGCCGGTGGCGTACGAGTCGAACACCGCCGAAAGCGGCCGCAGTCCCTTCTTGGCCCCGTAGTAGGCGCCGCCGGGCCGTAGGTAGTAGTCGAAGATGTTGCCGAAGAACGACGGCCAATGGCTGTTGAGCATCCAGTACATGGTCATCTTGTGACCGGCCCACCCGAGCGCGCCGAACGACTCGAACTGCGCGCGCGTCGACTCGTAGTGCGCTAGCTGCGCCTTGCGGGTGAACTCCTCTGCGCTAGAGGACGATCCGTAGCGCCGGTTGATCACACGCTGAATGCTCGCGAGCACCGCGTTGCCGTCGTTCGATCCGGCGTGGAAGTACCAGGCGTCGTTGATCGGCCACAGCTTGTCGGGTGGGATGAACTTCGTCAGGCTTGCAAACGGCGGGATGTGCTCGTTGTCGCCCTGTTCGGCCGACGCGCCACGTGCCGCGCGATATCGGCCGCTGAACCAGTAGCTCGGCGGTCGCCAGGTGTAGGGCCCCGCCATCTGGATGCCGTCCCACAGCCGCTCGCCCGAGGCGCTGGTGGCGTAGGAGGACACGGTGTCGACGATTGCGTTCTGCCAGTGCATTTCTCGAAGGATGTCGTGGTACCAGCCAAGAACTTCGGGGGGCGGTCTGCCGTCGCTGCCGTTGGCCCAGACGAACGCCGAGGCGTGCGAGCTCAGCATGGAGACCTGTGACCGCATGCTGGCCTGGGCGACGCCGCGGTCCTCGTCGTCCCACTGGGACCACTTCTCCCACTGGTTGCAGCACATCCAGCCGACCATGAGCGGGATGCCGAGCTCGTCGGCCTGCTCGACGAACCGCTCCGGCGGGATCTTCGACTCCAGCCGCAGCATGCTCAGTCCGAGGTCGCGGGTGTAGGCCAGGATCGCGTCGTCCCGGTCGGGGTCGTACCGAAAGAGCAGATCGGGTGTGTACGTGGCGCCGCGGACGAGGAAGTCGCGGCCGTTCACCTGCAGGAAGAAGCTTCCGCCCGTGCCCAGCTCTGGAAACTGCTCGTCGTCGTCGCGGCCTTGCGTGATGGTGCGCACCCCGAAGCGCTGGGACTTCACGTCGGTCGCGCGGCCGTGTTGCAGGAACTCCAGCCGGAGGTCGTAGAGGTCCGGCTTGCCCATGGTGTACGGCCACCACAGGTCGGGATGGTCGAGGACCAACGCACCGAAATCGGTTGGTGCAAAGGTCACGTCGCGTTGCTCACCCGGTGCGAGAGAGACCGGTTGGTCGACCCGCACGTCGGGCTTCCCCGGCCTGCTGATCGTCGCGCGCAACACCCCGCGGACGCGATCCGTCGAGAAGTTGTGCAGGTCGCTGTGGATGGTCAGGCGCGCGGAATCGGTGCTCGGCAGCGGCAGCTCGGAGTTCACCGCGGTGCCGCCGATCGCCACCGAGCCCGACGTACGCAGGTAGACCGGCTTCCAGATCCCTGCGTTGCGATCGGGCACGAACGAGTTGCCGTTCGCCGGATTCTTCCCGGGCCCTTGGTATCCGAGGTAGTTCCAGTTGATCCAGTCGAACCAGCTGTCGGCCAGCTCCACCCCGTTGACGTCCTGCATCGCGCGTTCGGGGGTGACCTTGACGGCGAGCGTGTTGCTGCGCCCAGGCTCGATCCACGGGGTCACGTCGAGCTCGTGGTCGACGTACATGCCGACCACCTTGTCGGCGCCAGCCACCAGATGGCCGTTGAGCCAGACCTCGGCCCGGTAGTTGATGCCGGGAAAGCCCAGTTGGTAGGTGCTGTGGCCCGCCGGTGCGGTGAAGGTGGTCCGGTACCACCAGTCCTGTTGGTAGAGGTCCTGTGGCACCTCGTTCAGCAGGTTGTTGCCGTAGTACAGGTTCGGGTACGTGCCGTCGTCCTGCAGTGCCTGCAGGACGGTGGCGGGCATGGTGCGCACGTCGTGCCAGCCCTTGCCCTTGAAGTCGGGACGGGAGACGTCGGGCCCGGCAGCGGCGACGTCGCGAGTCGACGCGAGCCGCCAGCCCGAGGACAACTCGATTACGCCGGACGGTGCCTCGGGGCGGACCAGCCGCGGAAAGTCACCGGAGACGATCAGGAGTATGAGAAGCGAGACGACCAAGCCCAGAACGGCGGTGCGGCGCAGTTCGGGCGCGATGGTGCGACTCCCTTCGGGATGGTGCGGACGCGAGGAGCAGTCGGACCCCTGCGGATGACTTCGAATGACCGTCGAGGGACATTCTGCCTGTCGGCGCGGATGTCGGCCGGACGGGTCAGCGACCGCCGGTGATGCCGCTGATCACGCGGTCACACACTTCGTACATCTGCTCGAGCGCAAGGCCTGCATCGGGCGCCCTCGCCACGAACAACGCTGCCTCGTCGAGTGCGCCGAGCAGCACGTGCGCCGTGGGGCGAAGGGGTTGGTCGGGGATCGCCCCGTCGGCCATGGCCTGCGCCAGCATCGCCTCGATCACCCCGAGGCCGTACTTCATGCCGACCTCTCGCCAGCGCTCCCAGCCGAGTACGGCAGGCGCGTCGATCAGGGCGATGCGCTGTACGGCCGGTGCCGAGCATTCCTCGAGGAAGAGGCGCGCGCCGATGCGCATCGCGGCGAGCTGGTCGGCGGGTTCTGCCGCGACGGTCTGCGTGCTGATGCGGGTCACCAGCTCGCTCTCGACCTCTTCGTACACCTCGGCGAACAAACCGGTCTTGTCTCCGAACTGGTGATAGAGCGCGCCGCGCGTGACGCCCGCTGCGTCGACGATCGCCTGCGTGCCCACCGCGGCGTAGCCGTCCGTGGCGAACAGGTGCCTGCCCGCTTCGAGCAGGCGCGCCCTGGTGGCAGCGGTGCGCTGCGCCTGCGTTCGACGCTCCGCCGGTTCGTCCTTCAGCGCCATTCGTTGACTTTCATACAGGCTGCACGTAACTTTCATACCGAGTGTTCGTAAGTTCTCATCAGGAGGGTAACCGACATGCCGCTGGCGTTGCTGCAACAAGTCACGATCGAGTACCGCGAGTTGGGTCCCGCCGACTCTCCTCATCCCCCGGTCCTGTTCGTGCACGGCATCCTGGTCGACCACAGGCTGTGGCTCAAGGTCGCCGAAGGGCTGGCGCGCAACGGATTTCGATGCATCCTGCCCGACCTGCCGCTCGGATCGCATACCTTACCGGTCGATCCGGGAGTGGAGCTGACACCGGCCAGCGTTGCCGAGATGCTCAACGAGTTCATCGGCGTGCTCGGCCTGCGCGACGCCACGCTGGTCGGCAACGACACCGGCGGCGGGCTGTGTCAACTGCTGATCGACGCCCACCCCGACAGCGTTGGCAGGCTGGTGCTGACCAACTGCGATGCGTTCGACGAGTTCCCGCCGTTCCCGTTCAACGTCGTCTTCGCGACGATGCGGGGACCCAGGTCGATCCGCCTGCTGTCCAAGCTGATGAAGGTCGCGGCGCTGAGGCACTCACCGCTCGGCTACGGACTGCTACTGCGGCCAGAGGACGGCTCGCTGACGGCATCGTGGGTCGCCCCCATGAGCACCGACCCGCGGATCGCACAGAATCTCGCCACTCTGTTGCGTGGCGTCGCCGCAACCGATCTGGTGGACGTCGCCACCCGGCTCCCACGGTTCACCAAGCCCGTCACGATCGTGTGGGGCATGGCCGACCGCAGCTTCACCCCGGCACTCGGGCGCAGGCTCGCGGCTCTGTTTCCGAACGTCTTGATGGTCGAGGTTCCCGGTGCCCGCACGTTCGTCGCACTCGACGCACCGCGGGCGGTGATCGACGCGATCGAGACGGTGGGAGCGCCCGCCTAGACGGGGATCTTGTGCGGGACGTCGGTGGTGAGACCGCCGTCCACCACGAACTCGCTGCCGGTGGCGAACGACGACTCGTCGCTGGCGAGAAACACCACGAACGCGGCCACCTCCTCGGGCTGACCGGGCCGCGCAAGCGGGCTGGTGACCATGTCGTCGGGGAAGTACTTGGTCATCGGCGTGCGGATGAAGCCGGGATGCAACGAATTGACCCGGATGTTGAACTTGCCCAAGTCCAGTGCCGCGGATTTCGACAGGCCGCGAACCGCCCATTTGGACGCGACGTACGGATGCACCATCGGGGCGCCGCGCATGCCCTCGATCGACGACACGTTGATGATCGACCCGCCGCCTGCCGCCTTCATGGCCTCGACCGAGGCCTGCATGCCGAGGAAGGTTCCCGTCAGGTTGACGTCGATGACCTTCTGCCACTTGGCCATGTCGAACTTGCCGATCTGGCCGAGCGCCACGATGCCCGCGTTGTTCACCAGCACGTTGAGCTTGCCGAAATCCTCGACGGCGGTCGCCACCGCCGCATCCCACAGCTCCGCCTCGGTGACGTCGAGATGCACGTAGCGGGCGGCTGCCCCGAGTTCTTCGGCCAACGCCTTGCCCTCGTCATCGAGGATGTCGCCGATGACCACTTTTGCGCCCTCGGCCACCAGCATCCGCGCGTCGGCGGCACCCATCCCCCGCGCCCCGCCGCTGATCAGTGCAACTTTTTCGTCCACTCGTCCCATGACGAGTCAGGTTACATGACGCGGTTTTAAAATTAGAACCTGTTCCAATTTTGGAGTTGAGCACGCATACTCCGATGACATCCGTCGGAGGAGAAACAGCATGGCGATCCGTGTCGCGCTCATCGGGCCCGGGAACTGCGGCAGCCTCGCGCTGAAGCAATTGATCAACGACGACCGCTTCGACCTGACCGGGGTCTGGGTGTCGTCGCAGGCCAAGGTCGGCAAGGATGCGGGTGAGCTCGCGGGCCTGGACGTGTCGACCGGTATCAGCGGCACCAACGACCTCGACGCGGTGCTGGCCGCCAAGCCCGACTGCGTCGTCTACACCGCGATGGGCGACACCCGCCTCGCCGAGTCGATGGCCGACATCCGGCGCATCCTCGCCCTCGGCATCAACGTCGTCGGCTCAGCGCCCGGCGTGCTGCAGTATCCGTGGCAGGTCGTACCCGACAAGTACATCGGCAGGGTGGAAGACGCTGCGCGCGAAGGTGGTTCGAGCATCTTCATCACCGGCGTCGATCCCGGTTTCGCGACCGACCTGCTCCCGTTCGCCCTTGCCGGAACATGTCAGAGCATCCAGCAGGTGCGCACCATGGAGATCGCCGACTACGCCTCGTACGACGGAGTGACGGTGATGTTCGACGTGATGGGCTTCGGGAACGCCATCGGCGACTTCCCGATCCTGTTCCAGCCGGGCGTCTTGAGCATCGCCTGGGGTACGGCGATCCGGCAGCTCGCGGCGGGCCTGCGCATCGAGGTCGACGAGATCAGGGACTCGGTGGAACAGGAACCGGCACCGGAGGACTTCGACGTCGCAGCCGGGCACATCGCCAAGGGAACCGTTGCGGCGCTTCGCTTTCAGATCGAGGGCATGGTCGCGGGCAAGCCCGTCATCGTCGTCGAGCACGTCACGCGACTGCGCGACGATCTGCGGCCCGACTGGGCCCAACCCGCGCAGCCGGGCGGGTCGTACCGCATCGAGATCACCGGCGAGCCGTCATACGTCGTCGACGTCTGCCCGACCAGCCGCAACGGCGATCACAACTACGCCGCGATCCTCGCCGCGGCAGGCCGGATCGTCAACGCGATTCCCGACGTCGTGGCGGCCGCCCCTGGCATCAGGACGACGCTGGACCTGCCTCTCGTGACGGGACGGGGCGTCGTCTCCGTCGGGTAGTCGACGTCAGCGCCGTCGATGCACGCCGTTCCACGGCAGTCGCACGGTGGTGCCGTCGGTGGAGGTTTGAATCGAGGCACGGTCGGCCAGGCCCACATCAGCGAGATGCCCCTGCGGCGCGCTTAGGCGACCGCTCTTCGACGCAACAGTGCAATGGCGGCAGCCGCCATCATGGTGGGGTCGATCGGGTGGGGAACCGCGGCCTCCGCACGCGACCATCGCGCCAACCACGCATCGTCAGGGCGGCCGGTCAACACCAGGATCGGCGGGCATCGGTCGACTTCGTCCTTGAGCTGTTTGGCGAGGCCCATGCCCCCCACCGGCGTGCTCTCACCGTCGAGGATGGCCAGGTTCAGGTTTCCGGCGTCCAACAGTGCAATGACGGCGGCGGCCGTCGCGACTTCGACGTAATTGATCTCAGGCAGCTGCGGGTGCGGGTGTGGCCCCAGCGCGGACGTCACCTCGCGGCGGGTGGTGGCATTGCTGCTGAAGACCAGAACGCGCAATCCCTCCGGAACCCCTGACGTCCTCGGTTCAACCATGACGGCGATGCTAGGCCGGCATCCGTTGGGAGGGAACGTGTGCAGCGACCATCCACCATCCGGTCCACCCGCCTGGGGGATGGTCGTCACGCGCTGGACCCCCAACATGGGAGTGGTCATAGGTCGCAGGCGCGGCTACACCACGTGCCCATCCCAGAAGCGAGGTACGGGTCATGCTCGCCAATCACACGACGCTGGTCCAGTTCCTGATCGACGAGCGGCGAGAGCATCCAGGCGCGAGCGGTGACCTCAACGCCCTGATCCTCAGTGTGGCGTTGGCGTGTAAGGCAATCGCGAACCGCGTTGCTCTTGGCGAGCTCGGCGGGGCCCTCGGTTCCGCCGGGGCCGTGAACGTGCAGGGCGAGATTCAGCAGAAGCTCGATGTGCTGGCCAACGAATACTTCCTGCGGGCGAACGAATGGGGTGGGCAGGTCGCCGGGATGGCATCAGAGGAACTCGATGAGCCCTACCTACTTCCCGGTGGCTACCCGCGGGGCAAGTATCTGTTGATCTTCGACCCTCTCGATGGATCCTCGAACATCGACGTCAACGTGTCCGTGGGCAGCATCTTTTCGATCCTGCGGACTTCCCAACCGGGGACCGACCCGAGTCCGGACGACTTCCTGCAGCCGGGAACCGAGCAGGTGTGCGCCGGCTACGCCCTCTACGGTCCGTCGACGATGCTCGTGCTGACGGTCGGGACCGGAGTGCATGCCTTCACCCTGGATCCCGGACTTGGCGAATTCATGCTGACCCGAGCATCCATTCGAATTCCATCGGTGGCAAAGGAATTTGCGATCAACGCTTCGAATCGACGGTTCTGGGAACCCGCGGTGCAGCGCTACATCGACGAGTGCCTCGCCGGCCGAACCGGGCCACGGGAGAAGGACTTCAACATGCGCTGGGTTGCCTCACTGGTGGCCGAAACACACCGGATCCTCACCCGCGGAGGCGTTTTCCTCTATCCGCGCGACTCGAAGGACCCGGCCAAGCCGGGCCGGCTCCGACTGCTGTACGAGGCCAACCCGATGGCAATGCTCATCGAGCAGGCAGGCGGCGCGGCCAGCACCGGCCGAGGCCGGATGCTCGACGTCGTCCCTGAACATCTGCACCAGCGCGTGCCGTTCATCTTCGGCGTGAAGGAAGAGGTGGAGCGCATCGAGTCCTATCACCTCGAAAAGAACGACTGCCCAGGCGATTCGCCGCTGTATGGCACCCGTGGGCTGTTCCGCTCCACGGTTGGTTGACGAAGGAGAAGGCAATGTCCCGTCTGCATCCGATCATCTCGGTCACCGGCTCTTCCGGGGCCGGCACCACATCGGTGATGCGTACCTTCGACCAGATCTTCCGCCGCGAGGGGATCAACGTCGCGTTCGTCGAGGGTGACAGCTTCCACCGCTACGACCGCGCCGAGATGAAGGCCGCGATAGCGGACGCACACACCCGCGGCGACAACACCTTCAGCCATTTCGGGCCAGAGGCGAACCTGTTCACCGAACTCCAGGATCTGTTCCAGTCGTATGGCGAAACGGGGACCGGTAAGGTCCGCCGCTACCTCCATGACGACAAGGAAGCAGAGCCCTACGGGCAGGAACCAGGCACGTTCACCCCGTGGGAGGCGATTCCCCCCGACACCGACATGCTGTTCTACGAGGGTCTGCACGGCGCCATCGTCACCGACGACGTCAACGTCGCGCAGCACGCAGATCTGCGCATCGGGGTCGTTCCGGTGATCAACCTGGAGTGGATTCAGAAGCTGCATCGGGACAAGGTGACCCGCGGGTACACCTCAGAAGCCGTCACCGACACCATCCTTCGCCGCATGCCCGACTACGTGAACTACATGTGCAGCCAGTTCTCGCAGACCGACGTCAATTTCCAGCGGGTCCCGGTCGTCGACACCTCGAACCCCTTCATCGCCAGATCCATTCCTACGGCTGACGAATCCATGCTCATCATCCGGTTCCGTGACCCGCACGGTATCGACTTCCCGTACTTGCTCTCGATGCTGCACGATGCGTTCATGTCGCGCCCGAATACCATCGTGTGCCCCGGCGGCAAGATGGACCTCGCGATGCAACTCGTCTTCACCCCGATGGTCTGGCGCCTACGGGAGCGCCGGTTGACCGAACTCAGCATCCGTTAGGCCGGCCTCCCGCGCCTCAGTGCAGGAACGCGCCGGCGTTGCCCGCCAGATCCAGCAGAGGCTGCGGCAGGATTCCGAGAAGCAGTGTCGCCGCAACCCCCACCAGAATGGCTGTGCCGGACAACGAGCTGGGCGCCGCCACCTGCGGCCCGTCTCGGTGCGGTGCGGAGAAGAACATCAATACGATCACGCGCACGTAGACGAACGAGGCGACGGCGCTGGCGATGACACCGACGATGACGAGCGGAATCGCGCCGCCCTCACCGGCCGCCTTGAACACCGCGAACTTCGCGACGAAGCCACTGGTGAGCGGGATTCCCGCGAAGGCAAGCAAGAACACCGAGAAGAGCACGCCGAGCAGAGGTGCCCGCCGTCCGAGCCCGGCCCACCGGGCCAACTCGCTTTCCTCCTCACCATCGGGCGCACGAACCAGCGTGAGGATGGCGAATGCCCCAAGCGCGCTGAAACCGTAGGCGACCAGATAGAACAGCGTCGAGGACAGCCCGGCACTGTTCGCTGCGACTACGCCCATCAGGATGAAGCCGACCTGCGCGACCGCTGAATAGGCGAGCATTCGCTTGACGTCGGATTGGGTGACGACCATGACCGAACCCGCCACCATGGTGAGGATGGCGATCGCCCACAGAACGGGGCGCCAGTCGTCACGGAGTCCGGGCAGCGCGACGTAGAAGATGCGCAGCATGGCGCCGAACGCGGCAATCTTGGTGGCGGCGGACATGAATGCAGTGATCGGCGTTGGTGCGCCCTGGTAAACGTCGGGTATCCACGAATGGAACGGCACCGCACCGACTTTGAACAATAGGCCAACCGAAAGCAAGCCAACGCCGACCAGTGCCAACACGATGTTGCCGGAACCGGCGGCTACCGCATCGCCGATCCCGGCGAGGGTGAGGGTGCCCGAATAGCCGTAGAGCAGTGCGACGCCGTAGAGGAAGATCGCAGACGAGAACGCGCCAAGCAGAAAGTACTTCAGCGCAGCTTCCTGGGACAGCACTCGACGACGGCGGGCCATCCCACAGAGCAGGTACAACGGCAGTGAGAACACCTCGAGCGCGATGAACATCGTCACCAGATCATTGGCGGCGGGGAACAGCAGCATCCCGCCCACGGCGAACATCGTGAGTGGAAACACCTCGGTCTGGGTGATCCCGACCTTGGTGGCTTCCAGCTGGGCGACGCTGCCGGGAACCGCCGACGCCTGCGGGGTGAAACCGTCCAGCCCTCCGCCGGCACGGCGCTCGGCGATGAGCAGGATCGCGAGCAGGCCGATGAGCAGGATGGTGCCCTGCAGGAACAGGGTCGGGCCGTCAATGGCGACCGACCCCCCCATCGCCGCATGCCGGGTGCCGGCCAGTGCGACGACCGCCACCAACGCCAGGACTAGTGCGCCGATGCCGAGCACGAGTTGGATCCAGTAGCGGCTTCGCCTGGGCGCCAACGCCTCGACGACGACGCCTGCGACGGCTGCGGCGAACACGATCAGCATCGGGGACAGCTCGCCGTATTCGACGCTCGGTGTTGGCAAGCTCATGGGTGCGCCCCTTCGGCAGTCTGTGGCGCGCTCGGCGCGGGGTCGTGCGCGCCGATGGTGGTCAGGGTGTCGGTGACCGCCGGGTTGATCACGTCGAGGGCGAGCTTCGGGTAGACGCCGAGGACGATCAGCAGCGCGATCAGTGGCGCGACGACGGCGATGTCCCTGGGCAGCAGGTCGTGCACCTTTTCGCTGCCGTCGGTCAGCGGACCGGTCATGATCCGCTGATAGAGCCACAGGACGTAGACCGACGAGAGCACCAGCGCGGTGGCCGCGAGAACTGCGAAGACCGGATAGCGGGTGAATGTTCCCATGAGTACCAGGAATTCGCTGATGAACGGTGCTAGGCCGGGTAGCGCCAGAGTCGCCATCCCCGCTACCAGAAAGGTGCCTGCCAACACCGGTGCGACCTTCTGCACCCCACCGAAATCGGCGATGACGCGACTGCCCCGCCGCGACACCAGGAATCCGGCGATCAGGAACAGCGCCGCCGTGGAGATGCCGTGGTTGACCATGTACAGGGTCGAACCGGACTGCCCCTGGCTGGTCATCACGAAGATGCCGACGACGATGAAGCCGAAATGCGATATCGAGGTGTACGCGATCAGCCGCATCACATCGATCTGCCCGATCGCGACGATCGCGCCGTAGATGATCGCGATGGTCGCCAGCGTGATGATGAACGGCCGGAAATACGTTGCGGCGTCTGGAAACAGCTGCAGGCAGTAACGAATCATTCCGAACGTGCCGACCTTGTCGACGACCGCCATCATCAGCACCGCGGTCGCCGGCGTGGCCTCCACCGCCGCGCCCGGCAGCCAGGTGTGGAACGGCCACAGCGGTGCCTTCACGGCGAAGGCGAACATGAAGCCGAGGAACATCGCGTTCAGCACTGCGGGGTTGACCGCCAACTGATGGCTAGCGACTGCCGCGACGATGGCGCGGAAGTCAAATGTCCCGGACGCGCCCCCGGCGATGCCGACCTGCGCGGTGACGACATACAGGGCGATCACCGCGGCGAGCATGATCAGGCCACCGAATAGGTTGTACAGCAGGAACTTCAACGCGGCCCGGGATCGGCTCGCGGTGGCTTCCGCTGACTGGTCGGCCCTGCCGAAGCCACCGATGAGAAAGTACAGCGGGATCAGCATCGCCTCGAAGAACACGAAGAACAGCAGTACGTCCAGTGCGACCAGCGAGATCAGCACCATGGCCTCGACGGCCAGGGTCAAGGCGACGTACGTGTGCGTCGATCGGCCGGAATCACCGGCGTCGTTCCAGCCGGCGATCAGCAGCAGCGGTACCAGCACGGCGGTGAGCATGACGAGCGCCAGCGCGATGCCGTCGATTCCGAGAATGTAACCGGTGCCGAATGATGGTATCCAGGTGTGGCTTTCCACGAACTGGTACCGATCACCGGCGGGGCTGAACCCGACGGCCACCACGATCGAGATGGCGAGCACCACTAGCGAGACGGCCACTGCGGCATACTTCGCGAGGTGCCGCGCGGTGGCGGGCAGCAGCACGATCACGAGGGCACCCACCATCGGCACCGCCCACAGCACGGTCAGCCACGGAAGGTTGTTCACCACATCCTCACCAGGGCCAGCGCGGCGACCACCAGCGTGGCACCGACGAAGACGGAGAGTGCATAGGATCTCGCGAACCCGTTCTGCAGCTGGCGGATCCGTGTCGAGGATCTGCCGATCAGCCGGACCAACGCCTCCACGGACCCGTCGATCCCCCGCCTGTCGACGTCCACCAGCGAACGGCTGAGGGCGTGACCGGGCCGCATGAAGAGCGCCTCGTTGATCGCATCGCCGTACAGATCGTTGCGGGCGGCCACCGTAGGCCCCGAAACCCAGGACGTGGCAGTGCTCTGCACCGGTCGGGCGGCGTACCTGGCGTAGGCGATGGCGATGCCGGCGGCGATGACGGCCAACGTGATGGTGGTCAGCGCCCAGACCGGGATCGCGTGCGCGGCCTCGTGGCTGCCGACCACAGGTTCGAGCCAGTGTTGCAGCGTCCCTCCGATCGCCAGCAGGCCACCGCCGGCCACGGAGCCGACGGCGAGGATGATCATCGGCCAGGTCATGACGGGGGGTGATTCGTGGGGGTGGCGACCTGCCGCCCTTTCTCCATCGGCCCAGCGTCTTTCGCCGAAGAACGTCATGAGCATCACCCGGGTCATGTAGAAGGCGGTGATACCGGCACCCACCAGCGCGGTGCCACCGAGGATCCACCCCTTGACTCCCCCTGCGCCGAAGGCGGTTTCGATGATCGCGTCCTTGGAGTAGAACCCTGCGAACGGCGGAACCCCGATGATGGCCAGATACCCGAGCCCGAACGTGGCGAACGTGATCGGCAAGAACTTGCGCAGCCCGCCGTAACGACGCATGTCGACCTCGTCGTTCATGGCGTGCATCACCGAGCCCGCACCCAGGAACAGGCCGGCCTTGAAGAAGCCGTGCGTCAACAGGTGCATGATCGCCACCGCATAGCCGGCCGGACCAAGGCCCGCAGCGAGCACCATATAGCCGATCTGGCTCATCGTGGAGGCCGCCAGCGCCTTCTTGATGTCGTCCTTGGCGCACCCGATGATCGCCCCGAAGAGCAGGGTGATCGCTCCGACGATGACCACCGCGAGCTGGGCGCTCGGGGCGAGGTTGAAGATCGGCCCGGAACGGACGATCAGGTATACCCCGGCCGTGACCATGGTGGCGGCGTGGATCAGCGCGGAGACGGGCGTTGGGCCTTCCATTGCGTCGCCAAGCCAGGACTGCAGCGGCACCTGGGCGCTCTTGCCGCAGGCGGCCAGCAACAACAACAGCCCAATTGCGGTGAGCGTTCCCGGCGAGGTCCCCGGCGCAGCGCCGAATACCCCCGCATACGACAGGGAGCCGATCGAAGCGAACATCACCATGATCGCAATGGCCAGGCCGACGTCGCCGACCCGGTTGACTAGGAAGGCCTTCTTGGCGGCGGCGGCCGCCGAGGCCTTGTGCGACCAGAACCCGATGAGCAGGTAGGACGCCAGGCCGACGCCTTCCCACCCGAAATACAGACCGAGGTAGTTGTCTGCCAGCACCAGTAGCAACATCGCGGAGAGGAACAGGTTCAGGTACCCAAAGAATCGTCGGCGGCCCGTGTCCTCCTTCATGTAGCCGATCGAGTAGACGTGGATCAAGGATCCGACACCGGTGATCAACAGCACGAAACAGATCGACAGCGCGTCGAGTTGCAGACCGAAGTCAACCTGCAACCCGGCGACCGGCACCCAGGAGAACAGGTTCTGGTGCAGGACGCGGTCGGTGGCGTCCCGGCCGAGCAGTTCGACGAAGAGCACCATCCCGCAGGCGAACGCGGCGACAGACGTTGCGCATCCCAGTAGGTGCCCCCACCGGTCGCTGCGACGGCCGGCCAGCAACAGTACCGCCGCACCCGCCAGCGGCAGACCGATCAATAGCCACACCAACGTGTCCATCTCAGTGCCTGAGCAGGTTCGCACCGTCGACCGAGGCCGAGTTGCGGGTACGGAAGATGGTCATGATGATCGCCAGTCCGACCACTACCTCGCAGGCCGCGACGACCATGGTGAAGAACGCGACCATCTGACCGTCCAAATGTCCGTGCATCCGAGAGAATGCGACGAACGCCAGATTCGCCGCGTTCAGCATCAACTCCACGCACATGAACATGACGATCGCGTTGTGGCGCAACAACACCCCCGATGCACCGATCGTGAACAACAACACCGACAGGTAGAGGTAATTGGCCGGGTTCATCGCACACCCTCATCAGCAGCCGAAGTCGATGCTGTCTCGGTGTCCGCGACGAGCAACGTCAGCACCAGCCCCCGCCGCTCCAGAGTTCTGCAGACCGAAAGGTCGCAGAGGGTGCCGTCGGCGAGTCGGGCGGGGATGTCGACGGCGTTGTGCCGGGCGTAGACACCTGGGGCAGGCATGGGGGTGGGGTGTCCGCCGGGCCGGAACCGCTCCTCGGCCAATTCGCGCTGACTCTTGCGGTGTTCAAAGCGTTCCCGGTGCGCGAGCACCATCGCGCCAAGCGCCGCCGTGATCAGCAGCGCGCTCGTCAACTCGAACGCCCACAGGTATCGGGTGAAGATGAGCGCGGCCAGCCCCCGTACATTGCCGCCTTCATTGGCCCTCGCCAGGCCGGTGAACCCGGCGGCGGAGTTGTTGCCAATGGCGCCGATCAGCAGGATGCCGAACCCCAGCCCAGCGATGATCGTGGTGATGCGTTGCCCGCGAATGGTTTCCACCACCGATTCGGAGTTGTCCACGCCGACGAGCATGACGACGAACAGGAAGAGCATCATCACCGCGCCGGTGTACACCACCACCTGCACCATGCCCAGGAACAGGGCGTCCTGGGCGATGTACAACACGGCCAGGTTGATCATGGTCGCAGCCAGAAAGACCGCCGAGTACACCGCGCGCCGGGTGACGACCACGCCCACGGCCGTGAGCGCCGCCAAGGTCCCCAGAATCCAGAACATCACCGCCTCCGAGGTCGAGGTCCGTGCGAGCGACTCGGCCGCCAGCAGTGCCGTCGAGGCGGTAATGCTCATGAGCCCAACCCGTCTTCTCGGTCGTCATCGGTTGTCCCGACGATGTTTCCGCGGTAGTAGTCCTCGTCACTGGCACCCTCGGTCATCGGATGCGGTGGCGGTTGCATGCCGGGCCGCAGCGGCGCCAGGAGATCGCCCTTGCCGTAGATCAAGTCCGCGCGGTTGTCATCGGCCATCTCGAAATCTCCTGTCATGGTCAGCGCGCGGGTGGGACAAGCCTCGATGCACAACCCGCAGCCGATGCAACGCAGGTAGTTGATCTGATACACCTGGCCGTACCGCTCGCCGGGCGAAAAACGTTCAGTCTCGGTGTTGTCGGCGCCTTCTACGTAGATGGCGTCGGCGGGGCACGCCCAGGCGCACAATTCACAGCCGATGCACTTCTCCAGTCCGTCGTCGTACCGGTTCAACTGGTGCCTGCCGTGATAACGCGGCGCGGTGGGCTCCCTGGTCTCGGGATACTGCTCGGTGACCGGCTTGGAGAACATCGCCGAGAACGTGACCCCGAAACCTGCAACCCCATCGGCGAACCTAGGCATCGTGAGCACTCCCGCTGGTTCGCACGGCGTCGATTCGAAGCGACTTCCCGTTGTGGATGGGCATGTCGAACTCCTCGTCCCAGGGCGCGCCGGCGAGCGACGCCTGGCCTGGCAGCGGCGGGACGGGGAAGCCGCCAGCCATCGGGTCGAACGGCTGGACCGGAGTCTCTTGCTCGGGTTCACCACGAGCCCGGCCGAGCCGCAGCCCGATCAGTAGCACCGCGAGAAAGCCCAGACTCGCGAGAATCATTGGGAAGACACCATTTACGTCGAACGAACGCAGGGTGGCCACGGCCATGATCCAAGCGAGGGATATCGGGATGAGGAGTTTCCAGCCGATCGCCATGAACTGGTCGTAACGCAGCCGCGGCAGGGTCGCGCGCAGCCAGATGAATAGGAACAGGAAGGTCCAGACCTTGGCGGTGAACCACAGCAGCGGCCACCAGCCGGTATTGGACCCTTCCCACATGCTCAGGGGCCAGGGCGCACGCCAGCCGCCGAGGAACAAGGTGGTGGCCAGTGCCGAAACCGTGGTCATGTTCACGTATTCGGCGAGCATGAACATCGCAAACTTCAATGACGAGTATTCGGTGTGGAATCCACCGACCAGCTCACCCTCGGCCTCAGGCAGATCGAAGGGAGCGCGGTTGGTTTCACCGACCATCGCCGTCACGTACACCAGAAACGACGGAAGCAGTAGGAAGACGTACCAGGTGCCGTCCTGCGCGGCCACGATCGCCGACGTCGACATCGTGCCAGCACACAGAAACACCGCGGCGAACGACAACCCCATCGCGATCTCATAGGAGACCACCTGCGCGCTGGATCGCAGCCCGCCCAACAGCGGATAGGTGGACCCGGATGCCCAGCCCGCCAACACGATTCCGTACACCCCGATCGAGGTGACGGCCAGGACATAGAGCACGGCCACCGAGATATCCGTCAGCTGCAACGGCGTGTGATGCCCGAATACCGAGACCACTGGTCCCATCGGGATGACCGCGAAGGCCATGAACGCGGGGATGACCGCAATGATCGGGGCCAACAGGTAGAGCGGTTTGTCCACCCCGGTAGGCATCAAGCCCTCTTTGAGCGCGAGCTTGATGCCGTCGACCAGTGACTGCAACAACCCATACGGACCCACCCGGTTGGGACCGAAGCGCATCTGCATACGCCCCAACACCTTGCGCTCCACCAGGATCGCCACCAGCACCGTCAAGAGGAGAAACACGAACACGGCGAGGGCCTTGGCCGACATCAACCACCACGGGTCGTGGCCGAAGGCACTGAGATCCGGACGCACCATCAGTCCGCCCTCCGGATCTGCACGACGGCGCCGACGCTCACCGCGAGTTGAGCGTGCACAGCCGAGCCGCTGGAGTTCAGCGGCAGCCATACCACGCGATCGGGCATCTCGGTAATGGACACCGGCAGCGTGACAGTGCCGCAGTCGGTGGCGACGGTCACGGCATCGCCGTCGTCGGCGCCGATTTCAGCGGCGGTGGTCGCGGACAGTCGGGAGACTGCGGGGCGTGCGGTGCCAGCCAGGTGGGGTTCGCCGTCCTGCATCCGGCCGCCGTCGAGCAGCATCCGCCACCCGCTCAGCACCGCCTCACCGCGGCCGGGCCTGACGGGTTCACTGCCGGCGACGTTCGGTGGCGCGGGACGCCGGCCGGACCACGACCCCAGGCGAGCCAGCTCAGCACGGGCGGCCGCCGCGGTCGGTACGCCAAGATCGATACCCATCCCATCGGCCAGCGTCTGCAGGACCCGACGGTCGGAGGTGGCGTTGGTCGGGAGTGCGGCCGCGAACGACCGACTGCGGCCCTCCCAGTTGAGGAACGATCCGGCCTTTTCCACCACCGGTGCGACGGGGAAGACGACGTCGGCGCGCTCGGTCACGGCACTCTCGCGCAGTTCCAGGCTCACCACGAATCGTGCGGCGTCGATCGCCCCGAGCGCGGCGCTGGGATCCGGCAGGTCGGCGGGGTCGACGCCACCTATCAGCACGGCGCCCAGTTCACCGTTGCCGGCGGCGGTGAGAATGCCCGCGGTGTCGCGCCCCGGCCCGGCAGGCAGGTCCGTGGCGCTCCAGGCGAGGGCAGTCTGTTCGCGGGCCCGGCCGTCGGCGACGGGCCGGCCCCCGGGAAGAAGGTTGGGCAGGCAGCCGGCTTCCAGCGCGCCGCGTTCCCCAGCGCGCCGCGGTATCCAGGCCAACCGGGCACCGGTCGTGGCGGCGAGTTGTGTTGCCGCCGAGAGTGCGCCGCGGCTGCAGCCCAACCGCTCTCCGACGAGGATGAGCGCGCCGGGTTCGTGCAGCAGTGGCTCGTCGGTCAGCGCTTCCAGTGCACAGGCTTCCCCGCCGGGGGCGGTTGCGATCAGTCGGCCCGACATCTTGGCCAGGCCGCGGGTGGCGAATGGCGCGATCGAGAAGATCCGGACGACGTTGGTGCGGGCAGCTTTGCGCAGCCGCAGAAACACGATGGGTGATTCCTCTTCGGGTTCGAAGCCGGCCAGTACGACCACCGGTGCCGCCTCGAGGTCGGCATAGGTGACCGCCATTGGTTGCCCGGCGACCTGCCCGGCGAGAAACTGTGCCTCCTCGGCGGAGTGGGGGCGAGCCCGAAAGTCGATATCGTTGGTGCCCAGCACCGTTCGCGCAAACTTGCTGTATGCGTAGGCGTCCTCCACCGCCACGCGGCCCCCGACCAGCACCCCAGCCCGTCCGGCAGCAGCCGCCAGGCCCGTGGCGGCCCGTGCGATGGCTTCTGGCCAGGATGCCGCGTGAAGTTTGCCATCCGCGTCACGGACCTGCGGGCTGGTAATGCGGTCGCCGAGTCCTGCGTACGTGAAAGCCCATCGGCCCTTGTCGCAGTTCCATTCCTCGTTGACTTGCGGATCGTCACCAGCCAAGCGGCGCAGCACCTTGCCGCGTCGGTGGTCGGTGCGCTGCGCGCAGCCGGCAGCGCAATGTTCACACGCACTCGGTGACGAGACCAGGTCGAAGGGTCGGGCCCGGAACCGGTAGGCCGTCCCCGTCAGTGCCCCGACCGGGCAGATCTGCACGGTATTGCCCGAGAAGTACGAATCGAACGGCGCATCGGCGGCGATACCGACCTGCTGCGATGCACCCCGCTCGAGCATCTCGATGGACGGGTCACCAGCGACCTGTTTGGCAAACCGGGTGCAGCGCGCGCACAGCACGCACCGTTCGCGGTCGAGCAGCACCTGCGAAGACAGGCTGATGGGTTTCGGGAACGACCGCTTGAGCCCCTCGAAGCGGGTTTCCACCCGTCCGTGGGACATCGCCTGGTTCTGCAGCGGACATTCCCCGCCCTTGTCGCAGACCGGGCAGTCCAGCGGATGGTTGATCAGCAGCAACTCCATCACCCCGCGTTGCGCGGTATCTGCCTGCGCCGACGTCAGTTGGGTGCGCACCACCATGCCTGGGGTCACCGTGATGGTGCATGACGCCATCGGCTTGCGCTGACCCTCCACCTCGACCAGGCATTGCCGGCACGCGCCGACCGGGTCCAACAGCGGGTGGTCGCAGAACCGCGGGATCTGCATCCCGATCAGTTCCGCGGCACGAATCACCAATGTGCCCTGGGGCACCGTCACCTCGACGTCATCGATGGTGACGGTGACCAGCTCGGTATCAGCGGCGGACGCGGTGTCGGCGCGGGGGTCGACGATGGTCACGAGTGCTCCCCTCCCCTTCCGCGAGCAGACGCAAATGTGGTTGATTCCATGGCGTGTCGGGGATGTTTGCGTCTGCTCGCGCGGAAGGTCACGTCGCGCCGACCTTCTCGACGGCCAGCATCGAGGCATGCGGGTCGAACGGGCAGCCGCCGTGTAGGTGTGCCTCGTACTCGGCACGGAAGAACCCGACCGACGAGATGATCGGGCTGGCCGCACCGTCACCCAACGCGCAGAACGACTTTCCGAACAGGCTGTCGGAGATGTCCAATAGCTTCTGGATGTCCGTCGCGGTGCCCGCTCCGGTCTCCAGCCGCTCGTAGAGCTGCGCCAGCCAGTAGGTCCCCTCCCTACACGGCGTGCACTTTCCGCAGGATTCGTGCGCGTAGAACTGAGTCCAGCGCCGTACCGCCCGCACCACACACGTCGTCTCGTCGAAGATCTGCAGCGCCTTTGTGCCCAGCATCGATCCCGCGGCGATCATCCCCTCGTAATCCAGAGGCACATCAAGGTGTTCGGCGGTCAACAACGGTGTCGACGAGCCGCCGGGTGTCCAGAACTTCAGCTCGTGTCCATCGCGGATACCGCCTGCGTGCTCCAGGAGTTCGCGCAGCGTGATGCCCAGCGGCGCCTCGTACTGACCGGGGGACTTCACGTGCCCGGACAGCGAATACAGCGTGAAACCCGGCGAGTCCTCCGTGCCCATGGAGGTGAACCAGTCGACCCCATTCAGCAGGATCGGCGGGACGCTGGCGATGGTCTCGACATTGTTGACCAGCGTCGGGCAGGCGTACAGGCCCGCGACCGCGGGAAAGGGCGGCCGCAATCGTGGCTGGCCGCGCCGGCCCTCCAGGGAGTCCAGAAGGGCGGTCTCCTCACCACAGATGTACGCGCCCGCCCCAGCGTGCACCACCAACTCCAGGTTGAAACCAGAGCCCGCAATGTCCTTGCCGAGATAGCCGGCCGCGTAGGCTTCGGCGACCGCCGTCTGCAGCCGCCGCACCACCGGGGCCACCTCACCGCGGACATAGATGAAGGCGTGGTGGGCCCGGATCGCGTAGGCGGCGATGATCGCCCCCTCCACCAGCAGGTGCGGGGTCGCCATCATCAACGGAATGTCCTTGCACGTACCGGGTTCGGACTCATCGGCGTTGATCACCAGGTAGTGCGGCTTATCATCGCTGGTGTCCGCGCCCTGCGGGATGAACGACCACTTCCGGCCCGTCGGGAAGCCCGCACCGCCACGGCCCCGCAACCCCGAGGCCGTCACGAACTCGATGACATCCTGCGGTGACATCGCCAACGCCTTCTCCAGCGCCTGATATCCGCCATGCCACATATGTGTCTGCAATGACCACGAGCGGGGTTCATCCCAGGACCGGGACAGCACGGGGGTCAACGCCATATCACCCGCCTCCTTCCATCCGGGCGGCCCGGAGTCCAGCCAGCGTGGGCATACCGATGGTGTTGGACTCCCGCGGATCGGGCAGACCCGCCAGGGTGCGGGCGGTGTCGCGGAAGGAGCACGAGGGCGCCCCGCGGGTGGGGGTGACGCCGTCGCCGGCCCGCAACGCGTCGACGAGTTCGCATGCCGACGACGGTGTTTGGTTGTCGAAGAACTCCCAATTGACCATGACGACCGGGGCGTAGTCGCAGGCGGCATTGCATTCGACGTGCTCCAGCGTCACCCGGCCGTCGTCGGTGGTCTGGCCGGTCTCGATACCGAGGTGGGTCTGCAGGGTGTCGAGGATGGCGTCTCCACCCATGACCGCGCACAGGGTATTGGTGCACACCCCCACGAGGTGGTCACCGGTCGGCGTACGCCGGTACATCGAGTAGAAGGTGGCAACCGCGGTCACCTCGGCGTCCGTCAGGCCCAACTGCCTTGCGCAGAAGCCAATTCCGGCCGCGGTGAGGTAACCGTCCTCGGCCTGCACCAGGTGCAGCAGCGGCAGCAGCGCGGAACGGGGCAGCGGGTAGCGCACGATGATCGTCGCCGCGTCACGCTCCAACCGGGTCACCACGTCGGCGGGGTACGCACTTGGTCCGCCGATGGGGTGGCCAGGCTCATCGGGCCGTTGACCCAACTGCAGCTCCACCGTCATGGTTTTCTCTTCTTCGCGCAAGCGCTCATCAGCGGCTTTCTGTTCTTCGCGCAAGCGCTCATCAGCGGTCCACTCCACCCATGACCGGGTCGATGCTGGCGACCGCGGAGATCACGTCGGCGACCATGCCGCCCTCACACATGGCCGCCACGGCTTGCAGATTGGTGAACGATGGGTCGCGGTAGTGCACGCGGTAGGGCCGGGTGCCACCGTCGGAGACCATGTGCACACCCAACTCGCCCCGGGGGCTTTCGACGGCGACGTAGACCTGCCCGGCGGGAACCCGGAAGCCTTCGGTAACGAGTTTGAAGTGGTGGATCAGTCCTTCCATGGAATTGCCCATGATCTTGGCGACGTGTTCGGAAGAGTTGCCGAGCCCGTCGGGGCCCAGTTTCAGGTCCGCGGGCCAGGCGAGTTTCTTGTCGGTGACCATCACCGGACCGGGCGCCAACCTGTCGACACACTGCGCGACGATCTTCAGCGATTCCTTCATCTCGTCTACCCTGATCAGATAACGGCCGTACGCGTCGCAGCCGGCATTGGTGATGACGTCGAAGTCGTAACTCTCGTAGCCGCAGTACGGTTGGGCTCTACGGAGATCGTGCGGCAGCCCGGTGGACCGCAGCACCGGCCCGGTGACCCCGAGCGCCATGCACCCGGTCAGATCCAAGTACCCGATGCCCTTGTTGCGGGCCTTCCAGATGGCGTTCTCGCGCAGCAGGTCCTCCAGCTCGCGCAGCTGGCCCGGCAGGGTCCTCAACAAGGCGTGCACCAGGTCGGCGCCGTCGTCGGGTAGGTCGGCGGCCAGCCCACCGGGGCGGATGTAGGCGTGGTTCATCCGCAGCCCGGTGATGGCCTCGAAGACCTTCAGGATGTCTTCGCGTCCGAGGAACCCGAAGAACATGGCGCTCATCGCGCCCAGCTCCATGCCGCCGGTCGCCAACGCGACCAGATGACTGGAGATGCGGTTGAGTTCCATCAACATCACCCGGATCACGCTGGCGCGTTCCGGGATGTCGTCGGTGATTCCGAGCAGTTTCTCGACGCCAAGGCAGTACGCGGTCTCGTTGAAGAACGGCGACAGATAGTCCATTCGGGTTACGAACGTGACGCCCTGAGTCCAGTTGCGGTATTCCAGGTTCTTTTCGATGCCGGTGTGCAAATATCCGATGCCGCAACGGGCTTCGGTGACGGTCTCGCCTTCGATTTCGAGGATCAGTCGCAGCACGCCGTGCGTCGACGGGTGCTGAGGCCCCATGTTCACCACGATGCGTTCCCCGGACGGCGAAGCCGCTGCGGCCGCCGCCACGATCTGGTCCCAGTCCTGCCCGGCCACGGTGATCACGGTTTCGGTCATCACCGGTAGGCCCTTCGCTGGTCGGGCGGGGCAATCTGCGCTCCGTGGTACTCCACCGGAATGCCACCCAGCGGGTAGTCCTTACGTTGGGGATGGCCATCCCAGTCGTCGGGCATCTCGATCCGGGTCAGCGCCGGATGTCCGTCGAAGACGATCCCGAAGAAGTCGTAGGTCTCCCGCTCGTGCCAATCCGTGGTCGGGTACACCGAAAACAGCGACGACACATGCGGATCAGCAGCCGGGCAGGCCACCTCCAGCCGGATGCGACGGTTATGGGTGATCGACATCAACGGATACACCGCGTGCAGTTCGCGACCGGTGTCATCGGGGTAGTGCACTCCCGACACCCCGCAACACAATTCGAACCGCAACTCCGGATCATCACGCAACATCCACGCCACCTGCAGGAGTCGGGCGCCCCGTATCTCCATGGTCAGCTCATCGCGGAAGACGACGACCCGCTCGATGGCGTCGGTACAGCCGGCCTGTCGGAGCCTGAGTGTCAGCAGGCCGACGACCGCGTCGAAGTAGCCACCGTAGGGTTGAGAACTGCTCGGCGGCTTGGGCGTTGATGGAATCAACCGCCCATATCCCGAGGTGTCCCCACTACCCGTCGCGCCGAACATCCCCCGGCGGGAGTCGTTGTCGCCGATCATCGCAGCAGACCTTTCAGCTCCAAGGTGGGGGTGGCGGCCAGCGCGTCCCGTTCCGCGGCGGCGAGCACCTCGGCACGGTGCACTCCCAGCGGCATCTGCTGAATCTTTTCGTGCAACACCAGGATCGCGTTCAGAAGCATTTCCGGGCGCGGCGGGCACCCCGGCAGATAGATGTCCACCGGCACCACATGATCGACGCCCTGCACCACCGCATAGTTGTTGAACATCCCGCCGCTGGAAGCGCACACGCCCATCGCGAGGACCCACTTCGGTTCTGCCATCTGGTCGTAAACCTGCCGGAGCACCGGCGCCATCTTCTGCGACACCCGCCCGGCCACGATCATCAGATCGGCCTGCCGCGGGGTCGCCGAGAACCGCTCCATCCCGAACCGGGCGATGTCGAACCGCGGTGATGCCGTCGACATCATCTCGATGGCACAACAGGCCAGCCCAAAGGTCGCCGGCCACAACGACCCCTTTCGGACGTAACCGGCCACCTTCTCCAGCGTCGACAGCAGGATCCCGCCCGGCAATTGCTCTTCTAGTCCCACGTCAGGCCACCCCGCCGCCACACATAGACGTAGGCCACGAACACGGTCAACATGAACAGCAGCATCTCGACGAGCGCGAACACCCCCAGCGAATCGAACGACACCGCCCACGGATACAGAAACACGATCTCGATGTCGAACACGATGAACAACATCGCGGTCACGTAGAACTTGATCGGGAACCGGCCCGTCCTCATCGACTGACTGGCCGGCTCGATGCCACATTCATAGGCTTCGAGCTTGGCCCGGTTGTAGCGGCGCGGGCCGATCACCAAGGCCATCACCACGGAACCCACAGCGAACCCGGCCGCAATCACGCCGAGCACCAGGAGCGGCGCATACAAGTCCATGGCTGCATGTCTACTGAACCGAATGCGGGTGGGTGGACCCCGATACGGGGGATACGCCAGGTGATTCGCGTAAATGCGCTCTCAGCGCACGATTGGCGGTGCGAGAAGTTCGGGGTCGAAGGTCGCCCGAGCGTTGACCGAGGCGCCTGCGGCGGCGACGATCACCGCTGCATCCGCGTCGCGGCCCTTGGGGAACACGATCTCCGCACTGTCCGGGCCATCCCGATGAGCCATCAGCCAGTCGTAGAGCAGCCAGTCTAGGGCGCACGCGGCAGCCATCGGGTCCGCATCTGGTGCCTTCGCCGCGGTTACCACCGAGGACAGCGCGTCTCGATGCTCGTTGCGGGCGGCATCCTTGTTCACACCGGAGCTGTCGAAGAGCAGCATCGACAACGTCAAGGGGAAGCTCTGCTCCGATTCGGTTCGGACGACCCAGCGCCCGCCCTTCCACGGCTTGTCCGGATCGACCTGGCGCATCTCGCCGAACCCGCTGACCACTCCCAACGACGGGTCGTCGAGTTCACCGTCGAACGGGGCCGGACCGAGTAGGCCCAGGGGCTGCCTGGCGCAGATCGAAAACAAGGTAGCGGTTCCGATGATCTTGCCTGCCCGCAGATCCGCCGTGATGCCCGTCAGTTCGAGAGCCGTTGCGTACTCGTGACACAGTCCGTCGAGAGCGCGGTGTAGGCAGATCAGATCGTCTCGCTCACTGTCGGTTTCGGGCCTGCGGCCGCCACCTAGCACGTCGCCGAACTGTTCGGCGGCGATGATCAACGCGTCATCGAGGGCTTCCAGGTGTGTGGCGACCAGTCGGTCGGCTTCTTCGTCGTCGACGACCAGGTCCGGCAGTGTGGTCGGCGCGCCCGCTGGTGTGGCCCAGTGAAATCCGATCTGGCCATCGTCCTGGACGATGCGCGGCCTCATCGTGCCTGCGCGAGTCGGTGATTGGTGACGCGGAGCTGCCGGGCCGTGCTGTCCTCCAGCGCGGAAACCTGGTCGGGCTCAAGACGGCCGCATACCCGTCCCCAGTGCACCGCGACCGTGTCGCCGACAGCCACGTCCGGAACGGCGCTGTATCCGTCGGCCCAGACGTCGAGGGCCCGCGCGGCGGGTTCGGACAACTCGAGCGCATTGCCGTCCCACGTCAGCCGGCGGCAGCTCGCCCCGACGTGATTGTCGTCGCGGGAAAGCACAGTCGCCCAGGTGATTCGGCAACTGTCGAGGACGTGCAACGGATGGTCGTCCATCCCGCGGCCGAGCAGCCGGGACCACGGGTACACCCCGAAGACGTGGAAACAATGATTGCAGGCAGCCTCTTCGGCAAGATCCGCGGTGAGGTGCGACCAGTAGTGACCCGCCCGGGGGCCGATGACGGCGAGCAACGCGTCCGTGAACTCGCCGGGCTCGAGTTCGGCCGCGATACCACCACCGAGCCAATACGACTCCACCAATCGGTAGTCCAGTGGGTCGGCGATACCGGTCATCTTGGACAGCACCCGCAGGTACGGCCAGGCACCGGAGAACTTCTTCGCGACTTCCCGGACGTCCTCGGCCGACCCGTTCTGCAGGGTGGCCGCCTCCGGCGGGCCGCAATACCCCAGCTGATTCGGGGCGTAGGCGTAACGTGCGAACATCTCGGCGCCTCGGCCATCCAAGGATTCCGTCGTCCCCGCCGACACGGTCAGGCTCCCCCGGTCTGCCCCACGAGGTTGGCGGCGTCACGGTGCATCCTGCCGAAGTTGTAATAAGCCGCACACGCGCCCTCGGCGGACACCATGCACGTGCCGATCGGTGTCTCTGGGGTGCATGCCGTACCGAAAACCTTGCATTCCCAAGGCTTGAGCACGCCCTTGAGTACCTCACCGCACTGACATGCCTTCGGGTCGGCGACGCGCACGCCCGGCATCGAATACCGGAGTTCAGCGTCGAATTCGGCGTAATCGTCATGTAGCCGCAACGCGCTCTGCGAGATGAATCCCAGCCCGCGCCACTCGAAGTGTGGACGCAATGTGAACACGCGACCCATCAGCGCCAGCGCGGCGGGGTTACCTTCCTCGTGCACCACCCGCGAGTACTGGTTCTCCACTTCGCAGCGGCCCTCGCGAATCTGAGTCAACAACATCGCGACCGAGGCCATGATGTCCAGCGGCTCAAAACCCGCTACCACCAACGGTTTACCGTAAACCTCGGGCACGAACCGGTACGGCCGGTTCCCGACGACGGTCGACACGTGACCGGGCCCGAGAAAACCGGACAGCCGAAGGTCCGGGGAATCCAGGATTGCCTTGATCGGCGGCACGATCGTGACGTGATTGCAGAAGACCGTGAAATTGCCGACGCCCAGCTCACGCGCACGGACCAGCGTCACCGCCGTCGACGGTGCGGTGGTTTCGAAGCCGATCGCGAAGAACACGACCTGCTTGTCCGGGTTCTGAACCGCCAACTTCAGTGCGTCGAGCGGGGAGTAGACGAACCGCACGTCGGCCCCACGCGCCTTCGCGTCCAGCAAGCTGCCGTTGGACCCCGGCACCCGCATCATGTCGCCGAAGCAGGTGAAGATCACATCAGGCTGCTGCGCCAGCCACATCGCGTCATCGATGCGGCCCATGGGGATTACGCACACCGGGCAACCGGGACCGTGTACGAGCTCGACGTTATCCGGTAGCAGATGTTCAATGCCGTGGCGGTAAATGGTGTGGGTGTGCCCACCGCACACCTCCATGAACTTGAAGTGCTCAGCACCGTCACCCGCGAGGCGCTCGATCGCACCCAGCAGCGTGCGGGCCGCAGCGGGATCACGAAACTCATCTACGAAACGCATGGTGTGCCTCCGTGTTCAGATTATTGAGGACGAATCGAAGGCTTCGATCTCGTCGGAATAGCTAGTCCCGAGCTTCTGGACCGCGGCAAGCGTGAGCAACGCCTCGGTCTCGTCGATCTTGGCCATCGCGAACCCGACGTGGACCAACACCCAGTCGTCCGGCTGGGGCATATCTCGTTCCAATAGGCGGACGCTGATCGTCCGTTGTACGCCGCTGACGTCCACCTTGGCCAAACAATTTGTGGCATCAGTGATTTCGACGATGCGGCCAGGAATACCAAGACACATTTCGTCACATCCCTTCTTCAGCAGATACGTGGTAGCGGGTCGCCGACGAGCATGTCGACGATGCGGGTACCGCCGAAACCGGTCCGCACCACGACCGTCGCCGCCGGTTCCTCGGTGAGCTGCCCGACTTCGGCGGCGTCGATTCCCAGGGGATGCGAGCGCAACGCCGCGAGCCCGGCCTCGGCCTCCTCCGGCGCGACGACGGCGAGGAACTTTCCCTCGTTGGCCACGTACAGCGGATCGATACCAAGCATTTCGCAGGCGCCGTTCACCGCTGGGCGAATCGGCAGGCGCGCCTCGTCGAGCACCACGCCTAGACCGCAGGACTGGGCAAGTTCATTGCAGACGGTGCCCACTCCCCCTCGGGTCGGGTCGCGCAGCCAGCGGGTGGAGGGCGCGGCCGCCAGCAGGAGCTCCACCAGGGAGCTGACCGCGGCGGTATCGGATGCGATGTCGGCTTCCATGTCCAGGTCTCCGCGGGCCAGCATGACCGCCATGCCATGGTCGCCTATCGTTCCGGACAGCAGGATCTTGTCCCCGACCCGCACCGACTCTGGCGACAGTTGACGGCCCGCCGGAATGACCCCGGCTCCGGCCGTCGTGATGAACAGTCCGTCGGCGGCCCCCCTGGGAACCACTTTGGTGTCGCCGGTGACGATCTGGACACCGGCCGCCGCTGCTGCTGCCGCCATGTCGGCGACGATCTCCTTCAACTCGGCCACCGGGAAGCCCTCTTCCAGCACGAATGCCGCCGAGAGCCAGGACGGCACGGCGCCGGTCATGGCGAGATCGTTGACAGTGCCGTGCACAGCGAGGTGGCCTATCGAGCCGCCCGGGAATCGCAGGGGCTGCACCACGAACGAGTCGGTCGACATCGCGATCCGCTCCCCACTCGGTAGGGTGAGAATTGCTCCGTCCCCGAGTGATTCGAGGTGCGGGTTGCGGAATGCCTCGAGGAACACCGCATCGACCAACGCCGCGGAAGCCTTCCCTCCTGCGCCGTGCGCCAGCGTCACGTGCTCATCGCGCAACCGTGGCCGGCGCCGGCGGAATGCCTCGATCCGTTCGATTACCTCGCCCTCCGCGAAGCTCGGACCCGACGTCAGATATTCGCTTGCTGCCTTGCTCATCAGATCCCCGTCTCCATTTCCTGCACTGCCGACCACAGGTGGTAGCCCAGCAACGCCTGCGACTCCTGGATCCGGTGCACACTCTGCGAATGAACGATGAAGCACGAGTCGACATCCGGACTGGTCGCGAACGTGCCACCGTCATAGCCGGCGAAGCCCACCGTGTACATGCCCCGCTGGCGCGCTTCCCGCAGAGCCACCGTCAGGTCCGCCGAACTGCCGCTGGTGGACATGGCGACAGCGATGTCTCCGGCCTTCGCGCGGGCGATCAACTGCCGGGCGAAGATGAGCTCGAATCCGACATCATTGCCTAGCGCGGTCAAGATCGCCTGGTCGTCGGTCAACGACCACGCAGGCAATGGTCGTCCCATCGGCGGTCGCGCGAACAACGCCGCCAGCGTGGTCGCATCGGTGGAGCTACCACCGTTGCCGAAGGCGAACAACCGTCCGCCCGCCGCGAACCGGGCCGCCATCTCGACCGCCGCGGTTGCGACCAGCTCCGCACTGGACTCCAGCGTGGATCGGCGCAGCGCCGCGCTCTCGGTCGCCTTGGACTGAGCAGACGCCGCAAGATCGGCGAGTAACGACGTCGGGTCGTCTTCCTGCGCGTCGATGAAGGGGTAGAGGAAGTTGGTGGGTTCGCCACCCTTGTCGACGTCCACGCCGACGTCCGGCCGCCGGCTCACGAGGCAGCCTCCTCATCAACCTTGCTGATCGCCATCCCGGCGTGCACGAGGACGAGGTCACCGGACGAGACCGGCTCGACGAGCATGGTCGAGACGGTCTCCACCCCGTCCGCGGTCCGCACCTGCGCCGAACCCTGCGCCGAGCCGGCCAGCAGCTCCCCGAGGCGGCCTTCGTCACTGCAGGTGATGCACACCTCCTCGGTGCACTCGACCGGCTTCAGCAGACCAGGGTGCTCGAAGCAGACATGGGTCAGTTCCCACAGCAGGTGGTAGAGCAGCACGAAGGCGCCGGTCGCGGGTGCTCTCGGATCCGGGTCGTCGAGCCACAGCACGTGGTCGGCCGCGCCGGCCGGGGGTCGCCGTCCGCTACCGATCCAGACGGTGGTCGCGCCCCACGCCGGACTCCGGCGCATCACCGAGCGGACCGCGCCTTCGTCGGCATCGGCGACCGCGATCACGATGTCGCCAGGCCGGACCGAAACCCGCGTCACGTCCACCAGGTCCGGTCCGGTCAGTGCCACTGCGGGCAATGCACGCTTTCCGACGATCACCGGATGCACGAACTCGACCGCAATGTGTTGGGCGTGCGGCTGCCACGTCGGCGCCAGCGCCCACATGGTGGCGCCCGCGGAAAACCGTCGTGCCATCGAAAGCGCGGTCGCGGCAAGGTCGGCGGCCAGTTCTGGGCCGAGCCCACGGTCGATTTCGGTGGTAATCATCGCCACACCGTCCTTACCTCGCCGAACATCGCATACCCATTCATGGTTCCCCGTACGTCCCCGTCCGGAGTCGCTATCGCCAAATCTCAGCCCTCCCCGACCGGGCCGTTGTGCGGGTCCAATGCGGTCAGCACGGACACCGCCGCCTGTCCCAACGCGAGCCCACCGTCATTGGGCGGTACGAGGTGGTGGGTGAGCACTGTGAATCGCGCCTCCTGCAGCCGCCGCCGGCACGCCCGCAGCAACAGAATGTTCTGGAACACCCCGCCGGTGAGGCCTACCAATCGAACCGGGCCCGCAACGAGGGTCACCACCTCCGCAACGGCGACCGCGACCGCCTCGTGGAAGGCGGCCGCCAACACCGCAGGCTCGGTGCCGCTCCGAAGCGCCGACACCATTGACGTCACCAAGTCCGCAGCGTCGATCACCCCGTCGCCACCCACGGTCAGCCGCAGGGCCGGCGCGGGTGGCGAATCAGCCACCGATTCAGCCAGCGCCTCCAATTCGATGGCAGCCTGACCCTCGTAGGAAATGCGGTGCCGCACCCCGAGCAACGCGGCGACCGCGTCGAACAGGCGGCCCATGCTCGAGCACGGCACGCATCCAGCTCCGCTGGCCAGCGCCGAGCGCAGCAGCCGCAGTTCGGCGGGAGTCGCCGCAGCCACCGGTGCCAGGTCATCACCCCATTCGATGCCGGCCGCCCACAGGTGTGACAGCGCCATCCGCCACGGATTCCGTACCGCGGCATCCCCGCCGGGTAGCGGCACGGCCTTGAGGTGGCCGACGCGGGCAAAGCGGTGGGCGTCGGATCCGACCGACAGAATCTCCCCGCCCCACACCGTTCCGTCGCTACCGTAGCCGGTCCCGTCGAAGGCGACTCCGATGATCGGTTCGCCAAGTCGGCCGTGTTCGGCCAGCAGCGACACGACGTGTGCGTGGTGGTGTTGCACGAGGTCCAGCGGGCGATCGCCGGCGTGGCGCTCCGCCCAGCTGCGGGTCTGATACCCGGGATGCAGGTCGGCGGCCAACCTCTCCGGTTGCTTCCGCATTCCGCTGAGTTGCTCGACGGCGCGTTCGAACGCGCGCAGCGTCTCCAGCGAGGCCATGTCGCCGATGTGGCCGGAGCAGAACGCGCGGGTGCCGTCGGTGAGACAGAAGGTGTTCTTGAGTTCGCCGCCGACGGCCAGCACCGTCGGACCATCGCTCCCATGGAGACCGAGGCTGCCGAGATCGATTGGCAGCGGCGCATAGCCCCGCGAGCGGCGAATCGGCAGTTCCCGGCCGTCCACGACACGGACCACCGAATCGTCGCACGGCACATGGATCGGCCGATCGTGGTCGAGGACCGCATCGCACAACGCCGGAAGTCTTTGCGCCGCATCGTCATCGGTGAAGCAGATCGGCTCGTCCGACCGGTTCGCGCTGGTGAGCACCAATGCCTCGGGTGCCCGCAACTGCATTCCGGGGATGGTTGCGAGAAGCAGGTGATGCACCGGGGAATAGGGCAACATCAGGCCGATCAACGGACTGCCCGGTGCGACCACGTCCGAGATCGGTGCGTAGGGCCTGCGCCGGAGCAACACGATCGGACGCGCCGGGCTGCACAGCACGGCGGCCGCATCTGCGTCGATGTCTGCGTATCGGCGGGCGACGTCGAGGTCGGCCACCAGGATCGCAAACGGTTTGCCGCCGCGTGTCTTGCGTGCCCGCAGCGCGCCGACCGCGGCGTCGTCGTCGACGGCACAGCCCAGGTGATATCCGCCGACACCCTTGATCGCGACGACGGCGCCGTCGATCAGCGCCCGCTGGGTCGCCGCCAACGCGGCGTCAGATCCGTCGATCCGGTTCGGGCCCGACGAAAACCACAGCGCCGGACCACAGTTCGGGCAGGCCACCGGCTGGGCGTGGAATCGCCGGTTCGCCGGATCGTGATATTCAGCCGCGCAGCTGACGCACATTGCGAAATCCGCCATCGTGGTGGCCGGACGGTCATACGGCAACTCGCGGATGATCGTGAACCGCGGCCCACAGTTGGTACACGTCACGAATGGGTGCCGGTAACGCAGGTCGCGGGGGTTGAAGAGCTCGGCGACGCAGTCGTCACACACCGCGATGTCGGGCGGAATCGCCGTTGCTGCACCGTCTACCGTCTCGCTCGCGACGATGTGGAAGTCGCCGGAGCATCCCCCGTCGGTGTCGATCAGAACCTTCGATATGGTGCTGATCGCCGCGAGCGGAGGCGCGTCGACGCGAAGCCGGCGAGCGAACGCATCGATCTTCGCAGTCGGACCCTGCACCTCGACGAAGACCGCGCTGGAATCGTTGCCGACGAATCCGGCCAGACCCAACTCGGTGGCCATCCTGTGAACGAATGGGCGGAATCCAACACCCTGGACCACGCCGGTCACCGTGAACCGATATCGAACGTCGTCGGATCGCAGCTGCAGCGAGGTGTTGGTCATCTCCGTCGCCATATCACGACCCGGTTGTTGCCGGAATCTGCGACGGCCAACCGGTCACCCCGTAGCGAGATGCCATACGGCCAACACAACGTGTCGTGCCGTACCGACGTCCAGCGGTTCTCGCCATTGGCTGCGAAGGTCGGTTGCGCCAGGACGTGGTCGGCGGCACGCCCGTCACGGGGCATGGTGTCCCACAGCAGGATTCGGTTATTGGCGGTATCCGCAACCGCCAACCTCTCGACTGTTCCCGAGCTGTCGAGTCGCGCTGCATACGGAAAGCGGAACCTGTCGCCCGTGTGCGGTCCATAGGGCCATTCGTCGGACGAGGTGAAATCCGGTTGGCCCAGCACGATGTCCGCGTCGCGGTCCGCCGCTGGATGCGGTGACCAGCCGAGCAGTCGGTGATCCCCCGCGTCGGCGATCAGCAGCAGGTCGTCGTCTCCGGTGACGTCATGCGGCCAGCGGAAGCTGGCGGGACCGGCCGCAGCGCCACGATTCTCGTCGCGCGCCGACCCGTCCGGCTGACCCAGCACGACATCGGCCGGCTGCCCAGGATCGGGAATTCCCTTGTCCCAACCAAGGACTCTGCGGTTACCGGTGTCGGCCACCCAGAACCGCGCCCCCACGATCGCGATGCCGAACGGCCAGTAGAACGTCGATGCCGAGCATTCCCCGCCGCGATTCGGCTCGACAGCGGCGGGGTCGTCCTGCCCGAGGATGAGATCAGGTGCCGTGTCGCTGGCCTGTGGGACCGAGTTCCACACCAGGATCCGGTGATGCCACGCATCGGCGACGATCAGTCGCCCATCGTGCACGAGAACGCCGGTGGGCAGATTCATGCCCCGCTCCGGGCCCCGACCACCGGCCGCACGGCCCTCCGTACAACCATCCGGCTGGCCAAGGACCACGTCGGCCGGTTGCCCGTCATCGCAGGGAATGCCGTGCCAGACCAGCACGCGATGGTTACCGGAATCGGCGGCCACCAGGTGATCGCTGCCGAGGAAAACCCCACGCGGCGAATACATCCACGACATCGTCGGACTGGCTGGTGGCAAAGCCAGGCCGCCAGGGGCAGGCGCGCCGAGCCATACGTCGGGTAACCATCCGTCGCTGAGGTCGGCGCCGGCGACAGGAGCCGCCCGAACCGACGTCCTGCCGATGTTGTGGCGGACGGTGAACTGAGTCATGTCCCGACCCGGACCCACACTTCGCCGGAATCGACCCGTAGCGGCATCTGCTCCAACTGGGCGCCGGGTGCGGTCAGGCACTCCCCCGATGTCGCGTCGTAGCAGAACCCGTGCCATGGACATGTCAGGGTGCCGTTGTCGATGTCGAGGACGGCGTTATCGAGCGGCAACCCTTGATGGGCACATTCGTTACGGTACGCCGAAAGCCGCTGACCGGCGTTCACCACGATGATCTCGGCCTGCTGACCGGACTGCGCGGACAGACTCAGCGCGGTGAGTTCGTCGTTGGGCAGACTCGCGGCGGGGCCCACCTTGACCCAGCCCTCGCTCGCGGGGTCTGGCCCGATGCGCAGCGACTCCAGCGGTATCAAGGTTGGTGAGGGTTCATTGGGCAGCACTTCGACACCGGTAATCGACGGAACATCCTCGACCAGTGCGCTTTCGACGAGATTTCGCAGCGTCACCGAGGACATCGAACAGCCGTTGCACGCGCCGTCGAGACGGACGAAGGCGATACCGTCCTCGATCCGCACCAGGGTGACGTCGCCACCGTGACTTTGCAATTGGGGCCGCACCGTCACCAGAACGCGGTTGGCATGGGTCATGGGGTCTGGCCGCACGATCTCGTGCAACGAGAGCAGCAAGTGCACAACCGGATCATCGACGAGGTCGAACAGCACCGCCCGGGCAGCCTCGTCGGCGCGCATGCGCTGCACGATGGTGACCAGCCCCGCACGGTGAATCGCCTCCACCGCCGCTTTGACTTCGTCCGCAACGGCTCGTGCCGACTCGTCCAAGCTCTCGAGCGCGGCCATGGCGTCGTCGACTCGCTTGGCCAGACTCTCGAAATCGACTGCAATGGCATCAGGCGGCTGGCCGGTGGGCGCCGCCACGGTGGTGGCTGACATGCGTGGCCTCCTCAGTCGGTTTCGGATTGGCTACGGATCAGCGTCAGCTGCCGGGCAACCTCGTCGAGCACTCCGCGCACGGCACGCACCGATTCGTCGTCTCCGAGATCCTCGAACAGGAAACGCGCTTCGTAGAGTTTCGCCTTGGCCTGGTCGAACATCCCGAGATGCGCCAGCGCGTTGCCCTGGTTGGCCAGCACCCTGGCCCTACCGAGAGGGTCGGTCTCCCGGTCCCTGGCCTCCAACACACCCTCGTAGAGCTCGACGGCCTCGACAAGGTTGTCCTCTTGGTGCTTGGACGGCGTGTACACCAACGAATTGGCGAGGTTCAACTGCACGCTGGCCCACTGTTCGGGGTAGGCCTCCCTGGTGTACACCTTCAGCGCAGACCGCAACGACTGCGCGGCGACCCCCAACCGGAGTTGGCCGGAAGCCTCCACCATCGGCATCGTCAGGTAGGCCGTGGCGAGGTTGGCGTGCGTGGCCGCCCACAGCAGCGGTGCCTCTTCGCGCAACACCAGCTGCAGAGCGGAGTGATAGTGCGGAATCGCCTGAGCCAGCATCTCGGGGTGATCCCCGGCCTGCTCGTGTAGCAGCCCTGCGAGATTCAGGTGCAGTTCGGCACGACCGATGCGAAGGCCGTTCGCCCCGTTGAGTAGTCGCAGCGCCTGCTCGAGGCGTTGCGCGGCGGCCGGGTCGCCGAGCTCGCGGCTGATCGAGGCCGCGGCGCCGAGGAGAACGCCGTGTAGGACCCCTGAATCCGGTGACGCCGTGGCCGCCGCACGCTCGAGCAGCTCTATGGCGCCTGCCGAATCCCCTTCGCCCAGTGCATGGCTCGCCTGCGCCGAGAGCGCAACCGCGGCCAGTTCGCCGTCCGCGGCACCAGCGTCGGGCGGGGTGTCCGACCGACCGATGGTGAACAGCACGAGGTCGACCAAGACGCCGAATTCGCCAAGTTCGCGACGCAGTTCGTCTGGGTTCTCACTGTCGGGGTCGAGCACGAACCGGTTGTAACGCGTCACCGGGTCGGTACCCGCCAGTGCAGCCAGCGCGCCGTCCCGGTCGCCGGCGAGCGCGAGTTCGTGTGCCGACAATCCATCCGGCCACCGTTGTGGCACGTCGCCGGATAGCAGCGCGTTACGCGCCGCGTCGGTATCAGCGCCGCTGCTCGAAACAGCGGGTATCAGCATGTAGCCCAACGGAAGCGGAAAGGCGCCAACCGGTTGTGGCCGGGCGGCCAGCGCCGCGGGCTCGGTCAGTTCGGTGTCTGCGTGCAGTGTGGTCATGTCATCAACCGTTCGGTGGTCCCTGGATGTCACGCTCGGCGGCCCGTTTGATGAGGCCGGCTGAGAGCTCGGCGCGGGCCTTGGTCGGATGGGTGTCGATGCGGGTCCGCACGACGCCATCGGCGAACACCACGATGAGCTCCACCGCCCAGCGGCCGCGCTCCTCGATCACGACGGTCTGCACGTCGACCGCGTCGTCGGTCACGCTGTCGGGGCGGGGTGCGGTCTTCAGCCGGGTGGGCGGGTCCTCACACGTCACGGTCACCCGCCGGTCACCAGCGGAATCCGTAGCGCTGCTTGGGCATCGTCCCAGAATGCACTGTGCACGCCAGTCGGGATGTGGTCTTCGAGGAGTTCCCGCAGCAGTGTGGTGCGGTCACCAGCGGGGTTGCGCTGCTTGAGCAGCAACCCACCGCTGCGTGGCCCACGCAGCGGGACCAACCACAGGTCGCCCTCACGCACCACGGCGATGACGGCATCCGACGGGAACCGGCTGGCCGCCAGCGCCGCGTCAAGGCGGATGTAACCGTCGGCGGTGAACTCCACCTGTACGTCCGACGACACCGCGGGTCGCAGGGCGGCAAGGTAATCACGTTCGATGATGCCGATGACCTGCTCCATCGCCGACTCGACCGGCGCGGTCAAGTCGGCGCCGAGCTCCACCCCACCGGCCTCGATGAGGAAGACCATGATGTCGGTGGGACACGCGTCGCCAAGTGCCCAGCGCGCGAACGCGATTGCGTGATCCCAGCGGAACGAGTGGGTGTGCAGTCCCTGCAGGGGCGGCAGTTCCTCCAGTTCCTCGCCGGGCACCCGGTAGACGGTGCCGGGGGCGGCGCCGGTGGCCGAGGCGTCGACGATCACGACCCGTTCGGCACCGCGCATCTGGAACGCGACATCCATTCCTGCCGTGCCGCCGTCGACCAGTCGGGCGCCGTCGGGTACGCCGCTTTCCCACAGATGACGCACCAGGATCGGCCCGACGCCGTCATCGCCGCGCAGCAGGTTCCCGCAGCCGACGACGAGCACCGCGCAACCCGGCGGCTCGATGTCGACACCGGGCCCTCCGTGGTCGGCGCACGGCTGCGTAGACGTCGGGATCACACCATTCCGTTGATCACGAACTTGGATAGCTCGCGGCCGGACTTGCCATCGTAGGCGTGCACCGTGCACACCAGGCAGGAGTCGAAACTGCGGGCTACGTGACCGAGTTCCACCGGATCCTCCGGGTCGATGATCGGAGAGCCGATCAACGCCTTCTCGATCGGACCGACCACTCCCTCGCCGTCTCGCGGGCCGATGTTCCACGCGGTCGGTGTGACCACCTGGTAGTTCTTGATCTTGCCGTCCTCTATGACGATCCAGTCGGACAGCGACCCGCGGGCCGCTTCGGTGGAGCCGAAGCCCATGCCCTCGGCATGTTCGATCGGCTTGGTGTAGAAGCTCTCCTTCAGGTTGAGCTGGTCCAGCCAGCTCCGCACCCACTTGTAGTACTTGGGCGCCTCGTGCATCCGGGCCAATTGCCGAACGAACACACTCGGACCGATCTTGTTCATGATGTCGACGAACAGCGGGTCGTTGTCCTGATGCGGGGCGGCATTCGGTCCGCCGGCGGCGATCCGGCGTGCCAGTGGGCCCGCCTCGAGCGGAATGTTGCCGAGACCGTCCACCTCGTAGCGCGGTGCCTTCGCCCAGGTGTATTTGCCTTGCGCCCTGCCCACTTCGGGATCGATGGGAATGGTCTCCCCCTCGAACGGGTGCAGTGGCCGGCTCCCCTCGTAGAAGGAGTGCGTGACATCCTCGCGAACCCGGGCCTGGTCGAAGTCGTGCCACTGGCCCTGGGCGTAGATCCCCTGTCGGCCGATGAGCGCGCCGTTGCGGCTGTCGATGGTGGGGTTCTCGTACATCGACGGCTCGAAGTACGTGCCGGTGGCCAGGAAGTTGCCGACGCCCTGACCGTATTTGTCGAGTCCGATGTCCAGGCTGTAGCGGATGAAGAATCCGCAGTCACTGTTGTACTGAGCCTCGTTCTCGTCCACCCAGGCGAGAACGTCTTCCCAGGTCTTGTTCTCGAGCCAGCGGTCGACCGAACAGCCGAGCCACTGCTTTTCCAGCCAGTTGTCCTTCCAGTGCTCGAAGATCGCAATCGCCCGGGTGACGTCGGTCAGCGACGGCGCACACATGACACCGCCGGGCACCATGAAACTGGAGTGCGGCCACTGGCCACCGAAGATCGCGTATACCTCAACCGGCTTCGCCGAAAGCACAACGCCCGGTTGGTAACTGGTGCCCACGTACGGCGCGAAGCGGCGGACCGCCTCGGCATAGAGCTTGGACTTGGCGTAGTTCTTGTTCGTGAAGTCGATGGCGAACAGCGCGTAGAAGTAGCGCGGGATCGACTGCAGCGTTTCGGCGGCCTGACAGATGTTGCGGATCAGCGTCGCATTGGGCGGCACATGGGTGCGCCATGCCGTATCGAGCGCATACGCCGACTTGTACAGGTGGCTGCCACCGCAGATCCCGCAGATGCGTGGGCAGACCACGAGACCCGCCTGCGGGTCCTTGCCGCGCAGGATGATCTCGAAGCCGCGGAACATCGCGGCCTCGGTCCACGCGGAGGTGACGATGCCGTCGTCGATGGTGACTCGAACGTCGAGGTCGCCCTCGACGCGCCCCAGGGGGCTGACGAACAGGTCGAGTGAGGTCATGGTGGGTCCTTTCAGAACACCTGGGGCTAATGGTTTGGGTGCGCGATGTTTGGCCACCGCTAGACCACGAACATGTCTTCCTTCGCCCACTGCGGCGCGGCGATGCGGGCGGCTGCGGCATGGGCCATGTAGGTGAGGTGATCCGTGCCCTCCGGGACCTCTTTGGGGATCATGCCGCTGACCTTCTGCGTCTTGAACACCGTGCCGGGCATCAGATCGAAGTGTGGGAACTCCGGCTCGGTACAGCCAAGACAAGGCATCCCGGCGCGGGTCTTCGACGACTGACGGTTCCACAGAATCCGGTTGCACGGTGAGTGTGTCATCGGCCCACGACACCCGAACTCGTAGAACAGGCAACCGGTGCGGGTTCCCTCACCGAACGAGAGAGTGGACTGCTTGTACTCGAAGAACTGCACGCGGGTGCAACCGGTCTGGGTGAAGGTCTTGAAGAATGTCTCGGGCCGGTGCAGCTCGTCGAGCGCGATGTCGCCTGCCCGTCCGGTGGCGAGCGCGACGAGGATCTGCGTGATCCAGTCCGGGTGTGCGGGACAGCCCGGGATGTTGATGACGGGCAGACCCATCTTGGAGCGGAAGTCCGGGCCCAGGAAGCCCCCCTTGTCCCGCTTGTGGAACTGCAAGCCGGTCGAGGCCGACGGGTTGGGCGCCATCGCCGGGATGCCGCCCCAGCAGGCGCAGTCCCCGATCGCGACGACGATTTGCGCCGCGCCGGCCAAATCGGTCACCCAGTCCTTCATGGCGCGGTCGGCGAACATGTCCATTCGACCGGTGCCATTGGGCGCCTCGATGACGCTGCCCTCGAATACGAAGATATCGAGTGGACGATCACCCTTCGCGCAATCCCAAAAGACTTTTTGGGCATTCTTTCCGAGCTCCAATCCCAATGACGGATGCCACAGTAGATCGAGACCGAAATCGACGATCAAATCGACGACGTTTGGTTCCTCGGCATTGAGAAAGGACATCGTGTTTCCACTGCACGCCCCTCCCTGAAACCACAGAACGGAAGCCATGAGAACTCCTCTCGATAGCGACCTAATGCAAGGCCGCAAATTCGGGTTACGGGCTGAGAGATTTAGGAGCGATTAATTCACTGTCATTCTTGATCGAGGCGGCGGCCGAACGCCCTGGCTACCTGGATCATGAATCCGAGGCCGCGCGTGATGTCCTTGTCCTTGGTCACCCGCCACAGGCCGAACAGGCCTTTGGGACCGCCGGGATCGGCGTCGGCGGCGGCCTTGCCGTCGACGAGTGCCTGCCCGAGCAGGGCCAGCACTTCGGCGGCTTGGGGATCGGTCAACCGCGACGCCAGCAGCGTGTTCAGCGCCGGGGTGGCGTTGACCAGCGAGCCGGACAACGACGCCAGGCTCCCGGCTAGCCCGTGCAGGTCAACATCTTTCAGCGACTCGACGCCTGGGATCGTCGCGGCGAGCGAGGACCCCCTGAGCTCGCCGACTGCGGAGGCCAGCGAATCGCCGATCTCGTCGCCGCGGCGGAGCAGTCCGTCTAGTCCGGTGACCAGAATGGCCAGCAGGTCGGCATGGTCGAGCAGGTTGTTCAGCGATTCCGCTATCCGAGGATCGTCCAACCGGTCGCGTAGTGCATCCGCCGGCGAGATAGCCATCACCTGCCCATTTGCCGTCATGCAAACCTCCTGTGTCGGATGTCGCCGAGCCGTGTGTGGCTTCCATCACACAAGTTAGCGGGATGTTTGCCATCTGCCTATCGCTATCACGCAGAAGCTGTCAGCATTACGAAGACATCAGCGCGTTGGTGCGCGCTCGACTCTTGGGAGCTTGCATGATGGTCGCGGATACTTTAGCTATCGCTTCATCGTCGCCGTGCCCGAAAAGGGGACCGCAGCGGTGCCATCGAGACTGACGCGGCTCGGTTTCATCGACATCCGTCGCACCAGCAACCCGGTGCGACGCAAGGTCCGATCGCGCGGCGTTCCGCCAGCGCTGGCAAATAACGAGATCTTCTACACCGAGGACATCCCCGAGGCGTCCAGGCTGATCGCCCAGGCGCTGGCGCCGCTGAAACTCGACGTGGCCGCAGAACAGAAGGGCGACTTCGCAGCGACCATGCACGGGGTGCGGTTGCGCAATGTCAGCATGCTCTATCTCGACGTGCACGTCGCCGCCACCATCGACATTCCCATTCTCGGCCAGTACTTCGCCGTGCACATGCCGATGAATGGACGTGCGATGGTCGAACACCGTGACCGCACATTCGAGGCCAACACCATCCGCGCACTGGTCACGAGCCCCGGCGTGCCCCTGCGGATCGCGTTCGACGATGATTCGCCGCAGCTGCTGATCCGGATCGAAGCGCGCCCGATGCTCGCACATCTCACGCGACTGCTCGGCCGCAGCCTCTCGCGACCGCTGGAATTCGAACCCGAGTTCGACCTTGCGACCGAAGCTGCGATGCGGTGGCACACCGCAGTCCAATTGATCCACACCGAGGTCTTCCATCCTGGCTCCCTGATTCAGCGCGGACAGGGCATTGCAGCGGTGGAGGAACTGGTGATGAGCAGCCTGCTTCAGTTGCAACCCTCGAACTACCACGATGAATTCGTGCAGCCGCCGCGACCCGACCCGCGCCGCGCGGTGGTGCAGGAGGCGATGAACTACATCGACGACCACCTTGCCGAGCGAATCACGATGGAATCGGTGGCCAGGGTCGTCCACATGAGCGTCCGGTCGATCCAACAGGGATTCCGGGAGGAACTCGGCATGACGCCGATGACCTATGTGCGGGAGCGTCGACTGGAGCGGGTACACGGGGAGCTCGCCGACGCCGTGCCCAGCGACGGTGTCAGGGTGACCGAGGTGGCCGAGCGCTGGGGTTTCCACCATCTGGGCAGCTTCGCCGTCGAATACCGCAAGCGCTGGGGTGAGGCTCCATCGGAAACCCTCCGGCACTAGCGGGCTTCAGGAGGCGCGGCGCCGCAATCCGGTCACCACACGCCAGGCCAACTCTGGCCGTGACACCAGGTGATCGATCAGCAGCTCGGTCGACATCGTCGCGGTGGACTGACTGACCACATGCCACGGCCGGTTCAACGGTGTACCCGGGACCGGCAGCTCCACCAGCGCGCCAGTATCCAGTTCACGTTGAACGGCTTGCCGCGATACGAGCGTGATGCCCAGGCCTGCCACCGCGGCCGACACGACGGCGCCGTGTGATCCGAGCACCAACTGCGGTGGGGTGATGGCGAGTTCATCGAGCAGGGCCGACATCGTCGACCTGGTACCCGATCCGGGTTCGCGAAGCAGCCAGCTCGCCGTCGCGGGCTCAAAGTTCCGCGCCGCGGCAGGGGGGCCCACCATGACCAAGGTGTTCGGACTGGTCGCGCGCACCCGTAGCTCTGCGCGCAGGTCGTCCGGGGGACGGCCGGCAACCACGAGGTCGACCTCGTGACGCGACAGCATCGGCCAGACGGCGTTGCGGGAGGCAACCTCGAGGTGCAGCGCCACACCCGGATACTCGGCGCGAAACGATGCCAGCGCCGCGGGGATCAGCAGTTCGCCCGCCGACGTGACCGCCGCCAACCGGATCGAGCCGTTCTCGGGATCGGCTTCACCCCGCGCTGCCAGGATCGCCTCGTCGTGTAGACCGAGGATTCGGCGTGCGTACTCGACGTATCGCAGGCCGGCCGGCGTCAGTCGGACGCCGCGCCCGTGTCGATCGACCAGCACGATTCCGATGTCGTTACTCAGCGCCCGGATGGCCGAGGAAATCGATGACTCCGTCACCACCAGGCGCTCCGCGGCACCCCGCACGGATCCGGCATCAGCCAGCTCGACGAGCGCTCGCAGTCGCGCATTGGTCGTCATGTCGCCCCCGTCCCGCAAGAGTTGCTCATGCAGTCTGCCCCGTCCTGACGCCGTCCGATGCCGCGAACACGCGACTGGCCAACAGATCTGCGGAGTCAATGGTCGTGAGGGCGGACAGGTCCACGCTGCCCGTGCCGGCCAGCAGCCGCCGCGCATGACGCAACCTTGCTCGTTCGAGTGCGTTGCGGACGCTGCGTGCATTGGCGAACCATGGCTGGTCGATCCGCAGCTGCAGGTACTTGCGAAGCACGACCCGGGCGTCGTGGGAGAACGTGTAGCCAAGGTCGTCGGACATCAGCACCGCGATGTCCTCGAGCTCGTCGACGGAATAGTCCGGGAACGTGATGTGATGCGCGATTCGGCTCTGCATACCGGGATTGGCCGAGAAGAAATGATCCATCTTGTCGGCGTAGCCGGCGAGGATCACCACCAGGTCGTCGCGGTTGTTCTCCATGACCTGCAGCAAGATCTCGATCGCCTCGGAGCCGTAGTCCCGGTCGTTCTCCACCTTGTAGAGGTAGTAGGCCTCGTCGATGAACAGCACGCCGCCCATCGCCCGCTTGATGACGTCCTTGGTCTTGGGCGCGGTATGCCCGACGTACTCCCCGACCAGATCGTCGCGCGTGACGCTGACCAGGTGCCCACGCCGGAGGTAGCCGAGCCGGTGCAGCAGTTCAGCCATTCGCATCGCCACCGTCGTCTTGCCGGTGCCAGGGTTGCCGGTGAAGGACATGTGAAGGGTGGGTTGTGGCGCCGTTACCCCGAAGCGGGCCCGCATCTTGTCCACGACCAGCAGCGCCGCAATCTCGGCGATACGTGTCTTGACCGGCTCCAGCCCCACGAGCTCCCGGTCGAGAGCGATCAGAACGTCGTCGACACCGGACTCGCGGCGCAGGGCAGCCAGGTCGACCACCGCGTCGGACGGCAGAAGTGCTCCGCCGTCCGGCTCGTCCGGCCGATCCGGTTGCGGACCGGTCGGACGAGGCCGGTACCCGAACGAGCTGCGCGGGTTCTCGGGATTCTGGATGGTCATGGATTCGCCGGGCGGTACCGGTCCCCCTCAGGTCGCTCGGTGGCGTAGGAGTGGGTGGTATAGCCGATCGTTCGGTTCGCCTTCTCGGCGCGGTCGAGCCGGAAGCCCGGCTCCTCTGCCGGGCGGTTGACGATGAACGACAACGCGGTCGTCTGCCGACCCAGGCTCGAGTCGTAGGCGTTGAGCCGGATGTAGTGGTTCGGATTGGCCGCTCGGCAGGCGTTCACCTCGAGCAGCACACCGGCCGGGTCCTTCAGGTCGAACATCGGCAGGCCCCACATCTCCCAGTAGGTGTTGCGCGGATGGGGGTCGTCGGTGAATTCCACCGACAGCGGCCACTCGTTGTTCAGTGCGTAGTTGATCTGTGCAGTGATCTCCTCGTCGGTGAAGTCGGGAAGGTACGAGAAGGCGCCCTGGGTGATTCGCATCGGTGAATTCCCTTTCCGGTGTTCAGGCGATCGTCGGCGTCGCGACGACGTCGGGCATGTCGGTGGATTCGTAGTTGAAGCTGATGTCGCCCCAGGTCGCGAGCGCGGTGTCCAGCGCCCGGTTCTTCGACGCGGCCTTCTTGAGAATGTCCGGCCCCTCCTTGTAGAAGTCCCGGCCTTCGTTGCGGGCCTTGATCATGGCCTCCAGCGCAACCCGGTTTGCCTCCGCGCCCGAAGCGATGCCCATCGGGTGCCCGATGGTGCCGCCGCCGAACTGCAATACGACGTCCTCGCCGAGGTGATGGAGCAACTGGTGCATCTGCCCGGCGTGGATACCGCCGGATGCGACCGGCATCACGCCGGGCATCGACGCCCATTCCTGATCGAAGTACAGACCCTTGACCGGATCGGCGGGGATGCTGTCGAGCCGCAGCGTGTCGTAGAAGCCCGCGGTGGTATTGGGGTCACCCTCGAGCTTGCCGACCACTGTGCCGGCGTGGATGTGGTCGACTCCGGCCAGCCGCATCCACTTGGAGATCACCCGGAAGCTGATGCCATGTGACTTCTGCCGGGTGTAGGTGCCGTGGCCTGCGCGGTGCAGGTGCAGGAGCACCCCGTTGGCGCGGGACCATTTCGCCATCGACTGGATGGCGGTGTAGCCGATCGTCAGGTCGATCATCACGACCACCGAACCGAGTTCGTTGGCGAACTCCGCGCGTTCGTACATCTCCTCCATCGTTCCGGCGGTGATGTTGAGGTAGTGCCCCTTGATCTCGCCGGTCGCGGCCTGCGCCCGGTTGACGGCCTCCATACAGAACAGGAAACGGTCCCGCCAGCGCATGAACGGCTGGGAGCAGATGTTCTCGTCGTCCTTGGTGAAGTCCAGCCCGCCGCGCAGCGCCTCGTAGACGACGCGACCGTAGTTGCGCGCCGACAGCCCGAGCTTGGGCTTGGTGGTGGCGCCCAGCAGCGGACGGCCGAACTTGCTCAGGTGCTCGCGCTCCATGACGATCCCGTGAGCGGGCCCCTGGAAGGTCTTCACGTAGTGCGTCGGGATGCGCATGTCCTCCAGGCGCAGCGCCTTGAGCGGCTTGAACCCGAACACGTTGCCGATGATCGAGCTGGTGAGGTTGGCGATCGAGCCTTCCTCGAACAGGTCGATGTCGTAGGCGATCAAGGCGATCCACTGCCCTGGGGTGTTCGGAACGGCTTCGACGCTGTAGCACTTCGCCTGATAGTGGTCGAAGGTCGTGAGTCGATCGGTCCACACGACCGTCCAGGTGGCGGTGCTGGATTCGCCGGCGACTGCGGCGCCGGCCTCCTCGGGCGGCACACCCTCCTGGGGTGTGATCCGGAAGGCGCATAACACGTCGGTGTCCTTGGGGACGTAGTCCGGCTGCCAGTAGCCCATCTCTGCGTAGGGGATGACTCCCGCGTTCCATCTGTCTGCCATGTGCCAAATGCTGCCACCGCGGCACTGAAGCTGTCTATCGAGTGTTTAGCCCCAACAGTGAAGCTATTACTTAAGTATCAAAGTCCCCCGCACCCTCCACCGACCGGGTGAGGTCCGCCCGTTCGACACGCTCATACCGTGTCGGCACAAGCCCACAGCAGGGCCAACGAAAAGGGACGACGGATGACAACCACAGTTACGGACTGCAGACAGATCGCCGCCCAACTGACCGCACCGGGCAAGGGCATCCTGGCCGCCGACGAGAGCATCGCCACCATGTCGTCGCGACTCGAGCAGACCGGCGTCACACCAACCGCCGACAGCCGGCGCGCCTATCGCGAGCTGCTCGCGACCACCCCGGGCCTGTCCGACGGCGTCTCCGGGATCATCTTCTGTGACGAGACGCTGGGCCAGGTTCTCAGCGACGGGCGACCATTCGCCCAGGCCGTGCGTGAACTGGGGATCCTTCCCGGAATCAAGGTCGACACCGGAGCCAAGCCGTGCCCCGGCCTACCCGGCGACACGATCACCGAAGGCCTCGACGGGCTGCCCGCCCGCCTGGCCCGTTACGCCGACATCGGTGCGGCGTTCGCCAAGTGGCGCGCGGTGTTCACCATCACCGAGACGACGCCCAGCTGGGGGTCGATCGCCAGCAACGCCAACGCGCTGGCGCGGTATGCGGCGGCCTGCCAGGAGGCGGGTCTGGTACCCATCGTCGAGCCGGAGGTACTCATCACCGGGTCGCACACGATCGAGCGCTGCGCCGAGGTCACCGCGTCCGTACACGCGGCGGTGCGCCAACAGCTGTCCCTGCTGCACGTCGACGTCGCCGGCATCGTGCTCAAACCGAACATGGTCACCGAGGGCGACGAATACCCGGACCGGTCCAGCGCCGACGAGGTCGCTGCAGCGACCGTGCAGGTGCTTCGGGCGTGGCCAGTCGAGTTGGCCGGCGTGGCCTTCCTCTCCGGCGGCCAGCCGCCAGAACGTGCGACCGCCAATCTCGAGGCCTTGCAACGGCATCAAACGCCATGGCCGCTGACATTCTCGTTCGGTCGCGCGCTGGTGTCACCCGCGCTTGCCGCCTGGGCAGGCGACGAGACCCGCGTCAGCGACGGTCAGGCCGCGCTCGGAGCCCACGTCTCCGCCAACGCAGCTGCCGTACGGTTGCGCGCCGATCGTCAGTCGGCTTAGACGATCGGTCCGGGTCGACGAGACGGTTGGAGTAGCCGCGCTCGTCGTCGTCCCCCTTGAGCTTGGTGTCGCCGAGTTCCGACCACGCCTACTGCCTCAACGTGCCGTCAGCGGGACTGCCACCGTGACGGTGGTTCCCGATCCGGGGTGAGATCGGACCGCCAGATGACCGCCGACCAGCTCAGCGCGTTCGGTCATCGACAGCATGCCGTAGCCGCCTTTCCCGCAGCCGAGCGTACGTTCGGTGGGCGCATCGAACCCAACGCCGTCGTCCGCGACCACCAGTCGCGCCTCGCCGTCGCACACGGTGAACCGCACGTTGGCGACCTGGGCACCGGAATGCTTCATCACGTTCTGCAGGCACTCCTGGGCGATTCGGTAGAGCGCTACCTCGATGTGCTCGGGAAGCCGGTCGTCGGTGAGTTCGAGGTCGAGATCGAGATGTGGAATCGACCGGGCCAGGCTGGCCAGCCCACCGGACAGCCCTAGATCGTCGAGAACTGGCGGCCGCAGACCGCTGATGGCCGAGCGCGCCTCGTCCATGGTCAGCTCAACCAGCTCGCGGGCCTTCTCGATCTGATCGGCGGCAGCGTCGGCATCATCGTGCACGGTGTGCGCTGCGGCATCCAGGCGATAGGTGAGGGTGACCAGCCGTTGCGAGATTCCGTCATGGATATCGCCGGCCAGCCTGCGCCGTTCGGTCTCCTGAGCGGCGATCACCTGTTCCGCGAAGTCTTCGTGCGCGCGTTCCCGTACGGCGAGTTGCCGGTGCAGCCGAGCCTGATGCAGGGCGCCTGCGGTGAGCCGCCCGATGACGAGCAGTAGCTCGATGTCGCGGGCAGTGAAGTCGCGCCGCTCGATGGTGTGCACGTTGAGAACGCCCACCAGACCACCCGGCCCCGTCTCCATGGGCACGGATGCCATCGAGGTGAAATCCGCTCCCGGTAGCGACTCGATGGCTACGTAGCGTGAATCGTGGTTCTTGTTGTCGGTGATCACCACCGGTTGCCGATGGCTGGCCACCCATCCGGCGATCCCCGACCCCAGCGGCAGCCGGACACGGCCAACCTGCTGATCGAACGGTGGCGTGGCACCCGCCAGTGTGAGTGAACGATCGCCGTCATCGAGGACGTGCACGAAGCAGACATCCGATGCGGTGGCGGCCGTGATCATCAGGGCGACCGCTGCCGCCAGCGACTCGACGCCGGGTCCGCTGGACGTCGCCGCAACGATGTCCAGCAAAAGGGCGACCTCACGGTCGGCGTCCACCAATCCGTGCACATTCGATGCGCCGAATATCCCCGACGCGGTCACTGGTAGATGCCCTCTCGCAGGGCGGTGGCTGCTGCAGCCGTTCGGTCACTGACACCGAACTTGCGGTAGATCGACCGCAAATGACTCTTGACCGTCTCGTCACCAATAATAAGTTTGCTGGCGATCCCCCGGTTGGACAGTCCGGTCACCACTAACGACAGGATCTCGCTTTCCCGCTGGGTGAGACCCTGGCGTGCACCTGGCCAGAATTCATCGCGCTGTAGCCGGCCAGCGGTGTCGACCGCACGCGCCGCCAAACCGGAGTCGATCGCCGTCGAGCCGCTGCGGACGAGTTCGAGTTGCCGTACGAGATCGTCGCTCCGGATCCCCTTCAGCAGATATCCCGACGCCCCTACGCGCAGCGCCTGAAACAAATACTGCTCGTCGTCGTAAACCGATAGCAGAATGACTTTTTGCTCGGGGTCCTGTTCACGCAAGGACCGGCACAAATCCAATCCACTTGCGCCCTCCATTCGGATGTCGCACAAGACGACGTCGGGGTTGAGGCTGGCGACAACCGCCGACGCATTTTCCGCGCCGATCGCCTCCCCGATTACCCGCACGCGATTCTGAAACGGCGCAAGCATCGCTTTGAGACCCTCGATGATCATTTGGTGGTCATCGACGAGCACCACGCGTACCGGTCTTATAGGCGCCGTCATCTGTTCACGATAGTGCCGACCGCAGATGACGTCACGGAGTTTTTTCGGCGGGTTTTTCGGAGGCATTTTCGGCGCGCCGTTAACCCCTCCTATCCCCCGGTTTGGGGGACTCTCGTCAAGCGCCACTACCTAGCGTCTGTGTCACGGCGAGTCCGCCCACTCCAGGAGGTACACGATGATCGCGCGGGAGCCCAAACTCGTCGCTTCGGTTCTGCCGGCGAACTTCGCGACGCTCGGTCACGACGTCGAGCAGATCGAGCAGGCCGGGATCGACCGGATCCAATGGGACGTCATGGACGGACGTTTCGTCCCCAACATCACCTTCGGCCCCTGACGTGATCGCGGCGAACCGCGACCGCGTCAGTATCGGATTCGAGGCACACCTGATGGTCGAGGACCCGGACCCGATGTTGTCACGCTGGGTGGACGCGGGCTGCGAGATCGTCATCGTGCACGCCGAGGCGTGCCTGCACCTGCACCGCACGCTGTCGCGCATCCGCGAGTTGGGCGCGCGCGCCGGCGTCGCGCTCAACCCGGCGACGCCGCTCGCGGCGGCGCGCGCCGAAATCGACCGTCTCGGACTGGATGTCGAACTCGAGGTAGACGGCGGCATTGGGTCGGCAACCATTGCCGATGCCGCGGCGGCCGGGGCGACGGTGTTCTGTGCGGGCTCGGCACTCTTCTCCGGGCCGGGAACGATGGCCGACCGCACCGCGGACTTACGGACCGCGGCAACCAACACACTGGTGCTGCAATGACCGTGGCACCGAGCGAAATGCTCTCGCAGACAGCCGAAATCGACCGACTGGCGATCAACACACTGCGGTTCCTGGCCGCCGACGGGGTAGAGGCCGCGAACAGCGGCCATCCGGGACTGCCGCTCGGCGCCAGCCCGATCGCCTGGACCTTGTGGTCCCGGCACCTGCGCCACGATCCAGCCGATCCGCGGTGGCCGGATCGGGACAGATTCATCCTCTCCGCCGGGCACGGCTCGATGCTGCTCTACTCGTTGCTGCACGTGTTCGGCTACGACATGCCGATCGAGGAGCTGCGGCGGTTCCGCCAACTCGGTTCTCGCACACCGGGTCACCCGGAATTCGGCCACACCCCCGGCGTTGAGACCACGACCGGCCCGCTCGGCCAGGGGCTGGCGAACGCGGTCGGCATGGCGTTGGCCGAGCGGATGTTGGCCGCGCGCTGCAACACCGAGGAGCACACCGTCGTCAACCACCGGACCTGGGTCGTGGCCGGTGACGGCGACCTGATGGAAGGCATCTCGCACGAGGCGGCGTCGCTGGCGGGTCGGTTACGACTCGGGAAGCTGACCGTCATCTTCGATGACAATGACATCACGATCGACGGCCCGGCACGGCAGAGCTGCACCGACGACGCCGAGGCGCGTTTCGCAGCCTACGGCTGGCGAGTCCTCGCGGTCGAGGATGGCAACGACATTCCGGCGCTTGACCGGGCGTTTGCCACCGCGCGCGAATCCGAGGACCGGCCCACGTTCATCCGGGTGCGCACGACCATCGGCTATGGCGCACCAGGCGTCGAAGGCACGTCGAAGGCACATGGCAGCCCCCTGGGTGCAACGACGCTGGCGGCGATGCGGACCCGGCTTGACTGGCCGGAGGCCTCCTTTCACGTGCCAGTCGCGGTCGGCGCCACCGCAGCCGCCGTGGCTGCCAACGGCGCCGCGGTCCACGCCGAGTGGGCAGCGACGCATGCTCGGTGGCAGACCGGTCACGCACAGCTCTCGGCGGACTTTCCGCTCGACGCCCCACCGGTACCCGACGACCTCGACGTGCTGAGGCCGCTCTCCGACGGTGCGGTGGCCGACGGTAGGACCGCCACCCGCAAGGCGTCCGGTGTGGCCCTCAACGCGCTCACCGCCGTATACCCGGGCCTCATCGGTGGCTCGGCGGACCTGGCCGGGTCGACGAATACCGCCATCCCCGGCGGGGACGTCGGTCCCGGCGACTATGCCGGGCGCACAATTCATTTCGGCATCCGCGAACACGCAATGGCCGCCGTGATGAACGGAATCTCACTGCACGGCGGACTGCGACCGTTCGGCAGTACGTTCCTGGTCTTCGCCGACTATCTGCGACCGGCGCTGCGCCTGTCGGCACTGATGAAGCAGCCCGTCATCTACGTGTTCACCCACGATTCGGTGCATGTCGGTGAGGACGGGCCGACCCACCAGCCGATAGAGCAGCTCGAATCACTGCGGCTGATCCCGGGCCTGACCGTGGTGCGGCCGGCCGACGCAGCCGAAACAGCGTTGGCATGGGAGTTGGCCGCGGCGAATCTCGATGGCCCCACCGCGCTGGTACTGACTCGCCAGGATCTGCCCGTTCTCGGCGGTGCCGGTCTCGACGACATTCGCAGCCACGGCGCACGAGTGGTCCGCACCCAGCCTGGCCCTGCCGATGTGGTGCTGGCTGCGACGGGATCCGAGGTGTCGCTGGCACTCGAGGCGGCCGACATGCTGGCCGGCCTGAACGTGGCCGCCGAAGTGGTCTCGGTGATGTGGCGGGAACGTCTCGATGGACAGGTGCGTGCCGGGCGACACCAGCTGCCCGACGTGCCGATCGTGTGGGTAGAGGCCGGGGTCTCCATCGGCTGGCGCGCACTTGCGCGTCCCCAGGACGCCGTCATCGGACTTGAGCGGTTCGGCGAAAGCGGTCCCGGACGCGAGGTCGCCGAGCACCTCGGACTGACGGCCAGCGCCATCGCACGAGCCGCTCTGCGCAGCATCGGGCGAGACGACGTCATTACGGGTCACGCTGCCGATTCCGATGCCTGACAAGATCATCCGGATCCGAAACGCATCAGGACGAGGAAAGCGACGGCCGGTGGTGCTCGCCATCGGCGGCGACAGCGCAGCAGGCAAGACGACGGTGACCGCGGGTCTGGTCGAGGCTCTCGGACCCGACCGTTGTGTGTCGATCTCCGCCGACGACTACCACCGGTTCGACCGGTTCGAACGCGCGCACAAGCCGTACACCGCGCTGCACCCCGACTGCAACTACATCGACATCCTCGGCCAACACCTGCAGCTGCTGGCGACCGGTCAGTCGATCCTCAAGCCCGTTTATGACCACGCCACCGGCCTGCTGATCAGGCCACAACTCGTCGAGCCCAACGAGTTCATCATCGTCGAGGGCCTGCTGCCGCTGCACAGCAAACTTGCCAGGGCTTGCTTCGACGTCACGGTATTCCTGGATCCGTCCGAAGAGTTGCGGCGGCGCTGGAAAGTCCAGCGGGACACCACGGCCCGTGGTTACACCGAAGTCCAGGTGCTGACTGAGCTCGCCGAACGCGATGACGAGTCGGCGACCTACATCCGGCCGCAACGCGCACACGCCGACGTCGTCGTGCGGTTCGCCCCGATCGAGGGACGGAACGACCCGGACACCACCCCGGTGTCGGCCGAACTCCTCTTGCGCCCGACTGTCCGGCAACCGGACCTCAGCGCCGTGCTGCAACCCGAGATCACCCACACCATGCACATGCGGTTGACCCGAGATACCGACGGCAGACCGGTCGACAGCGTGCACGTGCACGGTTATTCCAGCACCGAGGAGAATGACCGTCTGGAGAAGATGATCTGGTATGCCTTGTGCGACGGCGATATTGATGTCGTGGAACGACTCGGCTGGATCAGCGCCGACCAGCGCAGCACGCCGTTGGCCATTGCTCAAATGGTGCTCCTGCACCACTTGCTGAACGATGGCCGTTGACCGACACCTACGCACTCTCCGCGGTGATCTTTGACGTGGACGGGACTCTGGCCGACACCGAACGGGACGGTCACCGGGTGGCGTTCAACGCGGCATTCGCCGCACACGGGCTCGGCATCATCTGGAATCCCGACGAATATGGACGTCTACTCAAGATCACTGGAGGCCGCCGCCGCATTGCTGCGGATCTGCGGACCCGGGGCTTTGGCGATGCGGCCGACGGCCTGGCCGCCGACGTGCATCGAACGAAGACCGCGCTGTTCCGGGACAGCGTGCTCGCCGGCGAAATCGTTGCGCGACCCGGACTGCTCGAGCTGATCGGCAGTCTCGGCGATGCGGGCATCCGGGTCGCGGTGGCTACTACCGGCCGACGGGCCTGGGTCGAGCCGTTGGTCGACCAGTTGCTCGGCGATGGGATCGTCGAGGTAATGGTGACCGGTGACGACGTGCGTCGCCTCAAACCCGACCCCGAGGTCTACCGGCGCGCACTCGGTCAGCTCGGGCTAAGGCCGGAAGCTGCCCTCGCAGTGGAGGATTCGGAGGTCGGCTTGCAGGCTGCCCTCGGCGCGGACCTGGCCACGGTCGTAGTCACGACCGATTACACCGCCCAGCAGAATTTCTCGGGCGCCGCGGCGGTCCTTGCCACCTTTGACGGTCCAGTGCCGCTCATCGCCGAGCGCTGCGTGCAGCTGCACGGCGGATGGTGGAATGTCTAGGCGGTGGAGACGTGGCCGTCCTCGTCGTCGAGCAGGCCCAGCTCGTCGAACATCCGGCGCGTCTCCAACGCCGATTCCTCGGCAATGCGGCTGATCGCGAACCCGGCATGCACGATGGTGTACTCCCCGAGCTGCATGTCGGGTAGATAGGCCAGGCACACGGTCCTGGTGCTGTCGCCGTAGTCGACGGTAGCCATCCGGGTGCCTGAGGCCTCCCAGATATCGGTCACCTGACCGGGAACTCCGAGGCACATAGGCCTTCCCTTCACTGTCAAGCCACCTTGGCCGTACTGGCCCCGATTCCGTCACCGACGCCAGCGAATCACGGTACGCGGTTGGGCTGCCCGCGCCGATCGCTATCAGTCAGGCTAACCCCGCCCGACTGGGGCGACAATCAGGATTTCGCACAGAATGTCTTCGCTTTCCCGTCTGCCGTTTGTCTCAGGATTACCACCGCGAGGGCTAGCGTCGTCATGACATCTGCGGGTAGTCCTGCGGCGAGGAGCTCAATGGAAGGGGTGGTGAAGAGCAGTGCACGAGCTGTCGCTGTGTCACGCGATCGCCGGCGTGGTGAGACCTCATGCCGCTGACCGACATGTCGACGTCGTCCACCTTCAGATCGGCGCGCTCCGCCAGGTGGTTCCGGAGTCGTTGTTGTTCTGCTGGACGCTGGTCCGCGATCACGAGAGCATGTCCGACGCTCAACTCGAACTCGACTTGGTGCCCGCCGAAGTGATGTGCCGGTCGTGTGGACATCAGTCTGAGATCGCGTCGCGGTGGTCGGTGTGCTGTCCCGAATGCGAGAGCGGCGACGTCGAGGTGGTCCGCGGCAACGAGTTCCTCGTGACTTCACTGGATGTTTCGTGAGGCAGACAACGTTCATGAACGGTGGCCATGATGGGTAGATTTCATCGACACGACGATGGAACCGTGCACGACCACGACCACGAGGATCAGGGTCACGGCCACGGGGACCACAGCGGCTACGACACCGAATCTCAGCGGGTAGAGGTACTGGAATCGATATTCGCCGAAAACGACATTCGAGCCGACTTCAACCGGAGCGCGTTCGAGAGCAACGGGATTCGTGCGATAAACCTGATGAGTTCACCCGGCTCGGGCAAGACGACCGTGCTCGCGGCGACACTTGACGAACTGAGGGGCGATCTCTCTGTCGGGGTGATCGAGGGCGATATCGCAACCGACCTCGATGCGGCAAAGCTCGGCGGCCGGGGCGCGCAGATCTCACTTCTGAACACCAACAACGGCTTCGGCGGCGAATGTCATCTGGATGCGCCCATGGTCAACCGCGCCCTGCAGGGCCTGGACCTTCCGGGGCTTGACCTGGTGATCATCGAGAACGTCGGCAACCTCGTCTGCCCGGCCGAGTTCGATGTCGGCGAGCACGCCAAGGCGATGGTCTATTCCGTCACCGAGGGAGAGGACAAGCCACTGAAGTACCCGGTGATGTTTCGCTCCGTGGATGTGGTCCTTCTCAACAAGATCGATCTCGTGCCCCATCTCGACGCCGACGTCGACACGTACATCGCCCATGTCCGTCAGGTCAATCCGGCCGCCCTGATTCTGCCGATCAGCGCACGCACGGGCGCCGGTATGGCGGCGTGGTTCGACTGGTTGCGCGGTTTCGTCGACGACGCCGCAACCACTTGAGGCCAGTGGGGACTCGTCGCCCAATGGCAATCCGAAGGATGTCGAACCGGTTGACCCACGGCCACCGATTCCCAAGCGCGCACTGGGCTGTTCTGTGGGATATGGACGGCACCGTTGTCGACACCGAGCCCCACTGGATGGCAGCGCAGCGACAACTCGCCCATGAACACGGGATCGTGTGGAGCGAAGCCGACCATCTCACCGTCGTGGGCAAGTCCATGGAAGTCGTGGCACGAACGCTTCAACGGCGCGGCGTCGATCGACCCATCCCAACGATCATCGAGTTGCTCGTCGGTGACGTGGCGGACGCCATCAGCACGCACATTCCCTGGCTGCCCGGCGCCGAGAGACTTCTTGCCGATCTCGCGCGCGCCAGCGTGCCGTGCGCACTGGTCACCATGGCTCACAGCCCCGTCGCCCACCTCGTTGCCGCGGCAGCGCCGCTGAATGTCTTCACTGCGGTGGTGGCCGGGGACGACGTCTCGGAAGGCAAGCCCCACCCGGAGCCCTACCTACTGGCCGCCGCGCGACTCAACGTCGACGCCACCTGCTGCGTCGCAGTCGAGGACTCGCCCAGCGGCGCCCTTAGCGCCGAATCCGCCGGAATGCCCGTCGTCGTAGTGCCGGGAGTCGTCCCAGTGTCGGCCGCACCCGGCCGACACTTCGCGACGTCGCTGGCTCACCTCTCCGTGGCCAGCTTGCGCCGAATGATCGACTTCCAGTTCGTCTAGGAAGCCGGTGGTCGGTCTTGGCGACACCGCGGCTCACCCGAGAACCCGTTCCATACAGGTGCATGACCTGTATGTGCCATGTCGACCTCAGCGATCAAGACGTTGATCACGGCAGCGTCGCGGGAGCGACGTTGGTCCATTCCATCGTGACGCGGGTGCCGTGGTCGGAGGCTTCGATCGACGCCCGATCGGACAGCGCCTCGATCAGTGGGATCCCGCGTCCGCGGGTGCGCGCGCTCGGAACTGCAGGTGTCCGCCAGGAGCCCTGGTCCGAGATCAGGACCGTGATGCTGGACGCGACGGCGTCGTGCCAGGCCACGATGTCCATGGTGCCGGTGTCTGACTGCTCGCGATATGCGAACTCGGCACAGTTGGCGAGTGCTTCGTTGATCGCGAGAACGACGTCGCTGGAACGGATCGCGTCCAGGTCGAAGCATTCCCGCAACCAGGCGGCGAATTCGTCACGGGTATGGGAAGCGGCCTGCGCATCAGCCGTGACCCCGACGCGCTCGAAGCGCTCGGCGTTGGTGACGTCCGCGGATTGCATCGTATCGATCATGACAGCTCGTGCTTACCCGATCAGGACGCCGCTTAAGCGTGTTCAACCTCGGAGTGACGCAACCGCTTCGTCGAGGGTGGCAAACAGCGGGACGATGTCGGCGATTCCGACCAGCTTCAGGGGCCGACTCGTCGCCGGACCCTCCGCGACGACGCACAGTCGGGTGGTCTCCCCCGCCTCTTCGTGAGCCGCGACCAGCACACCCATTCCCGCCGACGCGAGGAATTCCACCTCGGTCAGGTCCACGACGAGGCTCCCCGGCTCCTTGACGAGAGCATCGCGCAGCGCTGCCTCGAGTTGTGGCGCGGTCAGCATGTCGATCACCCCGGAAGCAGCCACGATGGCCACCCCGTCGACCGAGCTCTCACTCACCACGCACGTCGAACCCGACGACGTGGTGTCGTCTGCCGTCGCTTCGCGTTGTTCGTCCAATGCCCAACTTCCCTGTTTGGCCACCTCCGCTGGATGCGGGGCGGCACCGATTTCATGCTCGCGAGGCTCCGGGCTGAACCTTGCAAGAACGAAACTGCCTACCGCAAACCTATCCGATGCGATCCCACGATGTCGCAATCGGGACGCCGCTGGGGTCCAGCGGCGCTTGTCACCGATTGATGCTCAAATGGAGTTCGAGGCGGGGCAGGGACAGCTGCGCCGCGATCACAGGAGCGACATGGACCCCGAGACGCCGTTCGCGCGTCAGTTGGCGGAGATCGCGTCGGATCGGGAAGGACCCCGGGTCGGCGCGTTCTTCGATCTCGACGGGACGTTGGTGTCCGGATTCACCGCGACCGCACACGCCGGGCACCGCATCCGGCTCCGCCAGGCCCGGCTTGGCGAGGTACTTGGCGTCATCGAGGCCTCTGTGCGGTACCGGCTGGGGCGGATGGAGTTCGAGCGGCTGATCGTGAAGGCCGCCGGTTATCTTCGCGGCGAATCGGCCGACGAGCTCGACGAACTCGGCGAGGACCTGTTCCGCAGGTACATCGAGTCGCGGGTGTTCTCGGCCATGCGCGACGTCGTCGCCGCACACCAGGAGCGTGGCCACACGGTGGTGCTCAGTTCGTCGGCGCTGTCCATCCATGCCGAACCGGTGGCCCGCTACCTGCAGATCGACGACGTGCTGTGCAACCACTTCGAGGTTGACGGGAACGGGCGGCTGACCGGAGGAATCGTCGAGCCGATCGTCTGGGGTGCTGCCAAGACCGACGCCGTGCGGCGATTCGGCGCAGAACAGGGCGTCGACCTGCAGAGCAGCTACTTCTACGCCGACGGCGACGAGGACATTCCGTCCATGTGGGCGGTCGGGCGGCCGCGCCCCGTCAATCCGCGGTCGGGGCTGGCCGCCGAGGCGACGCGGAATGGGTGGCCGGTGCTGGTGGCGGCCGGTTCGGAGCGGCGAAGGATGCCTGCCTGGTCGCTGCGCAGACGCGCGTAGTCAGCGGCCGCCGGCCGGGTGGTGCGCTCCGCTGCCTGCCGAGCGCGTCCGTCCTGCGCTCCAGAAGCGGCCACACCCGCTCGGGGTCGACCGCGATGGCGAAAACGCCATTGCGGTTCCGGCACGGTGTCGAGCACCGACGCGGATGTCTTCTACGTCGCGGAGGGGTTAAACTAGAACACGTTCTAATTGGCTACCGCCCCATCACGAGGAGCAGGCATGCACACTCCACTCTGCGACCAGCTCGGCATCGACCTGCCGATCTTTGCCTTCACGCACTGCCGCGACGTGGTCGTCGCCGTCAGCAAGGCGGGTGGCTTCGGCGTCCTCGGCGCGGTCGGCTTCACCCCCGAGCAGCTCGAAATCGAGCTCAACTGGATCGACGAACACATCGGTGACCACACCTATGGCGTCGACATCGTGATCCCGAACAAGTACGAGGGCATGGATTCGAACCTGTCCGCCGACGAGCTGGGCAAGATGCTGGCGGACATGGTGCCCCAGGAGCACCTGGACTTCGCCCGCAAGATCCTCACCGATCACGGCGTGCCCCTGTCGGCGGAGGACAACGAGAGCACCATGCGGCTGCTCGGCTGGACCGAGGCCACCGCCACCCCGCAGGTCGAGGTCGCGCTCAAGCACCCGAAGATGACGCTGATCGCCAACGCACTCGGCACCCCGCCGGTCGACATGATCGAGCACATCCACGCCGAAGGCCGCAAGGTCGCCGCGCTGTGCGGCTCCCCTTCGCAGGCCCGCAAGCACGCGGACGCGGGCGTCGACATCATCATCGCCCAGGGCGGCGAGGCGGGCGGGCACTCGGGTGAGGTCGGCTCGATCGTGCTGTGGCCGCAGGTCGTCAAGGAGGTCGCGCCCGTGCCCGTGCTCGCCGCCGGTGGCATCGGCAGCGGTCAGCAGATCGCGGCGGCGCTTGCTCTCGGTGCCGCTGGCGCATGGACCGGCTCGCAGTGGCTGATGGTCGAGGAGGCCGAGAACACGCCCGTTCAGCAGGCCGCCTACGTGAAGGCGGGCAGCCGCGACACCGTGCGGAGCCGCTCCTTCACCGGCAAGCCGGCCAGGATGCTGCGCAACGACTGGACCGACGCGTGGGAGAACCCGGACAACCCGAAGCCGCTCGGCATGCCGCTGCAGTTCATGGTGTCCGGTCTGGCGGTTGCCGCGACGCACAAATACCCGAACGAGACCGTCGACGTCGCGTTCAACCCCGTTGGCCAGGTGGTCGGGCAGTTCACCAAGGTCGAGAAGACGTCAGCCGTCATCGAGCGATGGGTCGAGGAGTACCTGGAGGCCACGAGCACGCTCAACAAGCTCAACGAGGCCGCCACCGTCTGACGGCACCTCGCCCGATCAGTCGCGTTTGGCCGCGTAGCGCAGCAGGACCGTGCCACACGGGAAGGTGCGGTTCTCCAACAGTCGCAGCGAGATCCATGACGGCAGTGTCGGGAAGAACGGTGTGCCGCCGCCCACGGCGGTCGGCGCGACCACGATCCGGTACTCGTCCACCAGTCCGGCCTGCACGATCGGTGCGGCCAGCGTCGCGCCGGCCACCTCAAGCCTGCCGTCGGTTTCGGCCTTCAGCTTCGTGACCACCTCGACGGGGTCGCCGCGTTCCAGACGAGAGTTCCAGTCGACGGACTCGAGCGTGCGCGAGAACACGACCTTGGGCATGTCGCGCCAGATGTGCGCGAAGTCGACGATCAGCGGGGTGGCGTCGGGCGACGTGTCGGCGGCCGGCCAGTACGCCGCCATCAGCTCGTAGAGCCGCCGCCCGTAGAACGCGCACGCGGTCTCCCGCTCGAAGTCGTTCCAGTACTGGTGCAGTTCCTCGCTCGGATCTGACCAATCGATGTTGCCTCGTGCGTCGGCAATGTACCCGTCGACCGACACGTTGAAGCCATAGATGAGTGTGCCCATGCCGATCAGACTGCACCGGCGGCCAAGACTCATCGCGACGCCACGAAGACTATGTATGATGCTCTACATAACTCGCCCCCGGGAGGAAGGGAACGACGACGTGGTCTCCCCCCGCGACCGGATGGTCGCCTCGGCAGCACTGTTGATCCGTGAAAGAGGCGCCCACTCGACGGCGATCTCCGACGTGCTCGAGCACAGCGGCGCGCCACGGGGCTCGGCGTATCACTACTTCCCTGGCGGGCGTACACAGCTGCTGTGCGAGGCGGTCGACTTCGCGAGTGATTACACGGCGGGCCGGATCTCCTCCGCGGCAACGGGTCTCGACGTGCTCGACGTCGTGGTATCGGGGTTTCGCAAGCAGCTGACCATGACCGATTACCGCGCAGGCTGCCCGGTGGTGGCCGTCGCGGTGGAGGCGGGCGATCCGGCCAAGAACGACAACGCCGAGGTGCTCGAGCGTGCGGGCGCCGCGTTCACCCGCTGGAGCGACCTGATCGCGCAGCGGCTCGTGAATGACGGCCTCGAAGCTGACCGCGCGCGGGAGCTGGCGATGTTCATGACCTCGGCGATCGAAGGTGCCCTCGTGATGGCCCGCGCCACCCGCGCCGTCGAACCACTCGATGCCACCCACCGCCAGTTGCGCACGCTTCTGCAGGCCGAGACAGCACGAGGAGAATCGAAATGACGGTTGACCAGACGACGGCCGAATGGCAGTCGACGGCATGCATCCTGTGCGAGTGCAACTGTGGTGTCATCGTGCAAGTCGAGGATCGCAAGCTCATCAAGATCCGTGGTGACAAGGACCATCCCGCATCGCAGGGCTACACCTGCAACAAGGCCTTGCGGCTCGACCACTATCAGAACAACACCAATCGGCTGACGTCTCCCCTGCGAAGGCGTCCTGACGGTAGCTACGAGGAAATCGACTGGAACACCGCAATATCCGAGATCGCCGAGGGCTTCGCCAAGGTCCGCGACGAGCACGGCGGCAACAAGATCTTCTATTACGGTGGCGGCGGCCAGGGCAATCACCTCGGCGGTGCGTACAGCGGCGCATTCCTCAAGGCGATCGGATCGCGGTATCGGTCGAATGCGTTGGCGCAGGAGAAGACCGGCGAGAACTGGGTCGATCAGCACATGTACGGCGGCCACACCCGAGGCGAGTTCGAGCATGCCGAAGTGTCGGTGTTCGTCGGCAAGAACCCCTGGATGTCGCAGAGCTTTCCGCGTGCCCGCACGGTCCTCAACGAGATCGCCAAGGACCCGGCTCGCTCGATGATCGTGATCGACCCGGTGATCACCGATACCGCGAAACTGGCCGACTTCCACCTGCGCGTGCGTCCCGGCACCGACGCGTGGTGCCTGGCGGCGCTCGCCGCGGTGTTGGTTCAGGAAGCGCTCTGCAACGAGGTGTTCCTGGACGAGCACGTGACCGGCTCGGACGCGGTCCGCGCGGTGCTCGCCGACGTGCCGATCGCGGACTATGCGCAACGCTGCGGCGTCGACGAGGGCCTGCTGCGTGCGGCGGCCCGCAGGATCGCCGCTGCGGAGAGCGTGTCGGTGTTCGAGGACCTTGGCGTCCAGCAGGCGCCCAACAGCACGTTGTCCTCGTACCTGAACAAGTTGCTGTGGATCCTGACCGGCAACTTCGCCAAACGTGGTGGCCAGCATCTGCATTCGTCGTTTGCGCCACTGTTCGGCGTGGGCGGCGTCGGACGCACACCGGTGACCGGCTCGCCGATCATTGCGGGGCTGGTGCCGAGCAACGTGGTGCCCCAAGAGATCCTGACCGACCACCCCGACCGGTTCCGCGCCATGATCGTGGAGAGCAGCAACCCCGCGCACTCGCTGGCCGACTCGACGTTGGTGCACGAGGCGCTGGAGTCGCTGGAGCTTCTCGTCGTCATCGACGTCGCCATGACGGAGACGGCGCGGCTCGCCAACTACGTGCTCCCTGCGGCTAGCCAGTTCGAGAAGGTCGAGGCGACGTTCTTCAATCTGGAGTTCCCGCACAACACCTTTCACCTTCGACACCCGGTGCTCGAACCGCTGCCGGGCACGCTGGCCGAGCCGGAGATCTGGGCAAGACTGGTTCGTGCTCTCGGCGTCGTCGATGACGAAGAACTGAGGCCGCTTCGCCTTGCGGCACAACAGGGCCTGGATGCCTATGCCCAGGCGTTCCTCGCCGCTGTGAGCGCCAACCCGGCACTCGGCCGGGTGTTGCCGTTCGTCTTGTACGAGACGTTGGGGCCGACGCTGCCGGAGGGGTTGGCCGGCGCGGCCGCACTGTGGGGGCTGGCCCAGAAGACCGCGATGACCTATCCGGACGCGGTCCGTCGGGCTGGCTACGCCGACGGGAACGCGCTCTTCGAGGCGGTCTTGTCGAGCCGGTCGGGCATCACGTTCACCGAGCACGAGTACGCCGACGACTTCGCCCTGATCACGCACGCGGACCGCAAGATCGCGCTCGAGATGCCGGAGATGCTCGACGAGATCCGCGCGCTACGCACTGCCCGCGCCAGCTACACCAGCGCCGAGTTCCCGATGGTGTTGTCGGCCGGTGAGCGCCGTGCGTTCACCGCCAACGACATCCTGCGGGATCCGACGTGGCGCAAGAAGGACACCGACGGCGCCTTGCGCATCAGCGCCGAGGATGCCGGTGCCATTGGTCTGGTCGACGGTGGCCGTGCGCGGGTGACGACCGCCGCGGGGTCTGCGGTGGCGACCGTGGAGGTCAACGAGGCGATGCTGCCGGGGCACGTGTCGCTGCCCAACGGGTACGGCCTCGACCACACCGATGCCGATGGCCTGTCCAGCACTCCAGGGGTGGCGCCGAATGCGTTGACGTCGGCGGAGTGGCGCGACGCCTATGCGGGCACGCCGTGGCACAAGCACGTGCCTGCGCGCATCGAGGCGGTCGCCCGCTAGCCGAGCAGGAGCGCGGTAGCGCGTCGGAGGACCTGTGCGCGGCTGCGGCCGCCATGGTTGGCGGCGACGAAGTGGTTGCCGATGGCCAGCGAGAAGGCCAGCAGCGAAAGGGCTTCCACGTCGTCGGGATCATCGCAGAATGTCGCGATCTGGGCGCGCAGGTAGCCCATCCTGCTGTTGTCGACGCGGCGCAACCGGTCGGCCACCGCGGCATCCCTGCGCGACCAGTCCCGCACCGCGAGGTCGATGGGCAGCAGCGCGTCGGAGAAGGTGAGCATGCCAGCTTTGCCGACCTTGGTGCGGGCATCGCCGCCCTCGCGCTCGACCCGCTCCAGCACCTCGTCGGTGCTGCGGCGTTCCCAGGTGTCGAGCAACGCGTCGAGAAACGCCGGCCTGCTGTCGAACTGGTGATAGAAGCCGCCCCTGCTCACCCCCAGTTGCCTTGCGAGAACGTCGACCCGGACGGCGTCAGGTCCCCCTTCGGCGAGCGCCGACAACCCGGCGTCGATCCACGCATCGCGGGTGGTCAGCGTCGGTGCTGGCATGGATTCTCCTGAGGTGGCGAACGGCACGTTGACAATACGAGCCCATGATACATACAGTGGTGTATGGTTCAGGCAGCAAAGCTCCCCGCCGGTGAACACACACGGATGCCGTGGCGAATCCACGCCATCGCGAACGACTTTCGCGTCGAGGACGTCTGGGCATTGCCGACACCCGGCGGTCCTGACGACTTCCCGCGGCTGGTCGCGTTGATGGAGTCGTTCGATCCGGCGCAGGCATCGCCCGTCGTCGCTGCACTGTTCGCGCTTCGGTGGCGGCTTGGCGCCCTGCTCGGCCTCGATCGCGACGAGGCGGGCCTGGGCACGCGCGTGTCGTCGCTACGCGATCGCCTTCCCGCCGACCTCCCCGCGGACGTCGGTTCGAACTGGTCCCCGCACTCCCCTCCCCGGGTCGCCTCGCTGGAGCCGCGCCTGCGTGGACTGCCCGCCGAATCCACCTTCCGGCCTGTCTATCTCACGGATGACGAAGCGGCCCTCGAGATCGCGAACGACACCATGCACGGCGTGCTGCACCTCGGCTGGGTGCCCGACGGCGACGGCGGTTACCGCGGTCAGATGGCGGTGCTCGTCAAGCCGAACGGGTTGATGGGCCGCGCCTACATGGCGGCGATAGCCCCATTCCGCTACGCGCTGGTCTACCCGATGATGCTGCGCACGATCGGGAGGCTGTGGCTGGCGAGCAATGCGGCACTCGTCCGACAGATCCCGGTGCCAGACGACTCTCGCGAGGTGAGCACCTTGCCGCGGATCGACTACGCCGACGCGTTCCACGTCGACACCGGCGCTCACCCGGAGCGGACCGCCGAGCGATGGGCCAAGGCCACACTCGAAGAGGCGCCGGCGGCCACGAGAGCCCAGCTGCTGTCGGGGTGGTTGGCCCTCGGACTGAAGCCAGCCGAGCCGGGTCCGGCGATCCTGGATTGGGCGGTGCGCAGCTGCACACCGGACACCGTCCTGCTCGCCAGGGATTCGCGGATCGGGATGCCCGCCGAGTTGCTGTTCAGGCTTCGCGACGACGGGCTTCTGTTCGCCACATTCGTGCACCACCGCACCCCCGCCACCCGGGCGGTGTGGGCGGCGGTCATCCGCACCCACGTGCGCACGGTGTTGGGACTTCTGGAACGGGTCGCGGACGCGGACGCTACGGAGTCGGCGGGAGCGGGCTAGCCGGTGGCGGCGGAAGCAGTGGCGGCGCGGGTGCCGGTCCGGGGATGACCCCCGGGCCCGGTGGCGGCGGCGGTGCAAGCGCGGGATCGACTGGTGCGATCGGCACGTTCGGGCCAGGAGCCTGATCCGGAATCGGAGTGTTCATGCCGCGCTGCGCGAGTCCCATCACGAGCGCTTCCTTGCCGCTGATCTCGTGGTTCTGTACGGCTTGCCACAGATCCTTGAGGTAGCTGACGTTCGGCGAATCGTTGTCCTGCGGATCCAGCGTCGAACCAGGAGGCAGAGCATCTGGGCTCGCGAGGTGTGGAACGCCGTCGGGCGGCGCGGGAAGCGCTGGCGCGGGGCCGGGAGCGGGAGCGTCGCCCGCCGCCTGCACCGTGGTCGACTCCATGGGAGGTGGTGGCGGCGGTGGTGTGGGGAGCAGCGGGTCGGCCGATGCCGACGCCGCCGCAATCAGGGCGACGGCAGCGCCAGACGCGCAGCAGGTGAATGCGGACAAAACCGTCCGAATGCCAATGCTCATCGCGATGCCTCTCGGTGTTACGCCAGGGACCCATGGTACCCAAGAGTCCTTTCCCCTTTCATTGGAATTTCGTTACAAAACATGAACGGGAACACGTTCTACTTGGGAGTTTGAGCAACCTGCCGCGGACCCACGATCACTGGTGTAGCAATGGCTTACGCCACTAGATCACGTCGTCGAAGGAGTGAATGGATGCCGCTACCGAACCTCCCCCCAGGGTTCGACTTCACCGACCCGGACATCTATGCCGAACGATTGCCCATCGCCGAGCTTGCCGAGATGCGCAAGGTTGCGCCCATTTGGTGGAACGAGCAGCCGGAGGAAGTTGGTGGCTTCGGCGACGGCGGGTACTGGGTCGTCACCAAACACAAGGACGTCAAGGAGGTGTCGCGCCGTAGCGACGTCTTCTCCAGCCAGGAGAAGACCGCCCTTCCTCGATACGCCGAGGGTGCATCGCGCGACCAGATCAACGCCAGCCGGGGCATCGTGCTGCTCAACATGGACGCGCCGCACCACACCCACTTGCGCAAGATCATCTCTCGGGCCTTCACTCCGCGCGCCATCGAGACGCTGCGTGCCGACCTCGCCGTCCGCGCCCGCGACATCGCCGCCAAGGCCGCGGCCGAGGGTTCCGGTGACTTCGTCGAGCAGGTGTCCTGCGAACTGCCGCTGCAAGCGATCGCCGGGTTGATGGGGGTGCCGCAGGACGAACGCAAGAAGCTGTTCGATTGGTCCAATCAGCTCGTTGGCGACCAGGATCCGGAGTTCGCCTCCAACGACGGGATGACCGCGTCGGTCGAGCTGATCACCTACGGCATGCAGATGGCAGCCGAACGCACGAAGAACCCGAAGGACGACCTGGTCACCAAGCTGATTCAGGCCGACGTCGAGGGGCACAAACTCACCGACGACGAGTTCGGCTTCTTCGTCATGATCCTGGCGGTGGCGGGCAACGAGACCACCCGCAACTCGATCACCCAGGGGATGATGGCCTTCACCGAATTCCCCGACCAATGGGAGTTGTTCAAGAGGGAACGCCCCGGCACCGCCGCCGACGAGATCGTCCGCTGGGCCACCCCGGTTACGTCATTCCAGCGCACTGCGCTCGAGGACACCGAACTGTCGGGCGTGCAGATCAAGAAGGGCCAACGCGTCGTGATGATGTACCGCGCCGCGAACTTCGACGAGGACGTCTTCGACGACCCGTACGCGTTCAACATCCTGCGCGACCCCAACCCCCACGTCGGCTTCGGCGGCACGGGGGCGCACTATTGCATCGGCACCAACCTCGCCCGCTTGACCATCGACCTGATGTTCAACGCGATCGCCGACGCAATGCCCGACATCACGTCGCTGGCCAAGCCCGAACGGCTGCGGTCGGGTTGGCTCAACGGCATCAAGCACTGGCAGGTCGACTACTCCGGGTCGGCGGCTGGTAAGGAGCCTGTCGCGCACTAGGTTTCGGCGCAGTCGGGTAGTCGATGATCGATCGCCAGTAGTCCTCGGGGATCTCCCGGTTGGACCGCAGCACGATGGCAAGGCCGGTTGCCATCGCCACGCCGAGCAGGCCCAGCCACAGCCCGGCCACCGCGATGACGATCCACATCGCGGTGGTCAGCACCTGCCACGGGGAAACGATGGCGAGCGCAGGCGCGAAGAAGAACCCCATGCCCACGTACCAGGCCGAGCCCGCGCGATCTGACTTCATCACCAATCGCAGCCACCGCGGGATCTCCTGGTCGCTGAGCGCCTGCTGACGGGACTTCATCGTCGCCTCCTCGGTTCGGGCCGGCCATCGGACTGGCATTTGCCGGGCACCACCCACGCTCCTACCTGCGGGTAAGCGAAGCAATTACCTGTCGGGTAGTCGATGGCCGCAGCCGAATGGGTCAAACTGGGCCAATGACAGCTAGTCCCGTTGCTCCCCACGCCCGCACCACGAGCGTGCAGCACCCCCCGTTTGGATCGTTGATGAAGCAGTGGCGGCAACGGCGGCGGCTCAGCCAACTCGACCTCTCGATCGAAGCCGACGTGTCATCGCGCCACGTCAGCTTCATCGAGACCGGACGGTCCGTCCCGAGTCGCGCCATGGTGCTGCGACTCGCCGAGGTACTGGAAGTGCCACCGCGTGAACAGAATCAGCTCCTGATGGCCGCCGGGCTCGCGCCGGTGTACGCCGAGCGCTCGCTGGCCGACCCCGACATGTCTGCCGTCCGCGACGGCGTCGATCAGGTGCTCAAGGCCTACGAGCCCTATCCGTGCCTGGTGGTGGATCGGGGCTGGAATCTGGTGGCCGCCAACGCCGGTGCCGGATTGATGTTGGAGGGCGTCGACCCCAAGCTTCTCGACCCGCCGAACGCACTGCGCATCTCATTGCATCCCGACGGGCTGGCGCCACGCATCCGCAACCTCGGACAGTGGCGCCACCACGTCATCGGCAGGCTGCGCCGCGAGGTCGCGGTCAGCGGGTCCGAGGAACTGTCGGCACTGCTCGCCGAGATCGATGCGTACCCGGGCGGGTTCGATGACACCACCGATCTCGGTGGCGTCGTCGTGCCGTTGGAGATCGACGGCCCCGACGGCAGCGTGCTGAGATTCCTGAGCACCGTGACCACCTTCGGCACCGCCCTTGATCTGACCGCAGCCGAGCTCAGCATCGAGGCGTTCCTGCCTGCCGACGAGTCGACCGCCGAGGCGCTGCGCTGATACCGCAGGTCAAATGACTGGTAAGACCACTTGACCTCTGACCAACTGCATGCCATGGTGGAGGCATGGCCCTGCAACCCGTCAACCGTCGATCTGTGCCCGAGGACGTCTTCGAACAGATCGTCGCCGAGGTGCTCAGTGGCGACATGGCGCCCGGTGCCGCGCTGCCCAGTGAACGTCGCCTTGCCGAGGTGCTTGGCGTGTCGCGGCCCGCGGTACGGGAGGCCATCAAGCGGCTCACCGAAGCGGGACTGGTGGAGGTTCGCCAGGGCGATGCCACCACGGTCCGCGACTTCCGGCGCCATGCCGGTCTCGACCTGCTCCCCCGGCTGCTGATCCGAGCAGGCGAGGTCGACGCATCGGTGGTGCGCAGCATCCTCGAGACACGATTGCACAACGGCCCCAAGATCGCCGAGCTCGCTGCCCGCCGGCGCAGCCCCGACCTTGCCGACGTCCTCGACGCCACCATCGGGGCGCTCGACGCCGAGGACGATCCCGTCGAGCGCCAACGGCACGCGCTGACCTTCTGGGATCACGTGGTCGACGGAGCCGACTCGATCGCCTTCCGTCTGATGTACAACACGCTGCGCGCCACCTACGAACCTGCGTTGCCTGCGCTGGCCACGATGATGGCCGCCGAGGTCGGCCGTCCCGACGCATACCGCAACATCGCGACCGCGATTCGCGACGGCGACCCCGTGGCCGCCGAAGCGGCTGCACGCGCTCTCTTGGAACCCGCAACCGTCGCGCTGCTCAGTGCGATCGACACCTTGGAGGATGCACAGTGAACCCCGTCGCGACTTCGTCCCGCCGCCCCGAACGCCGTGGCTTCACGCTGGCAGACGCGGCCAAGGAGTTCTGGAAGCACCCGTCGCCGTGGATGATTGGCGCCACGTTGCTCGTCGCGCTGACGCTAAGGATCGTCGACGGCGACTGGCAGTACACCGACGCACTCGTTCCTGCGGCGATGCTCGCGGTGTTCCCATTCTTCGAATGGATCGTGCACGTGTTCGTCCTGCACTGGCGGCCGCGCCGGGTCGGGCCAGTGACCGTCGACTCGCTGCTGGCCCGCAAACACCGCGAGCATCACGTCGATCCACGCGAGGTGCCGCTCATCTTCATCCCGTGGCCCGCACTGCTGCTGTGGATCCTGCCGGTGTCGGTCGCGATCGCGGTGTTCGCCTTTCCGCGGGCCGGCCTAGGGCTCACCTTTCTGGTGTTCGTCGCGCTGATCGGACTGGGCTACGAATGGTGCCACTACCTGATCCACAGCGACTACAAGCCGAAAACTGCTGTGTACCGGGCGATTTGGAAGAATCACCGGCAGCATCACTTCAAGAACGAGCACTACTGGTTCACCGTGACGAGTTCGGGAACGGCCGACCGCGTCCTTGGCACCTACCCCGACGCCGCGACCGTGGTCACCTCACCGACGGCGAAGAACCTGCACGCGGCTACGCCTGCACGATGATCGGGTCGCCGACGTTGACCTGGTCGTAGTACCAGGCGGCGTTGTCGGGACTCAGGTTGATGCAACCGTGGCTGACGTTGGCGTTGCCCTGCGATCCCGTCGACCACGGCGCACCGTGCACGTAGACGCCGCCCCAGGTGACGCGGACCGCGTTGTAGACGGTGAGCTTGTAGCCATCGGGATCGCTGAGCGGAATGCCGATGGTGCGTGAGTCCATGATCACCGGGGACTGCTTCTCCAGCGCCGTGAACGATCCGACGGGAGTGGCATGCTTCGGCTTGCCCATCGATGCGGGCATCGTGCGCACCACCTGGTCATCGATGCTCACCGTGAACGTATGCGCATCGATGTCGGCAACGCCCAACACGGCGGCGCCCGTCTCGAACGTCGTCTTGAAGCCGAGCGCAGTGACCGAGATCGTCGAGTGCGCAGGCCAGTACGTGGTCGGCGTCCACCGCACGGAGTCGTTGGCGAGCCAGCTGAACGTGCCTGCCGGCGTCTTGGGCGACGAGATGTCGATGGCACGTTCGGCGGCAGCGCGGTCGGCGACGGCTCTGGTGAACGTGATGGTGATCGGCATCGCCACCCCGACGACGTCGCCTGCGGCTGGCGCGACGGTGGCGACCGTTGCCTGAAGCGGCACCGCGGCTCCACTCGTTGCCACCGCTCCCGGCAACAGGGCCGTCGACACCACGACCATCACGGTCAGCACGTACCGCAGTGCACTGCTCAAAGTTCCACCCTCCGAATGCCCGACACCCTGACTACATGCTAGATCGCTCGGCGTCGGCTACGCGTTAGCCGAGGTCCTGCGCGCCAAGGCCAGCAGATAGCCGAGCCCGACGAACCCGAGCCCGAGAATGCTGGTGTTCACCACCACGGCGGCCATCCCCACGCTGTGAGGGTCGAGGAAGTAGTAGGGGGCGCGACGGCCCGCGTGGTTGAGCACGGCGAAGGCCAGGGCGGCGTAAGCGGCCGGATAGGCCAGCCAGGCGAACGGTTGCCACCAGCGAACCGTGCCATCTCCCCTACCGATCAGGAGCCAGTCCGCGACGGCGAGAATCGGCACGACGGCGTGCAGCAGCACGTTTGCCGGCGTATAGCCCATGCTGCGGCCGGTCAGGAACAGATTCCAGATCACGCCCGCCACCACCACGTAGAGCACGGCTGCGCCGCGCAATCCGGCGCGGGCATCGGCGCGTGGTGACACCAGCGTCCACGCGTAGTAGGCAGCGGCCAACACGTTGGCCTGGTAGGTGAAGGTGACCAGCCGCCACAGCACGCCGGAACGTGACGACAGTTCGACGGAGACGAGCGCAAGCAGCACAGCCAGCACGAGCGTCACGCGGAGGGCGACGCGAAGGGTTCCGCTCTGAAATGTCAAGCGTCCCAACGGAACAGGTGCCGATCCGCTACGGGACCGGCGGCGGCACGACCTCCGCCGGGGTTGCGCCATCCGCCGGTGGAATGTCGTTGCCCGGCGTCAACCGGTCCTTGATGCGCGTCCAGATGCCCGGTTTCTTCGTCGGCTCGGTCGAGTCGATGGTCGGCACGGCGTCCGGCGACGGCGCAAGTGCATCCTGCGGCGGTGGCGCCATCGCTGGATCCACCGGCGGCACGTCGGCGGGCGGGGCCTCTGGGATGGCGGGGTCGGCGATCGGCGCCTCGTCGGTGATCGGTGCCTCGGCGGGGACATAGGTCTCCGGCGGCGCGGGATCGACGGGGGCCTCCGGCGGCGGCGCGACCGGTTCGACGGCCTGCGGCGCGGGAATCGACACCGGCGGCATGGCGGGCGGAATGGCCCTGACGGCTTCGGGCTTCTGCGGCTCGTTGACGGCTGCGGGCACCGGGTCGGCGGATCGGACGGCGCGGTGCGGCGCCAACTCCAGGCTGACCGCAATCGACACCGAGGCGACGAACGTCACCACCCCTGCGACCAACAACGTCACGGCGCCGGTGTGCCCCAACACCATCGACCGCCCGTCGGCGGGCTCAGCGGAGCGGTGCCGTCCGGTCGTGCGACTCTTGTCGTAGCCGTACTCGTGGGCGTATTCGCCACCAAAATCGGAGTAGTCGGTGTCGTAGTCGACCCGCGGCAGCTCGATGGTCTGCGCAGAGGCGAGTGCCGCGCCCCTGGCGAGCGCGAGTTCCGCCTCGGCGGGCGCGAAGACCGGCACCGAGAGCGCGTCCTCGAGCTTGTGCAGGATCGACTCGAAGCCTCCCGCCGAGCCGACCACGACCAGGGCCTCGGGCTGCCAATCCGCTTTGGTGAACACCGTGCTCAACCAGCTGATCAGGCTCTCGTCGGAGTCGATGGAGTGGTTGAAGGCCGTCTGCACCGCACCGTCGGACGTGTTGACGACCAGGCTGATCACGGCATCCGGTTCGATGACGCAGACAGCGGTGGTCTGGTAGCCGATGACGGCTGCCATTCCGCGGGCCAGCGCCTCGGTTGCCTCCGGCAGTCGGATCGCCACCACGTTGTCGAAGCCCGAGTCCGACAGCGACTGCAGCAACGCCGTTGCCTGCGCATCGGCGTCCTCGCTCCACGTGACCCCGATGGAATTCAGACGCAGACCGCGGTTGGCGGCGAGTGCCTCGGTGCGGAGAACTGCCGCGGTGGCCTGTTCAGACGACTGGATCGAGCTTTGGTAGACGTCGAAGGCGTCGCGATCCATCGTGGCGCCATCGGCGTCCTGACCCTCTACGAGAACGAGGCCAACGGACGTCGGAGTCATCGACAACCCGAGTACCGCGTCCACATGTATCCCTTCAGACCACGAGGTGGCCCCAGCCAGCTGGCAGCGCGCACACCGGAACGAGTCCAGGAGGCGCCAGCGCGGTTTGGTGAGGATCCACCTTTCGAGGTGACACTACCCGGCGATCAGCCGAAGGGCCCGTCCGCCCGTGGGAACCGGCCGTGACCTCGTTGTCCTCGGGACTTGGCCGAGTTGTGACCTGTCGTAAACCGAATCGGGCCTGCAGCAGGGTGATGATGTGAGCAATTGCGCGCGGCGATTCAACGGTGAAGTAGTCGGGGCGAAGGAGCACCACGATGGCAACAGCACTCGCAGTGGATATCGAGGACTTGGGCCTCGGCGAGCACGGTGCGCACGGCATAGTGTCCGTGCACAACCTCGGACTCGGCCGCTCGACAGCGGCCTGCTCTTGCGGCTGGGCGGGCCGCCGCCGCCGACTGAAGGCGGCCGCAACGCAGGACGCCTGGGCGCACTGCCTCCACGAACAGTGCTCGGTGTCCTCGCCGCTCGTCGTCGTGTGGTGACTCAGCCCGCGAAGATCGCAGCGAGCAGGGCCGGTTCCACATTGCCGCCGGACAGGATCGTCACCGTCGGCCCCGGCGGTGTCCGAGCCGTCCGGTAACCCGCAAGCGCCACCGCGCCGCTCGGCTCGCTGACGAGGTGGGACCGTAGCCCGATCTCGCGAACGGCGTCGCGAATGTCGTTCTCCGACACGGTAATGACCTCGTCGAGGACGTTCTGCAAGTGCGCGAAGGTCAGATCGGACGGCTGCGAACGCAGACCGTCGGCGATGGTGCGGTTGCGATCTTCGATCGACCAATCGACCCGATGTCCCGCCGCCAGCCCCTGTGCGGTGTCGGCCGCGAGCTCGGGCTCGACCCCGATGACGCGCGCCTCCGGGCGCAGGGCCTTGATCGCGGTCCCGATCCCGGACGCCAGGCCACCGCCGCTGACCGGAATCAGCACGGTCGCGACGTCCGGCAGATCCTCGATGATCTCGAGGCCGATGGTGCCCTGTCCGGCGATGACGTCCGGGTGGTCGAACGGCGGCACCAACACGCCACCGGTCCTGGCCACGACCTCGTCGGCCACCTGCTCGCGCTGCCCGGCAGCACACAACACCACCTCGGCGCCGTGGCTGCGGGTCGCGTCGACCTTCACGGCAGGGGTCTCCTCGGGCATGACGATGGTGGCCGTGATGCCGAAGGCAGCGGCGGTGTAGGCGACTGCCTGCGCGTGGTTGCCGCTCGAGTAGGCGACCACTCCCCTCGCGCGGCTGGCCTCGTCGAGCCGTCCGATCGCGTTGAACGCGCCGCGAACCTTGAACGCCCCGATCGACTGCAGGCTCTCCGGTTTGATCCACAGCGGTCGCGCGGGATCTCCCCACGGTGCGGCTAGCAGCGGGGTGCGTACGACGGAGCCCCGGATCCTGTCCGCTGCGGCGCGGATGTCGTCGATCGTGACCAGTTGCATGGCTCGAGTCTGTCAGTTGTCACTCATCGACGACGCGCGGTGAAGCCGCTCTTCGACGTCCCCGCTTCGACGACGAACCCGCGTCTGCCGAGCAGTTCGGTCGCGTGGCGATGCATAGGGTGAGCCACGTGAGCGAACCGTTTTCGATGCCGATCGTGCCGCGCTACGCAGAGATCGACCAGCAGGGCGTGGTCTTCAACGGCCACTATCTCACCTGGTTCGACGAGGCATGCGGGGCGTTCCTCGAGCACGTGGGCGTGACGTATCCCGTGTTGGTGAGCGGGGGCATCGACATCCAGGTCGTCCACGCTGAGCTCGACTACATTGCGCCCGTGCGCTGGCGGGACACGGCAGGTGTCGGCGTGTCGTGCGTGGCGATCGGGACGACGAGCTTCTCCCTCGCCTTCGAAGTGGTCCGGGTCGACGAGTCCGGTGAGCGGGCCGTCGCGGTGCGGGGACGCAACGTCTACGTCGTGCTCTCGACCGCGGATTGGACCAAGCAGGTGATCCCCGAACACCTGTGTGAAGCGCTCACTTCCGTTGTGGGTCAACGCCTTGCCGATTGACGGTACTGTCTGCTCATGAGCCACCAGCACGACCACGGGCCGCAGCGCGAGCTTCCGCCGGGGATGGCCGAGCAACTCGACCTCGCCTACGCGGGTCTGGCGTCGTTCGGGCACCGACCGTTCCTCACCGAGGTCGAGCAGCTCGAGTCGTGGCAGCCCGACGTGGCCATCGTCGGCGCACCGTTCGACGTCGCGACCACGAACCGTCCCGGCGCCCGCTTCGGGCCGCGCGCGATCCGGGCCACTGCGTACGAACCCGGCACCTATCACATGGATTTGGGGCTGGAGATCTTCGATTGGCTCGAGGTGGTCGACTTCGGCGACGCCTACTGCCCGCACGGTCAGACCGAGGTTTCGCACGCCAACATCAAGGAGCGGGTGCACGCGGTGGCGTCGCGCGGCATCGTGCCCGTGGTGCTCGGTGGTGACCACTCGATCACCTGGCCGTCGGCGACCGCGGTGGCCGACGTGCACGGCTACGGCAACGTCGGCATCGTGCACTTCGACGCCCACGCCGATACGGCCGACATCATCGAGGGCAACCTGGCCAGCCACGGCACACCGATGCGTCGGCTCATCGAGTCGGGCGCGGTACCTGGCACCCACTTCGTCCAGGTCGGTCTTCGCGGGTACTGGCCGCCGCAGGACACCTTCGAGTGGATGCAGGAACAGGGCATGGTCTGGCACACCATGCAGGAGATCTGGGAGCGCGGCTTCAAGGCCGTGATGGTCGACGCCGTCGGAGAGGCGCTGGCCAAGGCCGACAAGCTGTATCTGTCCGTCGACATCGACGTCCTCGACCCGGCGCACGCTCCCGGCACGGGCACGCCAGAACCCGGCGGCATCACCAGCGCCGACCTGCTCCGCATGGTGCGCCAACTCTGTTACGAGCACGACGTCGCGGGCGTGGACGTCGTGGAGGTCTCGCCTGCCTACGACCACGCCGAGTTGACTGTCAACGCCGCCCATCGGGTGGTGTTCGAGGCGCTCGCCGGCATGGCGGCCCGACGGCGCGACGCCGCGGGCGCAAAGATGGGCCCGCCAGGCCGGCCCCCTGCGTGACGCTGCGGCGCACAATGGAGGCATGACCGGCGTTCTGTACTTCGACGGGGTCTGCGGGATGTGCACGCGGGCCAGGAACCTGCTGCTGCGGTGGAACAGGACTGGCGCCTTGGAGACCAGGCCCTTTCAGCAGGAGGGCACGGCGCAACTGCTCGGGCTCACCGAGTCGATGATGCACGAGTCCTCGTGGTGGCTGGACTCGTCAGGCGCGGTGTACGGCGGCGCCGAAGCGATCAACGCCGCCCTCTCCGTGGCGCTGGGCAGCACGCTGCCACTACGCATCTATCGGCTACCGGGGATCCGGGGTGTGCAGGAGATGACCTACCGCTGGGTGGCCACGCACCGCTATCGCTTCCCGGGCACCACGCCGTACTGCGAAGCGCACCCGGTCGCCTGCTGACCGTCGGTCAGGCCTTGTGCAGGGTGACCTGGCAGACCTCGGAGTAGCCGTCGCGGAACAGGTCGGCGCAGCCCGACAAGTACTTGATGTACCTGTCGTAGACCTCTTCGGACTGGACGGCAATGGCCTCGTCCTTGCGGGCTTCGAGTGCCGCGGCCCAGATGGACAGGGTGCGGGCATAGTGCAACCGCAGCGTCTGCACGCGGGTGACGTCGAAGCCGACCTTGACGCCGTTCTTTTCGAGATCGGCGATGTAGGGCAGCTCGCCGCCGGGGAAGATCTCGTCCATGATGAACTTGAAGAACTTGATCTTCGTCATCGTCAGCGGCAGCCCGCGGGCTTCCATCTCCTCGCGGCTCGGCTTGACGATGCTGTGCAGCATCATCCGGCCGTCGGTGGGGAGCACCGCGTAAGCCATCTTGAAGAAGTCGTCCCAGCGGTCCTTGCCGAAGTGTTCGAATGCGCCGATCGACACGATCCGGTCGACGGGCTCGTGGAACTGCTCCCAGCCCTCGAGCAGCACTCGCTTGCTGCGTGAGCTGTCCGACCTGTTCAGGAGCTCGGTGGTGTGGGCCTGTTGGTTCTTGCTCAGCGTGAGGCCGATGACGTTGACGTCGTACTTCTCGAGTGCGCGGTTCAGCGTCGCGCCCCAGCCGCAGCCGACGTCCAGCAGCGTCATGCCCGGCTCAAGCCCGAGCTTGCCGAGGGACAGGTCGATCTTGGCGAGCTGCGCTTCTTCGAGCGTCATGTCGTCGCGCTCGAAGTACGCGCAGCTATAGGTCTGGGTGCGGTCCAGGAACAACCGGAAGAAGTCGTCAGACAGGTCGTAATGCGCCTGCACGTCTTCGAAGTGCGGCTTCAAGCCCTTGGTATCGCTCTTTGTATCTGGCAAGTCACAGCCTTCGGCGTCTTGTTTGAGTTTCGTCTGAAGCTCCACGCTGTCTGGAGAGCCTCGCCCGATGCACGTCTGCGCAGTTTACGCACACTACCTGAGTCGCGAAGCCGCCAGCGAATCGGTCGCCGACAGGTTTGCCCGTGTCACCAAGTCGTAATCCCCATGCTGACCTGGCCCGCGCATGGGTTTCTATGTGGAGTTGCTGAGCCTGCTGTGAGTCTTCTGAGCAAATGTTTGCTGAAGTCACAGAATGGCGCCGTTTCATGTCGACCACGAGGGCGTCTGCGGGCCCACGTTGAGTCGGTCCGGCCAGCTGGTCACGTCGGCTCCTTCCGCACCTTGTTGCGCCGAAACGACCACAGTGCCGCACCGAGCAGCAGAACGGCCAGCGCCACCAACCACGGCCACGCCCCGGCCCCGTGCACCCAGCCGGCTACGGCGCCCTGCAGCCTGCCCGCCGCGGAGATGACGGGATCGCGCGGGTCGGCGCCCGCGTAGAGCCGCAATTCGAACCAGCCGTAGTACGCGACGTAGGCGCCCACGAGAACGAGCAGCGCGCCGCTGATCCGGTTGACGTAGGGCACGATCCGGCGCAAGCGCTGCACCAGGCCTGCACCGGCCAGTGCGACGGCGACGGATAGCGTGCCGACGACGAGCGTCAGGCCTGCGGTGTAGGCCGTGACTGCGGGCAGCCCGCCACCCGTCGAGCCGACGCCGATGCCCGTGATCGCAAGGAACGGTCCGACCGTGCACGACAGCGATGCGAGGGCGTAGCTCACGCCGTACCCGAACATCGAGCCGAGCGCGGCCGTCGGTCCCCAACGACCGTCGCGTGCCAACGGATCTCGGATCGGAATCTTGAACTCGCGACCGGCCAACTGCCAAACACCAAGAGCGGCAAGGGAAATGCCGATCACTACGGTGGCGTAGGGCATGTACTGCTGCGCCGTGTTGGCGACCGACACCGCGAGCAACCCGAACGTGCCGAACACCGCGACGAACCCGACCGCCATCGCCGCCGTCGCCGCCACCGCCCGGCCGAGCGCGGACAGTCCCCCGGGCTCCGCGCCGCGCACCACGAGGGTCAAGTAGGCGGGGAGCATGGCGAACCCGCACGGGTTGAGTGCCGCCACCAGTCCGGCCCCGAAGGCGAGACCGAGACCAGAGGGTCCCACGTCGTCGTCTGCCTACCGAGTCAGCGCCGCTACCCGGTCCGCCAGCTCGTCTTGCGGCATGGCGGAGGTCGGATTGTTCACGAACGTCGAGCTGCCGTCGGGTCGGTAGAACACGTAGGCGGGTTGCCACGGCACGTTGTAGCGGGCCCAAATGGAGCCGTCGGCGTCGTTGAGGTTGGTGAACCCGAGGTGGTACTTGTCGACGAAGTTCTGCATGGCTCCGGTGTCCGAACGGGCGGCAACGCCGACGAACGTCACCCCGGGATTGGCGGCGGCCACCGCGCTCACCGAGGGCGCCTCAGCGTTGCAGAACGGGCACCATGGTGTCCAGAACCACAGAACGGCGGGTTTGCCGGCGAGGCTGGAACCGTTGAACGGCTGGCCCGCAAGGGTGGTCCCGGTGAACTGTTGGCGGTCGTCGGCGAGGGCGGTCGGCGGACCTCCCAGCACCAGGGCGGCGAATCCGGCAACCATCGCCAGGATCAGCCACCCGCGCAGTCGAATCCTCGCATCGGACAAGGCGTCATCTCCTTCGCACCGAGTAACCGTCAATGACACGACTCCGCCTGCCGTCGGGTTCAACGGGTGGTCAGTTCTCCCTGGGAAGGAGTTCGGCGGCGAACCGGTCGATGAAGCCGTCGATACCTTTCCCGTCGCTTCGCTCGCCCCGGACGTCGTCCTCGCCTACCGGGCGGATGACGAACTTGGTCAGGCCGGCATCGATGTACGCGTCGATCCTGCGGTGCAGCTGCGACCAACCGTCGGCGACGAGCTCTTCTGGGTCGACGTCGGGCCTGCGCCTGCGGACGGCATCGATCAGCTCGGCGGGTAGGCCGCCCTCGCTGACGGCGAGGTTGATGCCGAAGTGATCGGGTTCGACCACGCGGCCTGCCTCGGCAGCGGCCTCCTCGATCCGAATGCGGCCGAGTCGCGCCTCGGCGGGGGTGAGGAAGCTGCCGAGCCAGCCGTCGGCGAGGCGGCCGATGCGCTGAAACGCCGCGGGCGCCGACCCGCCGAGCCAGAGATCCAGCGGCTTGACCGGCCTCGGCGCGACGGCAACAGACCTCACGTTGAAGTACTCACCGGAGAAGGAGGCATCGGATTCGAGGCTGGAGCGCAACAGCCGCAGCGACTCGTCGAACACCGCAGCACGCCGGCCTTCGGGCACGGGGAAGATCTCCCGCTCGGCGGGTATGGCCGAGCGCAGGCCGAACACGGGCAGCACGCGCCGCGGCGCCAGTGCGGCCAGCGAGGCCAATTGCTTGGCCACCAGTACGGGGTGTCGCCCCGGCAGCACTACGACCGACGTGCCGACCTTGAGCTCGTGCGTGCGGGCGAGGGCATACGCCATGCCGATGAACGGGTCGACCGCCTCGGAGTACACCAGTTCGGAGAACCACAGTGAGTCGATGCCAAGTGCTTCGAGCTGGTCGACGACCTCAGCCAGCTTCTCGGGTCCGGTGTCGGCGCCGAGGCCAACGCCGAAGCGCACCTTCATGGTCGGGGTCCCGCTTCGTTCGGTCACCCGTTCCAGTTAACGCCATATCGACGTTGGCGGCAGTGCGGCACCGATACTGTGACCGACGGCGTCCACACCACACCACGACGGGATCGACGAATGCAGAGGGAGGGGCAACGGTGAAGGCATCCGTAACGGTCAACATGGCGGCGCCGGCGCAGAAGATCTGGGATCTGGTCGCCGACGTTCGCAATACCGGCAGGTTCTCGCCAGAGGTCATGGAGGCCGAATGGCTAGATGGCGCAACGGGACCCGCCCTTGGTGCGAAGTTCCGCGGCCACGTCAAGCGCAACGAGATCGGCCCGGTGTACTGGACGACGTGCCGGGTCACGGCGTGCGAACCCGGCAGCGAGTTCGGCTTCGAGGTGCTCCTCGGCGATCGACCGGTGAACAACTGGCACTACCGGTTCGTCCCGACCGGCGACGGCACCGACGTCACCGAGTCGTTCCGGATGACCGAGGGGTTGTTGGCCACCGTGTTCGGGCTGTTCGGCGGTCAGCTTCGGGTACGGCGCAACATCCGCGACATGCGCAAGACGCTGGAGAGGATCAAGGCCGTCGTCGAGAGCCCAGCCGAGAACTGATCACGTCAGTTGAACCCGACGCCGAAGATCGGGATCCAGAGACCGAACAGCCAGATCCCCCACTGCCGGGGACCGTCGTTCCACACCGGGTTCACGTTGTAACCCCAGTAGTTGATGTTCTGCGGAAGTGGGCCACCGTTCCACTGCAGCGGAGGGGGTGGGCCCCAGCCCCACGGCGGCGGGCCGTCGTTGTCGTTCCACCACTCGTGCCGGTTGCTTGCCCACCACGGGCCCCTGTCCCAGCCTCCGTTGTTCGCCCCCCCGTTGTCCCACGGTCCCTTGTCGTGGCCGCGCCCAGGATTGCCGTTGCACACCGGCGGACAGAAGTCGTCGTTTCCGTGTCCCGGCTTCAATGGAATCGGGGCCGAGGGCGTCGCGGTCGCCACTCCTACACCCATGCCGGCCGAGCCAAAGATCATCGCGCCAACGGTCATGGCGGTCGCCACGACCTTGATCAGCTTCATCGTGTCACTCCTATCCCGGCGAGTGTTGACGTTGGTGGTTACCCACCGGCTTCGACGTCCAAACAGTCGCCTTCGTTCCGGCACCCCTAATGTGACCCCTACATCCGCTATCGGTGTGGAGCGGGCGTGTGTTACCGGCAGCTCAAGATCGACCCGCTAGCGTCGACTCAATGGTCGACGACGGGCGAACAGTGCCACCCTTCGCCACTCGCGGCGTGCTTGCCGTCGCGGGTGTGGTCGCACTCCTGCACTGCACCGCAACGGCATTCGCGTCGGGCTACTGGTTCGACGAGGTGTACATGCTGGCCATCGGCCGGTACCACCTCGACTGGGGATCGGCCGATCAGCCGCCCCTGGCGCCCGCGCTGGCCGCGATGGCGGACGCCATTGCGCCGGGTTCGTTGTTCGCGCTGAGATTGCCTGCCGTCGTGGCGACGGCTGGTGCGGTGGTCGTGGCGGGGCTGATCGCCCGCGAGCTCGGATGTGACGGTAGCGCACAGGTTTTCACCGCTGCGGCCCAGGCCACCGGGCTGTGGGTGACCTTGGCGGGGCACTGGCTGACGCCGTACACCGTGGAACCAGTGCAATGGATGTTGCTGGTGTGGTTGCTAATTCGATGGCAACGGGTACGCGACGACCGTTTGCTCCTCGTGCTCGGCGCGGTGATCGGGATCGCCGCGATGACGAAGTTCCAGGTGATGCTGCTGTGCCTGATGTTGCTCGCGGCCGTGGCCATCTGCGGACCGCGCGACCTGCTTCGCCGACCGATGCTCTGGGCCGGTGCGGCACTCGCGGTGCTGATCGCCGCACCGACACTGATCTGGCAATACCTGCACGAGTGGCCGCAACTGCGCATGACGCCCGTCGTCGCAAGCGAGGCGCAGGCCCTGTACGGCGGGCGCCTCGGCATCGCGGTGGAGCTGCTTCTGTTCGCGGGCCTCGCCGGGTTGGTGTTGGGGTCCTACGGGCTCGTCCGACTTCTGCGGGCCGACGAGATGCGCCCCTACCGCTATCTCGGCATGACGTTCGTGTTGCTCTTCGTGGTGTTCGTCGCCACGTCGGGGCGGCCCTACTACCTGGCCGGGCTGTACGCGCCACTGGCTGCCGCAGGCGCACTCGGGCTGCAGCGCCGCCGCGAGGCGGGCCGAGCGCCCCGTCGCCGGCTGGTCTGGCCGGCCTGGCTGGCCGCGACGGCCGTCGCCGTCGGCGTGCTGGTGACGTCGGTGTCGATCACCCGCTCCGACACCGCCGAGGACATCGTGCGTCGCACCGCGGACGTCTACCACGGCCTGCCCTCGGCGCAGCGGGACCGAACCGCCATCGTTGGCGAGTCCTACATCGTTGCGGCATTCGTCGACGGTTACTCGAAGCGCTACGGCCTGCCTCAGGCGTACAGCCTCAACCGCAGCTACGGGTACTTCGCGCCGCCGCCCGTCGACCGCGACGTCGTGCTCTACGTCGGCGCTGATCCCGATGCGCTGCGACCTTACTTCGGCGATACCCGTCGGATTGCCGACATCAATGACGACATGCGCGCGTATTTGCTCTCCGGACAACGGCAGTCGTGGGACGTCATCTGGTCGGACGCACGCACGTTGACGGTGTCCTGAATCCACCACGGCACCCATCGGGGTTTGGTAGAACAGGTTCTAGTTCTGCGGAAACCAAGCCGAAGGAGACGCCGAATGGCGCAGTGGTCACGCGAGGAGATCGAGGAGACGTTCCAGCGGCATCAGGACCTCGTCGTCGAGATCGGACGGTCATGGGACTGGGCCCGGTACGGCGAGCTGTTCACCGAAGACGCGACGTACACCGAACACCTCTACGGCAAGATGTCGGGCCGCAAGAAGATCAGCGAGTGGATCGCGTCGACGATGGACGTGTTCCCGGGAAGCGAGATGCCGTTCTACCCGGTGACGTGGCATTCGATCGACGTCGACAAGGGTTGGGTCTTCAGCGAGATCATGAACCGCATGAAGGACCCCGGCGACGGCAGCATCCACGAGGCGCCGTGCATCACGATCCTGCGCTATGGCGGCGGCGGGCAGTGGAGCAACGAAGAGGACGCCTACAACCCGATGAACTTCATGCCAATGGTTCAGCAGTACATCCAGAGGTGCCACGAGCTCGGGACCATCTCCGACGACGCCAGGGTGTTCGCCAAGAACATGAATTGGGAACTGGCTTAACGGGGTATCCCCCATCGGTGACCGACGACTGCGACGACACCATCGCTCGACGGCCGTCGGGTGTCGACGATGCCACGGTCGAAGCGGCTGGACGGATCTCGGAAGCCCTCGAGTACGTCGAACGCGCCCGCGGGCACCTCTACTCGTTCCACCAGCTGATCGGGCACGCCGACCTCGTGCTCGGCGACGCGTGCGACAAGTTGAGGGCCGCCGGGCACCGTGCGATGGCCGACCGGTTGGAGACCGAGCTCGTCGGCCGCAACGTTCTGCACGGCCGTTGGACGTTTCAGGTCGTCGAGGAGTTCGACGACGGCTACTGGACCGAGTTCCGCGATCACGAACGCCGAGTCCGCGACGAGTTGCAGCAAGGCGAACGGCACGTGTTCGAGGCAGAGATGAAGGAGCGGCGCCGAACTCACGGCAGGATCGGGCACGAAGCCACCAGGCATGACTAGGCTCGGCCACATCACGCTTTCTCGACGATGAGGTGATGTGGCATGGGTATCTCGACACGGGTCAACGGCGCCGTGCCACCGGACGTTCCGCGCTCGGAGATCGACATGGGCGAATGGGAATTCTGGGCGCAGGACGACGATCTGCGCGATGGGGCCTTCGCGACCCTGCGCCGCGAGGATCCCGTCTCTTGGCAGCGGTCATTCGTCCTCGAGGCGCAACCGGGTGAGGGCCACTGGGCGCTCACGCGCTACGACGACGTGTTCCACGCCAGCAGACATCCCGAGATCTTCAGTTCCAGCCTCGGCATCACCATCGGCGATCAGAACCCCGAACTGGCCGAGTACTTCGGTTCGATGATCGCGATGGACGATCCCCGGCACACCAGGCTTCGCAACATCGTGCGCAGCGCGTTCACGCCGAGGGTGCTTGCGCGCATCGAGGATTCGGTGCGCGACCGGGCTCGGCGCCTCGTCGACGACATGCTGGCCAATCACCCCGATGGCAGAGCCGACTTGGTTACCGAGCTGGCCGGTCCCCTTCCGCTGCAGATCATTTGCGACATGATGGGCATCCCCGAGGCCGACCATCTGCAGGTCTTCCACTGGACCAACGTGATACTCGGGTTCGGCGACCCCGACATCAGCACCGACTTCGACGAGTTCGTCAGGGTGGCCATGGACATCGGCGCCTACGCAACGGCATTGGCCGACGACCGAAGGACCACACCGGGCGACGACCTCACCACGAGCCTGGTGCAGGCCGAACTCGACGGTGAGCGACTGACCTCTGGCGAGGTCGCGTCGTTCTTCATCCTTCTCGTGATCGCTGGCAACGAGACCACCCGCAACGCGATCAGCCATGGCGTGCTGGCGTTGAGCCGGTATCCCGAACAGCGCGACGACTGGTGGAGCCACTACGACGACGTGGCGCCGACGGCCGTCGAGGAGATCGTCCGCTGGGCATCCCCGGTGGCCTACATGCGGCGGACCGTCACCCAGGACACCGAGGTGAGCGGGGTGACGATGAGAGCAGGCGACAAGGTCACGCTTTGGTACGGCTCCGCCAACCGCGACGAGACGAAGTTCGTCGACCCGTGGACCTTCGACGTGCGCCGCCATCCCAACCCGCACGTCGGGTTCGGTGGCGGCGGTGCCCACTTCTGTCTGGGAGCGAACCTGGCGCGCCGCGAGATCACGGTGATCTTCGAGGAGCTGCACCGACGGATACCCGACATCGCCGCCACCGAGGAACCCGACCGCCTGCAATCGGCGTTCATCCACGGCATCAAGCGGCTGCCCGTCGCTTGGACGCCATAGCCTGGACGCCGTCGGCCTAGAAGGAGCAGTTGCGGTTCTCGGCGCGCCGAAGCGGCGCCGCAGCCGGCAGGGGGCTGGCTCCGACGGGAGACATCCCGTCCAACATGAGCGCGACGTAACGGCGCCAGCCGTCGCCTTCTGACTCGATGCACGACATGAGCGAGGCGAGCATCCCGATGATCACGTGGACGTCGTCGGGGATGAGATCGGCTCGGATGACGCCAGCTTGTTGCCCGCGATCGATGAGCAGGGTCATCGAGTCGAGGAATGGGGCGGTGAGCTCGGTGGTGAGCGCGCCGGCATTGTGCGCGGCGGCGAAGGTGTTGCGCTCGTGGGCCACCATCGACAGGGTGGCCTCCATCAAGGTGACCAGTCCGCGTTTGGGGTCGTCGTCGCCGAGTGCCTGCTCGATGGCCGGGGAGAGTTGCTCGCCGATGCCCTGTTCGATGGCCGCCCGCAGCAGTTCCTCCTTGTTGGGAAAGCGCCTGTACAGCGTCGCGATGCCCACGTCGGCCCTGCGGGCGATGTCATCGAGTGTGGCGTCGGGACCGGTCTCGGCGTAGACCTCCCGCGCGGCCCGCGCGATCCTCTCGGAGTTGCGCGCAGCGTCGGCGCGGAGCCGGCGCGTGCCATCGGTGAGCATGACCACAGGTTAGCAAGCGATAGTTGACTATCGCTAAGCGCTAGGGTTGGCTTCGAACATCAACCGATAGTCGGGTATCGGTTACGCCAGCACCCGCCTTGCTCAGCGCTAAAGGAGACGTCGCCCATGACGGAAACCCTCGGACTCATCGGCAGCGGAATGATCGGCAGTGCACTGGCCCGCCTCGCGGTGGAGGCCGGCCTCGACGTCGTGGTGAGCAATTCACGCGGGCCGGATACCTTGAGTGCACTCGTCGACGAACTCGGTTTGCAGGCCCGCGCCGGCACACCTGCCGAGGCCGCAGAAGCCGATCTGATCGTTGCCGCCATTCCGCTCAACGCCTACCGCCTGCTCTCGCCTGCGGAACTGGCAGGCAAGACCGTGATCGACACGACGAACTACTACCCCCAGCGCGACGGCCGCATCCCCGAGTTGGACGCGGCCGAGTCGACCAGTAGCGCGCTGGTGCAACGCCACCTGTCTGATTCGCGAGTGGTCAAGGCGTTCAACAACATCGACTTCCGCCGACTGCTCACCCTCACGCTGCCCTTCGGTGCGCCCGCCCGCAGCGCACTGCCCATCGCGGGCGACGAAGCCGCGGCCAAGGCCGAGGTGGCCGACCTTCTCGACCTTCTCGGTTACGACGCCACCGACATCGGCACGCTCGCCGACAGCTGGCGCAGCGAGCCGGGCACGCCGGTCTACTGCCTGCCGTACTTTCCGGGCCGGGCGCCAGAGGGCGTCAGCCCGCACGAGGCATTTCGCTGGTTCTTCGAGACGCCGGGCGTCCCCGTATCCGCAAGCCGCGTCAAGGATTTGACTGACAATGCCGTTCGTGTCCCAGCGGGCGGCAAGCTGTCCGATGCCGAGGCCGCGCTAGCGGGATTCGACGCGATGCAGCCGTCGGGGCTCGCCTAGGCTGCGCCGTCTCGCGCGGTGTCGCAGAGGTCGGCTAGTTCGGCGCGAGTCGGGCCGTCGGGAACATCGGGTCGCCAGCCTGCGGCGTAGATCTCCCGTGCCCTCGGCTCCACTGGGTCCAGGCTCGCCGGTAGCGCATCCATCCGGGCATATGGTGCGACCGCGGTCCGCATGGCGTCGTCGGCAGACGCACTGGTGGCCGCCGCGACGACGAGGTCCGACGGCAGGCGCCGCGTGGTGTCGACGTCACCGCCGGACCACCGGCGCAGTCGATCGGCATCGTTGTGCACGTGATCGTCGAACCACGGCCTGATGTTCTTGGTGCACCAATGATCGAACTGCATTGTCGCCGAATCGATGTCGGTGCCGTGGTGGTCCAACGCGCCGATCATCGCCCGCGACTGGGCGAGCGCAAGGGTGACGCCACGACCCGCGAGCGGCGTGGTGGTGCAGACCGCATCACCCACCGAGATCATGCCTGGCGTGGCGGGCCGACCTGCGGGGTTCAGTTGGCCGCGGTAACCATTCACCAGCTTGCCCCCTGGCCGCACGGGGGCGATCGGCACGGAACGGTCAGGGTCTGTCCACTCCGACAGCTGCGGTATCGCGCCGACGGCGGACTCGAAGACGTCGGCGCGCCGGAGTCTGCGCAGCCTGCGATCGGTGCCGTCGTGGGCCAGCGTGATCGAGAACGTCCTGTCGTCGTGCAGGAAGCCGATGGCGAAGTAGCCTACGAAGCTCAGCGTCAGGCCGATCGGCGAGTTCACCGGAACGCTTGGGGCGTCATCATGGAGCCGGTACTGCCTGTCGATGTACACCGCGCCGCAGTCGCTGCCCTCGGCGGGCGGCCGCTCGTCGCCGGTGAATCTGCTTGCCCGGCCCGATGCGTCGATGACCACGTCGGCGGTCAGCTGGCGGCCGAGCAGCGTCACGCCACGAACGCGCCCATGCTGCCGGACGAGCCCGTCGACGTGACCGGTGTGACCGCTGACCCCTGGCTCCTCCAGCGCACGGCGGCGCAACACCGCATCGAACGTGGCGCGCCGGCACAGCAGCGCTGCGGGCCTACCGTCGGGGGCGTCGGCCACCGCCGCGCCAGCAGCCACCAGATGCTCGAGAACATCCGGCATTTCAGCCAGGAGGGCCTCGACGACGGGACCGCGAAAGGTGTGAGCATGGTGAAACTGCATGACGCCCTTGCGGTGCCAAGAGCCGACTACGGGCGGCCCTGGATCGCGGTCGACGAGCACCACGTCGCTGCCGCGTCGGGCCAGCGCGATGGCGGTGAACAGTCCGGTGGGTCCGGCGCCAACGATGATCGCTCGCATCACTTCTCCAATTGAGGTAACTTAAAATGTACTCAATACACAGAGGGTGACTTCAATGGGTGAACCTGTCAAGCGCGACTATCGTTCGGGGCTGCGTGCCGCGCAGGCAGCTGACACTCGACGGCTGATCGTGTCGGCGGCCGCGCGCCTGTTCGTCGAGGACGGCTACGGCGCCACCACCATCGATGCGGTAGCCGATGCCGCAGGCGTCAGCCGTAAGACGGTGTTCATCGCGGTCGGGGGCAAGGTCGACCTGTTGAAGAAGGCGCTGGACTGGGCGGTGGCGGGTGACGACGAGCCGATCGCGGTGGCGGACCGCGTCGCGCTGCGGGAACTGCTCGCGCTGGACGATCCGGTTGCGCTGCTGACGGCGTGGGCGAGCGTCTTGGTTGAGATCGACGTGCGGGTTGCCGGTCTGTTCCACGCCCTGGAAGTCGCCGCGGACGGCGATGATTCTGCCAGCGGTCTGCTTGACGAATCCCGGAGGCAGCGGCTCGCCGGTGCCAGGACGGTGGTCAAGCGTCTGGTTGCGCTGGATGCGCTGACCGACGCCGTGTCACGTGCCGACGCAGTCGACTTGGCTTGGCTGGCAACCGATCCCGTGCTGTTCGACCGCTTCGTGCGGATCCGCGGATGGTCGGTCGGCAAGTTCGAGAGCTGGCTGGCGCGGACGCTGACCGGTCAGTTGCTGAAGCCTTCGCGCGCCTAATTGACGGTGTGCGACCGATCCGTATGCGCTGCGCGGTCGTCTGCCGCTTCGTCGACGGGCTTATCGGTGGTCTTGATCCGCGGGTCCAGCTCGTCGGCGCGTTCGCGCTGGACGTCCAGCTCCTCCCGCGAGGTATCGAGGTGCTCGCGGTGCCCCGAGGCACGGTCCTGCAGGCGGGCGGCCTCGGCGGCCTTGACCTCGGCTTCCGCCTGAGCGGCGCGCGCCTTGGCCTCCGTCTCGGCGGCCAACGCTTCGCGCTTCGCCAGTTGTGCGCTCTGTTCGTGCACGTCTTCCCGGATGCGGTCGGCCTGCACTCGATGGCGGCGATTGTTGGCCGACCGCGCGACGAAGGCGAGCACGCCAATGATCAGGACTGCGACGACGACGATGATGACCCAGGTAGTGGTGGTCACGACGGGCTTCCTTCGGGTGGGGTGGCACGTCAGCGGAATTGACGTGCACGCTTATTCAGCGGATGCCCGTATCCGCCGATGCCCAAACCGCAGCTACCTATTTGACGATCAGCGTGCCCTTCATGTTCGAGTGGTACTTGCAGTAGAACGGGTACTCGCCTGGTTGGGTCGGCGCCGTGAAGGTCTTCTGTCCCTTTGCGTCGACCTCGGTGTCGAATTGCCCGGCGGTCTTCGACGTCACCGAATGCTCGACTCCGTCATCGTTGGTGATGGAGACCTGTGCACCAGGCGAGACAGTGAGCGGATCTCCGAACGCCATCCCGGAGATGGTGATGGTCGACCCGCTGGCAGCCGGGGCCGCGCTACTGGTCGCCGGTGCGGCGCTGGTCGATCCGTAGCCGGTGTTGCCCGAACTGCCGCATCCCGCGACGACGAGGGCGATCACGCCCAGCGCAGCCACGGTGCCATGGAGTTTTGTCATCGCAGTCCCCGTTCGTTGGTGGTCTGCGATGGACACGTCGGCCGAGGGGGCCCGGTTCAACGAATCTTGTGACTTCTCGTGATTCGTGCCCAATTCCCATCTGAAATGTCCACCGAATGTCCAATTGGACACCCTATTGAGACGGCGGGAGCGCAGGAGCACTCTGATCAGACGGCCGGGCCTTAGTTGAAGGTCGGTTGTCGAACGTCTGGGGTCCCTCCCCGTTCGCGGTATCGACGGCTAGTGACAACACGTCGGCGCCTATGCCCCGCGCGCTGCACCGGTGACCAGAGCGACTCGAGATGTCACCGCCCTCCTTCGGGTGGTCGTTCGGTCGGATGTCCTCGTGGGGTCGGATGCTCGTTGGTGGCTAGCGCTGAAGTCGGTCGCGCCAGCTGATCATTTCTTCGACGACGGTGAAGTCGAACCCTTCGGCGGGTGTGGGGTGGATTTCGGTGATGAAGGTGGTGGCCCCGGCGTCGAGGTAGGCGTCAACGGTGTCAGCACCCCACCAAGTGACGGAGCGTTCGATGTCTCTGCCGGATCGGCCGGCTTCCTCGGCGAGTCGGTCGACCAGAGCGCTGGCTTCGGCGAATGCATCGACTGGGAGGAAGGTGTGCCAGATGTCGGCGTGGCGGGCGACGGCGGGCAGTGTGCGCTTGGCGCCGGAGCCGCCAATGAGGATCGGGATCTTCCGGACGGGCGGCGGGATCAATTGCGCGAGGCGGCTCTCGATGCGTGTGAGGCTCGCGTCGAACAGGTCGAAACGCGACTTGACGCTGCCGAAGTCATATCCGTAGGTGGTGTAGTCCTTTTCGTACCAACCGGCGCCCAATCCGAGCACGACACGGCCGCCGCTGATGTGGTCGACGGTGCGTGCCATGTCAGCGAGCAGGTCGGGGTTGCGGTAGCCGGCACCGGTGACCAGAAGGCCGATGTTGGCGCGGTGTGTGATCTCGCCCCAGCTTGCCAGGGCGGTCCATCCTTCGAAGTTGGTCACGTCGGGTTGTACGTCGTCGAGGACGGGTTGTCCTCCGATGAGGTCGTTGATGACGGGCTGGTGGAAGTGGTCATATCCGAAGGTGTAGTCGGCGCCGATGTCGTCGGCGTAGCGCACGGCGGCACGCCAGCTGGTGTAGTCGGGGGCGTTGCCGGGCTGGATTTGAACACCGATGCGGATGGGATTGGACATGAGGGTTCTCTCTCGTCAGTGAATTGGGTTCGTCTGCAGGGGTTGTCGAGGTTCAGACCAGGGTGCGGCCGCCGTCCAGGGACAGCACCGACCCGGTGGCGTAGGTGAGATCGGGTGAGGTCAGCAGGAGTACTGCGCGGGCAACTTCGTGTGGGGCGACGGTGCGCCCCAGCGGTACCGTGCTGCCGACCTGCTTGAGTGCTGCCTCCCCGGCGTTGCGGACCATCTTGGGTCCGTGCATCGGGCCGGGCGATACGGCGTTGACGCGGATGCCGTGGGGTGCGAATTCCAATGCCCAGGAACGGGTCAGGGATTCCAGAGCGGCTTTGGTGGCTGCGTAGGCGGCCCGTCCGGGGGTGGCTAGTTTGGCGCCGATGGAGCTGATGTTGACGATGTGACCCCGTCCAACCTCGATCATCGTGGGCGCGATGGCTGCTACCAGAGCGTGTGGGGCGCGGACGTTGACTTCGTACATGGCGTCGAAACCGGCGGGGTCGAGTTCGGCGGTCGGTCCGGCTGAGATGGTGGCGGCGTTGTTGACGAGAATGCTCACTGGGCCGGTCTGCTGCACCAGTTTGGTGATGTCGGCCAGGTTCCTCAAGTCGGCCTGGATGAATCGCACGCGTGCTCCGGTGGGATCCAAGTGCTCGGCCAGGTCCGCGTAGTCGTCGAGCCGGCCGGTGATGACGACCCGTGCGCCGGCGGCGGTGTACGACTTGGCAATCTCGTAACCCAGGCTGCCTTGCTCGCCGACACCGGTCACCAGGACGGTGTCGGTTTCATGGGTGGGGGGCATGGTGTTTCTCCTTCGGTGCATGCGCCGCACGGTGCGGCGTGTGTGAAATCAGTTGTCGGGGAACGTGAAGAGCAGCTTCCCGGCGCCAGTGGGGGCCTGGGCGGCGACCATCGCGTCGCGCCAGTTCGCGAGTGGGAAGGTGCGGTCCACGCGTGCGGAGAGTGTTCCGTCGCCGATCAGGTCGACCAATTGCCGGTATTCCTCTCGGCTGGTCGCCAATTGGGTTCGTTGCCACCAGTTGTGCAGCCAGAACCCGGTCAGGCTGGCCTGGTTGCCGATGAGGTCGGCCTGCGAGAGTGCCGGTGGTTGCCCTGATTGTGCGGCGTAGGTGACCAGGGTCCCGCCGTAGCGCAGGTGTTGGCCCAACGTGCTGCTGGCCGGTCCGCCCACGGAGTCCACGGCGATGTCGAGGGTGTCGCCGGCCAGCGCGGCTGTGACGGCGTCGTCGAGGTCGGGACCGTCGAGGACGACGTGTTCTGCACCCCAGCCGCGTACGTCATCGGCGGCGTGCTCGCGCCGCACCACGTTCAGGGTTCGGTGACCGAAGTGATGGGCGAGTTTGATGAGGTATTCGCCGACCGCGGAGTTGGCGGCGGTTTGTCCGATCCAGCGGTCGGGGTCGTCGGGGTTCCCGTGGTCGCGCAGCAGTCGCAGCGCGGTCATGGGGTTGATACCCAGCATGGCCAGCTGTAGTGCGTCGCCGTCGTCGGGGACGGCGATGAGGTCATCGGGCGAGGCGACGACGTGGGTGGCCCAGGTGCCGTGGCGGTAGGTGGCCAGCAACGCAACCCGCTGACCCACCAGGGCGGTGTCGGTGTCGTGGCCCACGGCGATCACGCGCCCGACTCCTTCGGATCCGATCGTCGCGCCCGGTGTGGGAGTCACGAAGTACTGTCCGGCGGCGGCGAGGAGGTCGGTCTGATTGATCGTGGCGGCCTCCATCTGAATCAGGACTTGTCCTGGTGCTGGGGTGGGTTCGGCGGCGGATTGCAGGTCGAGGGCGTGGGTGGGGTCGGCGGAGATACGGGTCAGAGCCAGGCGTTGCACGGGATGCTCACTTCCGGATCTGGGAGAGATTTGTGGGGTTTTGTCGGCCCAGCCACGCCAGCGATGGGTGTGGTATGCGGGTGAAGGTGGTGCGGTCCACCGCGACGAGTCCGAATGTGGTTGTGTAGCTGCCCCATTCGTAGTTGTCGAGCAGGCTCCAATGCAGGTACCCACCGACGGTGATGCCGTCGTCCATGGCGTCGCGCATGGATTGCAAGGCGCGGGTGGTGTATTCGATGCGTTCGTGGTCGTCGGTGGTGGCGATGCCGTTCTCGGTGACGATGATCGGTACGTCACCGACCAGCGGTGCGGTGCGGCGCAACGCTCCGCCGAGGGCTTCGGGGTAGAACTCCCACCCGTTCATCGTTCGCCGTGTCGTCGGGTCGTCGTATTCGACGGGGTGACCGTCGGATCCGGCGGCGATGCGGATGCGGGTGTAGGTCTGCACGCCTACCCAGTCGTCGCGGGTGGATGCCTCCAAGAAGACTTGGTCGCGGGGCTGGGTGTAGGCGGCCAGGAGGTGTTCGGCGCCGGGCTCGGGTTGGCAGTCCTGCACCGAAACGCCCCATCCGATGGCGAGTTGCGGGTGCGCAGACATGAGGTGGTCGCGGGTTGCGTGGTGGACGTCGATGAGGACCTGGGTCGCACGGGGGTTGGGGGTGGGCAGTCCGTCGCGCAGTGCGGACATTCCCTGGCCGTCGTCGGTGGCGAACATGGCGGCGATGTTGGGTTCGTTGATGGTGCCGACGTGCCCGGCCCCTGCGTCGAGGACCGGGCCGATGGCCTCGACGTATCGCAGAAAACGTGGCACCGCGTGCGGGTTGAGCCAACCGCCGGCGTGGACGAACCACTGCGGGAGGGTGAAGTGCTGCAACGTCAGAAAGGGGCGCAGTCCACGTTCCAGCGCGCCGTCGACCATCCGCCGGTAGTGGTCGACCGCGGCGCGGGAGATATGGCCGTCTTCGGGTTCGATGCGCGACCACTCGATGCCGAAGCGGTAGTCGGTGAATCCGGCTTGGGCCGCGAGGTCCATGTCGGAGCGCCAATGGTGGTAGGCGTCCACGGCGTCACCGGACGGTTCCGCGATGGGCGTGCCGGGGGTGTGTTCGTGGCCCCACCAGTCCGAGGACACGTTGTTGCCCTCGGTCTGGTGGGCTCCGGTGGCGACGCCCCAAAGGAACTCGGCCATGTCAGCCCTGACGCAGCGCGTGCACGGCGCTCAGTGATCCGCCGAGTTGCATCAACCTGCCGCCGTCGCGAAGGCCGCCGACGGCCACTGGTGCGAAGCCGAGCTTGCCGGCGAACCGGTGGAACACGGTGCGGGCCTGCTCGTCGTCACCGGCGTAGAAGACGATCTGTCGTCCTGCGCTGTGTCGCGGGTTGGCGGCGATGTAGCTGGCGTAGAGGGTGTTGAACGCCTTGACCACGGTGGCGCCTGGCAGGTGCCGGGCGACCCATTCGCTGCCGGTCTCCTCGCCCAGATCGACGAATCCCGAGTAGGTGGGCTGGTATTCGGCGAACTGGTTGGTGACGTCGACGACGAGGCGGCCCGACCAGTCGGGCACCGTTGCGGTCAAGTCGGGGACTTTGACGAACGGGACGGCGACGATGACCAGATCGGCTGCGGCGGCCTCGGGCACCGTGACCGCGTGGGCGCCGTCACCGAGGGCGGCGATGGTCGCCGCCAGCGAATCCGGGCCTCGGCTGTTGCTGAGGGAGACCGCGTAGCCCGCACCTAGCGCATGGCGCGCCAGGGCTTGGGCGACCTCCCCGGATCCGATGATGCCGATCGTGGTGATGGTCATGGTGTAGCTCCTGACGTGGCGTCGACGAGGATGGTTCCGGTCTTGCCGGAGCGGGCGGCGTGGGCGGCGGCGTCGCGGATGCGGTCGATCGGATAGATTGCGGCGACGTCGAAGTGGGATGCCAGGCCCTGGCTGATGGCGGCGGCGCTGGCGAGGTCGGACTTCTTCTGCTCGGCGGACGACAGCGCCCACCGCCCGATGGTCAGGCCCCGGATGGTCAGGTCGCGGTGCACCAGGGTGGAGGCGTGCAACGGGATCTGCTCGGGAGCCATCAGCCCGTAGAGGACCAGGGACCCACCGGGATCGAGAAGAGTGAGCAGATCCGCCGATGCGGTGCCGCCGATGGGGTCCAGGGCCACCGCGATGGGCCGCCCTGCGACTGCGGCTCGCACCTGGTCTTTCCAGTCGGCGGTGTGCGTCGACACGACGGGGACGTCGGGGAACCGGCGGCTCAGTTCGTCGGCACGGGCGGCGCTGCGCACGATGCTGATGGTGGCGATCTGGTGGTGCTGCGCGCCGGCGGTGAACAGTCTGCCCACCGACGACGCCGCACCGTTGTTGAGGATGACGCCGTCGAACCCGACGCTGTGATGCTGCTGGGCTGCCCGTCGCAGCATCAGCACGGTGATCGGGTTGATGAGCATCTGCGCGGCGACGTCCTCAGTGAGCGCATCAGGCACCGCGACGACGACATCGGCGCCGACGGTGATCTGTTGGCGCCAGGCGCCACCGACGAAGAACGCCGCAACCCGGGTACCTACGGGCAGATCGACGCCAGGTCCGGCGGCGGTGATGACGCCGGTGGCCTCGGCGCCGACCGCGGCGGGGTGACCGCCGTCGGGTCGGGTCGCCGCGATGGTCTGCAGGTCGCCGGGGTGCACCGGGAACCGGGTGACCGCGATGGTGACCTGACCGGGACCCGGCGGTGGCGGCGCCTCGACGTCGGCGACGTCGAGTACCTCGGTGGGGTCGCCGGCTCGCGACTGCACGACGGCTTTGATGGTGCTCACTGGGCGGCCGCCGGGGCGGGGATGGAGTAGGGGCCGTCGTGGCTGAAGGCCTCGCGGTGCGCCTGGGCGTACTCCTCGACGGTCATCGGCGTCTTGCCGCCGATCGTCTCGATGTAGTCGTTGGTGCCGGTGAAGATGCCGTCCTGGTAGTCCTGCACGACCGCGCCCAAGTGCTGCACCAGGTGCGGCGGAAAGCCCTTACTGGTCAGGCCGTCGGTGAATTCGACGATCTCGATGGGCTCGTAGTGCACCGGGATGCCCAGGGCGCGCGACAGCGCCTCGGCGATGCCGTGCTGGTTCAGCTCGACGGGCCCGACCAGCGGGTAGATCTTGCGGTCGTGCTCTTCGGGATGTTCGAGCAGGGCGGCGATGACGTAGGCCTGGTCCTCACCGGCGATCGGTGCGTGCCGGCCGTCACCCATCGGCAGGCGGATCACGCCGCTGGTGCCGTCGGTGCCCCAGTACCACTCCAGCCACTCGGCGAAGAACGTGGGCCGCACGTGCGCGGTGAGCATCGGCGTGCGGTCCAGAAGCCGCTCCCCAATCCAATGGTTCTGTGCGGCATGGCTCTTGGCGTCTTCACGCGCCGAGATTTGCGACATGTTGACCACCGACTTCACACCGGCGTCGGTGGCGGCCTGGGCGAAGAACGCAGTGGCTTCGAGCAATCCGGGGGCGATCGGGTAGCAGAAGTAGGCACCGTCGACTCCGGTCATCGCTGCGCTGATGGCGTTGAAGTCCAGCAGGTCACCGACGGCGATCTCGGCGCCGACGGCAGCGAGGCTCTCCGACCGGGCGTCTTCGCGGTGCACGAAGGCACGGACGCGGTGACCGCGCTGCAGCAGCAGACGCACGGTGGTGTCGCCGGTGTTGCCGGTGGCGCCGGTGATCAGATACAGGTGGGATTCATTACTCATGATGAAGAACCTTTCTCGGGGCGGTGTATTCAGTGGGTGGCGAGGAAGTCGAGGAGCGCGGCGTTGGTCTCCTCGGCGTGGGTCCAGCAGATGTTGTGCGGACCGTCGAGGATTTCGACGTAGGTGCAGTCGGCGAGAAGTCCGGGTAGCCGTCGTGCGGTGGCGTCGATCGGCAGGATCCTGTCCTCGGCTCCGTGCACGACCAGTACGGGGACGTCGATACGGGGAAGGTCGGCACGAAAGTCGGTCAGCCAGGCGTCGACACAGGCCAGGCTCGCGAACGAGGAGCTTTCGTTGGCGGCGGCGACGTTGGCGCGAACGACGGCAGCGCTGATCCGTTCGGGCATCAGGATGTCGGTGTTGTAGAACGCCGCGAAGAACGCGTCGAAGTAGGTGTAGCGGTCAGTGCAAATGGCCTCCTTGATGTCGTGGAACACAGCCCCGTCGACGCCCTCGGGGTTGTCGTCGGTACGGAGAAGAAATGGTGGGACTGCGCTCAGCAGAGCGGCTTTGGAGATTCTCTTGCTGCCGTAGGTGCCCAGATACCGGGTGACTTCGCCGGTGCCCATGGAGAACCCGACCAATGCAGCGTCGCGGAGATCCAGTACATGCAGCAGAGTGTCGAGATCTCCTGCGAAGGTGTCGTAGTCGTATCCGGTGGTCGGGCGACTGGACAGGCCGAACCCGCGTCGGTCGTAGGCGATGACCCTGTAGCCGGCGTCGATCAGTGCGCGTTGCTGACGTTCCCAGGATCGGCCGTTGAGGGGGTAGCCGTGGATGAGCACCACCGCGGGACCGCTGCCGTTGTCTTCGTAGTAGAGGTCGATGGTGCTGGTGTTCTCCGCGCCGACGCTGACGTAGGGCATTTACCCATCCCCTCCAACGCGCAGCAGGATCTTGCCGCCCCGGTGAAGGTGAGCGATGGCGGCCTGCACGTCGGCCAGCGGGTAAATCGCTTCGACCGGTACGGTCAGCGCCCCGGCGACCACCAGGGGTGCTGCCTCCTGGATGACCGGGACGACTTTGGTGCGGTTGTCATGGGCACCGACGAAGATACTGGCGACGGCGACGTCCTTGTCGGCGGCGGCCGCGGCGTCGATGCCTGCGCCGCTGGCATTGCCGTAACTCACCAACGCGGCTCCAGATGCCAAGGCGCCCAGGACCGCTGCGCCGGACGCTCCGCCCACCGAGTCGACCCCCAGCATGATCGGTTGACGGTCTGTCGCGTCGGCGATCTCGGACACCACGCCGTCGTGCGGGGTGAGCACCACGTCTGCCCCGAGGGCCCGCAAATCCTCGGCAACCTCGGGTCGGCGCACCAGGTTCACGGTGCGCAGACCACGGGCGCGGGCGAGGGCGATCAGCGAGCGGCCGACACCGCCGTTGGCGGCGTTTTGGATGACCCAGTCACCGGGGGTGAGGTCGGTGTACTCGCTGAGGATCAGCCCGGCTGTGGGGACGTTGCTGCCCAGCATCGCCAGCTGCTCCACAGGTCCTGGTGGCAGGGCGAACAGATCGTCGGCGGGGACGACGACCTGTTCGCGCCACGCGCCGGTGAGCAACGGGAGCACGATGCGGTCGCCGACGGCGACGGTGGTGACCGATTCTCCGATCGCCGAAACCGTGCCCACGCCTTCGTTTCCGGCGACCGCCGGCAGTGTCGGCGGTGCGAGGTGCCCGCCGATGAAGAACAGGTCGTGAAAGTTCAGTGGGGACAGTTCGACGTCGACGAGAACCTCGCCGGCGCCGGGTGCGGTGGGTGCGGGGACGTCGACGCATTTCAACACGTCGGCGGGGTCGCCGAAGGCGGCGAAGCGCAGGGCCTTCATCAGAGCTCCACCACTCCGCCGTCGACGACGAGGTCGAATCCGGTGGTGTAGCTGCTCTGGTCGCTGACCAAGTAGTAGACGCCGTTGGCGATCTCCTCGGGGCGACCGAGACGCCCGGCCGGGATGAGGGAGGTGAATCCGTCGGTACCCGCCTGCAATTCGGCCTCCGTGGAGAACTGCTTCTCCAGGATGGGGGTGTCGATGACACCGGGGCTCAGCACGTTGACGCGGATGCCACGCCCGATCAGTTCGGCCGCCCAGGTGCGCCCGAACGACCGGATCGCGGCCTTGGTCGCGGCGTACACCCCGTAGGTGGGGAAGCCCTTGACATTCATGCCCGAGGACATCAGGACGATGGCTCCCCCGGCGCCCATCAAGGGCAGCGCCTTCTGCACGGTGAAGTAGGTGCCGCGGGCGTTGGTGCCGAAGAGCAGGTCGAAGTGCTCGGGGGTGGCGTCGACGCCATCAGCCAATTCGATGGTTCCGGCGTTTGCGACCACGATGTCCAGGCGACCCGTCTCGGCGCCGATGGTGGCGTAGAGCCGGTCCAGGTCCTCCAGGCTCGCGACGTCCCCGACGACCGGATGAGCCTGCGGCCCGATCTCGGTGGCCGCCTTCTGCAGCGCCGCTTCGCCGCGCCCGGTGATGTAGACCTCTGCGCCTTCGGACGCGAGCCGCTGCGCAACGGCCAAGCCAATGCCTGCGCTGGCGCCGGTGACCAGCGCGACCTTCCCTTCCAGAGTGGGTGACATCGGATCTCCTTCGATTGGTGTTGCACTCGCGTGGTGGCGGTGATGAACAGACCGTAGGTTCGACAGCGAGGTCGCCGAATCGCATGAACGTGCGATCTCAACGCACGAGAAGAGGTCACGATGGCCCGGGTTGATCGCATGCTTCATCGCATGCCGCTGCGAGGTCGCGATCAGGAGTTGGGCGACGCTAGGACCGTGTTGGGCAGGGCATGCGGTGCCGATGCCCGCCCCGGCGCCGTGGTCATCCGCGGCGCCGCCGGCTCGGGCAAGAGCCACTTGTTGCACGCCATCGCTCAAGACGCCGCCGCCCTGGGGTTCCGGGTGCTGGAAGGCGGCGGAGACGCCGACGCAGCCGCGATGCCGTTGACTCCGCTGCTACAGGCCGTACTCGGCGGCAGCCCCCCGTTGTTGAATCGCCGGGCGGTACAGGATGCGATGCGCAGCGCCGAAGCCCGCTACGTCGTCATCGAGGACATCATCGACGCGCTCGAAACCGCGGCACGACAGAGTCCGTTGCTCGTCGTCGTCGATGACCTGCAGTTCAGCGATCCGACCACACTCTTTGCGCTGCGAGTGATGGTCGAGCGGCTGACCGCCGAACCCGTGGTGTGGGCGATGGCCACCCGTGAACCCGTCCGAGACGAGGCCGTAGCGCGCACCCTGGGCCGGCTGGAACACCTCGACGCGGTGACGTTCACCATCGGCGAACTCGCCCCCGACGCCGCCACCGAGGTCGCCCAAGACCTGCTCGGCGCATCGGTGGACGCCAATCTGCAGTCGTTGATCGACCGCACCGGCGGCCACGTCGTTGACCTCGTGGAAACCCTGCGTGGATTGCTCGATGAACGACGCGTCCAGATCGTCACCGGCCAGGCCCTGCTCGCCGACACCGCCACCCCGGCGCGACTGCGCGACGCCATTCACCGCCGATTGAGCCGCCTACCCGAAGACGTCGCCGACGTCGTGGCCGCCGCGGCGGTGATGGGTCGTCGCGTCACCGACTCGGCGGTGGCCGCGCTGACCGACATCCCGCCGCCCCAAGCCGCCGCAGCACTCAAGGCCGCCGAGGACGCTCAGCTGGTCACCAGCAGCGGCGACGAGTTCGTGTTCCGGCACGATCTGATACGCGAGATCGTGGAGTCGACTCTGTCGGCGGCGCTCCGCCGTGATCTGCGCCGCCGCGCCGTCCACGTCCAACTCGACGCCGGAGCGCCGCTGCTCGAAGTCGCGTCCGCGCTCGCGGCCACCGCCGAACCCGATGACACCCAGGCCGCAGAACTCCTCTCCCAGGCTGGCCACCAATTGGCGGCCGTCGATCCGTCCACCGCCGCCGACCTGCTGCAACGGGCGGTCGACATCACTCCGCCGGACTCCGAACGACACGGAGCACTGCTGGCCCAACACGTCATGCTGCTCTGGCAGGCCGGGCGCACCGTCGATGCACGCCGCATTGGCGAACGCGCCCTCATCACCGGCGTCACGCCCGCCCAGGAAGCCGAGGTACGCCTGGGTCTGTCACTGGTGACCTCCGAACACTCCTACCCCGACGCCGCGCGACAAACCGCCACCGCGCTGGCGTTGCCCGACCTGCCGCCCGGTCTACGCGCCCGCCTTCTCGCCGCCCACGCAGTCACCAAGATCATGATCGACGATCTCGATGACCTCGAGGCCACAGTCGAGGAGGCGATGAATCTCGCCCGCTCGGTGGGTGACACCTCCACCCAGTCCTCCCTGCTGGCGACTCGCTCAACGGTGGCGCTGCACCGCATGCAATGGGAGCTGGCCTTCGACCTGGCCGAGCAGGGCCGGCGGATCGCCGATGCGCTCGTCAAGTCACCGCTCGCACGGTCGCCCAAGGGCGTGTGGGATCCCTCGGCATGGTCACGACCGTGGCAGGCGGTCCTGCTCAGTACTGCCGGTTCTCCGGACGAGGCGCTGCGCATCCTCGACCAGGGCATCGCCGAGGCGGAGGCAGCGCGCGAGGGCGCCGCCATCAACTGGATGATGATCCGCTCGCGCGTGCTCCTGGAGGCCGGCCGACTCGGCGACGCCCAAGCCGAAGCCGAAGCCGTGTCAACCCTCACCGACTGGCGCGAACGCAGCACGATGGCCGACTACTCCATCAACTTCGTGCTGCGCCGCGTCGCGCAGTACACCGGAGAGCAAGCCGCCCTCAAACGCACCGAAGGTGCCGTGACCGCCATGCAGCGAGACGACGTGGGAACCGTTCGCCGACAAGGCAGATGGCTCGCCGTGATCGACGCCGACGCCGACGGGCACCCCGATCGGGCGGTCGAGATGCTCACCGAGAGCATCGCCCTCTATGGCGACGTCGCCCACCCGCTCACACTCGATCCCGCCGACGATCCGCTCTTCGCCCGCATCGCCGTCCGTGGCGCCCGGCGCGACCTCGCCGCCAAGGCTGCTGAGTTCGCCGAACGACGCGCACAGGCCAACCAGACCTTCCCGTTATTGAAGGCAATCGCCTTACATACCCGCGCCCTCGTCGACGATGACCCCTCAGCACTCGCCCAGGCCGCCGAGGCGTTCGGCGACGTTCACCGCCCCCTGCCACGGGCTGCAGCGCTCGAGGACGCCGGCCGGGTCAGCGCCGACCGCGACACGGCCATCTATTTCCTCGACGAAGCCCACCACACCTACATCAAAGCCGGCGCCTTGCGTGACGCCGCAAGGACTCGACAACGGTTGCGTGCCTTGGGAGCCCGTCGTCGCCAACCCACCCAAACAGCGGTAGCTGACCCAATGGCGGCACTCACCACATCCGAACGCGCCGTCGTCGACCTTGTTGCACGCGGAGCCACCAACCGCGAAGTCGCCGCGCAACTATTCCTGTCCCCGCACACCGTCAGCACCCACCTGCGCCACGCCTTCACCAAGACCGGGGTCCGCTCCCGGGTCGAGCTCACCCGCCTCGCCACCCTCGGCGAGCCCGATCCGGCAGCCTGACCAGCCCCATACTGCAACATTCGTCGCGTGTGGCGCCCACACATGCGATAACGGCCTGCGCGCGCCGCCGAGAATGTGAAATACCAATCATGCGCTATTACGTTCCACAGCAATGGGTTTGACGTCGGGGCGAAGCGGATCGTCCGCGACCATGCGCATGAGAACGCCTTCGCCAAGGCGTTGGCGGGCCTGGTGCCAATTGGGCGGCCAAGGGATTGGACACGGAGTTTGAGAAGTCACAAATCTTGCGATGGATCTCAGAAGTAGCCGTTGGCGGGTGGCCAGGTTCCGTTGACGAGGTAATTGCCGGTGGCATGTGCCTTGTACGCCAGCGGGTTGTGGCTGGCCACCGTTCGGGCATTGCGCCAGTGCCGGTCGAGATTCAGCGCCCTCGCTGTTGCCGACGCTCCCCCGGTATCGAACAACCGCTGCGCGGCTGCCAACGTCAGTCGTTCGGCCACCAACTGTGCCTTGGCGATTCGCACAGCCAGATCGGCGAGCGCCTCGGCGTCGTCCTGCTTGCCTGCATCGACCAGATCGTCCACGTCGTCGGCAGCCGCCAGCACCAACGCCTCCGCCGCCGACGCATCCGCGGCGATCTCACCGACGGCCTCCAACACGAACGGGTCCCCCGCGGCCGTGGTGGCCAGCGAGTGAGCTGCGGGCCTGGCTCGATCGCGGACGTAGGCCACCGCGTCGTCGGCGACGGCGAGCCCGATTCCCGCCGAGACGGCCGCGAGGTAGAGCTGCTGGAAACCGGTGCCATGTCCGAGGTGCGCGCCGTCGGAGACGGTGATCACCTCGTCGGGATGCACGACGACGTCGGTGAAACGCGTGCCACCGCTCGCGGTCATCCGTTGCCCGAAACCGTCCCAGTCGTCGAATAATTCGACGCCGTCGCGGTCGGTCGGCACGATCACCTGCAGGTCGCGCCCCTGCGCGTCGACGGCTGACACGGCGATGACGTCGGCGAACAGCGTGCCGGTTGAGTAGAACTTGTAGCCGTTCAGCCGCAGGACGCCCGCAGAGTCGGTGAGCACCGTGGTGTCGGCGCTCGACGGCGCCTTGCCTCCTGCGTCGGTGATTGCGTTGCCGAACACCACTCCGGCTTCGACGTGCGGAAACCATTGCTGCCGTTCGTTTTCGGATGCCCGGTTGCTCAGTAGCCGCTCGGCGAACCCGAAGTGGGCACGCAGGGCCTGTGCGACGTTGGAGCTGCCCCTCGCGATCTGGACGACCAGGCCGAGCACGTCGCGGGCGCTGCCCCCCGGGCCGCCGTAGCGGGCGGGCACCCGCAGGCCGAGCAGGCCGGCGTGCCGAAGCCGCCATACCGAGTCGTGTGGAAGTTCTCGGTGGCGTTCGGCAGCGGCGTCGGTGCCCCGTAGGTCCGCGACGATGCCGGGCAGCCGGGACAACCGTTCCGCCGTCGACCCGCCGAGCGGTACCTCGGGATAGGCCGCGCGCGGAGCGACGGCAGGCCTGGGCTCGCTCACGACTGCACCAGGTAGCGCTGCCGCTCCCAGTCACTGACGTGCTGGCCGTACTCGGTCCATTCGCTCCTGGCGATCGCCGCGAAGTCCAGAACGGAATCCGCGCCGAGGATTTCGGTGATCGTGTCGTCACGGCTCGCCAACTCCAGTGCCACGCCAAGCGATTCGGGCAGGGGGTTGCCAGTACCGTACAGATCGCCATCCCCGTGCTCGGGTGGCAGCAACCTGCCCTCGACACCTGCGATCACTGCCGCCAGTGCCGACGCGACCAACCAGTAGGGATTGGCATCCGAACCGCCGGTGCGCAGTTCGATGCGGTTGGCCTCAGGTGTCGCATCGACCAACGACCGGATCGCCGCACTGCGGTTGTCGCGACTCCATGTCACCGTGGCCGGGGCGAAGGAGTCCCTGACGAACCGCCGGTACGCATTCACCGAGTGCGCACCAAACAGCGTGATCGACGGCAGGTGCTCGAGAAGGCCCGCGATCGCGTTGCGCGCGAGCGGGTTCTCCGCATCACCGTCCGATGCGAAGGCGGGTTCACCGTCGCGCCACAGCGAGATGTGCACGTGTGCTGAGCTTCCCGACTGATCCGAGAACGGTTTCGGCATGAAGCTCGCGAGCTTGCCGTGCCTTCGCGCGACCTCCTTGGCCGCGTACTTGAGCCGGGCGCTGTCATCGGCCGCCTCGAGGGCATCGGTGTAAATCAGGTTCGTCTCGACCTGACCTGGCCCGTACTCGCTCTGGATGCCCTCAAGCCTGACGAAAGGGCTCAGGTTCTCGTACAGTTCGGTGAGCAACGGATCCAGTGCATTGGCGTTCTCCAGCGAGTACGCATGGATGTCGTTCTGGAACGTCGACCCGTCGGGTTCGAGCAGATAGAACTCGAGTTCGACGCCGATCTTCGCGGTGAGCCCAAGTCCGGCAAGGCGATCCAGCACCCGCCGCAGCACTGCCCGCGGGTCGAGCAGCGACGGGGTGCGATCGTGCCCGACGATGTCGGAGATGACGTGACCGACACCAGGACGCCACGGAAGGGCCCGGAACGTCGAAAGATCCGGCACGGCGAATACGTCGGGGTAGCCGCCGTCCCAGTTCGTCAGCCGCAGCGAGTCGATTACCGTCGCATCGCTGTTCCAGCCGAGCGAGGCCTCACAGAACGCGAACCCGTTGCCGCGCGCCCGATCGAGGAAGGCCGCGGCGGGAATTCGCTTGCCCTGTGCATGACCGAACGGGTCGCTCCACGCCACCTCGAGCTCGCGCAGCGAGCCGTCCTCGAGGCGGCGAAGCAACTCGAGTTCCCGCTCTGCGACGACGGGCGCGTCGACGGTCTGGATCATGATCGTTGGTCGACGGTGGCGCCGGGACGGGAACCGATCAGCACTCCAACGGCCAGCGCGCCGACCAACACACCGACGATGACCCACGCGAGCACGCTCGATCCACCGACCAGATCCTTGAGGTTGGTCAGGATCAACACCAGCGCGCCCAGCAACCCGACCAGGCCGAGCACCGGGGCGATGCGAACCCGCCACACCGAGTGGCCGCGCTGGTCACGGCCGAAGAACACCAGCACCGCAACGCTGGTGGCGATCATCAGCAGGACAACGCCGACCGTGGTGGCGCCTGCGAACCACGTGTAGAACTGCGCCGCGGGATCGAGCTTGAACACCACTGCCAGCAGAATTCCCGCCGCGACCACGCCGGAGACCCACAGCGACGCCCGGTGCGGTGAACCGTGCAACGTGTGCGGCTCGCTCAGCGATGCGGGCAGGACGTCGCGCTGCGACAACGCGAACACGTAACGCGATGCGACGTTGTGGAAGGCCAGGATGCAGGCGAACAGGCTGGTGAAGTACAGCACGGTGATGACGTCGGCACCAACGAGACCGATGTAGCGCTGCGCGGAGTCACCAAGGAACGTCGCACCGGAATCGGTGGCCTGCTTGACTGCCGCCTCGTCGCCCCATCCGGAGATCAGGGCCCAGCTGGTGAGCGCATAGAAGACACCGATCAGGATCAGCGCGAGATAGGTGGCGCGCGGAATGGTGCGCTCCGGCGTTCGGGCCTCGTCGCGGAAGATGGCGGTCGCCTCGAAGCCGACGTAGCTGATGATCGCGAACAGCAGACCGATGCCGAGAGATCCCGAAAAGATCGCGGTCGGGTTGACGATGCCGGTGGACAGACCGTGGTCCCCTCCGCGGGCGACGATGACCAGATCGAGCACCAGCACGATGGCGATCTCCGCGGTCAGCAGCACGGCAAGAACACGGCTCGACACCGTGATGTTGCGGTAGCCGAGGTAGGTGGTCACCGCGAAGGCAAGCGCCGCGAACAACCACCACGGCAGAGACGGGCCGTCGAACAGTTCGACGACCGCTGCACCTGCGGGGCCGAGCAGGCCGTAGACACCTGCCTCCAGCGCCACGTAACTCACCAACGCGACGAATGCAATGCCGATACCCGCAGGCGTGCCAAGGGACTTGCGGACATACGAGAAGAAGGCGCCCGCGTCTTCGACGTACGGCGTCATCGCGGTGAAACCGACGGCGAAGAGCAGCAGCACGACGGTCGCGGCAATGAAGGTGGCCGGGAAACCGGCGCCGTTGCCCGACGCGATGCCCAGCGGCACCACGCCGCCGATCACGCCGAGCGGTGCCGCTGCGGCCACCACCATGAAGACGATGGAGGCGACGCCGAGGTTGCCACGCAAGTGGCGTTCGGTTGCGGAGTTTTCACCACCCAAAGATTCTGGTGCAGAGACTGTTTCGGACATGGTTGATCGCCCTTCGTGGTGCCGACTGTCGACTGCCCGCACCATAGGAGCGATCGGCGCCACGGCACCACGTCTGGAGTCACGGTGAGTAATACGGCGTCACAATTGGACACAATTGTCATCCCGTCGCTTGGCTTGCAATCGCGGCCGCGGTCAGTAGCCTCGGGCCGGTGGGGATGGTGAGCACGATCCGGGCGGTGGACACACTGGGGCTGCGGCCGTTGCGGGTCGGGGCGACACCCGTCCCGCACGCGGAGATCCTCGATCACACGCGCCGGGCGCTCGCCGAACACGGCATCGATCTGCAGATCGAGATCTTCGAAACCTTCGACGAACCCAATGATCTGCTGGTCTCGAAACACCTGCACGCCAACTTCTTCCAGTACCTGCCGTTTCTCGATGACTTCAATCGGCGCACGGGAAGCCGGTTGACTCCCGTGGTGCCGGTACACATCGAGCCGTTCGGGCTGTATTCGGCATGGTTCGCCGACCTCGATGCGCTCCCCGACTATGCGGAGGTGGTGCTGCCATCTGACCCGGTGAACGTCGACAGGTCGTTGGCGATGCTTCACGACCTCGGTCTGATCGAAAGCGCATCAGGCGAACGCGAACTGGCCACGGTCGCCGCGATCCGAGCCAACCCGCGCCATCTGGTGTTCAAGGAGTTGACCAGTTGGCTGCTCGGAGACGTCCGCGAGGACTTCGACGCGGTCTTCTTGTTCGGCAATCAGGCCATGGAGTGGGGTGTCGACGTCGGTAGCGCGTTGTGTCGTGACCAGGGGAATCCGGCGTATGCCGAGTACCTCGTGGCCCGTCCCGACAACTGCGACAGTGCAGACGTCCGTGCGCTCGCCGACGCGTTGCAGTGCGACGCCATGCGCCACTTCATCACCACGACCTACGACGGGCAGGTCGTACCGGCCTTCTGACGCCGGTATCGATCAGGGCGACCGAAAACCTCGACGCCGGCGCGGCAGTCGGGCACATTTCGACGGATGTACCAAGCGGCGATGCGGCCAACACCGGCCGAAGAGCCGTTGCGGGTGGTGCTCGTCATCGACGTCCCCGCCGGCGCCGCCGACCTGGCCGCACGGACCGCCGCGCTGGCCGACGAGTATGCCGGCATCATCGCGATGTCGATTCCTGGAGTGCGGCCGCACGACGCGATCGTCGAAGGCAGTCGGGCACAGTCGGCCACCTCGCGCGAAGGTCTTCTGATCGACCACGTCAGGCGCCACGTACTGGTCGACGGTGCGCCCGTGCGATTGGCCTACCGGGAGTTCGAGTTGCTGCGGTATCTGGCAAGGCGTCCTGGCTCAGTGGTATCGCGCGACGAGTTGGTCCGCGAGGTGTGGCACGACGGACCACGTTCGGACACCGGCGTCTCGGTACGGACGGTGGACACCCACGTCCGCAGGCTCCGCATCAAACTCGGTCACTACCAAGGGGTTCTGACCAGTGTGCGGGGTCACGGATATCGCTTCGAGCCGCGCCCGGACGTCCGTGTCGTGGGATCCGCAGCACGTCCCGCGTAAGGATCTACAGCGTCGCGGTGAGCGGGCCGGTCGTCTGGCAGATGGACTTCGGCGGGTTGCCGGTCGACGCGCATCCGCGGCCCGTCGCGGTGTACGTGGCACCGGCCCGGTATGGCGCGTAATACACCTGGGCCGTCTGCGTACCCTCCTTGTACTCGCACTGCTCGGCCGTTTGGCTGCCCTGCATCTGTATGCACGCCACCGACAACGTGGGTTCGGCGGCGACTGCACATGCAGCGGGGGCGACCGTAGTGGTCACCATGTCGCGACCCGACACCTGCACGACGTGTGGCGGAGTGAGCGTGAACGAACATGGCGGAGCACCCGTCTCGGCAAGAGCCGGAACGATCGCGGGCGTCCACGCCACGCCGAGCACCGCGATGGCGCAGGCAGTCAGGACGCGTCGAACCATCCCAGGATGGTATGTCACCGCAGCACCCGCTCGTCGACGATGAACAGGACCAGCGTGACGGCCAGGATGCCCGCCGCCAGCCAGATCGCATGCGCACCCCACGCGCGGCTCGCGAAGGCACCGATCAACGCTCCTCCCGCGAAGCCGATGATGAGGGTGCCGTAGACACCGCACGCGCGACGTGACGCGGCCTGCTTCTCGACGAAGCCGTCGTACCCGGACTCGACGAACCGCATCAGGTTCCCCGTGGTGGCCACGGGGAGGTAGGCCAGGTCGCCGACGTTGCGGAACAGCCCCATTTGGACTGCGGCGAGAAAGGCGATCGGCACCGTGACGTAGCTGTGCGCCACGGACACCGGGACGAACCCGATTCCTGCCAGCACCACCACCTGCACCGCCATGGTCCAGCGCAGCGGGTGCTTCACGACCCGTTCGACGCGGCCCGACTTGATGCGTGCGGCAAGCCCGACGCCGACGATGAACGCAAGAATGGGCCACACGTGTGCCAGCGCTGCCGACGGTTTGCGCTCGGATAGATTGATGGCGAAGAAGATGACGTTGCCGGTCTGGACGTTGGCGAATACCCCGCCGCGGACGAAGTAGGTGTGTGCGTCCATGAAGCCGTTGGTCAGCGTGAGCAGCAGGGCGAACCACAGTGTCCTGGACCGCTCGGTGTCGTCGCGGCCGACTGGCGCATCGCCCATTCGGACAAGCTATATGTGTCGTCGCGCGATCATGCACCCAACGCGCTGAGCATGCCGGCGGCCGACCGTGGCCATGGGAACTCCTCGGCGCGGCGGCGCGCGTCGGTCCTGCGCAGGCGTTCGGGTCTGCCGATGATCGACGTCACGGCGTCGGCGATGGCCAGTGGATCGTTGTCGGCGGCGGCACCGCTGTCGGTGGTGAGGATCTCGGCGAGCGCCGACGTGTTCGATACGACGGCCGGGGTGCCGCAGGCCAACGCCTCCAGCGCAGCCAACCCGAAGGTCTCGTGAGGTCCAGGCGCGAGGGCGACGTCGGCGGACGCCAGGATGGCGGCCACGGTGTCGCGGCAGCCGACGTAGCCGGTGAAGTGGACGGGAAGACGCGCGGCCTGCCGCTCCAGCCGGGCCCGCAGCGGTCCCTCGCCGACGACGACGAGGCGCGCGTCAACCCCGGAATCACGCAGCGCGGCAACGGTATCGATGCTGCGATGGGCGTGTTTCTCCACCGACAGCCTGCCGCAGTGCACCAACAGTGTCTGCTCGGGATGCGCCCATTGGGCTCGGACTTGATCGCAGCGGTGCCGAGGGTGGAACTGTTCGAGGTCGACGCCAAGCGGGACGGTGACCGCGTTGTCCGCGTCGATGCGGTCGAACTCCTCGCGGGCGAATGCCGTGGTGCACACCACTGCGTCGTAGTTGGCGGCGGTTCTGCGGTTCGCGACGTCGGCGGCCGCCCGCGCCAGTCGGCGCGGAAGCAGTTGTCCCAGCAAGCGATCGAGCCGCTCGTGGGAGATCATCACGGTGGCCACGTCACGACTTCTGCCCCACGGGCCGAGCGACCGGAGCGTGAGCCGGTCGGAGACCTCGAGCGCGTCGGGCTCGAGGCGTTCCAGCAGCGAGGTGACCCGCCCGGGCAGCACCGCCCGGTAGCCTCCGGTGAAGGGAATCTTTCTGGCAGGCAACGAGATTCGTCTGACTCCGGATGGCATGCGGTGAGCCTCTGCCGTGGCGCCGGGCACCAAGAGGTAGACCTCGTGGCCGGCGGCGCAGTACTCCGCACCGAGGCGGTCCACCGCAGTTCGCAGCCCTCCGGAGCGCGGGCCGTAGAAGTTCGCCACCTGAACTACCCGCATACCTGCATCAGAACTGGGGCGCACGAGCGGTCACGAACGGTGGGTGAACGGTCACCTGAACGAGTGGTGAATACCGGCCACCGCCGGTATCGAGTGCCGAATCAGCCGATGTACTTGGTGAACCAGTCCTGCACGCGCTTCCAGGCATCGGCGGCTGCCACGGGGTCGTAGCGCTCCCCCGTGTCGTTGAAGAAGGCATGATCGGCGTTGGGTTCGACGACCAGTTCGTTGACGAGCCCCGCCTTGTCGAGGGCCTGCTGCGCGGCGTCCTTGGTACCGGTGACCCGAGCGTCCTTGGCACCGTAGAACCCCAGGACGGCGACGTCCTTCGAGCCGTTGAAGTCGGCGCCGTCCGGCAGGGGACCGTAGAACGGGACGGCGGCCGCCAGTTGCGGCTCGCCCGAGGCCAGCAGCTGCCACACCAGGCCGCCGCCCATGCAGAACCCGACCGCCGCGACCTTCGCGCCCGGCGCGCGGCGTTGCAGCTCCGCGACCCCGGACTTGAGGTTGGCCACGAACACCTCTGGCGGGATCTTGCTGAGCTCGGCGGTGGCCTGCGCGGGGTCGGTGAACGTCGCGGTGCCACCCTTGGCCGAGAGCAGGTCGATGGCGATGCTCGAGTAACCGATGCCCGCGAACCGGCCCGCGACCGAACGCACCCAGTCGTTGAGTCCCTTGTTCTCGTGGATGACCAGCACCGCGCCCTTCGGGCTCTGCGCAGGCGCCCATGCACCCTGCAGCTCACCCTGCGGGCCTGCCCACGTGATGGGCTGGGTGGGCACGGTGTTCTCCGAGCCGGGTGGGGGCCCGCTCTCGGTGGTGGGGGTGGCTCCGCCAGTTGCGGTGACGGGCGCGTCGGCGGCCGGCTTCTTGTCGTCAGCGCACGCCGCAATCAACGCGGTTGCCGCGGCGGTTCCGACGCCGATTAGCGCCAATCGACGCAACGCCTCCCGTCTGGACAGCAGCCCGTCCACGTGATCGGTGGCGATTTCCTCGGCAATATAGCGCTCCAACGGGGTCACGGAAGCGAGTATGCCCTCGTCTGCTGAAGTGCAGTTGGCGATGGCCTGGACAGGAATACTGACTTCATGGCAACGACACCCGACCCCACAGCCCTCGAGGGCCGCGTCGCCGTCGTAGCCGGAGCGACGCGTGGCGCAGGCCGCGGAATTGCTGCTGCACTAGGCGAAGCGGGGGCGACGGTGGTCTGCACCGGCCGCAGCAGTACGTCGGGCACCCTGAGGTCGGACTACGACCGGCCGGAGACCATCGAGGAGACGGCTGAGCTCGTCACGTCCCTCGGCGGGGTTGGCGTCGCCATCGCCGTCGACCACCTCGATCCCGCGCAGGTGCGGAGCCTGGCCGACCGGCTGCGCGGCGACTACGGCGCCATCGACATCCTGGTGAACGACATCTGGGGCGCCGAGGTTCTCAAGGGTCCACCGTCGACGTGGAACAAGCCGATGTGGGAACTCGACCTCGACGCCGGATTGCGAACCGTGCGGCTCGGCGTCGAAACCCATCTGATCACGTCGCACTGTCTGCTTCCGCTGCTCGTCACGCGGCCGGGTGGCCTGCTGGTCGAGGTGACCGACGGAACGGCCGAGTTCAACGCCCAGAACTACCGGGTCTCGGTGTACTACGACCTGGCGAAGGTCGCGGTGAATCGGATCGCCTTCAGCCAGGGGCACGACCTGGCACCGTTCGGCGCGACGGCCGTTGCGGTCACGCCGGGCTGGCTGCGCTCGGAGATGATGCTCGACAACTACGCCGTCACCGAGGCGAATTGGCAGACCGCGATGGAGGTCAGGCCCGACGGCTACCCCACGGCGCCGGGTGCCTTCACACAATCGGAGACCCCGCGCTTCGTCGGCCGCGGGGTGGCCGCCATAGCTGCGGATCCCGATCGGGCCCGGTGGAATCAGCGCTCGGCGAGCTCGGCAGAGCTCGCACACGAGTACGGTTTCACCGACGTCGACGGACGTCTGCCCGACGCCTGGGCGGAATAGTAGACATTTTTGGAAATGTGTTCACGATTTCGTTGACACCGCGGTCGGCGACCTGTTCCATGACTTGAGTGACCTACGACACGATCATTCGCAACGGCCGCTGGTTCGACGGCACCGGCGCCCCATCGGCGGTGCGCAGCATCGGCATCCGCGGTGGCCACGTGGTCGCGGTCGCAACCGAGGAACTCGATGAGACCGGTTGCCCTCAGGTCATCGACGCCACCGGTAAGTGGGTACTGCCCGGCATGCTCGACATCCACACGCACTACGACGTCGAGGTGCTCGACGGCCCCGCACTGTCGGAGTCGCTCCGGCACGGCGTGACCACGGTGATGCTCGGCTCTTGCTCGCTGTCGACCATCCACGTGGACGGCGTCGACGCAGGCGATCTGTTCGGTCGCGTCGAAGCCATCCCCCGCGAGCACGTCATCGACGCGGTGGACCGGCACAAGACCTGGACCACGTGCGACGAGTACGTCGACGCACTCGAGGCGCGTCCGCTCGGACCGAACCTCGCGGCGTTCATCGGACATTCCGACATGCGCACGGCCGTCATGGGTTTGGTGCGCGCGACGTCGAAGTCGGTGTCGCCGACGAAGGGCGAACAGGCCGAGATGGAGCGGATGCTCGCCGAGGCGCTGCGCGCCGGCTTCGTCGGAATGTCTTCTCAGCAGCTGCTATTCGACAAACTCGACGGCGACACCTGCCGGTCGCGGACGCTGCCTTCGACCTATGCCAAGCCCCGCGAGCTGCGCAGGCTGAAGTCGATGCTGCGCAAGGCGGGGCGCATCCTGCAGTCCGGGCCCGACATCCAGAACCCGCTGAACGTCGGCTCGCAGGTGGCGCAGTCGCTCGGCATCTTCCGCAATCCGCTCAAGACCAGCCTGCTGTCGGCGGCCGACGTCAAGGCCAACCCGTACGCGGTCCACTTGATGGGCCCCGTGGCGAGGTTCGTCAACCGGCTGGGCGGCAACTTCCGCTGGCAACACCTTCCCGTGCCGTTCGAGGTCTACGCCGACGGCATCGACCTGGTGATCTTCGAGGAGTTCGGGGCGGGTGCGGCCGCGCTGCACCTTCGCGACGAGGTGGAACGCAACGAGATGATGCGCGACGAGTCGTATCGCCGCGAATTCCGCAAGCAGTACGAGAGCAAGTTCGGGGTCCGCGTCTGGCACAGGGACTTCTTCGACGCCCACATCGTGGCCTGCCCCGACGAGTCGGTGATCGGCAAGTCGTTCGGACAGGTCGGTCGCGACCGCGGCGGAGTGCACCCCGTCGACGCGTTCCTCGACCTGGTGCTCGAACACGGCAGGTCGCTGCGCTGGCGCACCACGATCTCGAATCACCGGCCCGAGGTGCTCAAGAAGCTGGCGCGCGAGCCCAGCGTTCAGATGGGCTTCTCCGATGCTGGTGCGCACCTGCGGAACATGGCGTTCTACAACATGGGGCTGCGCCTGCTCCGGCACGTCAACGACGCCAAACAGGCGGGCCGCGAGTTCATGACCATCGAGGCGGCCGTGCACCGGCTGACCGGTGAGTTGGCCGACTGGTATCGGCTGGACGCCGGGCACCTGCGCATCGGGGACCGCGCCGACGTGGTGATCATCGACCCCGCCCACCTCGACGAGTCGCTGGACGACTACGCCGAGCAACCCGTCGAGCAGTACGGCGGCCTGTCGAGAATGGTGAACCGCAACGACGCCGCCGTCACCGCGGTGCTCGTCGGCGGCCGCACCGTGTTCACGGAAGGCGAGGCCACGGATCTGGTAGGACGGCAGCGCACCGGGCGCTTCCTGCGGGCGTCACACAAGTCGCCAGCACTCCCCACGGAGAAGGGTGAATTGACAAGTGTCGGTTGAGGATACGGTTCGCGGGCTCTGGAAGGCGCTATCGGAACGAGACTGGGACGGGGTGGCTGCAAGCGTCTCGGATGACTGCATCTACGTCGACATGCCGGTCGGGCCCACTGCCGCCGCACGCGGTCCCGAGGACATCGTCAAGCGGTTGAAGATCGGCATCGAACCGTTGGCGTCCTACGAGAACTTCACGGGTCTGCTGCTCGCCGACGGCAGCGATGTCATGTACGAACACCATGAGGAATGGCATTGGAAGACAGGCGAATCCGCTGTTCTTCAGTTCGTCTCGGTGCACCGCGTCGAGAACGGCAAGGTCACCCTGTGGAAGGACTACTGGGACATGGGAGCCCTGGCCAATCACGCGCCCCCGACGTGGATGGCGGATTTTGCGACTGCCGACATGTCGTGGATCTTCGACGCGACCGGCTTGATCTAGGTCATCTCGGCTGATCGGGATCTGGCCGGTGAGCCGACACGAGATCCCGTGGAGGTGCGCTTGCGTACGCCTACAACGTGATCTTGCAGCTCTGGCCGATATCGAGCGTGCGCAGCATCCGGCCCATCCCGAGCCACATGGCACAGGACAACGCGAGATCGGTGAGCAACTCCGGGGTGAACTGCTCGTTGCAGCGGTCCCAGAAGTCCTCGTCGTCACGAAGGCCAGTGTGGTCGCCGGCGAACCGCGCCGCGAACTCGGCGGCAACGCGTTCCTGCGCGCTGTAGCCCGGCCAGGTGCGCCACTCGGTGGCGTGGTCGTAGAGGTCTTCGTCGACGCCTGCCGCGATGCCGTCGGCGTCGCGAGTGTTCTGGCAGACCACGCACTCGTTGTCGAGCGCGATCACCATGCGCGCCAGCTCCCGAACGCGCATCGGCAATCTGTTCTTGTTATAGACCGCGTGGGTGAATCCGGCCATGGCGACACCGATGTCGGGTGATTTGACGATCCATCCTGCGGCGTCGTCGTCGGCGAACTCTCCAATTCGACTCATGGCCGAATGGTACGCCCGAAAGGGCATTTCTGGAACACGTTCTAGTTTCCTCTTCTGGTCAGCCCGTCGCGCCGACCAGGGCGCGGTCGTCGTCCCAGCCACGTTGCACCAGCATCCGGTGGCCGATGCGCTCAAGTGCGGCCTCGACTTGCTCACGGTCGGGGCGTCCCTCGAACGTGGGTGAGCAGGCGAGCTTGTCCACGATCTTGGCTGCGATCGCCGACGACGCGCCATCGACCTCCTTGACACCCGCCTGCGTCAGCCACAGCCGGTCGTCCTCGCCAGTCACATTCCCCAAGTCGCTGCGATGGAGCCGCGCTTGCGTGGACTGCCCGCCGCCCGACCGCAGCACGTAGCCGCGGTCCACCAGGTCGTCGAACGTCGGACCAAGAAGTTCGAACGGCACTCGGAGGCGCTTGCCGATCTCGGACATGGTCGCCGAGCCGAACACCTGGTTCTGCCGGTAGATCTGGATCAGCGCCCACAGATGGGTCACGTCGAGATGGCATCCCGGTTGCCCAACGAGACTGCGCAACCGGACCTCCGGGGAGTCGCGGAACATCCGTCCGACGGCGACCTCGAGGATCTGGTCGGGGGTCTCGGTGCTTGGCATGCCGAACGCCTCACCGAGATCGGTCGCCGACACCGCGTCCATCTCGCGCAGCGGCACCTCCTTGAGGAACAGTGCGACGACGAAGCCGACTACAGCGACGGGGACGGCGCACAGGAACACCATGCCCAGCGACTCGGCGTAGGCGTCGACGATCGGTGCCGCCATCGCCGGTGACAGCTCGTGCAACGCCTGCGGCGAGTCCGCTGCCTTGGCGGGCGCGCCGCTCGCCAGCAAGGCCGGACCCAGGCGGTCGGCAAGGAAGTTGGTGAACAACGAGCCGAATATCGCTGCGCCGAAAGCACTTCCGATCGTCCGGAAGAACGTGACACCCGAAGTGGCCACTCCCAGGTCGGCGAAGCTGGTGGTGTTCTGCACCGTCAGCACCAGCACCTGCATGCACATGCCGATGCCGGTCCCCAGTACGAACAGGTACACCGACTGCTGCCACGTGGGAGTCGAAGCGTCCATCTGCGACAACAGCAGGAAACCGACCGCCATGACGGCAGTGCCGACCACGGGAAAGACCTTGTAGCGCCCCGTGCGGCCGACGATGACACCGCTGCCCATCGAGGTCATCAGCAGGCCGGCCACCATCGGCAGGGTCCGCAGGCCGGATTCCGTCGCCGACACACCGTCGACGAACTGCATGAAGGTGGGCAGGAACGTCAGCGCACCGAGCATCGCGAAGCCGACGATGAACGCGAGGATGCAGCAGACCGTGAACACCGGGTTGGCGAACAGTCGCATCGGAAGGATCGGCTCCGCAGTTCGGGTCTCCACCCAGACGAACATCGCCAGTGCCGCAGCGGATGCCACGAACAGGGAGATGATCGTCGGTGAGCCCCAGGCGTACTCGCCGCCACCCCAACTCGTCGCGAGCACGAGGCCGGACGCACCGAGGCCGACGAGCACGATGCCCGCGTAATCGATGACCGCCTTGCCGCTCCTGGCCAGCGATGGGATGGCGACGACGCTGACCGCCAGCACGACGAGCGCGACCGGAACGTTGATCCAGAACGCCCACCGCCAGGTCAGGTGATCGGTGAAGAAGCCGCCGAGCAGCGGCCCGATCACGGTGGTCACGCCGAACACCGCGCCGAGAGCACCTTGGTACCGGCCGCGTTCGCGCAGCGGGATCACCTCGCCGATCACCGCCATTGCGGTCACCATGATGGCGCCGCCGCCGATGCCCTGCAGCGCTCGCGCGGCGACCAGCATGGTCATCGAGCCCGCGAGGCCACACAGCACCGATCCGGCAAGGAAGAACAGCACCGAGGCCTGGAACACGACCTTGCGGCCGAACATGTCGCCGAGCTTGCCGACGACGGCGGTGACGATCGTCGACGCGAGCAGATAGCTCGTCACGACCCAGGACTGATGGCCCGCGCCGCCGAGGTCGGACACCACCGTCGGAAGTGCGGTGGCCACGATGGTCTGGTCCAGTGCCGCAAGCAGCATGCCGAGCAGCACCGCGATGAAGATCAGATTCCGCCGATGCGGAGTGATCAACGCGCTCGCGGACTCGGGATCAGCAGCAGTGTGCGCCGATGTAATGGTCATGCCCACCTCTCGTGATAGCCGGGCGTACTCAAACGCCACGGACCATATCGTTAGATAGGCTATAAATATTACGAGGTGACCGACGTGGTGCTCGTCACCCTCGACCGGCGGAGCGTTCGGATGCCGTTAGTGCGGCGGCCGCGCCACGCACTGTGCGGAGTACAGCTCCACGCCCAGCTTGTCCATGAGCTCGAGCTGCGTCTCGAGGTAGTCCACGTGCAGCTCCTCGTCGGCGATGATCGTCTCGAAGAGGTTCGCGGAGGTGCTGTCCTGCTTCTCGCGGCAGAAGATGATCGCAGGCTTGAGCCGCGTGATCACCTCTCGTTCGATCTCGAGGTCCGCCTCGAACTGCTCGCGCAGGGTTTGGCCGACGCGCAACGGAAATAGTCTTTGGTAGTTCGGCAGTCCGTCCAGAATGAGAATTCGATCGGTGAGCGCCTCGGCATGGCGCATTTCGTCGAATGACTCTGCACGAGTGTGAGCCGCTAATTCCGTGAACCCCCAATTGTCCTGCATCTTCGAATGCAGAAAATATTGGTTGATGGCTGTGAGTTCGCTCGTCAACTGCTCGTTGAGCAGCTTGATGACGTCGGGATCGCCTTGCATCTTGGCTCCTATGAACACTGCGCGGGCTGGTCGAATGTCCTGGCTATGGAACGACTTTCAATCTAGTCCACCGGGGGTCGTTGGCGACCGAAACGCAACCGTTCTCGGCGTGTTCAGGGCCGGAAACCGAGATGTCGCAGGGTAGCCAAACCTGGGTCTGGCCGGGGAAGATGGACTGCCTCGCCTTAGTAAGGTTAGACTGCACTAACCACGTAGGCAGCGCTGCTGGACCACTCCTTCGGCGCACTGGATTTCGAGGCGGAATCGATATGGGCGAGCACGAGTTGCATTCGCTCATTCTGGCTGCCGACTTCTCCGTCGACGACGTCGAATCGCTGTGGTCTTCGATATCGGCACGAAAGGACCACTTAGGCGGCATGGCCGCGCACCACGTGGTGGTCTACGAATCCATTTGGGAGCCGGGCCGTGTGCTCGTCACCATCGGCATCCGTCACCCGAATTCAGTCCGCGACGTACTGCGGTCTCCAGCGATGTTCGAATTGTTCGACGACTCCGGCGTCGACGACATTCCAGCGATATTCGCAGGCGTGGTCGTCGAGAAGTTCGACCTGCACGAATCGTCGCCGGACGACGCCGTGGCCAGGGTGATCGTCGGGGTGGTCACCCACGTCCAGGACGTCGCGACGCTGATGGACAAGGTGCACGGCGCCGCCGATCGGTTCGCCAACGCCGGGGTCCGCAAGATCTGGGTCTACCGGGCGTTCGACGACGGGCAGGAAGTCATGATCCTGCAGGAGATCGAGGACGAGGTCAGGGCAAGGCGCTGGATCGACCACCCGGATGCGGCGGCCGAGTGGATGTCTTTCGGAGACGACGCGCCAAGCGAGCCGGACACCAGCATCGGCGCCTATCCGACGGTGTTCGTCGGCACCCTTGCACATCTGATGGCCGTCGACGAGCGGGTGAACTGATGTTCGTCTGTCTGTGCACCGGGGTCACCAGTCAGCGGGTCACCGAACTCGTCGCGGGCGGGGCCAATACGTCCAAGCAGATTGCCGACGCATGCGGCGCGGGTGCCGATTGCGGCCGCTGCCGCCGCACCGTCAGAGCCATCATCGCCGCGGCCGAGCCGCAGGGGTGCCCGGTGCACGCGGCTCGCTGAGCCTGGCTAGATGCCGCGGCGGTCGGCGAACTCCGCGAGCGCATCCGCGTTGGCCGCGGCGCCCATCAACTCGGCGAACTGTGCGTACTCGCGCTGCAGGCCCGCGCTGATCTCGGCACGCATTGGCTCCACGATGGTCTGCTTCACCGCCATCAGGCTCGGAATCGGCCGGGACGCAAGCACTTCGGCGTGCCGCTGAGCTTCGGCCAGCAGATCGTCCGGTTCGCAGACCTTCCAGGCCAACCCCATCCGGAGCGCTTCTTCGGCGTCCACCCACTCCGACGACATCAGGATCCAGGCCGCGTTCTGCCTGCCGATGAGCTGCGGCAGCAGATAGGACGAGGCCGCCTCCGGTGCCACGCCGAGGCTGGTGAACGGACACTTCAGCCTGGCGGTCGAGGACATGAAGACCAGGTCGGCGTAGCCGATGATGGTCGCACCGATGCCGACACCCAGTCCGTTGATCGCCAGAATCAGCGGCTTTCGCAAGCTGGTCAATGCGTCGATCATGCCGGGGAACCCGTACTCCCCCGGTGTGAAGTCCGGGTTGGTGATGCGCTCCTGCATCTCGTTGAGATCGTTGCCCGCGCTGAACGCCCGACCGGTACCGGTCAGCATCACCACCGCAGTCGCCGGGTCCTCGTCAGCGGCACGCAACGCGATCGCGGTGGCGTCGTAGAGAGCCTCGTTGAACGCGTTGAGCGACTCGGGCCGGTTGAGGGTGAGGGTGCGAACCCCGTTCGCATCGTCGATCTGTACGAGCACGGTTTGCAGCGTATGTCTCAGCTGTTGGAGTACACGCGCGTGGGTCCGACGAACACGACGGTGCGGCCCTGTTCGGCCATCACCCTGTCGTACTCGGCCCAGTCGTCGTGGGTGCCGCCCGCGGCGGTGAACACGTCGCGCAGCAAGACGCGCAACGCATCGGGGTCGGTCAGCCACGGTTGCGGATCGTGCGGGCCGAGCAGTTCGGCGTTGCCCTCCACCGTCGCCCACTGCCAGCCATTTCGGAACGTCACCGCGATCTGCGGGCGCGCCCGCAGATTGGTCAGCTTGACCTTGCCGTACGTGACGAACGCCAACGTGGGCTCACCGGTCGAAGGATGTGGCAGCACACCGGCGTTCACCAGCGATGCCTGCACGGTGCCGTCGGCGCGCACGGTCGAAACGATGCACAAGCCGCTCTCCTGCGACGCGAGCGCGGCGGCCTCCTGCAGAGTGGTCATTCGACGTCCTCTCCTGAAAACGGTGACCGGAACACGTAGCGACTGGTGGGTACGGTGTCGACGTTCTGGTTGGCACCGAACGCCGTCGTGCTCGCCACCATCTTCGTCATCCGGTCGTTGAGGTCGGCGTCGTCAGCTGCGCCGAAGAACGCGTGCAGGCTCTTGGTGGCCTCGATGGGGAACAACTCCTCGACGATCGCGGAGAGCTCCGGCGCACCGGGCGTCAGCACCCTGACGACGGTGTTCTGGGTGTAGCCGAACGTCGACTGCGTGGTGAGCGCAATGGGCGTGTGGTCGATGTGCCAACGGGTGAACCAGGTTTCGGGATCAAGCTCTGCGGGCCGTCGCAGTAGCGCCACGTTGGCAAAACCTTCGGTGCGTCCGCCGGCAGCGGTGGCAGGCGCCTGCAGAGGCACGGATTCGGTGACCAGGTAGGCCGCCACCTCGTCGCACTCCATCTCCAGAAGCGCGAGCGCGGCGCGGACCTGATCGCCGTAGTACTGCTGCGTCCACAGGCTGACGAGCGCGACCACCGGCGGGTCCAGCGTGGCGATCGTCATCATCGAGTCCGTCACGGCGGCGTCGCGCACGTTCAGGTTCAAACCCTGCAGGCCGAGCCGCTGCAGGTCCTTGGCGACCGTGGTGCGCATCCGCTCGCACCACGCCTCGTCGGGAACCTCGCGCCGCATCGTGATGATCAGCTTCTCCACGGTTCGAACGTACCGCCGCCAGCCTTCCCTGTTGCGTGCGCCCAACGGGTAACAATGGTGCAGTGATCAAGGGGCTGGTTCTGCGGCCGACGATGCCCGATGTGGGCGGCGTCGTACGCGGCCTGCTCGGGGTACTTCTCGTTGCGGGTGCAGGGCTGCACTGGGGCGGTCCGAGCGCGGCGGGTGCCGCTGCCGGTGCAGCCGCGATAGCGGGCGCCACCGCCCTGCAGGACAGTCCGCGCGGCCGGATTCAGGTGGTGCTTGGCGTGTCGGCGGTGATGGGCGTCGCGGTCCTGCTGGCATCGACGTTCTCGTCGTACGGCTCCGTGTTCACCGTGGTCGTGGCACTGTGGTGCTTCCTGGCGGGGACGGCATGGGCCGTGAGCGCCAATGCCGGAGTGATCGCGGCGGCAGGCAGCGCACTGTTGGTGACGCTGCCGCCCACCGAGCCGACGTGGTCGAGCGTCGGCATCGCCACCGGGCTCGCGGTCGCCGGGGGTCTGGTCCAGGCCGCGCTGGTCGCCATCTGGCCGAGACGCCGCTGGCGGGTCCAGCACGACGGGCTGGCTCGCGCGTACCGCTCGTTGGCAGCCGATGCGCGCAGCCTCGCCGAGGATCCGACTGGGCACGTGGACCAGGAACCACTGCTCTGGCTGCGCGACGCGTTCACGCTGACGGATGTGCAGGCCCGTCGTCGTCCTCTGACCTACCGCGCGTGGTACGGGCTGCCCGAACGGATCTCGGTCACCGTGACGGCGATCGCCGGGAAGTCGAAGGGTGACGACGTCGGCTCGCGGGTGCTGAGTGCCGCGTCGGACGTTCTGGCGGCGGTCGCCGAACCGGCCCGGTCCCAGCGTGAGACGGCCGGGTACGCGATGGGCCGCTTCGATGCCGTCGCACTCACTGCCGATGGCCTGGAAATGGCCTTGGTGCAGAGGCTTTCGAAGCAGTTGCGCGACGCCGTTCAACTCCGTTTCGGGGACGCCTCCCCCGAGGCCGCCGACCTCGCGCAGCTTCGGCGTCCGCGTTTGCCCGCCCGTGTCCGGTCGATCATCGCGGCGATCCGTGGCCAGCTCGTGTGGAGCTCCCCCGTGTTGCGGCATGCCGTCCGGCTGGCGTCCGCAACGGCAATTGGCGTCGCGGTCGCGCGATTCGCCGATGTCCCGCACGGCTATTGGATTCCGCTCACCGTGGTGATGGTGCTGCGCCCTGAGACGGCTCACACCTATACCCGGTGCGTCGGCAGGGTCGCAGGAAACGTCATCGGCATCGTGGTGGCCTCAGCGGTGATCCTGCTAGTGCACCCCACCGGGTACGTCGCGGTGGCGCTCGCCGTGGTGTTCCTCGGCGTGGCGTATGCCGTGTCGAGCGTGGGTTACCTTGCACTGAGCGCGGCGCTGGCAGCGGCGATCGTGTTCCTGGTCGACATCGCGGGCACCGCGGGGACCGCCGCGGTGGGCGACAGGTTGCTCGCCACGCTGATCGGCGGGGCGCTGGCGGTGCTCGCCCACGTCGCGGTGCCCGACGACGCCATCGTTCGGCTGCGGCAACGCGCAGGCGAATTGCTCAAGACCGAAACCGACTATGCCGCAACGGTGATCAAGGCCTTCGTGCATCGGCTCGACGACCCCGCCGAGGCATTGTCGGCTGCGTGGGAACGCGCGTTCCGTGCCCGTGCCGCGTTTGAGGCTGCAGCGGGTGCCAGCTGGTCACAGGACCGCCCGTTCCGCCGTTGGCTGCGTTCCTACCGCACCGCGCTCAACGCGGTGACCGCCGCGTGCGCCGCGCTCGAGGCGAGCCTGCCCGGGCAACCGTCGGCCACGCTGAGCAGGGACTTCACCGCCGCCGTCGACTCCTACGTGGAGGCGCTGTGCGGCGACCCGGCAACCCCTGGCTCGCCGTGGCGCGTGGACGTGGCCCGCCTCGCTGAGGCCGCGCAGCGGGTGCGCGCCGAACTCTCCGGCAACGACGATGCGACGACGCGGGTGCTCGTCACCGAGATCGGCACCATCACAACCCAACTCGGCAACATCTCGGCAGAGGCCGAACGCACCTCGGCGCCGAGCTGAATCGGCTCAGTCGCGGGCCCACCGCGGTTGGATGAAGACACCCTCGGCCTGCACCGTGACGCCCTCGGCATCGGAGAGGTGACCGACGGCGAACGTCTTGACCCCCTCGGTCCTGTCAATCCTGGCTTCCGCGCGCAACGGCCCGAGCCGGGTGGTGCGCAGATACCGCAGCGTGATGGTGCCGGTGAGCCGCGGCCGCTCGGGGCTACTCGCCGCCTCGCCGAGCACGTGGTCGAGGATCAGGGCGGCGACACCGCCGTGCACGTGGCCTGGCGGTCCTTCGTAAGCCGCACCGAGGTGAAAGTCGGAGAACACGCCACCGGCCGGGTCCTTACGGATGACCAGTGGCGGCGCCGTGGGGTTGCGCATGCCGATGACGGCGTTTCCCCACGGCATCTGATCGCCATCGGCGCCGAACCGAACACCGAAGGCTCCGTCGAGCTGGCTGGCGCGCAGCCGCGCCGTTGCCGCATCGATCGCCGCCTTGGCCTCGGCCACCACATCGGCGCCGACCTCGGTGCGGATCGTGGCGTCGACCAGTTCACGAACCGACTGGGTGAGGGGTTCGTAGATCGCGCGCAACCGGGCGACCTCCTCGGCCGTCAGGTTCTCCACGGGGAAGTCCAGCACCTTCGCACTAGAACATGTTCTAGCGTCGGTGTCGAATCGCCGGTTCAGCCGACGAGAGCGTCGAGTGCCTCCCTGGTCTCGGGATCGGCCCTTCCGAGTTCGAGCTCCATCAGCGCACACTCGGCCGTCGCGGCCACCCACAACCGCGCCGACTGGCGAGGGTGTCGCCGTCCCATCGCCTCGAAGTCGGCGGTCAGGACGTCGACGTTTCGCCGATTGCGTGCCAGCACCTCGTCGGCGATCGGCAGGTGCCCCCTCGCCTCGAGCAGCAGGGCTTTCACGCCACGGTCGCGCAGACAGCCGTCGAGATAGGTGCGGGCCGCCAGCGCCAGCCGTTCTCGGCCTGGCGCCATGTCTGCGACGGCGGCGAAGAACTCGTCGGCAAGGGCATCGTGGAACCGTCGGTGCAGCGCCACCAAATAGCCGGTGCGATCCGGGAAGTGATGGAAGAACGCGCCTTTCGAGACACCGGCAGCTGCGACCACGGCGTTCACGCTGAGGCCTTCGAGGCCGAGTTGCTCGGCGAGTTCGAGGCCCGTCTCGATCAGCTTCTGGCGGGTTCGTGCCGCTGCCTCGGTGCGCTTGTTGCCCGTGAGTTCTCGATCCGTGCCCTGAGTCACCACTGCAGTCTCCCTCTTGCCGTCGTGGATGCCCGAGCCTAGTCTAGCCACAGACCGACCGCCCGGTCGGTGAAAGGATGACGCCGATGCCAACCATGACTCTGTCCGCCGCCGGCACGCATGCCACGGTCTCCTACACCGACGACGGCTCGGGCCCGCCCGTCCTGCTGCTGCACGCGGCGCTGCACGACCGCACCGACTACACCTCGGTACACGGCGCCCTCGGAGCGGGACGCCGCGTGATCGCGCTCGACTGGCCAGGGCACGGCGAGTCGCCCTCGGCTGACGACGAACCCCTCGGCGCCGTCGAGTTGGGCGACCTGGCAGTCGAATTCGCCGACCGGCTCGACCTGAGCAACGTCGTCGTGGTCGGAAACTCCATCGGCGGCTACGCCGCGTGCCGGCTGGCCATCGAGCGGCCCGGCCGCGTCGCCGGGGTCGTCCTCGTCAACACGGGTGGCTTCACTCCCCCCACCGCGGTCATCCGAGCGTTCTGCGCGGTCATGGGCAGGCCCTGGGTGATCCGGTCCGGCGCTTCGCTGTTCGTCCGGGCCTACATGCACGCGAAGACTCCAGCCGAGTGCGCCATGGTGTCCCGCGTGGTGGCCAGGGCGCACACCACGTCGGGGTCGCGGACGGCGGCCGCACTGTGGCGCAGCTTCACCGAGCCCGGTCACGACCTACGCGACCGCGCCGCGGGCATTACCGCGCCGGTGCTGATCACCTGGGGCACGAAGGACCCCACCGCGACGACCAAGTGGGGCCGCGCAGTGCAGGCGGCGATCCCCGGTTCGACGTTCGTCGGGCTGAGCACCGGTCACGTGGTGTTTGCAGGCGATCCAGACGGCTGGCTCAACTCCGTCCTGCCGTTCGTCGAGTCAGCCCACAGCGTCGACCGACCTGCGACCCGCGGCTGACGCAAAGCCCAACCAGGTATGCCGATTGCCTGCCCAGCACCAGCCGACCTTGGGTGCGTTCTTGTTTCCCGCGCTATCGCGGCCGGTGCCGTTGCTGATCCAGAGTGAGTGTCAGAGGCGTCCGATTCGCGGCTGCGATGGCCGGATTGGCCTCGTCGGGACTCCAATTGGCCATCTCGTCTCCGCGGTCGAGACCCTCGACGAGATAGACGGGTGACTCCGGCAGCTCGACCGTCGGAACGAACTCGTCGACGTCGGGCATGTCGACCACCAGGAATCCCTGCCTTCCCGACAGGCTCAGCAGCGGCACCAATGCGGACGCCGCCACCAGATCCGGGTGCAGCGCCAACAGCGACCCCGATGAGGCGTTCGGCCTGTTCGGGCAGGGTCGGCAAGGACGTCATCTCGGTGATCGCCAGCTCGCAACGGAGCATGGCGGCCGGAAAGTTCCTACGATCGGCAGAAATTCCGAGAGATGTGGAGTGGGCATGGGTGCGGCCAGACTGCACGGTGACGGCGCGCGACCCGCACTGCCCGTGTCCCTGGTCGAGGTCGCCGAGCACCGGCTGCGCGCCGCGATCCTGAGCGGATCGCTCAAGCCGGGCGACAAGATCGTCGAAGAACAACTGTGCGCAGAGTTCGGCATCAGCAGGGCGCCGCTGCGCGAGGCGCTGCGGCTGCTCGGCCAGCAGGGCCTCGTCGAGCACCTCCCCCGACGCGGTGCACGCGTCACCGAGTGGTCGGCGACGGACATCCTGCAACTCTTCGCCCTGCGTCACGTCCTGGAACGGCACGCCCTCGAGATGGCCCTTCCCCTGACCGAACCGGCGGTGGCACTGCTGCCAGTCCGGGCGGCCCTTGATCGAATGCGTTGTGCGGTAGACGAACTGGAGCGCGACGATGCGCACCGGATCTTCCACGCTGCCGTCGTCGGGCTCGCCGACAACCGCCAACTCGACATCACACTGGAACCCATTCTGCTCAAACTTCAGCTCCCGATGGCGATGAACCTCAGGGAGGAGGCCCGCCACCACCGGGCCGACGACGGCATCGCCCGGCATCAGGCGATCCTCTCGGCGTTGGAGACCAACGACGCGCACACCGTGCTCACGGCGCTCGAGGATCACGGTCATCTGCACTACCTGGGCTTGGAATCGGGGCTCCGGCACGATCGCTAACACGATCGATACACGGCCGTACCGAAACCGCCATGATTCTGTCGACAATCGACAGACATGGCTTATGAAGCGCATGGCCCGTCGATCGGCCCGTCGGTGGCCGAGATCCTCGACTCGCACGCCGCAGGCACCGGCTCGCCGACCAAGACCGCGCTTCGGGTAGCCGACGCCATCGCCGCCCGCGGCGACGACGGGACCTGGCTGTCGACGGTGCCACGCGACGAATTGCTTACTGCCGCAGCTGAAATCGAGAACCGACCAGGCGCGAGGACCCTGCCGCTCTACGGCGTGCCGTTCGGGGTCAAGGACAGCATCGACGTCGCAGGCGTCCCGACGACGCTGTCGTGCCCCGATTACGCCTACGTACCCGAGGTCACCGCGCCCGCGGTGCGACGGCTACTGGAGGCGGGCGCGCTCTACGTCGGCAAGACCAACCTCGATCAGTTCGCCACCGGACTGAACGGCACCCGCACGCCGTACACCGTGCCGCGCAGCGTCTACGGCGGCGAGATGATCTCTGGCGGTTCGAGTTCGGGCTCGGCGCTCGCCGTCGCGCTCGGCCAGGTTCCGTTCGCCGTCGCCACCGACACCGCGGGCTCGGGCCGGGTACCCGCCGCGCTGAACGGGGTCGTCGGGTTCAAACCCTCACGCGGGCTGATCAGCACCGTGGGTCTGGTACCGGCGTGCAAGTCGTTGGACTGCATCAGCGTGATGGCAGGGTGCATCGACGACGTCGACAGGGTCTTCGACGTCATGACAGGCCGTGACGACGGCGATGCATGGTCGCGCGACGTGGGACCGCGCTACGCGGGCACCACCGTCCGCGTCGGGCTGCCGCCGGTGAGTGAACTCGAGTTCTTCGGCGATGCCGCGCTGCGCGACGCGCACCTCGGGTTCCGGGAGCACCTCGCCCGCCAGGTCACCGTCGTCGACGTCTCCCTCGAACCCTTCCTGGCCGCGGGCGCTCTGCTCTACCAGGGCCCGTGGGTCGCCGAACGCCTTGTCGAGTTCGGCGACTTCCTCGCCGAGAAGCCGGATTCCATTCACCCCGTGGTCCGCGACATCCTCCGCAGCGGCGAGAAGTACACAGCCGTCGATGCGTTCGCGGCGCTGCAGCGCCTGCAGGAGCTCAAGGCTGAGGTCAATGGGCTGTGGCAGCGGATGGACGTGCTCGTGGTGCCGACCATCGGCACCACGTTCACCGTCGACGAAGTCCTCGCCAGGCCCATCGACTGCAACACGATGCTCGGCCACTACACCCACTTCGGAAACCTGCTGGACCTCTTGGGTGTTGCCATTCCGCTCGGCGTCGCGGCCGACGGCAGACCGTTCAGCGCGATGCTGCTCGGCGCAGCGCTCACCGACGACACCGTCCTACACCTGGCCGCGCAGATCCTCGACGAGCCGCGCACGGCCGCCAGTTCCCCCGTCCTGCGGTCCGTACCCCAAACCTCCGAGGAGCCTGCATGAGCCAATCCATCGACGTGCCCGCCGAACCGTCCACCTTCACGCTGGCGGCGGGTGCGACCGCGCTGATCGTCATCGACATGCAGCGAGACTTCCTGCTGCCCGGTGGATTCGGCGAGAGCCTCGGAAACGACGTCGACCAACTCCTCAAGGTGATACCACCACTGGCGGCGCTGATCGCCGCCGCCCGCGACGCAGGCATCATGGTCATCCACACCCGCGAAGGACATCAGCCCGATCTGTCCGACTGCCCACCGGCCAAGCTCAGACGCGGCGCGCCGTCGAAGCGGATCGGCGATCCCGGCAAGTACGGCCGCATCCTGATCCGCGGTGAGTACGGCCACGACATCGTCGACGAGCTGGCACCCATCGACGGTGAACTCGTCGTCGACAAGCCCGGCAAGGGCGCGTTCTACGCCACCGAACTGCAGGAGGAACTGATCGGGGCGGGCATCACGCAGTTGCTGGTCACCGGGGTCACCACCGAGGTGTGCGTGCACACCACCACCAGAGAGGCCAACGATCGGGGCTACGAGTGCCTCGTCGTATCCGATTGTGTCGGCTCGTATTTCCCAGATTTCCAGCGCGTCGGTCTGGAGATGATCAAGGCACAGGGCGGCATCTTCGGATGGGTCGCCGACAGCACGGCCATGATCGCGGCGCTGCATCAACTCGCCAGCACTCCCCTTTCCCAGGTCTGAGAGGACGTCACCATGTCGGCTGAAGTCACCAACGCGCCCGCTGATCCGCCGATATCGAAGCCGCGCCCGTCCATTCCGTGGTGGACGCGTGGCGACACCAATGCGTTCTTCGGCCTCGGCTTCAACATCCTGGTCAACGTCCTGACGTTGACCGGCTTGATGATCGGCGTCATCAAAGTGCCTGCGGGCGACGTGCTCGGCACGGTGCTGCCCGCACTCGGGGTGGCCCTGATCCTCGGCAACCTGTACTACACGTTCCTCGCGCGACGGCTGGCCAGCCGTGAAAACCGCACCGACGTCACGGCACTGCCGTACGGCCCGAGCGTGCCGCACATGTTCATCGTCGTCTTCGTCGTCATGCTGCCCGTGTATCTCGCCACCGACGATCCCATGCAGGCCTGGCAGTCCGGGCTGGCGTGGGCGTTCATGATCGGCATCATCGTGATGATCGGCGCCTTCGTCGGGCCCTACATCCGCAAGCTCACGCCGCGCGCCGCGATGCTCGGCACGTTGGCAGGCATCTCGATCACGTTCATCTCGATGCGGCCGGCCGCGCAGATGTGGGAGGCGGCGTGGATCGGTCTTCCCGTGCTGGCGATCATCCTGATCGGCTTCTTCACCGACGTGAGGCTGCCGTTCAACATCCCCGTGGGCCTTGCCGCACTGCTCGTGGGTACCGCCATCGGCTGGATCGGCGGTTTCATGTCGGCACCTGACGTCGGCAAGGCGGTGTCCGACATCGCACTGGGCATTCCGGATCTGCGGGTGGACATGTTGTTCTCCGGCCTCGCACACCTCGCGCCACTGCTCGGCACCGCAATACCGTTGGGCGTCTACAACTTCACCGAGGCGATGAGCAACGTGGAAAGCGCAGCGGCGGCGGGTGACAACTACAACCTGCGCAGCGTGCTGCTCGCCGATGGCGCAGGCGCCGTCGTCGGCTCGGCGTTCGGCTCGCCGTTCCCGCCCGCGGTGTACATCGGCCACCCCGGCTGGAAGGACGCAGGCGGCCGGGCGAGTTACTCGCTCGCCAGCGGCGTGGTCATCGGAATCCTGTGCTTCATAGGGTTCTTCGGCGTGCTCGACGCGCTGCTGCCGGTACCGGCGATCGTGCCCATCTTGCTGTACATCGGGCTGTTGATCGGCGCTCAGGCGTTCCAGGCCGTGCCCCGACTGCACGCGGTCGCAGTGGTGGCGGCGCTGCTGCCGAACCTCGCGCAGTGGGCCAGCGGACTGATCGACAACGCGTTGAACGCGGCGGGCACGTCGGCAACCGAGGTCGGCATCGACAAGCTGAACGGCGCGGGCGTGGTCTACGAGGGTCTGCTGCACCTCGGCGAGGGAGCCGTTCTCGTGGGCCTGATCCTCGGCACCATGGTCACATTCATCCTCGAGAAGAAGTTCCTCTACGCCGCGATCGCCTCGGCTGTGGGCGCGGTGCTGTCATTCATCGGGCTGATCCATGCGCCCGAGGTGGCGTGGGCGGCCAATCCGCAGGTGGCATTGGGCTACCTGTTCTTCGGGATCGTCTGCGCCGCCTACTCATTCCTGCCAGGCGCGAAGGATCCCGTGGTGATCGACGAGGCGGACGTGGTCGCCGGGCACTAATCCCGCAGGAACGGGACCTCGGTCGCGGGCGCGAGCACGACGTACATCCGGCGCCATGGGTCGTCGCCGTGCAACTGCCACTGATGGCCCGTGCCAACGGTGTCCTCGGCGAGCAGGATGTCGCCGGGGTTGAGGGTGAACTCCTCACCGTCGCGAGTGGAGAACAGCAGCGTTCCGCTCAGTGTCACCACCAGCTGCCGGACCGGTGCCGTGTGCCAGGCCAGGGCACCGCCGCCGGCGGTCTCCTCGACCGTCACGTGCGCCGCGGCCATCGTGGGTGACACCAAGTCGGCGTTGCGCCCCGAACTGAGGTCGAGCCGGCCGATCTCGACGTGCGAGGCACCGTCTTGACCCGTCCACAGTCGAACGCATCGAATCATTCGACAACGGTAGCCGTCACTGCCGTGCACAGCACTCGAGCGCGCCGCGGAGGCAGGCGTCACATCAGGTCGGGTCTGGTGCCGGACGTTACCCGCAGTTTCGTGGTCAACTGTCTACGAAGTCCCCTACGCTGACTTCATGGCCGCTCGTACGCACAGCTCGGATCCCCGCGCCGAGCGGGTCCGCACCCTGTTGCGGGACGCTGCGTTCGCGTTGGCCCACGAACGGTCCGTCGACGAGATCACGGTCGCTGACCTGGTTGCTCGGGCCGGCGTCAGCAGACAGGTCTTCTACCAACACTTCTCCGATCGCGACGATGCGGTCGCGACGGCGTTCACCGGGGCCTTCGCACGGGCAACCGCCGACATCGACGGCGACGCACGGGCCCGCATCATGCGGCTGTTCGACTTCGCCGAAAAACACCGCGCCATGTACCGCAACGTGGTGCCAAGCGCGGTGACCCAGCCCGTAGTCGCGGCGTTCCGGGCCGAACTCCTACCGGCCTGCGAGGAGATCGCCGCCCAGGGCATGACCGTCGTCGGCGCGATCGCCGACATCCCTCCGGAATCGGTCAGCCGCTTCCTGGTCGGCGGGTTCCAGGAAGTGCTGCGGTCATGGATGGAAGACGCCGAGGCAACCGATCTGCGCGGCCGGGTGGCCGCAGCCCTCGACACCGTCGATGCGCTGCTCGGCCTCTCCGCCCGTCGCTGATCACCACACTCCGAGACTCACACCCAGAAACGAAAGGCTCCACCGTGGGCAAGCACCACTCCCTGAAGGACGCGTCGAACCGCCGCGTCTCGCGCACCGACGTGCGCAACATGGTCCTCGCGATGGCGGCACTAACCGTCTTCGTCATCGCGATGATCGCCAGCTACTCCGGCGCATTCGCAAAGCCGACGCTGCATCACATGAACGTCGCCGTGGCAGGCCCGCAACGGATCGTCGACGCGATCCGCGACCAGGACACCCTCTCGGTGACCCAGGTCGACGACGCCGCCGCCGCGCGCGAGCAGATCCTTGACCGCAAGACCGACGCCGCGTTCGTCGTCGAACCGACCGGCGAGCTGAAGATCTACACCGCAGGCGGCGGCGGACGCAGCGTGGCCAACGCCGCAGAAGCCGTCGGGCGTGGCATCGCCGCAAAGGCGGGTCTGACACCCGCCGTCGAGGACGTCGCCCCGACCTCCCCTGCTGACCCGCAGGGCACCGTCGAGTTCTACGCCGTGATCTTCCTGTCGATCGGCGCCACCGTGGGCGCCGCGCTGTTCGGCCGCATGATGGGCAGCGTGCGCAGGGCGTCGACCCTGGCGCTGCGCACCACGAGCCTCGCCGCCTACTCGGCGCTGCTGGCGGGCGGTGTCACCATCTACGTCGACGGTGTTCTCGGCGCGCTCACCAGCCACACCTGGCAGATCTTCGGAGCGCTGTGGCTCTACGCCATGGCCGTGAGCGGTGCGGTGACCGGTGTTGCTGCCGCATTCGGCAACGTCGCGTCGATGGGCGTGACGATGTTCCTGGTGATCGTCGGCAACGCCGCGGCCGCCGGTCCCGTCGGCAAGCCACTGCTGTCCGGCTTCTACACCACGCTCAACGCGATCGTGCCGCAGGGATCCGGCGTTGCGTTGCTGCGCAGCGTCGAATACTTCGGCGGAAACGGCGCTCTCACAGCGATTGTCACCCTGGCGACATGGGGTGCCGCAGGCTGTGCACTCGCGATGATCGCAGTTCTCGCCCCCAAGGCTTGGACTGGTTATCGTGCCAGTCATGACCGCTATCGCGTCCGCAGGGCTGGACGAGACCGAGCCCTACTACGACCTGGGGTCCTATCACCGGCCGATTGAAACGCCGTCGCCTCAGGCACAGGTGTGGTTCGACCGTGGGATGGTCTGGGCGTACGCCTTCAACCACGAGGAGTCGCTGCGCTGTTTCGAGCGGGCGCTGGCACTCGACCCCGACCTCGCGATCGCGCGGTGGGGCGTGGCCTACGCGATCGGCCCGAACTACAACAAGGCATGGGATGCCTTCGACCCCGTCGACCTGGCCGCCTCGTTGGCCAGGGCCAGGATGGAGCTCGGGCTGGCTGCCACCGGGCGCGCATCGGTCGTCGAACGCGGCCTCATCGACGCACTCGCGACCCGCTTTTCCGCCGATGACACAACGGACGCCGCTCGGCTGAACGCCGGTCACGGCCAATACGCCGACGCCATGGTCGCACTGGCGCAAGCCCATCCCGACGACGTCGACGTGCAGGCACTGGCCGCCGATGCACTGGTCAACGTCACGGCGTGGGCCTTGTGGGACATCACCACCGGCGAACCCGCGCCGGGGTCACGGGTGGTGCAGGCCAAGCGCATCCTCGACGACGCACTGGCCACGCCCGCGGGCCGCGCGCACCCGATGATCCTGCACCTGTATCTGCACACCATGGAGATGTCGGCCACCCCGCAGGACGCGCTGCCCGCGGCAGATTTGCTGCGCCACCTGGTGCCCGACGCTGGTCATCTGGTGCACATGCCCAGCCACATCGACGTGCTGTGCGGCGACTATCACAGCTCGGTGGTGGCGAATCTGGCCGCGGCACAGGTCGATCAGCGGTTCGTCGACCGCGAGGGGCCCCTGAACTTCTACTCGCTGTACCGCGCGCACAACCTCCACTTCGTGGTCTACTCCGCGATGTTCGAGGGCCAGTTTCGGGTGGCGCTTCGGGCGGCTGAGGATCTTGCCGCGCAGTTGACTCCTGAGCTGCTCGCCATTGAGTCCCCGCCCATGGCGGATTGGTTGGAAGCGTTCGTGCCGTTGCGGATTCACGTGCTGGTGCGGTTCGGCCGGTGGGACGAACTGATCGCCGAGCCGCTGCCCGACGACGTCGAGCTGTACTGCACGACCGCGGCGACCATCCACTACGGCCGAGCCGTGGCGCACGCCGTCATGGGGCAGCTCGACCAGGCTCGCGCCGATCACGAGGCGTTCGCCGCGGCCTATGCGGCGATCCCGGACACGAGGTATTTGTTCAACAACACCGCACGCGACATCCTCGCCATCGGCGAGCAGATGCTCGACGGCGAGATCGCGTACCGGGAAGGCCGATTCGACGATGCGTTCGACAAGCTGCGCCGGGCGATCGACCTCGACGACGGGCTCCCCTATGACGAACCGTGGGGCTGGATGCAGCCGACCCGGCACGCCTACGGGGCGCTGCTACTCGAGCAGGGACACGTGCAGGAGGCCGCCGCGGTCTACGCGGCCGATCTCGGTTTGGACCCCACGCTGAGCCGGCCGTGCCAACACCCCGGCAACATCTGGAGCCTGCACGGCTACCACGAATGCCTGAAACGGTTGGGCCGCAACGACGAAGCCGCGATCATTGGGCAGCAACTCGAGCTCGCGAAGGCTCGCGCGGACGTGCCGATCCAGGCGTCGTGCGCGTGCCGGTTGAAGGTGGACGACGGGTGCTGCGGCTGATCGCGGGCGCTATGCGGGCGCTTCGTGAATCTCGATCGGATTGCCGTCCGGATCGAGGATCTGAATCTGCTTGCCGCCGGGGCCAACTTCGACGTCGTTTCGGAACGTAGTGCCAATGCCGCGCAGGCGGCCGACCAGCGCCTCGAGATCGTCGACGTAGAGCACGATCCGGTTCCACCCACCAGGCTCCTGGCGGCGGCCGTCCGACATCGGTCGCGAGCCCGAACTCTCCGGCCCGCTCAGCAGAAGGTGCAGAGGCCCACGCGATACCGTCGCGACCGGCCCGGCGCGCTGGACGAGCCGGAAACCGAGCTCGGTGGTGTAGAACTCGATCGCTCGGTCAAGATCCTTGATCTGGTAGCGGATAACGGCGTCGGCGCCGGTCGGCCGCCAGGCGGGGTGCTTGGACATCCCCACACGCTACGAGCTCGCGCGGTGAGAATCACCGCATTCGTCCATGCCGTCCACCTCCCCAAGGCCGACGCCCCCTTGACGCGCTGCCGTCGCGCCGAGGTCGCTGCGTAGACTCCGGATCGTGGCGATCAACGACGAGGACCTCGGTCACCTCCGTCGCTGCGTGGAACTCGCGCAGGCGGCGCTGGACGCGGGCGACGAACCGTTCGGCTCACTGCTCGTCGACGCCGACGGCCACGTCCGGTTCGAGGACCGCAATCAGGTCAAGGACGGCGACGAGACGCGGCATCCCGAGTTCGAGATCGCGCGGTGGTCCACCACGAATCTCAGCCCCGCCGAACGGGTTCGCGCCACGGTCTACACCTCGGGCGAGCACTGTCCGATGTGCTCGGCCGCGCACGCCTGGGTTGGGCTTGGCCGCATCGTGTACGCGACGTCGTCGAAGCAACTGACCGGCTGGCGGTCCGAATGGGGGTGCGCTCCGTCACCCGTTGCGCCGCTGCCGATTTCGGAGATTGCACCAGGTATCGAGGTCGATGGGCCTGCACCGGAACTGGCCGATGCGATGATGGCGCTCTACGAAGTGAAATTCCGACCGTGACGGCGCCTGCCTGGGTGCAACACGCGATCTGGTGGCAGGTCTATCCATTGGGCTTCGTCGGCGCCTTCCCCGCCGACCCGGCACCCGTCCCCGACGAGCACAGGTTGGATCGCCTCACCGGCTGGCTCGACCACGCCGTCGTCCTCGGCGCCTCGGGTATCGCGCTCGGCCCGCTGTTCGCCTCGTCGACCCACGGTTACGACACCACCGATCACTACCTGATCGACTCGCGGCTCGGTGACGACACCGACTTCGACCGGCTGGTCTCCGAGTCCCGCAGTCGCGGCCTTCGTGTCCTGCTCGATGGGGTGTTCAACCACGTCGGCACCGAGTTCCCTCGCTATCAGGAGGCCCTCGCCGGCGGCGATTCGTCATGGTTCCGCAAGCGTGGCAAGGGTTTCCAGACGTTCGAGGGGCACGACGGTCTCATCACGCTGAACCACGACAACCCCGAGGTCGTCGACTACGTCGTCGACGTGATGTCGCACTGGCTGCGCCGGGGCGCGGACGGCTGGCGGTTGGACGCCGCGTACGCGGTGCCGGAGGGATTCTGGGCGCAGGTGCTGCCGAGGGTCCGCGAGGCGTTTCCCGACGCGTGGTTCGTCGGCGAGGTGATCCACGGCGACTATCCCGCCATCGTTGCGGCAGCGACTTTCGACTCCGTCACGCAGTACGAGCTGTGGAAGGCCAGCTGGAGCAGCCTCAACGACGGCAACTTCCACGAGCTCGACCACGCGCTACGCAGGCACGACGAGTTCCTCGACGCCTTCGCGCCGATGACATTCGTCGGCAACCACGACGTGACCCGCGTCGCGAGCAAGCTCGACGACATCCGGCACGTCGACCACGCCCTCGTCGTGCTGCTGACCACCGGCGGCGTGCCAAGCGTGTACGCGGGCGACGAGTGGGCCTACCGCGGCGTCAAGGAGGAGCGGATCGGCGGCGACGACGCGGTGCGGCCCGAGTTCGCCCCGCATCCCGCGGATGAGCGCTTGCGCGAAGACCGTCGATCTGGCGACGCAAACCTTGCAGAGGACATGTTCCGGCTGCACCAGCACCTGATCGGGCTGCGACGACGCAATCCGTGGCTGCACGAGGCGCGCACGTCGGCGCTGCACCTGACCAACAAGACCTACGTCTACCGGAGCCAGGCCGGCGACCGTGCACTAGTGGTTGCGCTCAACGTCGACGACGTGCCACTGCAGATGTCGTTGTCGGAGTTGGGAGTCGGCACTGCGCGAATCGTCGCGGGCTCCGGCGCGCCCGTCGAGGCGACCGTGGACCGGGTGGACGTCGCACCACACGGTTGGGCCATCTTCGCCGTCTAGGCGGCTAGCCAGGCCCAAGCAGCTCCACGGTCAGCGGGTCCGGCTCACCGCCATAGTGCCGATCGAGCACGTCGAGGAAGTCGCGATCGTCGTCCGTCGTGTTGGCGAACAGCGTCATCGACGACCTCAGCTTCAGGGCATCCACGTGTCCCATCACCTGCTCGATGGGGCCGTCGGCTGCGGCCACCAACCGTGCGCACTCCCGCAACCGGGGTCCCAGGGTGGCGTGGTCGAGGTAGGCGGTCGCCTCGTCGCGGGATCCGATGCCGTAGCGCACGGCGGTGGGGCTGCGCCCCAGCGCGCGCAGCTGCGGGAAGACGAACCACATCCAGTGGGAGCGCTTACGTCCGGCCCGCAACTCCTCCACCACCGCGCGGTACACCGGCTCCTGCGCCGCGACGAAACGTGCCAGGTCGTGTGGGTCGGTCATCACACCACCGTGCCGCGCGGCGATCGAGTTGTCGACGGCCCTTGCGCTTTCCCCGAGATGGGCCGGTCAGTGCGCATTGCGAGCTAGTCTTTGCAACCGATGACCACGCCGATGGAAACTGCGCCCAAGATCGACGCAAGCGACTCGATCGAGCCCCCACGGCGGATCCGTCGACGGCTGCTGTCGCGGGTGAGCATCCAGTCCAAGTTGCTCATCATGCTGCTCGTCACGAGCATTCTGTCCGCAGCGGTCGTCGGGTTCATCGGCTATCAGTCGGGCCGCAACTCGCTGCGCGCCTCGGTGTTCGACCGCCTGACCGAGATCCGTCAGGCGCAGAGCCGCCAACTGCAGACGGGGATCGCCGATCTGAAGAACTCGCTGGTGGTCTATTCGCGGGGATCGACGACGACGCTGGCGCTCGAGGCATTCACCGCGGGTTTCGACCAGCTGGGTGCTGCCCCCATCGATCCGGCGCAACAGCAGTCCCTCGTCGACTACTACACCAAGCGCTTCGCCAAGGACGAGAAGGCGCAAACCGGCCAGCAAGTCGACGTCAGCGCCCTGGTGCCGAATTCGAATGCACAGCGCTACCTGCAGAGCTTCTACACCGTCCCCTTCGGGGACTACGACAAGCCAACGGCGGACTGGGACGCGGCGATCGCGTACGACGACGCCAAGGACGGCAGCCCATGGTCGGCCGCCAACGCCAAGTTCAACGACTTCTTCCGCGAGATCGTCACTCGGTTCAAGTTCGAGGACGCCCTGCTCCTCGATACCAGGGGCAACATCGTCTACAGCGCGTACAAGGGTGTCGACCTGGGCAGCAACATCCTGAACGGTCCCTACAAGGGCAGTGAACTCACCGGCGCCTATCAGAAGGCGCTCGATTCCAACGACGTCGACTACGTGGGCCTCACCGACTTCGGCGACTACCAACCCGCCGACGAACCGACCGCGTGGTTCGTGTCGCCGGTGGGCCCGCTCGGCCGGGTCGACGGCGTGCTGGCGTTGCAGTTCCCGATCTCGAAGATCAACACCCTGATGACGTTCGACGGCCGGTGGGAAGACTCCGGCATGGGCACCACCGGTGAGTCGTTCATCGTCGGCCCCGACGACCTGATGCGATCCAACTCCCGGTTGTTCATCGAGGACCCCGAGGCGTACAAGCGCGACGTCATCGACGCGGGCACCCCGCCGGACGTCGCCGACGACGCCATCCGCCAGCACGGCACCACCCTGGTCCAGCCGGTGGCGACCGAGGCCACCAAGCTGGCGCAGCGGGGTCAGCGTGGCACGCTGATCGCCGACGACTACCTCGGCCACGAGACGCTGCAGGCGTACGCACCGGCCGACATTCCGGGCCTGCGGTGGGCCGTGATCTCCAAGATCGACACCTCGGAGGCGTTCACTCCGGTAGCCGCGTTCACCCGAACGCTGGTGTTGTCGACCGTCGCGATCATCTTCGTCGTGTGCATCGCGGCGATGCTGCTGGCACGTCTGTTCGTGCGGCCGATCCGACGCCTCGAGGCCGGTGCCCAGAAGATCAGCTCTGGCGACTACGGGGTGGCCCTTCCCGTGGCCTCGCGCGACGAATTCGGCGATCTGACAGTCGCATTCAACGGCATGAGCCGAAACCTGGCGATCAAGGAGGACCTGCTCAATGAGCAGCGGCGGGAGAACGATCGCCTACTGCTGTCCTTGATGCCCGAGCCCGTGGTGGCGCGCTACCGCGACGGCGAGGAGATCATCTCGCAGGACCACCAGGACGTGACGGTGATCTTCGCCGACATCGTTGGGCTGGACGAGCTCTCCGCCGTTCTGACCTCCGAGGAATCCCTTGCCATCGTCAACCGGCTGGTCCGTCAGTTCGACGCAGCGGCCGACAGCCTCGGGGTCGAGCAGGTGCGCACGCTGCACAATGGCTACCTCGCCAGTTGCGGCCTCAACGTGCCGCGCATCGACAACGTCCGGCGCACGGTCGACTTCGCCCTCGAGATGCATCGGATCGTCGACCGGTTCAACGGTGAGACGGGCCACTCGCTCAAACTGCGGGCAGGAATCGACACCGGCACCGTCAGCAGCGGGCTGGTCGGCCGAGCCAGCCTTGCCTACGACATGTGGGGTGCGGCAGTCGATCTCGCCTTCCAGGTGCAGAAGGGCTCACCTCAGCCAGGGGTGTACGTGACCTCGGGCGTCTACGACGCGATGCGCGACAGCCGGCAGTTCACTGCGGCGGGTGAGATCACCGTCGACGGGACCTCGCAACCAATCTGGCGTCTCGCGGAGCGCCAATCGTGACCAGCGTCGTCGATTCGTCGTGGTTCTACTGGGCCGTCGGTGTCGCGATCGGGCTGCCGATCGGCTTGGTGCTCCTGACCGAAGTGCGCGCCATGCTCAGCAGGCGCGGCAGCGCGTTCGCACGGCCAATCGAGTTGGTGCGCAACTACATCCTTCCGCTTGCCGCGTTGCTGCTCCTTCTGACCAAGGCCACCGAGGTGTCCGCGGAGGCCACGCCAGTCCGCATCGTCTCCACGGTGCTCGGCTTCGTGCTCTTGATACTGGTGCTGTCAGGCCTGAATGCCACCCTGTTCCAAGGGGCACCGGAAGGGTCCTGGCGCAAGCGGATTCCGTCGATCTTCCTCGACGTCGCACGGTTCCTGGTCATCGCGGTCGGGCTCGCGATCATCTTCTCCTACATCTGGGGCGCCAAGGTTGGCGGCTTGTTCACCGCGCTGGGCATCTCGTCGATCGTGCTTGGCCTCACACTGCAGAACTCCGTCGGCCAGATCATTTCCGGTCTGCTGTTGTTGTTCGAGCAGCCATTCCAGATCGGCGACTGGGTCGACACGGCGTCGGCGCGGGGCCGCGTCGTCGAGGTGAACTGGCGGGCCACCCACATCGACACCGGGAACGGATTGCAGATCATCCCGAACTCGATGCTGGCCGCCGCATCGTTCACCAACCTGAGCCGACCGCCCGGCGAGCACTCGATCTCCGTCGTCACCGCGTTCGACCCGAGCGATCCACCTGATGACGTCTGTGGGCTCTTGGCGCGGTTGGCGGGCACGTTACCGCACGTGCGGGCGGGTGCTTCGCCGTCGACGGTGGCGGCAGGGGCAGGTCAGTACTCGACGTCGATCCCGTTGCGCTCGCCCGCCGACGGTGCTGCGGCGAAGGCGACGTTCCTGCGATGGACCTGGTACGCGGCGCGACGCGCCGAGTTGCGCTTGGACGGGGTCGAGGACGACTTCGCCACCGCCGAACGGGTCGAGAAGTCGCTGCGCATCGTCGCACCGACGTTGCGGCTCAACCACACCGACCACCAGGAGATCGTGTCCAACGCCCGTGTCACCCGCTACGGCGCCGACGAGACCATCCAGTTCCAAGGTCAGATACCCAAGCACATGTCCTTCATCGTGAACGGCCGCGTCCAGTTGATCGCCACAGGCGAGGACGGCGCCATGGTTCACGTACGCACCCTGGATGCCGGAGACTTCCTCGGCTCAACGGCGCTGACCCGCGAGCCGACAACCTCGGGTGCCTATGCACTCGACGAGGTGACGGTCTTGGAGATCGATCGCGAACACGTCGAGCAACTGGTGTTGCGCAAGCCGCTGCTGCTGCAGGAGATCGGCCGCACCATCGAGGAACGCAACGACGACGTGCGGCGTGCGCTGGTGGCCGCGCAAGGCTGACCGCAGAGGTCGACGGTTCGTTTCCGAACTTTGCTGGACACGCCGTGACATCGGTACCGACATCGGTGCGGACATCGCCGCCGCGATTTCACCCGGCGCGGGTTCGAGATGATCGGGCGCGCCGACCTCCCTGGATCGACCACCAGCGGCAATGCCGTGTCGACCGGGCCCTCGGGATCGTGTCGGCGCAGGTCAGAAACCTGATGCGACGGGTCGTGTAACAACTCGTGATGTCGTTGACGCCACGCCGTCGCACGCCATCGGGCCGTGTCGAACACGACGAGTCGTAGCCGGCGCCGAGTCTCAAAAACCACTTCATTCACACTGGTCACACGCCAAATCGGTGACCGACGTCTCGATGCCGAGTCCCGATCGTTAGCCAACTGCGACATCACATCTCGGCGTTGAGAGCCATGGCGAACCACATCCACGTGATTCACTTGCGCTCGCAAAGCAACGGCGATTGCTTGACAGGACATGAAGAAAGGCGGTCGGTTGCCGTTATGAAGTTCGACAGATTGATTCGTGGAACGTGGTTGCGCAGGCTGGCGGTGGGTGCCATCGCCGCTGCGATGCTGCCCACTCTGATCGGCTTCGCCGGGGGTTCGGCTACTGCTGGAGCATTCTCCAGGCCTGGTCTCCCGGTGGAGTACCTCGACGTGTTCTCGCCGTCGATGAACCGCAACATCCGGGTGCAGTTCCAGGGCGGCGGCACACACGCCGTCTACCTCCTGGACGGCCTGCGCGCGCAGGATGACTACAGCGGCTGGGACATCAACACCCCGGCGTTCGAGTGGTACTACAACTCGGGCCTGTCGGTCGTGATGCCCGTTGGCGGTCAGTCGAGTTTCTACACCGACTGGTACCGGCCATCGCAGGGCAACGGCCAGGACTACACCTACAAGTGGGAGACGTTCCTGACCCAGGAGCTGCCGGCGTCGCTGGAGGCCAATCAGGGCGTGTCACAGACGGGCAACGCCGTCGTCGGCCTCTCGATGGCTGGCGGAACCGCGCTGACCTACGCGATCTACCACCCGCAGCAGTGGATTTACGCGGCGTCGCTCTCGGGCTTCCTCAACCCGTCCGAGGGTTGGTGGCCGATGCTGATCGGTCTGGCAATGAACGACGCCGGTGGCTACAACGCAGAGAGCATGTGGGGCCCGTCCACGGACCCGGCGTGGAAGCGCAACGACCCGATGGTCAACGTCGGCCAACTGGTCGCCAACAACACCAGGGTCTGGATCTACTGCGGCACAGGCACTCCGTCGGATCTCGACTCGGGCACCTCGGGTGGCAACCTAATGTCCGCGCAGTTCCTCGAAGGGTTCACGCTGCGCACCAACCTGTCCTTCCGGGACAACTACATCGCCGCGGGTGGCACCAACGGCGTGTTCAACTTCCCGGCGACCGGCACGCACAGCTGGGGCTACTGGGGTCAGCAGTTGCAGCAGATGCTGCCTGACATCCAGCGCACGTTGGGAGCACAGGCCAGCGCCTAGCCGAGCGGCCTGACGCAAGACCAGGGAGCCTGTCGTTACCCCCCGAACGGCAGGCTCCCTTCTTGTGTGAACGCCCTTCACGGAACACGGAAAGGCCGTGGAGTCGATTGTCTTGCAATCGGCTCCACGGCCTCGTTGTGTAGGTCGGCGCTACCGGGGGCGGCGAATCGAGCTCTCCCGTGCGCTGACCCCGTCGATACCGTCGCTAACCCTGCACGGTCGGCCTGATGGTGATGTCGCCGATCTCCACGTCGTGCGGCTGCTCGACCGCGAACGCGACCGCGCTGGCCACCGCGTCGGGCGAAAGGCCGAAATCGTCCATGTTGCGGCGGATCTGGGCGCGCATCGCCGGATCGTCGATCGAACCGTCCAGCTCGGTCCTGACGAAGCCCGGGGAGATGGACGTCGTGCGGATGACGCCGTCCGTCGACTCCTGCCGGACACCCTCCATGATCGTGCGCACCGCGTTCTTCGTCGCGGCGTAAACGGTCATGTTGGGCACGATCTTGAGCCCGGCCGTCGACACGATGGTGACGAAGTGGCCGCGGCCCTGGCGGCGGAACACCGGTTGAGCGGCGGCGATCCCGTACAAGACACCGCGCACGTTGACGTCGATCATCGCCGACCAGCCGTCGACGTCGCCGTCCGCGACGGGCCCGATCTTGCTGATGCCCGCATTGCTCACCAGCACGTCGAGACGGCCGAACTCGTCGACGGCGCGTGCGACCAGACCGTCGAGATCCTCGCGGCGGACGACGTCGGTGGGGATCGTGGTCACCGCGGCACCTTCGGCGCGCAGTTCGGCGGCGATCCGATTCAACCGATCGATGCGGCGGGCGCCTAGTACCAGCGACGCACCGCGTGCAGCGAGTAGACGCGCCGTCGCCTCCCCGATTCCGCTACTGGCACCCGTGATGGCGATGACGGTGTCTGCTGTGATGGGCATGCCAAGAGGCTATGCCGCACGCATGACTCGATGCTCACAGCGGGCGCCCAGCCGGGACACATACAATGGGGCCGGTGAGTGAAACCGGTAGCGGGGCACCGCGTTTACCCGAAGCATCCCTTACGCCGACACCCAACCCGGCTTCGACCGAATCAGCAACGACTCCCCCGGCCAAGCAGGCTCATTCCAATGGGCCCGTCCTGCGGGGAATCCTGCTCGACGTCGCGCCGCCATTGATCGCCTACTACGGATTACGCGCACTCGGGTGCTCGGAGTACGTCGCGCTGCTGTCGGCGACCGTGCTGGCCGGGGCCAAGGTCAGCTACGAAGCGATCAAAGCGCGTCGGCTGGATCCGTTCGCCGGGTACCTGATGCTGAACTTCGGTCTGAGCCTTGCCGTCGGGCTGGCCACGTCCAACGCCAGGATGCTGATGGCAGGTGACACCTTGGTTGGCGGTATCGGTGCATTGGTCTTCCTCGGCTCTTGTGTGATCGGCAAGCCGCTGACCCAGGTCGTGGCGGAGCGAGCGCAGCGGGACGACGATCCGCCGGAGCCCGGCGAGGAAGCCTTCGTGCACCGGCTGCACGTTCTGCTGTCAGCGATGTGGGGCATCGGCTTGCTCGCCGGCATGTTGATCAGCCTCGCGATCATCTTCTCGCTGTCCATCGACGTCGCGAAGGGTGTGAACACCGTGGTGTCGCTTGGTCTGATCGCGGTGCTGATGGCCTTGACCTTCTTCATCGGACATCGGGCGCGCAGCAAGTGGGAGAACACCCAGGAACAAAAGCGCACTGCCCAGGGTTGAGCCCACCAGGTTCAACTTTGGAGGATTGATGTCAGAAAACATCGCAGTTCCGGTGTTGTTTGTCAGCGAGCCGATCGTTCTGCCGGGAATGGTGGTGCCGATCGAACTCGACGACGCCGCCCGTGCTGCCGTCGATGCAGCTCAGGCCAGCGAATCCGGCAAGCTGTTGATCGCCCCCAGGCTCGACGATCGCTACCCCACCTACGGCGTGATCGCATCGATCGTGCAGGTCGGACGCGTTCCTGGCGGCGGTGCCGCTGCCGTCGTGCGTGGTGAGACGCGTGCCCACATCGGATCTGGGACCACGGGTCCCGGTGCGGCGCTGTGGGTCGAGGTCACCGAGGTCGAAGAAGGCACGGTCACCGACGAGATCAAGGCGCTGGCCGCCGAGTACAAGAAGCTGCTGCTAGCGATGCTGCAGCGCCGCGAGGCGTGGCAGATCGTCGACGTCGTCAACAAGATCACCGACCCGTCGGCCCTGGCCGACACCGCGGGCTACGCGTCGTACCTGACCGACGTGGAGAAGCGCCAGCTGTTGGAGACCGAAGACGTCGCCGAGCGGCTGCGGCTGCTGATCGACCTGACGGGTGACCACCTGGCCGAGGTCGAGGTCAACGACAAGATCGCCGACGACGTGCGGTCCGGCATGGAGAAGACCCAGAAGGAGTTCCTGCTGCGCCAGCAGCTCGCCGCCATCCGCAAGGAGCTCGGCGAGGGCGAACCCGACGGGTCCGATGACTACCGCTCCAGAGTCGAGGCCGCCGACCTTCCCGAGAAGGTTCGCGAGGCCGCGATGCGCGAGGTCGGCAAGCTGGAACGCTCCAGCGAGCAGAGCCCCGAGGGCGGCTGGATCCGGACCTGGCTGGACACCGTGCTGGACCTGCCGTGGAACGTCACGACCGAGGACTCGACCGACCTGAAGTCGGCCCGCGAGATTCTCGACGCCGACCACCACGGTCTCGAAGACGTCAAGGACCGCATCGTCGAGTACCTGGCGGTCCGCGCGCGGCGTAGTCAGCGCGGCCTGCAGGTCGTCGGCGGGCGCGGTTCCGGCGCCGTCATGGTGCTGGCGGGCCCTCCCGGTGTCGGCAAGACGTCGCTCGGTGAGTCCGTGGCACGGGCGTTGGGCCGCAAGTTCGTTCGTGTTGCCCTTGGCGGGGTGCGCGACGAGGCCGAGATCCGCGGCCACCGGCGCACCTACGTGGGCGCCCTGCCTGGTCGTCTGGTGCGGGCCATCGGCGAAGCGGGTTCGATGAACCCCGTCGTGCTGCTCGACGAGATCGACAAGGTGGGCTCCGACTACCGCGGCGATCCTTCGGCCGCCCTGTTGGAGGTCCTGGACCCGGCGCAGAACCACACGTTCCGCGACCACTACCTCGACCTGGATCTGGACCTGTCGGACGTGGTGTTCCTGGCCACGGCCAACGTGATCGAGAACATCCCTTCGGCCCTGCTGGACCGCATGGAACTGGTGCAGATCGACGGCTACACCGAAGACGACAAGGTCGCCATCGCCCGGGACTTCCTGCTGCCGAGGCAGCGGGACCGCGCGGCGCTGACGAGCGACGAGGTCGAGGTCACCGACGAGGCCCTGCGCAAGATCGCGGCCGACTACACACGCGAACCCGGCATGCGTCAGTTCGAGCGGCTGTTGGCCAAGGCGTTGCGCAAGGCGACGACCAAGCTGGCGGAGTCCCCGGATCCGTTGACCATCGACGAGCCGGATCTGGTTGGCTACCTTGGCCGTCCGCGCTTCACGCCGGAGTCCGAGGAGCGCACTGCGGTGCCTGGTGTGGCGACCGGTCTGGCCGTCACGGGCCTCGGCGGCGACGTGCTCTTCATCGAGGCGAACGCGAACGACGGAGAGGCCGGCTTGAAGTTGACCGGCCAATTGGGCGACGTGATGAAGGAATCGGCGCAGATCGCGCTGTCCTACGTGCGGGCGCACGCCGAGCAGTTGGGCGTCGACCCGACGACGCTGGACCGCCAGATCCACGTGCACTTCCCGGCAGGCGCGGTGCCGAAGGACGGTCCGTCCGCGGGCGTCACGATGGTCACGGCGCTGGTGTCGATGGCGACCGGCCGAAAGGTGCGCGGCGACGTCGGCATGACGGGTGAGGTCACGCTGAACGGGCGGGTGCTGCCCATCGGCGGGGTGAAGCAGAAGCTGCTCGCCGCGCAACGGGCCGGGTTGAAGACGGTGTTCATCCCGCAACGCAACGAGGCCGATCTGGACGACGTGCCAGCCGAGGTGCTCGCCGCGCTGGACGTCAAGCCGATGACCGACGTCGCCGACATCGTCGTCCAGGCACTCGAGCCCGTCGCCGAGGCAGCCACCGTCGCGGCCTGATGGGAAGTTCTTCGCGAGCGTGCGTGTTTGTTGGTTGAGACATGGCGTGTCGTCACCAGACACGCACGCTCGTGGAAGGACTGAAGGTTGCCCAATCGGGGAGAACCGCTCGACAAGCTCGGATTCCTGACCATCGGGCGCTTCGACGCGCAGAACCCGGGGCCGGGGCTCGAGGAGACACTCGAGGTAATCGAGCGCGCCGAGGCGCTCGGCTACGACAGCGTCTGGCTGCGGTGCAGGCACCTCCAACCCGGCATCTCCTCGCCGGTGGCCATCATGGCGGCCGCCAGCCAACGTACGTCGCGCATCGAACTCGGCACCGCGGTCATCCCGCTGGGTCTGGAGAACCCGTTCCGGCTGGCAGAAGATCTCGCCACCGTGGACATCCTGTCGGGTGGCCGGGTCAATCCCGGTGTCTCCGTTGGCACGCCGATGCTCTACGACCACTACCGGGAAGCGCTGTATCCGAACACCCACGACGTCGAGGACTTCTCCAAGGACCGGGTGCTTCGGCTCCTGCACGGTCTGCGCGGCGACCCGGTCAGCGACTTCGAGGGCATCGTCGGCATCGAGCAGTTCACCAACCGCATCGAGCCACACTCCCCCGGACTGGCCGACCGCGTCTGGTACGGCGGTGGCATGTCGTCGGCAGCATGGGCCGGTGAACAGGGCATCAACTACCTGACCAGCTCCGTGGTCAGCATCGATGGGACCGAGTCGCGTGACTTCGCCACCATCCAGGGCGAGAACATCGACGCCTACCGCGCGGCCATCGCCGCCCATCACCCGCTACGCGAAACCACCCGTGTCTCACAGGGTTTGGTGGTCATCCCGACGGACTCTGCCACCGATGATCAGATCCGTAGGTACCGCGAGTACGCGGCGAGCCGGTTCGAGCGCACCAAGACCCCGCAGGGCCCGCGCGGCATGCTGTTCTCTCCCGACTACGTCGGCACGTCCGACGAACTCGCCGATCAGCTGTTCGACCACGCCGGCTTCCAGCGGGCCACCGAAGTGGCCTTCGCGCTGCCCTTCACCTTCGACGAGGACGACTATCGGCAGATCATCACCGATCTCGCCGAGGCACTCGGGCCTAGACTCGGATGGACACCGAGTCAGGGGTAGGTGAGTCGTGGACATCAACGCCACAAGACGGCACCGGCACGTCAGAGTCGACCTGGATTGACATGGCCTACGACGAGGATCTCGCGAACCGCATCAGGGAGCTGACGAGCGCCGAGCGCGGGGTCGAGGAGAAGCGCATGTTCGGTGGTCTGGCGTTCCTGATCAACGGCAACATGTCGGTCGCCGCGAGCGGACGAGGCGGCCTGATGGTGCGCATCCCGCCCGGCGAGACCGAGGCGTTGCTGCAACGCGAGCACGTCGAGCCGATGGTGATGGCGGGCCGCGAGATGCGAGGCTGGTTGCGGATCGGCGACGACGGCGTGCGGACGAAGCGCCAACTGACGTCCTGGGTTACCCGTGGCTTCGACTACGCCAAGAGCCTGCCGCCCAAGTAGGCGGCGTTTGTCACCGCGACCACCGGGTACGCGAACCGGTTCAAGCGTGGTCCATTCCCTCGACCAAAAGGAGTAGTGACATGGCAACGTTCGTCATCGTGGGTGGCGGCCTGGCGGGAGCCAAGGCCGCGGAGGCATTGCGGGACAACGGCTTCAGGGGCGATCTGGTGCTCTTCGGGGACGAGGACCACCTGCCCTACGAACGCCCGCCCCTGTCCAAGGAGTACCTTGCGGGCAAGAAAGCCCTCGCCGACTTCACCGTCGACCCTGCGGATTGGTACCGCGAGCACGACGTCGACCTGCGACTGGGCACCAAGGTCGCCATCATCGACCGCGGGTCGCACACGATCGGATTCGATGAAGGCGGCCACGAGCACTACGACAAACTGCTGCTTGCCACCGGGTCTAGTTCCCGCAGGCCGCCGATCCCTGGGGCCGACGCCGAGGGCGTGCACTACCTGCGCACCGTCGATGATGCCTCGGCGCTGCTGTCGGCGCTGACTGACGGTGCACGTCTCGCGGTGGTCGGAGCGGGCTGGATCGGCCTCGAAGTCACAGCCAGTGCCCGCGCCCGTGGCGTCGAGGTGACGGTCGTGGAGACCGCCGAGCTGCCACTGCTCGCGGCACTCGGGCGCGAGGCCGCGGAGGTGTTCGCGCAGCTACACCGCGACCATGGCGTCGACCTGCGGCTGAAGACATCGGTCGAGGCGATCACCACCGAGGGCGGGCGGGCAACGGGGCTACGACTCGGCGACGGATCGAGGGTCGAGGCGGATGCCGTACTGGTCGCGGTCGGTGCAGCCCCCAACGTCGACCTGGCCGAGAGGGCCGGCCTAGAGATGGCCAACGGCGGCGTCCTCGTCGACGCGTCGTTGAAGAGCAGTGACGACGACGTGTACGCCGTCGGCGACATCGCGGCCGCAGAGCACCCGTTATTCGGTACCCGCATCCGCACCGAGCACTGGGCCAACGCGCTCAAGCAGCCCGCCGTCGCGGCGGCAGGCATGCTCGGCACGCCGGGAAGCTACGACGAGCTGCCGTACTTCTTCACCGACCAGTACGACCTCGGCATGGAGTACGTTGGCCACGCCCCCAACTACGAGCGAGTCGTGTTCCGCGGTGCCCCAACGAATGAAGGCAAGCACGAGTTCGTCGCATTCTGGCTGGACGGCGACGACCGCGTGCTGGCCGGGATGAACGTCAACGTCTGGGACGTGCTCGACGACGTGAAATCGTTGATCCGGTCGCGCACACCGGTCGACCCGGCGAAGTTGGCCGACCCGCAGCAGCCGCTCGCCTCCCTGATCTAGCCCGTCGCAACGACTTCCTTGGCCCGCTCCGCATCGGACTCCTCCAGCGGTTCGACATTCTCGCCGCGCAACTCGCTGCTCGTGCGGGTGGAGTCCAGCTGGCTCCGTCCAAGTTGAACGAGTAGCCGTCGGAACCACCAAACCCGTTGTGGTCCGCGAGCATCCGGCATGCCGCGGTCCCGTGTCGGATAGTTTGAAGCGCGTAACCACCCCGCTACGCGCCTAGACCAGCGACGCGGTCCCGTCCGCCTCCACCCGTACCTTGGCGCCTGCGATGTCCTCGCGGATGCTGGCCTCAGCCTCGCTGGCGTCGGTGAGCACCGCCAGCGCGCGGGTGTCCTCGGGGGTGCGGACCGCAAGGAACGCCTTCTCCGGTACGCCGTCCCTGCTGAAGGGTGTGGTCCAGGTTTCGACGGTGCCGACGCCTGCCCACTCCTCCTCCGCGACCCGGGTGGGTTCGGCGTCCACGGTGGATTGCACGTCCTCCCAACGGAACTCGGCTGCAGGCGGCTGCGTTCCGTACAGGCCGAAGCTGTGTTTGGTGAGGTAGCCGCCGTTGGCGGAGACGAGCCCGACGGTACCGGGGCTGCCCACTAGCCGCTCCGCCATGGTGGCGATCGAGTGCGTGACGTAGTTGTTCCACGGGCCGCCGGCGAACGTCAGACCACCGGTGACCGTCAGCGGACGCTGTGGGTCGTCGAGGGGTAGTCCGAGTTCGTTCGCTGCGACCTGGACTGCCGACGGGAAGCACGAGTACAGGTCGATGAGATCGACGTCGTCGATGCTGATGCCCGCCAGCTCCAGTGCCCGCCTTCCCGCGATCCGAATGGCAGGCGAGGTGTTGAACTCGGCACGCTCGCCGATCAGGTAGGTGTCGTGGGCGTCGGTGCCTGCGTAGGGGAACACCCATTGGTCGGTGGGGATCTGAAGATGCGTTGCCTTCTCCGCGGACGTCAGGATCAGTGCGGCACCCTGATCGACGTTGTTGTTCGAGTTCATCAGCTTGGTGTACGGCCAGCTGATCATCCGATTTCCGGGTCCGGGCTGCCAGATCTCTTCCGCAGAAACGAGATTGCGGCTCCATGCGTGCGGATTGTCCGCAGCCACCGCGCTGAACCGGGCCCACAGCTCACCGATGCGGCGACGGTGCACATCGGAGGTCTCCCCCGCCGCGATCCTCAGAGCCTGCTCGAACATCGGGTACACGTACGAAGGGCGGTCCAGGTGAATCTTGATCTCGACGGGCCCTGCCAACTCGAACTTCTCGTCGCCTCCCAGCGGGTCGGGTACCGACTCATCCTGCTTGGGCCAGTCCAGCGTGCCCCCCGCTCGACGTACCTTCGTGCGGGTGCGCCACGCCTCGGCGCCGGCGATCAGCACGGTGTCGACGCGGCCACCGGCAATGTCGACACAGGCTTGGTTGACCAACGCCTGGGGCACGTTGCCGCCGATGCTGGTGTATCGGCTATCCGCGTGGGATGCCCGGATGCGCTGTGCGAGAAGCAGACCGGGGTTGCGGTACCGCCATGACAGCAGGTTCACGATGCGCACCGAGTCGACGGCCTCGAGGATGCGAGGATCCGCGGCCGCGCGGGCGGCTCGCTCCATCAGATCGATCGGCGCGACGGAGGGGTCGTCGTCGTGCTGGTTGACCTGGCCGTAGCCGACGAGGACGGGCGTTCTCGGATCGATGGACACTCGTGAAACCTTTCGAAAGTACCTAGAGAGGGGCTAAGCCGGGCCGGCGTGGTAAATGGACTTCAGGCACTGGTAGGCAGCCAGGCCCTCCGGGCCGAGTTCGTGACCGATGCCGCTTGACTTCACCCCGCCGAACGGGGCCTGCATGTCCATGACGTAGTTGTTGATGCCGATGGTGCCTGTGCGCACTGCGCGGGCGACGTCGGTCGCGCGCTCGTGGTCGGCCGACCAGACCGTGCCACCCAGCCCGAACTCGCTGTCGTTGGCGAGGTCGATGGCCTGACGGTCGGTGTCGTACGCGATGACGGCCAGGACCGGCCCGAAGATCTCCTCCTGCGCGATGCGGGAGGAGTTGTCCACGTCGGCGAACACGGTTGGCGAGACGTACCAGCCGCGCGGTTGGTCGGCAGGAACGGACCCGCCGGCAACGACCTTGGCTCCTTCGGCCTTGCCAATCTCGATGTAGTCGAGCACGCGCTCCCGCTGCCGAGCGCTGACCAGGGGTCCTATGTCGGTGGACTTCTGCAACGGATCGCCGACGTTGAGCCCGTCGGCCAGCGCGGCCACGGCGGCGACTACCTCGGCGTAGCGCGACCGCGGCGCCAGAATCCGGGAGCTCAGATGGCAGGTCTGTCCGTTGTTGACGAACGACGCCGTGCGCAGACCCTTCATGGTCGCGTCGAGGTCGGCGTCGTCGAGAATGATTGCCGCCGACTTTCCGCCGAGCTCGAGAGTGACCGGACGAATCAGTCGCCCGCACATCTCGCCGATGACCCTGCCCGCCGCCGTCGAACCCGTGAATGCCACCTTGTCGATGCCGGGATGCTGGACCAGGTGCGCGCCGGCGACGGCGCCGCCCGCGACGATGTTGAGGACTCCTGGCGGCAAGCCGGCGTCGTGGGCCGCTTCGCCGAAGATCAAGGCGTCCAAAGCGGTTTCGGGCGGAGCCTTGAGCACCATGGTGCAACCGGCCGCGAGCGCGGGGGCGATCTTCATCGCAGCGAGCGCCTGCGGGTAGTTCCACGGCGTGATCGCTCCGACGACGCCTACGGGTTCCCGCCGCACGATGGTGTGACCGACCATGGCGGGCCGGATCTCCTCGTCGGAGGCGTCTCGAATCAGGCCCGCGTAGTAGTGCAGGAGCGCTGCCGGGAACATCCCGTTTGCGCCGCGCGACAAGCGGATTGGCATGCCGTTCTCGCGCGTGCACAGCTCGTTGGTCTCCGCGGCGCGGGCCAGCAGTGCGTCGGCGAACCGGACCAGTACATCGGCGCGTTCCGCTGACGGCGTCGCCGACCACCCGGGAAGGGCGCGCCGAGCGGCGGTCACCGCGTCGTCGATCTCGGATTCCGTTGCGGCTGAGCCATTGCCGAGTGGTTCACCCGTGGCTGCTTCGATGACCGGCGCCACCTCGGCGGCTTTGCGGAAGCCGCCGTCGACGAACACCCTTGCGCCTGCGTCGATCACGGTCGTCATGTCGAGCTCCTGGGTTCCTCGTCGGGCTTGGTCCAGCTGAACAGCACGCTCTCGGCGATCAAGCGTTCGGTCTCGTCGTCGTCCAGACCAAGCCGCGTCCGAGCGATCTCCCTGGTGTGCTCGCCGGGCATCGGCGCCGGCCGCATCGTGGGATCGGCGATGTGCCGGAAGGGCGCGCAATGTGTCTCGGCGGTCAACGGCGCCTCGAGCAACGGGTGGACCATCTCGGTGTAGAGCCCGCGGTGGGTCACCTGAGGATCGGCGAGGACGTCCACCGCACGGTACATCGGCCCCGCGGGCACGCCCGCGTCCTGTAGCAACGCGACGACGTCGGTCTTGTCCCTGCCCGCCGTCCACGCCGACACGGCATCGACGAACTCGGTTGCACCGTCCGGCAGCTCCGATGCTCCGACCACCTTGGCCACGGCAATCCGATCCTGTTCGGAGCGAACCGATACCACGCACCACTCGTCGTCGCCCGCACATGGGCACACGACGTGAATCGCATCGTCGTGGACGACGGTCAGGCCGGCCGCGTGGGCGGCCTCGGCCACGTACGTCGTGGCGAGTTGGTTGACGGCCGCCTCCGCCTGCGAGATGTGCACGTGAGCGCCGGCATCGTCGGTGAGCTGATTGATCAGCGCGGCCAGTGCGGCGACGGCGGTGATCCTGCCGACGACGTGGTCGGGGAACACCGTCGTGGCGTCGTAGAAGTTGGGATCGGCAGGATCGTCAGAGATCCAGAGCCTGCTGACGCCCGTCATCGCCCGGACCAGCGGTCCGTACCCCATGCGGCCGCTCCACGGCCCCGTCGCACCGTAGGCACTGCTCTCGGCCAGCACGATCCGCGGATTCAGCGTGCGCAGCTCATCGTAGGAGAAGCCAAGGCCAGCAAGGGTTCCCGGCTTGAAGTTCGCGAACACCGCGTCCGACTCCGAGACCAGGCGGCGGAAGATCGCCGCGCCCTCGGGATGGCGCAGGTCCAAGCCGAGACCGGATTCGTTGCGATGGGTCAACGCCCAGGATCGGCTCAGCAGCTGTCCTGGCAGGGTCTGCCGCAGTCCGTCGGGATATTCGGCGCTCTCGACCTTGATCACCTCGGCCCCGAGATCGGCGAACAACCTGCCGAGCTCACCGCCTGCGACGATCACGCCCAGGTCGAGGATCCGCAGGCCCTCGAAGGGCCTTTCGGCGATCTGGCCGGTCGGGTTGGCGGACTCGGCTCGGGTCGCGACCCACGTGGGCTCGTCGGCGCCGACCGCGGGGCAGGCCCGCACGATGCCTGCGCGGACCCCGTCGACCACGAACGGCCCGGTCGGTACGGCCAGCGGCGTCCCGTCGGCAACGTCCGTCTCGGTGAGGGCGCCGACCGAGCGGAAGTGGTCCGAGGCCAGCGCCTCGGCGGGTCTGAGCACGGCGGCGATGGGGACGCCTCGCCGTTGCCCCTCGGCGACAAGCGATTCCATCGTCTGAGGGGCGACGAGGTCGGCGATGGCGGCGTTGAGCTCGTCCGCCGCGGCGTAGCGGGCCCCGATGACCTCGAACCGCGGATCGGAGAACGCCTCCGGCTCACCGAGCCAGGCCCACATGCCGTGCCACTGCCTCGGCGACAGCACGCAGATCCTGACGAAGCCGTCGACACAGGGGAACGTCGGATAGAGCTGTTGGTTGCGGGGCCTGCCACGCCACAGTTCGTGGGACGCCTTCAGGCCGACGGCCGCCTGCCCCTCCGAGCCGAACGGTGGGTCCAGGCTCTGCAGGACGCCCTCGGAACGGGAGAAGTCGATGTAGTCGCCCGTCCCGCAACGCAATCGGTGGTAGTGGGCGACGAGTGCCGCGAATGCCGCCTGGACCGCGGCCGTCGCCGATGCGATGCCGTACGGCGGCAGGACGGGCTGGCCCGTGGTCGGCCCCGACCTGGACAGCCCCGTCGACATCGCGTACAGCACGGCATCGGTGGCCTGCCACGACGCGTGCGGACCCGATGCGCCGAAGTCGGTCACCTGCAGCGCCACCAGCTGGGGGAAGCGATCGGCGAGCTCGGCACTCGAGGTACCGAATGCGTCGGTACCTCCTGGCACGCCGCCGTCGATCAGGATGTCGGCTCCGGCGACCAGTTCGATGAAGCGCTCGCGGTCATCGGCGTCGGCAGGATCGAGCACCGCGGCCCGCTTGTTGGCGTTGTTCAGCGTGAACGGAACGCTGGAGCCGGAGACGGTGGGCTTGGCGGCGCGGGCGGCAGCACCGCCTGGCGGCTCCACCTTCAGCACGTCCGCGCCGAGGTCGGCGAGCAGGCGGCCGACGCCGTCGGACTCGGGGCCGCCGACGTCGAGCACCCGCACCGACGCCAAAAGCTGACACCTGTCAAACATGCGATTCAGTATCGTTGAGCGAGCATCGGCGCCGACTGGCGGGTCCAACGTAGACTTGGACTGTTATGTCTGATCTCAGCGCCGTGGCAGCGCCACCCCACCCGCTGATCGGTCAGCTCTCCGCCTTGCATCACTTCCGCATCTACGTCGACATCGGTGTCGTCGTGGTGGTGCTGGCGCTGACGAACCTCATCGCCCACTTCACCACCCCGTGGGCCAACGTCGCAACGGTGCCCGCCGCAGCCGTCGGGCTGGTCCTGCTGGTCCGGTCGCGCGGTCTGGACTGGTCGGAGCTCGGGCTCGGGCGTGAGCACTGGAAGTCCGGAGTGGGTTACGCACTGGGTGCGGTCGCTCTGGTGGCCACGGTGATCGCCGTCGGCGCCATGCTCCCTTGGACGCGCCCGATGTTCATGAACGACCACTACGCCACGATGTCCGGCGCGTTGATCGCGTCGATGGTCATCATTCCGCTGCAGACCGTGATCCCCGAGGAACTCGTCTTCAGGGGCGTCCTGCACGGCACGCTCAATCGCGCATGGGGCTTCCGCGGTGTCGCGGCGGCAGGGTCCCTGCTGTTCGGTTTCTGGCACATCGCCACGTCTCTCGGATTGACCAGCAGCAACGTTGGATTCACCAAGCTGTTCGGCCTCGGCATTGCCGGCGTGGTCGCGGGGGTGGTGATGGCCGTCATCGCGACGGGCGCGGCCGGCTTCGTCTTCACCTGGCTACGCAGGCGCAGCGGCAGCCTCATCGCGCCGATCGCCCTGCACTGGTCGCTGAACGGACTCGGGGCACTGGCCGCGGCCGTCGTCTGGCACCTCTCGACCTAGCGCGCTCAGCGGCTCCGCACTCTGGCGCGGAAGTCCCGATTCTTCAGCTTGTTGCCGCACGTCGCCATGTCACACCACGTGCCGCCGTGGTTGCGGGAACGGTCGTAGAAGACCCACTGGCAGTCGTCGTTCGCGCACGCCAACAGGTGCGCCCACGTCCCGTCGTGCTGCGCGTCGGACACGATGAGCACGAGCGTCAACAGCCGCGCCCGCACCGAATCCCCGACCGGCTGCCATCGCACTGCCCCGTCATCGGCCACGGCCGCGCGTGCTACTTCGCCGTCGGTGAGCTCGTGCAACGGCGACATCAGCGCCGGGCTGGGGGCCCGGCCGTCGGTGTTCTGAAGCACCAACGCGCGCAATCCTTCTCGCACACCGATCAGCGTCCTGAGGTCGTGGTCGGTCGGCGTGCCACCGGGCGGGAGCAGTCCGTTCGACGTCATCCATGGGGCCGCGTTCTCCGCGGCTGCAAGCCGGTCGAGGCCGGACTCACGGTCGAGGGTGTTGATCAGGCTCTGGACGCGACGCAGGGGTTCGGGTGCCGGCTTCTTCTCTTCGTCGTCGAGCCACTTCTCCGGTATCGATGGCATGCAGCCAGTCTAGACCAGTCGTGACCGGTATTAAACGTTGACTAGTCACTGGTGACCGGCGTAACGTTTTTACCAGTCACGAGAAGGAGTGGTTGAAATGGGTTCACGGCAGCAGGATTGGCTCGAGATCCTCGCGGCGCTGCCTACCGTGGGGCGAGCAGAGCGACGGGTAGTCACGTGGTCGGCCACGTTGCGCGCTCGGTTGTGGGCAGGCCGCTACGACCGACAGATCGAGGACGGCACCAGCCCGACACCAGGCAGTCCGTTGGCGGTGCACCGCGCTCGGTTGGTCACGCCAAGCGAGCGCAACGATCTGGCGCGTGCACTGCAACTCGCCATGCACGACTCCGTGACCTCGAGCCACTTGAACGCACGCGTGCCGACTCACGCCGTGGCCGTGCAGGACTGCGCCGAGCTCATCGCCGCCGTATGCGATCGCCTGATCGACCCGCTCCCGGTCCGCGTCCGCGGCATGGCCCGGCTTCGGATCCTGCTGGCCGACGGGCGCGGCCCGATGTACCGGTATGGCCGCGGCACGCTCAATGCCGCGCTGCGCGGTGTGCTTGCAGCGCTGTGACCTCGGCGATTACCTCGACTTGGAGCTGCGCCGCACCAAACCGACGATCCAGAGCAGGATCACCGCGCCGATGAGCGACGTGAAGAACGTGAACCACTTGCGTCCAGCGATGACGTCGACGCCCAGCTTCTCGAGCAGGAAGCCGCCGATGAAACCGCCGATGATGCCGACGACGATGTTGAGCAGGATGCCCTGCCCGTCACCCTTGACGATCTTGCCTGCGAGCCAGCCGGCGATCCCGCCGATGACGATGTAGGCGAACCAGCCCACCGCGGTTGGCGGAGCGAAGGCCAGATAGTCGGTTGCCGCAATCATTTCCATGACGAACCCCTGCCTGTCGCCGGCTGATCCAACGCAGCCGCTGAATCACCATCCGGTCTACCTGCAGACGGTAACGATTCGGCAGCCGAAACACCCACGATCGTCTTAATACCCGCCCGAGATCAGCCCCCGGGCATCATCTCCGGTGGCGCGTTGGTCACCGGCACCGGCACGCCGACGCCTGGCCGTGGTGCTGGCGCGTTGGGATCCGGCGGCGGTGCGTTCGGGTCCGGTGGCGGCGGCTCGGGCGGCGGTGGAGGTGTGAACGGCCGGATCGACTGGGCCAGCGTGGTGGCAGCGCCCTTGTCGACCGGGTTGGTGGCCGATCCGAGCCACACCACGAACCAGCGCTCGGGTGCGCGCTGCCCGCGGGGTGCACCTGGGGGCGTCGTCGAACCGACGACGCCTGCCCAGATCTGGCCGTTGGGCTTGGTGGTATCGGTGAACTTCACCTCGTAGTACGACGCGGCACCGGGCATGCCCGCGGCATCGAGGGGAACCGTCTCCTGCCCGACGCGGGTTCCCGCGAACGGCATGAAGAACTCGCCCATGTCGGAGGCCAGCCGGGTGGCCGCCTTGGTGTTGTCGTTCTCAGCGCCTGCGAACAGCTTGAGGTCCAGCCGACCGAGCAGAACGCTGGTATCGCTGGGTGCTTGTTCGCTGCCTGCTGCCGGGATCTTCGTCAACAGCGCCTGGCCGTACGACAGCTGGGTGGCGTCCGAGACCTTCCAGCCGGCGGGCACGAGGTAGCTGAAGCCACCCGCTGCATTGTCGACGCGGCCGGGCTCCGGTGGCGGAGGCGCGGGTGCAGCGGGGTCCGGTGGCGGCGCGTTCGGATCGAGCGGCGGCGGCGGAGGCGCATTGGGATCGGCCGGCGGCGGCGGGAACGGAGGCGCGGGCGCCGGCGGGGCTGGCGGCGGCGGTACCGGATCCGCGATCGCCGGGACGCCGGGCAGAACGAGGGTGACTGCGGTCGCGGCCGTTACCGTCGCGACCGCCAACTTCCTCGCCGTGCTCCAGCTGTGTCGGGGGGAGTCCGGCTTTTGCATGGGAAGAAAATACCGTGTTACCGCCGTGACGCAAGTGTGAGTTGCTCTTAGAGTGTCTGGCTTGGAAATTGCTGTGCGACGAAAAGGGCGTGCCAACGGTATTCGAGCTTGATTGCTGGCATGACGAGGCCCCGGGCGTTCTCTGTGCGCTGAACCGCACTCGGGTCCGGGGTGTCTCGGTGGCTTGATCGGGATGACCGGCGGGACCGTTACGGCCCGGGGTGAACGGTGATCTCCTGAGACTTCACCGCGAAGTACACCCGCTCGCCCGGTGCCAGCCTCAATTCGGTTGCGGACTCTACCGTGATGTCGGCCGCCAGCCCCGGGGCGCCGTCGGGTTGCTCGTCGGCGCGCACGCGGATCGCCGGTCCCCTGGTGTCCAACTCGGCCACCACCACCTCGATGGTGTTGCGCGGGCTGCCGTGCGGTTTGTCGCGATGGACCGCCACGGCTGACGGCGCGAAGATCGCCACCGCGGTGTCGCCGACGCCGACGTCGTCGCCGACGATGCCGTGCCACGTCGTCCCCCAGCTGGTCGCCAGGCTTCCGTCTGGCCCGATCCGGCCAGCCACCAGGTTCACCCCCGCGAAGCGCGCGCCGAAGAAGCTGCGCGGTGTCGCCAGCACCTGCGCGGACGTGCCCGACTCGACCACCCGGCCCTCCTCGAGCACCACGACGCGGTCGGCAAGAGTGACGACGTCGAGCAGATCGTGGGTCACCAGCACCGCAGCGCGCCCGTCGCGTGCCAGCACCCTGCGCAATACCTTGCGGATGGCGGAGGCCACGGCCACGTCGAGCCCCGTCAGCGGTTCGTCGAGCAGCAGCACGTCGGGATCGGCGGCCATGGCACGCGCGAGGGCGACGCGTTGCGCCTGCCCGCCGGAGAGCTGACGCGGCATCTTCCCGGCTAGGTCGCCGGCATCCACCTCGTCGAGCCACCCTTGCGCAGAAGCGCGGGATTCCTTGCGTCCGAGGTGCTTTCCACTGCGCGGGCCGAACGCGACGTTGGTGGCGACGTCGAGGTGCGGGAACAGCAGCGGATTCTGCAGTAGCAGGCCGACGCGCCTGGCGTGGGTGGCCACCTTCACTCCGGTGGCCGTATCGGTCAGCACGCGATCGAAGACGCGCACGCTGCCCGCGTCGGGTTGCACCAGACCCGCGAGCACGTGCAGCAGCGTCGACTTCCCCGCCCCGTTGGGGCCGAGCACGGCCAACACCTCGCCGGCAGCGACGCCGAACTCGACGTCGAGCCGACGGGCCTCGACCACCGCTCGCACTTGCACACCGGTCACGACGCGTCACCAGCCACTGGTACCCCCCGGCTTGAGCGCGCGGCTGCCCACGCCGATCACGACCACCGCCGCGACGACGACGAGCAGCAGTGACAGCGCCACCGCCGCATCGGCGTCACTCTCACGTTGCAGGTAGATCTCCAGCGGGAGCGTCCGGGTGACGCCTTCGCGCGAGCCCGCGAACGTCAGCGTCGCGCCGAACTCCCCCAACGACCTGGCGAAGGCCAGCACTGCGCCGGATGCCAGGCCGGGCGCCAGCAGCGGCAACGACACTCGCCACCACACCGTCGTTGGCCTGGCCCCGAGTGTGGCGGCGACGACGTCGTAGTCCGAGCCTGCGGTGCGGGCTGCCCCCTCGATGGCGATCACCAGGAACGGCAGTGACACGAACGTCTGCGCCAACACCACTGCCGTCGTCGTGAACGCGATCTGAACGCCAGCAGCGTCGAGGTAGCGGCCGAGCAGCCCGAGCCTGCCGAACGCATAGAGCAACGCGATGCCGCCGACCACCGGCGGCAGCACCAAGGGAAGCAGGATCAGCGGCCTGGTCCAGCGCACCCAACGAGAGTCGTTGCGGGCCAACACCAATGCCATCGGTACACCCAGCACGATGCACAGTGCGGTGCTGATCGCCGCCGTCTTCATGCTGAGCTCGAGCGCGGTGACCGACGACCGGCTGGTGATCAGCGCCAAGAACTGCGACCAGTCGACCTTGACCGCCACTGCGGCGAGGGGCAGCACGACGAAGATCGCCCCGACGGCGGCGGGGAGGTAGAGCCAGCGGGGCAATCCGGCCGAACGTGTCAAGGCTTGGCGAAACCCGCCTGCGACAGGATCTTCTGACCCGCCTCCCCTGTGACCAGGTCGACGAACTTCTTGGCCGCGGCCGCGTCGGCCGCAGTCTTTAGCACGCCGATCGGATAGGTGTTCACCGCAGCAGGCGCCTCCGGGAAGTCGACCTTGGCCACCTTGTCACCCGCGCCGAGCGCATCGGTGATGTAGACCAGGCCTGCGTCGGCCTGCCCCGTGGTGACCTTGTTCAGCACGTCGGTGACCGACGACTCCTCGCTGACGGGGTTCAACGTCACCTTGGTGGCCTGCTCGATCTTCTCGGTGGCTGAGCCACACGGCACTTGAGGTGCGCACACCACCACGTTCAGTCCGGGCTTGGTCAGGTCGGCGAACGACGTCAACCCCTTGGGGTTGCCCGGCGCCACGACGATGGTCAGCGTGTTCGACGCGAAGTTCACGGGGTCGCCGCCGAGCAGGCCCGCCTTTGCTGCCTTGTCCATGTTCTTGGCGTCGGCGCTGGCGAAGACGTCGCCCTTCGCGCCCTGCGTCAGTTGGGTGACCAGGTCGGAGGAGCCTGCGAAGGTGAAGTCGACCGACCAGCCGGGATTGTCCGTCTTGAACTGCTCACCGATGTCGGTGAACGTCTGCTTCAGGGACGCCGCGGCGTAGACCGTCAGTGTGCCGCCCGCAGGGGCGCCGCTACTCGGGCTGGTGGAGGTAGCCGAATTGGATCCGCAGCCGGTCAGAACGACGAGCAGGACCCCCGAGACGGCACCGATGATCGAGTGGCTCAACTTCACGATTGAAAACCCTAGGCGACCCACGTTCACCGGTCAGCGTGTTGCCCGCGTGGCGAGTTTCGTCAGCTAGCTACTGTCCAGTAACATGACTGCCGACTCGCTGGGTTCAGCGTCGAACACTGAGGAGGTCTTCGTGATGGATGTGCTGCTCACCGGCGGTGACACCGAACTCGGTCGCGCCATCGCAGAAGGTTTCCGCGACGCCGGCCACCACGTGGTGATCGCAGGCTCCCGCCGCGACGACCTCGAGGTGGCCGCCAAGGAGCTGGACGTCGACTCGATCGTGTTCGACAACACCGACGCCGCCAGCCTGGAGGATGCCCGCGCGGCGTTCCCGCATCACATCGATGCCATCGTGAACGTGCCTGCGCCGCACTGGAACTCGGGCGATCCGCGCACCTACTCGCTGGCCGACCGTGCCGCCTCGTGGCGCACCGCCCTCGATGCCACCGTGCTGTCGGCCGTGCTCACCGTTCAGATCCTCGGCGACCACCTGCGCTCGGGTGGCTCGATCATCAACGTCGTTGCCGACAACCCGGCCGAGGGCAGCCCCGAAGCGGCAGTCAAGGCCGCGTTGTCCAACTGGACCGCCGGCCAGGCCACGCACTTCGGCATCCGCGGCATCACGATGAACACCGTGGCCTCTGGCCGTGGCGCCGAGCTCGGCTACGACGGCATCCCCACCACGCCGCCATCGGTGGCCGCCGAGCTCACCCGATTGGCCCTGTTCCTCACCACTCCGGCGGCACGGCACATCACCGGTCAGACGCTGCACGTGAGCCATGGAGCGCTCGCCAACTTCGGCTGACGAATATTCCCGAGTTCGCGCGGAGCGAAACGGGGTATCGGTTCCGTTTAAGCGTGGCTAGGGTCGGATTCGTGACGATTCGACTCGGACTCCAGATTCCGAACTTCTCCTACGGCACCGGTGTTGCCGAACTCTTCCCCACGGTGATCGCGCAGGCGCAGGAAGCCGACGCCGCCGGCTTCGACTCCGTCTTCATGATGGACCACTTCTACCAACTTCCCGGTCTCGGAACCCCCGACCAGCCGATGCTCGAGGCCTACACTGCGCTCGGCGCGCTGGCGACCGTGACAGAGAATGTGCAGTTGGGCACCCTGGTGACCGGCAACAGCTACCGCAACCCCACGCTGCTCGCCAAGGAGATCACCACGCTTGACGTCATCAGCCAGGGCCGCGCCATCCTCGGCATCGGCACGGGCTGGTTCGAGCTCGAACACGATTCACTCGGCTACGAGTTCGGGACGTTCACCGACCGCTTCAACAAGCTCGGCGAGGCGTTGCAGATCATCCTGCCGATGCTCGAGGGCGAGCGCCCGACGTTCACCGGCAAGTACTACCGCACGCAGGAGGCGATGGCCGAGCCGCGCTTCCGCGATCACATTCCACTGATGATCGGCGGCAGCGGTGAGAAGAAGACGATTCCGTTGGCGGCCAAGCACTTCGACCACCTCAACATCATCGCCGGCTTCGACGAGCTGGCACGCAAGATCAGCGTGGTCAAGGAAGCGTGCGAGAAGATCGACCGCGATCCGGCGACACTGGAGACCAGTGTGCTGGCCATCGCACTCATCGGTGAGCAGTACACCGCCGACCTCATCCCCGACGACTTCAAGCAGCAGGCCGTGTACGGCACCGCCGAGCAGGTCGCCGAGCAGCTCAAGGAAAAGGTGTACGACGCGGGCGTAGACGGTGTGATCCTCAGTGCCTTCACCGTCGGTGGTTACACCCCCGGTGGCGTCGCGGCGGTCGGCGAACTCCTCAAGCCGGTGGTCGCCGGCTGACCTTGCCGCCGGAGGGCGGGAGTAGCGACCCGGGGTGAACAAATGGTGCGGTGGGTGATCTCACTGCGCTGCGGGGAAGCTCGCCGACTAACCTATGAGTTGTACTGAGTAGGTTTTCGCACGCGAGGAGCAGCAATGAGCCACCCCGGAGCTACGGCAACGGATCGGCATAAGGTCGTCATCATCGGTTCCGGCTTCGGCGGTCTCAACGCCGCCCAGAAGCTCAAGAAGACCGACGTCGACATCAAGCTGATTGCCCGCACGACGCACCACCTGTTCCAGCCCCTGCTGTACCAGGTGGCCACCGGCATCATCTCCGAGGGCGAGATCGCCCCTCCGACGCGGCTGATCCTGCGCAACCAGGAGAACGCGCAGGTTCTGCTCGGCGACGTGACCCACATCGACCTCGAGGCCAAGACCGTCACCTCGGAGTTGCTCGGGCACGACTACAAGACGCCCTACGACAGCCTGATCATCGCGGCCGGCGCTGGGCAGTCCTACTTCGGCAACGATCACTTCGCCGAGTTCGCGCCAGGCATGAAGTCGATCGACGATGCGCTCGAGCTTCGCGGCCGGATCCTCGGCGCCTTCGAGCAGGCCGAGCGCTCCAGCGACCCGGTTCGGCGGTCGAAGCTGCTGACCTTCGTCGTCGTCGGTGCTGGGCCGACCGGTGTCGAGATGGCAGGCCAGATCCAGGAATTGGCCGACCAGACCCTCAAGGGCAGCTTCCGGCACATCGACCCGACCGAGGCCCACGTCATCCTGCTCGACGCGGCGCCTGCGGTGCTCCCCCCGATGGGAAAGAAGCTGGGCCTCAAGGCTCAGGAGCGCCTCGAGAAGATGGGCGTCGAGGTTCAGCTGAACGCCATGGTCACCGACGTGGACCGCAACGGCATCACCGTCAAGGACGCCGACGGCACCATCCGGCGCATCGAATCGGCCTGCAAGGTGTGGTCTGCGGGCGTGCAGGCCAGTCCGCTGGGTCGGGATCTGGCCAGCCAGTCAGACACCGAGATCGATCGGGCAGGCCGGGTGAAGGTGAACCCGGATCTGTCGATCCCAGGGCACCGGAACGTGTTCGTGGTCGGCGACATGGCGTTCGTCGAGGGCGTGCCGGGCATGGCACAGGGCGCGATCCAGGGTGGCAAGTACGTCGCGAAGATCATTCAGAACGAGGTCGCCGCCGACAAGCACGGCACCACCCCGAAGCCGCGCGAGCCATTCAAGTACTTCGACAAGGGCTCGATGGCCACGGTGTCGAAGTACAACGCCGTCGCGCAAATTCCCCTCGGCAGTTCCAAGAAACTGGAGTTCGGCGGCTTCTTCGCCTGGCTGGCCTGGCTGGGTCTGCACCTGATCTACCTGGTCGGGTTCAAGACCAAGGTCGCGACGCTCCTGTCGTGGGCGATCACGTTCTTGAGCCGTCAGCGTGGCCAGCTGACCATCACCGAGCAGCAGGCGTATGCACGAACTCGGATCGAGCAACTCGAGGACATCGCTGCCTCGGTGAAGGAAACCGAGAGGGCCGCTTCCTAGCGTTCGGCGAGTAGCCGCTCACCCTGCCAGGTGGCGAGACAGCCACCGGCAGCAAGTTGCAGCAGGGTGCCGTCTGCGTCGAATGCCGTTTCGGGGTATCGCAGTTCGCTGACGCACGCCATTGGGGTGTCGATTTCGTCGGCGGTCACCGAGTCGATGCCGAGCTCCACGCGGTGCCGCAGCAGCGGTGTGCCACCGAAGTCGGCGTGCATCGAACCCGACCAGAACCCTTGCCGTTCACCGGATCTGCCGATTTGGACGCGCTCGCGCAGCCGCGCCCGGCCGGTTCCGGTCACGGTTAGCCGGATCGTGCTGAGGTGGCGTGCCCGGCCCGCCACGATCGTGGGTTGGGGGTCGAGATCGAGATCGCCTGCCACGTCCAGATCCCAACTGGCATGGGACTCCATGGTGGTGGTGCCCGGCATCGCCATGGTTGCCGCGGCGCTGCGCAATCGGAGCCGGGCCCCCTCCTCCACGACCACCCGCACTCTGATGGTGTCCCCGCCGAGCGGTGTGGCTGCTGCCGACACCAGGTGCACGGTGTCGGCATCCGTGTAGCGGGCCGCGACCCCGCCCGTGCACGCGATGCTGGGGGTGCGGTTGGGGCGCGCGACGATCAGAACGTCGGAAAGCATCGTGCGCGAGGACCTCTAGACCGGCACGCGCAGTTGTTCGTGCACCCAGTTCAGCACCTGGGCCGCCGCAGGATCCTCGGTAAGGGAGATCAGCACGAACGGCCGCTCGCCGCGGACCATGGCGGCGTCGCGGCGCATCACGTCCAGGTTCGCGCCGACCATCGGAGCCAGATCGGTCTTGTTGATCACCAGCAGGTCCGAGAACGTCACGCCAGGGCCGCCCTTGCGCGGCACCTTGTCGCCACCTGCCACGTCGATGACGAAGATCTGCACGTCGACCAGTCCGGACGAGAACGTGGCGGTGAGATTGTCGCCACCGGACTCGACGAGGATCAGGTCGAGAGCCCCGTTGCCCGCGATCAGGTCGTCGATCGCGTCCAGGTTGGCGGTGATGTCGTCCCGGATCGCGGTGTGTGGGCAGCCGCCGGTCTGCACGGCCGCGATGCGGTCATCCGGAAGCACGGCGTGCCTGCGCAGGAAGTCGGCGTCCTCGGTGGTGTAGATGTCGTTGGTCAGTACGGCCAGTGACAGCTCGTCGCGCAGCTGCCTGCACAGCGCGGCTACCAGCGCGGTCTTTCCGGAGCCGACCGGCCCGCCGACGCCGATTCGCAGCGGCTCGCCTGCCTGCCTGATCCGCCGGGGGCGTTCGGCCTGATTGTTCCTCGCGTCCGCACCGGTATGGGCATGGGGCTCACCGTCGAGCAGATGTGGTGGCATGGTTCACCTTTCAGGAGACGAACAAGGGTCGGTCGCGTTCGACGTGGCGCTGTGCCAGGGTGTCGAGGAGCGGATCGGACAGGTCGGCGAGTTCCTTGGCCGCCACCGCGGCGGTCTGGTCGCACAAGGGAGACAGCTCGAAGGTCACCGCGGCGACGTCACCGGGATCGAGTGCCAGCAGTCGCTGCGCTGCCGTCGCCGAGCCGGTCATCGTGGTGTAGACGACGGACAGCGCAGTCTGCTCGGGCGCCATACCGCTGGCCACGCCGACTTCACCGGCCGCCACCGCCAGGTGGGGTTTGACGCCGATGGCGGCCCAGTCCCGGTCCGGCCACACCCGCCGTGCCAGCCGGGCAAGGCCTCTCCCCTGTGCTCGGGACGCACTCCGTGCGGCGGGAGCCGGTGTGCGCGCGTCGGTTTCGCGGTCGGCATCGAACACGTTCAAGGTGCCGGCGTGCACTGCGGCCGCCACCGATGCCGTCACCAGGCCGTGGGTGCGGATGCGGCGGCGCAGGAACGCTCGCAGCGTCGGTAGGTCCACCACCAGACCGCTGGTGATGGCCTCCTCGACGCCACCGGAGTGGACGTGGCCGCCCGTCGGCAGCCGGGAGTCCGAAAGGGCCAGTAGCACCGCCAGACTGGTCATCAGAACAGGAAATAGCGCTGCGCCATCGGCAGTTCGACGGCTGGTTGCTCTGCCCAGACGTCGCCGTCGATGGTCACGGTGAACGTGTCCGGGTCGACCTCGATGCGGGGCAGCGCGTCGTTGAGCGGCATGTGAGCCTTGCCGACCTTGCGGACGTCGCCGACCGCGACGAGGCGGCGGTTCACCGCGAGCCGGTCGGCGAGGCCGTCCTCGATGGCCTGGGGTGCGACGAAGTGCACCGACGTCGCCGCCGCTGCTGCGGGCGCCGCACCGAACATCGGTCGCGGCAGCACCGGCTGCGGGGTTGGGATGGACGCGTTCGCATCCCCCATCGCCGCCCACGCGATCATGCCGCCCTTGATCACCGCGTGCGGGCGCACGCCGAAGAACGCCGGCTCCCACAGCACCAGATCGGCGAGCTTGCCAACCTCGATGGAACCGATCTCGTGGTCGAGGCCGTGCGCAACCGCCGGGCAGATCGTGTACTTCGCGACGTAGCGCCGGACGCGGTTGTTGTCGGCCGCGCCGTCGCCCTCGAGTGCGCCACGGCGCTTCTTCATCACGTGTGCGGTCTGCCACGTGCGTAGCACCACCTCGCCGATCCGGCCCATCGCCTGCGCATCGCTGCCGATCATCGAGATCGCGCCGATGTCGTGCAGCAGGTCCTCGGCCGCGATCGTAGACGGCCGGATCCGGCTCTCGGCGAATGCCAAATCCTCTGGGACGCTGGGGTTGAGGTGATGGCACACCATCAGCATGTCGAGGTGCTCGTCCAGGGTGTTGACGGTGTGCGGGCGCGTCGGGTTGGTGGAGCTCGGCAAGACGTTGGGGTGCGATACCACCGTGATGATGTCGGGTGCGTGGCCGCCGCCCGCCCCCTCGGTGTGGTAGGCGTGGATGGTGCGGCCGTTGATCGCAGCGAGGGTGTCCTCGACGAAACCGGCCTCGTTGAGGGTGTCGGAGTGCAGGTTGACCTGAACGCCTGCGGCCTCCGCGACGGTCAGGCAGGCATCGATCGCGGCCGGGGTGGTGCCCCAGTCCTCGTGCAGTTTGAAACCCGCTGCGCCCCCACGCAGTTGCTCCCACATCGAGTCCGCACTGACGGTGTTCCCCTTGCCCAGCAGCGCAACGTTCAGCGGCCAGGTGTCCAGCGCCTCGAGCATGCGGGCCAGATGCCAAGACCCCGGTGTGACGGTGGTGGCCTTGCTGCCCTCGGCAGGACCGGTGCCGCCTGCCACGATCGTGGTGATGCCGCCGCCGAGCGCCTCTTCCATGATCTGCGGGCAGATCAGGTGGACGTGGCAGTCGATGGCACCTGCGGTGAGGATGCGGCCATTGCCGGAGATGATCTCGGTGGACGGCCCGACCACCAGGTCGGGGTGCACGCCGGACATGATGTCGGGGTTGCCCGCCTTGCCGATCGCGGTGATGCGCCCGTCGCGGATGCCGATGTCGGCCTTGATGATTCCCCAGTGATCGATGATGACCGCGCCGGTGATGACGGTGTCGGGCGCTCCGTCGGCGCGGGTGGCGCGCGACTGGCCCATCGATTCGCGCAGTACCTTGCCGCCGCCGAAGACGGCTTCGTCACCTGCACGGCCGGGCCCGCCGCTGCGGTCCTCGGTGATCTCGATGAAGAGGTCGGTGTCGGCCAGGCGAATCCGGTCTCCGGTGGTGGGGCCGAACAGCGCGGCATAGCGACTGCGGGAAAGTTCGCTCACGAATGGTCCAGCCTTCCCGGCGGGTTCAGCGACAGCCCGTGCACCTCGCGGTCGCCGGCCAGCGGAACGAGCGAGACGTGCTGGGCGATGCCGGGTTCGAATCGCACGGCCGTGCCTGCGGGGATGTCGAGACGATGGCCGTGCGCCGCCGCGCGGTCGAACTCCAATGCCGCGTTGGCCTGTGGCAGGTGCACGTGGCTCCCGACCTGAACCGGGCGGTCGGCCGTGTTCACCACGTCCAGCGACAGCCTCGGTGCGCCTTCGTTGAGCGCGATGTCACCGTCTCCGTAGACGATCTCGCCTGGAATCACCTGCTGCCTCCTACGAGATCGGGTGGTGCACGGTGACGAGCTTGGTGCCGTCCGGAAAGGTGGCCTCGACCTGAACGTCGTGCAGCATGTCCGGCACGCCGTCCATCACCTCGTCACGGCCGAGCACCTCGCGACCGCTCACCATCAACTCGGCAACTGAGCGGCCATCGCGGGCGCCCTCGAGCAGGTGGTCGGTGATCACCGCGACCGCTTCGGGATGGTTGAGGCGCAGACCGCGGGCCTGCCTGCGGCGCGCGAGTTCGGCCGCGTACGAAATGAGCAGGCGCTCCTGCTCGTGCGGGGTCAGACGCATAGTGCGGGATCCTGCCACGGGACGCGGCAGTCAGCAGCGCACGCGTTGGCTCACTTGGGCGGAACGTCCGTGATGTTCTGCAGCCGCACCTGTCCGCGAGCCACGACGCGGTCTTCTTCGTTGGTGATGACGACCAGCCAGAGTTGCTGCCGCCTGCCGCGATGGATGGGCGTCGACACCGCGGTGACGGTGCCCGCCGAGACGGCGCGCAGGAAGTCGGTGTTGTTGTTGACCCCCACCACCGTGCCGCCGTCGCCCTTCGCGTTGAGCCAGGTGTGCGCGGAGTTGCTCGCGAGGCTCTCGATGATCGAGCAGTAGACGCCGCCGTGCACGATGCCCCACGGCTGGAGCAGATCGTTGGTGAGCGTCACCTGCGCTCGGCCGCCGTCCGGTGTCATGTCGAGGAACTTGAGTCCGAGTACGTCGTCGAAGCCGGCAGGCACGGGATTCGTCACGGTTCCTTGTCTACACGGGTGACATGCCCCGAAAAGCGGTCGGGCCCCGTACACCTCGTGTACGGGGCCCGACCTCGAGTGGACCGGGGGTCTCTGCAGCCCTCAGGACTCCGCGGCGGTCCGGTGGTTCCTTGGTTCGGTTCGCAGCGCTTGCGTTGCGTTCCTGCTTGCAACAATAGGCAAGGCTGCCCTAATTTAGCAAGGCCTTGCTGGCGAGTGCCCTCGTCGATCCGCGAACTGGCGCACCGAATCCCACCAACGCGTCCAGCACGGCCTGCCCCCGGCGCATGCTGGTCAGCTCGCTCGAGCCCGCCAGCAGCGGCATCTGAGTCGCTGCGGATACCACGGTGGCGCCGACGGCATGCCACATCGCAGCGACCGACATCGCGCCGTCACAGACCTCGAGCAGCTTGTCGAACAACGGTTCCAGCGCACGGTGGCTGCGATGCGCGACCCATGTGGTCAGCGCCGCCTCGTTGGGAAGCGCCACGATGCGGTCACGCGCGGGATGACGCAGGCGCAGCCCATCCCGCCCGCCGAAGTACGGATCTTCCGGCAGCACCCGCAGGGTGGGGTCGACGACGCCGACCCAGTCGATCGCGCCCTCGGAGTCGACGTGCACCCAGAGGTTCTCGAGGCCGGTATCCCAGGCCCGCCCCTCGAGCACCAGAAGCGGTATCACCCGGCCGATCACGACGTGCGACAGCGTCGCCGCCAATTGCAGTGCCACGGCGGTGCGACTCTCGGTCTCTGCGGCCGCCGCGTCGAACATGTCCCGAAGTCGTTCGGTGCCGAGTGCATCGGTCAACGGCCACCAGCGACGGCGCGTCAGGTCGCTCATCACGGCCACGCCGTAGACGCGGGGACATTCCGGATACAGCTCGCGCAGCCTGCGGCTGGACTCGTGCAAGGGCAGCGTCCGGCTGATCGCCATCCGGGAGATCAGGGGATCGTCGACCACGAGAGTCATGTGCACCTCCGTAAGTTAGGTTAGCCTTACTATAGGCAGCGTAGCGTCCACGGAAACACCTTGTGACTGGCCTCACAACGATTGGGGAAACAGGTGCACCGGCGTCGGCGCTCCCACCCATGACGCGTGCACGTGGTCGTTGGATACGACACACGGTAGTAAGGCCGTAGTACCCTGAATTCAGTGCGCAGGAGAGTGAACGGAACATGGCGAAGATGACGCGACTCGGGGAACTCGAACGCGAGGTGATGGACCATCTGTGGTCATCGCGTGAGCCCCAAACCGTGCGTCAGGTGCACGAGGCGCTGGCCGCACGGCGTGATTTGGCGTACACGACGATCATGACGGTCCTGCAGAGGCTCGCGAAGAAGAACCTGGTGGTTCAGCACCGTGACGATCGGGCACATCGGTACGCCCCGACCCACGGTCGCGACGTCCTGGTCGCAGGGCTCATGGTGGACGCGCTCGACCAGGCCTCGGACTCCGGAAGCCGCGAGGCGGCGCTCGTGCACTTCGTGGAGCGCGTGGGCGCCGACGAAGCTGCCGCGTTGCGACGTGCACTGGCCGAACTAGAGGACAAACATCGAACCGGGACGCCCACTGGCGATCCGGGCACCGGCTGAGGGAGACTAGCGGTGTGACCGCGCTGGCCTTCACCATCGTCGCGCTGGTCCTCGTCGGACCTGTGCCGGAGCTGCTGGCCAGAGCGTCGTGGCCGCTGCGCGCACCGCGTGCTGCCATCGTGCTGTGGCAATCGATCGCGGTGGCTGCCGTGTTGTCTGCGTTCAGCGCGGGACTCGCAATTGCCAGCAGGCTCTTCGTCCCAGGGTCCGACGGACGTCCGTCCGCGACCATCACGAGTGAGATCGCCGTCCTCGGCTGGCCGCTGTGGATCGTCTACCTCGTCGTCTTCGCGCTCACGCTGATGGTGGGCGCCCGCCTCCTCGTCGCGGTCGTCCAGGTCGCCATCGCCACCCGGCGTAGGCGCGCCCATCATCGGATGCTCGTCGACCTGCTCGGCAGCTCGCGCGACTCCGCACCCGAGATCTGTACGCGGGCCAGCGGTCTGCGCATCCTCGACGTGACACAACCGTTGGCCTACTGCCTGCCTGGCGTTCGCAGCCGCGTCGTGGTCAGCCAGGGCACCCTGACCGAGCTGTCCGACGGGGAGATCGCCGCCATCCTGAGCCACGAGCAGGCGCACCTGCGGGCTCGTCACGACCTCGTCCTCGAGATGTTCACCGCGGTGCACGCCGCATTCCCCCGATTCGTCCGCAGCGCCAGCGCACTCGGCGCCGTGCGGTTGCTCATCGAGCTGCTCGCCGACGACGCCGCAGTGCGCGCCGCAGGACCGACGTCCCTCGCCCGCGCTCTGGTCGCGTGCGCATCGGGACGGACCCCGTCGGGAGCGCTGGCAGCAGGCGGACCCACCACCGTCATCCGGGTGCGCCGCCTCGCCGGTAAACCGAACAGCGTGCCCCTCGCCGCGGCCGCATACCTAGCCGCCGCCGCGGTGGTCATCGTGCCGACCATCGCCTTCGCGGTGCCTTGGCTCACCGAGCTGCAGAGGCTCTTCGCCGAATAGCGTCAACTCCCCCGTTCGACAATCAAACAACGAAAGGCTGCCTGTGAGCTCGTCTGAAAACTCCGCCACCGCCCAGATCGGGGTCACCGGCCTGGCCGTGATGGGCTCCAACCTGGCCCGCAACTTCGCCCACCACGGCTACACCGTGGCGCTGCACAACCGGTCGGTC
>NZ_NPKO01000034.1 GCF_008329605.1 Mycolicibacterium sp. P9-64
TCGAGAACGCCGCCTGCGCACGCCGGCTGGCCGGGATGGTCACCCTGCTCGACACCCGCCACGCCGCAGCTGGATCAGCCGATCGCGACCAGTGGTACCTGGACAACTGGGGTGCGGTGTGCGCCGAGATCGGCGCCAGCCAACAACTCACCCCGGGCGTCGCCTCCCACCTGCTGCTGATCGGCGTCGCCCTACGCGACCGCCTCCCCAAGATCGGTGCGGTGTTCGCCGACGGACTGATCGGCTACCGCCTCGTCGCGACCATCGTGCACCGCACCGGCCTGATCAAGGACCCCGCCGCGCTGCGCGCCGTCGACACCGCCCTGGCCCTGCTCGTGCAGGGATGGGGCCCGATGTCACTGGATCGGACCGACCAGGAAATCGATCGACTCGTCGCCGAACACGACCCCTACGCGCTGCGCCGTACCCAAACCAAGGCCCGCGGCCGCGCAGTGGAGGTCTTCCTCGACGACGCCACCGGAGTGGCCACGCTGTGGGCCACCCTGTTCGCCCCCGATGCCGCCGCCCTCGACCAACGACTGGACACGATCGCCGCCACGGTGTGCGAGCACGATCCCCGCACCCGTGATCAACGCCGCTCCGACGCCATGGGCGCCATCGGGCACTGGCAGGACCGCTTGGCCTGCCTGTGCGGTCTCGCACACTGCGACGCTGGTGCGACCACCCCCAGCACCGTCGTCATCCACGTCGTCGCCCACGCCGAATC
>NZ_NPKO01000035.1 GCF_008329605.1 Mycolicibacterium sp. P9-64
TCCCCGCCGAGCAGGCTTTCATCGGTGATCACCAGATTCACCGCCACCGCCACCGGCACCTCCGCGGCCCGGCCGGTGACCCGCTGCACCAGGGTGTCGGCCATGACTTGGCCGCGGCCGCGGCCGTCACCGCAGGTGTCGGCGGCCCGGCGCAACGCGGCATACACCGCCACCCCCTGGGCCATCGGCAGCAGCGCGGTCACGATCGCCATGGCATCCGGGGCGGGCCGGATCGTCACCCTGCGCTCGGACTCGGCGCGCACCGCCCGGTCCACGACCGCGTGCGGATCCAACCGGTAGGCGATCTTCTTGGCCTGCGCCGTGATCCGGGCATCACCGAGCCCGTGCAATTTGGTGAGGTCGGAGCAGAGTTCGGCGTCCAGGGTGCGGCGATCCTCGACGTCCAGACACGCCGACTCCCGCACGATCAGGGTGGCCCGCCACTCCGACAGTGCTCCGGCCTCCAGCGCCGCCAGGGTGTGCGGCATCTCGTTGACCAACGCCCGCGCGAACCCGAGGTGCTGGCCGCCGCGGTTGGGGGAATCCCGTCGGGCTAGCGCCACCTCCGAGCCCAACCCACGACCCCGCTTGGCTGCCGGTACCCCGCGCGCCGCCTCCGCCGAACGGCGTTTCTCATCCAGCGTCGCCGTCACCCGGGCCTGCGCTGCCGCGGCGGCCGACTTCA
>NZ_NPKO01000007.1 GCF_008329605.1 Mycolicibacterium sp. P9-64
ACCTGATCGAGTGAGAACCGGCCCTCCCGCATCCCGGCCGCACAGCGAGGGAACTCCGGCAGCCGATGCGCGACCGTCGCGATGGTCTCGGCGTTCTTGGGTGACACCCCGGTCTTCCACGCCACCAACGCCGGAATCGACCGCGCGCCGGTCATGCCGGCCAGTCCGTCGCGGTCAATCTCGGCCACGATCTCCACCAGCCGGCCGTCGATCGCGTTGCGCTGCCCGGTCAACTCCCCGATCTCGACGAACAGCTCGTCGAGACGCTCCTTCGGACTCACCCGAGGAGCGAAAGACGTAGTGTCCGTGGACATGACACCATCAAACCAGAAGGGTCCGACAAAATTTCTGGCTCAGCGCGGAAGGCCGATCGGGGTCGAGCCGATCCGTAGCCCGGTCGGCGCCCGGTCCGTCAACTCAACTCTTAGAGCGTGTCATCGAGCTGTCCGAGCCGTTCGGTCAGGCGCAGGTTCTCCGAATAGTCGACGGGGCACGCGATGATCGACACGCCGTCGTCGGCGAGGGCAGTGCGCAGCGTGGGCAACAGCTCGTCGGCGGCGGAGATCCGGTAACCCTTGGCGCCGAAGCTCTCTGCGTACTTCACCACATCGGGGTTGGTGAACCCCACGTAGTAGTGATCACCGAGCTCGAGATCCATCTTCCACTCGATCAGCCCGTACCCGCCGTCCTCCCAGATCAGCACTACCAGCGGAATCCGCTCGCGAACCGCGGTCTCGATCTCCTGGCTGTTCATCAGGAAGGCGCCGTCACCCATCGCCGCGAGCACCTTCGACTCGGGTTGCGCCAGTTTCACCCCCAACGCCCCCGGCAGAGCGAAGGCCATGGTGGACAAGCCATTCGAGATGAGACAGGTATTGCGCTCGTACGTCGGATAGAGGCGCGCCATCCACATCTTCGCCGCGCCCGTGTCGACCAGCACCACGTCACTGCGGTCCAGTGCCGCCCTGGTGTCGGCGACGATGCGTTGCGGCGTGAGTGGAAAGCTCGAGTCCTGTTGTCCACGAGCGAATTCGTCGGCGAGCAGACCGGCGCCGGGGGCGGCGACCTCGGTGTCGAATCGATGCCCAGCCATCGATGTGCGCACGGCGTCGAGGGACTCGCTGATCTCGCCGATGATGCCGACGTCGACCGGGTAGTGCACGTCGACCTCGGCGGGGAAGCGATGGACGTGAATGATCTTCTTGTCGGACTTGGGGTTGATGCGGACGGGATCGAACTCCTGGAGTTCGTAGCCGACGGCGATGATCAGGTCGGCATCGTCGAAACCAAAGTTCACGTAGTCGTGGCGCATGAAGCCGATGGTTCCCATGCTGTTGGGGTGGTCGTCGGGCATGACTCCCTTGCCGTGGAACGTGTTGGCGACCCGCACGCCAAGCTCCTCGGACAGCCGTACGAGCGCAGCGGTGGCGTTGGCGCGCGCCGCGCCGTGGCCCGCGAGGATGACCGGTCGCTTCGCTGAACGCAGGAGGTCCACGGCACGGACCACCTGGCGCGGCGACGGCGCCTCGGGCTGAACCACGTTGCGGGGCAGGGGTTTGAGGTCGTAGTCGGCCTCGTCGGCATCGATGTGCTCTGGGACGGCGAGGTAGACCGCCGCGGGCCGCTCGGTCTCCGCGAGCTTGAAGGCCTTGCGGAACATCTCGGGGATCGCCGCCGTCGTCGGGACGCCGTCTGCCCAGCGAGTGATCGGGGCGAACATCGACACCAGGTCGACGTATTGATGGGATTCCTTGTACTCGCGGTCCTGCCCGACCTGGGCCGAGATCGCCACCAGCGGGGTGCTGTTGGTGGTCGCGTCGGCGACACCGAGCTGCATGTTGATGGCGCCCGGTCCCAGCGTCGCCGACACCACGGCGGGACGCCCGGTTACCCGGCCGTACATCTCGGCCATGAACGCCGCGGCCTGCTCGTGACGGGTCAGTACGTACCTGATCTGCGATGATCGCGCCAGCGCGCGGGTGAAGTGGATGTTCTCCTCGCCGGGTATTCCAAAGACCAGGGAAACACCCTCTGCCTCAAGGCACTTGACCATCAGTTCTGCAGCCGTGCTCATCGTCGTCCTCCGGCTCAGGCGCCCGGATGCTCCGGGGTGTCGCCATCGTGAAACACCAGGCTATCGAACCGCCTGGGCTGCTCCCTGGCCGCCCGCGCGCAGCCACACCACGCTGGCGTGTGACATCGCGCCCGAGTCGTTGGTGGTGGTCACCGACAACGTCAGAACGTCTCCGTCCATGCTGGCGTGCCGGAACTGAGGCTGCGTCAACAGCTCCGGCATCATCGCGATCGTGACGTCGTGGTGCACGACCCCAACCATCTCCCGTCGCTTCGCCCGCCCAGGGGACGCGTCTTCGTCGACGCTGAACCGGCCCCCGTAGGCGATGTAGCCACCCATGTCCGCGTCGGCCAACTGTGCCGACATGTGGCCGTCGTCGGTATAGAGGATCATCCCGTGGGGAGTGGTGCCAAGGGGATGGACGACGCGTCCGGTTTCGGCGTCCGTGGTGGTGAACGACACCAACTGCCAGGCACCGACGATGCGGTCGCGCAGTGACTCGTTCACGGCATGATCACCGTTCGGCTGACGGGCTCCGCGGCGACCTGACGGCTGTACAGGCCCCGCTGCAGGCCAGCCAGCAGCGCGTCACGGGTTTCGCGCGGATCGATCAGCTCGTCGAAGCCGAGCCGCTCGGCCGATCGGTACGACGCCCGTAGTTCAGCGTCGCGCAGCTGCGAGCTGAGATCCTCGGTGGCGTTCGATGCGCGGCTCAACGCCGCCGCACCCATGGCGCCCATCGTCGCCCCCGGGTAGGCGAACGTGGCCACCTGGTCGTCGAAGCCGAGCATGGACATCACCATCGATCCGAAGCCGTAGGCCTTGCGCAGGGTCAGGTGCAGTTTCAACGTGGTGGCCGCGGTCTGGGCGGCGAACATCCTTGCTCCAGAACGCAATACGCCTGCGCGTTCGGAGCGGCTGCCCGGCAGCATGCCCGGATTGTCGGCCAGGAACACGATCGGAAGGTGAAACGAGTCGGCCACCGTGATGAAGTGCGCGGCCTTGTCGGCCGCGTCGGCATCGATGGAACCGGCCAGCACGTTCGGCTGGTTGGCCACCACCGCGACGGGATGGCCGCCGAGGTGGGCCAGGGCGCAGATGATCGCCCTGCCGAACCGGGGTTGCACCTCGAACCAGTCTGGCCGGTCGAGGATCACGTCGAGCACGGCACGCATGTCATAGATCCGCCGATTGTCACGGGAGACGATGTCGAGCAGTTCCGGGGTGGCCCGCGGTGCCGTGGTCTCGTCGGCGGGCAGCGGCGCGGGGTAGGACCAAGCACTCGGCGGGAAGTAGAAGAGGTACCTGCGGACGTCGTGGATCACGGCTTCGTCGTCCTCGGCGACGTTGTGGATCACACCGCTTGCGATGGCGACGGCGGGGCCGCCTAGGTCCTCCTTCGAGATGTCCTCGCCCGTCGACTCCTTCACCACGGGCGGGCCCGCGGTGAAGATCGCGCCCTTGGTGCTCATGATCCTGAAATCGGACACCGGGGCGACCAATGCGCCGTGGCCGGCAGAGGGCCCCAGGACGGCGGCGACGGTTGGCACCCGGCCCGAACACTTGGCCTGGGCGATCAGGTCGGTTGGAGAGCGCCCGTAGTGCTCGCCGCTGGGCCGAAAGCCAGCACCCTCCAGAAGCATCACCAACGGAATTCGGTCCCGCACAGCCAGTTCGGCGATGCGGTAGCGTTTGGCATTGCCGCCCGGTCCGATCGTGCCTGCCAGCGTGGTGAAGTCCTCGGCACCCACCATGACGGGTGTCCCGTTGACCAGTCCGGACCCGACCACGATGCCGTCGGCGGCCACGTCGCCGCCGACCAGGGTGCCGATCTCGTGGAACGATCCCTTGTCCAGCAGCTTGTCGATCCGGGCCCGCACGTCGAGCTTGCCCTTGTCGCGATGCTTGGCAACGCGCTCGGCGCCGCCCATCGCCAGGGCGTGTTGACGCCGTCGCTCGAGGTCGTCGAGCGTGTCGTCCCAGTCCTGTCCCTTCGTCATGCGGTCGAGTTGCTCAGCAGCATCGGCTCTGCGGGTTCGCCTCGGTGGCCGCGTGCCGCATCCGCCAGTAGTCCCGTTCGGACATCACGGCCTCGCCGGGGTGGGTGCGAGCGCGAAGGTCGACGTAGCGCTGGTAGTGGTTGTCGCCCATCAATGATGACCAGTACCAACTGACCTGACGCGCGAGTTCGGTAACTCGTCCCATTGCTTCTGCACCTCCTTCTCGGCCTTGGTTGGAATGAGACCCGTCGGGGCGAAGATCCGCGACGGTACGGGCTCATCCTCTGACAACGTGCCGACGCCGCCCCTGATTGCCTTCAACGCCATCACCACGCCCGCGATGAACACGATGACGACGAGGACGGCGAACACGATCGACAACGTGCCCTGGATGAAGGTGTTGTAGATGACGTTGTCGATCTGGTCGGGGTTCTTGGCCGCGCCGAAGGCGGTCTTGCCGGCCTCCTTGGCGTCGACGTACAGCGCCCGCTGTGCCCAGTAGCCGACCTTCGGATCGGCCGAGAAGATCTTCTGCCACGACGCCGTCATGGTCACCGTGAGGTCCCACAGCAGTGGAACCCCGGGGATCCATGCCCACTTCAGCAACCCGCGTTTGATCACCACCACGGTGACGACGGTCAGCGCGATCGCTGCGAGCAGCTGGTTGGCGATGCCGAACAGCGGGAACAGCGTGTTGATGCCGCCCTGCGGTGCGGTCACGCCGATCAGCAGGAAGTATCCCCACGCGGCCACGACGACCACGCTGCAGATCCACGCGCCGACGCGCCAACTCGGGTTCTGCAGCTTCCGCAGCGGTCCACCGAGGTTGCCAAGCGCGTCGGACAGCATGAACCGTGCGACGCGCGTGCCCGCGTCGACCGTGGTGAGGATGAACAGCGCCTCGAACATGATCGCGAAGTGGTACCAGAACGCCTTGAAGCTCTGGCCCCCGAACACCTGGTGCAGCACCTCGGACATGCCGAAGGCAAGTGTCGGCGCACCGCCGGTCTTCGAGACGATCGACTTCTCGCCGACCCCATCGGCCGCGGCCGCGATCTCATCGCCGGTGATCGGGGCGCCAGACAGCCCGAGGCCGTTCGCGAAGTCCGCTGCGGTGTTCACGTTGGTGCCCGTCGATGCCGCGGGGGAGTTCATCACGAAGTAGAGGTGCTGGTTGATGATCGCCGCGGTGATGAGCGCCATGATCGCGACGAACGACTCGGTGAGCATGCCGCCGTACCCGATCAGCCGCATCTGGCTTTCCTTCTCGAGCAGCTTCGGTGTGGTGCCCGAGGAGATCAGCGCGTGGAAACCGGACAGCGCGCCGCACGCGATCGTGATGAACAGGAACGGGAACAGGGAGCCGGCGAACACCGGACCAGAGCCGCTGGCGGCGAACGCCGACACCGCGGGTGCCTGCATCACCGGCTGGGCGATCAGGATGCCGAGCGCGAGCAGCACGATGGTGCCGACCTTCATGAACGTCGACAGGTAGTCACGCGGCGCCAGCAGCAGCCACACAGGGAGCACCGACGCGGCCAGACCGTAGATGATGATGCACCAGGACAGCGTCACCTTCGACAGGGTGAACCAGTCAGAGCCCCATTCGGTTTCGGCCACCCAGCCACCGCTGGCCACGGCAAGTAGCAGGAGGACCACGCCGATCAGCGAGACCTCCGACACCCGGCCGGGCCGCAGGAACCTCAGGTACAGACCCATGAACAGCGCGATCGGAATCGTCATGGCGATCGAGAACACGCCCCACGGGCTCTCCGACAGTGCGTTGACGACGACGAGCGCCAGCACGGCCAACAGGATCACCATGATGATGAGCACGCCGATGATCGCCGCGGCACCGCCGACGGTGCCGAGCTCGTCCTTCGCCATCTGGCCGAGCGAACGGCCGCGACGCCGCGTCGAGATCGACAGCACCAGGTAGTCCTGCACGCACCCCGCGAACACCGCGCCGACGATGATCCAGATGGTCCCCGGCAGGTAGCCCATCTGCATCGCCAACACGGGGCCCACCAGCGGCCCCGCCCCGGCGATCGCGGCGAAGTGGTGACCGAACAGCACCCGCCTGTCGGTCGGCATGTAGTCGGTGCCGTTCTCGAAAACCTCTGCCGGAGTGGCATTGTCATCGCGCGGCCCGACGATCTTCATCTCGATCAGCCGAGCGTAGAAGCGGTAGCCGATGACGTACGTGCAGACCGCTGCGATGACGAACCAGACCGCGCTGACGGTCTCACCGCGGAAGAACGCGATGATCGCCCACGCGACCGCGCCGACCAGCGCGATGACGCCGAAGATGATCTTGTGCTTGGTGGTGATGGGGGAGCGGTCGATGATCGCCACCGGCGGATGGTGGGCATCCGTCCGGATGTAGGTGATGTCGCCGACGGTTTCCTCGGTGCGCTCTGACGCGGTCGGATCAGAAGATAAAGCCATGGTCCGATCCTTTCATCGCACGCCTCCGAGGTTGGCGAAACGGGGGCTTTCGGTCACGACGCCGCTGGTCTGCCGAGGGTGGCGCTGCACGGCAGCACGGCGGGTCAGCGCTCGTAGAGGGCGCGGACGGTGTCCACCGTGTCGGCCTCGGCGGGACCCTTGTCGTCGCGATAGCGCAGCACGCGGGCGAAGCGCAGCGCCATCCCGGCGGGGTAGCGGGTGGACGTCTGCACACCATCGAGGGCGATCTCGACGACCTGTTCTGGTCGGACCTTCACTACGTAACCCTCCGTGCCGTCGACCGCCAGTTCGGTGAAGCGCTGCGTCTGCCAGTCGAGAATCGCGTCCGTCATACCCTTGAACGTCTTCCCAAGCATGACGAATCCACCCGTCTCCTGGTCGCGCGCGCCGAGGTGGATGTTGGACAGCTTGCCGGTGCGCCTGCCAGAACCCCACTCGACGGCCAAGACCACGAGGTCGAGGGTGTGTACCGGTTTGACCTTGAGCCAGCCCGCGCCGCGTCGGCCTGCCTCGTACGGCGCCGCAGGCGACTTCGCCATCACCCCTTCGTGTCCCGCGGCCAGCGTCGCGGCCAGGAACGTCGCCGCAGCGTCGCCGTCAGCGGTGGTCAACCGGTCGACGCGCTGCGCGCTGGGCACGATCGCGTCGAGGGCGGCGAGCCGATCGGCGGCGGGCAGGTCCAGCAGATCGGTGCCGTCGAGGTGGAGCAGATCGAAGAAGAACACCGAAAGGGGTTGTGCGGCACGGGCGGCCGCGACGTCGGCGCTCTTGCCGAAGCGCGACGCCGTCACCTGGAACCGATGCGGCCGCCCGTCCGGTCGCAGCGCGATGGCCTCGGCATCGGCGATGAACTCCCTCGCGGGCAGCGCCAGCGCGGCCTCTACGACCTCGGGGAGGCGCACCGTGTTGTCGTCGAGGCTGCGGGTGTAGATGGATACGTCGTCGCCTGCCCGGTGGATCTGCACCCGCGCGCCATCCAGCTTGGCCTCGAAGATGGCCGTCCCACCGAGCTTTTCGAGTGCATCGCCCACCCTGGTCGCGGTCTGGGCGAGCATCGGGCCGACCGGCCGCCCGACCTTGAGCGTGAACTCGTCCAATGCGGCCGCGCCGCCGGTCAGCGCCGCCGCCGCGACCGTCGGGAGATCGCCGCCAAGCATCGCGGCACGACGCACGTCGGCGACGCGGAGGTCGGCGGCCTTGGCGACTGCGTCGGCCATCACACCGATGAGCGCGCCCTGACGCAGTTCCCCGCCGAGCAGACGGCGCAGGAAGGTCTGCTCGACGTCGGTGGCTGCGGCGAAGACAGCGTTGACCAGCTCGGCTCGGAGGGCCTGGGAACCCTTGCCCGCGACGGCGCCGATCTCGGTGAACGTGGCGTCGACCCCGCGCACCGTCAGCGATGGTTCGGCTGCGGCTCCGGGTAGCGAGCGCAGCGCGGCCCACCCCACCCCGATCTGGCGCTGGGGCAGTTCGCCGGAGAGCCACGCGACCACGACGGCGATCAGCGTCGGATCGGCTTCGGCGGCGGCTTGTTTCAGCAGTTCGGCGATGCGGCCGATCTTGACCAACCGCGCCGACACGGAGCCGACGTCGGCGGACGCCGCGGCGACCTCGATGAGCTGCACTCCACCAGCCTGGCACGGGGGTCGGACACACCGCCCCGGGATTTGCCAGACCGCGATCATTACCGGCACGTGATGGTACTTTTCGCTGGTCGCTCGCCGAGTCACGGCGCCGGGAAGGAACTGTCATGCCATTTAGAAAGTCGGGAGTCGCGGCGCTCTTCGCAGCGACGTGTGCCGCGGTCGCGATCGGTGCTGCGCCGATGGCGGCGGCCGACGACGAGTGCGACCCCTCGGTGGTGGCCTGCGATTCGGGCAGCGTCGCGGATTCACCCGGCAACGTCGAGATCAACGACTCCCCGCCCGCGTCTTCGGTCGACCAGTACCCGTCCGACGACGAGTGGTACTTCAACCCCTCCGGTGGTGGGACGGCCCTGCAGCCCAGCGGTGGGTCGCATGGTGGCGGCGGGGGCGGTGGCGGCGGCGGACACCGCTAACCGCGCCCCGGACCTCCTTCACCCCAAGACAATTCATCAGGTATCACGACACTTAGGAGAACGATTCATGTCTTCAACCTCAATCGCGCGGCGCGCGGCAGGAGCAGCGATCGGTGCTGGTGCCATCGCCGGCGTCATGTTCTTCGGCGGCGCGCCGTCGGCGTTGGCGGACCCGCCGCCACCGCCCCCGCTGGGTTGTTCGGCCGCGGACTTCGAGCAGGTGAAGGGTGACGTCGCAACGGCGACCTCCGGCTACTTCTTTACCCATCCCGACGTCAACGCGTTCTTCTCCACCCTCAAGGGGCAGCCGCGCGACTCGGTCGAGAAGCAGGTCAAGGACTACTACGCGGCCAACCCGCAGGTGCAGGCCGAGATGAACGGGGTTCGCCAGCCGATGCGCGACTTCAAGGCTCGCTGCCAGTAGCCGACGTCGGCGGTCACCCCAGCAGGTCCGCAAGCACCGCCGCCTCAGCGCGGACGGCGGCTGCCCGCTCGGAATGGCCGCCGGTGTCCATCTGTTCGGCGGCGCCGAGTCGCTCGTCGACCTCGGTGCGCAGCAGTGTGCGGATCTCGGCGTCGGTGAGAGCCCGCCTCGGCACCTCGGCCGCGCCGAGCCCTGCCGCGCTGTCAGCGATGGCACCGGCGGCAGGGACCTCGACGTCGGGGGTCTCGGCATTATCGATGGTGCTGAGCGCTGACCGCAGGGCCGACACCCTGGTGGCGTCGCGGTCCTTGCGGGCGGCCAGGAGTTGCGCGCGCAGCGTCTCGCGCCAGTGTGCGGCGGGCTCGGTCATGCGGTTCACGGTAGTTGTCGGTGTGCCCCCGGTTCGACCCGTTTTTTCTAGGCCACGGCGAACGACACCGTGTGCCAACCGGTGGCGCCGTCAGGGATGACGTCGGCTTCTTGCGACGTCTGCGTTGCTCCGGAGTTGTCCGTCGCCCGCACGGCGATCTGGTGTGATCCCGTGTCGTTGGCCTGCCAGTCGAAGCTCCACAGCCGCCAGGTGTCGTCGGAGTAGCTGGCGCCCAGCTGAGCGGGTTGCCATGGGCCACCGTCGATTTGAACTTCGACGGCCTTGATGCCACGCGGCTGCGCCCACGCCACGCCACCGAATCGCACCTGACCGCGCGGAACGTCGGCGCCGTCGCGCGGCACGTCGATGCGCGACTCCGTCTTGATCGGTCCCTTGGGGGACCAGCCGAGCCGCGTCCAGTAGGCCTGCGCCCGGTCGAATCGGGTGACCTCGAGGTCGACGATCCACTTGGTCGCCGAGACGTAGCCGTACAGCCCGGGTACCACGAGACGCGCCGGGTAGCCGTGCTCGACGGGCAATGGCTGGCCGTTCATCGTGATCGCCAACAGTGCGTCGCGGTCGTCGGTGAGCGCCTCGATGGGGGTGCCCGCGGTGAAGCCGTCGGTCGACGTCGACAGCATCATGTCGGCATCGGGGTGAATGCCCGCCGCCGCCAACAGGTCCCGCACTCGATAGCCGGTCCACACCGCATTGGAGATCAGGTCACCGCCGACCGGATTGGACACACAGGTGAGCGTCACCATCTTCTCGACGAGGTCGAACTTCGCCAAATCGTCGAAGCGGTAGGTGATCTCGCGATCGACCATGCCGTGGATATTGAGCTGCCACTCGCTGCGGCTGAGCTGCGGAACGCTCAGCGCGGTGTCGATCCGGTAGAAGTCCCCGTTGCTGGTGACGAAGCTGGGCAGGGCCACCCCGTCGGGCTGGACGCCAGGAGGGACCGGACGCATGGGGTCCTTGATCGGCGGCGGCGTGAACGCCTCGCGGTCACCCGACACCGAATGGATGTTGCGCGACAGCACCGCGCCAAGCACACCTGACGCCACGCCGACGCCGAGGAAGCCCATCGCCGCCAGCGAAAGGCGGCGGGCGGGATCGGGTGCCTCGGCGTCGGCGGACTGGCGCGGGGCAACGTCGGCGAACCGAGCCGACGTCAGGAATCGCAGCACGATGATGCCGCACGCCCCTCCGATCAGCGTTGGCACGACGTCGAACACCGACGAGCCCGCACGGCTCAGCACGGCTGCCGAGCCCGCGACCGCGGCCAGCATGATCGCCAGGCTGCCGACCGGAACCCGTGACCGCTCCCACTGCGCGGCCACCGCAGCGACCGTGCCGATCACGATCAGCACCATCGCCGACAGGAACAATTTGTCGGCGGTGCCGAACGTCTGGATCGCCCACTCCTTGACCGGGCCCGGCGTGAGGTCGATCACCGAAGAGCCGACCGCGGTGCGGGCATCGGCACTCGGACCGAACGGCACCGCGACCAGCGCGCTGACGCCGAGGGCGACCGCCGCGGCGGCGAGACCAGTGAGCGGAGAGGTGCGCGACGCGGTCGTCGGCGGGGGAGTGCGCGCGGTAACCGCCATAACGCCAAGGTACCGACTCGGGGTCCCGAAATCCTTACCGCACGGTGACGTCGAGTGTGCCTTCCAGACTGATCCGAGAGCGAAGAGGCAGGTTCGATGCTCGACGGTCAGCGCTTCGCCCCCAAGTAATAGAGTGATTTCGGCGTGATCCGTTGCGCTCAGCGTGACTAATCACGCCGAAATCACCAGGGGAAGGGCGCCATGGCGACCGTTGCAAGCAAGCTCATCGCGGCGTTGGCGGGCAACGGTGTTCGCCGCGTCTACGGGCTACCCGGCGACAGCCTCAACGGGTTCACCGACGCCATCCGGCGCGCGGGTGACATCACCTGGGAGCACGTCCGGCACGAGGAGACGGCGGCCTTCGCCGCGGCCGCCGACGCGGCACTGACCGGCGAGCTTGCGGTCTGCGCGGGCAGCTGCGGGCCCGGCAACCTGCACCTAATCAACGGATTGTTCGACGCCCAGCGCAGCCGGGTGCCGGTGCTGGCGATCGCTGCGCACATCCCGCGCACCGAGATCGGCTCTGAGTACTTCCAAGAGACCCATCCCCAGGACCTGTTCCGTGAGTGCAGCGTCTACTGCGAACTGGTCAGCACCCCGGAGATGGCGCCGCGCATCTTCGAGATGGCCATGCGGGCCGCGGTGGAGGAGAACGGCGTCGCCGTCGTCGTGGTCCCCGGTGAGATATTTCTCGCCGCAGCCGACGAATCCGGTTGGCTGGCACGACCCATCGAGCCGACCCGATCGGTAATGCGGCCCGACGACGCGTCGTTGCGAAGGGCCGCCGACCTGCTCAACGCGGGCGAGAACGTCACGATCCTCGGCGGCGCGGGTGTGGCAGGCGCGCACGAAGCACTCGTCCAGTTGGCGGGCACTCTCAACGCGCCGATCGTGCATGCGCTGCGCGGTAAGGAGTTCATCGAGTACGACAACCCGTACGACGTCGGCATGACGGGGCTGCTGGGCTTCGCGTCCGGCTACAAGGCCATCAAGGAGGCCGACGTCCTTCTGATGCTCGGCACCGACTTCCCCTACCAGCAGTTCTATCCCGACAACGCACGCGTCATTCAGGTCGACGTCCGTGGGCGAAACCTCGGCAGGCGCACCCCGATCGACCTTGGTCTGCGCGGGTCGGTGGCCGACACGCTGGCCGCGCTGCAGCCGCTGCTGGTGCAGAAGGACTCCCGGGCTCACCTCGACCGCTCGTTGCGGCATTACGCCAAGACGCGCAAGTCGATGGACGCGTTGGCGGTCAACGACCGCGACAAGACTCCGATCCGGCCCGAATACCTTGCCGGGCTTGCCAACCGGCTAGCCGCCGACGACGCGGTCTTCACCGTCGACGTCGGCTCGCCGGTCGTGTGGGCGGCGCGCTACCTGAGCATGAACGGCAAGCGCAGGCTGGTCGGCTCGTTCAACCACGGCACCATGGCGTGTGCGCTGCCGCTCGCGATCGGCGCGCAGACGGCCTACCCGGGTCGCCAGGTGGTCGCGCTTGCCGGTGACGGTGGCCTGACCATGCTCTTCGGCGAGCTGATCACGTTGATCCAGAACCGGCTACCAGTCAAGGTGATCGTCTTCAACAACTCGTCGCTGAACTTCGTCGAGCTGGAGATGAAGGCCGCAGGAATCGTCAACTTCGGCACCGACCTCGTCAATCCGAACTTTGCCGCCGTCGCACAGGCGATGGGCATATTCGGTAAACGCGTCGAGCAACCCGGAGACTTGGAGCAGGCACTGTCCGAGGCGTTCGCGTACGACGGACCGGCGGTCGTCGACGTCATCACGGCGCGTCAGGAACTCTCGATTCCGCCCGCCATCACCGCTGAGCAGGCCAAGGGCTTCTCGCTCTACGCGATTCGCACCATCCTGGCCGGCCGCGCCGACGAGCTTCTCGACCTGGTCACCACCAACGTGTCGCGTCGTCTTCTGGATTGAGCGGTACTCGCAGGAGTTTCCAAGCGTATTCCAATCATCCCCGCTAAATTTTGCCCATGATCAAGTCTGTCCTCGCGTTTCTTGCTGCCGTCTTGCTCCTGGCCGGCTGCGGTGGCGTCAAGCCCGAGGTGCCCAAGCAGCCGGAGAAGAAGAAGCCGGACATCAGCGGCATCAAGATCGAGGGTGACAAATCCGCCCCGGTCAACAAGCTCGCCATCGAGGCCATCGCCGACCTGCAGGCATATTGGGCCGATGAGTTCCCCAAGCTCTACAACGAGGACTACAAACCCGTCGAGGGCGGCCTGTACGCCCTGACCCCGGACTCCGAGAACGGTCCCGCGTGCGCATCGAACTACGGCGACGTTGCGGGCAACGCGTTCTACTGCAAGCTCGACGACTCGGTGGCCTGGGATGCCGACGGCCTTCTGCCAGAGCTGCAGTCGAAGTACGGCGACTTCGTCATCCCCGTGGTGCTCGCGCACGAGTGGGGCCACGCCATGCAGCAGCGCTCCGGTTACTTCGACCAGAACAAGCTGACGGTCAGTTCGGAACTGCAGGCCGACTGCTTCGCAGGCGGGTGGGCGCGGCATGCCAAGGACGACGGCGTATTCGAGGTGTCCAGCGGCGATCTCGACAGCGCCCTCGCAGGCATCCTGGACCTGCGCGACAGCCCGGGAACCAACGCCAAGGACTCGTCGGCGCACGGCAGCGGCTTCGACAGGGTCAGTGCCTTCCAGGACGGCTACGACAACGGCGCAGAGAAGTGCAAGGGCTACGAGGACGGCGAGCCCATGGTGCTCGAATTGCCGTTCAACGACGAGGAGGACGCAGCCAACGGCGGCGACGCGCCGTACGACTCGATCGTCAACGGCGTGCCCTACGACCTCGAGGACTACTGGACCCAGGTGTACCCGGAGCTGACCGAGGGCAAGCAGTGGCCGCCGATGAAGGGCCTGGAGGCGTTCAGCCCCAACAGCCCGCCGAAGTGCGGGGATCAGTCCACCGAGGGCTATGTGCTGTTCTATTGCGTGCCAGACGATTACGTCGGGTGGGACAACGTCAAGACCATGCCCGAGGTGTACCGGCAGGGCGGCGATTACGCCGTCGCGACGCTGCTGGCCACGCAGTACGGCCTTGCGGCGCTGACCCGCCTCGGCGACGACTCCGACGAGAAGACGTCGACCCTTCGCGGTGACTGCCTTGCCGGTGCGTACACGGCCAGCGTCATCCTCTACAACCGCGAAGCCACCAGCACCTACCACATCTCGCCAGGCGACCTCGATGAGGGAATCAAGGCGCTGCTGCTGTTCCGCGGCGCGGGCGACGTGGAACGGCAGGGGGCCGGGTTTGATCGGACTCGTGCCTTCCGTGAGGGTGTCATCAACGGTGCGGAACCCTGCTTGGAGTACCAGGCGTAACGGCCCTCAGCCGAGAAGCTCGGTCAACGCCGCGTCGAGGGTGTCGAACTGAGAGCCGAAACCATTCTCGCGCAACACCTTCGACGTGGCGTGGCTGGTCAGGCCGGTCGCGCGATGGCGGCCTTGGAGCCCTGCCCGATCCACGACGGGATAGCGCGACGCACCTCCGACGGGCCGGACACCGCGGCGCTGCCGTCGAGCAGTGCGTGTGACCAGCCGACGTCACCCCGCCAGATCCTGGTAAGCGTCAGCAGGCTGGTCTCGACGGTACCTGCGACGTCGTAGCCGGGGTCGAAGTCGCACACGTCGGCCTTGCCGTCGGCGACCACCAACCACCATCGCGACGCCTTCGGCGCCACCCCGTCGAGCCGGAACGCGACCGTGGTCCGCGACCGCGGCCACGCGTCGATCGGGATGGTGCGGTGGATGTCCCACATCAGCAGGTGAGGATCGAGGTCCTCCTCGCCGAGCTCACCGATCCAGCGGGTGCCCCACGTGCCGAGCGCGTCGACGACGCCGATGAGTTCCTGCCCGCACGGTGTCAGCGAGTAGGTGGTCCGGCCGTCGACCTCGGTGCGCTCGACGATGCCGACACGGGCCAAGGACTTCAGCCTGCGGGAGAGCAGTGCGGGCGACATCTTGGGTACGCCGCGGCGCAGATCGTTGAAGTGTCGGCTGCCGAGCAGCAACTCGCGCACGACGAGCAGCGTCCAACGTTCGTCGAGCACCTCCATGGCCTTGGCGATGGGACAGAATTGGCCGTATCCAGGCATTTGCGCACCTCCAGACGTTCAGTGGGCAGTACATACATGGAACCAGCGCCAGTACAGATCTGTAACTAGATCCGCACGATCGGCGACGGGACGATGTCGTTAGCCAACAAGGAGAACTTCGATCATGAGCAATCCGACCGTAGCCGTCGACCACGGCAAGGTGGCCGCCAAGCACCGCGCGATGTGGGCGTCTGGCGACTACGCAAAGCTCGCGGCAGAGATCGTCTCACCGCTCGGCCCAGTGCTGGTGCAGGCCATCGGCGTAACAAGGGTCGACCGGGTACTCGACGTAGCCGCAGGCACCGGAAACGTGGCGATTCCCGCCGCGCAGACCGGCGCGAGCGTCGTCGCCAGCGACCTTGTCCCCGAACTGTTGGAGCAGGGCAGTCGAGTGGCCGCCGAACGCGGCGTCGACCTCGAGTGGCGCGAGGCCAATGCCCATGAATTGCCGTTCGGAGACGGCGAATTCGACGTTGTGATGTCGTGCATCGGCGTGATGTTCGCGCCGTTCCATCAACTCGCGGCCGACGAGTTGGTCCGCGTGTGCAAGCACGGCGGCAGAATCGGTCTGATCAGCTGGACGCCCGAGGGGAACATCGGCGAGCTGTGGGCGGCGATGAAGCCGTACGCCCCACCGCCCCCGCCAGGAGCGCAGCCACCACCGCTATGGGGGCAAGAGGATCACGTTCGGGCACTGCTCGGCGACCGCGTCACCGACGTCGTCACCCAGCGACGCACGCTGGCCGTCGAACACTTCGCCAACGGAGCCGAGTTCCGCGACTACTTCAAGGCGATGTACGGGCCGACGATCTCGGTCTACCGCAACATCGAGGGTGATCCTGAGCAAGTGGCCGCCCTCGACGCCGACATCGCCCGGTTGGGCGACAGCGTCCTTGGCGCCTCCAAGACCATGGAATGGGAGTACCTGCTGCTGACCGCGCGCAAGGCCTGACACGATGGCTTGATGTCCGGCGACGCGCAACAGCTTCCGACACTGAGCCCCGACGACCAGGCTGCCGTGCAGCGCTGGGTTCGCGCGCAAGGCCTTGGCTCGACGGTCACCGGCGTCGAGCCGCTCACCGGTGGCACACAGAACATCGTGGTGCGGGTTCACGTCGACGGGCGCCCGATGGTGCTGCGTCGCCCGCCGCTACACCCGCGGCTGACCAGCGACAAGACGATGCTGCGCGAGATCGCGGCGCTGCGGACGCTGGCAGGTACGACGGTGCCGCATCCTCGGTTCATCGCCGGTTGCGACGACCTCGACGTGCTCGGCGTGGTGTTCTACCTGATGGAGGAGATCGACGGCTTCAATCCCGGCGACAGCATGGACGAGGCCTACGTACGCAACCCCGACTGGCGGCATCAGGTCGGGCTGTCATATGCAGCCAGCCTGGCGCAACTCGGCAACGCGGCCTGGGAGGGCAGGCCGCTGGCCGAGCTCAAGCGGCCGGGATCCTTTCTGGAGCGCCAAGTTCCGCAGTTTCTCCGGCTGCTCGAAAGCTATCGACACGACAAGTACGCGCCAGAATCGCTGGCGGTCGGCGACCTCGCGCAGTGGCTGGAGGGCAACCGGCCCGCCGACGGCGCGCCAGGAATCCTGCACGGCGACCCCCATCTGAGCAACGTTCTGCTCCGTCGCGACAGGCCGGAGTTGGCGGCATTCGTCGACTGGGAGATGTGCACCGTCGGCGACCCACTGCTGGACTTGGGGTGGATGCTCATCTGCTGGCCGCTGGACACCAGCATGATCGCCGCAGGCGGTGAATTGGCCGCGTTGGGTGGGCTGGCCAGCCGCAGCGAGCTCCTCGAGGCCTATGTCGCGGCCGGTGGCCGCGAAACGTCAAGGCTGGACTGGTATGTCGCGATGGCATGCTTCAAACTCGGCATCGTGATCGAGGGCACCTGGTCGCGCTATCTGATGGGCCAGGCCAGCAGGGAGGCGGGGGAGCAGCTGCACGCCTCGGCGCAGAATCTGATCGACGTGGGTACCCAAGTCGCCAAGGGCGACAGCCCGTTCACCTGACGGCTAGGTCATCCGCCGAGCGCGGCGATGAGGTCCTTGATCTTGGCTGTCTCGTCTTCGGTGGGCGGCTCTTCGGCCTCGACCGCTTCGATGAGGTCCCGACGCAGCCCCACCCCGTTGGCGGCTTCCTTGGTCGAGAGCTTGGCGCGTCCACGCGCGACGTAGAGCCGCTGGCCCAGGGTGGCGCTCGGTCCGTTGGCTGCCGTCTCGATCAGTTCGTCATAGCGAGACCGCACTCCGCTCAGTGCGACGATGACCGACGGCGTGACCCTGCTGCGGCCCGCGGCCTCGGACAGCGATGCCTGTAGTTTGCGGAGCCCAGCGAGGATTATCCCTGCGCGGTGGGCAAATTCGGGATCCCCTGGATCGGGAAGAGTGTCGATCGCGGCGTCGTACATGTGCATCGCCGCGTCGGACAGTCCGACGATTACTGGAGCTTCCCCGTCATTCGCCGTCGGCTCGGCCACACTCACTCGATTCATCGTCGAAGGTTGAAACGATCGTCAGAGGACCCTCTGACGGGATCAGGACGCCGAAACGTTAACGCGGTTCGACAGGGGTTTCAACCGGTACTCCTGGTCCATCCGGGCTGTCGGCGAGCCTGGCAAATCCTCACTCACTGCGCTCGTCGAAGTCGCACCGGCATAGCGGGCGGGCTACCCGCGCAGGTAGGCCAACACGGCGAGCACCCGGCGGTTCTGTTCGTCGTCGGGCGGCAATTGGAGTTTGGTGAAGATGTTGCGCACGTGCTTCTCCACGGCGCCGTCGCTCACCACCATCGTGCGGGCGATGCTCGTATTGGACCGGCCCTCGGCCATCAAGGCAAGCACGTCCTGCTCGCGCGGGGTCAGGGCACGCAACGGGTCGTCGCGGTGGCGGCGCACCAGCAATTGGCTGACCACCTCGGGGTCGAGCACCATGCCGCCGGATGCCACCCGGTCCAGCGCGTCGAGGAAGTCGGTGATCGCGGCGACCCGGTCCTTGAGCAGGTAACCGACCGCACCGGCGCCGTCGGCGAGGAGATCGTCGGCGTAGGACACCTCGACGTATTGCGAGAGCACGAGCACCGGTGAGTGGGGCACGCGCCTGCGCGCCTCGACCGCGGCGCGCAGTCCCTCGTCGGTGTTGGAGGGTGGCATCCGGACGTCCACGACCGAGACGTCGGGTCGGTGCGTCTCGATTGCGGTCACCAGTGACGGACCGTCACCAACTGCGGCAACGACGTCGTGACCGTTCTCGGTGAGCAGCCGGATCAGGCCTTCCCGCAACAGAACCGAGTCATCGGCGACGACAACCCTCAGCACGGCACCTCCGCCCTGATCTCGGTCGGCCCGCCTGCCGGGCTGACGACGATCAGCGTGCCACCCGTGGCCCTGACCCGATCGGTCAGCCCGGACAGCCCGTGGCCCTTGGCGACGTGCGCGCCGCCGACCCCGTCGTCGACGACCTTGATGCCAAGGCTGCCTGGCTGATTCGCCACGGTGACCCAGCAGTTCGCCGCCAAGCTGTGCTTGGCCACGTTGGTGAGTGCCTCGGCGACGGTGAAGTAGGCGGTGTTCTCCACCACCGGGTTGAGGCGTCCGCCCGACGTGCCGAGTACCGGGTCGACGGCGAGCTCGACGGGGACGGTGCAGCGGGCCGCCACCGCGGCCAGTGCGCTGGGCAGGCCGCGGTCGGTGAGCACCGGTGGTGCGATGCCACGGGCGAGGGCACGCAGCTCGTCGAGTGTCTCCCTGGTCTGGCCGATCACCTCGTCGAGCGTGTTGCGCAGCGTATCTGGGTCACCGTCCACTTGCTGCCGTGCGCGGCCCAGGTCCATCGCGAGGCGGACCAGCCGCTGCTGGGGACCGTCGTGGATGTCGCGTTCCAGGCGGCGCAGCGCGGTCGTCTCTGCGGCGACTGCCGCGTCCTTCTGCTCGGTGAGAACGACGATCTTCTGGCGCATCTCGGCGATGCCGGTGAGCAGCAGGCGGCTGAAGCCAGCCGAGATCAGCGCGCAGCCGCGGACCACGACCGGAAGGGTGATCAGACAGACCAGACCAATGGTGGTCTGCAGGCCGATGCGCGCGAAGGTGCTGTCGCCGAGCCCGATCAGCTCGGCGAGCGACTGATTGTCGGGACCCCGCGGAATGCTCCAGTCCCAGGCGAAGGACAACGTGCCTCCGATCGCCGAGGCCCACCAGCTGACGACGATGGAGAAGGCGGCCACCGCGATCGGAAGGTGCACGATGGCGTGCACTAGATCCAGCCAGGACTGAGTCTGCGACAGCGGCGTGAACATCCGCTTCCAGATGCCGTCGCCCTTCTGAGCGGACCGGTAGATCGGCCGGGTCCGCGGCCTGCGCAGCACGGCAGGGATGCGCAGCCGCTCGATGTCGGCGAAGAGGCGGGCGAGAAGGAGCGTGCAGCCGAGGACGGGTATGCCGACGAGGACGACCAGCGTGCCGAGTCCGGCCGACAGCCCGGTCACGGCGACGACGAAGCTCGCCATGGCAAGCGGAAATCCGAGCAGCGTGTAGCCGGAGTCGATGGCGAGTTGGCGGACGAAGCCGATGCGCGTGGGTTGGGCCGTGTCGGCGGTCGTCATGTTCTCGACGCTAGGCACCTCTCGATCTCACCCCCATCCTGTGTTCCGGCGTCTTCAGGGTAGGGCTGTCCCTACCGCCAACAGCGCAGTGCGACGGGCGGCGGTCAGCCGTAGGCGTCGATCCCGAGCTTGATCGCCAGCGCGATCCCCGCGACGGCGATGGTCAGCCGGATCGGCGTGGCTGGGGCGTGGCGAACGACGACGGGGCCGAGCCTCGACCCGAGCAGACACCCGATGCCCAGCGGGACCACGGCGAGCCAGTCGACCGGTGCGAGCACGATGAAGACAAGCGCGGCAACGAAATTGGCCACGCCAAGCACGACGTTCTTGGTGGCGTTGGCGTGTGCGAGGGATTCGCTGCCGGTGCTCAGGAACAGGGCGAGCAGCAGCACTCCTGCGGCCGCGCCGAAGAATCCGCCGTACACGCAGATCGCGAGGATGGCCAACCCCTGCAGCGCGATGTGAGCTCTGCTGCGTTCGGTGCCCGCGGGACGTTGACGACTCGGCAATGCGATCAGGATTGCCGAGGCGCCGAGCAGGATGGGCACGACCTTCTCGAAGCCCTCGGCGGGGATGGACAGCAGCAGAGCTGCGCCGATGACGCCGCCGACTACGCCGATCGGGATCAGCCGTGTGAGTTCGGCGCGCTGGCCCTTCAGTTCGGGCAGTGAGCCTGCGACCGACCCGACACCGTTGAACACCAGCGCGACGGTGTTGGTGACGTTGGCGGCCACCGGCGGCAGGCCCACCACGAGCAGGGCGGGATAGGTGGTCACCGATGCCAAGCCTGCGATGCTGCCTGCCAGTCCACCAACGATTCCGGCGGCGACGAGCAGCACCGCTTCCCAAACTGTCACTGCGGCAAGGCTACGGCCAAGCGATTTCGGCGCGTTTTCGGTCGCTGAGCGAGTGTTTCCGCGCCGAAATCGCCTAGGGGGACGGCCGCTTGCCGACCAGCGCGTCGACCGGATCGGGGGCGCCGTCGCGGTGCCGGACCACGCGGTAGGCGACGTAGCCGACGACCAGCGTCAACGCGACGAAGATGACCGCGAAGTACTGCATGTACCAGCCGGCGCCCGCCACGTCGTAGATCTCGGCGCGGGGCCAGCCGATGTTGATCACCAGCAGTCCGCCCATCACCACGGCGACGATGTTCACCGGGATGCCCCACTTGCCGAGGTCCATGACCGGGGGACCGTAGGACAGGCTGGTGCCCCGCAGCCGATGCAGGAGCGCGGGCACCGTCACCATCAGGTAGGCGATGTACACGATGACCACGGACACCGACGCGATGGCGGCGAACACACTGGACTGTCCGATGTTGACCAGCAGCACCAGGATCGCCAGCGTGCTGACCGCGATGCCGGTGATGACGGGCGTGCCGGTGCGCTTGTTCACGCGTGACAGCAGCGTGCCGAACGGCAGCCGGTTGTCTCGCGCCATCGAGAACATCACCCGCGACGCCGAGGCCTGGATGGCCAGCGTCGCCGAGAACATCGCGACGGCCACCAACGCGAGCAGCGTCTTGCCGAGCCACGTGTCGAGCTGGCTCTCGATGATCCAGGCCATGCCGCCGGTCGCCAGGTCGTCGCCGAGGTCGGGCGCCGACATCAGCGCCGCGACGATCATCAGCCCGCCACCGACGAACGACACCAGCAGCGCGTTGACGATCGCCTTGGGCGCGGTCTTGCGCGGATCGCGCGTCTCCTCGGAAAGTTCTGCGGCACTGTCGAACCCGTACATGACATAGGCGGCCATCAGCATCGAGGCCAGGAATGCCCCCGCGTAGCCGAGCCCCGACCCGTGCCCGCCGGTGTCGGCCACCGCGGCGACCGGGCCGCGCTCGGCGGTGAAGAACATCGCGCCGATGATCAGCACCACGCCGACGATCTCGATGGTGACCCCGGTGACGGTGATGCGCCCCATGAACTTCACCCCGACCGCGCTGATGACGGTGCACAGCACGATGGTGATCGAGCCGAGGATGATGCCGTTCTCCGCGCCGGTGACCGACAGCGGATCCATGTCGCCGTCGACGATCTGGAAGCCACTCCAGATCGGTGGCAGCACGGTCTGCATCGCGATGGCCAGCGCAGCGATGGACACGATGTAGCCGATGAGCATGAACCAGCCCGCGAACCAGCCGACCGCGTTGCCCGCAAGGCGACGTGACCACTGGTAGATCGCGCCGGCCACCGGGAACTTGCCGGACAGCTCGGCGAAGACGAGGCAGACGCAGAACTGGCAGACGAAGACGATCGGCCAGGTCCAGAAGAAGGCGGGGCCGCCGAGTGAGAACCCGAGAGGGAAGAACGCGAAGACCGTGGTGAGGATCGAGACGAAGGAGAAGCCCGACGCGAAGGCCGCGTAGCCGCCGATGCCGCGGTGCAGTTCCTGGGTGTAACCGAGCTCTTCCAGGGTCGACGCGTCCTCCGGGGACGAGATCGCACGGTCGAACGTCGCGGGATCGGATGAGGTCATGGCGCGCTCCTGGACTGCCGGTCAATAACTGTCATGCGACAGAAATTAGCTTCCCCTCTTGTTTTTCTCGTTTCGTGTTTGTCACGACTGTGTGACCAGATACTCGGCGGGTGAGAATGCAGGACATGCCGCCTGTGCTGCCGTCCGGTCGTGGGATCAGCGCGACCATCGGGGACATCGATGCTGCCAGTGACGAGGTGGGTCTGCGCGCCGGAGTCGACCAGGCACTGGCTGCCGTCGCCACCGAACTCCGCGCGCACACCCCCGCGGCCGCGCTGGCCGGGGCGTGGTCGGAGGTGCTTGCGCACGGCGTGGCCACTGCCGTCCGGCTGACCCCGGCGCCCGCAGAGTGGACGTGGTTCGTCTCCGGCAGCATCGCGCGCGGTGAGGCTGCCCCCGGCTCCGACGTCGAGACGATGGTCGTCATCGGCGACACCGTCGAGGACGACGCCAGGACCGAAGTTCTGGCCCGCGCCGCCGACGTGCACGCGCTGCTGGAGCGCTGCGGGATACGCGGCGACGCCAACGGCGTGCTCGCCAGCAGGCCCAGATTCTGCCGTCGCCGGAGCAGTTGGGTCGAGGGCACCGAACGCTGGGCCGCCGCCCCCGCCGAGGACCGCGGTGTGGTGATGACCGGCCTGCTCGCCGATTCGACGGGCGTCTGGGGCAGTGCGGACCTCGCCTCCGACGCGCTACGGGCACAGACGGTGGCGGCGGTCGGCAGGAGCTATCCGGCGCGGCAAGCGATTCTTCAGGACGCGACCGCCGTGCGCGCCGGCTTCCCGTCGCGGTTGCGCGTGTTCGCCACCCACGCCGACACCGTCGACCTCAAGCTGGCTGCGATCGATCCGGTGGTGAAGATCGCCCGCTGGGCCGCCCTGTCAGCCGGATCGGAGTCGTTGTCGACCCTCGGCCGCCTCGACGATGCCGCGGCCGCCAAGCTTCTCGACGCCGACGACGTGTCCAGCTTGCGCGACTGCTTCGGATGGCTACTGCGATTCCGCTGGCGGACCAGGGCCGGTGCGTTCCTCGAAGGGCGCCGCGTCAGCGACGTGGTGTCGCTGTCCGAGACGCCGCCCCAAGAAAGGGCGATGCTGCGCAGCGTCGCGCGCGAAGTGGCAGGCATCAGGCGCAAGTTGACCTATCTCGCGTCGACGTCGGCGTTCCGCTGAGCCGCCGCATGACACGGAATTCACGCGATCACGCCGTCGCCCAAGCCATCGCCGCAGAGTGTCTCGAGGGCTGGCGGCCCACCGACGAGCACGTCTCGGCCCTGACCGGGCTAGCCCACGACGAGGTGTCGTTCGACGACTACCTCGCGAAGTTCCGTGACCGGTATCCCGCGCAGGAGCGCCGCCGCAGGCGCCCAACCCTGCGCTCCACGCCGTACTACGTGCCTGGAACGACCTTGTTGCGCAACAACTTCGGGGCACAATCCGCGGAGATGCTCGCCGACCTGGAATTCGTCGCGACCGCGGGGCGGATGGTGTCGTGGCTTTGCGGGCCCTGTCAGGCCGGACCCGACGGCCTCGACGCCCGCGCCATTCACGGCCACCTGTTCGGCGACGTGTACTCATGGGCCGGGACGTACCGCACCACCGAACTGCGGCGTGGCGAGCAGGGCTTCGCGTGGGTGTCCAGCATCGAGTCGCAGATGACGCGGGTGCACGCCGCAGCCCAGTCGGTGGTGGACGCAGGCGCTGCCTACGACAACCCACGGCTGGCCTGGGAGCTCGCCCGCCTCTATACGGACTACAACCAGGTGCACCCGTTCCGCGACGGCAACGGGCGGGCCGGAGCCATGCTGCTGCACGGTGTCGCGGCCCGGTGTGGCCGCAAGTTGGACCTCACGGTCACCCACCGCGCGGAGTGGTATTCGGCGGCGGCCGACAGCATGGGGCCGCGGGGACGTGACGGCCGCACCAGTCACCGGCCGTTCCTGCCGATTCTGAATCGTGCGGTGACCTAGACCAATTCGTTCAGCCCACGTCCGCGGTTCGTCGCTTGCGCACGCGCCGTTAGGGGCGTGGCCCGTAGCGCTCGCTGTATGCGCGGTGGATGTGAGCGTCGCGTTGGCGTGCGAGTGCGTCGACGAGGTTGGGGTCCAGCCCGTGTTGGGCGAGGCGATGCCGGCGCCACACTTTGTTGAGGGCGTGGGCGAAGTACACGAACGGGATGAAGATGGGCAGCGTCATACTGGCGTGCAGGTACAGCGTGGTGGGGATGAGCCAGAATGGCGCCAGTACCAAGAGCGCAGGGACGATGACGCGGATGATGGTGCGTCCGGTGGCGCCCTTGCCTGCGAGGTCGTTGCGAACCCAATCGCTCATCGAGTTGGGCAGGACGCGTCCGTAGCAGTACGCCAGGTATTGCAAGGGCCCCGGTGTGCTGCGCTCGGGCTTGGCTTTCATCGAGTCTCCTTGACTGCCGTTCAGCCGTCGGCCGACGGCCGGAGCGCAAGGCTGCTTGTGTACTTGCTAATGTCAGCAATTATATAGGTTAGCGACAACTTCGGTAAGGCCGGTCCAGCGCAACCGGCGTGGGCGATGTGATGCTCAGATCCGTTCGATGATGGTGCCGGTGGCCAACGCGCCGCCGTTGCACATGGTGATCAACGCGGTGGATGCGTCGCGGCGCTCCAGCTCGTGCAGTGCGGTGGTGATGAGCCGAGAGCCTGTGCTGCCCACGGGGTGCCCCAATGCAATGGCTCCGCCGTTGACGTTGACACGATCCATGTCGGGCTGGTGTACCTGGGCCCAGGACAGCGCCACCGACGCGAACGCCTCATTGACTTCAAACAGGTCGATGTCACCGATCTTCATGCCGGCCTTGGCGAGCACGCGGGTCGTGGCCTGCACCGGCCCGTCGAGATGAAAGTACGGTTCGGCGCCGACGAGCGCCTGCGACACGATCCGGGCGCGCGGGGTCAGACCGACGCGTGCGGCGTGTGTCGCATCCATGAGCAGTACCGCCGCGGCGCCGTCGGAGATCTGTGACGAGGTTCCGGCCGTGTGACGGCCGCCGGGCACGATCGGCGCCAAGTTTGCCAGCGACTCCAGGGTGGTGCCGCGCAGGCCTTGGTCGCGCGAGACGGTGAACGTCTGGCCGGTGGCATGTCCACGCTCATCGAGGACGGGTGCATCGAGGGGCGCGATCTCCCGGGTGAAGTAGCCGCGGTCCCACGCCTGTTTGGCCAATGTCTGTGAACGCACCCCGAAGACCTCGAGGTCCTGGCGGCTGAGGTTGCGGCGTGTGGCGATGCGTTCCGCGGCCTCGAATTGGTCGGGCATGTCGAGGTCCCACGACGGAGGCCGCCGCGGGCCTGCCTGTGTGCCCACGTTGGCGCCGAGGGGCACCTGACTCATCGCCTCCACGCCGCAGGCAACACCGACATCGATGGCTCCGGCGCTGATCAGTGCGGAAATGAGGTGATTGGCTTGCTGCGCCGAGCCGCACTGGCAGTCGATGGTGGTGGCGCCGACCTCCCACGGCAATCCGGCTGATAGCCACGCGGTGCGCGTGACGTTGTTCGATTGCCCCCCGGCCTGGGTGACACAGCCACCGATGACCTGTTCCACCGACTGGGCATCGACGCCGGCGCGGTTGATCAGCGCGCGCTGAGCGGCTCCGAGGATCTCGGCGGGGTGCATGCCCGATAGCCATCCGCCGCGCTTGCCGATCGGGGTGCGGACTGCTTCGACGATTACCGGTTCGCCCATGGCGGTGACTCCCTCTCCTCGAGAAACGGCAAGTTTCTGCTGGTCGGCTTCGGTGGTGTTCGCACACCTCGAAATGGTCAGCGCCGTCCGGGGGTGCCCACCATTAATACACTATCTGCTAAGTTCTGCATTCAATGAATCAATCGATCTGCGGTACGCCGAGGATGTGGTGATCGACACCGTCGAGGGCGGTCACATGACCAAGGGCCTCGCGATCCTCATCGGGCCCGAACGGCCGTATGAGACGAGCGAGGCGATGCGGCGCACGGCAGTACACGCACCGCAACGCAGCGGTTCAACCTGGCAGGCCCGCCCCAGGTTCAGTGATCTTGCCGCGATTGCGGTTGGTGAGTGTCAATCCATCTTTCGAAGGAGAAGTCATGGCTGAAGCGGTCATCGTCGAGGCGGTGCGCGCGCCGATCGGCAAGCGCAACGGTGGTCTGTCCGGGCTGCATCCTGCCGAGTTGTCGGCCCAGGTGCTCAACGGTCTGGTGCAACGCGCCGGTGTGGATCCCGCGCTCATCGACGACGTCATCTGGGGGTGCGTGATGCAGGCCGGTGAGCAGGCCCTCGACATCGCCCGTACTGCCGTGTTGACCGCCGGCTGGCCCGAGACCGTGCCGGGTGTGACAGTGGATCGTCAGTGCGGGTCGAGCCAACAGGCGGTGAACTTCGCCGCCGCCGGTGTGATTGCTGGCCACTACGACATCGTCGTTGCAGGAGGTGTCGAGTCGATGTCGAGAACCCCAATGGGATCTTCGCTCGCCAACGGTGGACACCCCTACCCGGAGGCGTTCCGCGCCCGCTATACGCAGACCCCCAACCAGGGCGTCGGCGCGGAGATGATGGCGCAGCAGTGGGGCTTCGACCGCACGGCGCTGGACCAATTCTCCCTGAACTCGCACGAAAAGGCTGCCGCTGCACAGGATTCTGGCGCCTTCGACGACCAGATCGTGGCGATCAAGGATCAGGACGGTAACACGGTCAACACCGACGAGGGCATTCGTCGCGGCACCACGCTGGAGAAGATGGGTCAGCTCAAACCCGCGTTCACCGAGGACGGCGTGATCCACGCAGGCAACTCGAGTCAGATCTGCGACGGCTCTGCGGCATTGCTGTTGATGTCGGCCGAAAAGGCAAAGGAGTTGGGCCTCAAGCCGCTTGCCCGCGTGTACACCGCTGTGCTGGCCGGTGCCGACCCGGTCATCATGCTGAGCGCACCCATTCCGGCCACTCAGAAGGCGCTGCGCAGATCAGGGCTGAACGTCAACGACATCGGCGTGTTCGAGGTCAACGAGGCGTTCGCTTCGGTGCCGATGGCCTGGCTGAAGGACATCGGCGCCGACGAGAAGCGTCTCAACCCCAACGGCGGCGCCATCGCGCTCGGACATCCGCTGGGCGGCTCGGGTGCCCGCATCATGACCACGATGCTTCATCACATGCGCGACAAGGGCATTCGGTTCGGCTTGCAAACCATGTGCGAGGGTGGCGGGCAAGCCAACGCCACGATCCTCGAGCTGTTGTAGTACGACAGCCCACCGCCCGCGGACTCGGCCGTCGTCTCGGAGTGCCGGGTACGCGGGCAAACATGCCGGTCACCGTCGGCGGTGACATCGTGGGGCAGACTCGGGCCGTGCCCTCTCGCACGCCCGTCATCGGGGCAGCATCGAAAACCGGCGCGTTTGCCACGCTTTGCCAGCAGTAGAGTGGGCCACTCTGGCGCAGCCGGGCCCGAGATCACGCGAAGGAGACGCCGTCGTGGCGCAAGCGACCCAACCCCTCTACCAAATGAAGGCAGACTTCTTCAAGACCTTGGGCCACCCCGCGCGCATCCGCATCCTCGAACTGCTCGCCGAGCGCGAGCATGCGGTCTCAGAGATGTTGCCCATGGTCGGGGTGGAGCCGACCAACCTCTCACAGCAGCTGGCGGTGCTGCGCCGCGCGGGCCTGGTGGCCGGCCGCCGCGAAGGTCTGTCGGTTTCCTACACGTTGACCTCACCACGCGTTGCCGAGTTGCTGACCGTCGCCCGCGGGATCCTCAACGGCGTCGTCGCCGGCCAAGTTGAACTGCTCGCCGACGCCCCCGTCGCCTTCGGCGAACCCGGCCGATGACCTTGCTGCCAAGGCGAACGACCGTCGGACCGACGGTACTTGCAGGGATGTGCAATTGATTGTGTTGCCCAATCCAGGCCAGTGGCGGACATGACCTCACTTGCCAGAAGGTGGGTCAGACCCGGTGCCCGGCCCGTGCGTCGGCGAGACGGGATTTGAGACCGGCCAGTTCCTCGCGCAATGCCTGCGGCAGCCGCTCACCGATGCTGGCGTACCACCGGTCGATGAGCGCTGTCTCGGTGGTCCACTCGACGGGGTCGACCTGGACGGCGGCCGCGACCGCGTCGACTACCACGCCGAGGCCGCCCAGTCCGCTCAAGTCCAGGCTGTCGGGTGCCGGGATGTCGCCGATCGGAGTCCGCACCGCGTCGGCGGTGCCCTCCATGCGTTGAATTGCCCATTTCAGGACGCGGGAGTTCTCACCGAATCCGGGCCACAGGAAGGTGCCGTCCTCGCCGCGACGAAACCAGTTGACGTAGAAGATCTTGGGCAGCAGATCGGGATGGGTTTTCGTGCCCATGTCGAGCCAGTGCTGGAAGTAGTCGCCGACGTGGTAGCCCAGGAACGGCAGCATCGCCATCGGGTCCCGGCGCACCACCCCGACGGGGCCGGCCGCTGCGGCGGTCGTTTCCGAGGACAGCGTCGAGGCTAGGAACACCCCGTGCTGCCAGTTCAGCGACTGTGTCACCAACGGGATGGTGCTCGCGCGACGCCCGCCGAAGAAGATTGCCGAGATCGGAACCCCTGCCGGGTCGTTCCATTCCGGTGCGACGGTGGGGCATTGCGCGATCGGGGTGCAGTATCGCGAGTTCGGATGTGCGGCAGGCTCGCTCGATGCTGGGGTCCAGTCTTGTCGTTTCCAGTCGGTGAGGTGGCGCGGTTTGCGGTCGGTGAGGCCTTCCCACCAGACGTCGCCGTCGTCGGTGAGGGCGACGTTGGTGAAGATCGTGTTACCGGCTTCGATGGTCGACATCGCGTGCGGGTTGGTGTGCACGCCGGTGCCGGGGGCGACGCCGAAGAAGCCGGCTTCGGGGTTGGTGGCGTAGAGGCGGCCGTCGGCACCAAATCGCATCCAGGCGATGTCGTCGCCGATCGTTTCCGCGGTCCAGCCCGCGAGCGTGGGTTCGAGCATGGCGAGGTTGGTCTTCCCGCACGAGGACGGGAACGCCGCGGCGACGTAGTGCACGACGCCCTCGGGTGAGGTGAGTTTGAGGATCAGCATGTGTTCGGCCAGCCATCCCTCGTCGCGGGCCATTGTCGAGGCGATCCTCAGCGAGTAGCACTTCTTGCCCAGCAGGGCGTTTCCGCCGTAGCCCGATCCATAGCTCCAGATGGTGCGGTCCTGGGGGAAGTGGGCGATGTACTTGGTGTGGTCACACGGCCACGGCACGTCGGCTTGCCCAGGGTAGAGAGGTTTGCCGACCGAGTGCAGGCACCGTACGAAGTCGGTGCCGGCGTCGAGTCTGTCCCAGACCGCGGTTCCCGAGCGGGTCATGATCTGCATGGACACCGCGACGTAGGCCGAGTCGGTGATCTGGACGCCGAATTTGGGTTCGGCGGCATCGAGGGGGCCCATGCAGAAGGCGATTACGTACATGGTGCGCCCGGCCATGGCGCCCCGGTACTCCTCGGTCATCACCGTCTTCATGTCGACGGGGTCCATCCAGTTGTTGGTGGGACCGGCGTCGGACTCGGCTTCCGAGCAGATGAAGGTGCGGTCCTCCACGCGTGCCACGTCCTCGGGGTCTGAGGCGCACCAGAACGAGTTGGGTTTGCGGGGTAGTCGTACGAAGGTGCCGCTATCGACGAGACGTGTTGTCAGGGTGCGCCATTCGTCGTCGGATCCGTCGCACCACACGATCTGGTCCGGTGTGGTGAGGTCGGCGACGTGATCAACCCAGGCAGTGATGTCGGGGTGCGTAGTGGGAGCCAGTGAGGTCTTGGAGATTGCGTCAGCGTGGGAGATGGTGGAGGCGGTCATGGGTTCCCTTGAAAGGTCGAGTTTTGATGGGGCAGTACGCAAACGGAAGTCAGGACTCAGCACGTTCGGCGCCTGCCCGGTGGAGGGAGGCCTAGCGTTCTGGCCACTTGTCGGGTGATGGCCGGAATGAGGAGGCGCTGATCGACGTCGGGTAGGACGTCGCCAGACGGTGTGACCGTGGCGAGTGCCCGCGCGCAGCCAGCAAGCGTGTCGAGTGTCAGATGCGTTTCACCTCGGCCACATAGGGCGCTGAGCAGCCCGGGGAGGACGAGCTTGCCGTAGTCGAATCCGGTCGGTGGCAGCGTCAGGACGCGACCGGGTGCGACACTGTTGGGCGTGGTGCCGGCCAGGTCGATGAGAAGGTCGTTGTGGAACATCACCCGGCACAGCGGGTAGGCCGCGGCATCGCGTTCACGCCACCCGGTGACCGAGCCGCCGCAGGCGGCGAGAATGGTCGGGCCGAGCCGCGGTGCGCGTTCGGCGTTGGTCACCACGATGCGTCCCTTACGGGACGCGATCCCCAAGTGTCGCAGAGTCCCCATCGCTGCGGCAGCCAGGGCCACGGTGATGAGGTCGAGTTCGGTGATCACAAGTGGCCCACCGTAATCGGCGACGCGCCGTTGCACGGTCGCCGACTCCGAGGAGCTCAATCCGACGACGAATACTGCCGACATGGGCCAGGGCAGGTTGGTGATCCGGGACACCACGCTGCGGGCGTCGCCGTGAGCCAAGGGAAGACGTTCCGTACGCAGCGGGGTGCGATCGGAGATCAGCGCGGCATAGTCGTCCATCGCGGTCCACTCGGCACAGGGCTGGCTGCCTCTGGATGCGACTCCGATCACGCCAATCTCCATGCCGGAGAGCAACTGGACGGGCCTGACCGGCGTCCACGCGTCGACGCTGGGGTTGTTCGTCATCGTCACGATGCCCTCTCTGCTTAGCTGTTTATGTTAGAAGTTCTGCAACTAGTGGGTGCGCGGAGGGCCGATGATTTCAGCCGAATCAGTTCGTAGTGCCGCTGACCAGTTCGGATGTGGGTCGGTCTTCGAGCGTTTCGGCTTGTCCGGCGACGACGCCAGTCAGAATGGCCCGTGCAGTCGCCAGCAATTCGGCTACCCGCGGCGACGTGAGCGCGTAGGACACCGACAGCCCGTCGCGCCGGGCGACGACCAAGCCGGCGCGACGCAGGATCGACAGTTGCTGAGAGAGGTTGGCCGGCTCGATCCCGATTTCGGGCACCATCTCCGACACCGCGTGCTCGCGTTCGCTGAGTAATTCGAGCACCCGGATGCGGGCGGGGTGGCCGAGCGTCTTGAAGAAGTCGGCCTTCATTCGATAGAGCGGCTGTCTCGATGCCTCTACCACGGGCTCTCCTTCGGTATCGTCACATGGCGCCGGTGTTCGCTTCGACAGGCATGATGCGGTTTCCCAATATCGGTACTTGCATACCTTAGCAATCTAGCATAATTCCTGCTAGTGGGCATGAAATGGGTTGCGGTGGTACCAGGCGGGCCGACGGACGGTGAGTCGGGGCTGGTTAGAGGTCGTTGCCGGCATAAGACTGATTGAAGCTCTTGTTGGTCAGCGGGAAGTCCGGGACGATCGTGTTGGCCATCGCGACGGGCAGAGCGGGCCAGTTGAACCACGACGGGTCGACGATTTTGGACCGGGTGATCGTGCCGGTGTCGTCGAGTTCGACGCGATGCACGATCGTCCCTCGCCACCCTTCGACGATGCCGACGCCGCTGCACGCGGCCCCGGGCGCTGGTGGCGGGGTGCCGACGTAGTCCAGACGCAAGTCGGCGGCGTCGATGAGGTGACACGCCAGGGCGACCGAGGCCGCGAATTCGTCGCGGCGCACGATGTAGCGGGCCAGGACATCTCCGCCCGCCGCACTGATCGCGCTGACCGGCAGGGCGACGGTCGGATGGTCGAGTCGGGCGTCGGTGGCTACACCGCTGGCGCGGGCGACGTAACCCAGGCAGCCAAGATCGCGGGCATGCTCGGCGCTGAGAATGGCGGTGCCTGCGAACCGGTCGTAGATCCCGGCGTTGCCCAGCGTGAGTGCGGCAACCTCGGCCAGGTCGACGGCGATCGCCTCGAGTTCGTAGGGGTCGGGCAGGGCTCTCAGGTGTACTCCGCCGGGTTGGATCGCGCCGCGCAGCAGGCGGTGCCCGGTCACGGTGTCATTGATCCGCAGGAGGCGTTCGCGGATGCGTTGGGCGTGACTGTTGGCCAGGGCGAAGCCGACGTCGTTGGCTAGTGCCCCTAGGTCGGTGGCGTGATTGTAGAGCCGTTCCAGTTCGAGCAGGAGTGCTCGCAACCGATGCGCCTCGTCGGGCACGGTGAGCCCGAGGGCGTCCTCGATGGCCAGACTGTGTGCCAGGGCGTGACCCACGGAGGTGTCGCCGCTGATCCGTTCGGCGATCTCGGTGCCACCATTCGCGGCGCGGCCCTCGAACAGTTTCTCGATGCCGCGGTGGACGAACCAGAGCCGGATCTTCAGGCGCAGAACGGTTTCCCCAACCACCGAGAACCGGAAGTGCCCGGGTTCGATGAGCCCGGCGTGGACCGGCCCGACCGGGATTTCGTAGACGCCATCGCCGTCGACGGTGAGAAACGGGAAGTGCCCGCTGGCCGGAAAATCGGGTGGCGGCCCGGCGTCGGCGCGCATCGGATGCCAGTGCGGCGGCCAATGCGCGTGGCGCACCATGCGGCGCGGTCGCGGATGCCCGATCAGCTCAATCCCGTAGAGATCCATCATCTCTCGCTCAAAACGCCCCGCTGGGAACGACAACGAGGCCAGCGAGCGCAGCACCAAGTTGTCGGTCGGCACGATGAGGGTGAGTTCCACGCGCCGGTCGGGCATCCCGGCGAGGAACAGTGACACGATCCGGACCGCGTCACCATCGTCGTGGGCGGCGACCAGCGCCAGCCGGTACCCGGCCGCGAGCAATTCCTGCGTCACGGCGGGGTGTTCGTCGGCGCTGACCGTCCGTCGGCTGCGCTGCGCGCTCACCGTGGCACCTCGAGTTGCGCGGCGGCGGTGTGGAACAACTCCGTCAGCGGACCGGCGGTGACCCCGAGCGCGAAGCTGGCCGCCACGCCGATCAGCAAGGCGCTGGCGACGGTGGCCGGCACCGCGATGGACGGTGACCCGGCTGCGGGCTCGCCGAGCAGCATCCGGCCCGAGTTGCGGACGAGCGCGGCGAACGCGACCACGATCAGCAGCAGAACGGTCGCCAGCTGCCAAGCCAGGCCGGCATCGGCCATGGCCCGCGCGATGGACAGTTCGCTGGCGAACATCGCGAACGGCGGCAACCCGAGCAGCACCAGCATGCCGATCGCGAACGACCCGCCGATCAGGCGGGAGCGTCGGATGACGCCGGTGATGTCGGGGATGGCGGTGGAATCGTGCGCGGCCTGCAGTTGCCCGCTCGCCAGGAACAACACCGTCTTGCCGATGCCATGGGCGAGGACGTGCAGCAGCAGCGCGGCGATCGCGAGTTTGGTGCCGGCCGCGGCGGCGATCGCGATCAGTCCCATGTTCTCCATCGATGAATAAGCCAGCATCCGTTTCAGGTCGGTGGCCACTGTCAGCAGCAGCGCCGCGACGGCGACGGTGGCCAGCCCGACCGTGAGCAAACCCCAGCGCAGAAACTCCGGTCCGACTGCGGTGTCGATGATCGGTTTGATCCGCAGCAGCATCGAGAAGGCGACCGAGAGCAGCACACCGCTCATCAAGGCAGACACCGGAGCCGGTGCCTGGCTGTGTGCGTCGGCCAGCCAGGTATGGAATGGGACCAGCCCGACCTTGGCCCCGTAGCCGATCAGCAGCAGCCCGCCCGCGAGGCGGGTGACGCCGGGATCCAGGCCGCTGGCGTGGGCGATGAGGACGTCGAGGTCCAGCGCGTGGCCGCTATCGGCGCCGGCGTGCTGCGCCGCGAAATAGAGGAGGATCGTGCCCAGAAATGCCATCGCGATCCCCACCGAGCAGATGATCACGTACTTCCAGGTGGCTTCCAGCGCGGTACGGGTGCGGCGGTGCCCGACCAGAAACGCGGTGATGACGGTGGTCGCCTCGATGGCAACCCAGATGACACCAATGTTGTTGGCCGACACTGCCACCACCATCGCAGCCATGAACGCAGGAGTGAGCGTGCCGTATAGGCGGGCGCCCGCGGGGCCGGTGTGGCCGTGGTCGAGTTCTGCGTTGATGTAGCCGATTCCCGCCCCGGTGCTCAGGGTGCCGACCGCGCCGATGACGATCAGCATCACCACCGACAAGGCGTCGGCCCGCAGCAGCCCGCCGGCCAACACGTGCGGGACCGACCCGACCCGGAGTGCGAGCGCGACCCCGCAGCCCAGGATGGTCAGCGCGCCGAGCATGGTGAGGGTGGCGGTCCAGCGCCGCCAGCCGGCCGCAGCAGTGATCGCGGCGGCGCCCAGCAGCACCAGGATCGGTGCGAGCAACAGCAGTGTCATCAGTCGTGCAGCTCCTGGAGCGCGTCGAGGTCGGCGCCCCCGAATTTGTTGCGCATCCGGCCGGTGAGGACGCCGATCACGATGACCGCGAAGAGCACGTCCAGGGACGCGCCGAATTCCACGATCAGCGGCACCCCGGCGGTCAGCAGGAACGCGGCAGCGGCGATCCCGTTGTCCAGCATGAGGAATCCCGCTGCCTGGGAGATGGCGTGGCGCCGGGTGGCCATCACGAACAGCGCGATCAGTACTACGGCGAATGCAGCGGGGACAGCGCCGGTGCCCGGTCCGGGCTCCAGGTTGACTACCGGGCGGGTGACGGCGAACGCCGTCACCGTCAGCAGCGCCGCAATCAGTAGGGAAGCGGTGGTGTTCACCAGTGGGGTGGCCTCGCGTTGTCCGTGTTGCTCTGCCCCGAGGGCGCGGATCAACAGCCGTGGCAGCAGCACCGCGCGCAGAATGGCGATGGCGGCGCCGACGAAGATCAGGGTGGCGTCGTGTTCGTGGACGCCCCGGACGATGGGGATCGCGGCCAGTGCGGCACCCTGCCAGGCCAGCAGTCGGATGATGGAGCGCAAGTCGCGACGCCACACGATGAGGACGGCGGCCAGGACCAGGGCGCCGGCGGCTAGGTCGATCGTGTTGGCGACGAAGGTGTCTGTCACGGTGTTGCCCTCATGCCTGGGTGGTGAAGAAGTTGGCGGCGGTGACCGCCAGCAGCGCCAGCAGGAACGACCCGGCGAGCAGTTCGGGCACCCGGAACAGTCGCAGCTTGGCCAGGAACACTTCACCGCCGGCGAGCAGGATCGCCAGGACGGCGACTTTCGCTGCGATCGCCACGATTCCGATCGCGACGTCCGCGGCGCTCGGATCCGGGCCGGCGACGCCCCATGGGATGAACAAGTTCCCGAGCAGCGCGAGCAGCACCGTCAGACGCATCCCGGAGGCCCACTCGACCACTGCCAGGCGCGGTCCGGCGTATTCGAGGACCATCGCCTCGTGCACCATCGTCAACTCCAGGTGCGTGGCGGGGTTGTCGACGGGAAGCCTGCCCGTTTCGGCGACGATCACGACAACCAGCGCGACGAAGGCCAGCACCCCGGGCAGCGACACAGCTTGTGCGGGGTTGTCGATGGTGTGGGCCACGATGGCGCCGAGGTTGGACGAGCCGGTCGGGATGGATAGCGCGAACACCGCGAGCAGGATGGTGGGTTCGACCAGCGCGGCGATGGTGATTTCGCGGCTGGCGCCCATTCCGCCGAACGAGGTTCCGGTGTCGATGCCGGCCAAGGTCAGCGCGACGGTGCCCAGGAACAGCAGGCCGACGACGGCGAACAGGTCGGCGACCGGGTCCAGCGGTGAGCCGGTCGCGACGAGTGGCACGACGGCGATGATGAGCAGGGTAGTGCCGGCCAGGACGAGCGGTGCCGCCGTGAAGATCGCGGTGGTGCCGTGCGGGGTGATCTGCTGCTTGCGGAGCTGTTTGCGCAGATCGCGCCACGGCTGGGTCACTCCGCCGCCGGTCCGGCCCTCCAGCCGGGCCCGGACCTGGCGCGTCACCCCGATCACCAAGGGCGCGCCCAGTGCGACGCCGGTGATTTGGGCAGCGCCGGCGACATACGACATCAGGTTCATCGCGCGACCAGCAGGACGATCAGGACGCCGAGCGCGCCGTAGGTGAGATAGAGGTGGACGCTGCCGGTGTGGGCGCGGCGAATACCGTTGGCGCAGAACGCGACTGCCTGGATGATGGGCGTGTAGAGCAGGTCCTGAACGGCGTCGCTGATCCGGGCGCGGTACGCGACCTTCGCGACGAGGTATTGCGACTCCTCGAACGCGGTGACCTCGACGTCGGCTTCCGGGCGCAGCACGTCGTCGAACACCCTTTGTAACGGCTCGCCGAATGAGGTTGCCGTGTACTGCATCCGAGCCGTGAGATCGTCGGCGCCGCACGCCCACAACGGCAATTCTGCCGGCGCAGGCCGCCGCCGCGATCCCCACCGGGACACGACGACGGCGGCCAGCACTGCGACGACGAGGAACACGGCGATCAGCCCGGGAGCCATGGACCCTGCCAGCCCGGGAAGGTGCAGGACGGTGCCCAGCCCTGAAAGGTCGGCACCAGCGGAGGCTGGGATCACGGCCAGGACCCGACGTAGCGGCGTGGCCAGCACGACCGGCGCGACCGCGAGCACGACACAGGCGGTGGCGGCAGCAACCATGCCGGCGAGCATGCTGGTCGGGGCTTCGCGGGCCTCGGCGGCGGCATCGGAGCGAGGCCGGGCCAGGAACCCGACGCCGAACGCCTTCACCATGGCCGCCACCCCGAGCCCGGTGGTCAGCGCCACGGCGCCAACCGCGAGGGGCGTGGCCAGCGCCACCGCAGTGGTGTGGTGGGGCGTGGCGTGGATGAGGGATTGCACGAGCAGCCACTCACCGACGAACCCCGCGCCCAGCGGCAGGCCGGAGGCGCCGAGGGCGGCCACCCCGAACAGGATGGTGGTGGCAGGCATGCGGCGGGCCAGCCCGCCAAGGCGGTCCAGGTCGCGCAGGCCGGTGGCGGCCAGCACCGATCCGGCAGCGAGGAATCCGAGGCACTTGAACGCGGCATGGCCCGCCAGATGCAGGAGCGCTGCCGCCATCGCCACGGTGGCCGCCGATGCGGCGCCGGAAGCCGCGAGCAGGGTGGCGGCGCCCAGCGCGACGGCGATCAGCCCCATGTTCTCCACGGTGGAGTAGGCCAGCAGCCGCTTGAGGTCGGTGGCCACCGAGGCCTGCAGCACCCCGTAGACCGCGGATACCGCGCCGATCGCCAACAGGGTCACACCCCACCAGCGAGGTCCGGGCCCGAGCAGTTGCAGGTCGATCCGGATGATGCCGTAGATGCCGAGGTTGACCATGGCCGCGCTCATCAACGCCGACACCGGGCTTGGCGCCTCGGGGTGCGCGCGCGGCAACCAGGCGTGCAGCGGCAGCAACCCGGCCTTGGAGCCGAAGCCAGCCAGCGTCAGGACGAACACCGCCGTGCGGGCACCAGGAGGCACCGCGGAAAGGTCGGCGAAACGGTCGGCGCCACCGGCTGCGGACAGCACCATCAGGCCGAGCAGGATCGCGACGAACCCGAGCTGGGTCATCACCGCGTAGAACACCGCCGCCGAGCCGACCGCGGGCCGGGTGTGCTGTGCGGCGACCAGGATCAGTGACGCGGCTGCCATCAGTTCCCAGGCCAGCAGGAACGTGGACACCGACGCTGCTGCTGGCACCAGCAGCATCGCCGCGACGAACAGCGGCAGCACCGACAGCGGGACGGCGCCAAGGTGCTCGTGGCGGGCGTACCCGATTGCGTACACCCCGACCGGGACCGCGACTGCCCCGGTCAACGCGATGAAGAAGCCACCGAGCGGGTCCAGCTGCAGTGCCACGCCGATGAGCGGAACCAACCAGTCGAGCTGGACCGAGCGCGGCGCCCCGAGCACCCCGGCCAGTCCGATCCACACCCCGGCGACTCCCAGCGCCGACGTCGTTAGCCCCGCCGCAGCCGGACCGACACCGTTGTGTCGCGCGATCACCAGCTCGACTTCGGGCGTCGCGTCGGTGGTGAAGGTCATCGCTGGGTCACCGAACGCAGCGCGGCCACGATCTGGGTGGGCGTCGGCGGGCAGCCAGGGATTTCGACGTCGACGGGTACCACCTCGCCGACGGCGCCGACCACCCCGTGGGCGTTGGCGAATATCCCGCGGTTCAGTGCGCAGTCACCGCAGGCGATCACCACCCGCGGTGCGGGTGTCGCCTCGAGGGTGTTGCGCAACGGTTGGGCCATGTTTCGGGTCACGACGCCGGTCACCAGCAGCGCATCGGCGTGCCGCGGAGAGGCGACCAGACGTGCGCCGAAGCGTTCCGCGTCATAGACGGGTCCGAACGCACCGGAGATCTCCACCTCGCAGCCGTTGCAGGAGCCGGCGTCGACGTGGCGCACCTGCAGCGTCCCCGCCACCCCGGTGGGGGCATCGACGGCGGCCGGCGGCAGGTCCCCGGCCGCCTCCGTGACGCGGCCCACCCGGGCGATCTTGGCGATCCAGCCCCTCATGTGTCGACTGCCGAAACGTCAAGGGCGCCAACCTGTTCGGACACCAGCCCGGACTCCATCGCGCGCGACACCGCCAGCAGCTCAACGGTCAGGTCTCCGGCAACCAGCAAATCCAGGATCCGGATCGGCGCAGGATGAGCCACTGCGCTGAAGAACTCCGTCTTCAGGGCGTCGAGCGGAACCGCCATCCGACACCTCCTGACAAGTTCTTTAGTCCTGCAATCAGTCAATCAAGGAATTTAGCAGGCAAGAACCTGTTGACGTCGATGGCGTCGCGTTCGCCCGCGAGTTTCGCCGTCCGCTGGCCGTCGTGCACGCGCCGCGCATCACGCCAGCCGTGATAGGAGTCGGCCCGATCACCGGCGCGGTCCCTCCGGACCCGGACGGTGCCGGCCGGCCGGTTCTTCTTGGACGCCTCGCTTGCACGCCGAGTGGTCGAACCGCTAGCGTGGCGTCCGTGCCGAAGCGACTCGTAGTAGCAACCCGCAGCGGGGTCTGATCCAGACCGACCCCTCGCTGTGGGTCGTTGCTACACCGTCGGTCAATTCCTCTGGCAAGAGAAGACCGGCACATGTTCCCCTCCCCGACACAATCGGCATTCCCCACCACCACCACTTTCGCGGCGCGATTCCACGCGCCGCTGCCGCGCGGCCTGCGCGAAGAGTCCGAAGCGATGTCCCCGGACGCATTCGAAGCCACCTACGCACGAGCAGCTGGTCCGCTGCGGCTGGGCAGCTGGGAGTGCACTGACACCTGCACCCGATCGGGGCCGCACGCGCGCACCTATCAGGCCACGATCGCCATCGGCGACCGGATCAGCACGTCGAAGGCCGCCGCGACCGGGCCACTGGCGGCGCTGACCGCGATGCTCTACGACCGCGGCGTCGCCATCGAGATGCTGAAGTTCCACCAGCTCCGAGGTGACGACGGCATCGCGACGTTCATCCGCGGCACCGACGGCGCCCACGATGAATGGGCGATGGGATGGGCGCCGGACGCCACGCAGTCGGCGCTGCGGGCGGTCATCGCATGCGCGAATCGGTTGAGTAGCGCCGCCTGACGCGGATCAGTGCAGCGGGCGCAGCACGAGCGGCATGCCGTCCATCGGCACCGGCATGCCGCCGTAGTCGAGCCGCGGCGTGTAGTTGGGGTGGATCAATTCCAGCCGGTACTTGCGCAGCAACCGGTGCATGACGGTCTTGACCTCGAGCTGACCGAACACCATGCCGATGCACTTGTGCGGGCCGCCGCCGAACGGGGCGAACGCGTAGCGGTGCTGCTTGTGTTCGCTGCGTGGTTCGGCGAAGCGGTCGGGATCGAACTTCTCCGGGTCGGTCCACAGCTCGGGCAGGTGGTGGTTCATCGACGGCCACGTCACCACGTTGGTGCCCGCCGGTAGGTAGTGGCCAAGCAAATCGGTGTCGCGGACGGTCTGGCGGATGTTCATCGGCAGCGGTGTCACCAACCGCAGCGCCTCGTTCATCACCAGGTCGAGGGCTTCCAGTTTCTCCAGCGCCTCGATGTCGAGCGGACCGTCGCCGAGCCTGTCTGATTCGTCGCGGCAGCGCTCCTGCCATTCCGGGTTCGCGGCCAGGTGGTAGGCCATCGTGGTCAAGGTCGACGTCGACGTGTCGTGCGCAGCCATCATCACGAAGATCATGTGGTTGACGATGTCCTCGTCGGAGAAGCTGTTGCCGTCCTCGTCTTCGGTGTGACACAGCACCGTGAGCATGTCGGTGCCCTCGGCCATGCGGCGTTCCTTGACCCGCGCTGCGAAGTAGTCCTCGAGCACTTTGCGTTCCTTCAGGCCTCGCCACCACTTGAACGGCGGTACCCCGGTCCTGATGATCGCGCCACCTGCCCGCGTGGTCGTGGTGAAGGCGTTGTTCACCTTGGTGACCAGGTCGTGGTCGGTGCCAGGCTCGTGACCCATGAACACCATCGAGGCGATGTCGAGCGTCAGTTCCTTCGTCGCGGGGTAGAACAGGAACCGCGGATCGTTCGGGACCCAGTCGTTGCCAAGGACTTTCGATGCCACGCGGTCGATGTGCTCGACGTAGCCCGCCAGCCGGGTGCGGATGAACGCCTCCTGCATGATCCGGCGGTGGTGCATGTGCTCGTCGAAGTCCAGCAGCATCAGGCCCCGTTTGAAGAACGGGCCGATCACCGGGTTCCAGCCCCTCTGCGAGTACTCCTTGTTGCGGTTGGAGAAGACTGCCTGGGTGGCGTCGGGACCCAGCGCGAGCACCGCGGGCAGAGCCGGCGAGTATGCGTAGTGGATCGGGCCGAACTTCTTGTAGACGTCGAGGACGTATTCCGGGCCGCCGCGGAACATCTCGATCATGTGGCCCAACACGGGCAGGCCCGAATCGCCCATCACCGGTTTGAGGCCGCTGCCCGGCGGTGGCTCGGCAAGTGCGAACTGCTTCCACTCGTGCGCCCGGAGCCGCTTCTCGATCACTCCCATGCCGGGCAAGTTGTTCAAGGTGGGGATTGCGCGGCGCCTCGCCTGGTCCAGCAGGTAGTCCTTCGTGCTGATGGTGGGCATCCCATGCTCCTGACGCTCGAACTGGCTGTGGTCGAACTCACGTGAGATTCCATCCTGTAGGGCACACTTGACGCATGTCAAGTTTTGATCTGGCGCGTCGTGGATGGGATGGTCTACAGCCATGACAGCCGAACCGATCCCGGTCCGTCGGAGTCGCGGCGACCGCCAACGTGAGGCCATCGTCACCGCGGTCCGCGAGTTGCTCGAGGAGCGTTCGTTCGCCGATCTGTCCGTCAGCACCATCAGTGAGCGTGCCAGTGTTGCCCGGTCCGGCTTCTACTTCTACTTCGACTCCAAGTACGCGGTGCTGGCCGTGATACTCGCCGAAGCGGGTGAGCTGCTCGACAACTTCACCCACCACTTCGCGCCACGCGAACCGGGCGAGACGCCGTCGGAGTGCGCCAAGCGGATGGTCGGGGCGGCCGCAGCGGTCTATGCAACGAACGACCCGATCATGCACGCGTGCGCGATCGCGCGGAACACCGATGCGCAGATCCGCGAGATGATGGACGACTTCGCCGACGGCATCATCGACAAGATCATTCGCCTCGTCGAGCAGGACGCCGACGCGCGGCCGATCTCACCGGACGTGCCGAGTCTGGTCCGGTCGCTGGCGGCGACGACGGAGATGACGCTGACGCAGGACAGCGCATTCGTCGGGCGCGGCGTGGATCTCGCGCGCGCCGTCGAGACCGTCGAGCGGCTGTGGTTGTACGGACTCTGGGGTGGCTCAGACCTTCGCGCCGACTAGCTGGTCGTAGCGCTCTCAGTCGACGTCGCGGCGATCGAGGACTGACGGACGCGGGCGATGCCAATACCGCCGGTATCGTCAGCGCCATGTCGCAGTGGAGCGGGTTCGCGGGTAAGCGGTGCTTTCTGACGGGGGCGGCCAGCGGCATCGGCCGCGCGACGGCGCTGAAGCTGGCCGCCGAGGGCGCCGAGCTGTTCCTCACCGACCGCAACGCCGAAGGCCTTGCCGAGACGGTTGCCGACGCGCGAGCACTTGGTGCGACGGTGTCCGCGCACCGCGCGCTGGACGTCTCGAACTACGACGAGGTCGCGGCGTTCGCGGCGGACATTCATGGCACGCACCAGGCGATGGACATCGTGATGAACATCGCGGGGGTCTCGGCGTGGGGGACCGTCAGTCACCTCACCCACGAGCATTGGGAGTCCATGGTGTCCATCAACCTGATGGGCCCCATCCACGTCATCGAGACGTTCGTGCCGCCGATGGTGGCGGCAGGCCGCGGCGGGCATCTGGTGAACGTGTCGTCGGCGGCGGGGCTGGTCGCACTGCCGTGGCACGCCGCCTACAGCGCGAGCAAGTACGGGCTGCGCGGCCTGTCCGAGGTGCTGCGATTCGACCTGGCCCGGCACGGTATCGGGGTATCCGTCGTGGTGCCCGGCGCGGTGAAGACGCCCTTGGTGCAGACGGTCGAGATCGTGGGCGTTGACCGCGAACACCCGCAGGTGCGCAAGTGGGTCGACCGGTTCAGCGGCCACGCCGTCTCGCCGGAACTGGTGGCCGACAAGATCCTTCGCGGTGTGGTGCGCAACCGCTACCTCGTCCACACCTCCCACGACATCCGCGCGCTGTACGCGTTCAAGCGCATCGCGTGGTGGCCCTACAGCGTCGCAATGCGACGGGTGAACGTCATCTTCACCCGCGCACTGCGACCCACCAAGAGCGGGTGAACTACCGCTTGATTCCGAGCGCGTCGGTCATCGTGAAGAACAGATCGCTCTGATCGGTCAGCGCCACCACGTTGGCCGCCTGCGGACCGTACGCCGCGATCCGCAGCTGGGTTCCGGTGTGGCCCTGGTCCTCGATGCCCACGTCGGCTGACGTGCCGTAGCTGACGAGCATGTCGGCGCCGTCGGCGGTGGTCAGCAGCCGGGTGAGGCCCGGGTACATGACGTCGCGGACCCGCTCGATGGGCTGCTTGGTGTCCTCGGCGATGTCGCGCAGGTCCTCTTCGGTGTAGGGCTCGGCGATCTGGCTGCTGTGACCGTGATCTGCGGTGGCGATGACCAGCGTGTTGCCGTCCTTCTTTGCGAACTCCAACGCCTTCTGCACCGCCTCGTCGAACACGACCGTCTCGCCGATCTGACCGCACGGGTCGGCGGCGTGGTCCCGCTTGTCGATCGAGGCGCTCTCCACTTGCAGGAAGAAGCCCTTGTTCTTGCCCTTGTCGCTGGCCGACAGCAGGTCGATGGACTTCTGCGTCATGGCCGCCAACTCCGGCACCTCCGCACCCCGCTCGGGGTTCGCGGTGCACGTGCCGGCGGGCTGCAGGTACCCCTGCCGCACTGCTGCGGGTCCCGTCGAGCGCACCGGCATGTTGCCGTCGTCGAACAGGCCGAGCAACGGAGCGTCCTGGTCGGCCTTGGTGATGGCGTTCAATTCACTTGCCGTGCGGACGATCTGGAAGCCACGCTCCTTGGCCTGAACTTCCAGCGTCTTGCCCTTGTAATCGCCACCGGCGGCGGTCTGTGCGAAGGTCTCGGCGCCACCGCCCATCGTGATGTCGGGCTTGGTGGCCAGCAGCTGCTCGGTCACCGAGCCCGGTCCGCCGTTCTCCAGCGCTTCCTTGGTGCAGTCCTCAGCGGTCTCCTTGGGCCCGTAGCAGTCCCGCTCGGTGATGTGCGAGAAGAGCGAAGCCGGTGTGGCGTCCTGGATCTCGGAGGTCGTGATGTCACCGGTGGCGAAGCCCTGATCCTTGGCCAGTTCGAGGATCGTCTTCTGCGGTGCACCCTTGATGTCTATCCCGAGGGCGCCGTTGTAGGTCTTCGTTCCGGTGGTCCACGCGGTCGCGCTCGCTGCCGAGTCGGTGACGTAGTTGGGCTTGCCGTCCTTGCGCAGCGCGTAAGTGGTGTACTGCCCCGTCAGTGGAAGCGCGTCGAGACCGCTGAAGAAGCCGCCCGCGCCCTTCTCGTAATTGCGGGCGATGGTGATCTCGGAGTCGCCCATGCCGTCGCCGATCAGCAGGATCACGTTCTTCGCGCCGGAGGAATTGATGGCGTCGCGGATCGTCTGGCTCTGGTCGCCGTCCAGCCGACGTGCGCCGCCGGTGGTGGTCAGGTCGCCGGTCGCCGCGCGGGTGACGGGGTTACCCGACGACGCCTTCTGGTCGTCGCTGCTGCACGCCGCCAGCGGCAACATCGCCACTGCGCCGATGACCGCTGCCACCTTCAGATACCCGTTCTTCGACACCCAAGACTCCTCGTTCGCTGTGTACTGCCTGGCAGATTGAACGGGATCGTGGTGAACGAATGCTTATGCGTTGACGAACATCGGGCTCACCGCTTGCCCCAATCCCACGGCGGCGCGGTCAGCGTGGTTTGTCCGGTGATGCGGGTCTCGCCCCACTCCTTGTAGAGCTCGATCTCGCTTGCGTCGTCCACTGCGAGGTGCTCTCGCATCGCGGCCGAGTGGGTGACCACGACGACCTGGGTACCGCGTGCCGCCGAACGGACCATGTTCGCCAACGGCGCGACGAGATCGGGATGCAGCGAGGTCTCCGGTTCGTTGAGCACCATGAGCGACGGCGGCCGCGGGCTCAGCAGTGCGGCGCCCCACAGCAGGAATCGCAGTGTGCCGTCGGATAATTCGGCTGCCCGCAACGGCCGCAGCATGCCCCGCTGGTGGAGCTGAAGCTCGAAGAGCCCGTCGTGCACCGCGACCGAGACCGTGGCCCCGTCGAAGGCGTCGGCAACCGCGCGGGGCAGATCGTCGAAGCCGGCCTCGACGATGGTCTGCACCGCGGCGGCCAAGTCGCCGCCGTCGTCGGACAGCACGGGGGTTCGGGTGCCGACCTGGGGGCGGCGCGCCGGTGCCGCGGCGTCCACCCGGAAGCCGTCGTAGAACCGCCAGCCGCGCAAGCGATCTCGGACCGCGGCGAGCTCCGGCAGCGCGGCGGGGTGTGCGTACTCGGCCAGCACGCTGCGGTAGGACGGCAGCGCCCGCGTCAGCTCGTCGAAGCCGCGGCCGGAATCCGCTGCGGCTTCGGCATAGTCGCTTCCGCGCCGCACCAGCGTTGCGGCGGGCCGCAGCCGTGGGCCGGTGAACACCGCCTCGCGCTTGATCTCGGGATCGCGGGCGAACAACGACTGGTGGCCCGCATATTGCGGAAGTCCGAGGTCGATCACATAGCCGAAGTCGTCGGAGGAGAAGCCGAGTTCGAGCGATATCGGGCGGGTGCGCGTCGTGCCCTGCACCGTGCCCGTTCGACGGGCGCCCCCGAGCTGTTCGGGGCCCGCCCACAACACCGATTCGAGCCCGCCCTCGCGGGCCAGCGACCCGATCACCTCGCCGCGGCCGCAGTCGGCCAGTAGTCGCAGTGCGCGGTACACCGACGACTTGCCCGTGCCGTTGGCGCCGGTGACCACGGTGAGGCCGGCCAGCGGGACGACGAGCTCGCGCAGCGAGCGGTAGCCCCTGACCGCGACGGTGTGCAGCATGGACTCGACGCTATGCGTCGGTGGTGACAACCGACGGCTCGGGCTGCGGCATCGCCAGCTCGAGGCGGACGCCGAGCAGCCGCACCGGCCGGTCGAGTTCGAACTGATCGAAGACCGCCAGCGCGGTGTCGACGATGGCCGACTCGTCGGTGCTGGGGGATCCGAGCTTGCGAATCTTGGTGCGAGTGAAGAACGTCTTGGTGCGCACCGTGACGGCGACGCGGGTGACGATGCGGCCCTGTTCGAGGACCTCGGCGAGTGTCTTGCGAGCCAATTCGCCGATGGCCGAGTCCATCTCGGCGCGCTCGGTGAGATCCTCGGGGAAGGTGATGACGTGGCTGCGCGAGCGGGGTACCCACGGCTCGGCGCTGACCGTCGTGTCGCCTCCGCCCTTGGCCAGCAGCAGGATCCATAGGCCCGTCGTCGGCCCGAACGTCGCGGTGAGGACCGTCGGGTCGGTGGCGGCCAGATCGGCGACCGTCGTGATACCCAGTCCCGCAAGCCGTTTGGAAGTCTTGGGGCCGACGCCCCAGAGCGCGTCGACCCCGCGGTCGCCCATCACCGTCATCCAGTTGTCTTCGGTCAGCGCGAACACCCCTTGGGCTTGGTCTGCTCCTCGCGTCCGCGATGGCTTCCCGAAGCCGGTCGCGACCTTGGCCCGCTGCTTGTTGTCGCTGATGCCGACCGAGCACGACAGGCCGGTCTCGGCGGCGACGATCGTGCGGATGCGTTCGGCCAGCTCTACCGGGTCGGACACCTCGGCGCCCAGGTAGGCCTCGTCCCAGCCCCACACCTCGAGCGGGTGGCCCAGATCGCGCAGCAGTCCCATCACCTGCTCTGACGCCTCGTCGTAGGCGTCCGGATCGGAGGGCAGGAAGGTCGCGTCCGGGCACCGGCGTGCGGCCGTGCGCAGCGGCATGCCCGCGTGCACGCCGAACTCGCGCGCCTCGTACGAGGCGCAGGTGACCACCTTGCGCGGTTCGGTCGGATCGCCGTTGCCGCCGACGATGACCGGAAGCCCGACCAGCTCTGGGCGTCGGCACAGTTCGACCGACGCGAGGAACTGATCGAGGTCGACGTGCAGGATCCAGCGCGTGGCTACCTCCCGCACAGCTTGAGTGCCAGGCTCTCCCACTTGTCTCCCAGGCTTTCGAGGGTTTCGTTGCGGTCGACGAGCTGATGATGGACGTAGTCGGGGTCGAGCAGGGCGATAAGGGCGTCCGCCTGGACGTCGAGGTCCCCGGTCGTCCTGGCTGCCTCGAGGAGGACGCGCACATGCGTACGCAGAACCATTGCCGGTGCGCCGTAGCGCATCTGGGGGTCGCGCGCGGCGTCGGAGAGCAGGGCCTGATGGGTTTGTACGAAACGCAGCCGCTCGCGGCCGAAGGCGAGGAGTCGGTCCAGGGGTGGCGCGTCGGGGCCGAGCGGTCCTGGACCGAACAGGAAGGCCCGCTGGCTGGCTTGTTCGTCCTCGTCGAGCAGCACCATCATCAGCCCCGCTCGGCTGCCGAACCGGCGGAAGAGCGTGCCCTTGCCGACACCGGCCGCCGTCGCGATCTCGTCCATGGTGACCGCGTCGGGGCCGCGCTCGGCGACGAGTCGGCGGGCGGCGTCGAGCAGCAGCGCACGATTGCGGGCGGCATCGCCCCGCTCCGGTGTCGTGGACACCGACAATCCGCCCAGCTCATCTACGCTCACTCTTCGTATTTTAGCTCAGACGGAATTAATCGGACCGCGGTCCAGTTTCATCGTGCGACGATCTGAACGACGCTGTGACGATCTGAACGAGCCACGGAAGGAATGAAGAGCATGTCGGATACCAAGGTGTTGGTACTGCTTGGCAGTCTGCGCGCCGCATCGGTGAACCGTCAGCTGGTGGAGCTGGCCATCGAGTCGGCTCCCGCGGGCGTGACGCTGGTGCCGTTCGAGCGATTGGGGGAGCTGCCGTTCTACAACGAGGACATCGACAACGACGACGTCGCCGAGCCGGTGCGGGCACTCCGTCAGGCGGCGGCCGAGGCGGACGCTGCGCTCGTCGTCACCCCTGAGTACAACGGCACCATCCCCGGCGTGTTGAAGAACGCCATCGACTGGCTGTCGCGGCCGTTCGGCAACGGTGCATTGAAGGACAAGCCGGCAGCCGTGATCGGCGGCTCGTTCGGCCAGTACGGCGGCGTGTGGGCGCACGACGACACCCGCAAGTCGTTCGGCATCGCAGGCCCGCGGGTCATCGAGGATCTGAAGCTCTCGGTGCCGTTCAAGTCGCTCGACGGCAAGCATCCGCGGGAGAACGCCGAGGTGGCCGCCAATCTGCGGGACGTCGTGGAGAAGCTCGTCGCTGAGATAGGCTGACCGCTCGCTCCATCGCAGAGCCGCCGACGACCTCTGGTTCGTCGGCGGCTTTGCTGTCTGAAACCACCGCGACGAGTTTTGTCGGTGCCCGCTGGTAGACACGGGCGCATAGCGCGACACGCCCCCAATGTGACGTGCGACACGCCGGGCGGTTTCAGGTTCTGGAGGTTACGACCTGGGAATTTCATCAATGTCGTTCAGAACATGTTGTATCTGTTCTGAATGTCGGCCACTAGGTGTAGTGTCTTGCAGACCGACAGACCCCACGGTTCCCACGCTTTCAAGGGGTCGGCCGGAGCTTCTGATCCGGTGTCGTCGGGTTTCTGACACACCGGATTCGTAGCCTCGGTCGGCAGGAATTTCGAGGGTCCCGGGTCTGCTGAACCTAGTGGAGAAGTGCCAACTCGAGCAGTTGCCAGTCGGGTCAAGTAAAAGTTTCAAATTTCCGCAGAGGAGCCGTACCGCAGATGACCGTCACCGTGTACACCAAGCCCGCTTGCGTGCAGTGCAATGCCACCTACAAGGCGCTGGACAAGCAGGGCGTCGCCTACGAGAAGGTCGACATCAGCCTGGACGCCGAGGCACGTGACTACGTCATGGCGCTGGGTTACCTGCAGGCTCCCGTCGTGGTGGTCGGCAACGAGCACTGGTCGGGCTTCCGGCCGGACCGGATCAAGGCGCTCGCTGGAGCGGTCGCAGTAACCGCATAAACGGGTACTCGACGAGGCATAACGGGTACTCGACGAGCCCTGGAAGGAGATTGCGATGAGTGATCTCGTGTACTTCTCCAGCGTCTCCGAGAACACGCACCGCTTCATCGAGAAGCTGGAGCTGCCGGCGATCCGGATTCCGCTTCGCGAGCGCATCGAGGTCGACCAACCCTACGTACTGGTTCTGCCCACCTACGGCGGTGGGCATGCCAACGGGCCCGATCCAGAGGCCGGAGGATACGTCCCCAAACAGGTCATCGCCTTTCTCAACAACGAACACAACCGGTCGTTGATCCGCGGCGTCATCGCCGCGGGCAACACCAACTTTGGCGCCGAATTCGGCTACGCCGGTGACGTCGTCTCACGCAAGTGCGGCGTCCCCTACCTCTATCGCTTCGAACTCATGGGCACCACGGACGACGTCTTCGCCGTCCGCGCGGGGCTTGCCGATTTCTGGAAGGACCAGACGTGTCACCAACCGTCACTGCAGAACCTGTAACCACCGGAGTCCACGCACTGCCGGGGGAGACCGACTACCACGCGCTCAACGCGATGCTGAACTTGTACGACAAGGACGGCAAGATCCAGTTCGACAAGGACCGGGAAGCCGCCAACCAGTACTTCTTGCAGCACGTCAACCAAAACACCGTCTTCTTCCACAACCAGGACGAGAAGCTCGACTACCTGGTGCAGAAGGAGTACTACGAGCGCGAGGTGCTCGACCAGTACTCGCGCAACTTCGTGAAGTCGCTGCTGGATCGGGCCTACGCCAAGAAGTTCCGCTTCCCGACGTTCCTCGGCGCGTTCAAGTACTACACGTCCTACACGTTGAAGACGTTCGACGGGAAGCGCTACCTGGAGCGCTTCGAGGACCGCGTCGTCATGGTGTCGTTGACGCTGGCCGCCGGCGACACGACGCTGGCCGAGAAACTCGTCGACGAGATCATCGACGGCCGGTTCCAGCCGGCCACCCCGACGTTCCTCAACTCGGGCAAGAAGCAGCGCGGCGAGCCAGTCAGCTGCTTCCTGCTGCGCATCGAGGACAACATGGAGTCCATCGGGCGATCGATCAACTCCGCACTGCAGCTGTCGAAGCGGGGCGGCGGAGTCGCGTTGCTGCTGAGCAACATTCGCGAGCACGGCGCGCCGATCAAGAACATCGAGAACCAGAGCTCGGGCGTCATCCCGATCATGAAGCTGCTCGAGGACTCGTTCTCCTACGCCAACCAGCTCGGTGCGCGTCAGGGCGCGGGCGCGGTCTACCTGCATGCCCACCACCCGGACATCTACCGGTTCCTCGACACCAAGCGCGAGAACGCCGACGAGAAGATCCGCATCAAGACGCTCTCGCTGGGTGTCGTCATCCCGGACATCACCTTCGAACTGGCGAAGAAGAACGAGGACATGTACCTGTTCTCGCCGTACGACGTCGAGCGCGTGTACGGGGTGCCGTTCGCCGACATCTCGATCACCGAGAAGTACTACGAGATGGTCGACGACGCGCGGATCCGCAAGACCAAGATCAAGGCGCGCGAGTTCTTCCAGACGCTGGCCGAGCTGCAGTTCGAGTCGGGCTACCCGTACATCATGTACGAGGACACGGTGAACCGGGCCAACCCGATCGCGGGCAAGATCACCCACAGCAACCTGTGCTCGGAGATCCTGCAGGTGTCGACGCCGTCGTTGTTCAACGAGGACCTGACCTACGCCAAGGTGGGCAAGGACATTTCGTGCAACCTCGGGTCGCTCAACATCGCCAAGGCGATGGACTCGCCGGACTTTGCGCAGACCATCGAGGTGTCGATCCGGGCGCTGACCGCGGTGAGTGATCAGACCCACATCTGGTCGGTGCCCTCGATCGAGCAGGGCAACAACGACTCTCACGCGATCGGCCTCGGGCAGATGAACCTGCACGGCTACCTGGCCCGTGAGCGGATCCACTACGGCTCCGAAGAGGGCGTCGACTTCACCAACATCTACTTCTACACCGTGCTCTACCACGCACTGCGGGCCAGCAACCGCATCGCGATCGAGCGGGGCACGAAGTTCGGTGGGTTCGAGCGCTCGAAGTACGCGTCGGGCGAGTTCTTCGACAAGTACACCGACCAGGTCTGGGAGCCGGCGACCGACAAGGTGCGCCAGCTGTTCGCCGATGCCGACATTCGCATTCCGACACAAGAGGATTGGAAGCGGCTCAAGGAGTCGGTGCAGGAGCACGGCATCTACAACCAGAACCTGCAGGCCGTCCCGCCGACGGGGTCGATCTCCTACATCAACCACTCGACGAGCTCGATCCACCCGGTGGCGAGCAAGATCGAGATCCGCAAGGAAGGCAAGATCGGCCGCGTCTACTACCCGGCGCCGTTCCTGACCAACGACAACCTTGAGTACTACAAGGATGCGTACGAGATCGGCTACGAGAAGATCATCGACACCTACGCCGCGGCCACCCAGCACGTGGATCAGGGGCTGAGCCTGACGCTGTTCTTCAAGGACACCGCCACCACGCGCGACGTCAACAAGGCGCAGATCTACGCCTGGCGCAAGGGAATCAAGACGCTGTACTACATCCGGCTTCGCCAGATGGCCTTGGAGGGCACTGAGGTGGAAAATTGCGTCAGCTGCATGTTGTGATCTGAGTTGTGCAGCGCCGCCGGCGGTTATCCGTCGGCGGCGCTGTGCATTCAGAAGCGTTTTGTGCTGGCCGTCTGGCTCCGTGAGTGTGCAGTGTCATACGCCAGGCACGGCGATTTGCGAACGAAACCGCACAATCAGCGCAGCGTCAGATCAGCTCTCGCGAGCCTTGTCCGCCTGTAGCGACTTCAGGCGCCGCTGCTCGCGCAGCACTTCCTGGAAGCTCTCGCGTTCCGCGATCAGCCATGGCGGCTTCTCCTCGAGCAACGCATCGATCTGCTCGGTGGTCAGCGCGCTCTCGATGTCGTTGCGTGCAAGCGCGGCGATCGAGACGCCCAGCTTGGCGGCGACGAGGTTCTTCGGGTGCGGGCCGTTCTTGCGGAGGTCCTTGAGCCACTGCGGCGGGTCCGCCAGCAGTGCGGCGAGCTCGGTGCGGGTGGTCGGGTTCTCCTGGAACTCGGCAGGCGTGGCGGGCAGGTACACGTCCAGCTTCTTCGCCGCAGTGGCGGGTTTCATGGACTGTGCGTCTGGCCTGCTCATGGGGTCAGCCTATCGGTAACCTGATGCGGTGACCCCGCTGTCCCTCACCCTCGGGTACGTGCCCGGCGGGACGCCCGCGAAGTGGGCTCGGATCTGGGCGGAGCGCCATCGCGAGGTGCCGCTGAGGTTGTGCGCCGTCACCGCGGCAGAGGCGGCCGACGCAGTGCGGGCAAGCACGGTCGACGTGGCGTTGCTCCGGCTGCCCACCGACACGTCCGGGCTGGCCGTCATCCCGCTCTACGAGGAGACGACGGTGGCCGTGGTGCCGACCGATCACGTTCTCACCGCCGCCGACACGATCACCGCCGCGGACCTCGACGGCGAGCCGACGCTGCTCCCACTCGACAACGTCGTCCACTGGGCGGGCACCCATGGCGCTCCGGTCGACCACCGGCCCGAGACGACCGAGGAGGCAATGGAACTCGTCGCTTCGGGGATCGGAGTGCTCATCGTTCCGCAGTCGTTGGCGCGGCTGCATCACCGCAAGGATCTCACCTACCGCCCGATCGCCGATGCGCCCACTTGCCCTGTGGCGCTTGTCTTTCCGGAGGGCCCGCAACCGGAGTTGGTCGAGGAGTTCATCGGGCTGGTGCGTGGCCGCAGGCCCGGTTCGTCGCGTGGCCAGACCCAGCCGGTGCCGAAGCGCACGGCACGGGAGAAGACTCTCGCGAAGCAGGCCGCCCGCGCCGCAGCGGGCAAGGTGGCCCGCATTCCAGGCCAGGTCAAACGCGGTCGACGCTGACGAAACCCGTTCTGTGCCTGGGTGTCAGCACGGGCAGTCCGGGCTTCACCGGGCCGATATCGGGTGATCTGGTCTCGGTGACCGCTTCGTCGAGCCAGCATTCACCGCTGCGTTCGTCGTAGTCACCGCCGTAGAACACGCAGCACACGCCGATGCCGTCGGTGTCTTGATGGTCTCCTGCACACTCCCAGAAGTCGTCGCTCGCTGGTTGTGCGCCGGCGGTGGCGGCGAGGCCGATCGACAGGCCGACCGCAATAGCGGTGGCGGCCAGCAGGCGGTGAGACGAGGGCGAAGTGGTGCGCATGTCGGGCTCCCGATGGGTCGTCGCATCCCCGCGGGACGCGTCTACCGGTAGGAGTGATCGGGGTGGCTGAAAGCCGCACTTTTTCGGGAAGGGCCGTCGCCCGCCAGAAAATAATCAGTGGAATCTCGCGGCAGAACAGTTCACCCTCGAAGGCATGGATGCCCAGCTCTACCGCACCGCTACCGACTTCGGGTCGGTCGCGCATTGGGTGTACCGCAGAGATCCGGTTTTGTTCACCAGCGAGCTGACCACGCTGCGCACGACGAGGGGTGTGACGGACGGAGTGTTCTTGTCCGTCACCGACTGTGACGGCGAGGTCGGTGCTGCGATGCAGACTCCCGGTGACGCGCTCCTGGTCAGTGGGCTGCCGCCCGCGATGGCGAAGACCGCGGCCCTCGAGGTGGCAACGGTTCGCGCCACGCTGCCCGGTGTGCGCGGAACCCGGCCCAACGCAACGGCATTCGCCGATGCCTGGTGTTCGGTGACGGGTGCGCAGGCCATCGAGTCGATCGGGCGGACGTTGTACCGGCTCGGTGATCTGGTGGCGCCCAACGGTGTGAAGGGGGAGTCCCGCATTGCCGGACCGGCTGATGCGGACTTGCTCCTGGACTGGATCGACGGGTTCTTCGTCGACGCGTTCGGCGTCGTGTCGGACAAGGGGGCCCGCCGCGGTTTCCTCGGCGACATCCGCGCCTACGGCGGTGATGTGGTGCTCTGGTCGGTGGACGGCGTTCCGGTCAGCATGGCCCGGGTGCACGCGCCCGCCGCAGGGATGAGCCGCATCGGCCCGATCTACACACCGGCCGCGTGTAGGGGCAACGGCTTCGGCGCGGCGGTCACCGCGGCAGCTGCGCGCCAGGCTAATCGGCGCGGTGCACGGTACGTGGTGTTGTTTGCCGACGTCGCGAACGTGGTGGCCAACGGCATCTACAAGCGACTCGGGTTCGTGCCGGTCGCGGATTCGCTGGAGTGTGCCTTCGTCGCGCAACTACCGAAGGAGCCGGCGGCAGTTTGAATACAACACGCCGAATACTGAATACGAAAGTGCGCGGATCCGTCTTCGAAGGGGCAAGCTAGGACCGCCGCGGCGGGGTGCTCCGTCGTGGTCGCCCATCATCTACGTAGACGGAGGCCTCTGAGTGACTGCGTCATTCTTCAGCCGGGAACGCATCATCGCCCCACCCGGGTGGAGCCGCTGGCTGGTACCGCCCGCCGCGCTGTCGATCCACTTGTCCATCGGGGCAGCGTATTCGTGGAGTGTCTTCAAGAAGCCCCTCGAAGGTGCACTGCACATTTCCGGCACGCTCAGCGCTCTGCCGTTCACCGTCGGCATCGTCGTCCTCGGGCTCTCTGCGGCGATCTTCGGCACCTGGGTCGACCGCAACGGCCCGCGCCTGGCGATGTTCACCGCCATGTGCTGTTTCTGCGGCGGCTGGCTGATCGGCTCGGCCGGGCTGGCGATGCGCCAGTACTGGCTGGTGTTGCTGGGTTACGGACTGTTGGGCGGCATCGGCTGGGGCATCGGGTACATCTCGCCGGTCTCGACGCTGATCAAGTGGTTCCCCGACAAGCCAGGGATGGCGACCGGGCTGGCGATCATGGGCTTCGGTGGTGGCGCCCTGATCGCGTCACCGTGGTCGACGCAGATGCTGGCACTGTTCGGCAGCGATTCGGCGGGCATCTCCAAGACGTTCCTGGTGCACGGGCTGGTGTACGCCGCGTTCATGTCGCTGGGCTGGCTGCTGGTGCGGGTACCGCGCGCGGATTGGAAACCACACGGATGGACGCCCGCGCCGCCGACGGTGGGCTCGATGGTGTCCGTCGGCCAGGTCTCGGCCAACAACGCGCTCAAGACACCGCAGTTCTGGCTGCTGTGGGTTGTGTTGTGCTTCAACGTGACTGCGGGCATCGGCATCGTGGAGAAGGCATCGCCGATCTATCAGGACTACTTCCCGACGGCCGGCATGGCCGCCGCAGCACTGGCCGCTGCCGCGGCGGGCTACGTCGCGATGCTGTCGCTGGCCAACATGCTGGGCCGGATCGGCTGGTCCAGCCTGTCCGACGTCATCGGACGCAAGAACGCCTATCGGATGTACCTCGGCATCGGTGCGCTGCTGTACCTCACGATCACGCTGATGCAGAACTCGAACAAGGTCGTCTTCATCGTCTGCACGTTGTTCATCCTGTCGTTCTACGGCGCAGGCTTCGCGACCGCGCCCGCCTATCTGCGCGACCTGTTCGGCACCTACCAGGTCGGAGCGATCCACGGCCGACTGCTCACCGCGTGGTCGGTTGCGGGCATCCTCGGGCCGATCATGGTGAACGCGATCGCCGACAGCCAGAAGGCCGCGGGCCGGTCAGGACCCGACCTCTACACGTTGTCGTTCTCGATCATGATCGGGCTCCTGCTCGTCGCGCTGGTGTGCAACGAGCTTCTGAAGCCCGTCAACGAAAAGTGGCACGAGCCAAGCGCATCCGGCGAGCGCGCAGCAGCAGTTCAGGGGGTCCTGCGATGACCGACCAGACCACCGACGTCGAACTGCACGACTACAAGCCGACCGTGCCCGCCGGCTACGTCGTCCTTGCCTGGTCGTGGGTGGCCATCCCGTTCGGTTACGGCGTCTTCGAACTGATCCTCAAGGTCAAGCAGCTGTTCTAAGGCGCCGCTACTTTCGCCGTTCGTGCATCGGGCGACGGGTCGACGGCGTGTCGCGTCGTCCGATTCACGAACGGCTGAACGCCGCCAACTACTTGGCGATGTGCTGCGGGCCCTGTGCCTTCTTGTACAGCGCCTTGAGCATCCGGTCGCGGAACGCGGCGTTGTCGATCAGCTTGATGCCGGCGTTGGCGAGCTTCGGCTGACCGATCAGCTTGTGCATGTAGCGGCCCCGCCGGTACTCCTTGCCCCACGCGGCTTCCATCCGCTGCGCGTAGTTGGTGAAGTCGTCGGGGCCACCGTTTTGCAGCGCCGCGACCGCGCACTCGCCTGCGGCCAAGCCGGACTCCAGCGCCTTGGAGATACCCGCACCCGATGCAGGCTTGCCCGCGCCGAGCGAGTCGCCCGTGAACAGGACGCCTGGCCGCCACGGCGGCCAGGCGGTGAAGCCCATCGGCAATCGCCACGCCCGCACGCTCTTGTTCTTCTTGAGCTCTTCGATGGCGGGTAGTTCCCAGTCGCGCGGGAGCGTGCGCAGGAATTCGCCGAGGAACTGGGTCGCATTGATCGACTGCCAGTTCTTGTAGCTGTTGACGTACCCGAGGCCGATGTTGAACACGCCGTTGCCCATCGGGAACACCCAGCCGTACCCGGGCAGCTGATCGCCCTGGAACGCCAGCTTCAGATAGATGTCGAGGCTGTCGGAGTCCTCGCGGTTGGCGTGCATCTCCGAGCGGATCGCGATCGCCTGGTAGCCGTTGTACTGCGAGTCGATCTTCAGTGCGCGCTTGATGGGGGAGTAGGCGCCGTCGGCCGCGATGACCGCGTCGCCGTACACCTTCTCGCCTCCCTTGAGCACGACGCCGATCACGCGGCCGTTCGCGTCGAACTCGGGTCCGCTCACCTCGGCGCCCTGGCGCACCTCGGCGCCTGCCGACTCGGCGTGCTTGAGCAGCACGGTGTCGAGGTGCTCACGGCTGACGGTGTGTCCATGGTCGGGCATGCCGGGGCGCTTGGGGAAGGACAGCTCCCACTTGCTGGGGCTGAACACCGTGACGCGGTTGACCCGGTGATAGGTGGCCACCTCGTCGGCCAGCCCCATCTTCTGCAGGTAGCTGACGGCACGGGCGGTCAGCCCGTCACCGCACGGCTTGGACCGCGGGAACTCCGCCTTGTCCAGGACGACTACCTTGGCGCCGGTCCGGGCCGCCTGCCATGCCGCCGCCGAGCCCGAAGGGCCCCCGCCGGCAATGACGAGGTCGTATCGCTGCGTCATCTGTTCCGTCTCACTAGCTGGGTTTGTCTCGGGGCGATAGTACCCGGGGCGAAGAAACGCAGCCTGACGAGCACGGTGACGGAACCATGACCACCGGATCGTGGGACGCGCCACGGTACGGCGCGGTCTTGGCAGGTCAGACGGGCTCAGCCGGTACAGTGGGTGGGTGCGCAGACCGTCCCTCCCCAGACCGGGCATCCAGCCCGGCGTGAAGGTTGACGCGCGCAGCGAACGCTGGCGTGAGCACCGCAAGAAGGTGCGTTCCGAGATCGTCGACGCGGCCTTCCGGGCGATCGACCGGCTTGGCCCCGAGGTGAGCCTGCGTGAGATCGCCGAAGAAGCCGGGACGGCAAAGCCGAAGATCTACCGGCACTTCACCGACAAGTCGGATCTGTTTCAGGCGATCGGCGAGCGACTCCGAGACATCCTGTGGGCCGCGATCTTCCCGACGATCAACCTGGCCACCGACCCTGCGCGCGAGGTGATTCGCCGCAGCGTCGAGCAGTACGTGCTGCTGGTCGACGAGCACCCCAACGTGTGCCGCTTCCTCATCCAGGGCCGCTTCGCCGAGCAGAGCGAGTCGACGATGCGGGCACTCAACGAGGGCCGCGGCATCACGCTGGCGATGGCCAGCATGTTCAGCAACGAGCTGCGCGAGATGGAGCTCGACGGAGCCGCCATCGAGCTGGCCGCCTTCACTACCTACGGGTCGGCGGCAGCGGCGACGGATTGGTGGTTGGGCGCCGAGGTGGACAGCCCGCGGCGGATGCCGCCCGACGAATTCATCGCCCACATGACGGTCATCATGCTCGGCGCGATCAACGGCACCTGCGAGTTGCTCGGCATCAAGATCGATGCGGATCTGCCGTTGCACGAAGGCGTTCGTCGCCGCGAATCCGTTGCCTGACCTGCTGGTCTCTTCGGCGCGTTGACACGAACGACCCCGTGACGAACACTTGCGAATACCCGGTACCGGCGTTCCCATGAAAGGACACCGTCCATGACCGTTGCCGAGCAGGCTGACCAGAACGTGCTTCGCAAGGACCCGATCCATACTCGTGCGCTCATCATCGGGTCCGGCTTCTCCGGACTCGGCATGGCGATTGCGCTCCAGCGCCAGGGTGTCGACTTCCTCATCTTGGAGAAGGCCGACGAAATCGGCGGTACCTGGCGCGACAACACCTACCCGGGATGTGCGTGCGACATCCCGTCGCACATGTACTCGTTCTCGTTCGAGCCGAAGCCGGACTGGCGGCACATGTGGTCGTTCCAGCCGGAGATCTTCGACTACCTCAAGGGTGTCGCCGACAAGTACGGCCTGCGCCGCTACGTCCAGTTCGGCGCCCGGGTCGATCGTGCGCACTGGGACGACGACGAACAGAGCTGGCACGTCTTCACCGACGCCGGCCAGGAGTACGTCGCGCAATTCCTCGTCTCCGGTGCGGGCGGCCTGCACATCCCGCTCGTCCCCGAGATCGAGGGCATCGACGAATTTCAGGGCGTGGCCTTCCATTCCGCACAGTGGGATCACGGCGTCGACATCGCCGACAAACGGGTCGCGGTGATCGGCACGGGTGCCAGCGCGATCCAGATCGTGCCCGAGATCGTCGGCGACGTCGCCGAACTCCAGCTCTACCAACGCACCCCGCCGTGGGTGATGCCGAGGCCGAACAATCCCATCCCGCAGTGGATGCGGGCCACCTTCAGCAATGTCCCTGGCACCCGCGCTTTGATGCGCGCAGGGATCTACTGGATTCACGAGGGCGTCGGGTTCGCCATGACGCGCCAGCCGCGGCTGCTGAAACTCGGTGAGCTGCTGGGCAAGTGGAACATCCGGCGCAGCGTCAAGGATCGTGAACTGCGCCGCAAGCTGACGCCGAACTACCGTGCGGGCTGCAAGCGAATCCTGAACTCCGACACGTACTACGGGGCCGTCGCCAACCCGAAGACCAAGGTGATCACCGAGGGCATCGAGCGGATGACCGCCGGCGGCATCGTCACCCGCGACGGCGTCGAGCATCCGGTGGACGTCGTGGTGTTCTGCACCGGATTCCACGTCACCGACTCCTACACCTACGTCGACATCAAGGGGCCGGGCGGCGAGGATTTGGTGGACCGGTGGACCCGCGAGGGCATCCAGGCGCACCGCGGGATCGCGGTCGCCGGCATGCCGAACCTGTTCTTCCTGCTGGGGCCCAACACCGCGCTCGGTCACAACTCGGTGGTCTTCATGATCGAATCGCAGATCCGGTACGTCGCGAAGGCAATCGCCGCCGTCGACAAGTCGGGGGCTCGCGCCCTCGCACCGAGCCGCTACGCGCAGGACGAGTACAACGCCGAGTTGCAGGCCGAACTCGCCGGCACCGTGTGGAGCACCGGTGGTTGCCACAGCTGGTACATGGACTCCCACGGCGTGAACCGCACGCTGTGGAGCGGCATGACCTGGCAGTACTGGCTGGAGACCCGCCGATTCCGGAACTCGGAGTACTCGTTCACCAAGCGCTGAGGGGACTTTGTGCGACGACACGCGACACAACTTGTTGTGTTGGCGTTCGTTGTCCGACACCAGGGGTAGTGTCGCCTTCTACCGGCCGGGTCCGCCTGGCCAATACACTTCCGCAGGTGAAATGAGGGTCTGGTGTCCGACGGAATGAAGCTGATCTCCCGTGTCTCGGCCATCAACTGGAACCGCGTCCAGGACGAGAAGGACGCCGAGGTCTGGGACCGCTTGACCGGCAACTTCTGGTTGCCGGAGAAGGTTCCGGTGTCCAACGACATCCCGTCGTGGGGCACGTTGACGGCGCACGAGAAGCAGCTGACGATGCGTGTCTTCACCGGCCTGACGCTGCTGGACACCATCCAGGGCACGGTCGGCGCGGTCAGCCTGATCCCCGACGCGCTGACCCAGCACGAAGAGGCGGTGTACACCAACATCGCGTTCATGGAGTCGGTGCACGCGAAGAGCTACAGCAACATCTTCTCCACGCTGTGCTCGACGGTGGAGATCGACGAGGCGTTCCGCTGGTCGGAGGAGAACGCGAACCTGCAGCGCAAGGCCGAGATCGTGATGAACTTCTACCGGGGTGACGATCCCCTCAAGCGCAAGGTGGCCTCGACGCTGCTGGAGAGCTTCCTGTTCTACTCGGGCTTCTACCTCCCGATGTACTGGAGCAGCCGCGCCAAGCTGACCAACACCGCCGACATGATCCGGCTGATCATCCGCGACGAGGCCGTGCACGGCTACTACATCGGCTACAAGTTCCAGAAGGGGCTGGCGGTCGCCGACGAGGCGCGCAAGGCCGAGCTCAAGGACTACACCTACGAGCTGCTCTTCGAGCTGTACGACAACGAGGTCGAGTACACCCAGGACCTCTACGACGAGGTCGGTCTCACCGAGGACGTCAAGAAGTTCCTGCGCTACAACGCCAACAAGGCGCTGATGAACCTCGGCTACGAGGCGCTGTTCCCGCGCGACGAGACCGACGTCAACCCGGCGATCCTGTCGGCGCTCTCACCCAACGCCGACGAGAACCACGACTTCTTCTCCGGCTCGGGCAGCAGCTACGTCATCGGCAAGGCCGTGAACACCGAAGACGACGACTGGAACTTCTAAAGCTGCAGTTCAGCGGCCTAATGCCGCTCTGCCCCTCCGCGGCGTCGGAGTGTTGCGGCGGCCTCCGCCGTGGGGGATCGGCTTGTACTGGCCTTGGCACACGTCGGCGGTCAGTGTCGTCACGCGGTCAACTCAGGAACCGTTCGACCTCGTGGGCGAAGTCCTCGATGTGTTGGTAGAGGAATCCGTGGCCGGCGTCGCTGTAGAGGACGATCTTGGCGTCGGCCAACTTCTGCGACATGGCGTAGGTAGCGTACGAATTGATCATGACGTCATGGGCACCGTTGGCAACGAGGACTGGCAGCGTCAGCTCGCCGAGGCGGTCGTAGTATCCGCCGAAGGCCCCGACGGCCGCGAGCTGTGCACGGTACGTGTCGTCTTGGACGGCGGCGTGAGACTTGTTGAGCCGAACATCCAAGCGCCGCAGGGATTCCAGGCCGGCGGTTCGCGCCTTCTCGGTCTCCGGGAAGAACAGATGTAGATAGTCCTCGTCGTCGTTGACGGCATGGGTGAGGATTTCCCCGACCTTCTGCGACGGCGTGGGCTGGTTGGGCACTCCCGCAGGCGTGCTACCCGCAACGATCAAGCGGCGAACCAGCTCTGGCGCGCCGAGCGTGATGCCCTGAGCGACGATGCCGCCCAGCGACCACCCCATCACGTCGACGCGGTCGAGGCCGAGTGCGCGGATGAAGGCGATGCCGCCGTCGGCGAGTTCTTCGATGGTGGATGGGGCGGTTCCGCTGGACGCGCTTGTTCCGCGGTTGTCGAAGACGATGATCTCCCGTTTGGCGGCAAGGGCGTCCAGCAGTGCGGGGTCCCAGTGATCGATCGTTCCGCGCAAGCGCATGCACAGCACCAGCGGGAGCTCTCCGGGGACGCCGAAGCGGCGGTAATGGAACCGCTCGCCGTCAGCCCCCCCGACGTAGAAGTCCTCGGCCTGATCGGAAAGGTAAGCAGACATGATGGTGAATTCCTTTTGTTGGAGGGGTTTGTCGAGCGTGTTGTTGGAGGGGCTAGTCGAGCGTGATATCGGTCAGTTCGATGGAGACGACGAGCTGTTCGGGAAGGGCGTGGTTGTGCTCGTCGCGGACGTAGATCATCCTGGTGCGCGGGATCACGACGCCATCGATCTGGTCGAAGTCGGAGATGTAGTGGGCCGCCGGAGAGCCTCCGGCGATGTCGACTTGGTAGTCGCGACGCCTGATCAGGCCGTCGTCGTCGATGTAGAGCACCTGGTGCGGGCTGTGCGTGGCGATGGTGTCGGGGTAGCTCACGTTGAGTCGCTGCCATCGTTGGCCGTTCTCGCTCCATGGTTCGCCGACCTCGGTACGGACACCGGGCAGGGTGAGGTTGAACGGTTCGGCCGTGTATGTCCACATGGCGTAACCGGTGAAGTAGGCCAACTGCGTTGTAGTCCAGGGTGTTTCGAGGGTGTGGCCGGCGAACGAAGATCGAGGGTCGTTGAGCACTTCGACGACGTCGCCGTCAAGTGTCTCGATTCCCACTCGATCTGGTCTGTACGCGGTTCTGAGGTTGGGTGCAGTGAACGGATTCAGCGAGGTGCGTTGATCCTTGATCCAGACCGTGATGTCGCCATCATCGACGATCCCGGGGACCTGTTTGATGTCCCAGATTGCTCCGCCGAAGCGCTTGTGCGCGCTGACCGACGTCAGTTGGTTCCAGCGGTCGTGGCCACCGTAGGCATGCAATGTCTTGTTGAGTAGGTCGATCATGTATGTCTCTCAACGTCCGAGGAATTGGCGAATGTGGTGGCCGAAGTCGACGGGGTGCTGGTCGAGGAACCCGTGGCCGGCGTCGGGATAGATGCGGAGCTGTGCGCCCCGGATCCGCTCGGCCAGCAGGTAGCTGTTCTTCGTGGACATCATGGTGTCGTTGTCGCCGCTGGCCACCAGGGTCGGTTGAGTGATCGCAGACAAGCGCTCCAGCTTCGAGGATTCCGGAATGCCCCAGGTCATCAACGCCTGGAATTGGGCGTCGCGGCACGCCAGCGTGGTCTCCGGGTCGCGGTCGGTGATGCGGGTGTGGGTACGGGTGAGGTACTCCCAGCCGCGCTGGACGCTGGCCTGCGATCCGGAAAAGAACAGCGCGAGAAAGTCTTCCGGGGTGGTGACGTCGCCGCAGGCGTAGGCGAAGACGTCATCAGACCAGCGGTGAAGGTCCGGTGCGCCCTGGGGAGCGGTGCCGGCCAGCACGAGGCGCCGTGGCAGTCGCGGCCGAATCAAGGCGATCTCCTGGGCGATGTGGCCGCCGAGGGAGAACCCGAGCAGATCGACTGTCTTGAGGCCGAGCGCGTCGATGAACCGTAGGGCGCCGCGTGTCATGTCTGCGACGTTGTCTGGCGTGGTTCCGGTGGATCCGCCGACGCCGGGCAGATCGACGGTGATCACCTCACGGTCGGCGGCGAGGACATCCAGCAACGCGGGGTCCCAGTAGTCGAGGTTTCCGCGAAAGTGTTGGAGGAGCACCAGCGGCGGCAGCGTCGCCGAAGGTGGTCCGATCCTGCGGTAGGCGAGGGTTTCGCCGGCCGCGTCGATGCAGAGGTTGGCCGCATCGGCGGCGGTCGTGCTTTCTGCGGTGGTGGTCATGAACCTCTACGCTCCCAGCCGACGACGTGTTGCTGTATCCGTCAAATGACTACCGCTTCATCGCGCGAGGACTGCATTGTGTCGTCGGCGGCGGCGCGGGTGACGCGGGGGTTTCGGTAGTCATCTGACCTATGGTGTGGCCCGTGGCGCTCGCCGCACACTGGCATCCTGCCTGGACAACCCATGGAACTTGGATGGAGCGCGCGTGCCGTACATCAGTGGCTCGGATGGAACTCAACTGTTCTTCAAGGAATGGGGGACTGGCCCGGCCGTGGTGTTCTGTCATGGCTGGCCGCTGAGCTCCGATGCCTGGGATGTGGAGCTGAAACTGTTCGCCGACAATGGTTTTCGGGCCATCGCTCACGATCGCCGCGGCCACGGACGCTCAGAGCACACATGGACGGGCAACGACATGGATGCCTATGCGGCCGATCTCGCGGCAGTAATCGACGGCTTGGGATTGTCGAACGTGGTGGTGGTTGGGCACTCGACCGGCGGCGGAGAGGCGCTGCGGTATGCCGTGCGCCATGGCGCAGGCCGGGTGCGCAAGGTCGTCACCGTCGGCGCCGTTCCACCAGTGATGCTGAGATCGGATCTCAACCCGCAGGGGACGCCCCTCGCGACGTTCGACGAGATCCGCGCTCGGATTTTGGCTGACCGCTCGCAGTACTGGACGGAGTTGGCCTCGGCGTTCTACGGATTCAACCGCGTGGGAGCCCACGTGTCACAGGGGCTGATCGACCACTTCTGGTTGCAGGGCATGCGCGCGGGCCTGGCATCGGTCTACGACTGTGTTGCGGCGTTCTCCGAAACCGATTTCACCCAAGACCTCAAGGACTTGGACGTACCGATTCTGATCGCTCATGGCGACGACGATCAGATCGTGCCGATCCACGACGCGGCATCGAAGTCGGCGGAATTGGTTCGCTACGGTACGTTGCGTGTCTATCCCGGTGCGTCGCACGGCATTTACGGTGACTACCAGCAGCGACTGGGGCGAGACTTGCTCGACTTCATCCAGAGCTAAACCGTGCTGAGGTCTACCAGAGCGACCTGAGCAGCACGCACCCATTCGCCGTTCTTGCGACGGAAGCCGACGCCGACGACCTCGCGCGTCGAACTGTCGATGAAGCGCAGGCCGGCGCCATCCGCCCGGGCCATGTGCTTGTGGCCCCACTGCCCGATCGCGGCGAACACTGAGATCAAGTCGTGCCCAGCGTCGGTGAGCACATAGCGGCGGCGTCGGCGATCACCGGGAACCTGGTAGTCCACTGCCTCGAGGACGCCGGCATCCACCATCTCGGTCAGTCGAGCGCTCAAGACGTCGGACGCCAGGCCGAGGTGCTCGCGGAACTCCGAAAACCTCGACCGCCCCAGGAACGCTTCGCGCAGGATCAGAGATGCCCACGGTTGGCCCAGTATCGACATAGTGCGGGCGATGGGGCACGCATCTTGAGACCATGAGTCACGGCGCATCACCCCATCGTACCTGGATTGGCCGGCCCAACCCAGCTCTGGTAGCGTGACCGGGTGATGGTTGGGCGGTCTGCCGAACTGGCCGAGGTCACCGATGCACTCGCGGCAATCTCCAATAGTGGAGCGGCATTGGTGATCGAAGGTGATCCGGGCATCGGCAAGTCCTCATTACTGTCGGGCGCCAGCGAGTGGGCGGCCGCCAACGGGTATGGCCGCCTGGGCTGTTCGGGCCTGCAAAGCCACAGCGAAATTGGGTTCGTCGGGCTACACGAACTCGTCCATCCGGTGCTGGTCCACGCACCTGCGTTGCCCCCGCGTCAGCGCTCGGCCCTGATGACCGCCTTCGGGCTCGAGGACGGCCCAGTGCCCGATCGGCTTCTGGTAAGCCTGGCCGTTCTCGGGCTGCTCGAAGAAGCCGCAAGCAAGCGGCGCCTGCTGCTGGTCGTCGACGACGCACAGTGGTTGGACCAATCCACCCTCGACGTGCTGACCTTCGTCGCGCGCCGACTGACCAACGCGCCCTTGATGATGCTGTGTGCCGTGCGCACGACACTCGACGGCTCCGCGCAACACCTCGATGGGCTGCCCCGGTTGTCTCTGGGGCCACTCAGCTCCGAGCAGGCCGCCGAACTCCTCGCCGCGACGCTGACGAGGACGCCCAAGGCCCGCGAAATCGATGCCTACACACGCAGGCGTGTCCTCGAGCAAGCTGAGGGCAATCCCCTGGCGGTCATCGAAATAGCCGCTGCGCTCGGGGAGCGCACCACAGACGGGGCCGAGTTCGCCGGCGAGCCGCTGCCCACCAGTCGACGCGTCGAGCGCGCCTTCTTGACCCAGCTCGAAGTGTTAGCGGATGGGAGTCGGCTCCTTCTGCTGGTGGTCGCGGCCAGCGACGGCGTGTTGGCCGAGATTCATCGGGCCGCAGACCATCTGGGGTTGGATCTTGCGGAGCACCTGGCCCCGCTGGAGGAGTCTGGCCTGATCGTCGTCCGCGGTCGTGAGATTCACGTTCGGCATCCGCTGATCCGGTCCACCGCCTACGGTGCTGCAGCGCTGTCGTCGCGCTCGCTCGTGCACCGGGCGTTGGCCATCGCGGCGACGGATCCGACCCGCGCCGCGTGGCATCGGGCTGAAGCCGCGTTCGGACCGGATGAACACGTGGCCGCCGACCTCGAGCGGGCCGCAGACAGGGCTCGAGCCCGCGGCGCTGGTGCCGAGGCGGCCGCTGCGCTGCGGCGTGCGGCGATTCTCACGCCGGACCTGGACCGCCGCGTCGAACGGTTGGCCGCCGCCGCCGACGTGGCGCGTAGTGCGGGATTGATCGAAGAGGCCATCAGAACCCTTCGAGAGGCAGAGCCACTGGCCGGGCAGGGCGACGCCGCCGACACGCGGCTGGCGATCACGCGGTTCGTGCTCAATGCGACTGCCGCGATACCGGGCCAGTCGGCGAGCGAATTGCTCGCGTTGTCCGGCAAACTCGCCGAGGGCGACCCTCGGCAACGGGAACTGTTGTGGGCGGCGGCAATCGAATGTCGTATGCACGGCCTGGTCGAACAGCCTCGGCTCGACGTCATCGCGGCAATCCGTCGCGTTGAGGACGATCCAACGGACCCGCTGCTCGCCATCGCCATGGCCATGGTCGACGACGTGGGCCAGGGGGCACGGTTTCGGGCGCGGCTGCCAGGTTTGATCGATGCGGTTGGCGACGATCCGCTGCTGATGTTGTCGATGGCCATGGCAGCGGAGGGGGTTTCAGATCGGGACAACGCCTTTCGATGCTATGGGATCGTGCAGAGGCAGGGCCGGACAACCGGATCCCCGGCCAATGAATGCGAAGGGCTGCGCGGTGCCTCTCAGATCCTGTTGACTCAGGGCCGTATTCAGGCTGCGGCAATGACCGCGCAGCACGCGTTGCAGATGGCTGAGGCGATGAACCTGCCGACGACCTCCGGCTCGGCGGCGGCGATCCTTTCGCGCGCGCTGATATGGCAGGGACAGCCAGAGCGGGCCCGTCAGGCACTCGACCGCGCCCGTGAGTTGCTGGCCGCGGACCCCACGCTGCTGTGGAATGACGACGTCCACTGGGCGGCCGGCATTGCGGCGCTGTGCGAGGCGGACCACGCCGAAGCGCTCGCTCATCTGCTGAAGATGACCCAGCATCGAACCGATCAGCGGTGGTCGGTTGCCGACCTCGCCGAGGCTGCCGGCGGATGTGGCCAGGCCGACACCGTCCGGCCGCTGATCGCCACCATCGAAGAGCAGGCCAACAAGCTTGGGCTGGAAAGCTTTCTGGTGCACCGCGCCCACGCGCTGGTGGCGCGCAGTCCGGCGGAGGCAGAGGAGCGTTTCACGGCCGCGGTGACAGCGGCAGAGGGCCACGTCGCCGACTTGGAGGCAGCTCGCACGCATCTTCTCTACGGCGAATGGCTCCGCCGCCGCCGCCGCATCGTGGAGGCTCGAACGCACCTCTCTGCCGCATTCACTGCCTTCGACACCGCAGGGGCGATTCCCTTCGCCGATCGCGCCGCGGCCGAATTGCGCGCAGCCGGGGTCACTGCCGCGCCGATGGCGGCCGGGAGTGGCGCCGCCGGGATCCTGACGGCCCAAGAACTGCATATCGCTCAGATGGCCGTCGCGGGAATGACGAACCGTGAGATCGCCGACCGAATCTACCTGTCGCACCGCACCGTTGCCGCCCACCTCTACAAGGTGTTTCCCAAGCTCGGCATCACGCGGCGCAACCAACTGCACGCGGCACTTGGTGACCTGGCCGAGTGCGCGGAGGTCATCTGATCCACGTGCTGTGCACGGTGTGACGACGACCCGTGTTCCTCTACGAGTACGCCGGTCGCGGCCTCACCGAGGACGTCAAATGACGACCGAGCGCAGCGACCTGCCAACGATGCTCCGGTCCAAGCAGAACCAGTCATCTGACGGATACCCCGCACCGCAGTGCTGGTCAAGAGTTGCTGCGTGGCGGGGGATGGAGTTTCGGCGAGCCACCCATCACTCGCCGCGCGCCGATCTACGAATGAAAGTCCACCCAACCCAAGAGGACAGATGCACCGATGACCGACGACGATACCCTGCAGGCCGACCTTCTCGTGATCGGATTCGGCAAGGGCGGGAAGACGCTCGCCGCTACTTTGGGCGGCCGCGGCCAGCGGGTCGTCTTGGTCGAGGAGTCTGCCGAGATGTATGGCGGCACCTGCATCAACACCGGGTGCATCCCCACCAAATCGATGGTCTATCAAGGTGAGCAGAGCTTCCACGGTTCCGCGGGTGCGGCGGCCTACGCAGAGGCGGTGGCCAGCACTGAACGACTCACCGCCGGTCTGCGGGCGACGAACCTCGCCGCCTTCGATCCGATCGAGACCGCCACCGTACTGACCGGTACGGCCCGCTTCCTCGACGAGCACCGCGTCGCCGTGAGCACGGACGCCGGCATCATCACGGTGACCGCCCGCACCGTGGTCATCGGCACCGGATCGGTGCCGGCCATCCCCGATGTTCCAGGGCTGCGGCGCTCCCCGGTCGCGGTCACCAGCACGCAGCTTCTTCGTCTGGCATCACGCCCAGACCGGCTGGTGGTCCTCGGCGGCGGGTACATCGGACTGGAGTTCGCCTCCATGTACGCCTCCTACGGCACCTCGGTCACCGTCCTGGAACACCGACCCACCGTCCTGGGCGGCGAGGACGACGACGTCGCTGCCGCCGCGCTGGGTCTGCTGCACGACCGCGGTGTCACCGTTGTCGTCGGCGCGAATGTCGCAGGTGTGCAGACCATTCAGCGGCCTGGCCTGCCGCCGCTGGCCCGTGTCGAGTACACCGTCGACGGAGGATCGCACGTCGTCGACGCCGACATCGTGCTCGTGGCGGCGGGCCGCGTACCCAACACCGCCAACCTCGCACTCGATCGTGCCGGCGTCGACGTCAATACCAACGGTGCCATCGTCGTCGACGACCATCGCCGCACCTCGCGCCCGCACATCTTCGCCGTCGGTGACGTCAACGGGGGGCCGCAGTTCACCTACGTTTCCCTCGACGACTACCGCATCGTCCTCGACCAACTCGACGGTGTCAGCGCGCCACGGCGTGCCTCCGATCGGGTGGCGGTACCCAGCTGCCTGTTCCTGACGCCACCCCTTGCCCGGGTCGGGCTCACCGAACGCGAAGCCCGAGCCGCCGGCCGCGATGTCCGCACCGCGGTCAGCCCGGTGGTCAAGCTGGCGACCGTCGCCCGCGCGCGCATCGTCGGTCAGACCGAAGGAATGATGAAGGTGGTCGTGGACGCCCATACCGACCAGATCCTGGGCGCTGCGCTCCTGTGCCACGATGCACAAGAGGTCGTCAACATCGTGGCTCTCGCCATGAGGCACGGCATCACTGCCACCGCGTTGCGTGACGAGATCTACACCCATCCCTCCATGACAGAGTGCTTCAACCAACTACTAGGCTTGCTGAAATAGCTTCCGACAACGCTGATTGCCCGGGGCGTTCTCCGGTGACGACGCCGGACAATGGTCGGTGCCGTGCGGTCACCGGACGCCGCCCCTCCCGGGTGGCGCCGGTGCTCAGCGCATGCCCGCAACGGACGAAAGCGCCTCGCCTGCAACGGTAGCCGGCAATTTCGTGGCCGAGGGGTGTAGCGCGCCGCTGGGCTCGATGACTTCTACGGTGCGGTCGGTCATGGGCATGGCGAGGGCCGCCTTTCGAGATATCGACGTACAGACCGGCTGCCGATCGGCGAGCACCGTCGGCAAGGGGACGTAACAACATTCACGAAGACACCTCCAGCGGGCTGGCGGGTGTCCGCACGATGCCCCGCGATGAGCGCTGCTCGCCCGATGGTGCGTGTGACCGATGGTCGCGGAAGGACTTTGCCCACCTCGTCGGGATGCAGTCATTCGACTTATGCCGCCACGGCCGTCCCGGCGGCAGAATCCGTAGTCACACGAGCTTCACTGAATGCTCCACGTTCGTCGATCGGACCTCAGCCATGAATGAACTCCGCAGCGCCGAAACCGCCTTGACGGCACTACAGCCCGTGCTGCGGGCCATCGGCGAGGATGACCGTCACGAACCGACGCCGTGTCCAGGATTCGACATCGCTGCCCTGGGGGACCACCTCGTGGGGAAGGAGCCACCCCTGCGCCGATCGCGGACCACGAGCAGGCGATGACCGCGACCAGCACCTGCCCGCCGGGCAGTCGAAGCACACGACTGCGACGGCATGCCAGCGGGTCGCGTAAGCACCTTCGGCTGTCAGCACGGTCCGATCCAGAGCTCATCGACGGGGAGAAGTGAATGATGTCAAGAATCCTGCTGCAGTCGACCATCGCAGCGCATCCCGACGACTGGGACGTGAGCCGTTTCTCGCTCCTCGCAACTGAACTCCGCGCCGCGGGGCACGAAGTCTTGACGCGCAACCGGAGCGACCAGGCTGGCGACGATCCGATGCTGACACACCTCGACGATCTCGACATCGACCAACTCTGGCTCCTCGCCGTCGACGTCGGCGAGGGACTTACTGCCGCAGAGGCCGACGCCGTGACCCGGTTCCGCCGCGGCGGGGGCGGTGTCCTCACCGCGCGCGACCACCAACAGTTGGGGAGCTGCCTGCTGCGCCTTGGCTCACTGGGGCAGGTCAACCAATTCTACGACGAGTCAATCGATCCGGAATCCATGCTCGACGACCGCGGCACACCCGAAATCTCCTGGCCCAACTTCCATTCCGGATCCAACGGCGACTACCAACCCGTGCTGGCCGCCGAGCCCGCCCACGAACTACTGCGCACCACCCAGACGAGCAGCGGACACATCGAGTGGTTTCCGGCGCACCCCCACGAAGGGCTGGTGATACCCGAAGGTCCGCATGCCACCGTCGTCGCCCACGGGCGCAGTAGCGCCACGGACAGGCGCTTCAACCTCGCGGTGGCCTTGGACGGCGAGATGGCACCAGACGGCCGTCCGATGGGCCGCGCTGTTGCCGAATCGACCTTTCACCACTTCGCCGACTACAACTGGGACATCGACAGCGGCGCGCCCTCCTTCGTGTCCGAACCGCCCGGCACGGAAATCAGGACAGACCCAGCACGTCTCGCAGTGTTCAAGGACTACGTTCGAAATCTCGCGACGTGGCTGCAGCCGACGGCGTGGGACGGGCGTTGCCTGCTTGGTACCCCATAGCTGCGTTCGCGTCGTCGTGAGGACACACTCGGTGCAGAGCGCGTTCTGCACCTTCGAAGTGGTCGTCGTGTTCCGTCGACGGGGCACCTTCGTTCTGCGTACCCGTGCCCAGATGTGAGCGGTTCATGGAGGTACCCGGCGACATCATCAGGCATGTAATCGTGCTGTTCAGAACCACGTCAGATCTCCTCCGGTTCGGGCGGCCCGCACGTGATCGGCAACGCGGTCAACACCGAAGACGACGACTGGAACCTCTAGGCCACACTGGATGTCGTGACACACGTATTCGACGACACCCTTCGCCTGCACGACCCGCAGTACCGCGGCTTTGCCAGCGATAACTACGCCGGCATCCACCCAGAGGTGCTTGCCGCCATCGCGGTGGCCAACGACGGGCATCAGGTCGCGTACGGCGAGGACGTCTACACCACCCGGTTGCAGCAGGTCATGGCCGAGCACTTCGGCCCGGACGCCGAGGCGTTCCCCGTCTTCAACGGCACGGGTGCCAACGTGATCGGTCTGCAGTCGATGCTGCCGCGCTGGGGTGCGGTGGTCTGCGCGCAGATGGCGCACATCAACACCGACGAGAACGCCGCCCCGGAGCGGGTGGCGGGGCTCAAGCTGCTGTCGGTTCCGACGCCGGACGGCAAGCTCACCCCCGAACTCATCGACAGGGAGGCGTGGGGCTGGGGTGACGAGCACCGCGCGCAGCCGCTGACGGTGTCGATCACGCAGACGACCGAACTCGGTACCGCGTACACCGCGGCCGAGGTGCGCGCGATCGCCGACCACGTGCACGAGCGAGGAATGACGCTGCACATGGATGGTGCCAGGGTGTCGAACGCGGCGGCGTACCTGGGAAAGCCGTTGCGCGAGTTCACCACCGACGCCGGTGTCGACGTTCTGTCGTTCGGGGGAACGAAGAACGGCCTGATCTTCGGCGACGTCGTGTTGGTGCTCAACCCTGCGGCCAGCGAGGGCCTGACGTACCTGCGCAAGCTCAACATGGGGCTGGCCAGCAAGATGCGCTTCGTCTCGGCTCAGCTGATCGCTCTGCTGACCGACGACCTCTACCTGCGGTCCGCGGGCCATGCGAATGCGATGGCCGCTCGGCTTCGTGCGGCGGTGGAGGGATTGCCCGGCGTGAGGATCACGCAGCCGACGCAGTCCAACGCCGTCTTCGCGACCCTGCCTGCCGGTGTCGCCGACAGGCTGCGCGCGCGCTTCCGGTTCTACGACTGGGGCCCGGCGGTCAACCGGGAGGTGCGCTGGATGTGCGCCTTCGATACGACCGAGGCCGACGTCGACGCATTCGCGGCTGCGCTGCGCGAGGAGCTCGCGGCCGGCTAGGTGGTGGCCACCAACAGCTCCTCGGTGGTGAACGGCCGAAGCCCATCCGTGCGATCGGCGAAGTAGCGCTGCGCGTAGTCGGCGGCGGACACGTGTCGGGCCGCTGCGAAGCCGGCGTCGCGTGCCATCGCCAGGATCTCGTCGGGCGCGTAGTAGCTGATGAACGGCGTGCCGGAGGCGCGGGCGGCGGCATTCGTTGCCCGGTGCATCTCCCGCTCGCCTGGGTCGACGAGCTCCAAGGGCTTCATGAACGTCATTGCGAAGGTGGAGCCCGTTGCCAGGGTGGCGCTTTGGCGGAGCGTCGCCGCCGTTGTCTCTCTGGTGAGGTACATGGACACGCCGAGCGACGCCACGACGGCGGGCTGGTGGGCATCGAAACCGTTGGCCAGCAACCCGTCCCACCACGAGGTGGTCTCGAAGTCGACCGGCACCAGCCGCAGCGAATCCGGAACGCCGAAGCCGAGTTCGATGAGGCGCTGGCGCTTCCATGCCTGCGGTCCAGGCTGGTCGACTTCGAATACCGTGATCTTGGACGCGATTTCAGGCCTGCGCTGAGCGAAGGTATCCAGCCCTGCGCCGAGCAGAACGTACTGCCCGACGCCGAGGCCGGCTTGTTCGGTGACCAGATCCTCGATGGCTCGGGCCCGCGCGACGATCGAGGCACGGACGCCCGGCGCCGCATATTCGTTCATGTCGGGACGCTGGCGCCAATCGGCGTCGACCCCGGCGATCTGCAGGCCGATCCGGTCTTCGAGGACGTGCGGGGATGCGTCGACCTCCAGGTGCAGCGCCCGCCACAGGGCGGTGCGGATAGCAGTGCTGTCCGGTGTTGCGATGTCCTGGTTCATAGCGGTGCCTGCAGCTGCCAGTCGCGACCGTCGGGGTCGCGCACCGTCATCAGCTGGGTGCCCCAATGGGTTTCCTGCCAGGGGTCGACGACCTCGACGGAGTCGTCGAGGTCGAGGGTGTCGGCGTCGGGTACCGCAAGCACGATGTGGCGCCGGGTGGGGGCGGACTCGGGGACCTCGGAGATGAACAGCAACGGGCCGTCGCCGTTGCGGAGTTGGCCCGAGTTGTGGTCGGTCTCGAATTCGACTGTGTAGCCCAGCTTCTGGAAGAACTTGGCGGCCTTGCCCCAGTTGTGCGTCTCCAGGAATACGGCCTCGATACCAGCGGTCATGTCATGTCTCCTTGTCCGTTGATCCGCGAGTGTCCAGGTATGCCCGCAGCGCCTCGGTGACGAGCGCGGACAGCGACATCTCGGTTTCGATGGCGTGATGCTTGACCTGTCGGATCAATCCGATCGGCAGGTAGACGTTGAATTGCTTGACGTCTTCGTCACTCACCTAGTCAAGCTAGCATGCTAGCAAGCTAGAGCGCTAGCATGTGATGAGCGCAGAGAAACCCCGACGGCCACGTCAACGCCGTCGGGGTTTCTCGCTGGGGGCTGCCGAGGTTCAGGCCGGAGGAGCGGGCTCCTCGGTGCGCTCGTGGGCATCCTCCATCACGGTCCGCCCGATCTCCGCGTAGATCGTGGGTTTGGCGGAGCGCAGCCACACCGCGTAGACCACGCCGATCAGGAACACCGCGAGGAGCATGTACGGCGCAACCTTGAATACATCCGACTTGGCCGCAAGGCCCGCGGCGAACTCGCGGTTGTCCCATAGCAGCCACACCACGTACAGCATCGCCAGGCCACCGATGAGCGGGCAGATCAGCGTGGTGATCACGTTGCCGCGGTGGGTCTTTCGCACCCAGAAGTACCAGATGACGGCCGCGGAGCAGATGGCTTGCACCAGTAGGATCGCCGCCGTGCCGATCAGGGCGAGCAGGCCATAGATGTTGGTGTAGGGCACCAGCGCGGGGGTGTCGACGGGATTGCCGTTGGCGTCGGGCACCTGCACCGCGGTGAAGAATGCGAACAGCAGCACGATCACCAACGTGATGACGGCCTGCACAGCCGAGGCGATGTACGGCGAGCCGTGCTTGGGGTGGGCCGCGCCGATCGTGGATTGCACCTTGGCAGAGGGGATTTCGCGACCGAGCGCGAACAGGTACCGCGACGCGGCGTTGTGGAACGCGAGTGCGCAGGCGAACGACCCGATGACCAACAACGTCTTGTAGACGTCGAGCAGGACGCCGCCCAGCTTCGCGTCGACCAAGCCGAAGAACAGATCGAGCGGTGACGCGCTGATCGACGTCTCGACCGACGTCTTGGCGCCGTTGCCGGCCAGCACCATCGCCGAGATGAACGTGTAGAACAGGCCAAGCCCGATCACCGCGATGAGCGTGGCCCTCGGGATGATCTTCTTCGGGTTGCGCGACTCCTCGCCGTAGACCGCGGTGGTCTCGAAGCCCACCCACGACCAGAACGCGAAGAACAGGCCGATCGCCATGGAACCCGTTGCGGCTGCGGTCCCGAAGGCCCCTGCGGGCAGACTTTGGAAGGCGTTGTCGAGCAGCACGGTCTTGTCGAGCATGAAGCCGTCGGGCCCGCCGCCGGAGAAGATGACCGTAAACGCCAGCGCGAGCAGGATCAGCACCTCGGCGGTCAGCGTGACGCCGAGGATGGCCGCGGTGACGCTGATGTGGAAGTGGCACAGCACGCCGATCGCCACGATGGCGCCGATCGCGAAGACCAGCCACGGCACGTCGACGCCGACGATGGTGTTGACCGCGTCGTTGGCGAAGTACGCGCATCCGCCGATCAGCGAACCTTCGAAGACGACGTAGGCGAAGGTGGCCAACATACCGCTGGCCATGCCCCAGATCTGGCCGAGGCCGTGCGAGATGAAGCCGTAGAACGCACCGGTCGTCGTGATGTGTCGCGCCATCGCGACGTATCCGAGTGCGAACAACGTCAAGATGATCGTCGCGAACAGGAAGCCGGCGGGCGCGCCGAGGCCGTTGCCGAAGCCGACCGCGATCGGCACGTTTCCGGTCATGGCCGTGATCGGCGCGGCGTTGGCGACGGCCATGAAGATGACCGCGACGATGCCGATGGCACCCTTCTTGAGGCCTGTCGTCGGCGCCGTCGACTTGTCGTCGGTGGTTGCGGATTCGGTGGTCACGCAGGCCTCCTGGGTCGGATCCGATTGCGATTTCGGCCCGCCACGCTGCAAGTCCGCTGTTGAGCGTCGCATCCGTACGGTCACCCGACAACTCGAGGAGCGTTATTTCCTGCCGACCGGCAGGAAGTCTTCTGGCCGTCACAGGTGCCGAACCGCGGGAAAACTTGTCTGAACTGCGCGTGAATGACCAGAGAACTGTGCGGCGCGGCAGTGGCGGTGACGTGGAGCAAACGACAGACTTGGCGGCGTGACCAACACCTCGCTCGTGGGTTCCATCCTGAATTGGCTCCGGGCCGGCTATCCCGAGGGCGTTCCCGGCCCTGACCGCGTTCCGCTGCTGGCGTTGCTACGCGCAACACCGTTGACCGAAGACCAAATCAAAGAGGTCGTTCGCAACATCACCGCCGAGGGTTCCGCGGCGCTGGCCGACGGTTCGATCGACGTCGACGAGATCGAGGCGTTCATCGCCGAGGTCACCCACCACGATGCGGGCAGCGAGAACGTCAACCGCGTTGCGGCAAAGCTCGCCGCTGCCGGTTGGCCGTTGGCCGGGGTCGAGAACACCTCCGCCGCATCCAGCTAGGCCCGACCTGGTAGACGAGGCGCCCGGCGATCGGGCGCCTCGTCACTGTGTGCGCTCGACCGCAGCCTTGAGCTTGGCGAGTGTCGTATGCATGCCGTCGAGCATCTCGTCGTCGAAGCTGTCCTCGCCGCCGAGGACGTGATCGACGATGGTCGCGGAGACCCACGTCGTACCGTCCTCGGGGACCAACCGGCGTTCGGTGATCTTCGATCCCGTTGCGGTCGGGGTGATTTCGAAGTCCCAGACGCTGTTGTTGGTCAGCGTCTGAAACGCGATGGCATGGTTCGGCTCGAAGCGAACGACCTTCGATGCCGTCGGCCAGTACTTCCTGCCCTGCCTGTTCACGTTCACGGTGATGGTCCCGGTGCGCAGCGCGCTCAACGGCCACATCCCTCGACATTGCGGGCTCCACTCCGGCATCCGCTTGAGGTCCGACAAGACCGTCCACGCCTGGTCGGGTGCGGCATCGACGTCGATCGACGTTTCCAGATTCTTCTTCGTCACTGCGGTCTCCCTGTGGGCTGAGTAAGCTCTCACGCCAACCTACATACGGTATGTACGTAAGTAACATACATCCAGTATGTATGAAAGGCAATGATGGGCGAAGGCCGCCGTACTCAGGCCGGACGTTCCGCGGAGACCAGCGACGCGTTGATCGCCGCGGCGCGGCCGATGTTCGCGTCACCGGGCTACTCGGAGGTATCGCTGGAGAACATCGTGAAGGCGGCCGGCGTGACGAGGGGTGCGCTGTACCACCACTTCGCGGACAAGAGAGAGCTGTTCGCCGCGGTGTTCGAGCAGGTCGAGGGGGAGGTGGCCCTCCGCATGGCCGAACACGTCGCCTCAACGGGGCATACGGATCCAGTGGAGTTGATGCGGGCGGGCGCGGCGTTCTGGCTCGATGCCTGCGCCGAGCCAGAGATATCGCGAATCGTGTTGGTGGATGCGCCCGCGATACTCGGCTGGACGCGATGGAGCGAGATCGGCAACCGGTACAACATCGGATTGGTCCGGACTCTGCTCACCGACGCGATCGAATCCGGCCGCATTGCGCCCCAGCCCGTCGAGGCCAGCGCGCACGTATTGCTCGGCGCGATGCGGGAGGCGTGCCTGTACCTCGTCCGCGCAGAGGATCGCGACCAGGCGCGTCAAGACGCCGGTTCGGTCATCGACGGGATGATCCGGGGACTGACCGTCGGATGACGCCCCGAAACTGCTGCCAGATCGCGAACTCAGCGAAATCCGCGATCTGACAGCAGTTTGGCGTGTTTAGAGCGTCGAGATGTCGATGACGAAGCGGTACCGCACGTCGCTGGACAGCACGCGCTCGTACGCTTCGTTGACGTAATCGGCCGAGATGACCTCGATCTCGGGCGTGACGCCGTGCTCGGCGCAGAAGTCGAGCATCTCCTGGGTCTCGGGGATGCCACCGATCATCGAGCCGGACAGGCTGCGGCGTCCACCCGCGAGCGGGAAGAACGGCACGGTCAGCGGCTTCTCGGGCGCACCGAGTTCGACCAGCGTCCCGTCGACCGCGAGGATTCCCAGGTAGTCGCCGAGGTTGAGGTTCGCCGACACCGTGTTCAGGATCAGGTCGAAGGTGCCCGCCAGCGTGGTGAAGGTGTCGGGATCGCTCGTCGCGTAGTAGTGGTCGGCGCCGAGGCGCAGGCCGTCCTCCATCTTCTTCAGCGACTGGCTGAGCACGGTCACCTCGGCACCCATGGCGTGGGCGAGCTTGACGCCCACGTGGCCGAGACCACCGAGGCCGACGACGGCGACCTTCTTGCCCGGGCCGGCGCCCCAGTGGCGCAGCGGGGAGTACAGCGTGATGCCTGCGCACAGCAGGGGAGCGGCCTTGTCCAGGGGGATGCTGTCGGGGATGCGCAGCACGAACTTCTCGTCCACCACGATGGCCTGGCTGTACCCGCCCTGCGTAGGCGTGCCGTCCCGGTCGGTGGCGTTGTAGGTGCCGATCATGCCGGTGCCGGTGCAGTACTGCTCGAGACCGGCCTTGCAGTTGTCGCAGTTCTGGCAGGAGCCGACCATGCAGCCGACGCCGACGTGATCGCCGACCTTGTACTTGGTGACCTCGGAGCCGACCTCGGTGACGACGCCTGCGATCTCGTGGCCAGGCACGACGGGGTAATTGGGTACGCCCCACTCGGCCTTCACGGTGTGGATGTCGCTATGACAGATGCCTGCGAACTTGACGTCGAAGGCGACGTCGTGCGCACCGACGTCCCGGCGTTCGATGGTGGTCTTGGTCAGGGGTTCGGTGGCCGACGTGGCGGCATAGGCGGAAACGGTGGTTGTCATGTCTTCTTCGTGCCCTCTTTTTAGTCGTGGTGCAAAACGGCCAGTCAGCTCAAAAAAGCTTAGCCTAGGTAACTGAATCGGGGCGCGTGTCGCGCTCCGAGCAGTCCCAACCGAAGCTGGTCCCCGAATAGTCCCCGAACCAGGTAACTGCCAGGTTAAAGACCTGGAGCGCGGACCGCGGCGTTGAAGCCGACCACGTCATAGCGTGCCACTTCAGCCTGTGAGTACGGGTCGCGTTCGACGATGCTCTGGACGTCCTCGGCGCTGATGTCGCCCGTGACCAGGACCCCGCCGACGCCGGAATCCTGACGCCCGGCCAGCAACAGCCGGCCCGCGGCCACCTCGGCCTCGAGGAACTCCAGATGCGCGGGACGGGTCTGCCCGATGACGTCGGGCGGTTGCAGATAGGTCGACGTCAGCACGTAGTACACGGACGCGAGACTAATTGATCGGTTGCGTCAGTTGATCGGAGCGTTGAGCGTCCGCAGGTCGTCGAGGATGCCGCGGGCCGCGACGATGCCCTCGCCGGTCTGCCACACCTCGTCGTTGACCACGAACACCCGGTTGTCCCGGGTGGCGGACAACTTGCGCCACGCGTCGCCGTCGAACAGGGTGGCCGCCTTCTGCTTGGCCGCCGCCGAGTCGAAGGACACGTAGACGATGTCGGCGTCGGCCGCCGAGAAGTCCGGCTTGTTCTCGAGATCCTGGTCGGTGATGCCGATCTCGACGTAGGGCTTGTCGTTGAACCGTTGTGCCGCAGGACGATCCACGCCGACGGCCGCGAGCACGCTGCCGGGGAAGTCGGCGACACCGTAGACCCGCATGGTGTTCTCGGTCAGCCGGACCACCGAGGCCTGGAAGTGGGTGGCGTCGTTCTGTGTCCCGGTCTTCTCGGCGTCCTGGACGAACCCGTCGATCAACCGGTTCGCGGCATCGGCGCGGCCTGTCGCCGCCCCGACCGTGCGCACCACGTCCTGCCACGCCGCGCCTGGCGCACCGGTGAAGACCGTCGGTGCGATCTGCGACAGCGGGCCGAACTGCTGCGGCGTCAGCTCCTGCGAGCCAAGGATCAAATCCGGTGTCGCGCCGCGGATCGCGTTCAGGTCGGGTGTCGTGCGAGTACCCGCGCCAGGCAGGTCGTGCACGACGGTGCCCAGGTAGGACGGCTGACTGTCCGAGCCGTCCGGCAGCGCGGCGGCCACGATGCGCGATTGCAGGCCGAGCGCGCACAGCGCGTCGAGCTGGTCGCCGGAGAGCACCACGATGCGTTGGGGGTCGGCAGGCACCTCGGTGGTGCCCGCAGCGTGCCGGACCTCTCTGCTGTCCTGGCCTTCGTCGAGTGGTGCCGGATCGGCGGCGCAGGATTCGTCGGGCCTGCGTTCGTTTCCCAGCACGTTGGCGTTAGCGACCTTGGTGGTGCTGGTGATGACCGAGTTCGCGGCCGACGGTTGCGCGGGGTTGCCGCCGGAGCTGTCGCAGCCGCTGACCAGCGTCACCGAAACCGCAGTGGCCAGCGCCGCCGCCGCGGTGACCAAGCCCACCCGCGGTGTGAAGAACGGCACGTGGCCGACGGTACCAACACGGGAGTTTCCGGCCGCTCAGGCCCCGTTCTCCGAAAGGTGGCGATCGAATACGACAGTTTGTAGGACCCGGGCCGACATCGACAGGTTTGGGGGATAGGATTCACTCCGAGTAGCGGTGAACGCGGGACGCGGACCCGCCGGACTTTTGGAGGATCTGTTGGTAGCCGAAGCGCCCCCAATCGGTGAGCTCGAGGCAACGCGACCTTTCCCGGCGCGGCTCGGTCCCAAGGGCAACCTGATCTACAAGCTGGTGACCACGACCGATCACAAGGTGATCGGCATCATGTACTGCGTCGCCTGCTTCATCTTCTTCTTCATCGGCGGCCTCATGGCCCTGCTGATGCGCACCGAGCTGGCGCTGCCCGGCCTGCAGTTCCTGAGCAACGAGCAGTTCAACCAGCTGTTCACCATGCACGGCACGGTGATGCTGCTGTTCTACGCGACGCCCATCGTGTTCGGGTTCGCCAACCTGGTCCTTCCGCTGCAGATCGGCGCGCCCGACGTGGCGTTCCCGCGGCTCAACGCCTTCTCGTTCTGGCTGTTCCTGTTCGGCGCCACCATCGCGATCGCCGGCTTCATCACCCCCGGCGGTGCCGCCGACTTCGGCTGGACCGCCTACTCGCCGCTGACCGACGCCATCCACTCGCCCGGCGCGGGTGGCGACCTGTGGATCATGGGCCTGGCCGTTGGTGGTCTCGGCACCATCCTCGGCGCGGTCAACATGGTCACCACCGTGGTCTGCATGCGCGCACCCGGCATGACGATGTTCCGGATGCCGATCTTCACCTGGAACATCCTGGTCACGTCGATCCTCGTGCTGGTGGCCTTCCCGCTGCTGACCGCGGCGCTGTTCGGCCTTGCCGCCGATCGTCACCTCGGCGCCCACATCTACGACCCGGCCAACGGCGGCGTGCTGCTGTGGCAGCACCTGTTCTGGTTCTTCGGCCACCCCGAGGTGTACATCATCGCGCTGCCGTTCTTCGGCATCGTCAGTGAGATCTTCCCGGTGTTCAGCCGCAAGCCGATCTTCGGCTACACCACGCTGATCTACGCCACCCTGGCGATCGCGGCGCTGTCGATCGCGGTCTGGGCCCACCACATGTACGCCACCGGCGCCGTGCTGCTGCCGTTCTTCTCCTTCATGACGTTCCTGATCGCGGTGCCCACCGGCATCAAGTTCTTCAACTGGATCGGCACGATGTGGAAGGGCCAGTTGACGTTCGAGACCCCGATGCTGTTCTCGGTCGGCTTCCTCGTCACGTTCCTCCTCGGTGGTCTCTCGGGCGTGCTGCTGGCCAGCCCGCCGATCGACTTCCACGTGACGGACTCGTACTTCGTCGTCGCGCACTTCCACTACGTGCTCTTCGGCACCATCGTGTTCGCCACCTACGCGGGCATCTACTTCTGGTTCCCGAAGATGACGGGCCGGCTGCTCGACGAGCGACTCGGCAAGCTGCACTTCTGGTTGACGTTCATCGGCTTCCACACCACCTTCCTGGTGCAGCACTGGGTCGGCGATGAGGGCATGCCGCGCCGCTACGCCGACTACCTGCCCACCGACGGATTCACGACCTTGAACGTGATCTCGACCATCGGTGCGTTCATCCTCGGCATCTCGACGATCCCGTTCGTGTGGAACGTGTTCAAGAGCTGGCGCTACGGCGAGCCCGTCGTGGTCGACGATCCGTGGGGCTACGGCAACTCGCTGGAGTGGGCCACCAGTTGCCCGCCGCCGCGGCACAACTTCACCGAACTGCCCCGAATCCGTTCGGAGCGGCCGGCATTCGAGCTGCACTACCCGCACATGGTCGAGCGGATGCGTGCCGAGGCGCACGTCGGACGGGCACATGGCCCCGACGATGGTGACGTCACGCGTCTCGACGACGAACACGTCCGCACCTGACGGGCGGCAGCGCATAGGCGTGGATACGTCTCGCTTCAGCCTCCTGATCACGGTCACCGGGCGCGATCAACCAGGCGTCACATCGGCCTTGTTCGAGGTGCTTGCGCGCCATCAGGTCGAACTGCTGAACGTCGAACAGGTCGTGGTGCGCGGCAGGCTTACCCTGGCCGTGCTCGTCGTTGCCCCGATTGACGTACCTGGCGGCAGCGATGTGCGCGACGAGGTGCAAAAGGCCATCTGGGACGTCGGCTTGGACGTCACGATCGAACGCAGCAACGACCTGCCCGTGCTGCGCGAGCCGTCGACACACACCATCGTGGTGCTGGGCAGGCCGGTATCGGCCTCCGCGTTCGGCGTGGTGGCCAAGGAGGTTGCCGCACTCGGGGTCAACATCGACTTCATCCGCGGCGTCTCGGACTACCCGGTCACCGGGCTGGAGTTGCGCGTCTCGGTGCCGCCGGGCGCCGCATACGGCCAACTGCAGGCCGCACTCGCCCAAGTGGCGGTGGCAGAGAGCATCGACATCGCTCTCGAGGACTACAGCCTGTCGCGACGAGCCAAGCGCCTCATCGTGTTCGACGTCGACTCGACCCTGATCCAGGGCGAGGTCATCGAGATGCTCGCCGACCGGGCAGGAGCGCTGGCCGCGGTCGCGGAGGCCACCGAAGCGGCGATGCGAGGCGAGCTGGACTTCGCGGAGTCGCTGCACAAGCGGGTCGCCACGCTGGCAGGCCTGCCCGCCGAGGTGCTCGACGACGTGGCCGACCAGATCGAGCTGACCCCCGGCGCCCGCACCACGATTCGCACGTTGCGCCGCTTGGGCTTCCACTGCGGGATCGTCTCCGGCGGCTTCCGTCAGGTGATCGAACCGCTGGCACACGAGCTGATGATGGACTTCGTCGCCGCCAACGAACTGGAGATCGTCGACGGCAAGCTCACCGGCCGGGTAATTGGCAACATCGTCGACCGGGCGGGAAAGGCCAAGGCGCTGCGAGACTTCGCGCAGCAGGCCGGGGTGCCGATGGAGCAGACCGTGGCGGTCGGCGACGGCGCCAACGACATCGACATGCTGGCCGCGGCGGGTCTTGGGGTGGCGTTCAACGCCAAACCGGCGCTGCGTGAGGTGGCCGATGCATCGATCAGCCATCCCTATCTGGACACCGTGTTGTTCATCCTCGGGGTGACGCGTGGCGAGATCGAGGCCGCCGATGCGGTCGACGGCACACTGCGCCGCGTCGACATCCCCGAGGACTAGGGAATCCCGCTACGCGGCAGCGACTGCGGTGCGGTCCAAGCGGATTCGAACGGCAATGCCGGCGCACACGATCACGGCACCACCGCCGAGGATGGTCGGCCACGTCAGCTCCTCGCCGAGCATCAGTGCTGCCCAGAGGATGCTGAGCACGGGCTGAACCAGCTGGACCTGACTGACCTGGGCCATCGGGCCGATCGCCAGGCCGCGGTACCACGCGAAGAAGCCGAGGAACATGCTCACCACGCCGAGGTAGGCGAGCGAAGCCCACTGAGCCGGCGTCGCCGAAGGCGGTTGATGGGCCACCGAGATGACGGTCAGCGCAAACATCAGCGGTGACGCGAGCACCAGCGCCCAGGACACGGTCTGCCAGGATCCGAGCTCGCGGGCGAGCATCCCGCCTTCGGCGTAGCCGATCGCCGCGGCGGCCACGGCGCCGAACAACATCAGGTCCGACCAGTGCAACCGGCCGAAGCTGCCGTCCTGCAGCATGGCGAACACCAGCGCCGCGACGGCACCGATGGCGGCCATCGTCCAAAACGACGGCGGTGGACGCTCTTTGGTGCGGATCGCCGCGGTGACAGCGGTGGCCGCAGGCAGCAAGGCGATGACGACGGCACTGTGACCGGCCCCCGCCGTGGTGAGGGCGTAGGAGGTCAGCAGCGGAAAGCCGACCACGACTCCACCGGCGACGACGGCCAGCCGCGCCCATTGGATGCCGGTCGGCAGGCATTGCCTGGTCAGCGCGAGCGCGGTTGCCGCCAGCAATGTGGCGATCACCGCGCGCGCCGCACCGACGAACATGGGGGAGAGCCCGCCGACGGCGATGCGCGTGAAGATGACGGTGAACGAGAACGCCGCTACGCCCAGCAGCCCCCACCACAGGCCGGCTCGTGAAGCGCTCACACGACCATCGCGTACGGTTCGGGCCCCGTCACGCCGGTGATGCTGCGCCACGCGCGGGCCAGCAGCACGATCGCCTCGGTCAGCTGCGCGTCGGGCAGTGCGTAGGGCACCCGGATGAACCGCTCCAACGTGCCGTCGACGCCGAATCGCGGGCCGGGCGGAATCTCGAGACCAAGGCGCGAAGCGGCCGCTGACAGCGCGGAGCTCATCGGCGCGGGGAGCCGCACCCACAGCGACATCCCGCCGCCACCGGAGTCGGGTTGCCAGTCGGGAAGGTGTTCCTCGAGCAGCGCGAGCAGCAGCTCTCGCCGGGTTCGAAGAATGTGGCGGCGCTCGGGCAGGTATTGGTCGGCGACGTCGAGAAGCCGTGCGGTGGCGAGCTGTTCGAGGACCGCCGTACCCACGTCGACGGCGGGACGCAGCGCGGCGATGGTGGTCAGCGTGCTGCGTTCGGCGCGGATCCATCCGATGCGCAGACCACCCCAACACGACTTCGACATCGAGCCGACGGTCATCACCAGGTCACGCCGGGCGGTCATGGCTGCGGCCAGCGGCGCGGGAACGGGCTCGTCGAGCCAGATGTCGAGGATCGTCTCGTCGATGATGGTGCGGGTTCGTGTCTCGGAGATGATCTGCGCCAACCGTTTTCGGCCTGCCTCTGGCAACGTCATACCGGTCGGATTGTGATTGTCGACGATGAGGTAGGCCAGACTCGGTGACAGCTGGCGCACGGCGGCCTCGACGGCGTCGAGGTCCCAGCCGTCTGCGGTCATCGCCACGGGGACCGGCCGGATCCCGCGGGCCGCCATCGAGGCCAGGGCGCCGTGGTAGGTGGGTTGCTCGACGAGCACGCGGTCGCCGGCCTGGGCGTAGGTGGTCATGATCAGACCGATTGCGTGCAACGCGCCCGTGGTCACCATGATCTCGTCGGGATCGGTGGGAAGACCTCGCGCACAGTATCTTTCAGCGATGGCGGTGCGCAGCGGCAGCACGCCAGACATCTCGATGCCGATGCCGCACAGGTACGGCGTGATCTCCTTGGCGGCCTCGGTGAAGGCCTGCGATACGGCAGCGAAGGGTGCGGCCAGGGTGGCTGCGGCGAGGTTGACCGAAGCAGGTTCGGTGAAACCGGGGACGACGGTGGGCGTGACGGGCAGTGCGGTGGTGCTGCGGGCGCCCCGACGTCCGTTGAGGTAGCCGTCGTCGCGCATCTGCGTGTAGGCGGCGGTGACGGTGGTGCGCGACACCCGCAGTGCATCGGCGAGCGCCCTCTCGCTCGGCAACTGGGCCCCGACCGGCACCCGGCCGTCGACGATCAGCATGCGCAGACCGTCGGAGAGTCCCTGGTAGGCGGGACCGCTGTTACTGGACGTGCGCCAATTCCCCAGCTCGCGTGCGAGCAGATCCACATCGAGCCGGCGTCCGGCCAGTTCGTTTGACATTCATGCCACTTTGCCGCAACTGGCTATTGATGGCAAGGGCTCCCCACGGCCAAAATCGAGCCATGGCACAGAACTGGACCTCCCGGTTTGCTCGCACGACGAGCAAGCTGCGCGTCTTCCGCAACTCACCCCGCATCGGGGACTTCGTCGCCGAAGACTCTGATTCGCGACGGATCCGCATCGAGCTCGACGCCATCCGCGCGCGATTCCCCGACCACGCGTGAAGGGCGCCTTCGCCCGCGGGGGCGCGCTCGTGGTCGGCCTCGTCGGCTACGGCTTCTCGATGGCGCTGATGATCAAGGCCGGTCTTGGACTGGACCCCTGGGACGTCTTCCATCAGGGGCTCGCGGGCCGCACCGGGCTGAGCTTCGGCACCATCACGGCGATCGTCGGCGTCTGTGTGCTGCTCGCGTGGATCCCGCTGCGCAACCGGCCGGGGATCGGAACGGTCGCCAACGTCATCGTCATCGCAGTGGTCGTAGACGCCAGCCTGGCGGTGCTTCCTGCGCCGTCGGCCCTTCCGATCCGCATCGCACTGATGATCGGCAGCGTCATCCTCAACGCGATCAGTACCGTCCTCTACATCGGCGCCGGCCTCGGCCCCGGACCGCGTGACGGACTGATGACCGGCCTGGTGGCACGCACCGGTCTCTCGGTGCGGCTGATCCGCACGTCGATCGAGGCGACAGTGCTCGCCGTCGGCTGGCTGCTCGGCGGCACGGTTGGCGTCGGCACCGTTGTCTACGCGCTGGGCATCGGGCCACTGGTCCAGCTGTTCGTGCGGTTGACGCCGAAGCGGTGGTTGGCCGTGAGTGGCTGGGCGTTCACGGATTCCAGCCTGACTACGATGGGCGAGTGCCAGGAGCAGAAGGTCGAGACGACGTAGACGACGTAGACGACGTAGTAGACCCCGACCTCCTCATCGATTTTGCGCGAGTAACTCTGCGACGCGGCGGCCAGACACTCGTCGGCCCCATCAACTGGGCGGTCGAACTCGACGAACGCTGGGTCGTGATCGGGCCGAACGGCGCGGGCAAGACCTCGCTGCTGCGGATCGCCGCGGCGATGGAACACCCGTCCTCGGGCACCGCGTACGTCCTCGGCGAGAAGCTGGGGCGTACCGACATGTCCGAGCTGCGCTCCCGGGTGGGGCTCAGCAGCTCCGCGCTGAGCCAACGGGTGCCCGACGACGAAGTGGTCCGCGATCTGGTGGTCTCGGCCGGATACGCCGTACTCGGCCGCTGGCGGGAGAAGTACGAAGACGTCGACTACGAGCAGGCCGTCGACATGCTGGAGAGCCTCGGCGCCGAGCACCTTGCCGAGCGGACCTACGGCACGCTGTCCGAGGGGGAGCGCAAGCGGGTGCTCATCGCGCGGTCGCTGATGACCAACCCCGAGCTGTTGCTGCTCGACGAACCCGCCGCGGGCCTCGACCTCGGCGGCCGCGAGGAACTGGTGGCTCGGCTGGCCGACCTAGCCGCCGACCCAGACGCGCCGGCGTCGGTGCTGGTCACCCACCACGTCGAGGAGATCCCGCAGGGCTTCAGCCACTGCCTGCTGTTGTCGGAGGGCAAGGCCGTGGCGTCGGGTCTGTTGACCGACGTGCTCACCTCCGAGAACCTGTCGATAGCGTTTGGCCAGTCCATCGCGCTGGAGGTCATCGACGGCCGCTACTTCGCGCGTCGGACCAGAACCCGCGCGGCCCACAGGAGGCGATCGTGACCGACGAACCACTGACCCCTCGGCCCGCGGCCACCGTGATGCTGATCCGGGATACCGCCGAGGGCATCAAGACGTTCCTCATGCGGCGCCACATGCAGATGGAGTTCGTTGCCGGGGTGATGGTGTTCCCCGGCGGCGGTGTCGACGACCGCGACCGCGGAGCATTTCCCCCGGGTCACTTCGTTGCTGCCCCAGAGGGCGGGGACATCGCCTGGTACGGCCCCGAGCCGACCTGGTGGGCAGAGAAGCTCGGCACCGACGTCGACCTCGCCGAAGCGCTGATCTGCGCCGCGGCGCGGGAGACGTTCGAGGAGTCCGGCGTGCTGTTCGCGGGGCCGGCCGGCGACCCGGACTCGATCGTCGCCGACGCCTCGGTGTACCGCGACGCCCGCAAGGCACTGGATGCCAAGACGCTGTCGTTCGGCGAGTTCCTGCGTGAAGAGAAGCTGGTGCTGCGCGCCGACCTGCTGCGACCGTGGGCGAACTGGGTGACCCCGAAGGAGGAGCGCACCCGCCGCTACGACACCTACTTCTTCGTCGGCGCCTTGCCCGAGGGCCAGCGTGCCGACGGCGACAACACCGAGACCGACAAGGCGGGTTGGGCGACACCGCAATCGGCGCTCGACGAGTTCGCCGAGGGGAAGTCGTTCCTCCTGCCGCCGACCTGGACCCAGCTGGACTCGCTCAACGGCCGCACCGTCGCCGAGGTGCTCGCCGTCGACAGGAAGATCATGGCGGTAGAGCCGCATCTGGCGCTGTCCGAGGGCAATTGGGAGATCGAGTTCTTCAATAGTGACCGGTACAACGCGGCCCGCAAGCGTCGGGCACCGGCCGGCAAGCGCGAAGCGACCGGGGAATCAACCGAGTGAGTGAGTTCGTCGGCATCCACACCCGCGAGGCGCAGCCGGGAATCGCGACGCTGCTGCTGTCGCGTCCGCCGACCAACACGCTGACCCGGCAGGTGTACCGCGAACTCACCGCGGCGGCCGCCGAGCTCGGCGCGCGCGACGACGTCACCGCGGTGATCGTGTTCGGCGGCCACGAGATCTTCTCGGCTGGCGCCGACCTGCCCGAACTGCACAGTCTGAACGCCGAGGAGATGGCGACCGCGGAGGACGCCTGCCGAACGGCCATCGATGCCGTGGCAGCCATCCCGAAACCGACGGTCGCCGCGGTCACCGGCTACGCGCTCGGCAGCGGCCTGACACTCGCGCTGGCCGCGGACTGGCGGGTCAGCGGCGACAACGCGAAGTTCGGCGCGACGGAGGTCCTGGACGGGCTGGTGCCTGTCGGGGCTTCGCGACTGGCCAGGGCGATCGGCGAGAGCAAGGCCAAGGACCTGGTGTTCAGCGGACGGTTCGCGGGCGCCAAGGAAGCGCTGGCGATCGGCCTCATCGACGAGATGGTGGCACCCGACCACGTGTACGACGGCGCCGTGGCCTGGGCGGGCCGCTTCGCGGACTCCTCACCTGCGGTACTGGCTGCCGCGAAAGCCGCCTTCACCACCGATGAGCCGCTTGCGCGAAGAGCAACCGCCAGCGCCCGTTAGGCTGCCCTACATGACGAGTACCGACCCGGCGCCGGCCCCGAACCCGCACGCCACGGCCGAACAGGTCGAAGCCGCCCGCCACGACACCAAGCTTGCGCAGGTGCTGTACCACGACTGGGAGGCCGAGTCCTACGACGACAAGTGGTCCATCTCCTATGACCAGCGGTGCATCGACTATGCCCGCGGCCGGTTCGACGCCATCGTGCCTGACGAGGTGCAGCGTGAGCTGCCCTACGATCGCGCCCTCGAACTGGGCTGCGGCACCGGATTCTTCCTGCTCAACCTGATCCAGGCCGGCGTCGCGCGTCGGGGTTCGGTGACCGACCTGTCGCCGGGCATGGTGAAGGTGGCCACCCGCAACGGGCAGTCGCTCGGCCTGGACATCGACGGCAGGGTCGCCGACGCCGAGGGCATCCCGTACGAGGACAACACGTTCGACCTGGTGGTCGGCCACGCGGTTCTGCACCACATTCCCGACGTCGAGCTGTCCCTGCGCGAAGTGATCCGCGTGCTCAAGCCAGGCGGTCGGTTCGTGTTCGCCGGTGAACCGACGACCAAAGGCAACGCGTATGCACGCAACCTGTCCACGCTGACGTGGCGCATCGCCACCAACGTGACGAAGCTGCCTGGCCTCGACGGCTGGCGCCGCCCGCAGGAAGAACTCGACGAGTCGTCGCGTGCGGCCGCGCTGGAAGCGGTGGTGGATCTGCACACGTTCGAGCCAGAAGACCTCGAGCGGATGGCCGCCAACGCGGGAGCGGTGGAAGTCCGCACGGCCAGCGAGGAATTCACCGCGGCGATGCTTGGCTGGCCGGTGCGCACCTTCGAGGCGTCGGTGCCCCCCGGCAAGCTCGGCTGGGGCTGGGCCAAGTTCGCGTTCGGTAGCTGGCTCACGCTGAGCTGGGTCGACGCGAACCTGTGGCGGCAGATCGTGCCGAAGGGCTGGTTCTACAACGTGATGGTCACGGGGACCAAACCCGGGCGAGCGGAGACGAATCCGTCCTAGCGTTCACGCTCGACGACGTCGCGTACCTGGACGGCGACGAAGCGACGCGCGCGCTGGGCGAGGTCGCGGGCTACGCGCTGACCGGCGCCACTCAGATCTCCGACATCGCCTCGGCGCGTGCGCGTTTCGGCGATCGGGCCGCCGTGCTGATCGAGACGGTACTGCTGCGGCGCAGGGCCGCGGCCAAGTTCACCGACCCGTCGGCGTGGTTGTTCACCGACGAGGCGCTGCAACAGTCAACCGCGGAACCCGTTGCGGCACATCGCGCCCAGCGGCTCGCCGGGGCGAAGGTGCACGACGTGACGTGCTCGGTGGGCGCCGAGCTGGCCGCACTTCGGGAGCGGGCGTCCTACGTAGTGGGCAGTGATCTGGACCCGGTGCGGTTGGCGATGGCCCGGCACAACCTGGGCGACGTCGCGCTGTGCCGCGCCGATGCCCTTCGGCCCGTCACGCGCGACACCGTCGTGGTGGCGGATCCGGCGCGCCGCAGCGGCGGCAGGCGCCGGTTCGATCCGCGGGACTACACGCCCGCCCTTGATCAGCTTCTCGACGTGTACGCCGACCGTGACTACGTCGTGAAGTGCGCTCCTGGAATCGATTTCGATCAGATCCGGCGCCTCGGCTTCGCCGGTGAGATCGAGGTGACGTCGCTGGCGGGTGGCGTTCGCGAAGCGTGCCTGTGGTCGGCGGGATTGGCCGGACCCGGCGTCACCCGGCGCGCGACCGTCCTCGACCGCGCCGAGCAGATCACCGACCGCGAGCCCGACGATTGCGGCACGGCGCCCGCAGGGCGCTGGATCGTCGACCCCGACGGCGCGGTGGTCCGGGCGGGGCTGGTGCGGCAGTACGGCGCCAGGCACGGCCTCTGGCAGCTCGACCCCGACATCGCCTACCTATCCGGTGACGACCTACCCGACGGCGTGCGCGGCTTCGAGGTGCTCGACCAACTCGACTATGGCGAACGTCGACTGCGGCAGGCGCTTTCGGATCTCGACGTCGGCGCCGTCGAGATCTTGGTCCGCGGTGTCGACGTCGACCCCGACGCGCTGCGGCTGCGGCTGAAGCTGCGCGGGTCTCGGCAGCTCGCGGTCGTGATCACCAGAATCGGGGCGGGCCGCAGCAGCCGGGCCGTGGCATACGTTTGCCGACCGTCTCGTTGATGTCGCAGGTATTGTGGCGTCGGCGGCGCTGGTGTCGCTCACCAGCGGAGGGTAATCATCAGATGCGCATTCCCACACTCGCGTTGGCCTTTGCGAGGATCACCGTGGGGATTTCCGCAGTCTTATGGTCGAGCGTCGCCATCGCGTCTGCGGCGCCGCCGAAATGTGGTGACCTGTCCGGTGTGATCGACGGCGCCCAGACGTGCCAGATCCAGGCCACCGACCCCGCGTATGCGTTGAGTATCAACTACCCGGTCAATTACCCGGACGCCCAGGCGGTCTTCGACTACGTCAAGCAGACCCGCGACGGATTCCTCAACGTCGCCAAGATGCCCGGCCCGCACGACATGCCGTACGAGCTGGAGACCACGGCCACCGAGTACAGCTCCGCGGTGCCGCCGCGCGGCACCCAGTCGCTGGTGTTCAAGACGTTCCAGGACGTCGGGGGCGCGCACCCGCAGACCTTCTTCCAGACGTTCAACTGGGACCAGACCTTGCGCAAGCCGATCCAGATCGACACGGGCGGTTCCGACAAGATCCAGCCGCTGTTCCAGGCGGGAGCCAACCCGTGGCCGGTGATCTTCCCGATCGTGCAGAGCGAACTGGACAAGCAGTCCGGTCAACCGGTGGCGATCTCGCCTGCGGTCGGCCTTGACCCGACGAAGTACGAGAACTTCGCCATCACCAACGACGCGATCATCTTCTTCTTCAGCCAGGGCGAGCTCCTGCCGGAAGCGGCCGGGGCGCTGCAGGTGTCGGTCCCTCGCGGACCGATCGACGCGATGATCGCCTGACCGATCAGTTCGGCGCGAACGCGTACACCTGACCGTCACTGGTCGAGGCGACCACCCGCTTGTCGTAGCCGATGGACACGCCCAACGGAAACCCCGTCGCGTTGGGCATCGGGTAGGTGTTCACGGTGTGCCCGTCGGCGGGGTCGAACACCATCAACGCCATGCCCTTCTCGCCGTCGCGCGTGACGGCATACGCGACGTCCACTCCGGCCCGGCTCGACGTCGACAGAGGCTCGACGTCATCGCGGTTCCACACCACCTCGCCGTGGTCTCCGTCGTCCTTGACGGCCACCAGCTTCGCGTCGGGACCGCCACCGGCCACGACGAGGCCGTCGGGCGATACCGACGGCGGTGTCTGCGGCTGGTAGTGCAGCGGTACCGACCACTTGGGCTTGCCGTCGGCGGTGCCGAGCGCCCACAGCCGTCCGTCGCGGCCGTTGACGTACACGGTCTTGCCGTCGGCCGACAGCACCGGGCTGGCAAGGGGCCCACCCCCGACCGCGGTGCTGGTCCACTCGCGCACCAGCGGAGGCGTCTGCCCCGGCCGGTAGCGCAGCCCGACGACGACGGGCGCGTCGGCGTTGGGCTCCCACAACCCCAGCACCACGACGTTCGTCGCTGGCGAGAACGCCGGTGCGGCCGCGACCGGGCACTTGGGCCTGCCCTGCTGGCAGTCCGGCAGGCCGCGTTGCGCGTCGGTGGGATCGACGCCCGCGACGAGGTCGAGGGACGTGCCGATCACCGTGCCGCGGTGCGCGTCGAACAGCAACACCTGGCCGAGGTGAGTGATCACCAGCAGCTGGCCCAGCGCCAGGATGCGTGGCGTCAAGGGCAGGCCGATCACGGGGACCCGCCAGCGGATCCACTGCGTGGGCGGGAAGGACAGCATCGCACCGGGCTGCCCGACGTAGAGGTTGTCGAAGCCGTCGAACAACGGCCCGGAGAGGTCGCCGCCCTGCCACAGCCTGCCGCACCAGCGCTGGCGGCCCTGGTTGCCGGACTCCCACACCATCAGCGAGCACCCGGCCGTCGTCTCGGCGTTCGCGGCCAGGTAGCCGCTCGACCCGAGCGCGACCTGCGCGCCGAGGCTGCCCTTCACCGACCGGCGCCAGTCCAGAGCCAAGTTGCCTGCCCCCGCTACATGCGTGTAGCTGCTGTTGGCCGCGTCGCCGTATTGCGCAGGCCAGCCGTCTGCGGGGTGCGCGTCGACCCAGGAGTCGGTGGTTCCGCAGGCGGCTGAAATCAGCGCCATCAAAGTCACGGCTGCGACGGCAAGCAGCCGGCGCACGGTCATTCGTGGAGCAGGCATCGAGTCCCGAGACTAGTCGGGGGTCCTCTCGGAGGGCAGGAGCGCAGCGACCCGGGAATGTCGTAGAGCCTCGCGTAGGCTGTCCGGCCATGACGACGATGTGGGGCTCGCCAATGCATGTTCGCTGGCGAGGCTCCCGGTTGCGCGACCCACGTCAGGCCAAGTTCCTGACGGCCGCGTCGCTGCGCTGGGTGATCGCGAACAAGGCGTATTCGCCGTGGTACCTGGTCCGGTATTACCGCCTGCTCAAGTTCAAGCTGGCCAATCCGCACATCATCACGCGCGGCATGGTCTTCCTCGGCAAGGGCGTAGAAATTCAGGCCACGCCGGAGATGTCCACCATGGAGATCGGGCGCTGGGTCCACATCGGCGACAAGAACACCATCCGGTGCCACGAGGGATCGTTGCGCATCGGGGACAAGGTGGTGCTCGGCCGCGACAACGTCATCAACACCTATCTCGACATCGAGTTGGGTGACTCGGTGCTGATGGCCGACTGGTGCTACGTCTGCGACTTCGACCACAAGATGGACAGCATCGAGTTGCCGATCAAGGACCAGGGCATCGTCAAGGCCCCGGTGCGGATCGGGCCTGACACCTGGGTCGCCGCCAAGGTCACCGTGTTGCGCGGGACGTCGGTCGGTCGGGGCTGCGTGCTCGGCGCGCATGCCGTGGTCAAGGGGGAGATCCCGGACTTCTCGATCGCCGTCGGCGCGCCGGCCAAGGTGGTCAAGAACCGGAAGCTGGACTGGGAGACGTCGGTGGCCGAGCGGGCCGAGCTGGCTGCCGCCCTTGCTGACATCGAGCGCAAGAAGGCCTCGCGCTGATCTTGGGGCGAGCTATGTCCAGGCGATGCCGAAGCAGCCCTCCAGTGCGGTGCGGCCGCGGTCGGTGACCGTCACTGCGCGCCCACGGGACGCGCGCTTGACCCAGCCTGCCGAGACGAATCGGTCGAGCACGCCGCGGCCAAGCCCGCCGGACAGATGGTGACGCTGCTCGGTCCAGTCGATGCAGTAGCGGACGACCGGCCTTCTGCTGGATGGCAATTCGATGCCGACGTCGGCGAGGAACGCCCGTCCCGGCTCGGTGATCTCGTAGGTGACTTCCCGGCCCGCGCTGCTCAGCGCGTCCTGCCGGTCACGCGTCGGGTCGTAGCGTCCGTCACCGCCGATCAGGACGTCACGCTCGAGCAGACTGCCCATGATCGCGACACCTAGCCTTCCCGCCAGGTGGTCATAACAGGTGCGGGCGGTGCGCAGCCTGGCCGCATTGGTGCCTTCCCGCAGTGACCGGACCGGTCGTTGCGGCGCGAGACGGCTGAGGCGCTCGAGAAGGTCGGCGATCTCGGGACCGGCCAACCGGTAGTACCGGTGCCGACCGTGAGCACGCACGGTCAGCATGCCGGCCTCGGTCAACTTGCCGAGGTGGCTGCTGGCCGTCGAGCGGCTGATCCCCGCCTCGTCGGCGAGCACGCTGGCGGGCAGCGCACGCCCGTCGTCGAGCGCGAGGAGCACCTTGCAGCGGGCGGGGTCGGCGAGGAGTGCGGCAAGGGCCGCGATGTCCGCGTCACCGGTAGTGGGCAGTTCGGCCGGGTCACGCATGTCGTCCACGCTAGGCCCGAAACGATTCGATCCGCATCGAACTAGCGGTCGGGCAGCGCGTGCTCCACGATCATGCGCCGCCGGTGGGGTTCGCGTTCGCGGCGCTTGGCGGCCAGATAGACCTGCGCGGTCTCGGAGGCGACGGTGTGCCAGTCGAAGTCGGAGGTGAGCCGCTCGCGGGCGGCGATCGCCCGGCGCTGGGCGGCGGCGGGATCGTCGAGCGTGGCCCGCACCGCGGCCGCCAGGGACGTCACGTCCCTCGGTGGGAACGAGACGCCGGTCTCTCCGTCGATGACGGCCTCACCGAGACCGCCGACGTTGGACGTGACGAGCGGCGCACCGGTCGCCGCGGCCTCGAGCGCGACGATGCCGAACGGCTCGTAGTGGCTGGGCAGGACGGCGGCGTCGGTCTCGTGGAGCAACGCCACCAGTTGGTCGTGATCCACCCTGCCGACGAACTCGATGGCCTTGAGCACCTTGTACTTTCGTGCCTGCTCGATGAGCCAGTCCTGCTGAGTGCCGTCACCGGCGATGGTCAGCATGGTGCCGGGGTGGCTGCGGCGGATGCGCGGCAACGCGGCGATGACGTCGTGGATGCCCTTCTCGTACTCCAGCCGCCCCAGGTACAGCAGCCGGGCAGGGCCACTGCGGGACTTGCGCTTGGCGAATGGCCACAGCCCGGCGTCGATGCCGTTGCGGATCACCCGCGTCTCGCTCAGTCCCGGGCCGAACAGCTCGGTGATCTCGTCGCTCATCGACGCCGAACACGTGATGAGCGAATCGGATTCGCGCACCAGCCAGCCCTCGACGGCGTGCACCTGCCTGCTGATCCGGCCCGACACCCACCCCGTGTGCCTGCCGGCTTCGGTGGCGTGAATCGTGGAAACCAGTGGTACGTCGAAGTGTTCGGCTAGTGCGATGGCCGGATGGGCGACCAGCCAGTCGTGGGCGTGCACCACGTCGGGGCGCCACGGCTTGGTCGACCGTCGCCCTCGTGCCTTCACCCCGAGGCCGGCGCGGACCATCGAATGGCCCATGGCCAGCGTCCACGCCATCATGTCGGTGCCGAAGTCGAATTCGTGCGGATCCTGGGCCGCGGCGATCACGCGCACGCCCTCGGCGACGTCGTCGGTCGACGGGTGGGTGCTGGGATCGGTGCCGGACGGCCGTCGGCTGAGCACCACGACGTCGTGGCCGTCGGCGGCGAGTGCGGTGGCCAGATGGTGCACGTGCCTGCCCAATCCGCCGACCACGACCGGCGGGTACTCCCACGACACCATCAGGACCTTCATCGGTGTCCTCTGCTCTTCGCACAAGCGCTCATCGCCGCCGCCGAACGTCGCGCGAGCGTGCGCAGAATGCGGGTTTTTCACGGCGTGTCGGGGTACAGACACGCGCGCTCGCGGGAGAAGGGGGCGTCATCGCGGCAGCCGCCTTGCGTCGAGCGCACCGAACAGGCCGTCGGCACGATTCCAGCCCGCGGCAAGGCGCTCGGCCTGTTCGCGGCGGCCCGAGTCCAGCGTGCCCGCGATCTCGCGGGTGGCGTGGGCATGCAGGTGCGCCCGGTAGCGGGCGTAGTCGGCGGCGGTGTCCTTGCTGACCATGAACGGCCAGTCGCTCGACACGGTCAGCAGGGCCTCGCGCAGGATCTGGTCGGCCACGGTGTCGCGCGGCGTCGGCGCACCGACCGACGCGTGCTGCGCCAGCGCCTTGTCGACGGTGCTCAGCGCGCTGTCGACGACTTCGGTGTTGAGATGCACGAGATCGGCCACCTGCTCGCCCGACCACACCTGCCAGTCCTTACCCGAACCCCAAGAGCTGGGCGGCAATTCGACGGACGAGCCCACGAAGCCGCCGGTGATGGCATCGGACAGGGTGCCGACCCGCACGCCTGCGGCGGGCAGGGCGCGCAACACCCGCTCCAGCCAGACCGGGCCCTCGTACCACCAGTGCCCGAACAGTTCGGTGTCGAACGCCGCGACCACGTGGGCCGGTCTGCCGATGCGGTCGGACTCCGAGATCAGGCGCCTGCGCACCACCTCGACGAAGTCCGCGACGTGGGCGTCGACGGCGTGATCGGCGCGCTCGGGGTCATAGGGCGCCTTGTCCTCCGACGGCACGCCGCGGCCGGTGACCCGTGCCGGCTTGAGGCCGGTCAGGTGGTCGTAGGTGTGGAAGTCGCGGTAGGCCGCGTGGCCCGGGTAGCCGGACTTGGGGGACCACACCCGGTAGCTGACCTGCAGGTCGCGTCCGAAGGCGATGACGTCGGAACCCGCAACGGGCCTGCCAAGCGCGGTGTCGCCGTGCAGCGACGGACCGTCGACCATGAAGTGCGTCACACCCGCTGCGGCGTAGTCGTTCTCCATGCCAGGCGCGTAGGCGCACTCGGGCGCCCAGATGCCGGTCGGCGCGTGGGCGAAGCGCTGCCGAGCGTCGGCGAGACCCTCGCGCAGAGCGAACTCGCGCAGCCTCGGGTTGAGCAATGGCTGGAAGGGATGTGCCAGCGGCCCACCGAGCAGTTCGATGGTGTCGGCGTCGATCAGTTCACGCAGCAGCGGGCTTCCCCCATGCCGCCACGAAACGGCGAAGTCGTCCAAGGCTCGGGCGGCTGCGTCGTGCTCGCGAACACCGAACGCGCGCAACGCTTCCGGCGCGTCGTACGCGGTACCGTCGCCTGCGGCCCTGGTGGTGGCGGCCTCTCTGGCCCGCAGCTGCCAGTTCGCCAGCCAGTGCTGCATGCCCGTCAGGCAGTACGGATCGTCGAGCTGCGCGGTGACCACCGGCGTCATGCCGAGCGTGACGAGGTGGCTACGGCCCTCGGCCGACAGCGTGCGCAGCACGCGCATCAGCGGCAGGTAGGCCGCCGACCACGACTGGTATAGCCATTCCTCGCCGACCGGCCAGCGGCCGTGGTGGGCCAGCCACGGCAGGTGGGTGTGCAGAACGAGGGTGAAGAGGCCGGGTACCTCTGGCGCGTCCGATGCGCCGTGATCAGTCACGTCGCACCGCGATGGCCACCAGGTCGAGGCTCTCATCGATGTGCCGGCCGTCGCGTCCGCCGGATTCGAGCAGGTCGAAGTCGTCGGTGCGGATCGAGGTGATGTCGGCGAGCAGGTCGGAGGGCCACGGCGCATCGGCCAGCGCACGGTCGATCTGCGCCTGGATGATCGAGCCGCCGTGGCGGGCGTCCAACTCCGCCAGCCGGGGGCCGTGAAAGACCCCGAGCATCGCTTGCACCGCGAACCCGTTGTCCGTGAGCAACTCGGTGAGCTCGGCGGCGTTGAGTTCGCGGGTGTGGAACGGATTGAGCGGGGTATCGAGGCCGGGGGAGAACGTGATGCGGTTGGGCGTCGACATCAGCAACAGCCCGGAGGGGCGCAGCACGCGCGCGCACTCCGCGACGAACTGTCCCTGATCCCACAGGTGTTCGATGACCTGGAAGTTCACCACGACGTCGAACGTGGCTGCCGCGAAGGGAAGGTCGGCGAGGTTGCCGTGCTGCATCTCCACCCGCGGGTAGCGTGCCTTGACGTGGGCTACCGCGGATTCGTCGTAGTCCAGCCCGACGACGCGGCGTGCGACGCCGGCGATCAGGTCTGCGCCGTAGCCTTCGCCCGAGCCGGCCTCGAGCACGTCGCGCCCTGCACAGCGGTCGGCCAACTGCTGGTAGACCACCTCGTGGCGGCGGAACCAGTAGTTCTCCTCGGCGAGGCCCGGCACCGTTCGTTCCCCGGTCAGGGGCATGGCGGCGTCGGCCGATGGCTCGAGGGGCGAATATGCGCTCATTGGAAGGCAGGCTAACCCGTCACCGATGGTTCGCGAATAGTTCGTCGAACTAAGGGGAGGCCGGATGGCGAACTTCGACCAGCTATGGTGATCCTGGAACCGGCTAAAGTTACCGACGAGTAACATATTGCTGGCTACATCAATCGTGGTAGTGCAGGCCGCGCCGCGGCCTCATCGAGGAGGACGAACCAGACTCATGACGAACATCGTGGTCCTGATCAAGCAGGTCCCAGACACCTGGTCGGAGCGCAAGCTGACCGACGGCGACTACACCCTCGACCGTGAGGCCGCAGACGCCGTGCTCGACGAGATCAACGAGCGCGCCGTCGAGGAGGCGCTGCTGATCAAGGAGAAGCAAGGCGGCGAGAGCACCGTCACCGTCCTGACCGCAGGCCCCGCGCGCGCCACGGAGGCGATCCGCAAGGCCCTGTCGATGGGCGCCGACAAGGCTGTCCACCTGCTCGATGACGGCATGCACGGCTCCGACGTGATCCAGACCGGCTGGGCCCTGGCTCGCGCGCTGGGCACCATCGAGGGCACTGAGCTGGTCATCGCGGGCAACGAGGCCACCGACGGCGTCGGCGGCGCAGTGCCCGCAGTCATCGCCGAGTACCTCGGCCTGCCGCAGCTGACCCACCTGCGCAAGGTGACGGTCGACGGCGACAAGGTCATCGGTGAGCGCGAGACCGACGACGGCGTGTTCACCCTCGAGGCCACGCTGCCCGCAGTGATCTCCGTCAACGAGAAGATCAACGAGCCGCGCTTCCCGTCCTTCAAGGGCATCATGGCTGCCAAGAAGAAGGAAGTAACCACGCTGACCTTGGCCGAGATCGGCGTCGAGGCCGACGAGGTCGGAGTCGCGAACGCCGGCTCCAAGGTGCTGTCGGCCACGCCGAAGCCGCCCAAGACCGCTGGCGAGAAGATCACCGACGAGGGTGAGGGCGGCACTGCGATCGCCGATTACCTCGTTGCCCAGAAAATCATCTAGCAGATCTCAAATTCCCGAAACTTTCTCAAGCAAAAGAGGCTGAAGAAACCATGGCTGAAGTATTGGTGCTCGCCGAGCACGCCGACGGAGCGCTGAAGAAGGTCAGCTCCGAACTGATCACCGCCGCCCGCGTGCTTGGCGAGCCGTCCGCCGTCGTCGTCGGTGCCCCCGGCACCGCCGCGCCGTTGATCGACGGACTCAAGGAGGCAGGCGCTGCGAAGGTCTACGTCGCCGAGTCCGACGACGCTGCGGCGTACCTGTTGACCCCGTTCGTCGACGTGCTGGCGTCGCTGGTCGAGACCGCCGCTCCTGCGGCCGTCGTGCTGGCCGCCAACGCCGACGGCAAGGAGATCGCCGGCCGGCTGGCCGCGCGTCTGGGCTCCGGCCTGCTCGTCGACGTCGTCGAGGTCAAGGAAAATGCAGTAGGCGTTCACAGCATCTTCGGTGGCGCGTTCACCGTCGACGCCCAGGCCACCGGCGACACCCCGGTGATCACCGTGCGCCCCGGTGCCGTCGAGGCTGCACCGGCCGCCGGTGCAGGCGAAGTGGTCAACGTCGAGGTGCCTGCGGTCGCCGAGAATGCGACCAAGATCACCGCCCGCGAGCCCGTCGAGGCCGGCGACCGTCCCGAGCTGACCGAGGCTTCGGTCGTCGTGGCCGGTGGCCGCGGTGTCGGCAGTGCCGACAACTTCTCGGTCGTCGAGGCGCTCGCCGACTCGCTCGGCGGCGCCGTCGGCGCATCGCGTGCCGCAGTCGACTCGGGTTACTACCCGGGCCAGTTCCAGGTCGGCCAGACCGGCAAGACCGTCTCGCCGCAGCTGTACATCGCGCTCGGCATCTCGGGCGCCATCCAGCACCGAGCGGGCATGCAGACGTCGAAGACGATCATCGCGGTGAACAAGGACGAAGAGGCCCCGATCTTCGAGATCGCCGACCTCGGCATCGTCGGGGACCTGTTCAAGGTCACCCCGCAGCTCACCGAGAAGGTCAAGGCCCGCAAGGGCTAGTTTCTCTGCGCGAGCAATGCGCAGCAGCAGCTCCAGCAGAACTGCCCCGAAACCATTGGTTCCGGGGCAGTTTTGCGTGCGCTTGCCCAGCGGGGGGATGCGCCGGAGACTACGGACTTTCAAGGGTTCGGCAACGCGTCGCGAAGGGCAATCTGAAGTTGGCCCGACAACCAAACTTCAGGAGAAACGATGTTCGACAACGCCGATCTGATGAAGGCCATCACGACGATCCAGACCGTCACGCCGCCCTTCATTCCCGCCGACGCCGAGGTGATGACCTCGATCATCGAATGGCCGGCTGGAAGCGCGGGAGCCCCGCCGCACCGTCACCCCGGCGGACCGTCGTTCGGATACGTGCTGGAAGGCGAGATGCTCTTCGAACTCGAAGGAGAAGCACCGCGGGTGATCAAGGCCGGTGAGGCGTTCTGGGAGCCGGGCGGGGACATCATTCACTATTCGGATGCCAACAACCGCTCCGACATCGCGCTGCGGTTCCTGGTCACGATGGTGTGCGCGCCCGGTCAGCCGATGCTCGTCGTCGTCGACGCGGACGAACTCGAGCAGCGCCGGGACCGACGCGTCCCACGGTCATGACGGTCTGAAGAGCAGGGTGATCATCGACCACTGAACATCGTCTCGGTGGACGTAGGGTTGCGGCGTGGACCTGCTTCTCGGAATCGACATGGGCACCGGGAGCACCAAGGGCGTCCTCGTCGACACCTCGGGTGTGGTGATTGCGTCGGCGACGCAGTCGCACACCATGGACTTGCCGAAGCCCGGCTGGGCCGAGGTCGACGCCGAGTCGACGTGGTGGCGCGACGTGTGCGACATCGGCTCCCGGTTGACCGGCGAAATGCCGCCAGGCTCGACGCTGGCCGGCGTGTGCGTGAGCGGTGTCGGCCCCTGCCTCGTGCTCTGTGACGATGCGCTGACGCCGTTGCGGCCGGCGATCATGTACGGCGTCGACACCAGGGCGAGCGCCGAGATCGCAATGCTGACCGAAGAATTCGGTGCCGACGCGATCCTCGACCGGGCAGGTACCCTGCTCTCCAGCCAGGCGGTCGGGCCCAAGCTGGAATGGGTCAGGCGCCACGAGCCGCGCGTGTTCGACGCTGCGACGGGCTGGTACGGGTCGAACTCCTACATCGCGGCCAAGCTGACCGGTGAGTACGTCCTCGACCACCACACCGCCAGCCAATGCGATCCGATGTATGCAACGCGTGACTTCGACTGGAACACCGAGTGGGCCAAGCGAATATGTGGCCATCTGCCGTTGCCGCGGCTGGTTTGGCCCAGCGACGTCGTCGGCACCGTGCACGCCGAAGCCGCTGCCGCAACCGGCATTCCGAAGGGCACGCCGGTGGTGGCGGGCACGGTCGACGCCTACGCCGAGGCGTTCTCGGTGGGTGTCCGCAATCCCGGCGATCAGATGCTGATGTACGGCTCGACGATGTTCCTCGTCCAGATCATCGGTGAGTATCACAGCGACCCCGCACTGTGGACGACGGCGGGCATGGAACGCGGGTCGCTGGCGTTGGCCGCGGGCACGTCGACTGCGGGCAGCATGATCGGCTGGCTGCAAAAGATCACCGGCGGTGCGGATTTCGACACCCTGATGGCCGAGGCGGCGGCGGTGCCACCGGGCAGTGACGGGTTGATCGCGCTGCCCTACCTGGCGGGGGAGCGCACCCCCGTCTTCGATCCGCTGGCCAGGGGGTTGTTCGCCGGGCTCACTCTTCGGCATGGCCGCGGCCACCTGTTCCGCGCGGCGTACGAGGGCATCGGTTTTGGCATCAGGCAGATCCTGGAGATGTTCGACGACGCGCACACCGGCCTGCGGACCGTTGCGGTCGGCGGCGGACTGCAGAGCCCGGTGTGGGCGCAGGCCGTCAGTGACATCACGGGGCGTCCGCAGCTGGTTCCCGAACAGGCCATCGGCGCCAGCTACGGCGATGCGTTGATGGCGGCAATTGGTGTGGGACTCGTTGCGCCGGAGACCGATTGGGCCAGAATCGACCGCGAGATCACGCCCAACCCCGCCAACCGCGCACTGTACGACGACCTCTACGACGTGTGGCGGGAACTGTATCCGGCGACCAGGGAACTGGTGCACGACCTGGGCGCGATCGGTGGCCACGGCTAGGCGTTGACCGGGTGCTTCGCGTGGATCAGTCGACCTCGGGAGATCAGTGACGCCGTTTGCTTGAGGCGTTGGGTCCGAATGCTCACGTCGTAGCTCTGCACTTCGGCGACGGCGGCGAATTCCTTTGCGATGTATCGGTAAAGGTGGTCGACGTCACGGCAGATCGCGATCGCCATCAAGTTGTTTCGGCCGCTGATGGCTGCCACTGAGGCGATCTCGGCATGCGCGGCGATCTGCTGGCCCACCCTCTCCAGGTGAGGTGGAGAAGTCGTCAGCCAGATCATCGCATTGACGTCGAATCCGAGCCGCTGGGGAAGGATGTCGACGTCATAGGTCAGCGTCCCTGCAGACTCGAGGGCGTTGAGGCGGCGCGTCATTCGCGCGGTGGACCAACCGGCGCGTTCTGCCAGGCGTGCGTGCGCTGCGCGGCCATCCTCGGCGAGCGCGTCGAATAGAGGCTGATCTTCCTTGGTGGGAGCGGCAGGTGGGGCGGTCGACAGCGCATCGGCGAGTCGCGGCAGAATCCGGCTGGTCTGTTCGGCATCCAGAGTGTGACCGTAGGCCGTCCACGGTTCGGTGCCCGGTTCGCCGAACGTGTGCAGGATCAGGTCGATGTCGAGGTCAATGACCGACGTCGTTCGCGGCAGCTGCCGCAACAGTCCTTCCGACCCCTCCGCCAACGGCGCACGAACGACGCAGACAAGTTCGCTCCACCCCGAGAGGACATTGGCGTGGGTAACCTCCGGTCTCCGAACGAGAGCGTCGGCGAGGCGGGGGATGTCGTCGGGCTTGGCATGCACGCGAACCACCCATTGGGCATCGCCATGCACCCGGGGATTGAGAAGACCGACCACACGCAACGCTCCATCACGTCGCAAACGGTGGTATCGGCGGGCAACGGTCTGCTCAGGTGCGCCGACGGTGTCAGCGATGAGCCGAAAAGAAGCGCGCGGGGAAATCTGCAAGGAGTGAATGATCTGGCCGTCTAGCTCGTCGATCATGGGGATTATCCTACGTCTTTAGGCGTCCAATGAAGATTAACTATCACCTTTGGTCGGTGAATGGCTGATCTACGCCAGCACTGCAATCCTGGGGGACATGCAACTGACGGGCAACACAATCCTGGTCACCGGTGGCGGTAGTGGCATCGGGGCGGGTCTCGCCGGTGCCTTCCACCGGGCGGGCAACCAAGTAGTCATCGCCGGGCGTCGCCGCGATGCCCTCGAGGCCGTCGCGAACCAGTACCCCGGCATGACGCACCTTCCGCTCGATCTCGGCAATTTGGCGTGCATCGACGCCTTCGCCGATGAACTCGTGCGGCGTCATCCCGACGTCAACGTGCTAGTGAACAACGCCGGGATCATGGCCGTCGAGGATCTCGAGAGGTCGGTGCCGAGAGTCATCCGCGCGGTGTGTTCCACCAACCTGATCGGTCCTTTGCTCTTGGTCTCGCGCCTGCTCCCGACCCTGAAGCAGCACCCGCGAGCTGCGATCGTCAACGTCTCGTCGGCACTGGCGTTCGTGCCCAAGGCGAGTATGCCGACGTACTCCGCCACCAAGGCGGCGTTGCACTCGTACACACAATCATTGCGGTTTCAGCTGCAGGACAGCAGCATTCAGGTCATCGAGATCCCGCCGCCGATGGTCTACACGGATAACAGGCCCACCGATGCCAACGGCGTAGGAGTCGACGAGTTCATCGACGAGGTGCTCTCCGAGTTGGCGTCACATCCCGAAGCCGGCGAAGCGGTCGTCAGCGCCGCCCGTCGGCTGCGCTTCGCGGACCGTCGAGGCGAGTACGAGAAGCAGTTCACCGCAGTAAATCCCATGCCTCAGAAAGGAAAGTCGTGAAGGTCGGAATCGGATTGCCCAACCACATTGCAGGAGTCTCCGGCTGCGTGGTCATCGAGTATGCGCGCCGCGCCGAGCAGCGCGGATTCGACGCCTTGACCACGATCGACCGGCTGATCTATCCGAGCCTCGACTCGATCACCACCCTGGCGCTGGCCGCCGGTGCGACCACGACCGTCGACCTCGTGACCAACGTCCTGCTGGCGCCGCTCTATTCGCCGGTCCTGCTCGCCAAGCAACTGGCGACCTTGGCCGAAGCCTCCGGCAGTCGGCTGACCCTCGGCGTTGGAGTTGGCGCCCGGCCCGACGACTATCGTGGCGCCGGAGTCGAGTTTGGCTCGCGTGGCGCGATTCTCGACGACGCCACGGCGGTCTGGCGGCGGGTGTGGGCCGGCGAACCGCTCGACGGTGAGACGGCGCTGTGCCCGGCGCCGGTGATCATCCCCGTACTGTTCGGCGGGAAGGGGAAACCGACGCTGCGGCGGGTGGCCACGGCCGGCGAAGGCTGGGCCGGTGGTGCCGTGCGCGACTACGAGACGCAAACGTCCTTCGCCGAGCAGATCCGTGACAGTTGGCTCGAGGCAGGCCGCGCTGGCCGTCCGCTACTGCAGACGTCGGTGAACTTCGCGCTGGGCGACGCGTCCGTCGTCGCGGAGGGACGGCGGAGCCTGGGCAGGTATTACGGAAACAAGCCGGACTACGCGGCGCTGAACGTCGCGGACATGGTGGCCACGCCGGAGGACGCCCACGACACCGTGCGGAGATACCGTGACATGGGCTTCGACCGGTTGCTGTTCCACCCGAGCGTGGCCTCGCTTGACCAGGTCGACCGACTGGCCGACGCGGTGCTCTAGGGCCGCTACGTCCCGAGTGTCCCGCTGGCAAGGATGTCGGTGGCCGTCGCGGGATCGGTGACGAGGTGGGTGAAGTACCCACCGCGGGCACCTGCGACGATCGAATCGATCTTCTCCTTGCCGACGGCGACGGCGATGGTCACCGGAATGTGGCGCAGCGCTTCGAGTTCGACGGCAATGAGGCGTTCCCCGCCCTCGAAGTCGACCGGCGAACCGCTGCGGTCGTAGAACCGGGAGCACACGTCGCCCACCGCCGCGCGTAGCGATGACGATCCGGTCGGCACGAACCGCGGGATGTCGGAGCGGATCAGCGGCGGGGCGCCGATGCCCATCAGTGCGCACCGGGCTTGCGGCCACAGGTGCAGGACCCGTTGGATGCTCGGATCGTTGAGAAGGGACTGGTACAACTCTTCGCCGGGTAGTGCGGGGGCGAAGAGGTAATTCGCCCGCCCGCCAACACGATTGGCGACGAGTCGGGTGATCTCGTTGGTCTGGTACCACTCCTCGGGCTGGTCGTTTCCTCCGACCGTCGGCGCGACCACCACGCCTGGCAGTGGCGTCAGCTCGAATTGGGCGACCTCGTAGACCGTGCGTCCCGACGACACCAGCAGCACGTCGCCGGGCAGCAGGCCGGCTTCGCCGAGGGCGCGGCCGACCGCGGGAGCCAACACGCGGCCCATCACGTCGACGACGCTGCGGCCGGCTCCTGGGGCGGGGAGCGGAGAACTCAGGTACACCGAGGTGAGGCTGAGCCCGCGGGCCAGCCGATCGGCGAGATCATCCGGTCGTGCCTCGTCGGGGGGTACCACCTCGATCCGCACGATGCCCTGCCGCTTCGCCTCGGACAGCAGGCGGCTCACGGTGGCGCGGCTGGTGCCGAGCTGCTGGGCCACCTCTGCCTGCGTCGCCTCGTCCTCGTAGTACAGCCGTGCCGCGGTGTACAGCAGCGATGCCGGGAAGTGGCTCCCCTCGCCGTCGGATGAACCGTCGCCGGGTGGGGTCACCGGCGTGTTCTGGGCCGACCGGGGCATGGGCGCAAGTATGGCATCGAAAACCCACCCCTGCACATATGTTCTGGAGAGAATCTATGTGAACATTCGTTCTGGACAAATGTGCAGGAGGTCGATACTGTGACCCCAGCCACACGCAAAGGAGTCGCTGATGACCGATCGGGTCCCAGAGAAGATGCAGGCCGTCGTCGTCCACGGACCGAACGACTACCGCCTCGAAGAAGTCGCCGTTCCCCAGCGCAAGCCGGGCGAGGCGCTCATCCGGGTCGAGGCCGTCGGGATCTGCGCCAGCGACCTCAAGTGCTACCACGGCGCGGCCAAGTTCTGGGGTGACGAGAACCGGCCGGCCTGGACCGAGACGATGGTGATCCCCGGTCACGAATTCGTCGGCCGGGTAGTCGAACTCGACGACGACGCCGCGAAGAGGTGGGGCATCGCGGTCGGTGACCGCGTGACGTCCGAGCAGATCGTGCCCTGCTGGGAGTGTCGCTTCTGCAAGCGCGGCCAGTACCACATGTGCCAACCGCACGATCTCTACGGCTTCAAGCGCCGCACGCCAGGCGCCATGGCGACCTACATGACCTATCCCGTAGAAGCGTTGGTGCACAAGATCTCCGGGGACATTCCCGCCCACCATGCGGCGTTCGTCGAACCACTGTCCTGCTCACTGCACGCCGTCGAGCGGGCGCAGATCACGTTCGAGGACACCGTCGTGGTGGCCGGTTGCGGGCCCATCGGCCTCGGCATGATCGCCGGTGCCCGCGCCAAGAATCCGATGCACGTCATCGCCCTGGACATGGCGCCGGAGAAGCTCGAGCTGGCCAAGAAGTGCGGTGCCGACATCGCCATCAACATCGCCGAACAGGATGCGGTTGAGATCATCAGAGGCCTGACGGACGGCTATGGCGCCGATGTCTACCTCGAGGGCACGGGCCACCCATCGGCCGTGCCGCAGGGCCTCAACGCGCTGCGCAAGCTCGGCCGCTACGTCGAGTACGGCGTCTTCGGAAGCGACGTCACCGTCGACTGGAGCATCATCAGCGACGACAAGGAACTCGACGTCCTCGGCGCCCATCTCGGCCCGTACTGCTGGCCCGCCGCCATCCGGATGATCGAATCCGGCGTCCTGCCCATGGACCAGATCTGCACCCACCAGCTGCCGCTGAGCGACTTCCAGAAGGGTCTTGACCTCGTCGCCAGTGGCAAGGAATCGGTGAAGGTCTCCCTGATCCCCGCCTGACCCATCCGATCCATGGACTTCAAAGGACGTCGTCGAAGATGAGTGTTGACCGAGTCCCCGTAAGGGGCCCGCAGATGTCACGGCGGAACATGTTGGCGGCGCTGGGCATTGCCGGTGCCGCCGCAGCGAGCCTGCCGGTGCTCAGCGCCTGCGGCGTCGGAGGCAAGGCCAGTCTTCCGAACGGGGCATCCGCGGTCAGCGGTGGCTTCGACTGGAAGAAGGCATCCGGGCAGACCATCAACATCCTGCAGACCCCGCACCCCTACCAGCTGTCGTACCAGCCGCTGCTCGCCGAGTTCACCGAACTCACCGGCATCACGGTCAACGTCGACCTGGTGCCCGAGGCCGACTACTTCACCAAGCTGAACACCGAGCTCGCCGGCGGATCCGGAAAGCACGACGCGTTCATGCTCGGCGCGTACTTCATCTGGCAGTACGGCCCGCCAGGATGGATCGAGGATCTCAATCCGTGGCTGCAGAACAGCTCGGCCACCAACGCCGAGTACGACTTCGAGGACATCTTCGACGGGCTGCGAACCTCGACCCGCTGGGACTTCGTCACCGGCAACCCGCTCGGCACCGGCGGACAGTGGGCCATCCCATGGGGTTTCGAGAACAACGTGGTCGCCTACAACAAGCGGATCTTCGACGAGAAGGGCATCAAGAAACTGCCCGACAACTTCGACGACTTCATTCAACTGGCCGTCGATCTGACCGACCGGGCGGACAACCGCTACGGCATCGCGACCCGCGGATCGAAGTCGTGGGCCACCATCCATCCCGGCTTCATGACGCAGTACAGCCGGTCGGGGGCGGTGGACTATACGTTCAACGGCTCCGAGCTCATCGCCGAGATGGACAGCGACAAGGCGATCGACTTCACCAAGAAGTGGATCGACATGCAACACCGGGCGGGTCCGACGTCGTGGACCACGTACGACTATCCCAACGCCACAGGCGATCTCGGTGACGGCAAGGCGATGATGGTCTTCGACGCCGACAGCGCCACCTACCCGAAGAACAAGCCGGGTGCCAGCAAGGAAGCGGGCAACATCGCCTGGTACGCCGGACCGGCGGGGCCCGACGGAAACTACAAGACCAACCTGTGGACCTGGAGCTGGGCGATGAGCGCCAACTCCCGCAACAAGCTTCCGGCCTGGCTGTTCATCCAGTGGGCCACCGGCAAGGAGTCGATGAACAAGGCCGTCGAGGGTGGCACCTACGCGGATCCGGTGCGAAAGTCGGTGTTCGACACCACCTTCAAGCGTGTGGCGGCCGATCAGTTCGGCTACCTCGAGGCCTTCGAAACCGTCATCGGGTCCTCGAAGATCCAGTTCACCCCACAGAAGAAGTTCTTCGACACCACCCAGAACTGGGCCGTTGCGTTGCAGGACATCTACGGCGGTGACGACGCCGCGTCGCGGCTGCGCAGCCTCGCCAAGACCAACACCTCCAAGGTCAACCTCTAGGAGCTCTGGCATACATGACAACGCAGACACCCAAGGCGCCGGCGACCAGACCGGAGCAACCGGCCACGGCGCCGAGGCGCGTGCTGCCCGAGGTCCCGACCTGGCGGCGCAAGATGCGGCCCTACCTGCTGTCGATCCCCGCGCTGGTGATCGTCATCGGGATCCTCTACCCGTTCGTGGTCGGTGCGTACTACGCGTTCCTGAACTACGCGGCCGTCAACCCGAACCCGCACTTCGTTTGGTTCGACAACTTCAAATCCGTTCTCGGCGACCAGGTCTTCTGGTCGAGCGTCCGGACCACGGCCATCTTTGCCGTGCTGGCCACCCTGATCGAGACGACGCTGGGAGTGGGGTTGGCGCTGCTGCTCAACCGCTCGTCGTTCATCGGCAAGATCTTCGAGAAGGTCCTGATCCTGCCGCTGATGATCGCACCGGTGATCGCAGGCGTGATCTGGAAGCTCATGTTCAACCCGCAGTTCGGCGTCCTCAATCACGTTCTTGGACTCGGCAACACGTTCGACTGGCTGTCCAGTAGCACCGCGCTGTTCTCGGTCATTCTGGTGGACCTGTGGATCTTCACGCCGTTCGTGGCGATCCTGGTGCTGGCAGGCATCCGGTCGCTGCCCAAGGAACCGTTCGAGGCCTCGGAAGTGGATGGTGCCAGCTGGTTCTACATGTTCCGCAAGCTGATGCTGCCGATGCTGTGGCCCTACATCCTGGTCGCGGTGATCTTCCGGTTCATGGACAACCTCAAGGTCTTCGACCACATCTACGTGCTCACCGCGGGCGGCCCCGGCGTCGCCACCCGAACGCTGCAGATCGGTGCGTTCGAGGACTCGATCATCAACCTCGACTACTCCCGTGGCAGCACCTACATGCTGCTGCTCTGGATCATCGTGTTCATCACCGCGCGCTACCTGGTCAGCGTGCTCGGAAAGGCGCAGCGCCGCGCTGCGGGAGCGGAGTCCTGACACCATGAACCTCACCAAACTGAAGCCGTCTCGCAGCGAACTCCTGCCAGGACAGAAGCGACTGTCGCCGGGATCGGTGGTCGCCGACGTCGGGCTGATCGGCTGGTTCATCTTCTCGCTCTTCCCAATTGCGTGGATGGTGATCCTGGCGCTGAAGAACGCCGAGGAGCAGACCACCACCTACTTCCAGTTCAGTCCGACCTGGTCGAACTTCGCAACGGTGCTGTCCGACAAGGGCACCCAGATGACCAGCGTCGACTTCAAGGCCGCACTGCTGACCAGCCTGCTGAACTGCGGTGGCGCGGTGATCGTCTCGCTGGTGATCGGCATCCCCGCGGCATACGCGGCGGGCCGATGGAAGTACAAGGGCAGCAACGACTTGATGTTCCAGATGCTGTCGTTCCGGTTCGCACCGGAGCTGATGGTCATCGTGCCGCTGTTCGTCATCTACAACCAGATCGGGCTCTTCGACACCAAGGTCGGGATGATCTGGGTGCTGCAGCTGGTCACCATGCCACTGGTGGTCTGGATCCTGCGGTCCTACTTCGAGGACCTGCCTGCGGATCTGGAGCAGGCCGCGCTCCTGGACGGCTACACCAGGACGCGGGCATTCGTGATGGTGGCGCTGCCGATCGTGCGTCCCGGCATAGCGGCCGCGGCGCTGTTGGCGTTCATCTTCGCGTGGAACAACTACGTGTTCCCGTTGATCCTCGCCGACAGCAATGCGGGCACCGTGACCGTCGCGATCACCAAGTTCCTCGGTGGCGGCGGGCAGGCGTACTATAACCTGACGGCTGCGGCCGCGATCATCGCAGCTCTTCCGCCACTCATCCTCGCCTTGACCATCCAGAGATACCTGGTGCGGGGCCTGTCATTCGGGGCGGTGAAAGCCTGATGGCCACCGTATCGATCAAGGGTCTCTCGAAGTCCTTCGGGAAGACCAGGGCGGTCACCGACCTCACGGTCGACATCGCCGACGGCGAATTCTTCGTCATCCTCGGCCCCAGTGGTGCAGGCAAGACGACCACGCTGAAGTCGATCGCCGGCCTCGTCGACATCGACGAGGGTGCCGTGACCATCGGCGGAAACGACGTCACCAGGGTCGAGCCCTACCACCGCAACGTCGCCATGGCCTTCGAGAGCTACGCGCTCTATCCGCAGAAGACGGTCAGCGAGAACCTGGCGTCTCCGCTGAAGTCCGGTCGCACCGGCAAGTACACCGACGCCCAACGCGCCGAGCGGATCGACCAGGTGACCACGACGCTCGGAATCAACGCCCTGCTCAAGCGCTTTCCCAGGGAACTGTCCAACGGGCAACGGCAGCGCGTGGCCCTCGGCCGCGTGCTGGTGCGGCCCGCGGACGTCTACCTACTGGACGAACCGCTGAGCCACCTGGACGCCAAGCTGCGCGCTGCCATGCGTGCCGAGCTGAAGCAGCTCGGGGCGATGTCGAAGACCACGACGGTCTACGTCACCCACGACTATCAGGAGGCGCTGGCACTCGGGGACCGCATCGCCGTCCTGCGGGAGGGCGCGCTGGTGCAGATCGGCACGCCGGAGGAGATCTGGCGCCACCCTGCCGACACGTTCGTCGCGCGCGCCCTGGGTCAGCCCGAGATCAACGTCCTCGACGGCGTCGTCGACGACGGCAGGATTCGGTTGGGCAGTGACTCTGCCGCGTTCGACCTGCCGCTGCCTGCCGACGTCCGTTGTTCGACGGGCGACCGGGTGCGGGTGGGGCTGCGGCCCTGTGACGTTCACGTCGTCGGTGCCGAATCCACCTCGGCGCGGCTGACCGGCACGGTGCGGCTGGCCGAGCGGCTCGGTCGCAACGTCGAGCTGACGGTCGACGTCGGCGGCGAGCAGCTGATCGTGCTGTCGTCGGGCCGCGAGGGCGTCGGCGAGGGTTCCCGCGTGTCGATGACCGTCGCAGACAAGGACGTTCACGTCTTTGCGGCAGGCGACGGTGACACCGCACGGTTGGGTGCGGAGAAATCCCTGGAGGCAGCACTGTGATTAATTCCCCCGGTCGCTCCGCTCCTGCCCCTGGCGCGACCACCACCGCCGAACGCTCCACCACCACCGCCCAGAGCCTGGCGTTGACCGACCTGGTGAAGACCTACGCATCCCGCGGACGGGAGAGCGTCACCGCGGTCAAGGGCATCGACCTGGCGATCGAACCGGGTGAGCTGGTCGCGCTGCTCGGCCCGTCCGGCTGCGGCAAGACGACGACGCTGCGCATGATCGCCGGCCTGGAGACCGTGACCAGCGGTTCGATTCGCATCGGTGAGCGGGAGATCTCGCAGTTGCCCGCGTCCAAGCGGGGTATCGGCGTCGGGTTCGAGAGCTACGCGCTGTATCCGCCGTTGTCGGTCCGCGAGAACCTGCTGTACGGCCTGAAGGCGCGCAAGGTCAAGGGTGCCGAGCAGATGGTCGCGTCGATCAGCAAGCGGCTGGAGATGGACGATCTGCTGGAGCTGCGGCCGGCGAGCCTGTCCAGCGGTCAGAAGCAGCGCGTGGCGCTGGCGCGGGCACTGGTCAGGAACCCACCGGTACTGCTGCTGGACGAGCCGTTGAGCCATCTCGACGCCTCGGCACGCCAACGGGTTCGTCGCGAGCTCAAGGTGCTGCAGCGCGAATTCGGCTACACCACCATCGTCGTCACTCACGACCAGGTCGAGGCGTTGTCACTGGCCGACCGGCTCGCGGTGATGGACGCGGGGGTGGTGCAACAGTTCGGCACGCCCGACGAGGTGTTCGACGATCCCGCGAACCTATTCGTCGCCCAGTTCGTCGGCGAGCCGCAGATCAACGTGCTGCGCGGAACCGTCCGGGCCAACGACGGCCGGCTGCGCGTCGAGATCGGTTCGGGCGCAGACGCTCTGGAGACCGCCGCGACCGGGGTCGCCGACGGTACCCGTGTCACGATCGGGATCCGTCCGCAGGACTGCACGCTGTCCACCGGGACCGGACCCGGGATCCGGTCCACCGTCGCCTATTTCGAACACCTACTCGAGTTCGGACTGGCCACCAGCACGGTCGCCGGGGTGCAGGACGGCATCGTCGTCCAGACCCCCGGCCAGGACAGCTATGAGCCCGAACAGGAGGTCCTGGTAAACGCACCTCCCGAGCGGGTATACCTGTTCGACACCGACAGCGGGGAGCGACTGCGATGACCAAGCTTTTCAACGATCCCGCCCGGTTCACCGAGGACATGCTCACCGGGTTCCTCGACGCCAACTCGTCGTACGTCGTGGGGGTCCCCGGCGGCGTGGTCCGGGCACGCGAGACCGCACCGGGCAAGGTGGCCGTCGTGATCGGCGGCGGGTCCGGGCACTACCCGGCGTTCTGCGGGACAGTCGGGACCGGCTTCGCCGATGGCGCAGTGGTCGGCAACATCTTCACCTCCCCGTCGGCCGAGGACGCCGCGTCGGTGGCCCGCGCCGCCCACAGTGATGCAGGCGTGCTGCTCACCACCGGCAACTACGCAGGCGACGTGATGAACTTCGGCCTCGCCGTCACCCAGTTGCGCAGCGAGGGCATCGACGCGCACTACTTCGCCGTGACCGACGACATCGCCAGCGCACCTAAGGGCGAGGAAGCCAAACGGCGGGGCATCGCAGGTGATTTCACCGTCTTCAAGTGCGCATCCGCGGCCGCAGAGGACGGACTCGATCTCGCGGGCGTCATCCGCGTCGCAGAGGCCTCCAACGCCGCCACCCGGACCTTGGGCGTCGCGTTCGACGGTTGCACGCTGCCGGGCGCCAACGATCCGTTGTTCACGGTGCCCGACAAGCAGATGGGCGTCGGCCTCGGCATTCACGGTGAGCCCGGGGTTGCCGACGAGCCGATGCCGACGGCCTCAGATCTGGCGGCGACCCTCGTCGACGGCGTGCTCGAGGACCGTCCTGCCACCGACTCTCGGCGAATCGCCGTGATCCTCAACGGACTTGGTCGCACCAAGTACGAGGAGCTGTTCGTGGTGTGGGGCACGATGGCGCAGCTGCTGCGCGAACGCGGCTACGAGATCGTCGAGCCCGAGGTCGGCGAGCTTGTCACCAGCCTGGACATGGCGGGCTGCTCGCTGACCGTGATGTGGCTCGACGACGAGCTCGAGAAGTACTGGACCGCGCCTGCCGACACCCCGGCCTACCGCAAGGGCGTTGCGGCCACGTCCGATTCGGGTGCGCGCCGCACCGATGCCGCCGACGCAGCCGTCGTCACGCAGGATCTGGCCGGACTCGCCGACGACGACGGCCGCGTCGGAGGAGAACTCGTCGCGAGGGCGCTGGACGCGATGGCGGCGATGCTGGCCGACGCCGAGGACGAACTGGGTCGCATCGACGCCGTCGCAGGGGACGGCGACCACGGCCGCGGCATGGTCAAGGGTTCCTCGGCGGCCCGGGACGCCGCCGCAAAGGCGGTGCAGGGCGGGGCAGGCCAGGGTTCCGTACTGACTGCAGCGGGCAAGGAATGGGCGGCAAAGGCCGGCGGCACATCGGGTGTGCTGTGGGGCGCGATGCTCAGCGCACTGGGCGCACGCCTCGGCGACACCGGTCGACCGAGCTCGGAGACGGTCGGTGCGGGGATGCGCGACGGGTACGACGCGCTGGTTCGGCTCGGCGGCGCGGCGCCGGGGGACAAGACCATGCTCGATGCGCTGCTGCCGTTCGTCGACGAGCTGCAGCGCAGGGTCGAGGCCGGTGAGCCGTGGCAGCAGGCGTGGAGATCGGCCGCCGACGTTGCGACTGAGGCCGCCCGTGCCACAGCGGAATTGCGGCCCAAGGTCGGTCGGGCGCGCCCACTGGCCGAGCGCAGCGTCGGCACCGTCGACGCAGGCGCCACGTCATTGGCGATGTGCGCGCACACCGTCGCCGAGTGCTTCGTGCTGACCACCAAGGGAGACGTGTCATGACCCCGCTACGCATCGTCGTCGGTTGTGACGACGCAGGATTCGAGTACAAGGAGTCGCTCAAGGGCGATCTGCTGGCCGACGAGCGTGTCGGGGAGGTCATCGACGTCGGCGTGAGCGCCGATGAGCACACCGCTTATCCGCACGTCGCCGTCGCGGCAGCCCGAATGGTGGCCGAGGGCAAGGCGGATCGGGCGCTACTGGTGTGTGGCACCGGGCTCGGTGTGGCGATCAGCGCCAACAAGGTTCCCGGCATTCGCGCCGTCACCGCTCACGACAGTTTCTCGGTGGAGCGGTCGGTCCTCTCCAACAACGCCCAGGTGCTGTGCTTCGGGCAGCGGGTCGTCGGCCTCGAGCTGGCCCGGCGGCTGGCCCGCGAGTGGCTGGGCTACGAATTCGACCCGCAAAGCGCCTCAGCGGGCAAGGTCGAGGCGATCGACGGGTACGAGTCACAGCCCTCGACCGGGTGATTTCGGCGCGCTAACCGTCGCTGACCGCACGAAACCGCGCCGAAATCGCGATTTTCGGGGTGGGTGCGAGGGCAACTCGTCACCCAGCGTGCACGAACACGTCACGCCCTGATTGCCATCAGGCCCGACGGCTCAGCGAACGTGCACGACATGAGCACTGCATCCGTACTCATAGCCGCAGATGAAACCGACGCCGCCGCCCCGGACGTGACCGGGCCGCGCTACACCCTGCTGTTGTCCACCGACCCAGACCTCGTCGACGCCGCACAGCGACTGCGTCACCAGGTGTTCACCTCGGAACCGGGTTTCGAGCTCAAGGGCGACTCCAGTGGCCGTGACGCCGACCGCTTCGACGAGTTCTGCGATCACCTACTGGTTCGCGAGGACACCTCCGGTGAACTGGTGGGGTGTTACCGGATGCTCCCGCCACCCGGCGCCATCGCCGCGGGCGGCCTGTACACCGCAACGGAATTCGACGTCAGCGCGCTGGACCCGCTTCGGCCGTCGCTCGTCGAGATGGGCCGTGCCGTGGTCCGCGACGACCACCGCAACGGCGCCGTCGTTCTGCTGATGTGGGCAGGAATCCTGGCTTACCTCGATCGCTGCGGATACGACTACGTCACCGGGTGTGTGTCAGTCCCCGTTCAGGGTGGTCCCGACGAGACGCCGGGCACCCAGATCCGCGGCGTCCGCGACTTCGTCAAGCGCAGGCACGCCTCCGAATACGTCGTGCACCCGTACCGGCCGGTGACGGTGGACGGCAGGGGCCTCGAGGACATCGAACCACCTGGCCGACTGTCGGTTCCGCCACTCATGCGCGGCTATCTGCGCCTCGGTGCCCGGGTCTGCGGCGACCCGGCGCACGACCCCGACTTCGGGGTCGGAGACTTCCCCGCACTGCTGGACAAGAGCCAGGCCGACGTGCGCTACCTCAAGCGGCTGCGGTCGGTGTCGCAGGCCGATGGAATGGCAGGGGCGATGACGTCCGGCCTGGGCGACGGAGCATCACGATGAGCAGTCACGCGCTGACCGACAACCCGTGGCTGCCGCGGGCGTCCTGCGACTCGTCCTGCATCCGGTGCGACGCCTCGCACGGCTCCCGACGCGTGGTCGTCGCGGTGCGTACCTCGATCCGCATCGCGTGCGCCATGGTGATGCTTCCCGCCGCAGCACTGCTCGCGGTGCCCATGCCTGGCAAGTCGAAGGCGCAACGCATCTACTGCCGGTTGATGTTGCGCTGCCTCGGGGTGCGAATCACGGTGTCGGGTGGCCCGATTCGCAACCTGTCCGGCGTTCTGGTGGTCAGCGGTCACGTGTCCTGGGTCGACGTGTTCACCATCGGCGCGGTCCTGCCTGGCTCGTTCGTCACGCGCGCCGACTTGGTGGACTGGCCCGCGCTGGGTTTCCTGGCCCGCCTCATGAAGGTCATCCCGATCGAACGGGCCAACCTGCGCCGCCTGCCCGATGTGGTGCAGACCGTCGCCGACAGGCTGCGGGCCGGGCAGACCGTCGTCGCGTTCCCCGAGGGCACCACGTGGTGCGGACTGGGCTACGGCCCGTTCCGGCCCGCCATGTTCCAGTCCGCAGTCGACGCGGGCCGTCCGGTTCAGCCGCTGCGGCTGACCTACCACCATCGCGACGGTGCGCCGTCGACCGTGCCCGCCTTCATCGGCGACGACACGCTGATGCAGTCCGTGCGCAGGGTGATCACGGCCCGACGCACGGTGTGCCACGTGCAGGTCCAGTCACTGCAGCTGCCTGGTGACGACCGGCGCGATCTGGCCACCCGTTGCGAGTCGGCGGTACGCGGATGGGGCTCGCAAAACGACAAGAACACGGTGCACGTCGCCGGAGGGCACGAGCTGGTCGCCTGACCGGCCGCAGCGGGTGAGGACGCCCATTCTGGGGTGGCCGTGGACGAACTGCGGTTGGTGCGATATGGCCGCCGCTGGCTCGGCCCGTAAACTGGGCGGGTTATGAGCGCCGTCTACCTCGATCACGCCGCCACCACCCCGATGCACCCCGCTGCCATCGAGGCGATGACTGCGGTGCTGGCTACGGTCGGTAACGCATCGTCGCTGCATACGACGGGTCGGGCGGCCCGCAGGCGCATGGAGGAAGCGCGTGAGTCGCTGGCCCAGATGCTGGGCGCCAGGCCGTCCGAGGTGATCTTCACCGCCGGCGGTACCGAGAGCGACAATCTGGCCGTCAAGGGCATCTTCTGGGCGCGCCGCGACGCCGATCCGCGCCGCCGCAGGATCATCGCCACTCCCGTCGAGCACCACGCGGTACTCGATGCGATCGAGTGGCTTGCCGAGCACGAGCACGCCGAGGTGACGTGGCTGCCGGTCGGACCCGACGGCTCGGTCACCGCGGCCGCACTGCGCGAGGCGCTGGCAGAACACGACGACGTCGCCCTGATTTCGATCATGTGGGCCAACAACGAGGTCGGCACCATCATGCCGATCGCGGAGCTGGCGGCCGTCGCTGCGGAGTTCGACATTCCGATGCACAGCGACGCGATCCAGGCGATCGGCCAACTGCCGGTCGACTTCGGCGCCAGCGGGCTTTCGGCGATGAGCGTGGCCGCGCACAAGTTCGGCGGCCCCACCGGTGTTGGTGCCCTGCTGTTGCGTCGTGACACCGCATGCGTGCCGCTGCTGCACGGTGGGGGACAGGAACGTGACGTCCGCTCCGGCACACCGGATGTCGCAGGCGCGGTGGCGATGGCCGCCGCTGCCCGCATCGCGGTGGACGGGCTGGACGCCTACCGGACCAAGGTCTCGGCGCTGCGGGACCGGCTGATCGATGGCGTTCTCGACGCGATCGACGACGTCGGCGTCAACGGTGCGGTCGGCGGGCAGCGCCTACCTGGCAACGCGCACTTCACCTTCCGGGGTTGCGAGGGCGATGCGCTGCTGATGCTGCTGGACGCCAAGGGCATCGAATGCTCGACCGGCTCCGCCTGTACCGCAGGCGTCGCGCAGCCGTCACACGTCTTGATCGCGATGGGCGCCGACCCTGCCAGCGCCAGGGGATCGCTGCGACTGTCATTGGGGCACACCAGCACCGAGGCCGATGTGGACGCGGCCATTGCCGTGTTGCCCGCCGCGGTGGCACGGGCTCGGCAGGCTGCGTTGGCCAGCGCGGGCCACGGGAAGTAGACGACATGCGCGTTCTGGTCGCGATGAGCGGCGGTGTGGACTCCTCGGTGGCCGCCGCCCGGATGGTCGACGCCGGGCACGACGTGGTCGGCGTGCACCTCGCGCTGTCGTCCGCACCGGGAACGCTGCGCACCGGCTCTCGCGGCTGCTGCTCGAAGGAAGACGCCGGGGATGCCCGACGCGTCGCCGACATCCTCGACATCCCGTTCTACGTCTGGGATTTCGCCGATCGCTTCAAAGAAGACGTGATCGACGACTTCGTCGAGTCCTACGCGCGCGGCGAGACCCCGAACCCATGTGTTCGCTGCAACGAGAAGATCAAGTTCTCGGCCCTGTACGCCCGCGCACTGGCGCTGGGCTTCGACGCCGTCGCCACCGGTCACTACGCACGGCTGTCCGATGGCCGCCTGCGCCGCGCCGTCGACGGCGACAAGGACCAGTCCTACGTGCTCGGCGTGCTGACCGCAGAGCAGCTGCGCCACGCGGTGTTCCCGATCGGCGACACCCCCAAGCCGCAGATCCGCGAGGAGGCCGCCAGCCGTGGGTTGGCGGTCGCCGACAAGCCCGACAGCCACGACATCTGCTTCATTCCGTCAGGTGACACCCAGGCCTTCCTCGGCGCCCGCATCGGGGTGCGCCGCGGGTCAGTGGTCGATGGTGGTGGCACCGTGCTGGCCGAACACGATGGCGTGCATGGCTTCACGATCGGCCAGCGCAAGGGCCTCGGCATCGCAGGCCCTGGGCCGGATGGGCGTCCGCGCTACGTGACGGGGATCGACGCCGAGAGCGGCACCGTGCACGTCGGTGATGCCGCCGAGCTCGACGTGTGGAAGCTGACCGGTGAACGGCCGGTGTTCACTTCGGGTTTCGAGCCCACCGGACCGGTGGAGTGCGAGGTGCAGGTCCGCGCCCACGGCGGCCTCGCCACCGCCGTCGCCGAACTGCGCGACGGAGTGCTGGTCGCCGATCTTCGTAGCCCGCTGCGCGGCGTGGCCCCCGGCCAAACGATGGTGCTCTACCGCCGCGATCCCGATGGCGACGAAGTGATCGGCAGCGCGACCATCGGTGCCGCGACGGCTTGACCCCGGCCGCATGGTCAACGCCCCGGCGCAGCTAGAGCGGGCGTCGCTCGTAGCGGTGACCGTCAACCCGGCACCTTCGCCATGATGTTGGTCATCACGATGTCGGCGACCGAGTCCGGGAACGTGCACGACGTCACCTCGACGAGCACGACGGACTTCAACCGGTACTCACGCGCGCAGTTGCCCGTGCGGCTCTGCACCGAGTCGTCCGTCGAGATCCATTCGCCGACCAGCGTCGGGCCCATCGGCGTCGACTTGCACTGACCCATCAGTTCGACCAGCCCGTCGAAGACTCGGCGCGCCGTGCCCGCGTCGCGATAGGCAGCGGCGGCCTGCGAGATCAGCGCGCCCTCGGGTGGGTCTTGATAGGTCGTCTTGTGGAACTCCTCGACGTCGCGCCCGAACGTCTGAGTCTCGGCGAAGTACCACCGGCAGGGTGGGGGAACGGCGTCGGCCATCACATCGATGTCGACGGGCTGCTTGCCGTCCATGCTCGGAATGACGGTGAGATCCTCGCCAGCGCCCGTGATGGCCCGCATCTGCGCCTGTTCGAGCAGAACGCCGTCGACGTCGACAGGGGATCGGGACTGGTCGTCCAGGCCCGGCACTGCTCGGACCGCACTGCCCGTGACGGTGTGCGTGCACGACACGGTCCCTGCGATGCTCGTGGCGACGGCACACATCATCAGCAGTGCTTTGGCCGACGTGGGCATGGCTGAGACTAACGTGTTTCGCGGGCCATCGAATACTGTTGGCCGAGTGAGTGTTTTCGCCGCGGCGACCGGCATCGGTTCTTGGCCAGGCTCGTCCCCACGTGAGGCCGCCGAAGTGGTGGTCGGCGAGTTGCACACCCTGACCCACCTCGTCGAGTTGCCTGCCCGCGGGGTGGGGGCCGACATGATCGGTCGCGCCGGCGCGCTACTGATCGACATCGGCATCGACACGGTGCCACGTGGCTATCGCATTGCCGCGGGCCGCGGCGCCGTGACCCGCCGCTCCATCAGCCTGCTCGGCGAAGACGTCGACGCGCTCGAAGAGGCCTGGGAAAGGGCCGGGTTGCGGGGCAGCACGCGGACGGTCAAGGTGCAGGCGCCCGGCCCGATCACGCTCGCGGCCCAACTCGAACTGCCCGGTGGCCACCGCGCCATCACCGACGCGGGAGCGGTACGTGACCTGGCGACTTCGCTCGCCGAAGGAGTGGCGGCCCATCGGGCAGAGCTGGCCAGGCGGCTGGAGACCACCGTCGTCGTTCAGTTCGACGAGCCGCTGCTTCCTGCCGCGCTGGCCGGCCGGCTGACGGGGGTGACGGCCTTCTCGCCGGTGCACCCCGTCGACGAAGCGGTCGCGACCTCGTTGATCGACGAGTGCGTGGCAACCGTCGGCGGCGAGGTCGTCCTGCACAGCTGCGCGTCAGATCTTCCATGGAAGGCATTGCAGCGCAGTGCACTTCACGCGATCTCGGTAGACGTTTCGACGCTCACCGTGGCCGATCTCGACGGCGTCGGCGAGTTCGTCGAATCGGCGCGCACGGTGGTGTTGGGCGTCGTGCCGTCGACGCCACCCGCAGCCCCGCCGTCGGTCAAGGAGGTGGCCAAGGCGGCTGCCGCCGTCACCGACCGGCTCGGCTTCTCAGGGGAAGTGCTCAGCGATCGCATCGGCATCACGCCCGCGTGTGGCCTAGCTGGTGCCACGCCGGAATGGGCGCGCGCGGCGATCGAGCTCGCGCAGAAGGCGGCCGACGCATTCGCCGAGGACCCGTCGGCCTTCTGACAAACGTGCTGCGCCCCACTGCGGCGATCGTGCCAGAATGGGGGAGATGAGCCGATTCCCAGCTGTTCGGGGAGGGATCGTGGCCCGATCGAAGCTTTGCGCCGCCGCCGGTGCGGGGACACTCGCTGCGTTCCTGCTGGTCGGCGGCGCCGCCATCCCCGTGGCGTCGGCCGGTCCCGGCTTCTCCCACGATGCACATGGCTCCCAGCGCGGCGGAGACTCGCGCAGCAATGACCACGGCTCGCGCTTCCGCGGTGGCCAGGGCCGGGACGACGGGGGTTGGCAACGCGGTGGTGACCCCATCGGTCCCAAACGCACGACCAAACCTGGCGGCGTCGAACCCGCCGACGGTACCGGTCGCACGGCCGAGCTCAAGCCGAACGGCTCTGGAGCAACGCAACGCACCGCGACCACCAGCCGATCGGAGGTCGTGACCAGCCCGTCGGTGAAGGTGCCAAACTCGACCGTCACGGTCCGTCCTGCCTCGGGAGGTGGTGGCACGGTCGCCGCTCCGCCCATCGTTGCGCCGCCCGTGACGTTCGGGAACGGGCGCTCGCCCGGCATCCTGTCGGGACGACTCGAGGACGTACCGAGGCCGACCGGCGGCACCCCCGCCGTTGCGGCCCCCGAGCCCGCACCGGCCGTGACGCCGCAATTGCCGCCGTCCTATCGACTGGACGGGGCATCGGCCGAACGGATCGTGGCGCCGCTATGGGCCGATGCCGTACCCGGCTGGCCAAGCGGTCTGCCGTTCGGCATCGCGGGGTTGATTCTCGCGCCCATCGCGGGCGCATGGCTGGGCTATCGACAGGCGCGCGCGGGCAGGGCGGCCGCACAACTGATTCGGCACTAGACCGCTCGCAGGTCCTTGCGCAGAATCTTGCCCGATGCCGTCTTCGGGATGGCCTCGATGAACTCCACCTGCCGGACCTTCTTGTACGGCGCGACCTGATCGGCGACGAACGCCATCACCTCGTCGGCGGTCAGCTCGGCACCGGTCTGCTTGACCACGAACGCCTTTGGTACCTCTTCGCCGGAGTCGACGTCCCTGACGCCGATCACCGCGGCATCGGCGATCTGCGGATGGGCGAGCAACACCGCCTCGAGTTCGGCGGGCGGCACCTGGTAGCCCTTGTACTTGATCAGCTCCTTGAGCCGATCGACGATGTAGACGCACCCAGTGGAGTCGACGCGCGCGAGGTCACCGGTGTGCAGGAAGCCGTCGGCGTCGATGGTCTCCCTCGTGGCCTGCTCGTTGCCGAGGTAGCCGGTCATCACGTTGGGCCCGGAAAACCAGAGCTCGCCGGTCTCGCTGAGTCCTGAAGCGGGAGGGTTGATTTCGGCGCCGGTCTCGGGGTCGACGATCTTGCTCACCGCGTTGGGCACCGTCCAGCCGCACGAGTTCAGCGGCGCCGTCGACCCGATCATCTCCCGGCCGCCGTCGAACGGGGTGACGTGGCTGACGGGGCTCAGCTCACTCATCCCGTACCCCTGGACCACTTGGCAGCCAAGCCGTTCCGACACTGCGTGCCCGAGGTCCTGGTCCAACGGCGCGGCGCCGGACATGATGCTGCGCAGGCTGGACAGATCGAATCGCTCGACGAGCGGGTGCTTGGCCAGCGCGACGGCCACCGGAGGGGCGATGAACGCGTGGCTGCACCGGTGTTGTGCGATGTTGCCGAGGAATTCGGCGAGGTCGAAGCTCGGCATGATGACGAGCTGGGCGCGGGCGTGCAGCGCCGCATTGAGCAGCACGGTCATGCCATAGATGTGGAAGAACGGCAGCACGGCCAGGATCCGGTCGTCGGCGGCCATGCCCTGCAGCGGCCGTATCTGCGCGACGTTGGCAGCCAGATTGCGATGAGTCAGCATCACACCCTTGGGGTTTCCGGTCGTGCCCGAGCTGTAGGGCAGCACGGCCAGATGTGTCGCCGGATCCAACGACACGTCCGGCGCGGGATGCGCGGGCCCGAGAAGGTCGTCGGCATTGGGGTGACCGTCGACCGCGGCGCCCGGGCCGTCGAGCACCATCACCGAGGCGTCGGACAACCCGATCTGGGCGGCGCCGTCGGCTGCCTGGGCCAGCAGCGGCGTCACCGTGACGAGAGCCTTGGCCTTCGAATCCGTGAGCTGCTTGGCGATGTCCTTGGCCGTGAACAGCGCGTTGATGGTGGTAGCTGTCGCGCCGGCGCGCAGGATGCCGTGAAACGCGATCGCAAACGTCGAACTGTTCGGGGAGAGGAGCCCGACGACGTCGCCGACACCGATACCGCGGTGCGCCAGCGCGCCTGCGAAGGCGTCGATGCGGGTGAGCATCTCGCGGTAGGTCAGCGTGGTGCCGGACTTCGCGTCGACCAACGCGATTCGATCGGCGTCCTCCTCGGTGAGGTCACCGAAGAGGTAGTCGTAGACACTGGTTGTCGGGATCTGGACCTGGGGGTATGGGCTAGCGAAACTCATATTGCCTCCGATCGAACCATGCCAGGCAGGGTTTGCGGTACGCGTTCATCGTGCTAGGTCCGAATACAGCAGTGGGCCCCTCTTGCGAGGGGCCCACGTGCCGTACTCAGTGATCTAGCTGCTGCTACCGGATCCTCCACCGGCAGAACCGCTTCCGCCACCCTCCGAGCCGCCTCCGCTGCCTGCGGACGAAGACGCGGATGCGGACGAAGACGCCGAGGAGGACGCCGAGGCTGCTTCTGCGCCGCCCCCTTCATTGCCCGGCTTGGCCGAGCTCGGGGCCTTGGTGGTCGGCTCCGTCTTTCCGCCGGTCTTCACGTCGAGCCCGGACTTGGCGCCGGTGTCGGCATCCTTGTCCTTCTTGGTGGACGTGGAACTGGTGCTGGTGTCCTTGTCCTTGCTCTTCGTGGACGTCGATTCGGACTCGGTGTCCTTCTTCGGCGTCGTGGTGGTGTCCTTGTCCTTGACGGACGAGGTGGCGGTGTCGGCGTCCTTTGCGGGTTCCGCATCCTTGGTGGGTGCGGCGTCCTTTGCCGGTTCGGCATCCTTCGCCGTGGTTGCGGCCGGCTCGGCTGCCGGTGCTGCGGCAGCCGGAGCTGCTGCCGCGAGAGCCGCGACGGGAGCGTCCTGCGTGACCACCGGTGCCGCTTGCACCGACTGCGGGTCGAGAATGGTCGCCGCTGCGTCCCCGACCGTCGTTTCCAGGGTGTTGCCGACCGCCCCGACGGTCTGGATCGTCGTATTGCCGACGTTTCCGACGGTTTGGATCGCCGTATTGCCAACGTCGCCAACGGTTTGCACCAGCGTGTTGCCGACGGCACCCGCGGTCGCCAGCCCCAGGTTGCCGATTGCGCCGACACCCTGGATCGCCAGGTTGCCCGCGGCTCCCAGGCCCTGGGCTCCGAGGTTGAGCGAGGCCGACACACCCGCGAGCAGCGTGCCGACGGCGGAAAGGTAGTTACCCGGGTTCAGCGGATTGCTGAGGATGGTGTTCAACGAGCCGCCGACGGTACCGAGCAGCGTGCCGCCGATGGCGCCGAGCGTTTGGAGCCCCAGGTTGCCCAACCCGCCAACGGTGCCCAACGCCGTCAGGCCCATGGTGCCGACGCCCAGCAGGCCCTGCACGCCTGCCTGGCCGAGGCCGAGGACGGCCTGCGTGCCTGCCTGGCCGACGCCAAGCACGGCCTGCGTGCCTGCGGCGCCGGCACCCAGGACGGCCTGCGTGCCTGCGGCGCCGACCCCGCCGACCAGGATGCCTACCGCGGAGAGGAGATCACCTGGCGAAAGCGACAGTGCCGAAACCTGATTCGTCGGTGCGGCCGCTGCGGCCAGGCTCACCGGCCCGGAGGCGGCGACTGGAGCGAACGGAGCCGGCGCCGCAAGCAACCCCAATGCCGCCGCGAGCGCCGTCGACAGGGTGCCTGCGATGCCACCGACGGTGGCCAGCGCTCCATTGCCGATGCCGCCGACCGTCGCAATTGCCGCATTGCCGATGCCGCCGAGAGTCTGTTCGGCGGTGTTGCCGATGCCGCCGACGGTGTCCAGCGCCAGGTTTCCGATGGTGCCGACGCCGAGGAGCGCGAGGTTGCCGCCTGCGCCGAGACCCTGCAGTCCCAGGTTCAGCGAATCTCCGACTCCGCCAACCAGCGATGCCAGGGCAAGCGCATAACTTGCCGGGTTCAGGGGGTTGGCCAGGATGGCGCCCAGCGCACCGCCGGTGCTGCCGAGAAGCGTGTTGCCGATGGCGCCTACCGTGCCCAGCCCGAGGACGCCAAGTCCGCCGACGGTCGCCAGCGCCGTGCCCCCTATCGCGCCGACGCCGGCGATGGCCTGCGTCCCTGCGGCCCCCAGGCCCAGCAAGCCGGTGGTGCCGATGGCGCCGACGCCTGCGACGGCCGTGCCACCTATGGCGCCGACACCCAAGAATGCTTGGTTGAGCGCGATCGCAGCGCCTGCCGCGAGTGCAGCGACGGCATCGAGGACGTCGTTGGGCGCCAGCGACGCAATGGCCACGTCACTCGCAAGAGCGTTGGCCGTCAAGACGCCCCCTCCTGCTGCACCAAGTCCCGAGATGAGCGTGTTGAGGATCGACCCGACCGTCAGCACCCCCGTGTTCGCGATGGCGCCGACGGTGCCGAGGGCTACCGATCCCAGCGCGCCAACGCCGAGGACGGCATTGGTCAGCGCCTGCCCGCCGCCGGCGAGGAGCAGTGCCAGTGCAGCGGGGTAGGCGGCAGGGTTGAGCGGGTTGGAGGCGATCGTCGTGAGGGCGGAGACCGCGCCCGCCGACAGGGCGCCGACGGTGTTGGTCACGGTGGCCACGGCGCCCTCGCCGACCGCGCCGACGCCGGCGATGGCCTCCTGTCCGATGAGGCCGACACCCTGGACGCCCGTGGCGGCCGCGACCGACACCGACGCGACGATGTCCTGGATCGCCGAGGCGAGCGAGGTGGGGGTGTAGTCGGCGTAGACCGAAGAGATGTCGGGCGCCTTGATCGTGAGATTGGGCGCCGGCGGCGCGATGGGGCTGAGTGCGATGGCGGTTGCTCCGACCATCGCTACACCGGCCGTGAGAGAAGAACGAATGGCTAGCTGCATGGCAACCCCCTACTAGAAAATCAACCCGACTAGCAAAAGTTACCTGAGACAAAGCTAGGTATCCAAGCGATTTCCTCAGCAAGTTTTAAGCGTCATGTTTTGATCTAGAGATCCGTTTGCTGGCCGAAACTGCTGTTATTTTGCTGGAGCGTTGCTATGTCGGTGTATGGGCAAAGCCCCGCGACTCAAGCCGGGCCCCGCGCCCGTTTCGGCTGATGGAATGACCGCATCTTTGAGATTGTCCAATGAAACTTAACCAAGATTGACCATTGCGGTGTTTTGTCCCGTAAGAATGTGTGCAATTCCCGATCGCGATGTTTGCGAAGAATTGATGTGACCTACCGCACGGCACCCGATTGCAGTCCCGGCTGGGGCAGCGGCCGCGACGACCTCGCACCGTGGATGTCACTCGGGCGCATTGATCAACTGGACCAGCAATGTTCGCTGTGGCGCACCGTTTCTGAAAGTCGGCCGTCGACGCGTCGCGAGCGCTGTCGGCGTGTCTGCGATCCGCGGCCGGAGTCTGGCGATTCTGGGCCCTCTACTGCATCGAAACCGCGGCCATCGACTCGTCGTGCCCGGCGGGTCGGTGGATGGGGATCGCTCGCCAGGGCTCTGCCGCCCGGGTTGAGGAACCGGGCGCCGTGAGCCGCCGTCGACGTCTGGGCCAGGTCAAACGGCGACATTTAACCGACGTAAGCGTCAATTATTGATTGTCGGCGTTTCCAGGGTTGCCGAACCCGCTTGGTTATACGATCGAGATCCTCGTGAATGGGCACCCTCACGGACAGCCCGACCGTCCCGAAACCAGCGCTCAGCAAACTTCTAACCGCGACTTCTCATAGAGCCACCCTGGATCGGCACGTTGGCCGACGCCCCGTGGGGCGGCCGCGGTGCGACGTTGCCCGGTCGGTGTCGAAACTTGGGCGGTCAGCGCCCGTCGAACAGCTTGGGTGCCGTGCGTGGTGCGACGAGCCGATATGCGGCGTCGGCCAGCTCCTTGACCTCGCCCCAGTCCTCCTTCACGGCGGTGCAGTCGAGCCCGAGCCATCCGTAGGGGCCCATGTGGGCGCGGGGAAGACCAACCGCCGGTCTTGGTCGAGCGTCTTGCAACTGCCGCCGTAGACCGCGTACGTCTTGAGCACGCAGGACACCGGCCGCCCGTGGGAGACCTTCTCGAGGCCGACGTCGACCTCGGCGGTGTCGAGGCCCGCACCTGGACCTACACCGGAACAGTGCCCGCCAAGGAGATTCGGCTCACCAAGGGCGACCGGCTGCGGTCGACGGTGACAAACGGTCGTCCTAGGTCGACCACCGTGCATTGGCACTGCCTGGATGTCGCGCCCCACCGTTCCGCTCGACAGCGCCGGCGGCGACGTCACCTACCCCTACTTCCTGATCAACGGACGAACTACCACGGATCCACGGGCGGTGAACTACCGTGCCGGGCAACGCATTCGGCTTCGAGTCATCAACGCGGGCGCGGACACCGCGTTCCGGGTCGCGGTGCCTGGCGCCGGTCTCGACGTCACCCACACCGATGGCTTCCCGACGGTGCCCGAGCGCACGAACTCGGTGATCCTTGGCATGGGCGCGCGCTTCGACGCCATCGTCACCGTGGGATCGTCGGTACCGTTGATCGCCGCGCCGGAGGGCAAGCACGGCCACGCCCAACTGAATCCGCGCGTCGGGGGAGCGCAGGCGAACGTCGACGTCGGTGCGTTCGTCAAGGCGCTGCGCACCACCGAGGTGCTCAACACCGCGACCCTGACTCCCGCGCCTGATGTGGTGCTGCCGCAACGCGATCCGGACACCGTCCTCGACCTGAAGCTCAGCGGACCGCTGGCGGGGTACACCTGGCCGATCAACGGCAAGCTCTACGATCCGCCGAACGACGGCCTGACCGTCGCGGCGGGGCACCCGGGTGCGGCTGCGGTTCGCCAACAACTCAATGATGTTCCATCCCATGCACTTACACGGGCACACGTTTCAGGTGGTCGGGTCGGGTGGGCCGGGTCCGCGCAAGGACACGGTGCTCGTCCCGCCGATGAAGACCGTCGAGGTGGACTTCGACACCAACAATCCTGGCAAGTGGATCGTGCATTGCCATAACGAGTACCACCTGGAATCCGGGATGGCGACGTTCGTCGAGTACACCGGCTAAAGCACTCGATCCGCAGTGTCGGTCGGCTCCGATAACCTGCCCTGGTGAGCTCACCCGATATCGATCCGGTCCCGCCGGACGTCCGACGTGCGTGGCAGGAGCTCGCCGACGAGGTCCGCGGCCACCAGTTCCGCTACTACGTCAAGGACGCGCCCGTCGTCTCCGACGGCGACTTCGACAAGCTGCTCAAACAGCTCACCGCCCTCGAGGACGAGCACCCCGAACTGCGCACGCCCGATTCGCCGTCCCAGCTCGTCGGCGGGGCGGGTTTTGCCACCGAGTTCACCTCCGCCGACCACCTGGAACGGATGCTGTCGCTGGACAACGTCTTCACCTCCGAGGAGTTGTCGACCTGGGCGTCGCGGCTGACCGGTGAGATTGGGGACGACGCCACCTTCCTGTGCGAGCTGAAGATCGACGGCGTGGCGCTGGCGTTGGTGTACCGCGACGGCCAGCTCGTCCGCGGCGCCACCCGTGGCGACGGGCGTACCGGCGAGGACGTCACCCTCAACGCTCGCACCATCACCGACGTGCCAGAACGGTTGACGCCAAGCAAGGAGTACCCGGTGCCCGCGGTGCTGGAGGTCCGCGGCGAGGTGTACTTCCGCCTGGTCGACTTCGAGGAGCTCAACGCCGGGTTGGTGGCTGAGGGCAAGGCGCCGTTCGCCAATCCCCGCAACAGCGCGGCCGGGTCGCTGCGGCAGAAGAACCCGGCGGTGACGGCCCGTCGCAAGCTGCGGATGATCTGCCATGGCCTTGGCCACGCCGAGGGCTTCAACCCCGCCACCCTGCACGACGCCTACCTCGCCCTGAAGGCGTGGGGCCTGCCGGTGTCCGCCCACACCACCCAGGTCAACGGCATCGCCGCGGTGGCCGAGCGGGTCACCTACTGGGGTGAGCACCGGCACGACGTCGAGCACGAGATCGACGGTGTCGTGGTCAAGGTCGACGACCTCGCGCTGCAGCGCAGGCTCGGCGCCACGTCGCGCGCCCCACGCTGGGCGATCGCCTACAAGTACCCGCCGGAGGAGGCCACCACCAAGCTCCTCGACATTCGGGTCAACGTCGGCCGCACCGGGCGCGTCACCCCGTTCGCCTACATGGAACCGGTCAAGATCGCCGGCTCCACGGTCGGGCTCGCAACGTTGCACAACGCGTCCGAGGTCGCCCGCAAGGGCGTGCTCATCGGCGACACCGTGGTGATCCGCAAGGCGGGCGACGTCATCCCCGAGGTGCTCGGCCCCGTCGTCGACCTGCGCGACGGATCCGAACGCGAATTCGTGATGCCTGCCCAATGCCCGGAGTGCGGCACCACGCTGGCGCCCGCCAAGGAGGGCGACGCCGACATCCGCTGCCCGAACTCGCGCAGCTGCCCAGCACAGTTGCGGGAGAGGGTGTTTCACGTCGCAGGCCGCGGTGCCTTCGACATCGAGGGACTCGGCTACGAGGCGGGTATCGCGCTTCTGCAATCCGGGGTGATCACCGACGAGGGTGACCTCTTCACCCTGACCGAGGACGACCTGCTGCGCACGGAGTTGTTCACCGTCAAGGGCGGCGAGCTCTCCGCGAACGGCAAGCGACTGCTGGCCAACCTCGGCAAGGCCAAGCACCAGGCCCTGTGGCGGGTGCTGGTCGCGTTGTCCATCCGGCACGTCGGGCCCACCGCGGCACGGGCACTGGCAGGAGAGTTCGGCAGCCTCGATGCCATCGAGGCTGCCTCCGAGGAGCAGCTCGCCGCCACCGAGGGCGTCGGCCCCACCATCGCCACGGCGGTCGTCGAGTGGTTCACCGTGGACTGGCATCGCGCCATCGTCGACAAGTGGCGTGCGGCAGGCGTGCGTATGGCCGACGAACGCGACACCAGCATCGAACGCACGCTGGAGGGTCTGTCGATCGTGGTCACCGGGTCGCTCGCCGGCTTCTCCCGCGACCAGGCCAAGGAAGCCATCCTGGTCCGCGGCGGCAAGGCCGCTGCATCGGTGTCGAAGAAGACTGCCTACGTCGTGGCCGGCGACGCACCGGGATCGAAGTACGACAAGGCGATCGAGCTCGGCGTGCCAGTGCTCGACGAGGACGGTTTCCGGGCACTACTGGAGAACGGGCCAGAAGCGCCTGCGGACGAACCCGAAGTGGCCGAGGTCAGCGAATGATGGTTGCGACGATCCCGGCGAGATAACCCAGCCGAGCCACCTCGGAGGGCCGGAAGTCAGGCCCGCCTGCGCGGCCGAGCATGACCGCGGTGTGGTGATCGCCAAGCGGCGCGGCGGCCAGCGTGCTGTCCATGTCGCGCCACACCTGCGGTATCCAGTCGGCGGACCCGTCCAGCGCCTCGGCGTGCTCGAGGGGCAGCCACGGTGCCGTCTCGGCAGGTGTCTCGGGGGCGCCGCCGCTGCCGACGATGCGTTCCAGGCCCGACTCGGTCAGCCTGACCACCGCGCACCAGCCGACGCGCAGCACCTTGGGCGCCTCGTCGGCGAGCACCTGAAGCTTCTCGAGCCTGCTGCCCGCGGCCGCGATGTGGTCGATCAGCTCCAGCTCGCGATGGGCCTCGAGCAGCCCGGTGTGCGGCCGGATGCTGTCGACGTAGACGCCCTTGAGCTGCTCGGCCGCCGTGATCAGCGCGTCCGGCATTGCGCCTGCCGGCAACTCGACGACCAGGTCGTCGACGGCGTAGCCGGACGCCCGCTCGACGACGTCGAGGGACAGGATGTCGGCGCCGACGGACCCCAGCGCCACGGCGAGCGAGCCGAGGCTGCCTGGTCGGTCCTCCAGCTGGACCCGCAGCAGATACGAGGGCACGCGCACACTGTTTCACGGACTGCTGGAGCGATGCGACTCGGGAAAAGTGTCGAAAGGACGGCCGGAAGCACTCCGGCGCAGGCCGGTCGGCTGTCGTGACTAGGCTTGTTCGTCGTGTCACAGATCTCCAAGGACGACGTCGCCCACCTGGCGCGGCTGGCCCGTCTGGCCCTGACCGACGCCGAGCTCGACGGCTTCGCAGGCCAGCTCGACGCCATCCTGGCCCACGTCAGCCAGATCCAGGCCGTCGACGTCACCGACGTCGACGCCACCGACAACCCACTCAAGATTCGGAGGGCAGGAGCGGAGCGACCCGGGAATGAGCTGGGCAATGCGACGAGGCCCGACGTCGTCGCGCCATGCCTGACGCAGGACGAGGCGCTGGCCGCCGCGCCCAAGGCCGTCGACGGCCGCTTCGGCGTGCCCCGCATCCTGGGGGAATCGGAGTGACCGGCATGACCGAACTCGTGCGCTTGGACGCCGCCACGCTGGCCGACAAGATCGCCGCCAAGGAGGTGTCCTCGACCGAGGTCACCCAGGCTCACCTGGACCAGATCTCCGCCACCGACGACCGTTATCACGCCTTCTTGCACGTCGCCGCCGACGAGGCGCTGGCCGCGGCGGGCCGGGTCGACGCTGCGGTGGCCGCGGGCGAGCCGCAGGCCTCTCCGCTGGCCGGCGTTCCGCTGGCGCTCAAGGACGTGTTCACCGCCACCGACATGCCGACGACCTGCGGGTCGAAGATCCTGGAGGGCTGGCGCGCGCCCTACGACGCCACGGTCACCGCGCGGCTGCGCGCGGCGGGCATCCCGATCCTCGGCAAGACCAACATGGACGAGTTCGCGATGGGCAGCTCGACGGAGAACTCCGCCTACGGTCCGACGCGCAACCCGTGGAACGTCGACCGGGTGCCCGGCGGCTCGGGCGGAGGGAGCGCGGCCGCGCTGGCCGCCTTCCAGGCGCCGCTGGCGATGGGGTCGGACACCGGCGGGTCGATCCGTCAGCCCGCCGCGCTCACCGCGACGGTCGGAGTCAAACCCACCTACGGCACGGTGTCGCGGTACGGGCTGATTGCCTGCGCCTCGTCGCTGGACCAGGGCGGGCCGTGTGCCCGCACCGTGCTCGACACCGCGCTGCTGCACCAGGTCATAGCGGGCCACGATCCGCGTGACTCGACGTCCGTGGACGTCGAGGTGCCCGACGTCGTCGGCGCCGCACGGGCGGGAGCCGTTGGCGATCTCAAGGGCATCCGGGTCGGCGTGGTGAAGCAGCTGCGCAGCGGCGAGGGTTACCAGCCGGGCGTGCTGGCGTCGTTCAACGCCGCCGTCGACCAGCTGACCGCGCTCGGCGCGGAGGTCACCGAGGTGGACTGCCCGCACTTCGACTACTCGATGGCTGCCTACTACCTGATCCTGCCGTCTGAGGTGTCGAGCAACCTCGCGCGCTTCGACGCGATGCGCTTCGGTCTGCGGGTCGGCGACGACGGCACGCACTCGGCCGAGGAGGTGATGGCGCTGACCCGCGCCGCCGGCTTCGGTCCAGAGGTCAAGCGCCGCATCATGATTGGCACCTACGCGCTGTCGGCTGGCTACTACGACGCGTATTACAACCAGGCGCAGAAGGTACGCACGCTGATCGCGCGCGACCTGGCCGCCGCCTACGAGAAGGTCGACGTGCTGGTGTCGCCCGCTACTCCGACCACTGCGTTCGCGCTGGGGGAGAAGGTCGACGACCCGCTCGCCATGTACCTGTTCGACCTCTGCACGTTGCCGCTGAACCTGGCCGGGCATTGCGGGATGTCGGTGCCGTCGGGCCTGTCGGCCGACGACGGCCTGCCCGTCGGCCTGCAGATCATGGCGCCTGCGCTGGCCGACGACCGGCTGTATCGCGTGGGTGCCGCCTATGAAGCGGCCCGCGGTGCGCTGCCGACGGCGCTCTAACAGGAGAGGATTGAGCACATGCGCATCGGAGTCCTAACCGGAGGCGGCGACTGCCCCGGCCTCAATGCCGTCATCAGGGCCGTCGTGCGGACGTCCAACGTCAGGTACGGCTCGACGGTCGTCGGGTTCCTCGACGGCTGGCGCGGTCTGCTCGAGGACCGCCGCATTCAGCTCGCCAACGACGACCGCAACGACCGGTTGCTCGGCAAGGGCGGCACCATCCTCGGCACCGCAAGGGTGAACCCCGACAAGTTGCGGGCCGGGCTCGACCAGATCAAGCAGACGCTCGAGGACAACGGCATCGACGTGCTGATCCCGATCGGCGGCGAGGGCACGCTGACCGCGGCGCACTGGCTGTCGGAGGAGAACGTCCCGGTGGTCGGGGTGCCGAAGACCATCGACAACGACATCGACTGCACCGACGTGACGTTCGGCCACGACACCGCACTTCAGGTCGCCTCCGATGCCATCGACCGGTTGCACAGCACCGCGGAGTCACACCAGCGCGTGATGCTCGTCGAGGTGATGGGACGGCACGCCGGATGGATTGCGCTCGGCGCGGGCATGGCCTCAGGTGCGCACATGACGCTGATCCCCGAGCAGCCGTTCGACGTGGAGGAGGTCTGCCGGCTGGTCAAGCAGCGCTTCGTCCGCGGCGACTCCCACTTCATCTGCGTGGTCGCCGAGGGCGCCAAGCCCGCGGAGGGGTCCATGCAGCTGCGCGACGGCGGCGTCGACGAGTTCGGCCACCAGCGGTTCACCGGGGTGGCGCAGCAGCTGGCCGTCGAGATCGAGAAGCGGATCAAGAAGGAAGTACGCACCACGGTGCTCGGGCACGTGCAGCGTGGTGGCACACCGACGGCCTACGACCGCGTGCTCGCCACCCGGTTCGGGGTCAACGCCGCCGACGCCGCGCACTCCGGTGAGTACGGGATGATGGTGTCTCTGCGTGGTCAGGACATCGGCCGGGTTGCGCTGGCCGATGCGGTCAAGCAGCTCAAGCTGGTTCCGCAGGGCCGTTACGACGACGCCGCCGAATTCTTCGGCTGACGGTTCTCCTCCCCGTCTTCTCACCGAGACTGCTGGGAGATCGCAAAATCGGCCGCGACTGCGATCTGGCAGCAGTCTCGGCGCGGGGCGTTCGGGGCCGCCACCTAAGATTGAGCCATGACTGTCGCCTCCCCTGAGCTTCTCGAGTACGACGAGGTCATCTCGCGATACGAGCCCGTCATGGGCATGGAAGTTCACGTCGAGTTGTCCACCGCCACCAAGATGTTCTGCGGCTGCGCGAACACGTTCGGCTCCGAGCCCAATACGCAGGTGTGCCCGGTATGCCTGGGCCTGCCGGGGTCGCTGCCGGTGGTCAATGCCGCGGCCGTCGAATCGGCCATCCGCATCGGGCTTGCGCTCAACTGCGACATCGCGCCGTGGGGCCGATTCGCCAGGAAGAACTACTTCTACCCCGATCAGCCGAAGAACTACCAGATCAGCCAGTACGACGAGCCGATCGCCATCAACGGCTACCTCGACGTCCCGCTGGAGGACGGCACCACGTGGCGCGTGGAGATCGAGCGCGCCCACATGGAGGAGGACACCGGAAAGCTGACCCACCTCGGCAGCGACACGGGTCGCATCGAAGGTGCGACGACCTCGCTGCTGGACTACAACCGCGCAGGCGTGCCGCTGGTCGAGATCGTCACCAAGCCCATCGAGGGCACCGGTGAGCGGGCACCGCAGATCGCCCGCGCCTATGTGACCGCGCTGCGGGATCTGTTGCGCGTGTTGGGTGTATCCGATGTCCGGATGGATCAGGGCTCGATGCGGGTGGACTCGAACGTCAGCCTCAAGGCCATCGGGGCGGCCGAATTCGGTACCCGCACCGAGACCAAGAACGTGAACTCGCTGAAGAGCGTCGAGGTGGCCGTGCGGTACGAGATGCGGCGCCAGGCAGCGATTCTGGATGAGGGTGGCCGAATCACACAGGAGACGCGGCACTTCCACGAGGCCGGCTACACCACGGCCGGGCGCAGCAAGGAGACCGCGGAGGACTACCGGTACTTCCCAGAGCCCGACCTGGAGCCGGTGACTCCGAGTTTGGAGCTCGTCGAAGAGTTGCGCGCCACCATCCCGGAGCTGCCGTGGTTGAGCCGCAACCGGATTCAGGAGGAGTGGGGCATCTCCGATGAGGTGATGCGCGACCTCGTCAACAACGGCGTCATCGACCTGGTGACCGCTACCGTCGCTGCCGGTGCAACGAGCGAGGCTGCTCGCGCCTGGTGGGGAAACTTCCTGGTGCAGAAGGCCAACGAAAGCGGAGTGGCCGCATCCGATTTGGCGATCACGCCAGCGCAGGTCGCGGCGGTGCAGAAGCTGGTCGACGACGGCAAGTTGTCGAACAAGCTGGCCCGCCAGGTCATCGAGGGTGTGCTGGCCGGTGAGGGTGAGCCCGATCAGGTGATGGCCGACAGGGGTCTGGCCGTGGTGCGCGACGACTCGCTGATCAAGGCCGCGGTCGACGAGGCGCTGGCCGCCAACCCGGACGTCGCCGAGAAGATCCGCGGCGGCAAGGTGGCTGCCGCGGGTGCGATCGTCGGCGCCGTCATGAAGGCCACCAAGGGGCAGGCCGACGCCGCGCAGGTACGCGAGCTCGTCTTGGCCGCCTGCAGTTAGCCCTTGGCGCCAAGCAGCTTCAGCGCGGCGACGGCGTAGGCCTCCAGCCGCTCACGGGGATAGGTGTCGGGTTCGCTGACGGCGAGCCTGCCAAGCATCTCGGCGAACGACAGCATGGTGTGCCCGAGCAGTGCCGGGTCGAGGCCTTCCAGGTGTGGCTCGAGGGCGATGCCCGCCTTGGCTAGTAGCTCGGCCTGAAGCACGATCGACGACCGCGCCTTGCGCAGCGCGTCGCGGTACTCGCGCGGTGCGCTGTCGGGCACGGTGAGGATCAGCCGCCATCGTGTCGGATTGTCCAGTGCGGCAGCGAGAAACGCCTTGACGGTCGCTGCGTAGGCGTTGGTCGCGCCGAGGATGGTGAGGTCGTCGGGCATCGCCGCCAGTACCTGCTCGACGCCGCGTTCGTGTTCGCGGTGCAGTAGCGCGTCGACCAACTCGCCGCGGGTGCCGAACGCGGTGTAGAGCACCGGCTTGCCAACGCCTGCGGCCTCGGCGACGGCCTCCATGCTCAGCTCGTGCAGCTCGCAGTCGGCGAGCGCGGCCATCGCCGCGTCGAGCAACTGCTCGCGCCGCTGCTCGCGGGGGAGCCGGGGCGCGTACTTGCGGCGCTGGCGACTGGTCACGGAGCAATGATACGCCACCGTTGTATTGGTGAGGCCTAATTGCTACGGTGGTGTTGTATTCGCCGAAGAGTAGAGGTGAGGGCATGTTCGACACAACGACGCCGATCCGGCGCGACGACTACGGGTTCTTCGGGCCCGGATCTCCGAGCTGGAAGGTCTGGGCATCGCCGACGTCGCTCATCGGATTCCAGCGCTCGGTGGTGCTCGAGCACTTCGACCCCTACCTGGCGGCTGCGGTCGCCGACAGCGCGGGCATCTACAGCGATCCGCGGGGCCGGCTCGACCGCACGCTGGCCTACTTCCTCACCGTCGCCGTGGCCGATGGCCGTACCGCGATTGCGGTGTCCGACGCGTTGATGCGGATCCACGCGAAGGTCAAGGGCGTCGAGCCGATCACCGGCCAGCGCTACAGCGCCAACAACCCCGCCGCCCAACTCTGGATTCACGTCACCGGGTGGCATTCGGTGCTCAAGTGCTACGAGCGCTACGGCCCCGGGCCGCTGTCGGCAGACGAGGAGAAGCGGTACTGGGCCGAGTCGCGCATCGCCGCCGAACTGCAGACGTGCAAGCCCTCCGACGTCCCCGGCTCCCGCGACGAGGTGCGGCAGTACTTCGCCGACGTCCGTGGCCAGCTCTGCACGTCCGAGCACGCAGACAAGGCGATGAACTATCTGTTGTGGACGCCCCGCGACAAGGGTGTGCGGCTGTGGGCGGGCAGCCGGATGCTGGCCCCCGCGGCCATTGCGACGCTGCCAAAGTGGATGCGCCACATGGGCAACTTCGATCAGCCTGCCGCCGTCGACGCCGCGGTGACACCCGTCGCCCGTGCCATGGTGCGGGCACTGTCGGCACGCGACCAACGGCCCCTTCTCGCGGCAGCCACCCAGCTGGTGCCGCACACCGCTGCGGTGCTGGCTCAGCACCTGAAGGCCGGGGAGCCCGCGTCGCGGCGCACCGTCACGCCTGCGGAGGTCAAACAGCGCCAGGCGCAACTCGTCTAGGTTGCGCCGACGAGTCCCGGCCAGGCCGCGATGGCGGCTTCGGCGACGGCGGACAGCTTCGATTGGTCTGCGCCGTCGCGTGCCTGGATGGCCATCCCCTGGTTCACCGCGTTGTAGAACGCCGCGATCGTCGCGGCGTTGGCGCCGGGCGGCACGTCGCCGTCGGTGATGCCCCGTTCGATGCGTTCCCTGAAGTCGGTCTCGGCCGCGAGTCGCCATTCGGCGAGGTGGCCGTGCACGGTGTGGCTGCTCTCGCTATAGGTCGTCGCGGCCAGCACGATCAGGCACCCGCGCGGTTTGTCCGGTTCGGTGAACGACACCGCGTTGTGCCGCAGCAGTTCCGCGACGCCTGCCTGAGCGGTGGGCTGGTCGCGTAGCGCCTTGGCGGCCGCGGCGCCCTCGGTCGCGTCATAGTGCGCGACGGCCTCGCGGAAGAGCGCTTCCTTGCAGCCGAAGGCCGCGTACAGGCTCGGCGAATTGATGCCCATCGCCGTGGTCAGGTCGGTCATCGAGGCGCCCTCGTAACCGTGCTGCCAGAACACCTCCATGGCGCGATGCAGCACCTCGGTCCGGTCGAAGGCGCGTGGCCTGCCGCGAGCCGCCATCGGTGAAACCCATTTCTGTATCGATCGGCACTGAAAGCCATTGACAGTCTAGCGCCAAGCGGTAATTATGTGTCGATCACTACAAAATAGGAGGATGGACATGGCCGACGTGGCAGGCAAGGTGGCACTGGTGACGGGCGGAAGCCGCGGGATCGGGGCAGCGATCGCGCAGCGGTTGGCCGATCTCGGTGCGGACGTCGCGATCACCTATGGCCGCTCGAAGGAGCGCGCCGACGAGGTGGTCGGCAAGATCGGAGCCACCGGCAGGCGCGGCATCGCCATCGAAGCCGACAGTGCCGACGCAGGGGCGGTGGTGGCCGCCGTCGAGCGGGTGGTCGCGGAGTTCGGCGCGATCGACATCCTGGTCAACAACGCAGGCATCTTTCCCTTCGGCCCCATCGGGGACGTCTCGCTCGAAGAGATCGACCAGGCTCTCAACATCCACGCACGCGCGGCCTACCTGGCCAGTCAGGCCGCGGTGCGGAATATGCCCGACGGCGGACGGATCATCAGCATCGGTAGCAATCTCGCTGAGCGCGTTCCATTTTCGGGTGTGACCCTCTACGCGATGAGCAAGTCGGCACTCATCGGCTTCACCAAGGGGCTGGCCCGCGATCTCGGGGAGCGCGGCATCACCGTCAACCTCGTGCAGCCCGGATCGACTGATACCGACATGAACCCGGCCGACGGGGAGAGTGCAGACCACCAACGCTCGCTGAGCGCGCTGGGTCGATACGGCGAAGCGACGGACATCGCGGACACCGTCGCCTTCCTGGCGGGTGCAGGCGGACGCAACATCACCGGCTCGATCCTGACCATCGACGGCGGCACGAACGCCTGACGCCGCAGGCGATTACGTGTTGTCGGCGCTGCTGCGCGGGAAGCCGCCCTGCGGGAACAGCGGGAAGACCACGTCGTCGAGTTTCTCGGCGTCACCAGAGGTCTTGTTGACCGTCGCGCCCCATACGTTGCCGTCGGGCGAGAGCTGCAATGCCCAGACGTGGCCGTGCTGATCCTGGCGGATCACCTCGGGATCGCCTGTGACCGCACCGGTTTCGGGGGCCAGCCGGACGGCGACGGTCTGCTTGGTGTTGATCAGGTTGACCAGGATCGTGCCGTCGGACGCCGCACAGCCTGCGACACCGGGACGGTCCGGCCACGTCCACACCGTCGAGACCTTGGAGTCCTTGGTGATTCGCTGTAGCCGGTCGGCGGTGGGCGTCCGGTCGGTGACGTAGAGCGACCCGTCGGAGGAGTCGATGCACACTCCGCCGCCGGCGCCGAGGCCACTCAGCGCGGTGGTCTGCGGTGCCTGATTGACCGTCGTCGGTTGTTCGATGCGCAGCAGCTTGCCCGCGAGCGACGCCGGGTCGGCCGCAAGTGCCGGATTGCCCGCGTCGCCGGTCTGCACCGTCAAGGTGGTGGGGCTGGTGAAGATCAGGGAGCCCGCGTTGCCGGTCGCGCCCTTCGGAATGCCCGTGAGGATCGGCTTGGGCACGTCACCGTCGGCGATCCGGACGACCCGATTGTCGGTCGGCGTGCTGATGTAGGCGTACATCAGCCGGTCCTGCGTGTACGTCGGCGACAGCACGATGTCCAGCAGGCCGCCGTCGCCGGACGGATCGACCGGGATGACGACCTTGATCTTGGGTTCGGCGCTTACCGACACGTTCTTGACCGCACCGGTCAGCCGCTCGGCGACCAGGGCGGACTGGCTGTCCGGTCCCATCACCAAGCCGCTGGTGCTATCCAGGCAGCCCTGCATCACGCCGGGGGCCGGGCAGGCCTTGGGAAAGGGCTTCGCAGGCAACGGAGGTGGAGGAGGAGGCGTCGTGCTCTCGCCAGGTCCCATCTGCGGTTCTGTGGTGAACGGCTCCGATTGCGCCTCGTTGAATCGGGCGCAACCCGATCCCACCAACAGCGCGGCACACAGCAGCGCCAGCACTCCTCGCAACGGCCGCCGCTGTGTCATGCACGCCAGGTTACGGATGCTTCCGCGATGCGCGCCACGCCGGTCGCCGCAGATCGCTCCGCAAATGGGTGCCCGAAAGCGCCGCGCCAATGCGCGTCTCGCGCATGACTAGCACTTACGCTGGAAACGTGACCAGTACCTCACACGACCCGCGCGCCTGGCAACGGCCCGAAGACATGGCTGCGCGGCCAGCGTCAGCGCGCCTGGTCGACCCCGAAGACGACCTGCCGTCGGCAACCTACGGCGGTGACTACGAGACCACCGCCATCCCACGCTATGACACCGGGACCCCCAGCCTCGAGCCAAGCGGCTATTCGCTGCTCGGCGAGCCGGAGCCGCTGCCCTACGTCCAGCCCGGCGGCCGGCACTCGGCGATTCCCGCCGAACCGACTGAGATCGAACCGGACGGCGGTGCCCGTGACCAGGCACGTGTTGCCGGCAGGCGCGGCACCCAGGACCTGGGGCTGATGCTGCTTCGTGTCGGCCTCGGCGCGTTGCTGATCGCCCACGGCCTGCAGAAGGCGTTTGGCTGGTGGGGCGGATCAGGCCTTGGCGGCTTCGAACAGTCGCTGGCCGACCTCGGCTACCAGCACGCGAACATCCTCACCTATGTCGGCGCGGGGGCGCAGATCGGCGCAGGGGTGTTGCTCGTCCTCGGCCTGTTCACGCCGCTGGCCGCCGCCGCTGCGCTGGCCTACCTGATCAACGGGCTGCTGGCCTCGGTGAGCGCCCAGCCCGACCACGGCTACTTCCCGTTCTTCCTGCCCTCGGGGCACGAATACCAGGTGACGTTGATCGTGCTGGCTGCCGCGCTGACGCTGACCGGCCCAGGTCGCTACGGCTTCGACGCGGGCCGCGGCTGGGCCCGCCGTCCGTTCATCGGCTCGTTCATCGCGTTGTTGGTGGGCATCGGAGCGGGCATCGCCGTCTGGGTGTTCCTCAACGGCGCAAACCCGCTCGCCTAGTCGTACGGGTTTGGTACGCGGCCGTCAGTGGCCGCGGTCAGCGCCGGCAGGGTCGAGAAGGTCACCGCGGGAAGCCGGAACTCGGAGCCGTCGTTGCGGCGCGCCAGCGCCCAAGAGCGCCTGTCGAACCGAATGCCGTCGACGTCCGTCCACGGCACCGTCCGGCTGCTCAGCATCGTCCGCGCCGTGACGGTGTCCCGGTCCGCGACGGTCCGATAGCGAAAGATGGCCGCCGATGCGATCACGGGTAGCACCAGAAGCGGGGCGAACCAGACCGGCTGTGCCAGCACCAGGGTCAGGAGGCCGAGCGTGAAGAATCCGACCGCGAGATGGGCCATCGGCGAAATCTTGAGGATGACGGGCGTCTTGGCACCCGAAGCTGACGGCGAACTCACGTCGACCATCCTTGCACTGCCTCGATTTCGGTCGGTCACATTCCCCGGTCGCTTCGCTCCCGCCCTCCGTCACATTCCCCGGTCGCTTCGCTCCTGCCCTCCGACACATTCCCCGGTCGCTTCGCTCCTGCCCTCCGAGGGTCGACGCAATTTGACCTTTGACCAGTACGGCGGCTACCGTCGACTGCTATGCAGACCTCGGGATTGCTCGTAGTAATTGGTTGGCGCGTTGGTGCGTAACCAGGCCTGAACCTGCGAGCATCGACGCGCACCCTCGTACAGCTGACGCTGACGGGGGTTTTTTGTTGCCCGGGAACCCATAAGTCATGACGACGAATATCGAAGAGGAAAACGTGAGCGCACCCACTACGCGACCACCGGAGCCAGCGCACCGCGCCAGTGCCGAGCCAGTCGCGACCACGCCCACTGCGCAGCCGAGAAGGGTTGCGCCGGAACAAATCACCGGTGCGCAGGCGGTGATTCGCTCCCTGGAGGAGCTCGACGTCGAAGTGATCTTCGGCATCCCGGGCGGCGCAGTGCTCCCGGTCTACGACCCGCTCTACGACTCGGAGAAGCTGCGCCACGTGCTGGTCCGCCACGAGCAGGGCGCCGGGCACGCCGCCAGCGGCTACGCCCACGCCACCGGCAAGGTCGGTGTCTGCATGGCGACTTCGGGTCCCGGCGCCACCAACCTGGTCACGCCGCTCGCCGATGCACAGATGGATTCCATCCCGATCGTGGCGATCACCGGGCAGGTCGGCCGCGGGCTGATCGGCACGGATGCCTTCCAGGAAGCCGACATCTCGGGCATCACGATGCCGATCACCAAGCACAACTTCCTGGTTCGAAGTGGTGACGAGATCGCTCAGGTGATGGCCGAGGCGTTCCACATCGCGAAGTCGGGAAGGCCGGGCGCCGTTCTCGTCGACATCCCGAAGGACGTGCTGCAGGGGGAGTGCACCTTCAGCTGGCCGCCGGTGATCGACCTGCCGGGTTACAAGCCGAACACCAAGCCGCACAGCAGGCAGGTGCGCGAGGCCGCCAAGCTCATCGCCAGCGCGCGCAAGCCGGTGCTGTACGTCGGTGGTGGCGTCATCCGCGGTGAGGCCACGGCGGAACTGCTCGATCTGGCCGAGCTGACCGGGATTCCCGTCGTCACCACGCTGATGGCGCGCGGGGCGTTCCCCGACAGCCATCCGCAGCACATGGGCATGCCCGGCATGCACGGCACCGTGGCCGCGGTGGCAGCTCTGCAGCGCAGCGATCTGCTCATCGCACTGGGCACGCGCTTCGACGACCGGGTCACCGGCAAGCTGGACTCGTTCGCACCAGAGGCCAAGGTGATTCACGCCGACATCGATCCCGCCGAGATCGGCAAGAACCGCAACGCCGACGTGCCGATCGTCGGTGACGTGAAGGCCGTCATCGCCGACCTGATCGAGTTCCTGCGGCGCGACGGAACGGCAGCGTCGACGCTGAACCTGGACGACTGGTGGGAGTACCTGCGCGGCGTGCAGTCGACCTACCCGCTGAGCTACGGCCCGCAGAGCGACGGCAGCCTGAGCCCGGAGTTCGTCATCGAGACGCTTGGTCGCGTCGCCGGTCCCGACGCGGTGTACGTGGCAGGTGTTGGCCAGCACCAGATGTGGGCCGCGCAGTTCATCAAGTACGAGAATCCCAAGACGTGGCTGAACTCCGGTGGTCTCGGCACCATGGGCTTCGCCATCCCCGCGGCGATGGGTGCCAAGTTCGCACGGCCCGACGCCGAGGTGTGGGCGATCGACGGTGATGGCTGCTTCCAGATGACCAATCAGGAGCTGGCCACCTGCGCCGTGGAGGGCGCGCCGATCAAGGTCGCCGTCATCAACAACGGCAACCTCGGCATGGTCCGGCAGTGGCAGACGCTGTTCTACGAGAAGCGGTACAGCCAGACCAATCTGGGCACGCATGCCGCCCAGCGCATTCCCGACTTCGTCAAGCTGGCCGAGGCGCTCGGATGTGTGGGATTGAGGTGTGAGCGGGCCGAGGACGTCGAGGACGTGATCAACCAGGCGCGGGCGATCAACGACCGGCCGGTAGTGATCGACTTCATCGTCGGCGCCGACGCGCAGGTGTGGCCGATGGTGGCCGCCGGCATGAGCAACGACGAGATCCAGGCCGCCAAGGGCATTCGTCCGTTGTTCGACGACAGCGAGAACGAAGGGCACGCGTGATGAGCGCTTGCGCGAAGAACAGAGGACACAGATGACCACGACGACCCATACCCTGTCGGTCCTCGTCGAGGACAAACCCGGCGTTCTGGCCCGTGTCGCAGCCCTGTTCTCCCGGCGCGGCTTCAACATTCAGTCGCTGGCCGTCGGTGCGACCGAGCAGAAGCACCTCTCTCGGATGACGATCGTGGTTGCCGTCGAGGACTTTCCGCTCGAACAGATCACCAAGCAGCTCAACAAGCTGATCAACGTGATCAAGATCGTGGAGCAGGACGAGGACAACTCCGTGTCGCGTGAGCTGGCGCTGATCAAGGTGCGTGCCGACGCCGCAACCCGTGGACAGATCATCGAGGCGGTGAACCTGTTCCGCGCGAAGGTGGTCGACGTGTCGACCGAGTCCCTGACCGTCGAGGCCACAGGAACGCCTGGCAAGCTTGATGCGCTGTACCGACTCCTCGAGCCGTACGGCATCCGCGAGATCGCCCAGTCGGGCATGGTGACGCTGGCCCGCGGGCCTCGCGGCATCGTCAAATAACGATTTCTACGAATCACGAACCCAGAGAAGGAAATTGAGGTGGCATCAAAAAATGGCAGTTGAGATGTTCTACGACGACGACGCAGACCTGTCGATCATTCAGGGACGCAAGGTCGGCGTCATCGGCTACGGCAGCCAGGGCCACGCGCACTCGCTGAGCCTGCGCGACTCCGGCGTCGAGGTGAAGGTCGGCCTGAAGGAGGGCTCCAAGTCCCGCGAGAAGGTCACCGAGCAGGGCCTCGAGGTCGACACGCCGGCGAATGTGGCCGCCTGGGCTGATGTGATCATGCTGCTCGCACCCGACACCGCGCAGGCCGAGATCTTCAAGACCGACATCGAGCCGAATCTCGAAGAGGGCAATGCGCTGTTCTTCGGCCACGGCCTGAACATCCACTTCAAGCTGATCGAGCCGCCCGCCAACATCACCGTCGCCATGGTCGCCCCCAAGGGCCCTGGCCACTTGGTGCGCCGCCAGTTCGTCGACGGCAAGGGCGTACCCTGCCTGATCGCCGTCGACCAGGACCCCAAGGGTGAGGGACAGGCGCTCGCCCTGTCCTATGCCAAGGGCATCGGCGGCACCCGCGCGGGCGTCATCAAGACCGACTTCAAGGAAGAGACCGAGACCGACCTCTTCGGTGAGCAGGCCGTGCTGTGCGGCGGCACCGAGGAGCTGGTCAAGGCAGGCTTCGAGATCATGGTCGAGGCCGGATACGCGCCGGAGATGGCGTACTTCGAGGTGCTGCACGAGCTCAAGCTCATCGTCGACCTGATGTACGAGGGTGGCATCGCCAGGATGAACTACTCGGTGTCCGACACCGCGGAGTTCGGTGGCTACCTGTCCGGCCCGCGTGTCATCGACGCCGACACCAAGGACCGGATGCGCGCCATCCTCAAGGACATCCAGGACGGCACGTTCGTCAGGGAGCTCGTCGCCAACGTCGAGGGCGGCAACAAGCGCCTCGAGAAGCTGCGCAAGGAGAACGCCGAGCACCCGATCGAGGTCACCGGCAAGAAGCTGCGCGACCTGATGAGCTGGGTTGACCGGCCCATCACCGAAACGGCGTAGTTTTCCAACGATTTCGGCGTGATTGGTCTCGCTCAGCGCGACCAATCACGCCGAAGCCGTCTCTAGAGGATCGGCGAGAGCGCTGCGGGGCAGCTGCCGTCGGCGTCGACCTACTGCGCGTGCATGGCATACGGGGGACTGCGACGCGGCGATGATGCGGTACCCGCACAACGGTGGGTCGACGCGGAAGATCTCGAGGTCTCCCCTTTGGAAGTAGTCGACTCTGTCGGGAGACGATCCGACCAACCGCGCGACACCGTCGATCATCGATTCCCTCCCCGAAGTGGCCCGTATCAACGGTATTCGACCGGGTGGGGAGTCAGCGCATCTAGGAGCCGAGCCGATCGGCGACGCTCACCACGCGGCGGGCGAGGTGGTCGAGCGCGTCGTTGGTGGCGTCGTCGAACTCGCTGATGTTGTCGTGGCCGGCGGTGAGGCTGGCGCCGTAGGGGTTTCCGTCGACGAACTTGACCGCATCGGTGTAACCCGGCGGCACGATGATGCCGCCGAAGTGGATCAGCGTGACGTAGAGCGTGAGAAGGGTCGTCTCCTGGCCGCCGTGCTCGGTGTTCGTCGACGTGAAACCCGCGTACACCTTGTCGGAGAGCTTGCCTTCCGACCACAGGCCGCCGAGCGAGTCGAGGAAGCTGCGTAGCTGTGAGGCGACGGAACCGAACCGCGTCGGCGACCCGAAGATCACCGCGTCGGCCCAGACGATGTCGTCACCCGTCGCGGATGGCAGGTCCTTGGTGGCCTCGTAATTGGCGGTCCACGCCGCGTTCTGGGCGAAGGACTCCGGATCACGCGTCTCGGCGACGTGCCGGACCCGCACCTCGGCGCCCGCGGCCTCCGCGGCGGCGGCCACTCGGTTGGCCATCGCGGTGCCGTGTCCGGTGGCCGAGTAGTAGATGACTGCGAGTTTCGTCATGCCGACCAGCCAATCACGATCGCCTGTGAACTAGGGCGAAAGTTTGGGCAGATTCTTGATCCCGAACTCACGGCGCAGCACGGTGCGCGCGGCGTAGTAGCCGGCCATCCCGTGCACTCCCGTACCCGGCGGCGTGGCCGACGAGCACAGGTACGCCTTCGGCAGCGGCGTGGTCCACGGGTTGAGTCTCAACGTCGGACCGACGATTGCGGCGAACAGCGTGGCTCCGCCGACGATGATGTCGCCACCGACGTAGTTCGCATTGTGGCGCGACATCTCGGCGGCAGGCACGGCTCGCGCCGCGAGCACCAAGTCACGGAATCCGGGGGCGGCGCGCTCGAAGATCCCGGTCACCGTCTCGGTGAGATCGCGGGTGGAACCCGCAGGTACGTGCGCATAGGTCCACAGCGGTCGTCGGCCTTGCGCGTCGATGCGCGACGGGTCCGTCAGATGCGGCAGCGACGCCAACGTCATCGGCCACTCGGCGTGCCGGCCCGCCGCGACGTCCCGTTCGGCCAGTGCCATCTGCGCGCGGGTGCCACCCATGTGCACCGTCGGTGCCTGTGCGACGCGCTCGTCGCGCCACGGAATCTCGCCGGACAGCACGAAGTCGACCTTGCATACCCCTGGCCCGAACCTGTAGCGGCGCAACGCCTTCGCGTACCGCGACGGGACGGCGTCACCGTAGACGTCGAGCAGCGCCGTCGGTGCGGTGTCGTAGATCGCCACGCCGTCTGGCGGTGTGGTGACGGTCTCGCCGAGCACCAGTTCGCCGCCGTGGTCCAACAGGTCGGCGATCAGCGCGTCGGCGATCGTCTGCGTTCCTCCGATCGGCACCGGCCACCCCGCGGTGTGCGCGACGGTTCCGAGCATCATTCCCGCGCCACTGTTGACCGGCGACGGCATCGGCGAAATCGCGTGTGCGCCAACACCGGTGAACAGCGCCCTGGCGTCGTCGCCGCGAAGCAGCCCCCATGCCGGGCTGCCCTGAGCCAACACCCGCAACCCGGTGCGCACGGTGGTCAGCAGATCCGGAGGAAGCGAGCGCTTGTCGCCGAGGAAGAAACCCAGTACGCCGTCGACGTGCTCGGTCAGCGGGCCGAACAGCCGCCGCCACGACGCACCGTCGTCGAGCTCGGCACACGTGCGTTCCAACGATCGGTAGGCCAGTGCGGCGGCCCTACCGGGCAGGGGGTTGGCGTACGACACGTCCGGCGCCACCAGGTCCACGCCGCGCGCCGCAAGGTCGAATTCGGCGAAGAACGGTGAGGCCACCCCCAGCGGGTGCACGGCTGAGCAGACGTCGTGGCTGACACCTGGATACTCGGGATCCGGCATGGTCCGCGCGCCGCCCCCTGCGGTCGGCTGAGCCTCGACGACCCGCACCGACAACCCGGCCCTGGCGCAGATCACGGCGGCGCTCAGACCGTTGGGCCCACTACCGACGACGGTGATGTCCATCGCTTGATTACAGCCCATTACTCTGTCCACGTGAGCCTGCCCGTTGTATTGATCGCTGACAAACTCGCCGAATCGACCGTCGCCGCCCTTGGTGACCAGGTGGAGGTGCGCTGGGTCGACGGCCCAGACCGGGAGAAGTTGCTGGCCGCAGTGCCCGAGGCCGACGCGCTGCTGGTGCGATCGGCCACCACCGTGGACGCCGAGGTGCTCGCCGCCGCGCCCAAGCTGAAGATCGTCGCCCGCGCAGGCGTCGGGCTCGACAACGTCGACGTCGACGCCGCCACCGCACGCGGTGTGCTGGTGGTCAACGCGCCCACGTCGAACATCCACAGCGCCGCCGAGCATGCGCTGGCCCTGCTGCTGGCCGCTGCCCGGCAGATCCCGGCCGCCGACGCGACACTGCGTGAGCACACGTGGAAGCGGTCGTCGTTCTCGGGCACCGAGATCTTCGGCAAGACGGTCGGCGTGGTCGGCCTCGGCCGCATCGGGCAGCTGGTGGCCCAGCGGCTCGCCGCGTTCGGCGCCCACATCACCGCCTACGACCCGTACGTGTCACAGGCTCGCGCGGCGCAGCTGGGCATCGAACTGCTCACGCTCGACGAACTGCTGGCCCGCGCCGACTTCATCTCGGTGCACCTTCCGAAGACGAAGGAGACCGCCGGGCTGATCAACAAGGAGGCCCTGGCCAAGACCAAGCCGGGTGTGATCATCGTCAACGCCGCGCGCGGCGGGCTGATCGTCGAGGAGGCGCTTGCCGAGGCCATCCTCAGCGGGCACGTCCGCGGTGCCGGACTCGACGTGTTCTCCACCGAACCATGCACGGACAGCCCGCTGTTCGAACTGCCGCAGGTCGTCGTCACCCCGCACCTCGGCGCATCGACGGAGGAGGCGCAGGACCGCGCGGGCACCGACGTGGCGGCCAGCGTGAAGCTGGCGCTGGCAGGCGAGTTCGTGCCGGATGCGGTCAACGTCGGCGGCGGTGTCGTCGGCGAAGAGGTGGCGCCGTGGCTCGACCTGGTGCGCAAGCTGGGTCTCCTGGTCGGCGCGCTGTCTCCCGAGTTGCCTGCGTCGATCTCGGTGCAGGTGCGCGGCGAGCTGGCCTCCGAAGAGGTTGAGGTACTGCGGCTCTCGGCGCTGCGCGGCCTGTTCTCGGCCGTCATCGAGGATCAGGTCACGTTCGTCAACGCCCCGGCGCTGGCCGCCGAGCGGGGTGTCGAGGCCGCCATCACCACCGTGTCGGAGAGCCCGAACCACCGCAGCGTCGTCGACGTGCGCGGGGTGTCGGCCGACGGAACGACGGTCAACGTGGCAGGCACTCTGTCGGGACCGCAACAGGTGCAGAAGATCGTCCAGATCAACGGCCGCAACCTGGATCTGCGCGCCGAGGGCATCAACCTGATCATCAACTACGGTGACCAGCCGGGAGCGCTCGGCAAGATCGGCACACTGCTCGGCGCTGCGGGCGTCAACATCCTCGCCGCCCAACTCAGCCAGGACGCCGACGGTGTCGGCGCCACCATCATGCTGCGCATCGACCGTCGGGTGTCCGCCGACGTGTTGACCGCGATCGGTACCGACGTCGGCGCCGTGACGCTGGAAGAGGTTGATCTGACATGACTTCCCCGTTGAAGTTGGCCGTAATCGCCGGAGACGGCATCGGACCCGAGGTCATCGACGAAGCGCTCAAGGTGCTCGACGCCGTCGTGCCGGGTGTGGAGAAGACGACCTACGACCTGGGTGCCAAGCGTTACCACGCGACGGGGGAGACGCTGCCCGACGGTTTGACCGACGAGCTGCGGCGGCATGACGCGATCCTGTTGGGCGCCATCGGTGATCCGTCGGTGCCAAGCGGCGTGCTCGAGCGCGGGCTGCTGCTGCGGCTGCGCTTCGAGCTCGACCATCACGTCAATCTGCGTCCGTCGCGGCTGTTTCCGGGTGTCGACAGCCCGTTGGCAGGCAATCCCGCCATCGACTTCGTGGTGGTCCGCGAGGGCACCGAGGGCCCCTACTCCGGTACGGGCGGCGCGATCCGCGCCGGCACCCCGCACGAGGTGGCCACCGAGGTCAGCCTGAACACCGCGTTCGGCGTGGAGCGCGTCGTGCGTGATGCCTTCGCCCGCGCGGCCAAGCGGCGCAAGCACCTGACGCTGGTGCACAAGACCAACGTGTTGACGTTCGCGGGCTCATTGTGGTCGCGGATCGTCGCCGAGGTCGGCAAGGAGTTCTCCGACGTCGAGGTCGCCTATCAGCACATCGACGCGGCGACCATCCACATGGTCACCGACCCCGGGCGCTTCGACGTCATCGTCACCGACAACCTGTTCGGCGACATCATCACCGACCTCGCGGCAGCGGTCGCCGGTGGCATCGGGCTGGCCGCGAGCGGCAACATCGATGCGACCCGAACCAATCCGTCGATGTTCGAGCCGGTGCACGGCAGCGCGCCCGACATCGCAGGACAGGGCATCGCAGATCCCACTGCAGCGGTCATGTCGGTGGCACTGCTGCTTGCGCACGTCGGCGAGGACGCCGCAGCTGCGCGGGTGGACAGGGCCGTCGAGGAGCACCTGGCCACCAGGGGCGACGAGAAGCTGTCGACCTCGGAGGTCGGCGACCGCATCGTGAGCAAGCTCTAGCCTCAATCGGTGAAGGCGCGCGAGTAGCGACACCCGTCGCGATCCGCCCACGGCGACAGACCGTCGACCGGCGGGCCGAAGGTGATGCGCTCGGGTAGCCGCGGGTCGGCGCCGATCCGAAAGGTCCAGTCGCCCCGCCCGACCAATTCGGCCACCAACTCGACGTCGTCCGTTGGTGCCTCGACGCCGCCAGGGGCGACGAGCAACAGCCGGCCGCGGCGTTGCACAACGCGGAAGTTCGTGAACCACGGCGTGTAGGAACGGAAGTGCCCGCAGAACGGTTCGAGCGCGCCGGTGGCGGGAACCTTCGGCATCGCGGCGTCGGCGCGGGTGAAGGTCCGGGGACCCCAGTGCCAGGCGTCGTCGTCGAAGCCGAGTGCGAACCGGTCGAGCGACGGCGTCCTCGCCACCGCGTTCCCGGTCCACGTGCGCAGCAGCGGCGCACAGTCGTCGTCGCACTGCACCGCGATCTTCACGCGGTCGCCGTCGCGTTCGGAGATGGAGACCTGGATCCGTTGCCCCTCGTCGGCGAATTCGCCTGTGTAACCGCCGTCTTCGACGTGGCTCGCATCCCACCAGTGCGGGTCCAAACCGTTGGGGTCCACGGTGCCGGGGGACCTCAACTCCGCGGCGACGCTGCGTGCCATCGCCTCGGCCACGGGGGTGTCGCCGTTGGCGTTGGTCACCGCGCAGACCGCGATGCCATCGTCGAGATCCGCCAGGAGGAACGACGCGTAGCCGACCATGCCGCCGCCGTGCGAGACGACGGTGTGGCCGTCGGCCGTTTCGACGTTGATGCCAAGGCCGTAGCGGCTGGTCTGGGTCGGCGGGACGCCGGGCAGCGCGAGCACGCCTTCGCCGTCGGGCGCCGTCGAGCCCAGCATCGTGTCGAAGCTGGCATCGTCGAGGATCGACGTTCCGTCCAGCGTGCCACGCCCGAGCAGCATGCGGGCGAACCGGCCAAGGTCCGACGCCGTGGCCGCGATGTTTCCGTCGGCGCCTGCGACCTCCAGCCACGGCGCCTGTACCAGCGGATCGCCTGGGGCCCATGGCCGGTCGTCACGCAACGGTTGATACCCGCGGGCCAACGACGAGTAGTCGTCGTGGGTGACGCGGGCGATGCTGGACGTCATCTCGAGGGGCTCGAGGATCTCCGCGCGGACCAGGTCGACGAGCGGGCGTCCGGACACCTGCCGTGCCGCGAGGCCGAGCAGGATGAAGCCCAGATTCGAGTAGTGGAAGAACGTTCCTGGCGCAGCCGACGAGACACCGCCGGCGAACGCCGCGACCTGACCGATCTCGTCGGGTAACGCATCGACGCTCGCCACCAGTCCTGCGGTGTGGTTGAGCAGCCGCTCGATGGTGATCCCGTCGGCCTGTAGGGGCTCGGGGAGCCAGTCGAGGATGGCGCCCACGGAATCGTCGAGCCGGAGCAGGCCGTGGCGCACCAGCCGGATCACGACGATCGACGTGAAGACCTTGCTGATCGAACCGATCTCGAAGAGGTGTTGTGGGGCAACGGGAATGCCTGCGACGACGTCGGCGTGCCCGAATCGGTGTGAGAAGAACTCCCCACCCCGGTCGACTGCCACCACCGCACCACCCGGCACCGCCCACTGCTCGGCGATGGCGGCGATCACGGCGCGTGCGGACTCGGTCATGTCGCACTCGGCAGCAGCTGTTCGCGGCGCAACAGATCGTCGAACGTCTCCCGGCGCACGGCAAGCCGGGACGTGCCGTCGTGGCAGAACACGACGGGTGGCCTCAGCGCGGCGTTGTAGTTGTTGGACATGGTGTAGCAGTAGGCACCGGTCACGGGCACGGTGATCAGGTCACCCACCCGGGGCGCGACGACCTCCACGCCGTGGGCGATCTCGTCACCTGATTCGCAGTGTCGACCAACGACGTCCACCACCTCGGCGGGGCCCTGCCGGTCGATCACGGCGGGCTGGAACGGCTGCCCGTAGAGCGAGACCTCCAGGTTGTCGCCCATGCCGCCGTCGACTGCCACGTGAGTTCGCTTGCCACGCTTGACCGTGACGACGCGATAGGCAGTGATTCCGTTGCGTGCCACCATCGACCGGCCGGGCTCCACCAGAAGCTCGACGTCCTCACCGAGGTGCCGGTGCACGGCGGACACCAAGCGTTCGGCGTACTCCTCGATCGTCGGCGCCTCGTCGCCGCTGGTGTAGCGCACGCCGAGGCCGCCGCCGAGGTCGTACACCCCAAATCGTTCGAACCTGGCAAGGGCCCGCACGGCAGCCTCGAACTGGTCGAGGTCGCGCAGCTGCGACCCGACGTGCGCGTGCAGGCCGCGCAGATCGAGCAGCGGCTCGCGACGGATCGCTGCGATCACCTCTTCGACCTGATCCGACGGAATGCCGAACTTGGAGGCGTCGTGACCGGTCATCATCGCCGCGTGCGTCTTGGCGTCCAGCGAGGGGCTGACGCGCAACAACACCGGAACCGGTTCGCGGGCAAGGCGTCCGATGCGGTCGACGTCGTCGAGGTTGTCGATGACGAGGTATCGCACGCGCGCGTCGATCGCGGCGCGAATGTCGTCAGCGGTCTTCGCGTTGCCGTGGAAGACGGCCCGTTTCGGGTCGGCCCCCGCGGCCAGTGCCAGCCCGAGTTCGCCAGCCGCGGCGGTGTCGGCGCCGCAGCCCTCCTCGGCCACCACGCCGAGCACCGATGCAGAAGGAAAGCTCTTCGACGCGAACAGCACCAGTGAGCGGGGATGGCGGCTGGCGAAGGCCCCGACATACGTTCGCGCAGTGAGTCTCAGCGCACCCTCGTCGATGAGGTAGGCCGGTGTGCCGTATTGCTCGGCAAGGTCGGCGACCGCGCAGCCGCCGATCAGCAGCCGGTCGTTGGCGTCCAGTGTCGTCCCTGTGGGGTACAGAGACAGGTCGACGTCGGCGGGTGTCCGCATCGCGGTCATGATGACCTTCCTTCGCTGGGGGAGTCGATCTCGCCGTGCCTGGCCGCTTGTGATCGGCACGCGCCGTCGTGCCTGGTGAAGCGTTCGGCCCAGGCGGCGGCTCGGGTTGGATCGGGTTCGAAGATCTCGGGCGGGCGTTCTGGCTCGGGTGCCACCTCCGGCCAGTGCAGCCCTGCCCGTCCCGCGAACAGCGCGGCCCCGACCGCCGAGTGATCGTGTTCGTGGGGGTCGAACGACACGGTGCGGCCCGTTGCGTCTGCGAGGTCCTGCCGGAACGTCGGGGACGCCGCACCCGATCCGCTCATCAGAATCGTGCCGCGCGCTCCGGAGGCTTCGGCCAAGACGTCGACGCAGCGCCGAGATTCGAGCACGATTCCCGCCATCAGTCCGCGCGCCAGTTCGGCGCGCGAGGTGCGCAAGGTCAATCCTTCGATGGCACCTGTCAGCCGTGGATCCCACAGTGCGCCTTGCTCTCCCGGTGACAGGTAGGGCAGGACGAGTGGTGCGGACTCCAACGGTGCCGTCGCGGCGAGTTCAGCCAAGGCAGCGGGCCCGCCGCCGACAGCGAGGAGCTCGGCAAGCCACTCGATCGCCGAACCCGTTGCCAAGAGGTCCATCTCGAGCCCGTAGCCGTCCGTGGCCATCGGGGTGACCAGATAGCGTCCTTCGGAGTCGACGCGGGGTGAGGACGACCAGCCGAGGATGACGTTGCTCGTCCCGGCGATGTAGGCGACCTCCCCGGGACCTCGGACTCCCAGACCGTAGGCACCGAGCACCGAGTCGGCCGCACCGAGGACGACGGGGAGGCCGGCCGGACAGCCCCAGCGGCCGGCGACGTGAGCGGTCAGCGGTCGACTGTCCCGCGCCGCTGCGACCTCGGGCACCGCCGATACCGACGCCGCCGAGAGGATGGATGGATCCCAGGATTCGGTGTGCAGATCGTAGGCGCCGTAGCCCGAGGCGGTGCTCGGGTCGGTGAGCAGGTGGCCCGTGAGCGCCTCGAAGAGGTAGTCCTTGGCACCGGCGACCATCATGTTGGCGGGCAACCCGAGGCCCACTCGCCGGGCGTGCATGGCGAGCAGATAGCGGCCGTCGAATCGCTGCCCGGTCCGCTCGTACAGCACGGCCGCACCGATGCGTTCGGCGATCTGGCCGCCTTCGGGTTCGGCGCGGCCGTCCTTCCACGTGATGGCAGGACCCACGGGAAGCCCGTCGCCGTCCAGACTCACCAGCGTCGGCAGCATGCCCGACAACCCGACGGCCTGCCATGAGGCGGGGTCGGTCTCGGTGGCGAGGCGGCCAACCGCGGCGTCGCAGGCAGTGCGCCAGTCCGCTGGGTCCTGTTCGGCTGCACCGGTTTCCGGCTGCGCGGTCGGATATCCGGCGCGGGCCCTGGCGACGCACCGGCCGGTCTCGTCGACCGCGACGGCCTTCAGGCTGCTGGTCCCGAGATCGATGCCGATGGCCAGCGCACGCCGCGGCGTCATCGCGAGCGCTCCCGAATGGGCAACGATGGAGCGCTACCGCTCACGCGCCACCACGGTGAGCGCCGCCTCGGCCGCCGTGAGCGTCTCGTCGATGTCGGCATCGGTGTGCACCAGCGAGACGAACAGGTTCTCGAACTGCAGCGGATGAAAGAGCACACCGCGCACCACCATCTCCTGGTACCAGCGCGTGAACACGTCCTCGTGCGCGTGTGCGGCGGCGTCCCGCCAGTTCTTGATCGGGCGGTCGGTGAACCAGAGCTGGAACACCGTGCCGATCCCCTCCACGTAGGCGTCGATACCCTTCTCGTCGGCGATGGCCTTGAGGCCACGGCCCAGTCGGTCGCCGAGCGCGCGCTGCCGCTCGTAGAGACCGGGCGTCGCCAGCACGTCCATGGTGGCCGACACAGCCGCGCATTGCACGACATTGGCGTTGTAGGTGCCCGAGTGCGAATAGGTGCCGTCGGCGATCAGGCGCATCGCCTCCTTCGTGCCCCCGATGGCCGCCACGGGGAACCCGCCACCGATGCCCTTGGCATACGTGGTGAGATCCGGGTAGATGCCGAACCATTCCTGGGCCCCACCGCGGCAGAACCGGAATCCGGTGATGACCTCGTCGAAGATCAGCATGGCTCCGTGCTTGAGGGTCTGCGCGCGGAGCAGCTCCAGGTAGCCCGGTTCGGGCAGGATGCACCCGGTGTTGAAGACGGCGGGCTCGGTCAGCACCGCGGCAACTTCTTCGCCACGCTCCTCCATGAGCCTGACGAAGCTCTCCGGGTCGTTCCACGTCAGCACGATCAGCGTGTCGGCCAGCTCCGCGGGCACGCCGCCGCCCATCGCCACGGGCCGCGGCCGATCCGCAGGCCCCGCGAGCTTGGGATCGACGTGGTTGGACCAGTACACGGTGTCCTGCCAGCCGTGGTAGTGGCCTTCGAAGCGCACGATCAGCCGGCGTCCGGTGGTGGCGCGGGCCAATCGCACGGCAGTGCCGACGGCTTCGGATCCGGAGTTCGTGAAGCGCACCTGCTCCAACCCCGGCACGGCGGCGACGACCTTCTCCGCGGCCTCGATCTCCAGCTCGTAGGGCAGCCCGAAGCACGTGCCGTAGTCGCTGATCGCGTCGGTGACGGCCTTGGTCACCTCAGGGGGGCGATGGCCCAGGATCATCGGCCCGAGGCCGAGCAGATAGTCGATGTATTCGTTGCCGTCCACGTCCCGCAGCCGCGAACCTCGACCCTCGGCGATGAAGAGGGGATACGGATTCCACCCGTTGCGTGGCAGGCGGGCCGTGCTTCCGGCCCCACCGGGGATGGTGCGGCACGCGCGCTCGTAGAGCGCCTTGGTGGCTTTCGTGCGTTCGGCGAACGAGGTGTCGAACGTCGTCATGGAGTGCCCTTCTTCTTTCACTGACAGACCTGAAGTACTCATTATACTAAGTATATTCTATCGGTCCGTCGAGGGGCTAAGGGGACGGGTACAGGAACTCGATCAACGCCCGCACCGGGGTTCCGGTGGCACCTGCCGGCCATGGCGACGCATCGCGCTCCAGCCATGCCGCAGAACCGTTGTCGATGTGCACCCACGGCACCTCGCCCACGAACGTGCGCAGGTACGTGGCGGCCAGTTGACCGGAGTCCGGCGCGTCGGGGGACGCATTGGCGATGTCGGCGACCCTGGAGGGCAACATCGAGACGTACGAGGGATGCAGCGGAAGCGCCCACCCGCGGTCGTGGGCTCTCGACCCCGCGTCGACGACGGCAGAGGCCAATTCGTCCGATGTCGCCCAGCATCCCCAGAACGCCGGCCCCACTGCGCCGGAGTCGGTCAACGTGCCCACGTCGATGAGGTGCGACGGGCCTTGTCCGGCAAGCCAACCGAGCGCATCGGCGAGCACCAGCCGTCCCTCGCAGTCGGTGTCGAGCACCTCGGTGGTTCGCCCACCGGGGTGTGACACCACGTCGCCGGGACGGAGAGCGGACGGGCCCGGCATGTTCTCCGCCACCGGCAGGAGCGCGACGACCGGTGCGGTGCGGCCGAGCGCAGCGGCCGCGATCACTGCCGCGGCCACGGATGCGGCCGCGGCCATGTCCGACTTCATCCAGCTGAGTTCGCCCACGTCGCGCTTGAGATTGATGCCGCCCGAATCGAACGTGATTCCCTTGCCGGCCAACGCCGTCGGTGATCCTTCGCCCGCGATGCGCAGTTCGACGACGAGGGGAGGGTTGGCGCTTCCGGCGCCGACGCCGAGCGTGCCGCCGAACCCGCGCGCCCGCAGCGTCGGCTCGTCCCAGGTGTCGACGGTGACCGTGCCCGGTGCAACTTCCCCCGCGAACGTCGTCACCGACTCGGCAAAGGTGCTGGGCGACAGGGTGTTCGGCGGCATCTCGACCAACTGGCGCACCCAACCCGTCGCCCGCGCCACTACCGCGGCGCGGGCCAGGACGGGCTCTGCGTCGACAGCGGAATCGTCGAGGAGTTCCAGCGGTGCCGGCTGTGACGGTGCGTCACGCTCCTGGCGATACCGCCACGCTCCGATGGCATGCCCCTGCGCGACGGCGCCGAGCGCACCGTCGGCCTCGAGTGCCAGGGTGGAGACCACTGCGCGAGTGGGCTTGGCGCACAAGGCGGCATCGAACAGGGTGTGCGGCGACTCGACCCGTGCACCGAGACCGACCAGCACGATGCGGACGGGCCCCGACGGCGCCTGGACCATGACCACCGACCGCGCCGCCGGGCTGCCGTCGAATTCCGGGTCGATCGTGGCCAATTCGACCACGTCGACACCGAGTGCGTCGCGGACGACGGCGGCGCCACGCCCGCCACGCACACCTCCGGCGTCAGAGAACAGGCCGACGACCACGTCGACGTCCCGGTGGCGAGCGAGTGTCTTGTCGAATTCTTCGGGCGAGCAGCGAGCCATCGACGCGTCCGTCATCAGGCCGGGTGCACCTGGAGCAGGGTTTGCGTCGAGAGGTTGTTCACCGATCCGACGAGTGGCGAGAGCAGGAAGCCCGTCCACTTCGGCGTGTGCGCCTCGATCACGTTCTGGTAGGCCAGCACGACGTACGGGCGGTCGTCGAACGCGATCTGCTGCATCTCGTTGATGATCTTCTGGCGCTCGGCGCGGTCGCGGGCCACCCCCTGTGCCTTGTAGAGCTCGTCGTACTTGGGGTTGCAGTATCCGCTGTCGTTGTTGTTGTTCCACTGTGCGCATGTGAGCACGCTGAGCTGAAAGTCCGGATCCACCGGCGGAATCCAGTCCCACATCGCGACGTCGTAGTCGTCGTACGTCCCGTCGGGACCCTGTATTGCCGCGGTGGCGGCATCGGTGTCCATCTTGCGCATGACGAGGTTGACGCCCGCTCCGCGCAGGCTGTTCTGGGCGGTCTGGAACATCCGGTCGCCCGCGCCGTTGATCTCGGTCGGGAAGATCACGTCGTAGCTCATCGGGACGCCGTTGGCCACCCGGATGCCGTCCGGGCCCTTGCGGTAGCCGAGGCCGTCGAGGATCGCATTGGTCTGCGCCACGTCGAACGGCAGTGCCTTGATGGAATCGTCGTGCCAACCGGTGGCAGGGGCGACGATGGTCGATCCGGGTGTCGCCATGCCGAGCCACGCGGTCTTCACCATCTCATCGCGGTTCATCGCGTACTCGAATGCCTTGCGCACCTGAGGATTGAGAAGTTCGGGATGGTTCTTCTTCTTGGGGTTCGTGTTGATGATCAGCTCGTAGTATCCCGTGCTGGCGGTCGTACCGACCTCCAGGCCCGCGTCTTTCAACGAGGGGACGGTGGTCGCGGGCGTCGACTCACCGATCATGTCGACCTGCCCGGTGCGCAGCGCCGTCACCATGGCGTCGGAGTTCGCGAAGATCTGGAGCCCGAAACCGGTGATCTCGGGCTTGGCGGCGCCCCACCAGTTCGGATTCCGGTCGAAGAGCGCGAGCTGATCCTTCTTGTACTCCGTGAGCCGGAACGGGCCGCCCGACACCATCGGTGCCTCGTTCGGGAACGTGGTGAGTGCCTTGCCGTCGCCAGCGGCGTATTGCGACCAGATGTGCTCGGGCAGGATGGGCAGCTGCGTCATCTGCTCGAGGACGTTGGAGACGGGCGCGCTGTACGTCACCGTCAGGTGAGTGTCGTCATCGGCGACGGCAGACGTCATACCCTGCGCGACGCCGGCCAGCTTGCCCGCCGGTCCGTCTTGGAACTGGTGAATCACGTTGAGGGTGAACGCGGCATCCTTGGCGGTGAGCGGCTGGCCGTCGGACCACTTGGCGTCCTTTGCGGTGTCGAACGTCCACTTCAAACCGTCCGGCGACGTCTGCCACTTCTCCGCGAACGAGGGCACCAGCGACATGTCCTTCGTGTCGTACTCGGTGAGGTGCGGGTAGACGTACTCGAAGACGACGCTGCTGTAGTCGGAACTCGAGACGAACGGATTGAGGGAGTCGATCGTGGCGCTGACTCCGATCCGGAGCATCGAGGCGGCTGGCTCCTTGGATCCACCACAACCCGCCAGCGCGGCGACGGCCGCGGCACAGGAGATCACTGCGAGAACTCGTTTGAACTTCATCAAGACCTTCCCTCGTCGTGCGGGCTGGGCCGGCCGACGGGCTGAAGACCGATGAATCCGGTTCCGACACTCCGACGATCAAGGCCTCGACCGACGTGACAGTTCGTAACACGTGGTTCACTTGGCGTGCTTAGTATGATGACTAGTTCAAGTCGCGTCAACAGGAAGGGGTACGGGTGCGCGGGTACCTCTGGAAGCGCTCACTGTTCGCCGTCGTCACGATCTTCGTCGCTCTGACCGTGAACTTCGTGCTCTTTCGTGTTCTTCCTGGCGATGCCGTCACCAGGGTGTCGCGAATACCCAACGCCTCACCGGCGCTCAAGCACGCGCTGGAAGTGGAGTTCGGACTCGACAAGTCGCTGTGGGAACAGTACGTGCTTTACCTCCAACAGCTCTGCCGCGGCAATCTGGGGGTGTCGTTCACCAATCGCCAGCCCGTGCTTGGCAACCTGCTCGAGGCGTTCGGCAACACGCTGCCAATGGTGACCGTCGGCACCGTCATTGCGATCGTCGTCGGATTGGTGGTCGGCGTTTACGGAGCGGTACGGCGCAATTCGATCGGCGACCACGTCTCGACCGGTGTTGCCGTGGCGTTCTACGCCTTTCCCACGCAGTTCCTCGGCATGATGCTTCTCATCCTGTTCGCAGGCGTCCTGCCGTCGGTGGGGATGAATGATCCCTTCGCCGTGGCGCTGTCCCCGAGTGAGCAGTTCGCCGACCTGGTGAGACACATGACACTGCCGGTGCTGACACTCGTGCTAACCCTCTATGCCGAAAACGCCCTCATCGTCAGGTCGGCGATGCTGGAAACCCTTGGAGAGGACTACATCCTGACCGCGCGCGCCAAAGGCCTCACCCGCCGCAGGATCATCTGGGCGTACGCTCTGCGCAACGCAGCCCTGCCGACCATCACGCAGGTGGCGTTATCGCTTGGCGCGGTGGTCAGCGGATCCATCCTGGTAGAGGTGATCTTCTCCTGGCCGGGAATCGGCAGAGCGCTGTATGACGCGGTGCTGCAACGCGATTACCCGATGCTGCAGGGCGGCTTCCTGGCGATCACCATCACCGTGGTCGTCCTGAACTATCTCGCCGACCTGCTGTACTTCCGTCTCGATCCTCGGGTTGCGCAGTGAGCGCGGAGATCACCGTGACCGCGCGCCGCCGCGGTGTGTGGGGAGCGCTGCGCACTGCGATGGCCACGCCGCCCGCGATCATCGGGCTCGTCGTCATCGGGCTGTTCCTCTTGGTCTCGGTGTTCTCGCCGCTCATCAAGCCCCACAGCACGTCCGTGCCCAGCTGCGAGGTGTTCGAACCGCCGTCGGGCACACACTGGCTCGGTTGCGACGACGGCGGCATCGACATGTTGAGCCTGGTGCTGCAGGGCGGCCAGGTATCGATGTTCGTCGGGTTCACCGCGGCGGTGATCGCCATCGTCATCGGGTCCATCTTCGGCGTGTTGTCCGGTTACTTCGGCGGATGGGTCGACACGGTCCTCATGCGCATCACCGACTACTTCATGGTCATTCCGCAGATCGTGCTGATGATCGTGGTCGCGGCGGTATGGGGGCCCAGCCTCAGCCACGTGATCATGGTGATCGGGTTCCTGATGTGGACGAGCACGGCTCGCGTCGTACGGGCTCAGGTGAAGAGCCTGCGCGAACGCGTCTACGTCCGCCGGGCCGTGTCGATCGGAGCGGGTCATACCCGAATCATCCTGACGCACATCGTGCCTCAGCTTGGCCCGCTCTTGATCGCCAACACCGTGCTCGCGATTACCCTCGCGATCTTCAACGAGACCGCGCTGGCGTTCCTCGGTCTGTCCGACCCCACCGCGGTGACGTGGGGAACCATCATGGAACACGCCTTCGAGCGCGGTGCCGTCAGTACGGGAGCGTGGTGGGCGATCGTGCCCGCAGGCCTCTGCGTGGCCGCGTTGATCGTTGGCTGTTACCTGGTCGGCAACTCGATCGAGGACGGACTCAACCCGCGACTGCGCGCGTCCTACCTGTCCACCAAATCATGGCGAATGCGGCCGCTGGTCGGTCGCGGAGGAGACGCCCTGTGACCGAACGCCACGCACTCGAACTGGTGAATCTCAACGTCTGGTTCGACCCGCGAGATCAGCCGCGCGACGAGCCGACCCACACCGTCAAGGACGTCTCGCTCAAGGTCGGCCCCGGTGAGCGCGTTGGGCTCGTCGGCGAGTCGGGATGCGGCAAGACGACGACGATCCTTGCCGCCATCGGCCTACTCCCTGCGTCCGCAACCGTCGGCGGCGAGGTGCGCATCGACGGCAAGAACGTCATCGAACACGGAGAAGCAAGCATCCGGGCGCATCGATGGACCGATGTCGCGATGGTGTTCCAAGGCGCCATGAGTGCCTTCAACCCGGTCAAGACGGTTGGCTGGCAGATCCGCGAGGCCCTCGAGGTGCACGGAATCGCCCGCGGCCGAGCCGCCGTGGAGCGCACCAGGGAGTTACTCGACCTCGTCGGGCTGCCGTCGGGCAGCGACGCCAAGTACCCGCACCAATTGTCCGGCGGCATGAAGCAACGCGCAGTGATCGCGATGGCATTGTCCTGCGAGCCCAAAGTGCTTCTCGCAGACGAGCCAACCACGGCGCTCGACGTCGTGGTCCAGGACCAGGTGCTAAGGCTGTTGGTCAGGCTTTCGATCGATCTCGGCCTCGCCCTGGTGCTGGTCACCCACGACCTTGGGGTCGTCGCGCAGGCCTGCACGCGCGCCGCGGTGATGCGCGATGGGCAGATCGTCGAAGAGGGCACTGTCGACGACCTCTACAGGCGGCCGGCGCACCCCTACACCCGCCAGCTGTTCGAGGCGACGCCGAACATCGACGACGTTCGGCGGGTAATCGAAAGCCCCGAGCAGACAACGCCTCTGCTGGAGGTCGAGGATCTGCGCGTCACCTACGGCGATCTCGCGCGGACGACGCCTCGTCGGCGGTGGCCCTTCGCCACAGCCTCGACCAAGAAGCAGGTGTCAGGCCCGTCCGACGCCGTCGCCAACGTCAGCCTGCAGGTCGCCGAAGGCGAGTTGGTCGCCCTGGTCGGGCAGTCCGGCTGCGGCAAGACCACCACGCTGCAGGCGATCCTCGGCATGCAAGCCGTGCGGTCGGGATCCATCCGCATCGACGGTGTCGAGGTCACCGGCCTCGGTGCGCGCGCGTGGCGCCCGTTGCGCCGCAACGTCCAAATGATCTACCAGGACCCGTACGAGGCGCTCGATGGACGCCTGCGCGTCGAGGACACCGTGATGGAGCCCCTGGTGGTGCACCGCATCGGTGAGAATCGCAGGGAGCGGCGGGCGTTGGCGGCCGAGTCACTGCACGAGGTGGGGCTGGATCCCGACGTGCTGGCGGGCCGTTACCCGCACGAACTGTCTGGGGGACAACGGCAGAGGGCCGCGATCGCCGCCAGTCTGGTGTTGCGTCCGCGTCTGCTGCTGGCCGACGAACCCGTGTCGATGCTCGACGTGTCGGTGCGCACGGGGGTGCTGGAACTCCTCGACCGCCTGCGCCGCGAGCACCGGATGGGCATTCTCATGATCACCCACGATCTCTCGACTGCTGCGGCCTACGCCGATCGGATCATCGTGATGCGGGAGGGCCGGATCGTCGAGGCCGGTCAGCCGTGGCAGATCGTCAACGAACCCACGAACGACTACACCAGAAAGCTGCTGTCGAGTGTGCCGAGCCCCGATCCGCAGCACCACCGGGCATCGTGAGCGCGCGCGGCTCGTCAGTCGGCGCGCGTCGGTGGGGGAGTTCCGAGGGGACGAACGGACCACGGCCCGTTGTCGTCCGGCTCCATCAGGCGCGGGCCGGAGTTCCCCGAGACGTAGAACAGGAACTCGCGTGCGGGGTAGGTCTGTTGAAAGCTGTCGAAGGCGACGCCCGCCGCGTTGACGCTGATGCCGCGGATGCGCACCACGTTGTCCTTGGTGGACAGCCGAAGGTGTTCGCGCTCCCAAGAGTTCGGCTGGTCGACCTCGAAGACCTGCTCGACGAAGTCGTCGGTGAATCCGTACCGTTCGGCGAGGAAGCCGTACAGGGACGCGCCGTCGGCGATGCGACTCTCGTCGAGCGACGGCACGATGCTCAGCGGCAGCACGGCCTTTTCGAGGACCTTGGGTGCACTTCCCAGACGACGGAGCCGACAGATCTCCCAGACGGGCTGGCCGGCGTCGATGCCCAGTGCGGCCGCATGTTTGGCGCTCGGCAATCCGACCAGCATGCTGACCAGCTCGGTGTCGAGCTCGACCTCGTCGCCCCGGCTCTTGAGGGTTTCCAGCAGCGCTCCCGGGCGCGACGGCTCGCTGAGAAGCCGCTGTGGTGCCACGAACGTGCCGACGCCTTGGTGCCGCACGATCTTTCCGCTGCGGGTGAGGTCGTCGAGGGCCCTGCGCACGGAGATCACGCTGACCCCTGCCATCTCGGCGAGTTCGGCCGTGCTTGGCAGCTGATCGCCCTCGCGCATGCCCTGGTCTTCGATCATGGCGACGACGAGGTCGTAGACGTGCTGATAGCGAAGGGCGCGTTGGGATCCATTGTCGCGCAATGGTGCGCCGCTCTTCGGAGCGCCTTCGGTCACAGATCCTCCAGGGTGGGCCGGCGGCCGTCGCCTCAGGCCTCGGATGTGCTCTCCAATACCCGCTGCGCGTCCGCCTACTCGTGTGTTCTTACATCGTTATACAAGGAATGAGGATTGGCGTGGAAATCATCATCGCATCCGATGCCGCTGGTGTTGCGATGGCAGCGGCCGACATCGTCACGGATCTGGTTCGGGCCAAGCCGAACGCCGTATTGGGGCTGGCCACCGGGTCCAGTCCGCTTGGGCTGTACGCCGAGTTGGCCGCGCGCGTTGCCAGGGGGCTCGACTTGAGCGCGGTGAGCGGATTCGCCTTGGACGAGTACGTGGGGCTCGCACCGGACGACCCTCGCAGCTATGCCCACGTCATCCGTTCGTGCGTGACCGAGCCGTTGGGACTCGATCCGCAGAAGGTGCACGTGCCTGTGGGAGTCGGCGACGACTTGCAGGCCGCGTGCCAGCTCTACGACGATGCCATCGCCGGTGCAGGAGGTATCGACCTGCAGGTGTTGGGGATCGGCCGCAACGGCCACCTGGGATTCAACGAGCCGTCGTCGTCGCCTGAGTCGCGTACCAGGGTCGCCTCGTTGGCCGAGTCGACACGACAAGACAATGCCCGCTTCTTCGACGAGCCGGACGCCGTACCGGTGCAATGCGTCACCCAAGGGTTGGGCACCATCATGGACGCCCGTCGCACACTGCTGATCGCGACCGGTGCCGCGAAGGCGGATTCGATCGCGTTGGCCATCGAAGGACCGGTCTCGACGTCCTGCCCGGCATCGGTTCTGCAGCGACACCCGAACGCGGTCGTCGTGTGCGACCGCGACGCAGCGGCCAAGTTGACGCGTGTCAGTGCCTAGCGCTCGTGCACCGATTCGACGGTGTAGAGATGTGGGTCGAATCCCGACGCGAGGTTGGCGGCCTTTGACATGTGTTCGCGCGCGGCCGGATCGGCCCGCATCGCGTCCATCGCCGCGGCGTTCTCCCACTGGCCATAGTTGACGACGCGCGTCCCGTCGGTGCTGACGTGGATGTTGGCCGAGACGAACCCGGGGGCGTGCCGGATGACCTTGTCGGTCGCGTCGCTCAGCAGCGCGGCGAGTTCGGCTGCGTGCTCGGGTTCGACGGTGAACACGTTGATCATCGTGACGTGCGGGCTGTGTTCCTCGATGGTGGTCATTGCAGCTCTCCTCTGTGTCAGGTTCCTTACACATCAATCTAGCGCAATGTAAGGTTCCTGTCATGTCGGAACCGGATGTCGAGGTCGGTGCCGGGTACTTGGTGAAGCGGGTACAGCAGTCACTGCGGCGCCGTTGCGACGCGGCGTTGCGGTCGACGGGGCTGTCGATGGCGCAGTACGCGGCATTGCGCGCACTCGCCGATCACCCCGACGCCTCGGCGTCGGAGTTGGCCCGACTGTGCTTCGTCACCCGGCAGTCGCTGCAAGATCTGTTGGCTGGGTTGCGATCGTCCGGGCTGGTGCAATCGGTGGAGTCGCCGGGACGGGGGCGCGCCATCGCGCTCGCGCTGACGCCGGCGGGACACGAGCGGCTATCGGCCAGCCATCATGCCGTGCTCGAGGTGGAACAGGCTATGGTGCAGGGGCTTTCGGCGACTGCGAGGCGGCAGTTGGCCGACCTGCTGACGCGGTGTGCAGACAACCTCGAGGGCGGACGGTCCGATTGACTACCCGGCTAGCGGCGACGGTGACGTTGACGCACCAGTGTTGGTTGTTCGTCATCGGATCGCTGTGTTTCGCCACGGGCACGGCACCCGGTTTCTCCGCTCTCGCCGGCGCGGGGGCGGCCAACGTCGCCTGCTTCATCGGCTCTTGGTTCTTCACCAGCGCGGCGTGGGTCCAGCTGGTGCGGTCGGGGCCGGAAGGCAGCGCCGAATGGCTATCGGCGGCGACGCAATTCGCGGGAACCGTGCTCTTCAACGTCAGCACCGGAGCCTCGGTCTGGGCACACGCGGTGCTGGCCGAGCGCAGGCTGGTGTGGGCACCCGACGCGGTGGGTTCGTTCGCCTTCCTCGTCAGCGCGGCGTTCGGCGTCGTTGCGGTATCCGCGCAGGTCGGCTCCTGGGTTCCACGATCACGCGACTGGCAAGCCGAATGGGTCAACATGATCGGCTGCCTCGCGTTCGCCGCCAGCGCAGTTGGAGCTTTCGTCTACAAGACGGGCACCGCAGCCGACGAGGTGTTGGCGAATGTGGGCACGTTCTTCGGTGCCCTATGCTTCATGGCTGCCGCGGTCCTGGTGTTGCCGAGGGGTCAGTCGGCCCGTGGACCAGGCTGAGAGCGCAGGGGATCGGCGTCGACGGGTACCAGTGGCAGCGCCACCAAGGGGAACAGTGCGCACACCGCGAACGCCAGCGGGAACCCGGCCACGCCGATCAGGGCGCCGAACACCGGCGGGACTATGCCCGCGGTGAGCAGTTGGCTGGTGTTCTGCGTGCCGAGCGCGCGCCCACTCCAGAACGGGCCTGCGATCTCGGCGATCGCGGTGAACGCAAGGCCGTTGTCGGACACCGTGATCACCGACGCGACGACCATGACCGCGATGCTCAGTGGTGAGTGCATCAAGTCGGTCACCGCGAGCAGGGCCATCGCGATGGCAGCACCGATCGCAATGATCCTGACGGGATGCAGGCGGGAACCGACCTTGTCCGACCATCGGCCTGCGGCGATCCTGCCTGCCGCGCCGAGGATCTGGGCGAACGTCACCATCGCGCCCGCCGCGGCCGCCGACCACCCGCGGTCGGTCATCAGCCACACCAGCGTGAACGTCCACACCAGGCATTGAGGCACGACCAGCAGTACCGACACTGCGTGAATGCGCCACAGCACCGACGAGCCGCGATACGGGTTGGCCAGGTCGTCTGCGTGCGCATCGCGTCGAGGCGGGCGCGGCGGGTCGAGAACGCCGACCGCGCTGATCAGCGCGGCGACCGCACAGACGATCGCGGGAAAGAGCAGGGCGGCCGACACGCCGTGCGCCTGGGCCAACTGCGGTATCACCAACGCGCCAAGGCCGACTCCGAGTGGCTGCGCGGTCTGACGGATGCCCATGACCAGACCGCGCTGGTCGGGCGGAAACCATCCGACCACCAGCCGACCGCTGGCGGAGTTGCTGCTGGCGGCGGCCATGCCGCCGAGAAACAGGAAGATTCCGACCAGGACCAGGGAGTGTGAGGAGGCAGCCGCGAACGCCGCCGCGGCAGTCAGCGCGGAGCCGAGCGCCAGCACGATGCGTTCGCCGACGCGGTCCACCACGGCTCCCCAGGCGATGAGGGTGATCACCATGCCGAAGCTGGGCAGCGACGACATCAGGCCGGCCTGGGCCAGGTCGAGACCGAGTTCGGCGTGCAGGGTGGGAATCAGGAAGGCGACGCCGTTGATGAAGACGTTGGCGCACAGGGTCGCCGCGAGGGCGATCGCCAGCATGGACCACCGGCGGACGGTCCCAATGGTGCGGGTGGTCATGACGACCATGGTGGCATAGCGATCTCAACATGCTAAATGACAATCTCAAAATATGAGACGATCGATCGCCCTGCGGAGGTCCCTCATCCCGGCCTAGTCGCCGTATCCGGGCCTCATTAGGCTGTTGCGAATGCGTCTTGGTCGAATTGCCAGTCCAGACGGCGTCGCCTTCGTCAGTATCGAAGGGGAGCCGGACAAAGAGATCTGCCGTGAGATCGCCGAGCAGTACCTGTCACGAAACCCCACCTTCACGGGGCGCTCGTGGCAGCTGGCCGACGTCCGCCTCCTCGCCCCGATCCTCGCGCCGAAGGTGATCTGCATGGGCAAGAACTACGCTGCCCATGCGCGCGAGATGGGTGGCGAGCCGCCGGAGGCTCCGGTGATCTTCCTCAAGCCGAACACCGCGATCATCGGGCCCAACGTGGCCATCCAGTTGCCCGCCGACGCACACCCCGTGCACCACGAGGGCGAGTTGGCCGTCGTGATCGAACGGCCGTGCAAGGACGTGCGCGCGGCCAAGGCCGCCGAGGTCATCCTCGGCTACACCATCGCCAACGACGTCTCGGCAAGGGATCAGCAACAGCAGGACGGGCAATGGACGCGCGCCAAGGGGCACGACACGTTCTGCCCGACCGGGCCATGGATCGAGACCCAGATCGACCCGTCCGAGCTCGACATCCGCACCGACGTCAACGGTGAAGTGCGCCAGCACAGCAACACGGCGCTGCTCCTGCACGACGTCGGCGCGATCATCGAGTGGGCCTCGGCGGTGATGACATTGCTCCCCGGTGACCTGATCCTGACCGGAACACCCGAGGGCGTCGGGCCCATCGAGGACGGCGACGTCGTCAGCGTCACCATCGAGGGTATCGGCACTCTCTCCAATCCCGTTGTCCGCAAAGGCAAGTCATGACCAACGAAGCATCAGACGTCCGAGTCCGGTTCTGTCCGTCGCCCACGGGGACCCCGCACGTCGGGTTGGTGAGGACCGCGCTGTTCAACTGGGCCTACGCCAGGCACTTGGGTGGCACCTTCGTGTTCCGGATCGAGGACACCGACGCCGCCCGCGACAGTGCGGAGAGTTACGCCGCCATCCTCGACGCGTTGCGCTGGCTTGGCCTGAACTGGGACGAGGGGCCCGAGATCGGCGGCCCGTACGCGCCGTACCGCCAGTCCGAGCGCGGTGAGCTCTACCGCGACGTGGTGGCTCGGCTCTTGGAAGCGGGAGAGGTCTACGAGGCCTACTCGACCGCCGAGGAGGTCGAGGCGCGTCACGTCGCGGCAGGTCGTAATCCCAAGCTGGGCTACGACAACTACGACCGCACCCTGACCGACGCGCAGCGTGCGCAGTTCGCCGCCGAGGGCCGCAGCCCGGTGCTGCGACTGCGGATGCCCGACGAGGATCTGACCTGGAATGACCTGGTGCGCGGACCGACGACGTTCGCCGCAGGCACGGTGCCCGACTTCGCCATCACCCGCGGCAGCGGAGATCCGTTGTACACCTTGGTCAACCCGGTCGACGATGCGTCGATGAAGATCACCCACGTGCTGCGCGGCGAGGACATCCTGCCGTCCACGCCGAGGCAGATCGCGCTGTACCAAGCGCTCATGCGGATCGGTGTCGCCGATCGGGTGCCCGAATTCGCCCATTTGCCAAGCGTTCTCGGTGACGGCAACAAGAAGCTATCCAAGCGCGACCCGCAGTCCAATCTCTTCCTGCACCGCGATCGCGGGTTCATCCCCGAAGGTCTTCTGAACTACCTTGCGCTGCTCGGCTGGGGGATAGCCGACGACCACGACCTGTTCAGCCTCGACGAGATGGTGGCCGCGTTCGACGTCCGCAACGTCAACTCCAACCCCGCTCGCTTCGATCAGAAGAAGGCCGACGCCATCAACGCCGAGCACATTCGGATGCTCGGCGAAGACGACTTCACGGCCCGGCTGCGCGACTACTTCGTGGCACACGGCCACGACACCGGGCTCGACGACGCCGGGTTCGCCGCGGCCGCCAAACTGGTGCAGACCAGGATCGTCGTACTCGGCGATGCCTGGGATCTGTTGAAGTTCCTTGACCGCAGCAGCTTCACGCTCGACGAGAAGTCCGCAGCCAAGGAACTGCGCGCCGATGCCGTCCCGGTACTCGACGCGGCGGTGGTCGCGCTCGAGGGGGTCACGGAGTGGTCGACGGCCGAGATCGAGGCCGCACTGAAGGCGTCGCTGCTGGACACGCTCGAGCTCAAGCCCCGCAAGGCGTTCGGCCCGATCAGGGTGGCGGCCACCGGTTCCTCGGTCAGCCCACCGCTTTTCGAGTCGCTCGAGCTGCTGGGCCGAGACCGCAGCCTGAGCCGGCTGAGGGCCGCCCGCGACGTCGCCGCGCAGGGGTGACCCGGGGCGTGAAAAACGTGGCCGAAATCTTTGGTAGTCTGCCTGTCGGCCCGTGAACGGAAAGTGATGGCTCGCCCCGTCACATGACCGGTCCGGAAAATGCTTGTGACCAGCGGTTATAGGCAGCCCATGGGGTATGGTGTAATTGGCAACACAGCGGTTTCTGGTACCGCCATTCTAGGTTCGAGTCCTGGTACCCCAGCCAACGAAAGTGAATTAGGTCAGCATTCGCTCCTGAGCTATGCTGGCTCTCCGGATTGGTCTTGGCCCCGTCGTCTAGCGGCCTAGGACGCCGCCCTCTCACGGCGGTAGCGTGGGTTCGAATCCCATCGGGGCTACCACATCCGGTTCTGCGTCAGCAGACGCTGAGCTTGCAGACAAAGGAGCGCCCGTTCCGAGAAATCGGAACCGGGCGCTCTTTGTATTTCCGCTTGTATTTCCGCCTCGCGACATCTGCACGAGGGTCGTGATCCGGGGACGCGCACAGCCAAGGCGCAGATCTCGGCGCGGGTCAGAGCCGCCGCGTCAGCGCTTCGGACGCCGCCAGCAGGTCCGCCGCCCAGCGTGCACCCGGCCGCCTTCCCATCCGGTCGATGGGGCCCGATACCGACACCGCCGCGATCACGGCGCCATTGCCGTCGCGTACGGGCGCCGAGACACTCGCCACACCGGGCTCGCGTTCGGCCGCGCTCTGCGCCCATCCCCGCTTGCGCACCTCGGCCAGAGTGCGGTCGGTGAACTTCGCCGACGGCAGGACCGCCTGCTGAGTGCCCGAGTCGCTGAACGCCAACAGAACCTTGGCGCCCGACCCCGCCGTCATCGGAAGGCGCGTGCCGACCGGAACGGTGTCCCGAAGTCCCGCTGGGGGCTCGAGAGCCACGATGCAGACACGCGACGTGCCCTCGCGGCGGTAGAGCTGCACGCTCTCGCCGGTGATTTCGCGCAACCGGGGCAGCACCGCCGCGCCCGCGGCCAGAAGGGGGTCGTGCACGTGGCCCGCCAGCTCGGTCAGTCCAGGGCCGAGGCGCCACCGCCCCTCGGCGTCACGGGCAAGCAGCCGATGGGTTTCGAGGCCGGCGGCCAGCCGGTGGGCCGTCGCCCGGGGAAGACCGGTGCGTTCGCAAAGTTCGGCCAGCCCGCAGGGTGACTCGGCCACCGAGTGCAGTACGCCCACCGCTTTGTCGAGAACGCCGATGCCGCTATCCTGTCTCACAGAGAGATACTAGCTTCCCGCATATTGAGATCGCCAGCCCGGCACCATGCGGATCGCCCAAAGGATTGAAGACGTCATGACCGAAGAACCACGCACCTTGGCCGAGAAGGTCTGGGCCGACCACGTTGTCGTCGAAGGGTCCGGTGAGGGCGCCGCGCGCGAACCCGACCTCATCTACATCGACCTCCACTTGGTCCACGAGGTGACCAGCCCGCAGGCCTTCGACGGGCTGCGGCTCGCGGGCCGACCCGTGCGGCGACCGGATCTCACCATCGCCACCGAGGATCACAACGTGCCGACGATCGACATCGACAAGCCGATCGCCGACCCGGTCTCGCGCACTCAGGTGGAGACGCTGCGTCGCAACTGTGAGGAGTTCGGCGTCCGGCTCTACCCGATGGGCGACATCGAGCAGGGCATCGTTCACATCATCGGACCGCAACTTGGTCTGACCCAGCCCGGCACCACCGTGGTGTGTGGCGATAGCCACACCTCGACCCACGGCGCCTTCGGTGCGCTGGCGATGGGCATCGGCACATCTGAGGTCGAGCACGTGCTGGCCACCCAGACACTTCCGCTGCGGCCGTTCAAGACCATGGCGGTCAACGTCGACGGCGTTCTGCCCGCCGGGGTCAGCGCCAAGGATGTCATCCTCGCGGTGATCGCGAAGATCGGCACCGGCGGCGGCCAGGGCTACGTCATCGAATACCGCGGCAGCGCCATCGAATCGCTTTCGATGGAGGGCCGGATGACGATCTGCAACATGAGCATCGAGGCGGGCGCGCGGGCCGGGATGGTGGCCCCCGACCAGACGACGTTCGAGTTCCTGCGCGGCCGTCCGCACGCACCGAAGGGTGCGGACTGGGATGCGGCGGTGGAGGCGTGGAGCCTGTTGCGCACCGACGAGGGAGCCGAATTCGACGCCGAGGTCTACCTCGACGCCGCGACGCTGAGCCCGTTCGTCACCTGGGGAACCAACCCGGGACAGGGCGTTCCGCTGTCCGCGGCCGTGCCCGACCCCGAATTGATGTTCGACGAGGGGGAGCGCCAGTCGGCCGAGAAGGCGTTGGTCTACATGGACTTAGCGCCGGGCACCGCGATGCGCGACATCCCCATCGACACGGTCTTCGTCGGGTCGTGCACCAACGGGCGCATCGAGGATCTGCGGGTCGTGGCGGACATCCTGCGAGGCAGGAAGATCGCCGACGGCATGCGGATGCTGGTGGTGCCGGGCTCGATGCGGGTACGCGCACAGGCCGAATCCGAAGGGCTGGGCGACATCTTCGTCGCCGCGGGAGCGGAGTGGCGGCAGGCAGGCTGCTCGATGTGCCTGGGCATGAACCCCGATCAGCTCGCTCCCGGCGAGCGCAGCGCGTCGACCTCCAACCGAAACTTCGAGGGCAGACAAGGCAAGGGCGGCCGCACCCATCTGGTGTCGCCGGCCGTCGCCGCCGCCACCGCGGTGCGCGGAACCCTGTCCTCGCCAGCCGACCTGCCCGCCGCCTCGAATCGTTAGGGAAGACCTCATGGACGCGTTTCACACCCACACCGGGATCGGTGTCCCGCTGCGCCGCTCGAATGTCGACACCGACCAGATCATTCCGGCGGTCTATCTGAAGCGGGTAACCCGAACGGGTTTCGAGGACGGCTTGTTCGCGGCCTGGCGGGCCGATCCGTCCTTCATTCTGAATCTGCCGCCCTTCGACAAGGGCTCGGTCTTGGTGGCCGGACCGGATTTCGGCACCGGCTCGTCACGCGAGCACGCGGTGTGGGCGCTCATGGACTACGGCTTCCGGGTCGTCATCTCGTCGCGCTTCGCCGACATCTTCCGCGGCAATTCGGGCAAGGCGGGGCTTCTTGCGGCAGAAGTCGCACAAGACGATGTGGAACTCCTGTGGAAGCTCATCGAGCAGCAGCCGGGGCTGGAAATCACTGTGAACCTACAAGATCGGACGGTCGCCGCTGGAACGGTCCTGCTGCCGTTCAAGATTGACGACTACACCGCCTGGCGACTGATCGAGGGCCTCGACGATATAGGCCTTACGCTGCGGAAACAGGATGAGATCACGGCCTTCGAGCAGCGCCGTCCGAGCTGGAAACCGAACACTCTCCAGGCCTGACCGAGGGGTCCGTCGGGGCCGAAATAGCGTCCAGCAACCCCGTTTTAGGACTTGCGTACCACCGCCGGTGTGGGGCAACCAGATTGCCGAATTGGCCGCCAGCTACTCCTGAAATTCGGCGTGGCTCTTGGAAATCAGTGGTGTAAAGGTTTACCGTAGCTTTCAGTTGGCTCAAGGTGGGCCACTGGCTTCGGAGGTTTTGCATGAACAAGGCAGAGCTCATCGACGTCCTCACGGACAAGTTGGGCACCGATCGTCGGCAGGCAACAGCCGCCGTAGAGAACGTCGTGGACACCATCGTGCGTGCCGTCCACAAGGGCGACAGCGTCACAATCACAGGCTTCGGCGTTTTCGAACAACGCCGCCGCGCCGCCCGTGTCGCGCGTAACCCGCGTACCGGCGAGACGGTCAAGGTGAAGCCTACGTCTGTACCGGCATTCCGGCCGGGCGCTCAATTCAAGGCGGTTGTGTCTGGCGCACAGCGTCTCCCGTCGGAAGGACCTGCAGTGAAGCGTGGTGCTACGGCTACACCGGCCAGGAAGGTCGCCGTCAAGAAGGCGGCCGTCAAGAAGGCCGCGACCAAGGCTCCGGCCAAGAAGGCGCCCGTCAAGAAGGCAGCTCCGGTCAAGAAGGCCGCAGTGAAGGCTCCCGCCAAGAAGGCTCCGGTCAAGAAGGCCGCCGTCGCGAAGAAGGCTCCGGCCGCCAAGAAGGCGCCGGCCAAGAAGGCCCCGGTCGCCAAGAAGGCTCCGGTCAAGAAGGCCGCAGTGAAGAAGGCCGCCCCCGCCGCCAAGAAGGCCGCGACCAAGGCGCCTGCCAAGAAGGCTCCCGCCAAGAAGGCACCGGCCAAGAAGGGCCGTAAGTAAGCAGCACTACCGGATTCAGTTCCGGTACAAGACACGCCGTGGACCATGGGTCCACGGCGTGTCCGTGTGTAATGGGGTGACGTCTAGGGACGCACGGCCAGCGGGCTGTCGATGTGGTCAGCGGCCACCAGCTTGTCGCCGGCCAGCGACATCACCCACGCGCTGCCCTTGCGGTTGCGTGACTTGTCGGGACGGACGCCGTCCCTGTCACACCACCAGGCGACGAGATGCGGAATCACTTTCCCCTGGGTACAGATCACCGGCGTGCCATCGCTCTTCGCGATCTCGATGAGCCGCCGCCTGCCGGCCTGGTGCGAGTCGGCGTAGGCCTCCTCGGTCAGCGTGGGCTCGTCCTGAATCTTCACACCGAGTTCCTCGGCGAGTGGTTCTACCGTCTGGTGGCACCGCGTGCGGGGCGCCGCGTAGACCTCGGTGGCGCCGAACGCGAGCAGCAGACCCACCAGTGACTCGGCCTGTGCGCGCCCGCGCTCGTCCAGTGGCCGCTCGTGGTCGTCGCCCTTGTACCGCGACTTCCTGCCTGCGAGGCCGTGCCGCACGATCAGCACCGTCTTGGTGTCGGCGGGCTGCTTGGCGAAGCGGCGCAGCACTTTTCGGTCATCCGGGTACTGCAGGCGCTTGATCGCGTCGGCGACCGGCAGCCAGATCAACGCATCGACCTCGTCGCCTGCGATGAACTCGCCACCAAGCGTCCGTGCCGCCCAGTACCGGACCTTCTTGGTGCCCTCTTCGACGGGGTAGCTGATCGACGGGAGCTCCCGACCGAGCTCGGCGGCGTAACCGGTCTCCTCTTCGACTTCGCGCACCGCGGTGACCGGCTCGCTCTCGCCGGGATCGACCTTGCCCTTGGGCAGCGACCAATCGTCGTAGCGCGGCCGGTGCACGACGGCGACTTCCGTCGATTCCGAATCTTCGGCATGTCGCCACAGCACGGCACCAGCGGCCAGGATGGCCTTGGCGGCGGGGGGAGTAGACGTCTTGCGCACCTCAACTCCTGCAGATCATTCGGGGCCCGGGTGCCCCGTCGAGTCGGCCCGCGTCGTCACGACTTCGGCTAATGGTGCCGCTCCTCCTCGGGCTCGTTCCTCGCCCGCATCGTCAGGTCACGGGTGCCTGTGCCGTTCCATCAGCGACACTTGGTGATCGCGTACGGTCTGGCCTTCTCGTGGCGACGCCGTCCAGCGACCGTCGGCGGCGAGTTCCCAGCACCTGGTGGCGGGATCCATGGCCGACTCGAACATGTCGTTCAGCGTCGCGGTCAGCCGCGGATCCTTGACCTGTGCCATCACCTCGACTCGGCGGTCGAGATTACGGTGCATCATGTCGGCACTCCCGATCCAGAACTCATCGATGGCGCGGAAGTGAATAATGCGCGAGTGTTCCAGGAAGCGGCCGAGAATCGACCGCACGACGATGTTCTCTGAGAAGCCGGGTGCGCCGGGGCGCAGCGCGCAGATGCCGCGCACCACGACCTCGACCCGCACGCCGGCCTGCGATGCCCGGTAGAGCGCGTCGATGACCTGCTCGTCGACCAGTGCGTTGGCCTTGAGCCGGATTCCGGCCTCGGCACCTTCGCGCTTGGCGGCGATCTCGCGCTCGATGCGTTCGATGATGCCCCTGCGGACCCCGTACGGAGCCACCAACAGATTGCGGTAGGACACCTTGCGCGAGTAGCCGGTCAGCGAGTTGAACAGATCGGTGAGATCGGCGCCGATGTCCGGTGACGCAGTGAGCAATCCCACATCCTCGTAGAGGCGGGAGGTCTTGGGGTTGTAGTTGCCGGTCCCGATGTGGCAGTAGCGCCGGATGGTCGAGCCTTCGCGTCGCACCACGAGACACGTCTTGCAGTGCGTCTTGAGTCCGATCAACCCGTACACCACGTGCACGCCCGCCTGCTCCAGTGCACGCGCCCACTTGATGTTGGCCTGCTCGTCGAAGCGGGCCTTGATCTCGACGAGCGCGACGACCTGCTTGCCAGCCTCGGCGGCGTCGATCAATGCGCTGACGATCGGCGAGTCACCGGAGGTCCGGTACAGGGTCTGCTTGATCGCCAGCACGTTCGGATCGGCCGCGGCCTGTTCGATGAAGCGCTGCACCGTCGTAGAGAAGGAGTCATAGGGATGGTGCACGAGCACGTCACCGTCTCGGAGCGTCGAGAAAATGCTCTTGGGTGTCTCCCGCTCGCCGAACGCCGGCGGAGTGGCCGGGACGAACGGGGCATCCTTGAGGTCGGGTCGGTCGACACCGTAGATCTGCCACAGCGACGACAGGTCGAGCAGTCCTGACACCTCGATGACGTCGCCGGGATGGACGTCGAGCTCGCGCAACAACAGCTCGAGCATGTTCTCGGTCATGTCGTCGGCGATCTCGAGCCGCACGGGGGAGCCGAACCTGCGCCGCGCCAGTTCGCGTTCCAGCGCTTGCAAGAGGTCTTCGTCGCGGTCCTCTTCGACCTCGAAGTCGGCGTTGCGGGTGATCCGGAACGCGTGGTGCTCGACGATCTCGAGGCCGGGGAACAGCACGTTCAGGAAGGCCGAGATCAGCTCCTCCATCGGCAGGAACTGCACCTCGCCTTCGAAGCCGTCCCGCTCCCGGAGTTCGACGAACCGGTCGACGTTGTCGGGCACCTTGATTCGGGCGAAGTGCTGGGTGCCGTCCTCGGGCTGCTTGACGGTGATGGCCAGGTTCAGGCTCAACCCGCTCACGAACGGGAACGGGTGGGCCGGGTCGACGGCCAGCGGCGTGAGTACCGGGAACACCTGCTCGTGAAAGTAGGTGGACAGCCGCGCGCGCTCGGCCTCGTCGAGTTCGTTCCAGGTGACGATCACGATGCCCTGCTCGGCAAGCGCGGGGCGGACGAGCTCGCCGAACACCGTGGCGTGCCGGGTGGCGATCTGCTGGGTGCGTTCACCGATGCGACGCAACTGCTCGCGTGGGGAGAGGCCGTCGGCCGAGCGGACCGATAGGCCCATCTCGTCGCGGCGCTTGAGGCCCGCCACCCGCACCATGTAGAACTCATCGAGGTTGGAGGCGAAGATCGCCAGGAACTTGGCGCGCTCGAGCAGGGGCAGCGACGGGTCGGCGGCCAGCGCCAGCACACGCGCGTTGAAGTCCAGCCAGCTCAGTTCTCTATTGAGATAGCGGTCCTCTGGCAGCGGATCAGGCGCCGTGACGTCGATCTCGTCGCTCGTCGTCGCTGGTGGTGCTACTGGCGCCGCGTTCTCCGACGCCCACTCGGCGTCGGTCGGTCGAGTCTCGGCTTCGGTCACACGACGATCATTCCCTATCGGCGACGCCCGAGGCTAGGCGTCGCCGGTCTCCGACGTCATCTCTCGACCGCGGTCAGCCCGATGGTACCTACGGCGCGGGTGGTGGCCAGGCCGACGCCGAGCCGCATTGCGACGGACAGATCCTCGGCGGTGTCGATGTCGCAGCGCAGACCGGGCCACTCCTGGGTCAGTTGGATGGCGCCCGAATCTGCATGGCGCCGTGCTGAATCCGGCCCGAAGAGGGGGTCGGGCGCTACTCCGAAGGCGAACAGCGCTGCCGTGCCGGTGCCCTGCCGGTCGGCGACGAACGCGCGTCGCGCACCGCGTGCTGCGGCGATGGCCTCCGCCAGTTCATCCGTCTGCAGTGCGGGCAGATCACCCTGCAGCGCAACGATGTTCGGCGTCGTCGCGCCGACGATGGATGCGGCGTGCAGGATCGCGTTGTTCAGCGGGTCGGGGTGATTCTCCGGCGTGGGATCGACCACGACGTGTGCGCCGAGCTCCCGTGCGATGCCCGCGGCCACCTCGTCGGGAGTGACGATGGTGATGGTGCGCACAGCGGCCACCGCCGATGCTGCGCCGATGGTGTCCACCAGCATCGCGAGCACGATGTTCTCCCTGCCCTCCGCCGAGAGGACGGGGGCAAGCCGGGTCTTCGCAGCGCCGAGTCGCTTGACCGCGATGATCACCCCGACGTCCGCTTGGCCGCCGGCGGGGGAACCCCTCATGACCGTCCATCCTGCCAGCCGCCGGGAACTGATCGGTCCAGGCTAGATTTGTTGCCGTGGTGAACGCGGCTGTGATGGGTGCTGGGGCGTGGGGCACGGCGCTGGCCAAGGTGCTCGCCGATGCGGGCAACGACGTGACGCTGTGGGCGCGCCGCACCGAGCTGGCCGACGAGATCAACGACAGTCACCGCAATGGCAACTACTTGGGCGACGTAGAACTTCCCGCGACCATCAAAGCGACCGCCGATCCGGCTGAGGCGCTGTCGGGTGCGTGCACGGTGCTGTTGGCCGTGCCGTCGCAGACTCTGCGCACCAACCTCGAGCAATGGCGCGACCACCTGGGCGGCGACACCACGCTGGTGAGCGTGGCCAAGGGCATCGAGCTGAACACGCTCATGCGGATGAGCCAGGTGATCATGCAGGTGACCGGCGCGGGCCCAGAGCGGGTGGCGGTGGTGACCGGACCGAACCTGGCCAGCGAGATCGGCGACGAGCAACCGGCGGCCACGGTGGTGGCCTGTTCCGATTCGGGACGGGCCGTCGCTCTCCAGCGTGCGTTCTCCACCGGATACTTCCGCCCCTACACGAACTCCGACGTGGTGGGCGCCGAGATCGGTGGCGCCTGCAAGAACGTCATCGCCCTGGCCTGCGGTATGGCCGCAGGCGTCGGGCTAGGCGAGAACACGTCGGCGGCGATCATCACCCGCGGACTGGCCGAGATCATGCGGCTGGGAATCGCGTTGGGCGCCAAGGATGCCACCCTCGCGGGACTGGCAGGCGTCGGTGATCTGGTCGCGACGTGCACGTCGCCCCGCTCGCGCAACCGTTCGTTCGGCGAGCGGCTCGGCTGGGGCGGGACGATGGAGTCCGCGCTCGAAGCTGCCGGTGGCCATGTCGCCGAAGGGGTCACGTCGTGCCAGTCGGTGCTGGCGCTCGCCTCGAGCTACGACGTTGAGATGCCGCTTACCGACGCGGTGAACCGGGTCTGTCACAAGGGGTTGTCGGTCTACGAAGCCGTTGCACTGCTGCTGGGGCGCAGCACCAAGCCGGAGTAGTGATGGACGGCCAGTACGGGGATTCCACCCGCACCGTGAAGGCGACGGCCTCGCAACGGATTCCGGGCGAGCCGGTCGCGCCGCCCCCGGTTCCCGCGTCCGCCTACCACCTCTCACCCGACGAGTCGCTACCCCTCGACACCTACGGCCGTGGCAGCAATCCCAGCTGGCGGCAGCTGGAATCGGCGCTGGCCCAACTCGAGGGTGCGGTATCGGCATTGACGTTCGCCTCGGGCATGGCGGCCATCACGGCGGCGCTGCGGGCCCTGGTCCGTCCTGGCGAGACGCTCGTCGTACCGGCGGACGGCTACTATCAGGTGCGGCGTTTTGCTGCGGAAAGCCTTGCCCCGCAGGGTATTACTGTGATCGAGGCGAGCGCACACCAGATGTACGCCGCCGCATCCGACGCCCACGTGGTGCTGGCCGAGACGCCGGTGAACCCGACGCTGGACGTCGTCGATCTGCACCGGCTGGGGTTGATCTGCCGGGGTCGCGGCGCCACCCTGCTCGTCGACAACACCACGCCGACACCGCTCGGTCAGCAACCCCTTTCGCTGGGCGCCGACCTCGTCGTGGCCAGCGCGACCAAGGGGTTGTCCGGGCACAGCGACCTGCTGGCTGGTTACGTCGCAGGCAGCCACCCGGAGCTGATGGCCGCCGTCGAACGCGAGCGGATGGTGTCCGGCGCGATTCTCGGCCCGTTCGAAGCGTGGCTTGCGCTGCGCAGCCTTGGCAGCGCGGGCTTGCGGTTCGAGCGGCAGTGTCACAACGCCCAGGCCGTCGCGCTGATGCTGCGCGATCACCCCGCGGTGCGCTCGGTGCGGTACCCGGGCCTGCCCGACGATCCCGCCTACGACGTCGCCTGCCGTCAGATGAAGCGCTTCGGCGGCCTGGTGAGCATGGAGCTGGCCGATGCGGCGGCCGTGCACGCGTTGGTGGGGCGCAGTGCGTTGCTGGTCGCGGCCACCAGCTTCGGTGGCATGCACACTTCGGTCGACCGGCGGGCGCGCTGGGGGGATCCGGTGGCCGACGGGTTCGCCCGGATCTCGCTGGGCATCGAGGACACCGATGACTTGATCGCCGACATCGAGCAGGCGCTCGGTGAATGACGCCTCCGGTCAGCTCCTCGAAGTCGGGGCGGAGCGCTGAAAGGCCTGCTCAGCGGCTGGTGCCGCACATCGTCCGGCGAGGACGGTAGCCTCTCTAGGTTGTGACTGCCCGCATACGCGTCGCCGTCGTCTACGGCGGACGCAGCTCTGAACACGCCATCTCGTGTGTCTCCGCCGGCAGCATCCTGCGGAACCTCGATCCGGAGCGCTTCGACGTGGTCGCCGTCGGCATCTCGCCCGAGGGCTCCTGGATGCTCACCGACGGCCGACCCGAGACCCTCGCCATCACCGACGGACAGCTGCCCCACGTGAGCGACGCGTCGGGCACCGCGTTGGCCCTCCCGGCCGATCCGAGGCGCGGCGGACAGCTGATATCGCTGGACGCAGGCCCCGGTGACCTGCTGGCAGCCGTCGACGTCGTCTTCCCCGTCCTGCACGGCCCGTACGGCGAGGACGGCACCATTCAGGGACTGCTCGAGCTCGCAGGCGTGCCGTACGTCGGTGCCGGGGTGCTCGCCAGCGCTGCGGGCATGGACAAGGAGTTCACCAAGAAGCTGCTCGCCGCCGAGGGGCTGCCGATCGGGGATCAGGTGGTGCTGCGTGCGCACGACGCCACCCTCGAGCTCGAGGATCGCGAGCGGCTCGGCCTTCCCGTCTTCGTCAAGCCCGCGCGTGGCGGCTCGTCGATCGGCGTCAGCCGTGTGGCGGCGTGGGATCAGCTGCAGCAGGCGATCGACCTGGCTCGCAGGCACGATCCGAAGGTGATCGTCGAAGCGGCGGTGCCCGGCCGTGAGCTCGAATGCGGCGTGCTCGAATTCCCCGACGGCTCTGTCGAAGCCAGCACCGTCGGCGAGATCCGGGTGGCCGGCGTACGAGGTCGCGAGGACGGGTTCTACGACTTCGCCACCAAATACCTCGAGGACGCAGCCGAACTCGACGTCCCCGCCAAGATCGACGACGAAATCGCCGACGTGGTGCGCCAATTGGCCATCCGGGCGTTCCGCGCCATCGATTGCCAGGGCCTGGCCCGCGTGGACTTCTTCCTGACGGAGAACGGGCCGGTGATCAACGAGATCAACACCATGCCCGGCTTTACCACCATCTCGATGTACCCGCGGATGTGGGCGGCCAGTGGCATGGACTACCCGACGCTGCTCGCGACGATGGTCGACACCGCGGTGGCGCGAGGGACCGGCCTGCGTTAGCGGTGCGGCGGGCAGTCCACGCAAGCCGGCTCCAGCGAAGCGACCCGGGGATTATCAGGGTGGCCCGGGATTGACCGCGACCGCGGGCATCACCTTGGCCACCGCCTCCGAGATCAGCTGAATCGGCGTCGGCCCCGACCCGTCGGGCAACGTCAGCCCGATGTACACCGGCCGGTCGACGGTGATCCAGGTGCTGCGCCCGTCGTCACCGATGCGGAACCAGTCCACGTCGTCGACCACCTGAACGGGAGTGCCCGCGACGAAGTCGACGGGGCGTTCCAGGCCGCAGCGCAGGATCAGCGGATCGGCATCCGCATTGGCCCGCCACGCCGCCGCGCCGACGGGGGCGGGTTCGGCAGCCTCGGCCCGCTGGTAGTCACCGAGGCGCTCGGGCAGGGCGGCAAGAAGGGCGCGGCAGGCGTCGCCACCGGCCTGCGGCGCGGGTACCGACACGATCGCGACGGGGCGAAGCGGTTCCGGCTGCTGCCGGATCGCCGCGAAAACCAGAACACCGATCACGGCCGCGACGGCGACGACGGCGGCGGCGACTAGGACGCTGCGCGGCGGGCCATCACCGTCATCGGAGAACACCCCGCCACTTTAGAGTGATGCTGGTTCGGCGATCGGACAGGTCAAGGTGCGGGTGATTCCCGTCACCTGCTGGATGCTGGGAACGACGGTGGCCTGCAGATCGTCAAGTGTGTCGGCGCCGATGCGCACCACGACGTCGTACGGGCCGGTGACGTACTCGGACGACAGCACGCCCGTCAGCGCGGCCAGCTGCTTGGCGATGACCTCGGCACGCCCGACTTCGGTCTGAATCAGCATGAACGCCTCGACCACTCGCCGTCTCCTCCGTCCGCGCTGCATAGACTCCGGGGGACAAACCTACCGCAGCTCGCGCAGGTGTTCAGGGGACGAAGGCCAGGTACATGGAGGGCGACGAGCCGAAGACGACCCTGGCGGAGCTCGGCGAGTTCGCCCTGATCGACAAGCTGGTGCGCCATCGAACGCAGCCGTCGGTCGTGCTGGTCGGCCCAGGCGACGACGCCGCCGTGGTGCAGTCGGCCGACGGCCGCAGCGTGGTGACCACCGACATGCTCGTCGAGGGCAGGCACTTTCGGCTGGACTGGTCGACCCCGCGCGACATCGGCCGAAAGGCGATCGCGCAGAACGCCGCCGACATCGAGGCGATGGGGGCAACGCCCACCGCCTTCGTCGTTGCCTTCGGCGCCCCAGGCGACACCTCCAGTGACGCCGCCATCGCGCTGTCCGACGGCATGTGGGAGGAGGCCCGCAGGTTCGGCGCCGGCATCGTCGGGGGCGATCTCGTCGCTGCCCCGCAGTGGGTGATCTCGGTGACGGCCTTGGGCGATCTTCAGGGCCGCGCGCCCGTCCTTCTCGACGGTGCCGGTGCGGGTGACTCGGTGGCGGTGATCGGCGGTCTCGGGCGCTCCGCTGCGGGATATTGGTTGCTGCACAACGGTGTTGGCGGTCACGACGAGCTTCGTCGGTTGCACCTGACGCCCGAGGTACCGTACGGGCAGGGCCGCGTGGCCGCGGAGTGTGGTGCGACGGCGATGACCGACGTGTCCGACGGCCTGCTGGCCGATCTCGGCCACATCGCGGACGCGTCGGGCATCGGCATCGACGTGTCGTCGGCACTGCTGGCCGGCGATCACGCGGCACTGGGCGCGCCGGCCGCGGCGACGGACCAGGACGCTTGGGCGTGGGTGCTCGGCGGGGGAGAGGATCACGCACTGGTTGCGACGTTTCCCGCAGAGGTGCCCGACGGTTGGCGTCGCATCGGCGCCGTGGTCGAGGGCCCGGCGCGGGTGTTGGTGGACGGGGCACCGTGGAGTGGAAACACCGGCTGGCAGTCGTTCTGACCGACGCCGCTAGCGCACCAGGCGCTCGGCGATTCCTGCGTAGATTTCGCCGAGCTCGTGTGCGTCCGAGTGCTTCTTGGACGGGAACCACCGGCAGACGTCCACGCACAGCGACGAGATCGCCATGACGACCTCGTCGAGGCCGTCGACGTGGAACTCGCCTGCGGCTACGCCTGCGGCGACGATGGCGGTGACGATGGCGGTCACCTGGCGGCGCAACGGTGCGATCTTGCGGTAGTGCGCCGGTGTGAGGCCGTGCATTTCGTACTGCACGACGCGGGCCTGCTGGTGGTTCTCGGCGTGCCAGGTGGTGAACGCGGAGACCACCGCGCGCAGTCGCTCGGTGGCACTCGAGGAGGAGTCGTCGGCCTGCTCGAGCGCGGCCAGAAGGCTGCTGTGGCCTTCCAGCGTGATGGCGTAGAGCAGCTCCTCCTTGGAGCGGTAGTGCGGGTACATGGCCGTTGCGCTCATGTTGAGCCGCTTGGCGATCTGCCTGGTGGAGCTGCCGCCGTATCCGGACTCCGCGAACGCCTCGATCGCGGCCCGCCGCATGCGTTCGGCCGCAGCCGAATCCGCAGCTCGATCGACAGTCATGGCGATGAGTGATCCTACACACAATTGACATCCGTCAGCGCCGGACGCATCATTAGCGAGCGCTCATATTATGAGCGATCGCTAATCTAATGTCGATACGAAGGGCTGTCCGGTGGCCGAGTTTCTCTCGAGGCGTGACGTCGATTTCCTGCTCTACGAATGGCTCGACGTGGTCGAGCTGACGAAACGCGAACACTTCGCCGAGCACTCGCGGGACACCTTCGACGCCGTTCTCGACCTCTCCGCCGACATCGCGACGAAGTGTTTTGCGCCGCACAACAAGAAGGGCGACCAGAGCCATCCGACGGTCGGGCCCGACGGCAAGGTCGTGCTGATCGACGAGATCAAGGACGCGCTCGACACCTTCAGCGGCGCAGGCCTGTTGGCCGGGCCATTCGACGAATCCGTCGGCGGAATGCAGTTGCCGACCGTGGTGGCGCAGGCGTCGATGGCGTTCTTCCGCGCGGCCAACCCGAGCACGACCTCGTACGCCTTCCTGACCATGGGCAACGCCAACCTGCTCGTCGAGTACGGCACCGAGGAACAGATCGACACGTGGGTCCGCCCCATGCTCGAGGGCCGCTACTTCGGCACCATGTGCCTGTCCGAGCCCGATGCAGGGTCGTCGCTTGCCGACATCACCACCAAGGCCGTGCCTGCCGCCGACGGCACGTATCGCGTGACCGGCACCAAGATGTGGATCACCGGGGGTGACCACGAGCTGACCGAGAACATCGTGCATCTGGTGCTGGCCAAGGCGCCGGGCGGCGGCGCCGGCGTCAAGGGCATATCGCTGTTCATCGTGCCGAAGTTCCTGCCCGACGGCCGTCGCAACGACGTTGCACTGGTCAGTCTGAACCACAAGATGGGCAACAACGCGACCACGAACGCCTTGCTCAACTTCGGCGATGGCACGTTCGAGGTCGGCGAGGAGTCTGGCGCCGTCGGCTATCTGGTCGGCGAGCTACACCAGGGCCTCGGCTACATGTTCCGCATGATGAACGAGGCGCGCAACGTGGTGGGGATGCAGGCGACCGCGACCGGGTACGCGGGCTACCTGGCGTCGCTGGCCTACGCCAAGGAGCGGACGCAGGGCAGGCCGGTCGATGCAAAGAATCCCGGGCTGCCGCCGGTGGCGTTGATCGAACACGCGGACGTCAAGCGGATGTTGTTGGCGCAGAAGTCCTACGTCGAGGGAGCATTCGCCCTCGGGTTGTATTGCGCCGTGCTCGTCGACGAGGAGCGTGCCGGTACGGATGCCGACCGCGACCGTGCGCATCTGCTACTCGAGGTCCTGACCCCGATTGCCAAGAGCTGGCCCGCTCAGTGGTGTTTGGAGGCCAACAGCCTGGCCATCCAGGTGCACGGCGGCTACGGGTACACCAAGGAATTCGACGTCGAGCAGTACTACCGCGACAACCGGCTGAACGCGATCCACGAAGGGACCCACGGCATTCACGGCCTCGATCTCCTGGGCCGCAAGGTGGTGATGCAGGGCGGAGCTGGGCTCGCCCTGCTGATCGAGAAGATCAACGAGACCATCGAGAAGGCGCTCCAAGCGGGTCATGCGGCCGCCTACGCCGGTGACCTTCGTCGGGCCGTGCAACGCCTCGCCGACGTCACTGAAATCCTTTGGAGCGCTGACGACGTCGCGACAACGCTGGCCAACTCGACGGTCTACCTCGAGGCAACCGGGCACGTGGTGGTGGCGTGGATGTGGCTCGAGCAGCTGATCGCCGCGAGTGACCACCGAGGCGACTTCTACGACGGCAAACGGGCTGCAGCGCAGTACTTCTACACCTACGAGCTACCCAAGGTGGGCCCGCAGTTCGATCTGCTGGCGCGGTTGGATCGCACCACGGTCGAGGCACAGGCGAACTGGTTCTGAGACGGGCCTGCATCAGGACCGGTCGAGCTCGGCGGTATCTCGGCGGCTAGATTGACCGATCATGGCTGCACGTCCGTTGAGCGAAATCGTCGAGCCGGGCTGGGCCCGCGCACTGGAACCGGTTGCCGATCAGGTGGCCGCGATGGGGGAGTTTCTCCGTCAGGAGATCGCAGCGGGTCATGCGTATCTACCCGCCGGTGAGAACGTGTTGCGCGCCTTCACGTTTCCGTTCGACGACGTGCGGGTGTTGATCGTCGGCCAGGATCCGTACCCGACGCCAGGGCACGCCGTGGGGCTGAGCTTCTCGGTGGCGCCCGACGTTCGTCCGCTACCGCGCAGCCTGGACAACATCTTTCGCGAGTACGCCACCGACCTCGGTCACCCCGCGCCAAGTTCAGGTGATCTGACGCCGTGGTCGCAACGCGGCGTGATGATGCTCAACAGGGTGCTGACGGTACGACCCGGCACGCCGGCGTCGCACCGGGGCAAGGGCTGGGAGGCGGTCACCGAGTGCGCCATCCGCGCACTGGTGGCGCGGCCGCAGCCATTGGTTGCGGTGCTGTGGGGGCGCGACGCGGGGACGCTGAAGCCGATGCTGACCGGAGATCACTGCTTGACGATCGAGTCGGTTCACCCGTCGCCGCTGTCGGCGTCGCGCGGATTCTTCGGGTCGCGGCCCTTCAGTCGGGTCAATCAACTACTCACCGAGGTGGGTGCTGACCCGATCGACTGGCAGTTGCCGTAGATTCCGTCGCCGAAACTGCTCACAGATCGCGAAGATGCGTCGGCGAGCGATCTCACCGCAGTTTCGGCGAGATGGGGAACGGGGGATTAGCCCCGTGCGACCTTGCCGGCCTTGATGCACGACGTGCACACGTTGATGCGCTTCTTGTTGCCGCCCGGGCGGTCAACGGCGTGCACCGTCTGGATGTTCGGGTCCCAACGACGGCTGGTCCGGCGATGGGAGTGCGACACCGACTTGCCGAAGCCGGGGCCCTTCGCGCAGATATCGCACACGGCAGCCATTAGAAACTCCTCGATCAGTACTGGGGGTCTGGGTTGCGCGCCGCGCACGGCGCGGTTCAGCCCGACAACCCGACCAGAATACCGGCCGTCACGGGTATCGCCAAAACGCATCCACCGGGGCGAACGGCATGGAGTGGTGTCGGGCACAGTGGCTAGGCTTGCGCGCACGCGGCGGCTTGTGGGTTGGAGGTGGGGATGTCGGCTCGTCGGCTCGACGCGGCGACCCTGCGGTACTGGGCCAACACCGCGGTCAGCGGCCTCATCGCCCATACCGACGAGATCAACCAGCTCAACGTCTTCCCCGTCGCCGACGCTGACACCGGCACGAACATGCTGTTCACCATGCGTGCGGCCTGCGCGCGGGCCGACTCGCGCCCCGACGGCGACGTCGTCGCGGTGGCCGCTGCGCTCGCCGAGGGCGCCTTGCAGGGTGCCCGCGGCAACTCCGGGGTCATCCTGTCGCAGATCCTGAGGGGTTTCGCCGACGTCACCGCGGAGGCGTCCGCCGAGCGCAACGGCGACCTCGCCGACGTCGACGGCGTGGTGTTCGGGGCGGCCCTTCGCCATGCGGCAGGCCTCACCGTCACGTCGATGGGCGAGAGCGTGCCAGGGACCATCCTCTCGGTGCTGCAGGCCGCCGCAGGAGCCGCCGAAGGGGCCGCCGACGACGGCGCGGACCTCGTCGCGGTGGTCTGGGCGGCCTGCGAAGCCGCGGCGATCGCCCTCGACGAGACCCCACGACAACTCGACGTCCTCGCCAGGGCAGGGGTCGTCGACGCCGGAGGGCGCGGCCTTCTGGTCCTCCTCGACGCGATGACCACGGTGCTGGCCGGGCACGCGCCGCGCCGCGCCCAGTACCAACCGGCGCAGTCGGCGGGTCGCGAGGTGACGATGTCGTCGGGTGCGCCCCCGCAGTTCGAGGTGATGTACCTGCTCGGTGAGTGCGACCACGCGGGTATCGAGCTGCTGCGGGAGCGGCTCGAGCGGCTCGGCGAATCCGTGGCCATCGCGACGTCAGGCCAAGGCGGCCGGTATTCGGTGCACGTCCATGCCGACGACGCGGGCGGCGCAGTGGAGGCGGCGCTCGACATCGGCAGGCCGAGCCGCATCCAGGTCACCGCCCTGACCGGACATGCAGGCGCACGGCCGCCGGGCGGGTGGAGCCGCGACCGCGCCGTACTGGCGATCGTCGACGGCGACGGCGCGCAGGAGCTGTTCGCCGCCGAGGGTGCCCACGTGCTGCGGCCCGACGCCGACGCGCCGATCAGCGCGCAACGCCTGCTGCGCGCGATCGTCGACGCAGGAGCCGCGCAGATCATGGTCTTGCCCAACGGCTACCTTGCCGCCGAGGAACTGGTCGCCGGATGTACCGCCGCGATCAGTTGGGGCATCGACGTGGTGCCGGTGCCCGCGGCATCGATGGTGCAGGGCCTTGCCGCGCTGGCGGTGCACGACGCGGGCCGCCAGGCGGTCGACGACGGCTACACCATGGCGCGGGCTGCCGCCAGCGCACGGCACGGCTCGGTCCGGGTCGCCACCGAGGAAGCGCTGACGTGGGCGGGCATGTGTGCGCCTGGCCAAGGTCTCGGCATATCGGGCGACGAGGTCCTGATCGTCGGCAAGGACGTGGCCGACGCGGGTGCGGGCCTGATCGACTTGCTGCTGGCGGCGGGCGGGGAGCTGGTCACCGTGCTGACCGGCGCAGGCGTCGACCCGAGCGTGGGGGAGATCTTGCAGGCGCACGTCCACCGCGAGCATCTCGGAGCCGAGCTGGTGACCTATCACACCGGCCACGGCGGTGACGCGCTGTTGATCGGGGTGGAGTAGACGTGGTCGCCCTCTCCGATTCTCTGGTCCACGTCATTGGCGCCAAGGCTGCGAGGTCGCTCGAGGAGCACTTCGGCATCCGGACCGTCGACGATCTGCTGCGCCACTATCCGCGCAAGTACAGCGACGGGATGACGGTGCGCGGTGAAGGCGAGGACCTCGAGCTCGAAGCGGGTGAGCACGTCACCTTCGTCGATGTCATCTCCGACGTGGTCACCAGGCCGATGAAGCCACAGCCGGGCAAGCGGCAACGCATGTATGCGGTCGTCACGCTGGGTAACCGCAGGCCCAAGGTGACGGCCACCTTCTTCAACGCCGACTACCTGGTCAAGCAATTGCCCAAGGGTGCGCGGGTGATGCTGTCCGGCGAGGTGTCGTACTTCCGCGACGTCATGCAGCTGACTCACCCGGAATTCCTGGTGCTCGACGGGTCTGGACAGGGCAAGGGCAGCAAGGCGCTGGCCAAGATCGCCGAGGGGGCCGACGACGAGGCCGCACTGCTGGCAGCCTTCGAACGGGACTACTTCCCGATCTATGCGGCCAACGCCAAGGTGCAGAGTTGGGACATCTTCGCCTGCGTGCGTCAGGTACTGGCCGTGCTCGACACGATCGAGGATCCGTTGCCGGAAAGTGTTCGGCGGGAATGGGATCTGTGCTCTGAAGACGAGGCACTTCGCGCGATACACCTGGCTGAGCGTGTCGAGGATCGGGACCGGGCCAGGGACCGGCTTGCCTTCGACGAGGCAGTCGGGCTGCAGTGGGCACTGGTCGAGCGCAGGTACAGCGAGCTGAGCGAGACGGGCCCGCCGGCGCCGTTGACGACGGACGGGCTGGCCGCAGCGCTGCGCAGCGCACTCCCGTTCGAGCTGACCCAGGGGCAGGCCGAGGTGCTCGAGGTGCTGTCCGAGGAACTCGCGTCCACCCGGCCGATGCACCGGATGCTGCAAGGCGAGGTCGGCTCGGGCAAGACAATCGTGTCCGTGCTGGCGATGATGCAGATGGTCGACGCCGGGTACCAGTGCGCCCTGCTGGCGCCGACGGAAGTGCTTGCCGCCCAACATGCCAGGTCCATTCGCGACGTGCTCGGGCCGCTCGGCATGGCGGGTCAGCTCGGCGGTGCCGACGGGGCGACGCGCGTCGCACTGCTCACCGGATCGATGACGGCTCAACAGAAGCGGCAGGTGCGCGAAGAGGTCGCGGGCGGTGAGGCGGGCATCGTCATCGGCACCCACGCGATCCTTCAGGAGGCCGTCGACTTCCACCGGCTCGGCATGGTCGTCGTCGACGAACAGCACCGCTTCGGCGTTGAACAGCGGGATCGGTTGCGCGCCAAGGCAACCGGCGGCATCACACCGCATCTTCTGGTGATGACGGCAACCCCGATTCCGCGCACCGTGGCGCTTACCGTCTACGGCGACCTGGAGACGTCGACGCTGCGGGAGCTGCCCCGCGGGCGCCAGCCGATCACCAGCAATACGATCTTCGCCAAGGAGAAGCCGCAGTGGTTGGCCCGCGCGTGGCAGCGGGTCGCCGAGGAGGTCGCCGCGGGACGGCAGGCCTACGTGGTGGCGTCTCGGATCGACGAGACCGACAAGGGCGGGGCAGCCAAGGGTCAGGAGGGCGCGGGCCCCCCACCTCTCACCGTCGTCGAGGTGCTTGCGCACCTCGCGCACGGCCCGCTTGCCGGCCTGCGCCTCGGGCTCATGCACGGGAGGTTGAGCGCCGACGAGAAGGACGCCGTGATGTCCGCGTTCCGCGCCGGTGAGGTCGACGTTCTGGTGTGTACCACCGTGATCGAGGTCGGTGTCGACGTGCCCAACGCGACGGTCATGGTCGTGATGGACGCCGACCGGTTCGGCATCAGCCAGCTCCACCAGCTGCGCGGCCGGATCGGCCGCGGCAGTCACGCGAGCCTGTGCTTGCTGGTCACCAACATGCCGGAGGGATCAAAGGCGGGACAACGGATCAAGGCCGTCGCCGCCACCCAGGACGGCTTCGAGCTGGCCGACCTCGATCTGGCCGAACGCCGGGAGGGCGACGTGCTCGGCCTCAACCAATCCGGCAGACCCATCACGCTGAAGCTGCTGTCGTTGGCCGATCACCGCGAGATCATCGAGGCCGCACGCGCATTCTGCGAATCGGTGTACGCGGACGATCCCACGCTGGCGCACCATCGGGGCATCGCCGTCTTGGCGGCCCCGTTCAGCGAGACCGAGGCCGTCGAGTACCTGGACAAGTCGTGAAGCGGTGGTCGTGGCTGGCGGCCGGCGTACTGCTGAGCGTGGTGGTGGCCATCCAGGTGATGACGTCGACGGACCGTTCCGACCGGTTCGTCGCGGCGGCAGACGTACCGACGGTCGCGCCAGGCGTCGACGTGCTTGCGGGCATCGCGGAGATCCCGGAGCGGATCCATGGAAATGACTACCGCCGAGCGGCTTTCGGCGACAGCTGGACCGACGACACGACCGCACCCGGTGGGCACAACGGCTGCGATACTCGCAACGACATTCTCGATCGCGACCTGCAGGACAAGACGTACACCTCGATCAAGCGCTGCCCCCATGCGGTCGCGACCGGCACCCTGCACGATCCGTACACCAACGCCGTCATCGCGTTCACCCGCGGCAATCAGGTCGGTGCGGCGGTCCAGATCGACCACATCGTGCCGTTGGCCCTGGCCTGGGATCTGGGCGCGCGGTTCTGGACCGACGAACTGCGTACCCGGTTCGCCAACGACCCGGCGAATCTGGTTGCGGTGCAGGGCAAGGCGAACCAGGACAAGGGCGATGGGCAGCCGTCGGCGTGGATGCCGCCCAACCATGCGTTCTGGTGTCAGTACTCCGTGCAGTTCGCCGAGGTGCTGCGCGGCTACGGCTTGCCGATCGACCAACCGTCTGCGGTGGTGCTGCGCGACGCGGCCGCCACGTGCCCGACGGGCTGAATCTCTCGAAGCCGTACTTGGGCCGGGGACGGAGCTAGGCGATGCCGAAGTCCTTGATCTTGCGGTAAATCGTGGCTCGCGACATTCCCAGGGACTCCGCGGCCTCGGCCTTGTTGCCATCGTTCTCCGACAAACTGCGGACGATCGCGTCGCGTTCCATCGCTTCCAGGCGCGTTAGTTTCCGTCGGGTGACCGACCGGCATTCCGAGGGCAATTTGTCGATGCCGATCACCCCGGACCGTTGGCGGCCCAGTGTCTCGGCGAGCACGTGGCGCAGCTGGGCGATGTTGCCCGGCCAAGGCAGTTTGGCCAATTGCCGCATGGCTTCGCCATCCATGCGCGCTTCTCCGCGGCTCATCTCGTTGAGGATCATGGGAACCAGCTCTTCGAGATCCTCGATCCGGTGACGCAGCGCGGGGACGGTGACGGTGTGGGTGAAGAACGGCAGCATGAGCATGTCCACCAGCGAGTTGCGTTCCGTGCTGGTCGTGGCAGCGATCCAGCCCCGGCCCGCGCAGGTCTGCATGATGGCGGCCAAGGGGTCGAGCACCTCGTCGGGAAGTTCATCGAGGTTGGCGACGATCACTGCGAAGTCGGCGCCGCCGGTCTCGGATTCGAAGGTGGTGACGAAGCTCTCGGGGGTGTCGAAATCGTCGGTGTGAAGTATGGGAATCGTCCGTTCGGGTGTCACGAAGTTCGCGACCGCTTGACCCAGATACCTTCGGCCTGAGCCACGTTCGCCTTCGATGACGACCCATTCCCGGTCGCGGTAGCAGCGTTCGACCTGCTGGCAGCTGCGGCGGAATGAGCTGCTGCGGCCCGCAAGTCGGGGGATGTGTTGCGTGCCTCGGGCGGGTGCGCTCTCGGCGACGTGGATGGAGACGTGAAACACCACGCTGTCGCTGCGGACGCCAACCACGATGCGGTTGGCGGTTGAGATCTTCACCGACGCACCGCTGGGCAGATTCGCCACTGTGGTCGAGGTGAATGAGGATCGTGTCAGCTCCGCAGCGTGATCGAGCAGGACCGTCTGGTCGGCGGCGTCCAGCGCCTGTCGTAGATAGCGATTCATGAGCACGACGTCTCCACCGATCGCGAGCACACCGCCGGGATACCGCCGGCTCTGCTTGAGATAGGCGTCCAGCAGCGCGGTTTCCGTCTCGTTGTTCATGGTGCGCAGCCGGTCTTCGATCTGGCTGCCGGCACTCTTGGCGAGCACGAACAGCAACGGGTCGGCCTGATGGGCCCAGCACGTCAAGTCGATGACGCCGAGGATGCGCCGGGTGACGGGCTCGCGAATGGGAGACCCGGCGCACGCCAGCTGACCAAGTGTGCCGACGTAGTGTTCGCTGCCCTGGATGAAGGCCGGCCGGCCCGTCTCCAGCGCGGTGCCGATGCCGTTGGTCCCGGCGAACTCCTCGGCGTAGCTATACCCACGGGCCAGGCGTACGTCATCGAGCATCCGCTCGATCTGAGCGTCAGCGGCGATGCGATCCAGCACCAAGCCATCTGCGGAGGTGAGCACCACGCTGACTGCTTGAGCGGACAGATCGTCCGCGATGCGTCGCAACACCGGCGCCGCCGCATGTGTGAGAGGCGTGTCGGTGTCCGGGTCGCGCAGGTAGGGCAGCTCCACGCGATCGGGGTGAACGTGCAGATCGCGAGATCGTTGCCAGGAGTTGAGCACGTTGGAGTCCACGGCATCCGGTTGTAGGGCGCCGGCGGACAGGAATTGCTCTCGCGCGCGTTCGGCGCCGACAGCGGTGTCGGCATGTCTGACCATGGTGGCTGTACCTCGGTCCTGAATCGGCTGTACCTGCAGCCTAAGGACGCCCCACGTCCGCAGCGTCTCAATTTGAGAATCGGGGCGGATCCCAGCCGAAACCAGCCCGATGTGATGTTCGTCTCAGACTGAGACGCATATGGCCTCCATCACACGGTTACATCGGTGGCGCATAGCCCCCCAAACCTCGTCCGCCAGCCCGGTCGGATGAATGGCCCATCTATCAGGAGGCTCACCTTGAGCAGACAAAGCCTGACCAAGGCGCACGCAAAGATCAGTGAACTGACCTGGGAGCCGACGTTCGCCACCCCGGCAACTCGGTTCGGCACCGACTACACCTTCGAGAAGGCTCCGAAGAAGGACCCGCTGAAACAGATCATGCGGTCGTACTTCTCGATGGAAGAGGAGAAGGACAACCGTGTCTACGGCGCCATGGACGGCGCCATCCGCGGCAACATGTTCCGCCAGGTGCAGCAGCGTTGGCTGGAGTGGCAGAAACTGTTCCTGTCGATCATCCCGTTCCCGGAGATCTCGGCGGCCCGCGCCATGCCGATGGCCATCGACGCGGTCCCGAATCCGGAGATCCACAACGGGTTGGCCGTTCAGATGATCGACGAGGTTCGTCACTCGACGATCCAGATGAACCTCAAGAAGCTCTACATGAACAACTACATCGACCCGGCCGGCTTCGACATGACGGAGAAGGCGTTCGCGAACAATTACGCGGGCACCATCGGCAGGCAGTTCGGTGAGGGTTTCATCACCGGCGACGCCATCACCGCCGCCAACATCTACCTCACCGTGGTGGCCGAAACCGCGTTCACCAACACCCTCTTCGTGGCCATGCCCGATGAAGCGGCGGCCAATGGCGACTACTTGCTGCCGACGGTGTTCCACTCGGTGCAGTCCGACGAGTCGCGCCACATCTCCAACGGCTACTCGATCCTTCTCATGGCGCTGGCCGACGAACGCAATCGTCCGCTGCTCGAACGCGACCTGCGCTACGCATGGTGGAACAACCACTGCGTGGTCGACGCGGCGATCGGCACGTTCATCGAGTACGGCACGAAGGATCGTCGCAAGGATCGGGAGAGCTACGCCGAGATGTGGCGACGCTGGATCTATGACGACTACTACCGCAGTTACCTTCTGCCGCTGGAGAAGTACGGACTGACGATTCCGCACGATCTGGTCGAGGAGGCCTGGAAACGCATCACCGAGAAGGGCTACGTGCACGAGGTGGCACGGTTCTTCGCGACCGGCTGGCCGGTCAACTACTGGCGCATCGACACGATGACCGACACCGACTTCGAGTGGTTCGAGCACAAGTACCCGGGCTGGTACTCCAAGTACGGCAAGTGGTGGGAGGCCTACAACCGCCTTGCATACCCGGGTCGCAACAAGCCCATCGCGTTCGAGGAGGTCGGCTACCAGTACCCGCACCGCTGCTGGACGTGCATGGTGCCCGCATTGATCCGCGAGGACATGATCGTCGAGAAGGTCGACGGCCAGTGGAAGACGTATTGCTCGGAGACCTGCTACTGGACCGACGCCGTCGCGTTCCGTAGCGAATACGAGGGCAGAGAAACCCCGAACATGGGGAGGCTCACCGGCTTCCGGGAGTGGGAGACCCTGCACCACGGGAAGGACCTCGCCGACATCGTCAGCGATCTCGGCTACGTCCGCGACGACGGCAAGACACTGGTCGGGCAGCCGCATCTGAACCTGGATCCGAGCAAGATGTGGACCCTCGACGACGTGCGCGGCAACACCTTCAACAGCCCGAACGTGCTGCTGAATCAGATGACCGACGACGAGCGGAACGCTCACGTCGCGGCCTACCGCGCAGGCGGGGTCCTGGTTTAGGACACGCGATGGGTGGCATCGGGGCGAGCGAAGCGACGTGAAATAGATCCTGCGCCGCCGCGGTGCCACCCATCAACAAACCAACCCAGAACGCAGCCTCAGGAGGGCACCGCCATGGCGGATTCGCACAAGATCAACTTCGAACCGGTGAACCTCGAGATGGAAGTCGGCGAGGACGAGAACATCCTCGACGCCGCCTTCCGCCAGGGCATCCATCTGATGCACGGCTGCCGCGAAGGCCGCTGTTCGGCCTGCAAGTCCTACGTCCTCGATGGTGAGATCCAGATGGAGAACTACTCGACCTTCGCATGCAACGACGCAGAGGTCGACGAGGGTTTCGTGCTGCTGTGCCGGTCACATGCGTTCAGCGACTGCACCATTGAACTCCTGAACTTCGACGAGGACGAACTCCTCGGCGGAATCCCGATCCAAGACGTTCGCACCGAGGTGTTGGCGGTCGAGCCCAAGACCCGCGACATCGTGTCCCTGCGACTGAAGCCGATCGAGCCCGGCAAGTTCGACTTCAACCCCGGCCAATACGCTGACCTGCACATACCTGGCACCGAGGAGCACCGTTCGTTCTCGATGGCCACGACCCAGTCATCGACCGATCAGATCGAGTTCCTGATCAAGAAGTACCCCGGTGGCAAGTTCTCCGCACTGCTGGACGGCGAGATCCGGGCCGGCGACGAAATCGCGCTCACCGGTCCCTATGGATCGTTCACGTTGAAGGAAGGACACGTGCTGCCGGTCGTGTGCATTGGTGGCGGCGCAGGCATGGCACCGATCCTCTCGCTGCTGCGGCACATGAACGAGACCGAGAGCACCCGTCCTGCGAGGTTCTACTACGGTGCGCGCACCGCGGCGGACTTGTTCTACCTCGACGAAATCCTGGAGCTCGGCCAGGGATTGACCGACTTTCAGTTCATTGCCTGTCTGTCGGAGTCCGCCGACGGGACCGTGTCCGACATCGTCACCGTGGAGGAGGGCATGGTCACCGATGTCGTGGCCCGACACGAAGCCAGCATCAACAAGACCGAGGTCTACCTGTGTGGGCCGCCGCCGATGGTCGATGCCGCGCTGATGTTCCTCGACAGCAGTTCGGTGCCCAAGGACCAGGTCTTCTACGACAGCTTCACCAGCCCGCTATTCAGTTAGGCCCCAACGGTTCCAGCCCAAACCGAAAGGAATTCCATGTCCGCACCCGAGAAGCCCAAGGAACGCAGTTTTCCGAAGATCGAATTCACCGACTCCGAGGCCGGTGCACTCGACTTTCCGAGCTCCAAGAGCCGCAGCTACTCCTACTTCAAACCGGCCAAGCTGCGCGCCACGATGTACGAGGACGTCACGGTCGACGTCCAACCCGATCCGGAGCGGCATCTGTCGCAAGGCTGGCTGTACGGATTCGGTGACGGACCCGGGGGTTATCCACAGGATTGGACTGCGGCGAAATCATCGAACTGGCACGCATTCCTCGACCCGAACGAGGAGTGGAATCAGACAATCTTCCGCAACAACTCGGCGGTGGTACGGCAGGTCGAGTTGTGCTTGAAGAATGCCAAGCGGGCCCGAGCGTACGACGGCTGGAACTCGTCGTGGTTGACGTTCCTCGAGCGCAACGTCGGGGCGTGGATGCATGCCGAAAATGGCCTCGCACTGCACGTTTTCACGTCGATCCAACGGTCCGGCCCAACGAACATGATCAACACCGCAGTGGCGGTCAACGCTGCGCACAAGATGCGCTTCGCGCAAGATCTCGCGTTGTTCAACCTGGATCTTTCGGAAGCGTCGGACGATTTTGACGGCAGTGCGCACCGGACGACGTGGCAGGAGGCGCCGGAGTGGCAGCCAACCAGAAGGGTCGTCGAACAGCTGACGGCTGAGGGGGATTGGTGCCAACTGTTGTTCGCCACCAATATCGTCTTCGAGCAACTCGTCGGGTCGTTGTTCCGCAGTGAGCTGGTCATGCAGATCGCGGCTCGCAACGGCGACTACATCACCCCGACCATCGTGGGCACCGGGGAGTACGACTACGACCGCGACCTCAACTACTCCCGAAACCTGTTCCGATTGCTTACCCGTGACCCCGACTACGGCGAGGCCAACAAGGCGCTGTTCGGACAGTGGTTGGCGCTGTGGGTGCCGCGATGCTTGCAGGCCGCGTCAGCGCTGCAACCGATTTGGTCGACGCCTGCCGACAAGCCGGTGACGTTCGCGTCGAGTCTCGACGCCGCGAAGGCGAAATTCCGTTCCGTGCTCGAAAGTCTCGAGCTCGACATTCCCGAGGAGCTGAACAAATGACCATGCAATTCGGATCAGCCACCGAGTTCTCGAACATGTGCGGCGTCACCTTGATGAACACGCCAATCGGTCGGATCGTCGCGGAAGTCATGGGCGCCAAGGACGGCGTGGCACTCACCGAATACCCGTCGATGATTCGCGTCGACGGTGTGCGCCTGCTCGACTTCGACTACGACGAACTCTCCGACGCGCTCGGTCAGGACTTCGATGGGTCGATCTTCGAGGAGATCAGCTCGACTCACTACGGGCGCATGGTGCATCTCGACGACAAGACGATCCTGTTTGCCAGCCCCGAGGACGCTGCCGAATACATCGGCTTCGATCTCACCGTGCAGTAATCCACCACCGAAGAAGACCATAGAGCAAGGATTTCCGATGTATCAGAAAGACGGACAGAAGTACTTCATCGTCGACGCCCACATCGCACTCTGGGACGGTCGCGAGTCCAACCACCGCAACGTGCACGGCAAGCAGTTCATCGACTGCTTCTACGACTACCACCGCAACCTGAGTCCCGCAGAGGAGTTGTGGGACTACGACACCTACACCTACTACGGCGGAGACCGCTTGATGCGCGACCTGTTCGTCGACGGCTACGTGGACCACGCGATCTTCCAACCAGCCCTGCTCAGCGATTTCTACCTCAACGGTTTCGGCCAGACCGAGGAGGCGTTCGCGCTGACCCAACGCCACCCCGACAAACTGACGTACAACCATGCCTACGACCCGCGCCATGGGGAGGTGGGGCTGGACCAACTCCGTCGCGACGCCGACCGGATGAACCTGCAGGGCGTAAAGCTCTACACCGCCGAGTGGCACGGCGAATCCCGCGGTTACAAGCTCGACGAGGCGTGGTCGCGACGTTACCTCGAAGAGTGCATCGCCCTTGGCATCAAGAACATTCACGTGCACAAGGGCCCCACGATTCGTCCGTTGGATCGCGATGCCTTCGACGTGGCCGACATCGACAAGGTGGCCACCGACTATCTGGAGCTGAACTTCGTCGTCGAACACGTCGGGTTGCCCCGGCTGGAGGACTTCTGCTGGATCGCCACCCAGGAGTCCAACGTCTACGGTGGCTTGGCCGTGGCGATGCCGTTCATCCACACGCGCCCCCGCTACTTCGCTCAGATCATCGGCGAACTCCTGTACTGGATAGGCGAAGACAAGATCCTGTTCTCCAGCGACTACGCCCTCTGGACGCCGAAGTGGCTCATCGAGAAGTTCGTCGACTTTCAGATCCCGGAGGACATGCAGGGCGAGTACGCCCCCATCACCGTCGAGCAGAAGCGAAAGGTCCTGGGGCTCAACGCCGCCTCGCTGTATGACATCGACGTCCCCGCGGAATTGCAGTTGGCGACACCGGGTCAGGACACCGTCGAGGTCGCCGCCGGTGCCAGGGAGAGCGTGTCGCTATGACCACCGCGCTGTTATCCGAGGAAGTCGAAATCCTCGATGCCTTGGCGACGGTCACCGACCCCGAACTCGATGAACCCATCACCGAGCTCGGATTCGTCCGTTCGGTGTTCATCGACGATGACGGCGTCACGGTGCACCTGCGGCTCCCGACGGCGTTCTGCTCACCGAACTTCGCCTACCTGATGGCGTCCGACGCGTTGGACGCCCTGCGGGCGCTCGATGAGATCGGCCGGGTCCGGGTGCTGCTCGACGATCATCACGACAGCGACAAGATCAACTCCGGGCTCGCCGCGGACGCCGGCTATCTGGGCACGTTCGGCGACGAGGCGGAGGAGAGTCTCGTCGAGCTACGGAATGTGTTCTGGCGCAAGGCCCACGCTGCGGCGATGGAGCGTGCGATCACCTCGCTCTTGCGCGGGACGCCCATGGACGTCGAACAGATCGGCCACCTGTTGCTGCGGGACCTGCCCGAGGACAAGACGAAGGCCGCCCTGCTACGGCGTCGGTTCGCCATCGGCTTGAGCAACTGCCCCAACAGCAGGGTTCTGGTCGACGACGATGGCAAACCCATCGCGCCCGAGGCAGTTCCGCTGCGGTTGCGTTTCGCCAAGGCAGTACGGATCTCGATGGAAGGCAACTCGCACTTCTGCCGAGGCCTGCTGGCCACACGCTATGGGGCGAGCGGAGCGACGGGAAGTGCCGCAGCCGACGACGAGCCCGAGGGTGCCGTACCCGTCGTGACCAACATCAGAAGGAGCATGCGATGAAAGCTGTACAGGTGGTGGGTTATCGCCAGAACCTGGAAATGGCCGACGTGGACAAGCCCACGCCGACAGGACCGTTCGACGTCATCGTCAAGATCGGCGGAGCGGGGGTGTGCCGCACCGATCTGCACATCCTCGAAGGGCAGTGGGCCGAGAAGTCGCAGGTGCAGCTGCCCTACACCATCGGTCACGAAAATGCCGGCTGGGTGGAGGCCGTCGGCTCTGCGGTCACCAACGTCGCCGAGGGTGACAAGGTGATCGTGCATCCGCTGATCACCTGTGGCCTGTGCCGCGCCTGTCGCTCGGGTGATGACGTGCACTGCGAGGCGAACGCCTTCCCGGGCATCGACACCAACGGTGGGTACGCCGAGTACCTGAAGACCTCGGCGCGCAGCGTAGTGAAGATCGACGACTCGCTGGAGCCGTCCGACGTGGCGGCGCTCGCCGATGCCGGGCTGACCGCGTATCACGCCGCCGCAAAGGCCGCCCGCCGGCTGACGCCCCGCGATCGCGTCGTGGTCATCGGCGCAGGAGGGTTGGGCCACATCGGTATTCAGGTGCTCAAGGCGCTCTCACCCGCGGAGCTGATCGTGGTCGACCGCAATCCCGAGGCGCTCAAGCTCGCTGTTGCGATCGGCGCCGACCACGGTGTAGTCGCCGACGGCACCCAGGTCGAGCAGATCCTGGAACTGACTGGTGGCAATGGGGCCGAGACCGTCGTCGATTTCGTGGGCGAAGGCGGTGCCACCCGTGAGGGGATCGCCATGCTTCGCCGGGCCGGCGACTACCACGTCGTGGGGTACGGGGAGAACATCGACGTCCCGACGATCGACGTCATCTCCACCGAGATCAACTTCATCGGCAACCTGGTCGGCTCCTACAACGACCTCTGCGATCTGATGGCACTCGCTGCGCGCGGGTCGGTCAACCTGCACACCCAGAAGTACAAGCTGGACGACTTCCAGGACGCCATCACCGATCTCGACAACGGCAACGTCCGCGGACGCGCCATCCTCGTCCCCTGATATTCGCCAACGCAGCTCGCCCCGAAAGGAACTCTCGGCCATGGCCAAGGAATTGCGGTTCAACTCAGATGCCCGCGCTCGACTCGAACAGGGTGTCAACGCACTCGCCGACGCGGTCAAGGTGACGCTGGGCCCCAAGGGGCGCAACGCCATCCTGGAGAAGCTCACCGGTCCACCGACCATCACCAACGACGGGGTGACGATTGCCAGAGAGATTCAACTCCGCGATCCGTTCGCCAACATGGGTGCTCAGCTGGTCAAGGAAGTTGCCATGAAGACCAACGGGGTCGTCGGTGACGGCACCACCACGGCGACGGTTCTGGCCCAGGCGATGGTCCGGGAAGGTCTGCGGGCCGTCGATGCAGGTGCCAACCCAATGAGGTTGCGCCGCGGTATCGAACGCGCCGTGCCGGTCGTCGTCGAGGCGTTGCGCGAGAACAGCGTCCAGGTCCAAGGCAAGGATCTGCAGCGCATCGCCTCGCTGGCGGCGAGCGACGACGAGGCGATCGGCGACGTCATCTCCCGTGCCATCGGTCACGTCGGCTTGACGGGTGTGGTCACCACCGACGAAAGCGACGTGCCCGGGCTGGACGTCGCCGTCGTCGACGGCATCGGGTTCGACCACGGCTACACCTCGGGTTACATGGTGACCGATCACGAACGCATGGAAGCCGTGCTCGACAACCCGCTGATCCTTCTGACGAACAAGAAGATCAGTCAGGTCCAGGACATCATGCCGACCATCGAGGTGGCCAAGCGCGCGGATCGTCCGCTGGTGGTCATCGCGGAAGACGTCGACGGCCCGGCGCTGCAACTGCTGGTCGGTGGCAACATGCACCGGACGATGCAATCGGTCGTGGTGCGCGCGCCGGGCTTCGGGCACCGGCGCGTCGCTGAGCTCGAGGACCTCGCGGTGGCCCTCGGCGGGCACGTCATCGCCAAGGACACCGGCATCGAACTCGGTGAGATCAGTCGGGAACACCTCGGCTCTTGTGACCGACTTACCGCCACCGAGAGCGATACCACCATGGTCGGCCCGCACGGTGAACAGAGCCTGGTCGACGCGCGAGTGGGTCAGCTCGAAGCACAGCGCCAACGGGCCAAGCTCGACGCCGATCAGGACATGCTCGACGTCCGGATCGCTCGCCTGACGGGCCGCGTCGCGGTCATCCGCGTCGGCGGAGCGACCAGCGTCGAACTCAAGGAACGGATGCTCCGGGTCGAGGATGCGCTCGCGGCGACACGCGCTGCACTGGAAGCCGGAATCGTCTCAGGCGGTGGCACCGCGCTCGCTCAGGCGCACCGCGCGCTGAGCATGCTGGAGTTGGTCGGTGACGAAGCGATCGGGCGGGACGTGGTGCGCCGCGCCTTGGCGGAACCGCTGCGGTGGATCGCGATCAACGCTGGCTTCGAAGGTGACGATGTGGTCGACGTCGTCGTCGACCTGCCACTTGGGCACGGCTTCAATGCATTGACTGGGGCGTACGGCGACATGTTCGACGAAGGCATCATCGATCCGTTCAAGGTCACGCGCGCGGCCCTGGAGAGCGCAGCATCCATCGCCGCTCTGTTGATCACCACCGAGACCGCCGTAGTGGAAGAGATCGTTGGCCAGCCCGGAGCGATCATGGCACCGGGGTTTGGAGACCTCGCCGAGGGCATGATCCGCCCGTCGAACATCTACTGATCCCGCACAGCAGCAACCAGATTGGAGCAATCGTGATATTCATCGTCGTCAAGTTCCAGGTCGAGGAATCTCACCGCGAGCAGTGGCCGTCGCTGACGAAGCCGTTCACCGACGCGACCAGGGCCGAACCGGGAAACCTCTGGTTCGACTGGTCGCGCAGCTTGGACGATCCCAATGAGTACGTCCTCGTGGAGGCCTTTCGAGACGCCGAAGCAGGTGCCGCGCACGTCAACTCCGACCATTTCCGAGCTGGCCTTGTGGCAATGCGGCCAGCACTGACCGAAACCCCGCGGATCCTTCACACCGAGATCGAAGGTGAGGGCTGGTTGGCCATGGGAGAACTCGAGATTGCTCACGCGTAGCAAGACCGACCCGACGCTGCTGAGTCTGGCGTCGAACAACGTGGTGCGATCATCTACTTCTGCAAGATCGCGGGTTTGGACGCGCTGAGACGCCGCCCCGCTACGCTGCTGTGTCGTGCAGGAGACGCGCCTCGACATCGCTCGGATCAGGGCCGCTCGCACGGTGATCGATCCGATCTTTCTCGACACCCCGCTGTACCGCTGCGAGGCGCTGGAACCCGATCTCGGGTGCACGGTGAGCATCAAGCTGGAAACGGCAAACCCGGTCCGCAGCTTCAAGGCGCGCGGCACGGAGCTCGTGACGAGCCAGCTCGTCGCTAGTGGCCAGCGAGCGGCGGTGTGCGCCAGCGCAGGCAACCTCGGCCAGGCACTCGCGTTGTCGGGTCGCAACCGAGGGCTCCAGATCACCGTCGTTGCATCCCGCCTTGCCTCCGCACCGAAGCTCGATCGCATCCGTGCGTGGGGCGCCGGGTTGGAGTTGGTGAACGGCGACATCGAGGTGGCCCGCGCGCGGGCGGCCGCCATCGCACGGCACGAGGGCATCCGGCTGGTCGAAGACAGCCTCGACGTCGAGACCTGTGAGGGCGCAGCGACGATCGGTCTGGAGTTGGTGGACAGCGCGCCGTTCGACGCCGTCCTGATCGCGCTCGGCGGCGGTGCGCTGGCCACTGGGGTGGGACACGTGGTGAAGGCGTTGGCACCCGATGTCGAGGTGATCTGCGTCCAGCCACTGGGTGCCCCGGCGATGACGCAGTCGTGGCGGCAGCGACGCGTCGTCACCACCGAGACGATGGACACCATCGCCGATGGCGTCGCCGGCCGCCATCCCATCCCGGAAGTCCTCGCCGACCTGCTCCTGGTCGCTGACGACGCGGTACTGGTCGAGGAGGCCTCGATCATCGCAGGCATGCGGATGCTGCTGCGTCACGCAGGGCTCGTCGTCGAACCGTCGGCCGCACTTGGCATCGCAGCGATCCTCGAAGACCGCGACCGCTTCGCGGGCCGACACGTAGTCACCATCGTGTGCGGCAGCAACGTCGACCTCGACGCCTATCACAAGTGGATCGGCGCGCCTCATGGCGCGTAGGAGTCCCACCAGTCGAGCACCCGGATCCCATACAGCGTCAACCACTTCGACGGTGCACCAGCGGGCACGTCGACTTCGAACCACATGCGCCCTGGAAGGCGACCGGACTGCAGCCAGGTGCCGTCGGGCTGCCTTGCGGCACGGATCATGTCGATCGCCTCGGCCATCCGCGGGTCGGGGCGCACGCCGTCGTGCAGCCAAACCTGGCGGAAGTACTCGGCTGCGTTGAGCACGTCGAAGCCCCACCAGAAGGGGTAGCAGAATCGGTTCACCCACGGCGCCACCGGCTCGCCCGTGGACAGTCGGCGAAACAGGTCGCGCTCCAGGAGGTACTCCTCGCCGGCACGCCTGGCAGTGTGCGTTGCGTCCGTGCCTCCGGTCGCAGCGTCGTAGGCGAGCAACCCCTTGAGCGAGTTGAGCGTCGAGTGATACGACGACCGCGTCGAGCCGTCTACCCATTCGCAGTTCCAGCCGCCGTCGGACTGGCGGTGTTCGACGAACCAGTCGACGATGGCCGTGATGTCGGCACCGAGCCACAACCCGTTCGCGACCGTCCAGGAGTTGATGCAGCAGTCCACCTCGCCACCCCAGTACGGCAGGTCCTCGTACTCCCAGCGCGAGTTCTCGGCCAGCAGTTCGGCGGTGCGGCGCTCGCGGAGGAGGGTGGGATCGAGGCCCCACTCGCGGAGCAGGTTGAGCGACCACGTCGTCGCCGTCCACGGCTGCCCGGCGCCCTCAGCTCCCTCGGGGCCGTCGAAGTATCGAAGTCGGCGGGGAAGTACGCGCCGCCAGCCCACTGGCCATCCGAATCTTGGTGCGCGAGAAGGCGTTTGCCGAAACCTTTGGTCGCGACCCAGGCCCGGGTCGCCTCCCAGACCTCGTCGGGTTCCCGCGCCACGTCCCGCTCGACCTGCCAGCGCAGTGCCGGATCGGAATCCAGGAGCCACCCGGTCAGGGCGTCGTCCGCCATGGGGCAGTGAAGGTTACGTGCCCGTATAGGTCACGGGGTCCGGCCGGAACCGGGTGCCGTCGTCGAGCGCGTTCAGCTGATCCATGTGCTCGGCGGCCAGCTCGAAGCCGAAGACGTCGAAGTTCTCTGCAATGCGCTCGGCGGACGACGAGCGCGAGATGACGGAGTTGCCAAGCTGCAGGCTCCACCGGATCAGCACCTGCGCGGCGGACTTGCCGTACTCGCCGGCGACCGACTGAACGGTCGTGTTCTCCAACAGCTTGCCCACGCCGAGCGGCCCGTACGCCTGGGTCACGATGTCTCGCTCGGCGTTGACCGCCCGCAGCGCGGACTGATTGAGCAGCGGATGCAACTCGATCTGGTTGACCGCGGGCACGAAGAACGTCAGATCGACGATGTTCTCCAGGTCGTCTGCGGTGAAGTTGGCGACGCCGATGGACTTGGCGCGGCCGTCTTCCTTCTCCTTCATGATCCCGCCCCAGCTGTGGACGTACCTGCCGGCGTCGCCGCCCGGCCAGTGGATCAGGTACAGATCGACGTAGTCCATGCCCAAGCGCTCCAGGCTGGCCTTGCATGCGTCCTGCGCCTTCGTGAAGCCCTGATCCTCGGTGGCCAGCTTCGTGGTCACGAAGATCTCGGCGCGCGGAATCCCCGACGCGTTGACGGCCCGGCCGACCGCCGCCTCGTTGCCGTAGGCCGCCGCGGTGTCGATCAGGCGGATGCCGATCTCGAGGGCGGCGGAGACGGCATGTTCGGCCTGCGCGTCGGTCAGCTCACCGACGCCGATCCCGAGAGCGGGGATCGTGTTCTCGTCGTTGAGGGAGATATTGGGGATAGCAGCCGCCGAAGTCATGTCACCTAACCTGTGAAGTTGAAAGTTCGTGGATCGGGTCCCAGTCGGGTGCCGTCCTCGAGCGAGGCGATGGACGCCATGTCCTTCTCGCTCAGTTCGAAGTCGAACACGTCGAAGTTACTCACGATCCGTTCGGGGTTCACCGATTTCGGGATGACGATATTACCGAGCTGGATGTGCCACCTAATCAGCACCTGCGCTGGTGTTTTGCCGTGGGCATCGGCGAGCGTCACGATGGCCGGGTTCTCCAGTAGTGAGCCCTGACCCAGCGGACTCCACGCCTCGGTAGCTATTCCGAGCCTGGCGTGCAATTCGCGCAACTCGCGCTGCGGCAGAAGGGGATGCAGCTCGATCTGATTGACCGTCGGGACGATTCCCGTGGCGTCGATCAGGATGTTCAGGTGCTCGGGCGCGAAGTTGCTGACCCCGATGGAGCGCACGCGACCCTGATCGCGCAGGTGTGCGAACGCCTTGAACGTGTCGACGTAGGAGTTCGCCTTCGGCATCGGCCAGTGGATGAGGTACAGGTCGAGCTCGTCGACGCCCAGTTTCTCGAGGCTGACGTCGAACGCCTTCAACGTCTTGTCGTAGCCCTGCTCGGCGTTCCACAGCTTGGTGACCAGGAAGACGTCCGAACGCGCGATGCCCTCATCGGCGGCCCTGCTCAGAGCCCGTCCGACCTCGGCCTCGTTGCCGTACGCTGCGGCGGTATCGACGTGTCGGTAGCCCGCCGTCAGCGCCGCGCCGACGGCCCGTTCGGTTTCGTCGGGGGGTGTCTGCCAGACGCCCAAGCCGATGGCGGGTATTGAATTGCCGTCGTTGAGGAGAACCGAGGGAGTTGAGGGACTAGCCATGACGAAGAGTCTGCCAGCCGAGGCTGCGCGTACGGGATCGCCGCTGCCGACACCCCATCAGGAGACAGCGCGGCCCAGCAGGGCCCGCACGGTCGTGGTCGACGCCGCCAGCCGCGTCGTGCTGCGCTCGTTGCCGAAGATCCCCAAACCCGTCAAGCGTCTGTTGGCGGGCCGACGATCGATCACGATCGACGGCAATACCCTGGACACCACGCTGCAGCTCATGCTGGCTGCGCAACGCTCCGCGGGCGTCGACGGGCTGGTCGCCAGCAGCGACATTTCGGTCGCGCGCACGGAGTTGCGCAAACTGGCCGCCATGGTCGACGCGGACATCGCCGTCGGCGTGAAGAACCTGTCGATACCCGGTCCGGCCGGGGCGATCCGCGCACGTCACTACACGCCGGTCAACACGCGCGGAACCGAGCCGCTGCTGGTCTTCTTCCACGGCGGCGGTTTCGTCCTCGGAGACCTCGACACCCACGACGGGCTGTGCCGACTGCTCTGCCGCGACGCCGGTGTGCACGTACTGTCCATCGACTACCGCCTCGCTCCCGAACACAAGGCGCCTGCCGCGGGGGAGGACTGCTACGCGGCGTACCGATGGGCGCTGGAGCACGCGGCCGAACTCGGCGCCGACCCCGCGCGGGTCGCGGTGGGTGGCGACAGCGCTGGCGGCAACCTCGCCGCCGTGGTCTCGCTGCAGGCGCGTAACGACGGCGTGCAGTTGCCCGCGCTGCAGCTGCTGATCTACCCCGTCACCGACCTCAACTCCGAGACTCGCTCCAAGACGCTGTTCGCCGACGGCTTCTTCCTGACCAAGAAGGACATGGACTGGTTCCATGTCCAGTACTTGGGGGGCGCGGCGATCGCCGAGGACGACCCGCAGGTGGCGCCGCTGCTCGCCGAGGACCTCTCGGGCCTCCCGCCGGCGCTGCTGCTCACCGGCGGTTTCGATCCGTTGCGCGACGAGGGCAATCAATATGCCGACAGGCTGGCCGCGGCCGGGGTGACCGTCGACCACCGGCAGTACGGATCGCTCGTCCACGGGTTCACGAACTTCTTCCCACTCGGCGGCGGCAGCGCGACCGCGACGGCCGACATGGTGTCGGCAGTGAAGGCACACCTGAGCCGCGCCTGAGAGAGCGCGAACCGCGCCGGTACCCTTGTCCGCGTGGCCACGAAACCCAAGAAGAACGCCAGTTACGACCTGAGGGCCGCCGATCGCCGGCGCAACCTATTCATCCAGATCGGGCTCACCGCAGTCGTGGTGGTGTTCGCCGTGGCATTGGTGCTCTACATCGTGATGTCGGGCGACAAGAAGCCGACCGGTGGCGAGGCGAAGTCGATCCGCGTGGCCTCGAGCAAGTTGATCACCAAGGAGGGCACCACGGAGCCCAAGGCCGTGGTGTCGCTGTACGAGGACTTCCTCTGCCCGGTGTGTGGCCGCTTCGAGCAAACGTTCGGCAACACGATCACCCAGCTGATCGAGAGCGGTGCCATCGCCGCCGACTACTACATGGTCGCGATCCTGGACCGACCTGCCAACCAGAACTACTCGTCACGGTCCGGCGCCGCCGCGTACTGCGTTGCCGACGAAGACACCACCCCCGACAAGCAGGCATTCCGCCGGTTCCACGCGGCGATGTACGCCCAGCAGCCCAGCGAGACCGGAACGGTGTTCCCCACCAACACACAACTCATCGAGACCGCGCGCCAGGCCGGCGTCGTCGGCAAGGTGCCCGACTGCATCAACAGCGGCCGCAACGTCGACATGGTCGACGGTCTCGCTCAGGCGACGAAGGTGAACGCCACCCCGACGGTGCGGATCAACGGCGAGGACTACCAGTACTCCACGCCCGACGCGCTGGTCGCCAAGATCAAGGAGATCGTCGGTGACGTGCCAGGCCTGACGTCGGCGCCGCCCGCCAACGTCCCGCCACAGGTCGGCGGACCAGGGGCGGTCGCACCCGGCTCGCCTGGTGCGCCAGGGGTCCCCGCACCCGGTGCGCCGGAAGCATCTGCACCCGCGCAACCCGGCGCCCCGGCTGCTCCGGCGGCACCCGCTCCGGCAGGCGCACCGACGCCGTGACCGACGCCGTGGCCAACACCGAAGCCGAATCGGGGCCGTCGACCGACCAGTCGGACGACCGGCAGGCGGGCGGCGTGCCCACCCTCAGCGCAGTCTGGGTGCTCATCGCCGGTGTCGTCGGTCTTGCCGCGGCATTCACGTTGACCATCGAGAAGATCAAGCTCCTCGAAGACCCTGCCTACGTCCCGTCCTGCAGCATCAACCCGGTGCTGTCCTGCGGTTCGGTGATGGCGACGCCGCAGGCCGCGGCGTTCGGGTTCCCCAACCCGCTGATCGGCGTCGTGGCGTTTTCCGTCGTGGTGGTCAGCGGTGTGCTTGCGGTCGCGAAAGTGCCACTGCCGCGGTGGTATTGGACTGGGCTTGCGGTGGGCACGGCGCTCGGCGCCGTCTTCATCCACTGGCTGATCTACCAAAGCCTCTACACCATCGGCGCGCTGTGCCCGTACTGCATGGTGGTCTGGGCCGTGACGATTCCGCTGCTGGTGGTGGTGGCTTCGGTGGCTGCGGCCCCCACGTCGGGCGTGGTACGCGCACTTCACCAGTGGCGATGGTCGCTCGTGGCCCTGTGGTTCACCGGGCTGATCCTGCTGATCTTGGTCCGTTTTTGGGAATACTGGTCGACGCTCATCTGAACGAAGAGGGTCTTGGCGAGGAGGTTAAAGTAATGCGTGATCTCCAAACTCCTGGTCGCCAACCGCGGTGAGATAGCGATCCGCGCATTCCGCGCCGCTTACGAGATGAGCATCTCGACGGTTGCGGTGTACGCCTTCGAGGACCGCAACTCCTCGCACCGGCTGAAAGCCGACGAGTCCTATCAGATCGGTGAGAAGGGCCGCCCGGTCCGCGCCTACCTCTCGGTCTCCGAGATCATCCGCGTTGCGCAGCATGCGGGCGCCGACGCCGTCTACCCGGGTTACGGATTCCTTTCGGAGAACCCCGAATTGGCCGCCGCGTGCGCCGAGGCGGGCATCACGTTCGTCGGTCCCGGCGCCCATGTGCTGGAGCTGACCGGCAACAAGGCGCGTGCGATCGCCGCGGCGAAGGAAGCCGGTCTTCCGGTGCTCGCATCGTCTGAGCCGTCGGCGTCGGTGGACGAGCTCGTCGGCGTAGCGGCGAACATGCAGTTCCCATTGTTCGTGAAGGCGGTCTCGGGCGGAGGCGGCCGCGGCATGCGACGGGTGGCCGAGCCCGAGGCGCTTGCCGAGGCGATCGAGGCGGCCAGCCGTGAAGCCGAGTCGGCGTTCGGTGATCCGACGGTCTACCTCGAACAGGCCGTGGTGAACCCGCGCCACATCGAGGTGCAGATCCTTGCCGACGGCGCGGGCAACGTCATTCACCTGTTCGAGCGCGACTGCAGCGTGCAGCGCCGGCACCAGAAGGTGATCGAGCTTGCGCCCGCACCGAACCTGCCCGCCGAGTTGCGGGACCGCATGTGCGCCGACGCCGTCGCGTTCGCCAAGCAGATCGACTACAGCTGCGCAGGCACGGTGGAGTTCCTGCTCGACGAGCGCGGCGACCACGTGTTCATCGAGATGAACCCCCGCATCCAGGTCGAGCACACCGTCACCGAAGAGATCACCGACGTCGACTTGGTGGCCAGCCAGCTGCGCATCGCCGCGGGGGAGACCCTCGCCGACCTCGGCCTCGGCCAGGACTCGGTGCAGATGCGTGGTGCCGCCATGCAGTGCCGCATCACCACGGAGGACCCCGGCAACGGCTTCCGGCCCGACACCGGCCGGATCACCGGGTACCGCTCACCGGGCGGCGCGGGCATCCGGCTGGACGGCGGCACGAACCTCGGCGCGGAGATCGGTGCGCACTTCGACTCGATGCTGGTGAAGCTGACGTGCCGCGGTCGGGACTTCACCACCGCGGCGACGCGTGCCCGCCGCGGGTTGGCGGAGTTCCGGATCCGTGGGGTGTCGACCAACATCCCGTTCCTGCAGGCCGTCGTCGACGACCCAGACTTTCGGGCAGGTCGGGTCACGACGTCGTTCATCGACGAGCGGCCGCATCTGCTCACCGCGCACATTCCGGCCGATCGCGGCACGAAGATGCTCAACTACCTCGCCGAAGTCACCGTCAACACGCCCTACGGCGGTCAGACGAGGGTGTATCCGCAGGACAAGCTGCCCCCGCTCGATCTGCAGACGACGCCGAAGCCCGGAAGCAAGCAGCGCCTGACCGAGCTGGGTCCCGAGGGCTTCGCGACGTGGCTACGTGACTCGCCTACCGTTGGCCTGACCGACACCACGTTCCGCGACGCGCATCAGTCGCTGCTCGCCACCAGGGTCCGTACGTCGGGCCTTCTCTTGGTCGCGCCGTACGTCGCACGGATGATGCCGGAGCTGCTGTCCATCGAGTGTTGGGGCGGCGCGACTTACGATGTGGCGCTTCGGTTCCTGAAGGAAGACCCGTGGGAGCGGCTGGCCGCCCTTCGCGAGGCGGTACCCAACATCTGCCTGCAGATGCTGCTGCGTGGCCGCAACACCGTCGGCTACACCCCGTACCCGGAGACCGTCACCAAGGCGTTCGTCGAGGAGGCCACCGCGACGGGCATCGACGTCTACCGCATCTTCGACGCGCTCAACAACGTCGATTCGATGCGGCCCGCGATCGACGCGGTGCGCGAAACCGGTTCGGCGATCGCCGAAGTCGCCATGAGCTACACCGGCGACCTATCCGACCCCGGTGAGACGCTCTACACGCTGGACTACTACCTCAAGCTGGCCGAGCAGATCGTCGACGCGGGCGCCCACGTGCTGGCGATCAAGGACATGGCGGGCCTGCTGCGCCCGCCTGCGGCGGCAACGTTGGTCGCGGCGCTGCGCAGTCGCTTCGATCTGCCCGTGCACGTGCACACCCACGACACTCCCGGCGGGCAGCTGGCCACCTACACCGCGGCGTGGCAGGCAGGCGCCAGCGCCGTCGACGGTGCCGCAGCACCGCTGGCGGGAACCACCAGCCAGCCCGCGCTGAGCTCAATCGTGGCAGCGGCAGCGCACACCACGTACGACACCGGACTGTCGCTGCGGGCCATCTGCGATCTCGAGCCGTACTGGGAATCGCTGCGAAAGGTGTACGCGCCCTTCGATGTTGCGGCGTCCGGCCCGTCGGCTCCCACCGGCAGGGTGTACTCCCACGAGATTCCCGGCGGTCAGTTGTCGAACCTGCGGCAGCAGGCCATCGCGCTCGGGATGGGGAACCGGTTCGAGGACGTCGAGAACGCCTATGCCGGCGCCGACCGCATACTCGGTCACCTGGTGAAGGTCACGCCGTCGTCCAAGGTCGTCGGAGACCTCGCGCTGGCCCTCGTCGGCGCGGGTGCGACGGCCGACGAGTTCGCGGCCGACCCGGCCCGGTTCGACATTCCGGAGTCCGTGATCGGCTTCCTCCGTGGTGAATTGGGTGATCCACCTGGCGGATGGCCAGAGCCCCTGCGCACCAAGGCGCTGGCCGGGCGTGCGCCTGCCAAGCCGACGAAGGTCCTGACCGTCGAGGACGAAGCGGCTCTCACCGAACCGGGCAGATCCCGTCAGGCGACGCTCAACCGGTTGCTATTCCCCGGTCCGACAAAGGAATTCGAGGCGCACCGCGAGATCTACGGTGACACGTCGCGGCTGAGTGCCAACCAGTTCTACTATGGGCTGCGGCACGGCGACGAGCACCGCATCCAGATCGACAAGGGCGTCGACCTCATCATCGGGCTCGAGGCGATCTCCGATGCCGACGAACGCGGCATGCGCACGGTCATGTGCATCATCAACGGCCAACTCCGGCCGGTCGTGGTGCGCGACCGCAGCATCGCGGTCGACGTCCCCGTCGCCGAAAAGGCCGACAAAGCCCACCCGGATCACGTCGCCGCACCGTTCGCAGGCGTCGTCACCGTCAACGTGGCCGCTGACGAGAAGGTGACTGCGGGCCAGACCATCGCCACCATCGAGGCCATGAAGATGGAGGCGGCCATCACTGCACCCAAGGCGGGAACCGTCGCGCGGGTGGCCGTTTCGGCGACCGCTCAGGTCGAGGGCGGTGACCTCCTCGTGGTGGTCGTCGATTCGGCGGGGGAGAGCGAAGCGACCGGGGGTTCAGTCTGACCCGGATCATCGGCGGCCAGTTCGGGGGCCGCCGAATCGCGGTGCCGCAGAGCCGGGGCGGCTCGGGCACCCGTCCCACCACCGACCGGGTTCGGGAGTCGCTGTTCAACGTGCTCGACGCCCGCATGGAGTTGGCCGGGTCGACCGTGCTCGACTTGTATGCGGGGTCGGGGGCGCTCGGCATCGAAGCGCTGTCGCGGGGAGCGGTGTCGGCGACGTTCGTCGAGTCCGACCGGCGCGCCGCCGCCGTCATCACGCAGAACCTCACCGCGCTCGGCATCACGGTTGCCTCCGTCCGCACGGGCGCCGTCGCGACCGTGTTGGCAGGCGGTACGACGCGCCCCGTCGACCTGGTCTTCGCCGATCCGCCCTACGACGTGCCCGCCGCCGACGTCGAGGCGATGCTGGCCGCACTCGTCGACCGCGGTTGGGTGGCGGATGGCGCGATCGCGGTGGTCGAGCGTGCGGCATCCGGCCCCGCGTTGACGTGGCCGGCGGGGTGGACGCCGGGGCGGGATCGCCGCTACGGGAACACCCGACTTGAATTCGGAGACATCGCGTAGCGTCGTCGACCATGAGTGGCGCCGTATGCCCGGGATCCTTCGATCCGATAACCCTCGGTCACCTCGACGTCTTCGAGCGCGCTGCCGCTCAGTTCGACGAGGTCGTGGTCGCCGTGTTGGTCAACCCCAACAAGGCAGGCATGTTCACCGCCGACGAGCGCATCGCCATGATCGAGGAGTCATGCGAACACCTGCCGAACCTCCGCGTGGAATCCGGGTCCGGTCTGGTGGTCGACTTCGTGAAGTCACGCGGCCTGACCGCCATCGTCAAGGGCCTGCGCACCGGCACCGACTTCGAGTACGAGCTGCAGATGGCGCAGATGAACAAGCACGTCGCGGGCGTCGACACGTTCTTCGTGGCCACCACGCCGCGCTACTCGTTCGTGTCGTCGTCGCTCGCCAAGGAGGTCGCATCCCTCGGCGGCGACGTCTCCGGACTACTGCCGGAGCCGGTCAACCAACGGTTACGGGCCAAGCTCGGCCGCTGATTCGGGCCCTCTGCGGTCCCTCCTCGGGCAAACCCCGGGAAAATCGTCCTTGCGACACACCGGCGCGGTAAACCAAGTCACAGGCGTAACACCAGGCACACTGGTAACCATCAACTAGTGGTGGAGGATCTTGCCGTGTACCGAGTATTCGAAGCGCTCGACGAGCTCGGCGCGATCGTGGAAGAAGCCCGTGGCGTCCCGATGACGGCAGGTTGCATGGTGCCGCGCGGCGACGTCCTCGAGCTGCTCGACGACATCAAGGACGCCATTCCCGGCGAACTGGACGACGCCCAGGACGTGCTCGACGCCCGCGACGCCATGCTGCGCGACGCCAAGGAGCACGCCGACTCGATGGTTGCGACCGCGACGGCCGAGGCCGACTCGTTGATCAACCACTCCAGAAGCGACGCCGACCGCCTGCTGTCCGACGCCAAGGGCCAAGCCGACCGGATGGTCGCCGAGGCACGTCAGCACAGCGAGCGCATGGTCGCCGAGGCCCGCGAAGAGGCCAGCCGCATCGCCGCGGCCGCCAAGCGCGAGTACGAGGCCAGCACCGGGCGGGCGAAGTCCGAGGCCGACCGTCTGATCGAGAACGGCAACCTCTCCTACGAGAAGGCCGTGCAAGAAGGCATCAAGGAGCAACAGCGCCTGGTGTCGCAGACCGAGATCGTCCAGACCGCCACCAACGAGGCAACCCGGCTCGTCGACACCGCCCACGCCGAGGCCGACAGGCTGCGCGGGGAGTGCGACATCTACGTCGACAGCAAGCTCGCCGAGTTCGAGGAGTACCTCAACGGGACTCTGCGTTCGGTCGGCCGCGGCCGCCATCAGCTGCGCACGGCCGCGGGCACGCACGACTACGCCCAACGCTGATCCAGATACCGGATTGCCGTCCCTGGTCGCTGAGCTGGAGCCGCGCTTGCATGGGCTGCCCTGCGAGCTGTCTGGCACGGCGCAATCTGCGCCGCCGTTAAGATTGCCGCCATGGCAGCCAAGGCGGGACATCGGAGACGGAGCGACTCGCACTCGCCGTTCGTGATCGACGTTTCCCGGCTCGGCCGTCGCGCCGGGTCGATGGTGGAGCTCACCGAGACCGTCACCGCACCGCAGCGCATCGGCATCGCACTGCTCGGCATCGCGAAGGGCGCACCCGTCGACCTCGACCTGCGGCTGGAGTCGGTATCGGAGGGCGTGCTGGTCACGGGCACCGTCGCGGCCCCGACGACGGGGGAGTGCGCCCGCTGCCTCATCCCGATCACCGGTGACGTCGAGATCCACCTGACGGAGTTGTACGCCTACCCGGACAGCGCGACCGAGGCCACCACCGAGGAGGACGAGGTCGGTCACGTCGTCGACGACACCGTCGACTTGGAGCAGCCGATCATCGACGCCATCGGCCTCGAGCTGCCGTTCTCTCCCGTGTGCGAAGACGACTGCCCCGGCCTGTGCACGCAGTGCGGCGTGCGGCTCGCCGACGCCGAGCCCGATCATCACCACGACTTGATCGACCCTCGGTGGGCGAAGTTGGCCGCCGTGTTTCCCTCCGAGACGACCAACCAGGCGAACGGCGAGGATCCGGAGAAGTCCGGAGGGCATGCGTGACGGTCGATCGTGAGCCGCTGCTCAAGGCGCTGGGCGTGGAGCTGCCGGATGAATTGCTCACCGTCGCGCTGACTCACCGCAGCTTTGCCTATGAGAATGGCGGCCTTCCGACCAACGAGCGGCTCGAGTTTCTTGGCGACGCCGTGCTCGGGCTCGTCATCACCGCGGAGATCTTCGCCAAGTACCCGGACCGCACCGAGGGCGAGCTGGCCAAGCTCAAGTCCGCGGTCGTCAACACCCAGGCGCTCGCGCAGATCGCCAGGGAGCTCACCGACGACGGCCTCGGTTCGTATCTGCTGTTGGGCCGCGGCGAGCTCGCCAGCGGCGGCGCGCAGAAGGCCAACCTCCTTGCCGACGGCATGGAGTCGTTGCTCGGCGCGACGTACACCGAGCACGGACACGAGGTGGCCCGCGAGGTCATCCTCCGGTTGTTTGGCGAATTGCTGGAGACCGCAGCAACTCTCGGTGCCGGATTGGATTGGAAGACCAGCCTTCAGGAGCTCTCGGCGGCGCGAAGGATCGGCGTGCCGTCCTACATCCTGACCTCGACGGGCCCCGAACACGACAAGTACTTCACCGCTCGGGCCGTGGTGAACGGCCGCGACTACGGAGAAGGTGGCGGCCGGACCAAGAAGGAAGCAGAACAGCAGGCGGCTGCGGCGGCGTACGCCGCACTGGAAGCGGCGCTGGCCGAGGACGCTTGAGCTGAATGCCTGAACTGCCCGAGGTGGAGGTCGTCCGGCGCGGCCTGGAGGCGTACGTCACCGGCCGCAGCATCACCGCGGTGCGGGTGCACCATCCCCGTGCCGTCCGCAGGCACGAGGCAGGCCCCGCCGATCTCACCGCTCGGCTGCTCGGGGCGACGATCACCGGCACCGGCCGGCGCGGGAAGTTCCTCTGGCTGACCCTCGGCGACGCCGAGTCCTTGGTGGTCCACCTCGGCATGAGCGGGCAGATGCTGCTGGGCCCCGTCCAGAAGCCCGAACACCTGCGAATTGCCGCACTGCTCGACGACGGCACCACCGTGAGCTTCGTCGACCAGCGCACGTTCGGTGGCTGGATGCTCGCCGATCTGGTCACCGTCGACGGCACCGAGGTGCCCGAGCCGGTCGCGCACATCGCCCGTGATCCGCTGGACCCGTTGTTCGACCGCGCCGCTGTGGTAAAGGTGTTGCGGGGCAAGCACTCCGAGATCAAGCGCCAACTGCTCGACCAGACCGTGGTGTCGGGGATCGGCAACATCTACGCCGACGAGTCGCTGTGGCGGGCGAAGGTCAACGGCGCGAGGCTTGCATCGTCGCTGTCGAAGCCGACGCTTGGCACGATCCTCGACCACGCCGGCGACGTCATGCGTGCCGCGCTGGCTCAGGGGGGCACGTCGTTCGACTCGATGTACGTCAACGTCAACGGTGAGTCCGGCTACTTCGAACGCTCGCTGGACGCCTACGGCCGCGAAGGGGAGCCGTGCGGACGCTGCGGCGCGGTGATGCGACGGGAGAAGTTCATGAACCGCTCGTCGTTCTATTGCCCGAAATGCCAGCCGCGGCCCCGACGTTGAACAAGGCGATTCGTGGAGTCTGACGTGCCTCAGACTCCACGAGTCGCGAGATGAGGTGAGGAGTCTTCATGACGGAGCTATGGGTGGAACGGACCGGCGTGCGCCGCTACACGGGGCGCAGCTCGCGGGGTGCGGAGGTGCTGATCGGGTCGGAGGACGTCGATGGCGTCTTCACCCCAGGCGAGCTGCTCAAGATCGCGCTGGCCGCATGCAGCGGGATGAGCAGCGACCATGCGCTGCGCGGCCGGCTCGGCGACGACTACCAGACGACCATCAAGGTGTCCGGCCCCGCCGACCGCTCCCAGGAGCGCTATCCGCTCATCGAGGAAGATCTCGTCGTCGACCTGTCTGGCCTCTCCGACGACGAGATCGCCAAGCTCAAGACCGTCGTCGAACGGTCCATCGACAAGGTGTGCACCGTGGGACGGACCCTGAAGTCCGGCACCGAGGTCACGTTCGAAGTGACCAATAGTGGTCAGTCCTGACGCCGACGTCCGGCTGAGCGCCTGGGTGCACGGCCACGTCCAGGGCGTGGGTTTCCGGTGGTGGACCCGGTCCCGGGCGCTGGAACTTGGGCTGACGGGCTTCGCTGCCAACAAGTCGGACGGACGCGTGCACGTCGTCGCGCAGGGTCCGAGGGCGTCCTGCGAGCGGCTGCTTGACCTGCTACGCAGCGATGAAACCCCGGGCAGCGTGGATACCGTGGTGGCGGACTGGTCCGACACCGCCGAATCGTTCGTGGGCTTCGTCGAGAGATAGCCCGACGCGGCGGTAGTGTGGCACGTCGTGCACCTCAAGAGTCTGACGCTGAAGGGCTTCAAATCCTTCGCGTCGCCCACGACTCTTCGCTTCGAACCCGGCATCACCTGCGTCGTTGGGCCCAATGGCTCCGGCAAGTCCAACGTCGTCGACGCGTTGACGTGGGTGATGGGCGAGCAGGGCGCCAAGACGCTGCGCGGCGGCAAGATGGAAGACGTCATCTTCGCGGGCACGTCGTCGCGGGCACCGCTGGGCCGCGCCGAGGTCACGTTGACGATCGACAACTCCGACAATGCGCTGCCGATCGAGTACTCCGAGGTGTCCATCACGCGGCGCATGTTCCGCGACGGTGCCGGTGAGTACGAAATCAACGGCAGCAGTTGCCGATTGATGGACGTGCAGGAACTTCTGAGCGACTCCGGCATCGGCCGCGAGATGCACGTCATCGTGGGCCAGGGCAAGTTGTCCGAGATCCTCGAATCGCGCCCGGAGGACCGCCGGGCGTTCATCGAGGAAGCCGCGGGCGTGCTCAAGCACCGCAAGCGCAAGGAGAAGGCGGTTCGCAAGCTCGACTCGATGTCGGCCAACCTTGCGCGCCTGACCGACCTCACGACCGAGCTGCGCCGCCAGCTCAAGCCCCTGGGCAGGCAGGCCGAGATGGCGCGCCGTGCGCAGACGATCCAGGCCGATCTTCGCGACGCCCGGCTGCGACTGGCTGCCGATGACCTGGTCAAACGGCAGGCCGAGTTCGACGACACCAACCAGGCCGAGACGACGCTGCGCAAGGATCACGACGAACTCGCCAACCGGCTCGACGAGGCGACCTTCGAACTGGCGGCCCACGAATCGGCGGTGTCGGGGCTCACCGGACGGGCCGAGGCAGCGCAGCAGACGTGGTTCCGGCTGTCGGCGCTGGCCGAACGGGTCAGCGCGACGGTCCGCATCGCCTCCGAGCGCGCCCAGCACCTCGAGATTGGCATCGAGGCGTCCGCGGGCCCCGACCCGGAGGCTCTCGAGGCCGAGGCCGACGAGGTCGCCGCTCGCGAGCAGGAACTCCTCGAAGCACTCGCCGAGGCCAAGGAACTGCTCGAGGCCACCCGCGCGGAGCTCGCCGAGCGCGAAAGCATTGCGGCAGAAGCGGAACGCTCGCACATGGCCGCGGCCCGCGCCGAGGCAGATCGCCGCGAAGGACTGGCCAGGCTCTCCGGTCAGGTCGACACCATGCGTACCCGCGTCGAGTCGATCGACGAGGGCGTCGCCAGGCTGTCGGTAGGCATCGAGGACTCCGCGACCCGGCTCGAGCTGGCGAAGGCCGAGTTCGAGACGGTGCAGGCGCGTGTCGGCGAGCTCGACGCGGGCGAGGTGGGCCTCGACGATCATCACGACCGCTCCGTCACCGCCCTGCGGCTTGCCGACGAACGGGTAGCCGAACTGCAGGCGGCCGAGCGCGGCGCCGAACGACAGGTCGCCTCGCTTCGGGCGCGCATCGACGCGTTGTCAGTCGGCCTGGACCGCAAGGACGGCGCGGCCTGGTTGCAGGAGAACCACACCGCCCCAGGGCTTTTCGGCTCGGTCGCCAAGCTGGTCAGGGTTCGGCCCGGTTACGAGGTGGCGGTTGCCGCGGTGCTGGGTGCGGCCGCCGATGCGCTGGCCGCCGACGACTTCGGTGCCGCCCGCGCGGCGGTCACCGCACTCAAGGACCGCGACGGCGGACGCGCCGCGATCGTGCTCGGCGACTGGCCCGAGAATGCCACCCCGCATGGCGACACCGGGGGAGATTTGCCCGACGGCGCGCGATGGGCCCTCGACTTGGTCGACGCGCCATCCCGGTTGCGTGGCGCGTTCACGGCGCTGCTGGCCAGGGTGGCAGTCGTCGACCATCTTGGCGCTGCGCTCGATCTGGTCGCGGAGCGGCCGCAGCTGCGTGCCGTGACGACCGATGGGGACATCGTCGGTGCCGGATGGGTCAACGGCGGTTCCGACCGCAAGCCGAGCACGCTGGAGATCGCCTCGGAGATCGAGAAGGCCCGCGTCGAGCTCGAGGCCAGTGAGCGGCAGACCCGCGAGCTGTCCGCCGCATTGTCGGGTGCGCTCGCCGAGCAGTCGGCGCGGCAGGACTCCGCCGAGCAGGCGCTGGCCGCACTCAACGAGTCCGACGCCGCGATTTCGTCGATCTACGAGCAGCTCGGCAGGCTCGGGCAGGACGCCAGGGCCGCCGAGGACGAATGGCGGCGGCTGATGAAGCAGCGCGAAGAGCTCGAGGCGGGCCGGGTACAGACGGTCGAGGAGCTCACCGAGCTGGAGACTCGCCTGCACAACGCGCAGCAGGCACCCACGATGGAGTCGGAGCCGGTCGATCGCCTGGAGTCCACGGCCGCCGCCGAGGCCGCCCGCGCTGCCGAGGTGGAGGCCCGCCTGTCCGTGCGCACCGCCGAGGAGCGGGCGAATGCCGTTCGCGGCAAGGCCGATTCGCTGCGCAGAGCGGCCGCCGCAGAGCGGGAGGCGCGGATGCGCGCACAGCGGGCGCGTGACGCCCGTCAGCACGCCGCGACGGTCGCCGCAGCAGTGGCCGACTCCGGACGGCTGGTGGCGGCGAGGCTTGCCTCCGCCGTCGCGGTGGCCGAGCACAACCGCAACGAGCTGGCCGTCGAACGCACCCATCGCGGTGAGGCACTCACCAAGGCGCGCACCGAAGTCAACGAGCTCACCACCAGGATCGCTGCGATCACCGACGCACTGCATCGCGACGAAGTCGCCAAAGCCCAAGCAGCGCTTCGCATCGAGCAACTCGAACAACAGGTCCTCGAACAGTTCGGCATGGCCGTCGCCGACCTCGTCACCGAGTACGGACCCGACGTGTCGCTGCCACCGACCGAGTTGGAGATGGCCGAGTACGAGCAGGCCAAGGAGCGCGGCGAGCAGGTCACCGCGCCCGCCCCGATGCCGTTCGACCGGCCCACCCAGGAACGGCGCCTCAAGAAGGCCGAACGCGAACTCGCCGAGCTTGGCCGGGTCAACCCGTTGGCGCTGGAGGAGTTCGCCGCGCTCGAGGAGCGGTACAACTTCCTGTCCACCCAACTCGAGGACGTGAAGGCGGCACGCAAGGACCTGCTCGACGTGATCGCCGACGTCGACGAGCGCATCCTGCAGGTGTTCGCCGAGGCGTACGCAGACGTGGAGCGCGAGTTCACGAAGGTGTTCTCGACGCTGTTCCCCGGCGGCGAGGGCAGGCTGCTGCTGACCAACCCCGACGACATGCTCACCACCGGAATCGAGGTCGAGGCCCGCCCGCCGGGAAAGAAGATCAAGCGGCTCTCGCTGCTGTCCGGTGGCGAGAAGTCGCTGACCGCGGTGGCGATGCTGGTGGCGATCTTCCGCGCTCGGCCGTCACCGTTCTACGTCATGGACGAGGTCGAGGCGGCGCTGGACGACGCCAACCTGCGTCGCCTGATCAGCCTGTTCGAGCAGCTGCGCGAGGTTTCCCAGCTGATCGTGATCACCCACCAAAAGCCGACGATGGAGATCGCCGACGCGCTGTACGGCGTGACGATGCGCGATGACGGCATCACGACGGTGATATCGCAGCGGATGCGCGGTCAGGAACTTCCGGCGGCTGGGGGTACCCCCGCCCGCGGGGGAGAGCGAAGCGACCTGGGGGAATCCCTGGTTTCGGCAGGCAAGGTTTCGCCAGCTCAAGGTGAGCCTCCCGAAGCGGCGTCGTAGCGACCCGCTGAGGCACTGGTAATCGCCGCACCCCGACCCTGAGACAATGTCGCGGTGTCCCAAGGTTTGTGGATCGCACTCGCGGTCATCGCTGTCCTCGTCGTAACCGCCCTCGTCGTAGGGCTGGTGCGCTACCGGCGGTCGCAGGTCAGCCTGTCCAAGCCGGACGCCGCCACACCGGTCGACCGTTCTGGTGGCTATACGGCGTCCTCGGGCATCACCTTCAGCAAGGCCACGGACACCAAGGAGCCCGTCGAGGCGCCCGTTCCGCCCGCCGAACGCATCGACACCAGCGGCCTGCCCGCGGTCGGCGACGACGCCACCATCCCGCGCGATGCGCCCAAGCGGACGATCTCCGACGTTCGGCTGCCCGAGCCGCCCGTCGAGGCCCCGCCGGAGCCGGTCGCACCCGCGGTGCCCGCCGTCGAGGCGATCGAACCGGCCGACGGCAGGCTGGAGCGGCTGCGCGGCAGGCTCGCCAAGTCGCAGAGCACCCTCGGCCGCAGCATGCTCGGCCTGCTGGGCGGCGGTGACCTCGACGAGGAGTCGTGGGAGTCCATCGAGGACACCCTGCTGATCGCCGATCTCGGCCCGGTCGTCACCGAATCAGTGGTCGCCGCACTGCGGTCGGAAATGGCGGCCAACACCGTCCGCAGCGAGGCCGATGCCCGCGCCGTGCTGCGCTCGGTGCTGATCTCGGCGCTGCAGCCCGGCCTCGACCGCTCGATCAAGGCGCTGCCGCACGACGACAAACCGTCGGTGCTGTTGGTCGTCGGCGTCAACGGAACCGGCAAGACCACCACCGTCGGCAAGCTGGCCCGCGTGCTCGTCGCCGACGGCCGCCGCGTGGTGCTCGGTGCTGCCGACACCTTCCGTGCCGCCGCGGCCGACCAGTTGCAGAGTTGGGGCTCCCGGGTCGGCGCCGAGGTGGTGCGTGGCCCGGAGGGTGCCGATCCGGCATCGGTGGCGTTCGACGCCGTCGACAAGGGGATCGCAACGGGAGCCGACGTCGTGGTGATCGACACCGCGGGCCGACTGCACACCAAAACCGGCCTGATGGACGAACTCGGCAAGGTCAAGCGCGTGGTCAGCAAGCGCGCGGAGGTCGACGAGGTGCTGTTGGTACTCGACGCGACGATCGGCCAGAACGGACTGCCGCAGGCCCGCGTCTTCGCCGAGGTCGTCGACATCACCGGCGTGGTGTTGACCAAGCTGGACGGAACTGCGAAGGGCGGGATCGTCTTTCGGGTTCAGCAGGAGCTCGGGGTGCCGGTCAAGCTGGTCGGGCTCGGGGAGGGGCCCGACGATCTTGCGCCGTTCGAGCCCGCTGCGTTCGTCGATGCGCTACTGGGTTGACGGGCAAATTCTCGCAGCTCCACGAGGGGCGCAGAGGGCGTGACGAGGGGATTAACACCGACGAAACGCAATCCACAGATCCGTTCACACGAGTGAAACACGGGCGCGTCGTCCGCGAAACAACCACTGCGCATTGTCACTGCCTAGGTCATCGGTGACTAACCGTGGCATGGGCGAAGGAGGCATCGGCGAGTGGACGGATTTCCGATAATGGGGGTCCCCGACAGCGGGGACACGGCTTGGATGCTGGCAAGCGCAGCACTGGTTTTGTTGATGACGCCGGGACTGGCGTTCTTCTACGGCGGCATGGTGCGCGCCAAGGGCGTGCTGAACATGCTCATGATGAGCATCAGCGCCATGGGCGTGGTGACGGTGCTGTGGGTGCTGTTCGGCTACTCGATGGCCTTCGGCAACGACGTCGGCAACGTCGTCGGCAACCCCATGCAGTACTTCGGTCTCAAGGGGCTCATCGGAGGCAACGCGGTCGCCGCGGTGGCCGCTGATCCAGCCACCGGCACCGCTGCCGTCGACGCAACCAACATCGCGTTGTTCGGCACGATTCCGCAGACCGTGTTCGTCGCATTCCAGCTGATGTTCGCGATCATCACCGTGGCTCTGGTGTCGGGTGCGGTTGCCGATCGCCTCAAGTTCGGTAGCTGGCTGGTGTTCGCCGGGCTGTGGGCGACGTTCGTCTACTTCCCGGTTGCGCACTGGGTGTTCGCCTTCGACGGCTACACCGGTGAGACGGGTGGGTGGATTGCCAACAAGCTCAAGGCAATCGACTTCGCAGGTGGTACTGCGGTCCACATCAACTCCGGTGTTGCAGGCCTGGCGCTGTGTTTGGTGCTTGGCAAGCGCAAGGGTTGGCCCGGGTCTCCGATGCGACCGCACAACCTGCCGTTCGTCATGCTGGGCGCCGGCCTGCTGTGGTTCGGCTGGTATGGATTCAACGCAGGTTCTGCGACCAACTCCGGTGGCATTGCGGGTAGCACCTTCGTCACCACCACGGTGGCGACCGCTGCGGCGATGCTCGCCTGGCTGCTGACGGAGAAGATCCGCGACGGACATCCCACCACCCTTGGTGCGGCGTCCGGCATCGTCGCGGGCCTCGTCGTCATCACGCCGTCCTGTTCGTCGGTGAATGTGCTTGGTGCACTGGCGATTGGCGCCATCGGTGGTTGCCTCTGCGCCTTGGCGGTCGGCCTGAAGTTCAAGTTCGGCTTCGACGACTCGCTCGACGTGGTCGGCGTGCACATGGTTGGTGGCCTGACGGGTACCATCCTGATCGGCTTCTTCGCCACGAAGACGGCGCCGGCTGCGGTCGACGGCATCTTCTACGGCGGTGGCCCCGATCAGCTGTGGAAGCAGCTCATTGGTGCGTTCGCGGTGCTGATCTACTCGTTCGTCGTGACGACGATCCTGGCGTACATCCTGAAGTTCACCATCGGGCTGCGGCTCGATGAAGAGGATGAGCACAACGGCATCGACGAAGCCGAGCATGCGGAAACGGCTTATGAACTCGCATGATCGGCAAGAATTGACTGGGGCCTTGAAGACGACCCGGAAGGAACTGACTAAATGAAGCTGATCACTGCGATCGTCAAGCCGTTCACCCTCGAAGACGTCAAGACTGGTCTCGAACAGTCGGGCATCCTGGGGATGACCGTCAGCGAGGTGCAGGGCTACGGGCGCCAGAAGGGCCACACCGAGGTCTACCGAGGCGCGGAGTACTCCGTCGACTTCGTGCCGAAGGTGCGAGTCGAGGTCCTGGTGGACGATTCCGCCGTCGACAAGGTGGTGGACGTCATCGTTCAGGCCGCACGCACCGGAAAGATCGGTGACGGCAAGGTGTGGGTCAGTCCAGTCGACACCGTGGTGCGGGTTCGCACCGGCGAACGGGGGAACGACGCCATCTGATCCCCCGAGGATCCATTGAGGCTCTGTCTCCCGGACGAGCACCGAGTGTGAATCAAATCGCTACGCCGGGGAAGGGCCGAAATGACAAAGCAGACACCAGATCCCGCCGCTGGGGCCTCTCGATGGGAGGCGCCGGCGGCGGGTTCGTCGCGTCCGGCCAACGATCTTGCCAAGGCGTCCCAGCAGCTGCTCAACGGTGGATCCAAACAGCTGGACTCGGCCGCGCTACGCGATGCCCTTCTCGATCTGAACGAATTCTGGCTCACCACCAAGGCAACCGAGATCGGCATCACCCCAACCAGTGGCTTCGCCATCGTCGCCACCGGTGGTCTCGGTCGCGGGGAGCTGCTGCCGTACTCCGACCTCGATTTGACGCTGGTGCACGACAACATGCCGGTCGACATCGTTACGAACGTCGCCGAACTGCTCTGGTATCCCTTGTGGGACGCCAATATTCATCTCGATCACAGTGTCAGGACGGTGCCGGAGGCGCTGAAGGTGGCAGGTGAGGACATCTCGGCGGGTCTGGCCATGCTCGACGCCCGTCACATCGCGGGTGACGCCGACCTGTCGGCGCTACTCGTCGGCGGGGCGCGCAGGCAGTGGCGCACCGGGATCGCCTCGCGTTTCGAGGAACTCGTCGATCACACCCAGTCGCGGTGGCAGCGCAGCGGCCAGATCGCCCACCGCGCCGAGCCCGATCTGAAGAACGGTCGCGGCGGGCTTCGCGACGTTCAACTGCTCAATGCGCTTGCCATTGCCCAACTTGCCGATGTGTACCCCAGTCGATCTCTGGCCTCCCCGACGGGTTCGCTCGGCGACGCGCACCTTGCGCTGCTCAACGTTCGCACCGAACTGCACCGGATCTCGCACCGCGGCAGGGAGATGCTGCTGGCCCAATACGCCGACGAGATCGGTGCGGCCTTGCGCATCGGGGACCGGTTCGACCTGGCGCGCATGCTCAGCGATGCCGCCCGCACGATCAGCTACTACGTCGACGCAGGCGTCCGGACCGCAGCCAACGCGTTGCCGCGCCGCGGTTTCGCCGCGCTGCGCAGGCCGGTCCGCAGGCCGCTGGACGAGGGCGTGGTCGAGTTCGGTGGAGAGATCATCCTGGCCAGGGATGCGCGGCCGGAACGCGATCCGGGTCTGATCCTGAGGGTCGCTGCGGCGTCGGCCACGACGGGACTTCCGATCGCGGCGTCCACACTGGGCCGGCTGTCCGAGGCGGCGCCTGAGTTGCGCACACCGTGGCCCCGCCAGGCGCTGAAGGATCTGCTGGTGATGCTGGCCGCAGGGCCGGCGATGGTGGCGACCGTCGAAGCGCTGGATCGAACCGGCTTGTGGGGCAGGCTCTTTCCGGAATGGGGCGCGGTGCGCGACCTGCCGCCTCGCGACGTCGTGCACATTTGGACGGTGGACCGTCACCTCGTCGAAACCGTATCGCGGGCAAGTGCATTCACCACTCGGGTATCGCGCCCCGATCTACTGGTACTCGGCGCGCTGGTGCACGACATCGGCAAGGGCCGCGGCGGAGACCACAGTGTCATCGGCGCGGACCTCGCCACCCAGATCGGCACCCGGCTCGGTATGTGGCCATCTGACGTCGAGGTGCTCTCCAAGATCGTGCGTTACCACCTCCTGCTCCCGGACACCGCGACCCGTCGCGATCTGCAGGACCCCAAAACGATTGACGCGGTGGTCAACGCCCTCGACGGCGATTCGGTGCTGCTGGAGCTGTTGCAGGTGCTTGCCGAGGCCGACTCGCTGGCCACCGGTCCCGGTGTGTGGGGTGACTGGAAGGCCTCCCTGATCGGTGATCTGGTGCGGCGGTGCCGGCTGGTGATGGCGGGCGAGCCGCTGCCGCACGCCGATCCGATCGAGCCGCAGTACCTGGCGCTGGCCGCTGACGGCGGGGTGCACGTCGACCTGACCTCGGTCGACGCGCACGTCTTCGACGTCACGATGATCGCTCCCGACCGTCGCGGGTTGCTGTCAAAGGCGGCGGGTGTGCTCGCACTGAACTCGCTGCGCGTGCACTCCGCGTCGGTCAACAGCCACGAAGGGGTGGCGATCAACACGTTCGTCGTGTCACCACACTTCGGCACACCGCCGGCAGCCGAGCTCCTGCGTCAGCAATTCATCCTCGCGCTCGACGGCGATCTCGACGTGATCGCTGCCCTCGAGAAACGCGACGCGGAGGCCGCTGCCACGAACACCGCACGGGCCGGTGAGATCCTCGCCGCGGTTCCGGTCAACGGAGCAGCGCCGCCACCGCGGATCCTGTGGTTCGAGGGCACCTCGCCGGGGGAGTACGTGGTGCAGATCCGCAGCACCGACCGCGCCGGGTTGTTGGCACGACTGTCGGCGGTCATCGAACGCCACGGCCTCGACATCGCCTGGGCAAGGGTCACCACGTTGGGCTCGTCGGTCGACGACGTGTTCGGCATCGTCGTGCCAAGGCTCGCGGCGGGCGCGGATGCGGTCGATTACGCTGCCTCCCGCGCGGAACTCGAGCGGGAGATGTACGCGGTGCTGCCTGCTCCGCCGCCCAAGCCGGTGTCAGAAGCCAGCTGATCCTCTCGTTCGGGGGCGTGGATCCCGTCACGTTAGGCTGGTCGGGTGTTTGAATCCCTGTCCGACCGGTTGACCGGAGCCCTCTCGGGACTCCGTGGCAAGGGGCGGCTGACCGACGCCGACATCGATGCGACGACCCGCGAGATCCGGCTCGCCCTGCTGGAGGCGGACGTTTCGCTTCCCGTGGTGCGCGAGTTCGTCTCCCGCATCAAGGAGCGCGCCAAGGGCGCCGAGGTCTCCGGTGCGCTGAACCCTGCGCAACAGGTCGTCAAGATCGTCAACGACGAGCTCGTCGGCATCCTCGGCGGCGAGACGCGGCAACTGGCGTGGGCCAAGACCCCACCCACCGTCATCATGCTGGCGGGCCTGCAGGGCTCTGGTAAGACGACGCTGGCCGGAAAGCTCGCCAAGTGGCTGAAGAGCCAGGGCAATACGCCGTTGCTGGTGGCCTGCGACCTGCAGCGGCCCGGCGCGGTGAACCAGCTGCAGATCGTCGGCGAACGGGCGGGCGTCGCTGTTTTCGCGCCGCACCCTGGCGTGTCGCCGGGCGGCAGCACCATCGAGGAGATGACGGCGGGCGACCCCGTCGCCGTCGCAGCGGCGGGCCTGGCCGAGGCCAAGGCCAAGCACCACGACGTGGTCATCGTCGACACCGCGGGCCGGCTCGGCATCGATGAGGAGTTGATGCGCCAGGCCGGTGCGATCCGCGATGCCGTCAACCCCGACGAAGTCATCTTCGTTCTCGACGCGATGATCGGCCAGGACGCCGTGACCACGGCCGAGGCGTTCCGCGAGGGTGTCGGCTTCACCGGTGTCGTGCTGACCAAGCTCGACGGTGACGCCCGAGGTGGCGCCGCGCTGTCCGTGCGCGAGGTCACCGGCGTACCGATCCTGTTCGCGTCCACCGGCGAGAAGCTCGAAGACTTCGACGTCTTCCACCCCGACCGGATGGCAAGCCGCATCCTCGGCATGGGCGACGTGCTCAGCCTCATCGAGCAGGCCGAGCAGGTCTTCGACGCCGAGCAGGCCGAAGCCGCCGCCGCCAAGATCGGCTCCGGCGAACTGACCCTCGAGGACTTCCTCGAGCAGATGCTGGCGATCCGCAAGATGGGCCCCATCGGCAACCTGCTCGGCATGCTGCCCGGCGCCGGTCAGATGAAGGACGCGTTGGCCGCCGTCGACGACTCCCAACTCGACCGCGTGCAGGCCATCATCCGCGGTATGACGCCCGCTGAGCGGGCCGACCCGAAGATCATCAACGCCTCCAGGCGGCTCCGCATCGCCAACGGCTCCGGCGTCAACGTCTCCGAGGTCAATCAACTCGTCGACCGGTTCTTCGAAGCGCGCAAGATGATGTCGCAGATGGCCGGTCAGATGGGAATGCCGTTCGGCCGCAAGAGTTCCAAGAGCAAGGCCGTCAAGGGCAAGAACAAGCAAGCAGGCAAGAAGAAAGGCAACCGGGGGCCGACACAACCCAAGGTGAACCCGCTCGCCGCCGGTGGTTTGCCCGCAGGCTTCCCCGACTTGTCGAACATGCCGAAGGGGCTCGACGAGCTTCCGCCGGGGCTTGCCAACATCGATCTGTCCAAGCTGAAGTTCCCCGGCCAGAAGTAACTTGGCTCTCCATCTGCGCGGTAGGGGCCTGCCCGATGGCGAACCCATCGAATGGTGGGTGGTCGATGAGCGCTCGCGCGAAGGGCATGAATACCGTGGCGTGCTGAGTGCGGAACCGGTGGCCAACGCCGAAACCGTCTGGGACGGTGGCTGGATCTTGCCGGGTCTCGTCGACGCGCACTGCCATGTCGGGCTCGGTGAGCACGGTGCCATCGAACTCGACGAGGCGATTGCTCAGGCCGAGGCCGAGCGTGACGTCGGCGCGCTTCTGCTGCGCGATGCCGGTTCGCCGACCGATACCCGCAGCCTCGACGACCACGACGACCTCCCGCGCATCATCAGAGCGGGGCGGCACCTGGCCAGGCCCAAGCGATACAGCCCCGGCCTGCCGATCGACGTCGAAGACGAGTCGCAGCTTCCGGCGGCGGTGGCGCAGCAGGCCCGGCTCGGCGACGGCTGGGTCAAGTTGGTCGGCGACTGGATCGACCGCAGCGTAGGCGATCTCGCGCCGCTGTGGTCCGATCGTGTGCTCAAGGATGCCATCGACGCTGCCCACGCCGAAGGCGCAAGGGTGACTGCGCACGTGTTCGGTGAGGATGCGCTGCCAGGGCTCATCAACGCCGGCATCGACTGCATCGAGCATGGCACCGGCATCACCGACGACGTCATCTCGCTGATGGTCGAACACGGCACGGCTCTGGTGCCCACCCTGATCAACACCAGGAACTTTCCCGGCATCGCCGATGCGGCGGGCAAGTACCCGGCCTATGCCGCCCACATGCGCGAGCTCTACGCGTCGTGCCCCGAACGGATGGCCGCGGCGTGGGACGCAGGCATTCCGATCTACGCCGGGACGGACGCAGGCAGCATGGTTGCGCACGGCCGGGTCGCAGACGAGGTCGACGCGCTCAAGGAGATCGGGATGAGCCCCACCGACGCCCTGGGCGCGGCGTGCTGGGATGCCAGGCGATGGTTGGGCAGACCTGCACTCGAACACGGCGCGTCCGCCGATCTCGTCTGCTACGCCGAGGATCCCAGGACCAGTGCGGGCGTACTGAACAACCCCGACCTGGTGATCCTGCGCGGCAAGGTCTACCGCTGAACGTGCCTCACGGCATGCCCTGTGTGACAACGGCATTCATTGCGGCGACGGACTCCGGTCGGCCCGAGATCTGAGCCTCACCGCCGCGCGTCCACGCCCACAGCGCCAGGTCCACGACCGGGGCGGTGACGGTGGCCGTCGGCTCGCCCTCAGTGGCCCGTGTCGCCAGTGGACCGCTGCCATCGGGGGAGCTCCAGCCCCCGACCTCGACGAGCCACCGCTGGCCGCTGTCGCTGGCCACGAGCTCGACGACGGACGTGGCGTCGTACGTCGCCCCTTCGGGTTTCCAGCCCCACATCACGTCGACGCCGTGGTCGATGGCGCCTGCGGCGACGTCCTCGGCGATCGGGCTGACGGGCAGGCCCGCCGCCAACTCGGCGTCGACGCGGTGCATCGTCGCCTCGTAGGTCTGCATGCGCCTGGTGAAGCCGACGGTTTGATCGGGCGTCCACCGCGACCACAGAGGCGCTGGGTCGTCACGGCTCGCGAGCCCGCGCAGTAGCGCGGCCGTCGCCTGCTCGCGCAGGGGGAGCACGTCGGCCAGGGCGGCCGGACGCGCGGGTTTCGCGGCCTCGACCTCGGGAAGGTCGGCCCCGGAGGTGACGTCGCGCTCGAGGACTCCCGCCCAGAAGAAGTGCACCTCGGTGAGGTGCCACAACAGATCGGCGGCGTTCCAGTCCGGGCAGGTGGGACAGGGGCTGTCGGGGTCGGCGGCGGCGAGCACCTCGGCGAGCCTGCGTGATTCGGATTCGATGATCGAGTGGCGGTCCACCGCCCCAGGATGCCAGCAGTCAGTAGACGTCTCGCACGTATCGGTGGGATTTGATGAGGTCGTTGACGTAGGCGTGCGCGGAAGTTGGGTCCATGCCGCCACAGCGGGCGACGATGTCGTGCAGCGCCGCGTCGACGTCCTTGGCCATCCGCTCTGCGTCACCGCACACGTAGAGGTAGGCGCCGTCCTGAAGCCAGCCGAACAGTTGTGCCGAGTTCTCCCACATACGCTGCTGGACATACGTTTTCGGGGCATCGTCGGACCCGTCGCGGGAGAAGGCCAGGTCCAGTCGGGTCAGGGTGCCCGACTGCACGAAGCCCTCGAGCTCGTCGCCGTAGAGGAAGTCCGTCGCGCGTCGCCGGTCGCCGAAGAACAGCCACGACGGCCCCGACGCCCCGCTGGCGTGGCGTTCCTGCAGGAAGCCACGGAACGGCGCGATGCCCGTGCCGGGGCCGATCATGATGATCGGCACGTCGGGGGCGGGTAGGCGGAAGGCGTGGTTCGGGCGCAGGTGCACCCGGACGGTCTCGCAGCGGTCCGCAAGGAACGTCGAGGCCACACCGCCGTGCCTGCGATCTCCGACGCTGTAGCGCACGTTCGCCACCGTCAGGTGCACGCGGTCCGGGTGCACCAGCGGGCTCGAGGCGATCGAGTAGTCGCGGAACAGCAGCGGCCGTAACGTATCGAGGACCTCGTCGACGGTGAGGTCGGCCAGCCTGATCAGATCGAGGACGTCCTTTCCGTACGCCCACGAACCTGGCACCGCAAGGCCGTGGTCGGCACTCAGCGCTGCCGCTGCCTCGGCATCGTGGGTCCGGGCGGCCACCAACGCCTGCAATGCCCTTGACGGCGTGCGGATCTCGAGGTTGCGGGTCAGCAGGACGCCGAGCGGCTCGGTCTGATCGGCGACGGCGTGGTCGGCGCCGACGCCGAGCTCGGCAAGGAGCTCCTCGACGAGGGCCGGATCGTTGGTGGCATGCACCGCGATCGAATCACCTGCCTGGTAGGCGATCCCGGAGCCGGTGAGATCCACCTCGTAGTGGCGGACCTCCTTGTCCGACGCGGGTGAGTTGAGCCGCCGGTTGACGGCCAGCCGGGCCTCGAACGGATGAGTGCGGTCCGGGCCCGCGTGCTCGGCGCGCTCCACGGGCTGGACCACGCTCGCGGCGACGGCCGGTGCGGTGTTCTCGGCGGCGAGCATCTTGACGACATCGGTCGTCCACACCGCGGCCGCCTGTTCGTAGTGGCCATCGATGTCGACGCGGTCGACTAATCGGGTGGCACCCAGCGACTCCAGGCGCTCGTCGAGCAGCTTGCCTGCGTTGCAGAAGAACTCGTACGACGTGTCGCCGAGCGCGAGCACCGCGAACTTCAGGTGCTCGAGCCGCTCGGTGTCGGCGCTGATCGCCTCCCAGAACAGCAGGGCGTTGTCGGGGAACTCGCCGTCACCGAACGTCGACGTGACGACGACGAAGTGGGTGGCCGATTGCAGCTCGGCGAGCTCGATCTGGTTGAGCTCGATGGCGTCGGCGGCGATGCCAAGGGCGGCGACCGCCTCGGCGAACGACATGGCGGCGTCCTCGGCGTTGCCCATGTCGGTGCCGTAGCCGACGATCAGCGAGAAGTCGGCTTGGTCAGGCAAGATCGCTCCCGTCGGTCGCGCGCGCGGGACCGCCCCGGTGCGAACTTAGGGTGACCTTACTTGGTTGGCGGCGGCCATGGGGACGTCCCCTCCGGACCCGCCGATACGCTCTCGGGCATGTCCGACCATCGCGCCCACTTCGACTTCGTGATCCGCTTCGCCAACTCCGGCGACCTGACCGGCACCGGATTCCGGCTCGACGTGCCGTCGGCCAACCTCGACGAAGCCACCGTCGGCAGGCTCTTGGTCCACCACCTCGGGCTCGCGCTGGTCGAGAGCGTCGAGCTGCGGGGGCTGACGTTCGTCGAGGAACAGCACCGCGGAAGCCGCGGGATCGACCGCACGGAGGGCTATCGGGCCCCGTCGACGCAGATCGTCGACCTCAGCCACACCATCCGCGCCGGCCTGATCACCTACCCGGGACTGCCCGCACCCGTCATCACGCCGCACCTGACCCGCGAGGACTCACGTGCCAAGTACGCCGAGGGCACCGAGTTCGCGATGGACGTCATCACGATGATCGGCAACACCGGGACGTACCTGGACTCGCCGTTCCACCGCTACGCCGACGGCCGGGACCTGGCCGGGCTCGACTTGACCACACTGGTCGGCCTGCGCGCCGAGGTCTTCCACCTGCAGGACGCCTGGAACACCGAACGACGGGGCATTCGCGCCGAGACCCTTGCCGACCGAGCCGTGGCCGGTGCCGCGGTGCTCTTGCACACCGGCTGGGACCAGCACTTCGGATCGCCCGAATATGGTGTCGGCGCACCGTTTCTCACCGCTGACGGCGCCCAATACCTCATCGATGCGGGCGCGGTCCTGGTGGGCATCGACTCGGTCAACATCGACGACACCGAGTCGGGCGGGGAGCGGCCTGCGCACACGCTGCTGCTCGGTGCAGGCGTCCACGTCGTCGAGCACCTGACCAACCTCGGCGACCTGCCGCCGTGGGGTGCACGGTTCACCGCGGCGCCGCCCGCCGTCGAGGGCTTCGGCACCTTTCCGGTCCGTGCGTTCGCCGAACTGCCCGCGGGTTAGTGGCTGAAGCCCCAGTCGAACAACCCGATCGCCTGGCCGTAGAGATCGCCGTCGCCGTACATCTCCACCACGATGAGACGGCGACCATTGCGTTGCGCCGCACTGACATACGTCTTCTTGGCCAGGTTGGTGAACCCGGTCTTGCCCGCGAAGTCGCCGGGATAGCGGGTGAGCAACTCGTTCTGGGCGGTGAGCGTCTTGCCGGGGAACGATGCCGACGGCGACGCGAAGATCTGGGCGATCAACGGGTACCTCAAGGCCTGGCGGTAGATCACGGCCAGGTCGTGAGGTGTCGTGACGGTCTCCCAGCCAGGCCCGTCGAGCCCGGACGGCGACGACGCCTTCGTGCTGCCCGCACCGAGCTGGGCGGCCTTGGCGTTCATCTTCGCGACGGCAACGGCTTGGCCGCCGAGCATGTCGGCGAGCATGTTGGCGGCGTCGTTGCCCGACACCATCAACAGCGCAGCGAGCAGTTGGGTGGTGGTGTACGGCTGACCCGGCGTCAACCCCACGCACGAGCACTCGACCTCGGTGTGCGACTTGTTGGCCCGGGCGAACGAGTTCGGGTTGATGTTGTCGAGAACGACCATCGCCAGGAGCGGCTTGATGGTGCTCGCCGGAGCGTACGAGCCGTTGGGGTTCTTGGCAGCCAGTACCGCACCGCTGTCGAGATCGGCGACCAGCCACGCCTGCGCGGGGCCGTCGGGTGGCCCGACCACCGCGCCCGCAGGCTGGGCGTCCGGCTGTGCCGACACGACGGGCGCGGTCAACGCCATCGTCACGGCTGGCGCCGTCAGTGACACACCGACGACGAGCGCCGTCGCCGCGAATAGTCTCCGCACGGATTGCGAGCGTATGGCGGTCAGGACTCGCCAAGCGCGCGATCAGGTCTCCGTCGGGTATCGGGTTCTCTGTCTCGCCGAGATCTGCGCCAGGGCTCTTCTCGGCCTCGGTGGACGACCAGTGTGCAGATCTCGGCGCACGACGGCCGGCCTACAGCGTGCCGATGCTCACCGAACGGTCCTGGGCGAAACCCCAGTCCAGCAGGCTCGTCGCCTGGTCCCAGTACGTGGGGCCGCCGTCGGCGACGAGGCCGTACATCATGGCGACCAGCAACCGTCGGCCATCGCGCTGCGCGGCGCCGACGAACGTCTTGCGGGCCACGTCGGTGAACCCGGTCTTGCCACCGAGCATGCCCGGGTAGCGGGCCAGCATCTCGTCCTGGTTGAGCAGCGTCACCGGTCCGGCGTCCCCTGGGAACGGCGCGGAAGGGGATGACGTGATCCCGGCGAACACCGGATTACCCAGTGCCGCACGGAAGATGACGGTCAGATCGTGTGGCGTGGTGTATCCGTCGATGCCAGGGCCGTTAAGCCCCGACGGCGACCCAGCGTGCGTGTCGACGGCACCGAGCGAGGCGGCCTTGGCGTTCATCTTCGCCACGGCGACGTCCCTGCCGCCCAGCATGTGGGCGAGGGTGTTGGCGGCGTCGTTGCCCGAGACGAGCAGCAGGCCGTCGAGCAGTTCCGTGGTCGTGTACGTGCGGCCGGCCTTGACGCCCGCGCAGTTGCACTCCGTCTTGGCGTCGGCCTCGTCGGCGACCACCGTGGCATCCAGCGGCAGCTCGTCGAGGACGACCAGCGCAAGCAGCGTCTTGATGGTGCTCGCGGGTGCGTGCCTGGCGTTCTCGTCGCGCCCCGCGAGGATCTGGCCGGTGTCCATGTCCGCGACGATCCACGCGGGTGCCGGACCGTCCGGAATCTGGGCCGTGCCTGCGGGCTGGACGTCGACGTCAGCCCCTGCAAAAGGCGAAACGAGAAGGGCGCAGGTGAGCAGTGCGGCCCCGAGGGCGGCGGTCAGCGATCGTCTGAACATCGCCGACGAGCCTAACGCGTGCACCTGGCGGCCCCATTTTGTGCGCAATCCCACGGGAATTGATCTTGGTGTTTGAGCGGCGCGCGCCGTGGTTACCCGCTGCACGAACCCCGGTGACCCAAAGGAGCTCGTATACATGTGTGGCATCGCCGGAGAGATCGCTCAAGGGCGTCCGGCCAACCTCGCGGCCATCGAGGCGATGACGGCCGCGATGGAGTCTCGGGGCCCCGACAGCAGCGGTGTCTGGGCGCGCGAAGGCGTGGCGCTCGGTCATCGACGGCTGTCGATCATCGACCTGTCCAACCACGGGCACCAGCCCATGCACGACCCTGAACTCGGGCTGACCGTCGCCTTCAACGGCTGCATCTACAACTACCCGGAGCTGCGCCGCCAACTGATGGCCAAGGGCTACCGCTTCTTCTCGCACAGCGACACCGAGGTGATCCTCAAGGGTTACCGCGAATGGGGCGAGCGCGTGGTCGATCACCTCTACGGCATGTTCGCCTTCGCCGTCACCGAGCTCGCCACCGGACGGGTGGTGCTCGCCAGGGACCGCCTCGGCGTCAAGCCGCTGTACTGGTGCGAGACGTCCGAAGGCAACGGCACCAGCAGCCTCCGGTTCGCCTCGTCGCTGCCCGCCCTGGTGGCAGCCGGTGGCGTCGACACCGAGATCGACCCGGTCGCGCTGCACCACTACCTCACGTTCCACTCCGTCGTGCCACCGCCGCACACGATCCTGCGCGGCGTCCGCAAGCTGGCGCCCGGCACCATCATGCGCATCGAGCCGGACGGCAAGCGAACCGAGAAGACCTATTGGGAGCCGGTGTTCGAGCGGTCGGCGGAGCGGGCCAATTGGTCGGACTCGGAGTGGGAGGAGGCCATCCTCGCGTCGCTGCGCACCGCGGTGGAGCGCCGTCTCGTCGCCGACGTACCCGTCGGGTGCCTGCTCTCCGGCGGGCTGGACTCCAGCCTGATCGTCGGGTTGCTCGCCGAGGCGGGCCAGCACGGGCTTGCGACCTTCTCGATCGGCTTCGAAGCCGCAGGTGGCGAGGAGGGCGACGAGTTCAAGTACTCCGACGTCATCGCCCGCGAATACGGCACTGACCACCACCAGATCCGCATCGACACCGCCCGCATGCTGCCGTCGCTCGCCGGCGCGGTCGGGGCGATGAGTGAGCCCATGGTGAGCCATGACTGCGTGGCGTTCTACCTGCTGTCCGAAGAGGTGAGCAAGCACGTCAAGGTCGTGCAATCCGGTCAGGGCGCCGACGAGATCTTCGCCGGCTACCACTGGTACCCGCCCATGGCGCACGCCGCGGACGGCAGCGTCGACGAAGCCCTGGCCAGCTATCGCCGGGCGTTCTTCGACCGCGACCACGCCGCCGTGAACCGGCTGCTGCAACCCCGATGGCAGCTGGACGCCGACGTGTCCGAACGGTTCGTGTTCGATCAGTTCGCGCATCCGGGCGCCGCCACCGCGACCGACCGGGCGCTGCGACTGGACACCACGGTGATGCTGGTCGACGACCCGGTGAAGCGCGTCGACAACATGACCATGGCCTGGGGTCTCGAGGGCCGGGTGCCGTTCCTCGACCACGAGCTCGTCGAACTGGCGGCTACCTGCCCGCCCCACCTGAAGACCGCGCACGACGGCAAGGGCGTCCTGAAGGAGGCCGCGCGCCGGGTGATTCCCGACGCCGTCATCGACAGGCCCAAGGGGTACTTCCCGGTGCCCGCGCTCAAACACCTGGAGGGGCCGTATCTCGACCTGGTTCGGGACGCACTGCACAGCGCACCTGCACGCGATCGCGGTCTGTTCGCACCCGAGGCGGTCGACGGGCTCCTCGCCGATCCCAACGGGAACCTCACACCGCTGCGCGGGAACCCGCTCTGGCAGCTCGGCCTGCTGGAACTGTGGCTCGACCGCCACGTGAACGGGGTTTCGCCGTGATGACATCGCAGGCCCCGAACGACGAATCCGCGTTGGGCGTCGTTCAGGACCTCGGTTGGGGCAGGCTGGTCTTCGGTCAGACCTTCCACGACCCCGAACAATTCGGCACGGCGCTTCGTGCGGAGGCCAGCGGCCGTCGCGACATCGGGATGTACCTCGACGCGCCGCACGTCTTCGTCGCCCTGCATCCGCAGGAGTTCTTCATCGACCCGAGCTTCACCTACCGGCTGCGGTTCGATGAGCCAGGGCCGTACGAGCCGCCGTCGGTGCCCGGCCTTTCGGTGCGGCCGGTCAACTCCATCGAGGATTGCGCAGGCATCAACCAGATCTACCTGCAGTGCCGCATGGTGCCCGCTGACGTCGAATTGATGTGGAACAACAGTCATTCCGAGCCGCACATGGTCTACCTGGTCGCCACGGACGACGAGACGGGACAGGTGGTCGGCACCGTCACCGGGATCGACCACGCCCAGCTCTTCGGTGATCACGACAACGGGTCGAGCCTGTGGTGCCTCGCCGTCGACCCGACGCTGTCCCGTCCGGGGGTGGGCGGGCTGCTGGTGCGTTCGCTGATCGAGGAGTTCATCCGGCGCGGACGCTCGCAGATGGATCTGTCGGTGCTGCACGACAACGAGGGCGCCATCGCGCTCTACGAGCGAATGGGTTTCGTCCGCGTCCCCGCGCTCGGCATCAAGCGCAAGAACGCGATCAACGAGCGGCTCTTCGCGCCGGTGATGGCCGAGGAGGAGCTCGCCCAGCTGAACCCCTACGCCCGCATCATCGCCGACGAGGCCATCATGCGCGGCATCGCCGTCCACGTGCTCGACGCCAAGGGCGGTTACCTCAAGCTCACCCACGGCGGCACCAGCGTAGTGACGCGAGAGTCGCTGTCCGAGTTGACCAATGCCATCGCGATGAGCCGATGCGACGACAAGCGCGTCGCGAGGAGGGTCGTCGCCGACGCAGGCATTCGCGTGCCGGAGGGTAGAACGGCGACCTTCACCGACGAGGACCACGAGTTTCTGCGCCGGGTCGGATCGGTCGTGGTGAAACCGGCCCGCGGCGAGCAGGGTGCCGGGATCACCGTGGGGGTGACGCGGCCCGAGGACCTGGACCGCGCACTCGCCTTCGCCGCGGAGCACTGCCCCGACGTTCTGCTTGAAGAGCGTTGCGAGGGTGAGGATCTGCGCATCGTGGTGATCGGCGGCAAGGTGATCGCCGCCGCGCTGCGCTGCCCCGCCCAAGTGGTCGGCAGCGGCAAGCACACCGTCCGCCAGCTCATCGAGGCGCAGAGCCGCAGGCGCGCGGCCGCCACGCACGGCGAGTCCACGATCCCGCTCGACGACGTCACCGCCGACACCGTGCGCGAGGCGGGCTGGCGCCTCGACGACGTGCTACCTGCCAACGAACGCCTCGTCGTGCGACGAACGGCGAACCTACACACCGGAGGAACCATCCGCGACGTCACCGACGACCTGAACCCCAAACTGGCCAAGGTGGCCGTCGACGTCGCGGATGCGATCGGCATCCCGGTCACCGGCATCGACCTGATCGTGCCGTCGGTGGCAGGGGAGGAGTACGCCTTCATCGAAGCCAATGAACGGCCCGGCCTTGCCAATCACGAACCACGGCCAACGGCAAAGGCATTCGTCGACCTGTTGTTCCCGCGCACCGCTGCGACGCCGTGGGCCTGGCAGCCCGACCCGGTGGAGCAGGCATGACCGCGGTGCACGACGGCCAGAAGGCACAGATGCCGGAGGCAGACCGCAGCTGGATGATCGACACGCTGCTGGCGCTGCTGCAGACCCCGAGCCCCTCGGGGCGCACCGACGCGGTGATGCAGTTGATCGGCGGCATCCTCGACGACCTCGGGGTGCCGTTCACGCTGACCCGCCGCGGCGCGCTGACCGCGGAACTGCCAGGGGAGTCGTCGACCACCGATCGCGCGATCGTGGTGCACGCCGACACCATCGGCTGCATGGTCCGTGACCTGAAGGACAACGGCAGGCTCGCGCTGGTGCCGGTCGGCACGTTCTCGGCACGGTTCGCCACGGGGGCGCGCGTGCGGATCCTGCCCGACGACGTCGACGCGTTCTTCACGGGAACCGTCATGCCGCTCAAGGCAAGTGGTCACGCCTTCGGCGACGAGATCGACACCCAGCCGACCGACTGGGATCACGTCGAAGTCCGGGTGGACAGCAAGGTGTCGTCGCGGGCCGATCTCGAGGCCCTCGGGATTCAGGTCGGCGACTTCGTCGCGCTGATCGCCAGCCCGGAGCTGACGGCCGACGGGTTCGTGGTGGCCCGCCATCTCGACGGCAAGGCGGGGGTGGCCGTCGCGCTTGCCCTCGCGAAGTGCGTCGCAGAAGGCAAGATCGTGCTGCCGCACCGCACGACGATCATGATCACCATCACCGAGGAAGTCGGGCACGGCGCGAGCCACGGCCTGCCGCCCGACGTCGCCGAGCTGGTGTCGGTGGACAACGCCGTCTGCGCGCCCGGCCAGCACTCCATCGAGGACGGCGTCACGATCCCGATGGCCGACATGCACGGTCCGTTCGACTACCACCTCACCCGCAACCTGTGCCGTCTGGCCAAGGATCTCGGCGTCTCCCACGCGCGTGACATCTTCCGCTACTACCGTTCCGACGCGGCCGCGGCGATCGAGGCGGGCGCGAACACCCGAGCCGCTCTGGTCGCGTTCGGGCTCGACGGCAGCCACGGCTGGGAGCGGACCCACCTGGACTCGCTCGAGGCGACGTATCTGCTGCTGCACAGCTGGCTGCAGACCGCGCTGGTATTCGAGGCGTGGGACGCCGAACCGTCGGGTCTGCTGGCCGACTTCCCGTCCGAGCAACCCGCGCAGACCGAACAGTGGGTGCCGCTCACCCGCGGTGACTTCAGCGAACCGGGGCACGCCTCACCTGGCGAGGAATGGCCGCCGTCGGAGGGGCCTCAGGCCTGACGTCCGGCCGGGAGACGCGCGTCACATCGGTGGGTGTTCAATCGATTCGTGCTGAGTCTGGAAGAGATCTCCGACCGTCTCGAGATCCAACAATTACTGGTGGCCTATTCGACGGCGATCGACAATCGCCGATTCGACGACCTCGATGAGGTGTTCACCCCCGACGCCTACATCGACTACCGGGCGATGGGCGGCATCGACGGCCAGTTCCCCGACGTCAAGAAGTGGCTGTCGGAGATCCTGCCGAACTTTCCGGCGTACTCGCACCTCATCGGCAACTTCGACGTGCGCGTGACCGGGGACACTGCGAAGTCGCGCATCCTCTGCTTCAACCCGATGGTCCTCGGCGACGATGGTCAGGTGCTGTTCTGCGGGCTCTGGTACGACGACGAGTTCGTGCGCACCGCCGCCGGCTGGCGGATGACGCGCCGCGTCGAGACGAAGTGCTTTGACCGCATCGTCTGAATGTCGGGATTTTCCTCCATCGGGCCTGTTCTGGCACAATGGGCGGCTGTCTGACGTACGACCCGGTTCGATGCGCGATCCGCGAGCTCTCGCTCGATGTTCGCTTACACGCGATGCGCCGTACGTCGGTCACACACGCAAGGCAAAACCGGACCCGGCATCCCGCCGGAGTCGCCCGAATTGCAAGCGTGGCAATCAACAGGAGAAATGCACGACCATGGCTGTCAAGATCAAGCTCGCCCGCTTCGGCAAGATCCGCAATCCTCAGTACCGCATCTCCGTGGCCGACGCGCGCAACCGCCGCGACGGACGCGCCATCGAGGTCCTCGGCCGGTACCACCCCAAGGAAGACCCCAGCGTCATCGAGATCAACTCCGAGCGCGCGCTGTACTGGCTCGGCGTCGGCGCCCAGCCCACCGAGGCCGTCCTCGCGCTGCTGAAGATCACCGGTGACTGGCAGAAGTTCAAGGGCCTGCCGGGTGCCGAGGGCACGCTGAAGCACGCGGAGCCCAAGCCCAGCAAGCTGGACTTGTTCAACGCCGCCTTGGCTGCCGCCGACAACGCCCCGACCGGCGAGGCGACCACCGCCAAGAAGAAGAAGGCTCCGGCCAAGAAGGCCGACGACGCTGCCGAGACGGCTGAAGCGCCCGCGGAGGCAGCCGAGGCTCCCGCCGAGGCCGCACCCGCCGACGCCGCAGCCGAATGAGCACTGTCGTCGTCGACGCCGTCGAGCACCTGGTGCGCGGAATCGTCGACAACCCCGACGACGTTCGTGTCGACTTGGTGACCAATCGCCGCGGGCGCACCGTCGAGGTGCACGTTCACCCCGAGGACCTTGGCAAGGTCATCGGTCGCGGCGGTCGCACCGCCACCGCCCTGCGCACCTTGGTCGCAGGCATCGGTGGCCGGGGCATCCGCGTCGACGTGGTGGACACCGACCAGTAATCCTCATGGACCTCGTTGTCGGGCGGGTCGCGAAGGCGCACGGCATCACCGGTGAAGTCGTCGTCGACGTCCGCACCGACGATCCCGAAGGGCGTTTCGCTCCAGGAAAGACGTTGCGCGGCAGGCCCGCCCGAGGCGGTGGGCCTGAACGCGCCTACGTCGTCGAAACCGTTCGCGAACATGCCGGCCGACTGCTGGTACGCCTGACCGGGGTCGCCGACCGCAACTCCGCCGACGCGCTGCGGGGCACCCTGTTCCTCGTCGACGCCGCAGACCTGCCGCCGATCGACGACCCCGACGAGTTCTACGACCACCAGCTGGAGGGCCTGCGGGTACGCACCTCCGCCGGTGTCGACGTCGGCGTCGTCGCCGAGGTACTGCACACCGCGGCGGGAGAGTTGTTGTCGGTCAAGACCGATGACGACGCCGAGGTGCTGGTGCCGTTCGTCGGCGCCATCGTGACGTCGGTGTCGCTGGCCGACGGGATCGAGATCGAGCCGCCGGACGGGCTGCTCGACCTCGATTCGATCTAGGCGCGCTCGACCATGCGCATCGACGTCATCACGATCTTCCCCGACTATCTCGAGCCGTTGCGACAGTCGTTGCCAGGCAGGGCGATCGAGGTGGGCATCGTCGAACTCGGCGTGCACGATCTGCGCCGCTGGACCCATGACGTGCACCGCTCGGTCGACGATTCGCCATACGGCGGCGGCCCCGGCATGGTGATGAAGGCGCCGGTGTGGGGTGATGCGCTCGACGAGATCTGCTCGGAGGAAACGCTTCTGGTCGTTCCGACCCCCGCGGGTAGGCCGTTCACCCAGGCCGACGCCCAGCGCTGGACCGCGGAGTCGCACCTGGTGTTCGCGTGCGGCCGGTACGAGGGCATCGACCAGCGCGTCGCCGACGACGCCGCCCGCCGCATGCGGGTCGAGGAGGTATCGATCGGCGACTACGTGCTGCCCGGCGGTGAATCAGCGGCGCTGGTCATGATCGAGGCGGTGGTCCGTCTGCTGCCCGACGTCCTCGGCAATCCCGTTTCGCACCAAGATGATTCACACTCGGATGGCCTGCTCGAAGGCCCGAGCTACACCAGGCCCGCCAGCTGGCGTGGCCTCGACGTGCCGCCGGTACTGCTATCGGGGGATCACGCGAAGCTGGCCGCCTGGCGGCACGAGCAGTCGGTGATGCGTACGCGCGAGCGACGGCCGGATCTACTGGACCCTCGGGATCGCTAGATCGTCCCGCCGGGGAACATCGTCTTCACGGCTTGGGTGATGGTCTGACGTGCAACGGCTGGGTTGCCAGTGGGCTGCATGGAGCTGATCGCCATGACGTAACGGCGGTCGGGTCCGATGACGCCCGTGGACAGGTGCATCCAGTCGGAGTCGACACAACACATCCAACCTTGTTTGACGGCAACGGGTTCGGCGAACAGCCCTTCGGGAATGCCGAACCGCTGAGGGTAGATCCCGCCGGGCACCATCCCGTCCGGTGCCGTCGGCGTCGACGCCGCGAGGTTGGACAGGATGATGCTGGCCTTCTCTGGCGGCAATCCGCCAGTGCCCGCCAGCAACATGTCGTAATAGCGCACGAGGTCGGTCACCGTGCTGGTCGTGTTGAACCAGCGCCCGTTGTCCGGCGCATTCGTCGAATCCAAGCCGTAGCGCGCGACGACCCGGTTGATGATGGCGCTTCCGCCGCTGCGGTTCCAGAAGTTCTCGGCCGCACTGTCGTCGGATGCCCGCAGCATGACGTCGAGCGATGCCCGGTCGGCTGCCGACAACACGGTCTGGCCCTTCGACTCCTGTAACAGCACGTCGTCGGCGATGAAGAGCTTCACCACCGAGGCGATGGCGATCGTGTCGAGGTTGCCGTTGGTGACGAGCTGGCCGGTGTTGCGGTCGAGCACCGCAGCGCTGATCTTGGCGCCGGACTTGGCGGCGTCGGTCGTGGCAGCCATCTCGCGACTCTGTAGTCCCGTGAATGCCGCGGCCGGTGCGTCGGGCGGGGCCTCCGGCAGCGGGGCCATGCTGCCCAGCGGTGCGACGACGGTGAGCTGCGGACCGCCTGAACGCGATGGGGGAGTGCCGTACACCTTGGCCTCGCACCCGGCTACCACCGTCGCGACGGTCGCCACTAGCGCGCTGACCTTCAGCAGCGTCGACGGCCGCCGGTGCATGGCCCTCCTCGTGAAAAAGCGTGGGGTCGTACCGTAGGACTGATCGTCGGGTCCCGGTCCGGTGGGGGCAACTGTAATCGCTCGGGCGTCGCTTCGCGCCCTTCAACCGACCGGGGTGTTGGGCGTGTTTCAGCCGGGTGTTACGCACGTTGTTCGCGAGGTCGGCGGTGTGGCCCGGATGACGCGATTTCGCCGCTCGGGCGCCATCTGGCACAATTGAGCAGTTGTCTGCGCACGTCGGGTACCGCCCAGGGTTTTGGGCCCTCCGTCTGCTGCGAGATGAACCCTAAGTATGAGACCTGGGCTCGGCCATCACGTCGCCATCATGACGGATGCCCGCAGCCGCGATAAGCAAGGAAGTGTCACCGATGAACACGCTGGACTTCGTCGATCAGGCGTCGCTGCGCGACGACATCCCGGCCTTCGGCCCCGGCGACACCATCAACGTGCACGTGAAGGTCATCGAGGGCTCCAAGGAGCGCATCCAGGTCTTCAAGGGTGTCGTTCTGCGCCGTCAGGGTGGCGGAGTGCGCGAGACGTTCACGGTGCGCAAGGAGAGCTACGGCGTTGGCGTCGAGCGCACGTTCCCCGTGCACTCGCCCACCATCGACCACATCGAGGTCGCCACCCGTGGTGACGTGCGTCGCGCGAAGCTGTACTACTTACGCGAGCTGCGCGGCAAGAAGGCCAAGATCAAGGAGAAGCGCTGACGTCGCACCGGGGACGGGTGTGACCGTTGGGGCTCTTGCGCCGCGGCGACAAACACCGCCCTGGCTACTCTGATGGCGTGACTGGATCCACGGACGCCACCGACGCTGCCGATACCGAAGACGCCGAAGGCGCAGCGGACGAAGCATCGGATGCGCCGGAAGGCAAGAAGCGCGGTGCGCTGCGCGAAGGCGCCATTCTGGTGACCATCGCGGTCGTCCTGTACTACGTGATGCTGACGTTCGTCGCCAGGCCGTATCTGATTCCGTCCGAGTCGATGGAGCCGACGCTGCACGGCTGCAGCGGGTGCGTCGGCGACCGGATCATGGTCGACAAGGTGACGTTCCGGTTCTCCAAGCCCGAACCCGGCGACGTCGTGGTGTTCAAGGGCCCGCCGTCGTGGAACGTCGGCTACAAGTCGATTCGCTCCGACAACCCGGCCATCCGCTGGGTGCAGAACGTGTTGTCGTTCATCGGCTTCGTTCCGCCTGACGAGAACGATCTGGTCAAACGCGTGATCGCGACGGGTGGCCAGACCGTCGAATGCCGTGCCGCCACCGGGCTCACCGTTGACGGCAAGAAGCTGCACGAGCCGTACCTGGACCCGACGACGATGATGGCCGACCCCGCCATCTACCCGTGCCTCGGCAACGAATTCGGGCCGGTGAAGGTCCCCGACGGGCGGCTCTGGGTGATGGGCGACAACCGCACTCACTCCGCGGATTCGCGGGCGCACTGCTCCAACCTGCCCGCCGACGCGCAGCGCGGGCTGCTGTGCACGGGTGACCCGATGGCGGGCACCGTGCCGGTGGACAACGTGATCGGCAAGGCGCGGTTCATCGCGTGGCCGCCGTCCCGCTGGGGTGGCGTCAGCAGCGTGAATCCGCAGACCGCTCAGTAGTAGGCGGGCGATGAGCCGCTTGCACGAAGAGCAGAGAGCCTGAGCTTGCCGGCGACCTGGCCGCCGAGGGCGGTGATCCGGAAGTCCGGGGGGCTGCGCACGCTGGAATCCGCGCTCTACCGGGGCGGCCTCGGCCCGGTGGCCGGTGTCGACGAGGTCGGCCGCGGAGCGTGCGCTGGTCCGCTGGTGGTGGCGGCGTGTGTGCTCGGGCCGAACCGGCTCGAGAGTCTGGCCGCGCTCGACGACTCCAAGAAGCTCAACGAACGCGAGCGCGAGCGGCTCTTTCCGTTGATCCGCCGCTACGCACTGGCACATCACGTGGTGTTCATCCCCTCGACCGAGGTGGACCGCCGCGGGGTGCACGCCGCCAACATCGAGGGCATGCGCCGGGCCATCGCTGGTCTTCCGCTGCGACCGGGGTACGTGCTGAGCGACGGGTTCCGGGTGCCGGGCCTGTCGATGCCGTCACTGCCGGTGGTACAGGGGGACGCCGCAGCCGCCTGCATCGCGGCGGCCAGCGTGCTGGCCAAGGTGAGCCGCGATCGGCTGATGGTGGCGATGGAGGCCGACCACCCCGGCTACGGCTTCGCCGTGCACAAGGGCTACAGCACCCCGGCGCACACCGCCGCGCTGGCAGAACTGGGGCCATGCAGCCAGCACCGCTACTCGTTCATCAACGTGCGAAGGTTGGTGACGGCGCCTCGCGCGACGCCCGATGGAATGCTTGGCGCTGGTTCGGCGGGGAGGCAGCGCAACACGGCGAACTGGGTTGAGGAATGATGAACGCCACACCGACAGAAGGACCGCTGAACCGATGAGTGCCGAAGATCTCGAGAAGTACGAAACCGAGATGGAGCTCTCGCTGTACCGCGAATACAAGGACATCGTGGGGCAGTTCAGCTACGTCGTCGAGACCGAGCGGCGCTTCTACTTGGCCAACAGCGTCGAGCTGGTGCCGCGCAACTCCGATGGCGAGGTCTACTTCGAGCTGCGCCTCGCCGACGCGTGGGTGTGGGACATGTACCGGCCTGCCCGCTTCGTCAAGCAGGTGCGGGTGATCACGTTCAAGGACGTCAACATCGAAGAGGTCGAGAAGCCCGAGCTGCGGCTGCCCGACTGACACCGTCAGGCCAGCGTCAGCTGTAACAGCTGGTGGCGGCGGACCATGATGCTCGGCAGCCGCTGCGCGTCCGCGACGCTGAATCGGCAGGTGTTCGCCAGCAGGGTGCCTACCGCGATGCGGGCCTCCGTACGGGCCAGCGCTGCCCCGACGCAGAAGTGCATGCCCTTGCCGAACGCCAGGTGAGCCCGCGGGGATGTTCTGTCGAGCCGAAGCCGGTCCGGCTCCGGGAAGGCGGCCTCGTCCCGGTTGGCCGATCCCCAGAGCAACAGCAGATGCGCGCCTGCGGGCAACTCCGTGCCTGCCAGCACGGTGTCGGCGACGACGTGACGGTGGTGTCCCCGGAACGGGGACTCCAGCCGCAGCGTCTCCTCCAGGAGCGCGGGGATCAGCGTTGGGTCGGCGCGCAGCGCGTCCTGGGTCTCGGGGTGGGTGGCCAGCAGCCGTGCGGCGTTGCCGATCAGCCCGGCCGTGGATTCACCGCCTGCTCCGACCAGCTGGACGAGCATCAGCACCGCGACGTGGGGTTCGACGTCACCGCCGTTGACCGCCGCCGCCAGGTCGCCAAGCAGGTCGTCGCCGGGGTCACGTCGAGCGGCTTCGAACGCGGTGTGTAGATGGCCGACCAGCTGCATGGCGGCATCCAAGGCGATGGGCAGACGTCCCACGTCCAGCACGCCGCCGAGGAGTTCGGTGCTGCCGTAGCCCCATTCGACGAGACGGGGTACGTCGGCGTCGGGCAGCCCGATCAGCTTGGTCACCAACGTCATCGGCAGCCGGTCGCCCATCGCGGACATCCATTCGATGCCGCCGCCGAGCGCGGCTTCGTCCCACAGCCGGTGTGCGGTCTGCTCGATGAACGGCTCGAGCGCGCGGATCCTTCTGGCCACCAAGCCGGGCAATACCAGCTTGCGCTCGTCGGCGTGGTGCGGGTCGTCCGCGGTGGCCAGGACGTGGCCCGCCGAGCCGATGGTGTCCATGTCGAACACCGTGATGGCGTCGCCCTGGTGTACCAGGGCGGCGGTGAGGTTCGACGAGAAGTCGTCGACGCGTGAGGTTGCCTCCTGCACGGCATCCCAGGTGGAAACCAGGAAGAAGTCGGTACCGGGAACCCGGTGCACGGGGCTGTGGCGGCGCAGTTCGGCGTAGAAGGGGTACGGGTCCTGCACCGACGCCGGATCGAACAGCTCTGAAATAGCGTGCACCGCTTGAGTTTTGGCTGGTCAGGTAGGCGGTGTCAAGCGATTCGTGGAATTGAGAAACGCCGCTGCCTGCGCCTCCTGGGCCGCGTCTCACCCGGCGTCGTGACCAGCACAGATCCGAGATGACTTCGCTCATATATCTCGTCATGCGACAAAATAGTCAGATAGTCTCAAGGCATGGATTGGCTGGCAGGCGGGGACCGCACCGAACTGGCGACCGAGCGGATCTACGCCGCCGCGACGGAGTCGGCGGCGCTGCACGGTCTCGATCGGTTGAACATCGACCACATCGCGACCACGGTCGGATGCTCGCGTGCCACCGTCTACCGGCACGTCGGCGGGAAGCGTCAACTCCGCGACGGGGTGCTGGCGCGCTCCATCGCGCAGATCGGGGCGGAGGTGGCGGCTGCGGTGCACGGGTTGGAAGGCGAGGAGCGGGTGGCGCAGGCCATCCTCGTCGCGCTCGAGGCGGTCCGCGCTCACCCGGTCGCTGCAGGTTTGCTCGCCGGCGCGCCGCTGGGCAGCTCGCTGATCGAGTCCCCGCGGCTGGCGGCCACGGCGACCGCCCTCGCCGGCTTGCCGGTCGATGACGCGGTGGCACCGGAATGGGTCGTGCGCGTGGTGCTTGCGTTGCTCTACTGGCCGATGCCGCGACACGACGAAGAGGCCGTGGTTCGGCGGTTCGTCGCCGGTGGATTCGCCTGACTCAGGACTCGATACCCCGTGCGCGGTCTTCGTAGGCCTTGCGCGCAGCGTTATCGACGTCGTCGAGGAAGACGTGCTCCAAACCGAGCTTGCGGGCGATGAATTCGCCGGTCGACTGCGGGATGAACTTCATCGACGCGACGACGAGACCCGCGGCCCTGGTCACCGCCACCCGCGGTGCCGGCTTGGTGATGAGCCCGACGATCGCATCGGCGATGTCCTCTGGCTCGGCGTTCTTCAGCAGCTTCGCCCCCGACGTGCCCGCGACCAGTTCGGTGTTGGTGAACGTGGGCAGTACCGATGAGAAGTGGACGCCGGTATCGCGATACTCGATGCGCGCCGAGTCGGTGAACCCGAGCACGGCGTACTTGCTGGCGCAGTACGTCGCCAGTCCGGGGGTGGGGGTTTCGCCTGCGAGCGATGCGATGTTGATGACATGGCCGCTGCGGCGCGCCACCATCCGTTGGGCGGCCAGCTTGCTGCCGAGGATGACGCCGTAGACGTTGATGTCCAGGATGCGACGGGTCACCCTGTCCGGTTCGTCGATCACCTTGCCTGCAGGCATGATTCCCGCGTTGTTGATCAAGACGTCCAGGGGGCCGAGCTGGCGTTCGACGTCGTCGAGGAACGCGCTGAACGACTCGGGGTCGGTGACGTCGAGCTTGCCATAGACATCCAGTCCGAGCTCGGTCGCCGATTCCTTGAGCTTGGCTTCGTCGACGTCGCCGATGGCCACCTTGGCGCCGAGACGGTGCAGTGTCGTGGCAGTGGCGAGCCCGATTCCCCTTGCGCCGCCGGTGATCACGATGACCTTGTCGCGGATCGCATCCTGCTCTGTCACTTCGTTCTCCTATCGATGAGCCGTCTCGAGAAGTTCTGAGCCGATGGTGACGAGCGCGGATTGGATGTCTGCGCCTTGGCGTAGTGACGGGATGAGGGCGATGTCGTTCATCACGGTTTGTGCGGCCTGCACTCGGATCCTCGCGGTGACGGCATCCCACTGCGGGTGCACCTCGCGGAGCAGGTTCACCCATTCGGCGATGTAGGCGTACTGGCTGGCCCGGGTGTGGTGACGTTCCGATTCGGGCAGGTGCGCGACCTCCGAGACCAGCACGGCGACGAGGTGAGGGTTGTCGATGACGAACGCACAGTAGCTGCGCAGGAGGCGGTTGAGGCCGTCCCGTGGATCCGATGCCGCGGCGAAGGCCCGGCTCATGTCGATGCGCAGCCACTCGTCGCCGCGCACCATGGCAGCGACCAAGATGTCCGACTTGGCAGGGAAGTGGTTGTAGACGCTGGGCCCGGTGATACCGACGCTTGCGCCGATGTCGTCGGTGCTGACGCCGCCGAATCCGTTGGCCGCGAACAGCTTCGTCGCCTCGGTCAGGATCAGCTCGCGGCGGGACTGACTGCGCAGGGCCGGCGGCCGGGCATCGCGTGCCGATGCCGATTCGAATCGCGGTATCGGCGCATCGATCGCCGTTGTGATGAGCTCGCCGAGCAGGGTGGTGAAGGCGGGTTCGGGCAATGTCAGGCTGTGGTACGACACGCTCGTTGCGACCGCCAGCCCCGACCATGCCAGCAACAGGGCCTGGCCGTCGCTGAGTGCGGGGCGACGGACCTGGATGTAGGCGGCGAATCTGCGGCCGATGTCGTTGACGGCGGACCGAATGGCTGCTCTGTCGTCAGGGGCGAGTTGTCGAGCTTCGCGCTGCCACAGCACGCCAACGGTGCGGTGCGCCAGCACAGCCGTGGCCAACGCGTGCACGGCGTCGGGCGGGTGTTCGTCCTCGGCCTTGGCGAGCGCGGCGTCGAGTGTGGCGAGTGCGTCGGTCACCACCGTCGCAAGGAGCTCCTGCTTGCCGCGAAAGTGCCGATAGAGCGCGGACGGTCCGATGGCGACCGCTTCGGCGACGTCGCCCATGCTGACGCCTGCGTATCCCTTGCGCGAGAACAGTTCCGTCGCAGCATCGATGATCAGCTGCCGACGGTTGACCGGCCGGGTGCCGCGCGCCGGGCGGGCCGCTGGTCGCTCAGCCGGGCCTGCCGTCATCAAGAGACCTGATTTTCAGAGTTGTCCCAATACTGTTTGCGCAGATCACGTTTGAGGATCTTGCCGGCACCGGACATCGGCAGGGCATCGACGAAGTCGACGCTGCGCGGGGCCTTGTAGCCGGCGATCAGCGTCTTGCAATGCGTGCGAATCTCGTCGGCGGTCGCCTGTCGGCCTGGCAGCAGGACGACGACGGCGTGCACGCGCTCACCCCAGTCGGCATCGGGCACGCCGATCACCGCGCACGCCGCCACCGCGGGATGGCCTGCCAGCGCATTCTCCACCTCGGCGGAGTACACGTTCTCGCCGCCGGTGATGATCATGTCCTTGATCCGGTCGACGATGAAGATGTACCCGTTCTCGTCCATCCAGGCGCCGTCACCGGTGTGCATCCAGCCATCGCGAACCGCCGCGGCGGTCTCTTGGGGTCGATTCCAATAGCCGAGCATGACGTTGTCGCCGCGAGCGACCACCTCGCCCACCTCGCCGCGCGGTACCTCGTTGTCTCCTGCATCGACGATGCGAACCTCGACGCCAGGGGCCGAGCGGCCGGCCGCGCGGCGCAGCTTCGGGTCGTCATGATCCTCCGGCGTCAACAGCGCCACCACGGGCGACATTTCGGTCATGCCATACCCTTGGGCGAATCCGGCCGACGGAAACACCTTGCGGGCCCGTTCGAGCAGCGCCTCGGAGATCGGGGATGCCCCGTATATCAGCTTCGCCAGGCTCGACAGATCGCTGTCACCGACAGTCGGATCGTCGACCAGCATCTGAATCATCGTCGGCACCAGCAAGGTGTCGGTGACCTGGTGCTCCGTGATGGCTGCCATCACGGCCGCCGGGGTGAACATCGGGACGATCACATGGGTCGAGCCGACCAGGCATCCGGCCACCCAAGAGCCGATCGCGGCGAGATGAAACATCGGTGCTGCGTGCATCAACCGACCACGGACCGTGACGAGGTGGCCGGTCGCAAGGCCGGCAAGTGCAGAGCTGACGAGGTTGTCGTGCGACAGCTTCACGCCCTTGGGGTGACCCGTGGTCCCGCCGGTGTAGAACACGCCGGCCAACGCGTCGCCCCCGGCGCGGACGTCCTCGATCGGCTCGTGGTCGGCGATCAACGCTTCGTAGTCCAGCGCGCCGGCGGGCAGATCGCCGTCACCGCAGTGGATCACGGTCGTCAGGCCGGGAAACTGCTCGCGCAGTGCCGGAATTACCGGTGCGAACGCGTCGTCGACGAACAACACCCGGGTGTCGGAGTCGATCATCGAGTAGGCGATCTCGGCGGGACTCCAGCGGATGTTCACGGGATTGACCGCAGCGCCCATCCACGGCACCGCGTAGAAGTACTCGTGATAGCGGTCGGAGTTCAGCGCGAGAATGCCCACCCGGTCGCCCCGTTGCACGCCCAAGTCGGCCAGCGCGCCGGCAAGGCGGGCGATGCGATCAGCCGATTCGGCCACCGTGCGGATACGGTCGCGGTAGATCGTCGCCGGCCGTTCGGAATTCTGCTGCAGGTTGCGGTGCAGCGACTGGGTGAGATACACATCGGCTCCTCGGGTGGGCGCTACAGCGAGCGCGCGATCAGTTCCTTCATGACTTCGTTCGCGCCCGCATAGATCTTCTGCGCTCGCGAGTCGACGAACATCCGCGCGATCGGGTATTCCAGCATGTACCCGTAGCCCCCGAAGAGCTGCACACATCGGTCGATTACTGCCACCTGCATGTCGCTGACCCAGGCCTTCGCCATCGATGCCGTCGTCGCGTCGAGGTCACCGCGCAGGTGGCGTTCGACGCAGTCGTCGACGAAGACCCGGGCAATCCGTGCGATCGTCGCGCACTCGGCCAGCTCGAATCGGGTGTTCTGCAGATCGAAGAGTGCTTGACCGAACGCGTGACGGTCCTTGGTGTACTTCACGGTCTCCTCGACGGCGCTCTCCAGCACGGCAGCGCCCCAGACCGCCACGACCAGCCGTTCGTGGGCCAGCTGCTTCATTGCGTAGCCGTAGCCCGCGCCCTCTACACCGAGCAGATTCTCGGCGGGCACCACGACGTCGTCGAAGAACAACTCGGCGGTGTCCTGGGCCTTCATCCCGACCTTGTCGAGCACGCGACCGACCCGGAACCCTGGCGCGTCGGCCGTCTCCAACACCAGCAGCGAAATGCCCTTGGCGCCCGCAGCGGGGTCCGTCTTCACGACGAGAACGATGATGTCGGCCGAACTGCCGTTGGAGGTGAAGGTCTTCGCGCCGTTGAGTCGGTAGTGATCGCCGTCGCGGATGGCACTGGTGCGCAACGCCTTCAGATCCGAACCGCCGCCGGGCTCGGTCATGGCGATCGCGCTGACCAACGCCCCGCTGGCCATCCCTGGCAGCCAACGCCGTTTCTGCTCCTCGGTGCCGTACGCGAGGATGTAGCGCGCAACCAAACCGCTGTGCACCTGGTTGCCGAATCCGCTCTCGCCGCACGCCGCCTGCGCCTCCATCACTGCGAAGTCGTGGGCCAAGGTTCCGCCGCCACCGCCGTACTCCTCCGGGATCGAGGTGCAGAGCAGCCCGAGATCACCTGCCTTGTACCAGAAATCACGGTCCACGCACTTCTGTGCCGCCCAGCGTTCGCGGTGCGGTAGCGCTTCGGTCTCGAAGAACTTGGTCGCCATCTCCTTGAGGGCGACGACGTCGTCGTCGGCCCACGGCGACCGGTATGCGGTGGCCATCGTCGTCTCCTAGAAGTTGAAGCCGCCGCCGCAGACCAGGGTCTGCGCGCTGACGTAGTCGGATTCCGGGACGCAGAACAGGTACACGGCTCCGGCGGCCTCCGCCGGGGTGCCGCCACGCCCGAGCGGCACCATCTGCTCCATCGCGGCGAGCAGGCCAGGATTCACGCCGACCTTGATCTCCTTGCCTGCCACGTCGATGGTGCCGTCGCTGTCGGCGGGGGTCTCGGTGAGGCGCGTCTTGATGAGGCCGAACGCCACGGTGTTGACGGTGACGTTGTAGCGGCCCCACTCCTTGGCAAGTGCCTTCGTCAGACCGGTGACGCCGGCCTTGGCAGCGGAGTAATTCGCTTGTCCGGCATTGCCACCCGTGCCTGCGAGTGAGGAGATGTTGACGACCTTGCGGCAGGGGATGGGCTGGCCTGCGGCCTTGGCCTCCTTGACCGCGGCGGCAATGACCGGCTGCGCGGCGCGCAGGATCCGGAACGGCGCCTTGAGGTGCACGTCGAGGATCGCGTCCCACTGCTCGTCGGTCATCTTCTGGATCACCGAGTCCCAGGTGTAGCCGGCGTTGTTGACGATGATGTCCAACCCGCCGAAGTCGTCGACCGCGGACTGCACGAATCGCTCGCCGAAGTCGGCGTCGGTCACGCTGCCGACACAGGCCACGCCCTGGCCGCCCGCTGCCTCGATGGCGGCGACGGTTTCCTTGGCGGGCTCGGCGTCGAGGTCGTTGACCACGACCGCCGCGCCTTCGCTCGCCAGCTTGAGTGCGATCTCTCGGCCGATGCCGCGGCCCGATCCGGAGACAATGGCGACCTTGCCATCAAGAGTTCCCATGTGTGTAAGTCCTTTTCGTGGTTGTGAGCGTGAGTGCGTGTCAGAGTGCGACGACGGCGTCGCCGGTGAGGGTGACGGTGCCGTCGGCCAGGGTGACGGCGAGGTCGATGGTGGCCCGCCGTTCGCCATCGACGTCGTCGATCGCCGTGATGGTGCCGGTGGCGGTCGGCTTGCCGTGGATGGGCGTGATGGCGGCGAAGCGCACGCGGTAGCTGCGGATTGCCTGCGGGTCAACCCAGTCGGTCAGCAGCCGGCCGAGGTAGGCCATCGACAGCATGCCGTGGGCGAAGACGTCGTCGAGCCCCGCCGACCGCGCGACGTCGATGTCGATGTGCATCGGGTTGTGATCGCCCGAGGCACCCGCGAAGAGGGCAAGTGTGGTCCGTGAGATCGGCGCGATCTGCAGGGGCGGCAGCTCGGTCCCGACCGTGATGTCTTGCGTGGCGGTCACTTCGCGCCTCCATCGATGTTGCGGACGACGATCACCGTCGTCAGCTCGGCGACGACGCTGCCATCCTGCCGGGTCACCGTCGACGCCTTCTCGATGAACTCCAGCGCGCCGCCCTTCTTGCTGTAGACGTTGCCGATCCGCGGTGTCGCGGTGAGCACGTCGCCCGCCACGGCGGGGGAGTGGTAGGTGAAGGTCTGCTCTCCGTGCAGCACGCGCCGAAGGTCCACGCCGATGTCGGCCAGCCAGGCGAACGAGTCGGGGCTTTCCAGTTCGATGCCGAACAGGAAGGTCGGTGGCACCGGCAGGTCGCTGTGGCCTGCGGCCTTGGCTGCGTCGAGGTCGGTGAAGATGGGGTTGGTTTCACCAATCGCCTTGGCGAAGAAGCGAAGCCGGCCGGCATCCGCGGTCATCGTGACGGGCGGCAGTTCCTTGCCGATCACACTCTGGTCGATCTGGGGCGAGCGGAGCGACGGGGGAAACTCGGGCATGGGTCAGCTCACCTTCTCGTAGAGGGTCACGACGGCGGCGCCGCCGAGTCCGATGTTGTGTTGCAGTGCGAGCGTGACGCCGTCGACCTGGCGTCCCTCGGCTTGCCCGCGCAGCTGCCAGACCAGCTCCGCGCACTGCGCAAGACCGGTGGCACCGAGCGGGTGGCCCTTCGAGAGGAGTCCGCCCGACGGGTTGGTGACGACCCGCCCGCCGTAGGTGTTGTCGCCGTCGGCGATGAACTTCTCGGCGGTGCCCTCCGGCGTCAGGCCGAGGCCCTCGTAGGTGAGCAGCTCGTTGGTCGTGAAGCAGTCGTGGAGTTCGACGACGCGGATGTCCTCGGGGCCGATGCCAGCGGCTTCGTACACCTTGTCGGCGGCGGCCTTGGCCATGTCGTAGCCGACCACTCGCATCATGTCGCCGCTGAACGTCGACTCGAAGTCGGTGGTCATGGCCTGCGCCCTGATCACCACCGAGGAGTCCAGTCCGTTGGCCTTGGCGAACTCGTCGCTACACAGAATCGCCGCCGCCGCGCCACAGGTCGGGGGGCAGCACTGCAACCGGGTCAGGGGCCCGTAGATCGTCGGAGAGGCCAACACCTCTTCGACGGTGACCGGGTCGCGGAACACCGCGTACGGGTTGTTGGCGGCGTGCTTGCGTGCCTTGACCGCGATCTGGGCGAAGACCTGGGGGTCCATGCCGTACTTCTCGGCGTACGCCGCGCCTGCGCCGCCGAAGTACTGGGCAGCCATCGGTGCCTGCTCGTCCCAGCCCTGTAGCGCCTTGGTGGTGTCGTCGAACCGGGTGAATGGGCTTGGCCGGTCGCTCCACATCGAGCCGAGTGCACCGCGCATCATCTGCTCGAACCCGAGTGCGATGACGCAGTCGGCCGCGCCCGTCTCGATCGCCTGGCGCGCCAGGAACAGCGCGGAGGATCCCGTCGAACAGTTGTTGTTGACGTTGACGATCGGGATTCCGGTCTGACCGAGCCCGTACAGCGCGGCCTGCCCTGACGTCGAGTCGCCGTAGACGTAGCCGACGTAGCCCTGCTGAACGCTCGTGTACTCGATTCCGGCGTCGCCGAGAGCGCGGCGTGCCGCCGTCTCGCCCATCACGTCGTACGGCCCGCTGTTCCTCGGCGTGGTGAAGGGAATCATCCCGACACCGGCCACGACGACACGTCGACTCATGCGAACTCCTCGAATCTTAAACTAGGGACGATTCACTTAGTAGAGCACAAGGGCCGGACGGAAGGCAACCATCCTGCTCTGAAATGGTTTATGGGCTTGATAATTGACCGAATCTACGCACGATTACTGCTGGTCGATGCCATGAATATCGGACTATGAGGGATTCATCTGACCGCGCAGATCACCGCCGTCTCGTAGCGTGGCCTCGTGACCGAAGATCAACAGCCCGTGGCGGTGGTGACCGGAGCGAGTCGCGGCGCGGGTCGTGGCATCGCCGCCGCGCTCCGCACGGCCGGGTGGCAGGTGTACGCGACCGGCCGAACGATCACCGACACCGGGGACGGCGCCATCCCCGTTTGTGTCGACCACGGTGACGATGCGGCCGTCGGCGCACTGTTCGAGCGGGTGGCCAACGAGTCCGGCCGCCTCGACCTCCTCGTCAACAACGCCGCCGCCATCCACGACGATCTGACGAACCCGAAACCGTTCTGGGAGAAGCCACTTGCGCTCGCCGACGTCCTCGACGTCGGACTGCGGTCGGCATACGTGGCGTCCTGGTACGCCGCGCCGCTCATGGCGCAGCGGGGTAGCGGCTTGATCGCGTTCACCTCGTCACCGGGCTCGGTCTGCTATATGCATGGACCCGCCTATGGGGCGCAAAAGGCCGGTGTCGACAAGCTGGCAGCCGACATGGCGGTGGACTTCTCCGGGACTGGCGTCGCGACGGTGTCGATCTGGATGGGCATCCTGCTGACCGAGAAGTTCCGCCGTGCATTCGATGGACATCCCGAGGCGTTGGCAAAGACCGCCGAGCACTCGGAGACCCCCGAGTTCACCGGACATCTGCTCAACGCCCTGTACCGCGACCCAGGCCTGGCCGAGCTCAGCGGGCAAACGTTGATCGGCGCGGAACTCGCGACGCGGTACGGCATCACCGACGAGGGCGGACGCCAACCACCGTCGCACCGCGACTTCCTCGGCTCGCCCAGGACACCGTCCACTGTGGTGGTTCGCTGACGCCGGAGCGGGCGGCTTGAGAGACTGACACCGTGCGCTCCACACCGCAATGCTGGCTGACAGACATGGACGGCGTGCTCGTCCACGAGGAACGTGCACTACCCGGCGCTGCCGAGTTCCTGCAGCGGCTCGCGGAGAAGAAGCGTCCATTCCTGGTGCTGACGAACAATTCGATCTTCACCCCACGTGACCTGGCCGCCCGTCTGCTGCGATCGGGTCTCGAGGTGCCAGAGGAAGCGATCTGGACGTCGGCAATGGCCACCGCCGCCTTCCTGCACGACCAGCTGCCCGGCGGGTCGGCGTACGTCATCGGCGAGGCCGGCCTGACCACCGCGTTGCACGAGGTCGGTTACACCCTCACCGACATGGGCCCCGACTTCGTCGTCCTCGGCGAGACACGGACCTACTCCTTCGAGGCGATCACCAAGGCCATCCGACTCATCGGCGCAGGCGCACGCTTCATCGCGACCAATCCCGACGTGACGGGGCCGTCGGCCGAAGGTCCGACGCCGGCTACCGGGTCGGTGGCGGCGCTCATCACGAAGGCCACCGGGCGGGATCCGTACTTCGTCGGCAAACCGAACCCGATGATGTTCCGCAGTGCGCTCAACCGCATCGAGGCGCACTCGGAGAACACCTTCATGGTCGGCGATCGGATGGACACCGACGTCGTCGCAGGGATCGAGGCCGGGCTGGAGACCATCTTGGTGCTCACCGGGTCGACCAAGATCGGCGACATCGAACGGTATCCGTTCCGGCCCAGCCGGGTGCTCGACTCCATCGCGGATGCCGTTGACCTCGTCTGACGAGGGCCAACGCGGGTGACCGACGTGGGATCAGCCCACCGACCTGGTCGGCGCCAGCATCACGATCCACGACCCGGACCCGACGACCTACCGAGAGGACAGGTAATTTCCCATGGCCGAACCCCTCGACGACTACTTCACGGCGACCGTGTCGGCGATGGAGGATGGCGCGCGCGGTGACGCCGCCGCACTGGGGTCGCTCACGCCGGCCACGTGCCTGGAGCTCTTCGACGCCCAGCTCGGCAGCCGCCACCTCGACCTCGCGGCGCGCTGGCTGCGGTCGCACGGCAAGGGCTACTACACGATCGGCTCCTCAGGGCACGAGGGCAACGCCGCGGTCGCTTGGGCGCTGCGGCACACCGATCCCGCACTGCTGCACTACCGTTCGGGCGGCTTCTTCCTGGCCCGCGCTCGACAGGTCGGCGCTCGCGACGCCCTCCGCGACGTTCTGCTCGGGATCGTGGCGGCCACCGATGAACCCATCTCGGGCGGGCGGCACAAGGTGTTCGGCCGCCACGACCTGAACATCATTCCGCAGACCTCGACCATCGCCTCCCACCTTCCGCGGTCCGTCGGCGTCGCGTTCTCGATAGCACGGGCTCGACGGCTCGGCGTCGACTGTCCGTGGCCGGAGGACGCGGTGACGGTATGCAGCTTCGGTGACGCCTCCGCGAACCACTCCACGGCGGTCGGCGCCATCAACGCGACCCTGCATGCCGCCTACCAGGGCCTGCCCATGCCGCTGCTGTTCATCTGCGAGGACAACGGCATAGGCATCAGCGTCAAGACGCCGGCGGGATGGATCGCGCAAAGCTACCGGCACAGAGAAGGTCTCGAATACTTCGCTGCCGACGGCACGGACGTGGCGGCGACGTTCGACGCAGCGACGGCCGCGGCGTCGTGGGTGCGCAGCCACCGGCGCCCGGCCTTCCTGCACTTGAACATGGTCCGGCTGTTGGGGCACGCGGGCTCCGACTTCGAACCGGCGTATCGGCGGCCCGACGAGATCGTTGCCGACTTCGAGCGAGATCCGTTGGTGCGCACCGCAAAGCTCTTGATCGACGGCGGGCACCTCACCGTCACGGAGGTGCTCGAGCGTTACGAGAGCAAGCGTGCCGAGGTGATCGGGCTTGCCGAGGAGGTCAGCGAGCTCGCCCAGCTGGACAGTCCGGCGGCCGTCATGGCGCCCTTGCGGTCGAGCCTTGACGACGCCGTCGAGGCCTCGGCGGAGAGCCTTCCGACGGTTGTGCCGCACGATGTTTCACCGCTGACCGTGGCACTCGCCATCAACCGCGCGCTGCAGGAGGTCTTGGCACGCCACCCCGAGTCGTTGATCTTCGGCGAGGACGTCGCACGCAAGGGCGGGGTGTACGGCGTCACCCGCGGGCTGCTGAAGGAGACCAACTCGGCAAGGGTCTTCAACACGCTGCTCGACGAGCAGTCCATTCTCGGTCTCGCTCTCGGTGCCGGGGTGTCGGGGTTGCTTCCCATCCCCGAAATCCAGTATCTCGCCTACATTCACAACGCCTTGGACCAGATCCGTGGCGAAGGCGCGACGCTGCAGTTCTTCTCGAACCGGCAATACCGCAATCCGATGGTCGTCCGGGTGGCCGGCTACGGATACCAGAAGGGTTTCGGCGGGCACTTCCACAACGACAACTCCATTGCCGCGCTGCGCGACATCCCCGGTGTGGTCATTGCCTCGCCGTCGCGCCCCGACGACGCCGCGGCGATGATGCACGCGTGCGTGGCTGCGGCGAAGGAGGCCGGCATCGTCTGCATCTTCGTCGAACCGATTGCGCTGTACCACACCCGGGATCTGCATGATGACGGCGACGACGCATGGCTCGCGACGTACCCGACCGCCGACGCGGTGGCACCCATCGGCCGTGCCCGCGTGTACGGCGACGGCAAGGACCTGACGATCGTCACGTTCGGCAACGGCCTGCGGATGAGCCTGCGCGTCGCTCGTCGATTGGAGTGCAGCGACATCGCCGCCCGCGTCGTCGACCTGAGGTGGTTGGCCCCGTTGCCGGTGGAGGACGTCCTCCGCGAAGCCGCCGCCACCGGCAAGGTCCTCATCGTCGACGAGACCCGGGAGACCGGCGGTGTCGGCGAGGGAGTGCTCGCGACACTCAACGCCGGCGGCTTCTCGGGCGCAGTCAACCGGGTCGCCAGCCTGGACGGCTTCATCCCTCTCGGCGACGCGGCCCTGCAGGTGCTGCTGTCCGAGGAGACCATCGAAGCCGCAGCGATCAAGCTGGCGCGGGGCTAGTTGATAGCTTGACCGTATGACGGAACAACCCGATGCGACGCGGCCCCTGGCCGGAGTGCGGATCATCGAGATCTCCAGCTTCGTTGCCGTTCCGCTGGCAGGGATGACGCTGGCGCAGCTTGGTGCCGACGTCACCCGCATCGACCCGGTCGGCGGTGCCGCCGACTACCACCGCTGGCCGGTGACGCGGGACGGCGACAGCATCTACTGGGCGGGCCTCAACAAGGGCAAGAATTCCCTCGCCGTCGACGTTCGCTCGCCCGAAGGGCAGGACCTCATTCAGCGCCTCATCGCCGACAGCGGGGTCCTGATCACCAACGTGGCTGGACGCCAATGGCATTCGTACGACACCCTGGTCCGCGTGCGCCCCGACCTGATCCACGTCGAGGTATCCGGCCGCGCCGACGGCGGCACCGGGGTCGACTACACCGTCAACGCAGGCGTCGGCTTCCCGCAGGTCACAGGGCCGGTCGGGCACGACGGCCCGGTCAACCACGTCCTGCCCGCGTGGGACGTGTCCTGCGGTCTCTACGTCGCGCTCGCCGTCACCGCGGCGCTTCGGCATCGCGACGCGACGGGCGAGGGCGGGCGGATCGGCGTCCCGCTGGAGAACGTCGCGCTCGCCACCGCGGGCAACCTCGGCTTCCTGACCGAGGTGATGATCAACGGCACGCAGCGGGAGCGGATCGGGAACTCGATCTTCGGCCAGTACGGTCAGCAGTTCACCAGTGTCGACGGGGCGTCCTTCATGATCGTCGCGCTTACCGGGCGGCACTTCAAGGACCTGGCCGAGATCACTGGCACCGCGAAAGCCGTTGCTGCGCTGGAGGATGCGCTGGGCGCCGACTTCACCGACGAGGGCGACCGGTACCGGCACCGCGACGCGCTCACCGGGCTGTTCACCGTCTGGTTCACCGAGCACACCGCCGACGAAGTGGCCGCGGCGTTGTCGGCGACGTCGATCCTGTGGGAGCGCTACCGCACCTTCGCCGACGTCGTCACCGACGACAAGGTGACCGCCAATCCGCTGTTCACCGAACTGGACCAGCCCCGCGTCGGACGCTACCTGGCGCCGGGCCTACCGGTGTCGATCGGCGGTGTCTACCCGCCCGCGGTCGCCGCCCCGGCGCTCGGCGATCACACAGCCGCCGTGCTGCGCGACCGGCTGGGCTTGACCGCCGACGAGATCGACCGGTTGGTTGCGGCGGGGACGGTCGCATGAGCGCGCTCCTCGATCTGCTCGACGTGCGCCCCGGTGCCGATGAGGACACCTGGCTCGGGCCTGCCAGCGGTCCCGAGGGCAAGCGGTCGTTCGGCGGCCAGTTCATGGGGCAAAGCCTGGCCGCTGCCTGCCGGACCGTAGACGCGGTGAAGTCGCCAACGAACATGCACCTGCAGTTCCTGCGCGGGGGCGAGGCAGGCGAACCCGTCGAGTACACCGTGACGCGGGTCTTCGACGGGCGCACCGCCGCCGCAAGACGGGTCGATGCCAGGCAGAACGGCCGCCTGTTGACGACCGCCACCGTTGCCTTCTCCGCACCCATGGCCGGACCAGAACACGGCAAGCGGTCGCTGCCGGGCGATCCCGAGACGTTGCCGCAGACTGGCCCCGCAGGACCGGCACCGTCGATGCCGTTGGACGAGATCGACATTCGCATCGACGACTCAGGTGCGGGTGAGGAGTTCGTCAGGCGGCTCTGGTGGCGGGTGACGGTGGCGCTCCCCGATGATCCGCTGCTGCACACCATCATCGCGGCCTATGTCAACGACGTGTACATGATCGACCCTGCATTGGTGGTGCACGGCCACTCGATGCAGGGCCGCACCCATCGCAGCGGCACGACGGACTCGTCCATCTGGTTCCACCGGCAGGTGCGGGCGGATCAGTGGAATCTGCTGGAGTCGCGGTCACCGGCCGCGGCGCGGGGACGCGGCGTGATCACCGCCAGCCTGGTCGGAGCCGACGGCGCCATCGCGGCCACGCTGGCGCAGGAGGGCCTCATCGCCGAGCGGGAGCGGCCGCCGAGCTGACCCAAGTTGGCCTGCGCATGCGGGTCTGCGTGCGTGCGGCGGTGACCAACTGCGTCAGGAGTACGCCGACCACCACGGAGGCGATCACGCCGAGCAGCGTGTGCTCGCCGAACAGCGGAAACACCTGGTAGTGCGTCAGATACACGTACAACGAGGATTCGGCGACCACACCGGCGATGACGGCGACCGCGGCGGGGCACCGGATGGCGGGCAGCCAGATCAGCAGTGCAAGACCGGCGAATACCAGCGCCTCGCGCTCGAAGTTGGAGAAGTACCCGAGCACGCCGACAGCCAGCACCGTCGTGACCGCGGCCCGCTGCCACACCGTCGTCGCCTTTGCCGCCGCCCAGCCGATCGCGAAGAACCAGAACGCCAACATGGTGAACCAGGCGTCCCGGCCAAGGCCGAACCCGAACGCGTCGTACCGCAGGGCGAGCCCGAAGACCAGGAACCCGACCGCGAAGCCGAACGGCCACCGTCGTTCCAATCGGTCACACACCGGCAACCAGCAGACGGCCGCGAGCGCGACCAGGGTCCACACGACGACTTCGACGAACCACAGCCGACCCGCCGTCATGCTGTCGCTCGGGCCGAGGAACTTGTTGGCCAGCAACAGGTTCGACGCCGCATAGTCATCGGTGATGACCAGCGCAATCGTCACCCACAGCACGGTCGGTACCGCGATCCAGATGGTGGTGTTGCGTAGATGGCGCACCCGCTCGCCGCGCGGCAGTGGCGTCAGGCAGAAGCGCCCGAAGTTGTAGCCCGCGATGCCCAACAGAACGTGTGCACCGCCCCACAGCTTGAACAGCTCCGCGTGCGAGCCGACGATGAGGACGATCGCGACCGCGCGCAGCGCCACGCTGGTCTCCAACGTGGCGTTCCACCGCCGCCGCGCCGCTCGGGGCGCAGACTCCAACTCGCGCAGCGTGAGCCGTTGCCAGTCGGCAGGGAGATGGCCGAGGGCTCGTTCGAGGCGCACCGACATCGTGACGTAGTTCAGCGAGTTGCCGCCAAGATCGACGAAACCCTGGTCGGGGCCGATGGTGGCCGGATCGATCTGCAGCACGTCGGCGAACACCGTCCGCAGATCGGGCTCGTCGCCGCCGTTGAACTGATCGGGGTCGAGCGGGTCGGTGCGGCCGGCGAGGTCCCGGACGCCTTGATAGTCCGGCTTTCCCGATGGCAGGCGCGGGATCTCGGCAACGTCCAGCACGCGCACCGCCGACGTGGGTAGCCCGGCAGCGTCGGCGGCAATGCGTTGCGCGTCGCGGGGGTGCCGTTCGGCGGCGACCAGCAGCGCATCGTCGTGCTCGGCGCAGACGGCGGTGAGCCCGCGCTCCCGGAGTGCGTCCTCGACCCGCTGCAGATCGATGCGCAGCCCGTACAACTTGGCGAAACGGCTTCTGCGGCCGATGACTTCGTACATGCCATTGGGGTGCTGGCGTGCGATGTCGCCCGTCCGTAGCGCCTCGATGGTCCTGCCGGTCGCCAAGTCGGCCGGTGTGCGGGCGTAACCCAACATCACGTTGGCCCCGCGGTAGACGAGCTCGCCGACCTCGCCGGGAGCGTCGTCGATGGGTTCGAGATCGAACGACCCGCCGGGGACGGGCGTGCCGATGCAGGTGGGATTCTCGAGTGCGAGCTCCGGTGGCAGGTAGCCCATTCGGGCGGTCGCCTCGGTGGCGCCGTACATCACGAACAGTTGCCAACCGCGGGTCCGGCCCAGTTTGGCGAAGTGGCGCACGCGATCCGGGGCGAGCCTGCCACCGGCCTGTGTGACGTAGCGCAGGTCGGGGAGTGACATGGCGTCGAAGCCGATGCGGTCGAGCAGGTCGAACGTGTGTGGCACGCCCGCGAACGTGGTGCCGCGGTGCGCCACGAACGACTCCCAGAATTCTGCGTCGACCACCGAGTGGTCGGTGAGGATGAGCGCGGCGCCCCGCAACAGGTGACTGTGCACGACGGACAGTCCATAGCAGTACGACATCGGCAATGTCGTTGCGGCGCGGTCGGTGTTGCGGATGTCGAGGTAGGAGGCGATCGACTCGGCGTTGGCGATCAGGTTCGCCCGCGACAGACGCACCAGCTTGGGCGACCCGGTGCTGCCCGACGTGGAGAGCAGCAGGGCGAGGTCGGGGTGCAGGTCGTGCGACGGGGGATGGCGATGCTCGATGGCACCGTCGCGGATCACGACGTCGGGATCGTAGGTGTCGAGCACGGCCGTGTGATCGCCGGCGATGGGCAGCGGCAGGGCGACGTGTCCGCCTGCCAACGTCCCGAGGTAGTTCACCAGCGTGGCGAGGTCGTTGCGGGTCTCGATGAGCACCAATCGTCGTTGGGTACCGAGATCGGCTGCGGCCGTGGAGACGTCGTCCGCCAAGTCGCGGTAGGTGACGTGCCGGGCGTCGGTGATGACGACGGCCCGGTCGCCGTGTGAGCGCAGGTGCTCGATCAGGCCGCCGGTCACCGCACTGACGGGTTCTCGACGAGGACGACCCCTGGACCCATCACGGCCAGCCGCACCTTGCTGTTGACTGCGGGCGGGGCGACGCTGTGCTGCCGCACGACGATCGGCGCGGTGTCGCCGCCCGGATCGACGGTGAGCAGGACGTCGTGTCCACGGAATTCCGATGCGAGCACGGTCGCGATACCCGGGCTTCCGTCGTCGGATTCCGCCGTGGCGACGACCTGCTCGGGGCGCAGCATCAGGGTGGCCGGTCCGTCCGCCGTCGGCGCGCGCAGCGGGATCCGGCCCAGCGCACACTGCGCCGTGCCCGCGCTCACCTCACACGGCAGCAGCACACAATCACCGAGGAACTCCGCGGTGAACCGGTCGTCCGGCTGTAGGTAGACTTGTTGCGGAGTGCCGACTTTGGTGAACCGTCCGTTGCGCATCACCGCCACCTGGTCGGCGATCGCAAGCGCCTCCTCCTGGTCGTGGGTGACCAGGAGCGTCGTCACGTGCGCTTCGGTCAGGAGGTCGGCGACGGCCTTGCGGGTCGATGCCCTCAGCCCGGTGTCGAGCGCGCTGAACGGTTCGTCGAGAAGCATGAGCACGGGGCGGCGGGCAAGGGCGCGGGCCAACGCGACGCGCTGCTGCTGACCGCCCGACAGTTCGTGGGGACGACGCCCGGCGTAGGACTCGTCGAGCGAGACGGTGCTGAGCAGCTCGGCGACACGGGTCCGGTTGTGGGCGGTGCCGCCGGAGAGTCCGTAGGCGATGTTCTGGCCGACGGTCAGGTGTGGGAACAGCGCGCCGTCCTGAGCGACGTAGCCGATGTCGCGGCGGTGAGCGGCGACGGGCCGACTGGTACCGGCCACCTGTTGTCCCGCAATCGAAACCGTTCCGGCATCCGGGATTTCGAATCCCGCGACGATCCTCAGCAGGGTGGTCTTCCCGCAGCCGGAGGCGCCGACGATCGCGGTTATCGTGCCCGGCATCAGGTGCAGGTCGACGTCGTGCAGGACGCGCTGGCCGCCGAACGACTTCGCGATGCCGGTGACTTCGAGGACGGGAGCGTCGGTGCTCACAGGGCGGCCACCCTGGTGGACTGCCGATACAGCAACAACGTCACGGGCACCGCGAGGAGGACGAGCAGCAGTGCGTACGGCGCGGCCGCCGCGTAGTCCAGTTCGCTGCTCAGTGACCAGAAGCGCATCGCGAGCGTGCGGGTGCCGGTCGGGGCGAGTAGCAGCGTCGCGGTCAGTTCGGTTGCCACGCCGACGAAGACCAAACACGCGCCCGCCGCCGCCGCAGGCGCGGTCAGCCGCAGCGTCACCCGCAGGAACGTGCGGGTGGGTGAGACGCCGAGGGATCGGGACGCCTCCTCGAGGCCGATCGGGACCTGGGCAAGCCCCGATCGCAGATTGACCATCGCGCGGGGCATGAACATCAACACGTAGGCGGCGAGCACCAGGTTCACCGTCTGGTAGATCGGGGGAACGAAGCGGATCGCCACTGTCACCAACGCGAGCGCGGTGACGATGCCGGGCATCGAACTGGTGATGAAGTTCGAGCCCTCGACGAAGCGAACGAGGAAGCCGTTGAACCGCACGGCTATCCACGCGAACGGGAACGCCAGCAAGGTCGTCGCCAGCGCGGCCGTCGCGGCAAGCCCGATGGTCTGAACGAGTGACGGCACGATGTCGCCCAACGCCCAGATCTCCGTGCCCCCGATCCACAGCCAGCGAGCCATCGTCCACACGGGCACGCCGAGGGCGAGGACGGCAAGCGCCGTTAGAGCGACGACTGCGGGAATCGCCATGGCGCCCAGCCGATGCGGCGTCGAAACGCGTGGTGCGCCTGCGCCGATTCTGGCGAACCGGGCGTTGCCCCTCGCCGCGGCCTCGGCGACCAGGAGAACCAGGCACAGCAGCACCAGCACGCCGGCGAGCGCACTGCCCGCCGCGCCATTGAAGGTGGCCTGGAACTGCTCGAAGATCGCCGTGGTGAGCGTCGAGAAGCGCACCATCGCGAACGCGCCGTACTCGGCGAGGAGGTGGACGCCGATCAGCAGGCCGCCGCCGAGGATCGCCAACCGGAGCTGGGGGAGGACGACGCGGAAGAAGACCCCCGTCGAACTGGAGCCGAGCGCGTGGGCCGATTCCTCGATCGCGGGGTCCAGGCGGCGCAGGGTCGCGGCTGCAGGCACGTACACGAACGGGAAGTAGGACAGCGTCGCGATCAGCACGCCCGCGCCGAATCCGTTCAGGGTGGGCGCGACACTCACCCACGCGTAGCTGTTGATGAAGGCGGGCACGGCGAGCGGCGCGACGAACAGTGGACGCCATGCGCTGCGGCCGGGCACGGTGGTGCGCTCGATCAGCCACGCCGCGCCGACCCCGAGCACGATGCAGATCGGCACCGTCACCACCACCAGCCCGATGGTGTTGACGAGGAGCTCACCGACCCGCGGCCGCGCGACGAGTTCGTAGAGCCGACTGGGCCCGACGGACGCCACCGACCAGGCCACGTAGCCGAGCGGCACGAACGTTGCGGCAACGAGAACGGCGATGACGCAGGAAAGCGGAACCCCGGGGCGCGCGCGCGTGCCGGAGCGTTGCCCGGGTTGGGCCTGCCCGGTTTCGGGCATGGTGTCGGCGGTGACCACCTACAACAGGCCCGCCTTCGTCATCAGGTCTGTGACCTTCTGCGCGTTGAGGTCGGACGGGTTGACGGCGGGAGCCTGCAACTGGTCGAGCGGGACGAGCGCGGGGTTCGCGGGTACGCCGCTGGCGACCGGGTACTCGAACGACGTGCCCTTCTCGAGTACCTCCTGGCCGGCCTTGGACGTGACGAAGGTTAGGAACTTCTGCGCCTGATCCTTCTTCTTGCTCGACTGCAGGATGCCGCCCCCGGAGATGGACACGAACGCGCCAGGATCGGAGTTGCGGAAGTAGTGCAGCGCGGTGTTGGCGCTGATCTCCTTGGTCTTCGCCTGATCTCGGAACCAGTAGTAGTGGTAGATGACGCCGCCGTCGACCTGGCCGTCGTTCACCGCGCGCAGCGTCGCGATGTTGTCCTGGAACGCAACGGCATTCGTCTTCATCGCGGCCAGCCAGTCGGCGGTTGCCGACTCGCCGGTGAGCTGCAGCATCGCGGCGACGATGGCCTGGAAGTCGGCCTTGGCAGGTGGCGCGCCCCAACGGCCCTTCCACGCCGGCTGCTGCAGATCCATGATCGACTTCGGCAGCTGCGCCTCGGTGAGCCTGGTCTTGTTGTAGGCGAACACGGTGGTGCGGGCGGCGACGCCCGTCCACTTCGACGTGGCGGGACGGTACTGCGGCGGTACCTGCGAGATGGTGGCCTGGTCGAGGTCTGCGAACAGCCCGGCCTTCTCGACCGCAGCCATCGCCGGCGAATTCTCGGTGAGGAACAGGTCCGCGGGCGACGATGCGCCCTCGGCGATCAGCTGGTTGCCGAGCTCGGTGTCACCGCCCTGGCGGTAGGTCACCTTGATGCCGGTTTCCTTGGTGAACGCGTCGATCCATTCCTTGGTGAGCGACTCGTGCTGGGCGTTGTAGATCAGCAGCTCATCGGGCTTCTCGGAGGACGAGCAGGCGGTTAGGCCTGCCGCGAGTCCCACCACGGACAACCATGTAGCGATCCGCCGCCAACGTCCACGCAACAAGGGGATTCCTTTCACACGCGCCAACCGTCGCAGCGCCACCCAGGTGAGGTTAGCCTAACAACATACCCGTGGGCGCATTGGCGTCACGCTGGGTGGCGGAGGTCCCCGGACGCCGGGGGTGTCTGGACGTCCAGCGCCCTCCTGCGCACCACCCGCCACACACCAGCGGCCACCTCCAGTTCGTGTTCGCGGCGCTGGTCGTGATCCCGCAGGTACCAGAGCCGGGTCGGCTCGTCGAGGTCGACGTACAGGGTGCCCTTGGGGTCCACGATCCTGGCGAACTCGCGGTCGCCGTCGAGCACGGGGTCCTGACCGGACTCGTTGTCGCCGACGACGCAGCTGGTGACCCGCTCCGAGCTCCCGACCGGGGTGGAGTCGACGGGCAGCAGCAGGACCTCGCCGTGGCGAATGGGAATGCGCATGAATGTGTCCTCTGGATGACGGTGGTGGCTGGCGTGTGGCCACGTTAGCGTGCGGGCCTGACAAACGGCGTCAGCGAAACCGGTTGTGTCCGTTGGCCGGCCGACGTCCGGTGGGTGATCTTCGCGACTTGACGCCAGGCCGGTTTGCTCGAACGGCGCGCAGCTTGGGACACGCCCTGCAATGATTCCGGTACTCCGGCGGTGGCTGCCGGGAAATCCAAGGGGAAGCGCGCAATGACACTGATCAACACGTTGGCCCGCCGAGGCCTGGCCGGTATGTTCGCCGCCGCCACATTGGGAGCCGTCGTCGCAGGCACCGTCGCGGTGCCGACGGCGGGCGCCGCACCCGTGTGCTCGGCCAGCGGTCTGTCCACCACCGCGAGCGGCGTGCTGAACGCGGCGGGGGCGTACCTGGACGCGCACCCCGGTGCCAACGACGTGCTGACCGCGGCCGGGACCCAATCGCCGGAGGAGGCCCGGTCGTCGGTGCGGGGTTACTTCACCGCCCACCCCGGTGAGTTCCTCGACCTGAAGGGCATCGCCAGTCCGCTGTCCGACCTGAAGAACCAGTGCGGCATCTCGGTGTCGCCTGGCCAGCTGGCGATGCTGTTCGACGAGATCACCTAGCGCTTGCCGAAGACCCGGCGGAGTCTCGGGGAACTCGTTCGCGGGCAGAGACTTTGACGAGGTGGAGCCGGTCAGGGCTTGGCGCGACGCACCGGTCCTCGTCTGCTGGTGAACTGTTCGACGAGCAGCTGAAGACGGTCCGAGTCGTGGCCGGGACGTAGTCGGCCGGTCCGTCCAAGGGTGACCAGTCCATGCAGCGCGGCCCATAACACCTCGGTCAGCGCTTCGGCATCCTGTGCGTCATGGGCGAGGTCGACCGCTTGTCGCAGCTCATCGAAAGCCGCCGTCAGCTGAGGGGGTGTGTCCGGCGCGGCGAAGCGCAATGTGGTCGCGCGGGCGAACATCGCGTCGTAAACCGCCGGGTTGGCGCCGGCAAAGTCGAGGTAGGCATGTGCGACGCGGGCGAGGGCGTCGTTGGGCGGTCCTGCCCGTAGCCGAGCGTCCCGAGTCACGTCTGCGAGTTCGCCGAACCCGTCGATGGCGACGGCATCGACGAGTTGCTCCATGCCTGCGAAGTGCTTGTACAACACCGGCTGGCTGTATTCGATCTCAGTCGATAGCCGACGCGTGGTGACGGCATCCCAGCCTTCGGTCTCGGCCAACGTGCGGGCCGTTGTGATGATCAGCCGTCGGCGGGCGTCCCGCTCTCGCTGTCGACGATCGTCGATGCCCATACCGAACAGTATCACCGCTACAAGTGCTAGCACTGCTATTGACGCGCATCGGATCAGAGGTTAGCGTTGCTAGCAGTTTGAACTGACGGGAGTTACGACATGGTTTTGCAACTGCTCGCCCAGGTAGCCGCATTGATCGCGGTGCTGGGTACCGCGGTGGTCTATGGCACCGACGTGTTTTCCGCCATCGTGCTGAGACCGGCCTTGGCCATGGTCGACGACCATGCTCTGGTCGCGGTGACGGGAAGCGTGCATCGATACGGAGATCGCCGAATGCCGGTACCCGGGGTGCTCGGGACCTTCGCGACCGCTGCCACCGCGGTGCTAGCCATGGCGACTGCAGACTGGGCGCAGGCGATCGCGGCGACCGCCGCGCTGGTCCTGCTGTTGGTCTGGATCGTCCTCTACGCACGGGTGAGTGCACCCATCAATCGACGACTGACAGCTGCCGCCGAAGCCGGGCAGCCGCTACCGAATGGGCGTGTGCTGCAGGCACAGTGGGACCGAATCATCGGCGCACGCGCGATGCTGCAAGGCCTGGCACTGGCCGCCCTATGCGTGGTGCTGATGATCTGACGCGCCAATCAGTTCACACCAGCCGACATCAATGCGAGGGAGGACCTACCGATGTTTCAGCTCAGGATCTACACCCTGCGCTCACCCGACGCACTACAGCGGTACGCCACCATTCATTGGGCGCGCCACCTGCCAACGTTCGCGACGTTCGGGGTCACCACCCACGGTGTGTGGACCGAACGGGGCAACGGCATGAATCGACTCGTCGCGCTGATCGGATACCCACCAAGCGCCGACCCCGAAGAGCTCACCCGGCTGATCATGACCAGCCGAGAATTCGCCGCTGACATGGCCGGCTTCGATACCGACGACATCGTCGACGTTCAGTCGGTCCTGCTCGACCCCACGTCGTTCTCGCTGATTCACTGACAAACCCAGGAGTGTTCGACATGACCACCACGACGATCGCCTATGTGCTCGCCGGACTCATCGCCGCGGCGATCATCTTCATCGGCGCACGGTTCATCGTCGCTCCGCGCGTCGCGGCCGCCGGCTACGGTGTGCAACCAGATCTCGGCCAACGATCCACCGTCGCCTATCTCAGGGTCAAGGGCATCCGAGACATCGCATCGGGGCTGTTCGTCATCATCCTGATGGCCGCGGGTGCCACGCACCTGCTCGGCTGGGTGATATTGGCCGCCACCATCATTCCGATCGCCGATGCGGCCATCGTGCTCGACGGCGGCGGCCCCAAGGCCACCGCCTGGGGAGTCCACGGCCTCACCGCTGCACTCATGCTCGTCACTGCTGCACTCCTGCTCATTTCCTAGTGAGCAGGAGTGCGACGTCGACCGAGTCGAGAAATCCTGGGCGACAAAGACTTAGGGCAGTGATGTCCACGACTGATCAAGTGGCGATGCTGTCTGACGAGATCACCTAACGGGCCACCGTCATCACGCGGCTGGTTTCAAGCGTGCCCGAGTCAAGGGTGAGCCTGGTGCGCTCGGTCTCGTCTCCTTAATCCGCACACAGGTCTGGACCGAAGAACAGAGCGACGTTGTTGCCAGGGCCTTGGGCACTGGGAAACATCAGGCCGTCGACTCTGTCTGGGAAGGCGTACCTGAAGTACTCGGTGAACACTTGAGTGGGCACGTAGTCGATGTGTTCGCGCCCATCGAGTTCCACGGGCAGCGTGAGATCGTCGATGAACCTCTGCATGAATCGGAGTACGAAGAGCTCCCGATGGTTCGATTCGTCGAAGATGCTCGGTGGCTCGGGCAGGTTCGTGAGGTCGATCAGCCGGATCTCCCGCGTCGGAGTGAACTCGCCCGTCGCCACGTATCGATGAGCAGCGTGGGCGCCCGCCTCTGCAATCGCGGTCGCTCGGTCGGTCCCGCCGTAGAACATGCTGATGCCCGCGGGGCTCATCCGGTTCGCGGCGGCCTTTTCTGGCGGCGGTGGACCGATGTCGGACGCATGAAGCCATTCATCAGCCTCGCTCTTCGACGTCGCCATTCGCGCACGGAAGAGCGGGCTGGGGCACGGTGCCGGCCACACCGCGGGGTGGTTCTCGCCGAGATCGGACACGGCCTTGAGAAGCTGCGCCGCGGTCATGTCGCCGGGATCACCGGACCCGGTCGTACGACTGGCGAAGAAGAATCGCATTTCGTGCTTGACGAGCTGCTTGAAGGCTTCCCAGCTGTACGTCAGTTGGTCAAGCATGCTGCGGCTCTTGTGATCCCGCGGTATCCAGTTTGGCGTCGCGCTGAGCACTCCCGCCACGTCGGCGATGAGTTCGCGCTGCGAGATCCCCGCGATCTCCAGGATCGCGTGGGCGACATCGGCGGAACTCACAGAGTCGGGGAGCGGCTCGTCCCTCGTGGGACACGGTTGGTAGTAGACGCCGACACCGATGAGGAAGGCATCGATGAATACGTCGAGCGTGACGGCGACCGGTGCCGAACCGGAGCCGGTCGCGCTGCAATAACTGCAATATGGCTCTGTCGTACGCGTCGTGATGTGGGTACGCAGCACGCCGTCCTCGACATGCGCCGGGCATACGGCCGGTAACGCATTGGGCTCTCGTCCGCCGCCGACCTTCACGCCGCAACGATATGGGACGTTGATGCCTGCGGGGAGGGGTCAGAGAACCTAGCGCGTGACAAAGACCTCCGCGTCGACCGCCGCCATCGTGACGGCCACCGCTCTCTCGGCGTCGGCGTTCGTCAGGGGCTTCGTGTCGGTGAGGAACCGGTAATAGAGCGGCGCCGATAGCTGGCGGATCACCTCGGCTGGATCGGTGCCAGCTGGCGCCTCACTGCGTGCGACGGCGTCGACCACAACGGGTGATACCTCGTCGATGCGCTTGCGATAGAACTCGGCGAGTGCCTTCGCGGTGGCCGCATCACACGTGGCCGCGGCGATGATCGCCTTGAACAGACGGCCTTGCCGTGCGTCGGCCAGCGTGCGTCGGACGAGCTTCGCCTGGGCCAACAGGTCGGTGCGCAATGCTCCGGTGGACGGTCGGGGCGTCGACGTATCCGCCATGTCGACGAGCAAGTCGGCAACCAGGCCCGGCACCGATCCCCATCTGCGGTAGACGGTCGACTTGCCGACCCCTGCCCGTTGCGCAACGGCGGTCAGCTCGATGCCCTCGAGACCGTCCTCGATGAGCAGGTCCGCCGCTGCGCGCAGCACGGCATCGCGGACGGCGGCGGTTCGTCCGCCCGGCCTTGTCGACGTTGGCATCGAAACAGCATAACGGGACTCGGGTTTCGTTAGGGCGGTCTGCGTGTTAGGTTTCCTTATCGGGAATATTGTCTCGTTAGGAGTGGTGATGGAGTATCGGCGGGTGGGCACCTCTGGTCTGGTGGTGTCCGAATTGAGTTTTGGTGCAGCGACGTTCGGTGGGTCGGGTGACTTCTTCGGCGCGTGGGGCAACGCCGACGTCGACGAAGCACGGCGAATCATCGACGTCTGCATGGACGCTGGTGTGACGTTGTTCGACACCGCTGACGTCTACTCCGACGGCGCGTCCGAGGAGGTGCTCGGTGCCGCCCTCGTTGGCAGGCGGGACCAGCTGTTGATCTCGACGAAGGCAGCGCTGCCGCTCGGCGACGGGCCGGGGGATGCGGGTACGGCTCGGCCGCGACTGATCGGTGCGGTGGAGAAGGCGTTACGACGGCTGCAGACCGATCGGATCGACCTGTTTCAACTGCATGCCTACGACGCGCACACCCCGATCGACGAGGTCATCGAGACGCTCGACGTGCTCGTCGGGCAGGGCAAGATCCGGTACACGGGCGTATCCAACTTCTCGGGATGGCAATTGATGAAGTCGCTTTCGGCCGCCGACGCGGCGCATCGGTCCCGATACGTCGCTCACCAGGTCTACTACTCGCTGATCGGGCGGGACTACGAATGGGATCTCATGCCGCTCGGGCTGGATCAGGGCGTTGGCGCTCTGGTCTGGAGCCCGTTGGGTTGGGGGCGCCTGACGGGACGGATCCGCAGGGGAACACCGCTGCCGGAACGAAGCAGACTGCACGCGACGGCGGATGCCGGGCCGCCCGTGGATGATTCGCTGCTGTTCGACGTCGTCGACGAACTCAGTGCGATCGCCGACGAGGCGGGACGGACCGTTGCGCAGGTCGCGCTGAACTGGCTATTGCGGCGCCCGACTGTATCGTCGGTGATCATCGGCGCACGCGATGCCACGCAGCTGTCGGAGAACCTCGGCGCGGTGGGCTGGGCACTGAGCGAGGACCAGGTCGCACGGCTCGACGCCGTCAGCCATCGCGAAGCGCCGTATCCGCACTTTCCGTACTTCCGTCAGGACGGGTTCGCGCGCCTCAATCCGCCCATGTTCCCGAGGCCGGCGCTAGCCGGGTAGGTCGGTGTACTGCAACGTGTAACCGTCCGCGCTGAAGGTGAAGCCCTTGCCGGTCTTCTCGCTCAGGCAGGAGATCCCAGACGCTTCCTGAACGTTGCAGCGAAAGTCCGCAACGGCCAACACCTCTCCGAAGGGCAGGACGGTCGCAGGACCGGGGACCAGGGCGTACCCCGGCGGATCGAGCGACACGAACTGGGCATCGACGGCGCCGTCGATCTCGATGGCGTTCGGCGCGGTGTCGGTGTCCTGCGGACCGGGCACGCTGGTGGGGGCGCCCGTGACGGCGATGGCGGACCCGGTCGAGGACTGACAACCTGCCGTCTTGCGCGGGAAGATCGCGCACACCCAGCGCTTGCTGGGGCTGGTGAAGTAGTAGCCCGTTTGGCCGTCCGGCCCTTGGGCGGCGTAGTCGAAGGCGTTCGCCAGGTGCTCGTTGCTGGGCGGCTTCGACGGCGACGGCGGGGGAACTGCTGGCGCCATCGCCTGTGTGGTCGTGGGCGCTTCGGTGGAGTTCACGATGGTTTCGGACGAACAGCTGGTGCTCAGCGTCGCAGCGGTGGTCACGACCATGATCGCTGCGCCCAGGCGACCGCCGTTGCATCGGAAGCAATCCCGTATGAAGCGCCGTCCGGATTCCATCGGGTCCATCCTTGCACTACCGGCCTGTGGACGAACTCCTGACTGTGCACAACTGCCCGAGGCTGAGTGCGCACCGCTGGTCGCCGTCGCTGCGTTGTCCCTCGCCGCGACCACGGTTGGTGCCATGACGGAGAACGTAGTGAGCCGCGCCCAGATCGGGGCGTTCGGTGAACAGCTGGCGGTCGATCATCTGACGTCGCTGGGCTGGCGCGTGTTGGCGCGCAACTGGCGATGCCGGTACGGCGAGCTCGACGTGATCGCCGCCGAGCCCGGCGGTGCCGTGGTGTTCGTCGAGGTCAAGACCCGCACCAGCGATCAGTTCGGCGGCGTCGCACAAGCGGTGACACCAGACAAGGTACGCAGGCTGCGGCGACTGGCCGGACTCTGGTTGGCCAGTCAGGACGGCAGCTGGCCGCAGGTGCGCATCGACGTCGTCGGCATACGCATCGGGCAGCGTGCGACGCCCGAGCTCACTCACCTGCAGGGGGTGGGGTGATGGCGTTGGGCCGCGCGTTCTCAGTGGCCGTGCGCGGGCTGGATGCCGTGTTGGTCGAGATCGAAGCCGACATCACTTCGGGGCTTCCTGGTGTGCACCTGGTCGGGCTGCCAGATGCGGCGCTGCAGGAGTCGCGGGACAGGGTGCGCGCGGCGATCACGAATTGCGGCAACAACTGGCCGATGGCGCGGCTGACACTCGCCTTGTCGCCTGCGACGCTGCCCAAGGTCGGTTCCGTCTACGACTTGGCGCTCGCGCTGTCCGTGTTGTCGGCGGACCTGAAGAAGTCCTGGGCGCGGCTCGAGAAGACCGTGCTGCTAGGCGAACTCGCGCTCGACGGGCGGGTGCGGCCCGTCAAGGGCGTGCTGCCCGCCGTGCTCGCCGCCAAACGGGAGGGATGGCCCACGGTGGTCGTGCCGATCGACAACCTGGCGGAGGCCAGCCTGGTCGACGGTATCGAGGTGTTGGGTGCGGGCACGTTGGCCCAGCTCCAACTATGGCTCGAGGGCAAGGTGCCGCTGGATCACGAAACGTCCGCCACGCCAGCCGATCCGGATGCGGTGGCCGAGCTTGCCGACGTCGTCGGGCAGACGCGGGCGAGGTATGCCGTCGAGGTCGCCGCAGCTGGTGCGCATCACCTGATGTTGACGGGCCCGCCCGGTATCGGCAAGACCATGCTGGCCCAACGACTTCCGGGCCTGCTGCCTCCGTTGACGCCCGACGAGGCGCTTGAGGTCACGGCCATCCACTCGGTGGCGGGGCTGTTGTCCAAGGACTCACCTTTGATCACCCGGCCCCCGTTGGTGGCGCCGCATCACACGGCGAGTGTGGCGGCGCTGGTCGGTGGAGGCATGGGCATGGCGCGGCCGGGAGCGGTCAGCCGCGCCCACCGAGGGGTGTTGTTCCTCGACGAGTGCGCGGAGTTCGGGGCGAGTGCCCTCGAAGCGCTGCGGACTCCGTTGGAGGACGGTGAGATTCGCATCGCGCGCCGTGACGGCGTCGCCCGTTACCCGGCACGGTTTCAGCTGATCCTTGCCGCGAATCCCTGCCCGTGTGCACCTGCCGATCCCCGCGACTGCCTGTGCCCGGCGGCGGTCAAGCGCAAGTACCTCGGGAAGCTGTCGGGTCCGCTGCTCGATCGGGTGGACCTGCGCGTGCAGATGGATCCCATTCGGTCCAGCACGATGGGCGGCGAACACGGCGAATCGACGGCCACCGTCCGCGCGCGCGTGGCAGCGGCGCGACAAGCGGCAGTGGAACGTTGGGCACCGCACGGCTTCCGAACCAATGCCGAAGTGAGCGGAGTCCTGCTTCGCCGCAAGTTCAGGCCCGAGCCGTCGGTGATGGCACCCTTGACCACCGCGCTGGATCGCGGTCTGTTGAGCATCAGGGGACTGGATCGCACCCTGCGCGTCGCGTGGAGTCTGAGCGATCTCGGCGGCCGGTCGTCGCCGAACCGCGACGACGTCACCACGGCGTTGAGCTTTCGGCATGCGGGGGCTGCGCGATGACGACCGAACTTCACGCGTGGGCGTACCTGTCGCGGGTCGTCGAACCACCGTGCCCAGAACTGGCGGCTCTGGTGGACGACGTCGGGCCCGTCGAGGCCGCTGACCGCATCAGGCGTGGCGCGGTGGACGGTCCGTTGTTGAGTCGCAGTGAAGCGCGCCGCGAGTTCAACCGCGCCGCAGAGGATCTCGCGGTGCTCGACCGCCTCGGGGGCCGGCTCGTCGTTCGTGGATCCGACGAACTGTCGGGTGTCGCGTTCACGTCGTTCGCCGACGCGGCCGCGCGGATACCCCATCCACCGCTGGTGTTGTGGGCGGTGGGTCCCGAGCATCTGGCCGATCTGACCGCGCGCAGCTGTGCGCTCGTCGGGACTCGAGCCTCGACCGCGTATGGCGAGTACGTCGCCGCCGATCTCGCGACGGGGTTGGCCGAACGGGATGTGGCGGTGGTTTCGGGTGGCGCATACGGCATCGACGGCGCCGCGCATCGGGCGGCGCTGGCGGCCGAAGGGGTGACCGTCGCCGTGCTCGCGGGCGGTGTCGACGTGCCGTACCCGGCCGGTCACTCCGCGCTCTTGCACCGGATCGCCACCCACGGGTTGGTCGTCAGCGAGTACCCGCCGGGCCTGCGACCCGCCCGACACCGCTTCCTGACGAGGAATCGTCTGGTCGCGGCATTCGGCGGCGCGACCGTTGTCGTGGAGGCCGGATTGCGCAGCGGTGCTGCCAACACCGCGGCATGGGCCGAGGCGCTGGGGCGACCGTTGGCGGCGGTGCCTGGCCCGGTGACGTCGTCGTCATCCGCGGGATGTCATGTGCTGGTGCGCAACGGTGCCCATCTGGTGACCCGCGCCGACGAGATCGTCGAATTGGTTGGCCGTATGGGCGAGTTCGCTGTCGAGTTGTCGCATCAGGGCTCGCCGCTCGATGGGCTCACCGAGCAAGAGCTCCTGGTCTACGACGCGCTGCCCGCGCGCGGGGGTATAAGCGTCGAGGAGGTGGCAGTGGCTGCAGGACTGCCCGCGATTCAGGTGCTCGGGCCGTTGGCCACGTTGGAGCTCGTCGGTCTGGTCAAGGAGCAGGAGGGTCGGTGGAAGATCGCATCTCGGTAGATCGGCAGCCGGCACGGGCGCTCGAACGTAGCCCGCCACCGGCTCAAACCCGCTCGTATAGTCAGTGAGGTCTACTAAACGTCTTGGGAGGTTCACGTGGCAGGCCGTCCGGTCCACACGTTTCAGGTGATCAGCAGCGAGCAGCTCACCCCGCACATGATCAGGTTGGTGCTCGGTGGCAGCGGCTTCGACACGTTCAAGCCCAGTGAGTTCACCGACTCCTACGTCAAGTTCGTCATCGTGCGCAATGACGTCGACGTCAGCGCTCTGCCTAAACCGCTGACCCTCGACAGCTTCGGCGAGCTCCCCGAGGAACATCGGCCGGTGGTCCGGACGTACACCGTCCGGAACGCCGACCCTGACCGCCGCGAGATCACCGTCGACTTCGTGGTGCACGGCGAGCACGGTGTCGCCGGACCGTGGGCCGCGTCGGTTGAGCCCGGCGACCCCGCTTACCTGATGGGGCCGAGCGGCGCGTACTCGCCGGACCCCGACGCCGATTGGCACCTGTTGGCAGGCGACGAAGCCGGTCTCCCCGCGCTGAGCACCGCACTGGAGGCGTTGCCGCCCAACGCGATTGGGCAAGCCTTCATCGAGGTCAGTGGTCCCGAAGACGAGGTCCCACTCTCCGCGCCCGACGGCGTCGACATCCGCTGGATCTACCGCGGCGGCCGCGCCGACCTGGTTCCCGAAGAAGACGCCGGTGACAACGCGCCCCTCATCGCAGCGGTGAAGGAGTCAGCTTGGTTGCCTGGCCAAGTGCAGGTCTTCATCCACGGTGAGGCCCAGGCGGTCATGCACAACCTGCGGACGTACATCCGCAAGGAGCGCGGCGTCGATGCGAAGTGGGCGTCGATCTCCGGCTATTGGCGGCGCGGCCGCACCGAGGAGACGTTCCGCCAGTGGAAGGCCGAACTCGCCAAGGAGGAGGCGCAGGCATCGAGCTGACATCGGGCTGGCACCCTTGGTGCCATGGCATTCGGTGATTATCAGCTAGAGATCTACCTGCAGGGCCTGTCCGGCATCTTGCCGTCGCTGCCGATGTCGTTCGCGGAACTCGAGGCCAAGGCCCAGGCGGCGATGTCGCCGTCGCTGTGGTCCTACGTCGCGGGCGGCGCGGGTGACGAGCGCACCCAGCGTGTCAACGTCACTGCATTCGAGCGTTGGGGTTTGATGCCGCGAATGTTCGTCGGCGCCAAGGAACGCGACGTGTCCGTCGAACTGTTCGGGCTGACGCTTGCCTCGCCGGTGTTCATGGCGCCGATCGGCGTCATGGGCCTCTGTGCGCAGGACGGCCACGGCGACCTGGCCGCGGCACGCGCCGCCGCTCGCACTGGCGTACCAATGGTGGTCTCGACGTTGACCGAAGACCCGCTCGAGCAGGTCGCAGCGGAGTTCGGTGACACCCCTGGCTTCTTTCAGCTGTACACCCCGACAGACCGCGACTTGGCCGCGAGCCTCGTGCAGCGGGCGGAGGCCGCAGGCTACAAGGGAATCATCGTCACGCTCGACACCTGGGTTCCTGGTTGGCGACCGCGTGACCTGTCGACGTCGAACTTCCCGCAGCTGCGTGGCAAGTGTCTGTCGAACTACACCAGCGACCCCGTCTTCCGCGCGTCGCTGGCGCAGTCGCCGGAGGAGAACCCGCAGGCCGCGATCCTGAAGTGGATCTCGGTGTTCGGCAACTCGCTGTCCTGGGATGACCTGCCGTGGCTGCGGTCGCTGACCAAGCTGCCGCTGCTGGTGAAGGGCATCCAACATCCCGACGACGCGCGCCGCGCCATCGACGGCGGTGTCGACGGGATCTACTGCTCGAACCACGGCGGCAGGCAGGCCAATGGTGGTCTGCCTGCGATCGACTGCCTGCCCGGCGTCGTCGAGGCCGCCGACGGGGTTCCGGTGTTGTTCGACTCCGGCATCCGCAGCGGCTCGGACATCGTCAAGGCTCTTGCGTTCGGAGCGACGGCCGTCGGGATCGGCAGGCCGTATGCGTACGGCATGGCACTGGGTGGCGCCGACGGCGTCGTCCACGTGCTGCGGTCACTGCTCGCCGAGGCCGATCTGATCATGGGCATCGACGGCTACAAGACGCTGGCCGACCTGACGCCGGACACGCTCCGTCCCGTCGGTTCCTGATTCTTCATCGGCGGGCGGCCCGCCTTCGGTAGCTTCGGATCGTGCCCGATCGGTTGAACCGCCAGATCCTGTTGCGCCGCCGCCCGACTGGGCTCGTTGCCCCCGACGACGCCGAGATGGTCAGCGTGCCCGCCCCTGAACTCGCCGACGGCGAGGCGCTGCTCCGCACCACCTACGTCGGGATGGATGCTGCCGCGCGAACCTGGCTCGACGGGCAACCCGGCTACCTGCCGCCGGTAGAACTCGGCGACGTGATCCGGGCAGCAGGTATCGGCGAGGTCGTCGAATCCCGTTGCGACGCCTATGCCGTCGGTGACGTCATCACCACGCTGACAGGCTTTCAGGACTACTCGGTGATTCGGGACGACGTGTTCAGCACGCCCGTCGTCGGGCTGACCGACCAACTCGCGGTGATGTCGATGTACGGTCCCACCGGAGCCACTGCGTACTTCGGCATGACCGGCATCGGCAAGCCAAGGGCAGGGGAGACGGTGGTGGTATCTGCCGCTGCGGGCGCGACGGGCTCGGTGGCTGGCCAGATCGCCAGGATCGCCGGTGCCCGCGTGGTCGGCATTGCGGGCGGTCCCGAGAAGTGCCGGGCGGTGGTCGAGGACTTCAGGTTCGACGCGTGCATCGACTACAAGGAAGGCAACCTCGCGGCCGCGCTCAAACAACACTGCCCGAAGGGTGTCGACGTGTACTTCGACAATGTGGGCGGCCCCATCCTGGACGCGGTGCTCGGCCGGCTGGCTGCCAAGGCGAGGGTGGTGCTCTGCGGCGTCATCTCGAGCTACCTCACCGGCGAGCATCCCGGGCCGGCCAACTACGTGAACCTGCTCGCCAGGACCGCATCGATGCAGGGGTTCAACGCGCTCGATGAATGGGGTCGCTTCGACGAGGCCTTCGCCGCACTGCGCGGGTGGGAGCAGGAGGGCCTTCTCGCCTACCGGTGCACCGTTTTCAAGGGCCTCGAGTCCTGCGTCGACGGGCTCAACGGCCTCTTCACCGGCGCGAACATCGGCAAGATGCTCGTCGAGGTGAGCTCGCCGACCCCGCAGCCCGCCTGACGCCACGCTGCAACCCATCTGCCCAGTGGCGTGTCAAGCTGCCGGCGGATCCTCGTCGTGTGGGGCGAGGAGTTCGTTGGGGTGGTGATGATGGTTGATGCGGTCTTGGCCGGTGTCGAGCAGGGGCGGGGGGATCCATTCGATGCGGCCGTCGCCGCGAATTTGGGTGGTCCATCCGTGCTCGTTGACGAGGCGATTGTGGGGGCCACAGGCCAGGCCGAGGTCGGTGATGTTGGTTTGTCCGCCCTTCCCGAAGTCTTGGGCGGCGTGGTGGGCTTGGCAGCGGTAGGCGGGGGCGGTGCAGCCGGGCCTGGTGCAGCCACGGTCGCGGTTGAACAACACCAGGCGTTGGGCAGTGTGGCGATGCGTTTGGTGCGGCCCAGGTAGAGCGGTTCGCGGGTGTGCTTGTCGTAGATGACGAGGTAGTGGCGGGCGTGCGACGCCATCCGGATCAGGTCGCTGATCGGGAGTAAGGATCCGCTGCCGGTGACTGCAACACCGGCCGCAGACTCGAGGTCTTGCAGGGTGGTGGATACCACGACGGTGACGGGTAGCCCGTTGTGTTGGCCGAGCTCATTCGACGACAACGTGTCGCGGCAGATGGTGGTGAGGGCGTCGTGTTGGCGTTGGGGCAGGGTGCGGTCGTCGGCGTGGATGGTGTCCTCGTCGGGTTGACCGGTCACACAGGGGTTTTCGTCGTTGGGGTTGCACATGCCGGGGGCGGCGAGTTTGGCGAACAGGGCTTGGATGTAGGCGGCGGTTTCGGGGGTGAGCAGGCCGTGGATGGGGATGTTGCCGTCGGCGTCTTGGCGTCCGAGGGTAATGCCGCGGCGTTGGGTGCGGTCGTCGTCGGGGGCGTCGCCGTCTTGGTTGAGTAGGTAGAGCAGCAGGTGCGTGGACTCGCGCAGCGTTTCGGGGCTGTTGTGCGCTGCGGCATGCGCCAAGTCGTGGTCGATTTCGTCGCGGGCGGCGGCGTCGACGTATTTCGAGGCTTTCCTGATGCAGTCGCGGATGATGGTGACGTGTTCGACGTTGATGTCGCCGCGGGCTTGGGCGGCGGCGGTCTCGGGCAACCGCGGCTCCAAGGGGCCACCGGTGAGTGTGGTGCGGGGGCTGAGGTCGTCGGCTTCCTTGACGCGTCGGGTGGCTTCGGTGTTGCTGATGCGTAGCCGGGTGGCCAGGACGTCGGACCAGCTCTTCGCCCCGATCGCCGTCGGGATGGTGAGTGTTTGGGCGTGGGCGAGTAGTTGGTGTTCGGTGGCGGGCATACGTCGGCGCAGGCGTTCGAGGCGGTCCTGGCAACGCAGGGTGGCGGCAGTGTCGAGGGTGTCGTAGGTGAGGGCGGCGACGGTGTCGTAGGCGGCGTCGAGCGCGTCGTATGCCGCGTTGATCGAATCTCGATCCCAACCCATACTCGAACACTAGTTCGAGTCACTGACAAGAATCGGTGGTTTGTGACGCCTGAAGCCAAAGTGACACAAGGGATTAGGGCTCAATGCGCCTGTGGATGAATTCTGCACGCGTGGAAGGATTCTGGTACTGCGGCGACTCTCGCGCACGACACACGTCCTCGCCTCACGCGCCCCCGCATCGAACTCTGCGACGGTAGGGGAATGGGTCCCAAGGTCGAAGCGGTGCTCGAAGAGTTCGACGAGTACCTCGCGCTTCAGCGTGGCCGCTCCGACCACACCCGCCGCGCGTATCTCGGTGATCTGCGGTCGTTGTTCGGCTTCGTGGACGAACGGGCGCCCGACGGCTCTCTGGACCAGCTGACGCTGCCCGTGTTGCGATCGTGGTTGGCCGCGCAGGCCGGTTCCGGCGCCGCGCGAACGACGCTGGCGCGCCGGACCTCGGCAGTCAAGACGTTCACCGCGTGGGCATCGCGTTCGGGGCTGATGGATACCGACCCGGCCACCCGGCTGCAGGTCCCGAAAGCGCGTCGCACCCTGCCCGCCGTCTTGCGCCAGGATCAGGCGCTCGACGCCATGAACGCGGCCGAATCAGGTGCCCAGCAAGGTGACCCGCTCGCCATACGCGATCGGCTGATCGTGGAGATGCTCTACGCCACGGGAATTCGCGTGAGCGAGCTGTGCGGCCTCGACCTCGACGACGTCGACGCATCACGCCGGCTGCTGCGAGTGCTGGGCAAGGGCAACAAGCAACGCACGGTGCCGTTCGGTGAGCCGGCTTGGCGCGCGCTCAAGTCCTGGCTGGCCGACGGCAGACCTGCTCTGGCGACCGAGACGTCGGGGCCCGCGCTGCTGTTGGGTGCGCGCGGCAAGCGGATCGACCCGCGGCAGGCCCGTACCGTCGTGCACCAGACAATGGCCGCCGTCGACGGGGCACCCGACATCGGCCCACACGGCTTGCGGCACAGCGCGGCAACGCATCTCCTCGAAGGTGGAGCCGATCTGCGCGTGGTGCAGGAACTGCTTGGCCACTCGACGCTGGCGACCACTCAGCTCTACACCCATGTCACGGTGGCTCGCCTGCGTGCGGTGCACGACCAGGCTCACCCGCGGGCGTAGGCAGCGCAGGATCACGAGTAGGGGGAGTCCATCCATCACCGCCATCCGTTCGACCGTCGATCTGTCCTGGGGTTCGGTTTCGGCCCTTGAATGGTCGGCCGAGAGGCCGAACACGCGGGCGATCGTGCTGTTGCACGGGGGTGGGTTGGACAACGCGTCACTGTCATGGGGCGGCGTCGGACCGGCTCGCGGCCGCCGGTTATCGCGTCATCGCCCCCGATCATCCGGGCTTCGGCGAGAGCCCGTCCGCGCCGTGGCAGGTGACGGAGCAGTGACCCCGGCGTCCCGGTTGCCCACGCAGTGCAGGCGGCGTCTCTGATCCCCGACGCAGAACTCCACGTCGTCGGCGGCGCCCGACATTGGGTGCAACGAGACCAACCCGATGTCGTCGTCGATTCGATGCTCGGCTTTCTCGGTCGGCTAGGCGCAGACCCACCCGCGTGACCGAGACGTACCCGCGAACGGCGACGCCGTCGGCACGCTCGCGTTAGGGGTGGAGCGGCTTGAGGCGGATGGGCGTCGTCACCACCAAACCCAGCGGGTCGACGTAGTCGGCGCGAGACGCCGCACCCCACATCGCGCCCCAGTGCAGGCACGTGCCGCAGCCCGGGTGACCCGAGACCAGCTCGCCGACCACCGTCCCGGCCGCTACGCGCTGGCCCGTCCGCACCACCGCCTCGACGGGTTCATAGCTGGTGCGCAAGCCCCCGGAATGCGCGATCGACACCACGGGCCGGTCCACCAGCCGGCCCGCAAACACCACGGTGCCCTCGGCGGCCGCGTACACCAGCTGACCTGGCGTTCCCCCTAAGTCGACGCCACGGTGCCCGCTTCTCCAGTTCGGTGACGGCGCGTCGAAGACTCGAAGAACAGCAGGCCGCGGGCGGAGGGGCCAGTCCAGTCGGCCGTCCTCGGCGTTCGCGAGCGCCGGCCAAACCAGGCCGAGGGTCAGTAGGATGACCAGAAACCTCATCGGCCCAGTTCAACGCGTTGCGGCGCCCAGCGGAAGCCGCCAAACGCCCATTTGTGCATGACCTAGCGACTGTGCACAATCCCGGGTCGCTTCGGTCGCCGCCGCATGCGGGGGACCCCCGGCGCCGGGATGGACGAAGCATGCATGTCAACGGTGTAAACTCAGTCCCGCAACTTGCACTTGCGAGTTGACTTCGCGCGCCTGTGCGCAGCCCCGCAGTTCCAGGGTTGCACTCGCATGCCGGGCGGTCCCGTCTCCAGGGTTCTGGGGAAGGGTTCCGGCACTGCAACGGGCGCTAGGGCCAGGCATCACCCGATGCCTGGCGACAACCGACAACAAGAGGACCAAGCCGAACATGGCTGTCGTAACAATGAAGCAGCTGCTTGACAGCGGCACCCACTTCGGGCATCAGACCCGTCGCTGGAACCCCAAGATGAAGCGGTTCATCTTCACCGACCGCAACGGCATCTACATCATCGACTTGCAGCAGACGCTGACGTACATCGACAAGGCGTACGAATTCGTCAAGGAGACCGTCGCGCACGGCGGTTCGGTGATGTTCGTCGGCACCAAGAAGCAGGCGCAGGAATCCGTTGCCGATGAGGCGACCCGCGTCGGCATGCCCTACGTCAACCAGCGCTGGTTGGGTGGCATGCTCACCAACTTCTCCACCGTGCACAAGCGCCTCCAGCGCCTCAAGGAGCTCGAGGCCATGGAGCAGACCGGTGGCTTCGAGGGTCGCACCAAGAAGGAAATCTTGATGCTGACCCGCGAGAAGAACAAGCTCGAGCGCAGCCTCGGCGGTATCCGGGACATGGCGAAGGTGCCGTCGGCGATCTGGATCGTCGACACGAACAAGGAGCACCTCGCGGTCTCCGAGGCCCGCAAGCTGAACATCCCCGTCATCGCGATCCTCGACACCAACTGCGACCCCGATCTCGTCGACTACCCGATCCCGGGCAACGATGACGCGATCCGCTCGGCCGCTCTGCTGACCAAGGTGATCGCCTCCGCGGTCGCCGAAGGCCTGAAGGCACGTTCTGGCGCGGGCAGCGACAAGGCCGAGGGCGAAGCCGCCGTCGAGCCGCTGCCCGAGTGGGAGCAGGAACTGCTGGCCGGTGCAACGGCCGCCGGTGCCCCGGTGGCTGACGCCGAAACCCCCACCGAGACAACCACGGAAGGCTGAGATGCCGAACTACACCGCTGCCGACGTCAAGAAGCTTCGCGACTTGACCGGCGCCGGAATGCTGGACTCGAAGAACGCATTGGTCGAGGCCGACGGCGACTTCGACAAGGCCGTCGAACTGCTTCGGATCAAGGGCGCCAAGGACGTCGGCAAGCGTGCCGAGCGTGCCACCGCCGAGGGTCTGGTCGTGGCCAAGGACGGCGCGCTGGTCGAGATCAACTCCGAGACCGACTTCGTCGCGAAGAACGCCGAGTTCCAGGCGCTCGCCGACCTGGTCGTCACCGCTGCGGCTGCGGCCAAGGCGACCGACATCGACGCGCTGAGGGCCGCCAAGGCGGGCGACAGCACGGTCGAGCAGGCCGTCGCGGACTTGTCGGCCAAGATCGGCGAGAAGCTCGAGCTGCGTCGTGTTGCGTACTTCGACGGCAACGTCGAGACGTACCTGCACAAGCGGGCGGCCGACCTGCCGCCTGCGGTTGGCGTGCTGGTCGAGTACACGGGTGACGGCAAGGACGCCGCTCACGCGGTGGCCCTGCAGATCGCCGCGCTCAAGGCCAAGTACCTGACACGTGACGAGGTGCCCGCGGATCTCGTCGCCGACGAGCGTCGCATCGCCGAGGAGACTGCCCGCAACGAGGGCAAGCCCGAGCAGGCCCTTCCGAAGATCATCGAAGGTCGCCTCACCGGCTTCTACAAGGACGTCGTGCTGCTGGATCAGCCGTCCGTGTCCGACAACAAGAAGTCCGTCAAGGCCCTCCTCGACGAGGCAGGCGTGACCGTCACGCGGTTCGTCCGGTTCGAGGTCGGTCAGGCCTAGCACCACCGAACTTGAGTGGCATACCCCGCCACTCAATTGGAACCCCGCGCCACTACCGGTGATCCCGGTGGGCGCGGGGTTTCTGTTCAGCGGGCCACCCAGCACGCGCTATTAGACACGTGTATTGCTAGCGTCTCCGTCATGACGTTGGTTTCCGCATTCGACGACGACGCGCTTGGCGACCTGGATGCCGTTGGGGTGGTCGAGGCCCTCCGATCCGGCGCGGTGTCCCGCACCGAGGTGGTCGAGGCGGCCATCGCCCGCACCGAGAAGGCCAACCCCGAGTTGAACGGCCTTGCTTACGAGGCGTTCGATCGGGCCCGCACCCGTGCTGGCTCGACGACCGCCTTCGGCGGCTACTTCGACGGCGTGCCGACGTTCGTCAAGGACAACGTCGCGGTGGGGGGCATGCCCACCATGCAGGGCTCCGACGCGTGGCAACCGCGCCCAGAAGCGGTCGACGGTGACTTCGCACGCGCCTACCTGGCGACCGGCCTGGTCCCGCTTGGCAAGACGCGGTTGTCGGAGTTCGGTTTCAGCGCCTCGGCCGAACATCCGCGGCTCGGGCCGGTCCGCAATCCCTGGAGCACCGACCACACCGCGGGTGCGTCATCGTCGGGTTCCGGAGCGTTCGTGGCTGCGGGCGTGGTTCCGATCGCACATGCGAACGACGGGGGCGGCTCGATCCGAATCCCGGCCTCCTGCAACGGGCTGGTCGGACTGAAGCCATCGCGCGGCCGACTGCCGCTGGACGCGGACCTGCGCGAGATGCCGATCCGGATCGTCGCCAACGGGGTGGTCACCCGATCGGTCCGCGACACCGCCGCGTTCTACCGCGAGGCCGAGAAGGCATGGAGTAGTCCCAAACTCGCGCCGATCGGCGACGTCACCCGACCGGGGCGGGATCGGCTGCGCATCGGGGTGTTCACCAAGTCCGTCAAGAGTGAATGCAGCCCAGAGGTCAAGGACGCGACGTTGGCCACCGCAGCGCTGCTCGACCGGATGGGCCACCGCGTCGAGCATCTCGGCTCGCCGCCGGTGCCACAGTCCTTCATCGACGACTTCCTTTTGTACTGGGCGTTGCTGTCGTTTGCGTTGGTGCGCGGCGGCACGAAGCGGTTCGGCGACTCCTTCGATCGCACCCGGCTGGACAACCTGACGCTTGGCCTCGAGCGGCACGCGGGCCGCAACCTGCACCGGCTGCCCGCGGCGCTGGTCCGCTTGGCGAGCCTGCGCAGGCGAATCTCGCGGCAGCTGAAGGACTTCGACATCCTGCTGACCCCGACGCTGGCCGCTGAACCACCCCGCATCGGGCATCTCGATCCGACCGCCGACTACGACCAGATCGTCGAACGACTGGTGGACTGGGTGGCATTCACACCCCTGCAGAACGTCACCGGCGAACCGGCGATCTCACTTCCCCTGGCGCGTTCCGCGATCGGTCTTCCGATCGGCATGATGTTGAGCGCGCAGCTCGGCCGAGACGCCACGCTTCTGCAGCTCGCCTTCGAGCTCGAAGAGGCCAGCCCATTCCACGGCATCCAGTCGGCGTTGCACTAGCGGTTGGAACAGCTCGTCGACGATCGACCGGATGCGTTTGAGCTCACCGGGTTTGAGATCCATCAGCAGGTCGTGACACGCCGGGTCGAACCGATGGCGAGGACGCTGGCCTGCGGTTCCTCCACGTCGTCGACGACGAAATTCGTTGCCTCCACGACACATCGAAGTAACCCGGGGCCGATCTAGTTAACTTCGGCGACACTGGCCGCTGCCTCTGGCGAAACACGGCGACCTCACCATCCTTCGTGTGGAGACCTCTGCGACCACCGCCGTTCGAGCACCGGCGATCGCCACTGCAGCATCGGGCAACACCTTCATGTGTCTCGTCCGGTTCGCGCTGGCGAACATTCGCCGTCGTCCAGAACGGTTCGTGCTGTCCGTCCTCGGCATCGCCCTCGCGATCGCCTGCGTCACCATCGTTCGAACCATCTCATCGGGCTTCGCGATTACCGGCGCAGACTCGGTCACCGACGTGCTCGGCGGTGCCCAACTGTGGGCGGTGCCCGCCGCGGGTGTGCACTTCGACCCCAGTGTGCAGGCGCTGGTGGCAGGCGGCCCTGCGCCGACCGTGACCGTGCCCGACGGTTGGCGGGCCACTCGCACGCTCTCCGGTGTCACAATGATCGACGGGACGCCGGTCTCGGTACGTGGGAGCGACGAAACTCCCAGCGGTCAGGCAATTTTGGGATCGGGCCTTGCCGATCGGCTGGGTCTGACCACGGGTGAGCGCGTCGTGATCGCCGGCCAGAGTCTGGCAGTCGGCATTGCGGGGACCGGCCAGAGCGTCACCGTGGCCACCGGCATCGCGGCGTCCGTCGTCGGGGAGAACGGGTGGTTGACGGTGCTCGCGCCCGCCGGTGAGGAGAAGCGGCGCGATCTCGGCCCGACGTTCGGCGCTGCGGTCGGCCTGCCAAGCACGTCGGATCCCTCGGTGGCTCCCGACCCGAACGGCTCCGGTCTGGTCTACGACACCGTCGGGGGCAACGGTCCGCTGACGTTCGAGCAGAAGTTCTCCGCGCTGTTCTCCGGGCAGGTGACCAGTTCCACCCTGGGGTTGATCTCCACGATCGGACTGGGACTCGGCTTCGTCATCGCGCTGTCGTCGTTCCTGGCGGCCGTCGCCGAACGCAAGCGCGAGTTCGGCATCATGTCGAGCATCGGCCTTGCCGACGAAGTGCTGTACTTCTTCCTCGTCGAGTCCGGGATCATCTTCGTCGTCGCCTACCTCGTCGGCATTGTCGGTGCCGGAGTGGCGGTGGCCCTGGTGATTCCGGATATCGCGACACCCATCGCATGGCTGCAGGCCGCGGGCATGGTGGCTGCGTTCCTGCCCGCGATGGCGATCGTCGGCGCGCTGGTGCCCGTGCACCGGCTGCTGCAACAACGACCCGTAGATCTGTTGGGGGACCGATAGTGCGCTGGGCGAGCGAAGCGACGGGAGGATCATGCTGAAGGGTCTGTCCTACGGCTGGCTGGCCGCGCGGCGGCGGATCGGCGAGATGGTGCTACCCGCCATCACGACCGCCACCGGCGCCTTCCTCGTCGTGATCGTGTTCGGCATGTCCGACGGAATCCGCGCCCAGTCCGCGTCACTCGGGCACGCCGACGAGATCGGCCGCGCCGTCGTGCTGATCGCCGTCACCGTGTTGCTCGTCGGTGTCGTCGAGGTGGCCGTGGCCACCACCCGGACCGTGGCACACCGCACCCGTGAGCTCGGTGTGCTTGGCGCCAACGGCATCCCGCGTGGGCCGGTGATTGCCGCGCTGCTCGTCGAACCGGTGATCGCGGCGGTGCTGGGCGCCGTCTCGGGTGCCGCGCTGGCCGCGGGTACCGCAGTCCTCCTGGGGGTCACCGGTATGGCGGCGACAGGAGTGTCGTCGACTGGGGTGCTGGTGGGTTCGGGCATCGCCGTCGGGGTGAGCATCGCAGCGGCGCTGGCCACCAGCATCGTGCCCACGTGGAACGCAGCGTCGCGCCCACCCATCCGTTCGCTCTCGAGTGGAGGTTAGGCCATGACGGCCGTAGAGGAGTCGCCGGTGATCGAGATCGCCGACGTGTGGAAGCTGCACAAGCTAGGCGACGAGGTCGTCAAGGCACTGGTGGCAGCCGAACTCGAGGTGAAGCCAGGGGAATTCGTCTGCCTGATGGGGCCAAGCGGCAGTGGCAAGTCGACGTTGTTGAACATCATCGGCGGATTGGACCGGCCGACCAAGGGCACGGTGAAGGTCGCGGGCAAGGACACCTCGCTGCTGACCGAGAGCCAGTTCGCGGCGCTTCGGCACGACACCATCGGCTTCATCTTCCAGAGCTACAACTTGATCCCCTTCCTGTCGGCGGTGGAGAACGTCGAGTTGCCGCTGATGTTCGAGCCCTACGACCGCAAGGCGTTGCGCAAGCGCGCGATCGAGCTGCTCGAGGTCGTCGGCCTTGGCCATCGGGTACATCATCAGCCGACCAAGATGTCGGGCGGTGAACAGCAGCGCACCGCCATCGCGCGATCGCTGATCAGCAACCCGACGCTGGTGCTCGCCGACGAACCGACTGCCAATCTTGATCACCGCACGGGGGAGACGGTGGTGCGCATGCTGCGCGATCTGTGTTCGACGCTGGGCGTCACGGTCGTCGCCAGCACCCACGATCCCACGGTGGCCGATGAAGCGAGCCGTGTCGTCCGGATGAGAGACGGACAGATCGTCAACTAGCCAGGACCCGTGAGGGATTCGATCCGATTGGGAGAGAACGAATGACACAAGAGATGGAAGCGACGCGGACGGACCGCGACGCGCTCATGACCACCGAGCTCGTCCCCGAGCAGATTCTGCCCAAGGTGCTCGGCACCTTCGGGCTGACCGCCACCTATGTGTTCATCATCTGCTGGATCACCGGCTCGTCGATCATGGCAGGCGGCGGCTGGACGGCGATCCCGATGTGGATCCTCGGCATCGTGACCTTCCTGGTACCCGCGGGCCTTGCGGTCGCCGAGCTGGGCAACTTGTGGCCGGGCCAAGGCGGTGTGTACATCTGGGCCTTCCGCACGATGGGCGACAAGATGGCGTTCCTCGGCGGTTACCTGTCGTGGGTTCCCGTGGTGCTCAACACCGCATCGTCACCGGCGATCGTGCTTCAGTTGCTGCTGCTGGCGTTCCACGCCGAACTGGGCCTGACGCTGAGCATCATCATCCAGCTGGTGATCCTGTGGACGGTCGTCGGCCTGGCGCTGGCCAAGCTGGCCGCCAACCAGAAGATCATGAACGTCGTCTTCATCGTCTACATCGCGTTGACCCTGACCATCTTCGTCTCCGCCGTCATCTACGCGGTCGGCAACGGGTCGGCCCAGCCGTTCACCTGGCACGACGCTCTGGTGCCCAACTTCGTCGGCGCAGGCTTCCTGTACGGCACCGTGCTGCTGTATCTGGTCGGTGTCGAGACGCCGTTCAACATGGGTGCGGAATTCCTGTCGGTGAAGCGCAGTGCCACCAAGATGATCGCGTACGGCTCCGCGGCCCTGATCCTGATCTACCTGCTCACCACGATCGGGACGATGATGGTGTTGCCGGTTGCCGAGATCAACGCGGTGACCGGTGTGATCGGCAACCTCGGCGTGTCGGGCTTTCCCGGCTTGATGGAGGTCGCGGCCGTCGTTCTGGCAGTGATCGTGTTCGTCGCCATGACGACCTACCAGGTGGCCTATTCGCGTCTGATCTTCGTCTCCGGCCTCGAGCGTCACCTGCCGCGCATCTTCACCCACCTCAACCCGCGCACCCGAAACCCGGTCACGGCCATCCTGGTCCAGGGTGTGCTTTCGTCGCTGATCCTGGTGGGGCTGTACTCGCAGAGCAGCATGGCGAACGTGACCATCTACCTGCAGGGCGGCTTGAGCGTGGTGTGGCTCATCTCGGGATTCTTCTTCTTCATCCCGCTGGTCATCGCTCGCAAGAAGTATGCCGATCGTTATGCGGGCGAGGACTTCTGGCGCATTCCGGGCGGCATGGTCGCGGTGTACGCGGTGGCGGCCATCGGTGTGGTGGCGACCTGCGCAGGCATCTATTACTCGTTCGCCTCGCCGTGGATTCCCGGCATGGCGCCGTCACTCTGGATGACCTGGGTGGGATCGATCGCGGCGGGCATGTTCGTCCTCGGCGCCATCGTCTACTTCTTCGGGCGCCGCGCGGCCACGAAGCTGACCAAGGAGGACTCGCTGGCACACCTTGCCGTCCTCGATCTCACCAAGCCCGAAACCACCAGCCAGGAAGCGGTGTAACGCATGACGATGGAAGACACGGTGGTGAGCACCGGCGCCAAGGGCACGGCGGCCTACCCGCTGGATCCGTTGAGCGGAGCGGAGATCGAGGCCGCGGCCGTGATCATCACGGCATCCGAATATGCCTCGCCCACACTGAAGTTCGTGATGATCCAGCTGGCGGAACCCGCCAAGACCGCCGAGCTGACGTTCGCCGGCATCGAGGTGCCGCGTTGCGCGTTCGCCACGATGTACGACGCCGCAGCCAAGATGGTCTACGAGGCGGTCGTGGACCTCGGTGCCAGGGTCATCGAATCGTGGAAGGCGATTCCAGGCCGGTTCCCCTCCTACCTGGTCGAGCACATGACCGGGGTGGAGGAGAAGGTCCGCGCGGATCCGCGGTGGCAGGCGGCGATGCTCAAGCGCGGTGTCACCGACTTCAGTCTCGCGATGATCGACCCGTGGCCCGCAGGCTATTACGGCCAGCAGGACCACTACGACAACGCGCCGCTGCTGTGCCGTCCGCTGACGTTCATGCGGGCGGCACCGTCCGAGCACGGCTATGCGCGTCCCGTCGAGGGCCTGATCGTCACGTTCGACCTCGACACGATGGAGGTCGTCGACATCGAGGACCACGGTGTGGTGCCGATGCCGCCCACCGCGGGCAACTATGCCGAGCGGTTCATGTTCGATCCGAACAACCGGCCCGCCTTCACCGAGTTCCGCCCCGACGTCAATCCGATCGAGATCACCCAACCCGACGGCCCCAGCTTCACCGTCGACGGCTGGCACGTGACGTGGCAGAAGTGGTCGCTGCGGATCGGTTTCAACCCGCGTGAGGGCATCACGCTGCACGAGGTGACCTACACCGACCGCGGTGAGACCAGGCCCATCATCTACCGGGCGTCGCTGTCGGAGATGGTGGTGCCCTATGGCGACACCTCGCCAACGCACTGGAACAAGAACGTCTTCGACATGGGTGAGGTGGGCATGGGCTTCTCGGCCAACCCGCTGACGCTCGGCTGCGACTGTCTCGGCGAAATCCACTACTTCGACGGCACGGTCAACGACTCCGACGGCAACGCGGTAACCATCCCGAACGCCATCTGCATGCACGAGGAGGATTACGGAATCTCCTGGAAGCACACCGACTTCCGCACCGAGGAGGTCGAGGTGCGGCGCTCCAGGCGGTTGGTCGTCTCGATGATCTGCACCGTCGGGAACTACGAGTACGGGTTCTTCTGGTACTTCTACAATGACGCCTCCATCGAGGTGGAGGTCAAGCTGTCGGGTGTGCTCACCACCGGTGCCATCGCCGACGGCGAGGTGCCGCGTTGGGGCAAGCTCGTCGCTCCTGGCATCTACGGGCCGAACCATCAGCACTTCTTCAACTTCCGGCTCGACATGAGCGTCGACGGGCCGGGAAACAGTGTCTACGAAGTGGATTCGGTCCCCGAGCCGGACCCTGCGCTCAACCCGCACCACAACGCCTGGATCACCAAGGACACCCTGGTCGCGTCGGAGGCCGAGGGGGCACGCGATTGGGACTGGAAGACCGGCAGGTACTGGAAGGTCGCCAACCCGTCGAAGCGCAACGAACTCGGTAGCCCCGTGGCGTACAAGCTGGTGCCGAAGGAGATCGTGCCCGTGATGGTGCAGGAGGGCTCCCACATCTACGATCGGGCCCGCTTCGTCCAGCACAACCTGTGGGTCACCAAGTACGACGAGTCGGAGAGGTTCGCGGCGGGGGACTACATGTACCAGTCGACGGACGCGCAGGGTCTGCCGGAGTTCGTGGCCGACGACGCGCCGCTGGAGGACACCGACGTCGTGCTCTGGTACACCCTCGGCGCCCACCACGTGGTGCGCCCCGAGGATTGGCCGGTGATGCCGTGTGCGTACGCGGGGTTCCACTTGAAGCCGATCGGCTTCTTCGACGGGAATCCGGCACTCGACCTTCCGCCGTCGCCGCCGAAGGCGTGCCATCACCACTGACGCCGGACAGCACCGCTACGTGGGGTCGCCCGGGTAATCTTCGGACTTCTGGCCTTGAGACCACAGGGCCGAAACGGAGGCATGCGGTGACCACACTGTCCGACGACCTGCGCACGTTGAGTTACGAGGCGTTCGTCTACTTCTATCCGCTGGTGACCATGGACGTCACCCGGCGTCAGGCGCTCAACTCACCCGTTGGGAGCACGCCGGGATCCGGTCCGCCGAACCGGTTCTCGCACATACGGGCCTTCCCGACGGCGGACTTCCGGGCGGTAGTCCGGCCGAACTTCGACACCCTGTACTCGTCGGCGTGGCTGGACCTGACGGCCGGTCCGGTCAAGCTGACCGCTGCCGACACTCAGAACCGTTACTACATGTTGCCGCTCCTCGACATGTGGACCGACGTCTTCGCCAACCCCGGCCAGCGCACCACGGGTACGGATGCCGCCGAGTGGGTCATCGTCGGCCCCGGATACTCCGGGGAGCTGCCTGCCGGTCTACCGGTGATCGCCGCACCGACTCCGTACGTCTGGATCATCGGGCGGACGCAGACCAACGGCGTGGCCGACTATCCGGCAGTGCACGGGGTGCAGGACGGCTACGTGATCACGCCGTTGGGAGCTGACCCCGAGTACGTCGTCGATGCGGACTACGACGTGACGACCGAGCCGCTGAAGGCGGTCAACGGCATGGCTGCGCTGGACTACTTGGACTATGCCGCCGAGCTGCTCTCGGCGAATCCGCCTCACCCGACCGACTTCTCGCAGTTGGCCCGGATCGCGCTGCTCGGCATCGAACCGGGCAAGCCGTTCGACGCAGGCCGGTTCAGCGCGGCCGAGCGTGCTGAGATCGAGGCGGGCAAGGCCGACGCGCTGGCAACGATGCTGGCGTCGCTGCCCATCCTGGGCACCAGCGCCAACGGCTGGACGGTGATGACCGACAACATCGGCGTGTACGGCAACTCGTATCTCAAGCGCGCGGTGGTGACGATGATCGGGCTCGGTGCCAACCCGCCCGAGGACGCCGTCTACCCGCTGCTCAACGTCGACGCGGACGGCGACCCGATCACCGGGGAGAGCGATTACGTCATCCGCTTCGAGGCAGACGAGCTTCCGCCCGTGTACGCCTTCTGGTCGGTGACGATGTACGACGCGGAGGGCTTCCAGGTCGCCAACGAGCTCGACCGCTTCGCGATCGGCGACCGAGATGCGCTGAAGTACGACGCCGACGGCTCATTGACTCTCTTTGTCCAGCACGACAACCCGGGCCCGGAGCGCGAGTCGAACTGGCTCCCCGCGCCGAAGGGCCCGTTGGGCGTGACGATGCGGCTGTATGCGCCCAAGGCCGAGGTGCTCGACGGTCGATGGAGGCCCCCTCTGGTGCGGAAGGCCTGACGCCTAGCCGAGATCGTCGAGGATCCGCCGGAGCTCGGCCTGGTCGCGCTCGTTCAGAGGGGCGAGGACGCGGCCTTCGGCGGCTCGGATGCCCGCCTCGGTGCGCTTGAGCAGCGCCTTGCCCTCCTGGGTCAGCTCGGTGGGCAGCGAGCGTCCTGCAGCTACCGTCGCGGGCCTTGCCACCAGGCCGCGGTCCTGCAGGCTGCGCACGACCATGTTCATCGCTTGGGGCGACACCATGACGTCCCTCGCGAGCTCGGCGTTCGAGCTGCCCGGGTACAGGGACAGGATTCGCAAGCAGATGTATTGCGGGAAGGGCAGATCCAGCGGTTCCAGCACGTTGGCCGTGACGTCGGTGCGCAATGCGGTGGTCAGCCGGTGCAGAAGGTAGCCCAAGGGCCGATTCTCGCCGTCGCTCATGTCAATCATCTTGACACATATCAACTAGATTGATAAACAGGAAGCATGACCAATCCTTCCGACATGATGTTCGATTCCGCCTACCGTGGCGAGGCCCCCGAGCTCGGACTGGGCGCCAGGCCCCCGTGGAGCATCGGTGAGCCGCAACCCGAGATCGCCGCGCTCATCGCGGCGGGCAAGGTGCACGGCGACGTGCTCGACGCCGGCTGCGGCGAGGCCGCCACGGCCATCGCACTCGCCGAGCGGGGCTTCACCACGGTCGGCCTCGACCAGTCGGCGACCGCGATCGAGCTGGCGCGCGCCGAGGCCGCGAAGCGCGGCCTGACCAATGCCACCTTCGACGTCGCCGACATCAGCGCGTTCACCGGCTATGACGGCCGTTTCGGCACCATCATCGACAGCACGCTGTTCCATTCCATGCCGGTCGAACTGCGCGACGGCTACCAGCAGTCGATCGTGCGCGCGGCCGCGCCAGGGGCGTCGTACTTCGTACTGGTCTTCGACGCCACCAACTGGCCGGCCGCCGGGCCCGCCCATCCGGTCACCGAGCAGGAGCTGCGCGACGTGGTGTCCAAGTACTGGGCCATCGACGAGATCCGTCACGCGCGCATCCACGCCAACTTCGCCGGGAACGAAGCGGGCGCCAAGCAGTTTGCCGGCGAGAGCCTTCGTGACGAGGGCAACGGCCGCATGTCGGTGCCCGCCTGGCTGCTGACGGCCCACCTGGGCTAGCCATCTCGGTAGCCGGCCCGCGGCGCCACCCCTGCGTCGTCGCGCACCCGCGATGAGGCAGGATTGGTGACGCCGCCTTGCCGAATGCCGGGATGGCGTTCGCATGCGAGGAGGAGTCCATGGGGGAGCCGGTCGTCGCAGGAACAATCCGACCGATGTACTCGCGCGTGCTGCTCAAGCTGGGCGGCGAGATGTTCGGCGGCGGGCAGGTCGGCCTCGACCCCGACGTCGTCGCGCAGGTGGCACGTCAGATCGCCGAAGTGGTGCGCAGCGGCGCACAGGTCGCCGTCGTCATCGGAGGCGGCAACTTCTTCCGCGGTGCACAACTGCAGCAGCGCGGCATGGAACGCACTCGCTCCGACTACATGGGCATGCTCGGCACGGTGATGAACAGCCTGGCGCTGCAGGACTTCCTCGAAAAGGAGGGCATCGTGACGCGCGTGCAGACCGCGATCACGATGGGTCAGGTCGCCGAGCCCTACATTCCGCTGCGCGCCCGCAGGCACCTCGAGAAGGGTCGCGTCGTGATCTTCGGGGCAGGCATGGGTCTGCCGTACTTCTCCACCGACACCACCGCCGCGCAACGCGCATTGGAGATCGGTGCCGAGGTAGTGCTGATGGCCAAGGCCGTCGACGGCATCTTCACCGCGGACCCGCGGGAGGATCCCAACGCCGAACTCCTGACCACGATCACCCATCGAGAGGTCATCGACCGCGGGCTCAAGGTCGCCGACGCCACCGCATTCAGCCTGTGCATGGACAACGGGATGCCCATCCTGGTGTTCAATCTGCTCACCAATGGCAATATCGCGCGTGCGGTCGCGGGTGAGAAGATCGGAACACTGGTCACCACCTGACGGGGCGACACCCACGAGGCGAGCGACAAGTGGCCGGAGAATCGGTGCCGGGCGAGCGATAGCGACGGGAGACTTGGATTGTGATCGACGAAACCCTCTTCGAAGCCGAGGAGAAGATGGAGAAGGCCGTCTCGGTGGCGCGTGACGACCTGTCGTCCATCCGCACCGGTCGCGCCAACCCCGGAATGTTCTCCAGACTCACCATCGACTACTACGGGTCGCCCACGCCCATCACGCAGATCTCCAGCATCAACGTGCCGGAGGCTCGCCTGGTCGTCATCAAGCCGTACGAGGCCGCTCAGCTGCGCAACATCGAGGACGCCATCAGGCACTCCGATCTCGGCCTCAACCCGAGCAACGACGGCAACGTCATCCGCATCTCGATACCCCAGCTGACGGAGGAACGCAGGCGCGAGCTCGTCAAGCAGGCCAAGTCGAAGGGCGAGGACGCCAAGGTGACCGTCCGCAACGTTCGCCGCAAGGCCATGGAGGAGCTCAGCCGCATCAAGAAGGACGGCGAGGCAGGCGAGGACGAGGTGGGCAGGGCCGAGAAGGAACTGGACAAGTCCACGTCGACCTACACCACCCAGATCGACGATCTGGTCAAGCACAAGGAAGGCGAGCTGCTCGAGGTATAGACCTCGGCAACCGATTTCCGTGGCTGACACCGACACCGCCCCGTCCGACGGGGCCGACGCTTCTCGCGAGGAGCCCAAGAAGTCGCGCGCAGGGCGCGACTTGCCCGCGGCCATCGGCGTGGGCGCGTTCCTCGGCTTCGGTGTCATCGCGATTCTGGTGTGGGCGCCACTGTGGTGGATTCCCGTCGTCGCCACGGCCATGGCAGTGGCCACCCACGAGGTGGTGCGACGGCTGCGCACGGCCGGGTACTCGATCCCCGTCGTGCCGCTGCTCGTCGGCGGCCAGGCCATGGTCTGGCTGACGTGGCCGTTCGGCACCGCGGGCGCACTCGGCAGTTACGGCGCGACGGTCGTCGTCTGCATGATCTGGCGTCTGCTGGCAGGCGGGCTGAAGAATGCCCCGGTCAACTATCTGCGGGACATCAGCACGACCGTCTTCCTGGCCACCTGGATTCCGCTGTTCGGCGCGTTCGGCACGCTGCTTGTCTATCCCGACGACGGCGGCTGGCGCGTGCTCTGCCTGATGCTCGGGGTGGTGTTCTCCGACATCGGTGGCTACACGGCCGGCGTGCTGTTCGGCAAGCACCCGATGGTGCCGGCGATCAGCCCGAAGAAGTCATGGGAGGGACTCGCCGGTTCACTGATCTTCGGCACCGCCGGCGCCGTGATCGCCGTGACCTTCCTGCTCGACAAGCCGGCATGGGTCGGCGTGCCCCTGGGCCTCATGCTGGTGATCACCGGAACGCTCGGAGATCTCATCGAGTCCCAGGTCAAACGCGACCTGGGCATCAAGGACATGGGGACGCTGCTACCTGGGCACGGCGGGCTCATGGACCGCCTGGACTCGGTCTTGCCGTCCGCCGTTGCGACCTGGGTCGTCTTGACGCTGCTCGTCTGACCTGCGGGCTTTCGCGCGCGTCGCCGAGCTGTTCAGCCAGCACGCAAGTGCGCCGAGAACGAGCCCGACGCCGGTACCGATGTCCACGGGCTGGCGGAGCATCAGCCAGGACAGCACGCCCGCGACCGCCGGGATGACGCAGAACAGCATCGACACTGCGGCGGCGCCGTGCAGGTTGATCGCCCGCACGTACAGCGACACGCCGAGCACCGCGTTCAGCAACACCACTCCGGTGACCGCGATGGTGGCCTTCACCGGGTCGTGAATCGCGAAGTGCGTCGTCAGCGCGAAGATCACGGCGGGCACGAACGCCACGGTGTTCTGAATGGTGGTCGAGGCGCGGAAGTCGACGTCGGCGCAGAACCGCTGCTGATACACCCCGCCCGCGGCGATGCCGAACAGCGCAACGAGGAGTAGCAGGACCGCGGGGTCGACGCCCTTCTCGCTGATCAGCCGGCTCGCGCACGCCGACAGCACGGCCGCAACGCCGAGGACCAGCGCCATGATCCGGCGCGGTGTCAGCCGGTCACGAAGGAAGGTCGCGGCCAGCAGGGCCGTGGCGACGGGGTTCATCGCGACGATCACCGCGCACAGCACGGCCGGTGCACCGTGCTGTATCGCCACGTACAGCGCGCAGAACTGGACGGCCTGCATCAGCAGTCCGGTGACGGCGACGTGGCCCAGTTTGCGACCCGTCGGCCAGGCCACCCGCGCGACCTTGGCCCAGGTGCCGAGGATGAGCGCCGCGAGCCCGAACCGGAATACCAGCACGGCCATCGGTGACATGGCGTTGACGGCCATGTTGCCGATCGGGTAGCCGAGGGCATAGAAGAAGGTCACGGTCGACGCGGTTCTCAGCGGCATGCGGGTGGGCGTCACCGCTCCATGGTGTCGACGGCCGACGTGCGAGTCCAACGAATATCGGCGATCACGAATGATCGTGGATCGTGATCGAATATTCGGAATAACCCCCGCAATGCGTGCGAAAACCCTGCTCTTTGATCCGAATTGCTGATCAGAGTACCTTGAACGGGTGGCTCAGGTCCTGGACATCGCACCGCTGCGCAGCGTCGTCGCCGTAGCCGACTGTGGCGGATTTCACCGCGCTGCGACGGTCCTTCACCTGACCCAGTCGGCCGTCAGCCAACACGTCCGCAGGGTCGAGGCCGTCGTGGGCGGGCCCGTCGTGGAGAAGTCGGGCCGCGGGGTGGCCTTCACCGAACTGGGCTACCGAGTGCTGGCCCACGCGCGCACCATCCTCGCCGCGCACGACACCGCACTGGACGACCTTGGTGCCGCGCAGGAGCAGGTGTTGCTCGTCGGTGCCACCGAACACGGCGCCGACGTGATGCTGGCCGGCCTGACCAACGCGCTGGGGGAGCGGCTGCCCGACTGGCGGCTACGGTTCCGGCTCGACCGCAACGTGATGCTTGCCGACGCCGTCGAGCACGGCAACGTCGACGTCGCGGTGATGCTCGACGGGTCCGGTCTGGACCCCGCCAATGCCTCTGGCATCGTGGCACTCAAGTGGGTCTCGGCCCGCAGTTTCGCCGCACCCGCCAACGAGCCGCTGCCGGTGGTGATGTTCTCCGAGCCGTGCACGCTGCGTGAGCCCGCATACGCCGGTCTCGACCGGGTCGGCGTGCCTTACCGCATCGTCGCCGAGAGTTCGGACCTGTCTGGCCTCTACGCAGCGGTACGGTCAGGGCTCGGCGTTGCGCTGTTACCGATCATTGGCCGGTTGCCGGACGGCTTGTGCCTTGCCGAGGGGCTGCCGCCGGGCAGCCGCGCATCGGTGTTCGTGCGCGGCAGGGCCGGCGTCGATCCCGACATTTTGAACGCGGTCGACCAGGCCGTCCGTGACGTGCTGGCCGAAGAGACCTAAGGGCGATAGATGAAGCAGGAACTGGTATTCGAAGCGCCGAAACGCGGTATGCCGCCTCGGCATCTCGCCGACCTCGACGAGGCGGGCCGCGCGGCCGCCGTCGCCGATCTCGGGCTGCCCGCCTTCCGCGCCAAGCAGCTGGCCAACCAGTACTACGGCAGGCTGATCGCCGATCCGCACCTCATGACGGATCTGCCCGCTGCCGTGCGGGACCAGGTGGCCGAGGCGCTGTTCCCGCCCCTGTTGAAGATGGTGCGCCACATCGAGTGCGACGCAGGTGAGACGCGAAAGACGCTGTGGCGCGCCGGCGATGCGGCCACCTTCGAGTCGGTCCTCATGCGCTACCCGCAGCGCGCCACGGTGTGCATCTCGTCGCAGGCAGGCTGCGGCATGGCGTGCCCGTTCTGCGCAACGGGGCAGGGCGGGCTTACCCGCAACATGTCGACCGCCGAGATCCTCGAGCAGGTGCGCGCCGCCGCCGCCGTGATGCGCGACGAGCACTCCGGCCGGCTGTCGAACATCGTGTTCATGGGCATGGGCGAGCCGCTCGCGAACTACAACAGGGTGCTCGGCGCGGTGAAGCGCATCATCGCCCCGCCGCCGCACGGCTTCGGCATCTCGGCACGCTCGGTGACGGTGTCGACGGTGGGGCTGGCCCCGGCGATCCGCAAGCTCGCCGACGAGCGCCTCGGCGTCACGCTCGCCTTGTCGCTGCACGCCCCCGACGACGAATTGCGTGACACCCTGGTACCGGTCAACAACCGGTGGAACGTCGGCGAAGCACTCGATGCCGCAAGGTATTACGCCGATGTCACCGGCAGGCGGGTGTCGATCGAGTACGCGTTGATTCGAGACGTCAACGACCAGCCGTGGCGCGGTGACATGCTCGGCAAGAAGCTGCACGCCGCGCTCGGCCCGCTGGTCCACGTCAACGTCATCCCGCTCAACCCCACCCCCGGCAGCAAGTGGGACGCCAGCCCGAAACCCGCCGAGCGTGAATTCGTCAAGAAGGTTCGTGAGCGCGGGGTGTCGTGCACCGTCCGCGACACCAGGGGCCGCGAAATCGCCGCGGCCTGCGGCCAACTCGCAGCCGAGGGCTGACGGGCTCATTCGCCATCCGGGCCCTTGATGCCGACCGCGTGCCGCAGCTGAGCCAGGAACTGGTCGTCGTCGTCACTGCGCACGATGTAGTGCGATACGGCGATCCGGATGGCGCTGGCTGCCTTCACCGAACGGTTGGACCCCAGCATCAGCCGCTCGAGTCGGGCTCGCATCACGGGGATCACCACCGTCAGTTGCCTGATCACCACCTCGGGTTCGACGTCGATCACCCGCACACCCGAGAAGGACCGCTGGTAGGAGACGATGAAACGCAATGCGGCATCGAGCTTTTCAGTCCCGCGAAGGCCTGCGGTCACCTTGCTGACGCCTGCGTCGAACAGATCGCGTTCGTAGCTGCCGAACGCCTCGAGAAGCTCCTCCTTCGAGGCGAACCAGCGGTACAGCGTCGGGCGGGACACGCCGGCCTGCGACGCGACCTCGGAGAGACTCAGCTTCGTCTGGCCATTGCGTGCGAGAACTTCGGTGGTGGCCGCCAGGATTCGCCGCCGGGTCGAGGTGTCATCACCCGACGCCGCGGTGTCCTGCTCGATGGTCATCGGTCACTCACTCCCAGCCCTTGGCGTGAGTCGATCGTAAGTCCTGCCCGCTGCTACGACGGGAAGGACGCCGGAAGGTTACCGATGTGTGGCCCAACCCGGAGGCTTGGCTCGGTTCGTCGTCCCGACGGGCACGTGTAAAGGTGGGCCGAGGTCTTCGAACATGTCCGCGACCTCGGCAGAGGTGCTTGAGTGAGCGAATCCCGACTGGCCGATAGGAGCCTTGATGTCGACATCGTCAGACTGCCCAGCCGATGACCCCGCCCTGCGCAAGGCCCATGTGCTCGACAACGCGGTGTTCGCGGCACTCACCGGGCCTCACGCCCACCTGGCGCGAAGCCGTGGCCGAGCGGTTCGGTATCTCGGCGAGGTCTCGGCCTTCGCCGCCCTGCCCGACGAGCCCGACGGCGACGACTGGAACGATCTCGCCGCCCTCGTTGAGCCTCACGAGGGCGTGGCTCTGACCGCCTCCGGTACCGAAGCTCCGCCGAATTGGACTGAGTTGGTGCGGATCCCGTGCATTCAGATGATCGGCGCAGGTGTCGAGGCCCGTCCCGACGGTGAACTCCCCGTCGCTTCGCTCGCCCCGGATGACCTGCTGCGTCTGTCCGACGACGACGTGCCCGACATGCTGGAGCTCGTGGCGCTGACGAAGCCGGGCCCGTTCGCGCCCCGCACCATCGAGATGGGCAGCTACGTCGGCATTCGCGAGGAGGGGCGACTCATCGCCATGGCCGGGGAGCGTCTCCACCCGCCGGGGTGGACGGAGATCAGTGCGGTGTGCACGGCACCGGAGCATCGCGGCAGGGGCCTGGCGACGCGCCTGATGCAGGCCGTCGCGTACGGAATCCGGGAGCGCGGTGAGACGCCGTTCTTGCACGTCGCATCGTCCAACACGACGGCCATGCGTCTGTACGAGGCGATGGGCTATCTGCCGCGAGCGTCGTTCGACGTCGTGGCCCTGCGACCACCGACCTAGCGGGTCCAGCCGCGACGGCGCAGCCACCAGTCGCGGAACACGACGCCGAGGATCACGATGGCGAATCCGATCAGGAAGATGTCCTCGACGTGTCCGACGTGGTTACCGCGCAGCATGGCGAGCATGAACAGCGCGGCCAGGATGCCGCCGATCTGGATGGCCCGGTGGTTCTCCTTGGACCAGCCCCAGTTCGCCGACGGCACGTCCTCGACGTCTACGCCGGTGTGTCGTTCGACTTCGGTGTTGGCCACGGCTGCTCCTCACGGTCGGGCAAGCTTCTGCCGACATTCTGGCACAGGTCTACTACGCATGGACGTAGACCCGAGCCTTGCGGCTACGGTGCATGTCATGTCGCTGCAGTTCGAAGGCAAGGTCGCGTTCATCACCGGTGCTGCACGGGGGCAGGGCCGCGCGCACGCCGTCCGGTTCGCCGAGGAGGGCGCCGACATCATCGCGTTCGACCTGTGCGATCAGATGCCCCGCGTCGGCTACCCGATGGCGACACCCGAGGACCTGGACGAGACCGTCAACCTCGTCGAGAAGACCGGCAGGCGCATCGTCGCCGAGCAGGGCGACGTCCGCGACCTCGACGCACTGAAGGCCGTCGTCGCCAAGGGGGTCGACGAGTTCGGGCGGATCGACTTCGTCATCGCCAACGCGGGGATCCTGACCGGCGTCGGAGATCGGCGGCACGAGGTCGCCACGTTCGTCGACGCCATCGACGTGATGCTCAACGGGGTGTACTACACGATCGAGGCGGCGCTGCCCGCGATGTTGGCGCACGGCGAGGGCGGGGCCATCGTCATCACCAGCTCGGCCGCCGGGCTCAAGTCGATCAGTCCGGGTTTCGGCGCGATGAGCCACGGTGCAGCGGGGTACAACGTCGCCAAGCACGGCGTCGTCGGCATGATGCGCTACTTCGCGACGTCGTTGGCGGAGAAGAACATTCGGGTCAACTCGGTGCATCCCGGCGGCGTGGCGACACCCATGATCCTCAACGAGGCGACCATGCGATTCGTCGAGGAGACCGGCGGCTTCGGCATCGGGCAACAGCCGCTTCTGCCCATCCCGCCGGTGGAGCCGGAGGCCGTCAGCGATGCGATGGTGTACCTGTGCGGCGCGACCGGAAAGTACCTCACCGGCGTGATGCTGCCCGTCGAAGGCGGCCTCTCGCTCAGGTAGCGGCTCGGACCTGCTGGTACCGGCGCAGCGCCTCGACACGCTCCTCTGCGTGGTCCACCATCGGCTCCGGATAGTCCGGCCCGCCGACCTCGGGCACCCAGCGCTGAACGTAGGCGCCGTCGGGGTCGAACTTGTCACCCTGTGTGGTCGGGTTGAACACGCGGAAGTACGGCGAGGCGTCGGTGCCGCAGCCCGCCGCCCACTGCCAGCCGTGCTGGTTGCTGGCCATGTCACCGTCGGTCAGCTGCTCCAGAAACCACGTCGCGCCCCACTGCCACGGTAGGTGCAGATCCTTCACCAGGAACGACGCGGCGATCATCCGGACCCGGTTGTGCATGAAGCCGGTGTGCGCCAGCTGCCGCATGCCCGCGTCGACGATCGGGAACCCCGTGCGGCCTGCCTTCCATGCCTCGAACCGTCGCTTCGCGTCGGCGTCGTCGTCGACCTCGATGCGGTCGAATGACGTGTTCCAGTTCCACCATGCGCTGCGGGGCCAGGCGTGCAGCACGTCGGCGTAGAAGTCGCGGAACGCCAACTCCCGCAGATAGGCCTGGGCGCCCGTGCCGCCGCCGAGGTCGGCGGCCATGGTGCGGGGGTGGATCGTGCCGAATTTCAGATGCGCGGACATCCTGCTGGTGCCGTCGCGGTCGGGACGGTCGCGGTCCTCGGCGTAGTTCTGCAACGTTGAGCCGACGAACCGCTTCCACGCCGTGCGTGCCGCGGTCTCGCCGGCAGGCGGGTCGAGTTCGGTGTCACCCGCTGGTACGTCGACACCGCCGCCGGCGTCGGCGGGGTCGATCCACTGCGCCGACGTGGGCCCGGTCTTGGCCGGTGCGCGCCAGCCGTGCTCCCGCCATGCCGCGTAGTACGGGGTGAACACCTTGTACGCGGTGCCGTCACCCTTGGTGACCCGGCCAGGCGACACCAGGTACGGCGACCCCGACTCCTCGAGCGGCACGTCGCCAAGGGCCTCGCGCACCGCCGTGTCACGCCGGATGCCGAAGGGGGCGAAGTCGGCGGACACGTGCACCGAGGTCGCACCGATCTCCTTGACCAGAGCGGGGATTCGGGTCTCCGGGCGGCCGCGGGTGACCAACAGCCTGCCGTCCAGCCGCTCGCGGAGTTCGCGCAGCGAGTCGTAGAGGAACTGCAGCCGCCGCGGCCCAGCAGACGCCACCAGTCGCGGGTCCAGCACGTAACAGGCCAGCACCTCGCCGTCGGCTCGCGCGGCGTCCAGAAGCGGGGGCAGGTCGTGCAGGCGCAGATCGCGCCGGAACCACAGCAACGTGGGCATGTGATGATCCTGCCCGTATTCGCGCCGAGGGAAACCCGAGGGCTCGGCCGGCTGCCAGAATGCGTTCATGACGCAGGGCTTCGACGCAGGCGACTACCCACGCGACATGATCGGCTACGGGGCCAATCCGCCCAATCCGCGGTGGCCCGGCGGCGCCAACGTCGCGGTGCAATTCGTCCTCAACTACGAGGAGGGCGCCGAGAACAACGTCCTGCACGGCGACTCGGGCTCGGAGACCTTTCTGAGCGAAGTCATTGGCGCGCAGTCATTTCCGAACCGACACATGAGCCTGGAGTCGCTCTATGAGTACGGGTCGCGTGCGGGGCTGTGGCGCGTTCTGCGGGTGTTCGATCGGCGGAGCCTGCCGCTGACGGTCTTCGGCGTCGCGCTCGCGCTCGCCCGCAATCCGGAGGCCGTCGCCGCGTTCACCGCCCGCGGTGACGAGATCGCCTGCCACGGACTGCGGTGGCTGAGCTACCAGCTCGTCGAGCCCGAGGTGGAGCGGGAGCACTTGGCCGAAGCGGTCGAGCTGATGACGAGGCTCACGGGCGCGGCGCCGCTGGGCTGGTACACCGGCAGGGATTCGCCGCAGACCCGCAGGCTGGTCGTCGAACACGGCGGCTTCCTGTACGACTCCGACTCCTACGCCGACGACCTGCCCTACTGGACGCGCGTCGACGGCAAGCATCACCTCGTGGTGCCCTACACGTTGGACACCAACGACATGAAGTTCGTGTCGACGAGTGGATTCCCCAGCGGGGAGGACTTCTTCACCTATCTGCGCGACGCGTTCGACGTGCTGTACGCCGAGGGTGCCGCCGGCGCTCCGAAGATGCTGTCGATCGGTCTGCACTGCCGCCTGGTCGGCCGCCCGGCTCGCGTCGCGGCGTTGGAGCGGTTCCTCGATCACGTGCAGTCCCACGACAAGGTGTGGATCACCCGCCGGGTCGACATCGCGCGGCACTGGATCGAGCAGTTTCCGCCATCCTGACCTGCTCGGACGGTGTCGGCGTCACCATGACACTTGCGATGACGTCATAGTGGTGTCACCATGACGTCATGGACTTGCAGCCCTACGTCGACTCCGTCCGGCACGAACTGAACGTTGCCGCCGAGGCAGGTGGCGCCGATGCCGCGGCCCTGGCCGACCGGCTCAGCGCACCGCTGGACTCGGCATTCCGCCTTGCCCTGCTCGAGGCACTGTCCGAGGCCGCGGAGGAGATCACCCGCGAGCTGGCACCCGGATCGGTCGACGTGCGGCTGCGCGGGCGCGACCCGGCGTTCGTCGTGACGCACGCCCCCGAGGAGCCGGCGCCCGTGACGATGTCCGAGGCGGCCGCCGCGGGCGACGTCGACGACGGCGGCACCTGGCGGGTCACGCTGCGGCTGCCCGAGGGGCTGAGGACCGCGGTCGACGCGGCCGCCCGCGGCGCAGGGCTTTCCGTCAACGCCTGGCTGGTGCGTGCCGTCAATGGTGCCCTCGGGGTAGACGCACGACCGACTCGCGGGGGCTCGCAACCCAACTCCGACAAGAACTTCAGCGGCTGGGTCCGCTGAGCCAGCAACCGCTCAACCACCAAGAGGAGAGAAACGATGTCCACGTTCCAGACCCCCCAACCGATCACGGCCGTCGTCGAGATCGTCGCAGGCACGGTCCGCGTCACCGCGACCGACCGCGACGACACCGTCGTCGACGTCGCGCCCCGCGACCCGAACCGGCCCTCGGACGTCAAGATCGCCGAGCAGACACGCGTCGACTTCAACAACGGCACGTTGAAGGTCACGGCGGGCAGGCGATTCCTTCAACTCGGCCGCGGTGGTTCGGTCGACATCACCATCGCGTTGCCATCGGGCTCCCGGCTCGATGCATCGTCGGCCTCTGCCGACGTACACGCCGACGGCACCCTTGCCGACTGCAAGTGGGCGACCGCGAGCGGACATGCGGTGATCGACACCGTCACGGGAAGTGCCAAGGCGGACAGCGCATCCGGGGACATCGACATCGCCACCGTGGCGAGCTCGGCGACGATCTCGACGGCCTCGGGTGACGCCAGGGTCGGTGAACTCCGCGGCGACCTGCTGTTCCAGGCGGCCAGCGGGTCGTTGGTGATCGGCGAGCTACGCGGAGATGCGAAGTCGCGGACGGCCTCCGGCTCGGTCACGGTCACCACGGCGGTCAAGGGCGTCATCTCGACGCAGTCCAGCAGCGGCGAGGTCCGCGTCGGCATCGCCGAGGGCACCGCGGCCCGGCTCGACCTGCAGACCCGGTCCGGCACGGTCAGCAATGCCCTGGAATCTGCAGACGGTCCTGCCGACGGTGACGAAACACTGGTCGTGCGGGCACGCACCGGTTCGGGTGACATCGCGGTGCGACGCTCGACCGCGGGCTTGACCCTTCGGTAGGGGGAGACTCCAGACTGGTCGCATGCCAGCTGACGTGTTGTCCATCGGTGACTTCTCCCGCATGACGCAGTTGACCGTCAAGACACTGCGGCACTACCACGACGTAGGGCTGGTCGAACCGCATCACGTCGACCCGGCCACCGGTTACCGCTACTACTCGTACGAACAGGTCCGCACCGCGCAGGTGGTGCGCCGACTGCGGGGCCTCGACATGCCGATCCCCGAGGTGCGCTCGGTGCTCGCGGCACACCCCGACGACCGAAACGCGATGATCAGTGCCCACCTGGGTCGCCTGGAGGCTCAGCTCGCCGAGACCCGCGATGCGGTGAAGGCCCTGCGAGACATCCTCGCCACGCCGTCGGGCGCACCCCCGCTCGAACACCGCAGCGTGCCCGCCGTGTCGTCGATCGCAGTGCACGCCGACGTCGAGCGCGACGACCTGATCGACTGGTGGCAGGGCGCGATCACCGAACTGCAGAACGCGGTGCAGGATCAGGGCTTGGCCGTCACGGGCCCACCATGCGGCATGTTCGGGTTCGACGTCTTCGCGCGCGACCGTGGCGCGGTGACCATGTTCATCCCGGTCGCAGGTGACGTCCGAACAGTGGGGCAGGTGAGCGAATTCACCGTGCCTGCAGCGGAACTCGTCGTGGTGCGCCACCACGGTCCGCACGACGACGTCGACCTCGCGTACGGTGCGCTCGGCGAGTACGCGACCCGGCACGAGATCAGCGTCGACGGCCCCCTGCGCGAGTACTACCGACGGTTCGCGTGGGACACCGACGACTCGACGCAGTGGGAGACCGACCTGTGCTGGCCCATCTTCCGGTCCGACCGCGGGGGAGTGGCGTGATGACGCTCGAGGGGCGCCGCGCCGTAATCACCGGCGGCAGCAAGGGGGCCGGGGCCGCCGTCGTCGCCCGGTTGCGCGCGGCGGGGGCCGCGACGACCGTCGTCGCACGCCACCAACCCGACGACGCCGACGACCATTCTTCCCGTCGCTTCGCTCGCCAAGACTTCGTCGCGGCCGACATCACCACCCGCGAGGGGACCGACACCGTCGCCGATCACGTGGCCAGGCTGGGCGGCGCCCAGATCCTGGTTCACGTTGCCGGTGGATCATCTTCGCCAGCAGGAGGATTCGCGACACTGACCGACCAGGACTGGCTCGACGAGCTGCAGCTCAACCTGCTCGGTGCCGCCAGGCTCGACCGTGCCCTGGTGCCAGCCATGATCGACGCCGGGGCGGGCGCCATCGTGCACGTCGGGTCCATCCAGAGCAGGATGCCGTTGTACGACGGCACGCTTGGCTACGCGGCGGCGAAGGCGGCCCTGCGCGCCTACAGCAAGGGACTGGCCAACGAGTTGGCGCCGAAGGGAATCCGGGTCAACACCGTCTCACCCGGCTTCATCCAGACCAGCGCCGCCGATGAACTCGTCGAGCGGATCGCCGCCGCGGGAGGCACCGACGAGACCACTGCGCTGCAGACGCTGATGGACTCGCTCGGCGGAATTCCCTTGGGCCGCCCAGCCCGACCGGAGGAGGTCGCCGAGGTGATCGGCTTCCTGGTGTCGGACGCCGCATCGTCGGTGGTGGGCACCGACATCGTCGTCGACGGCGGCACGGTCGCGACGATCTGACGGCTAGACGCAGGCCCGTCGCACGACGTCGGCGACGGCGCCTGGCTGCGACATGTAGACCGCGTGGCTGGCGGCCACCTCGACCGTGGTGGCGCCCGCGCGCCGCACCATGGCGCGCTGGGCGGACGGCGGGATCATGCGGTCATCGGTGGCAATCAGGTACCAGCTCGGCTTGCCATGCCAGGCCGCCTCGGTGACCGCCGACGACATGGCGTCGATCGCCCACGGCACCTGGCAGTCGGCCATGAACTGGGCATCTGCGGCGGGCAGATCGGCGCCGAAGGAGTCGTGGAACCTCGTCCGGTCCTGGAACAGGAATCCGCCAGGCCCTGTGACGATCGGGGATCCCGGGGCGGCGGGGTCACCGCCAAGCGCCTTCACCGACTCGCCCGCGTCCGGTACGAACGCCGCGATGTAGACCAAGGCGGTGACCTTGTCGTGGTTGCCGGCCTCGGTGATGACCGCGCCGCCGTAGGAGTGACCTACGAGCACGACCGGTCCGTCCTGCGCGTCGATGATCAGCCGTGTCGATTCCACGTCGCCCCGCAGCGAAAGGTTTGGATTCTGCGCCACGGTGACGTGGTGGCCGTCCCCCACGAGGAGGTCGTACACCGATCGCCAGGTGGACCCGTCCACGAAGGCGCCGTGCACCAGAACGACGTTCACCCGTTTGGCGTGAAGGTGTAGGTCTCGCCGTGCGCGAGATAGACGAACTTGGTGGTCGTGGTCGAGGTCGACGCGGCCTTCTTGAAGTCGTCGAGTCCCGAGAGGAACACCGAGAAGTCGTTGTAGTGGATCGGGATGGCAGTCCGGGGCTTGGTGATCTCGACGGCCCTGACTCCCTGCTCGCCCGTCATCGTGACGACGGTGACCAGGAAGGTCGTGCCACCGGTGTGGATCAGGCCGAGGTCGATGTCGGGATAGCGACGCGGAATGTCCTCGAGGTCGTCGACGAGCATGGTGTCCCCGGTGATGTAGAGCCGGTAGAGCTGATCACCGTTGCGGCTGAAGTCGAGCAGGTGCCCGTTGACCGGCATGAGCAGATCGTTGACTGCGTCGTCCGTGGCGTGCTTGCCGGGCATCGCGGTGATCGTCAGCGTCGCGTCGCCCTTGTGCACCTCGAGTGATTCCCAGGTGTCGAGCGCGTGGCCCCGCTCGAAGCCGAGACCGTTGAGCTTGTCCACCGCGTCGGCCGTCGAGACGATGGGAAGTGCCTTGTCCAGCTCGCGTGCGGCGACGTCGTCGAAGTGATCGCCGTGGTAGTGCGACAGGATGACCAGATCGATCGGTGGCAGGTCGGCGACCTGACACGCCGGCTCCACCTCGCGCCTTGCCCAGATGCCGTGCCCCAGAAAGACGTGCTCACCCTCGTGCAGGAACGCGGGATCGGTCAGGATCGTCAGCCCGCCGAAGCGGATCAACGTGGTGGCGTTGCCGATGAAGTAGACCTCGCCCTCGGTGAAATCTGCCGTTCCGCCGGGGGGCAGCTCCAAGGAAGTCATGGTGTCGTGCCCCCTCCGTGGCCTGGTTCCATAGCTCCATTTTGGGTCGGTGCTACACCGGATCGAACCGAAACACCGAAAGTCGTCCCGCCAACCTCTCGAACTCGTCGGGCGTGCCGTCCACGACGAGGCCGCTGCGCTTGGCGAACCTGACGCCGACGGGGACCTTGATCGCGAATGCCCTTAGTACGGGCCGGGATTCGTCGGCGGACAGCGTGACGATCCTGACCTGACGTGACTTGCGCCCCCGCGTGAGCGTGCCCACCCCGGCTGCGCGGGCGTTGGCCGCCCAGTCGGCGCCGGGATAGCCTGCCACGGTGTACGTCGCGCCGTCGTGATCGAACGGCGTCATCGGCGTGCTGCGGGTCTTGCCGGACTTGCGCCCTGGCACCGTGAGCACCATGGCAGGCCCCGTTTGGACGCCCAGCCGCTGCATCGCGATCATCAGCTTGTTCATCGGCCGTAGCCAGCGCGGCGGTTGCGGTTTGGACATGTCTTGTCTCCCTTGCTAATCGGTGAACCGGCTGCGATGATCGGACACCCACTGGCCGAACGGGGTCGCGGGTCGGTCCAGGATCTTCTCCACGTCATGGGTCACCAACGCGGGCCGGTCGACGGTCTCGGCCAGCAGCGCCATGTACGCGTCGGCGAAATCGGTGCCGAAACCAATGGCGATGAAGCGCTGCCTGACCAGTTCCGGCGGCACCTCCTGATAGCGCAGCGGACGGCCCAACACCGTGCCGATGGCCTCGACCAACTCGACGTTGGTGAGCGCCTCCGGCCCGGTCAGCGGCACCCGCTTGCCGACGAGGTCGTCGGTCAGCAACGCCTTGGCGGCAACAGCGGCGATGTCGGGGTCGGCGATCACCGCCGTGGACGCCGACGCGTACGGGCCGCCGACCACGTCACCAGCCCGGACCTGCGGCGCCCACATGCCCGCGAAGTTGGTCGCAAACACGGTGGGGCGCAGGCTGACCCATTCCAGACCCGATTCGGAAGCGAGCTGATCGACCTCCTTGTTGCGATCGCCGCGGTAGCGGGACGGCTGGCGGGAGAAGTCGTCGTCGGCGTTGATCGCCGACAGCGCGATCAACCGGGTCACGCCCGCCGTCCGCGCCGCGTCCACCGTTGCGGCCAACTCGTCTCCGAGCGCGCGGGAGTTGAGAAACACTGCGTCGGCGCCCGGCAGTGCATCGATGGTGGAGCCGAACGTCGTGACGCCGGATGGAAGGGTTGTTTCTTGTTGGCGGGTGATGGCCCTGACCTCGACGCCGGCTTCTGCGAGCTCGGCGACGAGCGGTCGGCCGACGTTTCCCGTTGCTCCGGTGACGACTACTACACGAGACATGCTGGCTCCTTGAACGTGGTGACGGACATCTGCAATCAAGGACGGGCGGTCGGGTCGAAAAGTTACGAACCGCGGGCTGTAACTTTTCGAGCCGCCTATTCGTCGTACATGCATGAGCGATGCCTCCCGCACCGACCGCGACATCACCGTCGCATGGCGTGATCACCGGCCCTACCTGGTGAATCTCGCCTACCAGATGCTTGGCGACGTCGGTGACGCCGAGGACGTCGCGCAGGAATCGTTCCTGCGGCTGTCCCGCACCGACCCGGCGGCGATCGACGACGTCCGCGGCTGGTTGACCGTCGTCGCCGGGCGGCTGTGTCTTGATCAGCTCCGATCAGCCCGGGTCCGGCTCGAGACGGTGCTACGGCCCGAACACGACATCCCCGACGGACATGATCCCGCCGACCGAGTCACCCTCGACGACGAGGTGCACGCGGCCCTGCTGGAGGTGCTGCAGAAGCTCACACCGGGGGAGCGGGTGTCGTTCGTGCTGCACGACGTGTTTGCCGTCCCATTCGACGAGATCGCCGAGACGGTCGGCAGGCCCTCGGGGACGTGCCGTCAACTGGCCCGCCGCGCACGCGGCAAGATCGCCGACGCCGCGCCCCACGCGGCCGACGTCGTGCGGACCGATCACCGACGTGTCACCAGCACCTTCATCACCGCGTGCGCGAACGGGGACGTCGAGACGCTGGCGTCGGTACTCGATCCGACGGTGTGGGGTGTCGGTACCGTGCTGGGCGATCCGGCCCCGCCGCCCCAGGTCAACCACGGACCGGAGGCCGTTGCGGCGAACCTGATGCGCTACCTGGGTCCGGGGGCGACGGTCGTCGGGGGACCGGCCGGCGAGCCGGTGCTGCTGGCGTTCGACAAGGGGCGGCTGTTCGCCGTCGTGGTCCTGACGATCCGTGACGAAAAGGTACTGAAGATCGAGGCCACCGCGGATCCGTCGGCGCGTCAGCCGTAGGTGAACGAGAACGCCTGCAGCCCCTTGCTGAGGCCGACTTCGAGGTGGCCGGCGCCGGTGTCGGCGTCGGCGACGATCTGGTGTGTGTTCGGCGACCCGCTGACCGGGATGACGGTGGTCTTGCCGTCGCGGGTGACGGTCACGTTGCCGGTGCCGCCGACCAACAGAAAGACGTTGCGGGCGTGGTAGTTCAGGCCGATGGTCGATCCGTCCTCCGCGGCGGTGGCGCCCTGGTAGTCCAGCGCCCAACGGCCCTTGAGCGCGAACGTGTCGTCGGCGAGTTGGGGTGGCAGATCGAAGGTCGCCTCGCCCTGGTCGTACACGCCGCCACCGCCGTAGTTCGACACGTTGCCGACGCTGAGATAGGTCTCCGGCGTGAGCTGGGAGGTGGGAGTGGTGTCGGCCCTGCCGGTGGCGGGCGGTAGGTCGACGCCCTTCTTGGCATCCGAAAGTAGTTGGCGGATCAGGCTTTCCGTCACGTCGTAGTCGCCCTCGCCGAACTTGATGTGCCGGATGTTGCCGTTGGCGTCGATCAGGTATTCGGCGGGCCAGTAGCGGTTGCGGTAATTGGTCCAGGTGGACAGGTTGTTGTCCATGGCGATCGGGTAGTGGATGTTCAGGTCGGCGGCGCCGCTGGCGACGTTGGTGTCTATCTTCTCGAAGCCGTACTCGGGGGAGTGCACCCCGATGACCTCGAGACCCTTGTCCTTGTATGCGTCGTACCACGCGGTGACGTGGGGGATGGCGCGCTGGCAGTTGATGCACGAGTAGGCCCAGAAGTCGATGAGAACGACCTTGCCGCGCAACGACTTCAGATCGATGGGAGCACCGCCGGGGGTGTTGAGCCACTTGGTGATGCCCTTGATGTCGGGCGCCGTGCCGCAGTCCACCAGGTCGCTCGCGCCCTGGGGGCAGTCCGACAGCTGGGCGTTCTGATCGTTGACCAGACCACCCAGGTTCAGGTTCTGCAGCTGCTCGTCGCCGCCGGCCTTCTCCTGCAACGTGCTGGTGTAGTCGGGGATGGCGCGTTGCAACACGGCAGGCAGGTTGAAGACCAGCGCGACCGCGAGAAGGATCGTCACGACGCCCGCGACGACGCGGATCTGGCGCTGGCGGTTGCGGAATGCGGCGACCCGTTCGGCGACGCGGCGACCCGCGAGAGCGAAGAACAGCAGCGGCAATGCCGCGCCGACGGCGAAGGACAGTGTCAGCGCCACCGTGTTCACGCCGATCGTGCCGGTGGCCCCTGCGACGATGATCGCCGCCAGCACTGGACCCGCGCACGGCACGTAGAGCACGCCGAGTGCAAGGCCGAGGCCGAAACCGTTGCGGCCGCTGCCGAACTGCTTCTGCGGAAGCTTGGCGAACGGCTTCTCTAGCACCGCTTCGAACTGCGGGAAGATCAGCCCGATCCCGATCGCCACCAGCGCGACCAGTGCCACCCAGCGGACGGCGTCCTGGGGCAGGTGCAGAAGGGAGAGCAGCGTCGAACCGAGCAGGGTGACGACGCTGAAGCTCAGCACCAGACCTGCGATCACCAGATACGGCCGCAGCCTCTGCGCCCGGGTTGGCCGTACCTTCGTCGCCACGCCGCCACCGCCGGCCACCTCGCGGACGCTCTGCGTGCCGGAGAAGAAGATCACCGGCAACACCGGCAGGATGCACGGGGAAATACCCGTGATCAGGCCGCCGATGAAGCCGACGGCGATCAGTGTGATCATGTCTTCCATTCGTAACAGAACCCGGTGTGGATGGGCTCGTCGCTCAAAGCGACGTCACCACAATGTCATTGGTCGCTCACGCCAAACGGCGGCCCGACCGGTCGGCCAGGCCGCCGCAGCGGTGGTGCCAGCTGATTACATGGCCGGGGGCGCCGGTGGCATCAGCACCGTGTCCACCAGATACACGGTGGCGTTCGCGGTCTGCACGCCACCGCAGATCACGTTGGCACCGTTGACCTTGAGGTCGTTGCCCTTGCCGGTGACGGTCAGATCCTTGCCCTCGGCCGTCACGTGCGTGCCGTCTAGTGCGGCGGGACTCATCCGGCCCGGCACGACGTGGTAGGTCACGATGTCGGTCAGCATCGGTGCGTCGGTCTTGAGGGTGTCGACGGTCGCGGCCGGGATCTTGGCGAACGCGTCGTCGACCGGTGCGAACACCGTGAACTCACCGCCGTTGAGGGTGTCGACGAGATTGACGTCGGGATTGAGCTTGCCCGAGATCGCCGCGGTCAGAGTGGTCAGCAGCGGGTTGTTCGAGGCGGCGACGGCGACCGGATCCTGCGCCATGCCCATCACCGAGCCGGGGCCCGTCGGATTCTTGGCGGCGTACCCGGCACATCCCGGTCCGACGAGACCCGATGCGGGATCGGCCTGCGCGGTGGCGGTCGACGACGCGAGCAGTCCTGCCACGGCCAGCGCCGCGATCGAGGCACCCATCACCGTCTTCTTGGTCGTGTTGTTGGTGTCCATGTGTATCTCGACTTTCGTTGGGTGGTTCAAAGGGGTTGGCGCGCTGACTACTTGGCGGGCGGCATCATGACGGTGTCGACCATGTACACGGTCGCGTTGGCGGTCTTGACACCACCGCACACCAGGCCGGACTCGTCGAACTTCAACGCCTCGCCCGTTCCGGTGACGGTGACCTCGCCACCCTCGACCGTCTCGTGGGTGCCTGCGACCTGCGCCGGGCTCAGACGGCCAGGGATCACGTGATAGGTCAGGATGCTGGTCAACAGCGGCGCGTCGGTCTTGAGCTTCTCCAGCGTCGCCGCGTCGATCTTGGCGAACGCGTCATCCGTCGGAGCGATCACCGTGAACTCACCGCCGTTGAGGGTGTCGACCAGGTTCACGCCGGGGTTGAGCTTGCCGGAGACGGCTTGCGTCAGCGTCTTGAGCATCGGGTTGTTCGACGCCGCGGTCGCGACCGGGTCCATCGACATCCCCGAGACCGAACCCGGCCCGCTGGGGACCTGCTCGGCGTATGCAGCACAGCTCGCACCGACGAGGTCGGCGGCGGGATCGGCCATCGCAGTGGGGGACGGTGCTGCCGGGCTGGTCATCGCCATGCTCGACGACGTTGCGGTTGCGCTGCTGCTGGAGGCGTCCGTCGACGTACCGCTCGAACACGCGGCGACGCCAAAGACCGCGATCGCGCTCAGGCCTGCCGCGGCAAACGCCTTTTGCTGAACAGAAATCATGTGTCGTCACTCCCATAGGTGTTTGGGACGACGCCTGCCGTCGCCCATGACACCAGGCATTCGCGGTGACGCCCGTCACGGATGGCGCCGGCGGCGGCACGTCATGTTTGCGTCACATTTGCGCCAGGACGGGCGCGGACTCGTTGAGGATCGCCTCGGCGCGGCACAATGGGACGGTGAGTACCGACCGGTTGCGCGTGCTGGTGCTGGGGAGCACCGGTTCGATCGGCACCCAGGCCCTTGACGTCATCGCCGCCAATCCGGACCGGTTCGAGGTGGTCGGGCTGGCGGCAGGTGGCGGAAACGCCGACCTGCTCGATCGGCAACGCGCCCAGACCGGCGTCACCAATGTCGCGATTGCCGACCCGGACGCCGCCGCCAGGATCGGCGACGTGACGTACGCGGGTCCGGACGCCGTGACCCGGCTGGTGGAGGACACCGAGGCTGACGTCGTGCTCAACGCCCTGGTCGGAGCGCTCGGCCTACGGCCAACGCTGGCGGCGCTGCAATCCGGGGCCCGGCTGGCGCTGGCCAACAAGGAGTCGCTGGTCGCGGGTGGTCCGCTGGTGCTCAAGGCCGCCGCGCCAGGACAGATCGTGCCCGTCGACTCCGAGCACTCGGCGATGGCCCAGTGCCTGCGCAGCGGCACGCCCGACGAGGTGGCCAAGATCGTGCTCACCGCATCGGGGGGACCGTTCCGTGGGTGGGCGGCAGCCGACCTCGAGCACGTCACCCCTGAGCAGGCAGGCGCCCATCCGACCTGGTCGATGGGGCCGATGAACACGCTGAACTCGGCGTCGATGGTGAACAAGGGCCTCGAGCTGATCGAGACGCACCTACTATTCGGCATCGACTACGACCGCATCGAGGTCGTGGTGCACCCGCAGTCGATCGTGCACTCCATGGTCACCTTCACCGACGGCTCCACCATCGCCCAGGCCAGCCCGCCGGACATGAAGCTGCCCATCGCGCTGGCGCTGGGCTGGCCGGGCAGGGTGGCAGGCGCGGCGGCGGCGTGCGACTTCACGACGGCCTCTACCTGGGACTTCGAGCCGCTGGACGACGCGGTGTTCCCGGCGGTCGCGCTGGCCAGGCACGCCGGACGCGGTGGTGGCTGCCTGACCGCGGTCTACAACGCGGCCAACGAAGAGGCGGCGGCGGCGTTCCTGGCAGGGCGCATCCGGTTCCCGGCCATCGTCCGAACGGTGGACGAGGTGCTCCGCGCCGCTGACCAATGGGCTGCCGAACCAGCTACCGTGGAAGACGTACTCGACGCGCAGGACTGGGCCCGGTCCAAGGCAAGAGCCGCGCTGAAGAGGTCCGCACAGGAGGTACTACCCACCAGATGATGTTCGTGATCGGCATCGTGCTCTTCGCGCTGGCCATTCTGCTGTCCGTGGCCCTGCACGAGTGTGGGCACATGTGGGTGGCGCGGGCCACAGGCATGAAGGTGCGCCGCTACTTCGTCGGCTTTGGTCCCACGCTGTGGTCGACCAGGCGGCCCAACAGGCTCGGCTACACCGAGTACGGCGTCAAGGCCATCCCGCTCGGCGGCTTCTGCGACATCGCGGGCATGACGTCGGTCGACGAGATCGCCCAGGAGGACCGCCAGTACGCCATGTACCGGCAGAAGGTGTGGAAGCGCGTCGCGGTGCTGTTCGCGGGACCGGCGATGAACTTCATCATCGGCTTGGTGCTGATCTATGGCATCGCCGTGATCTGGGGGCTGCCGAACCTGCATCCGCCCACCACGGCCATCGTCGGCGAAACCGCTTGTGTCGCAGCCGATATCAGCAAAGGCGAGCCAGGCAAGTGCACCGGCCCCGGCCCGGCGGCGAACGCGGGCATCAAGCCGAGCGACACCGTGGTCAAGGTCGGTGGCACCGACGTGAAGACCTTCGACGAGCTGGTGGCCGCGGTGCGCAAGGCCGGCGGGCCGACGCCGTTCGTCGTGCAGCGCAACGAAGAGGGTCAGGTTCGCGAGTTCACCACGATCGTCAACGTTCAGCGCACCGAGCGGTGGGTGAAGAAGGACGACACCAGCCCGACGACGATCGGCGCCATCGGCGTCGCCCCCGCCGAGTTCGGGCCCACCGAGTACAACCCCCTGTCGGCAGTGCCCGCGACGTTCGCCTTCACCGGCGATCTTGCGGTCGAGATCGGCAAGTCGCTGGTGAAGATCCCCACCAAGGTCGGCGCATTGATCCATTCGATCGGTGGCGGTGAACGCGACCCCGAGACGCCCATCAGCGTCGTCGGCGCCAGCATCATCGGTGGTGACACCGTCGACCACGGGCTCTGGGTGGCGTTCTGGTTCTTCCTGGCCCAGCTGAACTTCGTGCTCGGTGCGGTCAACCTGGTGCCGCTGCTGCCCTTCGACGGCGGCCACATCGCGATCGCGGTGTACGAGAAGATCCGCAATATGATTCGTTCGGCGCGTCGCGTCGATGCGAAGGGCCCGGTGAACTACCTCAAGCTCATGGTTCCCACCTACGTCGTGCTGGTCGTCGTGGTGGGCTACATGCTGCTGACCGTGACCGCCGACCTGGTCAACCCCATCAGACTCTTCCAGTAGGAGATGCCATGACCACCGCCATCGGGCTCGGTATGCCAGCACCGCCTCCGCCGACCCTGGCGCCGCGGCGCAAGACGCGTCAGCTGATGGTCGGCGACGTCGGCGTCGGGAGTGACTACCCGATCGCGGTGCAGTCGATGTGCACCACCAAGACCCACGACGTCAATGCCACGCTGCAGCAGATCGCCGAGCTGACCGCCTCGGGATGCGACATCGTCCGGGTCGCGTGCCCCCGCCAGGAAGACGCCGATGCGCTGCCCGAAATCGCCAGGAAGGCGAACATTCCGGTCATCGCCGACATCCACTTCCAGCCCAAGTACATCTTCGCCGCCATCGACGCCGGATGTGCCGCGGTGCGCGTCAACCCCGGCAACATCAAGGAATTCGACGGCCGCGTCAAGGAAGTCGCGAAGGCCGCCGGTGACGCGGGCATCCCGATTCGCATCGGCGTCAACGCCGGATCGCTCGATCCGCGGTTGCTGAAGAAGTACGGCAAGGCCACTCCTGAAGCGCTCGTCGAGTCGGCGATGTGGGAGGCCTCGCTGTTCGAGGAGCACGGCTTCGGCGACATCAAGATCAGCGTGAAGCACAACGATCCCGTCGTCATGGTCGCCGCCTACGAGCAGCTGGCCGCACAATGCGACTACCCGCTGCACCTCGGCGTCACCGAGGCGGGCCCGGCGTTCCAAGGCACCATCAAGTCGGCCGTCGCGTTCGGCGCGCTGCTGTCCAAGGGCATCGGCGACACCATCCGGGTATCGCTGTCGGCGCCGCCGGTCGAGGAGATCAAGGTCGGCAACCAGATCCTGGAGTCGCTGAACCTGCGGCCGCGCGGGCTGGAGATCGTGTCGTGCCCGTCGTGTGGGCGCGCCCAGGTGGACGTCTACACCCTTGCCAACGCGGTGTCGGCCGGGCTGGATGGCCTTGACTTCCCGCTGCGCGTCGCGGTGATGGGCTGTGTCGTCAACGGGCCGGGCGAGGCACGCGAGGCCGATCTGGGCGTAGCCTCCGGAAACGGCAAGGGGCAGATCTTCGTTCGCGGTGAGGTCATCAAGACGGTGCCCGAATCGCAGATCGTGGAGACGCTGATCGAAGAAGCGATGCGAATTGCGCAAGAGCGCTCTCCAGATGATGCGAGCGGTTCGCCCGTTGTGACCGTAAGCTGAGCCTTGACCCCTGTGAGCGGGGTCACCCGCCCCTGGGTTTGCGGTTCGAAGTTGTAGTTGGAAAGAGTCACCATGTCGGCCCCACCGTTGTTCCGCCTCGCAGACGAGCGTCGGGTCACGGTCGTTCGCGACGCTGCCATGGTGTGCCGGGTGCTCGACGACGATCCGGTCGGTACCTGCATGGTGGCCTCGAGGGTTGCCGATCACGGCGTCGAGCCGACGGCGATCGGGGGCGAGCTCTGGACGCGTCGACGCCCTGGCGAGTCACTGTGTTACGCCGGGCCGAACCTCATTCCGCTGCGCGGTGAGCCCTCTGATCTGAATGCCTTCGCCGACAAGGCGATGAGCACGACGCGACGGTGTTCGTCGCTCGTCGGTCGCGCCGAGTTGGTATTGCCGATGTGGCGGCGCCTCGAGCACGCATGGGGCCCGGCGCGCGACGTGCGCGAGCACCAGCCGCTGATGGCACTCGAGGGCGCACCGCAATGCGCCATCGACCCCGCGGTGCGCCCGGTCCGGATCGAGGAGCTCGACGCCTATCTGGTGGCCGCCGTCGACATGTTCATCGGTGAGGTCGGCGTCGATCCGCGGCTCGGCGACGGTGGCCGTGGTTACCGGCGTCGTGTCGCCGCGCTGATCTCCGCAGGCAGGGCATGGGCGCGCTTCGAAAAGGGCGAGGTCGTGTTCAAGGCCGAGGTCGGCTCACAATCGCCTGCGGTCGGCCAGATCCAGGGCGTGTGGGTGCATCCGGACTGGCGAGGCCGCGGTCTGGGTGCCGCGGGCACCGCCGCGCTCTCCGCCGCCGTCGTTGGCAGCGGCCGCACGGCGAGCCTGTACGTCAACGGTTTCAACACCGTCGCGCGGGCCACCTACGCCCGCATCGGATTCCGTCAGGTCGGAACCTTCGCAACGGTCCTGCTCGACTGATTCTTACGAACCAGTCACGGTTCGATCTCGGTGCGCCTACCGCCCAGCGGGCAGTCACACTCATAACATTTGCCCCAATGGCAACGCGAACCTCATCTGTATCACGGGTCGCCGGTCTCTTGACGGTGACCATCCTCGTTGGCGCGGCGGGCGCACTGACCTCGTGCACCCCGAAGCCCGACGGTCCCGAACCCACTGCCGAGGCGTTCTTCGCCGCGCTCGCAGCAGGCAATACCAGCGCCGCAGCCGACCTCAGCGACAAGCCCACCGAAGCCAGGGCCGCGCTCACCGAAGCTTGGTCGGGGCTGCAGGCCACCGGCCTCGACGCGATGATCCTGAGCTCGAAGTACGCCCAGGACACCGGCAGTGTGACCTACCGGTACACCTGGCACCTTCCCAAGAACCGCACCTGGACCTACGACGGACAACTCAACATGCTGCGCGACGAGGGTCGCTGGGAAGTCCGTTGGAGCGCAACGGGATTGCACCCGAACCTTGGCGAGCACCAGACCTTCGCGCTCCGCGCCGACCCGCCGCCGCGGGCCTCGGTCAACGAGCGCGGCGGCACCGACGTCCTGGTGCCCGGGTACCTGTACCACTACGCGCTGGATGCCAAGGCCGCCAAGCTCGGCGGTGGTGGTCTGATGGCGACCGCGATCGCCGTCGCCGATGCATTGCGCCCCTTCGACCCGACCATCGATCCCCAAACCCTCGCCGAGCAGGCCAGTTCGTCGACGAAGCCGCTGGATCTGATCACGCTGCGCCAGGCGGACCGCGATCGCGTGGCCGGTGCGATCGGCAACCGGCCAGGGGTGATCATCACGCCGCAGCCCGAACTGCTGCCCACCGACGAGCGCTTTGCCCCGGCGATCATCGACCAGGTGAAGAAGTCGGTGGTCAACGAGCTCGACGGCGAGGCAGGCTGGCGCGTCGAGAGCGTCAACCAGAACGGCGCCGAGGTCGACGTGCTCAACGAGGTGCCGGGTTCACCGTCGCCGTCGGTGACCATCAGCCTCGATCGTGCCGTGCAGGATGCGGCGCAGGACGCCGTCAACATGGTCGGCCGCAAGGCCATGATCGTGGCGATCAAGCCGTCCACGGGGGAGATCCTGGCCGTCGCGCAGAACGCGGCAGCCGACCAGGACGGACCGACCGCCACCACGGGGCTGTACCCGCCGGGGTCGACCTTCAAGATCGTCACGGCAGGCGCGGCCATCGAGCGTGACATGGCGACCCCCAACACCCTGCTGGGCTGCCCCGGCCACATGGACATCGGGCAACGCACGATCCCCAACTACGGCGGCTTCGACCTCGGCACCGTGCCGATGTCGCGGGCGTTCGCGAGCTCGTGCAACACCACCTTCGCCGAGCTGGCGAGCAGGATGCCCCCGAAGGGTCTGACCACGGCCGCCGCGCAGTACGGCATCGGTAACGACTACGTCGTCGACGGCATCACGACCGTGACCGGATCGGTGCCGCCGACGGTGAACCTCACCGAGCGCACCGAGGACGGCTTCGGACAGGGCAGGGTGCTGGTCAGCCCGTTCGGCATGGCGCTGGCTGCCGCGACCGTCGCCGCAGGGAAAACCCCTGTGCCGCAACTCATCGAGGGCCGCCCAACCGAGGTGACCGGTGATGTGACGCCGATCTCGCCGAAGATGCTCGACGGCCTGCGCCCGATGATGCAGCTGGTGGTGACCAACGGCACGGCGACCGATCTGAAGGGCGCTGGCGACGTGCGAGGCAAGACCGGTGAGGCGGAGTTCAATGGCGGCTCGCATGCGTGGTTCGCCGGTTACCGCGGTGACCTGGCCTTCGCCGCGCTGATCGTCGGGGGCGGAAGCTCCGAGTACGCGGTGCGGATGTGCAGGGACATGCTCAAGGGGCTGCCCCCCGACTACCTGGCCTGAGTAGCCTGTCCCTTGGAAGGGGGCAAGCAGATGACCAGCACCAACCCGGGCGTCAACCCCGGTGCGCAGGTAGAAGTGGCCGCGCTGCGCATCTCCGATGCCGACCGCAACGGCACCCTGCGCAGGCTGCACAACGCCGTGGCGCTTGGGCTGATCGACATCGACGAGTTCGAGGAGCGCTCCGGCGCGGTATCGCTGGCGCGCCTGCACTCCGAGCTGGCTGCCCTCGTCGAGGATCTGCCGGGACCCGGCGCGATCGTCACCACCGCCACCGACCGGGTGGAGCTGCGGGGGGTGCTCGGATCGTTGAAGCGCCAAGGGGAGTGGGTGGTCCCCACCCGGCTGGCATTGGTCAGGCGGATGGGCTCGATCGACCTCGATCTGACGAAGGCACGGTTCGCAGGGCCGATCGTGGTGATCGAGCTCGACGTCAAGTTCGGCTCCGTTGACATCCGGCTCCCCGAAGGTGCAAGCGCGTCGATCGATGACGTCGAGGTGATCGTCGGAAGTGCACGCGATCACCGCAAGGACGCACCCGCCGACGGTTCGCCGCACGTCATCCTGACCGGGCGCAGCGTATGCGGATCCATCGACATCCGCGGGCCGCGTCGCGCCGTGATGAACCGGTTCCGCCGCGGCTAGCTGCGGCTTCGCTCAGGGCTGTTCGTTACGCTGGCAGGATGTCCGTTCGCACCGCCCTCCGTTCAGGAGACCTGTCGCCGACGCTGCCGGTACCCAAGTCGATCGCCCGCCCCGAGTACGCGTGGAAGGCGACCGCGCAGGAGGGCAGCGAACCCTGGGTGCAGACACCCGAGGTGATCGCGAAGATGCGGGTCGCCGGACGCATCGCGGCGAACGCACTTGCCGAAGCGGGCAGGGCCGTCGCGCCCGGCGTCACCACCGACCAGCTCGACCGGATCGCCCACGACTACATGGTCGACCACGGTGCCTACCCGTCGACGCTGGGCTACAAGGGCTTCCCCAAGTCGTGCTGCACGTCGCTCAACGAGGTCATCTGCCACGGCATCCCCGACTCGACCGTGGTACAGGACGGCGACATCGTCAACATCGACGTCACGGCCTACATCGACGGCGTGCACGGCGACACCAACGCCACCTTCCTCGCCGGTGACGTCAGCGAGGAGCACCGGCTCCTCGTCGAACGCACGCAAGAGGCGACGATGCGCTCGATCAAGGCCGTCAAACCGGGGCGCTCGCTGTCGGTCGTCGGACGGGTCATCGAGGCCTACGCGAACCGGTTCGGCTACAACGTGGTTCGTGACTTCACCGGCCACGGCATCGGCACCACCTTCCACAACGGCCTGGTAGTGCTGCACTACGACCAGCCCGCCATCGAGACCGTCATCGAGCCGGGGATGACGTTCACCATCGAGCCGATGATCAACCTCGGCGCGCTCGACTACGAGATCTGGGACGACGGCTGGACCGTCGCCACCGTCGACAAGAAGTGGACGGCGCAGTTCGAACACACTCTGGTGGTCACCGACGATGGCGCCGAGATCCTGACGTTGGCCGACTGATCTGACGCCGACAGTGCGGTTTCGTACGCGACACGCGGCAGACGACGTATCGGGCCGCACACTCGACCAGCCCACCGCCTCGTGAGCGGCGCGCTGCTGGTTGCCGGCACCACCTCGGACGCGGGCAAGTCGATGGTGGTCGCCGGACTGTGTCGACTGCTGCACCGCAAGGGCATCCGCGTCGCGCCGTTCAAGGCACAGAACATGTCCAACAACTCGGCGGTCGCCGCCGACGGCGGCGAGATCGGCCGCGCACAGGCCATGCAGGCGCGTGCCGCAGGCCTGGCACCCAGCGTCCGGTTCAACCCGATCCTGCTCAAGCCGAGCGCCGACCGCACCTCACAGCTGGTCGTGCGCGGCAAGGTTTCGGGGTCGGTCGGAGCAGCTGACTACTTCACGCACAGGACCGAGCTCGCAGGAGTCGTCGCCGACGAACTCGCCTCGCTGCGAAGCGAATTCGACGCGGTGATCTGTGAAGGCGCAGGCTCGCCTGCCGAGATCAACCTGCGGGCAACTGATCTGGCCAACATGGGCCTGGCTCGCGCGGCCGAGCTACCCGTCGTGGTGGTCGGCGACATCGACCGCGGCGGGCTTCTCGCGCACCTCTTCGGCACCGTCGCCGTGCTCGAACCCGACGACCAGCGCCTGATCGCCGGATTCATCGTCAACAAGTTCCGCGGCGATCCCAGCCTGCTGGCGCCGGGCCTGGACCAGTTGCAGCGCCTGACCGGCAGACCGACCTACGGCGTCATCCCGTACAGCGACGGCCTGTGGCTCGACGCCGAGGATTCGCTTTCGGTGCGTGCTCACCACGCAGTGGGAGAGGCGCAGCCGCCGTGTGGCACCGAGTGGCTGAGGGTCGCGGCCGTCCGCCTGCCACGCATCTCGAACTCCACCGACGTCGAGGCCCTTGCCTGCGAGCCAGGAGTGCTGGTGCGGTGGGTCACCGACCCCGCCGACCTTGCCGACGCCGACGTCGTGGTGCTCCCCGGCAGCAAGGCCACGGTGGCCGACCTCGGCTGGCTGCGCGCGACCGGACTGGCCGACGGCGTGATCGCACACGCGGCGTCGGGCAGGCCGGTGCTGGGCGTGTGCGGGGGCTTTCAGATGTTGTGCCGCACCATCGACGACCCGGTGGAATCGGGCGAGGGTCGCATCGGAGGCCTCGGCCTGCTGGATGCCGACATCGAGTTCGTCACCGAGAAGACCCTGGCGCTCTGGGAGGGAAGTGGCCGTATTCCCCTGCGCGGCTATGAAATCCACCACGGCCAGCTGGCCCGCAGCGCCGAGGCCGACTGGCTCGGAGTCGGCGTCCGCCGCGACGCGGTGTACGGCACCCACTGGCATGGACTGCTCGACAACGACGACGTTCGCCGCGGGTGGCTGACCGAGGCCGCCCACGCGGCGGGTCGGCGCGGCTTCGTGGTCGCCGACGACGTCGACGTCTCCGCGCGCCGCGACGGACAGCTCGACCTGATGGCCGACCTGTTGGCTGCTCACCTCGACATGAACGCCGTGATGGAGCTGATCGAGCGCGGCGCTCCGAGGCGCCTGACGGTCACCTCGGAGCTGAGTAACCTCGAAACATGATCGGATGGCGCGCCGCGGCCGCGGCACTGGTGGTCGTCGCCACCGCACTATCCGGCTGTGCGCGCACCGTCGAAGGCGCCGCCACCTGGCCTGGCGCGCGGTTGGAGTCAGCGATCGTGACCGCTGCCGACTTCCCGCCCGGCGTGCAGTACGACCGCATTCCCGACAATCCCGGCCAGGTCGACGGGCAGGGCGGACCACCCGCGATGCTGTCCAGCCCCGAGGGTTGCTCGGACGGGCTCACGCGCGTGATCGCCGCCTCGGCCGAACGCGGTGCAGGCAGCGCGGCCAAGTACGTGGTGGCCTACGACGGCGCCAGGATCGTCATGACCGTGGTGTCGTGGCCGCTCGACCTCGACGGGCTGGACGCCGTCGCGCAGAAGTGCGCCAGGTTCCAGACCTACTTCGATCGCTCGTCGCAGGGCATCCCGATGACCACGACCCGGCTCGAGTCGCCACGTTCGGGCGCGCTCGCCTACCAGCAGACGATGCAGCTGGGCACCGAGCACAGCAGTGTGTACTTCTCCTTCGAGAACGTCGGTGCGTCTGCGGTTTTCGGGATCGCGCTCCCCACGCCGAATCCGACGATCGCGGTCAAAGCGACGCTGCCGCAGACGTTTATGGAGATCGTCGCAAAGCAGGGGCAGCGCCTCGAATGAAGCTGACTGCAAAGTAAGGACCGAGCGAAAACCCGCCCACGAACATGATCCGTCCCTGTAGCGTGGCCCAATGCCTTCGACCGTGGTGACCGTCGACGGGTTCCCGGCCACCGTCGACGTGTCGGGTCCCGAGAAGGGGTCGGTCGTCGTCCTGTTGGGGGCGGCGCATCAAGGGCCTTCGGCGTACGACGCAGTCTGTCAGCGGCTGCACACGGCGTCGCTGCGCACCGTCGTCATCGCACCCGACCCCCGGTTGAGTCCCAAGGCCGTCATCGGCATCCTCGACGCCCTCAAGGTGCGCTGGGCGCTGCTCGTCGGCGATCGCATCGGCGGCGAGTTGGCGTGGGAGCTCGCGGCCACCCGCCTCGATCGCTTCATCGGGCTGGTCGTGATCGACCGCGGCCACCCGTGCGTCCCCGACCAGGCGGGCGTGGTGCGCGACGAGGACTGCCCGCCGGTCGAGATGAACACCACCGCGTTGGTCAGCACGCCTGCTTCGCGCAACGTCGCCAGGGCCAGCCAGCGCTATGTCTACGGTGACTACCGAGTGGTCGAGCTGCTTGGCAGGCGGAACGCGCACGAGTCGACGGCCCAGTTGGCCGCCGAGATCGTGCTACGCACCAGCACCTGGTGATCCCGGCGGCCCCCGGAGCTAGCCTTCGAGGAAGATCTCCTCGCCCGACTCCGTCAGCTCCACCTGCTTGATCGGACCGGTGAACCACTTCTTCACCGAGACGTGCCAGTAGATGTAGAGCAGGATCAGCACGCCGCCGACCAGCAGGGGGGTGTAGTTGACGAACTTCCACTCGAAGCTCGGATCCCACGGCGCGCCACCGATCGACGTCGGGAACATCGCGATGATCGAGGTAATGATGATCTCGGCCAGTGCCAGCGGGGCCATCCACTTGTGGTGGCCGCGCAGGTTCCACTTGCCGATCGGGAACGCATCGCCGGCTTTCCAGCGGTAGTAGATCGGCACCGCGAAGCACAGGTACAGACCGACCACGCCGATCGAGACCACCGCGAAGAACGCGATCGGAACCGGTGCGCCGTTGATGTCGACCTCGACCAGCGCAGGCAGCGTGATGATCGCCGCGATGGCCGCGGTGACCATCACCGCGTTGGCAGGCACCCGCTTGGCGCTCAGCTTCGCCCACAGCTGGTGACCCGGCACGGCACGGTCGCGGCTGAAGGCGAACAGCATGCGCGACGCGCTGGTCTGGCAGGCCGTGGTGCAGAACAGCTGGCCCGCGGTCGAGATCAGCAGCACGATCGCGACCCACTTGGAGTTCATTGCCTGGGTGAAGATGGTGGCCACCGCGCCGCCGCCCGCCGTCACCCCGTCGACGTCCTGCACGGCGAACAGGAAGGTCAGCAGCAGGATCCAGCCGCCGATCGCCGAGTAGAAGATGGACCGCCAAATACCCTTGGCGGCACCGTCGGCCGCGCTCTTGGTCTCCTCAGACAGGTGAGCCGATGCGTCGTAGCCGGTGATCGTGTACTGCGTGAGGATCGCCGACATTGGCAACACGAACAACAGAAACGTCAGCCCCGACGTGGAGCCGCCGAAGAAGCCGGTGTTGTTGACGGTGGTGGCGAACACCGTCGAGAAGCTCGCGTGCTGCTCGGGGATGAGCCACAGGATGACGATGACGGCCGCGGCGCCGATGACGTGCCACCACACCGAGATGTTGTTGATGACGGCCAGCAGGTGCGACGAGAAGATGTTGATGGTCGCCACGATCACCAGGATGATGAGGAACATGACGAACGTCCTGGTCAGGCTGTAGCCGGCCAGCCAGGTTTCGCTGAAGGTGCCCAGCGTCAGGTCCAGGAAGGTGGCGCTGCCGTAGGCCACCGAGGCCAGGATGGCGATCAGCCCGACGAGGTTGAGCCAGCCGGTGTAGTAGCCGGCCTTGGGGCCGCCGAGCTTGGCTGCCCACCAGTAGATGCCGCCCGAGGTCGGGAACGCCGACACCAGCTCGGACATGCACAGGCCGATGATCAGGATGAAGACCGAGATGATCGGCCAACCCCAGGCGATCGCGGCCGGGCCGCCGTTGTTCCAGCCGAGGCCGAACGACGTAAAGCAGCCCGCCAGGATCGAGATGATCGAGAACGAGATGGCGAAGTTCGAGAAGCCGGACCAAGACCGGTGCAGTTCCTGGCTGTAGCCGAGCGACGCGAGGTGCTTCTCGTCGTCGTCGAGTATTTCGTGACCTTCGGGCACGGTGGTTCTCCTTCGTCAGGTCTAGTTCGCCGTCGATGCGGCGGTTCACTGCCTAGGCACATTAGAGTGCTATTGGTCTTGTGTCCTACCTTTGGCAGTGACAGTTGTGTAAAACTGCACTGGATTTCGGTAGCGCCAGAGTTTCCAATGGTTGACTTTTCGTCATGACAGACAGGGGAGGGCCCGAGATGTCGGTATCCACTGATCGGCCCGGCATGCTGTCGCAAACCGAGCTCGAGCGACTGGTGGCTGCCGGCGAGATCGACACGGTGATCGTCGCCTTCACCGATATGCAGGGCCGATTGACTGGAAAGCGGATCTCGGCACGCCTCTTCGTCGACGACGTCGCGGCCCACGGCGCGGAGTGCTGCAACTACCTACTCTCGGTCGACGTCGACATGAACACCGTCGACGGCTACGCGATGTCGAGCTGGGAGGCCGGCTACGGCGACATGGTGATGACGCCGGATTTCAGCACACTGCGGCTGCTGCCGTGGCTGCCCGGCACCGCGCTCGTGATGGCCGACCTCGGCTGGCACGACGGCAGTCCGGTCGTCCCGGCGCCGCGCAGCATCCTGCGCAGACAGCTGGACCGGCTCGCGGAGCGCAAGATGGGCGCGGTCGCGGCCACCGAGCTCGAGTTCATGGTGTTCGACAACACCTACCGCGAAGCGTGGGCCAACGGCTACCGCGGGCTCACGGCCTCCACCGACTACAACATCGACTACGCGATGCTCGCCTCGACCCGCATGGAGCCGCTGCTGCGCGACATCCGCCGCGGCATGGAGGGCGCAGGCATGTACTGCGAGGGCGTCAAGGGCGAATGCAACCTCGGACAGCAGGAGATCGGTTTCCGCTACGACACGGCGCTCGTCACCTGCGACAACCATTCGATCTACAAGAATGGCGCGAAGGAGATCGCCGATCAGCACGGCAAGGCCGTCACATTCATGGCGAAATACGATGAGCGCGAAGGCAATAGCTGTCACATTCACATCTCGTTCCGCGGCGATGACGGTTCGGCGGTGTTCGCCGACGAGAACCAGCCGCGCGGCATGTCCAAGATGTTCCAGAGCTTCGTCGCGGGCCAGTTGGCCACGCTGCGCGAGCTGACGCTGTTCTACGCACCGAACATCAACTCCTACAAGCGTTTCGTGGAGGGCAGCTTCGCGCCGACCGCCGTTGCGTGGGGCATGGACAACCGCACCTGCGCATTGCGCGTGGTCGGACATGGGCACGGGATGCGGATGGAGTGCCGCGCACCCGGCGGCGACGTCAACCAGTACCTGGCCGTCGCCGCACTGATCGCCGGCGGCCTGCACGGCATCGACAACGAGCTCGAGCTTCCCGACCCATGCGCGGGCAACGCCTATACCGGAGGCGCGGAACGGCTTCCGACCACGCTGGGCGAGGCGGCAGCGCTGTTCGAGGGCTCGACAATCGCTAGAGAGGCGTTCGGCGACGAGGTCGTCGAGCACTACCTGAACAACGCGCGGATCGAGTTGAAGGCGTACAACTCCGCGGTGACCGATTGGGAGAGGGTGCGCGGTTTTGAGCGGCTCTAGTCGGCGTCCCGTACTGGGCGTCACCACCTATCTGCAGCAGGCGCAGACCGGCGTCTGGGACGTGATGGCCAGCTTCCTGCCTGGGATCTACATCGAAGGCGTCACGCGGTCGGGCGGCATCGTCGCGCTGCTTCCGCCGCAACCGGTGGACCCCGACATCGCCGATCGGGTGCTCGACGGACTCGACGGTTTGGTACTGACCGGCGGCAGGGACGTCGACCCCGCCAGCTACGGCCAGCCGCCGCACCCGAACACCGACGAGCCTGCCCGTGAGCGCGACGCCTGGGAGTTCGCCCTGGTGGAGCGTGCACTCAAGCGCGGCCTGCCGGTGCTCGGAATCTGCCGCGGCGCACAGATTCTCAACGTCGCGCTCGGCGGCACACTGCACCAGCACCTGCCCGACGTCGTCGGCCACAACTGGCACCAGGCAGGCAACGCCGTGTTCAACACGTCGGTCATCAAGACCGTGCCGGGCACCCGGTTGGCCTCGCTGATCGGCGAGTCCACCGACGCGCAGTGCTATCACCACCAGGCGATCGCCGACCTCGGCACGGGCCTGATCGCCACAGCGTGGGATACCGATGGCGTCGTCGAGGCGGTCGAGCTCGTCGGGCCGCAGTTCGTCGTCGCCGTGCAGTGGCATCCCGAGGAACGACTCGACGATCTACGACTGTTCTCCGGCGTCGTGCAGGCAGCGGCGCAGTATGCAAAGGAAAGGGCTCCGGAGGGCAGGAGCGAAGCGACCCGGGAAAGGAAACGCGCTTGACCACCTCGACACTGATCAACCCGGCGACCGAACAGGAGCTGCGCACCGTCGAACTGCTCGACGTGCCGGCCACCGACGATGCGATCGCCCGCGCCAAGTCCGCGCAGAAGCAGTGGGCGAAGCTGGCGCCCGCTGAGCGGGCTGCCGCATTGCGGTCGTTCGCCGCGGTCGTCGATGCCCACCTCGGAGAATTAGCCGAGCTGGAAGTCGCCAACTCCGGGCACGTGATCGGCAATGCCGAGTGGGAGGCCGGCCACGTCCGTGACGTGCTGCAGTTCTACTCGGCAAGCCCGGAGCGCATGTCCGGCAGGCAGATTCCCGTCGCCGGTGGGTTGGACGTCACGTTCAACGAGCCACTCGGCGTCGTCGGCGTCATCGCACCGTGGAACTTCCCGATGACCATTGCGTCGTGGGGTTTCGTGCCCGCGCTCGCCGCAGGCAACGCGGTTGTGGTCAAGCCCGCGGAGATCACCCCGTTGACCACGATGCGGTTGGCTGAACTCGGCATCGAGGCGGGCCTGCCGGACGGGCTGTTCCAGGTGTTGCCTGGCAAGGGTTCGGTGGTGGGGGAGCGCTTCATCACTCACCCCGATGTCCGCAAGCTGGTCTTCACCGGCTCCACCGAGGTGGGCGTCAAGGTCATGGCCGGCGCTGCGCAGCAGGTGAAGCGCGTGACGCTGGAACTCGGTGGCAAGAGTGCCAACATCGTGTTCGACGACTGCGACCTCGAGAAGGCCGCGGCCACCGCGCCCTATGGCGTGTTCGACAATGCCGGGCAGGACTGCTGCGCACGCAGCCGAATCCTGGTTCAGCGCAACGTGTACGACAGGTTCATGGAGCTTCTCGAGCCTGCGGTGAAGGGCGTCGTCGTCGGCGATCCGGCATCGCGCGACAGCGAGATGGGGCCGCTGGTGTCGCGCTCGCACTTCGACACCGTGGCGTCGTACGTGCCAAAGGACGCCCCCATAGCATTTCAGGGGTCCGCACCGACCGGGCCCGGATACTGGTTCCCGCCAACGGTTCTCACCCCTGCGCGGAACGACCGCACGGTCACCGAGGAGATCTTCGGTCCCGTCGTCACCGTGCTGCCCTTCGAGGACGAGGCCGACGCCATCGAGCTCGCCAACGATTCACCGTACGGACTGTCCGGGTCCATCTGGACCGACAACCTGTCGCGGGCGATGCGGGTGTCGCGCGCGGTGGAATCGGGCAACCTGTCGGTGAACTCGCACTCGTCGGTCCGCTACAACACGCCGTTCGGCGGCTTCAAGCAATCGGGTCTCGGCCGTGAACTTGGTCCCGACGCACCGCTGCACTTCACGGAAACCAAGAACGTCTTCTTTGCGATAGGGGAACTCTAGATGGATCTGACCCAACGGCTTTCGGGCAAGGTCGCGGTCATCACCGGCGGCGCGAGCGGTATCGGCTTCGCGACCGCCAAGCGGATGCGTGCCGAAGGCGCCACCATCGTGATCGGTGACATCGACCCGTCCACTGGCAAGCCGGCCGCCGACGAACTCGAGGGACTGTTCGTGCCCGTCGACGTCGCCGACAAGGCGGCCGTCGACAACCTCTTCGACACGGCGGCAGAGACTTACGGCTCGCTCGACATCGCGTTCAACAACGCAGGCATCAGCCCGCCCGACGACGACCTGATCGAGAACACCGAACTCGACGCGTGGGAGCGGGTGCAGAACATCAACCTCAAGTCGGTGTACCTGTGCTCCAAGGCCGCTCTGCGGCACATGGTTCCGCAGCAGCGGGGCTCGATCATCAACACGGCGTCGTTCGTCGCGGTGATGGGGTCGGCCACCTCGCAGATCTCCTACACCGCCTCCAAGGGCGGCGTGCTGGCGATGTCGCGGGAGCTCGGCGTGCAGTTCGCCAGGCAGGGCATCCGCGTCAACGCGCTGTGCCCAGGACCGGTGAACACGCCGCTGCTGCGCGAGCTGTTCGCCAAGGATCCCGAGCGTGCGGCTCGACGGTTGGTGCACGTTCCGCTCGGCCGGTTCGCCGAGCCAGAGGAGCTCGCCGCCGCGGTGGCGTTCCTGGCCAGTGACGACTCGTCGTTCATCACCGCGTCGACGTTCCTCGTCGACGGCGGTATCAGCTCGGCCTACGTGACGCCGCTGTAGGGCCAGATGTCCGAACCGGATCCGCCGCCCGGCTCTGGGGCACTCCTGCGTCCGGTGCGGCTCGGCAACGCCTTCGAGGACACCGTCGGCCGTCTCCTCGAGACGATCCGGCTTGGCGTGCTCGCGCCGGGTGAGTCCCTACCACCCGAGCGCGAGCTCGCCACCCGGCTCGGCGTCAGCCGCGACACGGTGCGAGAGGCGATCAAGTCCCTGTCCGAGGCGGGTTACCTGGAGTCTCGGCGTGGGCGGTACGGCGGCACGTTCCTCGCCGACGAGCTTCCTGCGCCCAGCGGTGACGGAATCAAGTTCAGCCGGGCCGAGATCGACGATGCACTGAGGTTGCGCGAGATCCTCGAGGTCGGTGCGGCGCGGATGGCCGCAGGCAGGGCGCTGGCCGCGACCGAACGCGAGACGCTGTGGAGCAGGCTGGCCGACGTGCGGGGCGCGCCGCCTGAGGACTACCGGCGGCTCGACTCGCGGCTGCACCTGGCCATCGCCGAGGCCGCAGGCACGCCGTCGGTGGTGCCGCTGGTCGCCGAGAACCGGATGCGCCTCAACGAGCTGCTCGACCACATTCCGCTGCTCGCGCGCAACATCGCCCACTCCGACGAACAGCACGAGGCCATCGTGATGGCGATCCTGGCGGGCGACGGCGATGGAGCCGCGGAGGAGATGACCGCACATATCTGGGCGTCGGCGGCTCTGTTGCACGGCTTTCTGGACTAAATTGCAGGTGTGGAGTCCCGTGACCAGATCCCGGCGCATGGCGTCGCGACGGCGCAGATCGAGCGCGCGTCGTCGGCGCTCGCCGACGTCGACACCACGGGTTGGACGCAACGGTTCGACTTGTTGTCGGACCCCAACCGGCTCGAGATCCTGCTGAGCCTGCACCGCGCGCCGGGAATCTGCGTCAGTGACCTGGCAGCGGCCGTCGGCAGGTCGGAAAACGCGACGTCCCAGGCTCTTCGGGTGCTGCGGCAACAGGGCTGGGTGACGAGCACCAGGGTCGGCCGCGCCGTCAGCTACCGGCTCGAGGACGAGATCGTGCATGATCTTCTGCATTGGATCGGTGCACGTCACTCCTGATCATCTGAACAGCTAGACATGTAATGAGCAAGGGCATACGCTCGGCCCATGACGGTTGGATCCATCGCCACGAAGTCCGACATCCAGGTCGCCAACCGCCTCGACAAAACCGATTGGATCTCGATCGCCGGGATCGGCGGCGTCGTCCTGTTCCTGCACGTGTTCGGCTGGGGAGTCCTGGTTCTCGGCGTCGCGCCCCAGCACATCACGCTCGGGTCGGCGGGCGTCTTCGGCGTCGGGCTCGGTGTCACCGCCTATCTGCTCGGCGTGCGCCACGCCTTCGATGCCGACCACATCGCGGTCATCGACAACACCACGCGCAAGCTCGTCGGGGAGGGCACCCGATCGCTGTCCGCCGGTTTCTGGTTCTCGCTCGGGCACTCCAGCGTCGTGTTCGGACTGGCGTTCCTGCTCGCGCTCGGCGTCCGGGCGCTCGTCGGCCCCGTGCAGGACGAGGGATCGCCGATGCTGCAGACCCTCGGGCTGATCGGCTCGGTGGTGGCTGGCACCTTCCTCATCCTGATCGGGTTGACCAACCTGTTCGCGGTGGTCGGCATCGCCAAGGTGTTCCGCAACATGCGCAACGGCGAGTTCGACGAGGCCGAGCTCGAACGCCAGCTCAACAACCGCGGCTTCCTGGCCCGGCTGCTCGGGCGCGTCATGCGCCGCGTGAGCAAGCCGTGGCACCTCTACCCGGTCGGACTGCTGATGGGGCTGGGCTTCGACACCGCGACCCAGGTGGCGCTGCTGGTGTTGGCGGCGGGGACGGCGGCCTTCACGCTGCCCTGGTACGCCATCCTCGTGCTGCCCGTGCTGTTCGCCGCGGGGATGAGCCTCTTCGACGCACTCGACGGCATCTTCATGGCGCGGGCCTATGGCTGGGCGTTCCTCAAGCCGATCCGCAAGGTGTACTACAACCTCACCATCACGGTGCTCTCGGTGATCGTCGCGCTGATCATCGGCGTTATCGTGCTGACCGGTCTGCTCGTCGACCGACTCGGCATCGAGTCGGGTCCGCTGGCCTACATCGCGTCGGCCAACCTGGAGTCCGTTGGCTTCCTGATCGTCGGGTTGTTCGTCGTGGTCTGGCTGGCCGCCCTCGCCTTCTGGCGCTTCGGCAGGGTCGAGGAGCGGTACGGCTAAACGAGGCCGAGCAGCGCGTTCTCGATGACCTCGGAGAGCGCGGGGTGGATCCAGTACTGGCCGGTGGCAACCTCTTTCGCGGTCTGGCCGAAGCTCATCGCCTGAATGATCGGCTGAATCAGCGATGACGCCTGATAGCCCATCAGGTGGGCGCCGAGGATCTTTCCCGTGGCGCGATCACCGATCAGCTTGACGATGCCGTGCTCGTCCTCCATCGCCCACCCGTACGCGGTATCGCCGTAGCGCTGCACCTTGACCACGATGTCGTGGCCGGCCTCGATCGCTTCGGACTCGGTGAGCCCGACCGTCGCGATCTGCGGCTCGGTGAACACCGCCGCCGGGACGAACCGGTGGTCGCTCTTGGTCATCGCGGCGGTGTAGTCCCAGTCCTTCAGCAGGTTGTGGCGCACCACGCGCATCTCGTGGTTGGCGACGTGCTTGAGCTGATACGCCGACGACACGTCGCCGAGCGAATAGATACCGCGGGCGGTGGTGCGCTGGTACTCGTCGACCACCACCATGCCGTCTTCCACCTGAACACCCGCCAGCTCGGCGTCGAGCCGGTCACCGTTCGGAACGCGGCCCGTGGCGACCAAGAGCATGTCGGCGCTGAGCGTCTTGCCGTCGTCGAGCTCGAGCACGATCCGGTCACCGTCCTGATGGGACCCGATGACGTTCTCGTGCGTGCGCAGGTCCCACTTCTTCGCTGCCAGCGCGGTGAACGGATGGCAGATCGCAGCGTCACAGTGGGTGAGCAGCCCGTCGCCGCGCACCACGATGGTCACGTGCACGCCGAGGGACGAGAAGACGTGCGCGAATTCGGCAGCGATGAATCCGCCGCCGACGATCACCAGATGCTCTGGCAGCGCGGGGATTCGCATGATGGTGTCGCTGGTCTCGTAGTGCACGCCGCACTCGGCGATCGCCGGGGGAATGCGCACCCGCGAACCGGCGGCGATGACCACCCGGTCGGAGGTGAACTCGTCGCCCGCCTCGGTGCGCAACGTGTACCGGCCGTCGGGCTGGGTCGGGCCGAACCGGGTGTGGCTGGCGTATACCGTGACGTTGTCCAGCCCGCGCTTGTACGACTCGCCGCCCGCAGCGATCGGGTCGATGCGGCCGAACACCCGCGACACGATGTCGGGCCAGCGCACCTTGTCGATGCTCGACTCGATGCCGTACCGCGAACTGTTCCTCATGGTCTCGGCGACCTCTGCGGCGTAGACGAACATCTTGGTGGGAATGCAACCGACGTTGAGGCAGGTGCCACCGAACGTGCCCTCCTCGCAGATCGCGACGCGCATCGATGCGTACCGGGGATCGACGCTGGGATCGGGGATGCTGTTGCCCGAGCCGGTGCCGATGATGGTGAGGTCGTAGTGCTCCAAGTGTCAGCCCTGTTCGGTTTGTGTCGTGCTTGGCCGAGTGCCAGTGTGGGTTTCGGTCCGTAGGTGTCGATCGAGCCAACCATCCAACTCGCGGTATGCCTGCGCGCGGGGCTCCGACAGCGACAGGAAGACGTCATGCTTGGCGTCGGCGATCGGGGCGACGGTGGTGTGGTTGCCGACGCACCCCGACCACCGTGCGATCTGGGCGACGTCGAGCACGGCGTCACCCCGCTGGATCAGGTCGGGATCGGGGGCCTCGCGGACGCTGTGATCCGACCGCAGAATCAGGTTGGGCACCCCGACGTCGAGCCCGCGGTGCAGCCGCGCCTGGCCTCTGCGGATCGCGTTGATCCAGCCGAATGTCACGGGAAACCCGCCAAGCGGTTTCCAGTCCAGGTTGTAGTCGAACTCGCCCGCGTAGTCGCGGTGCAGGGTGCTGCCGTAACCGCCGGGCGTCGGCTTGCGGATGACGTGGCGCTTGCGCAGCCGGGCGAGCGCCACCAGAGCCGCCGCCGTCGGCGGGGTGCGCAGGACGGCCGGGCCGTGAAGATCGAAGAACGGACTGTTGAGGATCAGCGCGGCGACGTCGAACGCCGCTGCCCCACCGCGGCGACGCAGCCGGTCCAGCCACAGGGTGACGATGAGCCCGCCCGCGGAGTGCCCGTACAGACACATCGTCGCCCCATCGGTGTCGGCGGCGATGATCTCGAGCGCGCGGTCCAGCTCGACGTCGTAGCTGGCCAGGTTTGTGGTGAAGTGCGGCGTCTGGCCCGGTTGCCGCGATCGCCCACACTTGTGCAGGTCAATGGCGTAGAAGGCGAAGCCACGGGCGGCGAAGTGGTCGGCCAGCTCCGCGTTGAAGAAGTAGTCGGTGTAACCGTGCAGCGCAAGCACTGCGTGCTGGGCACGGGTTGGTTCCCCGCGCCGGACGAGTGTGGCGGCGAGGTCGCCCTCGCCGTGGGGATCAGGGCCGAGTGCGATGGTGTGCTGCCAGTATCCGGACAGCACGTCGGGCTCCCAGCTGGACGCCGACGAACTCACGACAGCTACCTTAACCGCGCACTGTGACGCAACGGACTCCAGCGGAGGCCGGTTGCTGGATTGGAGCTGGGAGCGGCGGGATAACCTACTAGTAGGTAGGCCGTATCAAACGGACGCGCGATTGCGAAGGATCAACGAACAGGTGTCTGAGCCCAACGGATCCAAGACTACGAAGACGGACGTCGTGCTGGTGGGCGCGGGCATCATGAGCGCGACGCTCGGTGCGCTGCTGCGGATGCTGGAGCCCGACTGGTCGATCACGCTCATCGAACGCCTCGACGGCGCGGCCGCGGAGAGCAGTGATCCGTGGAACAACGCGGGCACGGGGCACTCGGCGCTGTGTGAGTTGAACTACACCCCGCAGCGATCCGACGGCACCATCGAGATCACCAAGGCCGTTCACGTCAACGAGCAGTTCCAGGTGTCCCGCCAGTTCTGGGCGCACGCCGTCGAGAACGGCATGTTGCCCGACGTTCGCAGCTTCCTCAACCCGATCCCACACGTGTCCTTCGTGCACGGCGCCGAGCACCTCGGCTACCTCAAGGCCCGGCGCGAGACGCTGGTCAAGAACCCGCTGTTCGCGACCATGGAGTACATCGACGACAAGGACGAGTTCGCCCGCAGGCTGCCGCTGATGGCCGCCAAGCGCAACTTCTCCGATCCCGTTGCGCTCAACTGGACCACGGACGGCACCGACGTCGACTTCGGTTCGCTGTCACGCCAACTCATCGGCTACGGCGCCCAGCGCGGTACGACGACGCTGTTCGGCCACGAGGTGGACGGCCTGCGCCAGGGTTCGGACGGCCGCTGGACGCTGAAGGTGACCAACCGCCGCACCGGCAGCAAGCGCAAGATCGACGCGAAGTTCGTCTTCGTGGGTGCCGGTGGCGGTGCCCTTCCACTGCTGCAGAAGTCGGGCATCAAGGAGGCCAAGGGCTTCGGCGGTTTCCCGGTTGGCGGCGAGTTCCTCCGCACGGGCGACCCGACACTTGCCGCCGCGCATCAGGCCAAGGTGTACGGCCAGCCTCCGATGGGCGCACCGCCGATGTCCATGCCGCACTTGGACACTCGCGTCATCAATGGCAAGTCGTGGCTGTTGTTCGGCCCGTTCGCCGGCTGGTCGCCGAAGTTCTTGAAGCAGGGCAAGATCACCGACCTGCCGTTCTCGGTGAAGCCCAACAACCTGGCTTCGATGCTCGGCGTCGGACTCACCGAGATGAGCTTGGTGAACTACCTCGTCGGCCAGCTGCGGCTCAGCGAGGCCGACAGGGTGGACGCCCTGCGTGAATTCGCGCCGAGCGCGAAGGATTCCGACTGGGAGCTGGACGTCGCGGGGCAGCGGGTCCAGGTGATCCGGCGCAAGGGTGCCGGTGGCGTGCTGGAGTTCGGCACCACGGTCATCGCGGCCGGCGACGGCAGCCTGGCCGGTCTGCTCGGTGCATCGCCGGGCGCTTCGACCGCGGTGCCCGCGATGCTCGACGTGCTCGAGCGTTGCTTCCCCGACCGTTTCGCCGGCTGGCAGCCCAAGCTCAAGGAGATGGTGCCCTCGCTGGGCATCGAGTTGTCCAACGAGCCAAAGCTATTCGCCGAGGTATGGGACTGGGGTACCAAGGCACTCAAGCTCGACCGGCAGGCCAACGAAGTGCCCGCCGTGACCGCGTGATGGTCGCTCCGAGGCGGAGCTGGGCCAAGGATCTGGACGCCGCAACGCTGTACGAACTGCTCAAGCTGCGCGTCGAGGTGTTCGTCGTCGAGCAGGCCACGCCCTACCCGGAGCTGGACGGACGCGATCTGCTCGCCGAGACCCGCCACTTCTGGCTGGAGAATCCTGATGGAGGAGTCATCGCGACGCTGCGATTGATGGAGGAACATCCCGGTGGCGAGAAGGTGTTCCGGATCGGCAGGGTGTGCACCAAGCGCGCCTACCGCGGGCACGGCCACACCAACCGGCTGATGCAGGCTGCGCTGGCCGAGGTCGGCGACTACCCCTGTCACATCAACGCACAGACCTACCTGGAGGAGATGTACGCCAAGAATGGATTCGTCCGTTCTGGCGAGGAGTTCCTCGACGACGGAATTCCGCACGTCCCGATGGTGCGCGCCGGCATTCACGGCAACCCGTGACGGCTTCCTACCCGTTCAGCGCACTCGTCGGACAGGACCAGCTGCGACTCGCGCTGGTGCTGTGCGCCGTGCGGCCCGAGATCGGCGGCGTGCTGATCCGCGGCGAGAAGGGCACCGCGAAGTCGACGGCGGTGCGCGGTCTCGCGAGCGTGCTGTCCGCGGTCGACGCCGATGCCAGGCTCGTCGAATTGCCCATCGGCGCAACCGAAGACCGCGTTGTTGGCTCACTGGACCTGCAGAAGGTGCTGCGCGACGGCGAGCATGCGTTCTCGCCGGGACTGCTGGCCCGAGCGCACGGCGGCGTGCTCTACGTCGACGAGGTCAACCTCCTACACGACCACCTGGTCGACGTGCTGCTCGACGCGGCCGCGATGGGCAGGGTGCACGTGGAGCGCGACGGTGTCTCACACAGCCACGAGGCCCGTTTCGTGTTGATCGGCACCATGAATCCCGAAGAGGGCGAACTGCGTCCGCAGTTGCTCGACCGGTTCGGCCTGACGGTCGACGTGTCCGCCTCCCGCGACGTCGACGTGCGGGTCGAGGTGATCCGTCGGCGCATGGACTTCGAGGCCGACCCCGAGGAGTTTGCCGCGCGCTACGCCGATGACGACGCCGACCTGGCCCGCCGGATCGCTGCCGCCCGCGCGGCGGTCGCCGACGTGGTGCTGCCCGATGGCGAGCTGCGACGGATCGCTTCACTCTGCGCGGCCTTCGACGTGGACGGCATGCGTGCCGATCTGGTGGTGGCACGGACGGCGGTGGCGCACGCGGCGTGGCGGGCGTCCGGGGCGAGCGAAGCGACGGGGGAAAACCGTACCGGGGAGAAGGCGCCGACGGTCGTCGCCGACGACATTCGCATCGCGGCCGAACTGGCCCTGCCGCACCGGCGCCGTCGTGACCCCTTCGACGATCCGGGGCTCGACCCCGAACAACTGAACGAAGCGCTGGCCCAAGCCGGGGACCCTCCTTCGGAGCCCGAGCACGACCCGGACCCCGATCCGCCGGGCGGTGGAGGGCACTCCGGTGAGGCGCCGGAACAGGCTGCACCCCAGGGCGGTTCGCACTCGGGTGGATCGCGGCCCAACGCGCCGGCCGCGGCTGCCTTCCGGACCAAGGCGCTGGTGGTGCCAGGGGTCGGCGAGGGTGCGCCCGGTCGTCGGTCGCGGGCCAGGAACCGCACCGGCACGACGGTCTCGGCTACCGGCGATCCCGATGCCGGCCACGGCCTGCACCTGTTCGGCACCCTGCTCGCCGCCGCGCACCACCAGCAACGGCCAGGCCGGGTGTCGGTGGGCGCGCGAGACGTGCGGCGCGCGATTCGCGAAGGGCGCGAAGGCAATCTGGTGATCTTCGTCGTCGACGCCTCGGGCTCGATGGCAGCACGCGACCGAATGGCTGCCGTCGGAGGGGCGACGCTATCTCTGCTTCGCGACGCGTATCAGCGCCGCGACAAGGTCGCCGTCATCACCTTCCGTGGACAGCGGGCAGATCTGGTGTTGCCTCCGACGTCGTCGGTGCACATCGCCAGCCGCAGGCTGGCGCGGTTCGACACCGGGGGCAAGACCCCGCTGGCGCAAGGCCTACTGGCGGCGCGTGACGTGGTGCTGCGGGAGAGGACTCGCGACCGCGCCCGCCGCAGCCTGGTGGTGGTGCTGACCGACGGTCGCGCCACGGGTGGCCCCGACCCGCTGGGCCGCACCAGGAGCGCGGCACGACTGCTTCGGGCGGAGGGCGCAGCCGCAGTCGTGGTGGATTGCGAGACGTCCTATGTGAGACTGGGTTTGGCCGAGGACCTGGCCAACCACCTTGGCGCTCCCGCCGTGCGGCTCTCGCAGCTCCGTGCGGACGCCTTGACCCGCTTGGTGAAGTCCGGGACCGAGCTCGGCGCCGCTTGATCGACTGGCAGGGAGAGATTCGATGCCACAGGGCCAACCGCTCACCATTCCCGACGACGGGCTGACCACCAAGGCCCGGCGCAATGCGCCGCTGCTTGCGGTGCACACCGGGCCCGGCAAGGGAAAGTCGACCGCAGCGTTCGGGATGGCGTTGCGTGCGTGGAATCAGGGCTTCGACGTCGCGGTGTTCCAGTTCGTGAAGAGCGCCAAGTGGAAGGTGGGCGAGGAGGCGGCCTTTCGCGAGCTCGGCCGCCTGCACGACGAGCAGAATGTTGGCGGGCCGGTGGAGTGGCACAAGATGGGCTCGGGTTGGTCGTGGTCACGCAAGCCGGGCAGCGATGACGATCACGCCGCCGCCGCTGCCGACGGCTGGGCGGAGATCTCCCGCAGGCTCGCCGAGGATCGTCACGACTTCTACGTGCTCGACGAGTTCACCTATCCGCTGAAGTGGGGGTGGGTGGACACCGAAGAAGTGGTCTCGACACTGGTTTCTCGCCCCGGCAATCAGCATGTCGTGATCACGGGAAGGGACGCCCCGCCTGCACTTCTCGACGCCGCCGACTTGGTGACCGAGATGACCAAGGTCAAGCACCCGATGGACACCGGCCGCAAGGGCCAGCGCGGCATCGAGTGGTGACTACCCCCCTTCCCGCGAGCGTGCGTGTCCGCGGGCAACACGCCGGGTTCTTTTCAGCATCTGCGCACGCTCGTCGCGACCTAGCCTTGCGCAGAGTGCTGCCATGTTGCGGCCGGTCGGGCCGGCAGACTGGGGTACCCCGCTTGCGGGGCGCACGCACGTCGCGATCGAGCGTGCGCAAAGTGTCACTGTTTGGCGGCGCATCGCCCGCAGACACGCGCGCTCGCGGGGAACGGGAATGAGTACGCCGGCGGTGGTGATCGCCGCACCCGCATCGGGCAGCGGCAAGACCACGGTGGCCACCGGGCTGATGGGCGCCTTGCGCCGGGCCGGGCACCGCGTCGCGCCGTTCAAGGTCGGCCCCGACTTCATCGACCCCGGCTATCACGCACTGGCCACCGGTATGCCTGGGCGCAACCTGGACCCGGTACTGGTGGGGGAGCCGCTGATCGGCCCGCTCTACCAGCACGGCACCCTCGGCGCGGACATCGCAGTCGTCGAGGGCGTGATGGGATTGTTCGACGGCCGGATCGCCGAACACGCGGTCGGCCCAGCCCAAGGATCCACCGCCCACGTCGCGGGCCTGCTCGGGGCGCCGGTGGTGCTCGTCGTCGACGCCAGGGGCCAAAGCCACAGCGTGGCCGCGCTGCTGCACGGCTTCGCGACGTTCGACCACTCGGTCCGGATCGCAGGCGTCATCCTCAACCGGGTGGGCACCCCGCGCCACGAGCAGGTCTTGCGACAGGCCTGCGAACAGGCCGGCGTGCCCGTGCTCGGCGCGATCCCGAGAGCCGACGAATTATCCGTTCCATCAAGGCATCTCGGCCTGGTGACGGCGGTCGAGCACGGCAGGCTCGCGCACGACGCCGTCACAGCGATGACCGAGTTGGTCGCCAAGCACGTCGACGTCGCCGCAGTGGCGGAGGCCGCAGGCTCCCGCACGGCCGACGCTGCGTGGGATCCCGTTGTTGCCGAGCGCGCGGCCGACGTCGTCGTCGTGGCGCTGGCCTCGGGCAAGGCGTTCAGCTTCGGCTACCCCGAGCACGCCGAGCTGTTGCGCGCCGCGGGAGCCGTCGTCGTCGAGTTCGATCCACTGACCGAGCCACTGCCCCCGAATACCGCGGCGTTGGTGCTGCCTGGCGGCTTCCCCGAGCAGTTCACCGCCGAGTTGTCCGCCAACGACGTTGCGCGCCAGCAGGTTCGGCAACTCGCGGCGTCGGGGGCGCCGATCCACGCCGAGTGCGCGGGGCTGACCTATCTCGTCGACGACCTCGACGGCACACCCATGTGCGGCGTCCTGTCCGGATCGGCCCGGTTCACCGAGCGGCTGACGCTGGGCTACCGCGACGCCGTGGCGACCGCCGACTCGTCGATGCATGCGGCGGGCACGCGGATCGTCGGGCACGAATTCCACCGCACGGCCGTGACGTTCGGGCACGACTATGAGCCGGCGTGGCGGTTCGCCAGGGGCTCCTCAGGCGCCGTTGCCGACGGCGCCGTGCATGCCGGGGTGCACGCCGGATACCTACACACCCACGCCGCCGCACACCCGGCGGCGGCTACCCGCTTCGTTGCCAAGGCGGCAGCCTCTAAGCTCGCCGAGTGGCGCGCACGCGAGGAGCAATGAGTTGGCGCGGACGTGAGGAGCAATGAGTTGGCGCGGACGTGAGGAGCAATTGGGTGGCGCGGACGTGAGGAGCAATTGGGTGGCGCGGACGTGAGGAGCAATTGGGTGGCGCGGACGTGAGGAGCAATGGTTGAGTGAGAACGCCTACCTCGTCGGCCTGCGCCTCACCGGGCGGAAAGTGGTCGTGGTCGGAGGCGGCACGGTCGCTCAGCGCCGGTTGCCTCTTCTGCTGGCCAACGGCGCCGACGTGCACGTGATCGCGCGCGCGGCAGGCCCGGCGGTCGAGGCCACCGCAGGCATCACGCTCGAGCTACGCGACTACCGCGACGGCGACCTCGACGGCGCCTGGTACGCGATCGCGGCGACCAACGACCCGGCCGTCAACGCCGCCGTCGTCGCCGAGGCGGAACGTTGCCACGTCTTCTGTGTACGGGCCGACGCCGCCCGCGACGGCACCGCCGTCACGCCCGCGTCGTTCGAGTACGACGGCCTCTCGGTCGGTGTGCTCGCCGGGGGAGAGCACCGCCGTTCCGCGGCCATCCGCACCGCCATCCGGGAGGCGCTGCAGAGCGGCGTCATCACCGACGAGGTGCCCGACGGACTGCGTGGTGCCGTGGCCCTGGTCGGAGGCGGGCCAGGTGACCCCGAGCTGATCACGGTCCGCGGGCGCAGGCTGCTGGCGCAGGCCGACGTCGTGGTCGCCGACCGGCTGGCCCCGCCGGAGCTGCTGGCGGAGCTCGCACCGCACGTCGAGATGATCGACGCCTCGAAGATTCCGTACGGCCGCTCGATGGCCCAGGAGGCGATCAACGAGGTCCTCATCGACAGGGCCAAGGCGGGCAAGTTCGTGGTGCGGCTCAAGGGCGGCGACCCGTTCGTGTTCGCACGCGGCTACGAGGAGGTGCTCGCCTGCGCGGATGCGGGCATCGCGGTGACCGTCGTGCCTGGTGTGACAAGTGCCATAGCGGTGCCTGCGCTGGCTGGCGTTCCGGTCACCCACAGGGGTGTGACACACGAGTTCGTGGTGGTCAGCGGCCATGTTGCGCCCGACCATCCCGAATCGTTAGTGAATTGGAATGCGCTGGCCGCGCTGTCGGGCACGATCGTGCTGCTGATGGCCGTCGAGCGCATCGAGCTGTTCGCCAAGGTTCTGCAAGAAGGCGGCAGAGCTGCGGATACACCGGTCCTGGTGGTCCAGCACGGCACCACCTCCGCTCAGCGGACGCTGCACACCACGCTTGCCGACGCGCCAGAACAGATCCGCGCGGAGGGCATACGACCTCCCGCGATCATCGTGATCGGGTCCGTGGCGGCCTTCGCCAGTTAAAGGATTCTTAAGATTACTGTAAGGTAACCCGCCATGACGGCTCTCAACGATGCAGAGCGCGCCGGGGCTCCCAAAGGCCGGAGTGACGCTCTACGCGCCAGCAACCGTGCACTCCCCGTGCACGTGGGGCAGCCGACGACGGGGCGAACTGGCTGGTACCCCGAGTGGCTGCCATCGCGCAGGTTCCTCGCTGCGGTCATCGCCATCGGCGGCATGCAGCTGCTGGCCACCATGGACAGCACCGTCGCCATCGTCGCGCTTCCTAAGATTCAGGACGAGCTCAACCTTTCCGACGCCGGCCGCAGCTGGGTCATCACGGCCTACGTGCTGACCTTCGGTGGCCTCATGCTGCTCGGTGGCCGCCTCGGCGACACCATCGGCCGCAAGCGCACCTTCATCGTCGGCGTCTCCCTCTTCACCATCGCCTCGATCCTGTGCGGCATCGCATGGAACGAACCGACCCTGGTACTGGCGCGGTTGCTTCAGGGCGTCGGTTCGGCGATCGCCTCGCCGACCGGCCTTGCACTGATCGCGACCACGTTCCCCAAGGGGCCCGCGCGCAACGCCGCGACGGCCGTCTTCGCCGCCATGACCGGCGTCGGCTCCGTGATGGGCCTCGTCGTCGGCGGAGCGCTGACCGAGGTGTCGTGGCGGTGGGCCTTCCTGGTCAACGTGCCGATCGGCTTGGTGATGATCTACCTGGCCCGCACCACGCTGCGGGAGACCAACCGCGAGCGCATGAAGCTCGACGCCACGGGCGCCATCCTCGCCACGCTGGCGTGCACGGCCGCGGTGTTCGGGTTCTCGATGGGCCCCGAGAAGGGCTGGGCGTCGCCGCTCACGCTGACGTCGTGCTTCGCGGCGATGGCGTTCTTCGCCGCGTTCCTCTACGTCGAGCGCACCGCGATCAACCCCGTCGTGCCGTTCAGCCTGTTCCGCGACCGCAACCGGGTGGCCACCTTCGCGGCCGTCTTCCTCGCCGGCGGCGTGATGTTCACGCTGACCGTGCTGATCGGCCTTTACGTGCAGGACATCATGGGCTACAGCGCGCTGAAGGCGGGCATCGGCTTCATCCCGTTCGTCATCGCGCTCGGCATCGGCCTCGGGCTGTCCTCGGCGCTGGCATCGCGTTTCCCGCCGCGGGTGCTGGTGATCGCCGGTGGCGTAATGGTGCTCGCGGCGATGCTTTACGGCTCGACGCTGCACGGCGACATCCCGTACTTCCCCAACCTGGTCATCCCGATCACGGTCGGTGGCTTCGGCATCGGCATGATCGTGGTGCCGCTGATGGTGTCGGCCATCGCCGGCGTCGGCTTCGACGAGATCGGTCCCGTATCGGCGATCGCGCTGATGCTGCAGAACCTCGGCGGCCCCGTGGTGCTGGCCGTCATCCAGGCGGTCATCACGTCGCGCACGCTCTACCTGGGCGGCACGACGGGCCCGGTGAAGAACATGGACACCGCGCAGCTGCACGCGCTGGATCAGGGCTACACCTACGGCCTGCTGTGGGTAGCAGCGGTCGCCATCGTCGTCGGTGCCGTCGCGCTGTTCATCGGGTACACCGCCGAGCAGGTAGCTCACGCGCAGGAAGTCAAGGACGCGATCGACGCCGGAGAGCTTTAGCTCGCCCGCTCGCGTGCCTCTGACCCCGCCGAATACGGACCTGGGTAGGGTGGCAAGCCATGTCTGTCGCGGGGGGTTCGTCAGGGTCGACGGAACGCACCAACACGCCACTTTCGTCGTCGGTGCTCGGCATCGCGATCGTCGCCATCACCGGCATGCAGCTCATGTCGACGCTCGACGGCACCATCGTCATCGTCGCGCTGCCGCGCATGCAGGCCGACCTCGATCTGTCGGACGCGGGCAAGAGCTGGGTGATCACCGCCTACGTGCTGACGTTCGGCGGGCTGCTGCTGCTCGGTGGCCGGGTCGGTGACGCGATAGGGCAGAAACGCGCGTTCCTGTCCGGCGTCGGCGTCTTCACCATCGCGTCGCTGATATGTGGTGTCGCGACCGACGAGTACACGTTGATCGCAGCCCGCGCACTGCAGGGCATCGGTGCTGCGGTGGCCGCCCCCACCGGGCTCGCGCTCATTGCCACCACCTACGCCGTCGGGCACGCCCGCAATCAGGCCATGGCGGTGTCGGCGGGCATGCAGGCGATCGGCTCGGTAATGGGTCTGGTGCTCGGCGGCCTGCTGACGGTCATCTCCTGGCGGTTGGCGTTCCTCATGAACGTGCCCATCGGCATCGTCATCATCGTGATCGCGTGGCTGCGGATCGGTGAGACGCACCACGAGCGGCTCAAACTCGACGTGACGGGCGCACTGCTGGCCACGCTGGGGTGCACCTCGGCGGTGCTGGTCTTCACCCAGGGCCCGCCACGCGGCTGGCTGGATCCGTGGGTGGTGGGCGCAGCCGTCGCATCGGTGGTCTTCTTCGTCTCGTTCCTGTTCGCCGAGCGCACCGCGGAGAACCCGCTGGTGCCGTTCTCGGTGTTCAACGACCGCAACCGGGTGGCGACGTTCGCCGCGTGGTTCCTCGGCGGCGGCGTGCTGCTCACCGTCACCGTGATGGTCGGTCTGCTGGCCCAGGACGTGCTCGGCTACTCGGCGCTGCGGGCCGGCATCTGCTTCCTGCCGTTTGCGGTCGCCGTCGGCGTCGGCAACGTGCTCGCCACCAAGCTGGCGCCGCGGTTCGCGCCGCGCTGGCTGATCATCGGTGGCGGGCTGTACGTGCTGGCAGCCATGCTCTACGGCTCCACCTTGGACCGCAGCATCCCGTACTTCCCCGACCTGTTCATTCCGATCGTGTTGGGCGGCTTCGGGATCGGCATCATCTCCGTGGTCCTGCCACTGTGCGCGGTCGCCGGCGTTGGGCCCCGCGAGATCGGCCCCGTCTCGGCGATCACGCTGATGGTGCAGAACCTCGGCGGCCCGCTCGTCCTGGTCGTCATCATGGCGGTCCAGACTTCGCGCACCCTCTACCTCGGCGGCACCACGGGTCCGGTGAAGAACATGACGCCCGCCCAGCTTGATGCCCTCGGAGATGGCTACACCTACTCACTGCTGTGGGTCGCAGGCGTCTCGATCCTGGTCGGCATCGCGGCGTTCTGGATCGGCTTCTCCGCCAAGGACATCGCACGCGCGCAGCACACCCGTGAAGCGGTGGAGGCAGGCGAGCTCTAAGCGCTAGCGTCACCGGCATGCCCGATCACGCGCGGCTCACCCGCACGCAGGTCTCCGACGCCGTCAGCCCCTTCGGCTGGCGCCTCGTCCTCGGCGCGGTCTACACCGAGGTGGACGTACCGTCGCTGGCCAAGTCCGCAGAGGTCGCCGCGATCGCCGCCGCCGGGGTTGGCGCCGACGGCCAGGACCGTCTCACCGTCGACGTCCGCGCCGAGCGCGCGCTCCTTCGGTTGATGCCCCCGCTTGGCGGCTTGATCACCGCGTTCGAGGCGGGTCTGGCCCGCGAGGTGTCGGAGGCGCTGGCGGCCCGCGGGTTCACCACGACCCCCGGCAACGGTGACCGAGCGGGCAGCCTGCAAGGTCTCGAGATTGCGATCGACGCCATGGACATCGCCAAGGTCAGGCCGTTCTGGCAGGCCGTCACCGGTTACGTCGGCGAGGCGGGGCCGTCCGATCTGACCGCGGGGTTGATCGACCCGATGGGGCGCGGGCCTGCGATCTGGTTCCAGCAGATGGACGAGCCGCGGGGCCTCATCGGGGGAGAGCGCAGCGGCCCGGGGAATGTGATCCGCAATCGCATCCACATCGACGTCGACGTGCCGCACGACGAGGGGGAGGCCAGGGTCAGAGCTGCGCTCGCGGCGGGCGGCACGCTGCTCAGCGACGCGCACGCGCCTGCGTTCTGGGTGCTCGCCGACCCCGAGGGCAACGAGGCGTGCGTCTGCACGTGGCAGGCCAGGGACTGACCCCGGGGCGAGCGAAGCGACGGGGGATCGTGAGCGGGGCGAGCGAAGCGACGGGGGATCGTGAGCGGGGCGAGCGAAGCGACGGGGGATCGTGAGCGGGGCGAGCGAAGCGACGGGGGATCGTGAGCGGGGCGAGCGAAGCGACGGGGGATCGTGGGGAGCGGATTTGTCGTGGTCGCTAAGGTTGTCGCCTGTGATCACCCGCATGTCCGAGCTGTTCCTGCGCACGCTGCGCGAGGACCCGGCAGACGCCGAAGTGCCCAGCCACAAACTCTTGATCCGCGCCGGCTACGTCCGGCCCGTCGGACCGGGCCTGTACAGCTGGTTGCCGCTGGGTCTCAAGGTGCTCACCAAGATCGAGAAGGTGATCCGCGACGAGATGGCGGTGGTCGGGTCTCAGGAGGTCCGATTCCCCGCGCTCTTGCCGCGCGCACCGTACGAGACGTCGAACCGCTGGACCGAGTACGGCGACGGCGTGTTCCGGCTCAAGGACCGCCGCGGCAACGACTACATGCTCGGCCCGACGCACGAGGAGTTCTTCACGCTCACGGTGAAGGGGGAGTACAGCTCCTACAAGGACTTCCCGCTTCGGCTGTACCAAATCCAGACCAAGTACCGCGACGAGGCACGTCCGCGCGCAGGCATCCTGCGTGGCCGCGAGTTCATCATGAAGGACTCGTACTCGTTCGACGTCGACGACGAAGGCCTCAAGAACGCCTATCACGCGCATCGTGAGGCCTACCAACGGATCTTCGCCAAACTGGCGGTGAAGTACGTGATCGTCGCGGCGACGTCCGGCGCCATGGGCGGCAGCGCGTCTGAGGAGTTCCTCGCCGAGAGCGAGGTGGGTGAGGACACCTACGTGCGGTGCCTGGAGTCGGGCTACGCGGCGAACGTCGAGGCGGTCGTCACCACCCCGCCCGACTCGCTGCCGATCGACGGCCTGCCCGATCCGGTCGTCTACGACACCGGCGAGACCCCGACGATCGCCACGCTCGTCGACTGGGCCAACGGGGCCGCGATCCCGACGTTCGGTGGCCGCGCCGTCACCGCGGCCGACACGCTCAAGAACGTGCTGCTCAAGACCAGGGTCCCCGGCGGCGAGTGGGAGCTGCTGGCGATCGGGCTGCCCGGTGATCGCGACGTCGACGACAAGCGGCTGGACGCTGCGCTGGAACCCGCCGAGTACGTCATGCTCGGCGACGACGATTTCACCAAGAACCCATTCCTGGTCAAGGGCTACATCGGTCCGAAGGCCTTGCTGGACAACGGTGTTCGCTACCTGATCGACCCGCGCGTCGTCGATGGCACTACGTGGATCACCGGTGCCGACGAACCCGGCAAGCACGTCACCGGGCTGGTGGCCGGTCGTGACTTCGTGGCCGACGGCACCATCGACGTCGCCGAGGTTCGTGATGGCGACATGTCCCCGGACGGTGCCGGCCCGCTGGTGAGTGCGCGCGGCATCGAGATCGGCCACGTCTTTCAGCTGGGGCGCAAGTACGCCGATGCGTTCAGCGCCGACGTGCTCGGCGAGGACGGCAAGCCGGTGCGGTTGACGATGGGTTCCTACGGTGTCGGAGTGTCGCGGCTGGTGGCCGTGATCGCCGAGCAACACCACGACGAAATCGGATTGCGTTGGCCTGCTTCGGTTTCCCCGTTCGACGCGCACGTGGTGATCGCGAACAAGGATGACGCGGCCCGCACCGGTGCCACCGAGCTCGCGGGCGAGTTGGATCGGCTGGGCATCGAGGTGCTGCTCGACGATAGGAAGGCCTCGCCGGGCGTGAAGTTCAAGGACGCCGAGCTGTTGGGCGTGCCGTGGATCGTCGTGGTGGGTCGCGGTTGGGCCGACGGGGTGGTCGAGCTGCGCAACCGCTTCACCGGCGAGAATCGCGAGATCGCCGTCGACAACGCAGGCCTTGAAATTTCTGGAGCAATCTCGGCCTTCGTTACGGGCTAGCGGAACCTACTCGGAGCCGCCGGGGAACGGCACCGTGTTGGGCACCATCTTCAGCACGTCGCGCCACTTGGCGGCGGTGACCGCACTCTGCGTCAGCGCCGTCACCGCGAAGGTGCGATCGTCGCTGGTGGTCGCCTGCTCGAGCACCGCACGCCATGCCACCGCGGAGTCCTCCTCCATCCGCAACGCCAGCTTCGCGGCGTCGGTGGGGCCGTCGACCTCGATGGGCATCTGGTAGCCGGTCGCCGGCAGCGGGCTAGGCACGTTGCGGGCGCGCAGGCGAGCGATGGCCTCTTCCCTGAGCTCGCGATGCCCCGCCATCGCGTCGGACACCAGGTCGTTGACGTCCGGCGTCGAATGCGCCGACACGATGCCGTAGCCGTAGATGGCGCCGTGCTCATTGGCGACCGCGTCGAACAACGCGGCGTCGGGACCGTTCGGGGGCCGCGACGGGCTCGGCTGCGCCGAAGACTGGGGTGAGGTCATGACGTCTGCCCTCCGTCGAGGCCGACGGTGGACGCAGCCGTGCACGATGCGGCGATGGAACCGAGCAGTCCCGCGGGGTAGCCAGTCTGCTGTGCGGCCGCCTGCGCAGCGCTTTCTGCGGACTGCTTGAGGGCGGCGATGACGTCGCGGGGCGTGGGCGGTGGGTGTGGCTCGCCGGTGGTGCTGGTCGACGTCGGACTGGCCGCCGTCGACGTCTGGGGCGCCTCGCCGGCGATCCTGGTGATCTCGTCGGAGAGCGCCTGGACGTGTGAGGTGCGCTCGGCGGCCACCGTGGTCAGCGCCGCAGCGACATCGGGGCGGGCCGCGGACGCCGCTGCGGCCGCCAACTGGCTGTCAGCACGCGCGCGGTCGAGTTGTGCGACGAGTGCTTCGACGTCGGGCCTCTTGGCCGGCGCGCTGCAGCCGACGGCCGTCGTGGACAGCAGTGCCAGGGCCGCGCCTGAGATGAGAACTTGCCGCCTGCTGACGGTGGGAAGGGGGCTCGGCACTTTGGACATCGCAGGACATCCTGCCATTTGCCTTCGCCTGTGGATCGCCTGGACTGCGCGGCCGTTTGCGGGTTGGCCCTGCTGCGCTGGCGTATCGTTGATAGTCGATTCCTGGTCATCCAGCCCAGATCGTGTCCGTACAACTCAAGACGAGGAGCTCGCCGTGGCATCGGATGTCCCGCTGCGGTCCGCGCGACTGCCATCGCAGCAGCAGGTGATCGAGCTTCTCGCCGAAGAGTTCGCGCGGGCCGGATACGACATCGAGGACGTGCTCGTCCAGGAGACCGTCAAACCGCCGCGCATCGTCGTCGTTGCCGATGGCGACGAAGGCATTGACCTGGACGCAGCAGCGGTGCTGGCCCGATCGGCATCCGAACTGCTCGACCAGCTCGAAGACACTCCGCCCTACGTACTCGAGGTGACGTCGCCTGGCGTCGATCGGCCGCTGACGGCTGACCGGCACTTCCGGCGAGCCAGGGGGCGCGTGGTGGAGATGACGCTGTCCGACGGTTCGCAGGTGACCGGACGGTTGGGTGAACTAGGTACGAGCAGCGTGGCACTGGTGGTCGCAGATGGCGGCCGAGGCAAATACGCCATTCGCGAGGTGCCCCGCGACATCATTACGAAAGCCGTTGTCCAGGTTGAGTTTACGCCGCCAAACCGGCGTGAGCTCGAACTGGCCGGGCAGCCCGAGAAGGAGGCCGAATCGTGAACATCGACATGGCGGCACTGCATGCCATCGAAGTCGACAAGGGAATTGCGGTCGACGCGGTGGTGGACATGATTCAGTCCGCGCTGCTCACCGCGTATCGCCACACCGAGGGGCACGAGGCCGAGGCCCGCATCGACATCGACCGCAAAACCGGCATCGTCAAGGTGATGGCGCGTGAGACCGACGAAGACGGCAACCTCATCAACGAATGGGATGACACCCCAGAGGGTTTCGGCCGCATCGCCGCCACCACGGCTCGTCAGGTGATCTTGCAACGTCTGCGCGACGCGGAGAACGAGAAGAGCTACGGTGAATTCTCCGCCCGCGAGGGCGACATCGTCGCCGGCGTCATCCAGCGCGATGCCCGCGCCAATGCCCGCGGCCTGGTGGTGGTGCGGGTCGGCAGTGAGACCAAGGGATCCGAGGGCGTCATCCCCGCAGCCGAGCAGGTGCCGGGGGAGCGCTACGAGCACGGCGACCGGGTGCGCTGCTACGTCGTCGGCGTCAGCCGCGGTGCCCGCGAGCCGTTGATCACGTTGTCGCGCACCCACCCGAACCTGGTGCGCAAGCTGTTCTCCCTCGAGGTGCCCGAGATCGCCGACGGTTCTGTCGAGATCGCCGCGGTGGCCCGCGAGGCCGGACACCGCTCCAAGATCGCCGTGACGTCGCGGGTGTCCGGGCTCAATGCCAAGGGCGCCTGTATCGGGCCGATGGGGCAGCGCGTGCGCAACGTGATGAGCGAGTTGTCCGGCGAGAAGATCGACATCATCGACTACGACGACGATCCGGCCAGGTTCGTGGCCAACGCCCTGTCGCCGGCCAAGGTGGTGTCGGTGAGCGTCATCGACGAAGCGGGCAGGGCAGCGCGGGTCGTGGTGCCCGACTTCCAGCTGTCGCTGGCGATCGGTAAGGAGGGCCAGAACGCGCGGTTGGCGGCCCGGTTGACCGGGTGGCGGATCGACATTCGCAGTGACGCGGCGCCCGAACCGGACGGCGCGGCCGCCCCTGGAACGGCTCAGGGAGCCGCCCGCGAGCGGTAGGGCAGCAGGCGATTCTGTCTGCGGCAACGGTGACGCTAGACTGAACCGTGATCCAGCGCGAGACCTCTGCCGCCGCGCGCGACCGCCCCGACCACCAGGTTGGACCAGTGCGGACGTGCATCGGTTGCAGAAGACGAGAGCTGGCCGTCGAACTGCTGCGAGTGGTCGCGGTGCGAGACGGGAACGACGAATATGTCGTCACCGTTGATGCAGCGAGTAATCTGCCAGGGCGGGGTGCGTGGCTGCACCCTCACCAGCAGTGCCTAAGCGTGGCAATCCGGCGGCGAGCGTTCGCCCGAGCGTTGCGCATCACCGGTTCGCCGGACACCTCCACGGTGGTCGAGTACTTCAGTTCACTGGATGACTCGGTCACCCTGGCAACAGAACAGGCAGCGAAGAACATGAGCACACCGTGAAGTCTCGATGACCATGCGTCATAGCTAAACCCGAGGCGCGGCCTTCCGCTGTCGCCTCCTAGACAGGAGTTGTAGTGGCAGGTAAGGCCCGCGTACACGAGTTGGCGAAAGAGCTCGGTGTTACCAGCAAGGAAGTGCTCGCCCGACTGAGCGAACAGGGCGAATTCGTTAAATCAGCATCGTCGACCGTCGAGGCGCCCGTCGCCCGACGGCTGCGTGAGGCGTTGGGCGGCTCCAAGCCCGCACCCAGCAAGCCCGCAGGCAACGGCGCTACCCCGAGTGCCCCCGCAGCACCGGCCAAGCCCGCCGCGGCTGCAGCCGAAGCTGCCGCACCGACCGCGACACCGCGGCCCGCCGGTGGCCCCAAGCCGGGGCGTCCGGCACCCCCGGCCGCGCCCGTGGCGCCCGTCGTCGAGCCGCCCGCCGCGGCCGCCGTCGCACCCCCCGCACCTGCGGCTTCGGCCGCCCCAGCGGACGCCGCGGCACCGACGACTGCGGCACCGACCACCGCGGCGCCAAGCCCCGGCGCCCGGCCAGGACCCACCCCAGGTGGACCACGGCCAGGCCCACGCGCACCGCGGGTCGGCAACAACCCGTTCTCCTCGGCGCAGCCCGTCGAGCGTCCCGCCCCGCGCCCGCCTGCGGGTGCAGCGCCTCCTCGCCCCGGTGGTGGACCCCGCCCCGGCGGTGGCCCTCGTCCCGGCGCGACGCCAGGCAACATGCCTCCGCGTCCGCCAGGCGCCCGGCCAGGTGCGGCAACCGGACGTCCCGGTGGTCCTCGCCCGGGTCCCGGTGCCCGCGGACCTGGCGGCGGCGGCGGTCGTCCGGGTGGTCCCGGCGGCGCAGGCGGCGGCGGTAACTACCGCGGTGGCGGTGCAGGCGGCGGAGCAGGAGCGCCCGGTGGCGCACCAGCTGGAGGCTTCCGCGGTCGCCCAGGTGGCGGCGGCGGCGGTGGCCGTCCCGGTCAGCGCGGTGGCGCAGCAGGTGCCTTCGGTCGTCCCGGCGGCGCAGTCCGTCGTGGACGCAAGTCGAAGCGGGCGAAACGCGCCGAATACGAAAACATGCAGGCACCGGTCGTCGGTGGCGTGCGGTTGCCGCAGGGCAACGGCGAGACCATCCGGTTGGCCCGCGGCGCATCGCTCGTCGACTTCGCCGACAAGATCAACGCCAACCCGGCTTCGCTGGTCCAGGCGCTGTTCAACCTCGGCGAGATGGTCACCGCCACGCAGTCGGTTGGTGACGAGACGCTGGAGCTGCTCGGCAGCGAGATGAACTACGTCGTCCAGGTCGTCAGCCCGGAGGACGAGGACCGCGAGCTGCTGCAGTCCTTCGACCTCACCTATGGCGAGGACGAAGGCGGCGAGGAAGATCTGCAGTTCCGTCCGCCGGTCGTGACCGTGATGGGCCACGTCGACCACGGCAAGACCCGACTGCTCGACACGATCCGTCAGGCCAACGTCCGCGAGGGCGAGGCCGGTGGCATCACCCAGCACATCGGTGCTTACCAGGTCCTCACCGAACTGGACGGCAACGAGCGACTGGTCACCTTCATCGACACCCCCGGTCACGAGGCGTTCACCGCCATGCGTGCCCGCGGTGCGAAGGCCACCGACATCGCGATCCTGGTGGTCGCCGCCGACGACGGCGTCATGCCTCAGACGGTGGAGGCCATCAACCACGCGCAGGCGGCCGACGTGCCGATCGTGGTGGCGGTCAACAAGATCGACAAGGAAGGTGCGGATCCGCAGAAGATCCGTGCGCAGCTGACCGAGTACGGCCTGGTCGCCGAGGACTTCGGTGGCGAGACCATGTTCGTCGACATCTCGGCGAAGCAGGGCACCAACATCGATGCTCTGCTCGAAGCGGTGCTGCTGACCGCCGACGCCACCCTGGACCTGCGGGCCAACCCCGACATGGAGGCTCAGGGCGTCGCGATCGAGGCACACCTGGACCGCGGTCGTGGCCCGGTGGCCACCGTGCTCATCCAGCGCGGCACGCTGCGGGTCGGCGATTCGATCGTCGCAGGAGATGCCTACGGGCGTGTCCGTCGCATGGTCGACGAACACGGCGAAGACGTCGAAGAGGCGTTGCCGTCGCGGCCCGTGCAGGTCGTCGGCTTCACGTCGGTGCCTGGCGCTGGTGACAACCTGCTCGTCGTCGACGAGGACCGGATCGCTCGCCAGATCGCCGACCGCCGCAGTGCGCGCAAGCGCAATGCGCTGGCCGCGCGTACCCGCAAGCGCATCAGCCTGGACGATCTGGACGCCGCATTGCGGGAGACGTCGCAGCTCAACTTGATCCTCAAGGGCGACAACTCCGGCACCGTCGAGGCCTTGGAAGAGGCCCTGCTCGGTATCGAGATCGATGACGAGGTGGAGCTGCGCGTCATCGACCGCGGTGTCGGTGGTGTCACCGAAACCAACGTCAACCTGGCGTCGGCGTCGGATGCCATCATCATCGGGTTCAACGTCCGTGCCGAGGGCAAGGCCACTGAGCTGGCCAACCGCGAAGGCGTGGACATCCGGTACTACTCGGTGATCTACCAGGCCATCGACGAGATCCAGGCCGCGCTCAAGGGCATGCTCAAGCCGGTCTACGAGGAGAAGGAACTCGGCCGCGCCGAGATCCGGGCGATCTTCCGGTCGTCGAAGGTCGGCAACATCGCCGGCTGCCTCGTCACCTCGGGCATCATCCGACGCAACGCCAAGGCTCGGCTGCTCCGCGACAACGTCGTGGTGGCCGAGACCGTCACCATCTCGTCGCTCAAGCGGGAGAAGGACGACGTCACCGAGGTTCGCGACGGGTATGAGTGTGGTCTGACCTTGACGTTCAACGACATCAAGGAAGGCGACGTCATCGAGGTGTACGAGCTCGTCGAGAAAGAGCGCACGTAGATGAGCCGCTTGCGCGAAGAAAGTTGGTTGTAGTGGTTGATGCTGGGCGGGCGCGCAAGCTCTCGAAACGCATCGGCACCGTCGTCGCCTCGGCGATCGAGTTCGAGATCAAGGATCCGCCGTTGGCCTTCGTGACCGTCACGGACACGAAGGTGACGGGAGACCTGCACGACGCGACGGTGTTCTACACGGTTCGGGGCGAGACGCTGCAGGACGAGCCGGACTACGCCGGGGCGGCCGCTGCGCTGGAGCGTGCCAAGGGCACGCTGCGGAGCAAGGTCGGTGCCGCCACCGGTGTCCGGTTCACCCCGACGCTGGCATTCGTGCTGGACAAGGTGCCGGACACGGCGCAGCACATGGAGGAGTTGCTGGCTCGGGCCCGCGCTGCGGACGCCGACCTGGCACGAATTCGTCAGGGTGCTACGCCTGCCGGGGACGCGGACCCGTACCGTGTGTCGGGGGTGGAGGAATCTGGTGGGGAACCAGAGGTGGGCGACCACCAGTTCGACCCAGAGGACACCGGTGACCGCGATCGATCCGACGACTGAGATAGCCCGGCCTTCGTTGCGCGTCGACGCCTTCGGTGCGGTCGACATCCTCAGCGCCGCCCGAACGGTCGGCATCGTGTGTCACGTCTTCCCCGACGCCGACACCATCGGAGCAGGGCTGGCGCTGGCGCTGGTCCTCTCGAACGCGGGCAAGGACGTGCAGGTGTCGTTCGCGGCACCTGCCGTGCTGCCCGAGTCGCTGCAGACGCTGCCCGGCGGGCACCTGCTGGTCGCACCGCAGTCGATGCGCCGCGATCCCGATCTGGTCATCACGGTCGACATCCCCAGCGTGAACCGGTTGGGCGACCTTCGCGACCTCGCCGAGCCCGATCGCGAGGTGTTGGTGATCGACCACCACGCCTCCAACCAGCTGTTCGGCACCTCGAACTACGTCGACCCGTCCGCGGACTCGACGACGATGCTGATCGCCGAGATCCTCGACGCGTGGGGCAAGCCGATCGATGCCAGCGTGGCGCACTGCCTCTACGCCGGGCTGACCACCGACACCGGCTCGTTCCGGTGGGCCAGCGCAAGGGCGCACCGACTGGCCGCCCGGCTGCTGGAGCTGGGCGTCGACAACGCCACGATCAGCCGCACGCTGCTCGACACCCACCCGTTCTCCTGGCTGCCGATGCTGGCGCGGGTGCTGTCGTCGGCGCGGCTGATTCCTGACGCTGCCAGTGGCCGTGGTTTGGTGTATGCCGTTGTGGCACACCAGGAATGGGCGAGCGCGCGACCCGAAGAGGTCGAGAGCATCGTCGACATCGTGCGCACCACGTCGCAGGCGGAGGTGGCCGCGGTGTTCAAGGAGATCGAACCCGCACACTGGTCGGTCTCGATGCGGGCCAAGACCGCCGTCGACCTCGCTGCCGTCGCAAGCTCGTTCGGCGGTGGCGGGCACCGGCTGGCCGCCGGGTACTCCGCGACCGGCGCCATCGACGACGTGGTGAAGGCGCTGACTGATGTCCTTGGCTGACTCCGTCAGCGCGCGTCTTGGCTGGGCTGCCCTCAGCGCTCGCCTTGGTTGAGCCTGCCGATCAGCCCATGCCGACCGCGACCGGTCGGCGGATTGCAGGGCTGGCCTTTCCCGCGCTTGGCGTTCTCGCCGCCGAACCGCTCTATCTCCTGTTCGATCTCGCGGTCGTCGGGCGTCTCGGTGCACTGAGCCTTGCCGGTCTGGCGATCGGTGGACTGGTCCTGTCGCTGGTGTCCTCACAGCTGACGTTCCTGTCATACGGCACCACGGCGCGGGCCGCCCGGTTCTTCGGGGCAGGCAACCGCGCGTCGGCAGTGGGGGAGGGCGTACAGGCCACGTGGCTGGCCGTCGGGATCGGCGTGCTCGTGGTCGTGGTGGTCGAGGCGGCGGCGGTCCCGCTGCTGCGGTTGATCGCCGACGGCGGTGAGATCGCAGGCATGGCGCTGCCGTGGCTGCGGATCGCGATGCTGGGGGCGCCCGCCATCCTGATCTCGTTGGCGGGCAACGGATGGATGCGCGGCGTGCAGGACACGGCGCGGCCGCTGCGCTACGTCGTCGCGGGGTTCGCCGTGTCCGCGGTGCTGTGCCCGACGCTGGTGTACGGGTGGCTCGGGATGCCGCGCATGGAACTGGCCGGGTCGGCGGTGGCCAACATGGTCGGGCAGTGGCTGGCCGCGCTGCTGTTCTGCCGCGCGTTGCTGGCAGAACGGGTTCCACTGCGGGTGGACTTCACCGTGTTGCGGGCGCAGGTGGTGATGGGCCGCGACCTGATGGTGCGCACCTTGGCATTTCAAACGTGCTTCGTGTCAGCCGCTGCGGTCGCCGCCCGGTTCGGCGCTGCCTCGGTCGCCGCACATCAGGTGGTGCTTCAGCTGTGGGGTTTTCTTGCGCTGGTGCTGGATTCACTGGCGATCGCCGCGCAGTCGTTGGTCGGCGCGGCGCTCGGGGCTGGCCAGCTGGCGCATGCGAAGTCGGTGGCGTGGCGGGTGACGATCTTCTCGACGTTGGCCGCCGCGGTACTGGCCACTGCGATTGCCCTCGGAGCGACGGTGGTGCCAGCGCTGTTCACCGACGACCGCTCGGTGCTCGACGCGATCGGGGTGCCGTGGTGGTTCCTGGTCGCGCAATTGCCCATCGCCGGAATCGTCTTCGCCCTCGACGGAGTGCTGCTGGGTGCCGGTGACGCGAAGTTCATGCGCAACGCGACCCTCGCCAGCGCGTTGATCGGTTTCCTGCCGCCGATCTGGCTGTCGCTGGCGTTCGGCTGGGGGCTGGCGGGTATCTGGTCGGGCTTGACCACGTTCATGGTGCTGAGGCTGATCTTCGTCGGCTGGCGGGCGTTCTCCGGACGGTGGCTGGTGGCCGGCACGGGCTAGGGGCGCGACGGACCGCCCGGAACCGGGTTGACGATCAACGGCGGTGCGGCGCCCGCTCCGGCGGAGGTGGCGCCGGCGTAGGCGCCAGTGGTGGCAGCCACTCCGGCCACGCAGGTGGCGGCGGTGGTGGCGGCTCCGGCACGGGCGGCGGCGAAGGTTCCGGTGTGATTTCGGGCGGCGGATCTGACGCCGGAGGCGGCGTGGGTGCGGGTGCGGGTGTCGGCGCGACTGTCGGCTCCACCACCGACGTCCGTCGCCTGGGCGGCGGTGCAGTCGGTGTCCTTTCGATGGGCGCGGTCGGCGGCGGCGCGACGATAGGCGGCGCCGGCAGCTGCGCGGTGGTTGGTGGCAGCGTCACGCTGACGTCGATCGGCGCCTCGATGGTGTCCTTCTGGTTGAACCCGACCAACGTCAAGCCTGCGGCGGCAATCAGCGCGGCGACGAACAACGCCGCAGGCAGCAGGAAGCCCCTGCCGTCGCGTGAGTCGTCAATGCGGCCGTCGCCCAAGGGTTTCGAGGCGGATGTCAATTCAACCTCGCCGAGGGTACGGTCGCGCAGCCACGGCGGCGCAGGGATGAACAGCGGCGCAGCACCGAACAGTGCGGCGGGGGAGACCAGCCGTCGACGCTCCTCGTCGCAGACGTCGCAGGACTCGATGTGGCGCGAAATGCGTTTGCGCATGAGGACATTGAATTGGCCGTCCCAGCCGTCGAGGATCGCCGCGAGCTCCTGGCATCTGCCGGAGTTGCGCACCCTCCGAGATACCAGCAGCGCGCCGAGGGACCGTTCGATGGTGTCGCGCAGCCGGCTCGCAATGGTGTTGGCAGCGCCGGTGGTGACGCCGAGCGCCTCGGCCAGATCGACCCCGCTCAGGCCGTGCCGGAACGCCAACTCCAGCACGGAGCGGTCGCGGTCCGACAGCCCGCCTGCAGCATCGGCGATCAGGTCGGCGAGTTCGGTGCGCACTGCCAGCGCTTCGGGTCCGGGCTCACCCGACGCCCGGTCGGGCAGCTGCTCGGACGGTGTCTCGCGGCGTCGGTCGCGCATCCGGTGCAGTGCTTCGTTGCGGGCGATCGAGTACAGCCAGGGCCGCAGCTTCTCAGGGTCGCGCAGTTGCGGCAGGCGCGTGGCCGCGATGCAGAACGCATCCTGCACGCAGTCCGCGGCGGTGTGACGATCGCCAAGCATTCCGGCGCAGAAATCGTGCAGCCGGTCGGCGTAGCGGTCGTAGATGGCCGCGAACGCAGTCCGGTCGCCGGCCGCGGACGCCCGTGCGAGGTCGGCGTCGCTTTCCGGCGGCCCCGCGATGTCCCAACTGGGTTCAGCGGTCATCTCGTCGTCCCCAACCTGAATAGTTGCTGACATTGCAGCAGGTTCGGCGTCTGGATCGAACCGTTATGGGCTAAACACAGGGTCGATGACCACGGGCGGCTTCGCCGGCGGCTTAGGAGTCAGCGTCAGATCCGGCATTGACGGAGGTTCCGGTTTCGGTTTCGGCAGCGTGAAGTCCGGAAAGTCCAAGACCGGCGGTTTCGGCGGTTCTGGGTCCGGATCAGCGGGTTTGGGCGGTTCGGGGTCTTGCTGGCTGGGATTCTCGGGCAGCGGCGGGATGTCGACGACGACGGTGGTATCGGGCTGCGGAGCAACCGGAGGAGGGGTGGCGACGGTGGACGGGCTCGGCGAGACGGGCAGCGACGCGACACCAGGCGCAGGGTGCGCGACGGTCGGTGCTGTCCTTTGCTCGGGCGCAGGCGCGGCGGTACTCGGGCTGACTTGGACCGCAGGTCGCGGATTCGGCGCGGGCACGGTGACCGCGGGCTGAGCGGAGCCCCCCGCATAGAACAGCATCACGCCTGTCAGGGCGCCTGCGGCTATGGCACATGCAACGCCGGCAGCCACCATCACTCGCTTGGTGCTGGCCTGCTCGTCGGGATCGGTGACCGCTGCGGCGGGGACGGTGGCGTCGAAGCCGTGGCCGACCTCGGTGTCCGGCACACCGAGCGGGCTAGACGCCCATGCGGCGGCGATCGTCGAGGTGTTCGGGTCGGTGTCGTAGGACGTGGTCATGGCTCATTCCCTCTGCGCTTGTGCCCCGGGTTGGGTCACGTTCAGGGGTAGGAGCGCGAGCCATGCGTTTTGATTACGCTTTTTGCGGGATCAATTTCTCGGCGCCGTGACCAGGGATTATCGGCGCAATCATCCGAGGTGGTGGGCGGTGTCCACGCTGGACAACCCCGGATGGCGAATGAAGATCGACCTTCCAGACTGCAGCCCCGCGGCGACCGCAGACGTTCGGGCCGTGGCGACAGGACGTGCGGCGACAGCGGCTCACCAACCCCGGTGCGCGATGACCGCCCACCCGAATGGGTTGGTTCTGACGTCGACCCGTTCGAAGCCCGCCGCGGTCAGCCGGTCGGGCAGTGAGGTGGGGTCGACGGGGTTGTAGGTGTCGCCGACGTGGTGTGCTTCCAGCTCGTCGCTGGCGAGGCTGTCGCTGGCCACCAACGCGGCGCCGGGCCGCAGCACCCGAGCGATCTCGCCAAACAACCTGTCCTGCAACGCAACCGTCGGCACATGGTGCAGCATGGTGAAACACGCCGCGCCGGTGAACCTTTCGTCGGGATACGCCAGCGAGGTGGCGTCGGCGTTGACGATCTCGACCGTCGGCACGCCGGCGAAACGGTCAACCAGCAGCGCGGCGAGTTTCTCGTCGATCTCCACCGCGGTGACCCGTGGCACGGCCACGCTCAGCACGTCGGTGGTGGCGCCGTAGCCGGGCCCGACCTCGATCACGTCGTCACCGAGGTCGGTGTCACCAAGCGCCCACGGCAGGATCACGTCGCGGATCATCTCCCGCCATTCGTCGCTGCCGCAGTGCTCGTGCGCCTCGTTCACGGTCCCTCCTACTGCACCTGGGCCCGACCGCGCTCGAATACGGCGTCGCGGTTGGCGGCGATGTCGTCGCCGGTGGCCTCCTGCATCCACGCCGTGGCCGACCTCGCCTCGATCCACAGTCCAGCACCGGTCTGCTGCTCGTCGATGCGGTGGTAGGACTCCAGCAGGGCCCGCACCGCCTTGGCGTTGTTGCCGACGATCGAGGCGGCGACCTTGCGGGCGGCGGGCAGCAGCTCGTCGTGTGGGACCACCTCCGTGACCAGGCCCGCCCGCAGCGCGTCCTGCGCGGACAGGTAGTCGCCGGTCAGGCTCATTCGCCTGGCCAGCCCGATCCCGACCTTCTGCGGCAGCCGGACCGAAAGCCCCCAGGTGGGCAGCAGGCCAACGCGGGCGTGCGTATCGGCGAAGCGGGCGTTCTCGGAGGCGATCAAGATGTCGCAGTACAGGGCGAACTCCAGGCCGCCGGTCACCGCGGCGCCGTTGATCGCGCCGATCACGGGGGTGCCCATGGCGGGCCACTTGGGCGAGATGTCGGGGAGGTCCGAGTGCTCTCCCAATTCTTTGAGGTCAAGGCCCGCGCAGAACACCGGGTCGGTGCCCGTGACGATCACGACGTCGACGCCCTCGTCGGCCTCGGCGTCGCACAGTGCCGCGAAGAACTGCGTGCGCAGGGCGACGGACAGCGCGTTGCGTGCCTTCGGACGGTTCAGGGTCAGCGTGCGCACGCGATCGGTGGTGTCGATCAGCAGGACGTCGGTCTCGTTCTCGGCGACGGGCATGCTCAACACCGTATCGACCTATGGTTGGAGCATGTGCCGCAACATCACCGAGTTGCGCGGTCTGGAGCCCTCGGCCACCGCCGAGGAGGTCGAGGCCGCGGCCCGTCAATACGTCCGCAAGGTCAGCGGGATCACCCGCCCGACCACCGCCAACGCCGAGGTCTTCGAGGCCGCGGTCGCCGAGGTGACTGCGACCACCGCGCGCCTGTTGGACCAATTGCCACCGCGACGGCAGCCACCCAAGACGGTGCCCCCGCTGCGCCGGCCCGAGGTCCAGGCCCGCATCGCCGCCGCTGCGGCGAAGTGAGCGCCACCGCGCTCAAGGAGTGGAGCGCGGCCGTGCACGCGATGCTCGACGGCAGGCAGACGGTGTTGTTGCGCAAGGGCGGCATCGGCGAGAAACGCTTCGACCTCGCCGCGCCGGAGTTCGTCTTCTTCCCGACGATCGCACACGGGCATGCCGAACGTGTGCGCCCCGAGCACCGCGACTTGCTCGAGGTCGCCGCGGCCGACAGCACCGAGACCGAGGTCGTGGTCCGCGCCGGCGCGAAGGTGGTTGCCGCCGTGGCCGTCAACCGGCCCGAGCGGTTGGAGGAGATCGAGGACACGCACATCTGGACGGCCGAGTCCGTGCGTGCCGACCGACTGGACTTCCGGCCACGGCATCTGCTGACCGTGCTGGTGGTACAGGCCAGGCCGCTGATCGAGCCGGTGCGCCTGCCGAGAGCACCTGCCTACGCGGGATGCGTCAGCTGGGTGGACCTACCGGTACGCCTGGCGCTGGCCGATCCCGTGCACGACGACGAGGTGCTGGCCGAGGTCGCCGAACGCGTTCGCGCGTCAGTTGGTTGACGGTGGCTGCGGGCCTGCGGGCATCACCAACAGCGACGCCCCGTGCGCGCCGTGGTGCACGGTGTGCGTCGCGGGTGCCATCCGCCGCCCGGAGATCGGCGGTTCGTCGGTGCCCAGATTGCGGACGAAGCGCGGATGCGACCCGCCCGCGATCAGCACCCGGATTCTCGATCCGGCCGTGAAGCGATACGCAACGGGGTCGAGTTCGAGCCGCACCGTCCCGGAATCGGTTGCGAGCCTGACGTATCCGTCGCTCACGTTGGTCGAGCGACCGTCGGCGTCGACCTCGCTGACGCGGACGAACAGGTCGTTGTAGGGGTTGTCGCACGAATGCGACAACTCGACGACGGGGCTGCCGACCAGGTAGAGGTCGGCGGGTAGCGGATCGCCGGTGAAGTCGAGGACGTCGCCGCGCAGGGCAAGGCGGGTGTCGTCGCGGTAGCCCCCCTCGGGGGAGAGCAGCCGCCCGCCGATGGTCGGAGTCGGGTCGGCGGGGTCGAACGTGAACGTCGACGCCTTCGCGGAAGCGTCCGCAGGAACCTCCGAGAGTCGATGTGCCGGTTGCAGATACAGCACGTGCTCGGGCATCGTGGGCGGCCACTCGGAGAGCTCGAGCCAGTCGCCCTTGGTGATGCGTGCTCGGATCGGACTGCGGGGTGCGACGGCCTTGCCGCCGACGTGAGCGTCGAGCCAGGCCAGCGATTCGCGGAGGACGGTCGACGCCCCCTTGGTCATCATCTCGGTGTGCGTCCACGGTCCGATGGTCAAGGCGGTCGTCACGTTGCGCCCGCGCAGGTGTTGGAACTGCGCGAGGGTCTGATCGACGAAGAGGTCCTGCCAGCCGCTGAACAGCAACACCGGAATGTCCACGCGATCGAGTGCATCGGTCAACCGGACGGCGTTCCAGAACGGGTCACCGCTGTCGGGGTGCTGGACCCAGGACTCCCACCAGGGCGCTGCGGTGCCAAGCAGGGTGCGGCCGGCATCGCCCATCGGTACCTGATTCGTGGCGTTGGTCAGGGGGCGCCGGGACGTGAGCTGCCGGACGCCGTTCTTCAGCAGACCACCGTCCTCCTGGTGGGCGACCATGTCGCTCCACCCGAGGAAGTCGTTGAGCGTGAACGCGCCGGTGCCCCACGTCGCCGTGCTGAAGTCGTGGGGTCCGACGGTGATGATCGCGGCGGCCATCTCCGGAGGCGGGTCCATCAGCAGCGCCCACTGCGTGAACCCCAGGTACGACAACCCGACGGTGGCGAACGAGCCCGTGAACCATGACTGGTCGCGCAGCCACGCTGCGGTATCGGCGCCGTCGGCCACCTCGTTGATCATCGGCGTGAAGTCTCCGCCCGAGCCGAACGTGCCTCGCACGCTCTGGATCACCACGTGGTAGCCGCGGGCCGCGTAGACGGCGCCGAACAGGTTCGAGAACGGGAACGCCCGGCCGTAGGGCCCACGCACCAGCAGCGTGCCCGCCGGCGCCGAGGTGTCCGGCACGTAGTGGTCGGCGACGAGTTCGACGCCGTCGCGCATCGGCACCGGCACCCCGCGACGCACGGTGAAGTCGGTGGTCGGCGGCGGCACCTTGAGGATCCGGGCCAGCGTCGCAGAGGCGAGGCGCGTCGGTAGTGAGGACACGTCTGCAGGTTACGCAAACAGGGCGGGACTAGAACTTGTAGTACGGCACCAGCTGGTGTGCGCGGTCCAGGTTGGTTTGCAGGCAGTCGACGTCGTCGGGGGTGTAGACGGGCGAATAGAACACCGACTGCTGGAGCACGCCGTAGCTGGTCTTGAAGGCGATCATGCAGGTGACCCACCAGCGGTTGTTCCAGTCGGTGGGCTTCATGATCCAGTATTGCGCGGCCCGGTGACCGTCGATGTCGAGTTCGACGGCATCGGCGGGCAGCGTCTGTTCATAGGTGCGCCACACGAACGATTCGACGGACATCTGGTAGTTGCCCGCGTCGTACTGGCAGCGCAGGCCATTCTGGGGTTCCGGCGGGGTGAACGCCAGGCCGAGTCGCTGGATGACGTCGTAGGGGATGTCCTTGCACGAGTCGAACGGCGTCGGATTGACCGTTTCGATGACGGGCCACTTGATGGTCGTGGAGACATCGCTCATGGGTGCTGACGTGGACCGCAGCTGAACCGGGTCGACGCCGGGCCTTGCCACCGGGTTGGTCTGCCAGACCACGATCACTGCCGCGACCAGCGCACACACCGCCGACAGCAGGCGCAGTTTGGCTGCCATCACACCTCCTTGCGCTCGTCCACCGTTGCGGGGAGTGTACAAGTCGAGAGCGCTCGCCCGACGGAGAAATAAGAACATGTTCTAGTTGGCGCGCGTGGGCCGCCCCCGGGTGCGCCAGTAGGCTGGTCAGTTGTGTCAGTGGAACATCGGCACCCAACCTCGGAGCCGCCCCGGCGGCGACATCCGACTTTGTGGGCCATCAGCGACCTTCACATCGGTCACACCGGAAACAAGCCGGTCACCGAGTCGCTTCATCCGTCATCTCCCGACGACTGGCTGATCGTCGCCGGTGACGTCGCCGAACGGACCGACGAGATCCGCTGGTCGCTTGACCTGCTGCGCAAGCGATTCGCCAAGGTGATCTGGGTGCCGGGCAACCACGAACTGTGGACCACCAACAAGGACCCGATGCAAATCTTCGGCCAGGCGCGTTACGACTACCTGGTCAACATGTGCGACGAGATGGGCATCGTGACGCCCGAGCATCCGTTCCCGGTGTGGACTGACGAGGGCGGCCCGGCGACCATCGTGCCGATGTTCCTGCTGTACGACTATTCGTTCCTGCCGGAGGGCACGGCCACCAAGGCCGAGGGCCTTGCGCTGGCACGCGAACGCAGCATCGTCGGCACCGACGAGTTCCTGCTCTCCTCGGAGCCCTACGCCACACGTGACGCGTGGTGTAGGGACCGGGTGAAGCAGACGCGCGAGAAGCTCGAAGACCTGGATTGGCTGACACCGTCGATCCTGGTGAATCACTTCCCCCTGGTGCGTGAGCCCTGCGATGCGATGTTCTATCCCGAATTCGCCATGTGGTGCGGCACCACCGCCACCAAGGACTGGCACACCCGCTACAACGCGCTGTGCTCGGTGTACGGCCACCTGCACATCCCCAGGACCACGTGGTACGACGGCGTTCGGTTCGAAGAGGTGTCGGTGGGCTACCCGCGAGAATGGCGGCGCCGCAAGCCCTATCGGTGGATGCGTCAGATCCTGCCGGACCCGAAGTATCCGCCGGGCTATCTCAACGAGTTCGGCGGCCACTTCGAGGTGACTGCCGAGATGCGCGCGGGCGCAGAGAAGATGCAGGCGCGCATCAAGGAGCGGCGGGATCGATGACCACACTGCTCTCCGGCGTCCTGCCCACGATCGTGGCGGCTGCCGAGATGTACGACGACCCAGCCGATCTGGTTCCCTTCCCGGAGGAGGAACCACTCGTCGCGCGCTCGGTGGCCAAGCGCCGCAACGAGTTCGTCACCGTGCGCTACTGCGCACGTCAGGCTCTCGGTGAACTCGGACTGCCGCCTGTGCCGATCCTCAAGGGGGACAAGGGCGAACCCTGCTGGCCCGACGGGGTCGTGGGCAGCTTGACGCACTGCGAGGGATTCCGCGGGGCAGTGGTCGGCCGTCGGGCCGAGGTCCGCTCGGTCGGCATCGATGCCGAACCGCACGGCGTGCTGCCCAAGGGCGTGCTCGACGCCATCAGCCTGCCTGCCGAACGCGGTCAGCTGACCGCACTGCCGTCGAGTCTGCATTGGGACCGGATCTTGTTCTGCGCCAAGGAAGCAACCTACAAGGCGTGGTTCCCGCTGACGCACCGCTGGCTGGGCTTCGAGGACGCGCACATCACCTTCACGGTCGACGAGTCCGGTGCTGCTGGCGCGTTCTCGTCGGTGATCCTGATCGATCCCGCCGCCGAGTCCGGGCCGCCGTTGACCTCGTTGGCTGGTCGCTGGTCGGTGGGCGACGGCCTGGTCCTCACGGCGATCGTGTTGTGACGACACCTGTGCCTGGGATCGTCGTCGTCGACAAGCCCGCGGGGATGACGAGCCATGACGTCGTCGGGCGATGTCGGCGGTTGTTCGGCACCCGCAAGGTCGGCCACGCCGGAACGCTCGATCCGATGGCCACCGGCGTGCTGGTGGTGGGAATCGAGCGCGCCACCAAGATCCTTGGGCTGCTGACCGCGACGGACAAGTCGTATGCCGCCACCATCCGGCTGGGCCAGAGCACGTCCACCGAGGATGCCGAAGGTGAACTGCTGCAGTCGGTTCCAGTCGATGACGTGACCGACGCCGCCATCGGCGAGGCTGTGGCCCGGTTGCGTGGCGACATCGAGCAGGTGCCGTCGTCGGTGAGTGCGATCAAGGTCGACGGTCAGCGTGCGTACAAGCTTGCCCGCGAGGGCAAGGCCGTCGAGCTGGCGGCCCGCCCCGTGCGGATCGACCGGTTCGACGTGCTCGAGACCCGGCGTCACGACTCGGTCCTCGACGTCGACGTCGAGGTGGACTGTTCGTCGGGGACCTACATCCGGGCACTGGCCCGCGACGTCGGACTTGGCTTGGGAGTCGGCGGGCATCTGACCGCGCTGCGGCGCACCAAGGTTGGCCGGTTCGGGCTGGGGGAGGCGCATACCCTGGAGCATCTCGCCGACACGCCGCAGTTGAGCTACTCACTGGACGCGGCCTGCCTGCAGATGTTCCCGCGCCGGGACATCACCGACGAGGAGGCCGAGTCGGCAGGCCACGGTCGGGCACTGGGACCCGCTGGCATCAAGGGGATTTACGCCGCAGTCGCTCCCGACGGCAGGGTCATTGCCCTGCTCACCGATGAGGCGTCGCGAACGAAGTCGGTCGTGGTGATCCGGCCTGCCACGCTGTAGTCGTCGCGGATTGTGGACGGCGGTGGGGCTGGGCGGCGGTGACATCGACGCCGCGTAGGCGGAGATCCCGGGGCGCCGGGATTCCGACGCCCCGGGACCGTTACTGCGTTGGGGCCGAGGTGATCTAGCGGCTACGCGCCGCCGCCGCTGCCACCGGCGCCGCCGCCTCCGCCGGAGCCGCCCGAAGCGCCGCCTCCACCACCGCCGGAGCCGCCGCTCCCGGTGCCGCCAGCGGTGCCGCTGCCGCTGGTGCCGCCCTTGCCGCCGGTGCCGCCGCTGCCGCCTCCGCCGCCGGTGCCGTTGTCACCCGTGGCGCCGGTGCCGCCGACGCCGGTGCCGCCGGTACCTCCGCCGCCAGCAGAGCCGCCCTTGCCGCCGGTGCCGCCGGTGCCGCCGCTGCCGCCGGCACCCGCCGTCCCGTTACCGCCGACGAGTCCGCCGGATCCGGCCGCGCCGCCGTTCCCGCCGGCCCCGCCGGTGCCGCCGGTGCCGCCGCCGCCGCCGTTGCCGCCGGTGCCACCTGCGCCGCCGGGGTTGGTGCCACCGGTGATGTCTCCGCCTTGGCCGCCGGTGCCGCCGCTGCCGCCGGTGGCGGCGTTGCCACCCTGACCGCCGGTGCCGCCTTGGCCGCCGCTGCCGCCGACGCCGACGATCGCGCCGCCATTGCCGCCTGCGCCACCCTTGCCGCCAGCAGTTCCGGTCTGACCGTTCACCCCAGTCGCACCGTTGCCGCCGGCGCCGCCGGTGCTGCCGACGCTGTCAGGCAGGCCGGTCGCGTCATCGCCGCCGTTGCCGCCGTCGCCGCCGTTGCCACCGCCTGCAAGGGCGTTACCGCCGGTGCCACCGCTGCCGGCGAGGTGGGCGGCATTGCCCTGTGCGCCGGTGCCGCCGGTGCCGCCGTCACCACCTCCGTTGCCACCAAGGCCGCCGTTTCCGCCGCGGCCGAGATTTTCTCCGTTGCCGCCGACGCCTCCGGTGCCGCCGTTCTGCAGGCCGACGCCGTTGTGGCCGGATGTGGCCGCTGACACGCCGTCGACGCCGTCCGTGCCGGGATCGGCCGTGCTCGACGTCGACGGATTCACGCCGTTGGGGCCGGTTGCGCCGTTGCCGCCCGCCCCGCCCGCACCGCCGTTGCCTGCGAGCAGTCCTGCTGCTCCGCCGTTGCCGCCATTGCCGCCTGCGGTGGTGGCATTGCCGTTGGCGCCGGCGCCACCCGCGCCGCCGTTGCCGAAGAACAGGCCTGCGCTGCCGCCGTTGCCGCCGGATGACCCCGCCGTGCTCGGGCTGTAGCCGTTGCCGCCGTTGCCTGCGAACAGCCCACCGTTGAATCCGTCAGGATGGGCTGCGGTGCCGTCGGCGCCGTTGCCGATGAACAGGTTCAGTCCGGGGATCGAACCGGCGAGGTCGAGGACCGCGTCGGCGAACCCGAACGGATTCGAAACCTCTGGGCCCGCAGGAATGATCGTCAGTGCGGCGCTCGGGCCGAAGAGGCTGCCGCCGGTGAGGGACGCGGTGGGGTCGTTGCACCCGATGATGCTGGCGCACAGATCGAGAGGCGCGGGCGAAGGTGGCGCGGCGTGTGCCACGCCGGATCCGATGAACAGTGCTGCCACTGGAGCGGCAAGGACGACTCCGGCCCCGCCGATCATGGCCGTCGTTGCGGCCAAGGGCCGCAACGGCTTCCGTCCCCGACGGGAGCCGGTACCTCGCTCACCGCGATCGGCCTTCTGAAGTTGCTTGCTGCGATTGGACATTGGAATTCCCCCTTCAATCAATTGGCTGAGCCACGCCTTGCGGCGAGGATGGTGCTGGTGTTGCCCGCTGACTTCCCGTTGGTTGCCACTGCGCCCTCCTCACCGTTCGAAGCGCGGGTGGGCATGGACGTCCACCCGTCGCATTGCAGTGGTGTCTGCATCGTCGGACGAGAATTACGCGGGGGAACGAGTAGTCGACTACTCGTATTTGCGTAGGAAATTGACGTTCTTGGCGAATCGGCCGCGGCGCGTCACCGCGGCCGGTTCACCCGGCGACCTGGCGTGCCGAACTTGCGAAATCCGCCGTCAATCCAGCGTCAATGAAGCGGCAAGCATGAAGAGGCTGCGCACCGTTGGGGCGCATATGGCAAACGGAAGGCGGATGGGTGCGTGCGAAGAGAGCGGTGCTGCGCCGGCGTACCCGAGGGCGCAGCTAGTGCTCAGTCGTTGGTGTACAGCGTCTCGAATCGCTCGATGGAGCGCTCGATGTCACCCTTGACGGCTCGGGCGGCCGCAGCCCCGATCGGACCGAACAGCGGCCGTCCGCCCAGATCGATCTTCACCGTGAACGCGCTGCCCGCGTCGGTGGCCGCCACCGTCATCGTCAGCGCGTACTTCGCACCGCCGACGCCGTCGCCGGTGATCTCGAGTGACGACGGTGGATCGAACTTCCGCACCGTCCACGTCACACGATTGCGCATCCCCTTGGCGCCTGCGACGCCGACGATGGTGGTGCCGACCGCGAGTTGATCGGGCAGTTCCGATCGCCAGCCTTGGTGCATCTGCAGCCAATCGCCGAGCTCGGACAGATTGGACACGTGCGCCCATGCCTCTTCGGGCGGGAGCGACAGCTGTCGGGTCAACTCGAGTTTCGCCATGACGCACGAGCCTAGGCGGCGCTCGCACCGCGACGGGGGCCATTTGCCATCAACTTGGTATGTTTCTTGGCGACGTGCTCGCCGCCGAGTACTCTCTTCTGATGACTTCGGGCGGAACGGTGCCTGCCCCACGGCGGACACAGGCGCAGCGCAGTGCTGCGATGCGCACGCGTCTGCTCGACGCGACGGTCGAGTGCCTGGTCGCCAACGGGTATGCGGGCACCACCACTCAGCGCGTCGCCGAACTCGCCGGTGTCACGCGCGGCGCCCAGGTGCACCACTTCCGATCCAAGGAAGATCTCGTGGTGGCAGCCATCGAGCACCTCGCCGAGCAACGCACCCAGGCCGCGATACGCGAACTCGGGCGAATCCAGTCGACGCCGGATCCGGTTTCCACCGTCCTTGAGTACATGTGGGATTCGCATCAGGGGCCGATTTTCGCTGCCACGGTTGAGCTTTGGATCGCTGCTCGCACCGATCCGGTGTTGGCTCGGCAGGTCGAACGGGTGGAGCCCATCATCAACGGCGCCTTGCTGGGTGCACTCGCGCAGGTGCTGCCTGAGCGGTCCGCGCAGAAGGATCTCCGTGACGTCGTCTACACCGTCATGGACGCGCTGCGGGGGATCCTGATCTCGAGCTTCGGTGAACCCGACACTGGGCGTGCTCGCCGTCGCTGGGACCGGGCATGCGTTTACCTGCGCACCATGTTGGTCGACGCGTTGGGCGTCGAACAGCACGTCTGACGCCGTTCTTCGAGGCTCGTCCGTCCGGCGCCCAGTGCGCACCCTCGTGATCCAGCGGACGTTGCGCTCCCGTTGACTCCGTTGTAAAGATACACACCAGTTGGTATGTTTCTTGAAGATTCAACGAGGAGGCCACCGTGTCGCAGCGGGTTTTCGTAATCGGCGTTGGCATGACGAAGTTCGAGAAGCCGGGGCGGCTGGAGGGCTGGGACTACCCCGACATGGCACGGGAGTCCGGCACCAAGGCGCTCGCCGACGCGGGTATCGACTACTCCGAGATCGAGGAGGCCTACGTCGGCTACGTCTACGGCGAGTCGACGTCGGGGCAGCGCGCGGTCTACGAACTCGGGCTCACCGGCATCCCGGTCGTCAACGTGAACAACAACTGTTCGACGGGATCGACGGCGCTCTACTTGGCGGCCAGGGCAATCCGCGGCGGGTTGGCCCAGTGCACCCTCGCGCTGGGGTTCGAGAAGATGAAGCCCGGTTCGCTCGGGGCGTCGTACGACGACCGCGCGCAACCCATGGAGAAGCACATCCTGGCGATGGCCGAGATCTCCGAGGTGCTCTTCCCGCCTGCACCGTGGATGTTCGGCGCGGCGGGCCGCGAGCACATGCAGCAATTCGGTAGCGCCGCAGAGCACTTCGCAAAGATCGGCCACAAGAACCACAAGCACTCGGTGAACAACCCGTACGCGCAGTTCCAAGAGGAGTACACGCTCGACGACATCCTGGCGTCGCGGATGATCTACGACCCACTGACCAAGCTGCAGTGCTCGCCGACGTCCGACGGGTCCGGCGCGGCGATCCTGGCCAGCGAGGACTTCGTCGACAGGCACGGGCTGGCCGGCCAAGCCGTCGAGATCGTCGGGCAGTCGATGACCACCGACTTCGCCGACAGCTTCGACGGAACCTGCAAGGCGCTCATCGGCTACCACATGAACGTCCAAGCTGCCCAACGGGTTTACGACCAGTCGGGACTCGGGCCCACGGACTTCCAGGTGATCGAGTTGCATGACTGCTTCTCGGCCAACGAGCTGCTGCTATACGAGGCGCTCGGTCTGTGCGGCGAGGGCGAGGCGCCCAAGCTGATCGACGACGGCGACACCACCTACGGCGGCCGGTGGGTGGTGAACCCGTCGGGCGGCCTGATCTCGAAGGGGCATCCGCTGGGGGCCACCGGGTTGGCGCAGTGCGCCGAGCTGACCTGGCAGCTGCGCGGCACGGCCGACAAGCGTCAGGTCGACGGCGTCACCGCCGCGCTGCAGCACAACATCGGACTCGGCGGCGCGGCCGTCGTGACTGCCTACCAGCGCGCCGAACGCTAACAGATCATCCGCACCAACAACCAAAGGAGACAAGGGCAATGGGACACATCGAGGCATCTCGCGACCTGACGGCCGCCCCCGACGCACTGTGGGCAACGGTCTCGGACCCGAACACCTGGAGTGAATGGTTCACCGTGCACGAGAAGTGGATGGAGGAGCCGCCCGCCGTGATGACCGAGGGCACCAGGCTGTCGGCCAAGATCGTCATGCTTGGCATGGCCAACAAGATCGACTGGACCATCGAGCAGGTCGATGCGCCCGCCCGCCTCGTGCTGTCGGGCACCGGAATGGCAGGCGTGAAGGCCACGTTCGAGTTCCACATCGAACCCGTCGACGGCGGTTCGCGTTTCACCGTCGCCGGAGACTTCGCGGGTGCGCTGATCAAGGGCGCGCTTGGCAAGGCCGTCGAGAAGGACGGCCTCAAGCAACTCGACAGAAGCCTCGACGCCCTCGATGCCATGGCATCGGCGGCGGCGTGATGGCGAAGCGCTCTGCGCTGGACGAGGAGCTGCGGTTCGACGACGACGGTCTCGACATCTGGACCGACGAGGAGCGATTCGAGGTCACCCGCGAACGCCTTGCCGAGTATGCCGCAGCCACCAACGATCCCATCGCCGCCCATCGGTCGGGTGACGTCGCCCCGCCGGTGTTCGCGATCGTTCCGGTTTTCGAGGCGCTGCTGATGCCTGCCGTCGACGTGATGCCCGTCGAGCTCATCCCACGAGTCGTGCACGGCGAGCAGGACTTCCGCTTCCACCGGCCGATCAAGCCGGGGGACAAGCTGGTTTCCCGGGGCAAGATGATCGGCTACGAAGGCCTCGAGAACGGGACGCGAGCCGCGATCTATCTCGAATGCCGCACCGAGGAAGGTGAACTCGTCAATGAGCAATACGTGACGACCTTCGTCCGAGGCTTCGACGCGGGCAAGTCGATGGGTGAACTCGGCCCGGGCCACCAGTTCGACGAACGGCTGCGCACCCGGCCGCCTGCGGCCACCGTCACCCAGCACGTCGACGAGGACCAGACGTTCCGGTACAGCCCCGCCTCGGGGGATCCGATGCCGATCCACCTCGATGAGGAGATCGCCAGGTCCGCTGGTCTGCCGGGCATCATCGCGCACGGGTTGTGCACCATGGCCTTCACCTCGTGGGCGGTCCTGACGGAGGTCGCGGGCTCAGACGTCAACCGGCTCAAGCGGTTCGCCGTTCGGTTCTCCAAGATGGTCATCCCCGGTGATGACATCGAGACCCGGATCTGGAAGCAGCACACGCGCGACGGGGTCACCATCTATCAGTTCGAGACAGGGCGAGGCGACGACCTGGTCATCACCGACGGCCTGGCCGAAATCTCAGGGGAGGCGTGACAATGGGAGTGCTAGACGGGCGAGTCGCCATCATCACCGGCGCCGGACGTGGAATCGGGCGGGAGCACGCACTGCTCTTCGCCGCCGAGGGTGCCAGCGTCGTGGTCAACGACCTCGGCGGAAGCAACAGCGGTGACGGCGCCGACACGGGTCCGGCCCAAGCGGTGGTCGAGGAGATCCGGGCGGCAGGTGGAACCGCACTGGCGAATACCGAGAACGTCGCCACCTGGGACGGGGCGAAGTCACTGATCCACCAGGCAGTGGACGAGTTCGGCAGGCTTGACGTCGTGGTGAACAACGCAGGCATCCTCCGGGACGGGTTCATCGCGACGCTGTCCGAGGCCGACTGGGATGCGGTGATCGCGGTGCACCTCAAGGGCCACTTCTCGGTGCTTCGGCATGCCGCCGCGTACTGGAAGGATCAGTCGAAGGCCGGCGATCAGCCGATCGCCTCGGTGATCAACACCGCATCGGCCTCGGGAACGACGCTGCCGAACGCCGGACAGGTCAACTACGGGTCGGCCAAGGCCGCCATAGCGGCGATGACCTTGGTCGCCGCCGACGAACTCGAGCGGTACGGCGTGCGGGTCAACGCAATCGCCCCGATCGCCAGGACCCGGCTCACCCTTGCGACACCGGGCATGGGCGCCCTCATGGCGGAGCCGGACGAAGGTGAGGTCGACCTGTTCAGCCCTGCCAACATCTCACCGCTCGTGGCATACCTGGCGACGGAGACGTGCCCGATCACCGGACGCGTGTTCGCCGTGCAGGGCGGGGCGATATCGCAGCTGGCCGGATGGCACGACGTCGAAACGATGGAAACCGACGACGTCTGGCAGATCGAGGACATCGCAAACAGATTGCCTCTCGTGGGGCGCGAACGAAGCGGGGCGGGTCGCCTTGGGCAGGAGCGAAGCGACTCGGGGGTAGGTCTCTGATGTACGAGTGGTCCGATACCGACATCATCATGCGCGACACCATGCGCGGGTTCATCGACAAGGAGATCCGCCCGCACCTGGATGGTTTGGAGAGTGGTGAACTCTCGCCATACCCGTTCGCGCGTAAACTGTTCAGCGAGTTCGGCATTGACGTGATGGCCGCCGAGGCGGTCAAGACGATGCTCGACAAGGAACGCGCCAAGCAGGTCGTGTCCACCGAGAAGGCCGAAGCGCACGAGCCCGGCGGGCTGGGCGGCATGGCGGCGCAGGCATCGATGGCGGTGGCGCTGATCTCCGAGTTGGCGGGGGTGAGCATCGGCCTGCTCAGCACCGTCGGCGTCAGCATCGGACTCGGCGCGGCGACCATCGCGAGCCGCGGCACGCTGGCGCAGAAGGAGCGTTGGCTGCCTGATCTGATGACGCTGGACAAGATCGCGGCTTGGGCCATCACCGAACCCGACGCGGGATCGGATGCGTTCGGCGGCATGAAGACCACCGTGAAGCGCTCCGGGGATGGGGACGGCGCCTACATCCTCAACGGGCAGAAGACGTTCATCACGAACGGCCCCAACGCCGACGTACTCGTCGTCTACGCGAAACTCGACGATGGAGACTCGACCGTCGACCGCCGCGACCGGCAGGTGCTGACCTTCGTCCTCGACTCGGGCATGCCGGGCCTGACCCAGGGGAAGGCGTTCAAGAAGATGGGCATGATGTCGTCGCCCACCGGCGAACTGTTCTTCGACAACGTGCGCCTGGCCCCGGACCGGCTGCTCGGCGAGACCGAGCAACACACCGGCGGAGACGGCCGCGACAGTGCGCGGGCCAACTTCGTCGCCGAGCGTGTCGGCATCGCCGTGATGTCGTTGGGCATCATCAACGAGTGTCACCGGCTATGTCTCGACTACGCCAAGGTCCGGACGTTGTGGGGCAAGGAGATCGGGCAGTTCCAGTTGATCCAGCTGAAGCTGGCCAAGATGGAGGTCGCCCGAATGAACGTACAGAACATGGTGTTTCAAACACTGGAGAAGCTGCGGGCGGGCAAGTTGCCAACGATCGGTGAGGCGTCGGCCATCAAGTGGTACTCGTCTGAGGCCGCCACCGAAGTCGCGATGGACGCGGTGCAGCTGTTCGGCGGCAACGGTTACATGGCCGAGTACCGGGTAGAGCAGCTGGCCCGTGACGCCAAGTCGCTGATGATCTATGCAGGGAGCAACGAAGTGCAGATCACCCATGTCGCGAAGGGTCTGCTTGCGGGATGACCGAGCAGGCCCTAGCCACCTACGATGGGTTGGCCGACTACCCAGATCGCTTGTGCCGCAGGGCTTCCCAGGTCGACGGTGGTTTCGGCCGAGCCTCCGACGATCGCGGGGTCCACTGGTGACGTGATGGCCACCGAGATCATGCCTGCGAAGTCGCGACGGGCCACCACCCGCAGCTGGGAGTCAAGGTTGATTCCGACGCTGTCGAAGTACCGCAGCATCTCCGGATCGGCGTCCGAGATCCGTGCGACGGTGCCTGCCTCGCCGTCGTGACAATCCGACAGTTGTCGTGCGGGAGGGGTGGGCACCTGGCCGTCGGCGGCGGGGATCGGATCGCCGTGCGGGTCGCGAGTGGGGTGCCCCAACTTGGCGTCGATGCGGTCCAGCATCCGGTCGGAGACGGCGTGCTCGAGGATCTCTGCCTCGTCGTGGACCTCGTCCCAGCCGTAGCCGAGTTCGTTGACGAGGAACGTCTCCATCAGGCGATGGCGGCGGACCATGGCCAGCGCGGCCTTGCGGCCCGCTTCGGTGAGCGTCACGGCGCCGTACTTCTCGTGGTCGACGAGCCCCTGGTCGGCCAGCTTGCGGATGGACTCCGACGCCGTGCTCGCCGAGACGCCGATGCGTTCGGCGAGCATCTTGGTGCTGACCTTCTCCCGCGACCATTCCTGGGCGGTCCAGATGACCTTCAAATAGTCCTGGGCGACGGTCGAAAGGTCGCGTTCGTTGCCTTCAGGACTCACGTTGAAGAAGTTTAGGCAATCTTCACCGCTACCGGGCATCCAGCGCAGCCGAGGGGACCGGCGCGTCGTAGGCTTGCACCCGTGCAGCGCTGGCGGGGTCAAGATGAGATCCCCACCGACTGGGGCCGATGCGTCCTCACGATCGGCGTGTTCGACGGGGTGCACCGCGGACATGCCGAACTGATCAATCACGCGGTCAAGGCCGCGCGGTCCCGCGAGGTTCCCGCGGTGCTGATGACGTTCGACCCCCATCCGATGGAGGTCGTGTTCCCCGGCAGCCACCCGGCCCAGCTCACGACGCTGACCCGACGCGCCGAACTCGTCGAGGAGATGGGTATCGACGTCTTCCTCGTCATGCCGTTCACCTCCGACTTCATGAAGCTGACGCCCGAGCGCTATGTGCACGAGCTGCTCGTCGAGCGTCTCCACGTCGTCGAGGTGGTGGTGGGGGAGAACTTCACCTTCGGCAAGAAGGCCGCAGGAAACGTCTCCATGTTGCGCAAGGCCGGCGAACGCTTCGGCTTCGCCGTCGAGAGCATGACCTTGGTCTCCGAGGTGTCCGACGCCGACCGCGACCAGGCCGTCACCTTCTCGTCCACCTACATCCGGTCGTGTGTCGATGCCGGGGACATGATCGCCGCCACCGAGGCGCTTGGCAGGCCACACCGCGTGGAGGGCGTGGTGGTGCGCGGTGACGGTCGCGGCAGGGTGCTCGGTTATCCCACCGCCAACGTGGCACCGCCGATGTTCTCGGCGATTCCCGCCGACGGGGTGTACGCGGCGTGGTTCACCGTGTTGGGCCACGGCGCGACGATGGGCACCGTCACCCCTGGTGAGCGGTACCAGGCTGCGGTGTCGGTGGGCACCAACCCGACATTCTCGGGCCGCACCCGCACTGTGGAGGCGTTCGTCCTCGACACCGAGGCCGACTTGTACGGTCAGCACGTCGCCGTCGACTTCGTCGCCCGCATCCGGCCTCAGGAGAGGTTCGACTCGGTCGACGACCTCATCGTGGCGATGGGCGGCGACACCGAGAAGGCGCGCAACATCCTGTCCGCGCACTGACGGTTCCGGCCGCCAACCACGATTCGGAGCTGGCACCAGCGCACTGTTAGACTTTCCGGCGACCCAGCACAGCTGCAGTTCGCGGCGGCCGTGCCTCAGATAAACCTCGCGGACCGATTTCGATGGAGTAATTTCGTGGCGCTCACTGCCGAACAGAAAAAAGAGATCCTTGGCCAGTATGGCCTGCACGAGACCGATACCGGTTCGCCGGAGGCGCAGGTCGCGATGCTCACCAAGCGCATCTCGGATCTCACCGAGCACCTCAAGCTGCACAAGCACGATCACCACTCGCGGCGCGGACTGCTGCTGCTCGTCGGTCGTCGCCGCCGGTTGCTGAAGTACATCGCCCAGGTCGACGTGGCGCGCTACCGCTCGTTGATCGAGCGCCTGGGCCTGCGCCGCTGACGCGAGCGCTTCGCGCTGCCGCGATCACGTCGGCCGCACTCATCGCGCTGGTTGCTTCGGGTTGCTCGTCCGCGGCTGCCGCAGACCTGCAGGTGGGGGACTGTCTCAACGTCGGCGGGCCGCCCGATCGCGCCGAGGTCGCCAGGGTCGAATGTGGTAGCACCGCATCGAACTTCAAGGTGATCTCGACGGTGCAGGACACCGAACATTGCCCGTCCGACGCGGACTCGTACTACTCGACGCGCAGCTCGTTCAGCGGCTCCGGCACCACGGTGTGCATGGACGTCGACTGGGTCATCGGTGGCTGCATGAGCATCGACCCCGAGAACGACAGAGATCCGGTCCGGGTGGACTGCAACGACGCGTCCGCACCGACCCGGCAGCGCGCCACTCAGGTACTGACGAAGGTCGCCAACGTCGATCAGTGCGGTACCGGCGTCGGCTACGCCTACGACGAACGCCAGTTCACGGTGTGCGTCGAGGACGTCTCGTAAGCCGTCCCGTTGGGCAATCGGACGATTGCCGCGGTGTAACATGAACGTGTTTTGAGCCACGTTGGGCTCGAACATCCGGTGCGGTTCGCGCAACATCCGCGTGCACCGTTCCAGCGCTCCACCTCGAGGACCCGCTCTCGCATGGGCGGTCTTCGGTAGTGGCGGCCGGTACTCGCCGGCCGCTTCGATCGACGGCCGTCAGGATTTCTGGGTTCTCTCGCGTGGCTCGCGAAATGGGGTGCGAAACCGCACCACACGAGAACTAAAGAGGTCTGACAAACGTATGTCTGCAACTGAAATAGAAGACGGCGTATTCGAGGCGACAGCCGTCATCGACAACGGGAGCTTCGGCACCCGCACCATCCGCTTCGAGACCGGCCGGCTGGCCCAGCAGGCCGCTGGCGCCGTCGTCGCCTACCTCGACGACGAGACCATGCTGCTGTCGGCGACCACCGCCAGCAAGTCCCCCAAGGACCATTTCGACTTCTTCCCGCTCACGATCGACGTCGAGGAGCGGATGTACGCCGCCGGCCGCATCCCCGGCTCGTTCTTCCGCCGCGAGGGCAGGCCCTCCACGGACGCGATCCTGACCTGTCGGCTCATCGACCGGCCGCTGCGTCCCACGTTCGTCAGCGGGCTGCGCAACGAGATCCAGGTCGTCGTGACGGTCCTGAGCCTCGATCCCAAGGATCTGTACGACGTGCTGGCGATCAACGCCGCGTCGGCGTCGACCCAGATCTCCGGCCTGCCGTTCGCGGGCCCGGTCGGTGGCGTGCGCGTCGCGCTGATCCCCACCTCTGAAAACCGTGCGGGTCAGTGGGTCGCATTCCCGACCGTCGAGCAGCTCGAAGGCGCCGTGTTCGACATGGTCGTCGCGGGCCGCAAGGTCGAGGATGCCGCCGGAAACAATGACGTCGCGATCATGATGGTCGAGGCCGAGGCCACCGACAACGTCATCGAGCTCATCGCCGGTGGCGCGGGAGCGCCGACCGAGAGCGTCGTGGCCGAGGGCCTCGAGGCCGCCAAGCCGTTCATCGCCGCACTCTGCACGGCCCAGCAGGAGCTGGCCGCGGCCGCAGGCAAGGAAACCGGCGATTACCCGGTGTTCCCGGACTACCAGGACGACGTGTTCTACGCCGTGTCCTCGGTGGCGACCGACGAGCTGGCCAAGGCGCTGACCATCGCAGGCAAGGAAGAGCGCAACGACCGCACCGACGAGATCAAGGTCGAGGTCCTGGAGCGGCTGTCCGAGCAGTTCTCGGGCCGCGAGAAGGAGATCGGCGCTGCGTACCGGTCGCTGACCAAGAAGCTGGTCCGCCAGCGCATCCTCACCGACCACTTCCGCATCGACGGCCGCGGCATCACGGACATCCGTGCGCTGTCGGCGGAGGTCGCCGTCATCCCGCGTGCGCACGGCAGCGCGTTGTTCGAGCGTGGCGAGACGCAGATCATGGGCGTCACGACGCTCGACATGGTCAAGATGGCCCAGCAGATCGACTCGCTCGGCCCGGAGAAGACCAAGCGCTACATGCACCACTACAACTTCCCGCCGTACTCGACCGGTGAGACCGGCCGTGTCGGTTCGCCCAAGCGCCGCGAGATCGGCCATGGGGCGCTCGCTGAGCGGGCCCTCATGCCGGTGTTGCCGAGCATCGAGGAGTTCCCGTACGCCATCCGTCAGGTCTCCGAGGCGCTGAGCTCCAACGGCTCGACGTCGATGGGCTCGGTGTGTGCGTCGACGCTGTCGCTGCTCAACGCCGGTGTGCCGCTGAAGGCGCCGGTCGCGGGTATCGCCATGGGTCTGGTGTCCGACGACGTAGAAGTTCCAGGGGGAGAGGGAAAGGTTGAGCGGCGCTTCGTCACTCTGACCGACATCCTCGGCGCCGAGGATGCCTTCGGCGACATGGACTTCAAGTGCGCGGGCACCAAGGACTTCGTCACCGCATTGCAGTTGGACACGAAGCTCGACGGCATTCCGTCGCAGGTGCTGGCAGGCGCGCTGGCGCAGGCCAAGGATGCGCGCATCACGATCCTCGAGGTCATGGCCGAGGCCATCGACGAGCCCGACGAGATGAGCCCGTACGCGCCGCGGATCACCACGATCAAGGTGCCGATCGACAAGATCGGTGAGGTCATCGGACCCAAGGGCAAGATGATCAACTCGATCACCGAGCAGACGGGTGCCTCGATCTCGATCGAGGATGACGGCACCGTGTTCGTCGGCGCGGCCGACGGCCTGTCGGCGCAGGCTGCGATCGACATGATCAACGCCATCGCCAACCCGCAGCTGCCCAAGATCGGTGAGCGGTTCCTCGGAACGGTGGTGAAGACCACTGACTTTGGAGCTTTCGTTTCCTTGCTGCCCGGTCGGGACGGGCTGGTGCACATCTCCAAGCTCGGCCGCGGCAAGCGCATCGCCAAGGTCGAGGACGTGGTGAAGCTCGGCGACAAGCTGCGCGTGGAGATCGCCGACATCGACAACCGCGGGAAGATCTCGCTGGTGCTCGTTGCCGAGGATGAATCGGCCGAAGCGTCTGACACGGCCAACGGTGCTGCTGCGGATTCGGGTGCGGCACCTGCCGATGCCGCGACCGCCAGTAACTGATTCGGTACGGCGCACGACCCTTCCAGGAGGGCTGCGCGTCGTCACGGAATTTCTCCCGTCGGTTCATTCCGTATCGGTGGGAGTGTGGGTAGGCGTCGGGTCACGCGATGAAGGTCGTAGCGTGGCCGGCGCCGCCCACTTCCTTGAACACCTGCTGTTCAAGTCGACGCCCACCCGCACGGCGGTGGAGATCGCTCAGGCGGTCGACGCCGTCGGCGGGGAGCTGAACGCGTTCACCGCGCGCGAGCACACGTGTTACTACGCGCACGTGCTCGACACCGACCTGGAACTGGCGGTCGACCTGGTGGCCGACGTCGTGCTGCGTGGGCGCTGCGCTGCCGAGGACGTCGACGTGGAGCGCGACGTCGTGCTCGAAGAGATCGCGATGCGCGACGACGACCCCGAGGACACCCTCGGGGACGTGTTCCTGTCCGCGATGTTCAGTGGACATCCGGTGGGCCGCCCGGTCATTGGCAGTGTCGAGTCGATTTCGGAGATGTCGCGGGCGCAGCTGCACTCCTTCCACGTCCGGCGCTACACGCCGGAGCGGATGATCGTCGCGGTGGCCGGCAACGTCGACCACGACCACGTCGTCGCTCTGGTCAAGGAGCACTTCGGGCCGCGGCTGGTGCGTGGGCGCGAGCCGGTGGCCCCGCGCAAGGGCAACGGTCGTGTTCCCGGTCAACCGACGCTGGAAGTGGTCCAGCGCGACGGCGAGCAGACACACATGTTCCTCGGCGTGCGGACACCTGGCAGGCACTGGGATCACCGGTGGGCCCTCTCAGTGCTCAACAGCGCTCTCGGTGGGGGCCTGAGTTCCCGTCTGTTCCAACAGATCCGGGAGACGCGCGGGTTGGCCTACTCGGTGTACTCGACGGTCGACACGTTCTCCGACTCCGGCGCACTTTCGGTCTACGCGGCGTGTCTTCCCGAGCGGTTCGACGAGGTGGTCCGGGTGACCACCGACGTGCTGGCCGAGGTGGCACGCGACGGCATCACCGAGAACGAGTGGCGAATTGCCAAGGGCTCCATGCGGGGTGGGCTGGTGCTCGGGCTGGAGGACTCCGGCTCGCGGATGCACCGCATCGGGCGAAGCGAGCTCAACTACGGCAAGCATCGCAGCATTCCGCAGACCCTCGAGCAGATCGACGCCGTCACCCTCGACGAGGTCAATGCGGTGGCGAGGCAACTGCTGAGCAAGCCGTACGGTGCCGCGATCCTTGGACCGAAGCGGTCGAAACGCTCGTTGCCCCCGGCATTGAGGGCCATCGCCGGCTGATCGGTAGCGTTGAGGCCGATGACTGGACTTTCTCGACGACGCGTACTGATCGGCAGTGGTCTGCTCTTGAGTGGTGGAGTGGCCGCGGGCACACCGGGGCGAGCGCTGGCCGCACCGCCATCCGAGCCACCCGTCGAGCAACTCATCGCGGGCTTGGAGCAGGCGCACAACGCCGTCATCGGGGTGTACGCCGTCAACCTGATCTCGGGTGTGACGATCGCCCACCGGGCTCGGGATCCGTTCGCGATGTGCTCGACGTTCAAGACCTACGCCGTGGCGCGCGTGTTGGAGATGGTTGGACGTGGTCAGCTGACGCTGGACCAACCTGTGCTCGTCGACCCGGCTGCCGTCGTGGCCAATTCACCGCGAACCGGGCCGCGAGCCGGGACCGAGATGACGCTGTCCGAACTGTGCCAGGCGGCGCTGCAGGTCAGCGACAACACCGCGGGAAATTTGTTGCTACACACCATCGGTGGGCCGCCTGCCATCACCGCGTTCGCGCGCAGCATCGGAGACCAGCAGACGCGGCTGGACCGCTGGGAGACCGACCTGAACTCCGCGATTCCCGGCGATCTGCGCGATACCAGCACCCCTGAGGCGCTTGGTAGTGGATACCGCGCCCTGCTGAGCACTGAGGCACCAGGTCCGTCGACGCGTCAAACCCTGCTGGATTGGATGCGGGCCAACGAGACCTCCAGCATGCGGGCGGGGCTACCGCCGGGCTGGACCACGGCCGACAAGACGGGCAGCGGCGGCTACGGCACCGCGAACGACGTCGGGATCGCGTACGGCCCCGACGGTCAGCACGTGCTGCTGGCGATGATGACGCGGTCGCAGGCCGACGATCCGGCGGCCGCGACGCTGCGTCCGGTCATCGGCGAGCTGACCTCATTGGTATTGCCGCGGTTGACCGAGCGCTGAACGCGTCGTTTCTCGCCGGCGGCCGGAAGTATCTTCACGGCCGCCGGTGAGCGGGTTAGGCGAACAGTGCCGCCGGGTCGGTGAAGGGCAGCTCCAGGTCGCTGGCCACCTGCTCGGACACCAGGGCGCCCTCGTGGGTGGACAGGCCCTTGGCCAGAGCCGGGTCGGCCTTGCACGCGGCCTGCCAACCCTTGTCGGCGAGCTTGAGCACGTACGGCATGGTCGCGTTGGTGAGCGCGAAGGTCGACGTGCGCGGGACGGCGCCCGGCATGTTGGCCACGCAGTAGAAGACCGTGTCGTGCACCGCGAAGGTCGGATCGTCGTGCGTGGTTGGGCGGGAGTCCTCGAAGCAGCCACCCTGGTCGATCGCGATGTCGACGAGCACTGCGCCCGACTTCATGTGCGAGACCATCGCATTGGTGACGAGCTTGGGGGCCTTGGCGCCGGGGACCAGTACTGCGCCGATGACGAGATCGGCGTCCTTGACGGCTTCCTCGAGCTCCAGGGTCGACGAGTAGCGGGTCTCGATGCTGCCGCCGTACTCGGCGTCGATCTTGCGCAGGGTGTTGATGTTGAGGTCGAAGACGGTGACGCGGGCGCCCATGCCCATGGCGACGGCGGCGGCGTTGTCGCCGGCCATTCCGCCACCGATGACGATGACCTTGGCGGGTGCGGTACCGGGGACGCCACCCATCAGGACGCCGCGGCCGCCGTGGGTGCGCATCAGGTGGTAGGCGCCGACCTGCGCGGCAAGGCGTCCGGCGACCTCACTCATCGGCGCCAGGAGAGGAAGCGCGCCGTCAGCGGTCTGCACGGTCTCGTAGGCGATGGAGGTGGTGCCCGAGGCGATCAGCGCGTCGGTGCACGGCCTGGATGCCGCCAAGTGCAGGTAGGTGAAGAGCGTCTGGCCCTTGCGGAGGCGGCCGTACTCGGCCTCGATGGGCTCCTTGACCTTGAGCAGCAGGTCGGCTTCGGCCCAGACCTGGTCCGCGGTCGCGGCGATCTGCGCGCCTGCGGCCTTGAAGTCGTTGTCGGTGATCGCGGATCCCTCGCCTGCGCCGGCCTGGATGAGGACCTCGTGACCACGACGGGTCAACTCGGCGACACCGGCCGGGGTGATGGCAACCCGGTACTCGTTGTTCTTGATCTCAGTCGGGATTCCGACGCGCATTACGGCTCCTTGGCAGGCGAAATGAATTGCATCAAGTGTGAAGAAAGATCGAATGAATGGCAATGATCATGATGATGATTCGTTAGGGTAGGTAGATGTCTGAAGAATCAACGGGATCGATGGCGCGCTCCCCGGCTCCGTCGAAGGATGTTCGGGCCGCCGATCTCGATGACGTCGACCGCCGCATTCTGACCACGCTGCACGGCGATGCCCGCATCTCGAACAGCGCCCTCGCCGATGCCGTCGGCATCGCCCCGTCGACGTGTCATGGCCGCCTGCGGAGGCTGCAGGAGCTCGGCGTGATCCGCGGTTTCTACACCGACATCGACCCTGCGGCGATCGGGTTGTCGTTGCAGGCGATGATCTCGGTGACCCTCCAGGCCAACGCCAGGGGCAAGATCCGCAGCTTCATCCAGCAGATCCGGCGCAGGCCCCAGGTGATGGACGTCTACTTCCTGGCTGGAGGCGACGACTTCATCCTGCACGTGGCTGCACGCGACACCGACGATCTGCGGTCGTTCGTGGTGGAGAACCTCAATGCCGACGCCGACGTCGCGGGCACCCAGACGTCGCTGATCTTCGAGCATCTGCGCGGGGCGTCGCCGCTGTGACGGCCGAGCGCGCCATCGACCAGCTCTACGGCGTCAAGCCGGAGGAGTTCACCGCGCTGCGCACTGAGCTGGCTGCCGCGGCGAAGAAGCGGGGCGACGCGGACGGGGCGAAGCAGATCGGCGCCGCGCGCCGGCCCACCACCGCGGCGTGGGTCGTCAACGTGCTCGTGCGCAGCGACGACTCCGCGCGGGTGCGGCTTGCCGAGCTCGGCGAGCGCCTGCGCGCGGCACACTCCTCGATGGACGGTGCGCGCATCTGCGAGCTGTCTGCCGAGCAACGCAAGCTGATCGACGCGCTGGTGCGCGCGGGGTTCGACGTCGCCGGGCTGAAGGATCCGTCGGCGGCGCTGCGTGACGACGTGACGGGCACGTTGCAGGCTGCGATCGCAGACCCCGAGATCGCCGCACGGTTGGGCACGCTGGCGAAGGCCGAAAGATGGTCGGGTTTCGGGGAATTCGGTGCGCCGTCCGCCGTGGTCGCAAAGCACCGTTCGGCCCCGCCAAAGCCGCGCGAGCCCACGACACCGGGGCCGAGTGCCACCGAGGTCAGGGCGGCACGGAAGCGGCAGGCCGCCGCAGCGTCCGCAGTGCAAGCCGCTCAGGCGGCGCATGCCGACGCGGTGGAGGCGGCCGGCGATCGGTTGGCCAAGGTGAAGTCCGCCCGCCGCCGGTACGAGAAGCTGCTGGAGTCCCTCAGTGTGGCCGAAGGCGAATTGAACGCCGCGGACGCCGAACACGGCGAGGCCGAATCGTCGGCTCAAGCGGCCGCCGACGATCTCGCGACGGCCAAGGCCGAACTCGCCGAAGCGGATGCGGCGTTGGCCGATCTCGGATAGGCGCTACGCCCGTTTGGTGGATCGCCGAGGAACGGCGGTGACGGTGCGCAGTTCGTCGAGCGACTCCCGGATGTGTTGCGCGAGAGTTCGTTTGCGTGCGTCGTCGAGCCAGCGCTCGAAGGCGACCTTGAAGACCGCAACGCCCGTTTCAGCTGCCAGGCTTGCGGCGGGCTCGGTGACTCCGCGACGACGAAGGGCGCCTGCCATGGCGGTGGAGAGGGAGGCCAGCTTGATCAGCTCGCGTTCCTGCAGGCTCGGGTTGGCTGCGATCACCTTCTGGCGTCGTTGCGCGTGAGTGTGACGTTCTTCGAAGAAGTCGGATAGCGATTCGAGCGCTGCGATGACGGCGTCCAGGGGAGGCTGGCTTTCGGGCGCGGCGTCCACGGCCGCGGCAAGTCCGTCGGCCAGAGCGCCCCCGCCGAACAGCACCTCGCGCTTGTCGGCGAAGTGGCGGAAGAAGGTGCGCTCCGTCAGCCCGGCGTGGCTGGCGATTTCGGCGACCGTCGTCTGGTCGAATCCCTGCGCTGCGTAGAGCTCCAGCGCCGCCTGTTCGAGGCGTCCCCGCGCGTCCGGCTCCCAACGACCCATCCGCCGAGTGTATGTGACGACAGTGACTGTCACCATCGGGATGACAGCGACTGACATCGTGGTTATGGTTGATGTCATCCGCTGACATCAACCTGAGGAGAGTGCAATGCGCGTATTCGTCACCGGTGCATCCGGACACATCGGATCCGTCGTCGTTCGTGAACTACTGGAGAACGGACACCAGGTCGTCGGCCTCGCCCGCTCGGACGAATCCGCCACGGCCGTATCGGCCGCCGGCGCCGAGGTGCAGCGCGGTTCGCTGGACGATCTCGACGTGTTGTCGTCGGCCGCCGCGGCCGCCGACGGTGTCATCCATCTGGCCTACGTGCACGACTTCTCCGACTACGCCGCCGCGGGGGCGATCGATCTGCGGGCCGTCGAGGCAATCGGGGCGGCGCTCGCCGGTTCCGGGAAACCGTTCGTGAACACCTCGGGCACGATGATGCTCGCCTTCGGTTCCACTGGGCAGCTGGGTAGGGAAGACGACGCCGTCGACGAATCGGGGCCGCGGGTCGTGTCGGAGAACACCACGATCGCGTTGGCCGATCGCGGGGTGCGGTCCTCGGTCGTGCGACTGTCGCCGACGGTGCACGGCTCCACCGACTTTCACGGTTTCGTCCCTGTCCTGATCGGCGCCGCCAGGAAGGCGGGCCAGTCGGTCTATGTCGGTGATGGCGCCAATCGCTGGCCCGCCGTGCACACCATGGACGCCGCGCGGCTGTACCGGTTGGCGGTCGAGTCGGCTCCCGCAGGCTCTCGGCTGCACGGAGCCGCCGAGGAGGGCGTGCCGTTCCGCGACATCGCAACGGTCATCGGCGAACAACTCGGCGTGCCCACGGTGAGCATCACCGCCGAGCAGGCCGTCGAGCAGCTCGGCTTCATCGGGACGATCGCCTCGATGGACAACCCGACCTCCAGTGCACGCACTCGTGAGTTGTTGGGCTGGCGGCCGCAGCAGCCCGAGCTGCTCGCAGATCTCAAGTCGGGTCACTACTTCACGGCCGCTTCGTGACCGACGTCGTCGCCGCGGCCCGCGAGACGCTGGGGCCGGTGGGACCGTACCTACCGGTCGGATTCACCAGCGCGCCGCCAATCGACCTGCAGCGCAGTGCCGTCCGTCGCCTGGAACGCGCAGGCTTCCGGACTGCCTGGACCAACGAGGTCATCGGTGGCAAGGACGTGTTGGTCCAGATGGGCGTCCTGCTCGCCGCCACCGATCAGATGACGTTCGGCTCTGGTATCGCCAACATCTGGGCGCGCCAGTCGCAGACCATGCACGCCGGGGCGGCAATGCTGGCGCAGGCGTATCCGGATCGGGTGGTGCTCGGGCTCGGCGTCGGCTTCCCCGAGCAGGCGGCGAGCGCAGGTCGCGAATTCGGGCGGCCGCTGGTGACCATGCGCGACTACCTCCGGCGCATGGGCGACGAGACCTGGCCGCCGGCAGCCAATGTCGCCTACCCCCGGATCGTCGGCGCGATGGGCCCGAAGCTGCTTGCGCTCGGTGGCGAGCATGCCGACGGGTCGATGCCCGCCGGGCTACCTCCGGCCTTCACTGCTCGGGCCCGGCAGCTGTTGGGCCCGGACAAGCTGCTGGTAGTGGGGCTGATGGTGGTTCCCGACCCGGATGTCGATCGAGCGAAGGACGTTGCGCACCAAGCGGTGTCGGCGAACTTGGGGCGATCGTCGTATGTCGCGACGATGGCCTCGCTCGGCTATCCGGAAAGCGAGTTCGCCGAGCCGACTGATCGGATCGTCGACGACGTCATCGGCTACGGCGGACCCGAGGCGATCGCGGCCAAGGTACGCGAACACCTGACGGCCGGCGCGGATCACGTCGCGCTCATGCTCCCGTCGAACACCGAACTCGCCACGGGCATAGAACAATTGGAGCGGTTGGCGCCTACGCTCGCACCAATTCGGGGTGGAATTTCGTCACCATCCGGCTGATGCCGTCACGCCAGTCAACGGTGGTGCCGCCCGCCAGCTCGCGCATGAGGGTGACATCGGTAGGGCCGCCACGCAGCGCCTGACCGCTCTCCTCGAACGCCGGCTCCTTGCCGACCAGTTCCCCGATGTAGGTGCACCAGTCCTGCAGGCTGACGGTCTGCTCGCCACACCAGTTGACCGTGACGGCAGGCACCGACGCCACCTCGAGAAGCTTGGGCAGCATCGCGATGACGTCGTCCTCGTGGATGGGGTTGTAGCGGGCCGGTCCGCCCGGCGGAACCGGGATCGGCATGCCTGCCAGCATCATCTCCATGTGGTGGAACGGCCAGCCGCCGTTGTCGCCGTAGGGGACGTTGAGCCGCGCGATGGTGGTGGGCACGCCGAGTGCGCGGGCCATCGAGCGGGCGACGACCTCCCCTGCGATCTTGGAGATCGAGTAGGTCGGCAGCATCGACTTGTGGTTGTCGCCGAGGGCGGTGCGCTCGTTTCGTGGTTCGTCATCGGGCGGGTCGTAGACCGCCGCCGACGAACAGTGCAGGAACGCCTTGGCGTCGGCGCAGTGGGCCATGAGCAATCCAACGGACTCCGCGTTCGCCGCCAGGTCCTTCTCCCACTTGCCGCTCTTCGCCACGGCCAGGTTGATGACGTAGTCGAAGTCGGATGGGATTCCGGCGAAGTCGCCCGCAGCGAGGTTGACCGTCTGGCAACGAATGCCGGCTTGCTCGAGCTCCTCCCGCGCAGCGGGGTCGTGGAATCGGGCGATGCCCCACACCTCGTTGTCGGCCGCCAACGCCCGTGCGATGGGCGCTGCAACCTGTCCGGTAGGGCCGGTGATCAAGATCTTGAAGCCGCGCATCAGCCGATGTTATGGCGACCCCGATGCAAGGCGCGGGGAATTGCGACACTGGCCGAACTCCCGCCCACTCGCGTGCACTTTCGGGCCGCGGGTGGATGTTGGCCAGCACGTGGTGAAGCATGGCCTGGTAGGCGTTGAGGTGACGGTCGATGGGCCGGTCGCAGCAGCGCAGCGTCGAGAACTCGTATCCAAGACACGGTGCCTGTCGGTGTTAGCCGCGGAGTCGTTCGGCGATGATGGTGCGGGGAAGCTGACGTGGGCTGGGGCTGGCGACGATGATGCGTCTGCCGTCGGGGTCGACGCCTTCCAGGAAGGTCACCCCGTTTTCGGTGTGGGTGAACACCGCGGGGTCGTAGGCGCGCAGCCGCCCGGTGATGAGGTCCAGATCGGACTGGCTGTCGGTGGCCCACATCAGGTACGAGACGCCGAGGGTTCCGGCGCTGCGGCGGCGGACGGATCGCTGTGCGTGCAGGTAGAGCTGAAACCCGGTGGGAGTCAACACGAGCGCCATGTCTTTGTCGTGGAGGCCCACCTGGCAGGAGAACACGTCGCGGTAAAAGGTGACGGACCGTTCGAGGTTTGACACTCGGATCACACAGGAGGCGACGTGGGCGTTGACTTCGGGTTGCGGGGGTGGGCCGTCGATGTCGGTAGTCATTCGTGGTGACTCCTAGTGGAGGAATCTCGGGGTGATGGCTTGTGTCAGTGCGCTATTCAGGTGACGCAGCGTTCTGTGTGAGCGTGCCGGGCTACGGGTGGCGGCCGATGTAGGCTTCGTCGCGCATGCGCGCCACCATGTGGGGGTAGTGCAGTTCGAAGGCGGGTCGTTCGGAGCGGATGCGGGGCAGTTCGGTGAAGTTGTGCCGCGGCGGCGGGCAGCTGGTGGCCCACTCCAGCGAGTTGCCATGGCCCCACGGGTCATCGACCATGACTGGCTCACCGTAGCGCCAGCTCTTGAACACGTTCCACACGAACGGCAGCATCGAGACGCCGAGGATGAACGCCCCGATGGTGGAGACGACGTTCAGCGTGGTGAAACCGTCGGATGGCAGGTAGTCGGCGTAGCGGCGCGGCATGCCCGCATCACCGAGCCAGTGCTGCACGAGGAAGGTGGTGTGAAAACCGATCAGGGTCAGCCAGAAGTGCAGTTTGCCGAGTCGCTCGTCGAGCAGGCGGCCGGTGATCTTCGGGAACCAGAAGTAGATGCCGGCGTAGGTGGCGAACACGATGGTGCCGAAGAGCACGTAGTGGAAGTGCGCGACGAGGAAGTAAGAGTCGGTGACGTGGAAGTCGATCGGGGGGCTAGCCAGCATCACCCCGGACAACCCGCCGAGCAGGAAGGTGACCGCGAAGCCCACCGCGAACAGCATCGGTGTCTCGAACGTCAACTGGCCCTTCCACATGGTGCCGATCCAGTTGAAGAACTTGATGCCGGTCGGTATGGCGATCAGATAGGACATGAAGCTGAAGAACGGCAGCAGCACCGCTCCGGTGGCGAACATGTGGTGCGCCCACACCGCCGTGGAGAGCGCGGCGATGCTGATCGTCGCGTAGATCATCGTGGTATAGCCGAACGTCGGTTTGCGGCTGAACACCGGGAAGATTTCGGTGACGATGCCGAAGAACGGCAACGCCACGATGTACACCTCGGGATGGCCGAAGAACCAGAACAGGTGCTGCCACAGGATCGCCCCGCCGTTGGCCGGGTCGAACACGTGGGCCCCGAGGTGGCGGTCGGCCTCCAGCCCGAACAGCGCGGAGGTCAGCAGCGGGAACGCCCCCAGCACCATGATGGAAGTCACCAGGATGTTCCAGGTGAAGATCGGCATCCGGAACATCGTCATGCCCGGTGCGCGCATGCAGACCACGGTGGTGATCATGTTGACCGCTCCCAGGATGGTGCCCAGACCGCCGACGGCGACGCCCATGATCCACAGATCACCGCCGGCGCCCTGGCTGTGGATTGCGTCGCTGAGCGGTGTGTAGGCGGTCCAGCCGAAGTCGGCCGCGCCATTCGGGGTGATGAAACCGGCGATCGCGATGGTGGCGCCGAACAGGAAGAGCCAGAACGACAGCGCGTTGAGCCGCGGGAACGCCACATCGGGGGCGCCGATCTGCAGCGGCAGCACCAGGTTGGCGAACCCGAACACGATCGGGGTGGCGTAGAACAGCAGCATGATCGTGCCGTGCATGGTGAACAGCTGGTTGTACTGCTCGTTCGACAGGAACTGCAGACCCGGCGCGGCGAGTTCGGCCCGCATCAAGAGCGCCAGCAGGCCGCCGATGAAGAAGAACGTAAAGCAGGCGACGCAGTACATGATGCCGATCACCTTGTGATCGGTCGTGGTCACCAACTTGTAGACCAGATTGCCCTTCGGGCCCAGCCGCGCAGGAAATGGTCGGCGAGCCAGCAATGCGGCAGTGGGGGGTGCGTCAGCGATCACAAACGTCTCCTCGTTCGTCGCTAAGACAGCGTGTGGGCGCTGCCCGGTCTCTCGCAGTCGGATGCGGAGCGTTCGCGGTGAAGGCTGCGTCGGATTTCTGGGCCCAAGCCGTGTTGGGGGTGATGCCCACGCCGTGGGCCTCATAGCCGACGGCGCTTGCGGCGGCGGCGATTTCCAGCCCGATCCAGCCGCCGCCGATGATCGCCACCCGCCCGACCGTGGCGAATGCGGCCTCGATGGCTTCGTAGTCGGCGAGGCGAGTCCGTGAGTGGCCGACCCTTGTCATGAGCGAGACCTCGGCTCGGTCAGCGTGCGTCGTGGCAAACGATCAACGGTTCGGGCCTTTGCGACGCACTCTCGGGCGGCGGCGCGAACGATGCGCAGATCGACATTCGACGAACTATTGCGGCTTCCGGCGATGCGGTTTCGCTAACAGGGGTGCGGCTTGGTTGGCGGCGCCCGGGACCCGGAACGGCTGCTGCTCAGCGTTTTCGACTCTACGCCCTTGACATCATCGTGTCATGCGATCCGTCCCCGTCCGCGAGGCGGCGAGTGTGCGTTTGCCGCGATCGCCCAGGTCGGTCATCAGCAGCCGTACGGAGAGCTATCCAACGGATCTCTCTCGATGCGTTCGCCACGCCGCTCTGGTAGCTGCATCTGGGTGCCCGCCCCCAAAGGTATTCCACTCGAGGTGATCTCGCGTTACCGCCGCGACGTGCTTGGTGCCGTGATCCACCGCGGGGACTGATCGTCGATGACCCGTGTTGCCTGTGTCCACACCGCCCCGACCCTGCCCGAGACGAGCGGCCGGGACGGCCAACGGCAGGAGGCGACAGGACGCGCACGCCACAGTCGTACGGCCGACTACGCTGCCACTCATGCGAGTGGGAGTTCTTGGTGCCAAGGGCAAGGTCGGGGCGACGATCGTCGACGCGGTCAACGCGGCAGATGATCTGACGTTCACAGCGGGTGTCGACGCTGGCGATGCACTCACGCAGCTGACCGATAGTCGGACTGAGGTCGTGGTCGACTTCACCCATCCCGACGTCGTGATGGACAACCTGAAGTTCCTCATCGACGCGGGCATCCACGCCGTCGTCGGCACTACCGGCTTCACCGACGAACGCATCGCGCAGGTGGAGCAGTGGCTGGCGGCGTCGCCGGCCACTGCTGTTCTCATCGCACCGAACTTCGCGATCGGCGCCGTCCTGTCGATGCAGTTCGCCAAGCAGGCCGCCCGCTTCTTCGAGTCGGTGGAGGTCATCGAACTGCACCACCCACACAAGGCCGACGCGCCGTCGGGCACCGCTGCCCGCACCGCCAGGCTGATCGCCGAGGCGCGAAAGGGATTGCCGCCCAGCCCCGATGCCACCAGCACCGGGATCGAAGGGGCTCGCGGCGCAGACGTCGACGGCATCCGGGTGCACTCGATCCGGTTGGCCGGGTTGGTCGCCCACCAGGAGATCCTGTTCGGCACGCAGGGGGAGACGCTGACCATCCGGCACGACAGCCTGGACCGGACGTCGTTCGTGCCCGGTGTGCTGCTTGGGGTTCGGCACGTGCACGAGCGGCCCGGCCTGACGGTGGGGATCGAACCGCTGCTCGACCTATGAGCACGGACGGCTCGCGGGCCCTGCGCATCCAGGTGCTCATCGGGCTGATGTGCGTGGCGTTGGTCGCCTACTTCGTCATGCTCGGCCGGGCGGGCGTCATCCTCGTCACCTCGGGGCGTCCCGCGGCGATCGGCCTCGGTGCGGCGATCTTCCTGCTGCCGATCGTCGGGCTGTGGGCCATGATCGCCACGCTGCGAGCAGGTTTCGCGCATCAACGGCTCGCTCGCCTCGCCCGTGAAGCTGGCATGGAGCTCGACACCAGCGCGCTGCCGCGCAGACCGTCGGGCCGCATCGAACGCGAGGCCGCCGACGGCCTGTTCGACACGGTGCGCGCCGAGGTCGAGGAGGAGCCCGACGACTGGCGCCGCTGGTACCGGCTGGCCCGCGCCTACGACTATGCGGGGGACCGCGGCCGGGCCCGCGAGACGATGCGCAAGGCCGTCGATATGGAAAGGGCCGGGCGATGAGCAAGACCTTGCTCATCGTTCACCACACGCCGTCTCCGCACTGCCAGGAGATGTTCGAGGCGGTCCTGGCCGGCGCAACCGACCCGGACATCGAAGGTGTGGAAGTCATTCGGCGACCGGCGCTCACGGTGTCACCCGTCGAGATGCTGCAAGCCGACGGCTATCTCCTCGGGAGCCCGGCCAACCTCGGGTACATGAGCGGCGCGCTCAAGCACGCCTTCGACCAGAGCTACTACCAGCTGCTCGACACGACCCGCGGGCGCCCGTTCGGCCTGTACCTGCACGGCAACGAAGGCACCGAGGGAGCCGAGCGTGGCGTCACCGCCATCACGACAGGGCTTGGCTGGGTCAAGGCCGCCGACACCGTGGTGGTGTCCGGGAAGCCGAGCAAGAGTGACCTGGAATCGTGCTGGAACCTCGGGGCCACGGTTGCTGCGACCCTGGTGATGGATGGGCGCTGACGCGCCGTACACGAGCTCGAATCCCGCCACTGGCCCCACTGTCCGGACTGTAATCCAGGTAGTCGACGGTCGTCTTTGCGTGAAATCCAAGTAGTTAGCTACGGGTCGCGCGGACGATCTCGCGTGCGATGTTCAGGGGCAGCGTGCGCTGGAGTCGCCCAGCGCCAACGAAAGGTGCCTCCCGTGGCCGCTTCTGTGATTCGCCCCTCGGTTGCCTTGGGGATCGCCGCCGCGGGTGCGGCGTTATGGCTGGCGACCGCGCCGGCGCCGGAAACCGCGACGTCGGCGATTCAGCTGACGTCCGTGGGATCGCCGTTGCCGATGGCGCCACCCGGCACCGAGTGCGCGGAGTTGTTGTGCACCGGCCTGATCGGATCGGGCCAGTCGCCGACGCCGAGTGCGCTGTATGCCGCGACGATGACGCCGATAACCGTGTCGGCATCCGGGTTGGACCCCGTGAGTGCGGTGTTCCGGATCTTCATCGGGAACGGCACCGCCGAGAATCCCAACGCGGGGCTGTTGATCGGTAACGGGTTCAATGGCGCGGCAGGCCAGGACGGCGGCCGTGGCGGTTTGTTGTTTGGCTCGGGAGGTGACGGTGGCGCTGGCGTCGCGGGAGTCAACGGAGGCAGGGGCGGCAACGGCGGCAACAGCGGTCTGATCGGCAACGGCGGCGCCGGCGGGGCCGGATTCTCCGACATCGACACGGTCATTGGCGGCACGGCCGTCGGAGGCAACGGCGGAAACGGCGGGCACGCACTGCTGATCGGGGCCGGCGGAGCCGCGGGTGCAGGCGGAGATGCCGGGTCCCTCGACGATCCGGAGAATCCCAGTTTCGCCACGGCCGGGCGTGGCGGCACCGGCGGCAACGGTGGGCTGCTGGCCGGTGACGCCGGTGCCGGCGGGGCGGGCGGTTTTGCAACTGGCGCCGTGACGGTGGTGAGCGGCGCCGGAGGCGATGGCGGCGCCGCGATGGTCGGTAATGGTGGCGCTGGAGGTGCAGGCGGCCGGTCCCTTGCGCATGGCGAGTTGGCCGACTTGACCACCGGTGCTGGCGGCGCCGGCGGCCATTCCGTCGTCGCTGGCGACGGCGGTGCTGGCGGTGCCGGCGGGAATGCCAACGGCAGCATCATCGCGAACCTGGGCGGCGCGGGTGGTGCCGGCGGCAACGGCGGCGCCCTGACCGGAAACGGCGGCGACGGTGGCCGCGGCGGGAATGGCGACGGTTTCGGCGCCAACACCGGTGGAACCGGTGGTGCCGGCGGGTCCGCCATCGGTGTCGGCAACGGCGGTGACGGCGGCGCAGGGGGTGGCGCCGGGGGCGGTTCTCTCACCGATGGCGGCGAGGGTGGCCGGGGCGGCAACGCCACCGTCGCCGGGAACGGTGGAAACGGCGGCTCCGGTGGCAACTCGGTAAATTCAGGCCCGACCAACGGTGGCAGGGGCGGTGACGGCGGTACCGGAGGCCCTGCGGGCGGATCCGGCGGGGATGGCGGTGCGGGCGGCAAAGCCGACTCCACTCTCGGCACCGGCAAGGGCGGTGACGGCGGAAACGGTGGTGCCCCGGGCGGCGGCGGAGGTGCCGGCGGCGACGGAAGCAGCAGCGACGGCGATGCGGGGAACCCGGGCTAGCGGCACCGCGAATTTGAGGATCCTTTGAGGCGTACCCCTTAACTTGCTGGCATGTGCCTCATTCGCCGCTGGCTGGCCGCTCTCGCGATACTCGGAGCGGTCGTCACGCTCGCAGCGGGCTGCGGCCCGCAACACGTTGCCGAGCCGCGGGCCTCGTCGCCGGGCGCGGCAAGTCCGTCGGCCGCTCCCGCGCCGACGCCGACCACCGTCACCCAATTCGATCCGCAGTGGATGGGCCTGGTGCCCGACCAGCCTCGGGGCTGGAAGGAACTCAACCGCCGGATCACGGGCGAGTTCCAACAGTTCAGCCTCCGTCCGGCCGACGAAACCGAAATGAGGATGGGCTGCAACGGGTGTGCGCCGTGGACCGTCGACCTGACCGCTTATGCCCCAGGCAAATTCGACCCGACGGAGGCGCAGACGGGTCAGCTGGTCAACGTCAACGGCGAAGGCGACGGCTTCCTAACCGAAGACCCCGCCAAGCACACCGCCACCTTGACGTGGCCGTACGCGGACAGTGCGTGGGCGACGGTGAAGGGATTGACCCCTGCGACAACCCAACTCGATCGCATGGTGGAACTCGCTCACGCCCTGAAACCTGTGGAACGTACCCCGATCCGGCTTCCGATGAGCATGCCGGAGGTGCCCGCGAACATGCCGTTGGCGGAGATCAACGTCGACGGGACGGGGGATTACGGCACCGTCATCGAGTTCGCTCCGTGCGGCAGACCCACCAACGGTGGCGCGGGTGACTGCGGACGTCAACCCGACGTCGAGACCATGAGCGTGCACATCTGGCCGTCCGACCGTGTCGACTGGTACTTCAACGACGAGGGCGCAGTGCCGTTGAAGATCGGCGGCAAAGACGGTTTCTTCGACGACGCCCTGACCGGAGCAGGCGACCACGCCGCCGTTCAGGTGCAGCCCGGAATGCTGGTCGTGTTCGACAGCGGCGTCGGTGACGTCTACCGCACCGGCGACCCGCCGCAGCCCCCGACGAGGCTCAAGACCATTCTCGCGACGCTCGAGTGGGCGCCCGATCCGGCCAACGAAGCGAGCTGGACGCCGGTCTCCGACTGGGCGAAATAACGCATCGATGGCCGTCGACGCTGTAGAAAGCTAGGCATGCCAGGTATCGCCGAACTCGCCATGGCCGGCGCACCCATCGCTGGAGGGGCGTTGCTCGGCATCGCCGCCGGAAATCTGCGTCCACCGGACGTGCGCGGGATGATCAAGGCCGACATGGAGCTACTCGAGCTCATCCCTGCCGATCAGGTCGAGCGGCGGGCTGAGTTGCAGCGCGTCATCGACCTCCGCATCGACGACCTGATCGCCGGTGTCGACAAGAGCCACTCGCTGCGCGAGATGGCGCTGAGTTACCGCGGAAACTGGCGCGACATCGTCGTGTTCATCTGCGCGATCCTGTTCACGATCGTGTGGTGGAACGTCAGCCACAGCCGGACCAACTGGCTGATGATGTTCATCGTCATGATCGTGGCGTCGATCGCGGCGGGGCTCTACGCGAGCCGCGGCGTCGTGCGCGCGCTGCGGTCACTGGCCCGCCACCACGACGAGGAGAAGAGCGACGATCAGTAGTGGTAGGTGTCCGACGGCGCGGGTACGTGATCCGGGTCGTCGCTGAACTCCGACTCGTGGATGCCGTACGCCTTGGCCAGGTCGAGGATCTTGGTGGCGCGGGCGATGCGCGGCAGGTCTGAGCCGTTGCGGATCTCACCACCGTCGCGCTGAAACTCGGCGAAGAACTCGTTGGCCCAACTGATTTCGTCCTGCGAGGGGGACAGGCCCTCGTTCACGGTGGAGCACTGGTCGGGGGTCAGGCAGATCTTGCCGGTCATGCCGAACTCGGCGGAGACGGCGGTGGCCTCACTGAGCCGCAGCGCGCTCGACCCCACCGTCGGTCCGTCGATGGCGCTGGGCAGGTGTGCCGCCTTGGCCGCGATGGTGAACCGTGACCGTGCGTAGGCCAGCGTGGCCGGGTTGTCGCCGAATCCGGTGTCGCGGCGGAAGTCGCCGATGCCGAAGGCCAGGCGGAAGGTGCCCTTCGTCGCTGCGATCTCCGTGATGCGCTCCAGCCCGCGGGCCGTCTCCACCAGGGCGACGATCGGCACGTTCGGTAGCCGCTTGGCGGTCTCGGTGACGTGGTCGACCGATTCGACCATCGCCAGCATGATGCCGCCGACCGTCGTGTTGGACAGCAGCTCGAGATCGTCGGCCCACCACTGGGTGCCGAAGCCGTTGACGCGAACCCAGTCGGAGTTTCCTGCGGCCAGCCAACGGGTCACGTTGTCGCGGGCGGCGGCCTTGTCCTTGGGCGCGACGGCATCCTCGATGTCGAGGACGACGATGTCGGCCCGGGAGTGGGCGGCCGGGGCGAATCGGTCGAACTGTGCGCCGTTGACGAGCAGCCAGCTTCTGGCGAGTACCGGGTCTATGCGGAATCCCGGTTCGCTGGGGTCGGACTCGTTGGTGCTGGTCTGGTCGTACACGCCGTTCATGGTCGCCTACCGGGCCACGGTCGGGCAACGCGGGTTGCCCACGCGGGTCATCCCAGCTTTGCGCCGAAGAAGCTCTCCATCGCCTTCCAGTGCCGTTCGGCGGCGTCCGCGTCGTAGGCGGCGCGGTGGTCGGAAACCGCGAATCCGTGCGCTGCGGCGTACCACTCGATGGTGTGCTCGACGTCCGCCGCGGTCAGCGCCTTGTCCAGGGTCTCGGCCGACTCAGGCGTGAAGGACGCGTCGTTCTCGGCGCCGCCGACGTACACCGCGGCCTGGATCTGGTCGGCCAGCAGATGCGGGCTGCCGGGATCGTCGGTCGCCAGCCCGCCGCCGTGGAACGACATCGCCGCGGCCACCCGGTCGGGGACACGCCCCGCCACCACCAATGACGTGCGTCCACCCATGCAGTAGCCCGTGGTGCCGAACGTGGTGCCGCTGACCTCGGGCCGGGACTCCAGGTAGTCGAAGAACGCTGACGCGTCGGCCGCCATCAGTTCGGGGGTGATGGCCTTCATCATCGACATGACGCGCTTGCGCTCGTCGGGATCGCTGAACGCGGTGTTCAGGTCGAACGGCGCCCAGTCGCCTGCCCTGTAGTAGACGTCGGGCACCAGTACGGCGTAGCCGTAACCGGCCAGCTTCTCGGCCATCTCGTCGAAGACCGGGCGCCGGCTGCCAGCGTCCGGATACATCACGATGCCGGGCCAGGGGCCGTCGCCCTCCGGCGTGGCGAACGTGACGGCACAGCTTCCATCGGGCGTGGTGATCCTGTCGGTGATGGTCGGCATGCCTCCGTTTTACTCCCCGACGCTGGAAGTAAGCTGACCGCGTGGCGATCGCAACTCCGTACGAGGATCTCTTGCGACTGGTGCTCGAGACCGGCACGCCCAAGTCAGACCGCACCGGCACGGGAACCCGCAGCCTGTTCGGCCACCAGTTGCGCTACGACCTGGCCGTTGGCTTTCCGCTGATCACCACCAAGAAGGTGCATCTCAAGTCGGTCGTCTACGAGCTGCTGTGGTTCCTGCGCGGCGAGTCGAACGTGCGCTGGCTGCAGGAGCGCGGCGTCACCATTTGGGACGAATGGGCCAGCAGCACAGGCGATCTCGGCCCGATATACGGTGTGCAGTGGCGGTCCTGGCCCACCCCGTCGGGCGATCACGTCGACCAGATCTCCGCCGCGCTGGAGCTGCTGCGCAACGATCCCGACTCGCGCCGCAACATCGTCTCGGCCTGGAACGTCGGCGAGATCCCGCAGATGGCGCTGCCGCCGTGTCACGCGTTCTTTCAGTTCTACGTCGCCGACGGCAAGCTGTCGTGCCAGCTGTATCAGCGCAGCGCGGACCTGTTCCTCGGTGTGCCGTTCAACATCGCCAGCTACGCTCTGCTGACCCACATGATGGCGGCGCAGGCCGGCCTGGCCGTCGGGGAGTTCGTCTGGACGGGCGGCGACTGCCACATCTACGACAACCACGTCGAGCAGGTCGAGCTGCAGCTCAGCCGCGACCCGCGCCCGTACCCGGAACTCGTTCTCGCACCGCGTGATTCGATCTTCGACTACGAATACGAAGACATCGAGATCAAGAACTACGATCCCCATCCGGCGATCAAGGCCCCCGTAGCCGTATGAATCTTGGCCTGATCTGGGCACAATCCACCTCGGGGGTCATCGGTCGCGACAACGGCATTCCATGGCGACTGCCCGAGGACCTGGCCCGCTTCAAGGAGCTGACCATGGGACACACCGTCGTCATGGGCAGATTGACCTGGGAATCGCTGCCCGCGAAGGTGCGGCCGCTGCCGGGACGAAGAAATGTCGTAGTCACCCGGCAAGCTGAGTACGTGGCAGACGGAGCCGTGGTGGTGGACGGGTTGGACGAGGCGCTATCAGACGGGGAGAGCTGGGTGATCGGCGGCGCGCAGATCTATGCGCTCGCCGTGCCGATGGCCGCCCGATGTGAGGTCACCGAGGTGGAGGTCGACCTGCGTCGCGAGGACGGCGACGCGGTGGCGCCCGTTCTCGACGAGTCGTGGGTCGGTACCTCGGGCGACTGGCTGACCAGCACGTCCGGTCTGCGGTACCGGTTCCACACGTACCTGCGGCCGTGAGGCTCAGCGCCGACGCAGCGCGCCGAACGGCCGTCGCTGCTCAGGGTTTTGCCGAGTCCAAGCCCGCGGGCGCGGTCACGCGCGCGCACCTACGCCGCCTCGTCTCCCGGATCCAGGTACTGCAGCTCGACTCGGTGTCGGTGGCGGTGCGGGCGCACTACGCGCCGATCTTCAGCAGGCTGGGCCCGTACGACCGCGAAATCCTCGAGAAGGCGGCGTGGAGCCACAGCGCCAAGTCACCCCGACTGCTCGTCGAATACTGGGCGCACGAGGCCGCGCTGATGGCGGTCGACGACTGGCCGTTGCTGCGCTGGCGGATGCGCGAGTACGAGCACGGCCGCTGGGGCACGGAGATCGTCAAGAAGAACGGCAGGCTGGCCGAGAACATCGTTGCGGCGGTGACCGAGTTGGGCCCGTCGACCGCCGGGCAGATCGAGGCGCATCTGGAAGTGGAGCGGCCAGGGCGCAAGGGGCCGTGGTGGGATCGCAGCGACACCAAGTGGGTGGCGGAGGCGCTGTGGTCCTCCGGCGTGCTCACGACGTCGACGAGGGTCGGTTTCGCGCGGCATTACGACCTCAGCGAGCGCGTGCTGCCTCCGGAGGTGTTCGCGCGGGAGGTCGACGACACCGAGGCGGTGAGGCAGCTGGTGCTGCGTGCGGCGGGAGCTCTCGGTGTGGCCACGGAGACCGACCTTCGCGACTACTTCCGGCTGAACCCGAAGCTGAGCAAGCCCGCGGTCGCGGCGCTGGTGGCCTCCGGTGAGCTCGAAGAGGTCGAGGTCGACGGATGGGGGGCGCCTGCGTACCTGCCTGCGGGGCAGACGGTGCCGCGGCGGGATCGGGGCACCGCACTGCTGTGCCCCTTCGATCCGCTGATCTTCTTCCGGCCCCGCGTGGAGCGCCTGTTCGGGTTTCACTACCGCATCGAGATCTACGTCCCACAGCCGAAGCGCCAATTCGGTTACTACGTATGGCCGTTCCTGCTCGACGGCCGCCTGGTCGGCCGGGTCGACCTGAAGGCGGAGCGCGCGTCCGGCGCGCTGAACGTCGTCGGCGCCTTCACCGAGCCGGGACACGACGCGGGGTACGTCGCAGGTGCGTTGGCTGGCGAACTGCGTTCGATGGCGTCGTGGTTGGACCTCGACGACGTGACGGTGGGCGAGCGCGGAGATCTGGTGGGCCCGCTGCGCAAGGCGTTGCGGTGACGGCTCAGGCCAACGGAATGTCGTTGTCGCCCTTGGATTCCTGATACTGATCCGAGAGTGCCGCGTAACGCGCCTTGATGCGGTCGGTCTGTTCGCGCAGCTGCGTGCGTAGCGGCTCGGACTCGGAATCGACGAGATCGCGGATCGAGTATGCCGTCCAAAAGGCGTTGGTGCGCCGGTAGCCACCGGGCTCCAGTCCGAAGACCTCCTTGAGGATCTTCAGATCGTGGGGGATCGCGAAGGCGTCCCGTGAATCCTCGTGACTGTAGAAGTAGTAGTAGTTGTCGAACCCCGCCCAGGTGATGGCCGACATGCACAGCGTGCAAGGTTCGTGGGTGGTGAGGAACACCAACTCGGCCGTCCGCGGCCGCTCGGTGAGCTCGTAGAACTCGTTGAGCGTGTTGATCTCACCGTGCAGCAGCGGGTTGTCGGTCTCGTCGTTGGTGCCGACCATCACCAGCGACAGGTCGGACTTGCGCAGGATCGCCGCACCGAACACCTTGTTGCCCGCGGCGACGCCACGTTCGGTCAGCGGCAGGATGTCGTCGTCGATGACGTCGAGCAGGCGCGGGGCGATGGACGTCGCAGTCATGGCTCACCCTAACGCCGACGCGCCCGACCGTCAGTCGGTTGGTTCCTCGGCGAGCTCGGGCACGCCGCGTCCGCGAAACACGTTGACCGCGAACACCACAGCGCCGATGACCAGCCACACCAGGCCGCCGATCTTGGCCAACGAGTCGGCGTTGAACAGCACGTAGCCGATGATCAGGAAGCCCAGCGTCGGAACCACCAGGTGCAGCAGGTAATTCTTGGACTTCTGCTTCACCAGGTAGTACCAGACCACCGAGACGTGCAGCAGGCAGAAGGCGAACAGGGCGCCGAAGTTCACCAGCGACGAGATCAGGGCGATCTGGCCGACGAAGAAGAGCACCAGAACCAGGCTGATGGCGCTGACCACCAGGAGTGCGGGCATCGGTACCTTGCGGCTGCTGATCTTGGACAGGAAGGCCGGCAGTTGCCCGTCGCGACTCATCGAGTAGAGCAGCCGGCTGGTGGCGGCCTGCGCGGCCATCGCGTTGGCGAATCCGACGGCGAGCACGTTGACGACGAAGAACGCGTTCATCCACCCGGTGCTCGACGCTGCCTCGACCAGCTTGAAGAACGCGTTGCCTGCCTCGTCGTCGCTGAACGACTCACGCCCACCTGCCAGCAGGCTGGCCAGCCAGGTCTGGCCGATGAACAGGAACGCCACGACGAACAGGGCACCGATCATGGCCCGCCCCGCTGGGTTCTTGCGCCCCGTCGACTCCTCGGCCAGCGTCGAGATGCCGTCGAACCCGAGGAAGCTGAGCACCGCGATCGACAGGGCCGCCGCGATCAGCGGCGCGCTGACGGTTTCGGGATTCCAGATCGGTGTGGTGCTCCAGTGCACGTTGGGCAGCGAGTCGCCGTTGATGGCGCGCACCGCGATGACCACGAAGATCACCAGGAAGACCAATTCGAGTGCTAGGAACAGGCGGTTGGCCATCTTCAGCGAGTCGACGCCGAGCAGGTTGATCACGGTGTTGACTGCCACGAAGACGATTGCCCACATCCACCGCGGGGTGCCGGGGAACAACCCGATCATCGATTCCGCGGCCAACACGTACAGCAGCGTCGGGATGAGCAGGTAGTCGAGCAGGATCGCCCAACCCGCGAAGAATCCTGCACCGGGATGGATGCCGCGGCCGACATAGGAGAAGACCGATCCCGAGAGCGGGAACGACTTGGCCATCTGCGCGTACGCCAGTGCGGTGAACACCATCGCGATCAAGCCGATGAGGTAGACCAACGGCACCATGCCCGCGGCGCTGTTGTAGACGACGCCGAAGATCGTCCACGGCGCGATCGGCACCATGAACACCAGCCCGTACACCAACAGGTCGACGGTGGATACCGACCTGTTGAGTTCCTGTGCGTAGCCGAATGATTCGAGGCTGCGCTGCCCCGTCGAGGTGGATGTTTCGGAGCTGACCACGAGATGTCCTGTCGATCGGTGGGGGTTGTCAGACCTGCGCCGCAGCGGGGTCGTACTCGGCGAGGAACGCGCCGATCACGGCACGGAACTCCTCGGGCTTCTCCAGATGGCTGCAGTGGCTGGCGTCGGCGAAGACGTGGCTGCGTGAGTCCGCGATCCGCTCGACGTAGGGCGCCCAGGTCGCGGGGGTGGCCTCGTCGAACTCGCCTGCGATCACCAGCGTCGGCGCGACGATGCTGTCGAGGCGGTCGATGATCGTCCACGTGCGCAGGGTGCCGAGGACGTGAAACTCGTTGGGGCCGTTCATGGTGTGGTAGACCGTCGGCTCGGCCTCCATCTGCTGCTCGGTCTCGACGAAGTCGGCAGGTGGCGGCCAGACGCGGCACACGTGGCGCTGGTAGAACTCCTCGGTCGCGGCGAGGTACTCGGGATGGGTGACGGTGCCGTCGGCCTCGTGACGATCCAGCGCGGCCTGGGTCTCGGCGGGCAGTTGCGCTCGCAGCTCGGTCGCACCCTCGACCCACAGATCCATCGAGGCGGGGGAGTTGCAGATCGACAGGGAGGCCAGGCCCTCGGGCGCCTTGACGGCGATCTCCGCACTCAGCATGCCGCCCCAGGACTGACCGAGTAGGTGGTACTGGTCGATGCCCAGTTCGGTTCGTACGGTGTGGAACTCGTCGATGAACAACTCGGGCGTCCAGAAGTCGGTGGGCGCCTCGGGGAGGTGGGTGCTGTTTCCGCAGCCGATCTGGTCGTAGTGGATGACCTGGCGTCCGGTCTCGTCGGCGAGTTCGGCGATGTTGCGGACGTAGTTGTGCGCCATCCCTGGCCCGCCGTGCAGGACGAACAGGGGATGGGTGTCGGGACGTGGGTTCTCCGGCGTGGTGATGCGGACCCAGGTCTGGAACTCGCGGAACGGAATCAGGCGGGTGTCTACGGGCACGAGGTCAGCATGAACCTTCAATGGTCTCGCCGCAAGACCAAATATTTCGAATTAACATGCCCGTATCGAGGGAGGGGGTGGTGATCCGATGACCGACTACGTCGTCACGCCGCCAGCCGGGCTGCTCGGCCAGCAGCTGGCCATGCCTTCGAGGGTCGACGAGATCGCCGACCGGCTCATCACCGCGATCGCCATCGGCGAGTATCTGCCAGGTGCGCGGCTGCCGGTGGAACGCGAGCTCGCCGCGTCACTGGGCGTGGGCCGCATGACCGTTCGCGCAGCGCTCGCCAGGTTGGTCGAGCGCGGGCTGCTCGAGACCCGTCGTGGTCGCGGTGGCGGGTCCTACGTCGTCGACCAGTGGCCCGACTCGTCCACCGAGGTCGTGGGTCGCACGCTGTCGATGCGTCTCGGCGAACTGCGGGACCGCTGTGATGCCATCTGCCGCCTCCACGGCGCGGTGTGCAGGGCCGCGGCCGAGGCCAGGACCGCGACTGACGTGGCCGACATGCGGGACGCGCTCGCGCTGTACCGGACGGCGCAAAGCGGGCTGGAGGCCCAGCAGGCTGACAGCAGGCTGCACGCCACGATCATGGGCGCCGCGCACAATCCCGTGCTGACGCAGGTGCTGGCGGACCTGGAGGCGTCGGTCAGCATCGGTGCCCCCGCGCATCTGTGGGGCGAGCCGTCCACCATGCGCGAGATGGAGTTGCGCTCGCTCCACGAGCACGAGGAATTGATCGACGCGATCGCCGACGGCCGCGCCGACGACGCCGACGCGATGGCCCGTGCCCACGTGGCGATCGACTTCGAGCACATCGCGACGGCGATGCGGCGCGCCGGTGTGCTCACCGACTGAGTACCGGCACTGCTGAACGCCTGGGTGGAGCGGGTAACCTTGCCCCCGTGACCACCAGTGGAATCGACGCCCATGCACGTTTGGGCACCGTGCTGACTGCCATGGTGACGCCGTTCGGCCCGGACGGCACGCTCGATCTGGCGGCCGCGAAGAAGGTAGCGACACACCTGGTGGACTCCGGGTGCGACGGCCTGGTGATCTCCGGCACCACCGGCGAATCGCCAACCACCACCGACGACGAGAAGATCGCGCTCCTTGGCGCGGTTCTCGAAGCGGTCGGCGATCGCGCCAGGATCATCGCGGGCGCGGGCAGCTATGACACAGCGCACAGCGTCCATCTCGCCAAGGCGTGCGAAGCCGAGGGGGCCCACGGCCTGCTCGTCGTGACGCCCTACTACTCGCGCCCGCCGCAAGCCGGCCTGGTCGCTCACTTCACCGCCGTCGCCGACGCCACCGCGCTGCCGGTCGTCCTGTACGACATCCCGTCGCGTTCGGTCGTCCCGATCGCGTGGGACACCATCCGCACCTTGGCCGAGCACCCGAACATCGTCGCGGTCAAGGACGCCAAGGGCGACCTGCACGGCGGCGCGATGATCATGGCCGAGACGGGGCTGGCCTACTACTCGGGTGACGACGCGCTCAACCTGCCGTGGCTGGCGATGGGCGCGACGGGCTTCGTCAGCGTGTGGGGGCACGTGGCCGCCAGCCAGCTGCGAAACCTGTGGTCGGCGTTCGCATCTGGCGATGTCGCGACGGCGCGCAAGTGCCACGTCGCGCTCGGCCCGCTGAACAATGCGCAAGCGCGCCTCGGCGGTGTCACGATGGCCAAGGCCGGACTTCGGTTGCATGGCATCGAAACCGGCGAACCACGGCTGCCCCAGGTCCCGGCGACGGCCGCCGAGGTCGACGCCCTGGCGGCCGACATGCGGGCAGCTGGCGTGCTCCTATGAATGTCGCCGCCGGGGCGGCTCCGGCCATGAAGGCTCCGCTGACTGCCCCTGGACCCCTCGCACCGGGTGGGCTGCGGGTGACCGCACTCGGCGGGATCGGCGAAATCGGTCGCAACATGACCGTCTTCGAGCATCTCGGCCGCCTGTTGATCATCGACTGCGGCGTGCTGTTCCCCGGCCATGACGAGCCGGGCGTCGACCTGATCCTGCCCGACATCAGGCACATCGAGGATCGGCTCGACGACATCGAGGCGCTGGTGCTGACCCACGCCCACGAGGATCACATCGGGGCCATCCCGCACCTGCTGAAGTTGCGGTCGGACATCCCGGTGGTGGGATCGAAGTTCACCCTCGCACTCGTCGCGGCGAAATGCCGTGAGCACCGCATCAAACCGGTCTTCGTCGAGGTCGCCGAACGGCAAAGCAGCCAGCACGGCGTGTTCGAGTGCGAGTACTTCGCGGTCAACCACTCCATCCCGGATGCGCTCGCGGTCGCCGTCTACACCGGCGCGGGAACGGTGCTGCACACCGGTGACATCAAGCTCGACCAGCTGCCACTCGACGGCCGGCCCACCGACCTGCCGGGAATGTCGCGGCTCGGCGACGCCGGGGTTGACCTGTTCCTGTGCGACTCGACCAACGCCGAGGTCCCCGGGGTGGGGCCGTCCGAGAGCGAGATCGGGCCGAACATGCACCGCCTGATCAGGGGTGCCGAAGGGCGTGTGATCGTCGCCTGCTTTGCCTCCAATGTGGCTCGCGTGCAACAGATCATCGATGCGTCGGTCGCGTTGGGCCGCAAGGTCTCCTTCGTCGGCCGCTCGATGGTGCGCAACATGGGGATCGCCCGCGATCTGGGCTTCCTCACCGTCGCCGACGACGACGTGATCGACATCGGTGCCGCCGAGATGATGCCCGCCGACCGAATCACCCTCGTCACCACCGGAACTCAGGGCGAGCCGATGGCCGCGCTATCGCGGATGTCGCGCGGTGAGCACCGCAGCATCACGCTGACGTCCGGCGATCTCATCATCATGTCGTCCTCGCAGATCCCGGGCAACGAAGAGGCCATCTTCGGCGTCATCGACTCGCTCGCCAAGATCGGTGTCCGCGTCGTCACCAACGGGCAGGTCCGGATTCACGTCTCCGGCCACGCCTACGCGGGCGAACTACTGTTCCTCTACAACGGCGTCCGGCCCCGCAACGTGATGCCCGTCCACGGTACGTGGCGCCACCTGCGTGCGAATGCCGCGCTCGCGGTGAGCACCGGCGTGCCCGAGGAGAACATCGTGCTCGCCGAGAACGGCGTCAGCGTCGACCTCGTCGCGGGCAAGGCCAGCATCTCCGGTGCGGTCCCGCTCGGCAAGATGTTCGTCGACGGCCTGATCACCGGCGACGTCGGCGAGGTCACCCTTGGCGAACGGCTGGTGCTGTCTTCGGGTTTCATCTCCGTCACCGTCGTGGTGCGTCGCGGTAGCTCGAAGCTGGCCGCGGTGCCGCACCTGCTTTCCCGTGGCTTCTCCGAGGACCCCAAGGCACTCGAACCGGCCACCCGCAAGGTCACCGAGGCCCTCGAGGCGTTGGCCGCCGACAAGGTCACCGACCCCGCCCGCATTGCGCAGGCCGTGCGCCGTGCCGTGGGCAAGTGGGTGGCCGAGGTCTACAAGCGCCAGCCGATGATCGTCCCGACGGTCCTCGAAGTCGACTGAGCATCAGATCTTCTCGGCGTACACCGACCATTCGATCTGTGACGTGGTGAGGTTTCGGCCAGCGGGCCGGACGTAGCGGTCCATCAACTCGTCGGGCCCGGCCTGCTCGATCAGCCGCCAGCCGTAACCTGCGAGGAATCCCTCGACGTCGTCGGGGAGCATGCCGAACTTCCATACCTGGCTGCGCTTCCGGAACTTCTCGAACAGCACGGGCGCACCGTACAGGTTGACGCCGTCGATGAAATCCTTTCGCACATAGGTGAAGTCGATCCTGCTGCCGCTGGCGGCGTGCGCGAGTTGGTCGAACGTGGCTCGCACGGCGTTGGCGGTCAGGTACTGCGTGACACCCTCCCAGACGAAGAAGGTGGGTGAGTCGACACGGTAGCCGTACGACGCCAGCGTGGCCATGAGATCGTCGTGCTCGAAGTCGACGGACACCAGCCGCACCGACGGGGGCACCTTGCCGAAGACCCTCGACACGATGGCACGCTTGCGTGTGATGTTCACCGGCAGATCGACTTCGAAGACCGGGACGTCGCGATCACGCGCCAGACGGTACGCCCTGGTATCGAGCCCCGCGCCGAGGATCACGACGGCCTCGACGCTCGGCAGTGATTCAGCCAGGTTGTCGTCGATGTAGCTCTTGCGGCAGGACAGATTCGCCCATAGCCCAGGGCCGGCGCGCTCGGACGCCGCGATGACCGCTCGGCGAACCACACGAAACCTGGTGGCGCGCACCAGGGCCCGCAGCGGCTTGGGAAGGAACGATTCCGCAAGGTCGTCGTCGACGAGGCGCCGATCGGGAAGTTCCTGATGTTCGATCGCCGAGAGCACCATCGGCCCGAAGGCCGTCTTCGCCGCTGGGTTCCCAGGCACCTCAGCGCTTGTTGACGAAGCCGGCGTCCACCGGCAACGTGACGCCGGTGACGTAGCGGCCCGCGTCGGACACCAGGTAGTACACGGCGTTGGCGATGTCCTCCGGCTCGAGCGCCTGCACGGGCAGCGCGTTGCCCATGTCGGGCCCGCCCTGTTCCTCCTGTGCCAGCCCGTCGAGCCAGCTGCGGATGAATTCGTTGTCGATCATCGGGGTGTTGACGGCCGCCGGGTGTATCGAGTTCACCCGGATGTTCTGTGAAGCAAGGATGTTGGCGTAGGCCCGCATCAGCCCGACGATGCCGTGCTTGGCAGCTGCGTAGCCCATCGAACCGGCCATCGGGGAGGCGAGCCCGACCAGCCCGGCCACCGAGCTGATCAACACGATCGATCCGCCGTTGCCCGCCTTGATCATTGGCCGCATGCCGACCTCGACGGTCTGATAGACACCGGTCAGGTTGACGTCGATGACGTCCTGCCAGGCGCTCTCACCCGCCATCGGGGCGATGCCCGCATTGGCGACGACGATGTCCAGTCGGCCGCCAAGCTCCTCGACACCGGCCTTGAGCGCGTTCTTCAGCGCTGCCCGGTCCCGGACGTCGGCCTGTGTGGCCACGATGCGCGCGCCGGTGTCCTCGACGAGCTTGACCGTGGCGGCCAGGTCATCGGGGGTGGACATCGGGTAGGGGACCGACGCGATCTGGGCACACAGATCGACGGCGATGATGTCGGCGCCCTCGGACGCCAGTTTCACCGCCTCCGCGCGACCTTGACCGCGGGCCGCGCCGGTGATGAACGCGACCCGCCCGCTGAGCGAGCGCTCGTCAGGCACGCAGTTGACCCTTGGCCGGGTCGCCGGCCACCACGCGCTGCAGGAACTTGATGTCCGGCGGTGCAGCCAGGTGGTCTCCGATGGCGCCGAACAGGGCGCCGACGGCGGGTGCGGTGCCGTGGACCTTCAGCGCGTCCTGATCGGCCCACTGCTCGACGAAGACGAAGGTGCCGTCCGCCTCGTGCAGGGCGTACAGATCGCACCCCGGTTCCTGGTGAACCGCCTCGATCGCTGTCTTACAGGCGTCGCGGACGGTGTCCACGGACTCGGGCTTGGCTGTGAAGGTGGCCACGACGACTACGGGGGCGCTGGACATGTGAAAGGGGACTCCTCGGTGAGTGTGGCTGGACTGGTGTCCACCCTACTAACCCCCGGTCGCTGCGCTCCTGCCCGCCGACCAATGCAAAGCGTAGCTAGGAACATTGCAATCGAGCTGTGACCAGTGTGGCTGATGGTGAATGTGGGGCTATTGCGACTAGGCTTGGCCCCATGGCAAGTAAGACCGCTGCCCGCTCGGGCGCCCGTTCGAGCAGGTCAAAGGCCAGTTCGAAGACTGCAGCTCGCCCGGCCCGCCCCGCGGCCCCGCGTCGCAAGCCCGCACCCCGCAAGTCTCCATCACCCGCCGCAGGCGCAGGAGCCGCCATCGGTCGCGGTGCCAGGGCCGGCTGGATGATGGTCGCGAAGGGGGCTGGGAGCACCGCGCGCTCGGTCGGTCGCGCCCGCGATCTGGAGCCCGGTCACCGTCGCGACGGCATCGCGCTTGGCTTGCTGGCCATCGCGGTGGTGCTGGCGGCCAGTTCCTGGTTCGACGCTGCGCGCCCCGTCGGCGGCTGGATCGACACCGTCGTGAGGGCCGTCATCGGCTCGGCAGTGGTGCTGATGCCGATCCTGCTCGTCACGATCGCCGTCGTGCTGATGCGCACCGAACCCGACCCCGAGGCCAGGCCGCGGCTCATCCTCGGCGCGGCCATGATCGGGCTGCCCGTACTCGGTTTGTGGCACCTGTGGGCCGGTGCGCCAGCCGATCCGGTCGCGCGTCGCCACGCCGCAGGTTTCATCGGCTTCGCCCTCGGCGGGCCCCTGTCCGACGGGCTCACCGTCTGGATCGCGACACCGCTGCTGATCATCGGCGTGCTGTTCGGCGTGCTGCTGATGACGGGGACGACCATCCGCGAGGTGCCGTCGACCCTGCGGGCAGTGTTCGGCACCGGTTACCGCGGTGACGAATACGGCAACGACGACTACTACGACGATGACGAGCGGGCGAACGGTCAACCCGACGACTTCTCCGACGGCTATTACGACGAAGGTGATCTCGGCGACGAGGCGCAGGCCTGGCCGGTCTCTGGTCAGCCTGCCGCTGCTGACCCGGTCGCCGACAAGGGCACGCCGTACGACAACTACCCGCTCGAGGAGGAGGCCCCGACGGTCCCCGAACCGGCGGCCCGCGTGTCCAGGCGCAAGAAGCCGGTCCCCAAGACCGACACCCTGGTACTGGACCGCGTCGTCGACGGCCCGTACACGCTGCCGTCGTTGGATCTGCTCGTCGCGGGCGATCCGCCGAAGCTGCGCAGCGCGGCCAACGACAAGATGATGGTCGTCATCCAGTCGGTCCTGGACCAGTTCAAGGTCGATGCCGCCGTCACCGGTTGCACCCGCGGCCCGACCGTCACGCGTTACGAGGTCGAACTCGGGCCTGGCGTCAAGGTCGAGAAGATCACCGCGCTGCAGAAGAACATCGCCTACGCCGTCGCCACGGAGAGCGTCAGGATGCTCTCGCCGATCCCCGGCAAGTCGGCCGTCGGCATCGAGGTGCCCAACACCGACCGCGAGATGGTTCGGCTGGCCGACGTCCTGACCGACCCGTCCACCCGTCGCGATCACCACCCGCTGGTGATCGGCCTCGGCAAGGACATCGAGGGCGACTTCATCTCGGCCAACCTTGCCAAGATGCCGCACCTGTTGGTGGCCGGCTCGACGGGCTCCGGCAAGTCCAGCTTCGTCAACTCGATGCTGATCTCGTTGCTCTCACGCGCCACCCCCGAGGAGGTCAGGATGATCCTGATCGACCCGAAGATGGTGGAACTCACGCCGTACGAAGGCATTCCGCACCTCATCACGCCCATCGTCACGCAACCCAAGAAGGCGGCGGCCGCACTGGCGTGGCTGGTCGAGGAGATGGAGCAGCGCTACCAGGACATGCAGGCCAACAAGGTCCGCCACATCGACGACTTCAACAAGAACGTCAAGTCCGGGGTCATCACCGCGCCGCTGGGCAGCGAACGTGTCTACAAGCCGTACCCGTACATCATCGCGATCGTCGACGAGTTGGCCGACCTGATGATGACGGCGCCGCGCGACGTCGAGGACGCGATCGTCCGGATCACCCAGAAGGCCCGCGCCGCCGGCATCCACCTCATCCTGGCCACCCAGCGGCCGTCGGTGGACGTCGTCACCGGTCTGATCAAGACCAACGTGCCGTCCCGGTTGGCGTTCGCGACGTCATCGCTGACCGATAGCCGCGTCATCCTCGACCAGGCGGGCGCCGAGAAGCTGATCGGCATGGGCGACGGCCTGTTCCTGCCGATGGGCGCGAACAAGCCGATCCGCTTCCAGGGCGCCTACATCAGCGACGACGAGATCTATGCCGTCGTCGCCGCGTGCAAGGACCAGGCCGAGCCCGAGTACACCGAGGGTGTCACCAAGGCCAAGCCGACCGGCGAGCGCACCGATGTCGACCCCGACATCGGCGACGACATGGACGTCTTCCTGCAGGCGGTCGAGCTGGTGGTGTCCTCGCAGTTCGGCTCCACATCGATGTTGCAGCGCAAGCTGCGGGTCGGGTTCGCCAAGGCGGGCCGGTTGATGGACCTGATGGAGACACGGCAGATCGTCGGGCCGAGCGAGGGTTCCAAGGCGCGTGAGGTGCTGGTCAAGCCCGACGAGCTGGCGGGGACGCTGATGCTGATCCGCGGTGGCGGGGATGCGAACGGAGACGACCTCGACGACGAGGACTGACGACGTGTCGGTGGCCGTCGGCAGACTCCTGCCATGGGGGAGCCATTCATCGGGAGCGATGCCGTCGCGTCGGGCTGGCTGACGCCCTACCAGCTGCGCAGCAGGTTCGTCGGCGTCCATCGTGACGTCTACGTCGCACGAGACGGTCGTCCGACGGCAGCCGCCCGAGCCAAGGTGGCATGGCTATGGTCGGGCCGCACCTGTGTGATCGCAGGCAGTTCGGCCGCGGCGCTGCACGGAGCCAAGTGGGTCGACGATGCCGCACCCGCCGAGATCCTCTACGACAATCGCCGCCCGCCGCGAGGCATTTCCACGTGGTCCGATGCGCTCCCGCCGGCGGCGAAACTCAAGATCGCCGACGTCGAGCTACTGGCGGAGGCGGTACAAGGGCCGTCGAGGCATCCGTGGGGCCCGTGTGGCACTGGGCCTGGCCGACCCTGGCGCCGAGTCGCCGAGGGAGACCTGGCTGCGGCTCCTTCTGATCAGAGCGGGCCTTCCGCGACCGGAAACGCAGATCCCGGTCTACGACGAGTACGGGCAGCTCGTCGCCGAGTTGGACATGGGTTGGCGGGACGTCATGGTGGGCGTCGACTACGAGGGCGAACACCATTGGAAGAACGTGCGCCAGATCGAGCGCGACATCAGGCGCTCCGAAGGCATCACGCAGCAGGGATGGATCGACGTGCGCGTCACCAAAGCCGATACCGAAGGAGCCATCGTCGGCCGGGTGAGGCGCGCCTTCGAGCAACGAACGTGACGCCACTGCGATGAGAGCGCAGGCATCTCGCAACGGCGTCACGCTCGGCGAAGCACGGTGCTACAGGATTGCCAGCATTCGTGAGTTACCAAGGATGTTGGGCTTGACGTAGGACAGGTCGAGGAACTCCGCGACGCCGATGTCATAGGAGCGGCACATCTCCTCGTAGACCTCGGCGGTGACCGGGGTGCCGTCGATCTCCTTGAAGCCGTGCCTGCCGAAGAATTCGGTCTCGAAGGTCAGCACGAAGATTCGCTCGAGACGTATCTCCCGTGCCACGTCCAGAAGGCGTGCTACCACCGCGTGCCCGACACCACGTCCGCGCACCTTGGGATGCGCTGCGATCGTGCGAAGCTCGCCGAGGTCGGCCCACAGGACGTGTAGGGCGCCGCAACCCACCACCTCGTCGTCGAGCTCGGCGACCCAGAACTCCTGAACGGATTCGTAGAGCGTCACGAGGTTCTTCTCGAGCAGGATCTTGCCGGCGTACATGTCGACGAGCGCCTTGATGGCGGGGACGTCGGAGGTGCGGGCCCGCCGGACGACCAGCCCATCCGTTTCGGGCGCTGCATTCACGCTGTGAGAATATCCGCTGCCGCAACGGATATTCTGATCCGGTGCCTGGCCCGCCTGATACCGATCCCGTGACTCCGCGTGCCAGTGTCGCGAACATCGCCAACGTCCTCACCGGTGTACGCATGGCCTTGGTGCCCGTGTTCCTGCTCGCCCTCTTCGCTGGCGACGGACACGAAAACCGTTGGCGGGTAATTGCTTTCGTCATATTTGCGGCTGCGGTGATTACGGACCGGGTGGACGGTGCGCTGGCCCGCAGCTTCGATCTGGTCACCGACTTCGGCAAGCTCGCCGATCCGATCGCCGACAAGGCGCTGATCGGCGCGGCGCTGATCGGGCTGTCGCTGCTCGGCGATCTGCCGTGGTGGGTGACCAGCGTGATCCTGGCGCGTGAGATCGGCGTCACCATTTTGCGTTTCGCCGTGCTGCGTCGCGGCGTCATTCCGGCCAGCCGCGGCGGCAAGCTCAAGACCTTGGTGCAGGCGCTGGCGATCGGCCTGTTCGTCCTTCCGCTGTCCGGTCCCTGGTTGACGGGCGCATGGGTGTTGATGTGGGCCGCAGTCGTGTTGACCGTGGTCACGGGCCTGGAATACGTCGTTTCGGCATTCAGGGATGGACGTCGCCCACCCGCTCCGGCGTGACGCCGGCCGGCTCGGGAACCATTTACGAGCATGCAGGCGTTCAGCCTTTAGTGACCGGCCGACGAAGGAGAGCACGATGACGGCACTGCTACGCGAAGTGATCGGCGACGTGCTACGTCACGCCCGCACCGAGCAGGGGCGCACCCTCCGGGAGGTGTCCGACGACGCCAGGGTCAGCCTTGGATATCTGTCCGAGGTCGAGCGTGGCCGCAAGGAGGCCTCCAGCGAGCTGCTGAGCGCGATCTGCGGCGCCCTCGAGGTGCCGCTGTCGCGAGTTCTGTCCGAGGCCGGGGAAGAACTCGCCCGCCACGAGCCGGTCCCCGCGAAGCCGGGTGCTGCAGGAACGGCGAACATCGACGTCGCGACCAAGGTGGTCATCCCGCAGGTCGTCACGATGGCGGTCGCCTAGCTTTTTCTCCCGCCCTGGGTTCTGCACGAGCGGCTGCGAACCCGATAAGTTGGGCAGTAGCTGAAAGCACGTCAGCCCGTCCCGGCAGGCGCAGTAAACGACACGAAGGCGGAAACGTTCCCATGGCCAACCCGTTCGTCAAGGCGTGGAAATACCTCATGGCGCTGTTCAGCTCCAAGGTCGACGAGTACGCGGACCCGAAGGTGCAGATCCAGCAGGCCATCGAGGACGCTCAACGGCAGCACCAGGCGCTGACCCAGCAGGCAGCACAGGTGATCGGCAACCAGCGTCAGCTGGAGATGCGGCTGAACCGTCAGCTCGCCGACATCGAGAAGCTCCAGGTCAACGTCCGCCAGGCGCTCACGCTCGCCGACCAGGTCACCGCCTCGGGTGACGCAGCCAAGGCCACCGAGTACAACAACGCCGCGGAGGCGTTCGCTGCCCAGCTGGTGACCGCCGAGCAGAGCGTGGAGGACCTCAAGGCGCTGCACGACCAGGCGCTTCAGGCGGCCGGCCAGGCCAAGAAGGCCGTCGAGCAGAACGCCATGATGCTGCAGCAGAAGATCGCCGAGCGCAGCAAGCTGCTCAGCCAGCTCGAGCAGGCCAAGATGCAGGAGCAGGTCAGCGCCTCGCTGCAGTCGATGAGTGAGCTCGCTGCCCCCGGCACCACGCCCAGCCTCGACGAGGTGCGCCAGAAGATCGAAAGCCGCTACGCCAACGCCATGGGTGCTGCCGAGCTCGCGCAGAACTCGGTGCAGGGCCGGATGATGGAAGTCCAGCAGGCCAGCGTCCAGATGGCCGGGCATTCGCGGCTCGAGCAGATCCGTGCCTCGATGCGCGGTGACGCCTTGCCGGCCGGTGGACCGACCCCGGCAGCCAGCCCGGCAGCCAGCCCGCCAGCTGCGGCGCCGGAAAACCCACTGGCGCAATAGGTTCAGGAGCATGACGATGAGTTCGCGGACTGGACGAGTGGAGGGGTGGCGCACGCTTGCGCAACGCGGCGTCGACACGGCCGCGGAATTCTCCGACCTGCTCGCCGAGAAGCTCAGCGCCGCCGCTGACCCGAGGGCGAAGCTGCTGCGCCAACGCCGCCGGGCGTTGCGTCTGGGTCTGTTCTTCACCTTCGCGACGGGCTTCTGGATCTTCGTGACGGCCGTCCTGGCGTCGTGGAGCACACCCGCGTGGGCGCTGCCCATCCCCGGCGGCATTGGCGTCGGCGCGGCGTTCCTTGCCACGCTGTGCTTCCTTCGGCACCGCTGGCTGAAGGCCGAGCCGCTGCCGCCGCAACGCTCGGTGCGCCGGCTGCCAGCGTGGGGTTCGGCGGCCCGTCAGCCGATGGCTGCACTGGCCTCGGCCGAGCGCGGCATGTTCTCGCTGCTCGGCGTCATGCAGCGCGGCCGGATGCTGCCCGACGAAGAGCTGCGCGAGGTGACGTTGGCGGCCAATCAGACCGCGACCACCATGGCAGCCACGGCGACCGACCTGGTGTCGATGGAGCGGGCCGCAAGCTCGTCGCCGCAGTCGCGTGCGCACTTGACGCCGACCATCCGGGCGTTCACCGCTCAGCTGCAGACCGGTGTCCGGCAGTACAACGAAATGGTCACTGCCGCAGCGCAACTCGTCTCAGCGGCGAACAGCGGGACGATGTCGAGTTCACCGATGTCCGCGCAGCGCTACCGCCACGAGCTGGGCACCGCGACCGACCGGCTGAACGGATGGGCGCAGGCCTTCGACGAGCTCGGCCACCTGCGCGGCGCCTGAGCCCTCAGACGTCGTGGCTGCTCGGCGGCCCCGACCGCGGTCCGTACTTGGCGATGTAGGCGTCGTGCACGTGGGCGTTGCGCTGGCGGGCGACGTAGTCGACGAGGCCCGGATCCAACCCGTGCTTGCGCAACATGTGCCGTCGCCACACCTTGTTCAGTGCGTGTGAGAAGAACACGAACGGGATCAGGATCGGCAATGTCGTGGACAAGTGCAGGTACAACGACATCGGGATGATCCAGAACGGCGCGAGGAGCAGTACCGCAGGGATGAAGACGCGGACCATCATGCGAACGGTTGCGCCCTCGCCGGCCAGATCATCGGCGACCCACTGCTTCATCGAGTTCGGCAGCCGCTTGCCGTAGCAGTACGTGACGTATTGCCACGCGTTTGGCTTGGTGCGTTCGGTTTTGCCCATCACACAGCGCCCATCACAAGCGGGGACGCACCGACGGGATGACCGTCCCGACGATGCCGCGCACGATGGCCTTGGTGAAGTCGTAGAAGTCGAAGTAGTCGCGCCACAGCGTGATCTGCCCGTCGCGCACCTCGAATACGCCGCACACCCAGAACTGCAGGCGCAACGGTCCGAGGACGATAGCGTCGGTCCGCTCGTTGAGCACGGTGATGCCCTCGGCGACGTTGCGGTGCAACACCACCTCGAAGCCCATCCGGCCCTCCATGCTCCTGAGCAGCTTCTTCACCTTGCGGCCGCCACGAATCGTCGGCAATCCGACGTTCTGGTACACGATGTCATCTGCGACGAGGGTGTCGATCGTGTCGAAGTCCTGGCTCTGCATCGCCTTGAGGAAGGTCTCGACCGTTCGTGCTTGCGTCTCGCTGGATACTGCCGATATCTGGTCGGTCATGGCAGCCAGCCTAACCTTTTGCTCCTGGTTCGCAGCTGTCTGCTCGTCGCGCGAGCGCTCATCGACGTCGCTGCTGGGCGACATGGATAGGGTAGGCGGATGCGCGTCGCGGTGGTCGCCGGACCGGACCCCGGGCACGCATTTCCCGCGCTGGCGCTGTGCCAGAAGTTCCTGGCGGCGGGAGACGACCCCACGCTGCTAACCGGAACCGACTGGCTCGACACGGCCCGCGCGGCCGGAGTGGATGCCGCCGAGCTCGTCGGCCTGGATCCGACCGACGATGACGACGACGCCGACTCGGGGGACAAGATCCACAGGCGGGGCGCCCGAATGGCGGTGCTCAACCTTCCTGGTCTGACGGCGTTGTCACCGGATCTGATCGTCTCCGACGTCATCACCACCTGCGGCGGGCTGGCGGCCGAACTGCTCGGCGTGCCATGGGTGGAGCTGAACCCGCACCCGCTGTACCTGCCGTCGAAGGGCCTGCCGCCGGTGGGCAGCGGATTGGCGCCGGGCCGGGGCCTGCGCGGCACGCTGCGTGACGCGGTGTTTCGGGCGCTGAGTGCGCGCTCGGTACGCGAAGGGCTTCGCCAACGAACGGCCGCGCGGGCCGAGATCGGTCTGCCCGCCGCCGACCCCGGTCCACTGCGCCGGCTGATCGCCACGCTGCCCGCCCTCGAGGTGCCCCGACCCGACTGGCCTGCCGAGGCCGTCGTCGTCGGCCCGCTGCACTTCGAACCGACGTCGGCGGTGCTCGACGTTCCCGACGGCGACGGGCCCGTGGTGGTGGTCGCGCCGTCCACGGCGACGACCGGCATGGCGGGCCTTGCCGAGGTGGCGCTGCAAGCGTTGATCCCCGGCAGCACGCTGCCAAAGGGCTCGCGGGTGGTGGTATCCAGGCTGGGCGGCGCAGACGTGCAGGTCCCGGCCTGGGCCACGGTCGGGCTCGGCCGCCAAGACGAGCTTCTGAAGACTGCCGATCTGGTGATCTGCGGCGGCGGGCACGGCATGGTGTCCAAGACGCTGCAGGCCGGTGTGCCGATGGTGGTGGTACCCGGCGGCGGTGACCAGTGGGAAATCGCCAATCGCATTGTGCGGCAGGGCAGTGCGGTTCTGATCAGGCCGCTCACAGGCGAGGCGTTGACCGCCGCGGTCGGCGAGGTCATCTCCTCGCCGCGCTTTCGCGACGCCGCCCGGACCGCGGGTGGTGACGTCAGCGGGATTGCCGATCCGGTACGGGTGTGCCATGAAGCGCTGAGCTGGTCGGCGTAAGTTGGTCGCGTGCGTTTGACGGAATTCCATGAACTCGTCGAGGGGCGGTTCGGTCCGATACGGGGCGGCTCGTTGCTCGTGGACCACGTCCTCACCCCGCTCGGGGGCCGCACCGCCGCCCAGGCCATCGAGGATGGGATCGATCCACGTGACGTGTGGCGCGCGCTGTGCGCCGACTTCGACGTGCCCCGCGACGAGTGGTGACCGTCGCGGTCAGGTTCGGCTTCTCGCGCAGTGCGCCGTCCTGCATGACCTGAACGGGTTTCATTGCGCCGCGATCGAGGAGCCTGATCCACGGGTAGACGGCGAAGACGTGAAAGCTATGGTGCGGTGGTCATGTCAGCAGATCCGGGGCAGCTGTTCACCGATCGGCAGGTCGACGACCCTGGTGCCGCCCAGCGCCGTCCTGGCGACCACCATGCCGGGATGCTCGGGAACGCAATGACCGATCACCGCGGCCCGAATCCCCAACGGATGGTTGCGCATTGCGGTCAGCACCCTGTCGGCGTCGTCGGCGGGCACGAACGCCAATAGCTTGCCCTCGTTGGCGACCTGCAGGGGGTCGAGGCCGAGCAGCCCGCACGCGTCGCGCACCTCCGCGGGGATCGGGAAGGCGCGTTCGTCGAGCGCTACGCCAACGTGTGCGGTCTTCGCGATCTCGTTGAGGGTCGCTGCCACGCCGCCGCGCGTGGGATCGCGCAGGACGTGCACGTCCGCCCCGGTGTCGAGCATGGCCGCCACCAGCCCGTGCAACGGCGCGGTGTCGCTGGCCACGCTGGTCGCGAACTCCAGCCCTTCGCGGCAGCTCATCACCGCCACCCCGTGCACCCCGATGTCGCCGCTGACGATCACGGCGTCGCCCACCGTGGCGCGCTCGGGGCGGATGTCGGCGCGCTCGTCGACGATGCCGATCCCTGCGGTGTTGATGAAGACACCGTCGCCGTGGCCGGAGTCCACCACCTTGGTGTCCCCGGTGACCAGCTTCACGCCTGCCGCCAGCGCTGCCGTGCCGACGGCCTGCGCCACGTGCGCGATCTCGTTGAGGGCCGTGCCCTCTTCGAGGATGAACGCCGTCGACAGCACCAACGGCCGCGCTCCCGCCATCGCGAGGTCGTTCACCGTCCCGTTGACGGCGAGGTCGCCGATCGACCCGCCGGGGAACACCAGCGGCTTGACCACGAACGAATCGGTGGAGAACGCCAACCGGACCCCGTTGACCTCGACGACGGCGGCGTCGCCCATACCTGCGTCGGCGGCGGATCCGAATGCGGGCAGGAAGAGATGCTCGATGAGTTCACCGGACATCGCCCCGCCGCCGCCGTGGCCCATCACGATGTTCGGCGCGTCCCGCAACGGCATCGGACACACCCACGCCTCCATATCGATGGTCGCCTTCGGCTCCGTGTCGATGGTCGCCTTCGGCTCCGTGGCGATGGGTGCACCCCTTTCTGCGGACCTCTCAGGCATGTGTCACCTCGAGTCGCCGGTACAGGTAGTAGGCAGCGCAGGCCCCTTCGGACGACACCATGGTCGCGCCAAGCGGATTGCGTGGCGTGCACTCCTTGCCGAACGCCGCACACTCGTGCGGTTTGATCATGCCCTGCAACACCTCGCCCGAACGGCAGATCTCCGACTCGGCGGTGTGAATGCCGGTGACCGAGAATCGGTGCTCCGCGTCGTAATTCCGGTAGGCGGGGGAGAGCCGCCAGCCACTCTGCGGGATCATGCCGATGCCCCGCCAGACGCGATCGGTGACCTCGAAGACGTCCTCGAGCATCGCCCGTGCCGGCTTGTTGCCCTCCGCCTGCACCGCACGCGTGTAGGCGTTCTCGAGTTCGTGGCGTCCGGACTCCAGCTGAATCACCGTGCGCCGGATGCCTTCCAGGATGTCTAGTGGCTCGAACCCGGTGACCACGATCGGGATCTGATACTTCTCGGTGAGCTTGGGGTACTCATCGGTCCCCATCACGCAACACACGTGGCCCGCGGCAAGGAAGGCCTGCACCCGACAGGTCGGTGATTCCATGATCGCGGCAATCGCCGGTGGTACGAGCACGTGCGATACCAGCAACGAGAAGTTGGTCACCCCAAGCCGTTTGGCTTGATAGACGGTCATCGCGTTGGCGGGTGCAGTGGTCTCGAAACCGATGCCGAAGAACACCACCTGCCTGTCCGGATTCTCTCGCGCGATGGTGAGCGCGTCGAGTGGTGAGTACACCACCCGGATGTCGCCCCCCTCGCTCTTGATCCGGAACAGATCCTTCTCGCTGCCCGGCACGCGCAACATGTCGCCGAACGAGCAGAAGATCACGTCGGGCCGCGACGCGATCTCGAGCGCCTTGTCGATCATCTCGAGGGGCGTGACGCACACCGGGCAGCCGGGGCCGTGGATCATCTCGATCTCGTCGGGGAGCAGCTGATCGATACCGTGTCGGATGATCGAATGCGTCTGCCCACCACACACTTCCATGATCGCCCAGCGCCGGGTGGTGGCCGCGCGAATCTGGTCGACCAGCTTGCTCGCCAGCTCGGGGTTGCTGAATTCATCCAAGTACTTCATGACGTCACCTCGGTTGTTGCAATGCTGCCCGGAACGGGCACTCCAGCCTGTTTTGCCGCGATCTCGAACCCGTCGCCGAATTCCTCGTTGAGCACGCCGAGGTGCTCGAACTCGGCCAGCGTTCGTTTCGCCGACTCCTCGTCGAGGCGCTGGATCGCAAACCCCACGTGCACGACGACGTACTCTCCGACAGCCGCGTCGGGGATGTACTGCAGGCAGACGTCCTTCTGGATGCCGCCGAAGTCGACCAGCGACATCAGGGTGCCGTCACGGTCGGACAAGCTCAGGATCTTTCCCGGAACTGCTAGACACATCGGCGTTCTCCTCTTCTCACGACGCATTCCCTACCAACAGCTGACCAAGTGCTATGCCCCCATCGTTCGGTGGTACGTGGCGATGGGTAATGACGTCAAATCCCTTGGCCTGCAATCCGCGTACGGCCAGCCGCAGTAGCAGCGCGTTCTGGAACACTCCACCGGACAGTGCGACGGTGGGCGACCCTGAAGCATTGAGCCGAGCGAGGTCACAGATCAGGTCGGCGACCGCGAGGTGGAAGCGCGCGCCGATGACGCCTGCGTCAACCCGGCTGCGGACGTCGGCGATCACGGCCGTCAGTACCGGGTTGGCATCGATCTCCGCGGGCCGGTGCTCGGTGCCGATGCCAAAGGCGTATCGGGTGGGACCGGCGTCGACACCGCGGCTGAGCCCTTCGAACTCGATCGCCGCCTGTGCCTCGTAGGCGACCTCCTGGCGTACGCCTGCCAGTGCGGCGACGGCGTCGAACAGCCGGCCCATGCTGGAGGTCGGGGCGCAGGCGAACCCCGTCTCCAGTTGATGGCGCAGCACGCGGCGTTCTTCGTGAGGACAAGCGCGTACCGGCGGAAGATCGGCGTCCCAGGCGATTCCAGCCGCCCACAAGTGCGCCAACGCCATTCGGTAGGGACGAAGGACGCTGATGTCGCCACCGGCGAGGGGGACGTACTCGAGGTGGGCCAGCCGTCGGTACTCCTTGTAGTCGGCGAGCATCACCTCGCCGCCCCAGACCGCGCCGTCGGGGCCGTAGCCGGTGCCGTCGAACGCGAACCCGAGCACCTGTTCGGAGCCGTCCAGCCCGTGCTCGGCCATCACGGACGCGATGTGTGCGTGGTGATGTTGCACCTGCCGAACGGGTTTCGTGCCGCAGTTTCTGCTCGCCCAGGCCGTCGAGCGATAGCCCGGGTGGGCGTCGGCGACCACGACCTCCGGGTCGACGCCGGTGAGTGCACGCAGGTGACGCTGCGCGGCGTCGAAGGCAGTCAACGTGGCGAGGTCGTCCATGTCGCCGATGTGCTGGCTCAACCACGCGTACTTGCCATCGGCGACGGCCAGCGTGTTCTTCAGGTCGGCGCCGACCGCGAGTGTCGGTGGCACGTGGATCGGGAGGGCGACCGGCAGCGGGGCGTAGCCGCGGGACCGCCGGATGGGTACCTGCTCACCGTCCACGATGCGGACGACCGAGTCGTCGCACGGCACCAGAATCTGCCTGTCGTGCATCAGCCAGCCGTCGGCCAGGTCCGCGAGCCGGGCCAGCGCGTCGTCGTCGGCGTAGCAGATCGGTTCACCACCGAGGTTGCCGGACGTCATCACCAGAACCCGAGGGCCCGGCTCGTCGCCGGGCAGCCCGAACAGCAGAGCGTGCAACGGCGCGTAGGCCAGCATCACGCCGAGGTCGGGGTTGCGCGGTGCGACCGCCTCGACCACCGGGGCCTCGGTACGGCGCGGTAGTAGCACGATGGGTCGCTGGTGCCCGGTGAGCACGCTGGCAGTCGCATCGTCGACCTCGCCGATCTCGCGCGCGCCGTCCAGGTCGGGCACCATCACCGCAAACGGCTTGTCGCCGCGCCGCTTTCGCAGGCGCAGTTCGGCCACGGCGGCCGCGTTGCCCGCGTCGCAGGCCAAGTGATAGCCGCCGATGCCCTTCACCGCGAGGATCCCGCCGTCGCGCAACAGCCGGCGGGCACGGTGTAGGCCGTCATCCGCGCCTGTGATGCGGCCGTCGTGGGCCCGAAAGCTCAGGGCGGGACCGCAGTTGGGGCAGCAGACGGGCTGCGCGTGGAAGCGGCGGTCGGCGGGGTCGGTGTACTCGCGGGCGCAGTCGGCGCACATCGGGAACCGGGCCATCGTCGTCGCGCCGCGGTCGTAGGGGAGTGCGGCGATGATCGTGAAGCGGGGACCGCAGTTGGTGCAGTTGACGAATGCGTGCCGGTAGCGTCGGTCGGCGGGATCGCGCTGTTCGGCCGCGCAATCGCCGCACATCGCGACGTCGGGGGAGGTCAGCGTGCGGCCGCCGCCCGATCGTGACGTGTCGGCGATGTCGAATCCCGTGCCGCCGACGACCGGGATGTCTTGCTCGTCGATGCCGTCGATGATCGCCAGAGGGGGTGGCTGCCGCACCAGCACGCTCAGGAAAGCGGCGATGTCCTGCTCGCTGCCCTCGACCTCGATGATCGCCCCCGAGCTGTCGTTGCGCACCGATCCGGACAGGCCAAGGGCGGCCGCGGTGGTGTAGACGAACGGCCGGAAGCCCACGCCCTGGACGACGCCGTGCACGCAGATCCGCTTCCTGCACCGTGGGGCCGGGGCGAGCGAAGCGACGGGGGATGGGGCCGGGGCGAGCGAAGCGACGGGGGATGGGGCCGGGGCGAGCGAAGCGACGGGGGATGGGGTACTCATGGCCCTGACTCGTCGCCGCTGCCCATGAGCTTCAGGCCGGCCATGGCAGTGTCGGCCCCTGCCTGGTCGGTCTTCTCGACGACGAAGCCCATGTGGATGATCACCCAGTCGCCCGCGGTGAACGTCTCCTCGGGGAGCATGCCGACATTCACCTTGCGGGGTTCGCCCGCGACGTCGACGAGTGCCAGTTGGTCGCCGTACCCGTCGACCATGCCGATGACCTGTCCGGGGATTCCGAGGCACACGAGTCAGCCCTCCGACGCCTTGGTCGACGTCGTCGTGCGAGCAGTGAGGTCGGCGAGCACGTCGTTGATCGCCGTCACTGCGGCCGGCACCGCGGCGGCCACCGGCTCCGACAGGCCCATGCCCTCGTCGACGTTCTCGACCTGGCAGCCGACGACGATGGTCCGAGGCGCCGTCCCGCCCAATGCCGTCAGCGTCGCGAACACAGCAGCGGGGTCCATGCTGTGCGCTTCTAGACCGGCAGTGGCGGAGAGGGTTTCGTGGTCGGCTTCGAAGACGTGCAGCGTGCCGGGTGCCCCGCGATCGGGCAACGCGTCGACGAGCACGAGGGCACGCCACTCCTCGAGGAGGTCGTACGCGAGGTGCATGCCCCTGATTCCGTAGTCGACGACGCGAACGTCGTCACCGCGCGAGACGACGTGCCGCATCACCTCGGGTCCGAAACCATCGTCTCCGAGGAAGATGTTGCCGATTCCGGCGACCAAGATGCGGGCTGTCATCTGGGTGACGAATCGGAGCTACATGTTCCGCATCTTCATGTACCGCCGCACGTCAGGGATTGAGCGGAGTCCGATCAGCACCCCACCCACCAACACCACGGCAACGACACCGGTTGCTATCCAACCAATTACGTCCATCATGAACTCCTATCTGGACTGACTACTCTTACGTCGAGAGGTTCGACCTCGTCCGGCGCGAAGTACAGGTACCGGCCGTAGGAATCGGGCATCTCGACGTCTGGATCGTCCTCGACGATGACGCCGACGTACTTCTGGCCGTCGACGTCCTCGTGCACCGAGGTCACGCGCGCGGACTTCCCCGAAAAGAAGATGTCCTGCGCATCGGCACGCCTGCTTGGCCGAAGCCGCACCCGGCTGCCCGCGGCCACCCGCACCCCGTTGACCAGAACGGCATCGAGGTCGGGCCGGACGGCGGTGTCGGCCATCGGATCCCACCAGTCGACACCTTCGGGGATCTCGGGGATCAGGCCCGCATGCGGATTGCGCAGGATGCCGTGCAACTGCTGCATCGACTCGGGCGACATCGAATCACACCGGTCGATGAGGTCGGCAGCCAACGGGTCGGTGGCCCGTGCCTGCGCCTTCTCCTCGTCGGTCATCGTCATCACCCGAAGCGTGAGGATCTCGTCGATCTCGGTCGAGTCGAAGAGCGCACCCTCACTCTGTTCGGCGATCTCGGGGTGGTCGTAGAGGATGATCGGCGAGATCAGCAGCAGATCGCGTTCGCCTGGTCGCCCGGCAAGCACGGGGAAACAGCGGTGCCTGGTGCAGCGGGATACCGCTTCTGCCGCGGCGTCGGGCGGCTCGAGAAGTGAGACGAATTCTCCGCCAACGACTTCACCGATGACGTGGGTGCCGATCAGGGACGTGGCGATCGCTGCTTCCTTGTCCGCTGCCACGGGACCGGTGTTGCGGACCGCCACGCCGACGCGGTTCAGGCCGTCGTCCTGCTCGACGGCAATGCTCAGTTCGGCCACGATCGCCGACCTGGTACGAATCAGCCGACCACCGTCGACGTACTCGGTGTCCTCGCCCGCGGGGACCGCGATGGTCATCGTGCGTGGCCGATCGAGGTCGGTGAGAACGAAGGGCCCGAAGGACAGTTCGCGTTCGACTGCCTCATCCCAGGTGACCCATGATTGCAAGCCGCTGGTCAGTTCGTCGACGGCCTCGAATGCTCCGCTGCCTGTGTCGCGTTCGGCGCGGCGGTGCTGCAACTGCAGGAACCGGACCACCAGCGTGAGTTCACTGTCGCCGTCGATCAGGAACTGCGCGGCAAGCGTGTCGTCCTCACCGAGGCCGGCATCCGACGCCCCGGGTGGTCCCAGTACCCCGAACTGCCAGCGGGATTGGTTCTTGCTGGACGTGGCGCGGTAGGGATAGAGCAGGTAGCCCTCGTAGAGCACCGCGTCGGCGATGGCTCGCGCCCGGTCCCACGTGGCCATCACCGGACCTCCTCGGGCCGGGAGGCTTGGGTCAGCAGCGTGGTGACCGCATCCTCGAAGTCGAGCATTCCGCGGGCCGACTTGTAGGCGGCGAGCGCGGCGACGGTGTCATGCCCGAGCCGGACCCACCCGGTGTTCGGGTAGTGCGAGCGCATCAGATCCCGCCACACCGATACGGGCATCTCGTGCTGCGCTTCGCATTCCCATGACACCTGGCGCACCGAGAACCCACGCTCGCCCTGCACGAAAACCGTTCCACTGAACAGGAACAACAGCGGGACCGCACCGTCGCGCAGGGCGTGCAGATACTTCGATGCTGCAACCTCGAAGTCGTAGGTGCACTCCAAGGGCATCGAGATCTCGGTGACGCCGGTGAACCCCTGCACCATGGCGGTGCCGTGCTGCCAGAGGAACGTGCGCTGGGTGTTGACCCACCGCTCCCGCGGACCGAACAGGTCGAGCAGGCCGTCGGCCTCCTCGTCGGAGTAGGGACGTCGCAGCGGTTCGATGCGGATCTGGCAGCGCAGCGCGATGGCCTGGATCGGCTCGTCGTCACTGGCGACGATGCCGATGCGCGCGGTGAGTCGTGGTGTCACCGAGTACGGTTCGGCGAGCACGTCCAAAACGGTGAACGTCAGGCCGTTCACGAGCTGGCCACCTTGCTTCGTGACCTGATCCGGTCGAAGAATTCGTCGACGAAGTCGCGTACCTCGTAACCGCCGTCGAAGCCCCGCCACAACAACCGCAACCTGCCGACGAACTCGTAGCAGGCGTCGATCGGCACCAGATAGCACTCGGCCTCTGCGTTGAGCTCGGGATCGGCGTGGTCGCGGTCGGGTACGCGTACCAGCAGCGCTTCGACGTCGTCCGCGAGCATCTTCATACGGGTGTCGGCGCCGCTGATGCTGCTCCAGGCGTCGAGGTCCAGCTCCGATTCGGTGGCGCCCGCGGGTCCCGGGTAGAACGCCACCGTCTTGTCCATGTCGGAGTTGTGGAAGAAGAAGGCAAGGCCGACGGGGATCTGCAGGGCTTCCCAAGCGCGCCGGTCCAGGGTGAAGTCCGCGAAGGTGAGGTATCGATCCGGCACCGCGCGATAGCGCAGCTTGGCGCGCGGATCGGAGAACAGCAGATAACAGCCGCGACAGGTGCACATCAGTTGGCGCGCAGCGACGTTCACCACGTGCTGGTGCTCATCGGCGATCGGCTCGGCGCACATCTCGCAGCGTTCGCCTGCCGGTTGGGCCGGGCGCTTGTTGGCGCGGATCTTGGCCAGTACGTCGTAAGGCGTTCCGGTGCCGGGGGTCCCCCCGCTTGCGGGGGAGAGCGGACCGACCCGGGACTTTGCCTCTGCCATCACATCACCTCGGTTGCCTCGGCCAGTACGGCGACCGACAGCACGCCGTCGCGAAGCAATAGCGGAATCGGTTCGAGATGTGCAGGGTTCTCGCCAAGACCGGCGCCGGCGTGCACGGCGTCGAAGTGCGCATGGCAGCGCGGGCAGCGCAGCACGGCCTCGCCGATCGGCGCGCCCATCGGGCGGTGCAACTGCGCACCAGCCAGCGTCTCGCGGCAGCGGCCGCACCGGTCGTGGTAGGCGAATAGCTCGTCGCCGACGCGGCAGGCCAGGATCGGCACGCCCGCAACCAGGAACCCGCCGACCTCGCCGCTGCCAAGATCGGAGATGTCGGGAATCGGGTGCCAGGCGACACCTGCGCCCTGGATGGATCTCCCGTCGCTTCGCTCGCCCTGGATGGATCTCCCGTCGCTTCGCTCGCCCTGGATGGATCTCCCGTCGCTTCGCTCGCCCTGGATGGATCTCCCGTCGCTTCGCTCGCCCTGAATTGATCTCCCGTCGCTTCGCTCGCCCTGGATGGTGTGCACGCGGCTCATCAACGAATCCACCGAGATCAGGCCGGGGGTTCCAGACGCCGCCGCGCTATCTGGCTCCGCAGCAACGACTTCGATCGTCACGATCTCCGGCGCGGCCGCCCGGACGGCGTCCTCGACGGCGAACTCGAGGGTGACCGCCGACGAGGGGCAACTCTTGCAACTGCCCGCGAACTGCAGGCGAACCACGTCATCGACCACCTCGATGAGCGTGACGTCACCACCGTGCGACCCGAGATAGGGCCGGACGTCGTCCAGCGCGTCCTCGATCCTGCGCTCCACACCGTGCGGGTGCAGTCCGTGCACGAGCAGCAGGCTCGCGACGAGTTCGTCGGCTGCGAACTGATTGATCAGGTCGGGGGCCGACGATCGCGCTGCGATCGACACCATTCGCTCGAGGGCCGCCCCGTACAGGTCCGTCAGTTCACCGGCGAGTTGTTCGGTCCGCTCGCGCACCACCGTGCCACTGCCCGCGCTGGCGTCCAGCAGGATCTGGATGCGATCGCCTGCTGTCCGCCATCGCATGTCGTCGTCGTGTGCCTCCGGGCTTTGTCGTCCAGTCGAGGCCATGTATCACTCCCCGGTGACGGACTGGGTTGGTGAGTGCAGTTTCTCGATCGACTTCCCGTCACCGAGGTACATGTGCACCCCGCATGGCAGGCACGGGTCGAAGCTGCGGACCGTCCGCATGATGTCGATGCCCTTGAAGTGCTCCCGATCGTTCTCCTCGAAGATCGGTTGTCCCTGAACGGCGTCCTCGTACGGCCCTGGGGTTCCGTAGCTGTCGCGCGGATTGGCGTTCCACGGGGTGGGCGGATACGGATGGTAGTTCGCGATCTTGCCGTCCCGAATCACCATGTGGTGCGACAGAACTCCGCGTACCGCTTCGGTGAAGCCGCACCCGATGGCCTCGTCCGGCACCGTGAACTTCTCCCACGTCTTGGTGCGACCGGCACGGATCTCGATCAGCGCCTGCTCCGCGAAGTGCAGCGCGCACGCTGCGGCGTAGGCCTGGAAGTAGGTCCTGGCACGATTGCGTTCGATCGTGTTGCTGCCGTGCTGCGGGATCTTCCACTCGAACGACACGGGTCCCTTGAGCGCCGTCTTGGGCAGATTGATCTGGACGCTGTGCCCGGTGGATACGACGTACCCACCGGCGTCGACGAGACCGGCGAGTGCGGTGCTCCACAGCCGCGCCAAGGGCCCGCCGCCCGTGTCCAGTGCCAGATGGTCCTTGCCGTCGAACCAGCGCGGCGACATGACCCAGCTGTACTTGTCGTCCATGTCGCGTTTCTGCGGCTTGGGATTGGTGTGCTGGTTCCACGGATGCCGCCGGTCGACCGGGTTGCCCAGCGGATCGTTCTTGACGAACATCTCCTGGTCGGTCCAGTCGTCGTAATACGAACTGCCCAAAAGGATCCGGATACCGAGGTTGATGTCGACAAGAGAGTGGGTGACGAGCTTCCCGTCGATGACCACACCGGGCGTGACGAACATCTTGTTGCCCCACATCTCCATGTCCTTGTAGGAGAAGTTGCAGTATTCGGGATCCTGGAACGATCCCCAGCAGCCCAGCAGGGTGCGTCGCAGGCCGACCTGCTCGTAGCCGGGCAGCGCCTCGTAGAAGAAGTCGAAGAGGTCGTCGTGCATCGGAACGACCTTCTTCATGAACTCGACGTAGCGCATCAGCCGGGTGATGTAGTCGGTCATCAGCTGGATGGTGGCGACGGTGCCGACACCGCCTGGGTACAGGGTGGAGGGGTGAACGTGCCTGCCCTCCATGAGGCAGAACATCTCTCGGGTCCAGCGGCTGACCACCAGCGCCTCACGGTAGAACTCGCCCGTGAAGGGATTGAGGGCCCGCATGATGTCGGCGATGGTGCGATAGCCGTGCGCCTCCGAATTCGGGGACAACGTGTTCTCGGCCTTGGCCAACACGCTCGGGTTGGTTTCGGAGACCATCTTCTCGCAGTAGTCGACGCCGACTAGATTCTCCTGAAAGATGTTGTGGTCGAACATGTATTCCGCGGCTTCGCCAAGGTTGACGATCCACTCGCCAAGGTTGGGCGGTTTGACCCCGTATGCCATGTTCTGCGCGTAGCACGAGCAGGTGGCGTGGTTGTCGCCGCAAATCCCGCAGATGCGGCTGGTGATGAAGTGCGCGTCGCGGGGATCCTTGCCCTTCATGAAGATCGAGTAGCCACGGAAGATCGACGACGTGCTGTGGCACTCCACGACTTCGCGGTTCTCGAAGTCGATCTTGGTGTAGATGCCGAGGCTGCCGACGATCCTGGTGATCGGATCCCACGACATCTCGACGAGTTGGCTGGGGTCCTTCTTGGTGTGCTGAGGCCCGGGAACTGTAGTGGTCATTGAGCTTTGCCTTTCTCTGCGAAGCGGCACCTACCAGGTGCGCTTCGCTCCTGTGGTCAGTTCCTTGCCCGGATGCCGCCACTTCGGCTCCTTGTCGAGAGTGCGTCCGGTCACGTGGCGCAGATTGCGAATCACCGACCCATAGAGGCCAGACGCGGTCGTCGAGATCTTGCCGCCCGGTGGCTCATCCATGAAGGGCATGAACTTGTCGGGGAAGCCCGGCATGGTGCATCCGATGCAGATGCCGCCGACGTTGGGGCAGCCACCGACACCGTTGATCCAGCCTCGCTTCGGCACGTTGCACTTGACGACAGGACCCCAACAGCCGAGCTTCACAATGCATTTCGGCGACCCATACTCGGTCGCGAAATCACCTTGCTCGTAGTAGCCGGCCCGGTCGCACCCTTCGTGCACGGTGCGCCCGAACAGCCATTGCGGTCGCAGCGCGTCGTCGAGTGGAATCATCGGCGCCTGACCGGTGGCCATGTACAGCAGGTAGGTCAACGTCTCGGAGAGGTTGTCACCCTGGATGGGACAGCCGGGCACGCACACGATCGGGATGCCCGCCTTGCTCTTCCAGTCCCAACCGAGGTAGTCCGGTACGCCCATCGCGCCGGTCGGGTTTCCCGCCATCGCGTGGATGCCGCCGTACGTCGCGCAGGTGCCGACGGCGACGACCGCGGTGGCCTTGGGGGCGAGCCGGTCCAGCCATTCACTGGTGGTGATCGGCTGGTTGGTGGCCGGGTCGTTGCCGAACCCGCACCAGTACCCCTCCTCGTGCAATCTCTCGTTGGGGATCGACCCCTCGACGACCAACACGAAGGGTTCCAACTCGCCGCGGTCGGCCTTGAAGAACCATTCGAGGAAGTCGTCCGCGCCACCCGCGGGTCCGCACTCGAAGTCGATGAGCGGCCAGTGCACCGCTATTTGAGGCAAACCGGGGAGTGCACCGAGCGCGATCTCCTCGATGCTGGGTTGGGTGGCGCCCGTCAATGCCACGGAATCGCCGTCACAACTCAATCCGGCATTGATCCAGAGAACATGGATCAGGGTTTCTTCCGCTTTTTTGGCAGCTTCACTAAGCATTGCTTGCGGCTTTCCGGGATCGGGCTGGGATCCCTACGGCGCAGGAGTCGCCCTTCGGCCCACTTGCGCGTCGCTGGTTCTCGGTTTACGCGCAACAGATTGTCTTGTCAACGGAAGAATGTGACATTCGTCATTAGGTTTTAAGCTTGACGGACTGGTCAATCCACTGGTGCCAGGATTCGATGCCCTCGCCCGTCGTCGCCGACACGGGGAGCACCTGAATCTGTGGGTTGACGGACCTGGCATTGGCCGCGCAGACGTCGAGATCGAAGTCCACGTAAGGCAATAAATCGATCTTGTTGATCAGGACGAGTTCGGCCGCGGCGAACATGTGCGGGTATTTCAGCGGCTTGTCCGCACCCTCGGTGACCGAGATGACGACCACCATGGCGTGCTCGCCGAGATCGAACAGTGCCGGACAGACCAGGTTCCCGACGTTCTCGATGAACAGCAGTGACCCCGGTTCCGGGTCGAGGGCGTCCAGTGCACGCCGGACCATGTCCGCGTCGAGGTGGCATCCCGCGCCGGTGTTGACCTGGACGGCCCGGCAGCCGGTGGCCCTGATTCGTTCGGCGTCGATCAGCGTTTCCTGGTCGCCTTCGATGACGGCGACGGGTCGTCGTCCGTTCAGGTCCCTGATGGTGTGCTCCAGCAGCGTGGTCTTGCCCGCCCCCGGTGAGCTGGTGAGGTTGAAGGCCCTGATGTCGCGTTCGACGAGCCAGTCCCGATTGCGCTGCGCTAGCTGATCGTTCTTGGCAAGAACTCTCTGTTCGAGCGAGATGGTCTCGGTATGGGGGTGGTCATGTGGGTGGGAGTGGTCGTGTGGATGGGGGTGGTCGTGTGGATGGTCGTGGGTCTCGCCGGCGATCCTCACCGTGGCGCCGTCCTCACCGCAGCCGCAGGTCGCGCACATGATCAGCTCACTTCCATCGAGAGGATTCTCAGATCCCGGCCGGCCAATACCTCGACATCGGCACTACCGCAGGGGCACAACAAGATTGGGTCGGTCAACTCGAATCGCGCATCGCAGCTTCGGCACCGGGCCGCACCGGCGAGAATGTCGACGTCCAGGCGGGCGCCTTCGGCGACGGTGCCCTCGGTTGCCAGTTCGAAGCAGAACGTCATGGCATCGGGTACGACGGCGCACAGTGCGCCGACCTCCAACTTGACGCTGTGCACGCGGCGACCCGCGGCGTGTTCGCACACCGCTTCGACAAGACTCTGCGTCAACGCCATCTCGTGCATGTCCGCCCCGCTCTGGGCTCCGATGACCCCACGATAGGTCGAGCCGTCGCACTGGGGGAGCAGACGCCGGGATTCCGCGTCCGGCCGCGACGCTCGGCGTGTCAACTTGAATCGAACACGTGTTCGTCTACTGTGGTCATTGTTCGACGGCGAAACGCTGGTCAGGCCCGCTTGGCATCCACTTGTCGGTGGGAACCCCTAACGTCACGGCCAACTGATCGAACACCGATCAACCGAACACCTGGACTGACCAAGAGGGATGGAGACACACACCATGGCACAAGCCCCCGATCGCGAGAAGGCCCTCGAGCTGGCGCTCGCGCAAATCGAAAAGAGTCACGGCAAGGGCTCGGTGATGCGACTCGGCGACGAGGTGCGTGCGCCGATCTCGGTCATCCCGACCGGGTCGATCGCCCTCGACGTGGCGCTCGGCATCGGCGGGCTGCCGCGTGGCCGAATCGTCGAGATCTACGGCCCGGAATCCTCGGGTAAGACCACCGTCGCGCTGCATGCGGTGGCCAACGCGCAGGCCGCGGGCGGTATCGCGGCCTTCATCGACGCCGAGCACGCACTGGATCCCGACTACGCCAAGAAACTGGGTGTGGACACCGACTCGCTGCTGGTCTCTCAGCCGGACACCGGTGAGCAGGCACTCGAGATCGCCGACATGTTGATCCGGTCCGGTGCGCTGGACATCCTGGTCATCGACTCGGTGGCTGCCCTGGTGCCGCGTGCGGAGATCGAGGGCGAGATGGGCGACAGTCACGTCGGCCTGCAGGCTCGGCTGATGAGCCAGGCGCTGCGCAAGATCACCGGCGCCCTGAGCAACTCGAACACCACGGCGATCTTCATCAACCAGCTCCGCGAGAAGATCGGCGTCATGTTTGGCTCGCCCGAAACGACAACGGGTGGAAAGGCGCTGAAGTTCTACGCCTCGATCCGCCTGGACGTCCGGCGCATCGAGACGCTCAAGGACGGCACCGACGCAGTCGGCAACCGCACCCGCTGCAAGATCGTCAAGAACAAGATGGCGCCGCCCTTCAAGCAGGCCGAGTTCGACATCCTCTACGGCAGGGGCATCTCCAAGGAAGGCTCGCTCATCGACATGGGTGTCGAGCACGGCTTCGTCCGCAAGTCCGGTTCCTGGTTTACCTACGAGGGTGAGCAGCTGGGCCAGGGCAAGGAGAACGCCAGGAACTTCCTGATCGAGAACTCCGCTACGGCAGTCGAGATCGAGAAGAAGATCAAGGAGAAGCTCGGCATCGGTGCCGTGCTGACCGACGAGCCCGCCAATGTCGAACCCCTGCCCGCTCCCGTCGACTTCTGATTCGCCGCAAGCGGATTCGGGTTCCCGCGAAGAGCAGGCGCGGGCCGTGTGCCTGCGCCTGCTCACCGTGCGGGCACGAACACGGGCCGAGCTGACAGGGCAGCTGACGAAGCGGGGCTACCCCGATGACGTCAGCGCCATGGTCCTGGACCGGCTGGCCGACGTCGGCCTCATCGATGATGAGGACTTCGCCGAGCAGTGGGTGCGCTCCCGGCACGTCAATGCGGGAAAGGGCAAGCGGGCCTTGGCCTCCGAGCTGCGCACCAAGGGCATCGACGACGACGTGATCGCCGGGGCGCTGGCCGACATCGACTCCGACGCCGAACGGGTACGGGCCGAGCAACTCGTCGCCGACAAACTGCGACGCGAGCGCCTCACCGACGACGCCGACGACGTCAAGGTTGCCCGCAGGCTGGTGGGCATGCTGGCCCGGCGGGGCTACAACCAGTCAATGGCCTTCGACGTGGTCAAGGTGGCGTTGGCCAGCGAGCGGGAGCGCAGGCGGGTCTAGGCGTCGAAGTCGGTCGACAGGCTCACGGCCCGCCACTGCTCCTGGTCGCGAGCAGTACGCGCCAGCTTCTCCGCCACATCGTCGAAGGCGTTGGAACCCAACTGAATCCGCTCAGGCAGATCGCGGCGGTCGAACAGGTCGACGATCACCTTGGCCGCCTTGAGCGGATCGCCCTGCTGGCCGTAGTTGCTGTCGGTGGCCCAGGTGCGTGCTGCCCCACCTGTCTCGGCGTAGTCGTCGATCTCGGTGCTGGCGATCGCGAGACTGCTGCCGTCGAGGAAGTTGGTGCGGAACGGCCCCGGCTCGATGGCCACCGACCGGATGCCGAGCGGTGCCAACTCGTGTGTCATTGCCTCGGAGATGGCCTCGACCGCGAACTTCGTCGCCGCGTACACGCCCCAGCCCGGCCACGCGACGAAGCCACCAACCGACGACAGGTTGACCACCAGACCCGAACGCTGGGCCCGCATGTGGGGGAGCACCGCCCTGGTGATCGCCAGCAGGCCGAAGACGTTGACGTCGAAGATCGCGCGGGCCTCGGCGTCGGAGGTCTCCTCGACGCTTCCCACCAGGCCTCGGCCTGCGTTGTTGATCAGTGCATCGATGCGACCGAAGCGGTCGATTGCCGCGTCGACGGCGGCGCTGATCTGGGTCGGATCGCTGACGTCCAACGCCACTGCAAGCAACCGGTCATCGGCGTTGGGGATGCCATCCAGAACGGCCTGCGGATCGCGAGCCGTGGCGACGACGCTGTCTCCCCGGCTGAGTGCATCCTTGGCGATCTCCAGTCCGAAACCGCGAGACGCCCCGGTGATGAACCACACTGTCATGTCGAACCCTTTCAATCGGCTTGATGTCTGACTCAACGCGATCCGGGTCGGCCAACACAGGGTTTGGTAGGCCCCCGTGAACCTAGTTCTGCCAGAACCAGGTTCACCACGACCTGGCAGATTTCGCTCCTCCGTGGTTGCTTGAAGCCATGGCCGATGACGTGACGTCGACTTCATCGCTGACGGTCGTCGTGGCTGCACTGGGGCTGCGCGCCGATCGTAACCCCGCTGACCACGACCTTCACCTGTTGATCGGTGCCCTCATGTTGCTGTCGCCGGAGTTCGCCAATGTGTGGGCTGGCCGAAATCTCACCCGGGATCGTCGATAATGAAGCGCGTGGCCACCCGTCAGGACGAGCTGAAGGAGTTTCTGCGCTCTCGCCGTGCGCGGCTGGCCCCCACCGACGTTGGCCTGACGGCCTCCAGCGGCGGTCGCCGCGTCGCGGGCTTACGCCGCGAAGAACTGGCGATGCTCGCAGGCGTTAGTCCTGACTACTACGCCCGGCTCGAACAGGGCCGCGCCACCAACGTCTCCGATCAGGTGTTGCACGCCGTCGCCGAGGCCCTCCGCCTGAATGCCTTGGAGCGCGACCACCTGGCCGCACTGGTCAAGCCGGTCAGGACTGTGACAGCGGACAGCCACCTGCGTGTCCGTCCCGCGTTGCGTTCGATGATCTCGGCCCTCCATCCGACACCCGCCGTGCTGCACGGTCCTCGCCTGGAGATCGTCGCCATCAACCGGGCTGCTGCTGCGCTCATCCACGACTTCGAGGCGGTGCCGTCGGCCGAGCGCAACATGGCTCGCTGGATGTTCTTGGACCCGAAGGCCCGAGAGGTCTATCCCGACTGGCCGGACATCGCTGCGCAGATGGTCGCGATCCTGCGAGTGGCGGGAGGGCGCGACGCCGAGGACGCGCGGCTGGCCGAGCTGGTCGGTGAACTGTCCACGCAATCCAGCGAGTTCGCCACCTTCTGGGCGGCCCAGAAGCTGTTCGAGCACACTCACGGGCCGAAGCGGTTCCACCACGGCCCCGTCGGGACCATGACGCTCAACTACGAGACGATGCACCTGCCCGCCGACGCCGGGCTGTCGCTGATCCTCTACACGGCCGACCCCGGCTCGCCGTCGGAGGCCAAGCTCCACGCGCTGGTGGTATCGAGCGAGGGCGAGCACCAAGCCGCTTCGCCGCCACACCGTTGACGGCCAGGTCTAGATCGTGCCGCCCGCGCCTGCGCCGAACGAACCCTGGGTGACCGATGCGTCCGCGTGCAGCGGTTCGGGACCACGCTTCGACCGTCGCAACCGGCGCTCCACCCACGTCGCGAAACTCGACAGCGTGAAGTTGACGGCGATCATCAAGGCCGCGACCACGATCAGCGCCGGGATGTAGTTGCTATATGCGGCACCGACGTTGGTGCCCTGCCTGACCATCTCGAGGAACGTGATCTGGTAGCCGATTGCGGTGTCCTTGAGGACCACCACCAGCTGCGAGATCAGGACCGGCAGCATCGACGTGATCGCCTGCGGCAGCAGGATGGCCCGCATGGTCTGGCCCCAGCGAAGGCCGAGTGCGGACGCGGCCTCCGCCTGCCCCTTCGGCAACGCGTTGACGCCGGATCTGACGATCTCGGCGATCACCGCCCCGTTGTAAAGCGTCAGGCCGGTGATCACACCGGCGAGTGCAAGGTACTTCGACGGAACGACGTCGTACTGCGCGTAGAGGAAGTACGCGAAGATCATCATGATCAGCACCGGTACCGCGCGGAAGAACTCCACGAATATCGAGCAGCACCAACGGATCACCGGTTGATGGGACATTCGGCCGACGCCGAGGACGAAGCCGAGCACCAGCGCAAGCACGATCGACACCGCGGCGGCCGTCAGCGTGCCCTGGATGCCCGGCAACAGGTAGGTCTTCCACAGGTTGCCGGTGAGGAATGGCTCCCACTTGGCCGCCGTCAGTTGGCCCTTGGCGTTCAGAGCCGAATACACGAACCAGATCACCACCAGCGTCAGCACGACGGTGACCGCCGAGATGACGTGGTTGCGGATGCGCGCGCGGGGGCCCGGCGCGTCGAACAGGACGGAGCCGGCCATTAGCGGGCCACCGCCATTCGCTTGCCGAGCCAGCCGAACAACAACCCCATCGGCAGCGTGAGGACCACGAACCCGGCGGCGAAGATGCCGCTGATGAGAAGCAGATCGGCCTGGTTCTCGACCATCGCCTTCATCAGCAGCGCCGCCTCGGCCACCCCGATCGCCGAGGCGATCGTGGTGTTCTTCGTCAGCGCGATCAGCACCGAGCCGAGCGGGATCAGCACCGATCGAAAGGCCTGCGGCAGCAACACGATTCGCAGATTCTGGCTGAACGTGAAGCCCAGCGATCGTGCTGCCTCCGCCTGCCCGAGCGGAACGGTGTTGACACCCGATCGCACCGTCTCGCACACGAATGCCGCCGTGTAGACCGACAATCCGAGCACCGCGAGCCGGAAGTTGCTGTCGTCGATGGACGTCGGGGAATTCTTGTCCACCAGCGTGATCTGCAGTGTCTGGGCGAGGCCAAACGAACAGAACAGCAGGATCAGGGTCAGCGGCGTATTGCGCACCACGTTGACGTAGGTCGTGCCGATCCAGGTGAGCATCGGTACCGGCGATAGCCGCATCGCGGCCAGCAGGGTGCCAAGGATGAGCGCCCCGATCGCCGACAGGAACGTCAGCTGGATCGTGGTCCAGAACGCCCCGACGAGGTCGTAGGCGTTGTCACCGAAGTGCAACACGTCAGTGCGGCTCGCTTACTCGTCGACTACTTGTCCAACGGGGGCGGCGTCGGTGCCGTGATGCCCGCGGGTCCGAGATTCTTGTCGAACGCCGCCTTCCATGCGCCGTCCTTCTCCATCTTGGTGATGGCGTCGTTGATCTTGGTCTTCAAGTCGGTGTCGCCCTTCTTCAAGCCGATGCCGTAGCGCTCCTCCGAGAAGGGCTTGCCGACGATCTTGAAGGTGCCGGGGCTCTGCGCTGCGTAGCCGGCCAGGATGACCTCGTCGGTGGTGACCGCGTCGACGGCACCGTTCTTCAGCGCCTCGACACAGGCCGAGTAGGTGTCGTACTGCTGCAACTGCACGCCGGAGTACTTGTCCTTGATGCGCTGCGCAGGCGTCGAGCCCGATACCGAGCACAGCTTCTTGTTGTTCTGCAGCGACTCGGCGCCGGTGATGTCGGTGTTGTCCGCCTTGACCAGCAGGCTCTGGCCGGTGATTAGGTAGGGCCCTGCGAAGTCGACCTTCTCCTTGCGGGCATCGGTGATCGAGTAGGTGGCCGCGATGAACTTGACCTGGTCGTTCTGGATCAGCGTCTCGCGCTGCCCCGACGGCGATTCCTTCCATTCGATCTTGTCCTCGGCGTAGCCGAGCTCCTTGGCGACGTACTTCGCGACGTCGACGTCGAAGCCGCTCATCGTGCCGTCCGGGTTCTTCAATCCGAGGCCGGGCTGGTCGAACTTGGTGCCGATGACGATCGTGTCACCGCCGCCGCCACCGCTGCCTCCGCCGCCACACGCGGCGAGGGAGAGGGGGAGTGCGACGGCGAGCGCCACGGCAGCGAATCGTAGGGCGGATTTGGTGCGTGAGGGCCTGGCAGAAGGCACTGTTGTTTCCTTTCGACGGGTCATCAGTGGTTGAGAATCTTGCCGAGGAAGTCCTTGGCGCGATCGGATTTCGGGTTGGTGAAGAAGTCTTCTGGCTCCGAGTGCTCGACGATCGCGCCGTCGGCCATGAACACGACGCGGTGCGCGGCACCCCTGGCGAAGCCCATCTCGTGCGTCACCACGATCATGGTCATGCCGTCCGCGGCAAGGCCCGTCATCACGGTCAGGACCTCGCTGATCATCTCGGGGTCGAGTGCACTGGTCGGCTCGTCGAACAGCATCACCTTCGGGTTCATCGCCAGCGAGCGGGCGATCGCCACCCGCTGCTGCTGGCCGCCGGAGAGCTGCGCCGGATACTTGTCGGCCTGGCTCGCGACGCCAACCCGATCCAACAAGTCCATGGCCTTCTCGCGGGCCTTGTCCTTGGACACCTTGCGCACCTTCACCGGCGCGAGGGTCACGTTCTCGACGATCGTCTTGTGTGCGAAGAGATTGAACGACTGGAACACCATCCCGACGTCGGATCGCAGCTGCGCGAGCTTGCGTCCCTCGTCGGGCAGCACCTCACCGTCGATCGCGATGGTCCCGGAGTCGATGGTCTCCAGGCGATTGATGGCTCGGCATAACGTCGACTTGCCGGACCCCGACGGTCCCAACACGACGATGACCTGCCCGCGGTCCACCGTCAGGTTGATGTCCTTGAGCACGTGCAAGCTGCCGAAGTGCTTGTTGACGCCCTGGATTGAGACCATTGGGCCGGCATTGCGCGTCGTTTCGCTGGGTGCGCTAGCCCCCCCGCCATCGCTCATGCGGTCAGACACTACCCAGGTAACGTTCAGCTCGCCGGGCTCTCGGCAATCCGGCAGAATTGTCGGAATTGGGTCTGTTCGTGCCCGCCCGTACCATTGGTCCGTGACTTCAACGGTGACGCGCGAGGCGCCGGCCACCGCCAGCGACCAACGCGTTGCACGGACCTACCAGGTCCGGACCTATGGCTGCCAGATGAACGTGCACGACTCCGAGCGCCTTGCCGGCCTGCTCGAGGAGGCCGGCTACCAGCGCGCCGCCGATGGCGCCGATGCCGACGTCGTGGTCTTCAACACCTGTGCGGTGCGCGAGAACGCCGACAACAAGCTCTACGGCAACATCAGTCACCTGGTGCCGCGCAAGGAAGCCAACCCCGACATGCAGATCGCCGTCGGTGGCTGCCTCGCGCAGAAGGACCGCGACACCGTGCTGAAGAAGGCGCCGTGGGTCGACGTCGTGTTCGGCACGCACAACATCGGCTCGCTGCCGACGCTTCTCGAACGCGCTCGGCACAACAAGGCCGCACAGGTCGAGATCTACGAATCGTTGCGCGAATTCCCGTCGGCGCTCCCCGCGGCGCGGGAATCCAGCTACGCCGCATGGGTTTCCATCTCGGTGGGCTGCAACAACACCTGCACGTTCTGCATCGTGCCCACGCTGCGCGGCAAGGAGGTCGACCGTCGGCCAGGCGACGTCCTCGCCGAGGTGCAGTCGTTGGTCGATCAGGGCGTCCTCGAGGTGACCCTGCTAGGGCAGAACGTGAATGCGTACGGCGTATCGTTCGCGGCCGACGAGCGCTTGCGCGAGGAGCCAGCAGCGTGGGGCGACATTCCGCGTGACCGTGGGGCATTCGCGAAGTTGCTGAAAGCCTGTGGCCGGATCGAAGGGCTGGAGCGGGTGCGCTTCACCTCACCGCATCCCGCCGAGTTCACCGACGACGTGATCGAGGCCATGGCGGCCACCCAGAACGTCTGCCCGACGCTGCACATGCCGCTGCAGTCCGGATCGGACCGGATCCTGAAGGCGATGCGCCGTTCCTACCGTGCCGAGCGCTACCTCGGCATCATCGACAGGGTCCGCGCCGCGATCCCGCACGCGGCCATCACCACCGACCTCATCGTCGGCTTCCCCGGTGAGACCGAAGAGGACTTCGCGGCGACGCTCGACGTCGTGGAGCGTGCCCGGTTCGCCACCGCCTTCACCTTCCAGTACTCCAAGCGGCCGGGCACGCCTGCAGCGGAGTTGCCCGATCAGCTGCCCAAAGCCGTTGTACAGGAGCGTTATATGCGCTTGATCGAGCTTCAGGAGCGAATCTCCTGGGAGGAGAACATTGCTCAGGTCGGCTCGACCGTCGAACTCCTGGTGGCCACCGGCGAGGGGCGCAAGGACGCCAGCACCGCACGGATGTCCGGCCGGGCCCGTGACGGCCGGCTGGTGCACTTCGCGCCCGGCGACCGAGACATCCGCCCCGGCGACGTCGTCACCACCACGGTGACCGGTGCCGCGCCGCATCACCTGATCGCCGACGCCGACATCTCCGATCACAGGCGCACCCGCGCCGGTGACGCGCACGAGGCGGGGCGTCGGGTGAGCACCAACGTCGGCCTCGGCATGCCAGGGGTGGGGGCACCACCCGTGACACCTGTGACGACGGGATGTGGACTGTGAACGGCAGGAACGCCCCGGACTTCGACGCCTTCAAGGACGACATCGAAGCCGCCGAGCGCCGCGTAGGACGCGAAATCGACCCTGGATCGCGCGCTTTGGTCGTCGCGATCCTGGTGTTCGTCATCCTCGCGTCTTTTGTCCTCCCGCACACCGGTGGCGCCAAGGGGATCGACGTACTTGCCGGCGACGACGCGGCCATTCAGGCCGCGATAGCCCTGCCCTCACGGGTCTTCGTCTGGCTGGTCCTGGTGTTCAGCGTCGGATTCTCGATCCTGGCGCTGATCACCCGGCGCTGGGCGATCGCCTGGATCGCCCTCGCCGGATCGGCCGTCGCATGCCCGCTCGGGATGCTCGCCGTGTGGTCCCGTCAGACGGTTGCCGCAGCGCACCCCGGACCCGGAATCGGCCTGATCGTCGGCTGGATTGCGGTGATCCTGCTCACCTTCCACTGGGCGCGCGTGGTGTGGTCGCGTACGGCAGTGCAGTTGGCAGCCGAGGAGCAGCGCCGCAGGTTCGTCGCCGAACGCCAAAGCAAGGGGCTGCTGGACGACCAGGGCCCCAACCCCGCCGACCCGGCCTAGCGTTTCTTTCCGAGCGCCTCGACCGCGGCCTCCGCCCACTCCCGCCACTGCGTGGCGTTCGCACGCGCTTGCTCGGCGTCCTTGGTGCGGCCTGCGGCCTCAGCCTTGACGGCCTGCTGCTCGAATTGCTCGGCCCTGACCCGGAACTGGTCGGCCCTTGCTTGTGCCTCCGGATCCGTCCACCCGGTCGTCGCTGCCTCACGGATCCGCTTCTCGACGACGCGCAGCCGCCGCTCCAGCTCCGCACCTCGCTCGCGGGGCACCTTGCCGATCGCGTCCCACTTGTCCTCGATCGCCCGCAGCGCCGCGCGGGCGGCGTCAGGATCGGAGCCATCGATGGCCTCGGCCTGGGCGAGCAGCGCCTGCTTGGCGTCGGCGTTGGCGCCGAACTCGGCGTCGCGCTCGGCGTTCGTGGCGTTGCGGGCCGAGAAGAACTTGTCCTGAGCGCCCTTGAACCGCGCCCACAGTGCGTCGTCGACCTCCTTGGACGCGCGCCCCGCGGCCTTCCATTCCGTCAGGAGATCGCGGAACGTCGCGCCGGTGGGTCCCCAGTCAGTCGAGTCGGACAGCGCCTCGGCGCGTTCGCACAGGGCCTCCTTGGCCTGACGCGCGCCGACCCGTTCACGGTCGAGTTCGGCGAAGTGCGACCCGCGACGCCGGTTGAACGTCTCACGCGCCGCCGAGTACCGCTTCCACAGCGCGTCGTCGGTCTTGCGGTCCAAGCCCGTGATCGTGCGCCACTCGTCGAGGATCTCGCGCAGCCGGTCGCCCGCGGACTTCCACTGCGTGGAGTCGGCGGCGATGGTCTCGGCCTCGACCGCCAGCGCCTCCTTGTGCGCGGTCTGCGCTGCGCGGTGCTCGTCGCGCTTGGCCCGATCCTCCAGCGCGCTGGCGTCGGCCTGGTCGACGATCGCGGTCAGCCGTGCGGCCAGCGCGTCGACGTCGCCGAGCACCGACGCGGTCGGCAGGCTCTCGGCCATCTGTGCTGCCGCGGACTTGATCTTGCGCGCGTCACCCGTGCCGGACTTCAGGCGCCCTTCCATCAGGGCGACCTCGGTGTGCAGGTCGTCGAAGCGGCGGCCGAAGTGCGCAAAGGCCGCTTCGGTGTCGCCGGCCTGCCACGACCCGATCTGCCGTTCGCCTGCCGAGCTGATCAGCCAGACGGTGCCGTCGGGGTCGACGCGGCCGAACCGATGGGGGTCGGCAGACGCCACGGCGACGACAGGAGGTCGGCCGCCGGGCCTTGGGACGGGTCGCGGTGGTCCGGGTCGGGGTGTGGGCTTGGCTGCCTCGCCTGACTCGCTGGTGGTCATATCCGTATCCTCGTGCCCTCCGCGGGGGCTAGCCCCCGCTCCTGCCGCGCAACGCGGCGCCATCTAACGCTCTTCGCACGCTATTGAAACAGGTCGCCGTGCGGCGTGCGCACGCCTTCGGCTCGCGAGTTGCCTACGCTCGTCTCCAACGAGCGGGAGGTCGCAGGTGGAGAAGGCGGACATCGCCGCCCTGCTGGCACTCGGCGCCGCCTTCTTCATAGCGGTCGGCGACGTCGTGCACCAGCGGTCGGCACACGAGGTGACCGACGAAAAGGTCAGTCCGCTCGCCCTGTTCACCCGCCTGCTGCGCGACCGTCAGTGGTGGCTGGGCAGCGCGGTGTCGGCTGCCGGATTCGCGTTGCAGGCGGCCGCGCTCGGCCTCGGATCGGTGCTGTTGGTGCAGGCCGTGCTGGTGACGTCGCTGCTGTTCGCGCTGCCGATCAATGCCCGTTTGACGCAGCACCCGGTGAGCCGTTTCCAGTGGATGTGGGCGGCACTGCTGGCCGCAGCGGTCGTGGTGATCGTGACGGTCGGCAACCCGACGGAGGGTCACTCACGCGCGTCGTTCGAGACCTGGTCCGTGGTGTTGTTGGTGCTCGGACCCGCACTGGTGGCCTGCGTGATCGGCGCGCGAATCTTCTCGGGCAACGTGAGCGCCGTGCTGCTGGCGATCGTGTCGGGAGTGCTGTGGGGGTTGTTCGCGGTGCTCACCAAGGGGGTCGTCGACCGCCTCGGCGACGGCATCGTGACACTGCTGCTGAAGACACCGGAGCTGTACGCCTGGATGGCGGTGGCCGTCGCCGGCACCGCGTGGCAGCAGGCGTCGTTCCGGGCGGGTGCACTCACCGCGTCGCTACCCACCATGACCGTCACCGAGCCGATCGTGGGGTCGGTGCTGGGCGTCGTGGTGCTCGGCGAGGCGCTGCACCCGGGGGAGGCCGGCTGGGTGACACTGGCCGTCGCCGTCACGGCGATGGTGGTGGCCACGGTGGCCTTGGCGCACGGGGAGGCCGCAACGATGGGCTCCGGCGAAGCCGCCGAACGAAACGCTGGCTAGCGTGGATTCGTGCTGAGCGCCATTGCGATCGTCCCATCGGCGCCCATATTGGTGCCCGAGCTCGCGTCCGGTGCAGCAGCCGAACTCACCGACCTGCGCGAAGCCGTCCTCGGTGTCGCAGCTGGGCTTCCCGACCGATGGGTGGCAGTCGGTGTCGGAGCCGTCGACGCGGTCATCGGTGCCGACGCCGTCGGCACGTTCGCCGGTTACGGCATCGACGTACCCGTTGCCTTGGCGCCGGGGGCCATCGGTGCGGCGGCCGACCTCCCGCTGTGCGCGCTGATCGTCGGCTGGCTGCGTGGACGGGTCAATCCTCTGGCGCGGGCCGAGGTGCGGGTCTACGCCAACGACCACGGGGTGGATGCCGCGATGGCGTTCGGGCGAGCCCTGCGCGCGGAGATCGACGAGGCCCACGAGGCGGTGGGCGTGCTGGTCGTCGCCGACGGGGCGAACACGCTCAGCCCGACGGCACCCGGCGGGTACGACCCCGACGCGGAGGCCGTCCAGGCTGCCCTCGACGCCGCGCTGGCAGGCGGTGACGTCGCCGCGCTGGCAGCGCTGCCCTCCGGCGCGATCGGCAGGGTCGCCTACCAAGTGCTGGCCGGGCTGGCGGAACCCGCGCCCGGGTCGGCGAGCGAGTCGTACCGCGGGGCGCCGTACGGGGTCGGGTACTTCGCAGGGGTGTGGGTTCCGGAGGGCAAGAGCGCAGCGACCGGGGGACGGGCCCAGTGATTCGGCCCATCGCGATCGTCGGGCCCACGGGTACGGGGAAGTCCGCGCTGGCCCTCGACGTCGCGGAGCGGGTCGGCGGCGAGATCGTGAATGCCGACGCCATGCAGCTCTATCGGGGGATGGACATCGGCACCGCCAAGCTGCCGGTCGCCGAACGTCGGGGCATCCCGCACCACCAACTCGACGTGCTCGACGTGACCCAGGCCGCGACCGTGGCCCGGTACCAGCAGGCAGCCGCGGCCGACGTCGAGGCGATCGCAGGCAGGGGAGCGGTGCCGGTTCTGGTCGGCGGGTCGATGCTGTACCTGCAGTCGCTGCTTGACGACTGGGTCTTCCCGGCGACCGATCCCGTCGTGCGGGCGCGCTGGGAGGATCGGCTGGCCGAGGTCGGGGTCAGCGCTCTGCACGACGAACTCGGCCGCGTGGATGCTGCGGCAGCGACCTCGATCCTGCCCACCGACGGGCGCCGCATCGTGCGTGCGCTGGAGGTGGTGGAGCTGACGGGCCAGCCGTTCGCAGCGTCGGCGCCGACGATCGGTGCGCCGCGGTGGAACGCCATGATCGTCGGATTGGACTGGGAGACTGCGGCTCTCGACGAACGCCTGGCGTTGCGGACCGACAGGATGTTCGCCGACGGACTGGTCCGTGAGGTGACCGCACTGCTCGACGAGGGCCTGCGCGACGGCGTCACCGCGTCGCGTGCACTTGGCTACGCCCAGGTGCTCGAGGCGCTCGACGCGGGCGGCGACGACGCAGCCTTCGCCGAGGCGCGCGAGCGGACCTTCATCGGAACCCGTCGCTACGTGCGGCGGCAGCGGTCGTGGTTCCGTCGCGATCACCGCATCCACTGGTTGGACGGATCGGCCGACGGCAACGTGGACGCGGCACTTCGGGCGTGGCGGGAGGCCCCGACCTAGGCGGCGTGTTTGGTGATGAGGTAGCCGAAGTCGATTTCGATCGCACTGCGGTAGCCACCCACCGGACCCGGTAATGGTGGCGCCTTCGAGTGGTGCCGCGCCCCGGTGGGTGTGGTGAATTCG
>NZ_NPKO01000036.1 GCF_008329605.1 Mycolicibacterium sp. P9-64
GCTGTTCCTGTTGGATCAAGACGGACCCGCCCCCGACGACGCCGAACGGGCGCGGCGCCGCGGCGTCAACAAGGGACCGCAACAACCCGACGGCAATACCCGCCTCACCGCCGAGCTCACCCCGGCGGCGTGGGCGATCTGGGAGGCGCTGTTCGCGAAGTTCGCCGCGCCGGGCATGTGCAACCCCGCCGACCAACAGCCCACCACCTCGGGCACGCCAACCCAAGCCCAGATCGACACCGACTCCCGCACCATCGCGCAGCGCCGCCACGACGCCCTGGCCTTCATCGGGCGCGCCGCGCTGGACAAGGCCGAGTTGGGTCAACACAACGGGTTGGCGACCACGATCATCGTGCGCACCACCCTGCAGGACCTGGAATCCCGAGCCGGGGTGGGTGTCAGCGGTGGCGGCACCATCCTGCCGCTCACCGACGTCCTGCAACTGGCCGCCCACGCCAACACCGGCCACTACCTGGCGGTGTTCGACGGGGCGACCGGCTCTGCCCTGAACCTGTTCCGGGCCAAGCGCACCGCCTCCGTCGCGCAGCGGATCGCGTTGATCGCCCGCGACGGTGGCTGCACCAAACCCGGCTGCACCGTGCCCGCGTACGGCACCCAGGCCCACCACGCCGCCCGGGATTGGACCGACGGCGGACTCACCAACGTCGACGACCTCGCCCT
>NZ_NPKO01000037.1 GCF_008329605.1 Mycolicibacterium sp. P9-64
GACATCGCCGTCGGGTTGTTGTCGGTCTCGCCAGCCGTGTGGCCCGCCCCAGAAGGTCTTGAGCAAATGGTGAAACCTGCATAGGGCCTTGAGGTTCGACGCGCAGGTCGGCCCGTGCGGGTAGGCAATCGTATGATCCACATCGCAGCGGGTGGCGGGCACGTCACAGTGCGGGAAGCGGCACGTGAGGTCGCGGGCGCGGACGAAGTCGGCCAGCGCCCGAGACGGTGTGTGGCGGGGTTCGGGTGGGGCGTTGCCGGGATGCACGATCGGCACGATCTTGGCGTGGCGGGCGGCGCGGGCCACGACCGGTCCGGGGAGCAGTGGTCCGCCGATGATGACCCCGGGTGGGGTGGCTAGGGGTTCGCCGGGGTCGGCGGTGCTTTCGGCGTAGACCTCGGCCAGTGTCATCTCGCGCAGGGGCTTGCTGAACATCGGGGGTGTCTCGCCGTCCAGGGACGCGTGCTGCGCAGCCGCAGCGACCTCTGCCGACGTAGAAGCACTGGACTCGGCGTGCTCGGGTGCTGTGGTGTCGCTCCCGCTGTCGTCGTCAGCGATGGCCGGCTCGGAGTCGGTGTCACCATCCTCGTCGGGCTGGTCGGGCTGGTCGGGCTGGTCGGGCTGGTCGGGCTGGTCGGG
>NZ_NPKO01000038.1 GCF_008329605.1 Mycolicibacterium sp. P9-64
AGGTAGCCGTTCCAGCCCACCAGCACCGCGGCCAAGCCCACAAAGGAATGCAGGAGTGCAATCAGCTCGGGCATGCCGGTCATCTCGACGACGCGGGCGCGCCACAGGCCGATCGCCGCGCCGATCGTCATCGCCCCGACCAGCAGGCCGATACCCAGCGGTTCGATGTGGCGGCCGATTGCCAGGGCGATGGTGGCGATCAGCGCCACCGCCATGCCCGCCATGCCGAAGGCGTTGCCCTGCCGCGAGGTCTCGTGCTTGGACAGCCCGGCCAGGGCCAGGATGAAAAGCAGGGCCGCGACGACGTAGGCCGCGGTAGCAGTGGTCTCTAGGGTGAACATGCAATCCGTCCGATTCGGGGAGCTCTAGGGGGCGGCGCGTTTGTAGGTCGAGGTGGTCAGCTGCGCGAGAACATCGCGAGCATGCGGCGCGTCACCGCGAAGCCACCGAAGACGTTGATGCTGGCAAGCAGGATCGCTGCGGTGGCCAGCGCGGTGACGATCACGTCACCGTGGCCGATCTGCAGCAGCGCGCCGACGACGATGATCCCGGAGATCGCGTTGGTCACCGACATCAGCGGGGTGTGCAGCGCGTGGTGCACGTGCCCGATCACGTAGTAGCCGATCACGATCGCC
>NZ_NPKO01000008.1 GCF_008329605.1 Mycolicibacterium sp. P9-64
CGATCAGCGCTGACCTGGGCAACGGCCCCGGCATCCAGGAAGTCGCCACCTTCTCGGTGGACGTCAAGGGTGCGGCCGGTGCGGTTGCGGTGTCCAACGCTCACGGAACGGTCACCGGCGCGGCCGGTGGCGTGCTCCTGCGTCCGTTCGCACGGCTCATCGCGTCCACCGGTGACAGCGTCACCACCTACGGCGAACCGTGGAACATGAACTAACACTGCTGTAAACGCGAACAGCCCCCGGCTTCGGCCGGGGGCTGTTCGCGTTTTATTTGTCGGCGCTGGTCGTTTCGGCCGTGTCTGGGCTGGGGCCGGTCCCCGGACCGGTGACGTGCTTGCCGCTACCGCCGTCGTACATCAGATCGCGGATCTCGGTCAGCAGGCTCAGCTCGGTGTCCTGGGCCTGCTCGACCTCACCCCGCTTGCGGAGCCGGTTGTAGGGCGCGACGACGAAGAAGTACACCACTGCCGCGACGAGGACGAAGTTGATGGCCGCCGTCAGCAGGATGTTGAGGTCGATGACCTGGCCGCCGCCGATGCCGATCTTCAGGATGCCGTAATTCTTGTCGCCGCCTGCTCCGATGCGGTCGATCAACGGCTGGATGATGCTTTCGGAGAATTTGGTGACGAGCGCGGTGAACGCAGTACCAATGACGACAGCGACCGAGAGGTCGACGATGTTGCCGCGAGAGAGAAACTCCTTGAAGCCCTTGAGCACGAGCTATTCCCTTCCATGGGGGTGGTTGACCAGATGTGCCACGTTAACCCCACTGACGCTGCGTACGGCGGAACCCAGTGCTAACTTCGGGCAATCCCGTCATACGTAGAGGATTTGGAGCGAGCGAGTGCCGAAGCGGTTGTTGGTGTCCGCGGTGATCGTGCTGATCAGCCTTGCCGGCCTGGCGGGAGGCACGGCCGCCGCGCAGCCGACGACTCCCGCGCCTGCGCCTCCGGGGTCGACGTCCGACGAACTCGCCGACATGGTGATGGACGCGCTGCAAGCTGGATCCGGTGCGCCGACCACCACACCCGTTGCGCCACCTCGGCACTGACTGCTCAAGCGAAGCGACTCGTCTCAGTGCAGTGTGAGCGTGACGGCCTTGGTCAGGGACGCGCCCGCCACGCCATTCGCGGCGTGAGCGGGCAGGGCCACCAACACCACCCTGTCGTCGCCCCTGCCGGGTGAGTTGACCTTCTCGGAGACCAGGACGACGACGGCGTCCGTCGCGACCACACGGGGTTGCTCGTCCGCCGCGCCGCCGGGTGGCGTGGGATCGGCGGCCAGCACGTCCACCACGTCTCCCGGACGAATGAGATCCAGTAGGGCGGCGTCTGCCAGACGTAGCGACACCACCCGTGCGTCCTTGCCTGCGGTGACCTCGGCGAGACGCGGGCTGAGCAGCCGAACGTCGGTCAGTACCTCCCCACGGCGGGCCGGCCCGGCAAGCGTCGACCCCAGCAGCGAGGTCGGGTCGGTTTGGGAACCGTCGGGAATGGTTGTCGTCGAGCGTGATTCGACACGAAGGTCGGCCTCGGTGAGCTCCACTCCTGGCGCGATGTCGTGCGCAAAGACGACGACGTCGGTGCGGCCATCGGCGGGATCGGGGCGCAGCGCCACCACCCCGGCCAAGACGACGAGTGCTGCCGCGGTGGCCCTGCGGGCCGCGACGGTCCTAGTCCAGTCCGGTCGCAGCGCCTGCGAGAGCCGGCTCAGTGGTGACGGATTGAGTGCTTCCCCCATGCGCCAACGTTAGGTGGCGATGGCGGGTTTCCCACCCCGGCGACTGCCGGGCCTGTGGATAACTCGGGTTACGAGCTGGCGGCGGCGGGGGCCGACGAGCCGCTGCTGGAGCTCGAGCTCTTGCCGTCCGACGATCCGGAGCTCGACGAGGAATCGGAACTCGACGATGAGGACCCGCCAGAGGAGGACGAGTCGGACGACGACGACGAGCCAGCCGAGTCGCTGCTCTTGGCCGATCCGCCGGACGAGCTGCTGGAGGTGCTCTTGGCGCCCTCGCGGCTGTCGTTGCGGTAGAAGCCGCTGCCCTTGAACACCACACCCACCGAGCCAAACAGCTTGCGCAGCCGGCCGGAGCACACCGGGCACGTGGTCAGCGCATCTTCGCTGAACGCCTGTACCGCGTCGAACCGGTTGTCGCACTCGGTACACGCGTAGGAATAGGTCGGCACGAAAACCTCCGAGACAGTGAAACTTATTAGCACTCTACCGGCGCAAGTGCTAGAACCGAAATGTGGGCCGCGCCATTCCCGTTCTAGCCCTGGTCGTGGCGGTGGGCGTTGCCGTGGCCGTCTGGCTCCACTTCCGCGCCGAGACGATGGTAGCCGTGCCGCATTCCCAGGGCCCGGTCGGATACGAGCAGGTCAGGGCGGACCTCGCGCGGCTGCCCGTGAAGGGGTGGGACAAGCGCCGCGACTTCACCAGGTCCCGCTTCGGCGAAGCGTGGAGCGACGACGTCGAGGTCGAGTTCGGCCACAACGGCTGCAACACCCGCGACGATGTCCTTCGCCGCGATCTCACCGACGTCGCCGTGCGGCCCGGCACCTGCTTCGTCTCGAGCGGCACCCTGCAGGACCCGTATCGCGGCGAGGCGATCGCCTTCGTGCGCGGGCCGACGACGTCGGATGCCGTGCAGATCGACCACGTCGTTTCCCTGGCCGACGCTTGGTACAAGGGCGCCCGCGACTGGGACGATCAGCGCCGCCGCAACTTCGCCAACGATCCGCGCAACCTCCTGGCGGTGAGCGCAAAGGGCAACTTCGACAAGGCATTTCGCGATGCGGCGAGCTGGCTGCCGCCCAACGTGGGGTTCCGCTGCGAGTTCGTCGCGCGCCAGGTCGCGGTGAAGAAGGCCTACGGGCTGTGGGTCTCGAACAAGGAGGAGCGGGCCATCGCCGAGGTGCTCTCCGCCTGCTAACCGAGCCTGACGAGTCCTCGGCCGGGCACCAGCGCGTCCGTCATCGGCACGTCGTGCTCGGCGCCGGGCAACCAGTCCACCAACTCGTCGTCTCGGACCACCGCGATCAACCGGGCGGCCGGATCCGCGTGACCAAGCGACCGGTCGTAGAAGCCGGCCCCGCGACCGAGCCGAACCCCGGTGAGATCGACCGCGAGAGCCGGAACCAAGACCACCGATGCGGAGGCGATCGCGTCGACACCCAGCCACGGTGGCGCGGGTTCGCGCAGCCCGAAGCGGGCGTCGACCAGACCACCGGCGCGGTACTCACCCCACTGCAGCGGTAGGGGCGTGCCCGTCGAGTCCTCGAGTGCGACGGGCAGCAGAATCCGGGCGCCGAGACCGGCCAGCGCATCGAGCATCGCCGGCGAACCGGGTTCGGAACCCACCGGCACATAGGCGCAGACGGTGTCGCCGGCGTTCACCAGCGCGGGCAGGTGTCCGGCGAGCGCGTCGGCCTCTGCCCGTCGTTGCTCGGGCGAAGTCAGGCGACGAGCGCGCAGCACCACCGCTCGGACATCGGCCTTCGTCATCGGCTCCACGCACACACCATGACATCCGAATGGCCGAGCTTCGAGGACTTGCCAGCCTCGGGCGGTCGCAATACCTGGCATGCCGTTATGGTGTGAACGATGACGACACGGGCCGAGGTGCCGATTCCGCGCACGGCTGTCGTTCCCGCCGCCGGTCTGGGAACGCGATTCCTGCCAGCCACCAAGACGGTGCCGAAGGAGTTGCTGCCGGTCGTCGACACTCCGGGAATCGAACTGGTGGCGGCGGAGGCAGCCGAGGCAGGCGGCGAACGCCTGATCATCATCACCTCCGAGGGCAAGGACGGGGTGGTTGCGCACTTCGTCCAGGACCTCATCCTCGAGGGCACGCTGGAAGCCCGCGGCAAGCACGTGATGCTGGAGAAGGTGCGCCGGGCGTCCGCGCTGATCAAGGTCGAGTCCGTCGTGCAGGCCGAGCCGTTGGGCCTCGGCCATGCCATCGGGTGCGTCGAGGAGAAGCTGTTGCCCGACGAGGACGCGATCGCGGTGTTGCTGCCCGACGATCTGGTCTTGCCGACGGGTGTGCTGGAGACCATGTCGAAGGTGCGGGCCAAGCGCGGCGGCTCGGTGCTGTGCGCCATCGAGGTGCCGCCCGACGAGATCAGTGCCTACGGTGTCTTCGACGTCGAGGTGGTGCCCGACGCCGCGAACCCGAACGTGCTGCGCGTCAAGGGCATGGTGGAGAAGCCGAAGGCCGAGGACGCCCCGTCGCCGTACGCCGCCGCCGGTCGCTACGTGCTCGACCGCGCGATCTTCGATGCACTGCGCCGGGTCAAGCCCGGCGTCGGAGGCGAGATTCAGCTGACCGACGCCATCGCCCTGTTGATCGAGGACGGCCATCCGGTCCACGTCGTGGTCCATCGGGGTCGCCGACACGACCTGGGAAATCCCGGCGGCTACCTCAAGGCTGCGGTTGACTTTGCGTTGGAACGCGACGACTACGGACCGGAGCTACGGCGCTGGCTGGTCGAGCGATTGGGCCTGGGCGAACACTAAAGCGCGCCGCGGGCCATGGCACTGCAGAAAGGCGCATTGTGCGTTCGGTCGAGGACCAGCAGGCTCGAGTAGCAGCTGCTGCGGTAGCGCCACGGCCGGTGCGGGTGGCCATTGCCGAGGCGCAGGGTCTGATGTGCGCCGAGGAGGTCGTCACCGAACGGCCGCTTCCCGGCTTCGACCAGGCCGCCATTGACGGATACGCCGTGCGCAGCGTCGACGTGCTCGGGGCCGATCCTGGTGACGACGCCGACGACGGCGGTGACCGCGAGGTCAGCCTTCCCGTGATGGGCCTGATCGAGGCGGGCACACGGACGCCCAGTCGCCTGCAACCGCGTCAGGCGGCTCGCGTTCAGACGGGTGCCCCGATGCCGACGCTCGCCGACGCGGTGTTGCCGCTGCGGTGGACGGACGGCGGCGACTCGCGGGTGCGGGTGCTGCGCAGCGTGCGGTCGGGCGCCTACGTCCGGCGTACCGGTGACGACGTCCAGCCCGGTGACGTGGCGGTGCGGGCGGGCACGATCATCGGCGCGGCGCAGGTGGGCCTGCTCGCCGCAGTCGGCAGGGAACGGGTCTTGGTGCATCCGCGGCCGCGGCTGTCGGTGATGTGCGTCGGCGGGGAGCTCGTCGACATCTCGCGCACGCCTGGCAACGGGCAGGTGTACGACGTCAACTCCTATGCGCTGGCCGCGGCGGGCCGCGACGCGGGCGCCGAGGTGAATCGCGTCGGGATCGTCGACACCGAATCGAAGGAGCTTCGCGACGTCGTCGAGGGTCAGCTCAGCCGCGCCGAGGTGGTCGTGATCGCCGGCGGCGTCGGAGGGGCGGCGGCCGAGAGCGTGCGTGCGGTGCTGTCCGAACTGGGGGAGATGGAGGTCGCCAGGATCGCGATGCACCCGGGTTCGGTGCAGGGCTTCGGTCAGTTGGGCCGCGAGGGCGTGCCGGTGTTCCTGTTGCCCGCCAACCCAGTCAGTGCGCTGGTGGTCTTCGAGGTCATGGTGCGGCCACTGATCCGGATGTCGTTGGGCAAGCGCCAGCCCTTGCGGCGTGTCGTGCAGGCCCGAACTCTGTCGCCGATCTCCTCGGTGGCCGGCCGCAAGGGCTACCTGCGCGGACAGTTGATGCGCGATCAGGACACCGGCGAGTACCTGGTGCAGGCTCTCGGCGGCGCGCCGGGAGCGTCGTCGCATCTGCTGGCCACGCTTGCCGAGGCGAACTGTCTGGTGACCGTCCCGAGCGAGGCCGAGCAGGTCCGCACCGGCGAGATCGTCGACGTGGCCTTCTTGGCGCAGCGCGGTTGAGAGGCGTCGTGTCTGGTCGACGGAGCGCGGCGGCGTGAGCTTCCTGCGTTCGGCGTCCATCCATCCGGGGTGGCCGAAACCGATCGGACCGTTGAGGGTGCCCGCCGGTTTGGTGCGGTTGCGCCCCGTGCGATTGCGCGACGGCTCGCAGTGGAGTCGGCTACGGCTGGCCGACCGGGCGCACCTCGAGCCGTGGGAGCCGGTCGCTGAAGTGAACTGGGAAGTGCGGCATGCTCTTTCGTCGTGGCCGTCGATCTGTTCGGGGCTGCGTGCCGAGGGCCGCCGTGGGCGGATGTTGCCGTACGCGATCGAACTCGACGGCGAGTTCTGCGGTCAGCTGACGATCGGCAACGTCACGCACGGGGCGCTGCGGTCGGCGTGGATCGGATATTGGGTGGCCAAGGCGGTGACCGGTGGCGGGGTGGCGACGGCAGCTCTTGCACTGGGCGTCGATCACGGGCTTGGACCGGTGATGCTGCACCGGATCGAGGCGACGGTGCGACCCGAGAACGACGCGAGCCGGGCAGTGCTCGCCAAGGTCGGTTTCCGCGAAGAGGGGTTGCTGAAGCGCTACCTCGAAGTGGACGGAGCGTGGCGCGATCACCTGCTGGTCGCGATCACGATCGAGGAGCTCGAGGGCTCGGCAACGTCGAGGTTGGTTCGCGACGGTCGCGCAAATTGGTCGTGATGGATGTTGCAGATGTGACATGTGGGGCTAATGTGCTTGTCAGAGGTTAATTACAGGTGTGTAATTGACCTCGGCGCGTCGCCCCCGGATGCGCTGGTCACAGACCTAATCTGAAGGGGAAAGGAGCCGGCGACATGCCAAGCATCCCCCAATCACTCCTGTGGATCTCACTCGTGGTGCTCTGGCTCTTCGTGCTCGTTCCGATGTTGATCAGCAAGCGGGACACCGTACGTCGTACCAGTGACGTGGCCTTGGCCACTCGCGTGCTCAACACCGGAGGCGGCGCCAGACTGCTGCGCCGCCGCCGCAGCGGGCCCGCGGCCGGCCATCACAGCGATCCCGACTGGCGACCGTCCGAAGACCACTTGGACGACGTCGACGACGACCACTCCGACGACCAGGGTGAGGACGACTACCGCGCCGCGCCGTCGCGGCGCCCGGTCGTGCAGGCCGCTGCCGCGGTGTCGACCGAACCCGACTACCTCGACGTCGACGTCGTCGAGATGGACTCCGGCGCGCTGCCGGTCGGAGCTTCTGCCGCGAGGCAGGCCGAGGCCGACGCCCACCCCGAACTCCCGTTGGACTTCGACGACAACACGCAGACGTTCTCCGTCGAGGACCTGTCCGAGGTCGACGAGCCCGAGGTCGAGGTCGGCGAGGCCGAGCCCGAGTTCGCCCCCGAGCCCGAAGCGAGCACCGACGTATTCGAGTCACTCGACGACGGCACCGAGCACGACTACGAGTACGTCGACGACTCCTCGGGTCTGGAAGCGCCGTCTGAGACCGACCTTCACGTCGCCGACTCGATCTCCGATGCGCGGCGCAAGCGCTACGAGTCCAAGACGGCTGCGGCCGTGAGTGCGCGAAAGTACCAGTTCCGCAAGCGGACGCTGATGGCGATGGGTGTCGCCATGGTGGCCACTGCCGTTGCCGCGTTCCTGTTGTCGCCGACGTTCTGGTGGGCATGCGGCTCCGTCGCAACGGTGACCCTCTTGTATCTCGGGTACCTGCGCCGCCAGACGCGCATCGAGGAGCAGGTGCGCCGCCGCCGTGCACAGCGGATGGCGCGTTCGCGGCTTGGCGTCGAAAGCACTCAGGATCCGGAGTTCGACGTCGTGCCGTCGCGGCTGCGTCGGCCCGGCGCGGTGGTGCTGGAGATCGACGACGAGGACCCGATCTTCGAGCACCTCGACTACGCCCCGTTCGCCGCTGAGTACGACCTACCGCGTGCGGCGGGGGAATAGGCCTTAGGCGTTTTCTGCCTCGGCAGGGTGACTGGTAACCTGTGCTACCGGTACAAGGGGCTATAGCGCAGTTGGTAGCGCGTCTCGTTCGCATCGAGAAGGTCGGGAGTTCGATTCTCCCTAGCTCCACAGAGTTTGAGCAGTTCAGGGCAGTTCGCCCGTAGTGGGCTTTTCGAAGCCGTCCGCCGCAGCACAATCGCCGACACCTTCGGCGTCAGTCGGGCGACGTTGTACCGCGCCTTGGCAAGAGCTGGTTCTTCGTAAGCCACTCGTCGATGTGGCTCATGGTTACGGGTAGGCAATCCCCGGAGAAGACCATGTGGTCCGACTTCGGTATGTGGATGACATCGGCGTGCTGATACTGAGCCGCTGTCTGACGCAAAACGCCTGCGGGCACGATCAAGTCACACTCGCCTCCTATCACCAGTACGGGCGTGTTCACCGCGGCTGTGTCTACCCTGGTCGCATCGGAGAGCTTGAGTAACGCGAGGAGCATCTCGCATTGCGCTCGTCCCGATTCGCAGACCAGTCCGTCATGTATCTCGCGTGCGGTGTCCTCAGATTGTGTGTTGGCTACCCAACGTCGGAATCGCTCGAATGTGGGGGGAGGCACCGGCTTCGCCCAGGGACGCAACCGCAAGAACCACGGCATCGACATGCGCATGTTCGCAGGCGTCGAACCGGCGATGCCTGCGGCCGGAGCCGGGCACACCGCTATCAACCCGATGTGGCGTACGCGCGCAGCGACGAGCTGCGCAAGCAGGCCGCCCATCGAGTGGCCGACCAACAATGGTGGTGTTTCGAGCGAAGCGACGAACGTCACTAGGTCGTCAACGTAGTCCCGCAGGCTCAGGGACGCGATCTTGGTGGAGCCCTCGTGGATGGGTAGTTCGTGATGGCGCAATGTCGGGGTGTGTGCCGTGTAGCCACGCTCGTGAAATGCGGCGCGGCCAGCGGCCAGCTGTTCTCCGCGGGACCAGTTGCCATGAATTAGGACAACGTGCTGGGCGTCAGACACGCCCAAAAGGATGGCACGTCCTGGCAACGCATAGAGGCGTCTCAACAACGATCAGTATGCATTTCATTTGAACTACCTCCGGAAGGCGCCGAACCCTGTGCGACAGCGGTCCGTAGCCCGCTCGGCGGAATCCAGCACATACCAGTTCAGGTGTCCGCCTCGGGGGCGGGCTGTCGGAGGTTGGCCGGGGCTATGACTGCCGCGACTGCCATGAGGACTGCTGCGCCGACGAAGCCGACGCTCAGTGTGGCAGTGACGGCGATAGCACCGACGAGTAGCGGCCCCCCTGCATCTCCGAGTTCGCGACCGACTTCGGCTGACCCCATCGTTTCGCCGAGGCGTTCTGGTGGCGATGATGTGGCTAGGGCGGCGAAGCCAAGTGGGGTGAGGACGCCTGCGCCTAGTCCGATGACGATTGCGCCGGCTATCAGCCCAACTGGGCCTGCCATCTGTGCGGCTAGCACCAATCCGGCGACGCAGGCGGTTAGTCCGGCGATGCTGCCAGTCCGGTAGCTGAGTCGGTTGGCATCCAGGGCGCGGCCCGCCCACGGTTGGGAGAGTGCGGCGCACGCGGACATGACCGAGACCATTGCTCCGCTCGCCAATGCGTTGGCTCCGGCTGATGCGGCGAGGATCGGTAGGAATCCGACACCGATTGACAGTGTGGCAGTGGACGCCGCGAGTATCACTGTGGGAATGAGGAATCCGCGTCGGGTGAGACGGCGAGCCAAGTCGACGATGGTCGAACGCCGCCGAGGGAGCGGTTCGACTTTGGGAACGATGCATGCGGCCCAGACGGCGACGACGACAGCGAGTCCACTAAGCACGGCGAACAGTGTGTTGTAGCCGCCGAGGGTCACGAGCATGCCACCCAATAGCGGTCCCAGTGTGTATCCCAATCCCTTCCACGCCCCGTAGCTTCCGAAGCGTCGACCGTGACCGCCGGTGGGGGTGAGCCGGGCGACGAGTGTGGATGCTGCTGGCGAGAACGCGGCGGCGGCTGCCCCTTGTCCGAAGCGGGCAAGACCCAGAAGTCCAGGGTCGCCAGCGACGAAGAATGCGGCGGATGCGGCGGCGAATCCGATCAGGCCGCCGATGAGGACTGGACGTGGACCGACGTGGTCTACCAAACTGCCGAAGACGGGTTTGAGGACCACCTCGGCTCCGTCGTAGATCGCCAACAGCAGGCCGACGGTTAGCAGGCTGGCCTGATGGTGTTGGCCGTAGGTGCCGAGGTTCGCGGCGATGGAGTGTGCGCCGAAGGCGGTGACGAATCCGGCAGCGTACAGCGGCCAGTACCGGGAGCGCGGATGCTCGACGGTTTCTGACTCTGTGCCCGGACGTGTCACGACGACCTAACAGGGGCGTGACCATCGGCGGTCACGAGCGGATGCAGACGGGACGTGGACAGCCAGCCCAGGCCTTTGGTGAGCGGGCGGCGTGCGACGAGCCAACCGATCAACGCCACGGCGATGCCCAGTCCGAGTCCGACGAGTACATCGGAGGGGAAGTGCGCGCCGATGTACACGCGGGAGAAGGCCATCAGTACGGCTGCGACGGCGGCGATTTCGCCGAGCAGCGAATCGAAGACGAACAGCGACGCCGCGACTGCGCCCGCCATCACTGCGTGGTCGCTCGGGAACGACGGGTCGCTGCTTTGGTGCGCCAGAACCAGGATGCCGGGGATGGAGGCGTAAGGGCGCGGTTCTGCTACCAGTTTGGCGATGGGCTGGTTGATGGTCACCGCGATGACCACCGCAATGGGTGACCAGAGGGCGGCGGCCATGCAGGCGGGGTCGTTGCGGCGGCGTGCGCGCCACCACGCCATCAACAAAAGTGCCGCGAAGCCGACGATGCCGTAGTTTGCCCAGCCGTTGACAAGGGGATGAAGCCAGTCGGAGGCACGGGCGAAGTCGTTGATGTGCAGAAACATCTCGTGGTCGAAGGTCGTCATGATGGGTGATCCGCGAAGGGCAAGCTGCGGGCGTTCATGTTTGATGCAGTGCCGCGAAGACACGCTCGGTGTAGTCGGCCAATCGTTCTTGGCAGTGCTTCAACTGCTGGCCGGCATCAGCGGCGGACGGTGCTCCGAAGATGTCGCGTGACTTGATCGTGCGATGCCAGCGGCGCAGCCGGTCTAGGCTCTGTTCCTCTTCTTCCAATTCGGCCAGGGTGAACTTGACCTGATCGATTTCGCGGTCGATTTCGGCGTCGAACTTGGCGCAGTCCGCGATGAACTCCGACCACTCGTCCTCACGTTCATTGGTGAACAGCGTGACGAGTCGCGCTCCATCGTGTTCGGATCGGCCCACTGCCGACAGGACGACTACCTCGCCGTCACCACGCTCAGCCATCTCAACAGCACGATCGATGCCCTCGGTGAACGCGGCGGCGTCAGGCACCGCCCACGACCCCTGCCCTAGTGAAACCGCACCGGTCCGACGCAGCTCACGCCACACCGCGACTCGATGCCGCGATGGGTCTGTCGGAAGGCGAACGAACACCACGAGCCACCGCACGTCTGCATTCGCCACGGCTCGGAGTGTAACAAGTGTTACTAAGCGTGCTGAAACGTCTGGCGGTGACAGGGGGTGGCCGCTCGAAGTGTCGGCTTGAGGGCTGTACGGCTGCCGCGCGGGACGGTCTGGAGCGCGCACTCGTCGCCTGGCAGTCGGGGTTACCGGCCGGACCGCGCGCCTGGACTCTCGGTGTCAGCCGCGCAACCGTCCATCGGGCGCCCGGCGGCGACGATGCTACGACGACGTGGGTGCAACGCCCGTCCACGCGCGAGCCCTCAACAGTCGTAGTCCGTTGAGGGCAACGATGATCGTGGAACCTTCGTGACCGGCGACGCCGAGTGGCAAGGGCAGGTGGCCGAATAGATCCCAGGCGACCAGGGCGGTGATGAAGGTGGCTGCGATGGCAAGGTTGGCGATGACGACGCGGCGCGCTCGACGTGCCAGCGCGACCACGGCGGGGATGGTGGCGAGTTCGTCGCGAACCGTGACGGCGTCGGCAGTATCCAACGTCAGGTCTGCCCCGCTGAGCCCCATGGCAATCGAAGCGTGAGCGGCGGCGATTGCAGGGGCGTCGTTGATGCCATCGCCGACGAAGAGCACGCGGTGACCGTCGGCCTGTAGGCGGCGTACTACGGCCACCTTGTCCTCGGGGAGCAGATCGGCGCGGACGTCGCTGATCCCCACATCCGTCGCCAGGCGCTGGGCGGCGCAGTCGTTGTCTCCGGTCAGCAGAACCGGAGATGCCGACGTCAGTGCGGTGATGGTGCGGACGACGTCCTTGGTTCCTGCGCGCACGGTGTCGGTGAGCCCCAGGATGCCTACTGGCACTTCGTCGACCACGACGACGACTGCGGTGGACCCGGCATCCTGGACGTCGATCACACCGGGCAGCGAATTGCCTCCGAGGCAACGGGGACTGACGATTTCGATGATCTGGCCTGCGAGGCGGGCGCGTACTCCACGTCCGGGTTGGGCGTGGAACTCCGTGGACTCTGGTATGTCGATTCCGCGCTGGCGGGCGTGGTCCACGACGGCACGTCCGAGTGGGTGCTCGCTGAACTGCTCTGCGCTCGCCGCGATTCGCAGCACGTCGTCGGCGTCCATTTGGCCGTGGAGTAGCGGCACGACGCTTGTCAGCCGTGGTGTCCCCGTGGTGAGCGTGCCGGTCTTGTCGATGGCCACGACCGTGGCGTCGGCGAGATGTTCCATGGCGACCGCGGATTTGACGAGAACGCCGTGGCGTCCGGCGTTGGCGATGGCAGACAGGAGAGGCGGCATGGTGGCGAGCACGACGGCACATGGTGACGCGACGATCATGAACGTCATGGCGCGAAGCAGGGCGCCTTGCAGGTCGGCTCCGAAGGCAAGGGGGATGGTGAACAGCGCGAGTGTCGCGACGACCACGCCGACTGAATAGCGTTGCTCGACCTTCTCGATGAAGAGTTGGGTTTCGGCTTTGGTGGCCGAGGCTTCGGCGACCAGTGCCACGATCCGGGCGACCACGGTGTCGGAGGGGTTTTGGGTGACGCGGATCCGGAGTACGCCTCCACCGTTCTGGGTGCCGGCGAAGACGGTGTCGTCGGGGTGTTTGTTGACGGGTAGGGGTTCTCCGGTCACCGATGATTGATCGACGTCGGATCTGCCGCCCATGACGACTCCGTCTGCCGAGACGCGCTCGCCGGGTCTGATGACGACGTGGTCACCGATTCGCAGGTCTCGTGGATGTACCGACTCTTCGGTTCCGTCCGCGTCGATCCGCGTAGCAGCATTGGGTGCCAGGTCCAGGAGACCCGTGACGGAATCTTCGGTGCGCTTGGTTGCCGTGTCCTCCAACGCTCCGGAGGTCGCGAAGATGACGATGAGTAGCGCGCCGTCGAATACTTGTCCGATGCTGGCTGCACCGATGGCGGCGACCACCATGAGCAGATCGACGTCGAGCGTGCGGGACCGTAGCGCTTGGATTCCTTCCCACGCCGGGGCCCACCCTCCAGTGACGTAGCAGGTGATGTAGAGCGTCCACCAGAGCGCGGACGGTGCGTCGAGTAGTTGGGCGGCGAGCCCCGCAAGGAACAGGCACAGCGCGGCCACCGCCCAGCGCACCGAGGCAACGGACCACAGCCCGGAGATGCCCATCCGACGCGCCGTCGTTGACCCAATGCGGATCGGTTGCACCGTCGCAGTGCTCACCAGTGTTCTCCATTCCTTGAAGGCAGTCTGCACATGTATACATGTAAACCTCTACATGTGTCATCTGTGCAGATGGGCGCGTGCTTCAATGGGTGCATGGGACACGGAGTCGAGGGCCGCGCCACGCCACCGGCGACTCTGGACCCGGTGTCGGCGGTCAAGATCGCAGAAACGTTGCAAGCCTTGGCATCGCCCAACCGACTGATGATCCTGACGCGACTGCGCCAGTCACCATGCTCGGTGGGGGAACTATCGATTGCGGTCGGTATGGAGCAGCCGGCGGTATCCCATCAGCTGCGTCTCCTGCGGGCGCTCGGTCTAGTCGCTGGTGACCGCAACGGGCGGAGCATCGTTTATCGCCTTTACGACAATCACGTCGCGCAGCTCCTCGACGAGGCGGTCTATCACATCGAGCACTTGCGCCTGGGCGCTACTGATACGACCGCTTAGCGGATGACGGGGCGTCAACCCCTTGGCCGACCAATGGTCAAGGCTCCCAACGTAATCAACGGCGATAAGCGCCCAGTTCGTCTCGTCCGCATCGAGAGGGTCGGGAGGTCGATTCTCCCTAGCTCCTCAGAGATTGAGCGGGTCGGCGGGCGACCGGTCGGCGTCTGGATCGAGGAATAGTGCCTAGTTCGACGACGTTTCAGCGTCGCGTGAAGCCCTTTACCGAGCACGACCGCGAAGCCTTCCTGGCCGACAAGCACGTGGGTGTGCTGTCGGTCGCCGCCAGCGGCGGCCGTCCCCCTGCCAGTGTGCCGATCTGGTACTCCTACAGCCCCGGCGGCGACATCCGCATCACCACGGGCGCAGCGTCGCGCAAGGCCAGGCTCATCGAGCAGGCGGGGACGATCAGCTTGGTGGTTCAGCGTGAAGAGCTGCCCTACCAATACGTGGTCGTCGAGGGCACGGTCGTCGAGACCATCACGCCGACCCCGCAGGACGTAGCACTGGAGATCGCCATCCGCTACCTCGGCGAGGACGGCGGACACGCGTTCGTCGCCAACATGGTGCACGAGTCCGTGTTGTTCGTGATTCGTCCAGACCGCTGGCTCAGCGCTGACTTCTCCGGCGACCTCTGACGCCCGGCAGTCAGCGACTCTCCGGCACGCGCTGCAGCAGCGGCAGCGCGATGGCTGCGAACGGGATCACCGTCACCGGGTAGAGCCAAATCAGCTGTCCCCCAACGGGAAGTAGTTCACCTGCGGAGGGGAGTCGTTCAGCTGAACGTTGCCTGGCGACTGGCATTGGGTTTGCGATCCGCCCAAGCTGGTGCAGGACTGCTGCACCTGCGGTGGGGCGCCGAGGGCCGCCGGCGCAGCGGCAACCGCCGTCGTTTGAGCTGCGGGGGGATCGGCAACTGCCATGGGGGCGGCCGCGATCGCTGCCGCGGCGGCGCCCGCCGCCAGCACTGGTGTGATGAACGTCAGGTTGATTCGCATGGTGCAACTCCTTCGATGGATTGGCTTAGGGGCGTGCGCCGCCGCCGCCGAGCAGGCCTGACTCGCCGCCGTACGGGTAGAACTGGACGGGGGCGGGGGCGTCGTTGAACTGAACGTTGCCCAGCGTCTGGCACTGGGTTCCCGGTCCGCTCTGATAGCAGATTGGTTGGGCTGGCGCGGGATCGGCTGCCGCCAGTGGGGCGGCCGCGATCGCTGCCGCGGCGGCGCTCGCCGCCAGCACTGGTGTGATGAACGTCGGTCGGATTCGCACGGTGACACTCCTTCGGGGGTTCGGCCTGTGGGAACCCATCCAGAATTGCGCCTCGGCGGACCCATGTCCTCACCGCTGACACCCATCCATCCCCCCTGCCAGCCGGAATTGGCCGAGCCTGCGGAGTTCTTCGACGGCAGCGCGTCAGTCGTGGCAGCGATTTCCTGACACGATGGGTGCATGGCCGGACGCGATCGTGACGAATCGGGACGGCCACGCAACACCCGTCCGCGTGATGCCTTGGGCCGCCCGCTTCCGCCGGGCAGCGAGGGATTTCCGCGCATCCCCGACGAACTGGACCTGACGCCGGCGGCAACCCTGGCCTATGCCCAGGAGCTGCTGGACCAAGGTCTGGCGTTCAACGCGCACGAGGTGCTCGAGGCCGCATGGAAGAACGGTCCCGACGACGAACGGGTGTTGTGGCAAGGCCTGGCGCAGCTCGCGGTCGGCATCACCCACGTCCAGCGGGGCAACCCCAAGGGTGCGCTCGCCGTACTTCGGCGCTCATCGGCCCGCCTTGCCGACTTGCGGGTGCCGCCATATGGCATCGATGCCGCGGGGCTGGCCGACTGGGCCGACGCCATGATCGGCGATCTCGTGTGCGGCGCCGAGATCGCCGAGCAGCGGCTTGCGCCACGTCTGACGGTCCAATCGGGGTGACGACGCACCGGTCAATTACCCGAGGTACGGGGTCGATGGTTACCGTAGAACGGTCCACGCACATCGACTAGGGGGTCCTGATGCGACGCGAACTTCCGGACGTGGTGATCACGGGGGTGGCGCTGACCAGTGCGTTGTCGACCGACGCCGAAGCGACCTGGACAGGTCTCGTCGACGGTCGCAGCGGCATCCGCAAACTGACCGACGCATACGTGGAAGAGCTCGACCTACCGGTACGCATCGGCGGCCAGATCCACGAGGACTTCGACAGCGAACTGAGCCGCGTCGAGCTGCGACGCCTGTCCTACCTGCAGAAGATGGCCTTGATTCTGAGCCGCCGCGTGTGGGCGAATGCAGGGTCCCCCGACATGGACTCGACGCGCCTGGCCGTATCGGTGGGTACCGGGTTCGGAAACGGGGAAGAAGTGATCCTCGCCTACGTCGCCATGCGCGAACGCGGGTTGAGGGCGGTGTCGCCCCTGGCGGTCCAGATGTTCATGCCCAACGGGCCTGCCGCGGCGATCGGACTGGACCTGGCGGCCCGGGGCGGCGTCTCGGCGCCGATGCTGGGCGACGCGTCCGGTGCAGCAGCCATTGCACAGGCGTGGCAGCAGATCGTCTTCGGCGACGCCGACGTCGTGATCTGTGGCGGCGTGGAGTTCCCCATCCAAGGGGTGCCCGTCGCGGCGTATTCGCAGATCGAGGGCGTGATGTCCACCGACAACGACGACCCAGAAGGAGCTTGCCGACCGTTCGACCGCCACCGAACGGGCATGGTCTTCGGTGAGGGCGGCGCGCTGCTGGTCATGGAGACCGAGGCGCACGCCAAGGCCCGGGGGGCGAACATCCTCGCTCGTGTGCTCGGCGGGTCCATCACCTCCGACGGCTACGACATCATGGCCTCGGATCCCAGTGCCGAGCAAGAGACTCATGCAGTCACACGAGCGATCGAACTCGCGGGTCTTTCGCCAACCGACATCGACCACGTGAACGCGCACGCCGCCGGCACCCGTGACGGGGACCTCATCGAGGCCAAGGCGCTGCAGAAGGCCTTCGGCTCCCACCGCCCCGCCGTCTACGCCCCGAAGGCCGCATTGGGCAACACCTTCGGGTCCGCGGGTGCCGTCGAGGCGGTGCTCACGGTGCTGGCGCTACGCGACGGTGTCGTGCCGCCGACGCTGAACCTGACCGAGCTCGACGAGCGCGTCGACCTCGACGTGGTCGCTGGGGAGGCCAGGAAGGCCGACTACCGGTACGCGTTGAGCGACACGTTTGGATTCGGTGGCAACAACGTCGTGCTTGCCTTCGGTAAGTGCTGACGCCTTCGAAACCCTTGGTGCCGCAGTGGTTCAGAGGCCGCAGGCACGTTCCAGGTCGGCGAGTGCATCTTCGAGGTGCCCGAGCAGCCGCTGCAGGTGCGGCACGCTGCGCCGGCAGCCGACGAGGCCGAAGTCGAGGTTGTCGGCGTTGTTGGTCAACGTGATGTTGAGCGCCTGGCCATCCAGCGCGATGGACAGCGGGTAGTTGCCGTCGAGCCGGGCGCCGTTCCAGTACATGGGTTCTCGCGCACCTGGCACGTTCGAGATGACGATGTTGAATGGGGGTGGCGCCGACGACGCGAAGCCGGGCACCAGGGCGAGCGCGACGCCGGAGCTGAGGAATGCCGACAGCGCCAACGCCTGCATGCGCGGCAGTTCGGCGAACACCTTCTTGTTGGCGCTCATCGAGGTACTGATGGCCTCGAGACGTTTCGCAGGATCCTCGATGTCGGTGGCCAGATTGCACAGGATCGTGCCGACCATGTTGCCGCCGGCATCCTGTTCGTGCTCGGCGCGCAGGCTGACGGGGACCATCGCGACCAATGGCGTGTCCGGCAGCGCCTCGTGCTCGCTGAGGTAGGCACGCAACGCTCCCGCGCACATCGCCAGCACGACGTCGTTGACGGTCGCACCGGTGGCGTCCTTGACACCCTTGAAGCGGGCCAGAGGCCAGGACTGTGCGGCCGCGCGCCTGGCGCCGCCGATGGGTACGTTGAACATCGTCTTGGGCGCGCGGAACGGCAGGGTCAGCTGCTGCTCGATCAGCGCAGCCCTGGCCAATGACAGGCTCGAGGGGCCCAGGGCGGCAACCGATCCCGCGGCGTCGATCACTGATCGTAGGGTTGACTGCGCAGGGCGCGGCTTCCGCGACTTCGGCTTGAGCGTCCACGGCACCCGGATGTCGCGGTCGTTGGGGTCCGGTGTCATCGACCGCATCGCGAGGCGTTGGGCGGAGACACCGTCGAGCAGTGAGTGGTGGGTCTTGCTGTACACCGCAAAGCGACCGTCGCTCAGGCCCTCGACGAGGCTGGCCTCCCACAGTGGCCGGTGCCGGTCGAGCAGCGTGCCGTGCAGACGTGAGACCAGCTCGAGCAGGTCGCGCACCCGGCCGGGCCGGGGCAACGCCGACCGGCGCAGGTGGTAGTCGATGTCGACGTCGTCATCGAACGCCCACGCGAAACTGCTGATGCCGCCGAGCAATCTGCCAGGATGCTTGCGGAACGTGGGCTGGAAGTCGTCGTTCTTGACGATCGTGTCGTACATGTCCTTGACGAAGTCAGGACCAGCGCCGCTCGGCGGCTCGAACAGCTGCAACCCCGCGACGTGCATGGGATGCTCGCGGGATTCGCCAAGCAGGAACATCGAATCCGTCGGCGATATCAACTCCATCAGCGTGACGTTACTCACGTTCCGGGGTCCGTAGTCGGGGCTACCTCAAATGCGATCCAGAAAAGTTACCCGCCGGTAGTCTCGGGGTCGGGGAAAGGGAGACACTCGTGACCGCACCCAAGTTCATCGACATCCATGGCGAACGGTTCGCAGTCCGCGACGAGGGCGACGGTGAGGCGCTGCTACTGATCCACGGCATGGCAGGCAGCTCGCAGACCTGGCGCGCCATCCAGCCGCAACTGGCCAAGAAATACCGCGTCATCGCTCCCGACCTGCTCGGGCACGGCCAATCGTCGAAGCCACGCACCGACTACTCATTGGGTGCCTTCGCGGTGGGCCTGCGCGATCTGCTCGACGAACTCGGGGTCGAGTCGGCGACGATCGTCGGCCACTCGTTGGGCGGCGGCATCGCGATGCAGTTCCTCTATCAGCACCCCGACTACTGCCGTCGCCTCGTGCTGATCAGCAGCGGTGGTCTCGGCCCCGACGTCGGCTGGATTCTGCGCCTGCTCGCCGCGCCAGGCGCCGAACTGGTCATGCCGGTCATCGCCCCGTCGCCCGTGCTGCGGGCCGGAAACTCCGTGCGCGGCTGGCTGAGTTCGTTGGGGCTGCGCTCGCCGCGCGGCGCGGAGATCTGGAATGCCTACTCGTCGTTCTCGGACCGGGAAACCCGTGAGGCCTTCCTGCGCACGCTGCGCTCGGTGGTCGACTACCGGGGACAGTCGGTGAGCGCCCTGAACCGGCTCGCGCTGCGCGCGGAGATGCCCACGCTGGCCATTTGGGGAGAGCAGGACGCCATCATCCCGGTCGATCACGCCTACTCGGCGCTGCAGGCGCGGCCCAACTGCCGCGTCGAGGTGCTTCCCGACGTCGGGCACTTCGCGCACGTCGAGGCGCCGTTCGAGGTGGTCGACCTCATCGACGACTTCATCGCGACGACGAGCGATGCGGTGGCGCAGGAGCACACGCAGTAGGTCGATCGTCCTTGGTCTTTGGCCACCCGGGCAGTGTCGGTACCACCGGGGTTGGCGGCGCGTTGCCGACGCGTCGTCGCGCGACCGACGATCCTGGACAAGGTCACTCGAGCGCTGATTCAACGTGTTGCCAAGGGCTGATTGCCAATCCGTGTGAGGCCTCGCAGATCCGCTGAATGCAGTGCGTGTTGTTTCGTCGCCGTGGATGTCGGGAACGCCATTGACGAGCCCCATGAAGCAGGGTTCTCATCAACGAAGGGAGCGAGCATGGCTCAGCGCAACGGAGTCGAAGAGGCCGTCGAAGGCGCCGTCGAAGGCGTCAAGGGCAAGGCCAAGGAGGTCACCGGCAAGGTGACCGATCGCAAGGATCTGCAACGTGAGGGCCAGGCCCAGCAGGACAAGGGCGACGCCCAGCGCGAAGCCGCGCAGAAGGAAGCCGAGGCCGAGAGCGCCCGAGGCGCCGCCAAGGCGAACGAAGCCCGCGAGGCAGCCGAGCAGTAGGGCAGCGCGAAGGCCCGGCTCGATGATGAGCCGGGCCTTCTGCTGCACGAAAACCCATGATCAACAAAGATATTGCCCTACCTGTCAGAGAAAACTGGAATCACCTTTGGTCCTCGCAGTTGGGTCACTGGATCGCCACCAATGGACTGCACATCGTCTTGGTCGCCTTCGGTGCATGGATCGCCACGCGAGTGATCCGCTCGGTCGCCGACAGGATCAGCCGCCGCCTGGCCGTCGAAACCGATTCGGAGGTGCGGTCCGAATCGGTCAAGCACCGCCAGGCCGTCGCATCCGTGATCTCCTCGGTGGCGGTCGCGGTGCTCTACGTCGTGGTCGCCGTCGACATCGTCAACAAGCTTGGTCTGCCCGTCGGTTCGCTGGTGGCGCCGGCCGCCGTACTGGGTGCCGCTCTCGGTTTCGGTGCCCAACGCATCGTCCAGGACCTATTGAGTGGCTTCTTCATCATCACCGAAAAGCAGTACGGCTTCGGCGATCTGGTTCAGCTGACCGTCACCGGCTCCTCGGTCGATGCCCGTGGCACGGTCGAGGACGTCACGCTGCGCGTCACCAAACTTCGCACCGGTGACGGCGAGATGTACACCGTGCCCAACGGGCAGATCGTGAAATCGTTGAACCTGTCCAAGGATTGGGCGCGAGCCGTCATCGACATCCCGGTGCCTGCATCGGCCGACCTGTTGCGGGTCAACGAGGTGCTCCGTGAGGTGTCGGCCAGCGCCATGAAGGACGACACGCTGCCGGCGCTGCTGCTTGACGAGCCGTCGATGATGGGCGTGGAGAGCATCGGCGTCGATACCATCAAGCTTCAGATGGTGGCCCGCACGCTGCCTGGTAAGCAGTTCGACGTCGGCAGGCGATTGCGCGTGCTGGTGGTCTCGGGTCTGCGCCACGAAGGAATCGCCAGCGGTGCAACGACCATCGATGCGCGTTGACGGACTACCTCTGGAACGTCGTCGCGAGAATGACGGCTGCGATCACCAAGAGAGCCCACGCGACTGCTGGGACAACGATCCCGTGCCGGCGGCGGGCGGTCAGGAACGACAGCGCGACCGCCACGATGGCAACGACGGGTGTGCCGTACATGATCAGGCCGAACACGTCTTCGCCTGGTCCCTGTCGTGCGCAGGGCGCTCCGGTGCACGCTGCGGTACTCAACACCTGCAGGTACGAGTAGATGACGACGGCCGCAGCGCCGGGGATGGTCAGAAGCGCGAGGGTCCAGTTGAGGGCCGTCCGTCCGGTACGGGGCTGAGCATCTGCACTGCGCCCTACGGGTCTGACGTCTGATGCGGACATGAGGGCCTCCGGAATCGAGATCAACTGCTTCGCGCATACCCGGTCGGCGATCGGCCAAACAGCGTGAAGTCGCCGAACGGGCGCATGTTTTGGGAGGCGTGCAGTGGGGAAATGCGTCATTCATGGCCGAGACACTTGAACGTCAGCACCCGTTTCGGCTGGACGACGCACCGCCGCGCAACCACGGGCCTGCACAGCGCGCAGTTGCCGACTATCTGAGTACGCAGATCGACGGCATTGTGTTCGGCGACGCCGGACTCCGATACCGGGCAGACCCGATTCCCGACACCAGGGTGGCGATCCGCAGCGTGCGCAGCACGTTGCGGGTCTTCGCGAAACTCGTCGACGATCACGACGCGGCTGGCGAACTCGAATCCAATCTGAAGTGGTTTGCAGCCCTGTTGGGGGAAGGCTTGCCGCAAGGCGAAGGCGCACAAGAGGGTCAGGGTGCGCTCGGCGACCATCAGGACAGCGTGGTGGCCCGCGACGTGTTGCGGCGGATGGCGGGTGGGCCCGCATCGGCTCAGGGCAAGAACGGATTCACCTATGGCCTGCTGTACGCACGCGAGCAGTCGATCGCACGGGAAAGTCGGTTGAAGGCACGGAAACTGGTCGAGAAGGGACAAGCGTGAGCAATGTCTTGGAGGGAAAGCGAATCGCCATACTGGCGACCGACGGTGTCGAGCGACGCGAACTCGAAGAACCTGCGGAAGCCATTCGAGAGGCCGGTGGCGACACCGAGTTGCTGTCACTTGAGTCAGGGACCATCGACGCCCGCAATCACGACCTCGAACCCGCTGGCGAGTTTCGCGTGGACCGGGAGGTCGGCGACGCTGCCGTCGACGAGTTCGACGGGCTGGTGCTGCCCGGCGGCACCGTCAACGCCGACAAGCTGCGCCTCGACCGGACGGCGATCGCGTTCGTCCGCGATTTCGTCGAATCGGGCAAGCCGGTGGGCGTGATCTGCCACGCCCCGTGGATCTTGGTCGAAGCGGGAGTGGCCGAGGGCAGAACGCTGACTTCGTATCCGAGCCTGCGTACCGACCTGCACAACGCAGGCGCCCATCCCGTCGACGAGGAGGTCGCCGTCGACGGCAACCTCATCTCCAGCCGCTCGCCCGACGACCTGCCCGCGTTCTGCCGGGCGATCGTCGGCCGTTTCGCGGTCGGTTAGGAGTAGATGGCATGTCCGTCACTGCATTTCAGGACTTGTCGATTGCTGATCGGGACCGCCGTTGGGATGGTGCGGAGGCCGAGAAGCGCGTCCGGAAATGGGCGAACGCTACCGACGAGCCCAACGCGAAGTACCGGGACGCGCACGTCTGGTACGACGCCGAGAAGAAACTGAACTTCACCGCATACAAGCTGCTCATCGCCGACGTCGTCGACGGGCGACTGGTGGCCGTGCCGCACGGCGTGATGGCCGCAGGCGCGGTGATGCAGGGTTCACGTGGCGGCGTCGACGTGCCCGAAGGCGACGTAGACCGGATCAAGAGTCACTTGGCCAAGTACTACGACAAGATGGGCGACACACCGCCCTGGGATGACGAGCAGAAGTGATGAACACGTTCGAACGAGCTGTCGTGGTGATTCCCGCCCACAACGAGTCCGCGCACCTTCCCGGCAGCCTCAAGACCGTCGTGACGGCGGCCGCATGCTCGTCGATGACGGTTCTGACCGTCGTGGTACTCGACGCGTGTGACGACGCGAGCGCCGACTTGGCGGGCCAGTTCGGCAGCGACGTGCACTTCATCGAGGTCGACGTCCGCAACGTCGGGGCTGCACGTGCCGCGGGCTTCGACTACGCGCGGTCGTCGGCGGGTGTCGACTGCACCGACGAATCCCGCACCTGGTATGCCACGACGGACGCCGACACCCGCGTCGATCCGGATTGGTTGATCCGGCAGACCGCGTCTGGCGCCGACATGGTTCTCGGTGTCGTCCGCATCGCCAACTGGCGTAGCCTGCCCGCGGCCGCGGTGCGCAAGTACCTGTCGGCATACCGATCGAAGCGGCGCGCGGACGGACACGGCCACGTCCATGGCGCCAACATGGGGTTCCGGGCCGAAGCCTATTGGCAGGTAGGTGGATTCAACGCACTGGCAACTGGTGAAGACGTCGACCTGGCAGCACGGTTCGAGGAGCGTGGGCTGGTCATCGACAGAAACGAACGGTTGTCCGTAACGACGTCTGCTCGGCAGAAGGGCAAGGCCCCAAGGGGTTTCGCCGCACATCTGCGCCGTTTCGCTCCTGTCGCTGATCGGGAAACCGCGTGACTCCCGAACTGGTGTGGCGCTGGCTCGAAACGGGTGAGCTCGATCTACCGTTGCCGGGAGCGGGGCAGACGGCACGCAGATGGTTGAAACTCGCGGCACTGACCGAACGAGACGTCGTCGCGGGCAGGCTCGCGGAGGCGCACACCGACGCGGTCGCCATCCTGGCAGAACTCGGTGGCCCCGCACCCGAGCCCGGTCAACTGTGGGGCGTGTGGGCCGCGGAGTCGGCGGAGGCGGTCGTCACCGTGACCGACGATGACGGCACTGCCGTTCTGGACGGCACCAAGCCGTGGTGCTCGGGCGCGGGACTGTGCACCCACGCGTTGATCACCGCTCGCCGCGCCGACAACTCGCGCGGGCTCTACGCCGTCGATCTGAATCAACCGCAGGTGATCCCGCTGACCCACAGTTGGCGCAACACGGGCATGAAGGCCAGCGACACCCGATCGGTTCAACTGGCCGGTGCCGCCGCAGAGCCCGTCGGTCAGCCCGGCGAGTATCTCAACCGGCCCGGGTTCTGGCACGGCGCCATGGCCGTCGCGGCGTGCTGGCTCGGCGGTGCGCGCGGCGTCGCAGGACCCCTGTACCGGGCGATCGCCGACGAGCACGACAACGCGTCGCGAGACCCCCATGCCCACGCCCATCTCGGCGCGGTCGACGCAGCGCTGGCCGCAGGCAACGCGGTGCTGATGGCCGCTGCGTGCTACGTGGACGCCGAACCACATGCGGCCACAGCCGAGCTGATGGCACGCCGCGTCCGCGCCGTCGTCGAGCACGCCGCCGACGAGGCGATCACGCGGACCGGGCGGGCGTTGGGCCCAAAGTTGCTCGCCCTCGACGGCGAACACGCCCAACGCGTCGCCGATCTCACGCTCTACGTGCGGCAGAGCCATGCCGAGCGCGATCTCGCCGCGCTCGGACGGTTGGCGGCGAAGTGACGCCGGTATCTGCTGGCAACGGGTCGCGGTTCGCCGACCGGCCCGTCGCCGCGGGTGGCACGTCGATCGATGAATGGGCCGGCTGGGGGCGCGCATTCCCGGAACTGAACCTCGACGACTGCCCGGCGCTGGTGCTGGTGGCGCCACACCCGGATGACGAGACCCTGGGCTTCGGTGCCACCGCCGCGACGCTTCGTGCGCGGGGCGTCGACGTTTCCGTGGTGTCGGTGACCGACGGCGGCGCCGCCATCGCAGGCTTGTCGCGGGTGGAGCGGGAGTGGCTGGAAGGTGCGCGGTGCGCCGAATTGCACCGTGCCACCGAGATCTTGGGCCTGGCCCCGCCAATTTGCCTCGGGCTGCCGGACGGCAGAGTCAGTGATCACGAGGCCGAGCTGACCGACACACTGGCTGGCCTGCTCGCCGGCGGGCCGAAGGGCACGTGGTGCGCCGCGACGTGGCGGGGCGACGGCCACCCCGACCACGAGGCGGTGGGGCGGGCGAGTGCCGCGGCGGCACAGCGCACCGGCGCGGTGTTGCTCGAGTACCCGGTGTGGATGTGGCACTGGGCCGTGCCCGATGACGACGGCGTGCCGTGGCACCGGATGTCGAGGGTGCGACTCGACCCCGTCAGCATCGCGCGTAAAGAGCTGGCCACCAGGGTGTTTCGCACTCAGTTGGTGCCACAACAACCCGAAGCGGACGCGATCCTTCCCGAGTTCGTCGTGCCACGACTCCTCGCCGTGGGTGAGGCGGTGTTCCGGTGATGCACAGGGTGCCCGACGACTACTTCAATGACATGTACGCGCAGTCGCGCGATCCGTGGCAGCTCGCTTGCCGCTGGTACGAACAGCGCAAGTACGCGATGACGATGGCGATGCTGCCGCTGCCGCGCTATCGCCATGCGTACGAGCCGGGATGTTCGATAGGGGTGCTGACCGAATTGCTGTCAACCAGGTGTGATCGCGTCACGGCCACCGACGTCGCAGCACCCGCACTCGAGGCTACGGCCGAACGGCTCACGCGCGCCTGCCGATTCGAGAGGGTCACGCTTGAACAGCGCTCGCTCGATTCGAGCTGGCCCACAGGAGATTTCGACCTTGTCGTGCTCTCCGAGGTGGCGTACTACCTCGATGCGGCGAGCTTGCGCGACGTTCTGGATCGGGAATGCCCGCGGCTCGCGGCGGGAGCGACGCTGATCGCGGCACATTGGCGCCATCCCGTCGACGACTACCCGATGACCGGCGACGAGGCGAACTTCGTCATCGCCGCCACCGCGGAACTGCAAGCGGTGGCGCACTATTCGGACGACGACGTCGTCATCGACGTCTTCGCCAACGGCGAGGCGCGCTCGGTAGCCGCCCAGACGGGCGTCCCCGGAGTCTTTCCGAGCTAGGTTCGCGGAAGCATCCTCGGGTGGCTTCTCGGGCCTCGTACGATGGCCGCGACCGCCGTCTCAAGGGTGGCGGCGATGGGCAGGCCGCCACCGGGATCGCAGATCCGCAAGAGCCTGTCCACCTCGCGACCGGGGATGACGTCCAGGCCACGCCGCTTCCGGGCAGGTGATGTTGATCTCGTGCTCGGAGTGCGATGATCGTGGCGTGGACGCCGACCGTCCCCAGGACGACCAGGAGTGGGATCAGTCCGTGCGTTCGGAGACGAGAACCGAACGGTTGGACCGCAACTGGTCGAGCCTGCTGCAGGAACTGCGCGTAGTGCAGACGGGCGTGCAGTTGCTTACCGGATTTCTGCTCACCCTGCCCTTTCAGCAGCGCTTCGACGTCCTCGATGACGGCATGCGAGTCGTGTACCTGGCGACCGTGGCCTGCTCGGTGGCGTCGACCGTTCTCTTGATCGCTCCGGTCGGGATGCACCGTGTGCTGTTCCGGCAGCACCGTCTCGACGCGCTGGTGTCAGCCGCCCACCGAATGGCCTATGCGGGCCTGCTGCTGTTGGGTCTGGTGATGGCGGGGACGACGACGGTCATCTTCGACGCAGTGGTCGGAGGGACGGCGGGGGTGGTCGCCGGGGCGGCGGCGCTGGCGGCGTTTGGAGCACTTTGGATCGTCGTCCCGGTATGGATGCGCGTTTCTCGGCGTTGAAGCAGGGGTATCTCTAGCGCATCGGAAGACAGTGCCCACCGCCATCGACGAAGCGGTGAGCGCGGAAAGCGAGAGCCAGATGGGCTCCAAGCATCTGAGGCAGGAACCGCAGGACCGCCAGTTCAACCGCGTGTTCGTCGTGGTGCCGGTGGCCGTCGTGATCGCTGCCATCGCGTCAGTGGCTGTGGTGTACTTCCTCGGCTCATCCGCGTCCCAGGGGCAGGACTCACCCGCCACCACGACGGCGTCTCAGCCGGTGAGCCAGCAGGGCACCTTGGTGGCGGTGACTCCGGATTCGCTGACCGCCCGTAGCGCGGACGGGGTCGCGCGGACCTACCAGATCAATGCCCAGACCACGGCGATCACCGACAGTGGCAGCCGAGTTGGCGCGGCGAGTTCGGCTTTCGTGGTGAACGACGAGGTCTCGATCCTTGCGGTGATCCATGACGGCACGGCGGTCGCGACGACCGTCGCAGGCCGGGACGTCTCTGATCTGAGCGGTCCTCCCATGGACGACGTTGCTGCGCAGTCCGCGACGCCCTGAGCGAACCACGTCGGTCGTCAAGATCACCAAATTAAATCTGCTCAAGCGGAATAGATGTGCCCGGGCACTCGCTGTAACTCACGGGCCTATTTAGCAAGAGTAAAGATTTAGCAAAGGTAAGGAGTTCCGACAGTGAGTGCTAGAAGCATCAAGCCGTTCGCCGTCATCGGCGCAGGAGTTGCGATTGCCGGGGCCGCCTTGGCGGGGGCAATCTTGCAGGGACCGTCGGATTCGGGTCCCATGGCCGGAGAGATGAGCACCGGTGTGACCATCACCGCGACCACCCCGGCCAGTGCAGCGCCGGTCCCCGTGGCGGCACCCAGTATCAAGGGACCCGCGCCCTTGCCCAAGGAGGAGCAGGGTCTTCCCGGCTAGTGGTTGGTGATTGCCGTCCCCGGGGCTACGCCGTAGCCTCGGGGCGTGGCGGGATCCACTGAGGTCAGCGCCGAGCATCTGGCTGGCCTGGAGTTCTTTGAGGGCTGCACCGTTGAATCGCTGGGCCCGCTCGCGGTTCATCTGCGCACGCTGAACGCGGCGCCGGGAGAAGTTCTGCTACGCCAGGGCGAGCAGGCGGTCTCCTTTCTCTTGATCGGCGCTGGCCATGCGAAGGTCGAGCACGTCGGAGACGGCGGCGAGGTCAGCGTCGTCGAAGTCGGGCCGGGCCTCATCGTCGGCGAGCTCGCGCTGTTGCGTCACGCGCCGCGCAACGCCACGGTGACGACCGTCGACGAGCTTTCGGGCTGGGTGGGCGGACGGGAAGCCTTCGCCGCGATGCTCGACGCACCCTGCATGCTGGACAAACTGCTGCGCACGGCGCGGCAGCGACTCGTGGCCTACCTCACCCCGATTCGGGTGCGCCTGCGCGATCACACGGAGCTGTATCTACGTCCGGTGTTGCCGGGCGACAACGAGCGCACGGCGCACGGACCCGTGCTGTTCTCCAGTGAGACGTTCTATCGTCGGTTTCAAACCACCCGCACGCCGACGGCCTCGCTGATGACGTATCTGTTCGAGGTCGATTACGTCGACCACTTCGTGTGGGTGATGACCGAGGGTGTCGACGGTCCGGTGGTCGCCGACGCGCGCTTCGTCCGTGACGTGGCGGACCCGACCGTCGCCGAGGTGGCGTTCATCGTCGGCGACGACTATCAGGGCCGGGGTGTCGGGACGTTCCTGATGGACGCATTGGCCGTGGCGGCGCGCGGCGACGGGATAGATCGGTTCACGGCGCGGGTGTTGTCGGAGAATTACTCCATGCGCAAGATCTTGGACCGATATGGAGCCGAGTGGCACCGCGACGAGCAGGGCGTCGTGACGACCATCATCGACGTGCCCCCGCTGCGCGAGCTGACGATCGGCCCGAAGTTCTACCGCAAGATCAGTTCCCTGGCCCGTCAAACGGTGCGGGCGGTCGGCTGATGCAGGACCAGAGTGACGCCGTGGGCCGGAGGCCACCCTTGAACGCCGTGGGCCGGAGGCCACCCCTGAACAAGGACACCCGGGTGTGCATATCGCTGGCCGCCAGGCCGTCCAACATCGGCACCAGGTTCCACAACCACCTCTACGACGTGCTCGGCCTCGACTTCATCTACAAGGCGTTCACCACCACCGACATCGTCGCGGCGATCGGTGGCGTGCGCGCGCTGGGCATCCGCGGCTGCTCGGTGTCGATGCCGTTCAAGGAGGACGTCATCGCGCTCGTCGACGAGGTTGAGCAGTCGGCGCGCGTCATCAACTCGGTGAACACCATCGTCAACGAAGACGGCTACCTGACCGCGTCGAACACCGATTACCTTGCGGTGCAACGGCTCATCGACGAGCACGGCCTCGACCCCTCGGGCACGGTGCTGATCCGCGGCAGCGGGGGCATGGCCAGCGCGGTCGGCGCCGCGTTCCGCGACCACGGATTCCGGTCGGGGACGGTCGTTGCGCGCAACGGGGATGCCGGCCGTGCGCTCGCCGACCGGCTCGACTACGAGTACGCGCCCGAGGTCGGCGACCGCTCTGCGTCGGTGATCGTCAACGTCACCCCTCTGGGGATGGCGGGGGCACCGGAGGAGGTCGAGCAGGCCTTCGACGACCGGGCAATCGCCAACGCGCGCACGGTATTCGACGTCGTAGCACTACCGTCGGAGACGCCGTTGATCGTGGCGGCCCGCGCTGCCGGCGTGGCGGTCATCACGGGTGCCGAGGTCATCGCGTTACAGGCGGCCGAGCAGTTCGAGCGCTACACGGGAGTGCGGCCGACGGCGGAGCAGATCGCTGAGGCGTCGGCGATCTCGCGGGCCTGACCGGGGCGAGCGAAGCGACGGGGGAATGTGCCGGGGCGAGCGAAGCGACGGGGGAATGTGCCGGGGCGAGCGAAGCGACGGGGGAGTATAGAGATCTAGGGTGCGTTGACGACGACGATGGGACGTCGCACCCGCTCGAGCATGTGCCCGGTGAAGCCCGCGTACATCATCCTGGCTTGAACGAACCAGTTGATCGACGAGTGCACGGCAGCAGCCGTCGGAACGGCATCCGCGGGAAGCGGAATCTCGAACGGCAACACGACGGGGTATCCAGCCCGTAGCGGAATTCCCTTGCCGAGCGTGACGATTCGGCCGTCGAGCTGAGTGCCGGGCCCCGGCGCGCGGGTCAACGGATGGGAGTCCCGTTCGCGCTGCCATGACACCGCGAGGTCGCCGTCGGGCAGATCCATCGTCGGCGTGAGAGTCACCTGGCCGGTGATGTTCTCGCCGGCCCGACACACCGGCGAAGACAACGCGATGTCGATGACCGTCTCGGCCGCACCCGAGACCACCTCGAGCGGCTCGACGTAGGCCTCGACGTCAGCGGTGCCGATGGCGACGGTGAACTCACCGCTCGTATCGACGTCGCGGCCGCCGCGGTCGATCGTGAGCCGGCATTCCCATCGCGCGATCGACGGCGACGAGGCAGGCGCCCACGACGGGATGCGGAACGTCGATGACGTGCCGGTGAATTCGCCCGTGGCGATCGGGACGTCCTCGGCGATGACGCTCACCCAGTCGTCGGTGTCGCGGTCACCCCCGTAGTTGGTGCCGACCTGATCCATCGTCCAGACCGTGTCGTTTCCCTGCGCCGCCACGGAGTCCACACGCCCGGCCCAGTGGTACTGGTAGAAGTTCGTGTAACCCCAGTCGAGGCGGGCCGACCGGACCTGGTCGATGGCCCTGTCCGTAGTGACGATGGCAGTCACTGTCTGTCGTGGCGTGACATGTGTCGGCGACACAACGACTTTCGCGCGGCCAGACTTCTTGAACAGACCCACTCAGGCCTTTGGCTTCTTCTTGTACTTTTCCATCGTCGCCGCATACTCCTCGGGGTTGTTCTTCTTCTGGTATGCCCGCATGGGCCAGAAGAGCAGCCAGAGCAACGGATACACCGTCACGTAGAACAGCAATTGGAAGAGCCCGCCCACCAGGACTGCGAAGACCCACGCCGGGTAGATGAGGATCAGGCAGAACTGGAGGAATTGCTTGATCACCACCGGATAGCCTTCGGCCATCGACCAGACGAGCTTCGGGCTCATCATGTGCAGGAACTTCTTGAACTTCGACGTCTCAGCCTCGGCTTCCGCCTGGGCGTCGCTGATGTCGCGTCCGCGCTCGTCGCGCGTCAGTCCGCGCTCCGGTGGCGGCGGTTCGCCGGGGTAGGGAGGTTGGACGGCGGTCACGGGGTGATCGTGGTCTTCTCGTCGATCTGGGACGTGGCGTCCATCAACGGGCCCATCTGGTCCTCGAGGCCGTCGGCGTTGAGCTGCAGCACGAACACGCCGCCCTGACCGGGGATGACGACCGTCTTCTGGGCGATCATCCGCTTGGCGCCGTCCTTCACATAGCTGCCGCCGATCTGATATGCGTCGAACCCGGCCAGCGTGCTCTTGTCGCCATCGCCGCCTTCGAAGCCGGGCAGGTTCTTCAACTCGCCTGGCGCGTACTCGAGGATCTTGGCCGGATCGACGTCGCCCGTCAGCTTGGACATCAGCGCGACGATGGATGGCGGATCGGCTGCCATGGTCGGATCGGTGGCGACGATGGCGCCCCATGCGTAGGAGGGTGTCTTCGCCCCGGCGTCTTCCCAGCCTGCGGGGATCGGTAGATCGACGGTCGGGGTTCCCGGATCGCCACGCTTGACGGGGGTCTCGGTGATCCCACCCGACTTGATGTAGTCCGCGATCGTCTCATTCTTGCCGGCCTGCGCCGGGGTGGACGGTGCGCTGCTGCTCTTGGAGCTGCTGCTCGACGAACTGCTGCTCGACGAGGACGAGCTCGGCGCCGACTTGGAGTCCGACCCGCAACCCGCGAGGGCGAGGCCCACTGCGACAACGGCGATGGCGGTTCCACCGGCTTTCATGGGCGAGGGCATGGGGTCTCCTGTCGTCGGAAGCAGCATGAGCCTACGGTCAGCAAATCGAATGCGCACGTGAAATGCCGGTGGCCAGTCAGAAACCGATGTCGTGCGCAACGAATCGCTCGGTCACGTTGCCGCTCAGTGTGTCGTCGTACGGGTCGATGGCCTTGATCGATGCGCCTTCGTCGAGGTCGAGGCCCTTGAGCTGCACCCAGATGGTGCTGGGGCTGGTGGTGAGCTCGAAGAAGTACGTGCGATTGGTGAGGTCGCAGACCGAGCGGTACTCGGTGTTGTAGACGCCAAAGTCCGCATACGGTGCGCCGAACGGGACCGAGACATTGCGCATGATCGCCATCACGCCCGCGACGGCCTCGCGCTCGGTGCCCGGTTTCGGCAGCAATGCCGAGTAGTAGGCGGCCCGTTGGAATCGGTCGACGGGATTGACGTTGCCTGGCAAGGGCATGGCACTGCTGGGTGTCGAAAAATCTTGCGCAGCAAGCAACGTCAGCTGCTCGGCGTAGGTCGGGTCATTGGTCATCAGGGTGAATTCCCGGCCATGGTGGACGACCAGCTCGCCGCCTGCGAGCTCAAGGACCGCAGAGTCGCCGTCGGCGTCCTCGATGGCCAGGTGCACCGTCGCGTCGAATCCGTGCGCACTGACCATCACCAGCTGGATCGTCTCCATGAGGGCGAGTGCCTCGGTCACGGTGGCCGCCTGGTCGAGGAGGTACTGCGCCCACAGCGCCGTCTGCAACCCGGGGAGATCCGGGTTGCGCGGCCCGACGTCGGTCGACTTCAGGTACAAGGCATGGGCCGCCAGCCCGCGCTCGTTGAGGCCGTCGACCGTGCCGATGCCGTAGACCGTGGTGACGAGGCTGGCGTAGGTGCTGGTCCAGCGTAGTGGGTTGTCCGGCACCACGACCTCGGTCGCCAGGAGACCACCGTCGCGCTGACGGCCCCGCGGGAAGGCCACGATGAGCGGCTGCGTCGACTCGGGCCAGTCCATGCTCCGACCGGTTAGGACGGCGATGTCATTCGTATTCCACAAGACTCGGGTGCACATGGGCGTGTCCTTTCGGGATGTCGGCGCCGTCAGCGTAGCCGTGGTATCAAGACGGCGTGCGCGCGATCGCGGCCTGTGCGGCAGCGGCGCTGTGCGCTGCCTGCGGTCCGTCTGACGCGCCTCACTCCACTGCTGAGTCGCCGCCACCGTCGACACGCTCATCTGCGATCAATCCCGCGGACGTCGCCCGAGTCCGTGGCGACCTCCCCACCGGCTACGAGATCTCCGACCTCGTCGGTCGCGTCGCGCCGGTGGCGTTCTGGGGGTTCGGCCCGCAGTGGGTCGCCGACCCGCCGCAATGCGGGGTGCTGTCCGATCCCCCCGTCGACGGCGCCACGATTCGCGGCTGGTCGGGGTCGGGCCCCGGCGGCATCGTGTACGTGCTCGCCGCGGGTTCCGGAGGGCAGGAGCGGAGCGACCCGGGGAATGTCAGCTCCTCGGTCATCGACCCCGCGCTGATCGGGGAGTGCGGCACGTCGACGTTGAGCGCGGGACACACCAGCGGCACGGTGACGATCGTCGATGCGCCCGCCATCGACGCCGCGACGACGCTTGGCCTGCGCACCGAGACCTCGACAGTCGTCGAGGGTGGCACCGAAACCCATTCCCACGCAGACACGTTCACCGCGCACTTCGACGGCTACGTCACCTACGTGACCGTGGTGACCGATCCCGGCTCGTCGGGTCCCGTGCTCGATGCCGGCTTCGCGGCGGCGCTTCTGGTCAAGACAGTGGCCGCGCTGCGCGGCTGAGCGCACGTGTTGCAGGTAGATTGACGGCGATGCTCAGGACGCTGTTCGCCGTGGCATGCGCCGCTCTGCTGGTCGCCTGCTCCAGCGGCGAACCTACCCCAGCCGACGTCCCCGACGACATCTCCCGGGTGATCGACCTAAAGTCGACCTTCGGGCCGGAGTTCAAGGTCACCACCGTCGCGCCGACCGGTATCGACCCGCGCATCCTTGCGCCGCAGACGCTCCCGCCGGGGGTGAAGTTCGAACCGCCCGACTGCGCGAAGTTCGCGACGGGCCTGGCGCTTCCGGCCGGGCTGAAGGGCAACATGGCGGCCACCACGGCCGAGGGCGAGGGCAACCGGTTGATCGCGATCGCGGTCGAGACCTCCGAACCCGTACCGTTGACCGACCCGGGACAGGCCTGCCAAAAGGTGGAGTTCGCAGGCCCCAGCTCCCGCGGTCTCGTCGAGGTCGCCGAATCACCCGTCATCGATGGCGCGCGCACGCTCGGTACCCACCGCGTCGTGCAGACCGTGGTCAACGGCAAGCCGGCCAGTGGCGAGCTCTACAACTACGTGGCCAGCTTCGGCAGCATCCTGGTGATCGTGACGGCGAACCCGCTGGTTCTTCCCAATCAGCCCGTCGCCCCGGTCAACACGCAGAAGGCCCGCGACCTGCTGACCGCGGCGGTGGCTGCGGTGCGCGGCTGAGCTCAGCGCACGTCGCGCGGGCGGTACTGGATGCTGATCCGCGGGCCCGTGGGCCTTGCCGTCTTCGGCACCGCATGCTCCCAGGTGCGCTGGCAGGAGCCGCCCATCACCAGTAGGTCGCCGTGGCCCTGCGGTAACCGCAGAGACCTGCCGCCGCCGCGTGGCCGCATCGCGAAAACCCTTGTTGCGCCGAGCGTGACGATGGCCACCATGGTGTCCTCGGTCCTGCTGCGGCCGATGTCGTCACCGTGCCAGGCGACGCTGTCGGCGCCGTCGCGGTACAGGCATAGCCCCGCGGTGGTGAACGGTTCGCCGAGCTCGCCGGCGTAGATGTCGTTGAGGCGGACGCGCAGTTTGGCGATGGCGGGGTGCGGTGCTGGCTCGGAGGTGAGGTCGTGGAAGCTGACCAGCCGCGGTACGTCGAGCACGCGGTCATACATCTGTCTGCGCTCGGCGCGCCATGGGATCGTCGCCTCGAGTTCGTCGAACAACGTGACCTGGTCGGTCAGCCACCCCGACCGCACGTCGATCCACGCCCCGTCACCCAGGGAGCGTCGTTCGGCATGGTCGAAAAGCGACCCTTGAACCGTCAAGGACACCACCGAATGCTATCGCACAGGCGTTCGAATTCATAGGTTGGCGGCACCGGGGCCGTGCTCGGCCATGATGTCGCCGGGGTTGGCCAGCTGGCACGTCTTCAGGCTCAGGCAGCCGCAGCCGATGCATCCGGCGAGGTTGTCGCGCAATCGCTGCAGGTGCATGATCCGCTCGTCGATGTCCTCGCGCCAGCCGGCCGACAGCCGCGCCCAGTCCTTGCTCGTCGGAACCCGGTTCGTCGGAAGCGTGGACAACGCGTCCCTGATCCGCGCCAAGGGAATGCCGAGGCGCTGCGACATGCGGATGAACGCCACCCGGCGCAGCGTTTCGCGAGGGTAGCGGCGTTGATTGCCCGACGTGCGCCTGCTGTGGATGAGGCCTTCACGTTCGTAGAAGTGCAGCGCGGACACCGCAACGCCGGAGCGGTGTGCCATCTCGCCGGGCGTCAATTCGGCCAACTCCATGACCTCAACCGTAGTTGAGGTGGCTGATTGGCGTTACGGTGCTAGGCATGACGGACACGGCGCTGGGCTCCAACTCCGAGGTGGGCACGCTGCGGGTGGTGATCCTGCACCGTCCAGGTCCGGAACTTCAGCGCCTCACGCCGCAGAACAATGACTCGCTGCTGTTCGACGGTCTGCCCTGGGTGGCCCGGGCGCAGGAGGAGCACGACGCGTTCGCTGGCCTGCTGCGCTCCCGCGGTGTCGAGGTGCTGCTGCTGTCGGACCTGCTCACCGAGGCGTTGAACAGCGGCGCGGCCAGGATGCACGGGATCTCGGCGGCCGTGGATGCGCGGCGCCTTGGTTTGCCTCTCGCGCAGGAGCTTTCGGTCTATCTGCGAACTCTGGACGCCGCGCCGTTGGCCCGGGTCCTGATGGCGGGCATGACGTTCAACGAGCTGCCGTTCGGCGAGAGCGAACTGTCGTTGGTGCGCCGGATGCATCACGGAGCGGACTTCGTCATCGATCCGCTGCCCAACTTGCTGTTCACCCGCGACTCGTCGTTCTGGATCGGGTCACGCGTGGCAATCACGTCGCTCGCCCTGCCCGCACGGATCCGCGAGACGTCGCTGACCGACCTGATCTATGCCCACCACCCGCGCTTCCGGGGCGTCCGGCGGGCCTACGAGTCGCGCTCTGCGCCGGTCGAGGGCGGCGACGTGCTGCTGCTCGCTCCGGGTGTGGTGGCCGTCGGGGTGGGGGAGCGGACCACGCCAGCGGGTGCGGAAGCGTTGGCCCGCAGCCTGTTCGACGACGAACTCGCCCATACCGTGCTGGCCGTGCCGATCGCCCAGAAACGCGCGCAGATGCACCTCGACACCGTCTGCACGATGGTCGACACCGACGCGGTCGTGATGTACCCGAACATCGTCGACTCGTTGTCGGCGTTCACGATTCGCCGTTCCTCCGGTGGCGTGACCATCGACCGCGCGGCCCCCTTCGTGGAGGCCGCGGCGGACGCGATGGGGATCGGCAAGCTCAGGGTCATCGATACCGGCCTGGACCCCGTCACCGCCGAGCGTGAGCAATGGGATGACGGCAACAACACGCTGGCCCTGGCACCGGGTGTGGTGGTGGCCTATGAACGCAACTCGGAGACCAATGCGCGCCTGGAGGATTCGGGTATCGAGGTGCTGCGGATCGCGGCATCGGAGTTGGGTACCGGACGTGGCGGGCCACGCTGCATGTCGTGCCCCGTAGCCCGCGACCCGCTGTAGACCCGTGGTCGGGCAACTGCCGACGCCGACGGCCTCGACAGGGCGATCATCGACCAGCTGAGGATCGACGGGCGTCGCGGTTTCGGCGACGTCGTTCGGATCGGCGAGCTGGCGGTGCACCTCGCGATTCGCGTGCGCGGAGTCCCGGTGGCGATGGTGGCTCGGCAATTGGCGCAGATGCCCGAGATCAAATACGTAGGTTCGTGCTCGGGCCCATACGATCTGATCACCGATGCGGAATGCTCCGACCTGCAACATCTGAGTGAGCTGCTCACCGATCGGGTCCGGCCCGCCGTCACTGAGCAGGTTGATCCACGCGAACGTCCGAACCAGGAAGTCGGTCCAGAACGGCACGATGATCAGCAGCAGGATCAAGGCCTGCCTACGTGCCGGGCGGACACGATGTAACTCGCGGTGAAGTATCCGACCACCAGGCAGAACACGGTGTTGATTCCTGCGACGGTCAGGCTGTAGGCAAGCACCTTCAGGTACACCGGGTCGGCCAGTCCGCGGTAGTTGTCCAGCGTGAACCCGCCGACGATCCCGCCGTGGGTGTCGGCGATCGCAAAGCTGTTCCTGATCGCCAATGCGGTTGGAATGACGGCGATTAGGAGGAGTGTCAGGACGGCTGGCGACAGCAGCGCGAGCCCGGTCCGTTGACGGGTCCGGCGTACATCGGGCGGCGGCGGTCGACGTCGGTGGGTCGGCCGTGTTGTGTAAAACGAAGGTGCATAGCATGGGACACCGACATTTTGGGCCTTCGGCGTCGGTGGTCGGCGAAGTTGTGCACAGTCTGCGTTTCATCCACAGGCCGAGGTCTCCGGGTGGCTGGATGTCGGGGTGTGTCAGGGGTGAATGTCGGGGCCCGCGAGCACGATTGCAGGCGTGGTCGAGGAACTGGCCCAGGGCGATGACCTGGCACATGTCGATGATGCGGCGTTGGTTGATGCCGTGGCCGGCTGGACGCGTGCTGCGGCCACCGTGGCCCATCACCGGATGGCCGCCATCGCCGAACTCACCCACCGCCGCTGCACCTCCGAGCAGGCCGTGCAGCGTGAGCTGTGGGCCTGCGATGGCTGGGACAGCGCGGCCGCTGAGATCGCCGCCGCCAGCGGGATCAGCCCCCGCACCGCGTCCACGCAGATGTGCCAAGCCCTGGCGTTGCGCCACCGGCTACCCCAGATCGCGAAACTGGTCGCCGACGGCACCCTGGCTGCTCCGCTGGCGCACACGATGAGTTGGCGGACCCGACTGATCGAGGACCCCGACATCATGGCGGCGGTGGATGCCGACCTCGCCGCCATCGCCGGATCGTTGGGCCCGTTGTCGGTGACCAAGGTGGAAAACGCCATCGACGCCGCGATCCTGATCCACGACCCCGCCGCGGTCCTGCGCTTCCACACCGCCGCCAAGAGTTGCGACGTGAAGTTCGGTGACGCCGATGACACCACCGGCACCACCTCCATGTGGGCGCGGTTGAGCGTCGCCGACGCCGAACTCGTCGCGCGTCGCCTGACCCAACTCACCGCCAATCCCTGCCCGCATGATCCCCGCAGCATCGGCGAGCGCCGCTCCGCCGCCCTCGGGGTGATCAGCGCCGGGGGCACCCACCTGCCCTGCACCTGCGGGCGCCCCGACTGCACCGCGTCGGGACCCGATGCCCGCGCCGAGGCCATCGTCATCCACATCCTCACCGACCACCACCCCCACCCCGGAGCAACTACCGAAACGACTCCCGACCCGGGACCACCACCGCCCGACCCGGGACCGGGGCCCATACCCGAACCCGGACTCCCACCAGGACCACCGCCCGACCCGGGGCCAAATACCGGACCGACACCCGACGGGCCACCGGCTGGATCGGAGCACGGGACAGGTGCGGAGCCAGCAGCCGACTTCGACCCCGAACCCGAACCCGTGTCCGAGCCGTCAGACCGTAAGCCACACCCCGAACACCGCTGCCCTGCTTCGGGATTGGCGGTGATCGCCGGCGGCGGCATCGTGCCCACCCCGCTCCTGGCCGAACTCATCGCCCTCGGCGCCCCCGTACGCCGGATACCCACCGCGGCCGAGTTGTGCGCCGAACCGCACTACCGACCCTCGACCCGATTGCAGCGCTTCGTCCGCAACCGCGACCAAACCTGCACCTTCCCCGGCTGCGACCGGGCCGCCGAACGCTGCGACCTCGACCACAGCACACCGCACGGACCGGGCGGACTGACCCACCCCGGCAACCTCAAAAGCCTCTGCCGAAAACACCACCTGCTCAAGACATTCTGGATCGGCCCAACCGGATGGACCGACCAGCAGCTCGGTGACGGCACCATCGTGTGGATCAGCCCCACCGGCCACCGCTACACCCGACCACCCGGCGCCAGACTGCACTTCCCCCATTGGGACACCACCACACCGCTGCCCCCGGGCACCGTCACACCTCAAGCGGCCACCGGCACGCCCGAGCGTGGCCTCATCATGCCCACCCGCACGACCACCCGCGCCCAACAGACCGCCCAACGACGCCGCGCCGAACGCCAACGCAACCAACACGCCATCGACGAAGACCCACCACCGTTCTGACCAACCGGCATCAGTTCGATAGGCGTGCGCCTGAACCAGCGACTCAGGTCAACTACCGCCAGCTGGGCAGCCAGATCTGCATGTCCCAGGTGGTCTGCGAAATGGGCAGCCCGGTGAGGATCGGGTACATCCACGCGAAGTTCGTAATGACAACGGCCACATACAGACACACGACGAGCAGCCCGAGCGTGTGTCGTTCGGCGCTCTGGCGTGGCGCGTAGAGGATGTCGCCGAGGATCAACGCGATCGCCATCACCAGGAACGGTGCCATCGGCGTGGCGTAGAAGAAGTACATCTGCCGGTCGATGTCGGCGAACCACGGCAGGAACCCCGCGCTGTACCCCACCAGCACGACGGCGTAGCGCCAGTCGCGCCGCACGAACGCCCGCCACACCGCCCAGGCCAGCACCGGCACCGCGAGGAACCACATCGCCGGCGTACCGACGAGCATGACGGCCTTGACGCAGGACTGCGCGCCGCACCCGGCGATGTTGTCCTGGTCGATCGCGTACAGTACCGGCCGCAACGACATCGGCCACGTCCACGGCTTCGATTCCCACGGATGGTGGTTGCCCGCGGCGTTCGTCAACTCGGAGTGGAACTTGTAGACCGAGTACGTGTAGTGCCACAGCGATCGCAGCGCGTCGGGCATCAGCCCGCCCTCGCCGATCGTCTGCCCTTCCTCGTGCCGGTTGGTCGCGGTCTCCGAGGCGAACCACGGACCGTAGGACGCCAGGTACACGCCGAATGGGATCAGCCCGATCACGTACAGCGACGGCCCGAAGTCGCGGCGCAGCGTGCCAAGCCATGGCCGCGGCACCCGGTACTGACGACGCGCCGCCACGTCGAACGCCAGCGTCATCGCGCCGAAGAACACCATGAAGTACAGGCCCGACCACTTCGTCGCGAACGCCAGCCCCAGCAGCACACCCGCGCCGAACCGCCACCACCTCACCCCGAGGCGTGGCCCCCACGGGGTCTCGCCGATGCGGCCCTCGAGCAGCGCGACGTGCATCCGCTCGCGCATCTGGTCGCGGTCGACGATCAGCGCACCGAACGCCGCCACCACGAACACGACGAGGAAGACGTCCAACAGCGCCGTGCGCGACGAGACGAAGCTGACGCCGTCGGCGACGATCAGCAGCCCCGCGATGCCGCCGATCAGCGTGGAGCGGGTGATGCGGCGGACGATGCGCGCGACGAGCAGCACGATGATCACGCCGCACACCGCGCCGCTGAACCGCCAGCCAAGCCCGTTGTAGCCGAAGATCGCCTCGCCGATGGCGATCAGCTGCTTGCCGACCGGTGGGTGCACCACCAACCCGTAACCGGGGTTGTCTTCGACGCCGTGGTTGCCAAGCATCTGCCAGGCCTGCGGCGCGTAGTGCTTCTCGTCGAAGATCGGCGTCTTGCCGTCGGTGGGGGAGCCGAGGTTCAGGAAGCGCGTCAACGCCGCCAGCGCAGTGATGACGGCCGTCATGGCCCAGCCCTGCAACCGGTCCATCGGCCCGAAATCGGGGGCCGGAATCAGTGATGCGGGGCTGATCACCGGGACCGCGCGCGGGGCGTCGTCTACGTCGGGGACACCGGCGGCATCCGAGACTGGCGGGGCGGTCACACGAGCGATCGTAGGCTGTGCACTGTGACAGATGGTCGACTGCTGCTTGCGGCCACGCCGTTGGGGCAGGTCGGGGATGCTTCGGCGCGTCTTGTCGAGGCGCTCGGCAGCGCCGATGTGATCGCCGCAGAGGACACCCGGCGGGTCCGCACCCTTGCGCAGGCACTCGGCGTGAAGCCCAAGGGCCGGATCGTGAGCTTCTTCGATCAGAACGAGGCGTCGCGGGTGCCGACCCTGGTGGAGGACATCGTGGCCGGGGCGACGGTGCTGGTGGTCAGCGATGCGGGCATGCCGCTGATCAGCGACCCCGGCTACCGACTGGTCGCCGCCTGTGCTGAGGCTGGCCTCGTGGTGACGTGCCTGCCGGGGCCGTCGGCGGTGACGACGGCGCTGGCCGTGTCGGGTCTGGCGTCGGACCGGTTCTGCTTCGAGGGCTTCGCACCACGCAAGCAGGCCGCCCGCAGGTCGTGGCTGGGCAGCCTCGCAGCCGAGCCGCGGACGTGCGTGTTCTTCGAGTCGCCACGTCGCCTCGAGGAGTGCCTGCGCGACGCCGTCGCCGCGCTCGGGCCTGATCGACGCGCGGTGGTGTGCCGCGAGCTGACCAAGACGCACGAGGAGGTCAAGCGGGGCTCGCTTGGCGAGCTCGCCGACTGGGCCGCAGACGGGGTGCTCGGTGAGATCACCGTGGTGCTCGCCGGTGCGCAGCCGAAGGCCGACGCGGCGACGCTGGTCGCCGAGGTGCTCGCATTGGTCGACGAGGGTTCGGGGGTCAAGGACGCGTGCGCCGAGGTGATCGCCGCGCACCCGGGCGCGCCGTCGCGACGCTCGCTCTATGACGCGGTGCTCGAAGCCCGCCGCTGAAAGGTCCCCATGTCATTGCCCGCACTGGTCCTCGTCCATGGCGGCGCGCACGCTGCCGACTGCTGGGATCTCACGATCGACGAGATCCATCGCCGCGAACCGGAATTGACGGTGCTTGCGGTGGACCTTCCTGGTCGGCGGGGAAAGCCTGGTGATCTGCGCACGCTCACGATCGAGGACTGCGTGAACTCCGTCGTGACCGACATCGAGGCCGCCGGTTTGAGCGAGGTCGTCCTCGTCGGGCATTCCATGGCCGGCCTGACGGTGCCTGGTGTCGCCGCCGAGCTCGGACCGTCGCGGGTGCGCGAGATGATCTTCGCGGGGGCGTGCGTTCCGGCCGAGGGCGCCGCGATGGTGGACGTGGTGTCAGTGCCGATGGCCGTCATCGCCCGCCGCAATGCCAAGAAGGGCACGCCGTACGAGCTGCCGTCGATCGCCCCCAGATTCCTGTTCCTCAACGGGGTTCCGCGCGCGAGACGGCGATTCATGGCAGGTCGCCTCTATCCCGAGTCGTCTCAGCTCCCCATTGAGAGGGTGTCCCGACGAGGCATGTCCGAAGACGTTCCGAGAACCTGGATCCTGACCCTGCGGGATCGCACGCACACCGTCAAGGAACAGCGGGCGAGCATCGAGGCGATCGGTGGCGTGCAAGAGGTGCTCGAGATGGACACCTGTCACGGCTTGATGGTCAGCGAACCCGAACGGCTGGCTGAGGTCCTCGTCGAACGTTGTCACGCCAGGTCATAGCGCCGACGGTCGGCGCCGCCTTGTGTAGACACTCCCGCCATTCGGCTTCTGGATCGGAGTCCGCGGTGATGCCGCCACCGACGCCGAGCACTGCGCGGCCACTGTCGTCGAACTCGACAGTCCGGATCGCCACGTTGAGCTCTGTGCCTGCCACCGGCGAGGCCAATCCGACTGTTCCGCAATAGATTCCGCGTCGCACCGGCTCCCACGTCGCCAGCAGGTCGCGGGCCCTTGCCTTCGGCGTCCCGGTGACCGACGCGGGGGGAAACGTGGCGTCGAGCACCGCGGACATCGGCACGGCGGCATCGACGCGAGCCGAGACCGTAGACACCAGATGCCATACCCCCGGCGCGGGGCGTACCGCCAGCAGCTCGGGCACGGTGACGCTACCGGTGATCGCGACGCGGCTGAGGTCGTTGCGGACCAGGTCGACGATCATGATGTTCTCGGCGACGTCCTTGACGGATGCGCGCAGCGCCGACGGCGACTCGTCGATGGGCAGCGTGCCCTTGATGGGACTCGAGTCGACGCGGTCGCCGACGCGGCGCAGGAACAGCTCTGGGGACAACGACGCGACGGCGCCCCAGCGGCCGGCGACGAACGCCGCCCGTGCCGGCGCGGTGCGGGCGACCGCTTCGGCGAAGAAGTCGACGGGCGCGCCCGTGACCGCTCCGGTGAACTGCGTACACACGCAGGCTTGGTACACCTCACCCGCGGTGATCGCATCGAGGCATGCGCGAACCCCGGCCTGGTGGGCGTCGCGGTCGGCGCGGCCCCAGTCGACGTGGCAGGACGTCGCAGGGACGTCGGCGCTCAGCGCACCGGCCAGCCATGACGGCGCGGGCCTCCCGGAAAGGCTTTCGTACCACCAGGTTCCGTCGGCGGATTGACGCAGCACGTCATCGGCCCACCCGCCGGCGGCCTGGGGGATCCGCGGGCCCGCCCCGTCGGCGCCTGCGTCGGGGTAGGACAGGTAGCCGATCCACCCGCCGCCCACCGCGTCGCCAGGCGATCCGGGTGGGGTGTCGAAGACGTCGCCGACGTCGACGGGTTCGATTGCGACACTCGGCACGATCACCGCGCGCGATCCGAACCAATCGCCGGTCAGGGCCGCCGGGGGTGGCAGGTCTCGCAGCGACGTCGCCGAAGCCAGGGCGCGCAGCACCGACGGTGCCTGCCCCAGCCCGACGACTCGCTCGACACGCATCGTCCTAGCGTGACAGAAGCTACCGACTGATGGTCCGGGGGATCAGGATCGTGGCCAGCTTGTCGGGGTTGCGCATCACGTAGAGGTTGGTGATCTTGTCGTCGATGACCTCGATGACGAAGACACCCTCCAAGTGGTCGCCGGAGTAGACGATGATCGCGGGCGCGCTGTTGTAGACCGCGGTCTCGATGCGCACGTCGGGAAGCTGCTGGCCCCGACGGAACAGTCCGATGACCCCCTTGGCCACCTTGTCCGCACCAACGACCGGCCGCCGTGCTGCACTGGCCTTGCCGTTGCTGTCGGCGGTCCACGTCGCAGTCGGCGCCAGCATCGAAAGCAGACCCTCCATGTCGCCGGTGGCGGCCGCCGTCATGAACTGCTCGGTGATCTCCGCCGACCGCGTCGGATCCACGGGTTCGAACCGCTTCCGCCGAGCCTGCACGTGTTCCCTGGCCCGGTGCGCCACCTGGCGCACCGTGGTCGCGGATTTGCCTACCGCACCGCCGATTTCGTCGTAGTCGAAGCCGAACACCTCGCGCAGGACGAACACCGCCCGCTCGTCGGGCGTGAGCGTTTCGAGCAGGACGAGCATCGCCATCGACACCGACTCGGCGAGCACGACGTCCGACGACGCGTCCCGCTCGTCGAGCAGCAGCGGCTCGGGCAGCCACGGGCCGATGTAGTCCTCCCGGCGGCGCGCGCCCGCCCGCAGCGCGTTGAGCGCTTGACGCGTCACCAGCTGGGCGAGGTAGGACTTGGTGTCCCGCACCGTCGCGAGGTCCACCTCGGCCCATCGCAGATAGCTGTCCTGCAGTACGTCGTCGGATTCGGTTGCGGAGCCCAGTATCTCGTAGACGATCGTGAACAGCAGCGGCCGCAGGAGGGTGAACCGCTCGGCGTGCTCGTCCTCGCTCAACGGACCGGCACCTCCGCTTCGGCGAGGCGCTTGGCTCGCTTGCCGCCCTTCAGCCAGAAGTACGAGCCCGGCTTGCGGGCCTCCTTGGCTAGGAACGAGATCGTGCCCTTGCAGACGGCCTCCTTGACCGTCGCTGCAGCGCGCCCACCGATGTAGAGCGGCATGACCCGGTCATCCAGATGGGCGAGCTGGATGGTGGCGGCGTGGCGCCCAAGGCTGATGCACTGGCCGGTGAACGCCTGGTTCACCGCCGCAGGCTCAGTTCCCGCGATGCGGCTCAGCACGGTGTTGGCGGCCTGTGCGCCGAGCGGCAGCGCCGCCTGGCAGCTCATCCGCAGCGGTGAATCCGATGGCGCAGCGGCGTCACCCGCGGCGACGACGTATGGGTTGTCGACGCTTGTCAGCGTCTCGTCGGTGAGCAGCCGTCCGAGCCCATCGGTGGCCAGCCCGCTACGGGCAGCCAGGTCGGGCACGCTGAACCCGGCCGTCCAGATCGTCACGATGCTTGGCAGTTCGCGACCGTCGGCGAGCACCACCGAGTCCCTGCGCACCGCGGTGACCTTGGAGCCCGGGCCGTCCACGATCGTCACCCCGAGCTTGCGAAGGCGCTTGGCGACCGACTTCCTGCCGGCCCCGCTCAGGTACGGCCCCAGCACGCCACCGCACACCAGCGTCACCGCCTGCCCTTCCTCGGCCAGTTCGGCGGCGGTCTCGATTCCGGTGGGGCCTGCGCCGACCACCGTCACCATCGCGCCGGGATGAACCGCGGCGAGCGCCACACGCAGTTGCTCGGCGTGCTCCAAATCCGATATGGGATGGGCAAATTCGGCGGCGCCGGGCACGGTCAATTCAGCTCCGGTGCTTCCGACCGCGTAGATGAGGTAGTCGTAGCCGATGGTGTCGCCGGATCCCAGCGTCACCGTGTGCGCCGTCGCGTCGATGCGCTCGGCGGTGTCGACGACGAGTCGGATACCGGCGCCGAGCACGTCGTCGTAGTCCACGACGGCGTCGTCGGACCCGGTGACGAGTTGGTGGAGGCGGATCCGTTCGACGAACTTCGGCCTCGGGTTGATCAGCGCGACGGCGATGTCACCGTTGACGCGCAGGTGGTTGGCCGCGATGACGCCTGCATATCCGCCACCGACGACGACGACGTTGATCTTCTCGGTCATGACTACATACTCCTGTGAGGGTCATCCCGACTCCTCGTTGAGCCGGGTCTGACCTCAAGACACCGCTACGTGCCGAAGTGTGACACGACGCGGCGCAATGTGGTGCGTGTCACTCCACCTGATGGCGGGGGAACACGCCCTCCGGTGTCGGCAGCGCCGTACCAGGCACGATTCGGGTCGCGATCGCCGCGAACGTGCGCTGATCGGCGGGTTGCCCGAGCAGGTCGAGCAGCTTGGCCGCCGAGTCCGGCATCACCGGCTGCACCAACAGCGCAGCGATGCGCACGACCTCGAGCGTCGTATAGAGCACCGTGCGGAACCGCTCCTGGTCTAGCACGTCCTCGGACTTGCGCAGCACCCACGGCTCTTGGGCCGAGAAGTACCGGTTGGCTGCGCCGAGCATCAGCCAGATGGCTTCCAGCGCAAGGTGCATGGCGGGGACGTCGAAGTCGGCCCGCACCCGCTCGAGCAGCGCGTCGGCCGCGGCGAGCATGTCGCGGTCCTCGTCGGTGAACTCGCCAGGCGTCGGCACGGCGGCGTCGAGGTTCTTGTTCACCATCGAGAGCGATCGCTGGGCCAGATTGCCGAACTCGTTGGCGAGGTCGGCGTTGATCCTGCCGATGATCGCGTCCTCGCTGTAGCTGCCGTCCTGTCCGAACGGCACCTCCCGCATCAGGAAGTAGCGCACCTGGTCGACCCCGAACGTCTCGACGAGAGCGATGGGGTCGATGACGTTGCCCACCGACTTGCTCATCTTCTCGCCCTTGACGTTGATGAAGCCGTGTGCGAAAACCCTTCGCGGAAGCTCGATTCCGGCTGACATCAGAAATGCAGGCCAGTACACGCTGTGGAATCGGATGATGTCCTTGCCGATCACGTGCATGTTGGCGGGCCAGTACCGGCGGAACGCCTCGGACTCGGTGTCGGGAAAGCCGGCACCGGTCAGGTAGTTGGTCAGTGCGTCCACCCACACGTACATGACGTGATCGGGGTGATCAGGCACTGGCACGCCCCAGTCGAAGGTCGTGCGCGAGATCGACAGGTCGCGCAGACCGCCGGAGACGAAGCTGACGACCTCGTTGCGCCGCACGTCGGGCCCGATGAACTCCGGATTGGCCTCGTAGTGCGCGAGCAGCTTGTCGCCGTAGGCCGACAGCTTGAAGAAGTAGGTCTGCTCCTCGGTCCACGTGACGGGTGTGCCGGTCTCGACGGAGTACCTGATGCCGTCGGCGCGCTCCTCGAGCTCGTCGTCGGTGTAGAAGCGCTCGTCGCGCACGGAGTACCACCCCGCGTACGCGCCAAGGTAGATGTCGCCCGCGGCGTTCATCCGGTTCCAGATCTCGATCGACGCCTGGGTGTGATCGTCGTCGGTGGTGCGGATGAACCGGTCGAACGAGACGTTGAGCCGCTCCTGCATCCGCTGGAACACGTCCGAATTGCGCTTGGCTAGCTCGGCGGTCGGTATGCCCTCTGCAGCTGCGGTCTCTGCCATCTTGAGCCCGTGCACGTCGGTGCCGGTGAGGAACCGCACGTCGAAACCGTCGAGCCGCTTGAACCGCGCGATGGCGTCGGTCGTGGTCTTCTCGTAGGCGTGTCCGATGTGAGGGGCGCCGTTGGGGTAGTCGATCGCCGTGGTGATGTAGAAGGGCCCGCCTGGGGTGGGCGCATGCGCCCCGGGGATATCTCTAGCCATTTGTCCTCACCTTATTGTGTGGTGTGAGTTCTAGACGCGAGAGGCCACCGGCCCCGGAGCCGCTGACACCGCTGATCGACGCGCACACCCACCTCGACGCCTGCGGTGCCACCGACGCCGACGACGTCCATGCGATCCTCGACCGTGCCGAGGCGGTCGGAGTGCAGGCCGTCGTCACCATCGCCGACGACCTGGCCTCGGCGCAGTGGGCGGCGCGCGCCGCCGATTGGGATCCCCGCGTGTACGCGGCGGTGGCGCTGCACCCCACGCGCGCCAACGCGCTCACCGACGACGCCAAGGCCGAGCTCGAGCGGCTCGCGTCCCATCGGCGGGTAGTCGCGATTGGGGAGACCGGGATCGATCGGTACTGGCCGGGCAAGCTCGACGGCTGCGCTGACCTCGTCGAGCAGCGTGAGGCCTTCGCGTGGCACATCGACCTGGCCAAGCGCACCGGCAAGCCGCTGATGATCCACAACCGCGACGCCGACGCCGAGGTGATCGACGTACTGCGTGCCGAGGGGGCGCCCGACGCGGTGATCTTCCACTGCTTCTCGTCGGGGCCGGAGATGGCGAGGGTCTGCGTCGACGAGGGCTGGCTGCTCAGCCTGTCCGGAACGGTCAGCTTCAAGAACGCATCGAATCTGCGTGACGCGGCGCGGCTGATTCCGCCAGAACAGCTGCTCGTCGAGACCGACGCGCCGTTCTTGACCCCACATCCGTATCGTGGAGCACCGAATGAGTCGTACTGCCTGCCCTACACGGTGCGGGCATTGGCCGAGGTCGTAGGCCGGTCGCCGAGTGATCTGGCTCACGAGACATCGGCCAACGCGATGAGAACGTACGGAATCAGTCGCTGACGCGAGTTGCCCCTACCAGGGGCTTTCGTTACCGTCCTGTTATCGAACGGTCAGCTTGGGGAGTTTCTCCATGCCGTCCACATAGTCGGGGATAGACACTTTTGAACGCCTTGGACAAACTTCATCACGCACGCTCGCCCATGTTGCGGCTACTGGTCGGCGCGTTGCTGGCCACCCTGGTCTACGCAGGTGGTTACGCCGTCGCGGCGCACAAGACCGTCACGCTGACGGTCGACGGCGCGTCGATGACCGTGCCGACCATGAAATCCCACGTCATCGACGTGGTGAAGGAATACGGGTTCGACGTGGGCGAGCGCGACGACCTGTACCCCGCTGGAGATGCCGACGTGCACCAGTCGGACACCATCGTGCTGCGCCGCAGCCGGCCGCTGCAGATCTCGCTGGATGGTCACGACAGCCGCCAGGTCTGGACGACGGCGTCCACCGTCTCCGAGGCGCTCGCACAGCTGTCCATGTCGGATACCGCACCGGCAGCGGCCTCCCGCGGCAGCCGCGTGCCGCTCGAGGGCATGTCGCTGCCGGTCGTCAGCCCGCGGACCGTGCAGATCAACGATGCCGGCGTGGTGCGGACCGTCAAGTTGGCCGCCGCCAACGTCGCCGGGTTGCTTGAGGCGGCTGGCGTCCCGCTGCTGCAGAGCGACACCGTGGTGCCTGCTGCGTCCTCGCCCGTCATCGACGGCATGCAGATCCAGGTGACGCGGATGCGCGTCGAGAAGATCACCCAGCGGATGCCGCTGGCGCCGGAAGACAAGCAGATCCCCGACCCCACGCTTAACATGAGCCGTCAGATCGTCGAGGACGCCGGGACGCCGGGTACGCAGGACGTCACCTTTGCCGTCGCGTACCTCAACGGAGTCGAAACCAGCAGGTTGCCAGTAGCCAATGTCGTAATCACTCCCGCCCGTGACGGCGTTCTACGGGTGGGTGCCAAGCCCGGCACCGAGGTGCCGCCGGTGTCCAACATGGGCACCTGGGACGCGCTAGCCCGCTGCGAGGCAGGTGGTAATTGGGCTATAAACACTGGTAACGGTTTTTACGGAGGCGTCCAATTTGATCAGAACACTTGGGAACGGCAGGGTGGTTTGCGGTATGCTCCGAGAGCTGATCTGGCTACCAAGGAAGAGCAGATCGCGATAGCTGACGTAACTCGGGCGCGCCAAGGATGGGGCGCTTGGCCTGTGTGTAGTGGGAGAGTGGGTGCACGCTGACGATTCGGCTCCTCGGTCGCACCGAGATAAGACATTTGGCGAAGGAACTGGACTTCCGACCGCGTAAGTCGTTCGGTCAGAATTTCGTTCACGACGCAAACACCGTTCGCCGGATCGTGTCGGCATCCGGGGTCAACCGCAACGATCACGTTCTCGAGGTCGGTCCTGGCCTTGGGTCGCTGACGCTGGCGCTGCTCGACCGTGGGTCGCGCGTGACCGCCGTCGAGATCGACCCAATACTGGCTCGTCAGCTGCCGCAGACCGTCGCCGAGCACTCGCACAGCGAGATCGGCAGGCTCACGGTCCTGCACCACGACATCCTGAACTTCAGGCAGGGCGACATGGAGGATCAGCCGACTGCGCTGGTCGCCAACCTGCCCTACAACGTGGCCGTGCCCGCATTGCTACATCTGCTGGCCGAGTTCCCGTCGATCCGCACCGTGCTGGTCATGGTGCAGGCCGAGGTCGCCGAACGCCTGGCCGCCGAGCCCGGTGGCAAGGACTACGGCGTGCCGAGTGCCAAGGTGCGTTTCTACGGAAACGTCCGGCGCTACGGCATGGTCTCGCCGACGGTGTTCTGGCCGATCCCGCGGGTGTACTCGGGGCTGGTTCGCATCGACCGCTACGAGACCTCACCGTGGCCAGTCGAGAGCTCGTTCCGCGACAAGGTCTTCTCCCTCATCGACATCGCGTTCTCGCAACGTCGCAAGACGTCGCGCAACGCGTTCGCCGAGTGGGCGGGGTCCGGCAACGAATCCGCCGAGCGGCTGCTTTCGGCGAGCATCGACCCCTCACGTCGCGGCGAGACGCTCGGCATCGCGGACTTCGTCCGCCTGTTGCAGCGGTCCGGTCAGGCCGACACGGACTCGCCGCAGCAAGCGAATCAGATCCGCACGTACTGACGCCTAATCGGCGCCGGTGTTCGGGGCCGCTGGGTGTTCGTGCGCACGGCGTACCAGCCGCCGATCAAGGCGGGCATGACACCAGTGGCGCGATCAGGTTCCAGTAGCGCATCAGTGCGGTGACGGTGAACGGGAACACCAGGGTCGCGTAGCTGGTGTACGGCGTGCCGAACAGCCGGAAGCTGGGGCGCTCCACGATGCCCTTCTTCGACCAGCGGTACAGCTGGATCTGGCAGATCACGATGGTGGCCCATGATGCGATGAGGCCCAGCGCCGACAGGTCGAGTGCGATACCGGCAAACGGCACACCACGTTTCGTCATCTTTGCGGTGAACTGGGGGGCGCCCCCATTCAGCGACATCGAGCGCAGGATGCGGCCGGTGGCCGACGTAGAACACCGCGATCCGCAGGACCACCGAGTTGATGGCCTTCGGCATCACCTTCGCCGGGTTCGCGGTCTCGCCCGCCGCTGTTGCCCACCAATTCGACTGCGGCGTAAGCGAAGATGCCGCCGGACGCGATGATCACCAACTGCAGGATCCCGGTGGGAGGGATGCCGCCGTTGTCGGCGATGACCGACACCCGGTGCTGTCCCTGCACGGTGAACCGGCCTGCCGTAACCCTCTTCCTCGTGGGCAAGCGCCGACGTGTCGTACTCGGTCGACGTCATTGCCCGACGTTAACTGCGGGTAACGAACGGGGAAACTCGGAGGGCGTAAATGGTGATTTACGTAAAGTTGTGGCTCAGTGCGCGGGTGATCAGTCGGATGAACTCCGAGCAGGTGTCGTAGCGCAGGTCCGGGTCCTTGGCCATCGCCTTGGCCAGGATCGAATCGAAGGCGTGTGGAATCCACTCGATGCGGCGGGCGTAACGGGGGACCGGCTGGTTCAGATGGTCGTCCATCAGTGCGATCTTCGTCGTGGAGGTGAAAGGCGGTGCACCGGTGAGTAATTGGACAGCGGTGCATGCCAGTGCGTACTCGTCGGCCGCTGCCGACGGGAGCCTCCCATGCAGCAACTCGGGCGCGGTGTAGGGCAGCGAACCCTCGACGCGGGTCGGCCGGTGGTGGGCGTCCTCGGCCAGCGAGTGGGCGGATCCGAAGTCGATGAGCACGGCGCCGCCCTGCGAGAAGTCCTCGAAGACAAGGATGTTCGTCGGTTTCACGTCGCAGTGCACGATCCCATTCAGGTGGGCGAAGTCGAGTGCGGATGCCACGTCGGCGAGGGCGGTCAGCCGGTCCCGCATCGTGGTGAGTTTGGTCGCAGTGCCGCCGACGATCAGCTGCATGGCCAGCCACTCCCTGCCCGATTCGTACATCTTCACCACATGGGGGTGATCGAGGCGGCTGGCAAACGCGAACTCACGCGCGAGGCGGTCCACCCAGACGGGGTCGCGGTGTCGTGGATCGAGCACCTTCAGCGCCACGAACCGGTCGGGCGCAGACCGGTCGTGGGCTCGGTAGATCGTGGTGGATCCGCCGTGGCCAACGACACTGTCGACCACGTATTCGTCGAAGCGGTCGTCGGGCACCGGCACGCTTTCAGGATAGGGTTCGCGCCGGGTTCCGGAGCCCGCTCGGACAACCGTCGAGTGATCCTTGACACACCTTCTGAGCAAACACTAGCGTGGGGGTCCTCCGGTGTACGAGAAGCCGGTGCCGAGCGGCGGGATCAACGAGGGGTATCTCACCACTTCGTACCTGTCCGCGCTGTCGCGGCGATAATGTCGTGACGTGCCGTCCTCCGATGGAAGTGCCGCGTCCGAATGGGTGCCGACCGGTTCCGTCACGGTGCGCGTACCAGGCAAGGTCAACCTCTTCCTGGCCGTCGGCGATCTGCGTGACGACGGCTATCACGAACTGACCACCGTCTTTCACGCGGTTTCGCTGTTCGACGAGATCACGGTGCGCAACGCCGACGTGCTGTCGTTGGAGGTTTCTGGCGAGGGCGTCGAGGAGGTGCCCACCGACCATCGCAACCTGGCGTGGCGGGCAGCCGAGCTGCTTGCCGAGCACGTCGGGCGTGCGCCCGACGTCGCGATCTCGGTCGAGAAGTCGATTCCGGTCGCGGGCGGGATGGCAGGCGGCAGTGCGGACGCCGCCGCGGTGCTGGTGGCGATGAACTCACTGTGGGAGCTCGGGGTGCCGCGCCGCGATCTGCACACGCTGGCCGCCGAGCTGGGCAGCGACGTGCCCTTCGCGCTGCATGGTGGCACGGCGCTGGGCACTGGCCGCGGCGAACAGTTGGCTACGGTGTTGGCCCGCAACACGTTCCACTGGGTGCTCGCCTTCGGCCAGCGTGGCCTGTCGACGCCGAAGGTGTTCGCCGAGATCGACCGGTTGCGTGCGAATCCCGACCGCGGCGCGGCGCCCCGACTCGAGGAGCCCGAGCCACTGCTTGCGGCGCTCGCCTCGGGCGATGCCGCGCAATTGGCACCGCTGCTCGGCAACGATCTGCAATCGGCCGCGGTGAGCCTGGACTCGGGGCTGCGTCGCACGCTGCGCGCAGGGGAGGACGCCGGGGCGCTGGCAGGCATCGTGTCGGGTTCTGGACCAACGTGTGCGTTTCTGTGCGCGTCGGCGTCCTCGGCGATCGACGTCGGGGTCGAACTGGCAGGCGCCGGCGTCTGCAGGACGGTCAGGGCGGCCAGCGGCCCCGTGCACGGCGCCCGCGTCGTTCCGACCCCGTCCGCGCACACCTAGCCGGTGTGACCCACGCCTCAATTCTCGTGTAGGTTTGGCAGTTACTTAAGAGTCTCTTAAGATGGTCGACGGTGAAAGCTAGCGGTCACGCGTCCTACGCGCAGACTTCTCCCATCGGCGATCTCGATGGGAGTGTCGGCAGTGGCGGCACTGGTCTGCTGGATTTCCCCTGGGCAACCACTTCCTGGTTGGCTGGGCTATCGCAGGCATCACCCTTTCGAAATAAAAGTGTTCCCGAATCGTGTGTGCGCGCCTTCTCGAAAGCGTTCATCACCTGGTGGAGCATGGAAAACCGGGCAGTGGCGCCTGAACCCAGGAGGTCGTCGTGAGCAGATTTACCGAGAAGATGTTCCGCAATGCGCACGAGAGCTCGCGGGGCATGGTCACCGGCGAGCCTCATGAGCCGGTCCGCCACACGTGGCTCGAAGTACACGAGCGGGCGCGCCGCATCGCTGGCGGCCTTGCCGCGGCAGGTGTTGGACACGGCGACGCCGTTGGCGTGCTGGCCGGCTTCCCCGTCGAGATCGCTCCCGCCGCTCAGGCGCTGTGGATGCGTGGCGCCAGCCTGACGATGCTGCACCAGCCCACCCCGCGCACCGACCTCGTGGTCTGGGCAGAGGACACCATGAACGTCATCGGGATGATCGAGGCCAACGCCGTCATCGTCTCCGAGCCCTTCCTCGTCGCGATTCCCGTGCTGGAGGAGAAGGGCATCAAGGTCCTCACCATCGGCGACCTGCTTGCCGCCGACCCGATCGACCCGGTTGAGACCAGCGAGGACGACCTCGCGCTGATGCAGCTGACGAGTGGATCGACTGGGTCCCCCAAGGCCGTGCAGATCACCCACCGCAACATCTACTCGAACGCCGAGGCGATGTTCATCGGTGCGCAGTACGACGTCGACAAGGACGTCATGGTCAGCTGGCTCCCCTGCTTCCACGACATGGGGATGGTCGGCTTCCTCACCATCCCGATGTACTTCGGCGCGGAGCTCGTCAAGGTCACGCCGATGGACTTCCTGCGCGACACGCTGCTGTGGGCCAAGCTGATCGACAAGTACAAGGGCACCATGACCGCGGCGCCCAACTTCGCCTACGCGCTGTTCGCCAAGCGGCTGCGCAAGCAGGCCGAGCCAGGCCAGTTCGACCTGTCGACGCTGCGGTTCGCGCTGTCCGGCGCCGAGCCCGTCGAGCCCGCCGACGTCGAGGACCTGCTCGACGCGGGCAAACCGTTCGGGCTGCAGCCGTCAGCCATCCTCCCTGCCTACGGCATGGCCGAGACCACGCTTGCGGTGTCGTTCTCCGAGTGCGGCGCCGGTCTGGTGGTCGACGAGGTCGACGCCGACCTGCTCGCCGCACTGCGCAGGGCCGTGCCGTCGACCAAGGGCAACACCCGGCGCCTGGCGTCGCTCGGCCCGCTGCTGACCGATCTCGAGGCCCGCGTCGTCGACGACACGGGTGAGGTGATGCCCGCCCGTGGCGTCGGCGTCATCGAGCTTCGCGGCGAGTGCCTGACCCCCGGCTACCTCACGATGGGCGGCTTCCTGCCCGCCCAGGACGAGCACGGCTGGTACGACACCGGTGACCTCGGCTACCAGATGGACAACGGACACATCGTGGTCTGTGGTCGCGTCAAGGACGTCATCATCATGGCGGGCCGCAACATCTACCCGACGGACATCGAGCGGGCCGCTGGCCGCGTCGAGGGCGTACGACCCGGTTGCGCGGTCGCCGTCCGGCTCGACGCGGGGCACTCGCGTGAGACGTTCGCGGTCGCCGTGGAGTCCAACGCCTGGCAGGACCCGGCCGAGGTGCGTCGCATCGAGCACCAGGTCGCCCACGAGGTCGTGACCGAGGTCGACGTGCGCCCGCGCAACGTCGTCGTGCTCGGCCCGGGCACCATTCCGAAGACGCCCTCGGGCAAGCTGCGCCGCGCCAACTCGGTCGCGCTCGTCACCTAGCCTGCCCCCTTCTCCCCTCCCGCGAGCGCGCGTGTCTGCGGGCAACACGCCGATCTCCGCGGCTACTTTGCGCGCGCTCGCGACCGATGAATTAGGCGTTCGCAACGGGTCTCAATCTCCGTGCGCAGGAAATGCAATGGCTCGTGTCGGTTCGCGCCGATACGGTTCCTCCCATGACATTCGCCATCGAGGCCATCGAACTCGTCAAGAGGTTCGGTGACGGCACAGCGGTCGACGGCGTGAGCTTCGTCGTACCGGAGGGCACGGTGATGGGCCTGCTCGGCCCCAACGGAGCGGGTAAGACCACCACCGTCCGGATGATGACGACGCTGACCGAACCCACCAGCGGGACCGCGCGGGTGGCCGGGTATGACGTGCGCGCTGACCCGGCCATGGTGCGCAGCAACATGGGACTCACCGGTCAGGCGGCGACGGTCGACGAGCTGCTGACCGGCCGGGAGAACATCCGGATGATCGGCGCCCTCTACGGCATGGGACGTCGTGACGTCGCGCGGCTGGGAGACCAGCTGCTCGAACAGTTCTCGATCACGGGGGCAGCCGACCGGCCGGTGAAGTCGTACTCCGGTGGTATGCGCAGAAGGATCGACCTGGCAGTCAGTCTCATCGCGTCGCCGCCAGTGCTCTTCCTCGACGAGCCGACCACTGGCCTGGACCCGCGCAGTCGTGTCGACCTGTGGGACATGCTGCGCGGCCTGGTCGCGCAGGGCACCACGCTGCTGCTCACCACGCAGTACCTCGAGGAGGCCGATCAGCTCGCCGACAACATCGTCGTCATGGACCGCGGGCGCGTCATCGCCGAGGGCACGCCGCTGCAGCTCAAGCAGCAGGCGGGCAATTCCAGCCTGGTGGTGACGGTGTCGCACGCGGCCGACGTGCCAACCGCGCGCGAGTTGATCGCCAGGACCGGCGTCGAGGTGCACGTCGACGAGGGCGCACGGCAGCTCACCGCGGCGGCGGAGGGCATCGCGGACATGACCAGGGTGGCGGGCTGGCTTCAGGACAGTCAGATCGAGGTCGACGACATCGGGCTGTCGCGGCCGAGCCTGGACGACGTGTTCCTCTCGCTCACGGGGCACCGCGCCGAAGACGAAGAGAACGAGGAGATTTCCGCATGACGACCGTGGCGCCCAAGCCCGCCGTCGAAGCGTCGCGACCGGCGACCAAACCCACCAGCATCGTCCAGCAGTCCTGGATCATGGTGAAGCGCAACCTGATTCACACCAAGCGCATGCCGGAGATGTTGAGTGACGTGACGGTGCAGCCGATCATGTTCGTGCTGCTGTTCGCGTTCGTCTTCGGCGCGTCGATCGCCAACACCGGCGGAGCCAGCTACCGCGAGTTCCTGCTGCCCGGCATCATGGCCCAGACCATCGTGTTCACCGCGTTCGTCGTCGCCGCCGGAATCACGGCCGACGTCGAGAAGGGCATCATCGACCGTTTCCGGTCGCTGCCCATCCGTCGCTCGTCGGTACTCATTGGCCGCAGCGTGGCCGGTCTCCTGCACTCCTCGATCGGCATCGTGGTGATGACCATTACGGGGTTGTGCATCGGGTGGCGCATCCGTGGCAGCGCCGTCGAGGCAGTGCTGGCGTTCGTGCTGATGCTGGTGTTCGGGTTCGGCATGGTGTGGTTCGGCATCCTGGTCGGCTCGATGATGCGGTCGGTGGAGGCGGTCAACGGGGTGATGTTCACCGTGCTGTTCCCGATCACGTTCCTGGCCAACACGTTTGCGCCGACGGGGCCGATGCCGACGTGGCTGCGGGTGACGGCCGAATGGAATCCGGTGTCGTCGTTGGCGCAGGCCACCCGTGAGTTGTGGGGCAACGGCCCGGCCGCGCCACCCGAGGCGCAGCTGCCGCTGCACCACCCCATCCTGGCCACGATCCTGTGGTCCCTGGTGATCACCGCGGTGCTTGCGCCGTTCGCACTGCGTGCCTACGCCCGTCGCACCACGGATTAGCGAGGGGTGACGGTGATGGCTCACGTCTTCGACTACGACGCGGAACTGCGACGGCACAACGAGCTCTTCCGCGCCGCTGCCCGCGTTGGCGCCGACGATCAGGTGCTCGACATCGGTTGTGGCACCGGCTTGTCCACGCGCGAAGCCGCCCGTGCCGCCGTCGCTGGGAACGCGGTTGGCGTCGACACCTCGGCGCCAATGCTCGAAGTGGCCCGCCGGCTCAGCGTCGACGAGGGGCTGACCAACATCGCCTACGAGTTGGCGGACGCCCAGGTGCATCCCTTTGCGCCGGAGCGTTTCGACCTCTGCATCAGCAGGTTCGGCACGATGTTCTTCGCGGACCCGCTTGTTGCGTTCACCAACATCGGGAGCGCTCTGCGTCCCGACGCACGGTTGGTGATGCTGGTCTGGCAGGAGCGCGACGGCAATGAGTGGACGACCGTCCGTCAGACCCTCACCGGCGGATCGGCCGCGTCCAGCGGTCCGAACGCGTTCTCCCTCGGCGACCCGACGGTCACCGAGAGCATCTTGGTGGGGGCAGGCTTCACCGACGTCGACTTCTCCGACGTGCACGAGCCCGTCTACTACGGCCCCGACAGCGCCACCGCCCTCGATGCCATGCTCCGTCTACTGAAGTACGACGACCTGCTTGCCGACCTCGACGCGGCGGCGGCCGACGAAGCACGCGCGCGACTCCGTGCCACCCTCGAGGCCCACGAGACCGCTGACGGCGTGTACTTCGACTCCCGGGCGTGGATCGTCACGGCTCGCCGTCGCTGACCACTACCCATGTAGGAACCTCCACCGATTCGGCGGTGAGGATGTGCCGATCGCCATGGGCGCAGGGGTGAGCCCGACGCTTCAATGGCTGCATGGTGTTGAAGAGTGCGACGTCGCTCGTCGCGGTGTCCGCCGGGACGGGCCGAGCCGTAGTGGTGCGACGGGGCGCTCGGGTGCGGGTCATCGACGTCGAGGGCGGCCAAGTCGGCGATCTGTTCGCCTTCGCGGCCGGTGACGCAGGCGAGCACCTGTCGGCATCCCACACCCGCACGTCGACGGGCAAGCTGTTTCCGGCCATCGGCGAGCAGTTCGTCACCACGCTGCGCCGACCGATCCTGACGCTCGTCGACGACACCTCGCCCGGCGCGCACGACATGCTGATCGCTGCGTGCGACCCTGCGCGCTATCGGGCACTCGGCGTCGAGGAGCACGCGTCATGCGCGGACAACCTGCAGAGCGCTCTGGCCCCACTCAGGATGAGCGTCGACGTGATACCCCAGCCCGTCAACGTCTTCATGGACATCCCCGTCGGGGCCAACGGGGACCTGAGCTGGTTGCCCGCGACGAGCAGGCCGGGCGATGCGGTGACGTTCACGGCGGAGATGGACTGCGTGGTCGTGGTATCGGCATGCCCGATGGACCTCAACGCCATCAACGGCGCCCGGCCGACGCAGCTCGCCATCGAGATCAACCATGCGAATCCGCTTCCAAAGAAGGAGATCTGAGATCGCGCACACCACACATCCCGCGCTGCAGCCACAACGAATCGGCACGATCGAGTTGAGGAACCGCCTGGCCGTCGCGCCCATGACCCGCGTCTCGGCGTCGCCAGACGGCACGCCCACCGACGAGATGGCGGACTACTACCGCGATTTCGCCCGCGGCGGCTTCGGCGTCGTGATCACCGAGGGCACCTACACCGACACCACCCACAGCCAGGGCTACCTGAACCAGCCCGGTCTGGCCACCGACGCCCACATCGAGGGCTGGCGGCTGATCGTCGATGGCGTGCACTCCGAGGGCGTGCCCGTGATCGCGCAGCTGATGCACGCCGGTGCGCTGTCGCAGGGCAACTCACACGGGGTCGGCACGATCGCGCCGTCGGCCGTCGCGCCGCGCGGTACGAAGCTCGAAGAGTACGGCGGCTCGGGGTCCTGGCCGACACCCCGCGAGATGAGCCGCACCGACATCGACTGCGTGATTGGAGGATTCGTCGACACCGCGGTCCGCGCCCGCGATGCGGGGTTCGACGGGGTGGAGGTGCACGCCGCGAACGGCTACCTGCTCGATCAGTTCCTCACCGACTACACCAACGCCAGGGGCGACGAGTTCGGCGGATCGGTGGCCAACCGCATCCGGCTGACGGCACGCGTCGTGGCAGGCATCCGGGACCGACTGGGTGCCGACTTCCTCCTCGGTGTCCGCGTGTCGCAGACCAAGGTCAATGACTTCACCTATCGCTGGCCCGGTGGCGCCGCTGACGCCGAGACCATCTTCCCGGCGCTGGCCGATGCCGGTGCTGACTACCTCCACATCGCCAGTGAGGGACGTGATTTCATCGAGACGGCGCGCCTCTCCGACGGCAGGACCATCACCGCGTTGGCACGTGAGGTCAGCGGGCTGCCCGTCATGGCCAACGGCGGCATGCACGATCTCGATCAGACGAGCGCGGTGCTCGACGGCGGCCACGCCGACCTGGTGTCGATCGGACGTGGCGCCCTGTCCAACCCCGATCTGCCTGCCCGTCTGCTGGCAGGGGAGAGCCTGGAGCCGTTCGACCACACGATGCTCTCACCCATGGCCACCATCGCCAACGCCCGCGCGTGGCGCGTCGGGGTCAGCTGAGCCCGTCGGCCTCGAGCGCGAGGAACAGGTCCACGCGATCCTGCAGCTTGGTCACGTCGCGGCCGGTCAACTCGCCGATGCGCGCCACCCGGTTGCGCAACGTGTTGACGTGCACGTAGAGGTCGGCGGCCGTGGCAGCCCAGTGGCCGTCGTTGCCGAGGAAGACACGCAACGTGCGCACTAGCTCCGTGTTACTCTGCTCGTCGTTCGCCCGAAGCGGGCCGAGTATGTCATCGGCGAAGCGCTGCAACAGATCTCGATCATGCAGGGCAAGAAGCATGCGGTGAGTGCCGACGTCGGCGAAGGTGCCCACCTGCGGTCCCGTTGTGCGACGGCGCAGAACTTGGCACACCTCACGCGAGCGGATCAGCGGCTCGCGCAACCCCGTCGAGTTGGCGGCTAGGCCCCCGATCCCGACGACGGTGCGGTCGTCGGGGAAGCGGGTGGCGATGGCACCGACGAGCTGCTCACCCAGCTCGACCAGATCGGAAATCGCACTGCCCCAGGGAATCACGGCCACCGTGTCCTGACTGCCTACCGCAACCACGGCAGGGATGCCTTGCCTGGTGAAGAAGCCTTCGATCTCGTCGGTCGATCCGCTCGGACGCAGTCGATCGCCGCCGACGATCATGGTGAGCACCGACAACTGCGCTGACGGATCGATGCCGAAGGCGCGCAACCGCTCAGGGACGTCGGCCGCTCGAGCAGGACCGGAGAGGATCATCTCCAGTAGTTCACTGGAGAACCGGGATTCGATCGCCTGCAGCGCTTGTTGTTTGGCTACTTCCAGGCTGAGGAATCTGGCAGCCTGTTCGATGCCGTCGCGTTCCTCGGCCGTTAGGTCACGCAGTGGTCGCAGACAGAACACGCCCGCGTCGACGTCGCCGATCGCGCCCTCGACGAGGAACAGCGACGCGGTGCCGAGGCCGGGCAGTTCGACTTCCAGCGGCGGTGGGCGTCGGGCCAATGCGTCGGCGGCGGCCCGATCGACGCCGCCGTCTCCGCCGTCGCCGGCCAGGCGCCGGCCCAGTCTGTCCACCACGACGAGGGGCAGATCGTGGTCTCTGCGCAGCACTTCAAGAACGCCTTCGGCGCCGCCGCCGCGGGAAATCGAGGTCGCCAAGGCATTTCCGCGGCGGACTAGGCCTGCGAGCGCTTCTTGGCGGGACTCACCCTGGATGCGTGCTGCCGTCTCGGTGATCGCCGTGAACGGTACGGCGATCGACACCGAGGCGAGCGGCATGTGGGCTGCCGTGCACGCGTCGACCAGATCGCTTGGTGGCTGCGGAGATTGCTCGGTGAGCCCGAACACGAGGCCCGCGGCGTTGGCGCGCCGGAGTGCAGCGACGAACTGGTCTGCGGTCACGGTATCGCGCCACAAGCCGTTGGTGAGGACCAACTCCGTCGCCCTGATGTAGGGCGACGGGTCGGGGAGTTCGGTGTTGTGCAGCCACAGCACTTCAGCACTGACCGCACCGGGCGGCCCGGGAACCAGCAGAGTCAACTCCAGCGCGGGGTCGTTGACGAGCGCTTCCAAACTCAGCACGGTGTGCTTACGTCCAATCGCAAGGGGCAGTAGTGGATGTTTATACACTGCTCGGCGCGAGTCGGCAGTGTTTCGATGAGCGGAAGCCCACGTGAGGAGCCTTTCAATGTCACTGCATCCGACCACCGCGTCGACCACCGAGACCGATGACGCCGGCGTCCCGTTCGATGCCCACGGCATCGAGCCGATACCCGAGCGCAGCCGGGACTGTTCCCCGTGGGAGTTGTTCTGGATCTGGTCCGGTGCGAACATCGCGCCCATCAACTGGGTGCTCGGCGCGTTGGGAATCACGTTGGGGCTCAGCCTCATCGAGACCCTGGTAGTCGTGGTGCTCGGCAATGTCGTCGGGTGCGCCGTCTTCGGCGCGTTCAACGTGATCGGACACCGCACCGCGGTGAACCAGATGGTCCTCGGTCGAGCGCCGTTCGGCCGCTACGGGTCGATGGTGCCCGGAGTGGTCCAGTTCGTCTTGACGATGGGCTGGGTTGGGGTCAACACCTGGGTGGTGCTCGATCTCGTTCTCGCGATCCTCGCGGAGTTCGGGATCGGTGAGACGCTGTGGTTGGACTTCGCCGTTGCGGGCGCCATCATGGCCGTCCAGCTCGGCTTGGCGCTGTACGGCTTCTATGCCATCAGGAGCTTCGAGAAGTACACGGTGCCCGTCACGGTCGCGGTGATGGCTCTCATGACGGTGCTCGCGATGGCGACCACCGACGTGGACTGGACACTGTCGGGCACGGCGGTCGAACCGGGCGCCAAGTTCACCGCCGTCACCCAGCTTCTCACCGCCATCGGCATCGGCTGGGGGTTGGCCTGGATTCCCTACGCTTCGGACTACAGCCGCTTCGTGCGGGTCGGTGCGACGTCGAAGGCGGTGTTCTGGTCATCGGCGCTCGGCATGTACATCCCGACAGTGTGGCTGGCCGCGCTGGGCGCCTGCCTGGCGAGCGTGGGTAACGGCAGCGACCCATCGACGTTGGTGGTCAGCACATTCGGCGTGACCGCCATACCGGTTCTGTTGCTGCTCATCCACGGGCCGATCGCCACGAACATCCTCAACCTGTACTCGTGCTCGCTGGCCGCGCTGTCGCTCGGCGTGCGGGCCGCTCGGTGGAAGGTCACGTTGGTCGCCGGCCTGGTGGCGTCCGCAGTGCTGGTGGTGTTCGTCGAGGCTGACAGCTTCGCGCATGCCTTCGACAACTGGATGGTGTCGATCCTGGTGTGGATCAGCCCGTGGGCGGCGATCATGCTGGTCGACTACTGGGTGATTCGTCGCGGCGCACTGGATGTTTCGTCGCTCTACGCTCCGGCCGACACGTCCGAGTACCCGAGATTCGACTCGAGCGGGTTGATCAGCCTCGCGGCAGGGCTCGTCGCCGCCTGGGCATGGCAGTACGGGTTGGTGCCGATCATGCAGGGCCCGTTGGCAACGTCGTTGGGTAACACCGACTTCTCCTGGCTGTCGGGCGGTGTCGTCGCCGGTGGGCTGTACTTCGTGCTGGCGCGACGGGCCGTGCGCGCATGACGGCCGCCGGCGAACTCCCTTCGGTGGTGAGCGCGACCCAGTTGTCCAACGGGTTCCTCGGCAAGCTGATCGAGATCTGCTTCGTCACAGCCGATTGCCGCAAGACGATGGAGGGCCTGGTGCGGTTGGGCATTGGGCCCTGGCGGGTGTATACCTTCGACTCGGCGACGGTGACCGACCGCACCTACCACGGTGCGCCTGCCGACTACGCGATCAAGGTGTGCTTCGCCGACGCCGGAGATTTGGCGGTCGAGATCATGCAACCGCTATACGGACCGTCGATCTTCCAGGAGTTCCTCGACGAACACGGCGAGGGCATCCAGCACGTCGCCTTCGACTGCGAGGAGCGACCGTGGGACGAGCGGATCGCCGAGTTCACCGGCCGCGGTTTCCCACTCGTTCAGGCCGGGCGGTTCATGGATCTCAACGCATTCGGGTTCTTCGACACCGTCGCCGCGACCGGCACCACGTTCGAGACGTACTCGATCCCCGCGGGCTTCGCCTGGCCCGAACCCGAGGAGTGGTACCCAGCCCCGCCACCGGCAGGCCAGGCGCCGCCGGTCCGCGCGCAACGCGGTTGACGCACCGGACCTCGATCGAGGGCTAGGCCGAGATGTGGGTGCCAAGGCGGTCGTAGACCCGCCACACCGCGGCCTCGTGATCGACGGTGCTGATTTCACCGGCGTCGCGCGCGCGGTCGGCCTCGCCCAGTTGGCAAGCCAGCGCACATAGTTCGGCCCACGCCTCGGTGGCCACGGGATCGGGGAAACCCGCGATCCGCACCACGGTCAGCGTTCTGACCCTGGTGCGGTTGGCACCGGTCAGCGCCATGGTCACCAGGCCTGCTCCGACGGCAACGACCGTCGAGGTGACGACGGCGGAGGTCGATCCGACGGTGGGGATCAGGAACATCTCGAGCGTCAGCCAGGTCAGCGTTCCCCAGATGGGCCACGACCGCCACAGCCGTAGCAATACCCGCTCGTCGGGCGAGATCCCGGGCGGGAAGACCACCAGGTGGTGTCGGGTGAGGCCGTAGCGACTCGGCGAGATGCCCAGCGAGCCCCAGGTACGGCCGCCGTCGATCAGGCGGCGCAGACGCGGCTGGTGAATGGTCGTGCTCATACCTTCAGGTGTACGCCCGACCTGGCGTCGTGACGAGGATCCGTACGGAATCTCTACGGCCGCGTGAGGGCCCTCACGCACATCTAGGTATAGCAGACTATACTCAGATCGCATGACCTCGACTCGAAAGATCTCGCCACGCCTGGCAGAGCACCCGACCGTCCGCAAGATGATGGGCCAGAAGTCGGAACCGCCCGGTGTGATCGACGCCGACTGGCTGCGCAAGGTCTGCCTGGATGCCGGCGTCGACGACGTCGCGTTCGCCAGCGTGGACAATCCGGCGCTGGCGTCCGAGGTGGAGCACGTCGAGGGCGCGCTACCGGGGACGAAGAGCTACATCTCGCTGGTCGTGAAGATGAACCGCGACAACGTCCGGTCGGCCGCGCGCAGTGTGGCCAATCAGGAGTTCCATCGCGGCGGCGAGATCATGAACGAAGCGGCACAACGGATCACGCGTGCGTTGCAGGACGCGGGCCACCGCGCGATCAACCCGGCGATGGCCTTCCCGATGGAGATGGCCAACTATCCTGGCCGGATCTGGGTGGTGGCGCACAAGCCGGTCGCCGTCGCCTCCGGGCTGGGAGTGATGGGCATCCACCGCAATGTGATCCATCCGAGGTTCGGGAACTTCATCCTGCTGGGCACGGTCCTCGTCGACGCTCCGGTCAGCAGTTACGGCGAGCCGCTGGACTACTCGCCATGCCTGGAGTGCAAGCTGTGCGTCGCGGCCTGCCCGGTTGGGGCGATCAAGAAGAACGGCGACTTCGACTTCGTCGCGTGCTCGGTGCACAACTACCGCGAGTTCATGGGTGGCTTCACCGACTGGGCGCAGACCATCGCGGACAGCGAGGATGCCGCCGACTTCCGATCCAGGGTCAGCGATTCGGAGAACGCATCGATGTGGCAGAGCCTGTCGTTCAAGGCGAACTACAAGGCCGCGTACTGCCTGGCCGTGTGCCCGGCGGGCGAGGACGTCATCGAGCCGTTCCTCGATGATCGCAAGGGGTTCATGGACCTGGTCCTCAAGCCGCTGCAGGACAAGCGGGAGACCCTGTACGTGCTGCCGAACTCCGAGGCCAAGGAGCACGCCGAGAAGCGCTACCCGCACAAGACCGTCAAGGTGGTGGACAGCGGCATCAGCGGTCGTTAGCGCGCGCTCGTGACACCGCGAGCGCGCGCAAAGTGCGGATTTTTGCGGCGTGTCGGCCGCAGACACGCGCGCTCGCGGGAGGAGGAGGGGAGAGGGGAAAGAGGAGGGGGGAGGGGGGAGGGGGAGGGAAGGGGGCCTAACCCCAGGCGTGCACGGTGTTCTGAGCGGGCACCAGGCCGAGCTCGATCAGCAGCTCGGTGGCGTCGGCGGCCTGCTCGCAGATGGTGGGGACCTCTGGCCGCTCGGTGGCGCTGAAGTTCTCCAGCACGAACGTCGCCCCCGACTTGCGGCCGGGGGGACGTCCGACACCGATCCGGACCCGCGCAAAGTCGTTGGTGCCCAACGCCGAACCCACCGAACGCAGGCCGTTGTGCCCGGCCACTCCGCCACCGAACTTCAGCCGGATCCGGCCGAAGTCGATGTCCAGTTCGTCGTGCAGGACGATGACGTCGGCCGGCGCCACGGAGTAGAACTTGGCCAGCGGCCCGACCTGGCGGCCCGACTCGTTCATGTACACCCTGGGCTTGGCCAGCACCACCGACCGGCCGCCGAGGCGACCAGTGGTCACCTCGGCGCCAGAGCGCTTGTGCACCTTGAACCCAGAGCCGATGCGGTCGGCAAGGATGTCGACGACCATGAACCCGAGGTTGTGTCGGGTCTTGGCATAGTCCGGCCCGGGGTTGCCGAGGCCGACCACCAGTAGCGGTTCGGCCACGGCAGGGGACCCGTCCTAGGAGAAGTTATTCGGAGTCGGCGTCGGCGGAGGCCTCGGCGGCCCCCTCCGCTGCCTCGCCCGCGTCGGCGGTCTCGGTGGTCTCGCCCGCGCCCTCGGCCTCGAGGTCGTCGGCGGTCGGTGCAGGGATGACGTTGACGACCAAGAGCTCCGGATCGGAGACCAGCGTGACGCCGTCGGGCAGCGGCACCTGCGAAGCGAGGAACTGCGTGCCTGCCGGGATGCCCTCGACCGACAGCGTCAGGTGCTCGGGGATCGACATGGCGTCGGACTCGATCTCGATGGTGTTGGACTCCTGGTTGACCAGGGTGTCAGGGCCGGCGTCACCCTCGACGACGACGTTGACCTCGACGGTCACCTTCTCGCCGCGGCGGACGATGATCAGGTCGACGTGCTGGATGCTGCGGCGGATCGGGTGGATCTCGATCGCCTTCGGCAGCGCGAGGGCTTCCTTGCCTGCGATGTCGAGGGTCAACACCGCGTTGGTGCCGAAGTTGCGCAGCACGGCGGCGAACTCGTGGGCGGGCAGTGTCAGGTGCTGCGGCTCGGCGCCGTGGCCGTACAGCACCGCGGGCACCTTGCCATCGCGGCGGGCCTGGCGCGACGCGCCCTTGCCCGTCTTGGTGCGGACCTCTGCAACGAGGTTGTTCGCGGTGTGGGCCTGGGTCTTGGCCATGGTGTCAGCTCCTGTGCCGGTGTGGAGATTGCTCGGCAAGGGCGACTCGAAGCAGCTGGGCTGCGGATCGGTTCCCGTCGATAACGGTGACATCTCTGGAGAAGATCCGAAGTCACCCTCGCCGTGATCGCCCGCAAGATTAGCGCAAACAGCGGCTTCAGCGAAAATCAGAGGCTGAACCTGGTGTCCGTGAGCTGCTCGGACAGCTCCCACAGCGCGGTCGCCTTCGCCGCGCTGCGGGCCAGCGGACTGCGAAGTGGGGTGGGTCCGGTGGGTCCCCACATGGCGTATCGGGGACCGATGAAGCTATCGCCGGGCAGGTCCTGCGACACCGCATAGAGCGTCTGCCGGGCGCCGAAGTCGGCATCGGTGGCCACGATCCGGTTGCCCGCCTCGAAGAACTTGCCGAACGCGCCGGTCGAGTGCGACTGCAGGTTGGTGGCGGAGTACCCGGGATGGGCGGCGTGCGCCTTCAGCTTCGAGCCTGCGGCGTCGAGACGGCGCTGCAACTCCTTGGTGAACAGCAGATTGGCCAGCTTGGACTGACCGTAGGCGGGCCACGCCAGATACGGCCGCGACTTCCAGTTCAGATCCTTGAGGTTGATCCGCCCGATCAGATTCATCTGCGACGACACCGTGACGACGCGGTCGGTCACCTTCGGCAGGAGCAGGTTGGTCAGCGCGAAGTGGCCGAGGTGGTTGGTGCCGATCTGGCTCTCGAAGCCGTCGACGGTCAGCGCGTAGGGCACGGCCATGATGCCTGCGTTGTTGACGAGGACGTCGACGGTGTCGACACCGTCGGCGAACGCCCGCACCGAGGCGAGATCCTGAAGGTCGAGCTGGCGAACCTCAACTCTTCCCGTCGCTCCGCTCGCCCCATCCACGTACCCCGACATGCCCGACGCGGCGGCGTCGCCCTTTGCGGTGTTGCGCACCGCGAGCACGACCTTGGCGCCGACGCGGGCCAGCTCACGTGCGGTCACCTCGCCGAGTCCACTGTTGGCGCCGGTGACGATGACGGTGCGGCCTGCGAACGAGGGCAGGTCGGCGGCGGTCCATTCGCTCATGCGGCAAAGCCTAGTGAGCGGCAGGAGCCGGTAGTAGCGCCTACTTGGCCTTGACCACGAATCCCTTGAGGATGGCCTCGATGTCGGGTCCGTTCGCGGCGGCTTGATCGGCGAAGCTCGTGATCGTGAACTGGACGAGGTACTTCTGCCCAGGCAGGCCCGGACGCACCGGGGTGCCGGTGGCGATCACCACGCGGTTGTAGCTCTGCATCCGCTTGCCGTTGAGGTCGTAGGTGCCTTCGATCATCGACGACGGGAAGCCGCGGTAGTTGTCGGACGAGGCGTTGAGTTGCTTGAAGTTGTCCGACATCTGCGCGTCGGCGTTGGCGTGCTTGAGCGCTTCCGCCACGTCGAAGTCGCCCGTCAGCTGGAACACCAGCAGCATCACCGTCGGGTAGGTGTCGCCCTTGGCGATCATGCGCGTGCCGGGGGAGAGGTTCGGGTTGACGTACGGTGCCCAGCCCGGCGGGGTGGGGAAGGACACCGTCAGGTCGGTGATCTTGTCGGGCGCCACAGGCGCTCCGGTGACGCCGATGTTCTCCAGGTACTGCGACAGGGGCACCGGCACATCGGTGGGAGTGGTGGTCGTCGTGGTGGGGGTGGTCGACCAGATCGACTGGTAGTCGGGCGTCGCGGGACCGCAGCCGACCGCGGCGGTAACGACCACCGCGGCCATGACTGCCGCTGGCATCCAGCGCGTCACAGAATCTCGCGGACCGAATCGATCGGCCGGGCCAGCCGGGTGCCCTTGGCCGTGGTGACGAAGGGGCGCTCGATGAGGATCGGGTGCTCGGCCATGGCGTCGAGCAGTTCGTCGTCGGAGGCGTCGGCGAGGCCGAGCTCGGCGTACAGCGACTCACGCTTGCGCACGGCGGTCCTGACATCGATGCCTGCGTCGGCGATCAACTTCTTCAGCTCGGCGCGCGACGGCGGAGTCTTGAGGTAGAGCACGACGTTCGGCTCCATCCCGTTGTCGCGCAACAGATCCAGCGTCTTGCGGCTGGTCGTGCACTTCGGGTTGTGGTAAATGACGGCGTCAGCGCCCATCTAGGCGGACCCGTCGAAGAGCCCAGTGACGGAACCGTTCTCGAACACCGCGCGGATGGTGCTGGCCAGCAGCGGCGCGATCGACAGCACGGTCAGCTGCGGGAACTGCTTGTCCTGGCCGATCGGCAGCGTATTGGTGACGATCACCTCGCGGGCACCGGAGTCGGCCAGTCGCTGTGACGCCGGGTCGGACAGCACGCCGTGCGTTGCGGCGATGACGACGTCGTCCGCGCCGTTCTCCTTGAGGAGCTTGACCGCGCCGGCGATGGTGCCGCCGGTGTCGATCATGTCGTCGGTGATGATGCAGGTCTTGCCCTTGACGTCGCCGACGACGCGGTTGGACTTCACCTGGTTGGGCACCAGCGGGTCGCGGGTCTTGTGAATGAAGGCCAGCGGAACACCACCCAGCGAGTCTGCCCACTTCTCGGCGACGCGCACGCGGCCCGAGTCGGGGGAGACCACGACCATGTCGTGGTCGGCGTAGTTCTCGGCGATGTAGCCGCACAGCAGCGACTGCCCGCGCATGTGGTCCACCGGACCGTCGAAGAAGCCCTGGATCTGATCGGTGTGCAGATCGACCGTGAGGATCCGGTCGGCGCCCGCCGTCTTGTAGAGATCGGCGACCAGGCGTGCCGAGATCGGCTCGCGGCCGCGGTGCTTCTTGTCCTGCCGCGCGTACGGGTAGAACGGCAGGATCGCGGTGATGCGCTTGGCGCTACCGCGCTTCAGCGCGTCGATCATGATGAGCTGTTCCATCAGCCAATGGTTCAGTGGCGCCGGATGGCTCTGCAGAACGAATGCGTCGCTGCCACGCACCGACTCCTCGAAACGGACGAAGATCTCGCCGTTGGCGAAGTCGCGAGCCGTTTGAGCGGTCACCTCGACGTCGAGCTCCTTGGCCACCTGTTCGGCGAGCTCAGGGTGCGCGCGTCCCGAGAAGAGCATCAGGTTCTTGCGGTTGTCGGTCCAGTCCGTGCCCACAGTGGTACTGCCTTCGCGGTCGGGGAGCGATACGTGGCAATCGTACGTAGCGTTGCCCGCGGCGCGTTGCCGGGTTACCAGATTGCCAACAACAGGAATACGAGTCAGCCGTCGGCTGGGTCGTCTTCGGTGGCGGCCGCCTGCGCCTCGAGCGCGGCTTTAGCCGCCGCACTGCCCGGCCGCTTGTCCACCACCCAGCCCTCGATGTTGCGCTGCTGGCCCGCCGAAATCGCAAGCGCTCCCGGCGGCACGTCCTGGCGGATGACGGTGCCTGCTCCCGTGTAGGCGCCGTCGCCGATCGTCACCGGCGCGACGAACATGGTGTCCGATCCGGTGCGGACATGGGACCCGATCTTGGTGCGCCGCTTGGTTTCTCCGTCGTAGTTGACGAACACGCTCGAGGCGCCGATGTTGGAGTGCGCACCGATCTCGGCATCGCCGACGTAGGTCAGGTGCGGCACCTTGGTGCCCGCACCGATGACGGCGTTCTTGGTCTCGACGAACGCGCCGAGCTTGCCGTCTGCGCCGAGCTCGGTGCCGGGCCGCAGGTAGGCGAAGGGGCCGACGGTGGCGCCGGCTCCGATGACGGCCAGCAGTCCGTGCGTGCGGATCACCGACGCACCATCACCGACCTCGACGTCGGTCAGCGTGGTGTCGGGGCCGATCTCGCAGTTCGTGCCGACCTCGGTGGTGCCAAGAAGCTGGGTGCCCGGCCGGATGACGGTGTCGCGGCCGACGGTGACGTCGACGTCGATCCACGTGGTGGCCGGGTCGATGACCGTGACGCCACTGCGCTGGTGACCAGCCACGATGCGGCGGTTCAGCTCGGCGGAGAGGTCGGAGAGCTGCACCCGGTCGTTGACGCCCGCGACCAGCGCGCTGTCGTCGACATGGCGTGCGCGCACCACGTCGCCGTCCTGGCGGACGATCGAGACGACGTCGGTGATGTACAGCTCGCTCTGGGCGTTGTTGGAGCTCAACCGGCTCAGCGCCGAGCGCAAGGACGCGGTGTCGAACGCGTAGACGCCGGCGTTGATCTCGCGGATCTCCTGCTGCGAGCGGGTGGCGTCGGCCTGCTCGACGATGCCGATCACTTCACGATCCTGGGTGCGCAGGATGCGGCCGTAACCCTTCGGGTCCGGCACGGTCGTGGTCAGCACCGTGGCTGCCGCGGACTCGGCACCGTGCGAGTCGATCAGGTCGGCGAGGGTGTCCGCGTCGAGCAGCGGAACGTCACCGGAGAGGACGACCACGGTGCCGTCGAAGTCGTCGGGCAGCGCGGTCAATCCGCATCCGACGGCGTGGCCGGTGCCCAGTTGCTGGTCCTGCACGGCGATGTCGATGCGACGGCCCAGCTGGTCGGCGAGCTCACCGACGGCGGCCGACACCAGCTCGCGGTCCTGACCGACCACCACGACGACGTGCTGCGGGGCGACCTTGGCGACGGCATGCAGGGCGTGCGCCAGAATGCTGCGGCCAGCCAACGCGTGCAGCACCTTCGGGGTGTTCGACCGCATCCGGGTTCCGGCGCCGGCGGCCATGACGATCACCGCGGCCTCGCCTCGTGTGGCCATCGTGACCTGCCTTTCACGTCGCGCGAGTGTGCGGTGTCATCCGGGACACGCCGTGGACGGCGTATTGCAGTGCACACTCGGGCAGAAGATCGCTCCGTCGCCAGGACTCGAACCTGAACTATCTGAACCAAAATCAGAGGTGCTGCCGATTACACCACGACGGACTGTCGGTGTGACTTTAGTCGAACCCGTAACGGGACAGACCCGAGGATTGCGGCTCGGAGGGCAGGAGCGCAGCGACCCGGGATTACGGCTCGGAGGGCAGGAGCGAAGCGACCCGGGATTAGATTGAGACCGTGGCCGCACCGGAGAAGGAAGCGCGCGCACCCCGCGCGCGCATGACTGGCACCGAGCGGCGTCAGCAACTCGTCGAGATCGCCAAGTCGTTGTTCGCCGAGCGCGGCTACGACGGCACGTCCATCGAGGAGATCGCCCAGCGGGCGAACGTCTCCAAGCCCGTCGTCTATGAACACTTCGGCGGCAAGGAAGGTCTGTACGCGGTCGTCGTGGACCGCGAGATGTCGGCTCTGCTCGACGGCATCACGTCGTCGCTGACCAACAACCGCTCCAGGGTCCGCGTCGAACGGGTGGCTTTGGCGCTGCTCACCTACGTCGAGGAGCGCACCGACGGCTTCCGGATCCTGATCCGCGACTCGCCAGCGAGCATCGCGTCTGGCACCTACTCGAGCCTGCTCAACGACGCCGTGTCGCAGGTGGCCTCGATCCTGGCAGGCGACTTCTCCCGCCGCGGCCTCGACCCCGAGCTCGCGCCGCTGTATGCGCAGGCGTTGGTGGGTTCGGTGTCGATGACGGCGCAGTGGTGGCTGGACACCCGGGAACCGAAGAAGGAAGTCGTGGCCGCGCACCTGGTCAACCTGATGTGGAATGGCCTGACTCATCTAGAAGCGGACCCGCGGCTGCAGGAGTAGGTCAGCCAGATCTTCGGGTCGTCGCGCAAGCTCTCATCCCAGATCCCGTAGGAGCAGGTCTGCCGTCGTCTCCCGACGGACCAGCTCACGGAGCCGTCCATCCCGGGCCGCGACCACGGGCGGGCGCCCGACCATGTTGAACGTCGACGCCATGCTGTGGTGGTACGCGCCCGTGCACGCCACGGCCAGCAGGTCACCGGGGTGCAGGTCGGCGGGCAACTGCACGTCGTGGGCAACGACGTCGCCTGCCTCGCAGTTCCTCCCGACGACGGTCACGGTCCGGCTCGGGCCGAGGGGATGGCGGTTCGCGACGGTCACCGTGTAGCGGGCGCCGTAGAGCGCCACCCGCGGGTTGTCGCCCATGCCGCCGTCCACCGCGACGAACGTGCGGCCGCCAGGACGCTGCTTGATCGACACCACGCGGTAGCAGGTCACCCCTGCGCGCGCGGCAATCGCGCGGCCGGGCTCGACGGCGATCTTCGGTCTCGGGAACCGCTCGGCGGCGCAGGCCGCATCGAGTGCGTCGTCGATGACCCGTGCCAGCTCGTCGAGGTCGAGTTCGCCGTCACCGGCGACGTAGGGCACTCCGTGGCCGCCACCGATGTTCAGCTCGGTGAGCACCACGCCGTACTGGTTCCTGACGTCGGCCATCAGCGACACCATCGTCTTGATGGCCTCGCCGTAGACGGTGGGGTCGGTGACCTGCGAGCCGAGATGGCAGTGCAGTCCGGCCAACCGCAGCAGCGGCTGATCGAGCACGCGGCGCACGGCGAGGGTGGCCTGCCCTGCGGCGACCGCAAAGCCGAACTTCTGGTCGACGATGCCGGTGGTCACCGCGGCGTGGCCGTGGATGTCGATGCCGGGTGCGACCCGGATCAGGACGTCTTGCGGGCGGCGCAGCTGGCTGGCGAGCAGCGCGATCTCGGTGCCGCAGTCGATGACGATGCGGCCGACGCCTGCATCGGCGGCGGCCCGCAGTTCGCCGGTGGTCTTGGCGTTTCCGTGGACGACGATGCTGCGGGGATCCAGGCCGGCTGCCAGTCCGGTGGCCAGTTCGGCGGGTGAGCAGACGTCGAGGCCGAGCCCTTCGTCGGCCACCCACCGCGCGACCTGCTTGGTCAGCAGCGCCTTGCCCGCGTAGGTGATCCGCACCCCGGGCAGTGCGGCCCGGTAGCGGCGGATGCGGTACCGGAAGTCGGCCTCGTCGAGCACGTAGGCCGGGGTGCCGTACTGATCGGCAATGTCGTCGAGCGCGACGCCGCCGACGCACAGCCTGCCTTCGCAATCGACCCGTGTGGTGAGTGGCCAGATGTCGGGTTCAACGCGCATTGCGGCGGCGTGGTGTAGCGACGGCATCGCATCGAGAAGAGTCACGGTTTCCACGCTGCGCGCGGTTTACCTGGCGTTCGGCGATCTTGACGGTCTCCTACCGCCGGGCGCCGGAATTTTGACGTTGTCCGTCCTCCTAGAATGGGGACATCATGACCGCAGTGGGGCACACGGCTGCCCAAACCCCGATTGCGGGGCTCGTCGAACTCGCATTAACCGCTCCCACCTTCACCGACCTCATCGACCGTGCCGCGCAGCGGCCCGCCGAATTGGCCATGGTCGGTCCCATCGGCTCGCGGCTCTTCGTCGCGGCCGCGTTGGCCAAGACCGACCCGCTGCTGGTCGTCACCGCCACCGGTCGGGAGGCCGAAGACTTGACCGGTGAACTGCGCGGCGTGCTCGGCGACGCGGTGACGATGTTCCCGTCGTGGGAGACGCTGCCGCACGAACGGCTGTCGCCTGGTGTGGAGACCGTCGGTGCCCGAATGATGGTGTTGCGCAGGCTCGCCCGTCCCGATGATGCCCGGCTCGGGCCGCCGCTGCGGGTGGTGGTCACCGCGGCGCGCTCGCTGCTGCAGCCGATGGCGCCCGACCTTGCCGAGATCGAGCCGGTGAGTTTGGCGGTCGGGGCCGAAGTGGGCTTCGACGACCTGATCGAACGCCTGGTCACGCTGGCGTACACCCGGGTCGACATGGTGGGCAAGCGAGGGGAGTTCGCGGTCCGCGGCGGCATCCTCGACGTGTTCCCGCCGACCGCCGAGCATCCGGTGCGTGTCGAGTTCTGGGGCGACGAGGTGTCCGAGATGCGGATGTTCGCCGTCGCCGATCAGCGCACCATCCCCGAGATCACCGTCGACAACGTCGTCGCCGTGGCGTGCCGCGAGCTGCTGCTCACCGATGAGGTGCGACAGAACGCCGCCGCGCTGGCAGCCCAGATGCCGGCCGTGGAGAACCGGGTCGGCGACACGCTCGCGGACATGCTCACCAAGCTCGCGGAGGGCATCCCGGTCGACGGCATGGAGGCGCTGCTGCCGGTGCTGCGGCCGACCGACCTCTCGCTGCTTCACGACCATCTGCCGGACGGCACGCCGGTGCTGGTGTGCGACCCGGAGAAGGTACGCACCAGGGCAGGCGATCTGATCAAGACCGGCCGCGAGTTCCTCGAGGCGTCGTGGTCGGTAGCCGCGATGGGCGGGGATGCGCCGATCGACATCGAGCAGTTGGGCGGCTCGGGTTTCCGCGACCTCGAAGAGGCCCGCTCAGGCGCCGTCGCGGGTGGGCATCCGTGGTGGACGCTGAGCCAGCTCAGCAGCGAGTCCGCCATCGAGGTGGACGTCCGGCCATCGCCGTCGACGCGCGGACAGCAGCACGATCTCGACGAGCTGTTCGCGATGCTGCGCGCCCACGTCGCAACGGGCGGCTTCGCCGCCGTCGTCACCCCAGGCACGGGCACCGCGCAGCGCGTCGTCGAGCAGCTGAGCGAAGCCGACACGCCCGCAGGGCTTTTGGAGCCGGGCGACCCGCCGAAGCCCGGCGTGGTCGGGGTGCTCAAGGGGCCGCTGCGCGACGGAGTGGTGCTCCCTGGCGCAAACCTGGTGATCATCACCGAGACCGACCTGACCGGCAACCGTGCCGCGGCCACCGAGGGCAAGCGGTTGGCCGCCAAGCGGCGCAACGTGGTCGACCCACTGGCACTGACCGCGGGCGACCTGGTGGTGCACGATCAGCACGGCATCGGCAAGTTCATCGAGATGACCGAACGCATCGTCGGCGGCGCGCGGCGTGAGTACCTGGTGCTCGAATATGCATCGGCCAAGCGCGGCGGCGGATCCGACAAGCTCTTCGTGCCGATGGACTCGCTGGATCAGCTGTCCCGCTACGTCGGTGGCACCGAACCGTCGCTGAGCAAGCTCGGCGGCAGCGACTGGACCAACACCAAGACCAAGGCGCGGCGTGCGGTGCGCGAGATCGCCAGCGAGTTGGTGACGCTGTATGCCAAGCGGCAGGCCGCGCCCGGTTACGCGTTCGGACCGGATACCCCGTGGCAGGCCGAGATGGAGGACGCGTTCGGGTTCACCGAGACCATGGATCAGCTGACCGCCATCAACGACGTCAAGTCCGACATGGAGAAGCCGGTTCCGATGGACCGGGTCATCTGTGGCGACGTCGGCTATGGCAAGACCGAGATCGCGGTCCGCGCAGCGTTCAAGGCCGTACAGGCAGGCAAGCAGGTCGCGGTCCTGGTGCCGACGACACTGCTGGCCGATCAGCATCTGCAGACGTTCACCTCGCGGATGGCCGGCTTCCCGGTGACCGTGAAGGGGTTGTCGCGGTTCACCGACCCCGCCGAGTCGCGCGCGGTGCTGGCAGGCATGAAGGACGGGTCGGTCGACATCGTGATCGGCACTCACCGTCTGCTGCAGACGGGTGTCACCTGGAAGGACCTCGGGCTGGTCGTGGTCGACGAGGAGCAGCGATTCGGCGTCGAACACAAGGAGCACATCAAGTCGATGCGCACCCACGTCGACGTGCTCACCATGAGCGCCACCCCGATCCCGCGCACGCTTGAGATGAGCCTGGCCGGAATCCGTGAGATGTCGACGATCCTGACCCCGCCCGAGGAGCGCTTCCCGGTGCTCACCTACGTCGGACCGCAGGACGACAAGCAGGTGGCTGCGGCGCTGCGACGGGAGCTGTTGCGCGACGGTCAGGCCTTCTACATCCACAACCGGGTCCGCTCCATCGACGCCGCGGCGGCCAAGGTCAGGGCCCTGGTGCCGGAGGCGCGCGTGGTGGTCGCGCACGGCCAGATGGGCGAAGAGGTGTTGGAACGCACAGTCGAGGGATTCTGGAACCGCGACTTCGACATCCTGGTGTGCACCACGATCGTCGAGACGGGTCTGGACATCTCCAACGCGAACACGTTGATCGTGGAGCGCGCCGACACGTTCGGTCTGTCACAGCTACATCAGCTCCGTGGCCGGGTGGGCCGCAGCCGCGAGCGTGGTTACGCCTACATGCTGTACCCGCCCGAGGTGCCGCTGACCGAGACCGCCTACGACCGGCTGGCGACCATCGCGCAGAACAACGAGCTGGGCGCGGGCATGGCGGTGGCGATGAAGGACCTCGAGATCCGCGGTGCGGGAAACGTGCTCGGCGCAGAACAGTCCGGCCACGTGGCGGGGGTGGGCTTCGATCTGTACGTGCGGCTGGTCGGTGAGGCCGTGGAAGCATATCGAGCGGTGGTGGACGGCGGAACCGTTGCCGCCGTTGAGGAACCGAAGGACGTCCGCATCGACCTTCCCGTCGACGCGCACTTGCCGCCCGACTACATCGGCAGCGACCGGCTACGGCTGGAGGGCTACCGCAGGCTGGCCGCGGCGCCCGACGATGCTGGCATCGTGGCGGTGATCGAGGAGCTCGTCGACCGGTACGGGCCGCTGCCCGAACCCGCCGAGCGACTGGTCGCCCTGGCCCGGCTTCGGCTGCTGTGCCGCGAGTACGGCGTCACCGAAGTGAGCGCGGTCTCGGATGCGAACGTGCGCATCGCGCCGTTGCCGCTGATGGATTCTCAGCAACTTCGGCTCAAGCGGATGTACCCGAGCGCGACCTTCCGTGCGACCACCTCCACGGTGGTGATGCCGATCCCGCGGACGGGCACCGGCATCGGGGCGCCCAGGGTCCGTGATCTTGAATTGGTGCGTGTGGTGGCCGGTTTGCTCTTGGCGCTGGATGGTAAACCGCAGGCGGATGTTGATATAACGAAGCTCACCGGAGGTGGCGATGAGCGCCCCACGAAGAGCAAAGGGAACCGATGAACGAGCAGCGCCGAGCGCGATGACCGTCGTCCTGGTCGATCCGCGCCGTCCCTCGCTCGTCCCGGTGGACGCCATCGAGTTGCTCGCAGGCGATGTGCAGTACACCGAGGAGATGCCCGTCAAGGTGCCATGGTCGTTGCCTGCCGCGCGGCCTGCGTACGACGGCGAGGATGCGCCCGTGCTGCTGTCGTCGGACCCCAACCACCCGATGGTCAAGGCGCGCGTCGAGGCGGGCGAGAAGGTGATCTCGGCGCCGGGGCCGCAGCCCGGTGACCGGCTCGTCGACGCGGTCGCGATGATGGATCGCCTCCGGACGACGGGTCCGTGGGAGAGCGAGCAGACCCACGACTCGCTGCGCCGGTACCTGCTCGAGGAGACCTACGAGCTGTTCGACGCGGTGCGCAGCGGCGACGCCAACGAGGTGCGCGAGGAGCTGGGCGACGTCCTGCTGCAGGTGCTGTTCCACGCCCGCATCGCCGAGGACGCGACGCAGCACGCGTTCACCATCGACGACGTCGCCGATACCTTGGTGCGCAAGCTCAACAACCGCGCACCGAGTGTGCTTGCCGGCGAATCGATCTCACTCGACGAGCAGCTCGCCCAGTGGGAAGAGCGCAAGGCCGACGAGAAGAGGAGCAGGGGCGCCGTATCGGCCATGGACGACGTGCCGACCGGCCAGCCCGCGCTCGCGTTGACCCAGAAGGTGTTCCAGCGCGTCACCGCGGCAGGACTTCCGGTGGATCTGATTCCCGAAGGCATGACGTCGATCGGGCTGGCGTTCGGCGATGACGCCGAGAACACCTTGCGCTCGGCGACGTTGGAGTTCATGGACACCGTCCGCAAGGTCGAGCACGCCATTGCCGCCAGCCGTCGGCCCGACGACGTGCCCGAGGTGCTCGACGTCGCCCAGCTCGGCGCGGTGACCGAGGAGGAGTGGCGGGCGCACTGGCCGACGGTCGTGGCCGCCGTCGAAGCCGAGCAAGCCGATCAGGAGAAGAGCGTCGAGCCCCAGTAGGCCGACGAATCGCCATCGCGCAACCCGGGTGGGCACGCGAAAACGGCTGTGCCGGTGTGGAAGATGTACTCGTTGAGCGCATCGGTCGACATCTTGGCGAGCACCGGGATGAAGTTCGTGGTTGGGCTTCTGACGAACGCGATGAAGAACAGCCCCGCATCGAGGTGCCCGAAACCATCGGACCCGTCGGTGAAGTTGTAGCCACGGCGCAGCATCTTGACCCCGCCGACGTGATCGGGGTTGACGAGCCGGACGTGCGCGTCGACGTCGATCAGCGGTTTGTTCTTGTCGTCCACCAGATCGAAGTTGAGTTGCTCGAACTCCTGCTTCAGTCCGTTGGGTGCGCCGCTGCCCTTCTGGCGCCCGATCACCCGCTCCTGCTCGAGCAGCGTCGTGCGGTCCCACGCCTCGATGCGATTGCGGATGCGGCGGGTCACCAGGTAGCTACCGCCTGCCAACCAGTCGGGGCCATCGCCCTTGGCCACCCAGACGTTCTTGTCGAGTGCTTCGGTGTCCTCGGCCTTGAGGTTGTTGGTTCCGTCCTTGAACCCGAGCATGTTTCGTGGTGTTGACTGTTCGCGCGTGGTCGAGGACGTGCGGCCGAAGCCGAGTTGTGAGTACTTCACCGCCACGGTGCCGAACCCGACGCGTGCCAGGTTGCGCACGGCGTGCACGGCCACCTGCGGGTCGTGCGCGCATGCCTGGATGGCGATGTCGCCACCGCACTTGACGGGGTCGAGTATCTCGTTGGTGAACTTCGGCAGATCGGCCAGGGCGGCCGGACGCTTGTCGGCGATGCCGAACCTGTCCTTGCCGTCCTTGACGAAGAACGACGGGCCGAAGCCGATGGTCAGCGTCAGCGCCGACGGAGGCAGGCCCAGCGCCTCGCCCGTATCCTCCGGTGGCGCATAGGGATTGCCGCCGACCGCACCACCGGGGAACGCGTCGTGGCCCTGCGTCATCCGCTCGGCCATCGCGGTCCACTGCTTGAGCAGCGCGATGACTTCGTCGCGGTCGTCGGTCGTGACGTCGAACGAGCAGAAGTGCATGCGGTCCTGCTGCGGCGTAATGATGCCCGCCTGCCGCTCGCCACGGAACGGGACCGCTTGGTCCAGCCCGCCGAGGTCGGTGCTCGACGCGGATGCCCGGCCCGCGAGGGCTCCGGCACCCGCCGCACCGACCACGGCGGCGGTCGCGCCCGCTGCGCCGAACAGCTTGCGCCTCGAGAGGCCGCGGCGAGCTGAATCCGGTTCTACCGCAGGGGTTTCCGGGTTACTGGGGAGCGATGACACCCTGCACCTGGCTGACTTCCTTGGACAGGGCGTCGACCGCGCGCGACAGCTCCTGGCGCTGCGGCTCGGTCACCTTGTCGTAGGAGACGAATCCGTCACCCTCACGGTACTTCTCGAGCAACGCCTCGACCTCGGTGAACCTCTGGTCCACCTTCTTGCCGAGTTCGGCGTTGCGCTCGTCGAGGATCGGCCGGACCGAGGCGACGGCGGTCTGGCTGCCCTCGACGTTGGCCTTGAAGTCCCACAGGTCGGTGTGGCTGAAGATGTCCTCTTCGCCGGTGATCTTGCTTGCCGAGACCTCGTCGAGCAGACCCTGTGCGCCACCGGCGATCTGGGTCGAGTCGACCTTGTACTCGGGGGATTTCACGCCGTCGTTGAGTTCCTTGACGTCAGCCGCCAGTTGGTCGGCGAGCGCCTTGGCGTCCGGCTGCAGGCCGGTGACCCACAGCTGCTTCTCGATCGCGTGGAAGCCGGTCCACTTCTGTCCTGGCTCCAGGTCGGCCTCACGAAGGTCGATGCGCGGATCGAGGTCGTCGGGGAACGACTCGGCCACCGGCTCGATGCGCTCGTAGTAGGTGCGCGCGGTCGGGTATTGCGCCTTGGCCGCGGGGACGTCGCCCTTCTTCACGGCGTCGACGAACACCTGCGTCGCCGCGATGAGCGCCTCGGTCTGGCTGTTCACGTAGCGCTTGTAGCTCTCGGACGCTTCCTTGAACTTGCCTTCGTCGTCGATCTTGACGGTGTCGCCGGTGACTTTGAAGTCCGTGCGGATGCCGTCGCCGACCATGCCTGGCTTGCACGCGGTCTGGTACGTGCCGGGCTCGCCGAGTTGCACGATGAGCTTGCGCTCGAGTCCGGGGGAAATGTTCTCGACCTCGCCCATCACCCGCTCACCCGCGCCGTAGACGTAGAACTCCTGCACCTTGGTGCCGTTGTTGGTGATGACGAACGTGCTCGGTCCCGTGGTGGCCTCGGTGCCCGAAAGCTTGCACTCGGTGTCGTTGGCCGCCACCGTGATCTGGGCAGCCGGCGCCTTGCCGCTGTCGGTGGACGGGGCAGCTTCCGGTTCCTTGGCGGTGCAGCTGGTCAGCGAGATACCGGCCAGCAGCGCTGCGACCGCAGCGAAGCCCGCCTTGGCAGGCAGGGGCGAGATGTTCACGTAGTCGACCTTTCGGGTGCGGAAGAAGGCTCCGGTTCGGGGGTTGGACTGGAGCTGGACGAGGGCGAATCGGGTGACGGGGTATCCGTGGGGATGGCGGGCTTGCGCATGGGGCGCAGGAACAGCGCAAGCACGACGACGAGGTAGGCCAGCCACAGGGCAAGCTGCAGCACGGTCGGCGTGGGAGTGACGTTGAAGATGCCCTGGATGGCCTCGCCGTACCAGGACGACCAGTTGAACCAGGACGTGACGTCGAACGCCTTGTTGGCAAGACCGGGCAGCCAGCCCACCGTCTGGAGGGCTCCGATCCCGTACGACAGGATGCCCGCGGCGACGATGATCAGGAACACGCCGGTGTAGGTGAAGAACTTTGCCAAGTTGATCCGCACCGCGCCGACGTACATGCCGTAGGCGATCGCGATCGCGATCAGCACGCCGACGATGAGACCTGTCAGCGGCCAGAGGGTGTCGGCCTCCGCGTAGCCGACCATGAACAGTGCCGTCTCGACGCCTTCGCGCCCGACGGCGAGGAAGGCCAGCGTCAAGACCGCCATCCCGCCCGTCTCGAGCGCTCTGGCCATGTCGCCGCGCAGGTCACCGGAGATCGTCGCGGCGGCCTTCTTCATCCAGAGCACCATCGTCGTCACGATCGCGACGGCGACCAGCGAGGCGACGCCCGCGATGGCCTCTGCGGCAAGACCGGAGATGGTGTTCTCCCCGAACTGGATGACGAGGAAGACCGCGACGGTCATGACGATGGCGGCCGCGACACCCAGCCAGACCCACTTGAGGGCGTCCCGTCGGCCCGACTTGACCAGGAACGCGATCAGGATGGTCACGACGATGGCGGTTTCGAGGCCCTCACGCAGGCCGATCAGCCCGCTTCCGAACAGTTGCGAGGAGACGCTGGCGCCCGCGGCAAGTACCGACACCGACATGTCCCCGACGCCACTCATCCTTTGCTGCTCCTTTCGCATACCCAAGGTTGGTTAGCCAATGCTAGGTATGGGTGACCTTAGCAGCGCACCCGGGGGATCGGGACGGGTCCATGGCGGTACGCAGCAGCATTCCGTGCGCATGGGACGATTGTGCTAATCCGAGTCGGTCGAGGGAGTCCGGTGTTGCCAGTGCGTTGGCTGCGGGTCGTCGTGGTCATTTGCGCAACGGTCCTGCTCATGGCCTCGAGCTGTTCGTGGCAGGTGGGCACTCCGATCCCCGAGGGGGTGCCGCCCCCTGCCGGTGATCCGGTGCCCGAGATCGATACCCATGCCAAGGGGAGACCCGCCGATCAGCTGCACGAGTGGGCGGCGAAGCGTGCGCCTGCACTCGGCATCCCCGTCACCGCGCTGGAGGCTTACGCCTATGCGGCGCGGGTGGCGCAGGTGGAGAACCCGAAGTGCAATCTTTCGTGGACCACGCTGGCGGGCATCGGCATGGTGGAGAGCCACCACGGCACCTACCGCGGCGCCGTCGTCGCGCCGGACGGGGACGTCACACCGCCCATCCGCGGCGTCCGGCTGGACGGCTCGTCCGGCAACATGCAGATCCCCGACACCGACGGCGGCAAGCTCGACGGCGATTCCACGCTGGACCGCGCCATGGGCCCCATGCAGTTCATCCCCGAGACGTGGCGGCTGTACGGCGTCGACGCCAACAACGACGGCGTGATCAGTCCCGACAACATCGACGATGCGGCGCTATCGGCGGCGGGCTACCTGTGCTGGCGCGGCAAGGACCTGGCCAAACCGCGCGGCTGGATGGACGCGCTGCGGGCCTACAACCTGTCCGACCAGTACGCCCGCACGGTCCGCGACTGGGCGACGGCCTACGCCGACGGCCACCCGCTGTAGCTCTTCGGAGTCGGGACGGCGCCGGCTTGGCCGCCCCATTAGGCTGATGGCGCCATTACCGATTCAGACACCAAACGACCACGTCCAAGGAGATGTCCAGTGCCCATCATCGAGCAGGTCGGCGCACGCGAGATCCTCGACTCCCGCGGCAACCCCACGGTTGAGGTCGAGTTGGCCCTGATCGACGGCACGTTCGCCAGGGCCGCCGTGCCTTCCGGCGCATCGACCGGCGAGCACGAGGCCGTCGAACTGCGTGACGGTGGCGCGCGCTACGGCGGCAAGGGCGTCGAGAAGGCCGTCGAGGCCGTCCTCGACGAGATCGCGCCAGCCGTCATCGGGTTGAACGCCGACGACCAGCGGCTGATCGACCAGGCGCTGCTGGACCTGGACGGCACGCCGGACAAGTCGCGGCTGGGTGCCAACGCCATCCTCGGCGTCTCGCTGGCCGTGGCGAAGGCCGCCGCCGACTCCGCGGGCCTGCCGCTCTTCCGCTACATCGGCGGACCGAACGCACACATCCTTCCGGTCCCGATGATGAACATCGTCAACGGCGGCGCCCACGCCGACACCGGTGTCGACGTGCAGGAATTCATGGTCGCGCCGATCGGTGCGCCGTCGTTCAAGGAGGCGCTGCGCTGGGGCGCAGAGGTCTACCACTCGCTGAAATCGGTATTGAAGAAGCAGGGCCTGTCCACCGGTCTGGGTGACGAGGGTGGTTTTGCGCCCGACATCGCAGGCACCAAGGCTGCGCTCGACCTGATCAGCACGGCCATCGAGGGCGCCGGGTTCAAGCTCGGCTCCGACGTCGCGCTTGCACTCGACGTCGCGGCCACCGAGTTCTACACCGAGGGCACGGGTTACGCGTTCGAGAAGGAGACGAGGACCGCCGAGCAGATGACGGCGTTCTACGCCGAACTGCTCGACGCCTACCCGTTGGTGTCGATCGAGGACCCGCTGTCCGAGGACGACTGGGACGGCTGGGTGTCGCTGACGACCGCGATCGGCGACCGCATCCAGATCGTCGGCGACGATCTGTTCGTCACCAACCCCGAACGCCTCGAAGAGGGCATCGAGAAGGGTGCGGCCAACGCGCTGCTGGTCAAGGTGAACCAGATCGGCACGCTCACCGAGACGCTGGACGCCGTCGCCCTTGCCCACAGCAGTGGCTACCGGACGATGATGAGCCACCGCTCCGGCGAGACCGAGGACACCACCATCGCCGACCTCGCCGTCGCCGTTGGCAGCGGGCAGATCAAGACCGGTGCGCCTGCGCGTAGCGAGCGGGTCGCCAAGTACAACCAGTTGCTGCGCATCGAAGAAGCACTCGGCGACGCCGCGCGCTACGCCGGTGACCTGGCCTTCCCGCGGTTCACGCCCGCAAGCCAGTAACTTTTCACCCATGCCCGACGCGAAGCGGCCCGACCCGAAGCGGCGCAGCCCCGCCTCGCGGCCGGGCAAGCCTGGCGAGTCGGGCCGTGGCAGGCCACGTGGTGCCTCGCCGGTGCAGCGGGAGCCCCGTGCACTTCCGCGGGGGACGTCGGAGCAGCCCGAGGCGACGGAGGCCGAGAAACCGGCCGCCGTCGAACCCATCAGGGCGGCGATCGCCGAGGCCGCCGAGCAGCAGTCCGAACAGCGGCTGGGCTCGGCGGCTCGGCGCGCTGCGATCCTGGCCGCGGTGATCTGCGTGCTGACCCTGACGATCGCCGGCCCGGTGCGTACCTACTTCGCACAGCGGACCGAGATGCAGCAACTGGAGACCATGCAGGCTCAATTGCGTTCGCAGATCGCCGATCTCGAGCAGCAGAAGGTCAAGCTCGCCGATCCGGTGTTCATTGCCGCGCAGGCACGCGAACGCCTTGGGTTCGTCATGCCCGGCGAGATCCCCTACCAGGTGCAGCTGCCGGCGACGGCCGGACCGGAGGCTGCGCCGGGTACGGATGCCGCGCCGATCCCCACTGGCCAACCCTGGTACACGTCCCTGTGGCACACCATCGCCGATACGCCGCACGGCCCACCGCCTGCGCCGCCCGTCCCAGACCCTGCGGCGCCCGCGGCGCCAGGGGCGTCACCGCTACCCGCACCGCCTCCCGGTGGCTGACCCCGCCGACCTCGCTGCCGTCGCGCGGCAGCTGGGCCGCGAACCCCGCGGTGTCCTCGAGATCGCCTACCGCTGCCCGAATGGCGAACCGGGCGTCGTCAAGACCGCGCCGCGTCTGCCCGACGGCACGCCGTTCCCGACGCTGTACTACCTGACCCACCCCGCGTTGACGGCGGCCGCGAGTCGGCTGGAGTCCTCGGGGCTGATGCGGGACATGACCGAGCGGTTGCAGGCCGATGAGGAACTGGCCGCTGCGTATCGTCGGGCGCACGAGTCGTATCTGGCCGAGCGCGATGCCATCGAGTCGCTGGGTACCACGTTCTCCGGCGGCGGCATGCCGGACCGGGTCAAGTGTCTGCACGTGGTGATGGCTCACTCGCTGGCGAAGGGCCGCGGGGTCAATCCCTTTGGCGACGAAGCATTGGCCGTTCTGGCGATCGAGCCGGCGATGGCGGGAATCCTGGACAAGGAGAGCTGGACAACGTGAGAGCCCGAAGACGATCGCGAGTGAGGATCGCAGCGAGGTACGAGCGAGGACCGGAGCGAGCGTGAGTCGAGGCATGAGGGTTGGTGCGATCGACTGCGGGACCAATTCGATCCGATTGTTGATCGCCGACGTCGACGGAGCCCGGCTGCGCGACGTGCAGCGGGACATGCGCATCGTGCGGCTCGGCGAAGGTGTCGACGCCACAGGGCAATTCGCGCCGGCGGCGCTGGCGCGCACCCGCGCGGCGCTGGCGGAGTACGCCGACGATCTGCGGGTGCACGGCGTCGAGAAGGTGCGGATGGTCGCGACGTCCGCCGCGCGGGACGTGAGCAACCGCGAGGAGTTCTTCGCGATGACCGCCGAACTACTCGGCGCCGTGGTGCCCGGCGCGGTGGCCGAAGTGATCACCGGAACGGAGGAGGCCGCGCTGTCCTTCACCGGCGCGGTCGGTGAATTGGATGGCTCCGCAGCGCCTTTCGTCGTCGTCGATCTCGGCGGTGGTTCGACCGAGGTGGTGGTTGGCGACGGTGGGGGAGTGACGGCAAGCTTCTCCGCCGACATCGGCTGCGTGCGACTCACCGAACGCTGCCTGCACTCCGACCCGCCGACGGCCGAGGAGATCGAGGCGGCCCGCGTGGTGGTTCGGGAGGCGCTGGCCGAGGCGCTGCGGGAGGTAGCCGTCGAGAGCGCGAAGACGTGGGTCGGCGTCGCGGGCACCATGACGACGGTGTCGGCGCTGGCGCAGGGGATGGTGGCCTACGACGCGGACGCGATTCACCTGTCCCGGGTGGGATTCGGTGAGCTGCTGACGGTGTGTGACGACCTGATCGCGATGACCCGCAAGCAGCGCGCGGCGCTGGGCCCGATGCACGAGGGGCGGGTAGACGTGATCGGCGGTGGCGCGATCGTCGTCGAGGAGTTGGCGCGTGAGCTGGGCAGCCGTGCCGGAATCACTGAGCTGGTCGTGAGCGAACACGACATCCTCGACGGCATCGCCCTGTCGATCGCCTAGCTGCAGGGCTCGCCCAAAGCACGGTCGTCATCCGGGTCCACTCGCGTGACCCGGACGACAACCGTACGTCCGGCGTTGTTTACTTGCGTACGTTGCAGTTTGGCGGGTTTCCGCAGTGGTGACCGCCGTCGCAGGCGTTGCAATGACACGTGCAACCCGACCCTGCCTTGACCTCTGAAGCGCGCATTGCTGTTCCTCTGCTGGCTCAGACATGCATCAACATATGACTACTTCACAATAGTTCGGATCACCCGGAGTGGGAACCGTTGCGGCCGAACCGTGACACCGTCAGGACTGCAGCACGGGCTTCAACGCGTCGAGCACCGTGGCGTCCTCGATGGTCGACGGCGGTGCCTCGTCGCGACCGTCGGCGATGCCGCGCATGGTCTTGCGCAGGATCTTTCCCGACCGGGTCTTGGGCAGCGCCGCGACCACGTCGACCCGCTTCAGGCTGGCCACCGCACCGATGTTCTGCCGCACGGCCGCGACCAACTCGTCGACCAGGCCGTCCGCGGACGCACCCGCCTTGAGCACCACGAAGCCGCGCGGCACCTGGCCCTTGATCTCGTCGGCGACGCCGATCACCGCGCACTCGGCGACCGCGGGATGGCTGGCGAGCGCCGCCTCGATCGAGCCGGCGGACAGCCGGTGGCCCGCAACATTGATGACGTCGTCGGTGCGGCCCATCACGAACAGGTAGCCGTCGTCGTCGACGTAACCCCCGTCGCCGGACAGGTAGTAGCCGTCGAAGGCCGACAGATAGGACGCGACGTAACGGTCGTCGGCGCCCCACAGCGTCGGCAACGTGCCAGGCGGCAGCGGCAGTTTCACGCAGATTGCGCCCTCCTCGCCGGTGTCGCACTCCGTGCCGTCGGGACGCAGGATGCGCACGTCGTAACCCGGCATCGGCACCGTCGCAGAGCCCGGTTTCGCGGGAAGCGCCTCGATGCCCATCGGGCCGGCGGCGATCGACCACCCGGTCTCGGTCTGCCACCAGTGGTCGATCACGGGGATGCCGAGTCGCTGCGCCGCCCAGTGGTAGGTGCCGGGATCGAGTCGCTCGCCTGCCTGGAACAGGTATTGCAGTGCGGACAGGTCGTAGCGGTCCAGGTGCGCGCCGTCGGGGTCTTCCTTCTTGATGGCCCGCATGGCGGTCGGGGCGGTGAACAACGTCTTCACGCCGTGTTCGGCGGCCACCCGCCAGAACGCACCCGCGTCGGGGGTGCCGACGGGCTTGCCCTCGTAGAGCACGGTCGTGGCGCCGAGCAGGAGTGGTCCGTAGACGATGTAGGAGTGGCCAACCACCCAGCCGACATCCGAAGCGGCCCAATACACTTCGCCGGGATTGGTGTCGTAGACGTGCCGCATGGTCCACATCAGGGCGACGGCGTGCCCGCCGTTGTCGCGGACGATGCCCTTGGGCTTGCCCGTGGTGCCCGAGGTGTAGAGCACGTAGAGCGGATCGGTCGCGGCCACCGGGACGGGAGCGACCGGCTCGGCGTCGGCGATCGCGTCGTGCCAATCGACGTCGCGGCCCGGTACCAGCTCGCAGGGGTGCTGTTCGCGTTGCACGATGACGCAGTGAACTGAGTGCTCGGCTGCGTAGTTCGACAGGCCGAGCGCCGCATCCAGCATCGGCTTGTACTCGACCACGCGGGTCGGCTCGATACCGCACGATGCCGACACGACCACGGCGGGACGGGCGTCGTCGATGCGCGCCGCCAGCTCGTGCGCGGCAAAGCCGCCGAACACCACGGAGTGCACGGCGCCGAGCCGCGCACAGGCCAGCATCGCGATCACCGCCTCGGGCACCATCGGCATGTAGATCACCACGCGGTCGCCCTTGCCGACGCCCAGGCCGCGCAGCACGCCTGCAAACCGTGCGGTGACGTCGAGCAGCTCGCGGTAGGTGTAGGTGCGCTTGGTGCCGGTGACGGGTGAGTCGTAGATCAACGCCGCCTGGTCGCCGCGCCCCGAGTCGACGTGCCGGTCCAGCGCGTTGGCGCACGTGTTGAGCTCTCCGTCCGGGAACCACCGATAGAACGGGGGGTTGGAGTCGTCGAGGATGCGCAGCGGCTCGCGAATCCACGTCACCGCGCGGGCCGCGTCGGCCCAAAATGCGCATGGATCTTCGATGCTGGAGTTGAACATTGCTTTGTATCCGTCTTTGGACCCGGTCATAGACGGCACGCTAGCGCGTGGCCCGGTCTTGTCTGGCTGATCGCCGGGTTTCTATAGTTCAGGCATGGTTACTGACACAGTGTCAACAAGCGGTGAGCCGCCCGCCATCGCGGGTGTGCGCCGCTCGTTCGTCGAGGCGCGCGGGGTCCGGTTCCACGTCACCGAGTCGGGGCCGGAGGACGGCAGGCCCGTGATTGCGCTGCACGGCTGGCCGCAGCACCACTGGGTGTACCGGGATCTGCTTGCCGACCCGCCGCCGGGGTTGCGCATCATCGCTCCGGACCTGCCGGGGTACGGCTGGTCCGGGCCCGCGCCGCACCGGTGGGCCAAGGAGGACGTCGCGAGTGACGTGCTGGCACTCGCCGATGCGCTGGGGATCGACCGCTTCCTGCTCGTCGGCCACGACTGGGGCGGCTTCATCGGCCACCTCGTGGTGCTGAACGCACCCTCGCGGATCGACGGGTACCTCGCGCTGAACATCGCGCACCCGTGGGTCACCGCGCGCGCGATCCTGCCGCACTTCTGGCGCTTCCTGGCCTACCAACCGCTGGTCGCCTCGATCGGGGTGCCACTGCAGCAGCGCACCAACTACTTGCGGCGGATCCTGGGCTTCGGCGCGCACCCGCTGGATCCCGCGATTGCCCGCGTCTACGCCGACCGCTTCCGGGATCCGGTGTGCGCACGTGCGGCACGGGACACCTACCGCACGTTCCTGCTGAAGGAGATGCCTGCGGGCGCACGCCACCCCGAGACGCGGCGCGCGACGGTGCCCATTCGCGCGCTGTTCGGCGTCGGCGACTTCGCCATTCACCAGTCGCTCGCGTCGCCGTCGTCCGCCAACGCCGATGACTACACCTTCGAAGCGGTCGACACCGGCCACTTCATCGTCGACGAGCGCCCGGACCTGGTACGCGCCAAGCTGATCGCGCTCGCCGAAGAGACCTCCCCCTAGTGCGATTTCGGCGCGCTTTCCGTCGCTGAGCGCACGAAAACGCGCCGAAATCGCTCAGGGGAGGGCGTCGGCGGGCTCCGGCGGTCGGTTGCCGTTGCTCTTCTTCGCCTTGGGCGCCGGGCCGGCCTTGGGTGCTACCTCGACGATCGGCGCTAGCTGCACGGCCTGCACCGGAGCCGCCTGCGCGACGATTGCCTGCACCGGGCGGCACATCTCGATGGCCTTCTCGGTGTACACGCGGTAGCCGAATTCCGGTTTGTAGCCATGGATCTCGGGGGTATCGAGTTCACGCATGAACTTGAGGATCTCGCGGCTGAACATCTGCCCGGGGACGAGCACGGGGAAGCCAGGAGGGTAAGGCGTCACGAACGTCGCGGACACGACGTCGATTCCGGCGTCGATCTTCTCGTCGATCTCCGCGCCGCTCAGGTACTCGCAGTTGGTGTCGTCGTAGGACAGGTAGAACGCCCGCCGCACGTCGCCCTCCGGCGTTGGCTCGTCCCCGTTGAGATCGCGGAACACCGGGTGGAACCCGCTGAAGTCGGGCTGCGACGCGGTGTGCGTGGTCAACAGGCGCACCTTCTGCTCGAACCGGCCGCGCTCACCAAGACCCATCTCGGAGATGCTCTCGTCGAGCTCACCCGCGATCTTCACCAGCACCTCGACCAGGAACGCCACCGAGCTGCGGGTGGTGCCGATGTTGGTCATGAACAGCACGGTGTTGCGTGAGGTCTTGTTGATCTGCACGCCGTGGCGGTCCATCAACTGCTCGCGCTTGAACGTGTCACCGTCGTACCCGGTCCGGCCGATCGACAGCGTGATGCGCGACGGATCGAGCACGAACTCGTCGGCGTCCCACGCGGCCATCATGTTCTTCAGGCCCGATCGCAACGGCTGCTCGATGCCCGACGGCCGGAACTCATCGGGGATCAGGTCCGACGTACGCAGACACGACATGTACTTGCTCAACAGCGGGTGGTCGTCGATCGCGTCGCGCAGCTGCATGGCGTTCTCGATCTGGCGCTGCACCAGCTCGACACCCTCGAGCGCGACCTGGCGCCTGCCCAGGTCGAGGGAGGCCAGGATCTGGTAGTTCGGCGAGGTCGACGTGTGCGCCATGTAGGCCTCGTGGAACGCCTCGGCCACCTTCTGCTCGAAGTCCTGGTCGAAGACGTGGATCATCGAGCCCTGCCGCAGCGAGGTCAGCGTCTTGTGCGTCGACTGCGTGGCGTACACCCGCACCCGGGCCTTGGCCGGATCGGGCCGAAGCCGCTGGTTCAGCAGATCCTCATCGGTCGGTGGATGATCCGCCTGCGCCGCGAGATATTCGTCGTACTCCGCTCGGTACGCCTTGTCCTGCAGGCGTTCCCGCAACCTGCGCGCCGTGGCCATCGCGGTCCGCCCGCGGTACACCGGGTGGAAGCGGGCGAACGCGAACCACGCCTCGTCCCACAGGAACACCAGATCCGGCTTGATCGCCAGGCATTCCTCCATGACACGCTCGACGTCGTAGACGATGCCGTCGAACGTGCAGTTGGTCAGCGACATCATCTTGACGCGGTCGAGTTTGCCGGCGCGCTTGAGCGCCAACAACTTCGACATGATCTCGCGCAGCGGCACCGCGCCGTACATCGTGTACTCGGGTAGGGGATAGGCCTCGAGGTAGATGACGTTCGCGCCCGCCATCATCATGCCGTAGTGGTGGGACTGATGGCAGTTGCGGTCCAGCAGCACGATGTCACCGGGTGCCACCAACGACTGCGTGACGATCTTGTTGGCCGTCGAGGTGCCATTGGTGACGAAGTAGGTGTGCCGCGAGCCGTACGCCTGCGACGCCAACTGCTGGGCTTCGCGCAGCGGGCCGGTCGGCTCGAGCAGCGAGTCGAGACCGCCGCACGTGGCCGACGTCTCGGCCATGAACACGTCGAGACCGTAGAAGCCGACCATGTCCTTGATCCAGTGCGAGTTGACGATTGACTTGCCCTGCGAGATCGGCAGCGCGTGGAACACCCCGGTCGGACGGTGGCTGTACTGCTTGAGCGCGCTGAAGAACGGCGTGCGGTACCGCTCGGCGACACCGTGCAGAATCGACAGGTGCAGCTCCAGCACGCCTTCGCGCGCGTGGAACACCCTGCGGAAGTACGGGCCCAGCCGGCCGGCAATCTGTTCCACGTCGATCTCGGTCATGAGGTACATGTCGAGCTCGGGCCGTAGTTCCCGCAGCGATGCCGCAAGGATCTGCGCCCTCTCGTCTGGGGACTTGTGATCGTCGAGGTCCTCGGAGACGCGGGTGTCGACGAAGTCGGCAAGCGTCGACAGGTCGCGCAACGACTGGTGGCTGAACCGGCGGCGGATCACCACGGCCTGCAGGTTGACGTTGAGCCGCGCGGCGATCAGTGCCTCGTCACCGGATCCCACCACGACGAGCTCGTAGACGAACTCGTCGTCGGGGCGACGCCAGCTGCGCACCTCCTTGCGCAGCGCGCGCTCCTGGGCCTCGGTCATCTTCTCGACGACGAGCACCTCGAAGTAGAGCTGCTCCTTCTTGTTGGCCGGTTGCTGCTCCAGCGTGCGCGGGTCGGCGGGGAACATGTCGGTGTCGTCGAGCCCTGCCGTGTCGACGTCGCCGCTGCGGTACGACTCCGTGGTCAGCGCGCGGTTGATCCTGGCGACCGAGTGCGAGAACTTGTCGTAGTTGCCGGCATTGAACAGACGCTGCACCTTCGCGAACTGCGGCGAACCGGGGTAGGCCCAGTACGGCTCCAGCGGCGTGAGGGTGGCGAGCTGCTCCTTGCAGATCTCGACGTACTGCTCCTTGAGCGCCCCCGTCGTGGTCGTGCGGGTCAGGCGATCGGCAGCCTCCTCGAGGCGGCACCACGCGTCGCCGCGCAGCTGCCAGACACTGTTGTAGGCGTGCGAACTCTCGGACATGGTCAGCCCTTTCACCCGGATCGTTGCTGCGATCAAGCGTGGCACCGCGGCGCGGACGAGCAGGCGATCAGCGAACGAATGCTGTGCGTCGATCACGTGACGGCAAAAAGAAGTCGAGCTGTGAACGCCGGGCTGTGAGGATGGAGCCATGACCGACGATTGGCGCAGCATCAACCTCGCCAACTGGGAGGCGCGGGTTCCGCTGCACACCGCGCCCGACGGGTACGAGCTGGCCGCCTTCGACGATCCCGCATATCTGTCACCGGTGGTGCGCTACGACTTGCCGCGGCTGGGGCGACTGGACGGCCTCGACGTCGTACACCTGCAGTGCCACATCGGCACCGACACGGTATCGCTGGCCCGGCTCGGTGCGCGTTCGGTGACGGGGTTGGACTTCTCGCCATCCGCGTTGGAGGCGGGCCGGGCGCTGGCTCAACGCGCCAAGGCGGAGGTGCGCTTCGTCGAGTCCGACGTGGACGGTGCGGTCGGTGTACTCGGTGAGGGTTCCTTCGACGTGGTCTACACCGGCATCGGTGCGCTGTGCTGGCTACCCGACATCCGCCGCTGGGGCGCGATCGTGGCCGAGCTGTTGAGGCCGGGAGGTCGGCTGTTCATCAGGGAGAGCCACCCCGTGCTCTGGGCGGCAGGCGATTCGAGGTCCGACGGTCTGCTCGTGCTGGAATACCCGTACTTCGAGACGGAGGGGATGGTCTTCGTCGAGAACGAGAGTTATGCCGGTTCCGGTGAGATCAGTGCGCCGGAGTCCGTCAGCTTCAATCATGGTCTCGGCGAGATCATCACCGCGCTCATCGAGGCCGGATTGCGAGTCGCTGCGCTGGAGGAGCATCGCGAGGTGCCGTGGAACGCGTTGGAGGACCTGATGATTCCGAGCCCCGACTTCGACGAGGAGTGGGTGCTCGCCGAGGGTGCCGACCGGATGCCGCTGACCTACACCCTGCAGGCCATCAAGGGCTGACCGAACCCGGCACGAGCGCGCGCAGAGTCGGGTTTGCGCTCGGCGTGTCGCCCGCAAACTGGCGCGCTCGGCGGAGGGGACTACTCCTGGAAGCGGTAACCCATGCCCGCCTCGGTCAACAGGTGCACCGGGTGCGACGGGTCGTCCTCCAGCTTGCGGCGCAGCTGTGCGAGGTACACCCGTAGGTAGTGGGTCTCCTTGGCGTAGGCGGGGCCCCATACCTCCTTGAGCAGCTCCTCGCGGCCAACCAGCTTGCCGCGGTTGCGGACCAGCATCTCCAACATGCCCCACTCGGTGGGGGTGAGGTGCACCTCGGAGCCGTTCTTGGTGACCTTCTTGGCGGCCAAATCCACCGTGAACGACGAGGTTTCGATGACCGGTTCATCGGTGTCGGACGCCGCGGTCCCTCGTCGGACGGCCGCCCGCAGCCGGGCGAGGAACTCGTCCATGCCGAACGGCTTCGTCACGTAGTCGTCGGCGCCTGCGTCCAGCGCGCCGACCTTGTCCGCCGAGTCGGTGCGGGCGGACAGCACGATGACGGGAGCGGTCAGCCAGCCGCGAAGGCCCTGCAGCACTTCGATTCCCGACATGTCGGGAAGGCCGAGGTCCAGCACGACGACGTCGGGCTTGTGCTCGGCGGCAGCGCGCAACGCGGCGCCGCCGGTCGCGGCCGTGGTCACCTCGTAACCGCGCACGGACAGGTTGATCCGCAACGCGCGCAGGATCTGCGGTTCGTCGTCGATGACGAGGACCTTGGTCTTTGGTGGGTTCACGGTCGTTCCTCCTTCGGAGGTGCGGCCAATTCGATCTCGATGGTCAAACCCCCTCCCGGGGTGTCGGTAGCGACCACGGTACCGCCCATCGCCTCGACGAATCCCTTTGCGACGGAAAGGCCGAGGCCGACGCCGCTGCTGTTGTGCGTGTCGCCGAGGCGCTGGAAGGGTTCGAAGAGTTGCTCCTCGGTGCCGCGGGCAATGCCGGGTCCCTCGTCGATCACCGCGATGAGCACGCGATCGCCGACATGGCCCGCGCTGACCCGCACCACGCTGTCCGGGGCGTACCGCAGCGCGTTGTCGATCAGGTTGGCGAGCACGCGTTCGAGCAACCCGCTGTCGGCCATCGCCACGGCATCACCGACCTCGACCTTCACCCTGTCCAGGCCCACCGGCGTCTTTCGCCGTGTCGATTCATCTGCGGAACCGAACCCGGTGGCTCCCTTGCTTATTCCGAGCAGCGCCCGCTGTACGGTCTCCTCGAGGTAGGTCCTGCGCAGCTCAGGCCGGACCACCCCCGCTGCCAGTCGCGACGAGTCGAGCAGGTTGCCGACCAGCGCCGTCAGCTGATCGATCGACTCCTCGACGGTGGCCAGTAGCTCGGCGGTGTCCTCTTCGGAGAAGCCGACGTCTTCGCTGCGCAGGCTGGACACCGCGGCCTTTGCGCCCGCCAGCGGGGTGCGCAGGTCGTGGCTCACCGCTGACAGCAGCGAGCGGCGCAGTTCGTCGGCTTGCGATATCGCCTCGGCCTTGCTGGCCTCCTCGGTCAGCTCACGCTGCTTGACCATCGCCGCGGCCTGCTTGGCAACGGCCCCAAGCACTCTGCGGTCGCGGGCGGCCAGCTTCTTGCCGGTCATCAGCATCCAGAACTCGTCGTCACCGACCTCGATCGCGGTGTCGGCGGTGTCGACGTCCACACACGGATCGGTGCCGACGCACGCGATGACGCCGTGGCCGTCGCGCAGCAGGCTGACCGCGCGCTGCGAGTAGGTCTCCCTGACGCGTTCCAGTAGCGTCGTCAGATCGGCGCCGCGGAGGACCGAGCCTGCGAACAGCGCGAGCAGTTCGGCTTCCTGCGATGCGCGCCTGGCCTCCCTCGCCCGCTTGGCCGCGCCGTCGACCAATGCCGCCACGGCCACCGCCACCGCGAGCAGCACCACGACGGTGATGGCGCTGTCGGGTTCGGCGATGGTGAAGCTGTACCTGGGCGCCACCAGGAAGTAGTTGAGCAGCAACCCGGACAACAACGCCGAGAGGGCGGCGGGGGCCACGCCGCCGAGGAGCGCGACGATCAGCACCCCGATGAAGAACAGCGCGCTCTCGCCGCCGGTGCCGAGGTAGGCGTCGAGCACGAACACGATCAGCGCGCAGATCACGGACGGCACCACGAGGGCGGCCAGCCACGACGTCAGATGCCGTTGGCGGGGCGACAGCGATGACAGCGAAAACCCTCCGCTGGCCGCTTCGTGCGTCACCATGTGGACGTCGATCTTTCCCGAGTTCTGCACCGTGGCAGCGCCGATGCCCTCCTCGAAGATGCGGGCCCACCGCGACCGGCGTGACGTGCCGAGAACCAGCTGGGTGGCGTTCATCTCGCGGGCGAAGTCGAGCAGTGCCGCGGGGACGTCGTCGCCGACCACCGTGTGCAGCGTCGCACCGAGGCTCTGGGCGAGCTCGCGCACCTTGCCCATCTGCGGTGCGGAGAGGCCCGAAAGTCCGTCGCCACGAACGACGTGCACCACCATCAGCTCCGCACCGGACCTCGATGCGATGCGAGATGCGCGACGTACCAAGGTTTCCGACTCGGGGCCGCCGGTCACGGCGACCACCACGCGTTCGCGGGCCTCCCAGGTGTCGGTGATCTTGTTGTCGGCGCGGTACTTGGCCAGTGCGGCGTCCACTTGATCGGCGAGCCACAACAGGGCGATCTCGCGCAGGGCGGTCAGGTTGCCGCGCCGGAAGTAGTTGGTCAGCGCGGCGTCGACGCGCTCGGGAGCGTACACGTTTCCGTGTGACAGCCTGCGGCGCAACGCTTCCGGCGTGATGTCGACGAGCTCGATCTGCGCGGCCTCGCGGACGACGTCGTCGGGCACCGTCTCCTGCTGTTCGATGCCGGTGATCTGCGCGACGACGTCGTTCAGACTCTCGAGGTGCTGCACGTTGACCGTGGAGATCACCGAGATGCCCGCGTCGAGCAGCTCCTCGATGTCCTGCCAGCGTTTGGGGTTCTTGCTGCCAGGAGTGTTGGTGTGCGCGAGCTCGTCGACGAGCACCACCTGCGGCTGGCGCGCCAGCACCGCGGCGACGTCGAGCTCGGGGAAGCTGCTGCCTCGGTAGTCGATGTAGTGCGGTGGGATGAGCTCGATTCCGGTGAGCATCTCCGCGGTCTTCTTGCGGCCGTGCGTCTCGACCACCGCGGCCACGACGTCGGTGCCGCGCTCCAGCCTGCGGTGCGCCTCACCGAGCATCGCGAACGTCTTGCCGACGCCGGGAGCTGCGCCCAGATAGATGCGCAGCTCCCCGCGTTTCTGCTTGTGGTCGGCCTTCGGTTCGGGCTGCGTCACATGCTCATCATCCACCGGTCAGTCAACTCTTCACCGGGTACTTCTGGTCCAAGTCGATGTTGAGCTGGAGCACGTTCACCCGCGGCTCGCCCATGAACCCGAGGTCACGGCCATACTCGTGGGCGCGCACCGCTTCCCGGACCTGATCGGCGCTGATGCCGCGGGCCTTGGCCACCCGATCGACCTGAATGTCGGCGTAGGCCACCGAGATGTTGGGGTCGAGGCCGCTACCGCTGGCGGTCACCGCATCCGCTGGCACCTGCGGGTCGGTCGCGGCGCCCTTGATGGGCACGATCTGGCCGACGGAGTAGTCCTCGCCGAACTTGGCGCACTCGACGCGCACGCCCTCGTAGGTGTTCAGGAACGGCGTGGTCGTCGTATTGCAGGGCTCGTTGACGCTGATCACCCGAGTCGGGGTGACGACGTTGCCGCGGGCGTCGCGCGGCCCGATCACCGACAGCACGGCGCCGACACCGTCACCGGTGCAGAACGGCCGCGCGCCGTTGACGCCCTCGAGCTTGCCGACGGCGGCGCTGCGCGAGCACACCAGCGTGAGCAGGCTTGCCTTGTAGCCGTTGTCGGCCGCGGGAAGCGAGGGATCGCCGAGGGTGTCGACGATGCTCTCCGGTCCGAGGTTGCTCGCGCTGGTGGCCAGCGGGTCGTAGCCGGCACCGGCGGCGGACGGCCTGCTCTGGAAGTACTTCGGCAGCGGGTTGCCGTCGGAGTCGGTGAACGACTGGCCGATCAGGCTGCTGCCCACGGGTTCTCCGTTCACCTGGATGATCGAGCCGGTGGCCTTGTTGTTCAGACCAGGCACCTGCGCGATCAGCCAGATGAACACGGGGTAGGCGATGCCGAGGATCACGGTGAGCACCAGCAGCGCGCGCAGCGCTGCCCAATGCTGACGGGCGAGGCTAGAGAAGTTCATGTTCACATTCCCGGGAAGAGTTGGATTACCAGGTCGAGCAGTTTGATCCCGATGAACGGGGCGATGATGCCGCCGAGACCGTAGATGTAGAGGTTGCGGCTCAACAGCTTCGAGGCACTGCTCGGGGTGTAGCGCACGCCGCGCAGCGATAGTGGGATCAGCGCGACGATGACGACCGCGTTGAAGATCACCGCGGACAGGATCGCCGATTGCGGGCTGTGCAGCCGCATCACGTTGAGTACGTCGAGGCCGGGGAACATCACCACGAACATCGCCGGGATGATGGCGAAGTACTTGGCGATGTCGTTGGCGATCGAGAACGTCGTCAGTGCGCCGCGCGTGATGAGGAGCTGCTTGCCGATCTCGACGATCTCGATGAGCTTGGTGGGGTCGGAGTCCAGGTCCACCATGTTGCCGGCTTCCTTGGCCGCCGACGTACCGCTGTTCATCGCGACGCCGACGTCGGCTTGTGCAAGGGCGGGTGCGTCATTCGTGCCGTCACCGGTCATGGCGACGAGCTTGCCGCCTGCCTGCTCCTTCTTGATCAGCGCCATCTTGTCCTCGGGCGTGGCCTCGGCGAGGAAGTCGTCGACACCGGCCTCGTCGGCAATGGCCTTGGCCGTCAACGGGTTGTCGCCGGTGATCATCACCGTCCGGATGCCCATGCGGCGCATCTCGTCGAAACGCTCACGCATGCCCTGCTTGACGACGTCCTTGAGGTGGATGACGCCTAAGATCGAGGCAGTGCCGACTCCGTTCTCTTGAATGACCTCGCCGACCACCAGCGGCGTGCCACCGGCAGCCGAGATGCCGTCGACGATGTCGCCGAGTTGGGTTGGCACGGTGCCGCCTTCGCCGCGCACCCACTCGGCGACGGAGTTGGCTGCACCCTTGCGCAGCCGGTGCCCGTTCTCCAGGTTGACGCCCGACATCCTCGTCGTTGCGGTGAACTCCACCCAGTGGGCGCTCGAGAGCTCGCCGGGGGTGCGCGCCCGCAGGCCGTACTCCTGCTTGGCGAACACCACGATGGAACGGCCCTCCGGGGTTTCGTCGGCGAGGCTGGACAGCTGCGCCGCGTCGGCCAATGCCTCGGGTGAGATGCCGTCCAGCGGCACGAACGCCGATGCCTGCCGGTTGCCAAGGGTGATGGTGCCGGTCTTGTCGAGCAGCAGGGTGTTCACGTCGCCTGCGGCTTCCACCGCGCGACCCGACATCGCCAGCACGTTGCGCTGCACCAACCGGTCCATGCCCGCGATGCCGATCGCCGAGAGCAGCGCGCCGATCGTGGTGGGGATCAGGCACACCAGCAGGGCAACCATCACGATGCCGGACACACCATTGTTGGTGAGCGCCAGGGTATCCGGAACGCCGGGGTTGCCGACCTTGGAGTAGACGGCCAACGGCTGCAGTGTCGCGACCGCGAACAGGAAGATGATGGTCAACGACGCGAGCAGGATGTTGAGCGCGATCTCGTTCGGCGTCTTCTGCCGGTTGGCGCCCTCGACGAGCGCGATCATCCGGTCGATGAAGCTGTCGCCCTGCTTCTGGGTGATCTTCACGACGATGCGGTCCGACAACACCGTGGTGCCGCCGGTGACCGCGGAACGGTCGCCGCCGGACTCGCGGATCACGGGGGCCGACTCGCCGGTGATCGCCGACTCGTCCACCGACGCAATGCCTTCCACGACGTCACCGTCGCCGGGGATCGGTTGGCCGGCTTCGATCACCACGATGTCGCCCTGTTGCAGTAGCGGCGCGGCGACCTCCTCTTCGCGGCCGGGAACGCCTGGTGCCCATCCGGTGAGGCGGCGGGCCATCGTGGCGGTCTTGGTGCGGCGCAGCGACTCGGCCTGCGCCTTGCCGCGTCCTTCTGCGACCGCTTCGGCCAGGTTGGCGAAGACGACCGTCAGCCACAGCCATACCACGATCAGCCAGGCGAACCAGGACGGATCGGTGATGGCCAGCACGGTGCTCCATGCGGCGCCGATCTCCACGATGAACATCACCGGGTTGTGCCACAGCGTGCGTGGGTCGAGCTTGATCAGGGCGTCGGGCAGCGACTTCCACAACATCTTGGGGTCGAGCAGGCCGCCCTGAACGCGGTTGGTCGCAGCACTCTTCTGGTGCGATTCGATGGTTGGGGTGGACATCAGTGAATTCCTTCAGCGAGAGGCCCGAGCGCGAGCACGGGCAGGAAGCTCAGTGCGACCAGGATCAGCGTGACGCCGGCGACCAGGCCGACGAACTGTGGTCGATGGGTGGGCAACGTGCCGATGGATTCCGGCGTCGAGCCCTGCTTGGCGAGGGAACCGGCCAGTGCGAGCACCAAGATGAGCGGCAGGAATCTGCCGAACACCATGGCCAGGCCCAAAGCCGTGTTGTACCAATCGGTATTGACGGAGATGCCCGCGAACGCCGAGCCGTTGTTGTTGCCGGCCGAGGTGAAGGCGTACAGCACTTCCGAGAGCCCGTGCGGCCCGGTGTTGAGCATGCTGGCACGTGCGCTCGGCAGTGCCATCGCCACCGCGGTACCCGTCAGCACGATCAACGGGGTGATCAGGAAATACGCTGCGGCGAGCTTGATCTCACGCGGAGTGATCTTCTTGCCGAGGTATTCCGGCGTCCGGCCGACCATCAGGCCTGCGATGAACACCGTGATGATCGCCAGGATGAGCATGCCGTAGAGGCCCGAACCCACACCGCCGGGCGCGATCTCGCCGAGCTTCATGTTGAACATCGTGATCATGCCGCCGAGGCTCGTGTACGAGTCGTGGAACGAGTCCACCGCGCCGGTCGACGTCAGCGTCGTTGCGTCGGCGAACACCGCCGAGTCCGCGACGCCGAAACGCTGCTCGACGCCCTCCGTCGCCGCACCGATCGCGGTGGGGACGGTGCCGTGGTGCTGCAACTGGAACAGCATCATCAGCGAGACGCTCACGGTGGCCAGCACGCCCATGACCGCGGCGATGGCGTAACCCTGCTTCGTGTTGCCGACCATCCGGCCGAACGTGCGGGGCAGGGAGAACGCGATGACGAGGATCAGGAAGATCTCGACCCAGTTCGTCCACGCGGTCGGGTTCTCGAACGGATGCGCGGAGTTGGCGTTGTAGAAGCCGCCGCCGTTGGTGCCGAGGAGCTTGATGACTTCCTGGCTCGCCACCGGGCCGCCGGTGATGGTCTGCGAGCCGCCGGCGAGGGTGGTGACGACCTGGTCGTGCAGGTAGAAGTTCTGGATCACGCCACCTGCCATCAAGACGACGGCTCCGATGATCGAGATGGGCAGCAGGATGCGCAGGTTGCCGCGCACCAGGTCGACCCAGAAGTTGCCGAGCTCTCCGCTGCGGCGTCGGACGAAGCCGCGAACGAACGCGATCGCCACCGCCATGCCGACCGCGGCCGAGACGAAGTTCTGCACGGCAAGACCCGCCATCTGCACCAGATGGCCCTGGGTGGATTCACCGGAGTAGGCCTGCCAGTTGGTGTTGGTCACGAAGCTGATGGCGGTGTTCCAGGCGAGTGCCGGCGTCATCGGTGTGGCGGGGTCGTTGAGGTGCAGCGGCAGCTTGCCCTGAATCAGCTGGAAGACGAACAGGAACAGGACGCCGATGGCGGAGAACGCCAGCACGCTGCGTGCGTAGGCACCCCAGGTCTGTTCCGATTTCGGATCGGCCCCGATCAACCGGTAGACGATGCTCTCGACGCGAGAGTGCTTCTCGGAGGTGTAGACCCGGTACATGTAGTCGCCAAGGGGCTTGTGCACGGCGACCAGTGCGACGATCAGAAGAACGAGGAAGAGGATCCCCGCCGTCGTAGTACTCACTAGAACCTCTCGGGGAAGAGCAGGGCGGCGAAGAGGAACACCGCGATGAGGATCGCCAGCACGAGGCCGATGACGTTGTCGTAGCTCACAGTCGCTCGACCAACTTCTGCACCAGGCCGAGCAGGGCGAAGATCGCCACCGTCAGCACGATGAACACCACTACGGACATCTCGTCTCCGTTCACTGAAATCTGCGGGCGCTCGGGTGTCGGTCGAGCAGCCTCTGCCGGGCCGCTTGGTTGAGGGCCAGACACGAAGCTAGACCCGCCCGAGCAGGCCGCCGCCGCCCTTGACGTTTTCTTTACGCCACCGCGTTCGTCCTTTACGGTCTTCGTTCGGCGACGCCATCGCGTACCTCGGACGACCCGTCAAGACTACGTCAATAGGTGCCCATTCGGCGTAGCGATCGCGTAATCACCAGCAGCTGTTCAGGCGGTGGCTCTTACGTTTGCCAGACGAGTATTCGAGGGTAGAGGAGGCGGGGTCATCGACGGTCCGCACAACTGGGGACAAGCCGCCTGGTCACAGGTCGCCGCGGTCATCACCATTGTGGTGATCTTGCATGTCCCACTTGGAAATTACCTGGCCAGGGTATACGCCGACGCGTCGAGCTGGCGAATGGAGAAGGCGATCTACCGGATCGTCGGTGTCGAGCCGGGCAGCGAGCAGCGCTGGACGAAGTATCTTTCTTCGCTGCTGGCATTCTCGGCGGTGAGCGTTTTGTTTCTCTACGGGTTATTGCTGGGTCAAACATATTTGCCCGAACCCTGGGGCCATAAGGGAATGACACCCGCATTGGCGTTCAATACGGCAATTTCCTTTACGGCCAATACGAGTTGGCAGAATTACCCCGGTGAATCCACCCTCGGGCACCTCGGGTTGACCGCGGGCCTCGGTGTGCAGGCGTTCGCGAGTTGCGCCGTCGGAATGTGCGTCGCGGTTGCCCTGATTCGTGGTTTCGCGCGAAGGGAGCGTAACGATATCGGCAATTTCTGGGTAGATCTGGTGCGGACGGTGGTACGGATACTGATCCCGCTGTCCGTCGTGGTCGCGGTGATTCTTCTGGCACTCGGCGTGATCGCGAACTTCAATGCTGCTCAGGATGTTTCGACGCTGGCGGGCGGCCATCAGACGATTCTCGGCGGCCCCGTTGCATCCTGGGAGTCGATCAAGTTGATGTCCGGAGACGGCGGCGGCGCGTTCAACACGAGTAGCGCCCACCCGTTCGAGAACCCGACGCCGCTGTCGAATGTCGTCGAAATCGTCGCGATGCTCCTGATTCCGGTGGCATTCATCCGGACCTTCGGCGTCATGGTCGGCGACAAGAAACAGGGCTGGGCATTGTTCGCTGCCGTCGCGATCCTCTTTGTCATCGGAGCGGTCGCCATCGTCTGGGCGCAAACGGCGGGTCACGGCACCGTCATCAGTGCCGTCGGCGCCCCCACTGAAGGCACCGAGACGCGGTTCGGAGTGCCGGGCAGCACCGTGTTCGGCCAGGCGGCAACGGCAAGCGGCGACGGTGCGGCGAACGCCTCGTACGACAGCTTCGCCAGCCTCGCCGGCGGGGTGCTCTTGATGAACATGATGCTCGGCGAGGTGGCGCCCGGCGGCGCAGGCAGCGGGCTGTACGGCCTGGTGGTGATGGCGCTACTAGCGGTGTTCCTCGGGGGACTGATGGTCGGCACCACCCCCGAATTCCTGCAGAAGAGGTTGCACGCCCGCCACATCAAGCTGGTCAGCGTCTACATTCTCGTCATTCCGTTGACCGTCCTTGTCGGCTGCGCGATCGCGATGGCATTGCCCGGTCAAGTGGCGTCGATGTTGAACACCGGGCAGCACGGTCTGTCAGAGGTGCTCTATGCCTTCACGAGTTCGGCAGCCAACAACGGCAGCGCATTCGGCGGATTCAGCGGCAATACGACCTGGTTCAACGTTGCGCTGGCGTTCGCGATGGTGGCCGGGCGGTTCGTGCCGATCATCGTGGTGATGGCTCTGGCAGGGACGTTCGCCGCACAACGACGGGGCATCGTTACGGCAGGCACCCTCCGCACCCACCAGCCGACGTTCGTCGTGTTGATGGTCAGTGTCACGTTGATCATGGTCGGACTCGAATACCTGCCTGCGCTCGCGCTCGGCCCCCTTGCCGACGCGCTCGGGTAGGCCCTACGAGGGGTGTCAATGCGGCGTCAAGGTTTGACCGGGGGCCGTCAAGGGATCGCAAAGAAGCTGGTCAGGCGGGGCGGAGGCGAGGGATGGTCGAAGGGTGCCCAGTCGGCAGCAGGCCGGGGCTTGTTGGAACAAGGTGTCGGTGACTCTCTCGGACGTCTTTCAATCGGTGCTTTCAGGAACCACCTCGCACGCGTCGCCAACGCGCGGGTGCGTAGCGCAGGGTGACGACGGCCAGGTCCCTCCGTTGTCGGGGCCGTTGCTCCGCTGCGTCGTCTACCGCAGGGCCTTCCCGATGACCGAAATAGCCCTTCCCGCATTGTCGTTGCGGAACTCCGCGGTGGCCAAGTGGGTCAGGGACCAGGACGTCGCGGTCGACGTGCGTTCGAGCGAGGAGCTCGGCGTTGCGCTTGCCTCGGGCGTTCATCCCGCGCGGGTGACGACGTACGCCGACGGGCTGACCGCGAACGAAATCCTGTTCTGTACGGCGAATCTCGCCGTCGGACGGGTAGTCGTGGACTCGACCCAAGAGGTCGATCTGCTGTGCTCCGTGGTGCCGCAGCGCAGGCAGGGGGTGCTGGTCCGGATGTCGGACGTCACCGCCGCGCCGTACGGCGAAGCCGACGATGCGATCGACGCGATCGTTGGCCACCGGCGGCTAGACCTGATCGGCCTACAGTGCGAAATCGGTGCGCAGGACCAGGATTTCATCAGCTATCCCGCCGCCATCGGTCACATGATCTCCGCGATGGCAGACATCCGGGATCGTCACGACGTAGTGCTCACCCGCCTCGCCCTTGGCGGCGGCCGGGCCGTCCCTCCTGGCGACTGGGCCATCCAGCTGCCGAAGATCGCGTCCGAGATCGACGAATCACTCGACGATGCCTGCGCGACCCTGCGGTTCCCGCGTCCCACCGTCACCGTCTCGGCAGGCCTGGAGATTCTCGGACAGGAGGCAGCATGACCGTCGCTTCACGAATCCACGTCCTGCCGCGTTCCAGTGTGCAACCACTGGACCCGCGGTTGGACGTCACCGTTGCGCTGCGCCGGTGCGCCACGTATCGAAAGGCATTGCGCGCAGGTGCAATCAGCTACCCGGCGGGCATCCTCTGGATGGAGCCGGTGTCGAACTGGGTGAACCGGCACGGTGTGAGCGTCGACGTGACGACAGCCGAAGAACTGGAAGTCGCCGTCGCGAAGGGCATCTCACCAGCGCGACTGGTCATGCATTGCGCTGATCCGGGCGCACGCCCGGTTCGCCTCGCCGTCAACGCAGGTGTCGGGCGCTTCGTCGTGAGGTCAGCCCAACAGATCGCGCTGCTTGCCAGTTGCGCTCGACGTCCCCAGCGGCTGCTCGTCGACGTCACGGCGCAACCCGCGGACGTCCTTGCCGCAGAGATCATGGCCCGTCAACGACTGGACCTCATCGGGCTGCACTGCCGACTGGCCGACGCCAGTCGTGACGCAGTAGCCGACCACGTGCAGCAGATGATCGCCCAGATGTCGTGGATCCGTTCCAAACACGGTGTCATCCTCACCCGCGCGAGCATTGCCGAGTTCCACGCGGCCGAGATCGGCTGCGATCGCAGCTACCTGCGCGTCGTCTCCGACGGCTTGGACGAGGCGATCGACGACGCGTGCGCCAGGTATCGGTATCCGCGGCCTGCGCTCGTCGTCGCGATGCGGCGATCCGCGCTCAGCCCGACCGGCTAGCAACCGATAGCCCTACCGTTTCCGGCTCGAATCCGAATCAAGCAATGCCCGCGACCGGGGCGAGATCTGCAGTTAGGATCACGCTCTGGGCGAGGGGAGTGAATCGAGATGGGCGCTCCGCGCACGCCGGACGCGCGGGCCTCCGTGGCGTGGCTGCGACGTTTCGTCCGCACGACGCCCGGTGTCGTCAGCGTGATCGCGGTGGCCGTCGCGGCATTCTGCGTGCTCACCGGCGTCGTCGTCGCCGGGCAGCTCGACGGGCGGATCGCCGAGCACGACGCCGTTCTCGACCATTCCGAGCCGTTCGCGTATGCCGCGCAGAACCTCTACGTCGCGCTGTCGTCGGCCGATGCTGCTGCCGCGTCGGCGTACCTCGCCGGCATCGAAACCCCGCCGCTGCGCGCGCGGTATCAGCAAGCCCTTGCCGATGCGGCATCGGCGCTGGCCGACGCGACGGCGGGAGCAACCGATGCGGGCACCCGCAAGTCCGTCGCGCAGATCTCGGCGCAACTGGCCGCCTACACCGGGCTGATCGAGTCGGCGCGGGCCAACAACCGGCAGGGCTACGCGGTCGGATCGGCCTACCTGCGGGAGGCGTCGTCGTTGATGCAGTCCTCGCTGCTGCCCAACGCCGAGAAGATCCTGACCGCCAATCTGGCTGCGGTCGACGAAGACCAGCGCGCCGTCGGTTCGACGCCGTTGGTCGGCGTCGTGCTGCTGGTGCTGGTTCTGGTGGCCATCGTCGCCGGTTCTCTGATCCTGACCCGCCGCACGAACCGGCAGTTCAACCTCGGGCTCGTCGTGGCAGCGGTCCTGGTGCTGGTGGTCATCGCGTGGGTCGTGGGAGCCACCCGCTTGGCGGCCAACGCCATCGAGCACAGTCGCACCGACGGCACGGCACGGTTCGAGCAGCTGGCAAAGGCGCGCATCCTCGCCCAGCAGGCGCGCACCGACGAGACTTTGCTTCTGATCGCGCGCGGCGACATCACCGCAGGCCAGGTCACGTTCCTGCACCGAATCGAGGACCTGACCAAGCAGCTGGACACGGTGCGTTCCGCCGCGATACGCGGCGTCGAGGGTTGGTCCGAGAGCCACCACGTGCAGGTCGGGGATTACCTGCGCGGTGACTACGCCGCCGCGGTCAACGAGGCCATCGGTACCGACCCGAACGGTTCGGCCGCGCAGTTCGCGATCGTCGAAACCACCCTGCGCGACGAGATCGAGCAGACCCGCACCACACTGCGCGACCGCGTGTCCACCGCAGGTGCGTTCCTGGCCTGGAGCCCGACGGGCACTCTGGTGCTCATGGTGTTCGCCGCGGCAGCGACCCTCGTCGGGTTGTGGCCGCGGCTCGAGGAGTTCCTATGAGAACGCGCGTCGTGACGACCCTGTGCGCCGTCGTGCTGGCGGTTGCCGGATGCGGATCGTCGTCGGCGCCACCGCCGTCGGTTTCGATCCCGCCGGTCGACGCGCAGCCAGCCGGCGCACAGGAGGTCACGACGGTTCCGGTGGCGGCGCACACCGACTGCGGTGATCGGGAGGCCAGTCTGCGCCCTGGCCCACTGCCCGCGCCGGGCGCCATGCCGCCCGGTTCGACCATGGCGGCGATCGCCGAGCGGGGACGGCTCATCGTCGGCGTCGACCAGAACACCAACTTGTTCGGCTACCGGAATCCCGCGACGGGCCAGCTCGAGGGCTTCGACATCGACGTCGCCCGCGAGATCGCGCGCAGCATCTTCGGCGATCCGAGCCGCATCGACCTCCGCGTCGTCGAAGCGGGACAACGGGAATCGGCGTTGGCCAAGGGTGAGGTCGACCTGGTCGCCAGAACCTACTCGATCACGTGTGAGCGCAAGAAGACGGTCGCCTTCTCGACGACGTACTTCAACGCCGTGCAGAGGATCCTCGCCATCAAGGGCTCGGGAATCGATTCCGCGGCAAAGCTCGCGGGCAAGCGAGTGTGCGCGGTGAAGGGCACGACCTCGCTGGCGGCGTTGCTCGCGTTGGATCCCAAGCCGACGGTGATCTCGGTGACCAGCTGGACTGATTGCCTGGTGATGCTGCAACAGGGCCAGGTCGACGCGATCAGCACCGACGACGTCGTGCTGACCGGCCTTGCGCGGCAAGACCCGAACGTCGAGCTGGTCGGCGGCAGCATCGCCGTCGAGCCCTACGGCATCGGGGTGAAGAAGGAGAACACCGACCTCGTCCGCTTCGTCAACGGTGTCCTTGACCGGATGCGGGACGACGGCACCTGGCAACGCCTCTACGACGCCAATCTGCGCAGCCTCGGGCCGACGCCCGAGCCGCCGACGCCGCGGTATCAGGATTGACCATGACCGAGGCGAGCATTGAGGCGATCGACCGCGAACTCGAGTCGCGCACCAAGGAAGTCGCCGCCATGTCGACCACGCTCATCGAGCTGGAGGGCCACGCGGGCCTGGCCCACGTGCGCCGCTACCCGCCGATCGGGGTGACCGCCCAGCGATGGGCGGTGGTGGAGAAGTCACTCGCGCAGCTGTGGGACGACCTCGGCCGGATGACCTCGATACTGGACGCGGCGCGGACGGCGCGGGGGCGCCGGTCCAACATCGAGGACGATGATCGCGCCGAGTTGGCCAGATTGCTGTTCGGACGTCCGCTGGAGGTCTCGCGGCAGCGAATCCCGTTGGCCAAGCGCAGCATTGCGGGTCCCTCGGAAACCGTGGAGTCCGTCGGGCTCGACGACATCGCGCAACGGATGCAAGCCGACTACTCGGCGGTTGCCGAGTTCTTCGACGCCGTCGACACCATCAACACTCTGGTCACCGAGGGGCTCGCCCCGACGCAGGATCGCCTCGACGAAGCGGGTGCGCCGGGACCGAAGGACATCGACGAACTGTTGACCGTGTCCGCCACCGATCCGCTGTCGCTGACCCCGGAGAACATCGCCAAGCGCGTCCGCGCCATCGCGGAGAGCGTGCAGCGGCAATCGGCGGAGCTTGCCGAGCTCGCTGCGCTGCACGCGAATTGGCCCGGTGCGCTGGCGTCGATCGCCGCGCAGCTGGATGAATTGCGGGACGGGGCGCAGCGGGCGGCAACGGCCCGTGCGCGCGCCGAGAAGACCGTGCTGTCCGGTCCGCTGCCCATACACGCCGACCCCGAGCCGGCGCTGCGCGAAGAGCTCGCGTCCCTGACCGCACCGGATCCTGCGGCGCTGCGCGAGCTACGGGTGCGGGTCGCCGCGGCGCTGCGGGTCGTCGGTGAGGACGAGCAGCTCGCGCAGGGCCTGCTCGACCGTCGCGCCGAGCTGTCGGGGCGGCTCACGGCGTACCAGGCGAAGGCGGCGCGGCTCGGGCTTGGGGAGGAACCAGAACTGTTGGCCTGCGGGCGGATTGCGGCGGGCCTGCTGTCGCGACAGCCGTGCGATCTGCGCGCCGTCACCCGCGCCATCGCCGACCTGCAGCAGATGATCGCGCAGAAGCGGGAGAATCAGACATGACCTGTGCCGAGCCAGGATGCGGGGGAACAGTCGTCGGCGGCTACTGCGACGTCTGCGGCACCGCGCCCGCGACCGCTGCGCCGGAGCCGCCTGCCACGGCGCGGGCCGAGTCGCCGTCGACGGCGCGGGCCGAAAGCAGCCCAAGTGCCAGGTCGGCGCGATCTGCGCGCAGCGGATCGGTGCGGTCGGCAAGTACCCGTGGCCGCCTCGGTGCGGGCATCGTCGCGATACCGCGTGTGCCGAAGGGTGATCCGGCCGCGGCGATCATGGCCAACCCGCAGGTGCCGGAGGGCAGCCGATTCTGCGGCAACCCCGAGTGCGGCAAGCCCGTCGGGCGTGGACGGGACGGGCAGCCCGGGCTCACCCAGGGCTTCTGCACCCAGTGCGGCACGCGATATTCCTTCGTCCCCAAGCTTTCTCCCGGCGACATCGTCGGCGGGCAGTACGAGGTGCAGGGGTGCATCGCCCATGGTGGCCTCGGCTGGATCTACCTGGCGATCGACCGCAACGTACACAGCCGGTGGGTGGTGCTGAAGGGTCTGCTGAACTCCGGCGATGCCGACGCGATGGCGGCTGCCGCTGCCGAAGTGCTCGCCCTCGCCGAGGTGGAGCATCCGAACATCGTCCGGATCTACAACTTCGTCGAACACCAGGATGCTCCCGCCGCCGCACCGGTCGGCTACATCGTGATGGAGTACGTCGGCGGCACGTCGCTCAAGCAGATCCGCAAGTCGCGCGGCGCTCCTCTGCCCCCGGAACAAGCCGTCGCCTACATCATCGAGATCGCACCGGCACTCGACTACCTGCACATGCAGGGCCTGGTCTACTGCGACTTCAAGCCGGACAACGTGATGCAGACCGACGAGCAGCTCAAGCTCATCGACCTCGGCGCGGTGATCGCCATGGACGACCAGGAATCGGCGCTGTACGGCACCGTCGGGTATCAGGCGCCCGAGATCTCCAAGACCGGTCCCACCGTCGCCAGCGACGTGTACACCGTCGGACGCACCCTGGCCGTGCTGGTGATGGACGTCCCGCAGGAGCACGGACACTTCGTCGAGCAGCTCCCCGGACCGGACACCGTGCCGGTGCTGGCCAAGCACGAATCGTTGTACCGCGCGATCCAGCGCGCGACCGATCCCGATCCGGAGCAACGCTTCTCGTCGATCGGGGAGATGGCCGACCAACTGACCGGTGTGCTGCACGAGATCGTCGCCGAGGAGACGAACGTCGCGCAGCCGCGGTCGTCGAACTACTTCAGTCCGCCACGCGCCGTGTTCGGGGCGGGCCGGGACGTGCCGGTCCAACCGGATCAGGTGATTGCGGCGCTGTCCGTCCCCGCCGTCGATCCGACCGACTCCGGTGCCGCGGTGCTCGCCACCACCAGCGGAACGCCGCCAGCCCAACTCGAGTACACGCTGCGAATGGCCAGGGGTGGAGCGAAGGCGGTCAAGAGCACGTCCGTCGAGATAGCGCTGCGGCTGGTCCGCGCGGCGCTCGAGGTGGGCGCCGCCGACCTGGCCAGGACGCGGATTCTCGAATTGGCGCCGCTGATCCCCGGGGACTGGCGGCTGACGTGGTACAGCGGGCAAGCTGCACTGCTGGAGGGCGACATCGCCAAGGCCGCAGTCGAATTCGGGAAGGTCCTTGGAAAGTTGCCTGGCGAGCTGACGCCCAAACTGGCGTTCGCCGCCGCCTCCGAAATGCAAGGTGCTGGTGATTTCGCCGCGCGCTACTACGAGACGGTGTGGCGGACGGACCGCAGCTACGTCAGCGCAGCGTTCGGGCTGGCGCGCCAGCGCGCGCGAGTGGGCGATCGGGCCGGCGCCGTTGCGGCGCTGGACCAGGTGCCCACCGAGTCGGCGCACTTCTCCCTCGCCGCGGCGACGGCCATCGAGAACCTGCTCGACGGCCGCGAGCCCGAGGACCTTGACGAGAACACGTTGGTCGAGGCGGGCAAGCGGGCGGCGGCACTGACACTGGAATCAACGGAGAGGCGAGCAGCGATGAGGCTGAAGGTGTTCAGTGCGGCTTTGGCCTGGCTGCAGGCGGGGAACAACCCGCACACGCCACGGCTTCTCGGCACCGACTTCGAGGAGTCCCACGTCCGGACCGAGATGGAGAAGTGCTACCGCGACATCGCGCACGCGACGCCCGATACGTGGGAGCGCATTGCGTTGGTGGAGAAGGCAAATGCGATTCGGCCGAGGACGCGCGTGTGACGGGCCAGGCGGCGTGCCCGCAATGCTCGGCGATCGGCCACAGCGCCGACCGGTTCTGCGAGAGCTGCGGTGCCACGTTGTCGGACATCCGCCGTGTCGCCGTCCCGCGGGGTCGCGACGCCCGCGAAGGTACTGAAGCACCGTGCGCCGATTGCGGGAATGCGACCTTCGTCGACGACTACTGCTCGGTCTGCGGTCACCGCAGGGCCGAACCCGATCGCGACGAGTTGGAGCTCGGCGCCATCGTGCTGATCACCGACCGTGGCATCGAACACGCCCGCAATGAGGACGCCGCCGCCGCAGGGATGGTGGTCGATTCCGAGTCGGGCCGTCCGTTCGCCGTTGCCCTTGCCGTGTGCGACGGGGTCTCCACGTCGGGCGACCCGCAGATGGCCGCCGTGGCGGCGTCGAAGGCGGGCGTGGACGCCATGCTCGCTGCGCTCGCCGCGTCGGGCCATGGGCGGGCCGTCGTGCTGGCGGGGCTTGCCGACGCGGCGAAGGCCGCGGCGACGGCGGGGACGGATCCGTCGAACCCGCCGTCGTGCACGTATACCGCCGCGGCCGTCGTCCCGACTCCCGAAGGGACGCTGCAGATTACGATCGGCAACGTCGGGGACAGCAGGGCGTACTGGTTCCCCGAGGAGCCGACACCGCCCCAGCAGCTGACCGTCGACGATTCGCTGTCCCAGGAACTGATCGCGGCCGGCGCGTCAGCCGAATCGGACATCGTGCAGCGCGGCGCGCACACCCTGACCCGTTGGCTCGGCGCCGATGCCGACGAGAAGCCGTGGTCGGAGTCGAGCGTGCTGACGGTCACGACCGCGGGGCCGGGTTGGCTGTTGTTGTGCTCGGACGGGCTCTGGAACTACCTGCCGGAACCCGCCGACGTCGCGCGGTTCTGCACGGGTGCGGAGCCTGCCGCCGCGGCCCGCGCGCTCGTCGCCCACGCACTGCAGTGCGGCGGCCATGACAACATCACCGTCGTCATCTTCCCGATTGGAGGAGCTCGTGAGTTCGCCTGAGGTGTCCGGTATTTCCGTTGAGGTCGACCACAACCCCTATCTCGCCGAGGGGACGGGGACGGTCGACGCGATCGTCAGCATCACCGCGGGAGACGAGGTGGCGGTTGGGGCGGCGACGTCACCGGATCGGCTCGAGGCCATCATCATCGACTGCTCGACCTCGATGCAGGCACCGATCGGCAAGTTCGATGCGGCCAAGCGCGCGACCGCCGCTGCGATCGACGAACTCGTCGACGGCACGTACTTCACGATCATCGCGGGCACCGAAAAGGCCACTCCCATCTACCCGGGCGACGGTTGGCCGACGCCTGCAAGCGCGGCGACCAGGGCGGAGGCCAAGCGCGCCGTCGACGGTCTGCGGCCCGGCGGCGGAACGGCAATGGGTACCTGGCTTGCCGCCGTCCGCGGAATCGTGGTCGGGCACCCGGGGATGCTCACCCACGCGATCCTGCTGACCGACGGCAAGGACGAGCACGAGACCCCCGAGCAGATGCGGCAGGAGATCGCGCTCAGTGAGGGCCAATTCACGTGCGACTGCCGGGGAGTGGGCACCAAGTGGTACGTCGAGGAGCTGCGGGCGATCTCGTCGGCCTTGCTGGGCACCGTGGACATCGTCGCCGACCCCGAGGATCTGGCGGAGGACTTCGCCGAGATGATGCGCACCTCGATGGGCAAGTCGATACCGGAGCTGACCCTGCGGCTGTGGACGCCGGCGGGCGCCCGCATCAAGTTCGTCAAACAGGTCGCGCCGACGGTGGAAGACCTGACGCACCGTCGGGTCGAGGCCGGCAATCAGCGCGGTGACTATCCGCTGGGATCGTGGGGCGCAGAGGACCGCGACTACCACATCCAGGTCGAGGTCGAGCCGGCCGCGGCCGGCCGGGAGAAGCTCGCTGGCCGCGTGAGTGTCGTTGCGGGGGACGAGGTTCTGGGCGAGGGCCTGGTGAACGCGGTGTGGACCGTCGACACCGAGAAGTCCGCGCAGATCAGCCGAAGGGTGGCGCACTACACCGGCCAGGTGGAGCTGGCGGAAGCCGTTCAGGAGGGGCTGAGCGCCCGCAAGAGCGGCGACGTCCCGACCGCGACGGCCAAACTGCAGCGGGCGATGGAGCTGGCGGTGGAGTCGGGCAACGACGGAACGGCGAAGCTGCTGCGCGGGGTCATCGAGGTCGACGAGCGGACCGGCACGGCCAAGCTGCGACGCGAGGTGGCGGCGGCCGACGAAATGGCGCTCGATGCGCGGTCGACGAGGACCGCGCGGGTGCGGAAGGAGGACTGATGCCGACCTGCATCGAAGGCCACATCTCGGTTGCCGAGGACTACTGCGACGTGTGCGGGTCGCCCTTCGGAACACCCACTGCGTCACCCACTCCCGCGCCCGCGGCATCGGTGAAGGAGTGCGCCGCGTGCGCGGCGCCGATCAGCGGACGGTTCTGCGAATCGTGCGGACACGACTCGGCGCTGCCAGCGCCGGCCACGCCAGGATCCTCGTCGCCCGCGCAGCCGGCAGGCGCCGTGTGGACCGTCGTCGTCAGCGCCGACCGGAAGTTCTACGAGCGTGTCCTCGCCCGCGAGGGCCCCGACACGGTCGACTTTCCGGCCTACTTCCCGGAGCGGCGAATTCCCCTGCAGAGCAACACCGCATTGATCGGAAGGGGCAACCCCAACCAGGGCGTGCAACCCGAGATCGATCTCGGCATCCACCCCGCCGACCGCGGTGTCTCCTCGCAGCATGCGGTGCTGCGAATCCACGATTCCGGCCTCACCGTCACCGACATCGGATCCACCAACGGCACGACGCTCAACGACAGCGATGACCGCCTTGGCGACGGGGAGGAGACCCCGCTCGCCGACGGTGACCGCATCCACGTGGGTGCGTGGACCACGATCACCGTGGTGCAGGGCCGATAGTGCCCGTCGCGCCGAAAGAAGCGGGTGGTGGCACCCGAGAACTGCGTGATACTGAATAGGTGCTGGTGGGGATGCCTGGGCGGTGAGCGCACTGGATGGGTTCTACACGGCTTGGAACAACGCGCTGCACACCTTCGGTGACGGGGCGCCGCAGGAAGGCGCCCGGTTCGACGCGAGTGCCCAGCTGAGGCAATTGGGAACCAACGTGGCGGCTGCCGCACCGGGATCGTCGTGGTCGGGAGCCGCCGCCGACCAGTACGAGGTGAAGAACGCCAAACACCGCGCGCTGTTCGACTCCATCGCAGACCTCGACCAACGCCTCGGCAGGTCCGTCGACCAGTCCGCGCACATCGTCTCCGCCGGTCGCCGCAATCTCGAGACCCTTCGGCAGTGGGTGGGCGATGCCGCGGCCAGCGTCCCGCCCGGCCAGCAACGCGAAGCGGCCCTGACCAAGATCGCCAGCAAGGGGCTGGAGACGCTCGGCGAGATCGTGCGCGGAGCCAATGGTGACTTGAGTGACGTCGGGCGCAAGATCCGCGAGCTCAAGTCCAAGTACGACGCCCTCACCTTCAAGGAGGGCCCGCCACTGCCCGGCGACGAGCCGCCGAAGGACGCCGACGGCCATGACAAGACGGACATGTCCTCGGGTGACGTCAACCAGATCGACCGCGCGAACCGTGAGCTGCTGCAGCAGATGCTCACCGAATACCAGCAGCTGCCCGACGGGCAGGTGAAGAAGGACCGGCTCGCCGACATCGCCGCGATTCAAGAGGCACTCAAGACTCCCGACTCGCACCTGGTGTACCTGGAGAAGCCCGACGATCCGTCGCAGATGATCCCCGCGGCCACCTCGGTGGGCGACCCGTTCACGGCCGACCACACGTCGGTGACCGTTGCCGGGGTTTCGGGAACGACACGTGGGACCATCGCGGGCATGACGGGGGAGGCGGCCGAACTTCGCAACGAAGCCAGGCAAGTGGCCAAACGCGAGGGCATGAGCCAGAACATCGCGACCGTGGCGTGGGTCGGCTACCAACCCCCACCCAACCTCGGCGACTCATCGGTTTTGACCGACGATCTCGCGCAGGCGGGGGCGCCGAAGCTCACGTCGTTCCTGCACGACCTGGACTCCGCGTCGAAGAATCCGAGTCACACCACCGCGCTGTTCGGACACTCCTACGGATCGCTGACATCCGGCATCGCGTTGCAGGAGGGCGCCAGCAAGTACGTCGACAACGCGGTGCTGTACGGGTCTCCTGGCTTCCAGGCCGATACCCCGGCCGAACTCGGCATGAACGACAACAACTTCTTCGTCATGGCCGCGAGCGACGATCCGATCAACACGATCGGCGCGCTGGCGCCGTACCACGGGTGGGGCTCCGACCCCAACGACATCATCGATGAAGACGGGCATCTGCGATTCCGGTTCCAGCACCTGGAAACCGATGCCGGTGATACACCCATCCCTGGCTACGAATCCAAGACCGGCGCTTCGGGGCACTCGGACTACGGCCGCAACGCAGGAGAACGAATGACCGGCTACAACCTGGCAGCGATCTTGCTCAACCGACCAGATCTCGCCGTGAAGGAGACTCCCCTCTCGTGGTGACCCGACGTCGACACCCCCGAGCACCGCGCCGCGTCGCGGCCGTGGCGGTCCTGGTGTGCACTTCAACGCTAATAGGTGGTTGCTCCATGACAGAGAATCCGTACGAGTCGAAGACCGTAAAGGGCGACGACGCAGTGCAACTCATCGATGGCATGCGGTCGAAGGGCTCCTACGAAGATGCCCGTCAACGCCTGGGCGGCACCGCGAAATCGATCGCCGAACGCATCGTCGCCGCCGTCCCCGGTCAGACCTGGCAGTTCGACACCGACCCCGCCGGGCTCAACATCACCAGGCAGGGATTGCCGTGCGAGAAACTCACCGGCGACATTGCGCGCCGTCCCCTTGCTGACGCGGTGCAGTTCGGCAGGACCTTCAATGCGGCCGAGTTCACGACCGCCGTCGACATCGTGCGCCAGGAAGCCGCGCAGTACGGGGCGACCGAGCAGACGTCACTGTTCAACGACGACACCCGCCGCGACTACAACGTGCAGGGCAAGGGGTACGAGTTCTCGTTCGGGCAGGCGAAGGTCGCGACGCTCGACATCACCGGAGACTGCTTCCTGATGCAGAGCGTGGTGGCCCTCCCGCCCGGGCAGCTGCCGCCCGAGCCGCCGATCGTGCCGACGGAGTCGACGCCGACGCGCTAGGCGCACCGCAATACTGTCGCTTGCGTAAAATAAGTTTCGCAGTTCCCCAGCCCCGGCCGTTGCGGCCGATTAGCGTTCGACTTGTTTGCCGGACATCTCAGGCTGGGAGTTGCACATGGAGGCTTCGATACGACCGTGGTTCACCACGGGAGTTGCATTCGTCGGCGCTACCGCGATCGCGATGGCACCCATCGCTCCGACCGTGTCCACGTCGTCACTCGCGGCGGACGTGCGGACCGCGACCGCTGCGGTTTCGAGGGATTTCCAGCTCAACGCGTTTGAGCTGCCCTACATCCTGACGTTGCCGATCGTGCGAGCCGAGATCAGCAACTGGGTGCAGAACTGGACGGTCTACCTGGCTGGGCTAGCCAAGTCGGCCGTCGGGATCGGCCAATCGGTGCTGGCGATCCCCCAAGTCACCGCGGAGATCGTCCAGCAGGTGTTCGCCCTCGACTTCGTGGGGGCCTTCGACACCTTCGCTTCGGCGGTGCGCGATTCGGTGATCGCGATCGGGCAGCCGCTGTTGGATTCGGTCATCTGGCGCAATCAGAAGGCCAGCCTGGTGCAGGCCGCGCTATCGGCCGCGGTGCCACAAGCCATCATCTCCGTGGTCAACGGCTTCCTGGTGGCGGGCAACGGGGTCGTCAACTCACTGATCGTGGGCACGCAGGACTTCATCGGCGCCGTCCTCACCCTCAACCTGGGCAACATCATCAACGCCGCCATCGACGGAACGAAGAACTTCATCACCGCCCTCGGTGCGGGTGCCGGTGCCATCGTCAGTGGGATCGAGGCCGCACAGCTGGGGATCTCGACCGCGCTGTTGACGACTCCGCCGCCGAGCCCCTTCGCGGATGTCTCGGCCATGAGCACCCTGTCGGCCGAGCGGACGATCAGCCTCGCGCCCGCGTCGAGCGCCAAGACGGTCGACGCCCCGGCGGACGCCAAGACTCTGGTAGACGCCGCACCCAGCCTTGCCCCGTCGACGACTGCCGAGGTCTCCCCGCCGGTGGAGGAGAAGACCCCCGTCGAAGCGACTGGCGTGGCAGTCGAACCGCAGGATCTGTCGAAAGCGCCTGTCGCAACCGACACCTCGCCATCGGTCGATGTTTCGCCCGATGCGACTGAACCGGCATCTCCGGTGAAGAAGCCGGTCGACACCACCCCGGCCAAGGACGCATCGAAGGCCGACGAGCCCGTCAAGACGGTGACCGACAAGGTCGCCAAGAACGACGACGCGAAGGACGGCACCGGCGCGACGAGCGGTGCTGGTGCCGACGCGAAGCCCTCGTCGGGCTCTGACGCGAAGCCGTCGTCGGGCTCTGAGGCGAAGCCCTCGTCGGGGTCAGACGACAAGTAATCGGTCGGCAATTGCTGCGCCGCACTAGGTCTCGATAGCGCCGATCTCGGCTGTCAGATCCGCCGATGCTGCCGACGCCTGTTCAATCCAGTCGATGCTGCAGAGGCGGCCAACGCTCAATGCGGGCGGTGCTGCCCAGCATTGCGGTAGTTGGGTAGCGTCCTACTGCGATGCAGGGCCCCCATAGCCCAATTGGCAGAGGCAGCGGACTTAAAATCCGCCAAGTGTGAGTTCAAGTCTCACTGGGGGCACGGAGCACGCAATTGGTCCGGTGATCTTGGCCAATGGACGGAGCCGCTTGATTCGCCAGACCGTTGGTCGCGTCGAGACCGTGGGTGCTGGCGTCACCGTCGGCCGATGCCGGCGTTGATCGGCGCCTCCCGGGTGTACGCCACCTGCAGGAATTCGGTCGGCGGCTTTCCGGTCAGCGCGACCGCGCCGACGTGATTGCCCACCCACGCGCTCGCATCATGCCCGTCCGTCGACGGCTCCTGACGGGGGAGTTCTCGCTCGTTGGACCGTCGAGTTGATCCTCAAACCTGCAGTCCGGGCGCCCGAGCCCCGGGCTGCAGCCCCAGTGGCTATCGAACTGCCTCGTAGGTTGCGGTTTCTACGGCGTCCGCTGGCGTCGAATGCAGCGACGCTTCGTCTTGACTGCAAGGAAATCTGGACGATATAGTTCAATTCATTCTCAGATTGTCCACAGCGTACGGATTAGGACGGCATCATGAAGCACGTGCTCCTCACTCGCCGCGTCGCCGCGGGCCTCGGCATCGCCGCCGTCGTTTCGATGGGTGCCCTGACCGCCTGTGGCGGTGGCGGCAAGGAAAGCCCGTCGAGCACCACGCCAACCACTACCTCGACCAGCACCTCGGCCCCGACGGTGTCGCCCACCGAGAAGAGCCTCAATCCCACCGGTGGCAATCTCTTCACCCCGCCGGTCAAGGCGCCGCCGGCACCCACCGGTGTCCCCGGCACCAACCACACTGGCTAATCAGAACCGACCTCATCGTTTCCGTCAACCAAGACAGGACCGCACCATGAAAGATCGTCAGCTGACTCGCCGCGTCGCCGCGGGCCTCGGCATCGCCGCCGTCGTTTCGATGGGTGCCCTGACCGCCTGTGGCGGTGGCGGCAAGGAAAGCCCGTCGAGCACCACGCCAACCACTACCTCGACCAGCACCTCGGCGCCGACAGTGTCGCCCACCGAGAAGAGCCTCAATCCCACCGGTGGCAATCTCTTCACCCCGCCGGTCAAGGCGCCGTCTGCGCCCACTGCGATCCCGGGTACGCACAACTAACTCGGCCATACGGAAGGGGCGGTCCAGTCATTCGACTGGACCGCCCCTTTCGTGACTCTCGACCGCTCAGTCGTGGAGGGCGGCACCGTCCCGCACGAACGACGTGATGTGTCCGATCGCGGAATTCAGTGCGGTCTGCATCAGCCGCGGATCGTGCGCCGTCTGCGACAACAGATAACCCCCTTCGACGGCAGCAAGCAGGCCCGTGGCAAGCCCGGGTGCATCGATGTCGGGCCTCAGTACACCGCCGTCGCGCATCCGCTCCAGTGCTCCCGCCAGGATCGCCCGCCACTCCGCGAAGTGCTCGGCGAGCGACGCCCGGGCCTTGTCGTCGGTGTCCGACAGTTCGGCGGCCAACGATCCGAGTTCGCATCCCCACAGGCCGTGGCGCAACGTGCAACGCTGCACCATCGCATCGCGCCATTGGTAGAGCCCGCGGAAGGAATCCACCTTCTCCAGCCGCAGCCGTTGCCACGCCAGGATCTCGTCTGCGCGCAGCGTGATGACGTCGTACACCAACTCCGTCTTGTCGGCGAAGTGTTGGTAGAACTGCGACTTGCTGGTGACACTGGCGGCCAGCACCTCGTCGATGGTCGTCGCGGCGACCCCGCGTACGTGCATCAACTCGGCTGCAGCAAGCACGATCCGGTTGCGCGTGGCGGCGCCACGCGACGTGAGCTTCGGCCGCGAGGCGTCGGCGGAGTGCGGCTGCATGGCCCAACTGTAGCCCTCGTTTGGACGGCATCGTCCAAATGTGTCCGTTACCGTGCCACCGGTCTCCGGAGACTGCCCATGTCCGGGATCTTCAGACCCACGCCCCACCGTCGACCCGCAGAGTGGCGCCGGTGACATAGGACGCGCGGTCGCTGAGGAGCCAGAGCGCGGCTTCGGCCAGTTCGTCGGGAGAGGCCATGCGCCGCAACGGAGTCTGCGCGATGAGGCGGTCGATGACACCGGGGCTCGCGGCGTCCCATTCCAGGATCATCTCGGTCAGGGTAGAGCCCGGTGCGATGGCGTTGACGCGAATGCCTTCGGGGCCGTACGTAACGGCCGCCGACTCGGTGAGGCTGTTGACCGCCCGCTTCATCGCACCGTAGGACGGCAGTTCAGGATTGCCCATCAGGCTGCCGATGCTCGACGTGTTGAGGATCGCCCCGCGGCCGGAGGTAGCGCGGATCGCGGCGACCTCGGCGGCCATCGCGATGAACACACCCCGCAGGTTGACCTCGTAGACGCGATCGAAGTCCTCTTCGCGAACGGTGTCGAGCGGCCCCGGCGGGACGATCGTCGCGCCGTTGTTGAACGCCACGTCGAGTCTGCCGAACACCTCGACGGTCCGGTCGATCGCGGCGCGGACGCTGGCGCCGTCCGCCAGATCGCACACGGTGTAGTCGGCGCGGCCGCCGTCGGCACGGATGCCTTCGACGACGTCCGTCAGCTGGCTCTTCGTCCGCGCGGCCAACATGACCGAGGCACTCTCGCGGGCGAACAAGCGGGCGGCCGCTGCGCCGATCCCGCGCCCAGCCCCGCTGACGAAGGCGACCTTGTCGGCCAGCATTCCCCCGCCCGTGGTCGTCGCGGCAGATGGCGTCGGTGAGGTGTTCATGTCATCGACAGTGCGCGCGGACCGGTTTCGCATCCAGGTACGACCGATACCTGGATAGGGTCCACGGGGACGACGGAGGTGTTGGCCATGTCCTGGCTGTACTCGAACGCCACGCGCGACGCGGTTGTGCGCAGACTGCTCGCCGGCGAGACCATCACAACGGTTTCGGCGGGCACGGGCATCGGCCGGACCACGTTGGCGCGCTGGCTGCGGGAGGCGCGCAGCGCGCCCGCCGAGGTGCCCAACGGCAAGATGGCCGACGTCACCGGTCCGGGAATCAGTGACCGCTGGGGCGTCACCGCTACCGACCTCGGGGCGTCGGTCATCGCACCCAACGGCAAGCTGGTGTCCGTCTTCGGAGACACGTTCTCGGGCAACCGGGTTGGGGAGGGCAAGTGGCGTTCGCCGGTGGTGCTGATCGGCACCGGCGGTGCCAATGGACCCATCGTCTGGGAGCGGGCTGGTGGCCCGGACCCGGACTTCGCCGAACAGCTCTGGTTCTACGTTCACGATACGACCGGGCCGCGCTGGACCCAGGGCGGCATCAGCACCGTGCTGCCCTCGGATCTGCTGCGCGTCGACGGCACGATCTACCTGCACGCGATGGTGAATCGTGGTTTCCCCGAGGTGATCTGGACCGAGATCTGGCGATCCGACGACAGTGGGGTCACCTGGCGGCACATGGGGGAGAAGGCCAAGTTTCCGGCGACGATCCATAGCGGCTACGCCCAGTGCTGGTCGTGGGACTACGACCCCGACGACGGCTGGGTGTACGTCGTGTCGACCGGCTTCAAGCGGGACAAGGGCATCATCCTGCGGCGGGTCCGGCCCGACGACATCGGCGATTCGGCGAAGTACTCGGGTTGGGGTTTCGCCCGCGGAAAGTGGGGCTGGGGCAACGAACCGACCCCCATCACGCCGGGCGGAGAGACGTGGGGCGAGTTGACGTTTCGCCGGCTGGAGAAGGGCGGGTGGATTCTCGGCGGGTTCGTGTCGTCGAAGTATGCGCTCGGCTACCGGGTCCTCGACGGCCCCACCGCCAACGTGTACGAGGCACCGCTCCAGCTGCCGGTCACGGGGTGTTCGTGGGCCGACGAGGACCACGCCGCGTGCCGGGTCGCCCAGCTCTATGGCGGTTACGTCATGCCAGGTTCGCGCATCGACGTCCCCGGTGGCGTCGGGTTGGTGGTCTCGCAATGGAACACCGACAGCGGCTGGCCCTACCGCGCGATGCAGTTCTCGTCGACGCTGCGTGACACCCGACGACGCGATTCCGCCGATCCGATGGACCCCATCGACTTGTAGCCAGGTGCGAGTGATGCCTGGCTAACCTGACGACTCTGCGCACAATGGATGCATGGACAGGCGAGAACTCGGTGCGTTCCTGCGCAGCAGGCGCGAACGCATCGATCCAGCCGACGTGGGATTGCCCGCTGGTCCCCGACGGAGGACGCCGGGTCTGCGGCGCGACGAGGTCGCGCATCTGGCCTTCATCTCCACCGAGTACTACACCCGGCTGGAGCAGGCCCGTTCCCCGCACCCGTCGCGTGAAGTGCTGGCCGGGCTGGCGCGCGCCCTGCGGATGTCCGACGCCGAAGCCGGCCACCTCCACCGCCTCGCGGGCATCGAGCCGGCCCCACCGCTGGGGCCGCCGCGCGTCGTCCGCCAGAGCATCCTCGATCTGCTTGCGCGACTGCCTCACGCCGCGGCCATCGTCATCTCGGCGACGTACGAGGTGTTGGCGTGGAACGACCTGGCATGCGCACTGATGGAAGACTTCTCCGCGCTGACGCCGCGGGAGCGCAACCTGGCCAGGCGCGCATTCCTCGGACCGCACCCCGAGGGCAGGCGGTTATACGGCGTCTCCGATGCCGACGCGTTCGCCAGAACGTGTGCCCTGCACCTGCGCACCGCCGTCACGCGATACCCCGACGACCCCGACACCACTCAGCTGATCGCCGAATTACGCTCCGGTAGTCCGGAATTCGCCGAGCTATGGGACGCTCACGACGTCGGTGCCAGGCCCACGCTGTGCAAGACGTTCACGCACCCGGCGGTCGGACCGGTGAGCGTGAACTGCGACGCACTCGACATCGCCGACCGCGACCAGCGGATGGTGATCTACACCGCCGAGCCCGGTTCACGGTCCGAGGAAGCGCTGCGGTTGCTATCGGTGGTCGGCACACAACGCATGGATGTCCCGGGCTGACCGTCTTGGGACATCTGTACACAGACGAACTGCCCGAACCTCAATGGACCTCAGAGGTTGCTCGCGCTCGTCACGCACGCGCCGTCGTGGTCGGAGCCGCAGCTCGATCCTTGCTGTTGATGTGTGGGTGCTTCGGAGTGCGTCACCGGGGCAAACGCAAGGTACAGGACAAATACGGTTATCAAGACCAATACTCGCACCATGGCGGCAAATCGTATAACAGCTTGATCTTGTCCACCAGAGGTTTGCTGAGTTTGCTGCCCAGGATCTCGATCGCCCATCCTCGTGTGCAGTTCTTCGGTCGGCAGGCCCAGGCGTTGAGTTCGCGGACTGTCGCTACCCACCGCCGCGCTCCCGGGTCGACGCGGCGCGCGCTCGCGACGGGCTAGTTTCTCCAATTGCCTTCTGGTTCTTCCGCGTTCACTTGCCGGACAGGTCCCGCGTTGCAACGACTGCCCCGCCGCCAGGTACCGTGCCAGGCGTGCATGACGACGTGGAAACCGACGAACCATTGGTAGAGGACGAGCTCGCGGCCGACGAGGAGGAGCTGTCCGAGGAAGAGGTGAACGGACATCTGCTCTCGATACGTCGTGCCGACGGCACCGAGCTGGTGACGTTGTCCACTGCAGCGTCGGGGGAACCGTGGGCGGTGTACATGCAGCCGGGTGGCGGGGTGCAGAACGCCTACGCGGGTCCGCAGGACAACCCGCACGTGTGGGTCAACGCCGACGAGCATCACATCTCACGTGACGAGGACGGCACCTACGTCATCTGCGTCGACTGACTCGGCGTTGACGGATCGAGTCGACTGGGGCGCCATGGAAGTAAGGGCTACACGTGATTTCGTGCCGACGGGTCACGCCTCCCGGCGCGTTCGGCGAACGCGTCGAGCGCGGCGAGGACTTCGGGTGAGCCCCACACGCGGTTGCGTGGTCCACTGCGTCACGCCATCTCCAATCCCACGCAATCGAGTTTGCTGAATTCGACTCGACGCTACCGGCGCCCGTTGGCGCCGGTAGCGCGTCGCTGCATTCACGCCCAACTGCGTCGACGCTTCGGTGCCGCATATCGCGTAGCCAACTCTGTGCGTTCGGACGAATTCAAGGCCAATTCACGCTAAGTGAAAAGTGCTGCACCGCAGAGGAATCCCAGGAGGATCCAGCGCTCGACGCGGACGAGAATTAGCTGCCGAGGACCTTGCGAGGGCGCCTGGGCGCTGTTAACCTACGATCTTTAGGGAGTCTCGACAGGGCCCTAGGCGGATCGCTACGACGTCATTCGAGTGGAGGGCACGGTGGGCTGTCGGATCGAGTTCTGGCAGCCGTCGGATTTATCCCGCGAAACTCCGCATGACGGTCATATGCTGATTGCCTCCCCCGAGTTCGATATCGCCCCTGCATCGGATTTCCTCCGACCGTAAGGAAGCCTCATGAGTACTGCAGCAGAGCGTGCGGCACACCTGGATCTGGTGGCGCGCCTGAAGTCGTCCTACCCGGAGATCGTGGATGCGCCGACCCCGGATCTGATCGACCACGACTACTTCACCGCGTACATGAAGACCTCCCACGACGTGGGCGGCGAGCCGGACATGCCGATCAAGTACGAGAACAAGCAGTACGAGAAGTGGGAAGAACTGACCTACGTCATGTGCGAAGTCCTTGGCGCGCGCGGAATTTGGCTGTCGGAGGAGCGCCGCCGAATCGGCAACGTCGACGTCGGGCGCGCGATCTATCTCGGGCTTCCGTACTACGCGCGATGGTTGTGGGCCGTCGGCCGCGTCCTGGTGGAGAAGCACCACATCAGCCTTGGTGAGCTGAACGACCGGATGCTGGAGGTCAAGGAACGGTACGCCGGCGGCATCCAGGGCAAGACCGTGGACGCGCAGCCGAAGTTCGAAGGTGACGGCACGAACGTCAAACGCAACAGCCACCACATCGAAGCGGTCGGCAAGGGCGACCCAGGCATCTACGCAGGCAAGGCCGGACCCGCCAAGTTCAAGGTCGGTGACCCCGTGGTGGTGCGCGAGGAACCAGCCCTGTTCTACACCCGCACGCCGGAATACGTCCGCGGCGCCAAGGGGGAGATCGCCGCGCTCGCCTACGAAACCCCCGCCGCGGAGGACGAGACCTGGGACCGCCCCGACGCCAAGCCGGAATGGATGTACGTCGTTCGGTTCAACCAATCCGAGCTTTGGTACGGCTACACCGGGACCGCGAGCGACACCCTGCAGACCGAGCTTCCCGAGCGCGCACTCCTCGCCGCCAACTGACCCAGAACCCGCCGAATCATCGAAGACTTGCCGAGAGGGATTCACATGACCGACCACGACCACGATCACGACCACGATCACGACCGCACCGTGAAGCCCATGGTCGACGAGATCACCGACTTCGAAGTCCTCGAGATCGCCTTGCGCGAATTGTGCATCGAGAAGGGCATATTCACGCTCGAGGATCATCGGCACTTCACCGAGTTCGCCGAGCAGATCGGACCCACGCCCGCGGCGCGGCTGGTGGCCAGGGCGTGGCTGGACCCGGCGTTCAAGGAGCTTGCGCTCACCGACCCGATGGCCGCCAGCAAGGAGGTCGGCGTCGACTGGTTCGAACCCACCGGGTGGGGTACGCCAAGCGACTTCATGGCATTTCAGATCCTGGCGAACACACCGAAGCTGCACCACGTGATCGTCTGCGCGCTGTGTTCGTGCTATCCGCGACCCATTCTGGGCAATTCACCGGAGTGGTACCGCACCCCCAACTACCGCCGCCGCCTGGTTCGCTCGCCCCGTCAGGTGCTCTCCGAGTTCGGGCTCTATCTGCCCGACGACGTCGAGGTCCGGGTGGAGGACTCCAACCAGAAGCACCGGTTCATGGTGATGCCCCTGCAGCCCGAGGGCACCGAAGGTTGGAGTGAGGACCAATTGGTCGAGATCATCACGCGCGACTGCCTGATCGGTGTTGCGCTGCCGAAGGCCGGCGTCACCACCAACGTCATCACCGACACCCGGCCCGCCGTCCACCCCTGACCTCTAGAGGGACGAAAACGTGAGTACGACAGAGGATTTCGGCTCGATCGAGCCCACCACCATTGCGCCGTTGCAGCACATCGTGGAACGCAATCAAGTCTGGCCCGTGATGGCCGCCAAGTACGGCGTCGAGAACCCGGTGCCGCCATGGAAGACCAGCTTGGACGGCCTCTGCGACGCGCTCGACCATGCCGCGTGCGACGCCGACATCCCCAGCTTCAAGGAACGGCGCGACGAGGAGGACGTCCTCTCCGCAACCGTGTACTCGAGCCTGCCGTATCCCGAGAGCCAGCTGGTGTCGCTGGCCCACTCGCTGGTTGCGCGCGGCGTCATCGACGACGCCGAACTGGAACAACGGCTGGCCACCATCCGCGCCCGACTCGAAGCCTGACCGCTAGCCGCCCTTGCCCTTGCGAAGCGCAGGAGCCTTCTCGGGGATCGCCGCAACGATGCCGTCCAGGTAATTGCGGAGCAGCGTCTCGAAGAGCTGGTCGGAGGTGGCGTCGCCGATCGCCGCGAGTGCCGTTTCCAGTGCGTGGTGAGTGCCCGGTTCGGGTTTGGGCCCGGAACCGTGCACGGTGTAGTCCGCTGCGTTCTCGTTGAGAACCGCGGCTCCGATCGTCAGCGCCGTCATCCCGTCGACGATCCGTACGTGCAGCCGGGCGGGCACCCCGGACGCGGCCAGGAACTGACACATCTGTTCGTACTCGTCGAACATGTTCTCGCGGGGCATGTATCGCACGACCAGTGGCGCGCAGTGCGGGTGGGCAATGATGGTGCGCCGAAGCGCGACGGAGATGGCCACCAGGTAGTCGGTCCAGTGCGTGTCCGGCGACAAGGTCGGCGCCTCTGGCGTCAGGACGGTCCTGGCGACCGCCGCGAACAGGGCGTCCTTGCTGGCGAAGTAGTGATACAGCGACGGGGCCTGGACGCCGAGCTGCGAGGCCAACTTGGGCATGCTGAACGACTCCAGCCCACCCTCACCGATCATCGCGATGGCGGCGGCGACCACGATCTCAGGGGTCAGGAGGGACTTCTTCGGCCGCGCCACCTGCAATATCTTGCCGCAGCCGAGCGCCGAAGCCCGAATTCGCTACTGGGGTCAGCCCGTGCGGTCGTCCTCGTCAGCCGCCCGCAGCAAGTCGTCGCGGGCCCGCGCCACCCGGGAGCGGATCGTCCCGATCGGGCACCCGCAGACCTCGGCTGCCTCCGCATAGGACAGACCAAGCACCTGCGTCATGACGAGCGCCTCGCGTCGATCCGGCGGCAAACCCTCGAGCAACATCTGGATCTCGACGGTGTTCTCGATCCGGCCGGTGCGGCGACCCCGATCGATCACGGTGTCGACCACCTGGTCGAGATCGGTGACCTGCACCATGCGGGGTCTGCTCGTGTTGTACCGGATCTGGTCTACGACGACTCTGCGGGCGATCGACAGCAGCCACGTGCGTGCCGTCGAGCGGCCGCTGAACTTGGGGAGCGACCGGATCGCCCGAAGAAAGGTCTCCTGGGTGAGGTCGTCGGCACTGCCCGGATCGCCGAGGTAGGCCACCGTCCGCCACACATCACGCTGAGTGGCCTTGATGAACTGCTCGAGGGCGGCCTGATCTCCTCTGCCCGCAGCTTTGGCAAGGTGGGTAACTTGGTCGTCATCGCCAGGTGTCGCCACGGACAGTCAGCGTAGGTGATCGCGGTCGGGAACTCATCGCCCGGCCGCGCCGACTAATACCTCGGTAGGCGAATCTGCAGGAAGGTGAGTGCCACGATGGCGGTGACGCCCGCAGTGACCGACGAGAGTCCGGGCCAGACGCACCGCGTCCAGCTCGACGTCGAGGGCATGTCGTGTGCCGCCTGTGCAAGCCGCGTGGAGTCGGCGCTGAACAAGCTGCCAGACGTGACTGCGTCGGTGAACTTCGCCACCCGCGTGGCGACCATCGATGCCGGTCAGCGGACGCAGCCCAGCGAGCTGTGCGAGGCAGTGCGACAGATCGGCTACGAGGCGGAGCTCCGCACCGACGGGGACACCCGACGGAGCGACCCCGACTCCGATACCGCGCGCAGGCGCCTGGTGCGACTGGCGGTGGCAGCTGTGCTGTTCGTGCCGCTGGCCGATTTGTCGGTCATGTTCGCCGTGGTGCCGAGCACCCGGTTCGCGGGGTGGCAGTTCGTGTTGACCGCGCTGGCCATTCCCGTCGTCACGTGGGCGGCGTGGCCGTTCCATCGCGTCGCGATCAGGAATGCCCGCCATGGTGCCGCGTCGATGGAGACGTTGATCTCGGTCGGCATCACCGCGGCCACCGTCTGGTCGCTGTTCACCGTCTTCAGCGCTCGGCCCCCTCGGCAGAGTCGCGGGATCTGGCAGGCACTGCTCGGCAGCGACGCCATCTACTTCGAGGTCGCCGCGGGCGTAACGGTTTTCGTGTTGGCCGGCCGATACTTCGAGGCTCGCGCCAAGTCCAAGGCCGGGAGCGCATTGCGCGCGTTGGCCGAGCTCAGCGCGAAGGACGTCACGATTCTGCGGGCCGACGGTTCGGAGATGACGATTCCGGCCGACGAGCTCAAGGAGCAGCAGACGTTCGTGGTGCGTCCCGGTCAGACGATTGCCGCGGACGGCCTCGTCGTCGATGGCACCTCGTCGGTCGACATGAGCGCGATGACCGGCGAGTCCATGCCCGCACGGGTCCGTCCAGGCGGCAAGGTCATCGGTGGCACCGTCGTGTTGGACGGCAGGCTGATCGTCGAGGCGGCGGCGGTCGGCGCCGATACGCAGTTCGCCGGAATGGTCCGCCTGGTCGAGGACGCACAAGCCGACAAGGCCGACGCCCAACGCCTCGCCGACCGCATCGCCTCGGTGTTCGTGCCGTGTGTCTTCGCCATCGCCGCACTCACCGCCACCGGCTGGCTGCTCGCTGGGGGAGGACCGGAGCGGGCGTTCTCCGCCGCACTGGCCGTACTCGTCATCGCCTGCCCGTGTGCGCTCGGGTTGGCCACTCCCACCGCCATGATGGTGGCCTCGGGCCGTGGCGCGCAGCTCGGGATCTTCCTGAAGGGCCATCGAGCCCTGGAGGCCGTCCGCGCAGTGGACACCGTCGTCTTCGACAAGACCGGAACGCTGACCACCGGCCAGTTGACCGTCAGCACCGTCGAGGTCGCCACCGGCTGGGACGCCGACGAGGTGTTGGCTCTCGCCGCGAGCGTGGAAGCGGCGTCCGAACATGGTGTTGCCTTGGCCATTTCGGCGGCAGCGCCGAACAAGCAACCGGTCACCGACTTCCTGGCAGTACCAGGACGAGGAGTTTTCGGCAGGGTCGGCGCCCACACCGTGCGTGTCGGGAAGCCCTCCTGGATCGCGCCGCCCGAGATCCCCGCGAACCTAGCCGCCGCCCGGCGCAGTGCCGAGACACGCGGGGAAACCGTGGTGTTCATCGAGGTGGACGGGGATCTGCGGGGCATGGTGACGGTCGCCGACGCGGTGAAGGACTCGGCCGCCGACGCCGTCGCCGCGCTGCACCGACGCGGACTCAAAACCGTTCTGCTGACCGGGGACAACGCTGCCTCCGCGGGCGCCGTCGCGAGCCGCGTCGGGATCGACGAGGTCATCGCCGACGTTCTGCCGGAGGGCAAGGTGGACGTCGTCGAGCAGTTGCGCGACCGGGGGCGTGTCGTCGCCATGGTCGGTGACGGCATCAACGACGGGCCCGCGCTGGCCCGCGCCGACCTCGGAATGGCCATTGGACGGGGCACCGACGTCGCCATCGGCGCCGCCGACATCATCCTGGTCAGGGACGACCTGGACGCCGTACCCTTGGCGCTCGATCTCGCCGCAGCCACGATGCGCACGATCCGGGTGAACATGCTGTGGGCCTTCGGCTACAACGTGGCGGCCATCCCGATCGCCGCCGCAGGATTGCTCAATCCCTTGATTTCCGGTGCAGCGATGGCGTTCTCGTCATTCTTCGTCGTCTCGAACAGCCTGCGTCTGCGCAACTTCGGAGCCACCCGGGCGCGTCGGGACTGAGCCGGCTCAGCGTCGGTTTCGGGCCAACTCCTGCAGCATCGCGTTGTAGGCGTCGAGTTCGTCCTCGGCGTAGGACGAGTCGGCATGTCGATCGGATCGCGACGCTGCCCGACGGTCCTGGCGCGCCCATTGGGCGACCAACGCGACGACGACCGCGATCACCGGCAGTTCGCTGGACCCCCATGCGATGGCACCGCCCAGATGTTGATCGCTGGCGAGGCTGGAAAGCCATGGCAGATCCACGGATTGGTAGAAGCTCCCGCCGATGATGGACGTCATGGTCATCGTCGCGATCCCGAAGAACGCGTGGAACGGCATCACGGCGAACAGCAGCCCCAGCCGCCCGAGAAAGGGCAGGCGCCGCGGTCCGGGGTCGATACCGATGATCGCCCAGAAGAAGACGTACCCGACGATCAGGAAGTGCAGGCTCATCAGCTCGTGGCCCCAGTGGTAGCGCACCAGGGTGTTGAAGATCGGGGTGAAGTAGACGGCGTACAGCGACGCGACGAACAGGATGAACGCCACCACGGGATGAGCCAGATACGCCGTCGCCTTCGAATGCACCAGCCACAGCACCCATTCCCGAGGACCCGGCGGTTCGTCATCGGTTGCGGACGGCAGTGCCCGCATCGCCAGCGTCACGGGGCCGCCCAGGACCAACAACACCGGAATGAACATGTTCAATGCCATGTGCTCGCCCATGTGCACGCTGAACATCGCCGAGCCGTAGGCCCGCACACCGGAACTGCTGGCCACCAGCAGCGACACACAACCGGTGAGCCACGCGACGAGACGGCCCACCGGCCACGGGTCGCCGCGCCTGCGCAACTGGACGACACCGGCCACGTACAGGCCGGCCAGCACCACTGCACCGACCCCGATGAACGTGTCGAAACGCCAGGCGGTCAGCAATCGCGCCACACTCGGCGGATCCGGCAGCGCGTACCCCAAGAAGACGTCCCACGCCGTGAACTGATGGTTCAGCAGCCGGGGTGCCGTTTGTGTCGCCATCGACGCGATCAACGCCAACGCACCGACCATGACGAGCGTCGAGATGGGCTCGATGCCGTTGTGCCACATTCCCTTTCGAGACTTCAACGCCAGTCGCGCGACATCGATGCCCAACACCACTAGCAGCGCCACCGCAACCCCGATCGCCGCCCGCCCGTAGGCCGAACCGGTCAACGACCCTGGGCTCAACAACACCAAGAGCAGCATCGCGCCGTACACCACGGCCACGGCGGCGCTGGCCACTTCGATCAGCAATAGCCGGCGTCCGGCGACCGGGTTGGGGCGGCCGACGGCCGATGCCACCTTCAGACCCACCAGCGCCGCGAGTGCGACGGCGAAGACGATGACGGCGCTGGTTGCGTAGTCGTGATCGGGCCCTGCGCCCGCATTGCCGCTCACCGGCAGCGCGACCACGCCGATCAGCGTAGGCAGCAGGAGCAGGCAATGGCCGATCCACCGCAGCGTCAACCGCACGGACAACGCGACGACCGCCGCGCAGATCGCGACGGCGATCCACGCCCGCGTCATCTCCGATGCACGGATCGCGTCGACCAGGGCGGCGTTGCCGAGCAAGCGGGACATCGGGATGCCCGAATCGTTGGCGGCTTGCACCACCACCATGGCGATCGCGCCGAGCAGCCAGACCACGGCGACTCGCTCGATCATCAAGTGCACCCGAAAGACTGCGCTGTCGATGACGCCTCGAGGTCCCGGTCGCGCCGTCACGACGACGTAGACGATGCCGCCGAAACACAGCGCCCCGGCCAGGCTCACGGTGAAGTACCCGACCGGTTCGGCCGTCGCGGTCAGCAGCCCAGGATACGAATCGCCGGTCGCGTCGTAGGCACGGGAACCCGACGCCAGCGCGTACCAGATCAGACCGGCCACTGCGGCGAGGTACCCGAGCCCGACGACCGCCAACCGCCCGACGGGCCCGGCGATGCCTGGCCGTGGAGTCTGGCTCGATTCCAACCCGACACCGACCTTCCACCCGAGACATAGCAGTGCCACCACTCTACGACGGTCTGTCGTAGAAAGTTGTCGACGGCCGGGAACTTTCACCGCAGCTACTGCGACCAATGCCTACGAGTCATGCCAAAAACCCTGCCCATCAACCGAAAGCCAATGAATACCCGTGAGCCGCACCCCGCTGGAAGAGCCGGTTGAACCCGACGGCAGCGCCATGGCCGTCGGTGACGACGCCCAGGAGACGCCATCGACGGGGTTTCCCCCCGTCGGTTCGCTCGCCCCGTCGTCCTGGGACAGGTTTCGCCCCCTGCTGATGCGGCTGCACTTCTACGCGGGCCTCTTCGTCGCCCCGTTCATCCTGGTGGCGGCATGCACGGGCCTGCTCTATGCGCTGATCCCGCAAGTGGACAACGTGGTCAACCGGCACGAGCTGACCGTCGATCACGTTGGCGAACAACGGATGACGCTGGCCGACCAGCTCGCCGCAGCGCGCGCTGCACATCCGGAGGGCACCGTGACCAGCATTCGGCCACCGGCAGCACCCAACGAGACCACGCAGATCACCCTCGCCGTCGACGACGTGCCCCCGGATTACGGCAGAACGGTTTTTGTCGACCCCTATGACGGCACCGTCCGCGGCACGCTGACCACCTACGGCCAATGGATGCCGCTGCGTGCGTGGTTCGACGAGTTCCACCGCAACCTGCATCTCGGTGCCATCGGACGCAACTACAGCGAGCTGGCCGCCAGCTGGTTGTGGGTCATCGCAGGAGTGGGCCTGCTGCTGTGGATCGGTCACCGTCGGCGCAGCGGGAAGCTGCGGCGCATCGCAACCCCAGACCGGGGTGCCACGGGTCGCCGTCGGCTGCTGTCCTGGCACGGCGCACTGGGCGTGTGGATCATCGGCGCGCTCCTGCTGCTGGCCGTCTCGGGGATGACGTGGTCGCGTTTCGCAGGGGCGAACGTCAGCGAGATGAGGTCGCACTTCACCTGGTCGACGCCCGCCGTCGACACCACCCTGCCTGGGGCCATGCCGAAGCACGAGCCGGCCGGTACGTCGCACCATGGTGAAGACAGCTCGGCGGCAGGCCAATTCGACGAGGCGCAAGCGCTGCGCGGCGCGGACCTTGCCCTGCGCGCAGCCAAGGACGCCCACTTGAGCGATCCGATCTGGATGTATCCACCGTCGGGCCCGGACCAGGGATGGCAAGTCGCCGAGAACAAGCGGGACTGGCCCACGCGTTATGACGCGATCTCCGTCGACCCCGAAACTGGTGCGGTCACAAACCGGGTCGACTTCGCGGATTGGCCGTTCATGGCGAAGTTGTCGGATTGGATCGTCGGCGCGCACATGGGAATCCTGTTCGGCATCGTCAACCAGCTTCTGCTCGTCGCCGTCGCGCTCGCGTTGATCGCCACCACCCTCCTCGGATACCGGATGTGGTGGCGCAGGCGGCCCGCACGTGGCAGCGGTCTCGTGCTGCCGCGAGGCCCGCGTCGTGGTGTCCTCAGTGGACTGCGTCCGTGGGAGGCGACACTCGTCGTTGCGGCGCTCGCTGGATTCGGTTACTTCGCACCATTGTTCGGTGTGTCGTTGGTGGCGTTCATCGCCGTCGACTGCCTCCTCGGATGGTGGGCGAAGAGGCCCGAGCGCACACGATGATCCACGATCTGTTTCTGCGCTGGATCGTCACCGGACTCTTCGTACTCAGCGCCGCTGAATGCGTGTTCGCCCTCGCCACCGGACACCGGGCGTGGACACACGCGGTGGGGCACGTCCTGCACCTCGTCATGGCCGTCGCAATGGCAGTGATGGCGTGGCCCAAGGGCGCAGCGCTACCGACGATCGCCCCCATGGTGTTCTTCCTGCTGGCCACCGGATGGTTCGTGATCGCCGCATTCGCCGGTGTCGCACATCGCCTGATCAACGGCTATCACGCCCTGATGATGTTCGCGATGGCCTGGATGTACGCGGTGATGAACGGCAGCCTGCTGCCCGGTCAGCAGGTGGCACACCACGACGCGGGCCCGGCATCGCCCGTCATGGCGGGCATGGACATGTCCGGATCGGATGTCGATGCGGCAGGAATGGTCTACCCGGCGTGGATCGCTGCCATCGACTGGTTCTGGACCATCGGATTTGCCCTGGCAACGTTGTGGTGGATCAACCGGTACTTCGTTGACCGACAGGCCGCACCGACCTTGCCGTCACACCGGCACTTCGGCGTGGCCTGTCAGGCCATGATGGCCGCAGGCATGGCCATCATGTTCGGTGTCATGCTCTAGGCCGCCGACCCATCGGTCGGCCACAGGTGACCGCGGCGACGTCCCCGTGATGCATTGTCCGGCAAGAGGATATCGGTGTCGGCCGGCACTGGATTCGGAGTTGGTCGGGGACGGGATGACTGCCAGACCATCACCGCCAAGATGGCGCCAAGCACCACCGGCACGTGGCTCCAGATTCGCATGGTCGTCACCGTTCCCGCCATCGCATCGGTGATCACGTAGATGGCCAAAACGGCTGAGAAGACGCCCAATACACCGGCGAGGCCCGCGGCGCCGCTCGGGCGCAGCGCGGCACCGATCATGACCACGCCCAGCGCGGCCGACCATGCCGTCGACTCGTTGAGCAGGTGGTGACCAGAGGACATGTCGTGCCCGCTCATGAGCCCCACGTTCAGGCCGAACGCCTGCACGCCGGCCAGGACGACCTGCACGACGCCGATGCCGAGCAGTGCGTATCGCTGCCAAGAGAGCCGAAGGCGGCTGGACACCGCCCGCGCGCTCTTGCCGAATGGACCGAGGGCGAAGATGGTCGGGCGTGGCTGGGCAGCACGGCGCAGCACGGCAGCCTGACCAGCCGCGCGCTCGAACCAGCTGCGGCACGCCGAACACCCCTCGAGATGCTCGTCGACCCTGGCCGAAGGCACGGGCTCCCGTTCACCGTCGATTCGTGCCGACAGTGCTTCCCGTGCGACTTCGCAATCCACGATGTAATAGTCGCGCACCGCGGCACGAATGTTCCAGTCGTGAATGCGTGGGGCTCGACGAGCTAGCCGGGCGGCGCCAGAAGCCCGGCGAGCACTGCGGCTTCACTGATCTCTGGGTGCTTGGTCGCCGTAAGCAGGGTCAGGGTCTGGCTGCTGGCCAGTTCCTTCAGATGGGCGAGCGCGGCCGCGGGCTCGGGATCGTGGAGCTCGTCGGTGTAGCGGCGGGTGAACTCGTCGAACAGGTCCGGGTCATGGTGATACCAGGTACGCAGCTCCGTAGATGGCGCGATCTGCTTGCACCACTCGTCGAGATGCGCGTTGGCCTTACTCACGCCTCGGGGCCAGAGACGATCCACCAACACCCGCGCACCGTCGTCGGGCATCGGCGCGTCGTAGATACGGCGCACCTGAATTCTCCGTTTCGTGCTCATTATGAGTCTCGCACCAGCTCGACCACGGGGATGAGACGTTTCATGCGGCGCTGGTAATCGGCGAACTGGGGTTCGACTGCACTCTGCTTTGCATAGACCTCATCGCGCTCAACGCCCGATTTTGCGCCGATGTGGTGCACGAGTACCAGCGGTTTACCCGCGAACGCACCGTCAGCCTTCCCGCCGGTGTCGTGGAACTGACGTTTCACTTCGCGGTTCATCGCGTCGAAGTCGATGTGCTCGGTCATGAATCGATCGTAGGACTGTTCCGGCCGCGGCCTGCACTCATTCACCGGAACACTGACCGGGCGCCCGCACAAAGGACCGCAGTCGACGTTCGAACCGTGAAAGGCCTGCGCACTTTGCCGTTGTTGCGCTGAGCAAGAAGCCTTGCAGCACAAGGTAATTAGTCGATGATCGGCGCGGTAGCTGGGTGACTTCGCGTCGGTGACCGCCAGCACAGTCGGCGTAGCATCGATCGTGAAACGGTTGCAGAACAAGGAGGTTCGCGATGGCCGTCATCCTGAAACCGGGCGACGACAACGACTTGGTTCGATTGCTGCAAGCGCGGCTGAACCGTGATTACGCGCTCTACTCCAACCTCGTGGTGGACGGCGCCTACGGACCTGCCACGACCGCAGTCGTCAAGGAGTTTCAACGTCGATCCGGGCTACAGGCCGACGGCATCGCCGGGCCACAGACCTTGGGCCGGCTCGGGTTGATCTTCGATCAACCGGCCCCGCTTCCGAGCAACTTGCCGTTCTTCTACAACGCCGCGGGCACCTGGAGCACCCCATTCCAGGGGCCACAGTTCGACGTCGGATGGCGCCTCGAACAGATGGGTCGCGTCCGCAACCAGCCGGTTGGGTATCCCGCCTCGGGATTCCTCTATCCGAACCCGCTCCTCAGTTACAACGAGTCGGTCGCGCTCGGCGTCGCCGAACTCGTCCGGCTGATCTTGATGAATGCCGGCAAGTTCTACCTCTGCGGCTACAGCCAGGGCGCAGAGGTCGTGGTGCGGACACTGCGTTTGATGCTGCCCGGTCAGCCGCTCGCGCACCGTGCAGGCGACCTGCTGGACGTCGTCACCTTCGGTAGCCCCTGCCGCGTACCCGGACCGACGCTGCTCGGCAACGACCCCGTCGGCGCAGGCATCTCGCACGTCTTCACGCCGACCGAGTTCCGGTCACGCACCTACGACTTCGTGCTCGACGGGGACATGTATCCGACCGCGACCGACGACACGCTGCTCTACCTCGGCTACGAGGCGCTCACCGCGCTCGAACTCGACCTGCCGTTCGCCCTGAAGATCATCACCCTCATCCAGAGCAACGAGTTCTTGGACCTGCAGAACCTCGCCAATACGCCAGAGACGTTCGCGAAGGTGGTCAAGACTGCCGTCGTGGTGGGGGACTTCTTGGTCCGCAATCCGCACATCCACTACCAAGACTGGGCCGCGTTCGACGGCCTCCCGGCGGTCGACCGCGCCGTGCAGATCCTCGCGGCCGCGCCTGTGGCTGCCGTGTCGGCGTAGCGGCTGCCGCCGACCTCAGGTACTGGCCTGCACGATCCGGACGGAAAGGCGGCTAAGTCGGACGTATCGGGGTCCTAGTTCGAGTTGACCTAATTCGGCGAGCGGCGCCCTGCCTGGATGAGTGACGTCGCTCCGCGGCGTTGACATGAACGTGCCTGACAACCGCTTCACCGATAAAACCGTCATCGTCACCGGAGCCGGCTCCGGGATCGGCCGCGCAACCGCGATCGCCTTCGCCAACGCCGGAGCCCATGTTCTCGGCGTGGGCCGCCGCGAGGCCGCGTTGCTCGAGACCGCTCGCGAACATCCCTCGGTGGCGACGTTCGTCGCCGACATCTGCGCCGACGGTGCACCCGAGGCCGTCATCGAAGAAGCGGCTCGCTGGTGGGGACGGGTCGACGTGCTGGTGAACAATGCCGGAGCCGCAGCGATCGTTCCGCTCGGTGACGTCACCGGAGCGCGCATCACCGAACTGTTCGCCCTCAACGTGACGGCGCCAAGCCTGCTAGCCCGTGCGGCGCTACCGTATCTGCGCGAGGTCCGCGGCTCGATCGTCAATGTCTCCAGCACCTTTGGCCACCGGCCGCTCCCCGGTGGGTCGCACTACGCGGCCAGCAAGAGCGCCATCGAGATGCTCACTCGCAGTTGGGCGCTGGAGCTCGCCGGCGATGACGTACGGGTCAACGCCGTGGCCCCTGGACCCACGGAGAGCGAGGCGCTCGCCGCCGCAGGGTTACCCGACGAAGTAGTCGAGAAGATCAAACAGGATGAGGCGGCACAGATTCCGCTCGGACGGCGCGGTACGCCGGAGGAGATCGCGGATTGGATCGTGCACCTCGCGGATCCTGCTTCTACGTGGCTGACGGGTCAGATTCTCACCGTCGACGGCGGACTCGAGCTCACCTGACCGAGGATCAACTGTTCCGCGGGGTTTCGAGTTGAGCGAACTGCTGCACCAGCGCCGACAACTCCGACCGCGTCGAAACGCCTGCCTTGGCGCTGGCCTGGTAGATGTGTCCCTCAACGGTACGGATCGACAGCGATGTGGCTTCGGCGATGTCCTTGTTGGACAAGCCGTTTGACAGCAACTTCGCGATCTCGTGTTCGCGGCGCGTGAACGGCAGGGGCACCCGGGCGGCCAACAGCGCTGGGCTGGTTGCTTCGCCGCAACGCCGCGCCAGCTGATCGGCGCGGGCACTTGCGGTCAGCGCGCTGCCGCGCTGGCCTGACCGGCGGTGCGCCGTGCTCGCCTGCGCTGCGGCATCGGCGGCGGCCAGCACATCGCCGATCGCCTCGAAGTCCCGCGACGCGGTATCCAGGCCAGCTCCGTCGTCACCGGCAAGGGCGCGAGCGTAGCGAGTCGCGAGCGGTGCACGTGGCCCTGACACCAGCGTCGCCAGCTCTGCCAATCGGTCGGCCCCACTCGCGTCGCCGAACTGCGCCGCCGTCTGTAGTGCCCGAACCTCTCGGGCCAGCTGCCCGTGATCGCGGGCGAATTCTGCTGCACGCAAGCTGAAGTCACGCGCCTCGGTGACGCGGTTGGTCACGGCGGCCACCCAGGCGCTGGCGAGCAGATAGTCGGATTCGACGTACTGGTACGCGGGGTGGCGGCTGCCGTGGGTGGCGTCAAGCGACGCCGTGGCTGCATCGGCGTCGCCGGATCTCGCGAGGATCTCGGTGTGCAGAATTCTGAACCGGTAGAACAACCCCGATACTTCTCCGTAGCCACCGAAGCTCGCGCGGGCCTCGGCCAGGTGCCGTCGGGCGGCGGCTAGGTCGCCGCGCCCGAGTGCGGTCATGCCCAGGGCGGCAATGGCCATCGACCGCGAGATGCCGGGCACGTCCGCATACTGCTGGCACCAGTGCTGGGCGACCGCATCCGCGTCGTCCACGTACCCCGCCGCCAGCAACGCGTAGGCATTGAACTCCGCCAATCCAGAGCCATGAAACGACTCTTGAGGTGATTCGACGAGCTCCCGGTAACCCGCGGCCGCTCGCTCGCCGACGTCCTCGATCCGTCCGAGGTCGCCGAGCGCGATCGCCTCCGCCGCATACCCGAGGATGCGGCCGTGGCCGTCGAGTTTGGCGTAGTCGACGGCCGACATCGTCTCGACGGTGTCGGCGGGTGCCGCGGCCATGGCCTGCCCGACCGCGCGCAGTACGTACAGCGCATGGTTGCGGTCGGCGTCTCCGAGCCGAATCGCCTCGTCGATGACCCGACGCGATCGATCGGGACTTCGCAATGGCAACAACAGATTCACAGCACGAAGGTTGACCCCATCGATGAAACCAGGGGCGGCCAGTTCGCGAGAGTCGAGCGCATCGAGGAGCGTCTCAGCCTCCTGACCCTTTTCTTGGAGGTAGAGAATGTAGGCCAGCTGCAGCGTGGTCGCTGGACTCGGTTGGGCGCCGTACGCGCCGCGGGCGAGCCGCTCGGCGAGGGGGAGATCAAGCCGCGAGGCCGCGATGTTCGCCGCGCGCGAGAGGATGTCGATGTCGGGGGTCAGGTCCGACTCCAGCCACAGCAGTCCCAACCGAAGTCGATCGACGGAATCGCGCCCTGCCATCGAACTGGCGACGCGCCCGCGCAATCCGCGAAGCCGCAGGGGACCGCACTGGTTGAGCCGGATCTCGCCATACAACGGGTGGCCGACGAATACGGCGTTGGCGGTGGCCGCGATCAGCCCACGGTGTTCGGCGCCCTCGATGGCCTGCGGTTCGGCCAGCGTAGCCAAGATGGCCCGGTCGACGGGTTCGGCGATGGCAACCAGATCGACGACGTCGCGCACCTCGTCGGGCACCGTACCGATCTGCCGCTCAACGACCTCGATCAGAGATGGCGACACGGATGGGGTTCCGGCCCAACGCCATTCACCATCGGCATGGGAGAGCCGCCCGGTTTCCCGCTCGTGCTCGACGAGATGATGGAGGAAGAGCACGTTTCCGTGGCTCAATGCCCACATCCGCTTCGCGCAATCCGCACTGACCGGACCGCCGAGAACGGTCTGGAGAAGATCGTCGGATTCGTTGCGTGCCAACGCCTGTAGATCCATCCGCCGGAGCAGGCTGTCCTTCCACAGCGCAGTGATGGCGTCCGGTGTGGGCTCGCCGGTGCGCACGGTCGCGACGACGCTCGCGGTGTCCTGCAACGCCAGTTGGTGCACGATGAGTGCCGACATGTCGTCGAGCACGTGGGCATCGTCGACGAGGACCAGCAGCTTCGTGCCGTCTGCCTCGGCCGCCAGTCCGGCGATCACCTTCTGAGCCAAGGCCAGCGGTGAGGCGTCGGTGGTGTCGGCCCACCGAGCGAAGGCGCCCAATGTCACTGCGCGCCCGGTGGCCGTGCCCGCGACCCGGCGGACCGTCCAACCCGCCTGAATGGCGGCGTCGGCAACCGCGCGAGCGAGTCGCGTCTTGCCCACGCCGGCCGGGCCGGCGATGACCATGCCGCTTTGAGCGTCGTCGGCGAGGGCTTCGCTGATGACGCGGAGCTCCTCCGTGCGGCCCGTCAGAGGCCACAGGTCCACCATGGCGATGATCTTAGGTCACGCTGGGGGTTTGCTGAGGGCCGTATCCAATTTCCGTCGAGCCAGGTCCAGCAAGGTCGCGAAGCCCTCAGGCTCTATATGCAGGTAGCCACAGATCACCTCGTCGGCCACCCCGGCGTCGCACAGGCGTAATGCCAGAGAGTGGGCCTCTGGCAGGCTGCGCAATGCCGCCTCGTAAGCGTCGGGATTCATCACCGTCAATTGGCTCCAGTAATCCATTGCCGCTCTGTTAGTCGACGCCGTTCGTGCCGTTGCCCATGACTGATCGGTCGCCACTGCCGTTGGTGCGCGTCGACACGACTAGCTGCCGGCGGCGTGGCCGTCGTTACCGGCCGATCCGTTGTCGCCCTGACTTCCGGTGCCGCCGCTGGCGCCCGACGACCCAGACGCACCGTTGCCGCCAAGCCCACCGCTGCCACCGGTGCCGCCGGAGCCTTGCGCCCCTGCCGCACCGCCTTGTCCGCCGGAGCCACCCTTGCCGCCGGTTCCCACAACGCCGGGCGTCCCTTCGCCACCCGCTAGGTCTATGCCGTTGTAGAGGTCGATGTCGCCGCCCTTGCCGCCGGTGCCTCCGGTAGCACCCTTGCCTCCGGAGCCCGACGTTCCTCCGGCGCCGCCGTTGCCTCCGCCGCCGAGGAGCCCGCCGCCACCACCGGAGCCACCTGATCCACCGCTGCCCCCGCTGCCGCCCTTGCCGCCGCTCCCGCCCGCACCGCCGACTCCGGAGTCGCCGCCGACTCCCGAGGAGCCAGGTCCCGAACCGGTGCCGTTGTAGTAGCCGAGGGAACCGCCATTGCCGCCGTTTCCTCCGACTGCGCCGGACCCGCCGTCCCCGCCGTTTCCGCCCGCTCCGCCATTTCCGCCAGAGCCGACCACTAGTGCGCCGCGGCCACCGGAACCACCTGCGCCACCAGCAGTTCCGGCTTCACCGTCGGTACCCGACCCGCCCGCACCGCCGGCACCGGCGTCACCGCCGTGGCCGCTCCCTTCTCTGATCCCGTGGCCGTTTCCTTCGGCGATGTCGCCGCCGTCGCCGCCCGCGCCCCCGCCTGATCCGCCGTCGCCACCCTTGCCTGCATTGCCGCCGTAGCCGGTGCCGCCGAATTCTCCAGCGCCGTTGTCGGATCCGATGCTGCCGCCATTGCCGCCGGCGCCACCGCCGGGCCCGCCGTTGCCGCCGTCGCCGGCGTTGCCGCCAGTGCCGTTGCGGCCGTTGCCGCCGCGGATCGTGCCGCCCGCCCCGCCGTTCTGTCCGTCGGTGCCGTGGTCACCGCGGCCGGCGTTGGCACCCGTACCGCCGTCGGCGCCGTTGTAGTTGAGTGGGACGCTGGCGCCGGCCGCGGCCGTGCTGGTAGCTGTGGGATTGACGGCGTTGGAACCTGTGCGGCCTTGCCCGCCTGCACCTCCGGCTCCGCCGTCGCCGATGAGTGCTCCGGCGTTGCCGCCGTTACCACCCGCTCCGGCAGCGGAGGTGGCGGTGGCCGCTGCCCCGGCACCGCCGGCTCCGCCGTTGCCGAATAGTCCTGCGCTGCCGCCGTTTCCACCGGCTCCGGCGTTGACTCCTGCGATGCCGTTTCCGCCGTTGCCTCCGCTGCCGAACAGGAAGCCGCCGTTTCCGCCGGTGTGGCCGTCGGCGCCTTGGTAGCCGTTGCCGATCAAGAGTCCCGCGTTGGGACGCTCAGCGGTGCCGTTGGAGACGAAGATCGAGATGAACGCGCCGATCGGATCGGTGCCGGTCGAGGAGATGGATGGTGCCGCGCTCGGTCCGATCAACGCCGCCGCCAACGGTGCCGGTGTCGGCGCGCTGGTTTGAGTGCCGAATATGCTGGTGCACAGCAGGGTTGGGCAATCTGCCGGTGCGGGGGAGAGCATCGGTGACCCGATCGATGCTAGCTGCACTTCGGGCGTGACGCTTTCCGGAGCTGTGGTTCCGGCCATCCAGAACGCCGCGCCCGCGGCGGCGACGCCGGCGACGAACGCCGTCCGGGCCAACGTCGTTCCGCGATCCCGAGTGGGCATGGATGTCGGCCCGTGGTTCTTAGTCATCTGCGTTGGTGCCCTTGCTGCCCGCTGATCCGTTGTCCCCGTGGCCGCCAGCGCTGCCGCTGGCGCCCGACGATCCGGACGCACCGTTGCCGCCAATTCCGCCGCCTCCGCCGGAGCCGCCGGCGCCTTGCGTTCCTGCGGCACCGCCTTGTCCGCCAGTCCCGCCCTTGCCGCCAGTGCCTACCGCACCGGGCGTGCCGACGCCGCCTGCTTGGCTGTAGCCATTGTCGGGACCGATGCTGCCGCCGTCACCGGCGTTGCCGCCGTTGGCTCCCGTGCCACCGGAGCCAGCCGCTCCGCCTTTGCCGCCGCTGCCGCCGCCACCGAGCAGGCCGCCGCCGCCACCTGAACCGCCAGAGCCGCCGCTGCCACCGGCGCCGCCCTTACCGCCGGCGCCACCGTCACCACCAGCGCCGGCGTCGCCGCCTACTCCGACCGAGCCGACGGCGAATGCCCCGCCGTTCTGCCGGTCGATGGAGCCGCCGGTGCCACCGGTTCCGCCGACTGAGCCAGATCCGCCATTGCCGCCGCCTCCGCCGGTGCCTCCGTTGCCGCCGGAGCCGGCCAGCAATCCGCCGCTGCCACCGGAACCTCCTGCGCCGCCTGCTGTGCCGGCCCCACCGTCAAGACCCGTCCCACCGGTACCGCTGGCTCCGGCGTCGCCGCCGTTGCCGTTTGAGTGTTGGATTGCGAAGCCATTGTTAGCGCCGATATTGCCGCCGTTGCCGCCTGCGCCACCGCCGGCTCCTCCGTCGCCGCCCTTACCGGCATTGCCGCCGTGGCCGGTTCCGCCGATATCGCCGGAATACTGCTGGCCGTATCCGTTGCTACCGCCGATGTTGCCGCCGTTGCCGCCCGCGCCGCCGCCCGCCCCGCCGTTGCCGCCGTCGCCCGCGTTGCCGCCAGTACCGTTGAGCCCGTTGTACTCACCGATGCTGCCGCCCGCGCCGCCGTTCTGATTCGGGCCGCCTTCGTCACCACGGCCGGCATCGACGTGCTCTGACGTCCGGTAGCCGTTGAAATTCCCGACGTCGGTGCCGGCCCCGGCGGTGTCAGTCGGTGGGGTGGGGTTGACGGCGTTGGAACCTGTGCGGCCTTGCCCGCCGGCGCCGCCCGCGCCGCCGTCGCCGATGAGTGCTCCGGCGTTGCCGCCGTTACCACCTGCTCCGGCGTTGGAGGTGGCGGTGGCCGCGGCTCCTGCGCCGCCCGATCCGCCGTTGCCGAATAGGCCTGCGCTGCCGCCGTTTCCGCCTGCTCCGGCGTTGACTCCTGCGACCCCGTTGCCGCCGTTGCCGCCGCTGCCGAACAGGAAGCCGCCGTTTCCGCCGGTCTGGCCGTCGGCGCCTTGGTAGCCGTTGCCGATCAACAGTCCGGCGTTGGGGCGCTCAGCGGTGCCGTTGGAGACGAAGATCGATATGAACGCGCTGATCGGATCGGTACCGGTCGAGGAGATGGATGGTGCGGCGCTTGGACCGATCAAGGCCGCTGCCAACGGGCCCGGTGTCGGGGCGCTGGCTTGGGTGCCGAAGAGGGTGGTGCACAGCATGGTTGGGCAATCTGCCCGTGCGGGGGAGAGCATCGGTGCACCGATCGACGCCAACTGCACCTCAGTTGACGTGGTGTCTGGAGCGGTAGAGCCTGCCATCCAGAACGCCGCGCCCGCGGCGGCGACCCCGGCGACGAACGCGGTGCGGGCAATCGTCGAACTGCGGTATTGAGTGGGCATCGTTGTCTCCCCGTGGGTGTTAGTCATCTGCGTTGGTGCCCTTGACGCCAGCCGATCCGCTGTCGCCCTGACCGCCGGCGCTGCCGCTGGTCCCCGATGATCCGGGCGTACTGCCCGTGCCGCCGTTGCCCGCTGCTCCCGCGGCACCGCCCTGGCCACCGGTCCCGGCCTTGCCTCCGGTGCCTACTGCGCCGGGCGTACCAGTGCCCGACCCCTCACTACCGCCGTTACCTGGCGCGATGTCGCCGCCGTCACCGCCATTACCGCCCTTGCCGCCGTTGCCGCCAGAACCGGCTGCTCCGCCCGAGCCACCGCTACCACTGCCCCCGAGCAGCCCACCTCCACCACCGGAACCGCCTGAGCCGCCGCTGCCTCCCGCGCCGCCCTTGCCGCCGGTGCCTCCATCTCCGCCGGCGCCGGAGTCACCGCCTATGCCGGTTGAGCCGGTTGCGCCGTAACCGTTGGATTTGCCGATATCACCGCCGTTGCCACCGGTGCCGCCGACCGCTCCCGCACCGCCGTTGCCGCCGGCGCCGCCCGACCCGCCGTTGCCGCCCGTCCCGACTATCAGCCCGCCGCGGCCGCCGTTGCCGCCGGCGCCGCCCGCTGTTCCGGCCTGGCCGTCGGTACCGGCACCACCCGTTCCGCCGGCACCGGCGTCACCGCCATGGCCTTGTCCTCCATGGGTTCCGGAGCCGTTGCCATCGCCGATATCACCGCCGTTGCCGCCTGCGCCGCCGCCGGATCCGCCGTTACCGCCCTTACCGGCGTTACCGCCGATGCCGGAGTATGCATAGGATCGGCCGTTGTCCTCACCGATGTTGCCGCCGTTGCCGCCTGCGCCGCCGTCAGATCCGCCGTTGCCGCCGTCGCCGGCGTTGCCGCCCGTGCCGTTGAACCCATTCAGATCGCCGATGTCGCCACCGGCGCCGCCGTTCTGTCCGGGTGTGCCCTCACCGCCCCGGCCGGCATTGACGCCAATCCCACCCCCGTCGCCGTTGCCACTGCCGACGACGTCCGTGCCGCGCTCTGCGGTGTCGGTGGGCGGTGTGGGGTTGGCGGCATTGGTGCCGTTGTAGCCCTTGCCGCCTGCGCCGCCTGCTCCGCCGTTGCCGATGAGGGCTCCGGCGTTGCCGCCGTTTCCGCCCGCGCCTGCGGTGGAGGTGGCGGTGGCTGCCACTCCGGCACCGCCGGCGCCGCCGTTGCCGAATAGGCCTGCGCTGCCGCCGTTTCCACCGGCGCCGCCGTTGACTCCTGCGATTCCGTTGCCGCCATTGCCTCCCGAACCGAAGAGCAGTCCGCCGTTTCCGCCGGTCTGGCCGTCGGCGCCTTGGTAGCCGTTGCCGATCAAGAGGCCGGCATTGGGGCGCTCAGCGGTGCCGTTGGAGACGAAGATCGAGATGAACGCGCTGATCGGGTCGGTACCGGTCGAGGAGATGGCCGGTGTGGCGCTCGGACCTATCAACGCGGCGAACAGCGGTGCGGGTGTTGGCGTGCTGCCCACTGGGTCGGTGCACAACAGGGTGGGGCAGTCCGACGCCACGGGGGAGAGCATCGGTGAACCGATCGACGCCAACTGCACTTCGGCCGACGTGGTGTCTGGAGTCGTAGAGCCTGCCATCCAGAACGCCGCGCCCGCGGCAGCGACGCCTGCGATGAACGCGGTGCGTGAGATCGTCGAACTGCGATCTTGGGTGGGCATGGTTGTCTCCCCGTTGTTCTTAGTCATCTGCGTTGGTGCCCTTGCTGCCCGCTGATCCGCTGTTGCCTTGGCCGCCGGCGCTGCCGCTGGCGCCCGATGATCCCGGCGTGCTTCCAGCCCCGCCGGCGCCAACTGAACCGGCGGCACCTCCCTGCCCGCCCGCTCCGCCGTTGCCTCCGTTGCCTACCGCTCCCGGTGTGCTGGTGCTGTTGTCGTAAGCCTTGCCGTTCTGCACCCCGATGCTTCCGCCGTTTCCGCCGCTGCCGCCGTCGCCACCCTTGCCGCCCGAACCGGCGGCACCGCCGGTGCCACCGCTGCCACTGCCACCACCGAGGAGGCCGCCGCCACCGCCGGACCCGCCCGATCCGCCGCTGCCTCCGCTGCCGCCCTTGCCTCCGCTGCCGCCGTCGCCGCCGGCACCGGCATCGCCACCCACGCCAGATGATGGCAGGGTGCTGCGGGTGCCCGTGGCGGCCAGACCGTTGTTTGGCCCGATACTGCCGCCGCCGCCCCCGGCTCCTCCGGACGCGCCGGATCCGCCATCGCCTCCCGCTCCGCCCGTGCCACCGTTTCCGCCGACGCCGTAGAGGAATCCGCCGCTGCCGCCGGATCCTCCTGCGCCACCGGCAGTTCCGGATGCGCCGTCGGTTCCCGTTCCGCCAGAGCCGCCTGCACCGGCGTCTCCACCGTGGCCGTGCCCGGCGTATAGACCACCGCCGACGCCGTTGTTGCCATAGATGCCGCCGCCGTCGCCGCCTGCGCCGCCGCCGGAGCCGCCGTCACCGCCCTTGCCTGCATTGCCGCCGTAGCCGGTGTCAAGGCCGTTGGCGGAAGTTGGGTTGCCGCGGCCGTTGTGATTGACGATGCCGCCGCCGTCGCCGCCTGCGCCGCCACCCGCTCCGCCGTTTCCGCCGTCGCCGGCGTTGCCGCCAGTTCCGTTCACTCCGTTGTTGCTACCGATGTTGCCGCCGTTGCCGCCGTTCTGTCCCGCTGCGCCTTCGTCACCACGGCCAGCGTTGACCCCGATCCCGCCGTTCGCGCCGTTGTTGTCACCGATGTTGGTGCCGCTCGCGGCGGTGTCGGTCGGTGCGGTGGGGTTGATGGCGTTGGCGCCGTTGTAGCCCTTGCCGCCTGCGCCGCCTGCTCCGCCGTTGCCGATGAGGGCTCCGGCGTTGCCGCCGTTTCCGCCCACGCCTGCGGTGGAGCTGGCAGTGGCTGCCGCGCCGGTGCCTCCGGCTCCGCCGTTGCCGAATAGGCCTGCGCTGCCGCCGTTTCCGCCTGCTCCGGCGTTGACCCCTGCGATCCCGTTGCCGCCATTGCCACCGCTGCCGAAGAGCAGGCCGCCGTTGCCTCCGGCCTGGCCGGCGGCGCCTTGGTAGCCGTTGCCGATCAACAGTCCCGCGTTGGGGCGTTCGGCGGTGCCGTTGGAGACGAAAATGGAGATGAAGGCGCTGATCGGGTCGGTACCGGTCGAGGAGATGGCCGGTGTGGCACTCGGACCAATCAACGCGGCGAACAGCGGTGCGGGTGTTGGCCTGCTGCCCACTGGGTCGGTGCACAACAGGGTGGGGCAGTCCGATGCCGCGGGCGAGAGCATCGGTGAACCGATCGACGCCAGCTGCACCTCGGCGGTCGCGGCCTCCGGTCCTGTAGACCCCGCCATCCAGAACGCCGCGCCCGCGGCAGCGACCCCGGCGATGAACGCCGTACGGGTAATCGTGGAACTGCGGCCTTGGGCGGACATGTGATCTCCTGGACGGTCAACTGAGTTTGCCGAGTTCTACGACCTTGACCGATGTCCTGCCCAAGTTGCCCCGTAGCGGACTACTTGGGTTTTTGACCGCAGCCGCGGTCGACTACTTGGTTTGCTGCCAGAAGGTAAGCGACCAGTCGGCTAAAATTGGTCACATGCCGCGGCCGTCCAACCCCGACGTGCGCCGCCGCCTGCTGGAGGCGGGACTCGAGCACGTGCACACACGTGGCTTCGCCGCGAGTGGAATCAAGGACATCACCGATGCCGCGGGCGTGCCGAAGGGGTCGTTCTACGCGTATTTCCCCAGCAAGGACGCGTTCTCCGCAGCCATCCTCGAGCACTACTGGTCGGACATCGAGGCGCGGCTTCTTCCGATCCTGGCCGCGAAAGGCGCTGCGCAGGAACGCATTACACGCTTCTTTCATGCGCTTGCCGACGAGCACGAGTCCCGTGACTTCCTGCTCGGCTGCTTGATCGGCAACCTGTCGCTGGAACTCGGCAGTTCCAGCGAGCCGGCACGCACCGAAATTCTGAGCATTCTCGATCGCTGGGGCGAGGCGCTGACGACGTGCGTGCGGTCGGGCCAGGATGGGGCCGGCATCAGGGATGACCTCGACGCCGCCGAACTCGCCGACCTGCTCATCGAGGCATGGGAGGGTGCGGCGCTTCGCGGGAAGGTGACCCGCAGTCGTGCCCCCTATGACCGGCTCGAAACGGTCACCATCCCGGCGCTTCTGCGCTGATCCGTCGTGGTCGGGCAGATCACATCTTCGTGGGACTATTTATAGACGACTGGTCGTCTATATTAACGAAGACCGAAGTCCCACCGACCCGCGAGGACCCCATGACAGACCAGCACATCTACGCCGAGCCCCAGAACCCTGCACTTCCGAGCTCCGGATTCGTGCTCGATCTCGCGCACGCCGCACTCGTCGTCACCGATCCGCAGATCGACTTCCTCAGCCCCGAGGGCGTCTCTTGGGCGGTATTCGGCGACAGCATCACCGAGAACGGCACCGTCGTACACATCGGCGAACTGTTCGACGCCGCAAAGGCCGCGGGCATCACCGTCGCGGTGTCGCCGCACTACTTCTACCCAACTGACAAACAGTGGAAATTCGGTGATCCGCTCGAACAGTTCATGGGCTCCGTCGGCATGTTCGAGCGCCAGGGCGCGTACACGACGGCCGGCTTCAGCGGCTCCGGTGCGGACTTCCTTCCCGACTATCAGCACCACATCCACGATGGGCAGACCGTGATCGCCTCACCGCACAAAATCGTCGGCCCCGAGTCCAACGACCTGGTGCTCCAACTGCGCAAACGCGGCGTCAACCAGGTGATCCTGGCGGGCATGGCCGCCAACCTGTGCGTCGAAGGGCACATGCGCGAGCTCGTCGAGCAGGGCTTCGAGGTCGTCGTCGTCAAGGACGCCACCGCCGGCCCGCGCCTGCCAGAAGGTGACGGCTACCTCGCTGCACTGGTGAACTACCGCTTCCTCGCCAGCGCGGTGTGGACCACTGCCGAGGCCGTCGCCTTCCTCAAGCAATCGTAAGAAACCGAAAAACAACTACTAGCAAGGAGTTTGAACGACATGACAACGATCGAGAACCCACGCGAGTACCGATTTGCACTCAACAACGGTGACGGCCACATGCCTGCGCTCGGGTTCGGCACACTGGTGTCGAATGCCGCAGAGACGCGCAATGCCACGAAGGCCGCGGTCGAGGCGGGTTTCCGTCACCTCGACGCCGCCGAGCGGTATCGCAACGAAGCGGAGGTCGGCGCAGCGCTCAAGGAGTTGTTCGCCGAGGGCACCGTCCGCCGTGAAGACCTGTTCGTCACCACGAAGCTGTGGAACAACAACCACCGGCCCGAACGGGTCAAGCCAGCTCTGCAAGCCAGCCTGAACAGGCTGGGGTTGGACTACGTCGACCTGTACCTGATGCACACCCCCTACGCGTTCAAGCCCGGCGAGGACCAACATCCCCGCGACGAGCACGGCGACGTCGTGTACGACGACGGGGTCACCTTGGAGGAGACCTGGGCAGCCATGGAAAACCTTGTCGACGAAGGGCTTACCCGCGCGATCGGCCTCTCCGACATCGACGTCGAGCGCACCAGAAGGATCATCGACTCCGCACGCATCAAGCCGGCTGTCGTCGAGGTCGAGTCGCACCCGTATCACCCGCAATGGGATCTGCAGGAACTGTGCACGACGGAAGGCATCATCCTGCTGGCCTTCGCCCCGCTGGGGCATGCGATCGAACCGCGGTTGCTCGACGACCCGCTCATCACGTCGCTGGCCGACCGCTACGGCAAGACGCCCGCACAGATCCTGTTGGCCTGGGGCATCCAGCGCGGCACCGCGGTTCTGACGTCGACCGTCAGGCCTGCGCGCATCACCGAGAACTTCGACGTCACCGCACTTCCCGAGAGCGCGATCGAGGCGATCACCGCACTCGAGACCCGCTACCGGTTCAACTCCGTCGTCGAGACGGGGATCCCGGGATTCATCGAAGTGCCCACGCACCGCTGAACCCTGTTCGACAACCGCCGAATGGACGACACTGAAGCGGCCAACACACTTCACACCAACCTTCGGGAGTGCTGCGATGACTGACGCATTCGTTCTTGGCGGGACCCGGACACCCTTCGCGCGGTACGGGGGATCGTTGTCGCACGTGCGCACCGACGATCTCCTCGGCATGACGATGAAGGGTGCCTGTGAACGTGTCGGGGTACCGCTCGGACAGGTCGAGGACATCATCGCCGGCTGCGTGAACTCGGCCCACGAGGGGATGGGCGACCTCGCCCGCTGGGCCGCCCTGGCAGCCGGCTTCCCAGACAGCGTCCCCGGCGCCACGATCAACCGGTTCTGTGGGTCGTCGGTGAGCGCCACCGTCAGCATCAGCCACGCGATCAGGGCAGGAGACCTGAACCTCGGCATGGCCGCAGGTGTGGAGTCGATGTCGCGTTCGGGCTGGGCTCTGATGAAGGGCGATGCACCGTTCGCCCCGCGCGGGCCGGTCTTCATGCTCGACACGATGTGGGCGGGAGCCGGTGGACCACCGAACCCGGTTCTGTTGGCGCGCAACGCCTACATTTCGATGATCGAGACGGCGCAGAATGTCGCGGACCGCTACGGCTTCACCCGTGAGGAGATCGATGCGTTCGCTCTGAGGTCACAACGGCTCGCCGCGGCGGCACGGGACTCCGGTCGCCTGGCCAAGGAGATCATGCCGGTGCCGATCGCGGCCACCAAGAAGACGCCGGCCCGCTCGTTCGAGCACGACGAGTTCATCCGCGACGACACCACCGCCGAACGGCTGGCCGCGCTGCCCGCGCAGTCCGGCACCACGCAGATGACCGCGGGCAACTCGTCACCGTTGACCGACGGGGCCAGCGCGATCCTCATCGCATCGGGGGAGAAGGCGGCCGAACTGGGCGTCGAACCCTTGGCGCGCGTGGTGTCGTCGGCCGTGTACGGCATCGACCCGTTGATCATGGGACTGGCGCCCGCGTTTGCAATTCCCATGGCACTCAAGCGAGCCGGTCTCACGCCCGAGCAGGTCGACGTGTGGGAGATCCACGAGGCGTTCAGCGCCCAGGCGCTTGGCGTGGTGCGCGAACTGTCCAATCAGCTGGACGGTTTTGCCATCCCGGATGAGAAGCTCACCCCCAACGGCGGAGCGGTCGCCACCGGACACCCCTTCGGCGCCTCGGGCACCCGGTACGTGCTGACGGTTGCCACGGAACTGCGGGAACGCAACGCGCGGTACGGGGTGATCGGCGTCTGTATCGGCTCGGGCCAGGGCATAGCGCTGGTTCTGGAGAATCCGCAGGCGGCCTGACGAAAAATCGTACGGTCACAGACAACGGCTGCAAACGAATCAACGCTCGGCAGGACCTTAGTTGGTCGAGGGTGGTGGTTGTGGTTGGAATGGTTGGTACCACCACCAGTCGGCGCGTTCCCCGGTCGGTCCGGAACACGGTTTGACCGTGGGTGGGGGTGTGGTCGGGGGTCGGGCCAGTGAACCCGGCGTCAGTGGCCTGCCCGCTTGGTCTGTGACGACGAGGTGGTGGGCGGGTCCGGTGATGGTGATGACACCGCGATGGTGAGCGCGGTGGTGGTAGGGGCAGACCAACACCAGGTTGTCGAGTTCGGTGGGTCCGCCGTCCTCCCAGTGCCATATGTGGTGGGCGTGTAGTCCTCGGGTGGCGCCGCAGCCGGGCACCACGCAACTACGGTCGCGGTGCTCCAGAACGCGGCGCAACCGGCGCCCGACGGTGCGGGTGGCCCGTCCGGCACCGATGACCCGCCCGTCGCGTTCGAACCACACTTCACACGTCGCATCGCAGGTCAGGTAGCGCCGGTCATCGTCGGAGAGCAGTGGACCTAGATGCAGGGCGGCGATGCGGCTTTCGAGGTCGACGTGTACCACGACGGTGGTGTGTTGGGCGTGCGGACGGCGAGCCACCTCACTGTCCCAGCCGGCCACGACCAGGCTCATGAACGCATCGTTGGTGTTCGGCATCGGCGGTGCCTGTTCGGAGGAGCTGTCGGTGTGGTCGTGTTTCCACGCGGTGATCAGGGCGTCGCGGTGGGAGTCGAGGGCGGCGTCGACGATGGCGGCCTCGTCGTGGGGCAGGGTGATCGTGTAGGTGGTGGTCTGCTCGTCGCTGGTCTTGCTGATCGACCGCGGCGGCGGTTGCGGTTGCGGTTCGGGGTCGGGTTTCGGTTGCAGTTTGATCGCCTTGCACAGCTGGCTGACCGTCGCGACCGCGGCCATCTGCGCGTAAAACGCATCAGACCCGTCGGCTGCCTTCTCGGCGATCACCCCGACCTGATCGAGGGAGAACCGGCCCTCCCGCATGCCGGCTGTGCAGCGCGGAAGCTCGGTGATCCGGTGGGCGATGGCGGCGATCGTCTTCGCGTTGCGCGGTGAGGCCCCGGTCATCCAGGCCACCAGCGACGGAATCGACCGCGCGCCGGTCATGCCCCCTAGTCCGTCGCGGTCGATCTCGGCGACGATGTCCACGATCTGACCGTCGATCGCGTTGCGCTGCCCGGTCAATTCCGCCACCTTCTCCAACAACTCATCCATGCGCTCAGTCGGGCTCGGCCCGGGAGCGAAAGAGGTTGCCGGCGAAGACATGCCACCATCAAACCAGAAGGGTCTGACAAATTTTCTGGCTCGGCTCCTAGCGGCCTGCGCCGCTGAATCGTTAGACGAACCAGGCGCGGGCTGCGAGCAATTCGGGCACCAATACCTCGGTGAGCAGCCGAACGTCGTCATCGGAGTCGCCGGGATACCGCAGGTCGTACTGCGCCCCAGGAACGGTTCCGCCGACACCGACGACGGTGCTGCCGCGCTCGGTGGTCCACTCCACCAGCTGCGCCTCCCACGGCGACCCGGCGAACACCAGCAGGCGGTAGTCGGTGGTCTTCGTCAGATACACGTCGACGTGGCTCCAGTCGCCGGTTTCACAGCCGACAGCGGAAAGGCGCGGTCCCTCGCGCAGCATCAACGCGCCTTGCTGCGCCGAACAGAACCGGTGCGCCGGCGCCGCGAGATGTGTTCCGTCGGGACCAAGGAGCAGATCGGAAAGTGTTGGTCGCCAATCCGACTCGGTGTCGAGGAGGTGAGCGGTCGCGGTGGCCGCCGCGGCGATGGTGCGGCTCAGAGCGGCTGTGCCGGTGCCGGCGAGGTGGCATTCCAGCGCCATCAGCAGCGCCAGGGTGTGCTGATAACTACGGCAGGCGACGCCGCCCACCTCCGGCTCGGCAACCAGTTCGACGAAGTTGTTGCAGCGCTGTGTGATCGGCGAGTCGGGCGTGTTCGTCAGCGCGACGGTGTGCACCCCCTCGGGGAGTCGGCTCAGCGCGTCGAGGGTCTCGACCGAGCCGCCGCTCGCCGACGTCGCCACCACCAAAGTGCCCGACCCCCAATCCGGGAGCAGCTGGGACGAGGCCAGCTCCGAGGTGACGACCAGGCCGCGGGCACGCATCCTGGCGGCGGCGACGCCCCCTGCGTATGCCGAGGAGCCCATCCCGAGCAGCACCACCCGCTCGAAGTCCTTCTGCACCACGTCCGCCCACGGATTGCCCGCGGCGAGCGTCGTGGCGAGGCGGCTCAGCACCTCGGGTTTGCGGTGCAGGTCGGCGGCGAAACCGTCGGGCTTCACGTCGGTATCCCTTCGTCGAGGAGAGCGGGCAGGGCTGCGTCGGGGACATACATCCATCGCGGTAGATGCCTTGCAGCATAAACGATCTCGCGAAGGACCTGTTGTACCCGGAAGGCGTACATCGCACCAGGATCGTAGAGCTCCGCGTGACCGAGCTCGGCCAGTCGGCGTGCGTATTCAGTGAGAAAGGCTGCGCGGCCCACCGCGTCCGCTCCGGCCAGCGCGACGGCGTCGAGCTCGGTGTACTTGCGGGCGACGATCGCGGCGTGTGCCAGCGACTGGGACATCCCAGCCACGTCGAGAGCGGCGGGTACCGGCAGCATCCGCTGAGGGGCAGGCAGCACGGGGTTGCCGTCGAAGTCGGTCACCACGAACCGGTCACCACTGTGCAGGATCTGGCCGACGTGAAGGTCGCCGTGCCCCTCGATGATCGGTGTGCCTGCCAGTGCGCCGAGGCCGTCGAGAATGGACTCGATCTCCGTGCGGCGTGCGCGCGCGCACGTCACGGCGACGGAATCGCCAAGGGCACGAACGTGCTCGAGAGTGGCGAGGCCGTCGCCCCGCCAGCGGGCCGCGTCCTGTTGCGTTGCGACGGTGGTGGTTTTGGCCAGCGCCGCGTGCAATTCGGCGACGACACGACCGACCTGAACGGTGGCCGCGACCAGCGGCTCCGTGCGGCGGTCGAGAGCTGCGGCGGTGATCAGTTCGACGGCCCAGGTCCAACCGTCCACCGCGCCAGGCAGGTAGTCGTCCACGTTGGCCACCAACGTCTCCGCGCCGCCCGGCGGCAGCCACGTGACCAGGCCCCACGGTGCCGGCATGCCGCCGAAGCCTGCGTCGTGCAGCACGCCGATCCGATGCGGCGCCGGATGCGGGCCGTCCTGCAGGTGTGTCGCCCACTTGACCACCGCGGCGCCCCCGTCGCTTCGCTCGCCCCCGACATCTTCCCCGTCGCTTCGCTCGCCCCCGAACATTCCCCCGTCGCTTCGCTCGCCCCCGAATATTCCCCCGTCGCTTCGCTCGCCCCCGAACATTCCCCCGTCGCTTCGCTCGCCCCCGACGATCACCGACTCGTTCGTCTGGTCGACACCGACCGAACGTTCGCCCGTCGCCGCACGGCTGGCCCAGGAGCGCACCGTAAACCGGCCGCGCGTCTCTGATCCCGCCACCTCGGCCAGCAGGCTCAGCAGGGCTTCGGCCACCCCGTCGCCGGGACGTGCACGACGCCACTGCCCGTTGGCGTCGCGCACCATTGGTATCGCGGCCAACCGTCCGCCCGCGGAGACGACTGAAAGACGTTTGCCGTCAGTCAGTTCGAGCGAATCGATGGCGTCAGTCAACCGAGGCTCGGTGCTGATTGCCCACTCGCTCGATGACGTCGGCGCCCACGCGCAGGCCATCGCGGGCGCGGATCGCAGAGCCGATGTCGGCCAGTCGCGCACGCAACTCCGTATCGGCCAACAGGCGGTCCACGGCATCAGTCAGTTCGGCGTCGGGGAAGGCGTACGTATCGAGCCGCACTCCGAACCCGAGTTCGTCGATGCGCTGCGCGTTCTCGTACTGATCCCAGAACAACGGCAGCACGATCAGTGGCTTGCCGAAGTGCAGCGACTCCGTCACGGTGTTGTTGCCGCCGTGCGAGATCACCAGGTCGACCTGTGGGATTACCTTGGTCTGCGGAAGCATCTGAGCTCCGACCATGTTGTCCGCCAGGTTGATTCGATCAGCCTGCGGCCCCTTGCTGACGATGAAGCGATGGCGGGTGGTGCCGAGGACGTCGACGAGGCGTTGCATGAGCTCGACGTCGGCGCCGCCGAGCGAACCCAGCGAAAGATAGACCAGCCCGGCACCGTCCGGTCGGTCGGCGACCTCGGCGGGCAGCACGTACTCGTCGTCGGTCCCGCGCACGCTCGAGTCCATCCGCGTCCAGCTGTCGTCGAGCGGCCGGGCGTCGAGGTAATCGGCCTCAGCCGGATACACGTACAGGTTGGCGGCGTTGGCGCGCGGCATGAACTCCAGCTCGGGCAATCCGTCGGCGCCCTGGGCCCTGACCCACGCATCGAAGTCGGCCCACATGGCGCGGTGGGTGCGGTCGAACTCGGCCCGGTAGGCCTCCCACTGGCCTGCGGCGAGCGAAGCGACGGGGGATTCGGTAGAGGAGTCCGCGCTGGGCAGTCCGGAGAACGGGGGCGGCACGCCGGGGCCTGGCACCTCCAGCGGGCTGCACGACACGATCCGCACGAACGGTGCCCCCGAGGTCACCAACGCCGGAAACAACACGACGTTGTCCTCGACGATGACGTCGGGCCGATGCTTGGCGATGATCTCGCGCAGCCGGGGCTCGCAATACTTCGCCCCGTCGATGAGTGCCTGAAACGTCGGCTGGATGAACGTCGCCAGCTGTTGGATGGTCGGCTTGCGGAACTCGGGAGCCGTCTCGGCGATGAAGTCGGTCCAGAACTTTCCCGCATCCGCCTCGGCTGCATCCTCGGCCGGCTCGGCCAGGTCGACGAGCTCCTCGACGAATCCGAACGGCTCGAGCTTGCCCGCCCACGAGCTCTCGGCCGCGAAGACGATGGTGTGACCGCGATCGCGCAGGATGGCGGCCAGGCCGATGCATTGGTTCGTCGGCCCGTACGCCGACTCCGGCCAGAACATGATCGTCAATGGCATCGGCGGGGTTCCTCCAAGTTCGGGCGGACGCATCACGGGCCGATTGGGGCGAGCGACGCGACGGGAAGGGTCTTGTGGACGATACTGCGCCTCGTCCCGCTTAGTGGCCGGCGTGCGACCCCATGTCCATTCCTGGATCCATTCCCGGCATCGTCATCGGGGCGGGCACCTCGTCGGGGCCGAGCACCAGGAACTGGCCCATCATGCCTTGGTCCTCGTGGTGCAACAGGTGGCAGTGGTACATGTACGGATGGGTTGGGTCGGTGTAGTCGGCGAAGCGCATGGCCAGCGTCAGGGTGCGCCCCGGTTCGGCGTACACCGTGTCCTTCCACCCGGACAACTGCGGTGGGGGAGGGTCCCCGTCGATCGCGACGATCTGGAACTGGACGTCGTGGACGTGGAAGTTGTGCGGCCAGTCGTGAGTGTTGCGAACCGACCAGACCTCGGTGGTATCGACCGGAACGGTGAGATCGATGCGGTTCATGTCCATGCGTTGACCGTTGATCATGTACCAGTGCAAATCGAAGGTTCGGGTGGCTGGAGTGCCAGGCGCGACAAGAGGGGCGATGGCGACCAGGGTGTCCGGAATGGGCGGTGCCGCAGTCAGTTCCGAAGCAGCCTGCAGCACGAGGATGTCGAAGGTGTCGTCGAAGCCGAAGCGGGCAGGGTTGTCGAGGCCGTCGCGGGGTTCGATGGGGAGGGTGCGCAGCGTGGTGGTTTCGCCGGGCTTGAGTGCGACGACGATCTCCGCGCGCTCCGCCGGACTCAACTGGATGCGGCGCAGCGACACGGGATTTCTGAGCAATCCGCCGTCGGTCGCGATGAGTTGGAACTCACGGTCGTCGGCGAACGCCAGGTTGAGTAGCCGGGCCGCTGAGCCGTTGAGGATGCGCAGCCGCAGCTGGCCGGTGCCGACCACGAGGTGTGCGTCGGTGATTCCGTTGGTGATGATGGTGTCACCGAGCAGCCCGTACGTGTCGTCGTCGGTTTCGTCGAGGGTGCCGTCGGGGGTGAAGCGACGGTCCTGGACGACGAGCGGGATGTCGTCGACGCCATAATTCTTGGGCAGGTCGAGACCGTCGGAGACGTCGTCGTCGATCAGAAAGAAGCCGGAAAGCCCTCGGTAGACGTGCCTTTCGGTGGCGCCGTGCGGATGCGGGTGGTACCAGAGGCTGGCGGCGGGCTGGTTGACGGTCCACTGGGCGTCCCAGGTCGCACCGACGCCGATCACCTGGTGCGGTCCGCCGTCGCAGCGGGCGGGTACGTGCATCCCGTGCCAGTGCACGCTGGTGGGCTCGGGCAGGTGGTTGGTGATGGTGGCTGCGACGGTCTCGCCGCGGCGGGCACGCAGGGTGGGGCCCAGCACCGAACCGTTGTACCCCCAAGTGGGAGTGCGCTTTCCGGCAATCATCTCACTGCTGCCCGGCTGCGCGACGAGCTGGAAGCGACGGACGCCGTCGGCGCCGACCTGGGCGGTCGCCAGAGGTGGGATCGGCAGCGACCGAGCGGTGGACCCGACGGCGATGGGGGCCCCGGCGCTCGGCGCTGCGGCGCCACGCGTGCAACTGGTCGCCGACAAGACGAACGGTGTGGCGGCGGCCGCTAGCAGCAGTCGTCGTCTGGTGATCACTGGTACTCCTCGGGTTGATGTCCGATGACCAGCGTCGTCGGCGCCGACATCGCACAACACCTCCCAGAGGTCGCGGTCGGGAACCGAAGGAGCGGCCTTGGGTGTCTTGTACGAAATCGGAGTGCGTGCTAGCCCCACACGCAACGCCTGCGGTTCTCTACCGTGGACGGGTGATCGACGTCCACGCCGCCCCTGGCCCGTGGAAAGCCGCCCGGTTCCTGCCGTTGCTGCTCACCCCGGTGTTGCTGCTGGCCAGCACGTTCCCAGGCGAGTACCGGGTCCCCGTCGCGTACTGGGCGCTGGCGGTTGCCCAGGGCCTGCTGTATCCACTGGCGGGACGGTGGCCCCTTGCCGTCTCGGTGGCCATCTCGGCGCTGGCCGTGCCGATGTTCGTGATCCAGGCCTGGGGCCCGTCCGAGTTGCTGCGGTACCTGGGCGCGGTGGCCCTGGTCGAGGTGATCGTGCGCTGCAACCGGACCAGCGGAGCCCTGGCGGCCGCAGGCTGGGCAACCGCCGTGGTGATCGGGCTGTGGAACAACGAGACGCAACACTTTCTCAGGACGCCGACGCTGGTCGAGGCGGGCGCCTACGTCGTTCTGCCGGTGTTGCTTGGGCTCTACTTGCGTGCGCAACGCGACCTGACGCGGAGCCTGCGGTCGCGAGCAGCGGAGGTGGAGACGCGCACCCGCGCCGACGAACGCACCGCACTGGCGCGCGAATTGCACGACCTGGTGGCGCACCACATGGCGTCGATCGTGTTGAGGGTGAAGGTGGCTCGTCGCGTGACCACCGATACCGACCCGCAACTGCGCGCGGTGCTCGACGACGTACACGACACCGCGGCAGGGGCACTGGCCGACATCCGGCGACTGTTGACGGCGCTGCGCGACACCGAACCGGACGGAGTCGTCCTCGTCGAACCCGACGCGGTCCGCGGCGAGATGCTTGCCGCCGTCGACCGGGTACGCGCCGCCGGTTTCACGGTCCACACCAACATCGACGCGGATGCCGAGGGGCTCGACGCCATCGGCAGGCTGACCCTGCTGCGCCTGATCCAGGAGTCCCTGACCAACGTCATGAAACACGCCGACAACGCGGTACCGGTGGAACTGTCGGTCACGCAATCGGATTCGGGTGTCGACGTACGCGTTCACAGTGGCGGCCGCGTACACGGCGGCACCGCCAACTACGGCATCATCGGGATGAGGGAACGCGTCCGCCTTGCCGGCGGCACCGTGCAAGCAGGGGCGGACGAAAGCGGCTGGCAGGTCAGCGCACACCTGCCAGCGGAGCCGTCGGCGGCCGGGCGATGACATCTCCCGTTGCAGGGACCACCGTCCTCCTCGTCGACGACCACCGACTGGTTCGCGCAGGACTCCGGATGCTCCTCGACTCGACACCCGACCTACGGGTGATCGCCGAAGCCGCGAACGGTGTCGAAGCCATTCGTCTTGCCGCCGAACACGAGCCCGACCTGATTCTGATGGACCTCCGCATGCCAGGAGTGGACGGAGTCGAGGCGACGAGACAGATCACAGCAGCGCACCCGAAGTCAAAGGTGCTGGTACTCACCACGTTCGGTGACGACGAGCATCTCTTTCCCGCGCTCGCTGCAGGCGCGTCGGGTTACCTGGTCAAGGACACCGAACCCGACGACCTGATCGATGCCGTCCGGCGCACCATCGACGGCGACATCCTGTTCTCGCCCAGCGTGTTGCGCCGCCTCGTCGACCGCGCGCTGACCTTCGCGCCCTCGGCCGGAGACCCTTCTGTGGCAGTGGATCTGACGCCGCGCGAACGCGAGGTGTTGAACCTGGTCGGGGAGGGCTACGGCAATCAGGAGATCGGCGACCAACTGCACCTCGGCGTGACCACGGTGAAGAAGCACATCGCGACCCTGATGGACAAGACCGGTTGCGACAACCGGGTCCGTCTGGCCGTGTTCGCCGTCCGTTCCGCGTCGTAGCCACAACCTGGACAGCGATCAGCTCCGCAGAAGCCCAAAAACGGTGTCGCGTGTCAGCGGAGCGAGTTCGATGTCGCCCGTTGCCGCCGGGTCGACCCATACGATCTGATCGATCTCTGCCGCGGCGTGGGGTTCGCCATCCAAGATCACCGAGAACAGGTCGGCCTCGACCAAGTGCCCAGGTTCGTTGGCTGCCTCGGCGACGTGCCGTCCGAGCTCGTGAATCGCCGACGCCGCGACGGCAACACCGAGTTCCTCGACGATCTCGCGCCGCAACGCCTCAACGGCGCGCTCTCCTGGCATGATCTTGCCGCCCGGCTGCATGAAGGCCGTCGTTCCACGTTTTCGGACCAGAAGCGCGTGTCCACGGTCGTCGACGATCACCGCTGCGACGATGCGGATGACCGGCCGGGAGTCCATGTCCACCACGGCAGTCGAGTGTAGTCGCCTCGGGTGTGTCATCGGACGTGGCGACCTCGAATCGGTCCGGAAGTGACAGCTTGAGGATCGTACGCAGCACGAGTAGGTACTGGCGTGCCAGCGAGCCGGTGGTGTACGGCAGATCATAGGCGGCACACACGGCCTGCACCCGTCGAGCGATCGACGCATACCGGTTGCTCGGCAGGTCGGGATAGAGGTGGTGTTCGATCTGATAACAGAGGTTCCCGCTCATGAACGCCATCACCGGGCCAGCGCGAAAATTGGCGCTCCCCAACATTTGTCGCAGGTACCATTCGGGCTTCGTCTCGCCCTCCAACGTGACCGGGGTGAACTTCTCCGCCCCGTCGGGGAAGTGCCCACAGCAGATCACCATGTACGTCCACAGATTGCGCGCCAGGTTGGCAACCGCATTGCCGCACAGGACGCGGCGCCAGCGCTGTCGGCCAAGCGCCGGGAACAGCAGGTAGTCCTTGCCCGCCTGCCGTGCGATCTTGCGGACGAGTGCGACGGTTTGCGCGGACTTCTGCTCCTTCGTGGCCGACCGGTCACGTGCGGCATCAAGGCCCTGCAGCGCGATACCCCATTCAAAGGTGATGGCGAGCAGCAGATGCCGCAACGGCTGCAGCAGATTGTTGGGCTTCCAGGGCTGGTCGCGGGTGACCCGCAGGACGCCGTAGCCGAGGTCGTCGTCCACGCCGACCACATTCGTGAACACATGGTGGCGGTAGTTGTGCGAGTACCGCCACTGCGAGGACAGCCCGACCATGTCCCACTCCCAGGAAGAGGAGTGGATCTCTGGGTCGTTCATCCAATCCCATTGGCCGTGGCTGATGTTGTGGGCGATCTCCATGTTCTCGATGCACTTCGCCGTCGCGAGCGCAGCGGTCCCGAGCATCCACCCGGCCTTGCCGTGGCTACCGCCGAGCGCCAGCCGCGCCGCGGCATCGAGGCAACGCTGAAGGGCGATCGTGCGGCAGATGTACGCCCTGTCCTTGGCGCCGCGTGACTCTTCGACGTCGAGTCGGATCGCATCCAGATCACGGGCGAATGACTCGACGTCCGAGGAGCTCAGATGGGCGTACTCGGCGACGTCTGCGATTGCCATCGGTACCTCAGCCGGGTTCAGGTGAGGACGCGGTGAGCTTGCGCAGTGCTGCCTCTACGGTGTCGGCAAGGGGCAGCGAGTCTTGCGGGTCGCAGATCCTCAGGACGCGGGAGGCGGCAGAGCCAGGGACGATCGCCCAGCCCGTGCCGAACCGCGCGCAGTTCACCGAGATCCGGTGTAGTGCCGAGAAGCCGTCGGCACTAAAGAAATTCAGATCGCCAAGGTCAAGGACCAATCCGCGGCAGCCGTTCACGCGTCCCAGCGTGTACTCGGTCAGAGCGTCGGCGTTGGATGCGTCGATGTCGCCTTCGGCGCTGATCACGGCTACCGACGACCTCAGCACGCGACCAGTGAAACGCGCCGCGTGACCTACCCACGGCGGGGACGCAAGGCCGCTGTGCGGCAGGGCCATCGGGATGGGCAGTTCGGGCGCCGAGAGAGTGGTCATCGGGACTCCAATCGATGGGAATGAAGAACTCGTCCTTGGCCACTGCGCCGTGGTTGGTGCCGGTTCACGTCAGCCACTTCTTGGCATTGCCGGCGGGCTGTGGGGGTCGGCGGGCGTTGCCCGCCGTGTGTCGCGAGCGGGGGTGGCTTCCCCTGACGTATCGCCGTTACGCGAGTCGGGGTCAATGGTGTCGGCGCGACGGTATTCCTGGTTCAGGTCATCGCGGGCAGTGGCGGCGTCGCTGCGCCGTGCCTCGGCTTGGTGGTGCAGACCTGACGCGTGCGCGGTCTTGGCGTCAGCCTCGGCTTGAGCGACGCGGGCCTTGGCGGCGGTCTCCTCGGCGAGCGCTTCGCGTTGGCCCACGGCGTGTGACCGTTCGGCGGCCCGGTCGCGGATGTCACCGGCTTCGACGCGTCGCCGGTCGGTGCGCTGGCGCCTGAACACGAACCCGAGTGCGCCGAGGATCAGGACCGCGGCGACCACCACGAGGACGATGGCGATGAGGGTACTCGTGGCCATTTCGGCTCCTTGAATTGGATCGTGACGAACTATGGTGATGGATTATGCTGTGGCACTACACAACTCGATGCCACGTGTAGGGGGCGACCGAAGCGTAGCCAGTGAGGTACGAGTGCAGGCCGTGTCGACGTCGATGCGCGCGGTGGGGAATTCATGGTGATCCCAGAATGCAGACGACCACCGGAAGTGTCGGGGCTCGGAGCAAACGCTCCTCGAGCTTTGCAGCGGACAGCAAAACCCATCCCGGACCAGCTGAAATTCTCAGCTACAGCTGACGCTACACCCGTTTGACCGATCCGGATGACGACGTGGGCGTCGGATCTCCCCAGGGCCGATTCTGGCCCGCTGAGCGACCGGAATTGGCAGGCTCTGCCCTGGTAGGGGGCTTGACGGCGTCGACGGGCTGGCGCCCCTGACTAGGATGGTACAGAACCCGTGGCGAGTGCGCCGCGGGTACGGCGCCGGACTCCGGCGGAACGGTGAGCGCAGGTATCGGCGATGACGGAGTTCACCGACGACGTACATGGCTTGGGTGTCGGACCCTTGACGCCCGAGCAGTCCTCCGCCGACGCCGCCGACCTTCAGGCCGGCATCGGCGCCTTGGCGGGTCTGGTCGCGGGCAGCCTCGGATTGCCGGACTTGCTCGCCGAAGTCGCGGGGTTTGCGGTCCGAGCGATCCCTGGCGCAGATGGTGCCGGCGTGACGTTGTTGCGGCTCGACAGGGTTGACAACATGGTCGAAGAACTGGCGGCCAGTTCGCCGTTCGTCGCCGAGATCGACCATGTCCAGTACGTAGTCCTCAACGAGGGCCCATGCATCACTGCAGCATTGGAACGGCGGACGGTGCGGTCGGGGTCCCTCGGTGGCGAGAAGATGTGGCCGCGGTTCGGCCCGCGGGTTGGCAGGATGGGTGTGCACAGCGCGTTGTCGCTGCCCCTGCTGCTGCCAGGCCAGGTGATCGGGGCGATCAACGTCTACGCCCACGGCAAGGATGTGTTCGACGAACACGCCGCCGAACTCGGGGAACTGTTCGCCAAGCCCGCGGCGGTAGCCGTCCACAACGCGCAGATCCTCGCCCAGGCGCTGACGCTGACCGGTCAGTTGCAGACCGCACTGTCGACGCGGCCGGTGATCGACCAAGCGATTGGCCTGCTGCGTGGCCGCAGCGGGGGGAGCGCCGAGGCGGCATTCGCGCAATTGAGGGCAATGAGCCAAAGCGAACACCGCAAACTGGCCGAGGTCGCTCAACGCATCGTGGATGAAGCGGTTCGCCGCGCCCGCGCCCGACACAACCCGAACTGAACCGGGACGGCGACGTCGAACTATCGCCGCACGGCGCAGGCGCGTAGGTTGGAGTGGGAAGCATTCACGGGCGGGTCCTGACCCAGCGTTCCGTATCTTCCCACCGTGCAAGGCGACTCGCCCTGCACGGCACTGGCAGGTTCGATCCGCGCTCGGGAGCGCCCAGCGGAGCACGCACCTCGTGACGATCAATGCGGCCTTGGCCGCCGAACTCGAAATCCTCACTGCGGCACTGGATGAACCCGGTGCCGACGTCGCGGACAGTCTGCACCAGTTGGTGCTCACCGCCGCGAGCGCGGTCGCGAGCTACCTGGGTTTGAGCGTCCTGGTGGCTCGCAGTGACCCGCCCCTTGCCTTCACCGTCCTGGCAGACGGGGTTGCGGCTGGTCACGATGTTCGCACCTCGCTGCAGGTGGTGCTGTCGCGCGATGGTGACGGACTGACGGCCGTCGTGACCTTGTACGCGGGGTCCCCTGGAGGGTTTGTCGACCTCGCCGCCGACTTGGCATGGCTCACGACCCGCCCGCTGAGTGACTTCGTCCTCGATGAGCACCTCACCGTCCATGTCCCGTCGGACACCGAACTGCGAGCCGGGTCGATGATCAACCAAGCCATCGGTGTCCTCATCGGCCGAGGCCACACCCCCGAGCAGGCCCGCAGGCAGCTCGACACCCGGGCCGCCCGCGCAGGTACCGATAGACACGGCGCCGCTCAACTCGTCCTGGCGGCGCTCACCGCGACGGACGGCGACGACGTACCAGACCCAATTGAGTAGTCCTACCGATGCCGTCACCTCGTCTGTCCGGAACGGTAGTGGTCATGCACGACGGATTCCCCGAGTACACCAGTCGCGAGTCACGCACGCGGCCAGCGGGACTCGGCAGGCTGTTCTGCGTGCTGTCAGTGCTTTGTTACGGGCTGGCGGGGTTGCTCGACCTCTCGATCCTCGGGAGTTCGGCGTTCGCCGCAGACTTCGATGGCGGTACCCGGAGTGCCGACGCTGGCGGCATCACGCATTTGGCGACCGCTCTGTTGGTAGCTGGTGCGGTGATGGCGGTCGCCGCGATCATCCGGGGTGGAGGTCATGCGGTGCGTGCCGTCGGCGTGCTGTTGCTGGCGGTCGCGGGAGCAACCGCGTACATCACGTTGCCACTGCTCGCGTATTACGGCTGACCGCTTCGCATCTCGCGAGGGGTGACGGCAAACCTGGTCCGCGTAGGCTGGGCGTGAACCCCGCCGACCCTCGAAGGAGACCGTCAGTGCCGCAGACCGGACGTTGGACCGGTGACCCGATCTGGCTGGCCGACGTTCTCCGCGCAGAAGGCGTCAAACTCGTCGAATACCCGGGTTGGCGGGACCGCGGTCACGGCGACTTCAAGGACATCCGCGGCGTGATGGTGCACCACACCGGGTCCGATACGGCCACTGCCGCGTCGATCGCCAACGGGCGCCCCGACTTGGCAGGTCCGTTGGCGCAGCTGCACATCGCGCGTGACGGCACGGTCACCGTCGTCGCGGCTGGGGTCGCCTGGCACGCGGGCATCGGCATGTATCCGTGGCTGCCGACCAACATGGGCAACTGGCACATGATCGGCATCGAGTGCGCCAACAGCGGGACCAGCCCGTCCGCACCACACCGGCAAAACTGGCCCGACGCGCAGTATTACGCGTTGGTCCGGTGCTGCGCGGCGATCAATCGCCGGCTCGCGCAGACCTCCAGCCGCACCATCGGGCACAAGGAGTACGCCGGTCGCGCGCAAGGCAAATGGGACCCCGGTGCCATCGACATGGACATCCTGCGCCGAGACATCGAGGCCCGCATCGGAGCGATCGTCGACCCGGCGCCGACGCCGAGGCCGCCCGCCCCCATCGGCGAGTACGCCGACGTCCTGCTGTTCACCGGCTCGTCCGGACCCCAGGTCGCCGAGCTGCAACGCAGGCTCAAGGAGGCCTACGCGCTGTACGCGGGGGATCTCGTCGTCGACGGGCAGTTCGGTCCTGCCACCGAGGCTGCCGTCAAGGAATTCCAGCGACGCACTCCAGGCCTCAAGGTCGACGGCATCGTCGGGCCCGCCACAGCCGCAGCGATGCGGCTGAAGATGGTATCCCACGAGCCCGCGTTCGCCAGCCTGGACTAGCGGGCCGGTCCGGAATCGGCGTGCCACGGCGGCGTTCCCGGCATCGCGACGACCGCGACCGCCGTCGCTGCGGCAACGATCAGGACGCCGACGAAGACCGCAGCAGCGCCCGATTGGATTGCCGCCGAGCCGACTGATCGGATGTCACCTGGGCCGAAGATCGAGTTCGCGATCGCACCGAAGATGGCGACGCCGACGGCGCTGCCCAGCGAGCGGGCGAACATGTTGTTGCCCGTCACGACGCCGCGTTCGCTCCAGTCGACGCTGGTCTGCGCGGCGATCAGCGTGGGGACCGTGACCAGGCCCATGCCTGCGCCCATCACGAAGCACGCGGCCGCCACGACCGCGACGTTCGGGTGGTGTGCCGTGGCCACCAGCACCGTCGCGCCAATGGTCACCAGTGCGGCACCCAGCGCTGCGGTCCTCTTGAAACCCCAGCGCAGATACAGCTTTCCGGCCAGGGCGGCCGTCATGGGCCAGCCGATCGTCAGCGCGGCCAGCGCAAGGCCCGCGACGATGGGCCGGACGTGCAGCGAACCCTCGAGGTAGGTGGGTACGTAGGAGGTCAGCCCCATCAACATGGCGCCGACCCCGAACGCGACGATGGTGGTCGCACACACCAGCCGCCGGGAGAACACCCACAGGGGCATGATCGGCTCGACCGCCCGGCGTTCCACGACGACGAAGATGGCCAACAGCACGACGCCCGTCGCGAACGCGGCGAAGCTCGGCGCAGAGTCCCATGCCCAGGACTGGCCGCCTCCGAGGACGGCCAGCACCAGCGACGTCATCGCCGTCGCGAGCAGTAGCGCGCCAAGAGAATCGACACTGCGCTCCCTTGGGGTGATGGTCTCGTGGAAGTGCCGATTGAACATCCACGCCGCCAGCAGGCACAGCGGGATGTTGATGAGGAACACGCCACGCCAGATCCCCAGTTGGGAGAACACGCCGCCAAGCAGCGGCCCGACGACCGAGGAGACGGCCCACACGCTTGCCAGGTAGCCCTGCACCTTGGCGCGTTCGGCCACCGTGTAGATGTCCCCGACGATCGTCATCGCCGTCGGTTGGACGGCCCCGGCGCCGATGCCCTGTATCGCCCGAAAGACGATCAACGCAAGCATGTTCCACGCTGCAGCGCACAGGATGGAGCCCGCAAGGAACAGCGCGATGCCAAGGAGCAGGATCGGTTTGCGGCCGAAGACGTCGGAGAGCTTCGCGTAGATCGGCGTGGTAACCGCTTGTCCAAGAAGGTACGCGGAGAACAACCAGGGGAATTGGTGGAAGCCGCCCAGCTCACCGACGATGGACGGAATGGCAGTCGCCAGCACCGTGGAATCGATGGCGACCAGCCCGGTGCTCAGCATGACCGAGATGAGGACCGGCCCGCGCTCGGAGCGGAAGCCGACCGCCTCCGTTGCCGTTGAACTCACGGGCTACGAGCCCGATGTGGGGGCGTCGATGCCGGGCAGGTGTACGAGCTGTTCGATGCTGGCTATCAGCGCCTCGGGTGTCGACAGTTCGTAGTCCTGGCCGTTGATGCGCACCGTGGGAGTGTGCTCGACATTGGTCGCGTCGGCCATGCCCGCCACCATGCCGGTGTAGGTGCCGGCATTGATGCAGTCGGCCGCGGCGTCGCCGGCGCCGGCCTGGCGTGCCAGGCCGGTCAGTGCGGCGTTGTCGGGGAAGCTTGCCGAGCTCTCTGCGGGCTGGTGCGCGTACAGCGCGGCTTTGAAGCGCCGGAACGTGTCGACGGACTCGTCGGCCACGCAGTAGGCGGCGGCGCCCGCGCGTGACGAGTAGTCGCGGTTCGGCCGGTCGAGGATGGCGACCATGTAGTAGTCGGCCGCGACGGCGCCGCTGTCGATGAGCTTGTCGACGGTCGCGCCGAAGGTGTGCTCGAACTTCCGGCAGAACGGGCACAACGAGTCCTCGTACATCGACAACACCACCGTGGGCTGGCCGTCTGGGTCGGTGACCAGATTGCCCGACGTCACCCGGATCGCCTTGGCGTCGGAAGCCCTGGCCGTGGGGTTGGGCGACGTCATCAACGCGGCCGTGACCGCCGTCGCCAGAACCACCGCGGTCGCGGCGACTCGGGCCAGCTGGCGCAATCGTTTGGGGTTGGGCACGCAATGCAGCCTATCGCGATTACCTGCGAGGGAATCGACGGGACCACTCGGTGGCATCCACACTCGTCTCAAGTAAACCGATTGTCACGAAAGGGATTCCGTCATGACCGACATGATCACCAACTACCTGGCCTGCTGGAACGAGACCGACGCCGACGCTCGCCGCGCACTGCTGAACAAGCATTGGAGCCCAGCCGCGACGTACGTCGACCCCCTGGTCGAGGTTGCTGGGCTCGACGACCTGAGCGCTGCGATCGGCGGGGTGCAGCAGCAGTTCCCCGAGTTCGTCTTCACGCCGGTTGGCGACGTCGACGCCCACCACGACGTAGCGCGCTTTCAGTGGGGTCTTGGCCCAGCCAACGCCGAACCCGTGATCGTCGGGTTCGACGTCGTCGTCACCGACGCGGACGGACGGTTCCAGCACGTCCTCGGGTTCCTGGATCGCGTTCCCGGCTGATCGACCGGGGCGGGCCGCCGACCGGGGCGAGGAGGCGTTCCAAGAATCCATTGAGAATTCCTCAAGGTGCTCGCCACAGACTGTGGGTCATGACCACGATTCCGCACGTCAGACGGGCCGTGAAGCACAACCGGCCCGCCGACCTCGCCCCGTTGTTCGACGCCCTGGCCGACGTCGCGATCCGCCGCGACGTCCCGGGCCCCGACTTGCTCGCCCTCGTCGCGGAAGCCGGGCCGGCGCTGACCGCCATCGCCAAGGCACCGAGGCCGGGTGAGCCCTACTCCCGCACGATCCTTCGTGCCGACGAGCAGGTCGAGATCATGGTCGCGCGCTGGCGCCCCGGGCACCGATGCGCACCGCACGACCATGGCGGCGCAGGCGGGTTCGTGATTGCCGTCGACGGCACCTTTCACGAGCGCCGGTTCCGCTGGGAGGGCGCCCAACTGGTCGTTGCCGAGACGAGCACGCGGGCCGAGGGTGAGGCGATTGCCATCACGGCCGATGACATCCACGACATGGGCACTGACGCCGGTGGCGTGAGCCTGCACTTCTACAGCCCGCCCGCACCCGGCATGCGCCTTTTCGACATGGAACGGTCCGAAGTGCTGGAACTGGTCGGCAACTACGGCGCCTGGATTCCCGAGGGCGAGCATCGACGCATCCCATTTGCGGACGTCGCCCCCAAAACCAAGACGGCCCCGCTGATCTGGGTGGCCCACACCACCCACTACCGCGGTGGGTCTGGCGAGTTTGCGATCGCCGCGGCCACCATGGCCCGCGAGCTGGCCGCCGCAAACCCCGAAGCCCAGGTGGTGATCTCTGGACTGCATCACAAGGCGGAATTCGTCGCAGAGGTCGCCCGGTTCACCGCCTCCGGCCGGACGCTGAGCCAGCTGCACCTGATCAGTCACGCAGGGATGTACGGACCGATGTTCGGGTCGACCGACTGGCCCGAGCAGTTCTCCCCGCACGAGTGGCGGACCATGACGATCCCGTTCGCCCCCACCGGGCGGGCACACTTCCACGCCTGCCGCACCGCACGCTGGTTCGCGCCCTTCTTCGCCGACGTCTTCGGCGTCCCGACGTTCGGCAACCACAACTACACCACCGTCTCGGCGCGCAAGGACAACTTCTCCTGGGCGGGGCCCAATCCGACTGCGCGACAGGACCTCTACCTGATCGCTGCGCCAGGCAAGAAATCGCACGGGTGGGCAGGCAGCATCCGCAAGTACCTCGGTGCCGCCGCGGAGGCGCCGCTACAGAGCCTCCCGGCCGCGACCAAGCCGGAGCGCTCCTACGATCGCGTCGCCGAGCTCTACGATCGCGCCTACGCCGACATCCGGGTCCGCGAGGCCGAGTGGAAGTGGGTGTCCGACCGCGTTGCCGGCGCCCGCGCCGAGCTCGGAAGACCCCTGCGGGTGCTGGAAATCGGCTGCGGCAACGGCGCGTTGCTCCGTGCCCTCGACGACGGCGGTGACGTCGACTTCGGGATCGGGCTCGACAGTTCGGCAGGGATGCTCGACCTCGCGCGCAAGCGCAGCCAAGGCCGAGCCCGGTTGCGATTCGGCAAGGTCAACGGTCCCGAGCTGGACGTGCCCGACGATCACGTCGACGTGGTGATCTCGTTTCTGTCCTTCCGGTACCTGGACTGGGATCCGGTGATGGCCGAGATCCGGCGGGTGCTCGCCCCCGGTGGCCGGCTCTGGGTGGTCGACATGATCGAGCACCCGGTGCGCGTGCGTGAGCTGGGCGTGCTCGCGCGGTCCGCCGCGGCACATTTGCGAACCCGGCACGCTAGGCCGCAGTTCGCGGCCGACCTGGCCGCACTCACCAGCCATCCCGACTGGCGGGAAATGCTGCGGCACAATCCGATCCGGGCCGAGCACGAGTACCGCTGGTACTTCGGCAGCCGCTTCCCAGGCCGCGGGCTCGATACGTTGACCGCAACGCTGTCTCAGCGGGTCGTGGCATTCGATTCGGGTCCGCTGCCCAAGGGGCAGACCGCACCCCTGACCTACCCATGACGGCGACGAACGCGTGCCTCGGCATCGTCGACTGGGGTATCGGCGGCGTGGGCCTGGTGCAAGCCCTTGACCAGCTGGCACCGGGCCTGCCAATCCTGTACTGGGCGGACAGCGGAGTCACGCCCTACGGCCGGATGGGGACCGCTGAGCTGACCGCCCGCCTCACCGCCGTGGTCGCAACGCTCGCCGAGCGAGGGGCCACCGAGGTGGTGTTGGCATGCAACGCCGCAAGCACCGTGGTCGAACGGCTTGGCGCGGCACCCATTCCGGTCGAGGGAATCATCGGTCACGGGGTGGCCTCCGTACCCGACGACGTCACCGGCCCGGTGGGAGTGGTGGGTGGGCGGCGCACCATCGCAGGCGGTCACTACCGGCGCGGGCTGGCCCGAACCGGTCGGGTCACGCTGTCGCGAGTGGCGCAGCCGTTGTCCGCACACATCGAGGCCGGTCGAGCAGGATCACCGGAGTTCCTCGCCGACCTGACGCGGATCGTGGCGCCGCTGCGGCACGTCGATGCCTTGGTGTTGGCGTGCACCCACTATCCGGCCGCGAGCAGCTGGTTCAAGGCCGCGCTCCCGGACGCTCTGCTGATCGACCCGGTCGAGCGACTGGCCGCTGCCGTGGCTGAGCGGCATCCACGGGCTCGGCACGCTGAAAGCCCTTCCCCACGTACCTTTCTCACCACCGGCGATCCCGATGCGATGCGGAACGGCGCGGTCAGGGCGTGGGGGAGACCGTTGACGGCCACGGGGGTCGCGTGCTGACCCGGTGGCAGCCGGGTCAACTGGCCGAGAGCACCCGGTTGCCACGCATCGCGGCTGAGCGGGGGAGCGTTTCGGGGTACCGGCGATGGAGGCCGTCGATCAGCCGATGCGCCTCGTAGAGTTCCCGCCGCAACGTGGATCGGTGCTTGCGATCGTGCGTGGCGCCGCGGACGGACGTGCGAGCGCCGCGCCGCTCGGCTGCTTCGAGCTTGTGTGATATCTCGGCGACGTGCTCGCCCAACTCCCGAAGCAGTGCCCGTGCCTGGGCCGCTCCCGCGTCTTCGCTCATGCCTGGATCGTCTCATCAATTCCTAATGCCCGCGCGACGGGGTCGCAGGAAGTTCACACCGTTGCCCAAACTTCCACGTCGCGTCGAGAAGTTGCCCACCGTGCGTCGCCGTCAACGCTTGCCGTCGCATCGCGTCGGCGACGACGGCAACCCGCTTAGAGCCGACCCGCGCTGAATGCGGCGGCCTGGTCGACCATCCCGTTCATCGGGTACATCGCGTGGGCGATGGTCGGACCGCCACCCGGAGTGCCGTCGCAGATCGTGTCGCCTTGCGCACACTCCTCGATCGTCTTGCTCGCGTAGGCACCGCCGATCACGATCGGCGGTGCGCCGAAATCGCGCAGGAACACGTCCGACGGCTTTCCGAACAGGGCCACTGCGTCGACGTGGTTGGCCACCTCTGGCGGCAGCGGCTCGGGGATGTAGGAGCCGTATGCGGCGGGGACTCCCGCAGGCACGGCGGCCGAGGTGACGAACCCGGCGACGACTGCACCCTGGGAGTATCCGCCGAGCACCATCTTCGTGGCCGGGCAGCTCGCGGCCATCGATTGGATGTGAGCGCCCGCGTTGCGGATCCCGTCGACGACGGTTCCGGCGAAGGCGAGTTGATCGGCAAAATCGCTACTGGCTGGATAGTCGACCGCGTACACGTCGACCGATTTGCCGCCCGACTGAGCGCGAAGGGCGTCGACGAACGCCTGGCCCACCCCGCCGACCCCGGGTGGCTCGCCGGTACCCCTGGCGAACACCACCTGGACGTCGGGACACGGTTGCGCGGACGCCTGGGCGAGCGACGCGACGGGAAATGCCGCGGATGGCGCGGTTGCGCCTAGCCCCACCGTGCCGACGACGACCGCCGCGGCCCCGGTGAAACGCGCGATTCGGCGAACGTTCATGACTGGCGACTCCCTGCGCTCAGCGGCCGTAGACGCTCGTGTCGCGACCGTCGTGAGGTGTTACCCAGAGCTTTGCTGTTCAAACGAGCCGGGGTGAGCAGGTGGCCGACAGGTGAAGGGTAGGTCGGCCACTGCCCGGGTGGTTGCTAACGGCGTGAGCAGTCCAGCGAGACTGAGATCGTGCGCCGGAACACTACTTCGATGCGTTCGTCGCCGAAGCGCTCGAACCGCCTCTGCTCGCGCGGGTTGGAGACGTCGGTCACCACGCACTCGTCGAGCGGTGCGCTACCGATGCGGTTGACCTTGACGTCGAAGCCCTGTGCCTCGAGCAGACCGATCGTGACGTTCGCCGACTCGGCATGCGCTTGGGCGGCAGGCAGGGCGGCCATCAGCCCGACGGCCACGGCGGCTGCTGCGACGGGGATGGACAGTGCGGCTCGCGCCGCTGTGAACTTGCTGTTTGCGAACATGACTCGATGGTGCTTGGCGCCAGGGGTCACTGCATGGAGGTTGTATGGAGATCAGCAGGAGATCGTGGGCAGTCAGATTCCGCCGCAGCTGATCCGTAGTGCCTCGATCGCCGCGTGGATGCTCGGGACCGTCGCCGGACCGTACCGGATGACCACCTGCTCGAGCGCGCGGGCGACGTGCGGACCGACGACGCCTGACGACAGGGTCTCCTCGCCGATGACGATTCCGTTCACGAAGTGCGCGGCGTGCAGACGGCCATCGCCTGCAACCTCGTAGCGCCAGTCCCCGATCAGGATGCGTTCGGGTTCGGACCGGAACAGACCGCGTCGCGCGGGTGTGTGGCTCACCCCTGGGAGGCCTGCAAACACGTTGACCACCAACGCAACTCCGCCTGCCCCCGACAGTGCCGCCGTGACGACACGGCTCACCTCATCGGTGTCGAGCCCCGTCATCACATGCTCATCGGCAGGACGAACGACGGCGTGATGGTGTCCCCGGTTCCGGTGCGCCGCACGGCGGTTCCCGCCGCGTAGAACTCGACGGTGTGCAGGCCCCATGCATAGTTGGCGATCTCGAACTGCACGCCGACGACGCCGTTGGCACCGTCCCGTTCCGCCTCGGCCTGCATCCGGGATATCGCCAGTTCCCGCGCCTCGTAGTTGCCCTGGGTCCATTGCGGCATCTCGGCGTTGCGCCCCGCTTGCTTGAGCGTCTGCATGAATCCCTGAACGGCGATGTGAAAGACGCAGTTGCCCATCACGAACGCGACGGGGCTGTATCCCGACCGGAGCAGCGTGGTCATGTCCTGACCCGAGAGGTGGCTGCTGAAGGCTTGCCCGTTCGGGCGGCGATAGGCGCCGGGCTTGGGGGTGTAGCGCACCGCAGTACCGACGGCGATGAATTCGAGGTGTTCGCCCTCGCCTTGATGCCGCCATTCGAGTCGTACGCCAACGACGCCGTCGGCCTGCAACTGGTCGGCCTCGGCTTGCATGCGCGACATGGCGTTCCAGCGCGCCCGATACGTCGCCTCGGTGAGCGTCGGCAACTCCGACTGCTGTCGGATTCCGCTGAACTGGTACCCGACGTGATAGACGGACACCCCCATCACGAGGTCGATCGGTTCGAAGCCTGCGCCGTGCAGGAGGGCGAACTCGTTGATCGACAAGTCGGAGGTGAACACCTTGCCCGCATGCGAAAGTCGTTCCCCGGCCACCGGGTCGAGTTGGTTCGGTTGCATCGGCACGCACCTTCCGCACTTCCGTATGGGTGCGCAGAGTGTAGGAGCCGAGGCTGTGAACTTGGTGGGAGCTGCGGGTTCGGGCCGTGGTCAGCCCTGTTCGACGACGTTGCGGCCGCCGGAGTTGTTGATCTCGGGGGAACCCGTCTTGAACGTGACCTTGTTGTCGAAGCCCGACGCCGTGATCGAGTCGGCGTTGTCCACGGTGACGATGTTCTCGATACCGGACACGTTGACGCTCACGCAGTGCCCGGTGAGCACGATCGTGTTCTCCATGCCGCTGATGCTGACGCTGCCGTCGTTGCAGGCGATCGTCTTGTTCTGGCCCATGCCGGCAATGGTGACGACGCCACCCGGCGTTACGGGCGCCTCGGGGCTCGGCAGTGGGGGAATGGACACGTTCGGTGGGGTGGGGATGTTGGTGAGGATGCCACCACCACCGGAGATGCTCGGGCGGTCGGCGTGGGGGCTGCTGGCGATCGACGCCCCGTCGGAGAACAGTCGCGTGCCGAACACGGCGACACCCGCCCCGACGGCAATGCCGCCGACGAGGAGCGCCGCGATGACCAACCACCACCAGGAGAAGCCTCCCGTCGACTTTGGCGTCGTGGAGTAGGACATTGGTGTCGTGGAGTAGGGGGTCGAGTACGGGGCGGTGTACGGCCCGGCCGGGTACCCGGGCGGCGGCGGTGGGGTGCCGAAACTGCCGCCGTACTGGCCGGTCCCCAGCTCCGAGTTGCTCGTCCCCAGCTCCGACGAGCTCGCGCCGAGTTCGGACGCGTTGGCGACGTCGGAGAGGGAACGTTCCAGATCCCTGATCCGGGCCTCGGGGTCCTCCTGCGAGTTCATGCGCCGATGCTCCCATACCCGGTCAGGTCGTGGAATGGGTTGAGCCGCCATGGCATGACTTCCGGTGACGGCAGCCCGGATTGGTGTCAGGTGCCGTCAGGTCGGAGGAAACCGATGTCGCGTCGGCCCGGCCCGATCGACGGGACGGGATCGGATTCGAGGGTGTGGGTCAACAGTTCGTGATAGATGTCGCGGAAGTCGGTGGTGATCTTCAGATCACCGTCGTTGAGGTCGGTCAGGCTCGGCTCGTCGCCGTAGAAGCCACCCTTCACCGGCGCGCCGGCAAGCAACACGGGGCCTGCCGAGCCGTGGTCGGTGCCTTGGGACGCATTGGCGGCGACGCGACGACCGAACTCCGAATACACCATCACGACGAGCTTCTTGCCCAACGAGTTGGTGCGCATCTGCCGCAGGAATGGGGTGAGGGCTTGGTCGACCTTCTTGAGCAGGTCCTCCTGGGTCCCTCGTTCGTCGGCGTGGGTGTCGAAGCCGCCCAGCGACACCATGTACACCCGCGTCGGCACCGCAGCCTTCACGCATCGGGCCACCAGGTCGAGTTGAGACTCCAGTGAGTCCTCGTCGGCGCTCTGCGACGCCGCCGTCGGGTCGATTCCCTTGACCACTCTGCCGAATTCGGGTTCGGTGACCTTGCTTGCGCGATAGCTCCTGCGCACCGCGGACATCGCAGGGGTGTCATGCGGATCGTCTTCGCTCAACGCGGACAGTGTCGACGCGATGCCATCGGGGATGCGGGGGATGCTGTCGGAAAGTGCCGAGGCGACCTGTTTTTCGCCGACCGCCAGCAGTGGCAACACGGCGCCGACGTTGACCGCACGCAGCGGGTCGTCACCGCCCGCGTCCAGCCAACGGCCGATCCAGCCGGTCGGCACCGGGTCCTTGGGGGAGGCCGTCTGCCAGATGTCCATCGAACGGAAGTGGCTGCGATCGGGATTCGGGTAGCCCACGCCACGCACGATGGCCAGCTGACGGGACCGCCACGAGCCCGCCAGCCCCGCGAAGGCCGGGTTCAGCGCGAACTGGCCGTCGAGTGGCAGCACCTCGTCGGGTGCGTACGCCAGGTCGGGCCTGGCTTCGTGGTAGGCGTCGTTCGTGTAGGGGATGACGGTGTTGATGCCGTCGTTGCCGCCATAGAGCGTGACGATGACCAGGATTCCGCTGCCGACGGGCAGTGGCCGGTCGCGCGCGGCATCGAGCAGATCGGGCAAGGTGATCCCGACGACTCCAGTCAGCAGCCCCGCCGCTCCCACGCCGGCCCCGGCGATCAGGAACTTGCGGCGGTTGATGTCCAGCACTGTGTCGAATCCCCTTACGTCGTCAGGTATTCGGGCGTGTTGACGGCGGCCGCGACGAGGCGCTTCGGGTCGTCGACCAGGTCCTTGAGGGCGCTGACCGTGCGATCGGTCCACGCGCCGATGCCGATCAGGTAGCCGGTGGCGTCGATGCGGTCGTCCTTGGCGGCGTCCTCGACGGTGGACAGGTCACCCATCGAGGCGAACTTGTCGGCCGCCCAGACGCGGGCCGTAGTGCTCGTCGTCGACAACCACGCCTGCCCGTGGGGCCAGCCGTTGACGTCGGGCGGATAGAACGGACGTTGCCGCATCACGGTCAGTGCCACCAGAATCGCGTCGATCAGCCACGCCTGATCGAGGGGCACCTTGAGCGCGCGGATGACGCCCACCATCCACTCGACCGGGGCGGTGACCATCGAGCCGGTGCTCGCGGTGAACTCGGGATCGAGCAAGATCGCCTTCGTCAAGGCCTTGAGGTCGCGTCGCGGCCCGTACGCGGCCGTCAGCCGGGCCAGCGCCGCGGGTGACGGTTCCGAGTCGAAAGCCAGTTGCCGCCACAGCTTCCCAGCAACGAAAGCCGAGGACTGGGGCTGACTCAGCACGACGTCGCAGAAGCCGACATGATCGAAGTTGCCCGTCGCGCCGAGGATCGTCTTCGGATTCGAGTCGAACTGGCTGTACGCCACAGCCGTTCGGCCCCCATAGCCGATGCCCCACCCGGTGAGAGCCCGAGCGCCCTCCCGCACGTCCATCTCGGTGTAGCCGTTCGCGTGGCCGAGTGCGAACAGCTCCATGAACTCTCGGGAGAGGTTCTCGTTGGCCTTCTTCACGCTGTTGCTCGCACCGTCGAGCCAGTACAGCATCGCCGCGTCGGTCAGCATCGCGAGGGCGAGCGTGCGGAAGTCGCCCAGTTTGAGGGTGCGCAACTTCTGGTTTTGCATCCCCATCCACTCAGCCACCGGGACCTTCGTTGCCGATGTCGCGAAGTGGTTGTGCCACAACAGGGTCAGCTTTTCGTGCACGGGTTCTTCGACGGCGACCATCCGCCGCACCCACCACGCGGTCATGTCCTTCATCTGCTGAGCCAGCTCCAGGGTGATGGCTTCCAGATCGGCGGCGCGGGTGCCGCTGCCCGGCGTAGGAGGGGTCACCGGGGTGGGGCGAGGTGTCGCGACGGCGCCAGGAATCCGGTCGGGGTCGAGGGCCAGGATCGTGTCGAGGTAGACCGACCAGTCCTGATTGGCGACCGCGTCGATCTGCGGACCCGTTGCGCCGAAGCCGGTCCGCCTAAGCAGGCGAGCGGTGGCCTGCCACCGCGGCGATTGTCCAGACACGGGGCCGCGAGCCCATCCTCTCCACACATGCTGGCGCGGCCCCCCCCCCCCCGGACAACGCCATTCCGGGTTAGCGTAGCCCGGGCACCACACAGGCGTGCTCAAAAGCGTCGCACCCGTGTGCCCGCCTGGCAAATGGTTGTCGAGCAAACTGCGGATTGCTGCGATGTTGGTGTACCCCTGACGTTGCCGAGACGCCTGGTTTCGATTCGGCGCCGATCGGGTCTCGGGATACTTCGATCCGTTCGCGCACGCCGGTACTGGCTACACCATTGATCTCGCAGCCCGAAAATGAGTGATTTACCTGGGGCGCAACTGGGTATCCGCCGCATGGGCATCGAAGTGGCGGCGGCCTGATCCATGGCGCCGGTGTCGAGAAGGGGTTTGTTTGATGAGTGTGGTCGTAGAGCGGGGCTCGGCGCGCTGTCCCCATTGTGTTGCGGTTGCGGACTACACGTTCATCGAGAGCGAACTCGACATGGTTCGTTACGAGGTGCACTGCCACGCCTGCGGCGAGGTCTACTCGGAGGAGAGCTCACTCGCCCCCGCCATCCCGCAGGAACGGGTGCTGCCCGTGCCGCCACTGCCGCAGCCGCCGCAGCGCGCGCCATGGCGCAGATACCTCGAGACGATCGGCGGGATCGCGGGACGGCTGCGGGCGGGGCGTACCAACTCGAGGTGAATACGGGGCGAACGGCTAAGTCGAGAGAATCGGTCGCCATTCGGACCCTGGTCACATCTGTCACACCCGCCACTACCGTCAGCCCCGGCGCAATATGTCAGAAGTTTGCTGTCGTGTCGCCGTGTGATCTCCCCCTCACTTTCATTTCGAAAGGTAAGGGCCGGCCGTCCGAGGGCTCGGTCACGGACAACTCAGGGCGCTTGCCGACGCATGGAAAATGCTGGTAGAGCTAGGGTGAACGGTTGCTCGGCGAAGATAACGGACGCATAACGGCAAGTTTCTTAAGCAGTGCCTGAGAGGTTTGCGGGACATGTGTCAAAACCTCGTCCGCGGCGCACTCGCAGCCGTTTTTCCGTCGCTACACTCGAATACGACCGCGTCCCATCGGGGCGCTGACCGTATTCGAATCTAGTGCCGGCGCAAATGGCAGCTGGCGGAGGTGCCCAGAACATGGCTAGTACATTCGCGCGCGCAATCAGCGTGACCGTGGAGAACGCGAACGCCGCCCTCTTGGGTGCAACGACCGTCGGACGCGGCCCCATCGCCGACATGTCAGTCGACGGGGACACCCTCGTCGTCACGAACTACGGCGACCACAACGTCGTCATGCTGGACGCGAACAGCCTGGCGGTCACCGGTGGCGTCGCCGCCCGTGAGCCGTCGGCCGTCGTCGTCGCCAATGACCGCGCCCATGTCGGCGTGGCATCGGCCAACTACGACGCCGTCGCCGTGATCGACGTCCGCACCAGTGCCGTCATCGCGTCGTACCCGCTGTCGTTCAACGTCACCGCGATGGCCGCGAGCCCCGATGGCAAGCGCGTCTATGCAGGTCGCACGGGTGACGGCGGTATCGACGTCTCCGTGATCGACACCGCCGCCGACCGTGTTGGCACCATCTACCTCGCCAAGGGTGACGACGCCAACATCGACGCTCTTCGGGTCGATGCCTCCGGCCGTCGCCTTTACGCCGCAGTGTCGGATGCGCGCAGCAGCCGGCTGATCGTCGTCGATCTCGAGACGGGTCGGGTCAACCGCTCGCTCGAGGTGGGCGACGCCATCCGCGGCCTGGAGATCGGCCTGGACAGCACCGCCTACGTGCTGACCTCCGACCTCAACGACCGCGGGGTCGTGCACGCCATCGACCTGGTCGCCAACCGCATCGTGGCGAGCGTGCCCGTCGCGAGCGCGCCGACTCAGCTGGCGCTGTCCGTCGATGGCACCCGCGCGTACGTCGTCGACTACGACCACGTCATCGTGCTGAGCACCGAGACACTGACCGTCGTCGACACCATCGCGGTCGGCGAGCGGCCGTCGTGCGTGGCAGTCGGCGTCGACCGGCTCTACGTCGCCGACACCGCAGGCGGCGTCACCGCATACTCGGTGCCCGCACCCGCGCCGATGCTGTTCGCCTCTATGGTTGCAGCCAATCCGCTTGCCGCACTGGAGATCCGCGAGCTCGAGCCCGCCGTCTAAGCAGGCGTGCAGACGACTGCGACGCTTTCCTTTCGGGCATCGACTCCTGCGGCGCCGATGCGCGTCCGGAGTGCAGACCTCAACGCGGCGCCCGCGTCGGGTTCGAGCAGCAGCACGTTTGAGTACGTGAACGCCATGTCCACCCAGTCATCTCCTGTGTAGTGCACCCGTTCCACGGTGCTTCGTCGTTCGGTGGTGAAGCCGCTGCCCTCGATGATCGCGGTGAGCCCAGGATCGTGGACGGCGTCGATGGCTTGGCGCTGCGATGTGTCGAGATGGCCTGCGAAGGCCTCGTCGAGGACCTTCAAGGGCGGCGATATGGGCGTGATGCGGTTCGACAGCAGCGCCAGGCGGCCGTCCTGGTTCAGGATCGACGCGATCCTGGTGAGCGCCGGTTCCGGCTGCACCCAGTGAAACGACTGCGCGAACACGACGAGATCGAACGTCCTGCCCGCCGGCTGCCAGACCTCGAACATCGCCTGCTCCACGCGCACTCCCTTGCCCGCGGCCACCGCCGCCATCTGCGGGTCGGGTTCTACCGCAAGGACTTCGGCACCTGCCTCCAAGAACTGCGCTGACGCGATGCCGGTGCCCGCGCCGACGTCCAGTACGCGGGCGCCGCGATGTGTCACCAGCCCGGCGACAAGGGTGTCGGGATAGTGCGGGCGATAGCGGTCGTAGCGATCGGCGGCCGCGCCAAACGATCCCGCACGGCGACGGTCGGCATGGGTGCGCGCGTGATCGGACATCCCTCCAGCATGCTCGCGCGAACGGTGGGATGCACGAGGCGTCCCGCTGTCTCTGACGTGAATCCGCCGAAGTCGCAAAGGAATCGGTCGTAGCCATAATCGGCTACGTCGGCCCAGCTCACGATGCATTCACTGGGTTGGGAAGGCGCGTTTTGCGTGGCATTCAGAGCGGCAACGCTTCGGAATGCGCGGCCAAAGGGTGCGGAAGCTGACTCGAGCCCCGAGAACTCCGTTCGCTGCACATGCGTCACAGCAAACAAAACGCAACGCCGGACGCCGCTCCGGCATCACCCGCGGGAGCTGGCTGCAAAGCCCATGACCGGCACCGCATCGAGAAAATACCAAAAGATTGTTTCCCGATGTTGGTTTGATCACAGACCTGGGCGGTAACTACGTAGCCATCGTCAATACCGTTGCTGAAGGGATGAAATCATGGCTACACAATCGAGGTCGGCAGCACGCAGGGTCGTCACCGCAGTGGGTATCGCGGGAGGTGCGGCGGCCGTCGCGACCGGAATGGCACTCGCAGGGGCGGGAACGGCTGCAGCCGAGAACCAGCACAACGTCGTCACGCAGGACGGGAACAAGTTCACCCCCAAGTCGGCTGCCGCGACATCTGCTCGGTCGTCCGTCGGCGCGGCCCGGGTAGCAGCGTCGGACCCCGGTACCGACTTCCTGGTCAATCTGGGCACCGCGCTGTCCAACGCCCAGACGCAGGTGGGCACGGCGGGCACGAACGCAATCTCGCAGACGGGCACCGCCCTCGGTAACGCTCAGGTCCAACTGGGCACGGCGGGCAACAACGCACTGTCCCAGGTCGGCACGGCGGGCAACAACGCGCTGACTCAGGTCGGCAATGCCGGCTACGGCGTGCTGAATGGCATCGGAAACCTGTTCAATCGGGGTTAGACAACACGACCAAGAGGCGGTGGTTGCGCGAGTCGATCGCGCAGCCACCACCTCTTGCCGCGACTGAAGCCGTTGTGCCTCAGCGCCACTGGTAACGGGTCTTGGGCCGGCCCGCCTTGCCGTAGTCCGTTCGCCGGTTGACCGTGCCGTCGTCGGCCAGCCGTTCCAGGTAGCGCCACGCGGTAACCCGGGACACCCCAACCTGTTTGGCGACCTCGTCGGCCGTCACGCCATCGGCGTTGTCGCGCACCGCCCTGGCGATGTCATCGTTGGTCTGCGGTGCCGCGCCCTTGGGCGCGACGGACTTGTCCGCGGCAGAGCGCAATTCGGACAGCGCGCGATCGACCTCCGCCTGGCTGGCCGCGTCGACGCCTGCGGGCAGCGCCATCCGGAACCGCCGATAACGCTCGAGCCGGTCCTGGAACGCCGCGAACGTGAACGGCTTCAAGAGGTAGGCCAGCGCGCCGTGCGCCACGGCGGCGCGCACCATCTCGAGATCCCGCTCCGAGGTGATCGCAATGATGTCCGGTGCAGGGCGCAGCCCCGTCAGCGCCGACGCCAAGCTGATGCCGCTGGCGTCGGGCAGCCCGAGGTCGAGCAACACCAGCTGGATCGGTGCCCCAGCCGCGGCCGCCTCCGACGCCACCTGCATCGCGCTGCGGGCCGTGTGCGCCACCGCGGCGGCCGTAAAACCGTTCAGGCGTTCCACATACGTGCGGTGGGCCTCGGCGATCAGCGGATCGTCCTCGACGATCATGACCGAGATGGACGGGGTCACCGAGCTCCTCCCGGCACCGTCACGGTGACCACGGAACCGTAGGTCACGTCCGCGGTCAGCGTGCCCTCGTGCCGTTTCACCACCTGCGCCACCAACGCCAGTCCAAGCCCGTGATGTTCACCGTCGGTCACGGTCTTCGTCGAGTAGCCGCGCTGCATCGACCTCTGGAACGTCTCGGAGTCCATCCCGGTGCCGCTGTCGGCGACCCGGATCAACAGTTCCTCGTCGTCCTGGCTCACGGTCACCTCCACCCACGGATCGTCGCGGTCACACGCATCCATGGCGTTGTCCACCAGATTCCCAAGCACCGTGACCATCTCCTGTGGCGTCAACGCCGCGTGGTCGGTATCCGCGGCCAGGTGGGTGTCCTCGGTGATGGTCAACGCGATGCCGCGCTCGTCGGCCTGCGCGGTCTTGCCGAGAAGCAGTGCCACCAATGCAGGTTCGGCGACGTCGTCGGACAACCGGTCGACCAGGCGTTGGGACAGCGCCAGTTCCTTGGTCGCGAACTTCACGGCCTCCTCCGGTCGGCCCATCTCGACCATCGTGATCACGGTATGCAGCTTGTTGGCCGCCTCGTGCGCCTGCGACCGCAGAGAATCGGTCAGCACCTGCAGCGAGCTGAGTTCGCCTAGGGCGCCCTGTAATTCGGTCCGGTCGCGGACCGTGACCACCTCGGACTGACTGGAGTCCGCGACCCGGGACCGGTTGACCACCAGCACCCGTTCGTCGGTGACGTGCACCTCGTCGCGCACGCCGGGGTCATACGTATGCAGGAACGCCGGCAGGTCGGCGTCGGCCACCTCGCCCGCGGGGAGGGCCAGCAGGCGCCGCGCCTCGTCATTGACCAGCACGACGCGGCCGTGGTCGAGCACGATGAGCCCCTCCGAGACCGAGTGCAGGATCGCGTCGTGGTGCTCGTACATCACCCGGAGCTCGTCGGGCCGCAGGCCGTGGGTCTGGCGCAGCAGCCGGCGCCGTATCGCCCACACGCCCAAGAGCGATACCGCCAGGGCACAGACGCTGACGATCGCGATGGTGGGCCACTGGTCACGCCAGCGCTGCGCCAGCGTCTGCTGCGTGATGCCCGCCGACACCAGTCCCACGACACGGCCCGACGCGTCGCGAACTGGCGCGATCGCCCGCACCGACGGACCCAGGGTGCCGGTGTAGATCTCGGTGAACGTCGCACCGCGCAGCGCCGGCTCGATGGTGCCGAGGTAGTGGCCACCGATCTCGCTGGGATCGGTGTGGGTGAAGCGGATGCCGTCCGGCGACATGATCGTGATGAAGGCGATGTTGGTGTTGGTCCGCACCGCCTCGGTCATCGGCTGCAGAACCTTGGTGGCCGTCCCGGACTCGATTGCCGACGCGGTCGACGGTGCATCGGCCAATGCGGTCGCGATGCTGACCACCTGCTGGCGGGCGGTCGCCTCGCCGTCCTGGCGGGCGTCGACCAGCGCCAGCGCGCTGCCAGACAGCACCACCACCGCGATCACGACGAGCTGAAGGGCGATCGCCTGGCCGGCCAGCGAGCGTGGTGCCCACGTCGAAGGTGCCCACCACCTGCGCATCGCACCTCCGCACCGTCGTTGCACGTGAACGTAATGAACTAAAGCGTGACCTGGGTCACTCGTGGGAACACCATCCTTGCAGAACACTTTCGAGGGCCGCGCTGCACCGAATTGGAGGGAACCCATGACCAAGCCGACCAACCCACCCGATACCGAAGCTCCGCCCGCGCGGCGCGACCGGACGCACTGGCTTTACATCGCCGTCATCGTCGCAGTCGTCGCCGGCGTCGTCGTCGGACTGCTCGCACCGGAGGTCGGCAAGAGCGTCGGCATCCTGGGCACCCTGTTCGTCAGCCTGATCAAGATGATGATCGTTCCCGTCATCTTCTGCACCATCGTGCTCGGCATCGGCAAGGTACGCGCCGCCGCCACCGTCGGGAAGGTCGGCGGGCTGGCGTTCGTCTACTTCCTCGTCATGTCGACGGTCGCGCTGGCGATCGGTCTCGTGGTCGGAAACCTGTTGAGCCCGGGCACCGGCCTCAACCTGTCCGAGTCGTCGGCGTCCAAGGGCAGCCAACTGGCTGAGACTGCCCACGAGGCCGGCGGCCTGGTGGACTTCATCACGCACATCATTCCGACGTCGCTGTTCTCGTCGCTGACCGCGGGCAACGTGCTGCAGGCTCTGTTCGTCGCCCTGCTCGTGGGCTTTGCCGTCCAGGGGCTCGGGAGCTCCCGTGAGCCGATCCTGCGCGGCATCGAGCACCTGCAGAAGCTGGTCTTCAAGGTGCTGGTGATGGTGCTGTGGCTGGCCCCGATCGGTGCCTTCGGCGCCATCGCGAACGTGGTGGGCCAGACCGGCTGGGCCGCGGTGACCCAGCTGCTCACGCTGATGCTCGGCTTCTACGTCACCTGCATCATCTTCGTGTTCGGCGTGCTTGGCGTCCTGATGCGGGCGGTGGCCGGGGTGTCGATCTTCAAGCTGGTCCGCTACTTGGCCCGCGAGTACCTGCTGATCTTTGCCACCTCGTCGTCTGAGTCGGCACTGCCCCGGCTGATCGCCAAGATGGAGCACCTCGGCGTCGAGAAGACGACGGTGGGCGTCGTCGTCCCGACCGGCTACTCGTTCAACCTGGACGGCACGGCGATCTACCTGACGATGGCCGCGCTGTTCGTTGCCGACGCCATGGGCAAGCCGCTGGCGCTCGGCGAGCAGATCTCGCTGCTGGTGTTCATGATCGTGGCGTCCAAGGGTGCGGCTGGCGTCAGCGGTGCCGGGCTGGCCACGCTGGCCGGTGGCCTGCAGGCCCACCGCCCCGATCTGCTGGACGGAGTCGGCCTCATCGTCGGCATCGACCGGTTCATGTCCGAAGCGCGGGCCGTCACCAACTTCTCCGGCAACGCCGTTGCCACGGTGTTGGTGGGCTCGTGGACGAAGACCATCGACCGCGACAAGGTCAACGCAGTGTTGAGCGGTGGCGATCCCTTCGACGAGTTGACCATGCTCGACGATGACGACGAACCCCGCGCCGAAGAGCTTGCGCAGGAGAGAATCCCTGCGTCGGCATAGGGCGTGATATCGAAGGGCCCGGCCGGAACCCCTCCCGGCCGGGCCCTTCTCCGTCTGTGTGGTCCTCGTGAACCTTTTGTGTGCCCGCCTCGTCTATGTAAGTGACGGCCAACCGGCCAAACGACATGAGGGCGCCAACGCGACATCGCAACGCCCCGAACGGGAACGGAGGCGCGTGATGCGTGCAACCCTATTGACCCTGGTGGCCATCGCTGCGGCGGCCATCGGAATACTGTTCATTCCAACGGGAACGGCGTCGGCGGGCTCGAGCTCCGCGATCACGACCATCGGCCTGCTGGAGGCGCAGGGGTACGACGTGCGAGTCGATCGCATTGGTAGTGCGCCTCTTTCGGAGTGCGAGGTGACCAGCGTGCGCAACCCGCAGGAGCAGACCAGGCTGGTCCGCGTCGACCGGCGCCGGGGCAGGAACGACTTCATCGAGGTGGTCGTGAATCGTTCCATCACGGTGTCGCTGGACTGCTCGAGCCGCTGATCGGCGGTTCACCGCCGCGGTGTGATGCCACCGAAGAGGTTGTCCACCAAGGCATCTACGAACGTCGGCGTCAACGGCTGGTCCGGAATCAGCAGCCTGTGGTAGCAGGCTCATCATGGCGCCGAGGACGTGTTCCGCCTCGGTGACCTCGTCAGGCAGGGCTTCTACCAGCGGATCGATTACGCCGACGTGCTCAACGTGAGCAGTTCAGCGACACCGAAATCGTCTGACTGACGGTCTGCTGGATCAGGACGTTGCGGTCGTTGCCGCGCCCAGGACCGACGTAGGGCACCAGCTGTGAAACGCTCTGCGGGTTGCGCACGCTGGTGACCGTGCATTGGTCGATCGGCGCGGTACCGATTTTGTCGATGGTGACGGTGTAGCCCTCGGACTGCAGCCGGTTGATCGTGTCCTGCGCCGACTCCGCGGCGGCGAACCCCGCCGGGGCGACGATGGCCCCACACACGCCAGCAATCGCTGCGGCCCATGCCAACTTCGTACGCATGATCGCGCCTTCCTGTCGTGTCACTGTCAATCATCCACTACTTGCGCCGCGACGTGCACCCCACGGCTCGCCCCGAACATCCCCCGTCGCTTCGCTCGCCCCCGGAAGGTCAGCGGCTGCAGTCCAGTGACACCGAGATCGACCGACTCGACACGACCTGGACGTAGTCGTAGTCGCGATTGCCCTGGCTGTCCCTGCCCCGGTACACGCGGATGGTCTTGTACTGGGTCTGCGGGTTGCGCACGCTGGTGACCACGCACTGGTCGAGCGTGCCGCTGCCGACTCGGTCGACGTTGACCTGATAGCCCTCGGCTTCGAGTTGGCCGATGGTCTCCTGGGCGCTCTCTTCCGCGCTGGCGATTCCTGCGGGCGCGACGACAACGGCCAACGCGGCTGCGACCGAAGTGGCGAGAGTGGCGAAAGTGGTGAAAGTCTTTGATGGACGCACGATGCGCCCCCTATCTGTCTGGGATTGCTTCACCCAATACATCGCCGCAGATATCAGATTCGTTGCATCAACCGGTGGCTGTGGCCGATTCGCCGATATCGCCATCGACCGCTACTACCATCGCGGCCAACCACCGTGTCCCCGATCAGAGGCGATTCGACATGCGCAGCACGATGCAGGACGTCCCCTTGACCGTCACCACGATCCTGCGCTATGCGTGCGGTCCGAACGGCGATCGCACCGTCACCACGGCGACCGGCGACGGCGGCTACCGCACGATCACCTACCGCGAACTCGGTGAGCAGGTCGGCAGGCTGGCCAATGCGCTGCGCGGGCTCGGCATCACCGGCGACCAGCGCGTGGGCACGTTCATGTGGAACAACGCCGAGCATCTTGCGGCGTATCTGGCCGCGCCATCGATGGGCGCGGTCTTGCACACGCTCAACATCCGGCTCTCGCCGGAGCAGATCGCCTACATCGCCAACGAGGCCGAGGATCAGGTGATCATTGCCGACGTCTCGTTGACGGCCCAGCTCGCTCCCGTGCTCCCGATGCTGGACACCGTGCACACGGTGATCGTGGTCGGCGACGGCGACGTCGCCCCGCTGGAGGCGTCCGGCACGACGGTGCTGCGGTACGCGGACGTCTTGGCCGAGCAGTCGTCGGAGTTCGACTGGCCCGTTCTCGACGAACTCTCCGCAGCCGCGATGTGCTACACCAGCGGCACCACCGGCAACCCGAAAGGCGTTGTCTACAGCCACCGTTCGAGCTACCTGCACGCCATGAGCACCTGCACGGCCAACACGCTGGGCATCGGCGCCGAGGACTCGGTGCTGCCAATCGTGCCGATGTTCCACGCCAATGCCTGGGGGCTGCCGTACGCCGCCCTGATGGCCGGTGCCGACCTGGTGCTCACCGACAGGTTCCTCGACGCGAAGTCGGTCATCGACGTCATCGAGACCCAGCGCCCCACCGTGGCCGGTGCGGTGCCGACGATCTGGAACGACGTGATGCACTGCATGGAATCCTCACCCGGTCATGACATCTCGTCGCTGCGCCTGGTGTCGTGCGGGGGATCGGCGGTCCCGGTGTCGCTCATGCAGGCCTACGAGGAGAAGTTCGACGTCCAGGTCCGCCAACTGTGGGGGATGACCGAGACGTCACCGGTGGCCACCATGGCATGGCCCCCGCCCGGCGCGTCGGAGGAGGAGCACTGGGCCCTGCGCGCCACCCAGGGGCGCGCAATGTGTGGCGTCGAGGTGCGCATCGTCGACGACGCAGGCGACCCACTTCCCAACGACGGCAAGTCCGTTGGCGAACTCGAGGTCCGCGGGCCGTGGATCACCGGCTCGTACTACCTGGACCGCGACGCCGAGAAGTTCGACAGCGGATGGCTGCGCACGGGCGACGTCGGCCGCATCGACCCGCTCGGCTTCGTCACGCTGACCGACCGCGCCAAGGACGTCATCAAGTCCGGCGGTGAGTGGATCTCGTCGGTCGAACTGGAGAACCACCTCATCGCCCATCCCGCGGTGCTCGAGGCCGCCGTCGTCGGCGTGCCCGACGAGCGGTGGCAGGAGCGGCCGCTGGCCGCCGTCGTGCTCCACGACGGCGCCGAGGCCACCCCTGCCCAGCTTCGGGAGTTCCTGGCGGACAAGGTGGTTCGCTGGTGGCTACCCGAACGATGGACGTTCGTCGATCAGGTGCCGCGCACGAGCGTCGGCAAGTACGACAAGAAGACCATCCGCGCACGGCACGCCGACGGTGACTACGACGTGCTCGAGTCCCGCGACTAGCGTTCGGCGCGCTGGTAGGCGGTCACGACGGCCGCGCCGCCGAGTCCGATGTTGTGCTGCAGCGCGGCGGTGACGCCGTCGACCTGACGCTTGTCGGCCGTGCCGCGCAGCTGCCAGGTCAGCTCGGCGCACTGCGCCAACCCGGTGGCCCCCAGCGGATGACCCTTGGAGATCAGGCCGCCCGACGGGTTGACCACCCACCGGCCGCCGTAGGTGGTGTCGCCATCGTCGATCAGCTTGGGCGCCTCGCCCTCGCCGCACAGACCGAGCGCCTCGTACAGCAGCAGCTCGTTGGCCGAGAAGCAGTCATGCAACTCGATCACCTGGAAGTCCGTGGGCCCGAGGCCTGACTGGTCGTAAACCTGTTGGGCGGCTTGCACGTTCATGTCGTAGCCGATGATGTTGGCCGCGCTGCCGTCGAACGTGCTGGCGAAGTCGGTGGTCATCGCCTGGCCGACGATCTCGACGGCCTGGGAAGCCAGCCCGTGCTCGTCGACGAACTTCTCGCTGACCACGATCGCCGCGCCGGAGCCGTCCGACGTCGGTGAGCACTGCAGCTTGGTCAGCGGATCGGAGATCATCTTGGCGCCGAGGATGTCGTCGAGGCTGTATTCGTCCTGGAACTGCGCATACGGGTTGTTCACCGAGTGCTTGTGGTTCTTGTAGCCGATCTTGGCAAAGTGCTCGGCCGTCGAACCGTACTTCTTCATGTGCTCGCGGCCCGCAGCTCCAAACATCCACGGCGCCACGGGAAACGCGAACTCGTCGATCTCTGCCAGCGCCTTGATGTGCTTGCCCAACGGGCTCTCGCGGTCCTGAGCGCCTCCGCCGAGTGATCCCGGCTGCATCTTCTCGAAGCCCAACGCCATCACGCAGTCGGCAAGTCCGCCGCGAATCGACTGCGCGGCAAGGTAAAGCGCCGTGGACCCCGTCGAACAGTTGTTGTTGACGTTGACGATCGGGATGCCCGTCATGCCGAGCTCGTACAGTGCCCGCTGGCCGGAGGTCGAGTCGCCCGAGCAGTACCCGACGAAGCCCTGCTGCACTGCGCCGTACTCGATACCGGCATCCTCGAGCGCCTTCGTGCCGGACTCCTTGGCCATCTGGGGGTAGTCCCAGCCCTCGCGGCGGCCCGGCTTCTCGAACTTGGTCATGCCGACGCCGACGACAAAAACTCGATTGAGCATTGCTGGTGGTCCCTTCGCTACGCTGCGGTTTCCTCGAACATAGCGCGTTCTCAACACCCGTCAACGACGGGACCCGATCAGCTGTAGTTCAACCACCAGTCGTGCAGCGATGCCATGTCGGTGCTGTGCACGTCGGCCAGCACGAGCTTGTCGAACTGGGTCCACATGACGTCGGCGTTGCCCTGGTAGGTGCCGCACGCCACCTGGCCCGCGACCTCATCGGGGGAGGCCTTGAAGTTCCAGTCGATCGGCGAATCGGAGTCCGCGCCTGGGCAGCGCAGCACCTCGTCGTTCTCCTTGAGTGACTCGTTGAAGTGCAGGATCAACTGGTCCTTGTCCGCGAAGATCGAGTAGCGCGCCGCCTCCGGCCCACCGGGCTGGACCGACTTCTGGCAGTCGATGGTTGCGAGCGCTCCCGGCGACGGCGGGCTGGCCGCCTCGCACACGCTGGTCGGGTACCCGTCCGGAATGAGCGCCATCAGCTTGGCCTGGAACGAATCCGGGTTCTCCGTAGGCGTCGGTTCCGTGGTGGTCCTCGTCCGCGTCGTCGAGCGCTCGGGGGTCTTCGAAGTGGAGGCCGTCGGCATCGTCGGCCCGGCCTTCTTGTTGTCGTCCTTGACGAGGAAGAAGATGCCGATCGCCGCCAACACGAGCACGAGGACGCAGGCGATCGCGCCGATCGCGATCAACGGCCCCTTGTTGCCCTTCGGCTTCTGGCCGGGCGGATTCGCGCCGCCGGGCGGTGGCGGGGGCGGAGGCCACGCATTGCCGCCCGCTGACCCGCTCGGCGGCGGGGTGAACCCGTACGGCTGCGACGGCGGAGGCGTGGCCGCGAACGACGCAGGGGTGGCGCCATAGGGCGGAGGTGGCGTCGTCCCCGGAGTTGGTGTTGCGCCGAACGGCGGCGGCGGGACACCCGGTGTGGGGGTGGCGCCGTAGGGCGGCGGGGGTGGCGTGCCGGGAGGTGGGGTTGGCGCGGCCATCGTCGCCGCCGAATCCAACGCAGTACCCGGCATCGTGGCTGCGACGCCGCGCTGCAGGATGGTCTCGGCCTGATCCTGGTCGCGCGCGGTCAGCGCTGCGGTGGCCGCCATCGCCAGATCGCCTGCGGAGGCGTAACGGTCTTCGGGCTTCTTGGCCATGCCCCTTTCGATCACCTGGTCGAAGGCGGCCGGGATGCCGGGGCGCTGCACGCTCGGGCGCGGGATCTCCTTCATCAGATGCGCGGTGATGACCGTGCTGAGGCTGTCGCCGACGAAGGGCTGCGACCCGGTCAGGCACTCGTGTAGCACGCACGCCAGCGCGTAGATGTCCGCGCGGTAGGTCACGGAGTCGCTGGTGAACCGCTCGGGCGCCATGTAGGCGTATGTGCCGACCGCCGTCCCCAATTCGGTCAGCTTCTCGTCACTGGCCGCGTTGGCGATGCCGAAGTCCACCAGGTACGCGAAGTCGTCGCGGTTCACCAGAACGTTCTCGGGCTTGACGTCGCGGTGCATGATGCCGCCCTCGTGCGCTGCGTCGAGCGCCGACGCGATCTGGCGCACGATGGCCACCGCCCGCGCAGGCGTCATGGGCCCGAAGTTCTTCAGAATCTTGCGGAGGTCCGAGCCGTTGATCATGCGCATGTCGACGTACAGCACGCCGTCGATCTCGCCGTAATCGTGGATCGGCACCACGTGTGGTTCCTGCAGACGTCCCGCCGAATGGGCCTCGCGTTGCAGGCGTTTGCGGAAGACCGGGTCGTGGGACACGCTCTCCGGCAGCAGCTTCAACGCGACGACGCGGTCCTTGACGGTGTCCTCGGCCTCGTAGACCTCGCCCATCCCGCCCTTGCCGAGCAGTCGCAGCAGGCGGTAGGGCCCGAACTGGGTGCCCTCCCGCGACGTCGGCCCGCTCATGTGCCGTCTCCTCGAACCACCACGTGTCTCCCCCTGGGTGTCATGCCAGCTCGCAGCCTAATGCGTAAGGGTGGGCATGGACTCGGAACCACCCGCCGACGACGGGGGCGGCTGACCGATCTCGAACACGTATTCGTGGTCGCAGATGCGGACCCGATCGCCGTGCTCGAGCGTTGCCGTGCCTCGGATCCGCTGGCCGTTCACGTCCACCCCGTTGGCCGAACGAAGGTCGGTGATCACATAGCTGGTGCCGGTGTCGATGATGACCGCGTGATAGCGGCTGACGCTGCCGTCGTCGATGACGACGTCGTTGTCGGTGAGCCGCCCGATTCGGGTCGCGGCCGCGAGCAGCGGATGGGTGCTTCCCCTCGTCGGCCCCTCGATTGCGCGCAGGCTGGCCATCGAGGTCTGGGTGCCGACCGCCGTGCGCAGGTCGATGCTGCTGCTCTTGTGCACGGCCGTGGTCTGGGCCGCCTTCCTGACGTTGAGCGGCTCCTGACGAAGGATCCGCCCGTGCAGTGCGCGCACCGAGGGCCCTGGATCGATGCCGAGATCGTCGGCCAGCGTCGACTTCAGGCGTTGGTAGGCGTCGAGGGCGTCGGACTGGCGCTCGGTCAGGTAGTAGGCGGTGATCAGCTGCGTCCACAACGGTTCGCGGTAGGGGTGCTCGGCGACCAGCCCCTCGAGCTCGCCGATGACGGCCTGCCCGCGGTTGCAGGCGATCTCGGCCTCCGCGCGCGCGGTGTGGGCAACGACCTTGTCGTCGATCAGCGCGGTGGCGAAGGGGGCGACGAACTCGAAGTCGCGCAGGTCGTCGAGGACCGGGCCACGCCATTCGGCGAGCGCGCTCTGCAGATGCCTGCTGGCCTGCTCGAACTGGCCGGCCGCGGCCGCCTGCACGCCTGCGTTCTTGTGTGCGACGAAACGGCCGATGTCGCAGTGCGCGTCGGACACCGTCAGCCGATACCCCGGGGGTGCGCTGGCAAGGACCGTCTTCGGGTCGAGTCCTGCGCCCGCCACCAGCCTGCGGAGGTTGGACACATACGAGTGCAAGCTGGCCTTTGGCTCGGGCGGCGGGAATTGCTCCCATGCAGCGGTGACCAGCGCGTCGCTGCTCACCGGACGGTTGCGGCTCATCACCAGCATCGCCAGTACGGCCCGCTGCTTGGGCGTGCCCAACGGCAGTGGTGTGCCGTCGACGCGCATCTGCAACGGCCCGAGGACGCCGAAGTCGAGATTCATCACCGCTGATTGTGCCGCCTGTGGTCGACACGTGGTGTAGATCTGAGTAGAACGTGTTCTAGTTTTGAACCCCTTGGAAGGGACATCGACATGGTGTTGCGGGTCGTGCAGTGGGCTACGGGCGGGGTGGGAATCGCCGCGATCAAGGGTGTGCTCGAGCACCCCGAGCTCGAGCTGGTCGGCTGCTGGGTGCACTCGGACGCGAAGAGCGGCAAGGACGTCGGCGAGCTCTTGGGAGACGGAGCCGGCGAGCTTGGTGTCACCGCCACCAACGACGTCGACGCGATCCTCGCACTGGACGCCGACGCGGTCATCTACGCGCCGCTGATGCCCAACCCCGACGAGGTCGCCGCACTACTGAGATCCGGTAAGAACGTCGTCACCCCGGTCGGCTGGTTCTACCCGGGGGAGAAGGAGGGCGCACCGCTCCGGGAGGCGGCCCTGGCAGGCAACGTCACGCTGCACGGCACCGGCATCGCACCAGGCGGCATCAGCGACAAGTTCCCGCTGATGATGTCGATCATGTCCACCGGCCTGACATTCGTTCGGGCCGAGGAGTTCTCCGACCTGCGCACCTACGAAGCCCCCGACGTGCTGCGGTACGTGATGGGTTTCGGTGACACCCCCGAGAAGGCGCTGACCGGCCCGATGCAGAAACTGCTCGACGGCGGCTTCATCCAGTCGGTGAAGATGATCGTCGACAAGGCCGGTTTCAACATCGACCCCAAGATCCGCGCGCGGCAGGAGATCGCGGTGGCGACCGCACCCATCGACTCACCGATGGGCGCCATCGAGCCAGGACAGGTCGCGGCAAGGAAGTTTCACTGGGAGGCACTGGTCGGCGACGAGGTCGTCGTCCGCGTCACCGTGAACTGGTTCATGGGGGAGGAGAACCTCGATCCCGCATGGAATTTCGGCCCCGCGGGGCAGCGCTACGAGATCGAGGTCAAGGGTAATCCCGACATCACCGTGAGCTTCAAGGGCTTCCAGTCCGAGTTCGGTGACGAACCGCCGGAGTCAGGCATCGTCGCGACCGCCGCGCACTGCGTGAACTCGGTGCCCGCGGTGTGCGCGGCCGAACCCGGCATCGTCACCTATCTGGACCTACCGCTGATCAGTGGCAGGGCGGCGCCGCACCTGCGCTAGCCCTACGGCCGGACCAGGATCCGGATCGGGTCGCCGTCCGCCTTGTCCAGCTTCTCGATGCCCAGTGCGACGTCCTCGATGGAGACCACGGCACTGATCGAGCGCGACAGGTCGAGCCGCCCGAGGGAGACCAACTGCGCCAGCGTGCCGATGTCGGCGTTCTGGTAGCCGAGGTGCCCGAGCACCTGTCGTTTGAACAGGTTGAAGATCGACGTCGGCCCGATGGTTGGGGCATCGGCGCTCATCCCCACGCCGACGAGCCTGCCACCGACGGTCAGGCTGTTCAGCGCCTGCTCGAACGTCGACTTCAGCCCGACGGCATCGAAGGCGACGTCGAGATTGCGGCCGCCGGTCGCCTCCGCGATCTTGGCGGCCAAGTCGGCGTCACGGGCGTCGAACGCGTAATCCGCCCCGACGGCGAGTGCCCGGTCCAGAATGGTCGGCTTGATGTCGACGGCGATGATCGGCGCGGCTCCGACGAGGCGGGCCAGCTGGATCATGTGGGTGCCGAGGCCGCCGACACCCCATACCCCGACGGACTCGCCAATCCCGACGTTGGCCGTCCGCACGACGGCGCCATACGGGGTCGACACCGCGTCGGCCAGGATCGCCGCCTGCTCAAGGGGCACGTTGTCGGGAATCCTGGTCAGGCCGAAGGCCTGCGCGACGGTGTACTCCGCCCAGGCCCCGTCGTACGCGAAGGCCATCAGCCGGATCCGCAGGCAGTTCGACACATCGCCGCGACGGCAGTTCGCGCACTCCATGCACGGCCGGCCGGCGGCCACCACCACCCGGTCGCCCTCGGCCCATCCGGTCACGCCGGGGCCGAGCTTGGCGACGGTGCCCGACGCTTCGTGGCCCTGCGTCACCACCGGAAGTTGCGACGGGAACGTGCCGTTGATCAGGCTCAGGTCGGAGTGGCAGATCCCGCAGAACGCGACCTTGACCAGCACCTCACCGGGGCCGGGCTCCGGGATCGGAACGTCCTCCACCGCAATGGTCTTGGTATCGGCGTAGAACCGCTGGGCGCGCATCGTCGGGGCCATGGAACGACCCTACGTTTTGGCTCCGAGCGCCCGCTGCAGGTCGGGCTTCATCTGCTGCAACTGCGAGCCCCAGTACGCCCAGTCGTGGGTTCCCTCTGACGGGAAGTTGAACACGGCGTTGGTACCGCCCGCGGCGACGTACTGATCGCGGAACGCGGTGTTGCTCTGCAGCGTCGAGGTCTCCAGGAAGCCGCTGCCCTTGGCGCCGAGATCGCCGGCAGTGCCGTTGCCGCAGTACACCCAGAGGCGGGTGCCGTTGGCGACCAACTTGGAGATCTGCAACGTGGGGTCGTTGCGGGCCCATGCCGGGTCGCTCGACGGGCCCCACATGTCCGAGGCCTTGAAGCCGCCCCCGTCGTTCATTGCGAGGCCGACCAACTTGGGCCACCAGCCCTGGGAGAGGTTCACGAACCCCGACAGCGACCCCGCGTAGCTGAACCGGTCGGGGTGGTAGGCCCCATAGATCAGCGCGGGCGCGCCGCCCATCGACAGTCCGACCACCGCGTTGCCGCCCTGCGAGACGTTCTTGTTCTCCGCGAGCCATGCGGGCAGTTCCGAGGTGAGGAAGGTTTCCCACTTGTAGGTCTGGGTGGTGCCGTTGCCGACGGCGGGTTGGTACCAGTCGGTGTAGAAACTCGACTCGCCGCCGACGGGCATCACCAGCGACAGCCCGGATTGGTAGTACCACTCGAACGCCGCGGTGTTGATGTCCCAGCCGTTGAAGTCGTCCTGTGCCCGCAGACCGTCGAGCAGGTAGACCGCGTGTTTGCCGCCGCCTTGAAACTCGACCTTGATGTCGCGGCCCATCGCTGCGGACGGCACCTGCAGGTACTCGATCGGCAGGCCTTCGCGGGAGAACGCCGACGCCGACGCTGCGCCGCCAAGGAACCCGATGACCGCGGGCAATAGCACCGCGATCGCGGTTGCTCCCAACGTCCTGCGCAACACATCGGCGAGCTTGGGCACACCATCCTCCTGATCGGCCTTGGGTATTCAACGACGGGAGTGTTTGCTGTGTGCGGCCCAAACCGCTTCTGGGCAAGCAGAATTGACGCGTCGCCGGTGCAGAGCCTAGGACTATCTTCGTTGATTAGCCAATCGAAGTTTCAGTGGCATTGCTCACCTGGCACAATCACGTTCCGTGACGACGCGCGGACTGGTGCTTGCCGGTGGTGGGCTCGCGGGCATCGCCTGGGAGACGGGCATTCTGTGTGGCATCGCCGATGCGGCACCCGACGCGGCGCGGGCGTTGCTCGCCTCGGACGTGCTACTCGGTTCGTCGGCGGGGTCGACGGTGGCGGCTCAGCTTGGTAGCGGCGAAGGCTTCGACGAGCTCTTCGCGCGCCAGGTCGCACAGGAGTCGTACGAGATCGATCCAGGCGTCGCCGTCGAGGACATCACCGCGTTGTTCGTGACCGCCATGATGACGCCGGGCGCCACCACCGAGGAGAAGCTGCAGCGGATCGGCTCCATCGCGCTGGCCACCGATACCGTCGCCGAGCGAGTCCGTCGTGCCGTGATCGCGCACCGGCTGCCGTCGCACGACTGGCCCGACACAGTGCTGCGCGTGACGGCCATCGACGCCCTCACTGGAGAGCTGGTGGTCTTCGACGGCACCTCGGGTGTGACCCTCGTCGATGCGGTCGCCGCCAGTTGCGCGGTGCCGGGTGTGTGGCCGCCGGTGACGATTGGCGACCGCCGGTTCATCGACGGCGCGGTGGGCAGCTCGGTCAACCTGGTCGCTGCCGGTGACTGCGACGACATCGTCGTCCTGGTGCCACAGGGCGAGAACTCACCGTCGGCATTCGGCAGCGGGCCTGGGCCGGAGATCGCCGACTTCCCAGGGGAGACGCTGACCGTTTTCGCCGACGACGCGTCGCTCGCCGCGTTCGGTCCCAACCCGCTCGACCCGGCGTGCCGGATCCCTTCGGCGCGGGCCGGACGTGACCAGGGGCGCCGCGAGGCCGGCCGCGTGGCGCGCTTCCTAGGAGTCTGATCCGTCCGCGAGGGCGTCCAGCGCGGCAGCTGCGAGTTCCTGACCGATCTCGATGACCTCGTCGGCGCGGTGAAACTCCAGGCTGCGGCACGTCGAGCGGGGCACCTCGATGAGCAAGTCGGGTGGATGGGCGGCCATGGTGTGGCGCATCAGCGCGGCCTGCGCGATGTCGATGGTGCGGTTCATGATCTCGAAGCTGCCGAGCCGGGGGACGGATGTGTCGTCGTCATCGTCGTCGGGGTCGATGCCGTCGTTGGTGAAGCGATCGAGAACGGACCGTGCCGTCGGGGTGTCGAGCAGTGAACGTGCGGTGGTGGTGTCGAGCAATGCCGTTGTGCTGCGCCACATCCGGTTGAGCAGGTCGGCCGTCGGGCTCGGCTCCGGTGCGGCTTCTGGGCGGGTGGGGTCGCCGCCGCCGAGGCTCACGGCGATGGTGACGTCGGCGTTGACCGCGGCGATGGGAGCCATCGGGAGCGGGTCGAGAATGCCGCCGTCGGCGAGCAGGCGGCCGTCGAGCACGTAGGGCTTGATCAGCCCCGGTATGGCGATGGAGGCTCGGATGGCATCGTCGACCGGTCCGCGTTGCAGCCATACCGACTTGCCCGCAATCAGATCCGTCGTCACCGCGGTGTACGGGATGGCGAGGTCCTCGATCGGGACCTCACCGAGAATCTCGCGGACGGCGTCGAGGATCTTCTCCGCACGCAAAACCCCTGCCGAGGTCAAGGTCGGATCGAGCAGCCGCAGCACGGCGCCCTGGGTCAGCGAGCTTGCCCAAGTGGCGTACTCGTCGAGCTTGCCTGCGGCCTCGAGGCCTCCGACCAGTGCGCCCATCGACGAGCCCGCGATGCCGACGATCTCGTGGCCGCGGTCGCGCAATTCGTTGATCACGCCGATGTGTGCGTAACCGCGGGCGCCGCCGCTACCGAGTGCCAGAGCGACGCGCATGGCCAATAGTCTGCCCTCCGGCTGTCAGTTCGCCTTCATCAGCGGCTGTGATGTCGACGGCTTCCTCAGCCGGGTGGACAGGGCGAGGACGGCGTTCGCCGCGCCGGAAACGCCGGTGGGACTTGACGTGTCGGGCGCCCGTGAGAGCGGCGTCGACGACCTGTTTCGAGGCCCGTCGCCCGCGCGTGAGGAACTCCTCCCCGGGGCGCGCGAAGAACTCGGTGTAGGGGGCGTGCGTTAGCAGCCGACGCGGCAGAAGAATGCGGCCGAGAGTAGGCCGATGATCAGTGCGATCTGCGGTTGACCGCTTGATACGGCGACGACGACGCCGGTGATCGAGGCGATTGCGATGAGAAGCAGAACGAAGCCAAGCAGCACTTTCGTGCCGTTGATCGAGCCGTGGGCGGCGCGGGGAAGCGTGTTCTGGCGCTGGCCGACCGGGACTTTCTTGGAACCGACCATCGACAGACTCCTTCGAGTGATGAGGAGCACATTGTACCCAGATTTGTGATGGACACCACTACATGTAGATGTGCTAAATGCCTGCGTGTCGGGGGTTTCTGCGACGTAGGCATGGTCGTACCCAGGCCGACGAAGCTTCGCTGGACCGGTATTCCAGCCGACGTGATTTAAAGGCTGCGGGTGATCAGCCGCAGAGGTCGTCGGCGGCGGCTTCGGCCGCGACGATGACCGCCGCTTGGCGGTTCGGGGTGAGTTGCGACCACGGCAGGTTGAACGTGGCGGGACCTGCCGCGTCCGCTGACTGAATGCTCTTCAGGTACGGCTCGAACTGAGCCTTCTGATCACCGCCCTGCTCGGCCATCCACACCTTCGCGGCATGGCAGGCCTGGAAGTACTCTTCCTCGGTCGATTCGGCGGGCGCCCCGACGGCGGTGGTGACACCGCCGGGGGAGACGTCGACGGCCCCCGGCGACGCGGTGTGGGTCTGGTTCGTGGTCGTCGTCGTAGGCGTCGCGGAGGTCGCCGCCGACGGCTCGGGATTGCCGCCGTTCGAGCCCGACGAGCAGCTGGCGAGGACGGCGGAAAGGAGCGTCGTCGCGGCAGTCACGGCGAGGATCGGGTAGCTGCGCATGCACTCAATCTATGCAAGACTCGCCAGCGTGATCGAGCGGACTACCTGTCAGGAGTGTTGTTGGGCTTGATGCCCGACCCCCCTGTCCGTTCACTCTTCTGGAGCTCGTGCCGCCATGTCACTCGCATCCCCTTCCATCGTCGCGCCGACCCGCCTGCGGTTGCCCGACCTCCTGTACACCACCGATACCGCGGCCGACGACGTGCTGTCCGGCCACTACGACCACCTGCTGCCCGACGGTGGCGTGCCCATCGACGAGCGGTGGTTCACCCGGCTGCATGGCGACGACGAACTCGACGTCTGGCTGATCAGTTGGGTGCCCGACAAGTCCACCGAACTGCACGACCACGGCGGCTCGCTGGGGGCGCTGACCGTGGTGTCCGGCGCGCTTGCCGAGACACGGTGGGACAGCGACCGCCTCCGGAGCCGACGGTTGACCGCAGGTGATCAGGCAGGTTTCCCGCTGGGCTGGGTGCACGACGTCGTGTGGTCACCGGAACCGACGCACATCATTGGGCCGGTAGCCGATGTCGCCGTCAGGGCAGCTCCGACCCTGAGCGTGCACGCCTACTCGCCGCCGCTGACCGCGATGTCGTATTACGAAGTGACCGAACGGAATACGCTGCGTCGCGACCGTACCGAGCTGACCGACAAACCGGAGGGCGACTGAATGAGTCGCATCGACGCCGTGCTCGAGGCCGCGCGTGCCAAGCTCACGCGGATCGAGGCGCGTGACGTGCCCGCCGCGCTGCGGCGTGGTGCGCTGCTCGTCGACATCCGGCCCGCGGCGCAACGGGCGCTCGAAGGTGACGTGCCTGCCGCACTGGTCATCGAACGCAACGTGCTCGAGTGGCGGCTCGACCCCACCAGCGACGCCCGACTGCCGCAAGCCGTCGGCGACGACGTCGAGTGGATCGTGCTCTGCTCCGAGGGCTACACGTCCAGCCTGGCCGCGGCGTCGCTGGTCGACCTGGGCCTGCATTCGGCCACCGACGTGATCGGCGGCTACCAGGCGCTGAAGTCCGACGGCGTCCTGGCCGCGCTGAGCTAGGAGTTCTCGTCCGAGCGCAGCAGCAACCGCAGCGCGTCGGTCTTGGCGGGTGTCCAACCCGGCGGCTGCAGAATCGCGGCCCACGCGTTGGCCACGTCGCGCACGTAGACGTGGCCGTGCCCATCCGGCACGTCGACGGCCACCGCCATGTCGGCGGACACCTGAAGGAACGTCACGATGGGAATCCACTCGGTCCGCGGCGACACGTCGTAACCGCGGGGCTCGCGCAGCCAGTCCGGCTTGCTGAACAGAAGATCGGGATTCCACCACGCGATGGGGTCGGAGGCGTGCTGCAGGTAGACGACTCGCGGGTGGCCCCAGGGATCGGCCGGCCTGCCGAGGTTCTCGGCCCTCGCGGCGAAGCGGACGTTCTCGCCCTTGTCGTAGATGGGCAACCACTCCGGTGAACCCTCGTCGCGGTTGATGGTCAGATCGGTCCAGATGGTGTTGTTGAACGTCGGGCCGGAGAACAGCGCGCCGTCGGTGCGTGCGACGAGGTTGTTCAGGGCGAGGAACGGGGCCTCGCCACCGAACGAGCCCAGGCTCTCGCCGAACACCACCAGCTTGGGGCGGGTGTTCTCGGGCATCTCGCGGATCAACGCGTCGACGGCCTCGAAGAGTGCCTGCCCCGCCTGTCGGGCGTTCTCCTTGTCCACCAGGAACGACAGCCAACTGGGCAGGAACGAGTACTGCATCGACACGATCGCGGTGTTGCCGTTGTACATGTACTCCAGGGCGGACGCCTCGGCCTCGTTGATCCAGCCGGTGCCCGTCGTGGTGGCCACCGCGACGACCGCGCGGTTCAGGCCGCCGGTGCGCTGAAGCTCCTGTGCGGCCAACTCCGCGGTGGCCTTGATTCCGTTGGCGGAGTTCAGCCCTGCGTACGCGCGGATCGGCTCGATGGCCGTGGGGCCGTTGCCCGCCCGATTGAACTCATTCAGTTCGTCGACGGTCGGGCCGTTCGCCATGAAGACGCGGCCCTGGTGGCCGAGCGACGACCAGGTGACCAGTGACTGCGGCCCGCCCGACCGCAGCGACGTGGTCGGCGCGGCGATGTCGGGATCCTCCTCGTCGTTCACCGATTCGAAGGTGTTGTTGAGGGTGGTCATCGCGAAGCGAACCACGATGCCGTTGAGCAGCGCGATGGTCACGACGAGCAGGAGGCCGACCACCACGACCGCCGAAACCCTCGGTGGTGCAACGCGTTCCAGCTGCCGAACCAGATAGCGCACCAGTTTGCCGACCAGCTGGCCGAGTTCGACGAAGGCAAACAGGACGACGATCGACAGCACGCCGGTCAGTGGGTGATCCCAGAATGTCAACCGGGGCACGCCCATGAAGTCGCGGATCTCGTCCTGCCAGACGTGAAACCAGACGATGGCCAGGATCTGGCCGATGACGCCAACCACGAGCAGCGCAATCCAGGCGCGCCGCGGCGCAGGCGGGCTGACCTCCGTGGAACGCATGAAGCGGACCAGCCAGACGCCGAATACGCCGAGGCCGTAACCGATTGCGCCGGCGGAGCCGCTCACGAGGGCCTGGAACAGGGGGCCGCGCGGTAGCAGCGACGGAGTCATCGAGAACCAGATGAACACCAGGCCGATGGCGGTACCGAAGAACGTGTAGTGGCGCATCCACCAGTCGGGCTTCACTGGTGCCGGAGACGGTTTCGGCTCAGCAGCCTCTTCCGGTTCGACCGCAGGCGGGTCGTCGGCCTTGGCGTCCGTGTCTGTCACGAACGCACCTTATCGGTGTGTGAACTTCGGCGGGCGCTTCTCGGTGAACGCGGCCATGCCCTCGGTCTGGTCATCGGTGGCGAATGCGGAGTGGAAGAGTCGACGCTCGTAGAGCAGACCTTCGGCGAGGGTGGACTCGAAGGCGCGGTTGACGGCCTCCTTGGCCATTCGCGATGCCGACAGCGACATGCCCGCGATGGTGGCGGCGACGGCGTTGGCCTCGGTGAGCAGCGTGTCGGCGGGCACGACGCGCGACACCAGGCCGCTGCGGTCGGCCTCCTCGGCGTCGATGGTGCGCCCGGTCAGGATCAGGTCCATCGCCTTGGCCTTGCCGATGGCGCGGGTCAGTCGCTGCGAGCCGCCCATGCCCGGCAGCACACCGAGTTTGATCTCGGGCTGGCCGAACTTGGCGGTGTCGGCGGCGATCAAGAGGTCGCACATCATCGCCAGCTCGCAGCCGCCGCCGAGGGCGTAGCCGGCGACCGCGGCGATGGTGGGGGTGCGGGTGGCGGCGAACTTCGACCACGGCTCGAAGAAGTTTGTGGCGAATACGTCGCCGAACGACAGGTCGGCCATCTCCTTGATGTCCGCGCCCGCGGCGAAGGCCTTCTCGTTGCCCGTCACGATGATGGCACCGATGCCCGCGTCGGCGTCGAATTCGGCAGCCGCCGTGGTGACTTCGGCCATCACCTGGCTGTTGAGCGCGTTGAGCGCCTTCGGCCGGTTCAGCGTGATGGTGCCGACGCGATCCTCGCGGGTCACCAGGATGGTCTCGTAGCTCATTGGTTCTCCTAGAACGTCAGATCGGGGTCGGCAGGGTTGAAGTATGCCTCGACGTCGTCAAGCGAGACGTCGGCCAACGACGACGGCGACCACTTCGGGTTGCGGTCCTTGTCGATGACCTGAGCGCGGATGCCCTCGACGAGGTCGTGTGAGCGCAATGCGCCGGTGGATGTCCGATACTCCTGCCGCAGAACGTCTTCCAGCGTCTCGAGCTTCGCCGCGCGGCGCAGGGCTTCCAGCGCGACGGAGACCGAGATGGGGGAGCGGGAGGCGAGCAGGTCGGCTGCGTCGTTGGTGGGCTCGGTGTCGTGGCCGCGCAGTGCGGCGATGATGTCGGCGACGGTGTCGCCGGCGAAGCACTCGTCGATCCACTGCTGCTGCGCCAGCAGCTTGCTGGCAGGGGGCTCGATGGCGTGTTTGGCAAGCGCGGCGTCGACTCCGTCGTCGATGATGCTTTGGCGGAAGTCGGCCAGCTTCTCATGTGGCACATACTGATCGGCGAATCCCATCGCGATCGCGTCGGCGCCGTCGAAGTGGGCTCCCGTGAGTGCCGCGTAGGTGCCGAGCTGGCCAGGCGCACGGGCCAGCAGGTAGGTGCCGCCTACGTCGGGGATGAAGCCGATGCCGACCTCGGGCATCGCCATCTTGGTGGTATCGGTCGCGACGCCGATGGTGGCGTGGGCGCTGACGCCGACCCCGCCGCCCATCACGATGCCGTCCATCAGGGCCACATACGGTTTCGGGTATCGCGCGATGTATGCGTTGAGCTGGTACTCGTCGTACCAGAATTTGGCGGCCTCGGCTCCGCCAGCCTTGGCGCTGTTGTAGATGGCGACGATGTCACCGCCTGCGCACAAGCCGCGCTCGCCGGCGCCCGTCAGCAGCACGGTGTGAACGGAACCGTCGTTCTCCCAGTCCTTCAGCGTCTTCGCGAGGACCGTCACCATGCCGTGGGTGAGCGAGTTGATGGCCTTTGGCCGGTTCAGCGTCACTAACCCGATGCCGTTGGTGACGCTTACTAGGATGTCCTCGTTTTCTTCGGCCACGGCAAGCAATCTAGAGCGTCGGCCTGGCCAGTCGCGCGACGGGTAGCGTCTTACTGAGAAGATTCACAGATTCAGTGTCGACGGCGGGAACCTTGTCTGACACGCTGATCGTTGTTGGAGTATTCGCCAGCAGGCGAAGCACAGCACAGGAGAGGATCCGACGGTGCGCGAGAGCAGCAACCCGGTATTCCGGTCCCTGCCGAAGGGGCAGGGCGGATACGCGCAGTTTGGTACCGGAGCCGCTGGCTACGGTGCTCAGCAGGTACAGGCCCAGCCATACGCGACGCAGTACCCAGATCAGCAGCAGGCCGGAGTTTCCCGCCCGCTGACCATCGATGACGTCGTCACCAAGACCGGTATCACGCTTGCCGTGCTGACCGCAGTCGCCGTCGTCTCCTACTTCCTGGTGGCTCAAAACCTGGCACTTGCCATGCCGTTCGCGCTCGTTGGCGCGCTCGGTGGCTTGGCGCTGGTGCTTATTGCGACGTTCGGCCGCAAACAGGACAACCCGGCGATCGTGCTGAGCTACGCCGCTCTGGAGGGTCTGTTCCTCGGCGCGTTCTCGTTCATCTTGGCCAATGTGTACGTGTCGGGTGCCAGCGCGGGAACGCTGATCTTCCAGGCGGTGCTCGGCACACTCGGCGTGTTCTTCGGCATGTTGGTCGTCTACAAGACGGGCGCCATCCGCGTCACGCCGAAGTTCACCAGGATGCTGGTGGCGGCCATGTTCGGCGTGCTGGTCCTGATGCTCGGCAACCTGGTGCTCGGCATGTTCGGTGTCGGCGGCGGTGAGGGCATGGGCCTGCGCAGCGGCGGCCCGATCGCGATCATCTTCTCGCTGGTCTGCATCGGCATCGCGGCGTTCAGCTTCTTGCTCGACTTCGACGCGGCCGATCAGATGATCCGCGCCGGTGCGCCCGAGAAGGCTGCATGGGGCGTTGCCCTCGGCCTGACCGTCACGCTGGTCTGGCTGTACATCGAGATCCTTCAGCTGCTGAGCTACTTCCAAAGGGATTAGCAGCTCTCCTAGAGAAGGGGCGTCCGCGGATAGCGGGCGCCCTTTTTCGTGGGCTGAGCACTCGCCCCGGCCCCGTCGCCCCCCACCCGCACGCTGAGATAGCGCTGAGGGTTTGTGCCACTCGTACTTTCGCGCCGCCAGCGCTATCTGAATCCTGCTCGTCACCCAGCACCTCGGCCCCTCCCGCGCGTGACCCCTCCCGCGCGTTGAGATAGCGCTCTGGGCGTGTGGCACTCGTACTTTCGCGCCGCCAGCGCTATCCCAATGGCGAAGGCATCGTCTGTGGATGGATTGAGCCGGAGATCCACCGAAGTGGCACCCTGCGGTCGTGGAGCGAATCTTCGTTGGCAGTGAGGCGCTCGCGAGTGGCGCACTAACTCGATACGACCTCAGGCGGTACCACCGGCGGGTGCTGCCCGATGTGTACGGTCCGCGTCGAGACCCGTTGAGCCTGTCGGAACGCACTACCGCCGCGTGGTTGTGGTCAAGACGGGAAGGAGTGGTCTCCGGCCTTGCCGCATCGGCGGCTCTAGGCGCGAAGTGGGTTGACGCCAGTACGGCAATCGAGCTGAACTGGGCCAACAACCGGTCGCCTCTTGGCGTAATCACCCGCAGGGACAGCCTGTTCGACGACGAGATAGCGCTCCTCGAGGGGATGGCAGCAACGACCGCAGACCGGACGGCATTCGACCTCGCCCGCCGCGGACCGTTGGGGCAGGCAGTGGCGCGGTTGGACGCGTTGGCGAGGGCAACACACTTCAAGGTCGAGGACGTACAGGCGCTGGCACTGCGTCACCCGCACGTCAAGGGTCTGCGACGGGTCGACCGCGTGCTCGACCTCGTCGACGCCGGCGCAGAGTCGCCGAAGGAGACGTGGCTGCGACTTCTGCTGATGGACGCGGGCTTTCCGCGGCCTCAGACGCAGATACCGGTGCTCGGTCCTGACGGCTATCCGCTGTACTACCTCGACATGGGGTGGGAGGACAAGATGATCGCCGTCGAGTACGACGGTGTCCAACATGCCGATCAGATCGGTTACGACATCGTGCGAAGTGAGTACATCGCCAGTGTCGGCTGGACGACGATCAGGGTGGCTGCCGGCCATCGGCGTGCCAGAATCGTCCATCGTGTCAGCCGTGCATGGGCGTTGAGTGAGCGCTGACGGCGACGGCTACTCGCACTTTCGCGCCGCCAGCGCTGTCTCAACGCAAATCAGTTGAGCCGCTCGACCACCATCGCCATGCCCTGGCCGCCGCCAACGCACATCGACTCGACGCCGAACGTCTTGTCATGCGTCGCAAGGTTGTTCAGCAGCGTGGCGGTGATGCGAGCACCCGTCATGCCGAACGGGTGACCAAGCGCGATCGCGCCGCCGGAGACGTTGAGCTTGTCCTCGTCGATGCCGAGCTCGCGCGCCGAGCCGATCACCTGGACGGCGAACGCCTCGTTGATCTCGACGAGGTCGATGTCGGAGATCTGCTTGCCCGCCGTGGCCAACGCCTTCTTGATCGCCTCGATCGGACCGAGGCCCATGATCTCCGGCGACAGCCCCGACACGGCCGTGGACACGATGCGCGCCAACGGTGTCAGGCCCAACTCCTTGGCCTTGGTGTCGCTCATGATGACCAGCGCCGCGGCACCGTCGTTCAGAGGACAGGCGTTGCCCGCGGTGACCGTGCCGTTCGGCCGGAACACCGGCTTGAGCTGGCTGATCGCCTCGTAGGTGGTGCCTGCGCGCGGACCGTCGTCCTTGGACACGACCGTGCCGTCGGGCAGCGTCACCGGCACGATCTCGCGCTCGAAGAAGCCGGCCTTGATGGCTTCCTCGGCGCGGTTCTGGCTGCGCACGCCCCACAGGTCCTGGTCCTCGCGGCTGATGCCGGTCTTCAGCACGACGTTCTCGGCGGTCTGGCCCATCGCGATGTAGACGTCGGGGATCAGGCCGTCGTTGCGCGGGTCGTGCCATTCGTCAGCACCGGCCGACGCGGCCTCGGAACGCTTGCCTGCCTCGTCGTAGAGGGGGTTCTTGGTGTCCGGCCACGAGTCGGAGTTGCCCTTGCCGAACCGGGAGACCGTCTCCACGCCCGCGGAGATGAACACGTCGCCCTCGCCGGCCTTGATCGCGTGGAACGCCATGCGCGTGGTCTGCAGCGACGACGAGCAGTACCGGTTCACCGTGGTGCCCGGCAGGAAGTCGTATCCGAGCTGCACGGCGACCGTGCGGCCGATGTTGAAGCCCGACTCACCTGCGGGCTGCCCGCAGCCCATGAGCAGGTCGTCGATGTCGTGCGGGTCCAGCGAGGGCACCTTGTCGAGTGCCGCGCGCACCATCTGGGTAGCCAGATCGTCGGGCCGGATCGAAGCCAGCGAACCCTTGAAGGCGCGGCCGATCGGCGAACGGGCGGTCGAGACGATGACGGCTTCGGGCATGACGGCTCCCTGGTGTCGATTGGCTGTTCGAAATCTAAGGAGAAGCTAGCTGGTCGCGGGTGCGACGATCGGCGCGGGTACACCGGTGGTGCGGCGCCACAGCCTGCTGACGTCGCCGATCCTGGCAATCACGTTGGTCCCTTCGCCGGAACGCGACTTGAGTGCGGGCTCGGTGGTGGTGTCATTCGTCAACTCTCCCAACGCCTTACACAGCGCGGGCAACAGCTGGGTGGCGGCCAGGGAATATCCGGCCGCGGACGGATGGAACATGTCGTCGGAAAACAGCACCTCGGGCGCCTTGAGGAATTCGGGTGCCAGCAGATCGGAGAACGGCACCGGGACGCCACCGGCAGCGCGCACGGCGCCTGCCTGCGAACGGGCCAGTTGCAAGCCGAGGGTGCGGGCCACCGTGCGCAGGGGCTGCGGAATCGCGGTGATGACGCCGAAGTCCGGGCAAGTCCCCACTACGACGACCGCGCCGCTCCCGCGCAACCGTCGCACCGCCGCGCCGAGTCGCCGCGCGGACGGTCCGATGCCGTTGACCGCGGTGATGTCGTTGGCCCCGATCATCACGACGGCGGCATCCGGCGGCGGTCCGGTGATGAACATGGCGTCGATCTGGCCCGACAGCCCCTTGGAGGTGGCGCCGACGATCGCCTTGGTGCTCAACCTGACCCGCTTGCCGGATTCCTCGGCCAGGCCGCGCGCGATCAGCACGCCGGGCACCTCGTCGGCGACCTCACAGCCGTAGCCGGTGGCCGTCGAGTCTCCGAAGATCATCAGGTGCAGGTCGAACGGCACCCCGCGCTGCCACTTCTCGACTGGGCCGCCGCCGCGGGTGTACACGCCGTCGGCGCGAGGCGGGACTTCCCAGGACTTGGGGATGATCTGACGGGCCTGCGTGGCCTGCAGGTTCAACAGGTTGCGTGCCCCCACATATGCCGAACCCGTCGACGCCAGCGTGGCTGCAGCCGCCAGGGCGATGGTCGATCGACGAGGTGCACGAATGCCCACACCGCAAGTTTAAGGCCAGTTCCGCGGATGTCAGCGTGGCGGCGGCTCTCGACCGGTCACATTGCGGTATCAAGTCCGGTACGAAAACAGATTCTTTGATTGTTGATAACTAAGTAGGGTGTCAAGCTAAGTTACCCAAGCCAGGCTGGAATTAGTCATACAACGGGCACTACAACGGCGTAGGAGTGGTGGCGATGACCGCACCGAGCAAGGTATCGAGTACGTCTCGCGTTGGTATTAGCCCAGCTAGAGCGCATAAAGCGCGGCGGTTCCCCGTCAGCGACGGTGCTCCGGTCGAGGTCGTGGAAGACGGTGCCAGCGTGGCAGGGCGATTGTTTGCTCTGGCGGCCATGATGACCATCAAGCCAACTCTCGTGATCGGCAGTCACGCACCGCGCCTGCCCTGGCCGTGGGGCCTGCTGGACTTCGCCGCACGTGTCATGCGGCCATCTCCTGGGACCATTCGCGCAACCATCGGACTGCGCAACTGCAGCGCCCAACTGGTACGCGCTTCGGGTGTCCTGCCGGCCGACGGCAATCGCCGCGTGGTCCTCTACATGCACGGCGGGGCGTTCCTGACGTGCGGAGTCAACACGCACGGCCGGTTGGTCGAAGCGCTGTCGAAGTACGCCGACAGCCCCGTGCTCGTCGTGAACTACCGGATGATCCCGAAGCATTCGATCGGGCAGGCCATGGAGGACTGCCGCGACGCCTATCAATGGTTGCGGCTCAAGGGCTACGAGCCCGACCAGATCGTGCTGGCCGGTGACTCCGCGGGCGGCTACCTGTCGCTGGCGCTGGCCGAGATGCTGCACCACGAGGGCGAGCTGCCCGCGGCCGTCGTGACCATGTCGCCTCTGTTCGAGATCGACAACGAGCACCGAGCGCAGCACCCCAACATCCACTCCGACGCGATGTTCCCGCCCAAGGCCTTCACCGCGCTGGTCGCGCTGGTCGAGGAGTCGGCCAAGCGCCACATCGTCAACGGCGAACCGGAGCCGGTCTACGAGCCGCTCGACCACATCGAGCCGGGACTGCCCCGCACCCTCATTCACGTGTCGGGCTCGGAGGTTCTGCTCAACGATGCGAGAAAGGCCGCGCACATGCTGGCCGCCGCCGGGGTGCCGGTGGAGGTCCGGGTGTGGCCGGGTCAGATGCACGTGTTTCAGCTGGCCGCACCCGCGGTCAAGGAGGCGACGCGCTCGCTGCGGCAAATTGGCGAGTACATCCGAGAGGCCACCTGGTAGTCAGGCGGACGCGAGGAGCAATTGGGGGCCTGCGGCCGCGAGGGGCAATGAGACCCTCCCTGGTACCTCCGCGACGGGCCTGACACGATGGACCCATGCGGATCGCGAGCCATATCAGTGAGCTCATCGGCAACACGCCCTTGGTGCGACTGAACTCCGTCGTGCCCGAAGGGGCCGGAATCGTCGCCGCCAAGATCGAGTACCTCAACCCTGGCGGCAGCTCGAAGGACCGCATCGCGGTCAAGATGATCGAGGCCGCAGAGGCCGCCGGAGAGCTGCGGCCCGGCGGCACCATCGTCGAGCCGACGTCGGGCAACACCGGCGTGGGGTTGGCCATCGTTGCGCAGCAGCGCGGGTACAAGTGCATCTTCGTCTGCCCTGACAAGGTCAGCGAGGACAAGCAGAACGTGTTGCGCGCGTACGGCGCCGACGTCGTGGTGTGTCCGACGGCGGTCGCCCCGGACAATCCGGACAGCTACTACAGCGTGTCGAACCGCCTCGTCGAGGAGATCGACGGCGCGTGGAAGCCCGACCAGTACTCCAACCCGAACGGACCTGCAAGCCACTACGAGACGACGGGCCCGGAGATCTGGGCCGACACCGACGGCAAGGTCACGCACTTCGTCGCAGGCGTGGGCACCGGCGGGACGATCACCGGCGCGGGCCGCTACCTCAAGGAGGTCTCCGGCGGGGCGGTGAAGGTCATCGGCGCGGACCCGGAGGGGTCGGTCTACTCAGGCGGTACCGGCAGGCCCTATCTCGTCGAGGGCGTCGGCGAGGACTTCTGGCCGTCGGCCTACGACCCGAGCGTCACCGACGAGATCATCGCGGTCTCCGACGCCGATTCATTCGAGATGACGAGGCGGCTGGCTCGCGAGGAGGCGTTGCTCGTCGGCGGCTCCTGCGGCATGGCCGTGGTGGCCGCCATCCAGGTCGCCAAGCGTGCCGGGCCCGACGCAGTGGTCGTCGTTCTGCTGCCCGACGGTGGACGTGGTTATCTCTCAAAGGTTTTCAACGACGCGTGGATGTCGTCGTACGGCTTCCTGCGCGGCAGGCTCGACGGGTCGATCGAGCATTCGACTGTCGGAGACGTGTTGCGGCGCAAGTCCGGAGCGCTTCCCGACCTGGTGCACACCCATCCGTCGGAGACGGTGCGCGACGCCATCGGCATTCTGCGCGAGTACAGCGTGTCGCAGATGCCAGTCGTCGGCGCGGAGCCACCGGTAATGGCCGGAGAAGTGGCCGGAAGCGTATCGGAACGTGAACTCCTGTCGGCGGTATTCGAGGGTCGGGCAAATTTGGCCGACGCCGTTTCGCAGCACATGGGGCCGCCATTGCCGCTCATTGGGGCGGGAGAACTGGTCTCGACGGCCGCCAAGGCGCTGCGCGATGGCGACGCGGTGATGGTCGTCGAAGAGGGCAAACCGGTGGGTGTCATCACGCGGCACGACTTGCTTGGATTCCTTTCCGACGGCAATCCCCGCCGCTAGGATCCTCGCTAGTCCAGCTACAGACCGCTGCGGACGGCTATCGAAAACCGTTAGCTTAGTTAATGATTCCACCTCGGGGAGGGGTGGCGGGGAGTGATGAAGATCAGATTATGGGCGTCTTTGTAGACCCGTTCTCAGGTAGGGTTACACCGCTCGCTCCCAGCTAACTCATCACTGGAAGGGTCCACGACCGATGAACTGCGCGTGTAGCGACCAATAACTTTGCCTCTCAATGGCTTCGATCATTGAATTTGCAAGAAAGAGAAAGGGAATCGTGACCAACCCACCACCCCCACCGCCGCCCGGCGGCAACTACCCGCCTCCGGGTGGCTACCCGCCGCCCCCGCCCCAGGGGCCCCCGGGTGGGTACCCTCCGCCCCCGCCGGGACCGCAGGGTGGCTACCCGCCGCCTCCTCCGCAGGGCCCTCCGGGTGGCTACCCGCCGCCCCCGCCGCAGGGCCCCCCGGGCGGTTACCCGCCACCTCCGCAGGGCGGTTACCCGCCACCTCCGCAGGGCGGTTACCCGCCGCCCCCGCTGCCTGGATTCCCGCCCCCAGGCGCCCCGGGCTTCGCTGGTGGACCCGCACAGGTAAACGTCGGTGAAGCCTTCGGCTGGGCATGGAACAAGTTCAGCAAGAACGCCGCCCCACTGATCGTCGCGACGCTGATCTACGGCGTCATCGTCGGTGTGGTGTACGGGATCGTCTACGGCGTGGCCATTGCCCTGGCGCCCGATCCAGTCAGCTATTACGACTCGTCCGGATCGGGATTCAGCTACTCGTACAGCGCAGGCTTCGGTGCGGCCAGCATCGCGGTTCTGGTTCTCGGCGGGTTGGTGCTGTTCGTCTTGATCGGCGCAATCCAATCGGCGTATCTCGCTGCCCTGCTGGACATTGCGAACGGTGAGCAGGTTGCCGTCGGGTCGTTCTTCAAGCCGCGCAACGTCGGCAGCGTGGTTCTCGGCGCACTGATCGTCGGCGTCCTGGCATCGATCGGCTATGCGCTGTGCGTCCTTCCTGGTCTGGCCGTGGCGATCTTCACGCTCTTCACGACCATTCTCATCGTCGAGCGGAGCCTCGCACCGATCGATGCGATCAAGGCCAGCATCGACATCGTGAAGGCCAACTTCGTCCAGGTCCTCCTGGCCTGGTTGATCTTCGGCGTCATCACGACGGTCGGCTCGCTGCTCTGCGGTATCGGTTTGCTCGTCGCCGTTCCGGTCGCGGGGCTCTACTTGGTCTACACGTACCGCAAGCTCACCAATGGCCAGGTCGCACCGCTCACCCCGTAGATCGACTGGAGTCTCGCAAGAGAGAGAAGGCAGACAGTGACGAATCCACCGCCTCCCGGAAACTATCCGCCGCCACCTCCGGGTGGCTTCCCGCCTCCACCACCGCCACCCGGTGGTGGCTACCCGCCTCCGCCACCGGCGGCAGGTGGATACGCCCCGCCGCCACCCGGTGCAGGCCCGGGAGGATCGCCAGATCAGTACACGCCGTGGCTGACGCGTGTCATGGCATGGGTCATCGACTACATCCCGATTGCACTGTTGACCGGGATCGGCGTCATCTGTCTGACCACGATGCAGAAGGTCGAAACGGTCTGTATCACAGATGATTCCGAGTTCAACCTCGGTGAATTCTGCGCTACCGGCAACAACGGACCCTCTGGCGTGGCATGGGCGATCTTCGCCGTCACCACGTTGCTTGGCCTTGCCTACGGGATCTGGAACTACGGGCTGAGGCAGGGCAAGACCGGCTCGAGTGTCGGCAAGTCGATCATGAAGTTCAAGGTCGTCAGTGAAGCCACGGGGCAACCGATCGGTTTCGGCATGTCGATCGTGCGGCAGATCGCCCACGCCATCGACGGTGCCATCTGCTACATCGGTTACCTGTTCCCGCTGTGGGACGCGAAGCGGCAGACCATCGCAGACAAGTTGATGAAGACGATCTGCGTACCGATCTGATCGCGCTCGACACTCATCGGCCCGCCAGCTTCGTGCTGGCGGGCCGATCTGTGTTGTACTGCCGGTCATGACGGCGAGCGTTCCGATCTACGCACCGTGGCCCCGGCGGGTGTTGGCCTTCCTGCTGGACGCGGTTCCCGTGGTGGTCCTGGCGGTCCTGGCCGTCATCCTGGTGTACGTCACCAGGATCCGCGGATGCGACGGCGATCCGTCCGCACTCGATCTCGGCGCCCAGTGCGGGTCGAACGTCAGCCCTTGGGGTGTGATCCTCTTCGTCGCGTCATGGCTGGCGATCATCGGCTACGGCGTCTGGAACTTCGGCTACCGGCAGGGCACGACGGGCTCGAGCATCGGCAAGACCGCCCTGCACTTGAGCGTCGTCGACGCGGCTTCGGGTGAGCCGATCGGCTTCCTGCGCTCGATGATCCGGCAGTTCGCGCACGTCGTGGAGCCGCTCACCCTCGGCCTCGGTTACCTATGGCCCCTGTGGGACTCGAAACGTCAAACGTTCGCCGACAAGCTGGCGTCGACGGTGTGCGTGCGCTCCGAGGTCAGCGGAACGCACTGACTCCGGTCAGGGCCTCGCCGATGACCATCTGGTGCACCTCCGAGGTGCCCTCGTAGGTCAGCACCGACTCCAGGTTGTTGGCATGCCTGATCACCGGGTACTCCAGCGTGATGCCGTTGGCGCCCAACAGGGTTCGGCACTGCCGGGCGATCTTGATGGCTTCGCGCACGTTGTTGAGCTTGCCGACGCTGACCTGCTCCGGCCGGATCCGGCCCTCGTCCTTGAGCTTGCCGAGGTGCAGCGCCAACAGCTGGGCCTTGCCGAGCTCGACCGCCATGTCGGCGATCTTCGTCTGGGTGATCTGATAGCCGGCCAGCGCCTTGTCGAACACCATGCGGGTGCCGATGTAATCCAGCGTGGTCTCCAGGCAGTCGCGTGCCGCACCGACGGCTCCGAACACGATGCCGAACCGGGCCTCCGACAGGCAGGCCAGCGGACCCGACAACCCGCGTGCGCCAGGCAGTTTGGCCTCATCGGGCAGCCGTACGTCGTCGAGGCTGAACTCCGAGGTGACCGACGCCCGCAATGACAGCTTGTGCGTCATCTCGCGGGCGCTGAACCCGGGCGTCGACGTCGGCACCGCGAATCCGATGACGCCCTCTTCGGCGCGCGCCCACACGACCGCGACGTCGGCCACCGAGGCATTGGTGATCCACATCTTCGAGCCGTTGAGAATCCAGTCGGAGCCGTCGCGCCGGGCCGTCGTCCGCATGCCGCCGGGATTGGAGCCGAAATCGGGTTCGGTCAGCCCGAAGCATCCGATCAGCTCGCCTGCGGCCATGCCAGGCAGCCACCGCTCGCGCTGCTCCTCGCTGCCCCAGTGATGGATCGCGAACATCGCCAGCGACCCCTGCACCGAGACCAGGCTGCGCAGCCCGCTGTCGACGGCCTCGAGCTCCTGGCACACCAGGCCGTAGGCCGTGGCGGTCGACCCGCTGCAGCCGTAACCGGTCAGGTGCATGCCCAGCAGGCCGAGCTTGCCGATCTCGACGGCGAGCTCGCGGACGGGCACCTCGCCGGATTCGAACCACTCTGCGACAAAGGGGCGCAGGCGCTGTTCGCCGAACTGTCGAACCATGGTGCGTAGCTCGATGTCCTCGGTGTTCAGCAGTGAATCGAGGTCGAGGAGGTGCTCGATCGTGGTGGATGCAGCCATGGTCTGGTTTCTACACCAACGGGCACCGGCCGCGCCGCGGTCCCGCACCGTTACCCTGATCGCCGTGAGTGAGCAGCGCAGCAAGTTAGACGCGTATCGCGCGTACGGACCGGCGACCCGGGCCATCCACGCCGGTTACCGGCCCGATCCCGCGACCGGCGCCGTCAACGCGCCGATCTATGCCAGCTCGACGTTCGCCCAGGACGGCGTCGGCGGATTGCGCGGCGGCTTCGAGTACGCCCGCACCGGCAACCCGACCCGGGCGGCGCTCGAGGCGTCGCTCGCCTCGGTCGAGGGCGGCGCTTTCGGCCGCGCCTTCTCCTCGGGCATGGCGGCCACCGACTGCGCGCTGCGGTCCCTGCTGCGGCCCGGCGATCACGTCGTCATCCCCGACGACGCCTACGGCGGCACGTTCCGGCTCATCGACAAGGTCTTCACGCAGTGGGGGGTCACCCACACGCCTGCGGCGCTGTCCGACCTCGATGCCGTCCGCGCAGCGGTCACGTCCAACACCAAGCTGATCTGGGTCGAGACGCCAACCAACCCGCTGCTGTCCATCTCCGACATCGCGGGAATCGTCCAGGTTGCCTCGGCGTCGGGCGCAAAGGTGTTGGTGGACAACACCTTTGCTTCGCCTGCATTGCAGCAGCCGTTGGCGCTTGGTGCCGACATCGTGCTGCACTCGACGACGAAGTACATCGGTGGGCACTCCGACGTCGTGGGCGGCGCGTTGGTGACCAACGACGAGGAACTCGACGACAAGTTCGCGTTCCTGCAGAACGGCGCGGGCGGGGTGCCAGGCCCGTTCGACGCCTACCTGACGATGCGCGGGCTCAAGACCCTCGTGCTGCGCATGCAACGGCACAGCGAAAACGCCGCCCTCGTAGCCGAATTCCTCACCGGGCACCCCGCCGTCGCGAGCGTGCTGTACCCAGGGCTGCCCAGCCACCCCAACCACGAGGTGGCCAGGCGGCAGATGTCGGGCTTTGGCGGCATGGTGTCGGTGCGGCTGGCCGGTGGCCGCGAAGCTGCCCTGCGACTGTGTGCGCGTACCGAGATCTTCATCCTCGCCGAGTCGCTCGGTGGCGTGGAATCGCTGATCGAGCATCCCGGTTCGATGACGCACGCCTCCACGGCGGGCTCGCAGCTCGAGGTGCCCGACGACCTGGTCCGCCTGTCGGTGGGCATCGAGGAGGCGGGCGACCTGCTTGCCGACCTCGAGCAGGCGCTACGCCAGGGCTGACCGCACCGCCGATGCGGTGACTGCCAGGTTCATCTCCGGCATGCCGGTGGGGGACTCGTTCACCCAACTGCCACTGGAGATTTCGCTCGCCCGGGCATGCACCCAGCGCCAGCCGCGGTCGTTGAGGCTGATCAGCGCGCCCAGCCCGTCCGCGGCATGCAACAACGAGACGATGCCCGCCGTCACGGGCGTCGGCGGACGGCGGTCGAACAACGCCGACAGCAGCTGCGCGCGTGCCCGTCCCACCCGGTCGCGGTTGGTCAGCGGCCATGCATACGGCGTACGGAATCGCTTGGACTGCAACGGAACCCGATGCACCTGGCCGATCCGCTCCAGGTGTCCCGCGACCTGCTCCTGGGTGCCCTTGCGCAACTTCGACACCGCCGAGGCCGGCGACAGCGGGCGTCGCTGAAGCAGCTGGAAGGCCGGTTCGGCGACGGGATCGCCCGACCCGGCGGCAGCCAGTGCCAGCAGCAGCCCTGCCTGCGTGGCGTCACCTGGGACGGCGGGACGGATGCGGCAGGCGTAGGCCAGATCGAGCAGGACCGCGGCTGTGAGCAGCCGTCCACGACGGTCGCGGTCCAGGGCTGGCTGCGCCGACGCGTTGTCCAGAAGTAGCAGAAAGAGGTCCTCGGCGATCTGCGCCATGAAACGGACCGTAGATCAGCTGGCGGTGGTGCCGCCAATCAGGAGTGGTACGGCTCCGCCTTGACCAGCTCGACCTTGACGGTGTTGCCGCTGGGCACGGTGTACTCGCGGATCTCCTTCTCCTTGGCGCCGATGAGCGCGCTGCCAAGGGGGGAGTTGGGCGAGAAGACCTCGAGCTTGCCGTCGCTGACGCCTTCCTGGCGGGTGGCGATCAGGAACGTCTCGGTCTCGCCGTCGTCGTACTTCACCGTGACCACGGAGCCGGGCAGTGCAACGCCGGACTGGGTGGGCGCCTCGCCGACCTTGGCGTTGTTCAGCAGCTCCTGCAGCTGGCGGATGCGGGCCTCTTGCTGGCCCTGCTCGTCACGCGCAGCGTGGTAGCCGCCGTTCTCGCGGAGGTCGCCCTCTTCGCGTCGGTCGTTGATCTCCGCGGCGATGACCGGTCGGTTGGCGATCAGGCCGTCGAGCTCCGTCTTCAGCCGATCGTGTGCTTCCTGGGTGAGCCAGGTGACCTGTGTGTCGGTCATGTCGCGCTCCTGTCGTTCGTCTCGCGCTGTTGGCGTAAGAAAGTTCCCCAATGCCGCGATCGCAAGCGCATACCCGCGCGTTAAAGCAGCAATACACGGCTCCATCCAGGAACCGTGTATCCGACCATGCTACCACCGCCAGGTCAGCCGATCTTTACGTATTGGCTTTTCGATGTTCGTTCCGTGGACGCTCCAGCGGCGGTTGATCAGGGCGCGACGAGGTACGCCGGAACGTCGGTTCCGCAGCCGTAGACGTCACCCATCACGGGCCGCTGACCGGTCTTCACGATGGCCGTGACCTGCACCGTTGCGTGCGACGACGGCGGCACCAGCACCTCGCGTCGGCCCGTCTCGCCGCCGTCGATGGACCGGGCCCGCACGATGCACACGACCGGCTGCGAGGGGTCCTTGCGCGTCACCGAGATGATGACCTCGGCGGTGCCGTCGTCGACCAATCGGTAGCCGCCCAACTCGCCTTTGACGTCGCTCGTGCCGAGGCGCTGAAAACCCACGATCGCGACCACGACGCCGATGGCCAGAATGAGGACGAAGAGGCCAATCGCCAGTCGGCGACGGGACCTGCTCGACAGTCTTTGCCGCCCGTAGCGGGCCGCCGGACGCTCGATCATGTGCGGTGCGTCGCCCCCTCGGATGGGTCTGAGTTCGGATCCGTCTGCTCGGACTGGAACTATAGGACTACCCGAGACTGTTGGAACGGTCCGTACGAGTCCCGACGAACCAAGATCAGGTAGGTACGAGTGAGCGAACTGCGCTTGATGGCGGTGCACGCCCACCCGGACGACGAGTCCAGCAAGGGTGCTGCAACCACGGCCAAGTACGCGGCGGAAGGCGCCCGCGTGATCGTCGTGACGGCCACCGGTGGCGAACGCGGGGACATCCTCAACCCGGCGATGGACTTGCCGGAGGTGCACGGCCGGATCCACGAGGTCAGGCGCGACGAGATGGCCAAGGCCGCCGAGATCCTCGGTGTCGAGCACACCTGGTTGGGTTTCGTCGATTCCGGGCTGCCCGAGGGCGAACCGCTGCCGCCGCTGCCAGAAGGATGCTTCGCGCTGGTGCCGCTGGAGGAGCCGACGGAGGCTCTGGTCCGGCTGATCCGCGAGTTCAGGCCGCACGTGCTGACCACCTACGACGAGAACGGCGGCTACCCGCATCCCGATCACATCCGCACCCATCAGGTGTCGATCGCGGCATACGAGGCAGCAGGGGACTACCGGCTATACCCGGATGCGGGCGAGCCGTGGACCGTCTCGAAGCTCTACTACAACCACGGCTTCCTGCGGAAGCGGATGCAGTTGATTCAGGACGAGTTCGCCAAGCACGGCATGCAGGGACCGTTCGACAAGTGGCTCAAGCACTTCGATCCCGAGCTCGACGTCTTCGCCCACCGCGTGACCACCCGCATCGAAGCCGCGAAGTACTTCGAGCAGCGTGACGACGCTCTGCGTGCGCACGCCACCCAGATCGATCCGAAGGGTGACTTCTTCGCCGCGCCGATCGAGTGGCAACAGCGCCTTTGGCCCACCGAGGAGTACGAATTGGCCCGCTCCCGCGTTCCCGTGACGCTGCCCGAGGACGACCTGTTCGCGGGGATCGACCCGTGAACCATTCGCTGGTGCTGATCGCGGGGCTGCTCGCCGACGAGACCCCCCGCGACACCGGGCCCGACTTCGGCAAGGCCAGCCCGTTCGGTCTCGTCGTCATCGTGATCCTGCTGATCTGCACGTTCCTGCTGGTGTGGTCGATGAACCGGCATCTGAGGAAGCTGCCGGAGTCGTTCGACCCCGAGCATCCCGAGCCCGACCAAGCCGTCGACGACGGCACGGTGGGCTTGCCGGGCGACGCGGCGGCCGACGACGGAACCCCGCGGCGTGAGCCAGGGAGTTAACGCCCTCGGGGCGGCCACCAGCCCATACCTGCGCCAGCACGCCGACAACCCGGTGCACTGGGTCGAGTGGTCCGCCGAGGCGCTCTTGGAGGCAGCCTCGCGTGACGTGCCGATCCTGCTGTCGATCGGCTACGCCGCATGCCACTGGTGTCACGTGATGGCGCACGAGTCCTTCGAGGACGACGAGGTCGCCGCGGTCATGAACGCGGGGTTCGTCTGCATCAAGGTCGACCGCGAGGAGCGGCCCGACCTCGACGCGGTGTACATGAATGCGACCGTCGCGATGACCGGCCAGGGTGGCTGGCCGATGACGTGCTTCCTGACTCCCGACGGCCGGCCGTTCTTCTGCGGCACGTACTACCCGAAGGCCGGATTCCTGCAGTTGCTCGCCGCGGTGTCGGAGACCTGGCAGAACCGGCGCGCCGAGGTGGAGCAGGCCTCCGACCAGATCGCCGGGGAGCTGCGGTCGATGGCGTCCGGGTTGCCCGGCGGCGGCCCTGCGCTGGCTCCCGAACTGCTCGACCACGCGGTGGCGGGCGTGCTGGCCGACGAGGACATGGTCCGTGGCGGGTTCGGCCGCGCACCGAAGTTCCCGCCGTCGGCGCTGCTGGAGGCGTTGCTGCGCAGCTGGGAGCGGACCGGGCTGGCGTTGGACGCGGTGGAGCGGACCTGCACGGCGATGGCGCGTGGAGGCATCTACGACCAGTTGGCCGGTGGCTTCGCGCGATACAGCGTCGACCCGTCGTGGGTGGTGCCGCACTTCGAGAAGATGCTCTACGACAACGCGTTGCTGCTGCGGGTGTACGCGCATTGGGCGCGTCGGACCGGAAATCCATTGGCGCGCAAGGTAGCCGGTGAGGCGGCGCGGTTCATCATCGACGACCTCGGTGCGGGCGGCATGTTCACCTCGTCGCTGGATGCCGACACCTCCGGGGTGGAGGGCTTGACGTACGTCTGGACCCCTGCGCAATTGCGCGAAGTACTCGGCGACGACGACGGGCGTTGGGCCGCAGAGCTATTCAACGTGACGGACGCCGGTACCTTCGAGCACGGTAGCTCGGTGCTGCAGCTGCCGGTCGACCCCATTGACGATGATCGGTTCGCCCGGGTGCGTTTGGCGTTGACGGTTGCCCGTGTTGCTCGGCCGCAGCCGGGGCGCGACGACAAGGTGGTGACGGCGTGGAACGGCTTCGCGATCACCGCGCTGGCCGAGGCGTCGGTGGCCTTGAACTCTGCTGAATTGCTCGGCGCGGCAACGGCATGTGCTCGTTTGATCGTGGATCTGCACTTGGTGGACGGTCGGCTGCGGCGGGCCAGCCTCGGCGGTCGGGTCGGCGATAGCGCCGCCATCCTCGAAGATCACGCCGCCTTGGCGACGGCACTGCTGACGCTATTCCAGGTCACCGGCGATCGGCAGTGGCTCGCTTCTGCGTTGTCGCTCTTGGACATTGCGCTGGACCACTTCACCGATCCCGAGCGTGAGGGACGGTGGTTCGACACCGCCGACGATGCCGAACAGCTGATGCTGCGGCCGTCGGACCCCGTCGACGGTGCGACGCCGTCGGGGGCGGCGCTCGTGGCCGAGGCACTCCAACTGGCCGCGCATCTGGCCCCGGCCCCGCACGCCGATCGGTATGCCGCCGCCGCGTCGGCAGCGTTGGCGGCGGCGACGCCGATCCTGGCCAAGCAGCCACGTTCGGGAGGTCATTGGCTGGCCGTCGCCGAGGCGGCGGTGCGCGGGCCGATCCAGATCGCGGTGGCCACTGACTCTCCGGATTCGGAGTTGTTGGCGGCGGCGCGGGCGTTGGCGCCGGGCGGCGCCGTCGTGGTCGGAGGCGCGGTGGACTCGTCGGAATTGCTCATCGGGCGCAACCGAATCGGTGGGCGCGACGCCGCGTACGTGTGCCGTGGACGGGTGTGCGATCTGCCCGTCACGACCGCCGAGGAACTCGCTACCGCGCTGGGCGCGGCCGTGTAGCGTGCGGCTCATGCCGAGCGCCGAGCTGATCACGCAGACCGTCAACCGCTACCTAGAGCTGGTCTCCACCGGCACCGCCGCCGACATTGCGGAGCTGTACACCGACGACGCCACGGTCGAAGATCCGGTCGGAGGCGGAGAGACCCACATCGGCCGGCAGGCCATCCTGGGCTTCTACAAGACGATCGAAAATGCCGGTCGCGAAGCGGAGCTGCTTGCGCTGCGAATCGGCGGCCACGAGGCGGCATTCATGTTCGCGCTGACCGTCACCGTGGGCGACGCCAAGATGCGGATCGAGCCCATGGACGTGATGGTGTTCGACGACGAAGGCAAGATCACCGCGATGAAGGCCTACTGGGGACCGGAGAACGTCATCCAGCTCTGAGGGTTCTTTGGCGCCTCTGGTCGGCCGCCTTTGGAATTTCGTGCATTCGCGCTGGTGGGGGCTCGGGTAGCATTTGCTGCACGAACTGTGGAGGGGATGCCGATATGCGCCGCCGTGCCTATCCGTTTGCGGGTTGGTGCTGCTCGCGTGTTTCTGGAGGTAGTGGAGCGGCGTTCTTTCTGCGAATTGATGGGTTCAGGGAACTCTGATGACGCAGGTTGAAAGTTTGCTAAAGACGGCGGCGGCGGTGCTTCGTTCGGCGGTGGGGGCGCGTAGATGACCGAGTTGAGAGTCGATCCAGCAGAGCTGACGTCCGGGGCGACGGGCCTGCAAGAGGCTGCCAACGGCATTCCGGAGCCGCTGGCACCGTTCACGTCGACGGGCACGGACGCGTTGTCGTCCATCCTCAACACGCTCACGCAGTCGAAGGAGGCGCCGCTTGCCGGCATGCCGGCGACCAAGGCCGACGCGCTGGCGAACGTGGACAAGATCCTGAAAGCTGCGGGAATCTACGAGCAGACCGATCAGCAGATCGCGGACAAGATCCGCGCCGCGACCGAGGGTCTGGACCCTGCCGCGGGTGGTACTCCCGGTGGTGGGGGCGGCGCGCCAGCTGGTGGTGGTGGGGCCCCAGCGGCGGCCGGTGCGAGCCCAGTGGCCGGTGCCGGGTCCGCGGGCGCCGGCGGTGCGGGCGCTGCTGGTGGTGGCGCGGATCAGATGCAGCAGATGATGAGCATGCCGATGCAGATGGGACAGCAGGCGGCACAGATGGCCCAGCAGGTGCCGCAGGCGGTCATGCAGGGCGTTCAGGGCGCGGTGCAGCAAGTCAGTCAGCTGGCCGGGCAATTCGGGAAGGGCGGCGACTCCAAGGCCGACAGCTCGAAGGGCGACGGCGAGGAGCATCAGCCGGTACCGGCAGAAGACGAGAAGACGGACGAGCAGGAGAAGGGGCGCCACGCTGCGCCCGAGGGCGCCGCGGCCGGGACGAACAATGCCGAGCGCGCGCCTGAGTCGGGTCAGCCGAAGCATGCTGCTCCGGCGCCGCCAGCTCCGCCGGCCGAGGCCGCGCCGGTTCCGCCGACCGGAGCCGCGCCTGGACGGTCGGCCAACTCCGATCCTGGAATTGTGTTGTGACCGTGGGTTTTTCTGACACGAAGGTGTGCCGATGACGTTGCCTCCCCCGCAGGATCCGTACGGTCCTCCGCCGCAGGGTGGTGGAGCGCCGTCGTGGGGTGGTGAGCCGCAGCAGGGGTACGGCGGGCAGTACGGCCCGCCGCAAGGCCCGCCTCCTGGTCCGCCGCAGTGGGGCCAGCAGCAGCAGTGGGCTGGGCCGCCCGGTCCGCCGCCGAGCAAGGGCGGTCGCGGCAAGTGGATCCTGGGTGGCCTCGCGATTCTCGTCGTGATTGCGCTTGCCGTGGTGATCACCGTGCTGGTGATGAGGCCTTCCGGCGGCGGCGGACCGACGCCGACGCCGACGAACGGGAATTCAGATTTCGCCAGTGCCAATGACACTGGGCCGGTCGCAATCATTACCGAGGACCCAACGTGTGCAGCGTGGAATAAGGTCAACACAGCACTGTTTGACGCCGAACAGCAGGTTAAGTGGACTGAACGCGATCCCTCAATTCCAGCAACTGAGTGGACGCCGCAGCAGCGGAACGCGTTCGAAACCGTTGGAAATGCGATGGCTAAGGCGGCCGATCAATCGGCCGGTTTAGTAAAAACTACGCCGCACAGAGTAATGCGGGAACTCTACGAACAATTCATCGCATACGCTCGGACGTTTGCCCAACGTGTACCCGATTTCACGGAACCTGACAATGAATTTGCCAGGGTTGTCGATGGCATCGCTGGCGCATTCGTGAATGTTTGTGCGGCAATTTCATATGGCTCCTCCGCCGCGCAAGCACCCTTACTATCTCCTGTCGCACCTCCATCGAAGATTGCAGCGCCTGAAAGTGTTGATGACCCCCAGCGACTTCTGACAAAGGAAGATCCGATTTGTGCAGACTGGACCGCGCGACTAGATCGTTATTTCGACGATACAGCCGCTTGGCAGGCGATTAGTGGAGACATCCCTGCTGCTCAATGGACTCCCGAGCAGAGGGCGACAATCGACGCCGTTATTCCAGTGATGTCGACATTTGCTGACGACATCGAGAAGCTGGCTAGACGCAGCGAAATCCCGGCCGTCCAGGACTTCGGAGTGTTGGCCGCGGAATACGAGCGTGCGTATCTGCAGGCTCTGCCGACCTATACTTCTGCGGACGGTTTCTTGGCTGCTGCAGCTACCTACGTAGCTAAGGTTATTGAGCAGGGCTGCAAGGTGGCGGAATAATGGCAAGTACGCACACTGGCGGCATAATTGGGGCAAGATCAACCGAAAAGCCCACAGGCGAGCATGCGGACAAGATGGTTGGTCCGGGCGCATGGCCGGAAACTGATGAATCAGTATTCAGCGATCGCGCGATTCAACTAAATGAGAAGCTGTCGGCGCTTAAGGGTGCGCTCGAAGGATGGGGAAGCCACCAGGCTTCCATTTTCAACGGGCCCCATGTCTGGTCTGGGGTCGGGGCTAGCGCCGCTGGGGGCAAGGTCGAGGCCAATGCGCAGGCGATGCGGGATCACGAACAGCAGCTGCGAGACGCCATCGGCTGGTGCAACGAGGCAGCCAGCCGAATTGGAAGTGCGAAACAGTCGATCTATGACAACGTCACGACCGGGATCGACGAAATCAACCAGACCCTGGACGCTGCGTCTCAGTCTGACCAGGATCCGACCGCAGCGATCGACGCCATCGTCCAACGAAAGTACGGCGAGAACGTTGCGACGCTCGGCAAGATGGCCAGGCTTTTGGGCTACAAAGGCGACTTGCCTGCCGCACCACTTGATCGGCCCTTGGACACGCCCGCCAACACAGATCCAAACAAGCCGGCGGACGTGCATAACTTCGCGCCGAATTCCCCGGCAAAGAACCCAACCGGGCTTCTGAACGGCACGCCAATTTCTCAGGGTGGCGGAGTTCCACCACCGTTGGCGCCAGCGATACCAGGCAAGGGGCCAGTCAATCCCGCCAAAGGGCCGATCAATGCAGCACCGCCCTCAGTGTCGGGTCCTCCGGGTGTCCCACCAGCAAGGGCGCCAGCGGTGCCGACTCAGGGAGCCGTCGATGGAACGTTGCCATCCGTGCCGCCACCCGCGCCTGTCGTGCCTCAGGCGCCAGTTGCACCCCGGCCCGCGACTCCGAGCCTGCCGCCGGCGGGCTCGCCTGCCCCCGCACCCGGCGGTTCCGCGGGCTCCCCAGGCGTCCCCAGCATCGGCTCCCCCGGCGGGCCGTCCGGTGGTGGCGCACCAAGCCCATTGAGTAGCGGCCCAGCACCCTCGGTATCGCCAGCGGCTTTCGACCCGACCCAAGCGGCGGCGGCTGGGCCCCAGACGGCGGGCGCCGCGCCGCAGACCCCCGCCCAGGCCTTCGGGCAGGGGCTTGCGAATGCCGCGAACGCTGGTCCGCCGGTGCAGGCGGCGTCGGCGCCGCTATCGCCCGCGGCGCCGCCGGTGTCCGCACCGATCACTGATCAAGCGGCCCCGGTGCCACCGCCGTCCTCGTTGCCGAGCGCGCCTGGCGGTCCCGTCGGCGGACCGCCCGCTCCAGCACCTCCGATGGGCGGTGGCCCCATGATGGGTGGTCCGGTCGCGCCGTCGATGCCGTTGGGTCCGCCATCCACGCCACCGCCGGCGGCGCCGCTGCCGCCGGTGAACCCGGCCGGTCTGGGCGCACCGGTCGTGCCACCGGTCAATCCGAATGCCGCCGCGATCGCCGGCGCAGCGATTCCGGTGTCGGTGGCACGCGCAGAGCGGGAGGCGATCGCGCGGTCGATGCGGCGTGCTGGCGCCGGCAACGATCCGGCACAGGTCGCCCGGCGGATTGCTGCCGCGCTCAACGCCGAGCCGTCGGTCGACTTCGGGTTCTACTGGATGACGGCGCTGGCGGCGGACGGCACCATCGTCGTGGCCAATAGCTATGGCATCGGCTACATCCCAGAGGGCGTGAAGCTACCGGAGCAGGTCAAGGTGGCCTCGGCCGACGAGTCGATCTCGCCAGCCGATCGTGGTCGGTGGGCGACCTATCCGCTGTTGAGCTTGCAGGGCTGGGCGCAGCATCACGCCGTGGGTCTGCGTCAGGTCATCGCGACCGAGGCGCAGTTCAAGGGATTCGACGCTGGGGCGGCCCGGATTACGTTGCAGCCCGACGACATTCCCGAGAGTGGGCAGATGCAGGGCCGGTCCCGGCTGGAGGTCATCGCCCCCGCGGCAGCGGCCACGTTGGCCGGGGTCGCCGACTCCCGGCTGTCCGAGCTGCTGCCCGTCGCTCAGACCGACGTGAACCCTCCTGCCGATGAAACCTTCAACAAGTGGTTCGAGGTGATGAAGCCGATGATGAGCGAAGCTTCCGATCGTGGGCAGGCTCATTTGCGGGCGTTCATCGACTACGCCGATCATGCGCAGGAGAAGTATCTGTTCATGGCGCACAACGCAGTTGATGCCACCGCCCAGCGGGCGGCGATCGCCGACTGGGTCTACTGGCAGCACCTCAGCGTGCTCATGTCGGACGCGTTGGTGGGACTGCAGCCGGCGTGACGTTCTAGAAGACCGCGAACCACATCGCGATGTAGTGACAGATCGCCGCCACCGCCGTGCACGCGTGGAAGAACTCGTGGTGCCCGAACGTCGTCGGCCACGGGTTCGGCCACTTCAGCCCGTAGAGCACGCCGCCGATGCTGTACAGCGCGCCGCCGACGACTAGTAGCACCAGTGCCGCGACCCCGGCCCCATGCATGATCGGCACGATGAAGAACGCGGCGACCCAGCCCAACAGCAAATACAAGGGCACGCCGACCCAGGCCGGCGCCGACGGCCAGAACATCTTCAGGAACACACCTGCGATGGCCCCGCCCCAGACGATCCAGAACAACACCATGCCCTGGCTCGATGGCAGCGCCAATAGGGCGAACGGCGTGTAGCTGCCCGCGATGAACACGAAGATCATCGAGTGGTCGAGGCGCTTCATCCACTTGCGCTTGGTCGGCGACGTCCACGTCACCCGGTGATAGGTCGCGCTGACGGCGAACATCGCCACGATCGTGAACGTGTAGAGCAGTGTGGCCAGCCCGGCCCGGGTGCCCTCGAGCGCCCACGACACCGACACCAGCGACGCGCCTGCGATGACTGCGACGATCGCGGAGTACAGGTGGATCCAGCCGCGGGCGCGCGGCCTTCCGAGGAATTGGGCGACGCCGTCGGCCAAGGCCTCGGGCAGGTCTTCGGCCTCTCCGCGCGCCGAACCCGGCTGCTCGGAGTCCGCCGTACCGATCGAAGTGGTCACGAACACCTCCTCTGACTGCCAGGGAACTACCCAAATCCCACAGTAGTCTGGATCTTCGTGGACCTCATTCCCCCGCGACTCAAGGAACCGGCCTACCGGGTCTACGAGATGCGGCTCCGCCAGGAGCTGGCGCGCTCCCGAGCTGACCTACCTCGGCATGTCGCCGTTCTGTGTGACGGGAACCGGCGTTGGGCCCGTGATGAGGGTCACGACGACGTCAGTTACGGCTACCGCGTCGGCGCCGACAAGATCGCCGAAATGCTGCGCTGGTGCCAGGAAGCCGGCGTCGAACTGGCCACGGTCTATCTGCTGTCCACCGAGAACCTGCAACGCGATCCGGCTGAGCTGGCCTCGCTGATCGAGATCATCACCGACGTCGTCGAGGAGATCTGCGCACCCGCCAACCGGTGGAGCGTGCGCACCGTCGGCGACCTTGCGCTGCTCGGCGAGGAGCCGGCCCGCCGGTTGCGCGAAGCCGTCGACTCGACGACCAACAACGGCGGATTCCACGTCAACGTCGCCGTCGGTTACGGCGGGCGCCAGGAGATCGTCGACGCCGTCCGCGCGCTGCTCGGCAAGGAACTCGCCAACGGTGCGACGGCCGAGCAACTCGTCGAGGCGGTCACCGTCGAGGCCATCTCCGAGAACCTCTACACCTCCGGTCAGCCCGATCCCGACTTGGTGATCAGGACGTCGGGGGAGCAGCGGCTGTCGGGATTCCTGTTGTGGCAGAGCGCCTATTCGGAGATGTGGTTCACCGAGGCGCACTGGCCGGCCTTCCGCCGCGTCGACTTCCTTCGTGCTCTTCGCGACTACACACGTCGCCACAGGCGTTACGGCACGTAACGGCGGCGGGCAACGTGTCAGACTGGTGGCATGGCTGCGATGTCCGCAGTGGTCTTCGGTCTGAGCTGGTGGCTCGGGCTCTATCTGCTGGCGCGCGATCCGCGTAAACCCGTATTGGTACTCGCCGCGATCGGCCTGATGAGCTTCGCCGTCGTCGTCGCCCTCGACGCGGTCCGCGTCACCGGCGGCCACTACACCGAACTGCTCAGCCGCATCGAGGTGTACATCGTCGTCGTCCCCGGCATCGCCTGGTTCGCCGTGCTGCTGGAGCTCTCCCGGTCGGGCGACACGTGGCGCAGCCGCGTCGGCGAGTTGGCCGCGATCGCCGTCGTCGCGGCGCTGGCCCTGACCGGTGCGACGCTGGCCGGCGGCGTGAACGGCCCTCTGCGCCTTGGGCATTGGATCATGTTCGGCGTCAATTCCGTCGCGACCCTTGGCGCGATGGCCGTGGCGGTACGACGCCAGAGCCGGCCACGTCGGGTGCGCCGCGTTGCCGTCGTCGCGACGCTGTTCTTCGCGCTCGGCAACGCGATCATCGTCATACCGCTCGGGTTGGTCCCCAGCTGGCTGGCGCTGGCGAGCACGGGTTTCGACGTGTTGCTCCTCGGCCTGGCCGTCGCACTGTGGGATGCGTTCGACGAGGGGCAGGCGCTGCGCGCCGACATGCGCCGGTCGTTCGTCGGCAGCGTCGTCGTCGCCGCGCTCTTCGGTGGGCAGGCCCTGATCGGCATGGCCGTCACCGACGAGCACACCGCGCTGACCGTGCTGCTGTTCACAAGCCTGGCGATCGCCCTGTCGATCAACGTCCTCGCCGATCCACTTGCCGGAGTCCTCGACCGGCTGGCGTTCTCCCGCTCACCCGGCTTGCGCGCCGACCGTGCCACGTTGCGTCGCACCGAATCTGCGCTGCCGCTGCGTTCGCAAAGCCCGCTCGACGGCGTCGACGACGACACCTTCGTCCGGCTCACGCGGCGCGCGCTCGGTCACTACGGCGACCTGTCCAAGCTCGTCGCGAGCCCGCTGACCGCGCTGCCCGTCATCGACGACCGACTGGCCCAGCGCGGCGTCCCCGATCAACCGCTGGAGCGGGCCAACGAACTCAAGGCGCTACTCGCCGACCGCATCGCGGCGCTCAAGCCGCGTGACGGCGGCGACTTCGGCACCACCGAGCAGTGGCGCCACTACAACTCGCTGTACTTCCCGTACGTCGTCGGCGTACGCGCCTACGCGCAGAACGCGACGGCCTCCGGGCTGGACCCGGTGGCCCGGCAGGCGTGGCAGTGGTTCGTCACCGAGGTGCCGCAGCGCTCGCTGCACAACTGGCAGAACGCGGCAGCGCGCGTCATCGCCGCCGACCTCCGAGGAACCCCGGTACCCGCCACCTCGTAGCCCCTCTGACCTGCGGCTGGCAGTGATTGGCAGCGGCATGCGTCGATCTGGCAGTGGTTCCTGAGCAGTGTTCCTGGTGTCAGCAACACCAGCACCGCCTCAACGCCGAGGAGCCCACGATGACCGCCACCATCACCACCCGCCCCCTGTCCACGAGCACCGACTCCCTGCTCCGCTTCGCGATGCGCGCCGACGCCACCCTGTGCGCAGGCACCGGTCTACTCGTCTCCATTGCCGCCGACCCGCTGTCCCGGTTGTCCGGACTGTCGGCCACGTCCGAGTTCATCGCGGGCGCAGCGCTCGTCGCCTACGGCGTCGCGCTCTACGTGCTCGCCGCGGTACCGGCCATCCGGCGCATCGGCGGCGCCATCATCGCCGCGAACGTGGTGTTCGCCATCGTCGCGCTGGGCGTCTTGGCAGCCGGGGTGCTCCCGCTGACCGGCGTGGGCGTCGCCCTGATGCTCGCCACCATCGCGTCCACTCTCGGCTTCGCCTACCTGCAGTACCTCGGAGTGCGCCGTCTGGCGTGACTCCCTCCGAACCGGTGCGCGGCCGCCCGCCGCAAGAGGTTACGGCGTGCGGCCCGCACCGGCCTCCCCGCTCCAAGAACACCCATCGAAAGGAAGTTCCATGACCGCCATCACCGCACCTGCGACCACCACCCGCGACTCCTTCCTGCGCCTTGCGCTCCGCATCGACGCCATCGGCAGCGGACTGGCGGGTGTCGCGGGGCTCGCCTTCGCCTCGCAGATCGCCCACCTGTCGGGCACCACGACGAGCTTCGAGTACACGCTCGGCGCCTTGTTCGTCGCCTACAGTGCGGCCCTGCTCGTCCTATCCCGGCGGCCGTCGGTGCGCCAGCTGGGCCGGGTATGCGCCATCGGCAACCTCGTCTTCACCGCCGCGGCGGTGATCGCCGTGCTGGCGGGGGTCTTTCCCCTGACGACCGCGGGCATCGTGGGCTTCATCGGCAGCGGCGTCTTCACACTGGTGATGGCCGACCTGCAGTACCTCGGCCTGCGCCGCCTGAAGGGCTAGATCCCACGGACTTCGGCGCGTTTTCGGTCGCTCACCGACGGCTAGCGCGCCGAAATCGCGTCTAGAGCTTGCGGAGCCGCAGCCGGTTGATCGAGTGGTCGGCGTCCTTGCGCAGCACCAGCGTTGCCCGCGGCCGGGTCGGCAGGATGTTCTCGATCAGGTTGGGCCGGTTGATCGAATGCCAGATGTCGCGGGCGGCGAACACCGCCTGATCGTCGGTCAACGTGGAGTAGTGGTGGAAGTGCGACTGCGGGTCGGCGAACGCGCCGGCGCGCATCGCCAGGAAGCGTGAGACGTACCAGCCCTCGATGTCCTCGATGCGGGCGTCGACGTAGACGGAGAAGTCGAACAGATCGGACACCATCAGCGCGGGGCCGGTCTGTAAGACGTTGAGCCCCTCCAGGATCAGGATGTCCGGATGCCGGACGCAGGTCTTTTCGCCGGGCACGATGTCGTACAGCAGATGCGAGTACACCGGTGCGCACGCTTGATCGGAGCCCGACTTCACCGCGGTGACGAAGCGCATCAGTCCACGCCGGTCGTAGCTCTCGGGGAAACCCTTGCGGTGCATCAGGTTTCGCCGCAGTAGCTCGGCGTTGGGGTACAGGAAGCCGTCGGTGGTGACCAGGTCGACGCGGGGGTGGTGCTCCCAGCGGGCCAGCAGCGCCTGCAGCACGCGGGCGGTGGTCGACTTGCCCACCGCGACGCTGCCCGCGACGCCGATCACGAACGGCACTGGGCGGTCCGGGTTCTGCTGCGGCTCACCGAGGAACTCCGCAGTCGTCGCGAACAGCCGCTGACGCGCCGCGACCTGCAGATGGATGAGTCGGGCGAGCGGTAGGTAGACCTCTTCGACTTCGAGCAGATCCAGCTGCTCACCGAGGCCACGCAGGCCCGCCAGATCCTTCTCACTGAGCTTCAACGGAGTCGACATGCGCAGCGCTTGCCACTGACTGCGGTCGAACTCGACGTATGGACTCGGCTCGCTGGTCCGCGCCATGTGCCCAGTCTTGCATTTACGGTTGTGGGTATGGACTCCGCCACCCTGATCCACGAGTATCTGCTGCTCGGTCTGCGATTCGACCGGGTCGAGGAGGGATACGTCGACTCGTTCACCGGAGATCCCGCGTTGCGCCGCGCGGTCGCATCCGAGCCTGCGCCCGACCCCGTCGATCTCGCGCGGACCGCCGAGCGGCTGCTCGCCGAGGTGCCAGGAAGCGGACTCGAACAGCAGCGCGCCGACTACCTCTGCGCGCACCTCAAGGCGCTGGCATGCGCAGGCCGCAAGTTCGCAGGCCAGGACGTCGGGTTCGTCGAGGAGGTCCGCGACTACTTCGACGTCGACATCGTCAAGGGCGACCCCGAGCGGTATCGCGAGGCGCACCGCAAGCTCGACGACGCCCTCGGCGGCAGCGGCCCGCTCGCCGAGCGGATGCAGGCCCACCGGGAGAGCGAGGAGATTCCGCCGGAGCGGCTCGAGGAGTGCATCCACGCGTTCTCCAGCGCCCTGCGCGACCGGGTGCGCGCGGAGTACCCGCTGCCCGACAGCGAGACGATCGTCTACGAAGTCGTCACCGACAAACCGTGGTCGGGGTTCAACTACTACGAGGGCAACTACCGCTCCACCGTCGCCGTCAACGCCGACCTCAAGCAGCAGATGTCGAACCTGCCGCGACTCGTCGCGCACGAGTCCTATCCCGGCCATCACACCGAGCACTGCCGCAAGGAGCAAGGGCTGGTGGCCGGGCTGAACCAGGCCGAACAGACCATCTTCCTGGTGAACACCCCGCAGTGTCTGATGGCCGAGGGGCTCGCCGATCTCGCGTTGCACGCCGTGATCGGGCCGCAGTGGGGCGCGTGGGCCGCCGAGATCTACGCCGACCTCGGTCTGCGCTTCGACGGTGAACGGGCCGAGGCGATCTCGGAGGCGTCCGCGGCGCTGGCCGACGTCCGCCAGGACGCCGCGCTGATGCTGCACGACGAGCATCGCGACGTCGACGACGTCGCCGCCTTCATGCAGCGCTGGCTGCTGACCAACGAGGTCAGGGCCCGGCAGTCACTGCGGTTCCTGTCGTCGCCGCTGTGGCGGGCCTACACCAGCACCTACGTCGAGGGCTATCGGCTGCTGCGCGGCTGGCTGGACGCCCGGCCTGCCGAGGTGACGCTGGGGGAGCGGTTCGGTCGGCTGCTCGACGAGCCGTTGATCCCGTCGAGTTTGCGGGCGGGCTGAGCCCAAACGGGTGGTTGCCGGGGATTAGGCTGGTCGGCATGACTGTGGACTCTCCGACCTCCGTGCCGAACTCCTCCGCAGGCCTCGGTGCCGAGTACGCCGACACCGCGAGCGCCGCGTACCGCGCGGCGTTGGAGGTCATCGAATCCGTCGAACCCCGGATCGCGGCTGCGACGCGCAAGGAGCTTGCCGACCAACGGGATTCGCTCAAGCTGATCGCAAGCGAGAACTACGCCTCGCCCGCGGTGCTGTTGACCATGGGCACGTGGTTCTCCGACAAGTACGCCGAGGGCACCATCGGGCACCGGTTCTACGCCGCCTGCCAGAACGTCGACACCGTCGAGTCGCTGGCCGCCGAGCATGCCCGCGAGTTGTTCGGTGCGCCCTACGCCTATGCGCAGCCGCACTCGGGCATCGACGCCAACCTGGTCGCGTTCTGGGCGATCCTGGCCACCCGCATCGAGGCACCTGGACTAGCGGAGCTCGGCGCCAAGCACGTCAACGACCTCTCCGAGGCGGACTGGGAGTCGCTGCGCGCCAAGCTGGGCAACCAGCGGCTGCTGGGCATGTCGCTGGACACCGGCGGCCACCTCACCCACGGCTTCCGCCCGAACATCTCCGGAAAGATGTTCCACCAGCGCAGCTACGGCACCGACCCGGAGACCGGACTGCTCGACTATGACGTCGTCGCTGCCGCGGCCCGCGAGTTCAAGCCGCTGATCCTGGTGGCGGGCTACTCGGCGTACCCGCGCCGGGTCAACTTCGCCAAGATGCGCGAGATCGCCGACGAGGTCGGCGCGACGCTGATGGTCGACATGGCGCATTTCGCCGGTCTGGTTGCGGGCAAGGTGTTCACCGGCGACGAGGACCCGGTGCCGCACGCCCACGTCACGACGACGACGACGCACAAGTCGCTTCGCGGACCGCGTGGCGGTTTGGTGCTGGCCACCGAGGAGTACGCGCCGGCCGTCGACAAGGGCTGCCCGATGGTGCTCGGCGGACCGCTGAGCCACGTCATGGCCGCCAAGGCCGTCGCACTGGCCGAGGCCAGGCAGCCGTCGTTCCAGGCCTACGCCCAGAACGTCGCCGACAACGCCAAGGCGTTGGCCGACGGGTTCCTCAAGCGCGACGCCCGGCTGGTCACCGGCGGCACCGACAACCACCTGGTGCTGCTCGACGTCACGTCGTTCGGCCTGACGGGCCGCCAGGCCGAGTCCGCGCTGCTCGACGCCGGCATCGTCACCAATCGCAACTCCATCCCGAACGACCCCAACGGCGCCTGGTACACCAGCGGCATCCGGTTCGGTTCGCCGGCACTGACCACTAGGGGCTTCGGTGCCGACGACTTCGATCGGGTCGCCGAGTTGGTGGTCGACGTGTTGAAGAACACCGAGCCGAGCGGAACGTCGAAGGCCAAGTACACGCTGGCCGACGGCACGGCTGAGCGCGTGCATGCGGCGTCGGCTGAGCTGCTGAACGCGAATCCCCTGTACCCGGGGTTGAACCTCTAGGTCGTGGAAACGCCCGTTGACACGCGGGCACCCAATTTCGGGGAACGTGTGTCTTCGGGTTACAGTTACTTTCATGGCAGAGAAACCGGTCGCCAACGCGCTGATCCTCGAGCTCGAGCCGGTCGTGGACGAGAATCTGGTCCGCCACCTCGCAACCGAGGAACTCTGGTATGCGCACGACTACGTGCCGTTCGACCGGGGCGAGAACTTCGCCTTCCTCGGCGGTACGGACTGGGATCCGTCGTCGGTGACGCTGCCCAAGCCCGTCACCGATGCCCTCGAGATCCTGCTCATCACCAAGGACAACCTCGCCGGTTATCACCGTGAGCTGGTCGAGCACTTCATCCTCGACGGAAGATGGGCCCGCTGGATCGGTCGCTGGACCGCCGAGGAGCATCTGCACGCCGTCGCACTGCGCAACTACCTGGTGGTGACGCGCGAGATCGACCCGTCCGCCAACGAGGACGTCCGCGTCGCCCACGTGATGAAGGGCTACCGCGCCGACACCTACAGCCAGATCGAGACGCTGGTCTTCATGGCGTTCTTCGAGCGCGCCCACGCCGTGTTCTGCCGCAATCTGCAGGCGCAGATCGAGGAGCCGATCCTGGCTTCGATGGTCGACAGGATCGCCCTCGACGAGGAGCGTCACGAAGAGTTCTTCTCGAACCTGGTCGCGCACTGCTTGACCTACGCCCGCGACGAGACCGTCGCGGCGATCGCCAAGCGCGCCGCCGCCCTCGAGGCGATCGGCGCGGACATCGAGGCCTACCAGGACAAGGTCGCGCTGGTCGCCGAGAGCGGCATCTTCGACGACGCCGCGCTGAAGAAGGTCATCTCCGATCGCATCACTGCATGGGGCGTCGACGAGCACCCCGACCTTCAGCAGTTCGTAACGCGCTAGCCACAATCGGGGCCCGGCGCGCCGATCAGCGGACACGCCGCATGCGGGGTAGCGTCGAAGGCGATGGCTAGCAATTTGCTTCGCTGTCCGTGGCGGTACCTGTCTTCTCCGGAAGGGGACCGGCCCCGGTCTCGGTACCGCAGTGTCCGCCAAGACGCCTTCGCGGGGCCGCGCGGGCCGAGGAGCGCCACGTGACTGATTCGTCCGTTCGGACTTATGTGCTCGACACCTCCGTGCTGCTGTCCGATCCCTGGGCGTGCACCCGATTCGCCGAACACGAAGTCATCGTTCCGTTGGTTGTGATCAGCGAATTGGAGGCCAAACGTCATCACCACGAGCTGGGTTGGTTCGCCCGCCAGGCGTTGCGCATGTTCGACGATTTGCGACTGGAACACGGACGCTTAGATCAGCCGATTCCCATTGGGACACAAGGCGGTACGCTCCAGATCGAGCTGAACCACAGCGACCCCACGGTCTTGCCCGCAGGTTTCAGGACCGAGACCAACGACGCGCGCATCCTGACGTGTGCGGCGAATCTCGCCGCTGAGGGCAAGCTGGTGACGCTGGTCAGCAAGGACATTCCGCTGCGGGTCAAGGCCGGTGCGGTCGGCCTGGCCGCCGACGAGTACCACGCCCAGGACGTCATCACGTCGGGCTGGACGGGAATGTCCGAGATCGACGTCACCGCCGACGAGATCGACACGCTGTTCGCCGACGGTGAGATCGACCTGGCCGATGCGCGTGATATGCCCTGCCACACGGGAATTCGCCTCCTAGGCGGAAACTCGCACGCATTGGGGCGGATCAACGCCGAGAAGAAGGTGCAGCTGGTCCGTGGTGATCGCGAAGTGTTCGGCCTCCGGGGAAGGTCAGCCGAACAACGCGTCGCCCTCGATCTGCTGCTCGACGAGTCGGTCGGCATCGTCTCGCTCGGCGGCAAGGCGGGCACCGGCAAGTCGGCGCTCGCGTTGTGCGCGGGCCTGGAAGCCGTGCTCGAACGCCGCACGCAGCGCAAGGTCGTCGTCTTCCGCCCGCTGTACGCCGTCGGTGGCCAGGATCTCGGCTACCTGCCCGGCAGCGAGAGCGAGAAGATGGGCCCGTGGGCGCAGGCCGTCTTCGACACCCTGGAAGGGCTGGCCAGCCCGGCCGTGCTCGAAGAGGTGTCCTCCCGCGGCATGCTGGAGGTGTTGCCGCTCACCCACATCCGCGGCCGCTCCCTGCACGACTCGTTCGTCATCGTCGACGAGGCGCAGTCGTTGGAACGCAACGTGCTGCTGACGGTGCTGTCCCGCCTCGGTGCCGGATCGCGGGTGGTGCTCACCCACGACGTAGCCCAGCGTGACAACCTGCGGGTCGGCAGGCACGACGGCGTCGCGGCCGTCATCGAGAAGCTGAAGGGCCACCCGCTGTTCGCCCACATCACGCTGCTGCGCAGCGAGCGTTCGCCGATTGCCGCGCTGGTGACCGAGATGCTCGAGGAGTTCAGCCCCGGCGCCCTGCCGTGATCACCCGTTGAGATAGCGCTCACGGCGACCGCCACTCGCACTTCGTCGCCGTGAGCGCTATGTCAACGCACGAGAGGGACGTCAGGGTGGCTCGGTAGGCTGCCAGTGTGCGCAAGCGGCCCGAAGGCAGTTCCTGGTCGTACTGGCGCATGGTCATTGGCGTGTGCGCAGGCATTGCCGTGGTGGTCATCGGCGGGTTCACCGGCCACGTCAAGCAGGCCAAGGCCGACGACGTCAACTGCGCAGAGGTCAAGTGCATCGCGCTGACGTTCGACGACGGGCCGAGCCCCTACACCGACCGGCTGCTGCAGATCCTGAAGGACAACGACGCCAAGGCGACGTTCTTCCAGATCGGCAACAAGGTGGCCGCCAATCCCGAAGGCTCCAAGCGTGTCGTCGAGGCGGGGATGGAACTGGGCAGCCACACCTGGGAACACCCGAACATGACCACCATCCCGCCAGAGGACATCCCGTCACAGCTCAGCAAGGCCAGTGACGCCATCGAAGCGGCGACCGGCCAGCGTCCCAAGCTGTTCCGCACGGCCGGTGGCCTGGTCAACGATGCGGTGCTGGCCGAGGCCAAGAAGCAGGGCCTGGCCGACATCAACTGGGACGTCATCCCGTTCGACTGGGCCAACGACAGCAACACCGGTGCCACCCGCTTCATGCTGATGAGCCAGATCAAGCCGAACTCGGTGGTGCTGTTCCACGACACCTACTCGTCGACCGTCGACCTGGTGCAACAGTTCATCCCCGTGCTCAAGCACAACGGCTACCACCTGGTCACGGTCAGCCAGATGATCGGCCCGCGCGAGCCGGGCAGCAGCTACGGCAGCCGGGACAACGGGCCTGCCGCCAACGACCTGCTCGACATCCCACCTGCGGAGATCCCGTCGTTGCCGAACACGCCGTCGCCCGCGCCGATGCCGAACTTCCCGATCACCGACATCCCCGGCGCGAACTCCGGCGGCGTCAACAACGGGGCCTGACGGCTGGTCCTGTGCCACGCCGTGGCCGTCCAGCGCTCTACTCGTCGAGTTCGGACCAAAAGCCCTGCATCGCAAGGGCTGCAGAGTCGGGCCCGGTGACCGGCCACCAATGATCCGCATCGTCGAGGGAAGCCACCTTCGCGCCGGCGGAGCCTGCAGCCCATCGGTGCTGTTCGATTGTCCCGCTGCTGGCTTCATCGTCGAGCATCGCGATCAACGCCAAGCCGGGCCGCTGAGAAGCCTGCGTCAGTGCGCGACCGGCATCGGCCATCACCGGCTGTGCGGCGGACCGTAGCAGCGACAACACGGCGCGACCCATGGTGTCGTCCATCCCTGCGGCGACACGCTCGGCGACCGGTCCGCTCATGCCCAGCTGCGCCACCACGGCGATGCGGTCGGCAAGCGTGCCGCCGAACAGCTGCCCGACGGACTCCTCGCCGATGCCTTCCTGCTGCCACACCTGTGCCATCGGGTGCCATGTGTAGTCCGGCGCGTAGACGCCAAGGGCGTCCGATGCCCAGCTTCGGATCAGGTCTGGCCGGGTCATCGCGATCTGCACGACGTGCGCGCCGCCCCAATCGTGGCCGACGAGGTCTACCGGCTGACGGAACTTCTCAAGCTGCGCGGCCAGCCAACCGCGGTAACCGTCGACCGTGGCGTCGAAGGACGACGGCAGTGGAACGCCGAAGCCGGGCGGTGACAGCGTTACGACGTCGTCGCGGTCCAGCAGTCCGATCAGTGGACCCCAGACGGCGTCGTTCTCCGGATTGCCGTGGACGAGGACGAGCGGCGGACGATTCTCGTCATTGTGTGTACGCATGCAAGTAAGTTAACAACGCCCACCGACAAGCCTGTATGCCGAGGTCAGGCGCCAAACGCTGCGCGAGTCGTCCGCTGCGCATCGCGAATGACGGCCGTCACGTTTCGGTCCGATGGCGCCGAGATGAGCTGGAGGCCGATCCCGCGCATCACGGCGAACAGGTACGCGGAGGCGGTAGTCGGGTCGGTGTCCGCACGCATCGAACCGTCGGCGATGCCGACGCGCACCCGTTCGGCGAGAAACGACCGGAACGAGTCGTCCTGAGTGGCGAAGAGGGGCGCCAGCATCGGGTCGGCGGCGATCGCCTCGCCCCACAGTCGGAGAAAGGCGCGGGCGGCCGCGTTGCGTTCAACGATGTTGCGCAAATAGGTCTCGAGGATCGCCGCCAAGTGGTCGAGGCCGTTGCCGTCGTACTCGGGCAGCGGGAAGGTAGCGGCCTCCGCGATGATGGCGGCCAACAGTCGTTCGCGGCTGCCAAAGTGGTGATGGACGATTCCTCGGCTGTAGCCGGCGGCCTCGCCGACCTGTTGCAGCGTGACCGAATGGGACCCGTGCGCCGCGATCAGCGTGACCGCGGCGTCGATGACACGGCGTTCCGTTTCGGCGCGCCGCTGTTCCTGAGTCCTACGCGTCAGCCCGGTAGCGCCCGTCAGTCGCCGTCCTTGACCTTGGCCATCGCCAGCACGTCCAGGCGGCGGTCCAGTTCTTCCTCGGACAGCTTGTCGCCGATCAGTCCGCGATCGATCACCGTCTGACGAATCGTCTTGCGCTCCTTGAGCGCTTCCTTGGCGACCTTGGCGGCTTCTTCGTAGCCGATCGCCGAGTTCAGCGGCGTCACGATCGACGGCGACGACTCGGCGAGATCGCGCAGATGCCCCTCGTTGGCGATCAGGCCGTCGATGCACTTCTCCGCGAACAACTTCGACACGTTGGACAGCAGCGTGAACGACTCGAGGATGTTGCGTGCCATCATCGGGATGTAGACGTTGAGCTCGAAGGCGCCCGACAGCCCGCCGACGGTGACGGCAGCATCGTTGCCGATGACCTGCGCGGCCACCTGCGTAACCGCCTCTGGCAGAACCGGATTGACCTTGCCCGGCATGATCGAGCTCCCCGGCTGCAGATCGGGGAGCTGCAGCTCGCCCAGGCCCGTCAGCGGACCCGAACCCATCCAGCGAATGTCGTTGGCGATCTTGGTCAGTGACACCGCGATGGTCTTCAGTGCGCCGGACGCCTCGACCAGCCCGTCGCGGGCGGCCTGTGCCTCGAAGTGGTCTTCGGCCGGTCGCAGCTCGGCGACGCCGGTCTCGTGCACCAGCACGTCGACGACCTTGTCGCCGAACCCATCCGGCGCGTTGAGCCCGGTGCCGACGGCGGTGCCGCCGATCGCGAGTTCACCGAGGCGGGGCAGCGTCGCCTTCACCCTTTCTATGCCGGCCTCGACCTGGCGTGCGTAGCCGCCGAACTCCTGGCCAAGCGTCACGGGCACGGCATCCATCAGGTGCGTGCGGCCGCTCTTCACGACGACGCGCCACTGACGAGCCTTGTTCGCAAGCGACTCGTGCAGCACCTCGAGTGCCGGAATCAAATGGCGCACAGCCGCTTCCGTCGCCGCAATGTGAGTGGCGGTGGGGAAGGTGTCGTTCGAGCTCTGCGACATGTTGACGTGGTCGTTGGGGTGCACCGTGACGCCGTTGGCCTCGGCGATCGACGCGATGACCTCGTTGGCGTTCATGTTCGAGCTGGTGCCAGAGCCGGTCTGGAACACGTCGATCGGGAACTGGTCGTCGTGCTTGCCGTCGGCGATCTCGGCGGCGGCGGCGATGATGGCGTCCGCCTTCTCCGCGTCGAGCAGGCCGAGGTCCTTGTTCACCTGGGCGCAGGCGCCCTTCAGCAGTCCGAGTGCGCGGATCTGGGTGCGCTCGAGCGGCCGGAACGAGATCGGGAAGTTCTCCACCGCCCGCTGGGTCTGTGCACGCCACAGCGCGTTGATCGGCACCCGCACTTCACCCATGGTGTCGTGCTCGATGCGGTACTCGGACTGTTCGACGACGCTGTCGGCGGTCATGTGCTCCCTCGTGTGTGTTTGTTGTGTTCTAAGGCAGGGGGTAGGCGGCGGACTTGTCACCCGTGAAGTCGACCGCGGAGTACTCGTTCAGTTTGGACAGCCGGTGGTAGGCCTCGATCATCCGGACGGTCCCGGACTTCGACCGCATGACGATCGACTGCGTGGTGCATCCGCCGCCGGAGTAGCGAACACCCTGCAGCAGGTCGCCGTCGGTGACGCCGGTGGCAGAGAAGAAGACGTTCTCACCGGACACCAGATCTTCGGTGTGCAGCACCCTGTCGAGGTCGTGACCCGCGTCGAGGGCCTTCTGGCGCTCGGCATCGTCGGTGGGAGCCAGCACGGCCTGGATGGCGCCGCCCATGCAGCGGATGGCGGCCGCGGTGATGATGCCCTCCGGGGTGCCGCCGATACCGGCCAGCAGATCGGTGCCCGAGTTGGGCCTGCACGCCGAGATGGCGCCTGCGACGTCGCCATCGGAGATCAGCCGGATGCGGGCGCCGGCCTCGCGGACGTCGCTGATCAGCTGCGCGTGGCGCGGCCGGTCCAGCACGCACACCGTGAGGTCGGCGACGCTGGAGTTCTTCACCTTCGCGACCCGGCGGATGTTCTCGCCGATCGGCGCGGTGATGTCGATGACGTCGACGGCGTCCGGGCCGACGGCGATCTTGTTCATGTAGAACACCGCCGACGGGTCGAACATCGCGCCGCGTTCAGCGACGGCCAGCACCGAGATGGCGTTGGGCATGCCTTTGCTCATCAGCGTGGTGCCATCGACGGGATCGACGGCGAAGTCACAGTCCGGCCCGTCGCCGTTGCCGACCTCTTCACCGTTGTAGAGCATCGGGGCGTGGTCCTTCTCGCCCTCGCCGATCACCACGACGCCGCGCATCGACACCGAGTTGACCAGCTCGCGCATGGCGTCGACGGCTGCTCCGTCGCCACCCTCCTTGTCGCCGCGGCCGACCCAGCGGCCTGCGGCCATGGCCCCGGCCTCGGTGACCCGCACCAGCTCCAATGCGAGGTTGCGGTCAGGGGCTTCCCTACGCGATGCCGTCATGCGCAGATTGTCCCATTAGCGCCCTCGACTTTGGGAGCTGGGATACTGGCCGATGTGACCACCCCTGCGCCGGCTCCGGGACCGAAGCCGGCGAAGCCCCGGCTGTTGCAGGACGGTCGCGACATGTTCTGGTCGATGGCCCCGCTGGTGCTGGCCTGCATCGTGCTCGCGGGCGTGCTCGGCATGTGCTCGTTCGCGCCCAACGGCCCTGGCGAGGGGCCCGTTCTGCCGTACGACGCGCCCGCGGCGCTACAGGCCGACGCCGATGCGCTCAAGATCCCAATCCGGCTGCCCAAGTTGCCTGATGGCTGGCGGGCCAACTCCGGCTCCCGCGCCAGCATCGACGGTGGCCGCACCGATTCCCTGGGTCGGCCTGCCCGTGCGGTGTCGTCGCGTGTGGGTTATCTGTCGCCGAGCGGCATGTACATCAGCCTGACCCAGAGCGACGCCGACGAGGAGAAGCTCGTCGCCTCGCTCGGCACCAGCCTGGCTCCCACCGGCATCCAGGACGTCGACGGGGTGAAGTGGATCGTCTACGAGGGCGGCGACGGCGTGCGGCCGGTGTGGACCACCCGGTTGACCGGGCCGACGGGACCCGCGCAGATCGCTCTGAACGGGGGTGCTGGTACGGATGAGTACCGTAAGCTGGCGGAGGCGACGCAGACCCAGCCGCCACTACCCGTCAAATAGGAGCGTTGGATGACCGCACGCAAGCCGGATGTCGCCGCCGGGGCGGCACCAGAAGCCGACCTGACCGGATGGGTAGCGGAGGCGTTCACCGCAGCCGGTTTCACCTACGACGTCTTCCGCAAGGGCGAAGGCCCCGGTGTGGTGCTGATCCCCGAGATGCCAGGAATTCACCCTGGCGTGCTGGGGCTGGGAAATCATCTGGTGGACAACGGCTTCACCGTCGTCATCCCGTCGCTGTACGGCACACCCGGTGCCAAGGCCGTCCGGCCGGGTGCGGTGGCCGTGATGGCTCGCGGTTGCGTGGCAAAGGAATTCAGCGCGTTCGCGACCAACGCCGACCGGCCGATCGCGCACTACCTGCGGGCGCTGGCCCGCGACCTGAACCAGAAGACCCCCGGCAAGGGCGTCGGCGTGATCGGTGAGTGCTTTAGTGGCGGCTTCGCGTTGGCGGCCGCCGTCGACGACAGCGTGCTCGCCCCCGTGCTGAGCCAGCCGTCGTTGCCGATCGGGCTGACGGCGAAGCAGCGGGCCGATCCCGGCCTCTCCGAGGGTGAGCTCAAGGTCATCGACCGGCGTGTCGCCGAAGAGGGATTGTGCGCGCTGGCACTGCGGTTCAGTGAGGATCCGCTGTCGCCCGGCGCCCGCTTCAAGACGCTCAAGGACCGTCTCGGTGACGCGTTCGAGGTCATCGAGATCAACTCGAAGAAGGGCAACGAGCACGGGTTCGGCAAGATGGCGCACTCGGTGCTGACCCTCGAGGTTCGCGAGGTCGAAGGGCAGCCTGCGTACGAGGCGCGCAAGCGCGTCGTCGAGTTCCTCACCGAACGGCTGGCCGTTTAATCAGCCTTGGGTCCGACTGACCCCGGGGTCGTCGCAGGCGCAGGAACGGGTTTCGGCTTGCTGGCAGCGCCATTGGCCCGCGCCAGCAGTCGTTGCAGCAGACCGGGTTTCTTGGGTTCGTCGGCATCGTCGAACTGGTCGAGTGGCACACCCTTGTACACGGCGAGGTAGACGCTGATGGTCGTCACGACGACGATCATCAGCACCGGGCCGATGACGATGCCCCAGAAGCCGAACATCGCGATGCCTGCGAAGACGGCGAGCAGCATCAGCGCCGAGTCCAGGCGCGCCTCGCGGGGCACCAGGATCGGGCGCAGCACGTTGTCGACGTTCGTCACCACGATCAGGTGGAACGCGATGACGAAGAGGCCGCCGAAGGTGTTGCCGAACAAGATCATTCCGATGCCGACCGGAATGCTGAGGATGCCACCGCCCAACGGGATCACCGACAGCGCGGTCAGCAGGATCGCGAAGATGAAGAAGCCCTCGTGGAAGCCGGCGATGTAAATGGATGCCGCCCCGGAGACGCCCTGAGCCAACGCGATGACGAATTGCCCACGCACGGTGCCCTTCACCATTGCGCCCATCTTCTGCAGGTATAGGTCGGTGACTTCTTCACCAAGCGGGTTGAGTTGACGGATCAGCGTCGCCACCTGAGCGCGGTTGGTCAACAGCGACAAGAAGACGTACAGGAACAGCACGGCCGCGGTGATGCCGCCGACCAGACCGCCAGCGGCGCCTTGTAAGAACCCGAGCAGATACTCGCCGACGTGCTGGGCGACGGTGCTCATCCGTTCGCGCAGCAGGTCCGGCGTCAGCTGCACGTCGTGCATCAACGGCACCCGGGCCAGCGCCTCGTTGACGATCGCCAGGGCCTTGTCGCCGAGCGCGCTGAGGTCGGTCTTGGCCACCCAATCGGAGACGCTCTGAATCATGCTGCTGATCTGGACGACGGCGAACAGGACCAGCAGGCTGACCGGGATGATCACCGACCCGAGCACCGCGAGCAGGGTGATGGTGGCCGACAGTCCGGGGTTGAACCGCTTGCGCAGCCGGTCGTAGAGGGGTGCGAAGAGATAGGAGGCGACGGCGGCCACCACGATCAGGATGAAGTAGTTGCGCAGGAAGTAGGCGACGAACAGCAGCGCGAGGACGGTGGCCACGGCCAGCGCGCGTTTCTGCGTCACGGTGAACTCGGTCTTCATGGCCACGCAGTGATCCTGTCAGGAAAGCTCCACAGATGACCGGCTTTGGATGTCGCGTTGGTGACGATGGCTTGCTAGCCCGCGAGCGTCATTGCGACATCAATCTGTTCAGGTGGCCCATGATGTCGGGGTAGCGCTTCATGTGGGCGCCGCCGTTGACGTCGAGCACCTCACCGGTCAACCAGGCCGCCTTGGTCAGGAACAGCACGGCCTCGGCGATGTCGTCGGGCGCACCTGCCCGGCCGAGCGGCGTGTTCTCCACGTACTCCTCGACGACGCCGGGAATGGCTGCCGCGGCTTCGGTCAGCGGAGTCTGGACGAAGCCGGGGGCGACGGCGTTGACCCGGATGCCCCTTGGCGCGAGTTCGAGCGCGGCGACCTGGGTCAACATGGATAGGCCCGCCTTGGCCGAGCAGTAGGCGCTCATGCCTGCGGCGGGTTGGCGGCCGTTGAGCGAGCCGATCGATACCAGCGACCCACCGTCGTTCAGGTGCTTGCCCGCGTACTTGGCGACGATGAACGCGCCGGTCAGACAGACGTCGATCACCGAGCGGAAGTCGGCGACCGGCATGTCGACGATGAGCCCGACATTGCTGAAGCCGGCGCAGCTCACCACTGCCTCGACCTGGCCGGTCTGCTCGAAGAGCGTGGCGACGGAGGCCTCGTCGCTGACGTCGACGAACGACGCGGTATGCGGCGCACCGAGTTCCGCGGCCCTGGCCTGCGCCCCGTCGAGATTGCGGTCGGCGACAACCACCCGGTATCCGTCGGCGGCCAATGCCCTGGCTGACGCCCAGCCGATGCCTGATGCCCCGCCGACGACGATCGCGATGCTCACTTCATGCTCCTTTCGGGACGGGGGTCCCCCCACTTGGCCGTGATCGCGCCCCACGGGTCCGCGTACGGCTCGGTGCGGCCGTGGTAGGCGGCGCGGCGTTTGAAGATCTCATGGGTGAACGGCGCGGCAACCCGCAGCAGATGGCGCTTCAACCCTGCCTTGTCGGCCGCTTCGACCAGCATGTCTGGCCATGAATGCCTTTGGTAGTCAAGCACTTCCTGTGCGCGCCCGGTGTCCATCCAGTCGGTGCTGAACCAGTCGCCTGCACTGTCCGGGTTGCCCCTCAGCCCAGTGGGCATACCGCCGACCAGGCCCATTGCGGCAGCCATCGCAGGGGCGATGTCCCCCTGAACCAGACGGTGCGAGTCGTCCCCGCCGATCAGCAGCGTCTCACCGACCGCGTCGGCTGTGGTGGCAGCCGCGAATGCCCTTGCGACGTCGCGCACGTCGACGGTCTGGATGCGGCCGTCGATCGGCAGCAGCCCCTCGAAGTACAGGTTGTCGAGGTTCATGACCGATCCCGCATCCACGGTGAGTACGCCGCCGAGGCGCAGGATCACCCAGTCCACCGGCGTTGCACGGACTAGCTTCTCGGCCTCCGCCTTGTGTGCGCCGTACAGGTCTGCCGGATTGACCGGGGTATCGGCGGTCAGCACGTCGTGCAGCGTGTGCGGGCTGCGCGGTCCGTAGACGGCGATGCTGGAGGCCAGTACGAACCGCGGTGGGCTTGGCTGCTTCGCTGCGGCCGCGAGTAGCGACGCGGTGGCGCCGACGTTGACCTTCTCGGCCAGTTCACGGCGCATGTAGGCAAACGGCGGGATGATCGCGGCCAGGTGGATGACGGCGCTCGGGGCGACCTCGGCCATCAACGCATCGACCGCGGCGGGGACGGTGAGGTCGACGTAGCGCACCTCGACGCCGGACGGCAGCTTGGCGGCGGCCTTGCGGTTGGCCGGAACGTCGAGGTCAGTGGCGACGACGCGGCGGCCGTCGGTGGCGAGGCGCTTCACCGTCGCGGACCCGACCAGCCCGAAGGCGCCCGTCACCAGTACGGCGTCCGCCATGGCTCTCCTCAGAACTAGAACGTGTTCTAGGCATCATTGCCCAGATGGGCTCCCTGCACCAGACCCGGTCATGCGCTCCGAACGCAGCGAAACCCGATGTGGCTCATCCCGGTATCCACCGCCTGGGGGCGACGCGCGGCGGGCCGGTACCGAAGGCAGTAGCTGTCGGCGCACAGGAACGAGCCGCCCTTGATCACTCTGCGGCCGATCGGGAACTGCGGCTGCGCGGGGTCGTAGCTGTCTGCGGCGCAGCAGGATTCGAGTTCTCTGGTGTCGGCCCACCAGTCGGTGGTCCACTCCCACACGTTGCCCGCCATGTCGTGCAGGCCGTAGCCGTTCGGTTCGAACGAGCCGACGGGCGCGGTGGTGCCGTAGCCGGTGTCGGGCAGGTAGGGGAACTCGCCGTGCCAGTAGTTGGCCAGCCGCTGACCGGGGCGTTCCGGTTCGTCGCCCCAGGTGTAGACCGCCGCGGCCAGGCCACCGCGCGCGGCCACCTCCCACTGCGCCTCGTTCGGCAACTGACTGCCTGCCCACTGCGCGTACGCCGACGCGTCCTCGAACGCGACGTGCACGACGGGATGGTGCTCGCGGCCGGTGGTCGACGAACGCGGACCGCGCGGGTGGTTCCAGCACGCGCCGGGCGTCCACGTCCACCACTGGTTGAGGTGACGCAGGTCGACGGGCCCAGGCGTGCGGCGGAACACCATGGACCCCGGCTGCAGGTTCTCCGGTGGCGCGCCGGGGTAGTCGTCGGGGTTGAGTGGGCGCTCGGCGACGGTGAGATAGCCGGTGGCGCCCACGAATTCGGCGAAGTCGGCGTTGGTCACCTGGTGAGTCTGCATCCAGAACCCGTCGACGGTGACGGCGCGAGCAGGCGCCTCCTCCGCGTAGTGCGCGTCCGACCCCAGCCTCGTGGTCTGCGGCGGGATCCAGGCGAAGCCATCCGTCACATCGCCGCCTCGCCCGCCGAGACTGCGGTGAGATCGCGAATTGCCCGAAAACGCGATCTGTCAGCAGTCTCGACGACATGGCGGCAACGATCAGTCGGCAAAGACGTGCGTCCAGTCGTCGCGGATGCTGGCGACGGTCCACCCGCGCGGCCCGGCGAGTTGCAGCGCCTTCTCTGCACCTGCGTCGTAATCGAATTCGCGTGCGGCATCGTCGTGCCGGACCAGCAACCGCATCCCGTGCGTGTACTCCAGCATCTCGATGTCGCCGTTCGAGTTGCCCGCCGCGAAGATCGGCCGACGCCCCACCCGACCCCAGATCCGTACCGGCTTCACGGGGCCGTCGTTGAGGAACTCGGTGACGCCCGTCGTCACCAGGTTGCCGGCGGCGAATTCGAGACCGACCGAGCTGCCCACCACGCGCTCCGGCGGGATGCCGTACATGTCGGCGGTGATCGGTCGCATGAAGTCGCGGCCGCCCCCGGAGACGATGTAGCAGGTGAACCCGTTGGACTCCAGGAAGTGCAGTAGCTCGATCATCGGGGCGTAGCCGCACGCGGAGTACGGGCGGTTCAGCGTCGGGTGCCGCGCGGAGGCGAAGAAGTCGGCGACGTGCGCGGCATGCTCCTCGACGTTGATCCCGCTACTCGCCGAAAGGATCGCCACGGCAAGCTCTTTGAGGTCGGTGTCGTCACCTTGGTAGTGCTTGGTGACGGCGTTGTCGAACCAGGTCAGGTCACCCGCCGCGGCCGCGGCATACGCGGGCTGCGAACCCAGTGACGGGTCCGCAGCGACCCGTGCGGCGAGCTGGCGCACCAGGAAGTCCAGTTGCACGTAGACGGGCTTCTCGCACCACAGCGTGCCGTCGTTGTCGAAGACGGCGACGCGATCCACGGGGGCGAGGTGGCTGGTGGCCATCTTGACGAAGTCGTGGATCGCCGTCTTCGTCGGTCCGTCGGTCCAGGAATCCAGCATCTAGTCGGCCGCCAGGAAGGCGTCGAGCTTCTTGACGATCTGATCGATGCTGAAGCTCGCCGGTGGATGCCGCGGCGGGAACTCCTTGAACGTGTCGAGGAACATCGACGCCATCGCCGTGGCGTAGATGACGAAGAAGTCGCGCCGCAGGAACCAATCGTAGTAGGTGTTCGAGGTGATGTCGGCGTACTCGAACGGGTCGGTGCGCAGGTTGAACAGCTTGGGCACCCGCAACTCCGTGAACGGCTCGGCCCACGTCCGCAGCGTGCCCTGGCAGCGCTGCTCGGCGAACACGATCTTCCAGTTCTCGAACCGCATGGCGACGAGTTCGGCGTCGTCGTTGAAGTAGAAGAACCCACGCCGAGGACTGCGTTCGACCTCGCCCATCAGGTATGGCAGCAGGTTGAAGCCGTCGATGTGCACCTTGTACTCGGTGTCACCATCGGCGCCCGCCTTCATGCCCTTCTTGAGCTTCTCGCTGACGTCGGGGTCGCCCGCCGCGGCGACCAGCGTCGGCAGCCAGTCGTGGTGCTGGACGATGTCGTTGGATATGCTGCCCGCCTTGATCTTTCCCGGCCAGCGGATCAGCTCGGGGACGCGGTACGCGCCCTCCCAGTTGGTGTTCTTCTCGCTGCGGAACGGCGTCGTGCCCGCGTCCGGCCACGAGTTGCGGTGCGGCCCGTTGTCGGTCGAGTAGATGACGATGGTGTCCTCGGCGATGTCGAGCTCGTCGAGCACGTCGAGCACGGTACCGACGTTGCGGTCGTGGTCGATCATCGCGTCGTGGTACTCGGACTGCCACATCCCGGCCTGGCCCTTGCTGCCCGGTTTGAGGTGGGTGTAAAGGTGCATGTGGGTGAAGTTGCACCACACGAAGAACGGGGTGTTCGCCTCGTGCTGACGCTTGATGTAATCGACGGTGCGGTCGGCGATGTCGTCGTCGATGGTCTCCATCCGCTTGGCGGTCAGCGGGCCGGTGTCGGTGATGGTCTGCTTGCCGATCGGTCCGTACCTGTCGTCGTCGGGTTCGGTCGAGTCCTCGGTGAGCGCCTTGCAGTCGAGGACACCACGGGGCAGAGCAAGGTCGTGGAGTCGGGGAAACAGGTCCTTGTGCGGGTAGTCGTACTGCTCCGGCTCCTCCTCGGCGTTGAGGTGATACAGGTTGCCGTAGAACTCGTCGAAGCCGTGCACCGTCGGCAGGTACTTGTTCAGGTCCCCGAAGTGGTTCTTGCCGAACTGCCCGGTGGCGTAGCCGAGAGGCTTGAGCAACTCGGCGATCGTCGGGTCCTCGGCGGCCCAGCCGATGTCGACACCCGGCACGCCGACCTTGCTCATGCCGGTGCGGTACACGCTCTGGCCGCTGATGAACGCCGCGCGACCGGCGGTGCAGCTCTGTTCGCCATAGGAGTCGGTGAAGCGCATGCCCTCGTTGGCGATGCGGTCGATGTTGGGCGTGCGATAGCCCATCATGCCGTCGCTGTAGCAGCTGAGGTTGGAAATCCCGATGTCGTCACCCCAGATGACCAGGATGTTGGGCTTGCCGTTCGGCACGGTCGGCTCCTTCCGCGGGCTTCTCTGTTTACCGTCGTTCCGCTCGCCCTGACGAGCGTGTCGGTTCGATGCTAAGAGCCGCGGCACCCCGCTGGGGGCGTTCGACGGAGTCCACCTGCTTGTAGGAGCAAAAGCATTTCGCGCCATACCAATACGGTCTCGATGCGGGTGCGATCACCGGCTAACTCGACGGGGTGACCGCCTCGGCCGTCGGAACAGTGGTCTAGTGTCGATGGATCGTAGGTATCTCGCGTTCCCGCAACCACGGTTACCGTCTGCGATTGCTCGGATAGCGACGGGAGCACCGTCCATGGTGCCAATCTCCTCTCCTCGCACGAAGGCGCCGCGCCTGGCGTTTTGCACGAGATCGCAGGCGCGCGGCAGCGTCGACGGGGCGTGGTGGCCCAGCAGTACCAACCTCGGCGCCGAACTGCCCGACGTGCTGGCCGTCCTCGGTTCGCGCATTGGTGAGGTCCGTCGCGTGGTCTACGACCCGAGTATCTGGCCGACCACCCCGTCGCGCATCATCCGCAGGGGCGTCGCGATAGCCGTCGACCCGTACAACTTGGTGACCAGCGAGACCGTTTACCTGATCGGGACGCACTCGCGCGACGCGGTGCTCTTCGTCGTTCCGCCGTCGTGCGCCGTTGCGGTGGTGGATCGTGTCCTCGGCGCCGTATCGGAGGCAGCGGGTCCGATGCATGCCAACGTTCTGCGCCACCTGCTCGGACAGTTCGCCGGCGCCAAGAAGGTCTAGTGGTGGTGGGCCAGCGCCCACTCGGGCAGTGGGTCGGGATAGGCCTGCCATGCCGAAGGCCCTTCGGCCAGTTCGGAATCGGTGAGAAGCGCGGTGTCCAGCTTTGCGCGTACGCCGTGCTTGTCGAGGTTTACGCCGATGAACACCAACTCCTGTTCGGGCGCGTAATCGGTTGCCGCCCAATACTGCGCCGGTTCGATCGTCAGGTTCGGCCCGGCTTGCGACCAAATCGCGGCGATGTCGGGTCGGCTGGCGATCCAGCAAAAACCCTTGCTGCGCAACAGCCCTCGGATGTCGTCGAGGGTGTCCCACAGCCTCTGCGGGTGAAACGGCCGGTCGGATTTGTACGTGATGCTGGAGATGCCGTACTCCTCCGTCTCGGGGGTGTGGCCGCCTGTCAGCTCCTCATCCCATTCCGGGCTTTGCGCAGCGAGGTCGGGATCGAACAACCCCGTTCCCAGCACCGTCGACAGATTCACCACCCCGCGGAGGGTCTGCACGATCTGCGCCGACGGGTTGAGGCGCCGCAGCACCGATTCGACGGTAGCGACCGTCCGTTCGCCGACCAGGTCGGTCTTGTTGAGCAGGATCACGTCGGCGAACTCCACCTGGTCGACCAGCAGGTCGGAGATGCTGCGCGAATCACCCTCGCCCGCAGCCATGTCGCGGCTGGCGAGATCCTCGCCGCGGGCCAGTTCGGGCAGGAATGTCACGGCGTCGACGACGGTCACCATCGTGTCAAGGCGTGCCAACTGCCCGAGGCTGAAACCCGTCTCGAACTCCCAGCTGAACGTCGCGGCGACGGGCATCGGCTCGGAGATGCCGGTCGACTCGATCACCAGGTAGTCGAACCGGTCCTGTCGTGCGATCTGCGCGACGGCTTCGACGAGGTCTTCCCGCAGGGTGCAGCAGATGCACCCGTTGGTCAGCTCTACGAGCTTCTCCTCGGTGCGGTCGAGATAGCCGGTGCCTGCGACCAACGCGGCATCGATGTTCACCTCGCTCATGTCGTTGACGATCACCGCCACCCGCAGTCCGTCGCGGTTGGCCAGGATGTGGTTGAGCAGCGTGGTCTTTCCGGCTCCTAGGAAGCCGGAGAGGACGGTGACGGGCAGCAGGGTGGGGCGCAGGTCGGACATCCGTTAATGATAATCATTATCATTAACGGCGCAAGGCGGGGTCTAGTTTGCGCGCCCCGCGGCCTTCATCTGGGCGTACATGTCGGTGTAGTACGGCAAGCAGTCGGCCATCGCCTTCTCGGTGGTGAACAACGGCTTGTACCCAAGGTCGCGTTCGGCCTTGGCGATCGAGAAGTAGTTGTCCATGTAGACCCGTTCCACGGCAAGCGGTTCCAGCGGAGGCTTGGGCAGGCCGAACCGGAAGTGCAGGCGCTGCCACTGGGTCATGACGAATCGGACCATCGGCCCCGACACCCGGAAGCTCGGCCAGCGCTGTCCGCACGCCTCGACGACCGGTCGGGAGAACTCGAACATGTTGACCGGTTCACCGTCGTTGATGAAGTAGGCCTGTCCGGGCGCCGTGCCGCCTGGCACCAGGTGCTCGCCGGCGAGGATGAATCCGTGAATCAGGTTGTGCACGTAGGAGTTGTCGAGTTTAGCGTCCTTCTTCCCGACGAGCACCTTGACGTGTCCGGCGATCACGCTCTCGAACAGCTTGCGGAACATCGTCTGGTCGCCGCGGCCCCAGATGCCGCTGGGCCGGATCGAGCAGGTCAGTAGTCCGTCGACGCCGTTCTGGGAGAGGACGAACTTCTCGGCTATGACCTTGGTTTCGGTGTAGAGGTCGTTGAATCTCTTGGTGTACGGCAAGGTTTCGTCGCCACCGGAGATCACCTGGCCGCCCATCACGACGCTGTTGGACGCGGTGTAGACGAACCGCTTCACCCCGGCTGCCTGCGCGGCGTGGACCAGTTTCTCGGTGCCGCCGACGTTGACGGCGAAACTGCGCTCCCGTGCCGGCGCAGACCCGCCGCCCATCAGGTCGATGACGGCCGCAGTGTGGATCACGGTGTCGATGCCCTCGACGGCGCCGGCGACGTCGTCGACGTTGGTGATGTCGCCGACGACGGCCTGCAGCCGCGGATGCTCGGGCAGTGGCGACGGTGCCCGGTCGAACGAGCGGACCTCGTGTCCGCGGTCGAGAAGCTCGGTCACCAGGTTGGTGCCGACGAAGCCGGAGCCTCCGGTGACCAGGACGCGGCCGAGGTCGGTGCGGACGCGAGGCGCAGAGGGTTCAGGAGTCAGCGTTGAGTCACCCATGGAGGCGAATCATACCCAGAAAACTGTAACGTGTTCCAGTTCGGATTCGGCAAGGGTCGGCTGGTTGCGTTCTCAACTATCGGCGTCGTCACGCGACGCCAACGCCTTCTCGACCTTCTCGCGCGCCCCCGCCAGGTGCTCTTCGCAGCGTTTGGCCAGCTCTTCGCCTCTTTCCCAGAGCTTCAGGGACGCGTCGAGGTCCAGACCGCCCTGCTCGAGCGTGTGCACGACCTCGATCAGTTCGTCGCGTGCCTGCTCGTATCCCAATTGACTAATGGGCTTCATCCGACCCCTCGCTGACAGTAGTGACGGCACCGTCGGCCACGCGGATGCGCAGCCGGGTGCCCGCCGGAGCGTCCTCGACGGAGCGCAACACGGCCATGGAATCCGAAACCACCTGCACGACGGCGTAGCCCCGCGCCAGCGTCGCCGCCGGACCCAGTGTGGCCAGTCGGGCCGACAAGTGCCCAACGCGGTCGGTCTCGGACGCAACCAGGCGGCCGACGTCGCGGCGCGCGGCGGCGCGGGCGCGGTGGATCTCCTCGGCCCGCGCGGTCAGCGCGGCGAGCGGCTGCGCGAGCACCGGCCTGCTGCGCAGCTGGCCCAGCGTGTGCTGCTCGCGGTGCACCCAGTTGCGCAGCGCGCGGGCGCTGCGGCGGCGCAGATCGGAGACCAGCGCCTGCTCGGCGACCGCGTCGGGCACGACGCGCTTGGCCGCGTCGGTCGGCGTCGCCGCCCGCACGTCGGCCACCAGATCGCACAGCGGGCTGTCGGGTTCGTGGCCGATGGCGCTGACCACCGGCGTCGTGCACGCGGCGATGGCGCGGCACAGCGTCTCGTCGGAGAACGGCAACAGGTCCTCGACGCTGCCTCCGCCGCGCGCCACCACGATGACGTCGACGTTCGGGTCGGCATCGAGGTCGCGCAGCGCCTCGACGATCTGCGATACGGCGTTGGGGCCCTGCACGATCGTGTTGCGGATGGCGAATCGCACCGCGGGCCAACGGGCCTCGGCGACGGACGTCACGTCGCGCTCGGCCGCCGAAGCTCGTCCGGTAATGAGCCCGATGGTGTTGGGCAGGAAGGGGATTGGTCGCTTCAGTCGCACGTCGAAGAGGCCTTCGGCGTCCAGTAGCCGCCGCAACCGGTCGATTCTGGCCAGCAGCTCACCGAGTCCGACCGCGCGAATCTCGCTGACCCGCAACGAGAACGTGCCTCTGCCGGTGTAGAAGTTCGGTTTGCCGCACACCACCACCTGGGTGCCCTCGGCGAGCTTGACCGGGGCGTTGCGGACCAGGTCGCGTGGGCACGTCAACGTCAGCGACATGTCGGCTGCGGGATCACGCAACACCATGAACACCGTCTTGGCGTCGGGCCGGGCGTTGAGCTGGGTCAGCTGACCCTCCACCCAGACCGTGCCGAGCTTGTCGATCCAGCCGGCCACCCGGATGGCGACCGCGCGGACGGGCCAGGGATTCTCCGGTGAACTCGGCTGGGTCACTTCGCGGTCGCGCGGGTGATCCTGTTGGCCAGCAGAGTCTGGAACGGCGCACGCGACTTCGTCGCATCCTCGTAGGCCAGCAGGGCCTCGAGGTCGGCCACCTTCAGCGATGGCAGACGAGCGCGCAGCTGAGCCAGCGTGAGCGACTCGTAATCCAGCTCGTCGACGACGTCGGGCGGGACCGACGTGCTGGGCTTGATCGCGACCGGTGCCTCGGTCTCCGGCTCGCCCGTGCTGTAGAGCGCGAACCGGCCCTCGGTCAGGCGTTCCCCGTTGGTGGCGGGGGTGCTGGGGGACTCCTCGTCCTCGTCGAAGGTCGCCCACTCCGGCTGCTCATCCTTCGGCGGAAACAGCTGTTCAAGGGTCTCGTCACCCTTGTTCACCAAGTCGGCGACGTCTTGCTGCACCTTCATCACGAGATGGGCGACCTGACTGGCGACGGTCATCGGGTACATGAGGACGGTCTGCGGCAGTTTGAGGGTTTCCTCCAGCGCGGTCGCCGCCGCCCCTACCAGCAGACGGACCCCGTACGGTGCAGTAGCCATGGGTGCAAGCCTACGGCTGGGCGTTCGGGTAGGTCGGTAAGTACCCTTGAGCCATGACACCGACGATCAACATGGGCATCCCGGGTGCCGCCGGCTCGGTCGTCGCCCCCACAACCGGCAAGCGAGTTCTGCTTGCCGAACCGCGGGGTTACTGCGCGGGCGTCGACCGCGCCGTCGAAACCGTCGAACGCGCGCTCGAGAAGCACGGCGCTCCCGTCTACGTCCGTCACGAGATCGTGCACAACGTGCACGTCGTGGAGACGTTGGCGAAGGCGGGGGCCGTGTTCGTCGAAGAGACCAACGAGGTTCCCGAGGGCGCCATCGTGGTGTTCTCCGCGCACGGCGTCGCGCCGACGGTCCACATCGAGGCGGCCGAGCGCAACCTGCGCACCATCGACGCCACCTGCCCGCTGGTCACCAAGGTGCACAACGAGGCCAAGCGCTTCGCCCGCGACGACTACGACATCCTGCTCGTCGGCCACACGGGACACGAGGAAGTGGTTGGCACTGCCGGTGAGGCGCCCGATCACGTTCAGGTCGTCGACAACCCGGACGCGGTCGACAAGGTCACCGTGCGCGACGTCAACAAGGTCATCTGGCTGTCCCAGACGACGCTGAGCGTCGACGAGACCATGGAAACGGTCCGTCGCCTCCGCGAGAAGTTCCCGACGCTGCAGGACCCGCCCAGCGACGACATCTGCTACGCCACCCAGAACCGTCAGGTCGCCGTCAAGGCGATGGCGCCGGAGTGCGAGCTGGTGATCGTCGTCGGCTCGAAGAACTCGTCGAACTCGGTGCGTCTGGTCGAGGTGGCGCTCGGCGCCGGCTCCGACGCGGCCTACCTCGTCGACTACGCCGAGGACATCGACCCGACCTGGCTGGACGGCGTCACCAGTGTCGGCGTCACGTCAGGCGCGTCGGTGCCCGAGATCCTGGTGCGGGGCGTGCTCGAGCGGCTCGCCGAGTACGGCTTCGGCACGGTCCAGCCGGTCACCACGGCCAACGAGACGCTGGTGTTCGCGCTGCCGCGGGAGATCCGCCCCGCAAGACGCTGAGCGCTTGTGTGAAGAGCAGAACGTCTAGTTAGACGTCGTACTGCCAGGAATCCGTCTCGGGATTGCGGTTGCGCGGCGGCCTCGTGCGGTTCTCGGTGCGTGGTTCGCCGTCGTCGGACGCCCGATAACGCACCCGCGACACCGGGTGGTGCGACCCGGAATCAGAGGGCCTCGGGGTGCGGGGCGCGCCGCTGGCCGGACGAGGTTCGTACGGGTCGTAATCCGAAGGGCGGCGACGCCGCTCAGGACGCTCGTATGAATCGGGCCGATCTTGGCGCTGCGGGCGGTCGTATCGCTCGGAGCGTTCGCGCGGTTCGACGGGCGGGGTGCGCCTCGGACGCGGTTCGCGTGCGTCACGGGGTTCGCGCGGCTGCGAGGCACGGGTGCGCCGACGGGGTTCTGGTTCGACGGGCGGCACGGCAGGCCGTGGCCGGCGTGGACGGGGGGCGACGGGCTCGATGAGCTCTGTCTCCGGCGGACGTGCATGCCGTGAGCGCGACGCCCGCTCGGTTCCGGTCGTCGTCCGTGGCTTGCGCGCGGGACGCGAGGGCGCCAGCTCCTCTGCCACGACGCTGGGGCGTTCGATGGAGTGCCGACGGCCCCTGCGCTCGGGAGGCTTCTCCTTCGCGGCCACAGCGGCCGCAGCGGCTGCAGCCAACCCGCTGTCGGCGGTCGCGGTCGCAGCGTCGGGAGCGTCGGAGTCGTGTGATGCGGACCGGCGGGCGGCCACGCCGAAGTACCAGCGGACCATCCCGATCAGTAGCACGATCGCCGAGGTGAAGAACATCAACGGGAATCGCTCGATCAGCGGATAGCCGCAATTGATCAAGGTGTCCTTGATGCCGGTGATCTTGCTGCCGTGGAAGACGAAGAACGCCGTCGGCACGACGAAGAAGAGGATCAACGGCGGCTGGATGACGGCGGAGAACACACCGGACTGACGCACGGCCAGCACCGCGAGTACACATCCCAAGACGTAGCAGACCGAGAACACGGCGCTGAGAGTCTTCTCACCGGATCCAGCGTCGTAGGCAAAGCCAACGGCCGATGCCGTCGCAGCCAGGATCACCGCGCCCCACCAGGGAATTCCAGGCACTCGGGGGAGTGCTGAGCGGTGATCGGGCACCATCGCCGAGTCGGCGCGCTGTCCTAACACGCATTTGACCGTACCGGCAATCCGGCGGGATGCACTGCCAGCGCGCTCTGACGCGCCTGTGCGGGCCCCTAGACTCTTCGATCTGTGGGCCTAAATCTCGGAATCGTCGGACTGCCGAACGTCGGCAAGTCAACCCTGTTCAACGCGTTGACTCGCAATGACGTGCTGGCGGCTAACTACCCGTTCGCCACGATCGAACCGAATGAGGGCGTAGTGGCGTTGCCCGATCCGCGGCTGAACAAGCTCGCCGAGGTGTTCGGATCGGAGAAGATCGTGCCCGCGCCGGTGACGTTCGTCGACATCGCGGGCATCGTGAAGGGCGCGTCCGAGGGCGCGGGTCTGGGAAACAAGTTTCTGGCAAACATTCGCGAGTGCGACGCGATCTGTCAGGTCGTGCGGGTGTTCGCCGACGACGACGTCGTGCACGTCGACGGCAAGGTCGACCCGGCGTCCGACATCGAGGTCATCGAGACCGAGCTGATCTTGGCCGACATGCAGACGTTGGAGAAGGCGGTGCCGCGCCTGGAGAAGGAAGCGCGCACCAACAAGGACCGCAAGCCCGTCCACGAGGCGGCGGTGGCGGCACAGGCCATCTTGGACAGTGGCAAGACGCTGTTCGCGGCGGGTGTCGACGTGTCGTTGCTGCGCGAGCTGAACCTGATGACCACCAAGCCCTTCCTGTATGCGTTCAATGCCGACGAGTCGGTGCTCACCGACGAGGCACGCAAGAACGAGCTGCGCGCGATGGTGGCGCCTGCCGACGCGGTGTTCCTCGACGCCAAGATCGAGTCCGAGCTCCAGGAGCTCGACGAGGAGTCGGCCGCCGAGCTGCTCGAGTCGATCGGTCAGACCGAGAAGGGGCTCGACGCATTGGCGCGTGCGGGTTTTCACACGCTGAACCTGCAGACCTACCTGACCGCCGGGCCCAAGGAGGCGCGGGCATGGACCATCCACCGCGGCGATACCGCACCGAAGGCCGCCGGCGTCATCCACACCGACTTCGAGAAGGGCTTCATCAAGGCCGAGATCGTGTCCTTCGACGACCTGGTCGAGGCCGGCTCGATGGCCGCGGCGAAGGCCGCGGGCAAGGTGCGCATGGAGGGCAAGGACTACGTGATGGCCGACGGTGACGTGGTGGAGTTCCGCTTCAACGTCTAGCAGCAGAAGAAATGACCTGCACAGCTGGCTTGCGATCTAGCATTGCACCGTGAGCTTTGCCGTTCCGCCGGAGGCTTATGGCCGTTTCATGGGCCGATACGCCGAGCCTCTCGCAGAGGTCTTCACGACATTTGCCGGGGTCGATGCGGGCGACAAGGTGCTCGACGTTGGCTGTGGACCGGGCGCGTTGACGGCACATTTGCTGTCGGTTGGAGCCGAGGTCGCGGCGATCGATCCTTCACCGCCGTTCATCGACGCGATGAGGACGCGCTTCCCAGACCTTGAGGTGCGTCTCGGCAGCGCGGAGGAATTGCCTTACGAAACCGCTGCTTTCGATGCTGCTCTCGCGCAATTGGTGGTGCACTTCATGAGGGAACCGGTGGTCGCCGTTGGACAGATGGCGCGCGTGACTCGGCCCGGCGGGGTCATCGCGGCATGCGTGTGGGACGGGCCGACCGGCGCGCTGGCGCCGTTTTGGGATGCGGTTCACGTGATCGACCCCGACGCCGACGACGAAGCGCTACTTTCCGGGGCGAGCATGGGCCACCTGACAGACCTATTCGAAGCTGCTGGTCTGCGCGATGTCGAAGAAGATTCCATTGCGGTCGATTTCGTGCATCCGACCTTCGAGGAGTGGTGGGAGCCGTACACCTTGGGCGTCGGCCCTGCTGGTGACTACGTCCAGCAACTCAATGACGATGGTCGCGCCCGTCTCGAATCCGTCGCTCGTGAACGTCTGGGTAGCGGGCCGTTCATCGTTACTGCTACCGCGTGGGCCGCCCGCGGAACGGTGTGACGGCGACGTGGTGGAGTTCCGGTTCGGATCAACGTCTACTAGCAAGGGGTAGCGGTGAGCCGCCGCAATGGCGATGAGTCAATCGTTGTGTGAGGTGGCTTGGCTTCATACGATTCGACGATGCAGACGCTCCTGTTCGCTGCGGGCCTGATCCTCTTTCTTCTCGGCCTCATTACGGGAGTTTTGGTTCCCGCGGTGAAGAATCCGCGCATGGGACTCGCCAGTCACCTACAAGGCATGACGAATGGTCCGGTCCTCATCGTCGTTGGTTTGCTATGGACTCACGTCAATCTGACTCACGTCTGGCAGGTCATTTCTATGGTCTTGCTGGTGTACGGCACATATGCAAACTGGTTGGCAACTCAGCTGGCAGCGATCTGGGGTGCCGGTCGGAAGTTCGCGCCGGGCGCGACGGGTGACCACGTGGCATCTGCCGTCAAGGAGGGCCTCGTCAATTTCCTCTTGGTGTCTTTGGCGCCCGCGATGATCGCAGCGACCATCATTCTCATCGTCGGCGTCTTGCGCTGATGCCGTCGCCGCGTCTTCGGGGCGCTCGGTTGAGTGGCGACGTGGTGGAGTTCCGGTTCAACGTCTGACGGCAGCGACTCACTCCAGGTTGCCCCGTCGTTTGGATTCGCTCGGATCGAGATACAGGCTGGACGTCGAGTCCTGGCCGCCTGAAGTGTCGTGCAGTCGACCGGGTAGCCCTTGCAAGTTGTTGGGCAGGCCCGGGTCTCTGACGGGATCAGCGCGCCCCGTGCGGACCCGACGGAGATAGAACACCCATGCCGCCACGAACAACCCGATCACGAGGATCGTGATGAGCGGCGCGAGTATCTGTGTCATCAGGCCTCCCGAACGAGCGAATTCAGGTCGCGATTGCGACAGACTATGTGGGGTCAAGGGTTGACCGAAAGCGTTCTCATCCGGGGGGGCGAGATGGCACGTCGAGTGACCTGGTACGGCATGGCTGCGGTATTCCCTGCTGCCTTCGTTGCTGCCGGGGTGGGCCCGTTCCGGTGCGGAATCTACGGCTGCACGGGTGCGGCCAACCCAACGTTGCAGACGTTCTTGCTGGGTGCTGCCGTGGGTGCCGCGGTAGGTCTGGTGGCGATGGCTCTGATCGACGTCGTCATCAACGGGCGCTACGTCCTGGCGAATCGGGCCGTGGCGAAAGCGCAGCGATTGCGGGATCAAAACCAGAGTCCGACGAAACCCGATCCACGCGACCCCTCGGACGGCGATGGCTGAGTGCTGAAGTTCCGGTTCGACGGCTGAGACGTGTCGGTGGTCGGCTCTAATGTGCGTCGCATGAAGCTTGTTTCCATCCGCATCATCACCGCCGACGTGAAGCGTCTCGTCTCGTTCTACGAACTGGTCACCGGAGTCCAAGCCGTCTGGGGCAACGAGCTCTTCGCCGAGATCCCCACGCCGGTGGGCGCGTTGGCCATCGGCAGTGAGAAGACGGTCCCCCTGTTCGGGGTCGGGTCGGCTGAGCCAGCCGCCAACCGAAGCGCCATCATCGAGTTCATCGTCGACGACGTGGATGCGGAGTACGAGCGTCTTCGCGGGCACCTGTCCGAGGTGGTGACCGAGCCGACGACGATGCCGTGGGGCAACCGTGCGCTGCTGTTCCGCGACCCCGAGGGAAACCTCGTCAACCTCTTCACGCCCGTCACCGACCAGGCGCGGGAAAAGTTCGGGATTTGACGGACCCGACGTTCTAGAGTCGAGAGATGGTGTCGGTTCGGCAGTTTCAGGTCACCTTCGACTGTGCGTCGCCAGAGCGCGTCGCTCTCTTCTGGTGCGAGGCGCTCGGCTACGTCGTCCCGCCTCCGCCCGAGGGATTCGCCGATTGGGACGAGTTCGACCGTGCACTGCCTGCCGAAAGGCAGGGCTCCGCGTACGCGTGCGTCGACCCCACGGGCGTCGGGCCGCGGCTGTTCTTCCAACGGGTTCCCGAAGGCAAGGTCGTCAAGAACCGGGTACATCTCGACGTCAGGGTGGGGACTGGGATGGTGGGCGCGGAACGCCTTGCCGCACTCGAGGCTGAGTGCGCCCGTCTCGTCCCGCTCGGTGCGACCCGCGTCCGGCTATTGCCCGCCGGAGACGGCGAAGAGTCCTGCATCGTGATGCAGGACGTCGAAGGCAACGAGTTCTGTCTGGACTGATGGACGCGGGTTCCGCGCCAACTGTGGGGATGTGGCACACGCGTCAGCCCGTCACCCCGGATCAGTGACGGGCTGAGCGACGCTGACCGGGGCTCAGTGGGCCGCTCCTGGCACCTTGAAGCCGCCGGGGAGCGAGACGTTGATTCCTGGCAGGTTCTGCTGACCGCACCGGTTGCACTGGACGAGGGTGCCGCCCCAGTCCGGGTAGTCGATCGTCGGACCGGGCTTGTCGGGTGCGGCCTGGGCGACGCCCGCGGTCATGCCCAATCCGGCCAGCGCGACACCGCCCGAAAGCAGCGCCCCGACGATCATTCTCTTGAGTGGTTGGTTGGTGCTCATGTTGTTTTCTCCCTTGGGTTTTCGCGGTTCCGGTTGAACCGCTGTAGTGTTCACGACACGAACGTATGACCCCCTCCTTGGAACTTTCTCAACGCATTTCGCAGTGGGGCCCATGACTGCCAACTGACCGGACACGGTTGGCTACGGGCCATCGGGCGCGGAACGCCGGTGTAGGGTGCCGGTCACAGTTAGATCCATACGTGATCGACGTCACTGCGTATGCAGTCAGGAAGGTGCGCGGCACCCATGCCCGAGAACCCATCCAACTCAGCCAAGTGGCGGCCACACTTCGAGGACATCCAGGCGCACTACGACCTGTCCGACGACTTCTTCGGGCTGTTTCAGGATCCGAGCCGCACCTACAGCTGCGCGTACTTCGAACCCGACGATCTGTCGCTCGAGGAGGCGCAGGTCGCCAAGATCGACCTGAACCTCGACAAGCTGGACCTCAAACCCGGGATGACGCTGCTCGACGTCGGCTGTGGCTGGGGCGCGACCATGAAACGGGCCATCGAGAAGTACGACGTCAACGTGATCGGCCTGACGCTGTCCAAGAATCAGCGGGCCTACACCACCAGACTGCTCGACGAGATCGCCAGCGACCGAACACACGAAGTGCTCCTGGAGGGCTGGGAGCAGTTTCATCGTCCGGTCGACCGGATCGTGTCCATCGAAGCGTTCGAGCACTTCGGTTTCGAGCGCTACGACGACTTCTTCAAGAACTGCTTCACGATCATGCCCGACGACGGGCGGATGACGATCCAGAGCACCACCAGCTACCACCCGTACGAAATGGCCGAGCGCGGAACGCCAATCACGTTCGAGGGCCTGCGATTCGTCAAGTTCATCCTCACCGAGATCTTCCCCGGCGGCCGAATCCCGACGGCCACGATGATGCAGGAACACGGCGAGAAGGCCGGCTTCCTCGTCCCCGAGGTGCTGTCGCTGCGTCCGCACTACATCAAGACGCTTGGCATCTGGGGCGACGCCCTGGAAGCCAACAAGGACGAGGCCATCGAGATCCAGTCCGTCGAGGTTTACGACCGTTACATGAAGTACCTTCGGGGCTGCCGGGGGATGTTCACCGACGGCTACTGCGACGTCAACCTCGTCACCTACCTGAAGGCTGCCGCGTAACGTCGTGCGGTCTGCGCTGGAAACCCGCCGACGCCAACGACTTTGACGTGGAGCATGAGATCTACCGCGCCGACGCAGTGCTCTAGTATCCGAAGTCGGGCGAGCGCATCCGTGGTCGACGAAATTCGAGGCCGGGGAAGTCGTCCGCGAGACGCAGTACTTCGGGGAACCGTTCGCGCCGGGCCCATCCCGCGCGCAATGGGTCGAGAAGATCGTCGACTCAGGGCGGCCCTGAGGAGCAGGGGTTCATGCCAGGCGTGCGCTGGGCTGGCGGTTTGAATTGGTCGGCCCGCCGACCTCGGGGATGATCATCGACGGGCCGATCCATGCGCAAGAACGCATATCTCAGATCGGTTTCATCCCACGGACGGGTGTGTCGTAGGGCACGTTGTTACGGGACGACGGCGATCTCGTCGCTGAGCCGGTAACCGGGTGCCAAGGGCAGCGTGTCGCCGCTCCAGAACTTGCCTGGGTCGAACCAGTTGGACGCCTTGTCCGTCGCCAGCAGGCCCATCTCGTCGTAGGTGACGGCCACCGTCTCGGCACAGTAGGCGGTTTCCAGGCCGACGCTGTTGCGCTCGGCCTTCTTGCGCTGCGCCGCCGCGCGCGCCTTGCGATCCAAGAGCGGTATGCCCTTCACCCAGTCCACCGTTGTCGGAACGCGCCCGCGAAACCACCGTGCGGTGACGCCTGCGGTAGTGGGAAACGGCGTGCCGTCGAGCCGGGCGATGACCCGCAACATGCGGTCTTCTTGCTCACGGGTGGCGTACGGAGTCAGCTGACGCAGCCAGCACCGCTGCTGGTACTTGTCGAGCCACTGCTCGATGGCCTGGCGGGCATCGTTGAGCTGCACGCCGCGGTGCGTGGAGCCGGTCCACAAGTCGATCAGGCTGTGCCCGAGTTCGGCGTGCCAGATCAATGGGGGCATGTCGTCGAGTGCGACCGTCATCCCGACGTGGTTGACCGGGCTGTTGGTCAACGATTGGATCGCCCGGTCGGGTCCGGAGTGCCCGCGAAATAGCCAGATGTCGCCGGTTCGGGTCTCGTCGAGCGCGCGATCCAGCGACACCGTGCTTTCCTTCACGACCGCAGTTTAGGCAGACTTTGCCCATGCGAGGCATATGGAAGTGGGTTGGACTAGCGGGTGTCGCCGGCGTCGTGGCGGGCGGAGTACTGGTGGCGCGTGATCAACGCAAGCGGGAGTCCTACACCCCGGACGACATCCGCGCCAGGCTGCACGCGCGCGCGGCGGAGGCAGGAATCGCCGAGAGCGGCTCATAGCGCCAGCGCGTACAGCCGATGAGTCCCGGTGAAGCCCTTGAGTTCGACGTCGCGACCGTCGTCGAAGACGATGCCGTTCTGATCGCCGACGGCGTCGCGGACGGGCTCGCTGACGAGGACCTCGCCGCCGTCGGCCGCGGCGGCAACGCGCGCCGCCAACGCGACGTTGCGCCCGAACAGGTCATCGCCCCGCCGTACGGACTTGCCGACGTGGATGCCGATCCGGACGCGGATGCCGTCGCGCCGCTTGCCGAGCTCGTGCTGAACGTCGATGCCGCAGCGCACGGCCTCCTCGGGTTGGGCGAACGCGATCATGAACCCGTCGCCCTGACTCTTGACCACGTGGCCCGCATGTCTTTTCACGTGGCGGCTGACCATCTTGTCGTGCCGGTCGATCAGGCGGACCCACGCCCGGTCACCGATGCGCTCGTTGAGGGCAGTGGACTCCTCGATGTCGGAGAACAGGATCGCGACCCGGCCGCTCAGGGCCACCTTGGCGAGGTCGGGGCGTTCCACCTCAGCCCAGTCGGCCAGCTCCTCGATGTTGGATCTAACTGCTGCGCCGAACCCGTCCTTGCGCAGGATGTTTGCGGTCTGCCAGACGGACTTGACCGCTTCCCGGCCTCCCGACAGGAGGTTGGCGCGGGTGTCGACCTTGCGGCGCAGTTCGGCCACTTCGCGGTCACGGTGCTTCAGCCGCGCCGAGTACACGACGAGCATCGCGGCCTCGGCTACGGCGACGGCGGCGAGCACGTAGACCGCGATCATCGTTCCCGTCACGGCTCAAGTATTGGATGCTGAAGCCGTGATGACGGTGAAGACCCCCTATTACGAGAGCCGTTTCGTGCGGGCCAACCACCCCGACCGGCCGTTGGCGCTGTGGCTGCGGGAGACGCTGCTCCTTCCGACGGTCGGCGCGCCGGTGGCCGACGTGTGGGTCATGGTCTTCGACCCCGAGGGTGCGGGGAACCGGGCGCTCAAGGTCGGGTATCCGATTGGGAGCTCCGACTACCGGTATGAGGCGGGCGGGGGCGCGTGGACGGCGCGGATCGGCGACACGACCATCGACGACGAATCGGCGCAGGGCGCCATCACCGGCGACGGCCGTTCCGCGGCGTGGGATCTGCGGATCGCCCCCGGTGGCGGGCCGCCGGTGAAGCTGCTCACCGAGCGTGGTTACCGGGCGCCGTTCCCGACCGCCAAGACGATGGTGCGGCATCCGCTCGCGACGTTCGACGGGCCGGTGGACCTCGACGGTCACCGGGTTCACCTGCAGCACTGGACCGGCAGCGTCAATCACAACTGGGGCAGACGCCACACGCCGGCCTACGCGTTCGGTCAGGTGTGCGGTTTCGATGGTGCGCCCGAGTCGAGCCTCGAGATCGTCACCGCCCACGCCGCCGTAGGGCCGATCTCGCTGCCAGCCGCGACGCTGTTCGTATTGCGGCACGGTGGACGCGAATTCGCCGTCCGGTCGATCCTCGGCACACGCCACACCCACGGGCGCTACGCGCCGTTCGCCTGGACGTTCGGGGGTCGGGTGGGGGACGTGACGCTGGCGGGTGAGATCACCGCCGAACCGACCGACGTCATTGGCTTGACGTACTTCGACACCGGCGGTGCGACGAAGTACTGCTACAACTCCGCGCTCGCCACGTGCCGAATCCGGTTGTCGGGAAAGGGCTTATCTGACGAACTCGTCGCCTCACGCCGGGCGATGTTCGAGATCCTGTTGCCCGAGCCGCACGGCACCGTGCCGTTGCTGGCCTAGAGGCGTTGACCAGCAACGCCGAGCGCGGCGTCCAGCACGCCCATGCACACGTCCACCACTTCGGTCCGCGAAAGCTGTTTGTTCGAAAGCCATTCCACGGTGATCTCGCGTATGAAGGCCACCCACCCGGTCAGCGCCGCAGACGCTACGTCGCGGGCGTGGCCGGTCACCCCGCTGGCGTCGAGAATCCGATCACACAGCTCGCGCATCCCCTCTGCCATCGGTTCGCGTAGGGCCGGGTCGGTGGCGATCGAGCTTCGATTCGCAATCATCACCAGCGGAACGTGGGCCTGGTAGAAGGTCAGATGCGCCTCTAGCGCGGCGGCGACCCCGTCGCGCACCGACGTCGTGTCGGCCCTGAACATCTCGGCCGAGAGTCGGTCATGTGCCCGCTTCCAGATCGCGGCGAAGAACTCGCGTTTGGTTGGGAAGTAGTGGTACATCAGCGCCCGCGAGGCGTTGGCTCGGCGGGCGACGTCCTCCATGACGACGTCCTCGTAGGCCTGCTCCTCGAATACCGTTGCACCCACGTCCATCAGCTCGTCGCGGCGCTGCTCCGGGGTGAGACGCCGTCGGCTGGGCACGGCCTCATCGTAGATGCGGATGGTTGACGTCCCGCCCTGCACCGGCGTACCTTTTCAGCTATTGGATTAAGTCTAATAGGGGATCGAGATGAAACGGGTTACGAAAATCTGGTTGATCGCCTTCGGCCTCGTCTGCGCCGGTATTGGGGCGTCGCATCTACTGTTCGGGACCTCAACCATCATCGGAGGCGGGCCGGTCAACGCGACGATCGATTCCGACATGCGGTTCTATGCGCTGTTATTCGCCGTGTACGGCCTTGCGTTCGTGTGGTGCGCAGCCGACATCGAGGCACGCGGGCGCTTCGCGAACGTCCTCGGTGCGATCTTCTTTGCGGGCGGCCTTGCGCGGCTACTGGCCTGGGCTGTCACCGGTCAGCCGAACTGGTTCTACGTTCTGATGGTTCCCGTTGAGCTGACGATCCCGCTGGTCAACTGGGCGCTGATTCGTCAGGTATGCGGCTCCCGTCGCGACGGCACGGCGCGGGTAAGCGCGAACGCTTGAGCCTGACATTCTGCAGGTGCGAGCGCGCGCAGACTGCCGGTGTGTTGCGGCGTGTCGTGCCGCAGACACGCGCGCTCGCGGGAGGGGGATCTCGTCGCCGTCCTTGCGGCGCACGGCGTCGGTGCGCTCGTTCATCACCAGATCAATTGATCTAGACGCCCGTCGTCGATCCGGGCCGCACGATCATCAGGATCGTCACGGCCACCCACAGCAGGTTGAAGATTCCCGTCGACATCGCCAGCCGTCCGGCCGCCGCACCGTCGAGCACGCCCCGCTGCGCGGGCAGGATGGCCGCCACCAGGACCACGGCCGCCACGGCGGTCAGGCCGATCGAGACGAGCACCCACGCCTGGGTGAGCGACCCCATGGAGACTGCGGTCGCGATGCCGAGCAGCGGCACCGCGACACCGACCGCGGCATACGTCACGCAGATCCGGTAGAGCACGCCCGCTACGGCGGGCGTCGCGGCGTAGCGAGGAAAGATGCTCGCCGCCACCGCGATCGGGCCGACCGCGAGGATCGCGACGATGACATGGGCGCTGAGCAGGATCGCAGACATCGCACTCGACGGTAGGGCACCTCGGCCGCCGTCGCCCCCGCCGTACGCGCCAGACATCGACGAGATCTGGCCAACCGGGCGCCGCTCGCGAAGTCGGTGCGACTACCAGCCTTCGGTCAGCACCCGATCCAGCGCATCGACGTAGAAGTCGGCGCCTGCGACGTCAATACACAACGGCGGCTTGGTCTTCAGGATGTTCTGGTGATCACCGGTCGGCTGGATGACCACGCCGAGCTCGAGCATGCGGTCGCAGATCGCCGCGGTCTCCTCGGTGGCCGGCGCCAGGGTGTCCTGGTCGCGGATCATCTCGACGCCGAGGTAGAGCCCGATGCCGTGCACGGTGCCGATGATCGGGTGCTTGTCGCGCAGCGCGAGCAGTCGCGCCTTCAGGTGACCGCCGACGCGTGCCGCGTTGCCCTGCAAGTCCTCGTCGCGGAGCACGTCGAGCACGGTGAGCCCGATCGCACACGACAGCGGACTCCCGCCGGTCGACGAGAAGAAGTAGCCCTGTGAGGAGAATGCCTCGGCCACCGCACGGCTGGTGATCACGGCGCCCAGCGGATAGCCATTGCCCGTCGACTTCGCCACGGACACGATGTCGGGCACCACGTTCTGCTGATGGAAACCCCAGAACCACTCGCCGAGCCTGCCGAAACCGACCTGCACTTCGTCGGCGATCGCCAGCCCGCCATTGGCGCGCAGGGCCGCGTACACCTGCTGCAGATAACCGTCGGGAAGTGCCATGCCGCCGGCGTTTCCGTACACGGCCTCGCAGATGAACCCGGCCGGCGGCCGGCCCGCGGCGACGAGCTCCTCGATGTGGCGCACAGCATCGTCGGCGTACCTGCCGACGTCGGCGCCGCGGTACTTGCCGCGAAAGCTGTTGGGTGACTCCACCGCGTGCACCCAATCGGGTCGGGTGGTGAGCGCATTGGGGTTGTCCGCCGTCGACGTCGACACGGCGTCAGTGCCATACGTCCAACCGTGATAGGCCTCGCGGACCGCGACCACGTCGCGCCGTCCGGTGGCCGCCATTGCCAGCCGCAACGCCAGATCGCTTGCCTCGGAACCGGAGTTCACCAGGAACACGGTGTCCAGCGGATCGGGCAACGTGGCGGTCAGACGCTCGCTGTACTCGACGACGGCCTCGTAGTTGAACCGCGAGTTCGTGTTGAGCCTGCGCAGTTGGCGCGACGCGGCGTCGGCCACCCGCGGGTGGGCGTGGCCGAGCACCGCGACGTTGTTGACCATGTCGAGGTACACCCGCCCGGACGTCGACATCAGGAAGTGCCGCCAGCCGCGCTCGATCTGCGGGGGCCTGCGGTAGTAGTGCTCCTGCACGGTGGCGAAGCTATCGTCCCTGCGCGCCAACAGATCTCGTTGAGCCTCGGGCTCCGGTACGGTCAGTCCGAGCAGCGGGGCCGGGTCACGGGCGAGTGCCAGCCACCCCGGCGCCGATTCGGCCGTGGTGAACGCGGGAGCGGGTGGCGCGCCGACAGGACGGACGGAGACCTCGAACCAGCGGTCGGCTGCGGCGGTTGCCAGCGCTGCGCCAACCTCGACGTCACCGGTCGCGGTGGCGTCGGCGCCCGTCACCGTCAGTTCGTAGAGCTCACCGCGGAGCACCAGTGCGCCCCCGCCGTGACTGACGACTCCCGGCCACGGCGCCGTCACCGTGACGCCTTGGGCCGGCCACAGCGAGATGCCCGTCGCAACGACCTCGGGGCTGTCCTGGCTCAGCGCGGGTGCCCTGGTCAGGCGCGGCTCGCCGAATCGGGTGACGACGAGTGACGCGCCGTCGCGCACTGCAGCCCTTGCCAATTCGTCTTCGACACCGGCAGGCAACCACGCGCCCGGCTCGAAGGCGTCGTCGTACACGCCGGAGGTGGGGGACAGGTCGAGGGTGGTGACCGTCGCCGGATCCAGGCCCGCGATCAACGCCTCGCCGGACACGACGGCGGCGGGGTGGGAAAGGCCCAATTCCGCTCGGATCACACCCGTCATCACGTCGACCTCCACTGATGTCGCCTGCTCGAACATGCGCCACTCGTCGTCGGACTGATCGGTGACGTACGCGTTGTCGGGATCCAACGCGGCCTGCTGCGCTCCGCTGACGATGAGCACCGCGGTGCGCAGCACCAACAGCGGCCACAGGACGTCGGCCTCCGCGACGGTCAGCGGTCGGATCGCGTGAAACGCCCTGATGCCTGGCAGGATCGACGTGGGAGTGTTGCCAGGGTGCCCCAGCACCGACGACAGCGCGATGGCGACTTCGGAGACGGCCCAGGTGTCCGACAGGTCACCGAAGTCGATGATGCCGTCGGGCCCGGGTTCATGCTGTGCGGCGACGACGTTGGCGTCGGTCAGGTCGAGATGCACGGCCTGGCGCGGGAGTTCGTCGGCCAGGGGCGCGATCCGCGCCCACGCGGCGTTCGCGGCCGCCGTCAGCCGTTCGCGGTGGGACGGGTCGTCGACGTGCGAGACGAGCGCTTCGACGACGTCGTGGCCGACGCGCAGATCCCACTGCAGGGCGCGGTCGAGGCCGGGGTGCCGGAAGCCGGCCAGTGCGCGGCTCACCCGCCCCGCCAGATCACCCATGGCCGCGACGACCACCGGTGACAGGTGGCCGGTTCCGACCAGAGTGCCGCCTGGCAGGTAGGGCAACAACCGGACGTGGGCAGTGCCATCTTGGGCGAGCGGAGCGACGGGGGAATGGTCTTGGGCGAGCGGAGCGACGGGGGAGTTGCTGAGCAGACCCGTTACCGCCGTACAACTCTCGCCGGCCAGGTTCGGCAGCGGCGCCGCGACCCGCAGTGTCGGCTCGGTCTCGGCGATCAACGCGGCCGCGGCATCTTGGGCTGCCAACTCGGTCGCCGTGAACGCCGGGTTGGCGATCTTCAGCACCGCGAAGGGCCGGTCGTCGGAGTCGAATACCAGGAAGTTCTTGTCCTGCTGGCTGCCAAGCGATTCCGCGCGCGCGTTGAGGCCGTAGTGCTTCAGCAGCAGGTGTTCGGCTTGATCCTCGCTGACCTGGGGCGCCGGTAGCTCGGGCTGCTCCAGGAAGTTGAACCCGGTGGTCACTGGTTGACGAACCGGACGACGACGTCGGTGAACGCATCGTTGTCGTCACCCGCTGCCGTGTGCCCGGCGTCGGCCAACTCGACGAACTCAGCGCGTGGCACCTTGGTGAGGAAGTCTTCGACGCTCTCCGGGCTCACCACGTCCGACAGCTTGCCGCGGATCAGCAGGAGAGGGATCTCCAGGTTCATCGCGGCCTGTTCCATCTTGTCCACCCGCAGGAACGGATCGTCCGCAGGTTTGGTGAGGAACGCCGGATCCCAATGCCAGTACCACCGGCCGTCGCGCAGCCGCAGGTTCTTCTTCAACCCCTCCGGGCTGCGTGGCTTCGGCCGGTGTGGCAGATAGGCGGCGACCGCGTCGGCGGCGGCGTCGAGCGAGTCGAACCCGTCGATGTTGCCGAACATGAAGTCGCGGATGCGGGCGCTGCCGTCCTTCTCGAACCTCGGTACGACGTCGACGAGGACGAGTCTGGTGACCAGTTCGGGTCCGGCCTCGTGGGCGGCGAGGATGCCCGTCAGCCCACCCATGCTCGCGCCGACCAAGACCACCGGTCGGCCGATCTGGTACAGCACCTGAAGGATGTCGCTACACATCGACTCGACGGTGTAGTCCGCGGTGGGGGAGCGGTCGCTGTCGCCGTGACCGCGGCTGTCGAGGGCGATGACGTGGAAGCCGGTGTCGGCCAGGATCTGGCCCGTGTTCTTCCACGAGTACCGATTCTGACCGCCGCCGTGCAGCATCAGGATCGTCGGCCGGCCCTCGGGTCCCGATGTCGCCGCCGGGGCGGCTCCGGGTCCCGATGTCGCCGCCGGGGCGGCTCCGGGTCCCGATGTCGCCGCCGGGGCGGCTCCGGGTCCCGATGTCGCCGCCGGGGCGGCTCCGGGGTTCCACTCGTCGCCGATCAGGTTGAGGCCGTCGACGCCGCGGAACGTCACGGTCTGCGATGTGCTCTGCGCGGTGCTCACATGGATCCTCTCGGCGGTCTCCCTGCACGTTACCCAGGCCGTTTGCCCGTTCGTAACCGGCCCCGGGCTGACGCCTGGGACGGCACCCGACGAGTTTCCGACCTCGGCGTAGTCGACATTGCATGCCCAACATCACTCCCTCCCTCTGGTTCGACGGCAACCTCGAAGAAGCCGCGGCGTTCTACGCGGCGGTCTTCCCCAATTCGTCCGCCGGACCGTTCTTCACCCACCCCGAAGCCGGCCCGCCTACCTCGAGCGACGTGCTCTACGGCACCTTCGTCCTGGACGGACATCGCTTTCTCGGCATCAACGGCGGTCCGATGTTTCGGTTCACCGAGGCGGTGTCGTTCGAAGTGCGCTGCGCGGACCAGGACGAGGTCGACTACTACTGGTCCAAGCTCGCCGACGGCGGCGAGGAGTCACAGTGCGGCTGGCTCAAGGATCGTTACGGACTGAGCTGGCAGATCGTGCCCGAGCGGCTCTACGAACTGATCGAGGGCCCGGACCGGGCTCAGGCCGCCGCAGCGATGACGGCGATGCTCGGCATGGGCAAGATCGTGATCGCCGAACTGGAGGCTGCAGTCGGTAACGGGTGATCCCGGCAGCAATCCCAACCGTTGATGATTTGCTGATGTCGCACCATCCCGACCGGTACGTGCGACCTGCATGGTCGACGTTCCAATACACGCTGCGGTGGCGTCGCGCGGTGCTCTGCTGTTGCTGGCGTTGAAATGCTTGTTGTACGGTTCTTCGACTTCTTCCTGTGTCACCATCACGGCATTCGCCAGGGACGGGTTTAGTCGAGGGGAATCAGCGGTCGATGGCATTGACGTGCAGCGCAGGGGAGAACGGTTGATGGTCGCATCCGACGCATTGGCCAAGAATGCGGCCAAACCGATCCGCGCTGTCGGCGGCTTCTTCTCGATGGCGCTCGACACGTTCGTGCTGATGTTCAAGCCGCCGTTTGCGTGGCGCGAATTCATCCTTCAGTCGTGGTTCGTCGCCCGCGTGGCCATCGTGCCCACGCTGATGCTGACGATCCCCTACACCGTCCTGCTGACCTTCACGTTCAACATCCTGCTCACCGAATTCGGCGCCGCCGACTTCTCCGGCACCGGCGCCGCACTCGGCACGGTCAGCCAAATCGGGCCGATCGTCACGGTTCTGGTGATCGCGGGAGCGGGCGCCACTGCGATGTGTGCGGACCTCGGTGCGCGCACCATCCGCGAGGAGCTCGACGCGCTGCGGGTAATGGGCGTCAATCCCATTCAGACACTGGTGGTTCCGCGTGTGCTTGCGGCGACGCTGGTGTCACTGGCGCTGTCGGCGACGGTGGTCCTGGTCGGCCTGACCGGGGCGTACCTGTTCTGTGTCTACGTCCAGCACGTCTCGCCTGGCGCGTTCGTCTCCGGCCTGACGCTGGTGACCGGCCCGGCCGACGTGGTGATCGCCTTGGTGAAGGCTGCGCTGTTCGGCCTGACGGCCGGTCTGATCGCTTGCTACAAGGGCGTTTCCGTCGGAGGTGGCCCGGCAGGCGTCGGCAACGCGGTGAACGAGACGGTCGTCTTCACCTTCATGGCCCTGTTCGCCATCAACGTCGTCGCGACCGCCGTCGGCGTGAAGGCCACGTTGTGAGTCAGCGGGTAGCGCGGGATCGCATATGAGTACGGTCAGCCACCGGTTCAAACGGACCGTCGACGGCTGGGTGCACAGCTGGAACCAGATCGGCGTGCAGACCAAGTTCATGGGGAAGACGCTGCGCTCGATCGGCGACGTGTTCCTCAACTACCGCGTCGAGTTGATCAGGCTGATCGCGCAGATGGGCCTCGGCACCGGTGCACTCGCGATCGTCGGCGGCACGGTCGCCATCGTCGGCTTCCTCACCCTGAGCACCGGCGCCCTGGTTGCGGTCCAGGGCTACAACCAGTTCTCCGAGATTGGCGTCGAAGCACTCACCGGCTTCGCATCGGCCTTCTTCAACGTCCGCCTGATCGCGCCCGCCACCACCGCCATCGCCCTTTCGGCCACCATCGGCGCAGGCGCAACGGCACAACTGGGCGCCATGCGGATCAACGAGGAGATCGACGCGCTGGAGGTCCTCGGCATCCGTAGCATCTCGTTCCTCGCCTCCACCCGGGTGATCGCAGGGGTCATCGTGGTGATCCCGCTGTACTGCGTCGGAGTGCTGATGTCGTTCTGGGCTGCGAAGTTGGGCACCACCACCATCTACGGTCAGTCGAGCGGTGTCTACGACCACTACTTCGACACCTTCCTCAACCCGATCGACTTGATCTGGTCGTTCGTCCAGTCGATGGCGATGGCGATCGTCATCATGCTCGTGCACACCTATTACGGCTTCAGTGCCACCGGTGGGCCCGCAGGTGTCGGCGAGGCCGTCGGCCGCGCGGTGCGCACCTCACTGGTCATCTCGGCGTTCGTCGTCGTCGTCATCTCCCTGGCGGTCTACGGCCAGTCCGGCAACTTCAACCTGGCCGGCTGAACGGGGGTCGGCGTCACAATGAGCGTGGAATACCAAGGCAAGCAACGGGGTCTGGCCCCTGGTTGGTGGACGCTGTTCCTGGTGGTGGCGGTCATCGCGATCGTCTGGGTGGCCTACTCCATGTTCTCCGGCACGTTCTTCAAGAAGTACGTGACGGTCACCCTGACCTCCGACCGGTCGGGTCTGGTGATGGAGACCAACGCCAAGGTGAAGTTGCGCGGCGTACAGGTCGGCAGGGTCATCTCGATCAACGGTGGCGATACGGAGAGCTCTGCGCCGGTGGCGTTGGGCCTGGAGATCTACCCCGATCAGATCAAGTACATCCCGGCCAACGTCGAGGCGCAGATCAACGCCACCACCATCTTTGGTGCGAAGTTCGTCGATCTCGTCTACCCGGACGATCCCAGCTCTCAGCGGCTGCAAGCCGGTCAGGTACTGAAGTCGCGCAACGTCACCACCGAGGTCAACACCGTCTTCCAGAACCTGGTCGGCGTGCTCAACAGGGTGGACACCGCCAAGCTCAACGCGGTTCTGTCGGCATTGGCCGAAGGTGTTCGCGGCCAGGGTGACCGGATCGGTCAGGCCACCACGGACGCCAACCAGGTATTGCTCGCTCTCAACCCGCGCGCCGACACGATCCGTGCCGACTGGCAGGCCCTGAAGGGCTTCAGCGACACGTACAGTGCTGCGGCGCAAGACATTCTGACCACGTTGAATGCCGCGAGCACCACCAGCGTCACCGTGAGCACCCATGCCAAACAGCTCGACGCGCTGCTGCTGGCCACCAGTGGCTTCTCCAACGCGGGCATCGATCTGTTGGCGCCCAGCCAGGCCAACCTGATCAAGTCGATCAACGTACTCAAGCCCACCACCGATCTGCTGATGAAGTACAACCCCGAGTACACGTGCCTGCTGGTCGGCGCAAAGTGGTTGTTGGACAACGGCGGCTACGAAGCCACCGGCGGCAACGGCAAGTCGTTCATCCTCGACACCGGCCTGATGCTCGGCGACGACCCGTACCGGTACCCCGACAACCTGCCCATCGTCGGCGCCAAGGGCGGACCGGGCGGCAAGCCCAGTTGCGGCTCGCTGCCGATCGTCGACCAAAACTGGCCGGTGCGACAGCTCATCACCAACACCGGCTTCGGGACTGGCACTGACTGGCGCCCCAACCCGGGCATCGGCTTCCCCGGCTATGCCAACTACCTACCGGTCACGCGCGGTGTGCCAGAACCGCCGAGCCTGCGCAACCTGTTCGGCGGCCCCGCGCCCGGCCCGATCCCGTACCCGGGCGCGCCTGCCTACGGCGCGCCGATGTACGCGCCGGACGGCACCCCGCTGTGGCCGGGTCTGCCGCCGGCGCCGCCACCCGGTGCGCCACGGGATCCTGGGGCGACACCCGGCTCCGAACCGTTCGTCGTGCCTGCGCCACAAGCGATGCCGCCGACACCGCTACCACCCGTGCCGTTACCCGACGCGGTGGCCCCGTCACCGTAGAAGCGCCACACCCCGACCCGAACGCGAACACGAAAGGTAAGCAGCCATGAAGGACAACTTGGCAGGAGCCACCTGGCGCCTGGCCATCTTCTTGGTGGTGTGCCTCGTGGGCGTGTTCGCACTGTTCGCGGTCTTCGCTCAGCTGCGGCTCGGGCAGAAGGACATCGGCTATCACGCCGAGTTCGCCAACGTGTCGGGGCTGGAGAGCGGCGACTTCGTCAGGATCGCCGGCGTCGAGGTCGGCAAGGTGAGCAACCTGTCGATCCGCGACGACAGCACCGTGACCGTCGACTTCACCGCCGACGACTCGGTGGTGCTCACGCAGGGATCGCGGGCGGTGATCCGCTACGACGACCTGATCGGTGGCCGCTACCTCGCGCTCGAGGAAGGCGCCGGAGATACCAAGCGGCTCAACGCCGGTGGCACCATCCCGCTGGCGCGGACCTCGCCCGCGCTCGACCTCGACGCCTTGATCGGCGGCTTCCGGCCCTTGTTCCGAGCATTGGACCCCAACCAGGTCAACGCCCTGTCCGGCCAACTGATCAGCGCCTTCCAGGGCCAGGGCGCAACCATCGGATCGTTCCTCACCCAGACCGCCGCGCTGACCACCACACTGGCCGACCGCGACCAGTTGATCGGTGAGGTGATCGTCAACCTGAACACGGTGTTGGGCTCGCTCGGCGACCAGAGCGATCAGTTCGCCAAGGGCGTCGACTCGCTTGCCGATCTCATCAAGGGCCTCGAGGCCCGCAAGTCCGACATCGCCAACGGCCTCGCGTACACCAGCGCCGCAGCCGGGAACATCGCCGACCTGCTGTCGCAGGCACGTCCGCCGTTCCAGAAGGTGATCACTGAAACCGACCGCACCGCAGGCATCGTCGTGGCCGACCACGACTACTTCGACAACCTGGTCAACACCCTGCCCGACGCCTACCAGGCGCTGGCCCGGCAGGGCATCTACGGCGACTACTTCAGTTTCTACCTGTGCGACATCGTGCTGAAGCTCAATGGAAAGGGCGGTCAGCCGGTGTACGTCAAGGTTGCCGGGCAGAGCACCGGGAGGTGCACGCCGCGATGAAACCCTTCTCCGAGCGCAACCAGTTCACCATCGGCGCCATCGGTCTCGCGATCCTGGCCGCGATCATCTTCGCCGCCCTCAACTACGACAAGCTGCCGTTCCTCACTCAGGAGAAGTCGTACTCCGCGTACTTCGTCGAAGCCGGCGGGCTGAAGAGCGGTGCCGCCGTTCAGGTCTCCGGCATGCGGGTGGGCCAGGTGTCCAGCGTCGAACTCGACGGAGAGCAACGGGTCCTGGTGAAGTTCAAGGTGAACGAGGACGTTCGCCTCGGCGACCGCACCGAAGCCGCGGTCAAGACGAAGAGCTTGCTCGGCACCAAGATCCTCGAGATCACCCCGCGCGGGGACGGAAGGCAAGAGGGCACCATCCCGGCCGACCGCACCACGCCTGCCTACCAATTGCCCGACGCGCTCGGCGATCTCGCGACGACGATCAGCGGCCTGAACACCGACCAGCTGTCTGACTCGCTCAAGGTGCTCTCCGAGACGTTCGCCGACACACCCCCGGAGCTCAAGGTCGCCATCGAGGGGGTCTCGCGGTTCTCGCAGAGCCTCAACGAGCGTGATGCCCAACTGCGTTCGCTGCTCAGCAATGCCGACAAGTCGACGGCCGTGCTTGCCGAGCGCAGCAACCAGGTGGTCAGTCTGGTCCGCAACACCAACGCCCTTCTGGCGGAGCTGCAGAACCAGAGTGCGGCGCTGGACGCCATTTCGGGCAACATCTCGGCGCTGAGCGTGCAGTTGCAGGGCTTCATCGGCGAGAACCGCACCACCATGAAGCCTGCGATCGAGAAGCTCAACGGCGTCCTCACGATCCTCGACAACCGCAAGGACCGGCTGAAGAAGTCGCTGAAACTGCTGAACTCGTACGCGATGTCGCTTGGTGAGTCGGTGTCGGGCGGCCCGTTCTTCAAGTCCTACGTCGCCAACCTGCTCCCAGGGCAGTTCGTTCAGCCGTTCATCGACGCCGCCTTCTCCGACCTCGGCCTCGATCCCAACGTGCTGCTGCCGTCCGAGCGCATCGACCCGCAGATCGGCCAGCCGGGCACCCCCGCGCTGCCGCTGCCGTACCCGCGCACCGGCCAGGGCGGCGAGCCGAATCTCAACCTGCCCGATGCCATTACGGGCAACCCCGGCGATCAGGGCTGCGGCCCGCCCGGCCTGCCGCTGCCCGGCCCGACGGGCTGCTACCCGTACCGCGAGCCGCTGCCCGCGCCACCGCCCGGCGGTCCGCCGCCCGGCCCACCCGCCCAAGCGCCGCCTGGAATCCAGCCGACGGCCGTGCCGACGCCCAGCCCCGTGCTGGTCCCGGCTCCCGGTGAGGTATCGCCGCCTGCAGAGGGAGGTGGCCAGTGAGCACCGCCATCACGCCGAAACCGGCCACGCGCTATGCCCGACCGGGGCTCGCGTTGGCATTGGTAGTGCTGCTCGCAGCAGGCCTCTTCGTACTGGTGCGGGGGAGCGAAACGATCAACCGCACCAGCGTCGTTGCGTACTTCGAGAACAGCAACGGCATCTACGTCGGCGACGACGTGACGATCCTCGGCGTGCCCGTCGGCCGGATCTCCGCGATCGAGCCGGAGCCGACACAGGTCAAGGTGTCGTTCTGGTACGACAGCAAGTACCGGGTGCCCGCCAACGTCAATGCCGCGATCCTGTCGCCGATGCTCGTCACGTCCCGCGCGATTCAGCTGACGCCGTCGTACTCGAGCGGCCCCGTCCTGGCCGACGATGCGGTGATCCCGCGCGAACGCACCGCCGTGCCAGTCGAATACGACGACTTCCGCAAGCAGCTCGAGCGGCTGACCGAAACGCTGCAGCCCACCGAGCCGGGAGGCGTCAGCACGCTTGGTGCGGTGATCAACACCGCCGCCGACAACCTCCGCGGCCAGGGCGCCAACATCCGCGACACGGTCATCAAGCTGTCGCAGGCGTTTTCGGCGCTGGGCGACCACAGCACCGACATCTTCTCGACGGTGAAGAACCTCTCGATCTTGGTGTCCGCGCTGCAGGACAGCACCAACCTGATGCGGCAGCTGAACCAGAACCTGGCATCGGTATCGGGTCTTCTCGCCGACGATCCGAACGAGGTCGGCAACGCGGTGCGCGACCTGTCCGATGCCGTCGGCCAGGTGCAGAGCTTCGTCGCGGACAACCGCGAGACGCTGGGCACCACGTCGGACAAGCTCGCGGGTGTCACGACGGCGCTCACCGAGAGCATCGACGACATCAAGCAGTTCCTGCACGTCGCACCGACCACGTTCCAGAACTACATCAACATCTATCAACCGGCGCAGGGCGCGGTGTCGAGCGTGCCGGTGATCAACAACTTCGCCAACCCGATCACCTTCATCTGCGGCGCCGTTCAGGCCGCGTCGCGCATGGGTGCGGAGGACTCGGCGAAGCTCTGCGTGCAGTACCTGGCGCCGATCATCAAGAACCGGCAGTACAACTTCCCGCCGATCGGGCAGAACCTCTTCGTGGGCACCCAGGCGCGGCCGAACGAGATCACCTACAGCGAGGACTGGATGCGCCCGGACTACGTCCCGCCCACGGCTCCGCCGCCGGCTCCGAACCCGGCGTCGCCGCTGTCCGGCGACGCGCCGCCGCCGGTTGGTCCGCCGCTGCCGGCAGAGGCGCCGATGGCCACCAACCCGGCTGACGGGCTGCCTGGGCTGATGATGCCGAACGGGCCGGGGTCATGATGAACCGCAAGCGGATGCGATTTGCCGTGCTCACCGCCGCAGTGTCGGTGGTGCTGTCCGGCTGCGGCGCAGGCGGCCTGAACTCCGTTCCGCTTCCCGGCGTGCAGGGCGAGGGGCCTGGCTCGTACACCGTCAAGGCGCAGATGCCCGACGTCGACAACATCGAGCAGAACTCCCGGGTGCGCGTCGGCGACGTGACGGTCGGCAACGTCACCGGGATCGAGCGCGAGGGCTGGCACGCCCTCGTCACGATGAAGCTCAACGCCAACGTCGTGCTGCCTGCGAACGCGACGGCGAAGGTGGGCCAGACCAGCCTGCTCGGCAGCCAGCACATCGAGCTCTCGGCGCCAAAGGACGTGCCCCCCGAGGGCCGGCTGCGCGACGGGGCCGTCATCCCGCTGTCGTCGGCGGGTGCGTACCCGACCACCGAGCAGACGCTGGCGGCGATCTCGTTGCTGCTCAACGGAGGTGGGCTCGGCAACGTTCAGGACATCACGCAGGCGTTCAGCACGGCGTTCTCCGGCCGCGAAGCCGACCTGCGCAGCCTGATCGAGCAGCTCGACAAGTTCATCGCCTACAACAACGACCAGAAGCAGGACATCATCGACGCCGCCGAGAGCCTCAACTCCGTCGTCGGCCAGTTCGCCGCCCAGCAACCCGTGGTGGACAAGGCGTTGAAGACCATCCCCGACGCGCTTGCGGTGCTGAGCGACCAACGAAACCAGCTCGCCGATGCGCTCACGCAGCTGGGCAAGTTCAGTGCGCTGGCGGCGGATTCGGTCAACCAGACCAAGGAGTCGTTGGTCGCCGAGCTGAAGAACCTTGGCCCCGTGCTGGAATCGCTGGCCAACGCCGGTCCGGCGCTGACGCGCTCGCTGAGCTTCCTGACCACCTACCCGTTCCCCAAGGAAACCATCACCAACTGGATGCGCGGTGACTACGCGAACCTGACGCTCATCGTCGATGCCACGCTGAGCCGACTCGACTCGGGCATGTTCACCGGAACACGTTGGGAGTGCGATCTGACGTGGCTGGAGCTGCAGTGGGGCCGCACCATCGGCCAGTTGCCGAGCCCGTGCACGTCGGGAAACTCGTACACCCAAGGCAATCCGTTGACGATGCCCTACCACTGGGATCAGGGGCCGTGACATGCGACTGACCAGATCGATCCTCATCCAGCTTGGCATCTTCATCGCCATCGCCGTGGTCGCGATCAGCATCATGGCGTTCGGCTACATGAACCTGCCCAACATGATCTTCGGTGCCGGGCACTATCGCGTCACGCTGCAGCTGCCGCAGACCGGCGGCCTCTACGCGCGCGGAAACGTCACCTACCGCGGAGTTCAGGTGGGTCGCGTGGAGAGCGTCGATCTCACCAACGACGGTGTCGCTGCGACGCTTTCGCTGAAGTCGGACATCTCGATCCCCGCCGACCTCGACGCACAGGTGCACAGCCAGTCCGCGGTCGGCGAACAGTTCGTCGAGTTGATCCCCCGCAGCGGCAACGGCCCTGCCCTGAAGGACGGTTCGGTGATCCCGCTCGACCGAGCCTCGATCCCCGCCAACGTCAACACCCTGCTGGAAGCCACCAATCGGGGGTTGGACGCGATACCGCGGGACAACCTCAAGACTGCCGTCGACGAGTCCTACCTCGCGGTCGGCGGGCTCGGCCCCGATCTCTCGCGGCTGGTAAAGGGATCGACGGCGCTCGCCATCGACGCCCGCGCCAACCTCGATCCGCTGACCGCGCTGATCGATCAGTCCAAGCCGATCCTTGACACCCAGACCGACACCGGCGGGTCGATCAAGGCGTGGGCGTCGAACCTGGCGACGGTCACCAGTGAGCTGCAGGCCCACGACGACGCCGTGCGCGGCGTGCTGGAGAAGGCACCGGGGGCGGCCGACGAGGTGCGCGCCCTGTTCGAACGTCTGCAGCCGACGCTGCCCGTCGTGCTGGCCAACCTGGTCACCGTCGGCGAGGTCGCGCTCACCTATCAACCCAGCCTCGAGCAGCTGATTGTGCTGCTGCCGCAGGGCACCGCGACGACGCAGGCGATCGGTACCGCCAACCGCAACTCCAAGCAGGATCTCAAGGGCGCCTACCTCAACTTCAACCTCAATCTGAACCTTCCGCCACCATGTACGACGGGCTTCCTGCCCGCAAACGAGCAGCGGCCTGCCAGTTTCGAGGACTACCCCGACCGTCCGGCGGGTGACGTCTACTGCAGGGTCCCGCAGGACTCGCCGTTCAACGTGCGCGGTGCGCGCAACCTGCCGTGCGAGACGGTGCCTGGCAAGCGCTCGCCGACGGTGAAGCTGTGTGAGAGCAACGAGAACTACATCCCGCTCAACGACGGCTTCAACTGGAAGGGCGACCCGAACGCGACACTGTCGGGGCAGGACATTCCGCAGTTGCCACCGGGGTCACCACCTGCGCAGTACGTGCCGCCGCCGGCAGCACCACCCGTGCCAATCGCGGCCGCCGAATATGATCCGGCAACAGGAACGTACGTTGGACCCGACGGGCACGTATACACGCAAGGCAATCTGGCCCGTAACGCCAAAGAGGAGCAAACATGGCAGACGATGCTGCTGCCCCCACCGGGGAGCTGAGCGAGCCTGCATCCGAACCTGTAGCCGACAGCGTCGAAGCAGAAGCGTCCGAAGCCGAGTTCCTCGGCGAGGACGAGGCCGAGGAGGACTACCCGGAACTCAATTCCGAGGATGCCGGGCCGCGCATGTCGCACGTGCGACTGGCCACCATCGTCGGCTTGGTCGTCGTGCTCGCCCTCGGCGGTCTGGTCGGCTGGCTGAGCTTCCGCGCCTACCAGTCGCACCAGCTCGATACGCAACGCAAGGTGTTCCTTCAGGTCGGTCGACAGGGCGCGATCAACCTCACCACGATCGACTACCAACACGTCGACGACGACGTCAAGCGCATCCTCGACTCGGCGACCGGAAAGTTCTACGACGACTTCCAGCAGCGCAGCCAGCCGTTCACCGAGGTGGTCAAGCAAGTGAAGTCGAAGTCGGTCGGCACCGTGACCGAGGCGGGACTCGAGTCCGAGTCGGACGACGAAGCACAGGTTCTCGTCGCGGTGGCGGTCAACACCACCGTCGAAGGCCAGCCCGAGCAGCAACCGCGCGCCTGGCGGATGCGCATCCTGGTGCAGAAGGTCGGCGACGACACCAAGGTTTCCAACGTGGAGTTCGTGCCATGACAGACGAAGAGAAGACGCCCGTGACCGACGAGGCCGAGGACGGCAAGGTCGACTCCGACGTTGCCGAAGATGCCGTGGACACCAAAGACGGTGTGGACACCAAAGACGGTGGCGACACCAAAGAGCCTTCGTCGCCGCTGACCCTGCGTCGCATCGACTGGCCAAGGGTTTTCGCGTACGGCGTGCTACCTGCGGTGGCGCTGTTGCTTGCCCTCGCCGCGGGATTCCTGAAGTACGTGGACAATTCGGTGCGCAGCTCCGACGTCGCCCGCGCCGAGTCGATGCAGGTCGCCAAGGACAGCACCGTCGCGCTGCTGTCCTACCAACCCGACAAGGTCAAGCAGCAGCTCAACGACGCCCGGAATCTGCTCACCGGCGACTTCCAGCAGTCGTACACGTCGCTCATCAACGACGTGGTGATCCCCGGTGCCGAGCAGAAGCGGATCTCAGCGGTCGCGACGGTGCCCGCCGCGGCGTCGGTCTCGGCCGAACCGAATCACGCCGTGGTCCTGGTGTTCGTGAACCAGACCGTGATCGTGGGTGCGGATGCGCCGACCGACACCGCGTCGAGCGTCAAGGTGACACTGGACAAGCACGGCGACAAGTGGCTGATCTCCGAGTTCCAACCGGTGTAGGTGCACGATGGTGACCGAACCGCGTCGGCTCGACGTCACCACGTCCGACGTAACGCTGCGAGCGCTGACGTGGGGCCCGCCGGATGGCCCGATCGCGTTGTGCCTGCACGGCTTTCCCGACACCGCGCGCGGCTGGCGCAACGTGGCGCCCGTGCTGGCCGACGCCGGTTGGCGGGTGGTGGCACCGTACATGCGCGGGTACGCGCCGTCGTCGGTCTCGTCGATCGGTAGTTATCACGTCGGCGCACTCATGGACGACGCGCTGCGCGTGCTCGACGCGGCAGGCCCGACGGGACGGGACGTCATCATCGGGCACGACTGGGGAGCGATCGCGGGTGCAGGCCTTGCCGCGATGCCCGACAGCCCGTTCAGCAAGGCCGTGATCATGTCGGTGCCGCCGACCGCGTCGTTCCAGCCGCTGGGCAAGGTGCCGGACGCAGGCCAGCTGCTGGCCAGGCTGCCGCGTCAAATGGTGCGTAGCTGGTACATCATGTACTTCCAATTGCCGTGGCTGCCAGAGCGTTCTGCGTCATGGGTGGTGCCGCGGCTGTGGAAGCAATGGTCACCGGGTTACCACGCGGCAGAAGACGTCGAACTGGTCCTCGACGCCATCGGCGCCCCGCAGAACTGGCGCGCGGCGCTCGGCTACTACCGCGCAACCGTCAGGAACAGCAAGCCGCCAGCGCGCTACGCCGAGCTGCACCAGCACTGGCTGTCGGCGCCCGTGCTCCCGACCCTGTACCTGCACGGCTCCGACGACGGGTGCGCCACGTCGGACTACGCACGGTGGGTGGAGCCGGTGCTTCCCGAGGGGAGTCACGTCGAAATCGTCGACGGCGCAGGCCATTTCCTTCAGCTTGACCGGCCTGATGTGACGGCGGGCCACATCCTCGACTTCATCGGGCGCTAACGCTTCTTGAGGGCGGGGTGGCTGCGGCCCAGGATCGGGAGCAGCAACCGGCGGGGCAGATGCTGGTATGCGGCGGCGCCGATCCGGTTGAACACGCCGGGGACGATGACGGTGCGGCCCGAGTTCAGCCCGTCGACCGCCGCGCGGGCAACCTCGTCGGCATCGATCCACATGGGCTTCGGGAGTGCCGCCTGCGCATCCTCGTCGGAAATGCCCGCGGTCTCGCCGAACCCGGTCTTGACCGGGCCGGGGCACAGGGTCGCGGCCACGACGCCGGTGCCGTGCAGCTCCTGCCCGAGCGCCTGGGTGTAGGAGAGCACGAACGCCTTGGCGGCGCCGTAGGCCGCCTGCCCAGGCACCGGGCCGAACGCCCCTACCGATGCGACGTTGAGCACCGCGCCGCGACCCCGCGACACCATGCCGGGAACGAATCGGCTGCACAGGTCGGCCACCGCGGCGACGTCGACCTCGATGAGGTTGAGTTCGGCGGCGGGATCGGATGCGGCGATCGGGCCAGAGGTGCTGAGTCCGGCGTTGTTGACCAGGATGTCGACGACGAGGCCGAGCTCGGTCACCCGGCCGGGCAGGGCGGCTCGATCGTCGGCGTTGGACAGGTCGGTGGCCAGCACGTCGGCGGCCGAGCCAAGCGATTCGGCGAGCTCACGCAACTTCTCGGCCCGGCGCGCCACCAGCACGACGTGCCGACCGCGGCTGGCGAATTCCCTAGCCAGCTCTGCGCCGATTCCCGACGAGGCGCCGGTGATGAGGACGACCCCGTTGTGGCTTGCCGCTGGGAGCATGCCCGCAGCTTAACCTTGGGCGATGAGCACCCGACGACTGACGCCCACCGATGCGCAGACGTTCTGGATGTCGGCCAAGATCCCCAACGACACGTTCCTGTTGTTCGGATTCGCCGGTGCGCCAGCCGACCTGGAGGCAACTCTGGACGGCCTCGCGTCTCGGGCCCGCGGCTGCCCCGACCTGACGGTGCGCGTCGACGATCGCCGCGGGCTCGGCTATCCGCGCTGGGTGCGACGAGACGTCGACCGCTCGCAGTTCGTGGTCCACGAGCTCGAGAACCGTACGTGGGCGGCCTGTCTGGCGAAGGTGTGCCTGCTCATCGGCGACCAGTTGGATGCCAGGCTGGCGGCATGGCGGCTGCACGTCTTCGCCGACGTCGAGGGCGTGCCGGGAGTCGAGGGTGGCGGCACCGTGGCGGTCCTGCAGATCACGCATGCCCTCGGTGGCGGTGGGCGGACCTCGATTCCCGCGGCGGTGATGTTCGGCAGGGTCGGCGCCGTGGTGCCGGGCATCGACGTACCGCCCGCAGGCCCCGCCGCCATGCCGCTGCTCGGGGTGCGTGCCGCCAGGGCCCATCGCCGGTTCCAGGTCGATACCGAGGCGGGAACCGTTCCGCCACAAGCAGATCTGCGTCCATTGCTGCGGACCAACGCACGACCGTCCGGGTCGACGGGCCTACGCACGGTGGTGGCGAAGCGTTCCCAACTGTCGCGCGGCACCGTGACGGTCCACACCCTGTCCGCGGTGTCGGCCGCGCTGGCCGGTCATCTACGTGACCTTGGCGACGACCCGTCGACACTCGGCGCCGAAGTGCCGATGGCCAAACCGCCGCCACGCCTGGCCTACAACCACTTCGGCAACGTGGGCGTCGGCCTGTACCCGGAGCTCGCCGCCGGGGAGCGCCGCACGCGGATCGCCGCCGACCTCGATGCGCGCCGTCTGCGCGCCGCGCACCCCGCGATGCGTGCCGCGGATCTGGCGTTCGGTGCGACGCCAGCACCGTTGTTGCGTTGGGGGATGGAACGTTTCGATCCCGACCTGAGGGTGCCGGCGGTGACGGGCAATACCGTGGTGTCGAGCGTGAACTGCGGTACAGCGGACTTCACCTTCGGTGGTGCACCGGTGGTGCTGGCGTCGGCCTTCGCCGGACTGTCACCGATGATGGGCCTGACCCACGTCGTGGTCGGCGTCGGCGACACCCTCGTGATCGGCGTGCACGCCGCCGAGTCCGCCGTGGGTGGCCCGAACGGGCTGGACGCCTACGTGGCACGCCTCGGCGAGGCGCTGGGGTCCGAGTCGAGTCCCTCGACCACTTCGTAGTGCTGCGCCAAGATGTCGGCCATGTCGTCCCCTCCCTCTCCCGTGCACGATTGTCGCGCGCGCGAAGGGCATTCGGGGCCGGTTCCCGCGGCACTCACCAGGCCGTTGCCGGGTCTAGTTGCGCAGGTTGGCGATACCCACGTCCAGTGCGGCTTCGAGGTAGCTGATGTCACCGGTGTTCAGCAGCACCGAGACGCCGCCCTGGATGCCTGCCAGGAGTGCCGCGGCGGCACGCGCCGGGTCGATGGACTCGGCAACCTTTGCCTGCCGTTGCATCGCCCGAACCCCGGACTCGATCTCGGCCCGCCACTGGTCGATCAGCGCCGAGGTCACCGCCTGCGCACCCGGCGTGCGGCCCATCTCGGACATCACGGTCGACAGCGGGCACTGCTGCCCCTGCCTGCGGTACCGCTCAACGACCACGTCACGCCACCGCTGCCATGCCGCCCATGACGTCAACTTGCCGAGGTAGGGCTGCTGGTCACTGAGGACACGCGCCGCCTCCAGTTCGGCGACCGCGAGAAGCAGCTGTTCCTTGCCTTTGGGGAAGTAGTGGAACAGCTGGCTTTTCGACGTGCCGGTGTGCGCCATCACGTCGTCGAGCGTGGTGGCGACCGCACCATTGAGACGGATCTCCGCGGCTGCGCCGTCGATGATGCGCTGGCGGGTGGCCCGTCCCTTCGCCGTGAATTTCTGAGCGGTGAATTTCTGGACTTGCGAGTCCATTTTTAGATCTCCATTCTTGGACTCATGAGTCCAAACAATACGCGGCTGGAAGGCCGCACGGCACTGGTCACGGGTTCCACGGGCGGCCTCGGCGTCGCCATCGCGCGCGCACTCGCCGATGCCGGCGCGTTCGTCGTCGTCAGTGGCCGCAACAAGGAGCGTGGTGACGACGTCGTCTCGGGTATCCGTTCCACAGGTGGGCAAGCGGGGTTCGTGGTCAGCGATCTCAGCGGCGGCGCGGCGGCCGCAACGTCGCTCGCCGAGCAGGCCACTGAGGCGGCGGGCGGTGAGCTCGACGTCCTGGTCAACAACGCCGCCACACTGTTGATGCCGACGCCAACGGCCGCCGTGTCCGAAGAGGTACTGCGAGATGCCTTCGCAGTCAACGTCTTCGCCCCGTTCCTGCTGACCGGCGTCATCGCGCCGGCAATGGCGGAGCGCGGTCGCGGCGCCATCGTCAACATCGGATCCATCACGGGGTTGCGCGGCAGCAGTGGATCGGCGATCTACAGCGCCAACAAGGCCGCCATCCACTCGCTGACCACGTCCTGGGCCGACGAGTTCGGGCCATTCGGCGTGCGGGTGAACGCCGTCGCGCCTGGTCCGATCGGGACCGAGCGTCAACTCGAGTTCGCCGACCACGTCGCACCCGTGCTGGCACGGATCCCGTCGCGGCGGATGAGCACTCCCGAAGAGGTGGCGGCGTCGGTGGTCTTCCTGGCCTCAGACGATGCGGCAAACATCCACGGCGCCGTGCTCAGCGTCGACGGAGGGTGGGCGGCGGTGTAGCCGCGGCGTAACAGTCCACATATCCCGGGTCGCTTCGCTCCTGCCCGCCGGAACACCTAGATTCTGTTGCGTGACCGCCTATGACTTCGGCATCCTTCTGCTCCGCGTCGTGCTCGGCCTGACCATGGCTGCGCACGGCTACAACAAGTTCTTCGGCCCAGGCGGCCTCGCCGGCACGGCGGGCTGGTTCGACGGCATGGGCATGAGGCCCGGCAAGTTTCACGCCAGGGTCGCTGCCAGCACCGAGATGGCCGCCGGCCTCGGCCTGGCCGTCGGGCTGCTGACGCCGATTCCGGCCGCAGGCTTCGTCTCGCTGATGTTCGTCGCCGCCTGGACGGTGCATCGCAAGAACGGCTTCTTCATCGTCAAGGAGGGCTGGGAGTACAACCTGATGCTCGCGGTCGCCGCGGTCGCGATCGCAGCGACGGGCGCGGGCAAGCTCAGCCTGGACTACGCGGTGTTCCACGCCAGCGGCATCTACCACTACCTGCACGGCTGGTGCGGCTTGATCATCGCGGTCGTGCTCGGCTTGGCGGGCGGCATCGGTCAGTTGGTGATCTTCTACCGACCGCCTGCCAAGCAGGCAGGCTAGGGGCATGTCTCAACCCGAGCGCGACTATCCGCACATGGCGGCCGAACGCGGCCGTGTCGAACCTTCACCGCGTCGGGTGCGCGGATTCGCAGGCGGGCAACTGGTCTTCGACACGACAAACGCCCTCTACGTGTGGGAGATCGCGAACTACCCGCAGTACTACATCCCACGCGGCGACGTCCGCGACGAGTTCCTCGTCGACGACGATCATCCCCAGAAGGTGCAGTTCGGGCCGTCCCGGATGCACTCGCTGATCGCAGGCGGCACCACCAGCAAGGGTGTGGCGCGGGTCTTCGACGCCGATGGCGGCGGTCCCGTGGCGGGCACCGTCCGGTTCGAATGGGGCAGCCTCGACTGGTTCGAGGAGGACGAGCGGATCGTCGGTCATCCCCGCAACCCATACTCGCGGATCGACGCGCTGCGCTCGCACCGCCACGTCCACGTCGAACTAGACGGCGTCGTGCTCGCCGATACCCACACCCCGGTGACCCTCTTCGAAACGGGGCTGCCGACAAGGTATTACATCGACCGAACCGACGTAGTGTTCGGCAACCTCGAGCCCAGCGCCACGCAGACCCTGTGCCCGTACAAGGGGATCACGTCGGGCTACTGGTCGGTGCGTGTCGGCGACACCGTGCACCAGGACCTGGCCTGGACCTATGCCTATCCGCTGGCTGCAGTCGCCCCGATCGCGGGGATGATCGCGTTCTACAACGAGAAGCTCGACATCACCGTCGACGGCGTCACGCAGCCTCGGCCGCAGACGCCGTTCAGCTGATCGGCCGGCTCGGTTCGCAGCCGGAAGTCCCCAACCGGTTCCGCTGATCTAGAACACGTTCTAATCTGCCCGCATGGGTTTTTTGAAACAGGACTCACCCGTGGTCGATTACGCGGAGTGGAGCAAGGGGACCCGCGCCGAGCGGATCAAGCCGATGGCACGGCACTGGGCCGAGGTCGGGTTCGGCACCCCCGTCGTACTGCACCTGTTCTACGTGGTGAAGATCCTGCTGTACGTGCTGGTGGCGTGGCTGGTCGTTTTGACGACGAATGGAATCGACGGCTTCACCAACGTGGCGCAGTGGTACGACGAGCCCATCGTGTTCGAGAAGGTCGTGCTGTACACGATGCTGTTCGAGGTACTCGGGCTCGGCTGCGGGTTCGGCCCGCTCAACAACCGGTTCTTCCCGCCCATGGGCTCGCCGCTGTACTGGTTGCGGCCCAAGACCGTTCGGCTCCCCCCATGGCCGAATCGAGTGCCCCTGACGAAGGGCACGTCGCGCACCCCGTTCGAGGTACTGCTGTACGCGGCGTTGCTGATCGTGTTGGTAGTTGCGCTGTTCTCCGACGGCACCGGCCCGATTCCTGAGCTGAACACCGAGGTGGGCGTGCTGCCGATCTGGCAGATCGCGACGATCCTCGGCATCCTGGCGGTGCTCGGCCTGCGCGACAAGGTGCTGTTCCTCGCCGCGCGCGGCGAGGTGTACGCCCCGCTGGCCGCGGCCTTCCTGTTGAGCGGTGTCGACATGATCATCGCTGCCAAACTCGTCTGCCTGGTGATCTGGCTGGGCGCCGCGACCTCGAAGCTGAACAAGCACTTCCCGTTCGTCATCTCCACGATGATGAGCAACAACCCCGTCATCCGGCCGCGCTGGATCAAGCGGATGTTCTTCGAGAAGTTCCCCGACGACCTTCGCCCAGGCCGGTTGTCCCGCTTCGTCGCCCACTTCAGCACCGCGATCGAGGGTCTGGTGCCGTTGGTGCTGTTCTTCTCGCACGGCGGTTGGGTCACGGCGATCGCGGCGTTCGTGATGGTGTGCTTCCACTTCGGCATCCTGAGCGCCATCCCGATGGGAGTCCCGTTGGAGTGGAACGTATTCATGATGTTCAGCGTGCTCGCGCTGTTCGTCGGGCACGCCGGGATCGGGCTCGGCGACCTGCAGAGCCCGTGGCCCGTCGTGTTGTTCGTCGTGGTCGCAGGGACCGTGGTGCTCGGAAACCTGTTCCCGCGCAAGGTCTCCTTCCTTCCGGGCATGCGGTACTACGCAGGCAATTGGGACACCACGCTGTGGTGCGTCAAACCCTCCGCCGAGCAGAAGATCGCGAAGGGCATCGTCGCGATCGCCAGCATGCCCGCCGCGCAGATGGAGAAGTTCTACGGCAGCAAGGAGACTGCCGAGATGTACCAGTACATGGGATATGCGTTCCGCGCCTTCAACACTCACGGCCGGGCGATGTTCACGCTGGCGCACCGCGCAATGGCGGGCCAGAACGAGGAGGACTATGTCCTCACCGACGGCGAGCGGATCTGCAGCACCGCGATCGGCTGGAACTTCGGCGACGGACACATGCACAACGAGCAGCTGATCGCCGCCCTGCAGGCGCGGTGTCACTTCGAGCCGGGTGAGGTCAGGGTGTTGCTGCTCGATGCGCAGCCCATTCACAAGCAGCAGCAGGAGTACCGCCTCGTCGATGCCGCGACGGGGGAGTTCGAGCGGGGTTTCGTGCGGGTGGCCGACATGGTGACGCGCCAGCCGTGGGACGACACGGTGCCGGTACACGTGACGTGGTCGGCGACGTCCTTTACTGCATGACGTCGCGGACCTTGACGGTCTCCAAACCCTTCAGCAACAGGGGACGGGCGGTATCGAGATGGGTGCGCCAGTGTGCCTCCGCTGCGGCACCGTCACCGGAGCGGAGCAGGGAGATCAAGCGCTGGTAGGACTTCGTCAGCTTCTCGTAGTCGGCCTTGGAGACCTTGCGGCCTTCCTTCATGACGAATGCGGTGTGGCGGACGGTGATCTCGTGCAGCATGCCCGCGATGATCGTCAGCGTGGCGTTGCCGGACAGCTCGACCACCCGACGGTGGAACTCGCCGGTGGTCTCGGCCAACCGGCCCGACTCCCAACCAACTCGAACGTCGTGAGCCAGCATCTGCTCCAGCTCGTCGTACGCAGCAGGGTTGGCCGCCTCCGCGAGCAGGCGTACCGCGATCGGTTCGATGCCCGCCCGTGCCACCATGACGTCGGCGATCGTCGCGCCGGACAGCTCGAGCAGCAGGCCCGCGGGGCGGGCCACGATCTCGGGGCCGGGCACCCGCACCCTGGCTCCGGTCCGCGAGCCACGCCGCACTTCGACCAGCCGCTCGGACTCCAGCACCCGGACGGCCTCGCGCAATGTTGGACGGCTGACGCCGAAGTGCGCCATCAGCTCGGCCTCGTTGGGCAGGAAGTCGCCCTCCGTGAGCTGGCCGTCGACCACCATGCGGCGTAGGGTGCCCGCGACCAGCTCCGCGGTCTTCGGCGAGCGGATCGGCGCGCCGGCCAGGGGTGTCACCGAATCCGGCCCGATCATGGGCGCCAACGGTGTGGTGCGAGCCAACGAATCTCCCGAAATCTGTCCTGAGGCGTTGTTGTACAACTCAGTAAACCATGTGCTGGTCTGCAAAGAGGGCGAGATTGCGCCTTGCCTACCAACCAGTAGGTTGACCTAGTAAACCTACTGTTCTAGTTTCGGTGGTACCGACCCCATGTTTTTCGTATCCGTGAACCCCACTTCGAAGGAGCATTTCCATGGCTGAAGCCGTCATCGTCGAGGCAGTCCGATCGCCAGTTGGCAAGCGCAACGGAGGCCTGTCGGGTGTACATCCCGGCGACCTGTCCGCCCAGGTGCTCAATGGCCTCGTCCAGCGCGCCGGGATCGACCCCGTGCTCGTCGACGACGTCATCTGGGGGTGCGTCATGCAGGCAGGCGAGCAGGCCCTCGACATCGCCCGCACCGCGGTGCTCGCGGCGGGTTGGCCGGAGAGCGTGCCCGGCGTGACGGTCGACCGGCAGTGCGGCTCCAGCCAGCAGTCTGTGCACTTCGCCGCGGCAGGCGTGGTGGCGGGCCACTACGACGTGGTCGTGGCCGGCGGCGTCGAGTCGATGTCGCGCACCCCGATGGGCTCGTCGCTTGCCAACGGCGGGCACCCGTACCCCGACGCGTTCCGCGCCCGCTACAGCCAGACCCCGAATCAGGGCACCGGCGCCGAGAAGATCGCCGAGCAGTGGGGTTTCGATCGCACGGCGCTCGACCAGTTCTCGCTCGGCTCGCACGAGAAGGCCGCCGCCGCGCAGGACTCCGGGGCCTTCGACGACCAGATCGTCGCGATCAAGGACCAGGACGGTAACGCCGTGCTCAAGGATGAGGGCATCCGTCGCGGCGGCACGGTCGAGAAGATGGCGACCATCAAGCCAGCCTTCAAGGAGGACGGCGTGATCCACGCGGGCAACGCCTCGCAGATCTCCGACGGCTCCGCGGCACTGCTGTTCATGTCGGCCGAGAAGGCGAAGTCGTTGGGGCTCAAGCCCCTTGCCAAGGTGCACACCGCGGTACTTGCGGGCGCCGACCCGGTCATCATGCTGACCGCGCCGATCCCGGCCACGCAGAAGGCGCTGAAGCGCTCGGGCCTGTCGATCGACGAGATCGGCGTGTTCGAGGTCAACGAGGCGTTCGCGCCTGTGCCGCTGGCCTGGCTGAAGGACATTGGTGCCGACGAGAAGAAGCTGAACCCCAACGGTGGCGCGATCGCACTGGGGCACCCGCTCGGCGGCTCCGGCGCCCGCATCATGACGACGATGCTCTACCACATGCGGGACAAGGGAATTCAGTACGGCCTGCAGACCATGTGCGAGGGCGGCGGCCAGGCCAACGCCACCATCCTCGAACTGCTGTGACCGACACGACGACGGCGCCCGCCGCTCTCACCGAGCGACGGGGCAACGTCCTGCTCATCACCATCAACCGTCCCGAGGCGCGCAACGCCGTCAACGGCGCGGTGAGCATCGCAGTCGGCGACGCTCTGCAGGCTGCGCAGGAGGACGACGACGTACGTGCGGTCGTCATCACCGGTGCCGGTGAATCATTCTGCGCAGGAGCCGATCTCAAGGCGATATCGCGCCGGGAGAATCTGTTCCACCCCGATCACGGCGAGTGGGGCTTCGCGGGTTACGTCCACCACTACATCGACAAGCCGACCATCGCCGCCGTGAACGGCACCGCCCTTGGCGGCGGTAGCGAGCTGGCGCTGGCCAGTGATCTGGTGGTCGCCGAGGAGCGCGCGAAATTCGGTCTGCCCGAGGTCAAGCGCGGCCTGATCGCCGCAGCGGGCGGGGTGTTTCGGATCGTCGATCACCTGCCGCGCAAGGTCGCGATGGAGCTGATCTTCACCGGTGAACCGCTCAGCTCGGCCGACGCCTTGAAGTGGGGTCTGATCAATCAGGTGGTGCCCGACGGCACCGCAGTCGAGGCAGCGCTGGCGCTCGCCGAACGGATCACCGTCAACGCGCCGCTGGCCGTGTGGGCGAGCAAGCGGGTGGCCATCGGGGTCGACGACGGCGTCATCACCGCCGAGGAAGTCAGCTGGGCAAGGACGATGCGCGAAATCGGCACGTTGATCCGATCCGAGGACGCCAAGGAAGGACCCCTGGCCTTTGCCGAGAAGCGCCAGCCGGTCTGGAAAGCCAAGTAGGGAGAAGCGTGAAGAGACTGGTATTCGAAGCCGAGCACGAGCAGCTGCGCGACACCGCGCGGCAGTTCTTGGAGAAGGAGTGCGCGCCGCACGCCGAGAAGTGGGAGAGCGAGCGGATCGTCGACCGCGAATCCTACGTCGCCGCAGGCAAATACGGACTGATCGGGTTCAACCTGCCGGAGAAGTTCGGCGGCGGCGGCGTCGACGACTTCCGGTTCAACGCGGTGATCGTCGAAGAGTTCGCGAAGTACGGGAAGGCTACGCCAGGGCTGAGCCTGCAGAACGACATCGTCGGCCCATACTTCGTCAACCTGGCCAACGAGGAGCAGCAGGAGCGCTGGCTGCCGGGTTACATCACCGGTGAGTTGATCGGCGCCGTCGCGATGACCGAGCCCGGTGCGGGCAGCGACCTCGCGGGGATCAAGACGTCGGCGGTGCGCGACGGTGACGACTGGATCCTCAACGGCTCCAAGACCTTCATCTCCGCGGGCCTGAACTCCGATCTGGTCGTCGTGGTGGCTCGCACCAACCCCGATGCCGGGCACAAGGGCTTCTCACTGCTTGTCGTCGAGCGTGGCATGGAGGGCTTCAGCCGCGGCCGCAAGCTCGACAAGATGGGTCTGCACTACGCCGACACCGCCGAGCTGCACTTCGACAACGTCCGGGTGCCGGGGGCAAACCTGTTGGGGGAGGAAGGCAAGGGTTTCTACCACCTGATGACCAACCTGCCGTCGGAGCGATTGTCCATCGCCGTCGCGGCCATCGCCGGTGCTCGCGCGACCTTTGCCGAGACCCTGCAGTACGTCAAGGACCGCAAGGCATTTGGGCAGTCGATCGGCAGCTTCCAGCACAACCGGTTCGTGATGGCTGAGCTGGATACCGAGCTCGAGATCGGCGAGCAATACATCGACAGGTGCCTGCGTGCCGTCGTCGATGGTGAGCTGACGGCCGTGCAGGCGTCCAAGGCCAAGTGGTGGTGCACCGAGCTCAACAAGCGCGTCGTCGACGCGTGTGTGCAGATGCACGGGGGCTACGGCTACATGAACGAGTACCGGGTGGCCCGCGACTACGTCGACGTGCGCATCCAGACCATCTTCGGTGGCACGACCGAGATCATGAAGGAGATCATCGGCCGCGACCTGGGCCTGTAAGCCAAGCGATTTCGGCGCGTTTTCGTTCGCTCACCGAACGAAAACGCGCCGAAATCGCGTTGAAGAGTGGGGTTATGCGGCAGGTGCCGGGGTGGCCGAGGTACCGGTGACCGTCGGGGTGATCGGCGCCGGGCCCGTTGCGGGGTCGAGCACCTTGTCGATGATGTAGATCCTGGCGTTGTTGGCCTGGATGCCACCGCAGACGACCTTGACGTCGTCGTTGACCTTGATGTCGCCACCCTTGCCGGTGACCTTGATCTCGGCGCCCTGCTGCGTGGGCCGCTGCCCCTGCAGGTCGTCGGGGCCAAGCAGGCCGAGGAAGACGTGGTAGTAGTCCAGCTTGTAGAGCGCGGCGGGATCGGCCTTGATGGCGTCGAGCTGTCCGGGCTCGAGCGCGGCGAACGCATCGTTCGTTGGTGCAAACACGACGTACGGCCCGTTCTCCAGGACCGGGACGATGTTCACCTCGGGGTTGAGCCCACCCGAGATCGCCGAGTAGAAGGTGCTGATCGACGGGATCTTGGACAGCGCCTGCCCGACGGGCAGCTTGTTGATGGAGGCGAGCGAGTTGCCTCCAGCGGTCAGCTCGGCCTTCACCGGGTCGCAGGTGCCCTGCGGGTCCGGCGGCGGCTTCACGTCGACGGTGGGCGTCGGGTCCGGATCTGCCTGCGCGGTGACCGCAAGCGGCAGCGACAGGGCGATCGCGGCGATCGCGGCGGATACTCCTATGGCTCGACTGGTGCGAGTCTTCACGTGTTTTGGCTCCTCAAGTATTTCCAAGCGCGTCGTCCGGGCCCGACTTCCTCGGCGACGCCGGTCGAATCGTACGGGCTCGGATCGCCAATCGGCAAAGTCAAGATCGTTAGGAGCGTCCCGTCAGGTGGTGCTGACCTGCGCTTTTCGCACGTTCAAGCAAAGTAGCGCGGCGACCCCGCACAGGCCCGCTGCGAGGTAGAACGCGAGGTTGTAGTCGCCCTGCAGATCGCGCAACCAGCCGGCTCCAGCGGCCGCGACCGCCGCACCGAGCTGGTGGGAGGCGAACACCCAGCCGAACACGACCGGGGTTCTGACGCCGAAGTAATTCCGGCACAGCGCGATGGTGGGTGGCACGGTCGCCACCCAGTCCAGGCCGTAGAAGACGATGAAGACCCAGGTGCCTGGCTCGGCGTGCGGGGAGAGCAGCGACGGCAGCAGCACCAGTGAGATGCCGCGGCCGGTGTAGTAGACGACAAGGAGTAGACGCGGGTCGACGCGGTCGGTGAGCCAGCCCGAGGACACCGTGCCCGCGACGTCGAGGACGCCGATGGTGGCCAGCAGCCCCGCGGCCACGGTCGTCGGCATCCCGTGGTCGTTGGCGGCCGGGATGAAGTGCGTTCCGATCAGCCCGTTGGTCGTCATCCCACAGATTGCGAAGCTCCCTGCGAGCAGCCAGAACGCAGGTACGCGGAAACCGAGCCGCAAGCCGTCGAACGCGGCGCGGAAGCTGCCCGTCGGGACCTCTGCCGGGACGACGGATGTGGCCCCTGGGGTCTTTCCCGTCGCTTCGCTCGCCCTAAATGCCGTCAGGCCGACGTCCTGCGGGTAGTTGCGCATGAAGAGCAGCACCAGCGGGACGACGGACAGCGCCGCGGCCGCGACGATCAGCGACGCCCAGCGCCAGCCGTGCCGCGTGGTGACCTCGGCGACGACGGGAAGGAAGATCAGCTGCCCGGTGGCGCTGGCTGCCGTGAGGACGCCCGTGACGAGGCCGCGCCGATGCTCGAACCACCGGGTCGACACCGTGGCGACGAACCCCATCGAGATGGCGCCCGTCCCGACGCCCACCAGTACGCCCCAGAGCAGCACCAGCTGCCAACTGGCCGTCATGAACACCGACAGCGCCGAACCCGTCGCGATGAGCGCCAGCGCGGCTGAGAGCACGGCGCGTACGCCAAGCCGGTCCATCAGGGCAGCCGCGAACGGCGCCGTGAGGCCGAACAGCGTCATGTTGACCGACATCGCCAGCCCGACCGTGCCGTGCGACCAGCCGAACTCGTGGTGCAGCGGGTTCATCATCACGCCGGGCACCGACCGGAAGCCCGCGGCGCCGAGCAGCGCGATGAAGCTGACGGCAGCCACCACCCAGGCCCAGTGCAGGCGGGGGCGGCGGCGGGTGTCTTGCGTGGTGACCGTCACCGGACAACTGTCGCGGCCCGAGTTCGACGGCGCCAGTGGCATGAATGACACCAGTCGTCAAAAACATGCCAAACTTGTCGTATGCACCACCGCGCTCATCAAGTTGCCGTCCTCCTGCTACCGCCCGTCGTGGGTTTCGACGCCACGATTCCGCCGATGATCTTCGGCGCCGCCGTGGACGGCGACGGCAATCCGCTCTACGACGTGGTGACCTGTGGCCTGACCGCCGAGCGGGTGCCATCCACCAATGGCTTCGACATCGTGCCCGCCGCGGGCGCCGAGGCCCTCGCACGAGCGGACACCGTGATCGTGCCCGGCACGCACTACCCGCCTGCCCGCGAGCACGGCACCCTCGAACCCGACGCGCGTGCCGGCCTGGAATCGATCCGTCCTGGCACGCGGCTGGTGTCGATCTGCACGGGGGCGTTCGTGCTCGCGGCCGCCGGACTGCTCGACGGGCGGCCCGCCGCCACCCACTGGAAGTTCGCCGATGCCCTGCGGCGACTGCACCCCGACGTGCGGGTCGACGAGCGGGTGCTGTTCGTCGACGACGGCGACGTGCTCAGCTCGGCAGGCCTGGCCGCGGGAATCGACTTGTGCCTGCACATCATTCGGGCCGACCACGGCGCTCAGGTGGCCAACGCGGTGGCCAGATACTGCGTGGTGCCGCCGTGGCGCGAGGGCGGGCAGGCGCAGTTCATCGATCGGCAGGTGCCGACGGCAGACGACGCGTCGACGGCCCGCACCCGCGAGTGGGCGCTGCACCATCTCGACGAAGAGCTGACCATCGAGCGACTGGCACGGCATGCCCACATGAGCGCACGGACGTTCAGTCGCCGGTTCACCGAGGAGACCGGACAGGCGCCGGGAACATGGATCCGAAACCGCCGCATCGACCGCGCCCGCGAGCTGTTGGAATCGCACGATCTGCCCGTCGATGAGGTCGCCAGACGCTCCGGCCTCGGCTCGGGAGGCAACCTGAGGCACCACCTGCGCCGCGGTGTCGGCATGTCGCCGTCGAGTTATCGCAAGGTGTTTCAGGGAGTCTGACCGCCGAACGTCTCCGAGCGTCTGCATACGATGACGCCCATGCCAGAGCCGCTCATCCTGCCCATCAACGGCCACGCGCCGCAGCTGAATGACGAGACCTGGGTGGCACCGAACGCCACCGTCGTCGGATACGTCGAACTCGGTGCGCGAGCCAGCGTCTGGTACGGCGCGACGTTGCGGGCCGAGTTCGAGCCGATCGTGATCGGCGAGGGTTCGAACATTCAAGACAGCGTCACCGTCCACGTCGACCCCGGCTTCCCCGCCACCATCGGTGCGGGCGTGAGCGTTGGCCACAACGCCGTGCTGCACGGCTGCACCATCGAGGACGACTGCCTGATCGGAATGGGTGCGGTGGTGCTCAACGGTGCGCGGATCGGGCGCGGGTCGCTGGTGGCGGCGGGTGCCGTCATCGGGCAGGGCGCCGTGATCCCGCCGGGGTCGCTCGTCGCAGGCGTGCCCGGCAAGGTTCGTCGCGAACTCAGCGAAGACGAGCTGAACCACAACCGTCTCAACGCGCTGGCCTACCAGCACTTGAGTGAGTTGCACCGCAGCGCAATCGAATAGCCCCGCAGTGGGTACAAGCCTACGGTGAACAACGTGCGGATACTTGTTGCCGGAGCCACCGGCTATGTGGGCTCGAGGCTGGTCAGTGCCCTTTTGGACGAGGGACACGAGGTCGTCGCGACCAGTCGGGACGCCACCAAACTGGCCGACTTCGGCTGGTATGACGACGTCACCCCGGTCTCGCTCGACGCTCATGACGCCGCGTCGGCCAAGGAGGTCTTCACCGAGGCCGGACCCGTCGACGTCGTCTACTACCTCGTCCACGGCATCGGACAGCCCGACTTCCGTGAAGCCGACAACCGCGCCGCGGCCAACGTGGCTGCCGCGGCTCGCGACGCGGGCGTCGGGCGCATCGTGTACCTGGGTGGCTTCGTGCCCGACGGCGACGAGCTCTCCGAGCACCTCACCAGCCGCGCCGAGGTGGCCCAAGCGCTGACCTTGACCGACGGTCCCGAGCTGGTGTGGCTGGGTGCGGCGATGATCATCGGCGCCGGGTCGACGTCGTTCGAGCTGCTGCGCTACGTCGGTGACCGCTTCGTCTTGATCCCCATGCCGCCATGGGTGCACAACCCGATGGATCCGATCTCCATCCGCGACGTGCTGCACTACCTCGTCGCGGCGGCCGATCCGGCACAGGTGCCCGCCGGGGCCTACGACATCCACGGTCCAGAGACGACCACCTACCGGGACTTGATGTTGTCCTACGCGCGGGTGTCGGGGAAGTGGCGGGGATCTGTGCCGGTCCCCGGCGTCGAAACTGCTGTGCTGTCCCGTCTTTCGGCGATGACGTCGCCCGTACCCGATGGCCTCGTCGCCGATCTCGTTGCGTCACTGACCCATCCGATGATGGCGTCCGACGACGGGCTGCGCGCACTGGTGCCCGATCCGCCGGGCGGCCTGGTCGGCATCGACGACGCGATCACCTTGGCGCTGTCCAGTCGGCGGCCCCTGCCGGTGAACGCTCTCGCCGACCCGCACCACCTTGCCGACACCGACCCGGTCTGGGCAGGCGGCGATGCGTTCCGCATCCGTCGGCTGGCCACGATGGTCACTCCGTCGGCCGTGCGGCCGATGCTCGGATTGGTCGACACCCTTCCCGGACCGGTCGCCGCGGCGCTGCGAACCAGCCTCGACACGTTGATCGGCTGGGTCCCTGGGGCCGGACCGCGATGACGCGACTCCTCTCGGACATCGGCGCGATCGTTGGCGCTGCCCCGGTCATGCGCGAAGAGCCGCCGTCGGTGATCCGCACGCGCCGCGTCGTCGTGGTCGTCGTGCTCATCATCGGGGCTGTGCTGCTTGGCATTTCGTTGAACCTGACGCCCGGTGCCTCGTCGTTCTACGTGGCAACCGTCGCGCTGGCCGCGGTGTGGGCGGGCGGTGCCAGGCTTTCGGGTCCGCTGCACCTCGGGTCCGTGGAGTTCCGTGGCCGCGAGCGACGCCCCGTGATCACCGGTTGTGTGGTCGGCGTGGTCCTCGGTGCGGTCTTCGTCGTCGGTGGTCTGGTGGCCCGCGAGATCGGCCCGGTCCGCGACTACGTCGTCGCGGTGCTCGAGTACGCCAACTACGGGTCGCTGTGGGTGGTCACGATCATCACCGTGGCCAACGGCGTCACCGAGGAGTTGTTCTTCCGCGGCGCACTGTATTCCGCGCTTGGCAGATTCCATCCCGAGGTGCTGTCGACGATCGTCTACGCCGTCGCCGTATCCGCCGCGGGCAACCCGATGCTGGGCTTTGCCGGTCTCATCCTCGGCGCGGTCTGCGCCTACGAACGCCGAATCACCGGGGGAGTGCTCGCGCCCATGCTCACCCACTTCTTCTGGGGGTTGGTCATGGTGCTCGCACTGCCACCGGTGTTCGGCGTCTAGCGCAGCGGGTGGGCGATCTCGTCGCGGGGCATCTTGGCAGCCACCATGGCGATGGCACCGAGAAGCACGGGCACGATGCCGGCCGCCAGGAAGATCGACTGCATCGACACCACCTTCGACAGCGGCCCGACGATCGCGAACGACAACGGCATGAACGCCAGCGAGACGAAGAAGTCCAGGCTCGACACCCGGCCAAGCATCGCCGTCGGCACTCGCCGCTGAAGCAGCGTTCCCCAGATCACCATCCCTGCTCCGTCGGTGACGCCGACGACGAACGTTGCCGCCGCCATCGCGGGAAACGACGACGTGCTGCCGACGATCACCAGGGGCAGTGAGCCGAGACCCCACATCACCATCATCACCGTCAGGTAGCGACGTGGTAGCCGTCGCGACGAGACCGCAATCGCGCCAAGCGCGCTGCCGATACCGAAGAACGCCAGGATGAACCCGTACGCCCGCGCGCCGTCGGCGAAGCGATCCTGCGCGATGAACGGCAGCAGCACCTCGATCGGCCCGAGCACGACGAGCACGAACATGCTGGCGAACAGCAGGGTCCACAGCAGCCACGGTGTGCGCCATACGAACGAGAAGCCTTCGCGCAGATCACGAAGCACGTGCGGCCGCTCGCCGTCCTCGTGCGTCGAGGTTCGGGTCGCCGGTCTGGTGGCGATCAACAGCACCAGACCGATGGCGAACAGTGCGGACACCACGTACGCGCCGACCGCGGGGAACGTCGCTCCGATCACCAGACCGGCCAGCGCGGGGCCGACGGCCCGCTGGAACACCGGACGCACCACGCCCTCGACGCCGTTGGCCGCCAGCAGCTGGTCGGCGGGCAGGATCCGGGGAAGGATCGCGCTGTAGGCGGGGAAGAAGAACGCCGCCGCGATGCCCAGCACCGCGGCCGCGACGGCCATGTGCCAGATGTGCAGCGCACCAATCGAACTCAGCACAGCGATGGTGGACACCGTGGTCAGGTTCACGGCCTCGACCACGATGATGATGCTGCGCTGGTTGATGCGGTCGGCGACGATTCCGCCGACCAGCACGAAGGCCACCAGGCCTGTGCCGAGGCACGTTGCGACCAGCGACAGGGATGCCGGATCGTTGTCGAGCGCGATCACCTGCAGCGCCATCACGACGGCCCACATGCCCTCGGCGAAGATCGACAGCGAAACGGCTGCGATCAGGTAGCGGTACTCGCGATTCCGGAACGGTGCGAGCACGCGCCAGCCGCCGGTGGTCACCGGCTGCTCGATTTCGTATTGCGTACTCACCCATCGATGGTGGCTGATCGGACCCCTTGTAGTCGAATGATTTTCGCTCCAAGGGCCCGCAACGACGAAGGTCAGTCGTCGGTGAACACTGCGGCCCGCCGCTGCTGGAACGCCCTGGTGCCCTCACGGAAGTCGTGCGAGACCAGCAGTTTGAGCTGGCCATCGGTCTCCCGCTCGAACGCAGGCTCGAGTTCGGTCAGCGTCGCGGCGTTGATGGCCTGCTTGGTCTTGCGCAGCGCCACGGCAGGGCCGGACTTCAGCGTCTCGAGCACCCCGTCGACGGCGGCGTCGAGTTCATCGGCCGGGTACACCGCGCTCACCAGACCCGCATCGAGGGCGTCGGTCGCCGTCAGCCGCTCGGCTAGCAGCGCCATCCGCATCGCCCTGGTTCTGCCGATCGACGCCGCCACCAGAGCCGACGCTCCACCGTCGGGCATGAGCCCGATCTTGGTGAACGCCAACAGGAAGTATGCCCTCTCGGAGGCCAGGATGACGTCGGCTGAGATCGCCAGCGAGACACCGACACCCGCGGCGGGGCCCTGCACGACGGAGACGACGGGCTTGGGCAGCGCGACGATCGAGCGGACGGCGCGGTTGGCCGCGGCGAGCACGTCGTCGGGGCCGAGGCTGGCCGCCCGATCAGCCTGGTCCGACTCGCTGATGCCTGCTCCGGAGCTGAAGCCGCGGCCCGCGCCGCCGAGGCGCACCACGCGGACTCTCGCGTCGGTGGCCGCGTGTTCCAGCGCGGCGGACAACGTGTCGAGCATCGGTGCGGTCAGCGAGTTGAGGCTGTCCGGGCGGTTCAACGTCACGGAAAGCACGCCGTCGCGCAGCGATAGCGCGAGGTCGTCGATGCCCGTGTAGGGGTCAGTGGTGGTCTCGGAGTTGGTCATGTCTCGCCTCGTGTCTGGCGAGCCAGAGGCCCGCGGTCCGTCGACCTGGTTATACAAGTAAGCTATGTCGGCGGTCAACTGGGACATCTACTGGAGGGCGTTGCGCGATGGCTGGACCACTGCAGGGATTGCGAGTCGTGGAGCTTGCGGGCATCGGCCCCGGCCCGCACGCCGCGATGATTCTCGGCGATCTCGGCGCCGACGTCGTGCGCATCGAGCGGCCGGCCAGGAAGGGCGGCGTGCCCGGCGGAAGCCGTGACTCCATGTTGCGCAACCGGCGCTCGGTGGCCGCCGACCTCAAGAGCGACGAGGGCCGCGAGCTGGTGCTGCGGCTGATCGCCAAGGCCGACGTGCTGACCGAGGGTTACCGGCCCGGCGTCACCGAACGCCTCGGCCTCGGACCCGATGACTGCGCCAAGGTCAACGAGCGGCTGATCTACGCACGCATGACGGGGTGGGGTCAGACGGGCCCGCGTTCGCAGCAGGCCGGTCACGACATCAACTACATCTCGCTCAACGGACTGCTGCATGCCGTCGGCCGCAAGGGCGAGCGGCCGGTACCGCCGCTGAACCTGGCAGGCGACTTCGGCGGCGGCTCGATGTTCCTCATCGTCGGGATCCTTGCCGCGTTGTGGGAGCGGCAGACCTCGGGCAAGGGCCAGGTGGTCGACGCCGCGATGATCGACGGGTCCAGCGTGCTGATGCAGATGATGTGGGGTTTCCGCGCCATGGGCATGTGGTCCGACGAGCGTGGCACCAACATGCTCGACACCGGGGCGCCCTACTACGACACGTACACCTGCTCCGATGGTCGCCACGTCGCGGTCGGTGCCATCGAACCGCAGTTCTACGCGCTGCTCCTGCAAGGCCTCGGGCTGGACGCAGCGGATCTGCCTGCCCAGCAAGACATGTCGCGCTGGCCCGAGCTGCGCGCCACCTTGACCGAGGCGTTCGCCGCGCACGACCGGGACCACTGGGCCAAGGTCTTCGACGGCACCGATGCGTGCGTCACCCCGGTGCTGTCCTTCGCCGAGGTCGAGACCGAGCCCCACATCACCGAGCGCCACACCTTCTTCCGTGACGGCGACAACTTGGAGCCGGCACCAGCACCCCGGTTCTCTCGTAGCACGGTGCCCACGCCGACGCCCCCCGGTGAGCCGGGCGCGGACACCGAGGCCGTTCTTCGCGACTGGGTATAGTCCCAACCAACGAGTTGGTCGAGCAAAGGCATCGGCCCGAAATACACATTGAAGGGAAAGCATCTGTGCAGATCAAAGACTCCGTAGCAGTCGTCACCGGTGGCGCATCCGGCCTCGGCCTCGCCACCACCAAGCGCCTGCTCGACGCCGGAGCCAGCGTCGTCGTCATCGACCTCAGGGGCGAGGAGGCGGTGGCCGAGCTCGGTGACCGCGCCAAGTTCGTGGAAACCAACGTCACCGACGAGGCAGCCGTCACCAAGGCGCTCGACGTCGCCGAGTCACTCGGCCCGGTCCGCATCAACGTCAACTGCGCTGGCATCGGCAACGCCATCAAGACCCTCGGCAAGGACGGCCCGTTCCCCTACGACCAGTTCAAGAAGGTCGTCGAGGTCAACCTGTTCGGCACGTTCAACGTGCTGCGCCTGACCGCGGAGCGGATCGCCAAGACCGAGCCTGTGGGTGAGGAGCGCGGCGTCATCATCAACACCGCGTCCGTCGCCGCGTTCGACGGCCAGATCGGACAGGCCGCCTACTCGGCGTCCAAGGGCGGCGTCGTCGGCATGACGCTGCCGATCGCGCGTGACCTGTCGCGCAGCCTGATCCGTGTCGTCACCATCGCGCCCGGCCTGTTCAAGACCCCGCTGCTTGGCTCGCTGCCCGAGGAGGCGCAGCGCTCGCTCGGCCAGCAGGTGCCGCACCCCGCCCGGCTCGGCGACCCCGACGAGTACGGCGCGCTCGCCGTGCACATCGTCGAGAACCCCATGCTCAACGGTGAAGTGATCCGCCTCGACGGCGCGATCCGGATGGCGCCGCGATGAGCGCTTGCGCGAAGAGAAGAGGGCGGAGGTAGCGGCATGGGAATCAAGACGAAGTTCACCGAGGTCTTCGGTGTCGACCACCCCATCGCTCAGGGCGGCATGCAGTGGGTTGGGCGCGCGGAACTCGTTGCGGCCGTTGCCAATGCGGGCGGGCTCGGTTTCATCACCGCGCTGACGCAGCCGACGCCCGCCGATCTGGCCCGTGAGATCGCCAAGACGCGCGAGCTCACGGACAAGCCGTTCGGCGTGAACCTGACGATCCTGCCGTCGATCAATCCGCCGCCGTATGACGAGTACCGGCAGGTGATCGTCAACGAGGGCATCAAGATCGTCGAGACCGCAGGCTCCAACCCGGCGCCGCACCTGCCGATGTTCCACGACAACGGCATCAAGGTGCTGCACAAGTGCACCTCGGTCCGGCACGGCGTGAAGGCGCAGAGCCTCGGCGTCGACGGCATCAGCATCGACGGCTTCGAGTGCGCAGGCCATCCGGGGGAGGACGACGTCCCCGGCCTGGTGCTGATCCCGGCTGCCGCCAAGCAGATCGAGATCCCGATGATCGCCTCCGGCGGGTTCGGCGACGCCCGCGGCCTGGTGGCTGCGCTGGCCCTCGGGGCGGACGGCATCAACATGGGCACGCGGTTCATGTGCACCGTTGAGTCGTGCATCCATCAGAACGTCAAGGACGCCATCGTCGCCGGCGACGAGCGTGGCACCGAGCTGATCTTCCGCAGCCTGCACAACACCGCTCGGGTGGCGAGCAACGTGGTGTCGCGTGAGGTCGTGGAGATCCTCAAGGGGGGCGGCCAGTTCTCCGACGTCAAGGATCTGGTGGCCGGTGTTCGGGGCCGTCGCGTGTTCGACGAGGGCGACGTCGACGCGGGTATCTGGACGGTGGGTACCGTGATGGGCCTCATCGACGACATCCCGACGTGCGACGAGCTGATCTCGCGCATCGTGTCCGGGGCCGAGCAGCTGATCACCGAGCGGCTGGGTGGGATGGTCACGTCCGTGGCGTCGGCGGGGGTATCTGCTTGACGCAGGCGTTTCAGATTGTGCTGAGGGTCGTGGTCCGCATTGGATCACGACCCTCAGTGTCATCTCGGGGCGTTGAGTACGGGCCTTGAACAAATGAAGCCGCCGACGGTATCCGTCGGCGGCTGTCTGCCTCATGGCACGCAATGCAGCCATCGCTGGCACATTGCCTACCCCAGAGACCACGCAAGCAGTTACGCCACGCGGTCTGACCTGCTGTTTTTATACAGCCTGTGCGAGGTCGGGGAACTGCTCGGTGGTATCACCCTCGACCAGGAAGTCCCCGTGGTACAGGGCTTCGAAGTCAACCTTGATGACATCTGCGCTGGTGTCGTCGATCCACATGTACTGGACAGTAACCATCACTATTAAGAGGACTTTGAGTCACGATTGTGACTACGGTGGCAATTCTTACCTGCCGGTAGGTTCTAGGCGCCTGGCTTGCTCAAGTTCAGCGGGTTGGTCCCGTTCAGCAAGACCCATGTCGTGATGGCTGCGGCGATCGCGACGACGAAGAGCCCGATCGTGACGACCGCCGGCCAGCGCGCCCGGTCGAACGCCCTTGCGTCCACCGAATAGCTGCCTGCACCGGTGAAGAGCAGGGCGATCGCTCCAAACGCCGCAAGGAACGGCACGTTGAACGGATCGGACCAGAACGCGGTTCCGGAGACGTTGACGGCCCACGCATCGAGCAGAGCGGCGATCAGACCGCACGCGGCTACCGGCGTCAGCAAACCCAACAGCAGCAGGATTCCTCCCGCGGTCTCCGTGGCCGTCACCAGAATCGCGGCGAACTTCCCCATCTTCCAGCCGTTGTCGTTCATGAAACTGACGGCTGCGTCGATGTCGAACGCCTTGATGAGGCCGGCTTGCAGGGCCGTCCCGCCGACGGCCAGGCGCAGCACTAGGAGGCCGAACGAGGTCAGGGAATCGGTGCCGGCTGAGACATGTCGGGTCGAGAACGAGTCGGTCGTGGCCATGGCGAAAAGCCTAGGTGTCTGTACGGACACTGGGAAACGCTCGTGAGGCCCGATCGGGTGAACGTTCCGTGTCCCAGCCACGTGATTAAGGACATGGGTACGCGGTTGACGGTCCGGAGTTACCGTTGTTAACTTAACGTCGATATTGTCAGATCTTCGGGAGGTCCGAGATGTTGCGCAGGGTCGCCCTACTTGCGATCGCGGCACCGCGACGCGTGCTTGTCATCGCAGCGCTGATCATGGTCGCCGCCGCCGTGTTCGGCATACCGGTGGCCAAGAGCCTGTCGGCAGGCGGCTTCCAGGATCCGACGTCGGAATCCGCTCAGGCGACGAAGCTGCTGACCGACAAGTTCCATCAGGGCGACATGCAGCTGCTCATCACGGTCACCGCGCCCGACGGCGTCAAGGCGTCGAACGCCACCGCCGTCGCCACCGGCATCGTCGATCACCTCAAGCAGTCACCCCACGTCGCCGACGTGACTTCGGCGTGGACCCTGCCGCCGCAAGCCGCGGCCGACCTGATCACCAAGGACGGCAAGACCGGGCTCATCGTCGCAGGCATCACCGGCGGCGAGAACGATGCGCAGAAGTACGCCAAGGCGCTCTCCGCCGATGTGTTGGAACAAGTGCACGACCGCGATGGCGTCACCGTGCAATCGGGTGGCATCGCGATGGTGTACGCGCAGATCAACGCCCAGACCGAACACGATCTGCTGCTCATGGAGTCGATCGCGATCCCGTTGAGCTTTCTGTTTCTCGTCTGGGTGTTCGGGGGAGTGGTGGCCGCGGCGCTGCCGATGCTCGTCGGCGGGATGGCCATCGTCGGCTCGATGTCCGTGCTGCGTCTGCTCACGTTCAGCACCGACGTGTCGATCTTCGCGCTCAACCTGTCCACCGCACTGGGGCTTGCCCTTGCCATCGACTACACGCTGCTCATCATCAGCCGCTACCGCGACGAACTGGCCGAGGGCGTACCCCGCGACCGAGCGCTGATCCGGACCATGACGACGGCCGGGCGCACGGTGTTGTTCTCGGCGACGACGGTCGGGCTGTCCATGGCGGCGATGCTGCTCTTCCCGATGTACTTCCTGAAGTCGTTCGCGTACGCAGGCGTCGCCACCGTGGCATTCGGCGCCGCTGCGGCCGTGATCGTCACGCCCGCGGCCATCTGGTTGCTCGGGGACCGGCTCGACGCACTCAACGTGCGTGGGCTGTTCCGAAGGGTTCCCGACCCGTCGCCCAAGCCCGTGGAGCAGTTGTTCTGGTACCGCTCGACGAGGGTCGTCATGCGTCGCGCCGTGCCCATCGGCCTCGCGATCGTCGTGCTGCTCCTCGCGTTGGGCGCTCCCTTCCTCGGCGTCAAGTGGGGCTTCCCCGACGACCGGGTACTGCCCGCGTCGGCATCGGCACACCAGGTCGGTGACCAGTTGCGCAACGACTTCGCCGACGACTCGTCGAACGCAGTCAGCGTCGTCATCCCGGACGCTGCCGGGCTCTCCCCCGCAGCGATCGAGCGCTACGCCGCCGACCTCTCCCGCGTCCCCGACGTCCAGGCGGTGTCGGCGCCGACGGGCACGTTCGTCGGTGGGCGCGAGGTCGGGCCCCCGACGGCACCGACCGGTTCGGCCGACGGCAGCGTGTTCCTCACCGTTGGAAGCACGGCACCGTTGTTCTCGGACGCCTCCGAAGCACAGCTGGACCGCCTGCATCAGGTGCCGGGGCCTGACGGCCGGTCGGTGCAGATGACCGGTAACGCGCAGATCAACCGCGACAGCGTCGAGGCGATCACGACCCGGCTGCCATGGGTGCTGGGTCTGATTGCGGTGATCACGTTCGGTCTGCTGTTCGTTCTGACGGGCAGCGTGATCTTGCCGCTGAAGGCCATCGTGCTGAACGTGTTGTCGTTGACCGCGGCGTTCGGCGCGCTGGTGTGGATCTTCCAGGACGGCCATCTGAATGCGCTCGGCACCACGGCCACTGGCACGCTCGTCGCGAACATGCCAGTGTTGTTGTTCTGCATCGCGTTTGGGCTGTCGATGGACTATGAGGTGTTCCTGGTCGCGCGGATTCGCGAGTACTGGCTGCACCAGCGGGCCAACGGTGACTCCTCGCCGTCCGGGCTGCAGGCAATCAACGCTGCCCGCGCCGACAACGACACCGCGGTGGCCCTCGGCTTGGCCCGAACTGGCCGGGTGATCACCGCCGCCGCGGTGGTGATGTCGATTTCGTTCGCGGCGCTGATCGCTGCGCAGGTGTCGTTCATGCGGATGTTCGGCGTCGGGCTGACGCTGGCCGTGCTGGTCGACGCGACGCTGATCCGGATGGTTCTGGTGCCTGCCTTCATGCACGTGATGGGCGGCTGGAACTGGTGGGCACCGAAGCCGTTGGTAAGACTGCATCGGCGGATCGGGATCAGCGAGTCCGGCTCCGAGGACGCCGTCGAACCCAAACCCGACCGTCCCATGGTCTCGGTCGTGGACACTGGCTAGCGTGACTGTTCAGCCACTCAAACGTCGCCGTGCCCCGCGCGGCTCCGGCGATCACCTTCGCGAAGAGATCCTCGACGCCGCCACCGACCTGTTGCTGGACACCGGCCACGCCAAGGCCGTCTCGATCCGGTCGGTGGCGCAGCGCGTCGGGGTGACCCCGCCGTCGATCTATCTGCACTTCGCCGACAAGGACGCACTGCTGGATGCGGTGTGCGCCAGGTACTTCGAGCGGCTCGACGAGGTCATGCAACAGGTGGCGGCCGACGAGTCGTCGAACATCGACCGGCTTCGCGTGCAGGGTCTGGCCTACGTGCGCTTCGCCACGCAAACCCCCGAGCTGTACCGCATCGCCATGATGGGCGAGGGCCGCCTCGGCAGCGACGTCGACATGACGCTGAACAGCTCGGCGTTCGTGCACATGCGCAACTCCGTGGAGACGTTGATGGCCGAGGGCGTCTACCCGCCTGGCGATTCGACCATGGCCGCGCTGGAGCTGTGGACCGTCGCGCATGGCGTTGCCGCACAGTTGATCTCGCGGCCCTATCTGCCATTCGGCGACGTCGAGGAGTTCGCCAACCGGGTTTTGAGTGCGGTCTGCCTCGGCCAGATCGCATGCGGAGTGATGGGCGCCGACACGCCGCCAACCGAGGCTGTCGCAAGGATCAAGGAGCAGTCCCGTGGGTGAGACCGAAACCGGTGGAGCAGAGCGCGGCGACCGAGGCGATGTGACAGTAGACAACCCGTTCTTCGCGAAGGTCTGGACGACGCTGTCCAGCCGCGAGCCCGAGTCGATCCGGCGGCTGCGCCGCGAGAACCTGGCCGGGCTGACCGGGCGGGTGCTCGAAGTCGGTGCGGGCACCGGAACCAACTTCGAGTTCTACCCGGCCACCGTCACCGAGGTCGTCGCCATCGAGCCCGAGGCGCGCCTGGCGGTACTGGCGCGCGAGGCGGCCGAGAAGGCGTCGATCCCCGTCACGGTCAGCACCGAGACCGTCGAGCAATATGCCGGGACGTCGGAACCGTTTGACGCCGTAGTGGCCTCGCTGGTGCTGTGCTCGGTGCAGGACCCCGACGGCGTTCTGCGGCAACTGTTTTCGATGCTGCGCCCGGGTGGGGAGCTACGCTACCTCGAACACGTAGCGAGTTCGGGCGGGCGGGCGAGGGCGCAACGCCTAGCCGATGCGACGCTGTGGCCGAGGCTGTTCGGCAACTGCCACACCCACCGCGACACCGAGCGGTCCATCGCCGATGCCGGCTTCACGGTGGCCGACGCCCGTCACGAGTGGGTGCTGCCTGCGTGGGTGCCGATCCCGTCGTCCGAGACCGCGATCGGGCGGGCGGTCAGGCCGGCCTGACCGCAGGATCAGCCCAGCAGTGCGGGCAATCGCTGCAACAGGCTGGGCAGCGCCGTGGCGGCGGATTCGCGCAACGAGATCGACGCGTACTCCGAAAAAGGGGTGCGCTCGGGGTTGACCTCGATCACCGGGATGCCGTTGGCCAGCGCAAGCTCGGGTAGCCCCGCCGCGGGGTAGACGATCGCCGACGTGCCGACCACGACGGCAAGGTCGGCCGCGGTGACGGCGTCCAGCGACTTCCCCCAAGCATCGGCGGGCAGATCCTCGCCGAACCACACGACGTCGGGCCGGATCAGGCCGCCACAGGTGCAGGCCGGTGGCTCGACGGTCTCGACCGGTTCCGGCATGGCGGGCAATTCACCCTGATACGCCATTGCGCACCGGTCGCACTTGAAGGCGAACAGGCTGCCGTGCAGGTGGTAGACCCGGGAGCTGCCGCTGCGTTCGTGCAGGTCGTCGACGTTCTGGGTGACGACGTGCACCTCGGCGTAGTCCTCCCAGGCGGCGACGGCGCGGTGGCCGTCGTTCGGTTCGACGGCCTTCATCATGTAGTGCCGCCACAGGTACCACGCCCACACCTTCTCGGGATGGCGGCGCCAGCCGTCGATGCTGGAGATCTCGTAGGGGTCGACTGTGGCCCATAAACCCGTCTCGACGTCACGAAACGTGGGCACGCCGCTCTCTGCCGAGATCCCGGCACCACTGAGTACGACCACGTGCACACGACCAAACTAGCCGGACTTTGTGATACTGAGCACGTGACCGATTTGGGGGAATGGGTCCGGGTCGACCCGCGAGCCGCAAGGCCGCTGTTCGATCAGTTGCGGACCCAGATCATAGAGGGAATTAGGGACGGCAGGCTTTCGCCGGGGACGAGGCTTCCTACCGTTCGGGAGTTGGCCGTTCAGACGACGATGGCGGTGAACACCGTCGCACGCGCCTACCGCGAGCTCGAGACCGCAGGTCTGGTCGAAACACGGGGCAGGTTCGGCACGTTCGTCGCGCGGGCAGACCCCGCAGATTCGGCGATGGCGTCGGCGGCGCACGCCTATGTGGAGGCGGCGCGGGCACTCGGGCTGAACAAGGCGGCCGCCCTGCGCTACGTGGATGCGGCGTTCGGTTAGCTGGGCTAGCCGAATTCGAGCAGGGTCAGCGCGGGGCGCACCGGGTCGAGCAGCGGAATCCGCTGGATCGCCCACATCGTCGTGTTCAACACCTTGCCCCGGCCGCGAGGCAACGGCACGTCGTGCACGGCGCGGATGCCAGGAACCACGTCGACGAGCGTCGCGGCCTCTGCCGCCGACATGGCGAACGGCATCGGCGGCACCCGGTAGCGCAGCGACGTGCGCAAGCCCCGCCGCGCCCACATCGCGAACCACGACGGCGGCAGGTCGAACATCATCCGGCCACCGGGGAATCGTCGCGCGCATTCCGCGATCAGTCCCATCGACTCAGCTGGCTGCAGGTACATCAGCAGGCCCTCGGCGGTAATGAACACGCCGCGCGACGAGTCGACCTGATCCATCCAGCTGTAGTCCAGCGCGGACTGGGCGCACACCGTCAGCCGGTCCGAAGCCGGCAGCAGCTTGGTTCGCAATTCGACGATGGGTGGCAGGTCGACGGTCAACCAGCGGAACTGCTCACCGACGTCAGATGCCTCACCCTGATTGCCGGCTCCGCCGGCGGCGAGCCGGTAGAAGCTGGTCTGCAGCCCCTCCGCGAGCGCGACGACCGTTGCCGCCGGGTGATCGAGGAGGTAGGTCCTGGTGGCGTCGTCGAACGCCAGCGCCCGCAGCGCCATGTCCTGGCGGCGCGAGTAGCCGAACTTGGCGAAGTCGAAGTCGATCGCGTCGACCAATTCGATCGCCATCGGGTCGTCGATGATGGCGTCGGGCCGACGGGCCTCGGACGCCCGCACCTTCAACGTCAGCAGGGCAGTCTCCGACACGCCTGTCAGCGTGGTGCCGTCCACCTTCGGTTCAGAGCTCACCGTCGCGAATCTACGACACCCTCAGGCCTCACGCTCCCCGTCGCTTCGCTCGCCCCTGTTGAGCACCTTGTCGATCGTTCGGAGGTTGCGGGTGGTGGTCGACGACTTGTACCGCTTCTTGCCCATCGTCTTGCCGATCGTCGAGTCCAAGCTGCTCGACCTGGCGACCTGCCAGTAGATGACGCCGTCGCCGCGCTCGATCAATTCGTCGGACCCCGCGTTCTCGGCGAGCGCGGCCAGCTCGTCGAGCACTGCCGGATCGGTGACGAACGTGACGTACGAGTGATGGCCCTCGACCTCCCGCTCGAACGGATACGCCTTGGAGATCGCCTCGACGTCGTCGATGGCGTAGGCCAGCACCCAGGCGTCGTAACCGAACGTGTCACGCAGCGCCGCTTCGGCTTTCGTGCGGACCGTCTTGACCGACGCCGTGCTCTCCAAGAGCACGTTGCCGCTGGCGAGCACGGTCTTGACACCAGCGAAACCCGCGGCGGTGAGCGCGTCGGCCACCGCGGCCATCTTCAGGTTGACCCCGCCGACGTTGACGCCGCGCAGGAACGCGGCATAGCGCGTCACGGCTTGCCGAACTTCAGGTAGTCGTAGTCGATCGCGGTCATGGCCCAATGTTAGGGATGCGGTCGCGGAATTCTGTCGCTTCCCCTCGGCGCAGCCGTACGCTGGCTTCCATGACGCGGCACGTATTGGACGAGAAGTTGTTGGCCGTGATCAGCGGCAATTCGCTGGGGGTCTTGGCCACCATCAAGCGCGACGGCAGGCCGCAGCTGTCGAACGTCTCGTATTACTTCGATCCGCGCAATGTCGCCATCCAGGTGTCGGTCACCGAACCGCGCGCAAAGACCCGCAACCTGCGCCGCGACGCGCGAGCCTCGATCCACGTGACGGCGGACGACGGGTGGGCCTACGCGGTGGCCGAGGGCGATGCCACCCTCACCCCGCCTGCGGCGGCACCGGACGACGACACCGTCGAGGCGCTGATCGCCTTGTACCGCAACATCGCCGGTGAGCATCCCGACTGGGACGAGTACCGCCAGGCGATGGTGACCGATCGTCGCGTCGTCTTGACGCTGCCGATCTCGCACCTTTATGGGCTGCCGCCGGGCATCCGCTGACTCGCGCTTCCCGGGGCGAGCGAAGCGACGGGGGATTCTTCCGGGGGCGAGCGAAGCGACGGGGGATTCTTCCGGGGGCGAGGGACGTTACCGGGGGACTCTTGGGTAAACCCTTCGGCCTCCGGTCCGGTCGCGCGTTAGTCTTGCCGCATGGCCGAGGAACCGGAAGACGACAACAAGCGCAAGTTCCGCGAAGCACTGGAACGCAAGAAGGCCAACGCGGGCGGCGGCTCCCCTCACAAGGAAGCAGGCAACAAACAGCCGAAGGCGCACGGCCCCGAGTCGGCCCGCCGCGAGTTCCGGCGCAAGAGCGGCTAGCCGACCTTCAGCTCGACGGGCGACTCGGCTGCGACGCTGTCGCTGGCTAGCAGCCGAGCGCCGATCAGCGCGACGACCATCACCGAAACGCAGAACAGCCCTTGGTCTTTCAGGCCCCAGCCGACCGATGCCAGAGTGGCCGCCCCGGCAATGGTCAGTAGCGTGCCGACGGCTGCGCTGCGGGGTCCCAGGGCGCAGACGCGGCCCCCGTCCCACAGTGGCAGCGGGTTGTTCTCCAGCGGCCGCAGCACGACGAACACCACGGCCACCAGAGCGGCAACCAGTACCAGCTGAACGATGCTGAGCACCAGGAAGTGTGGCTGACCGGGGTAGCGCGGCAGGCCAAGGTAGTCGAACGTCAGGTGCACTCCGAGCAGGACGGGCATGTGCCACAGGTACAGCGTCATCGCACCGGTGTTGCCGATCACCGCGAGTCGCCACACCCCGGGCCGTTGGGCCCACCGGCCGATCCTGGGTGCCGCGGCAATGGCAAAGGCGCACAGCATGATTGCGTGTCCGGCCAGCAGCAGTGACGGCGGCGTCATGTTCTTCAGATGCTGGGACTCGATGCCGACGAGGCTCAATTCGTACGGGCCCAACCACAACAGGCTCAGATTGACGGCGAACATCGCAACGCCGACGCCCAACGCCGTCCGCGGGTTCAACAACCCGCGCCGGTAGGCCACCCCGAACATGCCTGGGATCAACCAGGCCAGCATGTTGACGTAGCCCACCGCCGACCAGCCCGCGTCGGTGACCCGGACCGCGTCGACCAGCGCGACCACGGCGTACACCGCGACGACTCCGCCGAGCAGCCGCGTCCCCGTGGTGATGCGCGCCAGTAGCGGCATCGCCGCAAGCACCATGACGTAGGCGCCGAGAAACCACAGCAGCTGGATGCTGATGCCGGCGATCGGCTCGTAGACGTGCACGGGCAGTACGTCGTGCAGCACGACGAGCGCCACGGCCCAGAACGCCAGGTAATAGAACACCGGCCGGTACAGCCGGGTGCAGCGCTTCAGCAGCCAGCCACCCCAGCTGGCATGGGGCTGGTACGACCCGACCGACGCCGCCGCGCCCGCGAAGAAGAACAGCGGCATGATCTGGAAGACCCACGTCAGCGCCTGGAACACCACCGACGTCGTCAGCAGGTTCCCCCACCTGAACACGTCGTCGGCGATGATGCTGGTCGCCATCACCGCGTGGCCGGTGACCACGCCGACGAGCGAAACGATCCGGATGACGTCGATGGCGCGATCACGATCGGCCGGTGTGCTCGCCTCGATCTCGGCAGCACTGGGAAATGCAAGCGGCATGGCTCGAATCTAGGTGCGGGCTGCCACGTTCGGCTTGAGTAGAACCACTCAAACGTGGGCGGTGGCGGGGCGACGCTCCTGGACCAGGATCATGACGAGACAGATCGCCGAGATCACCCCGATCGCGATCGCGAAACTGACCCCGGCGGTACGCAATCCCCAGTGCTGCGCGGCCAGCCCCTCGCCGACGACCGGCAGCGAGATCGCCACGTACGCCACCACGAAGTACGTCGAGCTGACTTCGGCACGGCGGTCTGCGGGCGCGATCTCGGCGATGGCGGCGAGGCCGCGGCTGAAGCTGATGCCCTGCCCGATACCCGCCACCACCGCGGCGACGATCAGGCCGACCAGCGACGAAAAGTGCAGGGCCGCTGCAAGTATCACCATCCCGACCACCAAGATCAGACACCCGATCGCGACGGCACGTGCCGGCTGCATCCGTCGGGCAGACAGCTGCGCAATGGCCGACGCGACGAAGATCGACGCCGCCGCCACCCCGGCGATGGCGTGGTTGTCGATGCCGATGACCTGCGATACGAACGACGGCACCACAGCGCTGAACAATCCCGTCACGGCGAAGCCCGCAAAAGCCGCGGTGGCGGCAGTGATGAAGACGGGCCGCACCTCGGCGGGTATCGACAGTCGCTGGATGCCGAGGCGGCCGGCCCGCGGCGAGGTCTCCGGCGCCAGCAGCACCGCACCGACGGCCAGCACGACCATCACGATGTGCACCACGAACGACAGCTGCAGAGGATGCGGCGCGTACTGCACGAGGAGCCCGGCCAGAAGTGGCCCCGACCCGAGGCCGCCGATGTTGGCGATCGTCGCGGCCACCGCAGCGCGCTCGCGATGCGCGGGTGCGGCAGCCTCCACGACGGCGGCGGTGGCGGTGCCCGTGAAGATGCCCGCCGAGAAGCCCGACAGCGCCCGCGCAACGAGGAGCAGCGCGACGTTGTCGGCGTAGAGGAACATCACCCCACTGACCAGGGCGAACGCGGCGCCGGCCAGCAACAACGGGCGCCTGCCGAGCACGTCCGACCAGCGCCCGAAGAGCAGCAGCGCCACCAACACCCCGAAGGCATAGGTCGCGAAGATCACCGTGGTCGTGAACACGGCGAAGTGCATCCGCTCGCCATACAGCGCGTACATCGGCGTCGGAAGGGTGGTGCCCAGCATGATCACGGCGAACGCGTAGGTCAGCAGGGCGGAGCCGTAGCGGCGGGGTCGACCGGCTGGTGTCACGCGTCGAGTGTCGGGCACGTCGGGAGTCAACGTCGACCGGGCGCCCCGACTTCCCCGGGTCGGCTACTTGCCCTGGTGCTCACCGACCTGCTTCATCACGTAATCGGCGAGCAGTTCGTTGGCGTGTGTCGTGAGGTGCTCGGCCGCTGCGAACACGTAGGTCCGGTCGGCGTCGGGGGACTTCCAGGCGTCGGCAGCGCAATAGTCCTGCGCGGGCTTCAAGCAGGCGTCCTCATTTGCTCCGTGGGTGAATCCGTACTTGGCGCCGTTGGTCAACACGTCGTCGATGAAGGCGCCGGTGTCGAGCACCTGAACCTTCGGATCCTTCGGCAGCGCGCCCACCAGGCTGGTGTTGTAGACATCGGTCAACTCGCTCACGTACTTGCGGCTCGCGTCGGACTCGAACCAGGGCAGCACCGCAAGATCGGCGAGTTCGAACACGACCAGGTGCTGGGCCCCCTTCGCCAGGATCGCCGATGCGGTCCGAGCCTCGTCCTCTGCGGCCTTCTGCACCCGTGCCCGCTCGCTCGCCATCACCTCCGGCGAAGGAGTCTTGTTGTCGCGCAGGGCTTGAGCCAGCGCCGGGTCCTTGGTCAGGTCGTAGTTGTACGCGACGTCGTTCGTTCCGATGTAGAGGGTCACCAGCTGGTCCGGGCTGAAGGTGCCGTGCTGATCCACGAAGTGTTGGAGTTGCACCGCGGTGGATATCGGGGTGCCCTCGGGATTCTGCGACACCGTCGAGTAGGGGAGGTTCGACCTTGCGCCGCCCTCGGCATAGTTCAGCCCGCCGGGGCCGGGGAGACCCGGCTTGCCTTGATAGACATCGTTGTAACTGGCGGTGTGCTCGTTCGGTTCGGTCGATTGGCCGAGGCGTTCGGCGACGTGTTGGGCCCACGTCATGCCCGGGTTGGTCGTGAAGCGCAGACCACCGTATGTGCCTGCGTCGGTGAGGCTGTCGCCGAAGAACACGGCTTCGCGGAACTTGGCAGGTGCGGGCGCCGCCTCTTGGCTGCCTGTTGTCGACGTTGGTTGCGCGCTGGGCGACTCGGCGGACGTACCGCACGCCGTCAGCGCGCCGACCGTCATGGCCGCTGCGACCGCGGCCTGAACACGAACGAATGTGGGCATGGAAGTTCCTTCACCGTGCGTTGGGGGGTTCCGCAGTTCCGGTTTGGCTCGGACCAGTTTTTGACGGCTCGCCGTCAGGACGCTTTTGACGGCTCGCCGTCAGTGCGCCACGGCTTTCTCCGCTCCGATGCCGGTCAGCGAGCGGACCTCCATCTCGGCGGCGATGGCTGGATCCTCGTCATCGGGTGACGACAGCGTGCCAACGATGCCCAGGATGAAGGCCAGCGGGATCGACACGATGCCGGGGTTGGCCAGCGGGAACCAGGCGAAGTCCAGGCTGGGCAGCATCGCGGTCTTGGTGCCCGACACCGCGGGAGAGAAGACGATGAGCACGATCGTGGAGATCAGGCCGCCGTACATGCTCCACAGCGCACCGCGGGTGTTGAACCGCCGCCAGTACAGCGAGAACAGGATGGTGGGCAGGTTGGCGGCTGCGGCGACCGCGAACGCCAGCGCTACCAGGAACGCGATGTTCTGGCCGTTGGCGAGGATGCCGAGCCCGATCGCGACGATGCCGAGCACCACGACGGTGATGCGTGAGACCCGCACCTGCTCGTCCTCGGTGACCTTATGACTCTTCAACACGCTGGCATAGATGTCGTGAGCGAACGACGTTGCCGCGGTGATGGTGAGGCCCGCGACCACCGCGAGGATCGTCGCGAACGCCACCGCCGAGATGACGCCCAGAAGGACGACCCCGCCCAGCTCGAACGCAAGCAGGGGTGCCGCTGAGTTCTGGCCGCCGGGGGCCGCAAGGATGGCGTCCGGCCCGACCAGCGCGGCGGCGCCGTATCCCAGGGCCAGCGTGAACAGGTAGAACGCGCCGATGAGGGCGATCGCCCACACCACCGAACGGCGGGCTTCCTTGGCAGTGGGCACGGTGTAGAAGCGCATCAACACGTGCGGAAGGCCTGCCGTGCCGAGGACCAGCGCCAGCGCCAGCGAGATGAAGTTGATCTGCGAGGTCATCGATGCCCCGTACTGCGCGCCGGGAGCCAGTACGTCGCGGCCGGCGACGGCTTTGTTGGTGGACTCCGAGACGGCCGTTTGGGCGGCGCCGAGCATCTCGGAGAAGTTCACTCCGAACTTGACCAACACGATCACCGTCATCAGCGCGGCGCCGCCGATCAGCAGGACGGCCTTGATGATCTGCACCCACGTAGTGCCCTTCATCCCGCCGATGAGAACGTAGGCGATCATCAGCAGACCGACGACCGCAATGACGACGGCCTGACCGATCCCGCTCGAGATGTTGAGCAGCAGCGCCACCAAACCCCCGGCCCCTGCCATCTGTGCCAGTAGGTAGAACAGGCACACGGCCATCGTGGTGGTGGCCGCGGCCATCCGCACCGGCCGTTGCTTGAGCCGGAAGCTCAGTACGTCGGCCATGGTGAACTTGCCTGCGTTGCGGAGCAATTCGGCAACGAGAAGCAAGGCAACCAGCCACGCGACCAGGAAGCCGATCGAGTACAGGAAGCCGTCGTAGCCGTACACCGCGATGGCGCCCGCGATGCCGAGAAAGCTTGCGGCGGAAAGGTAGTCACCGGATATTGCGATGCCGTTCTGAGGCCCGGTGAACGAGCGTCCCGCGGTGAAGAATTCCGCGGCGGTGGTGTTCTTCTTGCTGGCGCGGATGACGATGAACAGCGTGATGACGACGAAGAGGACGAAGATGCCGATGTTGGCGGCGGGATTTCCGATGGTGGCGTCTGCGGCGAGGAGTTTCATGATGCGGTGCCCTCGAACTCGTTGCGGATGGCTTCGGCCCGTGGATCGAGCTCACGGTTGGCGAATCGGACGTAGATACCGGTGATGACGAAGGTGGTCAGGAATTGGCCAAGGCCGACGAGCAGGCCGACATTGACGTTGCCCCAGACCTTGATGGCCATGAAGTCATGGGCGAAGGCGCCAAGCATCACGTAGGCGGCGTACCAGATCAGGAACACGGCGCTCATCGGGAAGACGAAGCGGCGCAATCTACTTCGCAGTTCCTGAAACTCCGGGCTGGCCTGGATCTGTTCAAAGTCGAGGCCGCTGGCGGCGGCTTCGCGGGGTGGAAGGTCGGTTTCGGGCACGGTCACTCCTGATCTCATCGTGAACTCGCTCTGCGGCGAACCTAATTGAGATGTGAGTCACATACCCCGGCTTCCCGGCGCCTACACGGCGAAAACCTCGAGTGATGCGGTGAACGGTCGATCGGTGGCGATGAGCGGTCAGCCGCCGCGAGGCACGCGCTCCACGCCCATCCCCAGCCGCTCCGGCACGTGCATCTGCGCGAAGATCCGCGCCACGTCAGGCGGCCTGGTCGACGCCGTCAACCGGCTGACCACCACCATCGTCACGAACGCGAGGGGGACGGTAACCGCGGCGGGGTAGCCGACGACGACGCCAGGCCACCCGCCGAGCAGGTGCTCGTCGACGGCACCGGTGACCGCCAACGTCGTTGCCGCTCCCGACGCCACGCCGCCCACCGCCAGCCCGCACGCCGCGCCGACGCTGGTCAGCCCTCGCCACCAGATGCCGAGCACCAGAAGCGGACACAAGGTGGACGCGGCGACCGCGAAGACGAGGCCGACGCTGCGGGACAGCTCGAGTGACGATGCGAGCAGCGAAAGGGGCAGCGGCACCATGCCGCCGACCACGGCGGCCACCCGGAAGTCGCGGACCCGTCCGCCGAGCACGTCGGTCGACAGTGCGCCGGCGATGCTCACCAGCAGGCCTGATGACGTTGCGAGGAACGCAACGATGGCACCGGCCGCGACGAGTGCGGCAAGGACTGCGCCACCGATGCCGCCGATCGCGGCGCTGGGCAGCAGGAGTACCGCCGCATCGGCGGTGCCGGTGATCAGGAGCTGCGGCACGAACTGTCTCGCGAAGACGCCGAGCAGCGTGGGGAACAGGTAGAACAGTGACAGCAGTGCGATGACGGCCAGCGCGGTGCGTCTGGCTGCTCTGCCGTCGGGGTTGGTGTAGAAGCGGACCAGGACGTGTGGCAGTCCCATGGTGCCGAGGAACGTCGCGACGATGATCGAAAGAACTTGGTAGGACGGGTGATAGCCGCCAAGTCCGCCGCCGGACGCTATCCAGTCGTCGCCCGCGCTCGGCGCCCCGGCGACGACGGGTGTCGCCGATCCGGCCGCCAGCGTCAGCGTCGTGCCCTTTTGCAGCGTGTACCGGCCGGGCGAGCCGAACGGCGCCCCGTCGACGCGGTGCCCGTCAACCGTGCCGACGACCGTGATGCCTGCCGGTTGAGCGACCTGCACCACGACGTCGGTGTCGACGGTGACGGTGGTCTGCTGGTGCACGGTCGGAGGGAGCGGCCCCGCCAGGTCGGTGCCGTCGTGCAGGAACACCGCCAGCAGGGCCAGGGCAGGCACCGCGATCGCGGTGAGCTTCAGCCAATACTGGAAGGCCTGCACGAACGTGATCGACCGCATGCCGCCACCGACCACGTTGACGATCACGATGGCGCCGACGAACACCGGTCCCACCCAGACCGGAAGTCCCAGAAGCGTCTTCAGGGCCAGCCCGGCGCCCTGATACTGCGGCACCAGGTACAGGACGCAGATGACCACCACGACCAGCATCGCGACCTTGCGCAGCCGTGCCGAGCCCAGCCGGAACTCGGCGAAGTCGGGCACCGTGTAGGCGCCCGAGCGGCGCAGCGGCGCGGCTACGAACAGCAGGAGCCCGAGATAGCCCGCCGTGAAGCCGACCGGGTACCACAGCGCGTCGGCGCCGTATTTGGCGACCAGCCCGGCAACGCCGAGAAACGATGCCGCCGAGAGGTATTCACCCGAGATGGCTGCGGCGTTCCACTGCGGACCGATGCTGCGCGACGCGACCAGGAAGTCGGACGTATTGCGGGACAGTCGGATTCCGTAGAAGCCGATGGCGATGGTGGCCACCGCGGCGGCGATGAGAGCGGCGGCGGTCAACGGTGCACCGGTCATCACGGCTCGCCGTCGACCACGCGGACGAAGTCTCGCTCACTCTGTTCGGCCAGACGAACGTACAGTCGCCCAATGCCGTACATCACCGGATAGACCACGGCTGCCAGGAGCACCCAGTTGAGTCGGATGCCGAATACCGTGATGGCGGCGATGTCGGGGAACAGGCCGATCAGCAACGGAACTGCCGCGACCGCGACCACCACCACGGCAGCCAGTCGCAGCGCAAGCCCGAGCTGTGCGCGCACCAGCCCCCGCACGAAGGCGTCGCCGACCTGGGTCTGTTCCTGGACCTCCGCGCGCGTGCGCACCATCCTGGTGCCCCTGCGGTGCGCGAGCACCACCCGCTCACGTTGCGGGCGTCCGTTAGTCATCGGCACCGGCCAAGCCCCCCGTCGCTTCGCTCTCCCCCGCAAGCGGGGGGACCCCCAGCGCCGGGCTGGCCGGCCGGAGACTGCGCATCGGGTCGCGGATCAACCGGTCGCGGAGCTCACGCGCCTGTCGCCGGCTGACCGGCAGTTCCACGGCGGCGGACGCGCCGTTGGCCCGCAGCCGGACCAACACGGCACCGTCGGTGGTGCGCAACCCGACGACGAGGCGCAAGGCCACCAGGTAGGAGCGGTGGATGCGTTGGAAACCTCTTTCCCGCCAACGAGATTCGAGGGTACTGATCGGGATCCGGACCAGGTGTGAGCCGGACTCGGAGTGTAGCCGCGCGTAGTCGCCCTCTGCCTCCACCCAGCCGATGGTGTCCCGCGGCACCAGGTGGGTGATGCCGCCGACTTCGGCGGGGATCACGTCGGCATCCTGGTCGGCGGTGTCGCCTTGAACCTCCGGGCGGGTGGTGTCCGAGCGGGCGCTCAGCACTCGGCGCACCGCCTCGTCGAGCCGGCTGGCCCGGATGGGCTTGAGCAGGTAGTCGACGGCACCGACGTCGAACGCGGCGACCGCCTTGTCGTCGTGGGCCGTCACGAACACCACCGCGGGCCGGTACGAGAAGTTCGTCAACACACCCGCGAGCTCGAGACCACTCAAGCCGGGCATGTTGATGTCGAGGAAGACGGCGTCGATGGTGCGCCGGTTCAGCTCCCGCAGCGCCGACGTGGCGTCACTGGCCCTGGTGACCTCTGTGATGTCGGGGTGCTCGCTCAGCAGGTAGGCCAGTTCGTCGAGCGCGGGTGCCTCGTCGTCGACGGCCAGCACCACGAGTGTTCCGCTCATCCGAATGCACCTCCTCCGCCAGCCCGGACGCCCGAACGGAACTTCGGGACCCGCATGATCACCTTCGTGCCAGCATCCATCGCCGTCTCGACCACGAGACCGTAGTCGTTGCCGAATGCCGCGCGCAGACGGTGATCCACATTCGTGAGACCGACGTGCGCGGAATGCCCGCCGGCATCCGGGTTGGCGTCGGCCAGCGCGTCGGCGGGTCCAGACCTCAGGTCTTCGGGATCCATGCCGACGCCGTCGTCCTCGACGGTGATGACGCAATCGGTGCCGTCGTCGCGCGCGACGATCTCGACGCTGCCACCGCCCCTCCCGGCGAAACCGTGCCGGACGGCGTTCTCCACCAACGGTTGCAGTGCGAGGAACGGCACCACGACGTTGAGCATCTCGGGCGCGACCTGCAGGCGCACCTTCAGCGCGTTGCCGAAGCGGGCCCGCTCGAGAGTGAGGTAGCGGTCGATGTTGCGTAGTTCCTCGGACAGCGTCGTGTACTGGCCCGCCGCGCGGAACGAGTAGCGGGTGAAGTCGGCGAACTCGAGGATCAACTCGCGAGCCCGGTCGGGGTCGGTGCGCACGAACGACGCAATCGTGTTGAGTGCGTTGTAGATGAAGTGCGGGCTGATCTGGGCGCGCAGCGCCAACACCTCAGCGCGGTCCAGCCGCGCGCGCGATGCGTCGAGGTCGGCCAGCTCGAGTTGGCTTGCCGCGTAGCGGGCCACCTCACCGATGGCCCCGAGCATGCCGGGCCCTGGCTCGCGCGACGTCACCGCCACGAGCACGCCGAGCGCGTCACCGTCGTCCGTGAGCAGCGGCTGGGCGACCATCGCGCCTGCCAGGTGCGTCGACATGATGCGCCGCTGGCCGGTGAGGGCCGCCTTGGCGGCGTCCTCGGCTGCCGCGAGAGCGTCTCGTGTCCACGTCGACTTGTCCGAGGGATCCTGAGCCGAGTGCTGGCCGGACTCGTCGAAGAGGACGATGGCGTCGGCGCCGGTGAGCTGACGAAGAAACGGCGCGGCACGCTGCGCGGAGTCGGCGTCGAGTCCGTGGCGCAGTGCGCGGGCGGCCAGCGAGGCAGTGTGCAGCGCGGCGTGCACGGCGCGCTCGGTGGGGGTGGTGACGACCCTGCGGGTACGCACTGCGACGACCGCGGCGGCCACCGTGGCGAGGATGAGCGCCGCCGCCAACGCAATCGCGATCTCGCCCGGCATATCACCTCACACCTTCTCTGGGCGGTTGTCCGTCACCTTAAACTGATCCGATGGCGAAACTGCAGCTAGTGCAAGATCCGGCGGCCGATGAGCTGCTCGAGTCGAACCCCTTCGCACTGCTCGTCGGCATGATGCTCGACCAGCAGATCCCCATGGAAGTCGCGTTCGCCGGGCCGAAGAAGCTCGCCGACCGCCTTGGTGGCGTCGACGCCGTCCAGATCGCCGAGTACGACCCAGAGAAGTTCATCGCGCTGTGTTCGGAACGCCCTGCGGTGCACCGGTTTCCAGGCTCCATGGGCAAGCGGTTGCAGACCATGGCGCAGGCCATCGTCGATGACTACGACGGCAATGCCGCCGCGTTGTGGACGGCAGGGGATCCAGACGGCCGCGAGGTGCTGCGACGAGTCAAGGCGCTGCCGGGGTTCGGTGAGCAAAAGGCCAAGATCTTCGTGGCGCTGCTCGGCAAGCAGTACGGCGTGACGCCGACCGGATGGCGCGAGGCGGCGGGCGACTACGGCAAGGCGGGCACGCACATGTCGGTCGCCGACGTCGTCGACGCGGGCTCTCTTGAGAAGGTGCGGTCGTACAAGAAGGCCGCCAAGGCGGCAGCGAAGGCGAAGACCTAGAACGCCTCGCCGCCGAACCGCTCGCGGGTGGCGAACTCGGCGACTGCCCTGCGCTTGAGCTTGCTGAGCTGATGCACGGGCTTGCCGAGCGGCATCAGGACGGCGACGGCGAACTCGTCGGGAATCTGCAGAAGCTCCTTCACCCGCGGCTCCTCGGCCACCGCCATGGTGTTGGTGACACCGCCGAAACCCTCGTTGCGCGCGGCGAGCATGACGTTCCAGACGAACGGATAGACCGACGCTCCCGCGATCACACCGATGCGGTCGAGGTTCTGGTCCGTCGCCGCGACCACCCCGAGATCCAGACAGAACACCAGCACGACCGGTGCCTCCCGCAAGGGCGCCGTCATCATCGCGGGCGCCTCGGTGGTCGCGATCGTCTCCGCGTGGACCCCGCACGGATGCAACGGGTTCCACGGCGACTCACCGTTGCCGATCTGGGCCGCGTAGCGGCGCGCCGCGGGGACCGACAGCTCGGCGAGTGCAGCCCGCGTCGCGCTGTCGCGGACCACGATCACGCGCACGCCCTGCCGGTTTCCGCCGCTTGGTGCAAACCTGGCGTTGTCGAGGATTCGCTCGAGCACGGCGTCGGGGAGCGGGTCGTCGGAGAACTGCCGGACCGTCCCCGTGGTGCGCATGACGTCGTAGAGCTCCATGGCTTCCATCATGCTCGTGGGAGCGCGGGCCCATCTCGTGGGATCGTTGGTACATGGCGAAGACACACCTGAACTGCCCCTGCGGAGAGGCCATCACCGGCACCGACGAGGACGATCTTGTCGAGAAGACTCAGGAGCACCTCAACGAGGCGCATCCCGGCCGCGAGTACGACCGGGAAATGATCCTCTTCATGGCCTACTGAGCGACGCTCCGAGGACCGTCGGTCCGACGCGAGCGCGCGCGTTTCGCCGGCGATTGCCGGCGTGTCGGGGGACAGACGCGCGCGCTCGCGGAGGGACGGGTCAGGGCACCACCGTCGAGCCGATGGTGGGCATGAACTGGCACTGCTTCTCGGTCGTCGAGACCTGACCGAAGATCGTCGACATGATGCTGCCCGAACCGGTGTCGACGATGGCCGTCAGCGTCGTGGGGCCGTCGGGGTTGATGTTCGCCTGCGGCTTGAGCGTGGCGCCACCCGACTTGCCCGTCGTCAGGTTCACCCAGGTGACGTTGAGGGGCAGCTTCTGCTCGGCGGCGGGGCCGGGCGTACCGATCGCGGTGAACACGTAGGCGGTCTGGCCGGGTCCTGGGCCGGGGTCCGGGATCTTCGCGGGCCCGGCCACCGAGATCGCCGTCGCCAGTACGTTTCCGCCGTCCTTCGTGCATCCGTTGCTGATCGACGGGTACATGAAGTCTTGCGTGACGGGGGCGTCCGGGCCGAAGTTCGGCGCAGGCGCCGGCCCAGGAGCGACGGCGCCGTCGGGTGCCGGTGCAGGCGCAGGTGCGGCTTCGGGGGCAGGCGCAGGTGCGGCTTGGGGAGCAGGCGCAGGGGCAGCTTCGGGGGCAGGCGCAGGGGCGGCTTCAGCAACCGGAGCTGCGGCCAGCGGCGCCGCCTCGGGCGCCGGCCCGACGGCATGCGCCGGGTCGACGCCCTGAGGCAGATGCGCGTCGGCACCCGAGACCGCGGCGGGGACGTGCGCCACCTGGGGATCGGCGACGAACTGGTTGACCGCTGCCGCCACGTTCTTCGAGTCGGACGGTGCCGCGCTGTTGCCGGCGAATGCCGCCGCGGCCGCCATCAGCATCGACGCCGCGTTCGACGGATCGGCCGCCGCTTGCTGGATCGCGGGCCCGAGGCTCTCCATGGCCGGCAAGCCAGGCGCCTGCAAACCACTGATCGGCATTGGCAACGGCGGCGCAGGCTCCGCGTTGGCGACCGGTTGGCCGCTCAGCGTCAGCGTGGCCGACGCACCCAGTGCGACAAGCAACGTCCTGATCGATGACATGACTCTCCCCGTGAATTCAGTGGTTACAGCGGTTACAGCGGTCGTCTGGAGCTGTCTGGCTTACGGCAGCGCGGAGGTCGGGAACATCATTGGCGCAAGTCCCAGACCGGCCGGTGCTGCCACGAGTGGCGCGGTGGCCGCCGGTGCCGCAGCAGCAGGCAGCGCAGGGGCAGCCGCGAGGGGTGCCACCGGGGACTTCGGCAGCAGGTTGGCCAGCGGCGTGCCCGCCGGCATCAGCGAGGCCAGGTCACCGGGAAAGTTGACCTGCTGCGGCAGCGGCAGCGGGCTCATCGGTACCTGCGGAATCTGCACTTCGGCGGTCGGGATCAGGCCCTGCGCAGGAGCTGCGGCGGCGGGAAGCGCTGCCGCGGCGGGCGCGCCGAGCGTGTTCAGCGGGGCCGCTGCGGCAACCGGGGCCTGAGGCAGGGTGACCGATGCGGTCGCAGCAGGCGCAGCAGCGGCAGGCGCTGCAGCGGCGGGAGACGCCGTGCCCGAGAAGATCGACGCCAGGCCCTGCAGCATCTGCGGAGCGTTCTGGATCATCTGTGGGGCGCTGCTGAGCAACGACATGCCGGGTACGCCGGGGACCGCGGGGGCGGGGGCGGGCACCGGGTCGGCCATTGCTGGGGCGCTCAGGGCCACGGCGATGGGGATCGCACCCGCGGCTGCGATCATGCTGCTGGCGAACAGTTTTCTGGCGAAGTGCATGGTTCTCCCGATCCGTTGAAGGCACGTCCGCAACCGAAGCTACGGAGTTACTGGAGTTACTCAAGTGACACGTGTGGCATTTACCCGACCGTTATGCACATGACGGCATACGGTGACCGATCGCTACAGTCGTGGTCATAGACGTCCAACCCGTCCCACCCGCAACGAAGCGGGTTGCGACTCGCCTCGCAACGATGGCGCCATGGCTGCTCGCGGCCAGCATCGCGGCACGCTTCGGGTGGACGTACTTCGCGCCCAACGGTGCCAACTTCGTCGACCTGCACGTGTACGTCGGCGGCGCGGCCACCATCGGCACCGGTCGGTCGATCTACGACTACGTGTACGCCGATCAGACGCCGGACTTCCCGCTGCCGTTCACCTACCCACCGTTCGCGGCCCTGGTGTTCGAGCCGCTGCACATGGTGCCGTTCGGACTCCTCGCGTTTGCGTGGCAGGTCGGGATCATCGCCGCGCTGTACGGCGTGGTGTGGCTCAGCCTGCGGCTGCTCGGCCGCGCCGATCACCGGCTGGCGATGCTGTGGACCGCGGTCGGCATTTGGACCGAACCGCTGCGCAGCACCTTCGACTACGGCCAGATCAACGTCATCCTGGTGCTCGCCGTGCTCGTCGCGGTCTACAGCAGCAGGTGGTGGCTGTCCGGGCTGTTGGTGGGCCTCGCGGCCGGCGTCAAGCTGACGCCCGCGGTGTCCGGGCTGTACTTCGTCGGCGCCCGCCGGTGGGGTGCTGCCGTGTTCTCGGCCGTGGTGTTCTTCGCGACGGTCGGCGTGTCGATCTTGGTGCTCGGCGCGCAGGCGCGGTTCTACTTCACCGACCTTCTCGGTGACGCCAGCCGGATCGGGCCCATCGGCACGTCGTTCAACCAGTCCTGGCGCGGCGGCATCTCCCGCATCCTCGGCCACGACGCGGGGTACGGGCCCGTGGTGCTTGCCGCCTTGGCGGTTACGACGGTGGTGGCCGTTCTAGCGTGGCGGGCCGTCGGCGCCGACGATCGGCTCGGGGCCATCGTCGTCGTGCAGATGTTCGGGTTGTTGCTGTCGCCGATCTCGTGGACACATCACTGGGTGTGGCTGATCCCGTTGATGATCTGGCTGCTGCACGGGGCTCTGCGCGATCGCCTTGGCGCGCGCGTTCTCGGCTGGGGCTGGCTGGCCCTGACGCTGATCGGGGTGCCGTGGCTGCTGAGCTTCGCGCAGCCGACGATCTGGCAGATCTCGCGGCCCTGGTATCTGGCCTGGGCGGGCCTGGTCTACATCGTGGCGACGCTGGCGACGCTCGGCTGGATCGCCGCTAGCCGGCGACGATCGAGTTGATGTCGCGCGCCATCGCCACGTCCTTGTCGGTGATGCCGCCCTCCGAGTGCGTGACGAGTGCGAAAGTTACCGTCCGCCAACGAATGTCGATGTCAGGGTGGTGATCCTTCGCCTCGGCGTGCTCGGCCACGCGCCGTACCGCGTCGATGCCGGCGAGGAATGCGGGAAACTTGATCGACCTGCGCAATGCGCCGTCGGAGCGCTCCCAGCCGTCGAGATCGGGCAGTGCGGCATCGACTTGTTCGTCCGTTAACACAGCCATCACCCGACCGTATACCGTCGCTGCCGTGCCGAACCAGATCGTCGTTGCGGGAGCACTGATCACCAGGGCGCGCGACGCGACGGGGGAGACGTCCGGCGGCAGGCTGCTCGTCGCCCAGCGGGAGCGCCCACCCGAGCTGGCCGGGCTGTGGGAGCTGCCCGGCGGGAAGGTGGCGGCCGGGGAGAGCGACGCCGACGCCCTGGTGCGCGAACTCGATGAGGAGCTCGGGGTGGAGGTCATCGTCGGGGAGCGGCTTGGCCGCGACGTTGCGCTCAACGGCGCCATGACGTTGCGGGCCTACCTCGTCACGCGGACCGGTGGCAGTGTGCAGGCCCGTGACCACCGGGCGCTGCGCTGGGTGAGAGCCGACGAGCTGGACGGCCTGGCGTGGGTGCCCGCCGACCGCGGCTGGGTACCCGAGCTGCGGGCGGCTCTGCGCGCATAGCGGCGAACGTGCGCGCGTGGCGGTTTCCGGGTCCGAATTCCGCCGCGAGCGCGCACTCGGCGAGACGCTTCGGTCGACCCCTGATCGACTCGAACCGGCAACGCCAAATTCGCTGTGAGCTGGGCACTTCGGGTGTCGGACCGAGCCGGATGCCACTGGGGCTCCTGTGGCGCCCGGGGCCTCGGCCCGCACCGGGAACGAGAGGCGTACTTCGGTGTCGACGCCTCGACGTCAGTACCTGAGGCGGTCGCCGACCACGCGTACCGGGCTGCTGCGGTGGCGAGCGGTGTACATCGGGTGCAACAGGGCGGGATGGCGGCAATGCGCGCACGATCCCTGTGCGTGATTGGCCGACGAGAACGTCAGGTGGTGACATGCCGCACACCGCACCACGTAGAACGCGCCCATCCAGTTCAGCAGACCGACGTAGATCGCGGCCGTTGCCAAGGTCGCCAGCACTGCGACCAGCGCGATGGTTCCCACTTCGTAAAACGTCACGATGGACACCTCCAACCTGGGGTTGACAGATTCACCGTACGCCGATGTTCTGCGAGGTCGTCAGGACTTTCTCGTGCGTTTGAGTATCTTCTCGAGCTCCTTGCCGCGCACCCCTGCCAGCTCCGCCTTGCGGACCGCGTGCAACACCACTGGGCAGCGTTTGCACCGCGGCTTGCTGCGGCAACACTTCTTCTTCGGCTTGACCCCGGCGAACTTGCTGGAATTCACTGAGGCTCTTGCCGTCCTTCCGTCGTTTTCGCGATTGGATACCTGCGCTGCGACAATCACCTACGTGGATTCTCGCCCAAACTTTCGCAACGTAGCCATCGTCGCGCACGTCGACCACGGTAAGACAACCCTGGTCGATGCAATGCTGCGTCAGTCCGGCGCCCTGCACCATCGCGGTGACGACTCGGTGGAACGCCTGATGGACTCCGGTGACCTCGAGAAGGAAAAGGGCATCACCATCCTTGCGAAGAACACCGCGGTGCACCGGGTCAACCCCGACGGCTCCATGACGATCATCAACGTGATCGACACCCCTGGCCACGCCGACTTCGGCGGCGAGGTCGAACGTGGTCTGTCGATGGTCGACGGCGTGCTGCTCCTGGTCGACGCCTCCGAGGGCCCGTTGCCGCAGACCCGCTTCGTGCTGCGCAAGGCGCTGACCGCGCACCTGCCGGTCATCCTGTGCGTCAACAAGACCGACCGGCCCGACGCCCGGATCGCCGAGGTCGTCTCCGAGAGCCACGATCTGCTCCTCGACGTCGCCTCCGATCTCGACGACGAAGCCCAGAAGGCCGCCGAAGAGGCGCTCGGCCTGCCGGTCCTGTACGCCTCCGGGCGCGCCGGAATCGCCAGCACCGTCGAGCCCGCCAACGGCGAGAACCCCGACGGGGAGAACCTGGACGTGCTCTTCGACGTGCTGCTCGAGCACATTCCGCCGCCGCAGGGTGATCCGGAAGCGCCGTTGCAGGCACTGGTGACCAACCTGGACGCCTCGGCCTTCCTCGGTCGTCTTGCACTGGTCCGCATCTACAAGGGCCGGATCAAGAAGGGCCAGCAGGTCGCCTGGATGCGCGAAGTGGACGGCCATCCGGTCATCACGCAAGCCAAGATCACCGAGCTGCTGACCACCGAGGGCGTCGAACGCAGCAGCACCGACGAAGCCGTCGCCGGCGACATCGTGGCCGTGGCCGGCATGCCGGAGATCATGATCGGCGACACGCTGGCCGACCTCGATCACGCGCACGCACTGCCGCGGATCCACGTCGACGAGCCCGCGATCTCGGTGACCATCGGCACCAACACCTCGCCGCTGGCAGGAAAGGTCTCCGGCCACAAGCTGACCGCGCGAATGGTGAAGGGGCGCCTCGACACCGAACTGATCGGCAACGTGTCCATCAAGGTCGTCGACATCGATCGGCCGGACGCGTGGGAGGTGCAGGGTCGTGGTGAGTTGGCGCTGGCCATCCTCGTCGAGCAGATGCGCCGTGAAGGCTTCGAGCTGACCGTCGGCAAGCCGCAGGTGGTCACCAGGACCGTCGACGGCAAGCTGCACGAGCCGTTCGAGGCGATGACCATCGACTGTCCCGAGGAGTTCGTCGGCGCCGTCACGCAGCTGATGGCCGGCCGCAAGGGCCGCATGGAGGAGATGGCCAACCACGCCGCCGGGTGGGTGCGGATGGACTTCATCGTGCCCAGCCGTGGCCTGATCGGGTTCCGCACCGACTTCCTGACGCTGACCCGCGGCACCGGCATCGCCAACGCCGTGTTCGACGGCTACCGGCCGTGGGCAGGCGAGATCCGGGCCCGCCACACCGGGTCGCTGGTATCCGACCGGACCGGCAAGATCACCCCGTTCGCCATGACCCAGTTGTCCGACCGCGGCCAGTTCTTCGTCGAGCCCGGTGAGGACACTTACGAGGGCCAGGTCGTCGGCATCAACCCGCGCGCCGAGGACCTCGACGTCAACGTCACCCGTGAGAAGAAGCTCACCAACATGCGGTCCTCGACCGCAGACGTCTTCGAGACGCTCGCGCGTCCGCTGGAGCTCGGCCTCGAGCAGGCAATGGAGTTCTGCGCCGAGGACGAGTGCGTCGAGGTCACACCGGAGATCGTGCGGGTCCGCAAGCTCGAATTGGTCGCCAGCCTGCGGGCTCGTGCGAAGAGTCGCGCCAAGGCCCGCAACTGAGGTGTGAAGCCACTGGCCGGGTGCCCAAGCCCGGGCCGATAACCTGAACAGCGTGCCGACGACTTTGCGACGCCTGTCCAGCGTCGCAGGGGCGTTGACTTCGACACTGCTGCTGGTCACGGCCTGCACCGTCAGCCCGCCGCCAGCACCGCAGAGCACCGAGACGGTGACGTCGCCGCCGACTGCCCCCTTGAAGGCGACGCAGATCATCGTGGCGATCGATTCGATCGGCCCCGGCTTCAACTCGCATCTGCTGTCCGATCAGTCGCCGGTGAACGCCGCGATCTCGTCGCTCGTGCTGCCGAGCTCGTTCCGGCCGATCGCCGATCCGGCGTCGCCGACGGGCTCGCGATGGGCGCTCGACCCCACCTTGCTGGTGTCGGCCGACGTGACCAACCAGAACCCGTTCACCGTCACCTACCAGATCCGGCCAGAGGCGCAGTGGACGGACAACGCGCCGATCGCCGCCGACGACTACTGGTACCTGTGGCGGCAGATGGTCAGCCAGCCCGGCGTCGTCGACCCCGCGGGGTACGACCTGATCACCGGGGTGCAGTCGGTCGAGGGCGGCAAGACGGCCGTGGTGACCTTCTCGCAGCCGTATCCGGCATGGCGGGAACTGTTCAACGACATCCTGCCCGCGCACATCGTCAAGGACGTGCCAGGCGGGTTCGCCGCGGGATTGGTGAAGGCGCTGCCGGTCACAGGAGGGCAGTTCCGGGTGGAGAGCATCGACCCGCAGCGCGACGAGATCCTGCTGGCGCGCAACGACCGCTACTGGGGCGTGCCGGCCAAACCGGACCTCATCCTGTTCCGGCGCGGGGGAGCGCCCGCCGCACTCGCCGATTCGATCCGCAACGGCGACACTCAGGTCGCGCAGGTGCATGGCGGTCAGGCCGCCTTCGCCCAGTTGAGTGCCATCCCCGACGTGCGCACGGCGCGCATCGTGACGCCGAGGGTGATGCAGCTGACGCTGCGCGCGCAGCAGCCGGCCCTCGCGGATACCCAAGTGCGCCAAGCGATTCTGGGGCTGCTCGACGTCGACCTGTTGGCGTCGGTCGGAGCGGGCAGCGACAACACGGTCACCCTCGCGCAGGCTCAGGTGCGTTCGCCGTCGGACCCCGGATACGTGCCGACGGCGCCGCCCGCCCTCACCAAGGAACAGGCACTGGCACTGCTCGCCGGGACCGGCTACCAGGTGCAGCCCGTCGAGACGCCGCCGCCGACGACACCGGGCACACCAGTTCCCGACACCAACCGCGGCAGGATCACCAAGGACGGCCAACCGCTGACGTTGGTGCTCGGCGTCGCCTCCAACGACCCGACGTCCGTCGCGGTGGCCAACACCGCGGCCGACCAACTTCGCAGCGTCGGCATCACCGCCTCGGTCCTCGCGCTCGACCCGCCTGCGCTCTACGGCGACGCGCTGGACAACAACAGGGTCGACGCGATCGTGGGCTGGCATCAGGCGGGCGGAGATCTCGCCACCGCGCTGGCCTCGCGCTACGGCTGCCCTGCGCTGGAGGCCACTGCCGTTCCGACGGCGACCGGCACGACGTCGTCCACCACACCGTCGCCCACGACGTCGTCCACCACACCGTCGCCGCGGTCGACGTCGCCCGTGCCGCCTCCGCCACCCACGACCGTCACCAGCCCGAGTCCGGCGCCGGAGTCCGGCCAATTGGTTCAGGCGCCAAGTAACTTGACCGGTATCTGTGACCGCAGCATTCAGCAGAAGATCGACGCCGCACTCGACGGCAGCGAGGACATCGGTGAGGTGCTCACCGCCGTCGAACCGCGGCTGTGGAACATGTGGACGGTGCTGCCGATCCTGCAGGACACCACGATCGTCGGGTCCGGGCCGAGCGTGCGAAACGTCAGCCTGACCGGTGCGGTGCCGGTCGGCATCGTCGGCGACGCAGGCAACTGGGTCAAGACGCCCTAGATACCCGACGTCGTCGGTGCCCAACGTGCACTGACCACTTGACTTCGAGGCCGGTTTCTTCGCCCTGGCTTCACGTTGGGTGAGGACCGCCGAGGCCTCGGACAGAAGGAGGCCCCCTCCGCGATGCGGAGGGGGCCACCGTTCTTCGGGGACTACTTACTTCGCGTGAGCGTGCTTGGCGGACTCGCCAGCGCCTTCGCTTCCTGACTTCTTGCTCGCGCCGCCCGCGGACTCGCCGCCACTCTTCGACGCACCGTCGCCACTCTTGGAGGTGGTGTCGCCGCCGGTCTTGGTGCCGGTGTCGCCCTTGGAGGTGGTGTCGCCGCCGGTCTTGGTGCCGGTGTCGCCCTTGGAGGTGGTGTCGCCGCCGGTCTTGGTGCCGGTGTCGCCCTTGGACGTAGTGTCACCCTTGGTCGAGGAGCCCGAGGTGCTGCTGCCCGACGTGGTGCTGCCCGTGGTGTCGGAGCCCGACTTCGGGTCGGTCTTGGGATCGGTCTTCGGATCCGTCTTGGTTTCCGAAGGCGAATTGGTGGCTCCGTCGGTCGTCGACCCATCCGTTGCGGTGCCGTCAGTGGCGGTACCGGTTGCCGGCGTAGTGGTCCCGTCGGTCTCCGATGCCGCAGGAGCGGTGGCCGGAGTCGACGCAGCCGGTGCCGAGGCCTCGGGCTTCGTCGCCGTGTCGGTGGCACTCGTGGTCGCGGCCGTCTCGGGCGTCTTCGTCAACGACAACGTCACCGTCTTGGCGGCAACGTCCGGGATGGACGCCGCCGTCGCGACCGCAGCCGTGGGGGCCAGGGCTCCCGCGATGATGTTGCGGATGTTGAGAAGCTGCCCGATTACCCCGAGGTTGGGATCGACGATGCTGTTCGTCACGGCCGAGATGACTCCCGCGACGCCGTTCATGACCGCGTTCACCACGTTCTCGAGGTTGCCGGAGCTGACCGCGGCCATCAGGCCCTGGATCCCGTCGCCGACGCCGTTGGCCAGGTTGCTCAGCACCTGGATCGGAATGATCGCCGTGTTCAGCAGGACGGTGGGCAAGACGCCAATCACGTTGACGACGTTCTTCACCGGGGCTTGCAGGATCGCGGTGGCCTGGTTGATCAGATCAAGGTTGGCGAAGTTCGGCCCCGCAAGTGCCACCAAGATCGTCCCCACGAACGAGTTGAGTCCGGCGGTGATCTGACCGCTCGCGATCTGGTCGATTCCGGTCTGGATTTGCTTCGGAACGTCGGTCAACAGTGAGGTGACCACATTCGAGATGAAGCTCGTCGATACACCGGCCAGCTGCGTCGCATTGTTTATCTGGTTGGTGATGATCTGCGACAGGATCGGTGCCGGGCTGGCGAGCACCTGGTTGCCGAGGGTGCCGGCGTCGGTCAGCGCCTTCTGCAGGATGGCGCCGAACACCTCCAACGGATTCTCCAGGGCGACAAGCTGAACCGCAGCGTTTGACGTTAAGGCGGGCAGGGTAGGTAGATGGACGTCCGGCGGCCTGACGGCGACCGTGGATGCCACGACGACGCTGGCTCCCAGTAGGGCAATACCAGCGTTGGCGCGTGCGCGTGTTGCAACTTGCATTTCAATCCTTAACACGAATGTGACCTGGACCGCGGGAAATTTACTCGCAAGTAAGGAAAGAAGGAAGTCATTTTGGGAGGATTGTTGCTGTCAATTTTGGATGCATTCATTTCAACGGGTTCACAGAAATTAGCTGCAAAGATAGCTGGTCCCCGAATGGCGTTCAATTCTCCTCGCTAAATGGCAAATCGGAGAAACCGAATGCCACGGAATGGAAATTTCAAAAATGGCAGGGACGGTCAAGTTACTATTCAGTAGCTAGAAGGCGGGACGCAGCAGCGCCTTGTCTGGCGTCGACGTTGCCAAAGTTGCTCCCGGTGCGTGTGCGGCGGGTGCGGAATCCGTCGTCAGGCGGAGTCGTCCTCGGGACCGGCAAGCCGAAGCGCGTGTCCCCGGCCAATCTGGTTTCTTTGCCTAGGTAACGATGTCTGATCGCCTGGACCGGTTCCGCTCCCGCAGCAGCCGGATGCCGTGCGCGGCGAAGGCAGCCACCAGGAACACGATCAGCAGCCAGTAGGGCGGCCTGGCGAGCTCCCAGACGAACAGCGCAGCGAACGCCGGGGCCCGCTGGGTGATGGCCAAGACGCCCGCCGCACACGTCAAGGACAGCGCGGAGACCTGAATGTGGGTCCCCGCCACGTGGTTGAGCGCGAGGGCGAGCAACGATCCCGCTGCGGCCCCGGTCGCCATCGCAGGCGTGATCAAGCCGCCGACCGCGCCCATGCGCAGGAACACTGCGGTCAACAGCGGCTTCAAGATCAGGATGACCGCAGCGCCGCTCAAGGTCAGGCCCGCGCTGACGCTGACCGTCAGGACGCTGCGGCCGTTCCCGGGAAGCTCCGGCCACCAGATCGAGCAGATGCCGGTGACCAAGCCTGCGAACGCGATGGCGGGGATGAGCAGCCACGACCGGATCTGTGGCTTCGGCCGGGCCATCGACATGACCTTGTCGAACAGCAGTCCGACGGTGACGGCGAGCGGAGCGATGGCGACCGCCAGGATGACGAACAGATAGGAAAGGTGCGGGTCGGGCCACGTCAGTGTGTGCTCGAAGTGGGTGACGGGCGAGGCCACCGCGACGGCGAGGCTCGACGTGATCAGCGCGGTGCCCACCGCGCGTGGATGCCAGGTGTTCAGCAGGATGCGGGCCGCGAAGAACGCACCGCCGAGTGGCACGCTGTACACCGCGCCCAATCCGGCGCCCGCCGCGCAGGCCAGCAGAATCTCGCGGTCACGGGCGGTGAGCGACAGGCGTGAGATCCCGAGATCGCCGAACGCCGCCGCGAGCTGACGGGGCGCGCCCTCGCGCCCCAGCGAAGCACCGGAGCCGACCAGCAGCACCTGCAGCCCGGCATCGATCGACATCCGCAGCCGCTGGATCGGGCGGTGCTCGGCGATGGTCGCCGTCAGCCCCGGCACGTCCCCTGAGCGGCGCAACATCCACCAGCCGAAGCCGGCAACGGCGCCGCCGAACATCGGGCCGAGGGCGCGCCGCACCGGGCTGCTGTTGCCGACACCGCCAAGCAGGGTGCCGAAGTCGTAGTGGTAGGTGAGGTGTTCGACTTGATGCAGCAACAAGGTGGTGGCGGCACCCGCAACGCCGGCGAGCAACCCGATCACCAACACGGCGCATGCGTACTCGAGTGTGCGACGCGCCACGGGGTGAATCTATCTTGTGGCCATGGAGGTTCCACGCTTTCTCTTCGTCCATGCCCACCCCGACGACGAAACCTTGACGACCGGCGCCACGATCGCGCACTACGCCGCGCGCGGAGCGGACGTGCGCGTCGTGACGTGCACGCTCGGCGAGGAGGGGGAGGTGATCGGCGAACGCTGGGCCCGGCTCGCCGCCGACGACGCAGACCAGCTGGGTGGTTATCGGATCGGTGAATTATCGGCCGCCCTAAGTGAATTGGGGGTGAAGGAGCCGACGTTCCTCGGAGGCGCCGGCCGCTGGCGCGACTCCGGGATGGCGGGCACGCCGCCGCGTGGTCCGCAGCGGTTCGTCGACGCCGACCCCCGCGAGGCCGTCGGTGCCCTCGTCGCGATCATCCGGGAACTGCGCCCGCACGTGGTCGTCACCTACGACCCCAACGGCGGCTACGGCCATCCCGACCACATCCACGCCCACGAGGTGACCACCGCAGCCGTCGCCGCCGCGGGTGGGTCCGACTACCCGGGTGAGCCGTGGCCGGTGCCGAAGTTCTACTGGACCGTCGCGGCAGGCGATGCGATGGCGGAGCGCCTTCGCGAGCTGGCCGAGATCGACCTTCCCGCGGGGTGGACCGTGCCCGACGAGTATCCGTACCCCTACGGCGACGATCAGATCGACGTCGTCGTCGACGCGCCGGAGAGTCGGGCCGCCAAGGTGGCTGCCCTTCGCGCGCACGCAACGCAGGTCATCGTGGACGAGGACGGGCGGGCGTGTGCGCTGTCGAACCTCGTCGCGCTGCCCATCACGACGGCCGAACACTATGTCCTGGCCGCCGGTGCGGCGGGCAACCGCGACGACCGCGGTTGGGAGACCGACCTTCTCGCCGGACTGAATCTCGGTTAGTCCGTTCAGGACGCGGTAAGCTCCCGGCAACACGTGGCGCAACGGAGGGATGGCGATGGACCCGGACCTGGATCCGAACCTGCAGCATCAGCAGGACCGCCTGGACAACTTCCAGTGGGTCGTCGGCTCGCTAGTGGCGCTCCTCGACAGCATGCCGACCTGAGCGGTCGCATTCCCGACTGGGCGCGCCCGGTCATCCTGGCCGTTCTCGCGTTCGACGGTGTGTTGTCCGCGGTGCTGGGTGCCTTGATGCTTCCGCTCTACGTCGGCACGATCCCCGTTCCCATCAGTGCCCTTTTCAGTGGCCTGATGAACGCCGCCCTGATCTGGGCAGCGCTGCAGTGGACCGCCGCGCCACGGGTGGCGGCACTGCCGTTGTGGACCTGGCTGGCCACCGTCACCGGGCTGACGCTTGGCGGCCCGGGCGGTGACATCGTGTTCGGCGGCGCCGGGATCATGGAGTTCTCGCCGCTGATCTTCGTCGTGGTGGGTGCGGCGCCACCGGCATACGTGCTGTGGCGTCACCTCCACCCGCGCGCCTAGGACTTGGTCTTCCCGGCGTCCTTGTCGGCGTCGCCGGTCTTGCCTGCACCATCGGTCGTCGACGCAGCGCCGGGCTTCGTGGCGCTCGATGACGTCTCGGCCGGCTTGGTCGCGGTCGACGCGGTGTCGCCATCGCCCTTGTCGCCCTTGGCCGGATCGGGCTTCGTGTCGTCGGTCTTCTTCGGGTCCGTGGCGCTGTCGGTACCGCCGCGCACCTCGCCCTGGGCCGAGACGCCGCTCGACGACGACGTGGTCGATTCGGGCTTCTTCACCGGCGCGGTGTCCGGCTTTGGGGCGGTCGGCTCGGCGGTCGGTTCGCTGACGGCATCGGTGGGAGCCTTCGGAGTGACGGCCTCTGCGGCCGGCGAGGCCGGACTCTGCGTGGCACCCGGCTCAGCGGGTTCGGCTGCGGGTTTGGCCGCAGGCTCGACGGGCGTGGCGGTGGTCGGCTCGTGCTTGTCGGCGACGGTCGTGTCTGCGGTCTGAGCAGCCGGCTCGGCCGTGGCCGCGGCGGCGACCTTGAGCGTCGTCGTCTGCGCAGCGGCCAACGGAATGGGCGGAAGCGGCGGCAGGAAGCTCAAGGCCCAGTTGATCTGTGCGTTGACGAACCCCATGCCCGCGTTGATCGAATCGTTGATCACGTTCGTGATGCCCTGGACGAGTCCGATGGTGCCGCCGAGGACGAAGGCCGTGTTGTAGACGGCGCTCGTCATGATGGGTTCGATCAGGCTGTAGTAGAAGATGCCGATCTGTGGGGCGAAGAAGCTCGCCACCGGAACCCAGGACAGGGCGTACTGGGCCACGTCGACGCCGTAGTCGATCCACGGGTTGATCAGGGTGTAGGCGTTGATGATGGCGTTCTGGAGGCCGGGTAGGCCAACCAGTGCGGCCTGGGGGGCCGGTGCTGCTGCGGCGGCCGCCGTGGGCGAGGCCTTGATGACCGCGTCCGGCGACGAATTCGGTGCGGGTGCCTGCGTTGCCGCTCGCTGGGGGGTCAGGACCAGGAAGCCACCCGGCGGTTGCGCCTGAGCGGTGAACGACCGGGCCGCCGCGAGAAGCGCGACCTGCTCCCTCTGCACCGATGCCGAGATCGTGGTCGGTGCAGCCAGTGGTTCGACGGTGGTCGGTATCGCGATCACCCCGGCCGTCAGGGCGGCGATGCCTGCCGCAATGTACGAACGAGCGGAAACGATCATCTCGAGACTCCTGGTGTGCTAACCGACTCCCAACGTCGATGAACTTACGCGGGTGTCAGTGCATCAGCGGAGATGGCGCCCACCGTGTCGCCATCGTCGGACTAATGTGACCGGTATGTCAGGCCCTGTGGTTTCAGATGGTGGGACGCGCGGATGATTCTCGGTGACGTCCGCGTTAAAGGGGAGTGGCTCTGAACCCCCAGCGTGGCTCCGATCTGCCCAGCCCGGCTTTCCCGCCGAAACCCCTGATGCCGAATGCCGCAGCATTGCGCCGCGTTCTGCGACGGGCGCGGGACGGGGTCGCCCTCAACGTCGACGAAGCCGCGATCGCCATGACGGCCCGCGGCGACGATCTCGTCGACCTGTGTGCCAGCGCCGCGCGGGTGCGCGACGCCGGCCTCGAGGCGACTGATCGGCGAGGCTCCACCGGACGGCTGCCCATCACGTATTCGCGCAAGGTGTTCATCCCGGTGACGCACCTGTGCCGCGACACCTGCCACTACTGCACGTTCGTCACCGTGCCCGGCAAGCTGCGCGCGGCGGGCAAGGGCATGTACATGGAGCCCGACGAGATCCTCGACGTTGCGCGACGCGGTGCCGAGCTGGGCTGCAAGGAAGCGCTTTTCACCCTCGGCGATCGGCCGGAGGACCGGTGGGACGAGGCCCGGCAGTGGCTCGACGAACGCGGTTATGACTCGACGCTGGACTACGTGCGGGCGATGGCGATCCGGGTGCTCGAGGAAACCGGGCTGCTACCGCACCTGAACCCCGGTGTGATGAGCTGGTCGGAGCTGTCGCGGCTCAAGCCCGTCGCGCCGTCGATGGGCATGATGCTGGAGACCACGTCGCGGCGACTGTTCGAGACGAAGGGGCTGGCCCACTACGGCAGCCCCGACAAGGACCCGACGGTGCGCCTGCGCACGTTGGACGACGCGGGGCGGCTTGCCATCCCGTTCACCACCGGCCTGCTGGTCGGCATCGGTGAGAACTTGGTCGAGCGAGCCGAGACCATGCACGCGATCCGGCGCTCGCACAAGGAGTTCGGGCACGTCCAGGAAGTCATCGTGCAGAACTTCCGGGCCAAGGAGCACACCGCGATGGCCTCGGTGCCGGACACCGGCATCGACGACTTCGTCGCGACCATCGCGGTCACCCGGCTGGTGATGGGCCCGAAGATGCGGATCCAGGCGCCACCCAACCTGGTGTCGCGGCAGGAGTGCCTGGCGCTGGTCGGCGCAGGCGTCGACGACTGGGGCGGCGTATCCCCGCTCACCCCGGATCACGTCAACCCGGAACGGCCGTGGCCCGCACTCGACGAATTGGCCGCCATCACTGGCGAAGCCGGTTACGACCTGGTGCAGCGCTTGACCGCCCAACCGCAGTACGTGCAGGCCGGAGCGGCGTGGATCGACCCACGCGTGCAGGGTCACGTGGACGCACTTGCCGACCCGGACACCGGCTTGGCGCGCGACGTCAACCCGGTCGGTCGACCGTGGCAGGAGCCCGACGAGGCCACCGAGTCGCTGGGCCGCATCGATCTGCACACCGCCATCGACTCCGAGGGCCGGTTCACCGAGACGCGCAGCGACATCGGGAGCGCGTTCGGCGATTGGGAGTCCATCCGGGAGAAGGTGCACGAGCTTGCCGCCCGCGCGCCCGAGCGCATCGACACCGACGTGCTGGCCGCGTTGCGTGAGGCCGAGAACGATCCGGCGGGCCTCAGCGACGACGCATACCTGGCACTGGCGACGGCAGACGGCCCGGCATTGGATGCCGTTGCCGCGCTTGCTGATTCGTTGCGCCGTGACGTCGTCGGTGACGAGGTGACGTTCGTCGTCAACCGGAACATCAACTTCACCAACATCTGCTACACCGGCTGCCGGTTCTGCGCGTTCGCGCAACGCAAGGGTGACGCCGACGCGTTCTCGCTGTCCACCGACGAGGTCGCCGACCGCGCCTGGGAGGCGCACGTCGCCGGCGCCACCGAGGTCTGCATGCAGGGCGGCATCGATCCCGAACTGCCCGTCACGGGGTACGCCGACCTGGTTCGTGCGGTCAAGGCGCGGGTGCCGTCGATGCACGTGCACGCGTTCAGCCCGATGGAGATCTCCAATGGCGTGACACGCAGCGGCATCTCGACGCGCGAGTGGCTGATCAGCTTGCGCGAGGCGGGCCTCGGTTCCATCCCGGGCACCGCCGCGGAGATCCTCGACGACGAGGTGCGCTGGGTGCTCACCAAGGGCAAGCTCCCGACGTCGGCGTGGATCGAGGTCGTCACCACGGCGCACGAGGTGGGTCTGCGGTCGAGCTCGACGATGATGTACGGCCACGTCGATACCCCAAAGCACTGGGTCGGGCACCTCAACGTGCTGCGCGGCATCCAGGACCAGACGGGCGGTTTCACCGAGTTCGTGCCGCTGCCGTTCGTGCACCAGTCCTCGCCGCTGTATCTCGCCGGTGGGGCGCGCCCTGGCCCGACGCACCGCGACAACCGCGCTGTGCATGCCCTGGCCCGGATCATGTTGCACGGCAGGATCGATCACATCCAGACCAGCTGGGTGAAGCTCGGCGTCGAACGCACCCAGGTGATGCTCAACGGCGGTGCCAACGACCTCGGCGGCACGCTCATGGAGGAGACCATCTCGCGGATGGCGGGCTCGGAGAACGGCTCGGCGAAGTCCGTCGCGGAGCTCGTTGCGATCGCCGAGGGCATCGGCAGGCCTGCTCGGCAGCGCACCACCACCTACGCACCGCTGGCGGCCTAGACGTCGATCGGCGGAGATTTTGCGCCAACCTGAACCAGGTGCCAGGCTCGGCACGTATAGAGGGGGAGACGGCAGCCGGTCGTCGTCCGCCGAGTCGAGGAGCTTCGTGACCACGATCTTGGGATTGCCCGCCCATGCCCTGCTGGTGCACGCCGTCGTCGTGTTGGCGCCGCTGACCGCGGTGCTGGAGATTCTCTGCGGGTTCTGGCCCGCCGCTCGCCGGAGATTGGTGTGGTTGGTCGTGGCGCTCGCCGCTGCGACGACGGTGCTGACGCCGATCACCACCGAAGCCGGTGAGTGGTTGAAGCACCAGCGAGGCGCCAATGTCAGCCCGATCCTGCAGGAGCACGCCGAGCGCGGCGACTGGATGATCTACTTCTCCGTCGCGTTGCTCGTCGTTGCGCTGGCACTGGCAGTGCTGCATTGGCTCGAGGGCCGGTCGGACAAGCGTCGGACCGCCGCGACGGCGGTGGTGGCGATCGTCGCTCTCGTCGTCGGTGTCTCGTCCATCGTGACCGTGGCGCGGATCGGGCACACGGGCGCCGAGTCGGTGTGGGGCGGCCGCTGACGCGCGAGCTGGAAGCTCGTTCGTGGCGAGGTGAGGACCGGGCTTTGGCGAGCGATTTCGACTGATCGAACAATTGTGTTTGCCAAATGTTATTGAACGCTGCAATGGCGGCCGTCAAGCCGTTGGGATGTCACCTATTTCAAATTGCCGCCGGCGTTTATTAACCGGGCTTGGCGAATCCAATTCCCGCAATTATTGCAGGAAAAGTCGAAAGTGTATGCTCATGGCAAATACACAGCTCGACTAGCATGCGCGCGAGTGCTCACGATGGCATTGTTGAGCCCGCTCGGTTGCGCCATGCGCGCACGGGGCCATGTGTTAGCTGTGAGCGTGCCGGTCAGTGCTGGCCGTGGTGACGACGATACGAAGGGATTCACGCGACGTGAGCCGGTCGGCGCTGATAACGGGGATCACCGGGCAGGACGGCAGGTATCTCGCCGAGTTGCTGATCGAAAAGGGCTACGAGGTCTTCGGGCTCGTCCGCGGCCACGGCAACCTGCGGGAGGAGACGCTGCGCCGCGAGCTTCCCGGCGTCAGGCGGATCAGCGGTGACTTGACCGACCTGCCCAGCCTGATCAAGGCGATGATGGTCGCCCAACCCGACGAGGTCTACAACCTCGGCGCCGTCACCTTCGTCGGGTACTCCTGGGAAAATCCGCGCTTGACCACCGAGGTCACCGCCGGCGGCGTCCTCAACGTGTTGGAGGCCTTGCGGCTGTGTCAGGAACGCACCGGTAAGTCCATCCGCATGTACCAGGCCTCCAGCGCGGAGATGTTCGGCCGCGTGCAGGAAGTCCCGCAACGTGAAACCACGTTGTTGTGGCCGCGGTCGCCATACGGAGTTGCCAAGGCCTACGGTCACCACATGACCGTGAACTACCGCGAGTCCTACGGGCTGCATGCGAACTGCGGCATCCTGTTCAACCACGAGTCCCCGCGCCGGGGAACGGAATTCGTGACTCGGAAGATCACGCAGGCCGTGGCCAGGATCTCCCTTGGGTTGCAGGACAAGCTGCTGCTCGGCAACCTGCACGCCGAGCGTGACTGGGGTTTTGCGGGGGACTACGTCGAGGCGATGTACCTCATGCTCCAGGAGGACGAGCCAGGAGACTTCGTCATCGCCACCGGCGAGACGCACCCCGTCACGGAGTTCTTGGACCTCGCGTTTGGCGTCGTCGGGATCGAGGACTGGACGCCGTACGTCGGCGTCGACGAGCGGTTCATCCGCCCGGCAGAGGTTGACCAGCTGGTCGGCGATCCGAGCAAGGCGCGTGCGGTCCTCGGCTGGAAACCGAAGGTGGAGTTCGCCGAACTCGTCGAGATGATGGTCCGCAGCGACCTCGATCGCGAGCACCAGGCATCGGCATGCTGAAGCGGGTGACGTTCTTGCTCGCCAAGGATCCCGCGCGCGAACAGGGCGGCGACTTGGCGACGTCGCGGGTGGTCATGCGGCTGGCCGCCGATGCCTTCGACGTCTCGGCGATTTGCCTTGCGGCCGAGGGTGGCACGCACCGCTACGACCTGGGTCCGGGGATCGACCTGGTGAAGGTGCCGAAGCCCCCGGTCGCTCCGCCCCGACTGATGCTCAAGTCGGCGTTGTCGCGACGCAGCCTGGTGCACGAGCGCTTCGACGTCGACGCGCTGCTGCCGGCCATCGAGGCGTCCGACGCCGACGTGTTCGTCGCTGAACACAGCTACATGGCCGAGACGTTCTTGCGCAGCGCGCGGCGCGACGACGCGCGTCTGATCATCAACACGATCAACACGGAATCGCAGGTGTGGAAGGTGACTCGCGGCAGGCTTGGCCGGCTGGAGTGCCCCAGGATTCTGCGCGACGAGGTGCGCGTCGCCCGTGCGGCCGACGCAGTGGGAACCTACGACGCCGAGGAGGCGGATTTCTACCGCGACAACGGCGTACCCGCGGCACGCTGGATCGATCTGACCTTCCCCCCGCAACAGCAAATCGACATCGCCTCGACCGCACCGCGATTGGTGTTCTTCGGGGTCAGGGACTGGCCGCCGAACCAGGAGGCCTTCCTCAAGTCGCTGGAGCTGTGGCCGCGGATCTCGGCGGGCATACCAGGTGCCGAACTGTGGATCGCGGGCGCAAAGAAGCCGGGCAGCCGCGACCCGCAGTACCCGCCGGGCGTGCAGGACGTCGGGTTCGTGCCCGACCTCGCCGAGTTCCTGTCCACCTGTCGCGCGCTGATGGCGCCCATCAAGACTGGCGGAGGTGTGCGGGCCAAACTGCTCGACGCCGCGAGCCGTGGCCTGCCCGTGGTTGCGACCACGCCTGCCATCGGATCGCACGGGCAGGTGTTGAACCTCGCGGCGTACGACGACGATGATGCGTTCGTCGACCAGTGCAGGCGCTACCTCCTCGACGGCTCGGCAGCGGCTGCTGCGGGCCGGCAGTTGTACGAGCGCAACCGCCTGCATTGGGAGCACGACCGTCCGCGGCAAAGCATCGAGGATCTGCTCGGTGCTGCAGCGCACGTGATGTGAGCCCCGGATCAATCGAATGGCGCTGACACGGCTGGGTTGGCTGTGCGCAAATCATCCGTGGCGCGTGCTCGCCACGTGGGTCATCGTCATCGCCGCCATCGTTGGACTCGCCGCGGGAGTGGGCGGCAGGCCGGACGACGATTACAACGCGCCAAGCACGCACACCGAGGACTCGGCGGCGACGAGTCACTGGGCCGCCGCGGGCGGTACCGAAGCGCGCGTGGTCGTCCGAAAGTCGTCGGGTCAGCTGGCACCTGCCGAGTTGACGGTCCTACGGGATCGACTGCGTGCGATTCCAGGAGTGTCGGCGGTGTCGAAGGAGCGTCTGTCGGAGGCCGGCGACGTGGCCTTGCTGAACGTGCGCTACGACGTTGCGATCGGTGACATTCCCGGGTCCTCTGGGGTGGACGCATTGCGGCAGGCAATCGCGCCGGTTCAGGACTCGGGACTGCAGGTCGAACTCGGGGGCGACGTACCGGAGAACTACACCCCAGACGGCGGCCCTCTGGAACGCGCCGCCATGATCGCGGCCGTCTGCCTCTTCGTGGTGGTCTTCGGCTCGATGGTTGCCGTCGGCATCGCGTCCGTCGTGCAGGTGGTCGGCGTCGGCACTGGTCTTGCACTGATGTTCATCCTGGCCGGTCTAGGCGTCGCCACCAGCACCGCGGCGCCCATGATCGCGACGATTCTCGGCTTCGCCGTCGGCGTCGACTACGTCTTGCTGTATCTCTCGCGCTACCGCGAACATCGCAGGCTCGGCCATGACGTGCGTACTGCCGCCGCAGAGACGAACGGGTCGGCGGGACGGTCGATAGTCATTGGCGGGGCGACGGTGATCGTGTCGCTGCTGGGTCTGAGAATCGTTGGGATTCCCCAGTTCTCCAACTTCGGATATGCCACGGCCGTCGTAGTCGGCGCGGTCGTACTGACCGCCGTCACCGTCCCTCCCGCCGTGTGCGGTTTGATCGGCCACCGGCTGCCCCAAGCAGACTTCACGAAGTCGGAAGCACTTCATTCGCGGTGGACCAAGCGCTGGGCCGAGCAGCTGGTCAAACGGCCCCTGTGCTGGAGTGTCGCGGCGTTCGTCGCGCTCCTCCTGCTCGCGGCACCCGTGGTCGACATGCGGACGTGGCCACGTGACGCGGGTAGCCGCCCCACGTCCGACACGGTGCGCCGCGCGCACGACCTGATCGCCTCCAACTTCGGCGATGGAGCGAACGGCCCGTTCAAGCTGATCGTCGACACCAGATCCGCGAACCTCCAGACCGTGACCACGACGCTGCACAAGCTGCGTGAAACCGCCGGTGTGGCAACGGTCTCCGCGCCTGTCTACAACGCCGATCGAACTGCCACCGCGTACGTCATCGAGCCGACCACCGAGCCGGCCTCCGAGGCGACGGCCGACACGCTGCGCCGAATTCGCGATGGGTTGCCCCGCGGTATGTACGTCACCGGTCTCGCGCCCTACTTCGCCGATGTCTCCGATCGATTCGTCGTTCAGGTCTGGGTGCTGATGCTCGTCGTCATTGGGATCGCGGCAGCCTGTCTGGCCATTGCCTTCCGTGCGCCACGTCTGGCGATCGCGGCCGGCTTCGCGAAGTTCTTGGGCATCGCGGCGACATACGGCGTGTTGGTTGTGCTCTTCCAATGGGGTTGGGCCGCAGAGCTTCTCGGACTTCCCGGCCCCGCACACCTCTCCAGTTGGGCCGCGGTCCTCGTCTTCGTCATCGTTTTTGCGGTGTGCACCGGCTACGAGGTCGCCATGCTTTCGCGCATCGACGACGGTCGCGGCGCCTTGTCGGCATCGCCGGTGATGATCAGTGCGGCCACGGTCGTGGGGGCGGCGTTCGTCGCCTTCGCTCTGGACCCCGACGTCATCGTCAAGATGACGTGCGTCGGAGTGTCGGTCGGAATCGTCATCGACGTCGTCGCCGTTCGCATGGTCCTGATGCCGACGATGATGGGCAGTCTTGGAAGACGCGATGCCGCCGGTCGGACATTTCCGCGTAAGCGTGCTAGTCAGAGGAGTGACCTCAACCAAGACGCACGCCTCTGACGGCCGACCGAGAGCCAGGGGACTGGGGATTCCCTTGCCAGGCGAACCTGGACCACTCAACGCGATCACCGACGTCGCGGGCGTCGAAGTCGGAACCGTCACGCTCATCGAGGGTGACGGCCCGCTTCATGTCGGGCGGGGACCCGTGCGCACCGGCGTCACGGCGATCCTGCCCCGCGGGCGCGACGGGGTGGGGCGGGCGTGCGCGGCCGGTTGGTACTCGCTCAACGGCAACGGCGAGATGACCGGTACGACGTGGATCGAGGAGGCCGGCGCGTTCAATCTGCCGATCCTGCTGTCGAATACGCACGCCGTGGGGGCCTGCCACACCGGGGTCATCAGCTGGGTGAACCGAGTCCATCCGATGCTGGCCAGGCAGTGGTTGTTGCCGGTGTGCGCCGAGACCTGGGACGGCTACCTCAACGACATCAACGGCGCGCACGTGCGTCCCGAACACGCGGAGGCCGCCCTGGACGCCGCCGCGCCGGGTCCGGTGGCCGAGGGTTCGGTGGGCGGCGGAACCGGGATGAACTGCTATGAGTTCAAGGGTGGCAATGGCACCGCTTCGCGGGTCGTCGGATACGGCCGCCACGAGTTCACGGTGGCGGCGTTCGTGCAGGCGAACTTCGGCTCGCGCAGTGAGCTGACCGTCGCGGGCCGGCACGTCGGTACGCTGCTCGCCGACGACAATCCGCTCGACGGCGATTGGTTCGCCAAGGATCTGCGCCTGCCACCGGGGGCGGGTTCGGTCATCGTCGTCATCGCAACCGATGCACCGCTGCTGCCGGGGCAATGCAAGGCGCTGGCGCGACGGGTGCCGCTCGGCTTGGCACGGACCGGCACGGCGGGCAGTCACTTCTCCGGTGACATCTTCCTGGCGTTCTCCACCGCCGACGCCGCGGGACTGGACGGCGGGTTCCCGCTCGGTGCGCCAGGTGACGACGAGTTCGGCACGTTGAAGTTCGTCCCGTGGGGGCGGATGGACGCGTTCTACACCGGCGTCGTCCAGGCCGTCGAGGAAGCGGTGCTCAACGCGATGGTGGTCAACGACGACATGGTCGGTCGGGATGGCCACCGCTCGCCCCGTCTGCCCATCGACCGGTTGACGGCACTCCTCGCAGAAACTCGTCACTAGAATCGGACCAAAGTCCGGAACAAATTCGGACTGCAGTCCGTTTCCACTGCGTGAGGCGCCGGACTGGCTGGCGCCCGCAGTCAAGGAGATCAGACATGACCGCAGCAGTAGCCACCGACCTCAGCGCCGGAACCTGGGCCATCGACGCCGTTCACTCGTCGATCAGCTTCTCGGTGCGCCACCTCGTGGTGAGCAAGGTTCGCGGCAACTTCGAGGCGTTCAGCGGTGCCGTCGTCGTCGCCGAGGACGGCACCCCCTCGGTCAACGCGGAGATCGTGATCGATTCGCTGCACACCGGCAACGAGCAGCGTGACGCGCACGTGAAGGCCGCCGACTTCTTCGACGCGGAGAAGTTCCCCACCGCCAGCTTCGTGTCGACCGGCGTCCGTTCCTCGGGCGACAACTACGTGCTGGACGGTGACTTCACCCTGAAGGGCATCACCAAGCCGATCGAGCTGACGCTGGAGTTCAACGGCGTCAACCCGGGGATGGGCCATGGCGCGGTCGCCGGCTTCGACGCGTCGGTCGTGCTGAACCGCAAGGACTTCGGCATCGACATCGACATGCCGCTGGAGACCGGTGGCGCCGTCGTAGGTGACAAGGTCACCATCTCGCTAGCGATCGAGGCGCTCAAGCAGGCCTGACCGTCTCTCCTCTCCTCTCCTCTCCTCTCCCGCGAGCGTGCTCCCCGCAAGCGGGGTACCCCAGTCTGCGGGCGACACGCCGCAGAAATAGCACACTTTGCGCGCGCTCGCGGAGAGGCCGCCGACACTAAACGAACTGTGCATCCGCAGTATCGAATAGATGGCCGCTGGCAGCGCACCCTCACTCCCGCGCGAGCGTGCGCAGAGTCCCGAAGTTTTGCGGCGTGTCGCCCGCTAACACGCACGCTCGCGGAGGGGAGGGGAGGGCTAGAAGCTCGCCGCCAGCTCCGTGCCCTGCCGGATGGCGCGCTTGGCGTCGATCTCGGCGGCGACGTCGGCGCCACCGATGACGTGCGGCTCGATGCCGTTGTGTCGCAGCGCGTCTTCGAGATCGCGCACTGACTCCTGGCCCGCGCAGATGATCACGTTGTCGACGGCGAGCACGCGGCGGTCCGCGTGGTCGGAGCCGAAGCTGATGTGCAGCCCCTCGTCGTCGATGCGTTCGTAGTTGACGCCCGAGAGTTGTTGCACGCCCTTGGCCTTCAGCGATGCGCGGTGCACCCAGCCCGATGTCTTGCCGAGCCCACGACCCTGCGGCCCCTTGGTCCGCTGCAGCAGGTAGACCTCGCGGGCGGGCGGCAACGGGATGGGCGTGGTGAGCGCGCCGCGGGCCTCCTGAGGATCGGCCACCCCCCACTCCGCCTTCCACTCCTTGAGGTTCAGTGTTGGGGATTGGTCCGTGACGAGGAACTCGCTCACGTCGAAGCCGATGCCACCCGCACCGACGACGGCGACCGTCTTGCCGATCGGCTTGCCGAGGATGGCGTCGGCGTAGGACAGCACCATCGGATGATCGATCCCAGGGATGTCGGGCAGACGTGGAGTGACGCCCGTGGCGAGCACCACCTCGTCGAAACCGGACAGTTCGTCGACCGTGGCGCGGGTGCTCAGCCGGACCTCGACGGCGTGCTTGTCGAGCATCCGCGTGTAGTAGCGGATGGTCTCGTTGAACTCTTCCTTGCCGGGAATCCGTCGGGCCAAGTCGAATTGGCCGCCGATCGTGTCGCCCGCCTCGAACAGGGTGACGCCGTGGCCACGCTCGGCTGCCGTCACCGCGGCAGACAGCCCCGCAGGTCCTGCGCCGACCACCGCGACCTGCTTCACCCGCCGTGTCCGGCCGAGCATCAGCGTGGTCTCGTGACCCGCCCGCGGGTTGAGCAGGCACGACACCGTCTTGTGCACGAAGGCGTGGTCGAGGCAGGCCTGGTTGCAGGCAATGCAGGTGTTGATCTCGTCGGCGGCGTCGGCGCTGGCCTTGTTCACCCAGTTGGGGTCCGACAGCAGTGGCCGCGCCATCGAGATCAGCTGAACGTGGCCCTCAGCCAGGATCTGCTCCGCGGACTGCGGCATGTTGATCCGGTTGGACGCCACCACGGGGATCCCGACGTACTCGGCCACCGCGTTGCTGATGTCGACGAACGCGCTGTTGGGCACCGACGTGACGATGGTGGGTACGCGGGCCTCGTGCCAGCCGATGCCGGAGTTGATGATGGTGGCTCCGGCCGCCTCGACTTCGGTTGCCAGCGCGATGATCTCGTCCCAGCTCTGCCCGTCCTCGACGTAGTCCACCATCGACATGCGGTAGCAGATGATGAAGTCCTCGCCGACCGCTTCGCGGGTGCGGCGCACGATCTCGACGGGCATCCGGCGCCGCTTCTCCGGTGTGCCGCCCCAGCCGTCCTTGCGCTTGTTGGTGCGCGGCGCCAGGAACTGGTTGAGCAGATAACCCTCGCTACCCATGATCTCGACGCCGTCGTAGCCCGCCTCGCGGGCCAACAGTGCGCAGCGTACGAAGTCGTCGATCGTGCCCTTGACGTCCCGCAGTGCGCGTGGCCGGAACGGGTTGATGGGTGCCTTGATCGACGATGCACTGACCGAGAACGGGTGGTAGGCATAGCGTCCCGCATGCAGGATCTGCAGCAGGATCTTGCCACCCTCCTCGTGCACGGCCCGCGTGACGCGCCGGTGACGCTTCGCCTCGGTCGACGACACCATCTGCGCGGCGAACGGCAGCAGCCAACCTGATCGGTTGGGTGCATACCCGCCGGTGATGATGAGCCCGACGCCGCCGCGGGCGCGTTCTGCGAAATATGCTGCCAGCCTTTCGATGTGGCTGGCGCGGTCCTCCAGCCCGGTGTGCATCGAACCCATGATCACCCGGTTGCGCAGCGTGGTGAAGCCGAGGTTCAACGGCGACAACAGGTTTGGGTACGGGTTGGTCTTTGGAGATGAATCGGTCACTGTGCCCCCCTCAAGGCTGCGGTTACTTCGTCGAGCCAGTCGATGGCGCCTTCCTCGGCGCGAATGCCGCCACGCAGCACCAGGTACTGATGCAGTGCACTACCGGTGAGCGCACCGGGGGCGGGGAATTGGTGCTTCACGAACTCCAGGTAGGTGTCCAGTAGCGCGGCCCGTTCGGCTCGAAGGGCCGCAGCTTGCGCGCGCACCTCGTCGACGTCGCCGTACGCGGCACCTCGAACCTTTACGGCCAGGTCGCGGGTGCGGTTGTCGGCCACCACGCTTCCGCGGCCGGAGAGCGGTTCGGCGATCCAGCGGGCCAGCTCGGCGCGACCGTCATCGGAGACGGTGTAGACCTTCTTGTCCGGCCTGCCCTGCTGGACGACGGGCGTGACGTGCACCCAGCCGTCGTCCTCCATGGTGCGCAGTGTCCGGTAGATCTGTTGGTGGGTGGCCGCCCAGAAGTAGCCGATGGACCGGTCGAACCGGCGGGCCAGCTCGTAACCGGAGCCGGACTGTTCGCACAGCGACACCAGGATCGCGTGGGGGAGGGCCACGTCGGCAGCCTAAGTCGGCGGGACGTCCATATGCAACTTGTTGCACTGCATCAAGGCGCATAGATGACCGGTTGATGGTCGACGATCACCAACCGGTCACCCGGGACGCTCAGGTCAGCACCAGTTGACGTTGACGTCGGTGCCTCCGTTGTTGACGGTTACCGAGCAGCCGACCTGCTGATAGGTGGCGGCGCTGTCGCTCGTGGCGTAGACGGCGTCGTGGGTGGGGCCGGTGTTGCCCGTCGCCGCCGTGGCGGGGCTCGCCAACCCGACGGTCAACGCGGCGAAGGTGCCTGCTGTGGCCAGTCCGAGGATCATCTTCTTCATTTCGACTCCTTGTTCGAGCTTAGCTGAGCTAAGCATTTGCCATGAAACGATCAACGCGCACCGATTGGGCCATGTTCCTGGCAGGCCTGGGTTTTTGCCAGATTCGCGCACGATCACAGAACGGTCACGGGTTGCTCCACGTCACACCGGCGCGGTCGGAATCAGGGGAGCGGCCGACTCGCGCATGGGCGTGCCTCTAGGCGACTTGTATGTGCAACGTCTAGTATCAGTAACCACGCGGCACCCATAACGGGCGTCGCGTGAAGTTAGGGCACACTGAGACAGTCGTGCAGGTATGGACACCGCATACTTGCGTCGGCCTCTCACCGAGTCCAACAGACTGAACACTGCCGACAGCCCAAACATGAGTCGAGGAGACCTTCGTGACGTACACGATCGCCGAACCTTGCGTGGACATCAAAGACAAGGCGTGCATCGAAGAATGCCCTGTCGATTGCATCTACGAGGGCGCGCGGATGCTCTACATCCACCCCGACGAGTGCGTGGACTGCGGCGCCTGCGAACCGGTCTGCCCGGTCGAGGCGATCTACTACGAGGATGACGTCCCCGATCAGTGGGGCGGCTACACGCAGATCAACGCCGACTTCTTCAGCGAGCTGGGGTCACCGGGCGGCGCATCGAAGGTCGGTCAAACCGACAACGATCCGCAGGCCGTGAAGGACCTGGCCCCGCAGGGCGAGGACTGACGACGGCCAGGTCGCTCTCCGGGCCCGTCTCGGGGGCGCTGCCGGTCTTTCCCTGGGACACGCTGGCCGACGCCACCGCCAAGGCAAAGGCGCACCCCGACGGCATCGTCGACCTCTCGGTCGGGACGCCCGTCGACCCGGTTGCCCCGCTGATCCGCACAGCACTCGCCGAGGCGAGCGGCGCACCCGGTTACCCAACCACCGCGGGCACTGCGGCCCTTCGTGCATCCACGACGTCGGCACTACGACGTCGATACGGCATCACCGACGTCGCCGACGACGCCGTGCTGCCCGTCATCGGCACCAAGGAACTCATCGCCTGGCTGCCCACTCTGCTGGGGCTCGGTCCCGATGACCTCGTGGTGGTGCCCGAACTGGCGTACCCGACATACGACGTCGCCGCCCGGCTCGCCCGCGCTCAGGTGGTGCGCGCCGACTCGCTGACCCAACTCGGCCCGCAGACACCGCAATTGGTGTTCCTGAACTCGCCGAGCAACCCCACCGGTGCGGTCCTCGGTGTCGAACACCTCCGCAAGGTCGTCGGGTGGGCGCGCGAGCGTGGCGTGCTGATCGCCTCCGACGAGTGCTATCTGGGCCTCGGCTGGGATGCCGAACCCCTTTCGGTGCTGCACCCGTCGGTCTGCGACGGGGACCACACGGGCCTGCTCGCGGTGCACTCGCTGTCGAAGACGTCGTCGTTGGCCGGCTACCGCGCAGGCTTCGTTGCCGGTGATCCCGCCGTCGTGGCCGAGTTGCTCGCCGTGCGCAAGCACGCCGGGATGATGGTCCCGACACCGGTGCAGGCCGCGATGGTGGCCGCTCTCGACGACGACGCGCACGAGGCGGAGCAGAAGCAGCGCTACGGACGCCGCCGCATCGCACTGTTGCGTGCGGTGCGCGACGCAGGCTTCACGGTCGACCACTCCGAAGCTGGCCTCTACCTGTGGGCGACGCGCGGCGAGCCGTGCCGTGACACCGTCGCGTGGCTGGCGGAGCGCGGAATCCTGGTCGCCCCAGGCGACTTCTACGGACCGCGGGGTGCCGAGTACGTGCGGATGGCGCTGACCGCCACTGACGAGCGCATCGATGCCGCGGTGCAACGCCTCAGCGCCTGACGTGCGCGAAGGAACCATTGCCGGTCCGCACGGCTCGATCTACTACCGAATCGTCGGTGATTCGGATGCGGTGCCACTGCTGGTGATTCACGGCGGACCCGGTATGTCACACGACTACCTGCGCGACCTCGACGGCCTTGGCGACGAGCGGCCGGTGATCTACTACGACCAGATCGGGTGCGGCCGTTCCGACCGTCCCGATGATCCCAGCCTCTGGACGTTGTCCACCTTCGCCGACGAGATCGACGCGGTACGTGGGGCATTGGGGCTCGACCGCGTGCATCTGTTCGGTCAGTCCGCGGGCGGCTGGATCGCCATGGACTACGCGCTGCGCGCTCCAGATGGACTGGCAAGCCTGCACCTCGCCAACACCTGCGCCAGCATCCCGCTCTTCGAGCGCGGGGTGGCGCAGTTGCGGGCGGCGTTGCCCGGCGGTGCGGGTGCCGTCATCGAGGTGTGCGAATCAAACAGCAGCACATACGATCCCGAGTATCTCTCGGCCGTCGGGCTGTTCAACCGGCTGCACTTCATGGGTGCCGAGGACATCGCCGGCCACGTTCAGTCCTCGCTGCGGGCGCTGAATCCCGCGATCTACCGGGTGATGGTCGGGACGGGGTTGACGTTCACCGGCAACATGGCGGGCTGGGACGTCACCGACCGACTCGGTCGGCTCGACGTGCCGGTGCTGGTGACCTCGGGGCGGTTCGACGAGATGACGCCGGACGTGGTGCGCGCCATGGTCGATGCGATCCCCGGTGCCCGGTGGCAGCTCTTCGAGAAGTCCGCGCACCTGCCGATGGTCACCGAGACCGACGCGTTCATCCGGGTGACGCGGCAGTTCCTGGCCTCGGCCTAACCGCCGCTTCAGCAGGCCGAGCGCCATCGCCGTGGTGACCGCCGCCGCGCGGTCGGCCACGTCCAGTTTGTTGAAGGCCCGCGGTTACCACTGCGCTTGCCCGTCGCGCAGCCGCCGCCATCCGTGCACAATGCCCTCGCCGAGGAACACGCGGTAGCGCTGCGGCGGATTGGGGCCGATCCGCAGGTAGCGGCTAGGTAGGCGTTCTTGGACTCGTGCCTCGATCCGCGACGACCAGTCGACTGGACCCCGGTGTCAACCGATCGGATGACACCTACGTGGCGCGCTCGGTGGCGCGCAGGCTGAGCGACAGCAGGAGCCGGACGTCGGGGTCGGTCAACGACGTCGCCAGGGTCTCCTCGATGCGTCGGACCCGGTAGCGGACGGTGTTGGGGTGGACGTGCAGCCGTTCGGCCGTGGCGCCGATGTCGCCGAACCCGTCCAGATAGGCCCGCAAGGTGTCGGCCAGCGCGGCGTCGTGCTCGCGCAGTTCGCGCACCCGCGGGTCGATCAGCCGCTCGTCGGCGGCGATCAAGGTGACGATCTCGTCGAGCACCACCGTGGTGCGGGCCTCGGCCAGCGACGTGACCTGACCGATCGCGCCGGGATGGCGCAAGGCGCTGTCGAGTACCCGATCGACCTCCGCGCGAGCTGCGGCGACCGCACTGAGTCCCGTTGCCGGGGTGGCGATCACGGCCCTCAGCTCGAGTCCCAGCTCGGTGTGCAGGGCGCCAATCGTGCCGCGGATCCACGACGTCACCGATGACGCCCGCCCCGTGTGCGGGAACAGCACGTACACCCGAGACCCTCGCGCGGCCACCTGAGCGTCGGGCCGAAAGGCACTGGCGCTCAACGCCAGTACGTCGGCCAGCCGGGCGGGCACGTCGGTCACGCAATCGACGCCGACGACGGCAGCGCGTCCGTCGGCGACGATGCCGAGCTCGCGTGCCAGCTCACCAAACGGAACGTCGTCGCCCTGGCCTACGCGCAGGCCGAGCAGCTCCTGAACCCGCACCGCGTGCGTCGACGGTGTCGCGGCCAGCCGGGACATGATGCGCGCCGCGAGGACTGCCGCCCCGCGCAGCACGTCGTCCGCATCGTCGGCCAGCGGACGGGACCCCTGCTGCACCCAGATGGTGCCTGCGAACGCGGGAGCGCGGCGCGGGTCCGGTGCAGGCTGGTGGATGCCGATCGCCAGGCGTGGCCGCAGGCCGAGTTCCGGACGTTCGGCGACGCTGACGACGTCGGGGCGGGCGCGCAGCGCGTCGAAGATGCCCCACTGGCCGATCCATGCGAGGTGCTCTGGCGGGCCCGCGCGGCCGAGGATCGACAGGCGGCGTAGCTCGTCGGCTTCGTCGTCGGAGGCGGAGTAGGCCAGCACGTGCGACTGCGCATCCTCGATGCTCACCATGCCGTGCGTTCGGTCGGCGATGGACTGGGCGAGGCCGAACAGGTCGGTGCCCGAGTCGTAGCGGGGGTCGGCGTGGTCGCCGTGATGGTCGAAGACGTGGTCGACGAGACGGTAGAGGCGTTCCCAGCGGGCCCGCGGTTCGACGGCCACCACCGCCGTCCCCATGGCGGCGGCCCGCGCCACGACGGCGTCCGAGGGCTCCTTGACGAAGATCGCCGCGGGCGCGCGTCGGTTGACCTGCTGGTCGAGCCAGGCGACGCCGTCGTCGGAGCCGATGCCGAGCAGGAAGAACACGTCGGCCGAGCCGGAACCGGCAGCCAGACCGAGCCGGACGTCGTCGCCGTCGATCAGGGCGGCCGATGCGACGGGTAGGTCGAGCCCGCGCGGCGCCTGGACCAACGTCACCATGGTCGCGTCCAGCGCCAGAACCAGCTGACCGAGGCTGACGCCCGACTTCTTCATGTTGTGTGATCCTACTGACACCCACCCCACAGCTTGTCGGATCGGCCAAAGGTTTGGTCGCCTTGATGCGAGATCGTTGAGCACATGAACGCCTTCGCCGCGATTACCGACGTTCCCGCCCCCGTCAACGAGCCCGTCCACGAATACGCCCCAGGCAGCCCCGAACGCACCCGGCTGATCACCGCGCTCGACGCCCTGGTCGACGACGCCATCGACCTTCCCCACGTCATCGGCGGCGCCCACGTCATGGGCGACGGCGCGCGCATCGACGTGGTGCAGCCGCACCGGCACTCCTCGGTACTCGGCACCCTCACCAACGCCGGACATGGCGAGGCCGCCGCCGCCGTCGAGGCCGCGATCGCCGCGAAAGAGGCATGGGCTGCGACGCCGTTCGACGAGCGCGCAGCGGTGTTCCTGCGCGCAGCCGATCTTCTTGCAGGCCCGTGGCGCGAGAAGATCGCCGCCGCCACCATGCTTGGCCAGTCCAAGACCGCCTACCAGGCCGAGATCGACGCATCCTGCGAGCTCACCGACTTCTGGCGCTTCAACGTGGCGTTCGCGCGCGAGATCATGGCCGAGCAGCCGGTCAGCGCCCGCGGGATCTGGAACCGCACCGACTACCGCCCGCTCGAAGGCTTCGTCTACGCCATCACGCCGTTCAACTTCACCGCCATCGCCGGCAATCTGCCAACGGCGCCTGCGTTGATGGGCAACACCGTGGTGTGGAAACCGTCTGTCACGCAGACGTTCTCGGCCTACCTGACCATGCAGCTGCTCGAGGCCGCGGGCCTGCCGCCGGGCGTCATCAACATGGTCACCGGCGACGGCCTGGCGGTATCCGACGTGGTCCTTGCCGATCCGCGACTCGCGGGCATCCACTTCACCGGATCGACGCCGACGTTCCAGCACCTGTGGCGCGAGGTCGGCACCAACATCGACCGCTTCCATACCTACCCGCGGCTGGTCGGCGAGACCGGCGGCAAGGACTTCGTCGTCGCACACGCCTCGGCGCGACCGGATGTGTTGACCACCGCGCTGATTCGCGGCGCCTTCGACTACCAGGGCCAGAAGTGCTCGGCGGCATCGCGGGCGTTCATCCCGCGCTCGGTGTGGCAGAAGATGGGCGACGACTTCCTCGGTGCCACTACGGCACTGACCTACGGCGACGTCACCGACCTGAAGAACTACGGCGGCGCGCTGATCGACGAGCGGTCCTTCGCGAAGAACGTCGCAGCCATCGAGCGCGCCAAGGGCGCACCGGGTGTCACCATCGCCGCGGGCGGCGAATACGACGACAGCGAAGGCTATTTCGTCAGGCCCACCGTGCTGCTCTCCGACGACCCCACCGACGAGGCGTTCAGCAACGAGTACTTCGGCCCGATCCTCGCCGTGCACGTGTACGAGGACGACCGCTGGGACGACATCCTCGGCGTCGTCGACGGGGGCTCCAAGTACGGCCTGACCGGCGCGGTGATCGCCGACGACCGGTCGGCAGTCCTGGCCGCCCAGAACCGGTTGCGTTACGCCGCAGGCAACTTCTACGTCAACGACAAGCCGACCGGTGCCGTCGTCGGCCAGCAGCCGTTCGGCGGATCCCGCGCCTCTGGCACCAACGACAAGGCCGGTTCGCCGCTGAACCTCCTGCGCTGGACGTCGGCCCGCTCCATCAAGGAGACGTTCGTACCGCCGACCAACCACACCTACCCCCACATGGAGGCGTGACGATGGGCGTCTTTCAAGGGGTCGCGCGGCCCGTCATCCTGGCCGCCGCCCGGTCCGACGGCTTGCGCCGGGTCTCCGAGCGCATGCCCGTCACCCGCGACGTGGTGCACCGCTTCGTGCCGGGTGAGACCGTTCCCGAAGCGCTGACCTCGGTTGGCGACCTGCGGGATTCCCGACGGTTCGTGTCGGTCGACTATCTCGGCGAAGACGTCACCGACGCCGACGCCGCAGAGGCCACCATGCGGGCCTACCTGGAGCTGCTCGACGCCCTCGGGCGTCGCGACGAGAACGCCGACGGCCCAAGGCCGTTGGAGGTGTCGCTGAAGCTGTCCGCGCTCGGCCAGGCACTGCCGCGCGACGGCGAGAAGATCGCCTACGAGAACGCACACACCATCTGCGAGAAGGCCCGCGACGTCGGCGCCTGGGTGACGGTGGACGCCGAGGACCACACCACCACGGACTCGACGTTGTCGATCGTCCGCGACCTGCGAACCGACTTCGACTGGCTGGGTACGGTATTGCAGGCCTACCTGAAGCGGACCCAAGCCGACTGCGCGGAGTTCGCCGCGTCCGGTGCGCGAATCCGGTTGTGCAAGGGCGCCTACGACGAGCCTGCGTCCGTGGCGTTCCGCGACCGCGAGGCCGTCACCGACTCCTACCTGCGCTGCCTGCGCGTGCTGATGGCAGGCACGGGTTACCCGATGATCGCCTCCCACGACCCGGAGATCATCGAGGCCGTCCCTGGTTTGACCCGCGAATTCAACCGTGGTGTCGATGATTTCGAGTATCAGATGCTGTACGGCATCCGGGATCCCGAGCAGCGCAGGCTGGCAGGCGACGGGAACCACGTGCGGGTGTACGTGCCGTTCGGCACGCAGTGGTACGGCTACTTCGTGCGCCGCCTCGCCGAGCGGCCCGCCAACCTGACGTTCTTCCTGCGGGCCCTCGCCGAGCGGCGCCGCTGACCCTCGTCAGGCCATCCGGTCAGTCCTTCGATGGGCACGACACGTCGATGAAGACGGTGGTGTTCTCCTTCTCCGCGCGAGTGGCCGAGGCATTGAGGCTCGGATGGGTGCCGGTCACGGCGCACTCGGACAGCGGGGCGGAGACGCTACCGTTGAACGCCACCCGGTAGCCCTCGGCCGCCAGGCTGGCCGCGGTGTCGGCGGCCGTCCCGCCCTGGGGGAAGGCCGCCGCCGTGCCTGCCAGCCCGAGTGCCGCTGCTGCGAGTGCGCCGAAAGCCGCTGTCGCGATGATGAACTTGCTCATGGTGAACCTTTCGCAGGGCGAGCCGGAGGTCGGCTCGCAGGAGTTCGTGATGAGCAAAATGGTGCCGTTTCGCCGGCCGCGGGACTTGGAGGCGGTGTGGAGATCGCGTGGAGATGGCAGGTAGATGCGACGGCCCCGTGCGCCGTGTGAGACTCAGCCGCGCTGGGTCAGCCGCAGCAACGTCCACGCCGCGATGGTCTGCGCGTCGGTGATGATGCCGTCGATCATCATGCGCTCGATCTGCTCGGCGGTGAACCAGGCGCTGTGCATGTCCTGCTCCTCGGGCTCACGATCGTGGTCGCCCTCGGTGATCCCGGTGGCCAGGAACACCCACCCGCGCTGGCTGCTCATGCCGGGCGCGACGTCGAGCTGACCGAGGATCTCCATCGACGTTGCGCGCAGACCCGTCTCCTCGCGCAACTCGCGCGCGGCGAGGTCGGCAGGTGGCGGCTCCTTGCCGTCGAGCGTTCCAGGGGCCGTGCCCTGCGGAAACTCCCAGCGGCGCAGACCGATCGGATACCGGAACTGTTCGACGAGCCGGAACTGGTCTTCCGCTGAACTGCTCCTCGCGTTCGCGGTGTCGCGGGCGATCACCAGCGCGTAGGTCGGCTTGTCGATGACGCCGTAGATGCCGGCGCTGCCGTCCTGTCGGCGGACGTCGTCCTCCCGGACGATCATCCAGGGGTTCCGGTAAATCTCCCTTGAGGCAACGCGCGAGATGGGATCCACTCGTCCAGTATCCCCGCGACGCTAGATCCTGCCGCCGGGGAACATCGTCTTGACGGCCTGAGTCATGTTCGTGCGGGCGGCGGCGGCGCTGGTGGGATCGAGGGAGCTGATCGCCATCACGTAGCGGTGTTCGGGCCCGATCACGCCGGTGGACACGTGCAACTGGTTGGGGCCGCTCCAGCAGCAGAACCAACCCTGTTTCACCGCAACCGGTTCGGCATAGAGCCCCTCGGGGATGCCGAACCGCTGTGGGTACCCGTCGGTTCCCGTGGGTGTGGATTGCGCGAGGTCGCCGATGATGACCGCGGCCTGTTCGGGGGGCAGTCCACCGGTGCCGTCCAACAGCATGTCGTAGTAGCGGACCAGATCGCTTGCGGTGCTCGTGGTCACGTCCCAGTGTCCGTTCCAGGGCGCCGTCGTGCCTCCCAAGCCGTACCGCGCCTTCACGCGGGCGATGATGGCGTTGCCGCCGCCGCGGTCCCAGAAGGTCTGCGCCGCGCCGTCGTCCGAGGAGCGCAGCATGACGTCGAGTGACGCGCGGTCGGCGGGGGACAGGGTCGTCTTGCCCTGCGACTCCTGCAGCAGTAGGTCGTCGGCGATGAACAACTTCGCCACCGACGCGATGGGGAAGGGCTTGGTCACCCCGTTGGAGACGGTCTGGCCGGTGTCGCGGTCCAACACGACGGTCTCGATGTTGGCTCCAGACTTCGCCGCGTCGGCGGTGGCCTGACGGACTCGGGCGTCGAGTCCGTCGAACGGCGCCGCCGACTGAGCGGGTGGGGCATCGGGCAGCGGGGCCTCCTGGGCGCTGACCGGTGCCTGGGGGGTGTTCTCGGCGGTCGGCGGACTCCCTCCCGCCGTCGCTTCACACCCGTTCACCAGCAGCGCCACCCCGACGATCGCCATTCCCGTCATCGCCCGATTCGGCAGCCGCCAACGCATATGTCTCCTCAAATAGTTCACGAACCAGGACAGCGGAGTCCACGCTGTGTTCACCGGTTACCCCCAGCGTAAACGGGCAGCACGGTGAAGGCGCGCTGGATCGGGCCCGCATGCACGTGTCGTGGCGGCCGCGTCCACCCGGCATCACCGGATGTAGGTAGTAGCCTCGCATTCGTGCTGCTGGCCTCGCTGAACCCCGCCGCAGTCGCCAGGGGACTGGACGTCGCCGACGCCGTCCGCATCGATGGAGCCACGCTGAGCCGCAGCGACCTCGTCGGTGGGGCGACTTCGGTGGCCGAGCGCATCGCGGGTGCCAACCGCGTCGCGGTTCTGGCCACGCCCACCGCGGCGACGACGCTCGCCATCGTCGGCTGCCTGATCGCGGGTGTGCCCGTGGTCCCGGTACCCGCCGACGTCGGCGCCGCTGAGCGGCGTCACATCCTCACCGACTCCGGCGCGCAGGCGTGGCTGGGGGAGCTACCCGAGGAGACCGAAGGCCTGCCGCACGTCCCGGTTCGGCTGCACGCCCGGTCGTGGCACCGCTACCAGGAGCCGCCGCTCGACGCCACCGCGCTGATCATCTACACCTCGGGGACGACCGGGCCGCCGAAGGGCGTGGTGATCAGTCGACGGGCGATCGCGGCCGACATCGATGCCCTGGCGCAGGCGTGGCAGTGGACGCCCGACGACACCCTGGTGCACGGACTGCCGCTGTTCCACGTGCACGGTCTGGTGCTCGGGTTGCTCGGGTCGTTGCGGATCGGAAACCGCCTGGTGCACACCGGAAGACCGACACCCGAGGCATACGCACGAGCGCGCGGGTCGATGTACTTCGGGGTGCCGACGGTCTGGTCGCGCATCGTCGGCGACCCCAACGCCGCCAAGGCGCTGGCCTCCGCGCGGCTACTGGTATCGGGCAGCGCACCCCTGCCGGTGCCGGTCTTCGACCAGCTCGTCGCGCTCACCGGCCACGCACCCGTCGAGCGCTACGGCAGCACCGAATCGTTGATCACGCTGAGCACCCTCGTCGACGGGGAGCGGCGTCCGGGCTGGGTCGGGCTTCCGCTGGCGGGTGTGTCGAGCAGGCTCGTCGACGACGACGGCGTCGAGGTACCGCACGACGGGGAAACCATTGGGCGCCTTGAGGTTCAGGGCCCGATGCTGTTCGACGGTTACCTGAACCGGCCGGAGGCCACGGCAGGCGTCTTCGACGCCGACGGGTGGTACCGGACCGGTGACGTGGCTGTCATCGACGGTTCTGGCATGCACCGCATCGTCGGCCGCGAGTCCGTCGACCTGATCAAGTCCGGCGGCTACCGGATCGGCGCAGGGGAGATCGAGACCGTCCTGCTCGGGCACGCGGGCGTCCACGAGGTGGCGGTGGTCGGCGTCCCCGACGACGACCTCGGCCAGCGGATCGTCGCGTTCGTCGTCGGCGACGCCGAGCCTTCCGAGCTGATCGACTACGTCGCACAACAGCTTTCGGCTCACAAGCGGCCCCGCGAGGTGCGTATCGTCGCGGCATTGCCACGCAACGCGATGGGCAAGGTTCTGAAGAAGGAGCTGCTCGGATGACCCTGAAGTTCGACGAGATCTGCATCGACGCCCGCGACGTCACCGCGCTCGCCGGCTGGTGGTCGCAGGTGCTGGGCTGGCCCCAACGGGTGGTCGAGGACGGCGACGTGGTGCTGACGCCGCCCGGATCGGGCCCGATCTGGCTGTTCATCGAAGTGCCCGACGACAAGGTCGTGAAGAACCGCATCCACTTCGACTTCCGGCCCGACGACCAACAAGCCGAGGTCGACCGCATCATCGCGCTCGGCGCCAAGCACGTCGACATCGGCCAGGGCGAGCAGACGTGGGTCGTCCTTGCCGACCCCGAGGGCAACGAGTTCTGCATCCTCGCCGCGGACGACTGAACCACCCCCGAACGAAGCGCACAGCAGCTTCGATCCTCGCTCGCAGGCAACGATGCCAGGATGGCCGCGTGCGTCGTCTCCTGTGCCTGGTGATGAGCATCGGCGTGCTCGCCGCGTGCTCGTCGCCGACGCCGGAAGTGCCTCTGGTGCGGGCGCCGCCGATGGGTTGGAACTCGTGGAATTCCGGTATTCCGCTGACCGAGCGGACCGTCGAGCAGACCATCGACGCGATGGTGTCCTCGGGCATGCGCGACGCCGGGTATCGCTACGTCAACCTCGATGCAGGTTGGGCAGCCCCCACCCGCGACGCCGACGGCAACCTGCGCGCCGACCCCGACCGCTTCCCGCACGGTATCGCTCCGCTGGCGCGCTACGCCCACGACCGCGGCATGTACCTGGGCATCTACCACAGTCCGTTCAACCAGGGCTGCGGCCAGGATCCGCGCATCGGGGCGGCCGGTCACGAACGGGCCGATGCGCAGGCGTTCGCCAACTGGGGCGTCGACTACCTCAAGTACGACTGGTGCCGGCTGGAGGCAGGCCACAGCGAGCAGGTCGCGTACTTCATCGCGATGCGAGATGCGTTGCGCGCCAGCGGCCGTCACATCCTGTATAGCATCAACCCCAACAGCTCCGGCGACCCAGAAGCCGGATCCGAGTACGACTGGTCGCGCATCGCCGACGTGAGCCGCGACGCCAGCGACCTGGTGCCTGCGTGGGGTGATCCCGACCTGTGGTCGGAGGGTGTCGCCGGGGTCAGCCAGGCCTTCACCGCCGCGGGACCGGTAGCGCCGCGCAGCGGCCCGGCCCACGTCAACGATCCCGACATGCTGGTGGTCGGAATCCCGTGGGCGGCGTTCGTGACCACCCACCCCACGATGTCGCTCGGTCCGCCGCGACCCGATCTGACGGATGCCGAACAGCGCGCACACTTCTCGCTGTGGGCCATGCTGGCCGCGCCACTTCTCGCGGGCAACGACGTCCGCTCCATGACCGAGCAGACCCGCGGCATCCTCACCAATCACGACGTGATCGCCGTCGATCAGGACCCCCTGCTGGTTCAGGGCCTCCCGCTACCGAACGATCCCCGGGTGATCGTGAAGCCGCTCGCCGACGGCGCGGCGGCGGTCGCGTTGTTCAACTCCGAGGAGGCACCGGTGTCGATCCGCACCGACGCGATGACGATCGGCCTGACCTCCGCCAACTGCTTCGCCGTGCGCGATCTGTGGGCGCACGCGGACACGACCACAACCGGAGACATCGAGGCCACGGTGCCAGGGCACGGCGTCACGATGCTGAGGGTGACGCCGCGCTGCGGATGAGGGGCGAGCGAAGCGACGGGGGATCGAGACGCGTCAGTTGGCGTGCAGCGCCTCGTTCAGCGTGATGCCCTTGCCGTCGCGAGCGACCACCTCGACGGCACCGGACAGCGAATTGCGCCGGAACAGAAGGTTGTTCGCGCCCGACAGGTCGCGGGCCTTCACCGTCTGCCCGTCCGAGGTGGTCACCTTGGTACCGCCGGTGACGTAGAGCCCGGCCTCGACGACGCAGTCGTCGCCGAGCGAGATGCCCAGCCCGGAGTTCGCGCCGAGCAGGCAGCGCTTGCCGACCGAGATGACTTCCTTACCGCCGCCGGACAGCGTGCCCATGATCGACGCGCCGCCACCGACGTCGGAGCCGTCGCCGACCACGACGCCCGCCGAGATCCGGCCCTCGACCATCGAGGTGCCGAGCGTGCCTGCGTTGAAGTTCACGAAGCCCTCGTGCATCACCGTGGTGCCCGCCGCGAGATGCGCGCCAAGCCGGACCCGGCCGGCGTCGGCGATCCGCACACCCGTCGGCACGACGTAGTCGACCATCCGCGGGAACTTGTCGATGCCGTAGACCGTGACCGGCCCGCGGCGACGCAGCCGGGCGCGGGTCAGCTCGAAGCCCTCAACCGCGCACGGCCCGTAGTTCGTCCACACCACGTTGGCCAGCACGCCGAAGACGCCGTCCATGTTGGCGCCGTGCGGCGCGACCAAGCGGTGCGACAGCAGGTGCAGCCGCAGGTAGGCGTCGTAGGCGTCGGCGGGCTTGTCGTCCAGCGACGCGATCGTGGTGCGGACGAGCACCGTCTCGACGTCGCGCTCGTCGTCGCGGCCCTCGAGTTCGGCGAGCTCGGCGCCGACCTCGGCCACCGAGAGCCGCGTCGTCCCGGCCTCGCCCTCGCCGGCGGAGAGCTGGGGCTCGGGGAACCACGTGTCGAGAATCGTCCCGTCGGCCGCGATGGTTGCCACGCCGATGCCTGATGCAGAAGTCACGTCGTCAAAGGCTACTGCAGTCAATCCCCCGGTCGCTTCGCTCCTGCCCGCCGGAACTACCCTCGATGACTGTGGGCCTGGACTTGCGTGCTGATCCTATCTCCCTGACGGCTGCCCTGGTCGACATTCCCAGCGAGTCGCGCCACGAACGGCGCATCGCCGACGAGGTCGAGGCCGCCCTGCGCGAACAGGCGACTGGCTTCGAGGTGATCCGCAACGGCGACGCCGTGCTGGCCCGCTCGAACTTCGGCAGGCCGACCCGCGTCATGCTGGCCGGGCACATCGACACCGTGCCAGCCGCCGACAACGTGCCGAGCCGCTTCGTGGACGGCGATCTGTACGGCTGCGGCACGTCGGACATGAAGTCCGGCGACGCGGTCTTCCTGCACCTGGCCGCGACCGTCGCCAACCCGTCGCACGACATCACGCTGGTGATGTATGACTGCGAGGAGATCGAGTCCAGCGCGAACGGCCTAGGCCGGATCGAACGCGAGCTGCCCGACTGGCTGCACGCCGACTTGGCGATCCTCGGCGAGCCGTCGGGAGGATTCATCGAGGCGGGCTGTCAGGGCACCCTCCGCGTCGTGGTCATGGCCGCGGGCACGCGGTCGCACTCCGCGCGATCGTGGTTGGGCGACAACGCCATTCACAAGCTGGGCAAGGTCCTCGACCGGCTAGCCAGCTATCAGGCGCGCAGCGTCGACATCGACGGCTGCACCTACCGCGAGGGGCTCTCCGCGGTCCGCATCGACGGCGGGATCGCGGGCAACGTGATTCCCGACGCCGCATCGGTCACGGTGAACTTCCGGTTCGCGCCGGACCGCAGCGTCGAGCAGGCACTGGCACACGTGCAGGACGTGCTGAGCGGCCTCGACGTCGAAATCGAGCAGACCGACGGCGCGCCAGGTGCCTTGCCCGGGCTGACCAACCCCGCCGCGGCGGCGCTGATCGCGGCAGCGGGTGGGCAGGTGCGCGCCAAGTACGGCTGGACCGACGTCGCCCGGTTCGCGGCGCTCGGCATTCCCGCCGTGAACTACGGCCCGGGGGACCCGAACATGGCCCACCGCGTCGACGAGCACGTGCAGGTCGACCAGATCACCGCCGCCACGGAGATGCTGCGGAAATATCTCCTCACCTGAGCGTTGAGATAGCGCCGACGGACACGGCCACTCGCACGTTCGCACCGCTGGCGCTCCGTCAACGAGCGGCTGCGGCCGAATATCTACTTGCGCGACCGCGCTAACCTGGCTGGCGTACCTGTAGTCGGACAGAGGTGGGCCGCAAACATGCTGGGAGACGACATCTCCGGATAAACCGGAGCTCGTGTCGATCGTCCATTCCGCATGCCGTGGCCCGGTGCCGCGGATCTCACCGAGAGACTCCCTCTTGTCCATCGTTTCCTCACATCTTTCGTTCGGCTGGCCCGACGACACCGCGCTGTTCACCGATCTGTCCTTCACCATCCCCGACGGCCGGACCGGTCTCGTCGCGCCCAATGGTGCGGGCAAGAGCACGCTGCTGCGACTCATCACCGGTGAATACCGGCCCACCGCAGGGGCCGTCACCGTCGACGGCGTCCTTGGCTATCTGCCGCAGACGTTGCCGTTCGACGCCGACAGGACCGTCGCCGACGTCCTCGGTGTCGCACCCGTCATCGCGGCGCTCACCGCACTCGCCGAGGGCGACGCCTCCGAGGCGGTCTTCGCCACGATCGGTGACGACTGGGACGTCGAGGAGCGGCTGCGAGCCCAGCTCGACCGCCTCGGCCTGACCGGGCTCGCGCTTGACCGGCCACTGGGGTCGCTCAGCGGGGGTGAAGTGGTGTCGGTCGGTCTGGCCGCTCAACTGCTCAGACGACCCGACGTGCTGCTGCTCGACGAGCCGACCAACAACCTCGACGTCGACGCAAGGCGCCGCCTCTACGGTGCGCTCGACGACTTCGGCGGCACCTTGCTGGTGGTCAGCCACGACCGGGTGCTGTTGGACAGGATGGACCGGATCGCTGAGCTGCATCGGGGCGAGATCGTGTTCTACGGAGGAACCTTCACCGACTACGAGAACGCCGTCGACGCCGCCCAACGTGCTGCCATATCGGACGTCCGCAACGCGGAGTTGACGCTCAAGCGCGAGAAGCGCCAGATGCAGCAGGCCAGGGAACGTGCCGCGCGGCGTTCGGGCAACGCAGCCCGCAACGTCAAGGACGCGGGCCTGCCCAAGATCGTGGCAGGCAAGCTCAAGCGCGACGCCCAGGAGTCGGCCGCCCGCTCGGATGACGTGCACGCCAAGCGGATCGACGATGCCAGGGCGCGGCTCGACAGCGCCGAACGTGCCGTGCGCGACGACGACGCCATCGTGCTCGACCTGCCAGACACCGACGTGCCCGTCGGCCGGACCGTGCTCACCGCGCACGGTGTGCAGATCAGCAGGGGAGGGCGAAAGGTATTTCAGGACAACGGCATCGGTCTGGACATCCGCGGTCCGGAGCGGATCGCGCTGACCGGTCCCAACGGTGCGGGCAAGTCGACTCTGCTGCGGATCATCACCGGTGACCTACAGCCGGAGCACGGTGACGTGCAGCGTGCCGACGGCCGGATCGCCTACCTGTCCCAACGGCTGGACTTGCTGGACCCCGACCGCACGGTGGCCGAGAGCCTCGCCGCGTTCGCGCCGAGCCTGACTCACACCAGACGCATGCACCTGTTGGCGCAGTTCCTGTTTCGCGGTGATCACATCCACCTGCCGGTCGGGGCACTGTCGGGTGGCGAGCGGTTGCGGGCGACGTTGGTCTGCGTCTTGAGCGCCGAACCCGCGCCACAGTTGTTGCTACTCGACGAGCCGACCAACAATCTCGACCTGGTCAGCGTCGGGCAGTTGGAGTGCGCGCTGAACTCCTACCGCGGCGCGTTCGTGGTGGTCAGCCACGACGAGAGCTTCCTCGAGGCGATCGGGGTGCAGCGGAGGCTGGTGCTCGTCGACGGCAGGCTCAGCTAGACGGGCGGCGGCGACTGCTGCGGGCGGGTCTGCGCCGGCTGCGCCCGTTCGACGGGCGGCGGGACGGGAGCACTGCCTCGCTCGGCAGCCTTCCCGGGCTCCGCCACGTCGCGCTTGACGGGCGGTTCGTCCTTGCGCTCTTCGGTCTTCGGTTCCTCGTCCTTGGGCTTGTCCTTCTCGTCACCCTTGGCGCCTGCGTCTCCGGCACCCGCGGACCCGGCGCCCTGGGTGGCCGACTGGACCATGCCCTGGACACCCTGCATCACCTGCTGGGGGAGTTGCGTCAGCCCCTGAGCCAGGCCCTGTACCGACTGGGCCACACCTTGGGCGATCTGGCCGACCTGCTGCCCGACTTGACTGGCGATCTGCCCCATCTGTTCGGCACCGCCCGCGCCAGCCGCGCCGCTCGCTCCCGAGCCTGCCGTGCCCGAGCCCGCGCCGCCGCCGCCGGCTTCGTTGGCCTGCAACGCCTCTGCGGCCTTCTTGAGCGTGTCGGCGCCCTGCTGGTCGCCCTGCTGGTAGAGCTGGGCGGCCTTCTGCAGTAGCGCCGAGATGGTCTCGCCGGACTTCGACGTGGCTTGCAACGTGCCTCCGCGGCTGCCGAGCACCTGGCCAAGGGCGCTGCTCACCGCCGACGCAATCGGCCCGTGTGAGGTTTCGACGCCGGTTGCTCCCGGTGCGGCAGCACCCATGATCTGGGACAGCGCGGACACGACCTCGTCGTGCACCTGGGAGAAGGTGCGCAGGCCGTCTGGCTGAACGCTTAGCGGTTCATTCATGGTGGTTCACCGATCTCACTCCGGCCAGCCAGGTAGGGCTGGCTCCACGGTTGGTGGCTTGTCGATCACCGTCGTCGCAATCGCCTTGCGCTGCTCGGCATTCAGTGGATATTGGGCAAGGCATTGCTGGCGCATCGCCTCTTCGGCTGCTTGCGCCTCGTGGAGTCGTCGGTTGTACTCCGGAGTGTCACTTTGCAAACCGGGAAAATCACTGTCGGACCAACCGCTGACCAGGGAAGCGCCGGTGACGAACCACGGACCGAACACGTCATCGCGCGGAGCCGGTAACGGTCCCTGTTGGGCAGTTTGCGGCGAGGGTAGCGGGGGTGCTCCGGCACGCGGGTCGTTGTCGCTGAACTCGATCCGCCACACCGCCATGTTGGTGAAGTCGATATTGAAGCCCTGCTTGGCCGACTCGAAGCCCCATGGGACGAGTTGGGAGCCGGTCGAACCCCCGTACACGCCGAACGTCGCGTCACATACGAACGCGCGAAAACCGGATGGGATCGGCTCTGCTTTGAGAACGCGCATATCCTCGTTGCCGACGAATCGATTGTGGGGGTTGTCGACGTCGACGTTCCCGAAACTGCCGCGAAGGTCACGTTGCGCGAGGGGGAGTTTTTTCCACTCGGACGAGAACGTCTCCGGTGGTTCGGGTGTCGCCCGCTTCAACCCGGGATACCCGGCATCCCGATCGAGAGTGTAGTAGATGACGCGCAACGATTCGAGGTAAGCGCGCAGCGGCACTGCCCAACCGGTGTTCAAGTCAAATCCCGGGTCGGCGCTCCAGCGGAAACGGAAGTCGTCCAGGTTCTGTGGCCAGTTCGTGGGTTGCGCCGTCGGAGTCGGAGACTGTGTCGTCGGCGCGGGTTCGGAGTGGCAGGCGGTCAGCCCGAGCAGGATCGCAACCACACCGAGCGTGATCCGTTTGCGAGGCTTCGGCATTGGACTCATCGTTCTGGTGACTTGATCTTGTCGAACTCGCCCTCGGACACGTATATAGATGCCTGGTATGCGTTGGTCCATTCGATGTAGGGAAGGTCGTTGTTGCCACCAACGTTGGACAGATACTCGTCGATCAATTTCTGTGGGGTCTTCGGGTCCAGCACGCCGTTGTGAACGTGCGGCGCCAACTCGCCCAGGTCGCCTACATGCTGTTGGATCAGGTACTCAGCGACGGGCCGGGTGATCTCACTCGGATCGCGCAAGGACATTGGTGTCACGGTCCCGGGTGTCGGCTCTTTGCCGACGAACAGGTCTCTCAATGGGTCGCCCGTCATCTTGTCGAAGATCCCGACCACATCCTGGACCCTTGGTATCTCTGAGGCGGCACCGTGGACGACGTCGTACCACTGGCCCTTCTTTTCCCACGCTTCCGTGGACGCTTCGAATTCACTCTTGCCCATGTCGAGCTGATCGATGTACTGGCCCATGTCCTGCGCACCACCGAGGCGCCCCGCCGCCTCGAGCAGCTCACCGTCGGGCACACCCGTCTTGCCAAGATCTTGCGAGTAGTCGGCAATGAAGTCCCGCCACGTCGCGGTCGCAGCCGTGTTGAAGTTCTTCTCCGCCGTGGGGTCGGAGTCGATTACAGCGAACAAGCCCCGCATGTTGTTGGCGTTCGCCCCGCTGTCGAGCTTGTCGAAACCCTTGGTGCCGTCGAGGTTCGCGCCAGCCATGTCATCGATGTAGGGCTTGTTCGCCTCGGCGAGAGACTGCACCAGATTGGGGTTGACCTCGCCGACGGATTCCCTTCCCCCGTTCATGTTGAGGAGGTCCTGGTACTTCTGGCCGGCGTACGCATCGAAGGCGTGCATGGTTTGGCCAGCCCGTTCGGAGTGGTCCTTCGCGTCAGGGAACAACTCTCCTGCGGCGGCGCCATTGTCGGCCCAGTCGTGCTGGTAGACGTCCCGGATGAAGTCGTTGTTCGGCGATTTGCCATCGACACCGGCGAATGCGTCGTGCACGGCGATCGGGTCGTGCGACGACGCCGACAGCAGGTCCTGCAACGTCGGGTCGAGGTTCTGATGGTTCCAATCGGTACCCCAGTCAGGGAACGTGTGCCCTTCGGAGTCCTCAAGCAGCTCCCGCGATTCCGCGAGCATGCCCTCGTTCAGGGCGCTGCTGCGTTGAAGTTCGGGATCGCCGTAGTTGGAGATCGCGGCGATGTCGCGGTACTCGTCGAGGAACTTGTATGGCTTGTTGTAGTCCGGTGGCATGAAGGTCTTCGACCCGTCGGGGTTGGTGATCCAATCGCCCGTCGGGTTGTTGCGTAGCGGCGCGTCGAAGATGCCCTGGATGCTCTTCGGAAGGTTGTCCTTGCTGCCGGTCGCCGGAACGTAGCCGTCCTCACCGGGTTTGATCGACGGGTCGACGGTGGTCTTGACGGCGTCGGAACCGACCAGGTGCAGGGCGTTGGACACCGCCTTGGCGTCTGCCGGCGGTAGCTTGCCCAGCGTCGCCTTGATCTCGGCGGGCGACTTGCCGTCGAGGGAGTGGGACAGGCCGTTCAAGTACGCCATCCGGTCGGGTGGGATGGTCAGGTCGCCACGATCCAGCGCCGCCTTCTGCTCCGGGTTCAGCGCCGTCGCTTCCGTCAGCCGTCTCTCCTCCTCGGGAGACAGCTTCCCGTCGGATAGCGACTCCCCATCCTCCTGACCATGCTTTGCAGCTCGTTCGATCTCCTTCTTCTTGTCCTCTTCGTCACCCTTGGCGCCGAGCACGCCATCCCCGGTGCCTTCCTTGACGATTCTCTGGTTCGCCAGCGCCTTGTATTCGGCGTCGAGGGCCCGGATCTCGGCACCGATCTTGCTGAGGTCACCGTTGGACTTGCTGACGATGTCGGTGAGCTGGCCCAAGCCCTTCTGCGCGATCGGCAGCAGCATCTGGTCGCGGTTCTTGCCAGGGGGCACGGCCGCGGCGGCATCGACCACCCACTGACGCAACGCGTCGAGGTCGCGTCGACCTGCGGCGACGACCTCCGACGACTGGTTGACCTGCGTGCCGAGCCGCTGGTCCAACCCTGCGGTCTTGCCGATCACGGCGCCGTGTTCGGTGTTGGCGCTGCCGTAGCCGCTGGCCCCCATGCCGGACCACGTGGAACCCGGCGCGGCCGACTGCACATTGGCCTGCGCGGTCAGCAGCGGCCCGCTCTGGTCGAACTTGGCGCCTGTTGTGGGAGTGCCTTGGCCGAAGGTGGTGCGTGCATCCGACCACGTCGCAAGGAACCCATCCAGCACGCTCACGCCCACCCCCTTAGCCCGTACCGTCAGCAACCAATCCTAAGTCCGGCGATACCTGCTCTCGGGCACCAATTCTGGGCTACTTCCGCGCCCGATCGGCCTGCGCCGCGGCGTCGGATGCCGCGCCCCGCATGCCAATCCCTGCGAACGCCTCCGCCACCGAGTCCAGTGCTGCGGCATCACCGGCGGCCAGTGCGCGCCCGTGATCGAGGGCTAGCCTGCCGACCGTGCAGTCGAGGCTCAGGCGCGCGATGCCGTCGGCCGCGCGGACGTCGCCGAGCCGCACCGCGTCGTGCAGCGCCCGCAACGCGACCGCCGACTGACCGCCCCGCTCGGCCGCGCGAGCCGCCTCCCGTGCCGCATTGATCGCGCCGTGGCCGTCGCGCCGGGAGGCACACGTCCAGGCCTTGGCCAACGACAGCTCGGGGGCGAACAGCATCGACTTCAGTCCGTGCCTGGCCTCGGCCCTGGCCAGCGTGCGGCCCGCCTCCGCGGTCTGCCCCTTCTGGCCGAGCGCCTGCGCCAACATCATCCAGGCCAGTGGACCCCACGAGTAGCCGGTAGGCGCCAGGGCGGCGGCGGCGCCGCGCAGCAGCGCGATGGCCTCGTCGAGCTCGCCTCTGGCCATCAGCACGTCGGCCACCAACACCTCGCCGATCGCGCGCCCCGGCTGCTGGCTCTGGGTGAAGTCGAGCAGTTGCCTGGCCAACGCGTGAGCGTCATCCAACCGGCCGTCCAACAATCGAGCGGTCGTCTGGCCGAACCCGGAGGTGAAGCGCAGCAGGCCGGGATGGCCCGCCGTCACCGCGCGCTCCGCCAACGAATCGACATCGGCGAACAGGCCCATCCGCGCCGAACTCAGCGCCGCCGCAGCCGACGCCCAGCCGATCGCGGTGTCGTCGGCGTCCGGTGACGCGAGCACCTCGCTGGCGACCTGCATGGCCCGGCTCGGGCTGCCCGCGTTCATCGCGAACGTCGCCGAGAGGGCGTCGAGCGTGGTGCGTGCCGTCGGCGTCGTCACCTGGTTGCGGGTGCTCTGCAGGAACGCCGTCGCACGCTCGGGCTCCGAGAGCATCCAGAACTGGTTGGCCGCCCGTGGCAGCGCCCACGCCATCAACTCCGTCTCCGTCAACGCCGCGGGATCGACGTCGGCCAGCACGGCGTCGGCGTCGCGGCCACGGCCCTGCCACGCCAGCGCGTAGGCCAACGGCAACCTGGCTGCGAGGCCTCCGTCGGCCAGTGCCGCCCGGCCGAACCGCTCGCTGAGCTGGAGGTCGCCGAGCCGCAACGCCTCGTCGGCCAACGTCACCAGATCGGTCACGGGCAGTGGGCTATCGCTGTGCAGCGCCAGCACCGCGCGTTTCAGCCGCTCGACGACATTCGTCGAGGCGGGCAGCTTCTCGACGAGCTCGGTGCGCAGGCGTCGTTCCCGCTCGGGGTCGAGCCGGATCCGTGCCGCGCGCGCGAACACCGGATGGGCTGGCCGCACGTCGTCGCCGTCGATCACCACCGCACCCGCGGTAGCCGCCGCCGAAACCGCGTCGGCGCCCACCAAATCGCCAAGCACGGCTACGGACAACGGTTCGGAAAGAGCCACGAACTCCAGCACGGCCGTCGCGGCTGCGGGTAGCCCTGCGACGAACGAACTGACCTGCTCGTCGAGCGCACGCGCGTCGTATCCGGTTGGCGCAACGTCGATCTGGGCCACCAACTGATCGCGCACCAACGTCGACAACCCGTCCGGCATCGACTCGTCGGCGTCGACCACCAGGATCAACCGTGCCGCACCGCTGATCCCGAGCTGGTACACCAGCGCGGCCGAAAGCCGGTCAAGGGCGTGGGCGTCGTCGACCAACAACAACACGCCATCGCCGATGGACTCCCGCGCCGTGCGCAGCACCGCCGCCGTCTTTCCCGCATCGGCGATCTCGATCAGATCGCCGAACGCGGCGAACGGCACGGCCGACCAGGCGACCGTCCCGGTGACCGTCGCGGCGCGGTCGAACTCACCGGCGAGTTTCGCGACCGCGGCGCGAGCCAGTGACGTCTTGCCCACCCCGGCAGGCCCGACGAGCAAGGCGCCCGAGCGACTGCGAACGGCCGCTTCGAGCTGGCCCAGCAACGGTTCCTCCGGCGCGGTGACCCACTCGACAGGCACCGCCGGATCCTATGGTGCGCCAACGCGGCCGCACCGATGAATGCGTCAAATGTCGGCCGTGCCAGAAATCTCGTTGGGGCGATCCCTAAGGTTGGCGGCGTGCCAGAAGACGTCGAACTCACCGAAACGAAGGACCGCCCGTGGGCCGTATGCGTGTATTGCGCGTCGGGGCCCAAGCATCCCGAGTTGATGGCGTTGGCGACCGGTGTCGGTACCGCGATCGCCAACCGCGGCTGGACCTTGGTGTCGGGCGGTGGCAACGTCTCGGCGATGGGTGCGGTGGCCAGTGCCGCACGAGCACACAACGGCCGCACGATCGGGGTGATTCCAAAGGCCCTGGTGCACCGTGAGCTCGCCGACGTCGACGCCGACGAGCTGATCGTCACCGACACCATGCGCGAGCGGAAGCAGGTCATGGAGGACCGCGCGGACGCGTTCATCGTGCTGCCCGGCGGGATCGGCACGCTCGAGGAGTTCTTCGAAGCCTGGACCGCAGGGTATCTCGGCATGCACGACAAGCCGCTGGTGATGCTCGACCCGATCGGTCACTACGACGGTTTGTTGGAGTGGCTGCGCGGACTCGCCAAGACGGGCTACGTCGGTGCGAATGCGCTGGACCGGCTCGTCGTGGTCGACGACGTCGATGCGGCGTTGGCCGCATGCCTCCCCACTTCTTCCTCCTCGCGTGCGGACCCCACTTCTTCCTCCGCGCGTGCGAACCGCACCGGGTGACGGCCGTCACCGGCGAACTCCGCGCCAACTAGGGTTGGGCGCCATGAGTGACGAGAAATCGGGGACCCGTAGCAGCGTCGGACTGCTCGACATCGCGCCGCGCCTGCCCGGTCTGCTGATGGACGCGCCGACCATCCTGCGGGGCGTGATCACCGGATTCGGCGCACGGCCTACGGCCAAGACGTCGATCGGCAAGGTGTTCCAGGACCGAGCCGCCCGCTACGGCGACAAGGTCTTCATCAAGTTCGGCGACGAGAAGCTGACCTACCGCGAGTCCAACGAGACGGTCAACCGCTACGCCGCGGTGCTCGCCGCGCGCGGCGTCGGCCACGGTGACGTGGTCGGAGTCATGCTGCGCAACTCGCCACAGTCGGTGTTGCTGATGCTTGCCGTGGTCAAGTGCGGCGCCGTTGCTGGCATGTTGAACTACCACCAGCGCGGCAAGGTCCTGGCGCACAGCATCGGTCTGCTCGGCGCCAGAGCCGTGGTGGCCGAGACCGATCTCATCGAGCCGATCGGGGAGAGCGGCGCCGATACCACCGGATTGATGACCGTCGACCAGCTGCAGCAGCTCGCCGCCACCGCGCCGACCACCAACCCGGCCGCGACGGCCGCAGTGCTGGCCAAGGACAAGGCGTTCTACATCTTCACCTCGGGCACCACCGGGATGCCAAAGGCCAGCGTGATGACGCACTACCGCTGGCTGCGTGCGCTCGCCGGTTTTGGTGGCCTCGGCATGCGGCTGACCAGCGACGACACCCTATATTGCTGCCTGCCGCTCTACCACAACAACGCGTTGACGGTCGCGCTGTCGTCGGTGCTCAACTCGGGATCTGCGCTGGCGCTTGGCAAGTCGTTCTCGGCCTCGAAGTTCTGGGACGAAGTCATCAGGTACGACGCGACGGCCTTCGTCTACATCGGCGAAGTCTGCGCGTACCTGCTCAACCAGCCGCCGAAGGCGACCGATCGCCGTCACCGCGTGCGGGTCATCGCAGGCAACGGGCTGCGGCCTGCCATCTGGGACGAGTTCACCAACCGGTTCGGCATCCCACGGGTGTGCGAGTTCTACGGCGCCAGCGAGGGCAACACCGCGTTCCTCAACGTGTTCAACCTGGACAAGACGACGGGAATCTGTCCGTCGCCCATCGCCTTCGTCGAGTACGACGACGAGTCGGGCGAGCCGAAGCGCGACCAGGACGGGCGCGTGCACAAGGTCAAGACGGGGCAGCCCGGCCTGCTGCTGTCCAAGGTGAGCAGCTTCCAGCCCTTCGACGGCTACACCGACAAGGCCGCCACGGAGAAGAAGCTCGTCCGCAACGCCTTCAAGGACGGCGACGTCTGGTTCAACACCGGCGACCTGATGCGATCGCAGGGCTTCGGGCACGCCGCCTTCACCGACCGCCTCGGCGACACGTTCCGGTGGAAGGGCGAGAACGTCGCCACCACCGAGGTCGAGGCCGCGGTGTCGACGGATTCACAGGTCGAAGAGGCGACGGTGTTCGGCGTCGAGGTGCCCGGCGCGGGTGGACGCGCGGGCATGGTGGCCATCCAGCTCAAGGACGGCCAGGAGTTCGACGGCAAGGCGCTGGCCAGCGCCGCCTACGGACACCTGCCCGCCTACGCGGTGCCGCTGTTCGTACGGATCGTCGAGACCCTCGCGCATACGTCGACGTTCAAGAGCCAGAAGGTCGATCTGCGCAAGCAGGGTTTCGACACCGCCGAGACGGGCGACGACCCGCTGTACGTGCTGGCCGGCCGCGACGAGGGCTACGTGCCGTTCTACGACGACTACCCCGCCGAGGTGTTGGACGGCAAGCGCCCCAAGTCCTGACGACTTCGGCGTGTTTGGTCACGCTCAGCGCGACGGAACACGCCGAAATCGCTGGCCGCTAGCCTGGTGAGGTGCAGTCCACGTTTCTGGGCCGACCCGTGGCGGCCGATCGCGCCTTGATCATGGCGATCGTCAACCGGACGCCGGACTCGTTCTACGACCGCGGCGCGACGTTCACCGACGACGCGGCAAAGGCGGCCGCGCACCGGGCGGTCGAGGATGGCGCTGACGTGATCGACGTTGGCGGCGTCAAGGCAGGTCCTGGCAGCGACGTCGGTGCCGACGAGGAGACCCTGCGCGTCGTCCCCTTCATCGAGTGGCTTCGTGGCACCTTCCCCGACCAGCTGATCAGCGTCGATACCTGGCGCGCCGCGGTGGCCAAACAGGCCTGTGCGGCGGGTGCGGACCTGATCAACGACACCTGGGCAGGCGCCGATCCCGGTCTGCCCGACGTTGCCGCCGAGTTCGAGGCGGGTCTGGTGTGCTCACATACCGGCGGCGCGACGCCGCGGACCAGGCCGTTTCGCGTCAACTACGGGGTGTCGGAGCGAGGCGTGGTCGACGACGTCATCGCCGAGGTCACCTCGGCGGCCGAACGGGCGGTCGCTGCGGGGGTCTCTCGGGACGCCATTTTGATCGATCCGACGCACGATTTCGGTAAGAACACTCATCACGGTCTTAGTTTGTTGCGTCACGTAAAAGACCTTGTTAACACTGGATGGCCCGTCCTGATGGCCCTCAGCAACAAGGATTTCGTCGGGGAAACTCTGGGTGTGGGGTTGACCGAACGCCTGGAAGGCACCCTGGCAGCGACGGCACTGGCCGCCGAGGCAGGGGCTGCGATGTTCCGCGTGCACGAGGTCGGTCCCACTCGCCGCGTACTGGAAATGGTCGCGTCGATCCAAGGGGTGCGTCCACCGACGCGGACCACGAGGGGACTGGCATGACACTCACGCCCGACATCGCCGCCGCCGACGTAGTAGCTGGCCACCGCTGGCTGACCGATCACACGTGGCGCAGGCCCATGTGGACCATTGCCGAACTCCAGGCGGCGAAGGCGGGGCGCACCATCTCGGTGGTCCTGCCCGCGCTCAACGAGGAGGACACCGTCGGCTCGGTGGTCGAGACCATCACGCCGCTTCTCGGCGGGCTGGTCGACGAGATCGTGGTGCTGGACTCCGGCTCGACCGACGACACCGAGATCCGTGCGGTCGCCGCAGGCGCCAGGGTGATCAGCCGCGAGGCTGCGCTGCCCGAGGTCGAGCCACAGCCGGGCAAGGGTGAGGTGCTGTGGCGGTCGCTCGCCGCGACGACCGGCGACCTGGTGGTGTTCGTCGACTCCGATCTCATCGACCCCGACCCGATGTTCGTCCCCAAGCTGCTGGGCCCGCTGCTGACCACCGACGGCGTGCATCTGGTCAAGGGTTTCTACCGTCGCCCGCTCAAGGTCAGCGGCAGCGAGGATGCCAACGGCGGAGGTCGCGTCACCGAGCTCGTCGCACGGCCGCTGCTCGCCGCGCTGCGCCCCGAGCTGACGTGTCTGCTGCAGCCGCTGGGCGGCGAGTACGCCGGCACCCGCGAACTGCTGACGTCGGTGCCGTTCGCGCCGGCCTACGGCGTCGAGATCGGTCTGCTGATCGACACCTACGACCGGCTGGGTCTCGACGCCATCGCCCAGGTGAACCTCGGCGTGCGCACGCACCGCAACCGGCCTCTCACCGAGCTCGCCGCGATGAGCAGGCAGGTGATCGCCACGCTGCTGTCGCGGTGCGGCGTTCCCGATTCCGGCATGGGCCTGACCCAGTTCTTCGCCGATGGCGAGGACTACACCCCCCGCACCTCGACGGTGTCGCTGGCCGACCGGCCGCCGATGGCCACCCTGCGCCCCAGGTAACTGCCCGAAGCATGTTCCGTCGTCGTCTTGCGGCAGTATCGATGCCGTGACCTTGATTCTGCTGTACCTGGTCGTGCTCATCCTGGTGGCCACCGTGCTGTTCGGTCTTGGCAGCGTGCTGTTCGGCCGCGGTGAGCGGCTGCCGCCGCTGCCGAGCGGAACCACCGCGACGGTGCTGCCCGCATCCGGGGTGACCGCGTCGGACGTCGACGCCGTCAAGTTCACCCAGACGCTGCGCGGCTACAAGACCAGCGAAGTCGACTGGGTGCTCGACCGTTTGGGCCAGGAGCTCGACCTCCTGCGTGGTCAGCTCGACTCGGTGCGTGCCGTGCAGTCCCTCGACGACCGCGACGAAGAGACCGACGGGACCCTCGACGAGGAGCGCGAGGGCACACACGCGTTGCACGACGAGGAACGGGTCGACTGATGAGCGTCGCCCCCGACGGCGACGGGCGGATTCGCTGCACGTGGGCGGACTTCACCGGATCACGTTCGGATGCCCCGGATTCCGTGATGTATCGCGACTATCACGACTACGAGTGGGGCCGCCGGTTGCGCGGGACTCGCGAACTGTTCGAGCGGATGTCGCTCGAGGCGTTCCAGAGCGGTCTGTCGTGGCTCATCATCCTGCGCAAGCGGGAGAACTTTCGGCGTGCCTTCAAACGGTTCGACGTTGCGAAGGTGGCCCGATTCACCGAACGTGACGTCGAGCGCCTGATGGCCGACACCGGGATCGTCCGCAACCGCGCCAAGGTGGACGCCACCATCGCCAACGCCCGCGCGGTTGCCGACCTCTTGGACGAGGGAGTCGATCTCAGTGAGTTGCTGTGGTCGTTCGCGCCGCCGCCGCGGCCTCGCCCCGCCGACTCTGCAGCTGTGCCCGCGATCACTCCTGAGTCCACGGCGATGGCAAGGGAACTGAAGCGTCGTGGGTTCAAGTTCGTGGGCCCCACCACTGCCTACGCGCTGATGCAGGCCACCGGAATGGTCGACGACCATCTGACGTCGTGCTGGGTCCCGGTCGAGGCGTGAGTGCAGTCGTGGTGGCGCCGCGCGAGGACCCTTGGCCGGGTCTTTGCACATCGAAGGCCCGTCATAGGGAAGAATGCAAGAAGTTCAGTTGCAGTTCAGTGCTGGGAGCTGCCGACGGATGGCAGTCCCGGCTGGAGGGATCCGCTCACGCGGGTCCGCACCTTCGGAGAGGGAGCAGTCGATGGCGGCGATGAAGCCCCGGACCGGCGACGGTCCATTGGAAGCAACCAAGGAGGGGCGTGGCATCGTGATGCGAGTACCACTGGAGGGTGGCGGACGTCTTGTCGTCGAGCTCACTCCGGACGAGGCCGCAGCCCTCGGCGACGAACTCAAGGCCGTGACCAGCTAGTCCCATTGCCCGGGGCCCACGTTCGCACGCGGGGGACCACCATTCCATTTGCACGCGGGGGGCGCGTGCGCTCAGTGCACCGCAATCGCTACGAGGCGACCTCTCGGTAGATGTCGAGCGTCTGCTCGGCGATGCGCGCCCAAGAGAATTCGTCGATACAGCGCTGGCGTCCCGTCTGCCCGTAGCGCTGCGCCCGCTCGGGATCGGCGACGAGCGCATTCACGCCGTCGGCGAGACCGGCCTCGAAGGATGCGGTGTCGGCCGGGTCGTAGTGCACGAGCAGTCCGGTCTCCTGGTCGGCCACCACCTCGGGAATGCCGCCGACGTCCGACGCGACAACGGCCGTCGAGCAGGCCATGGCTTCGAGGTTCACGATGCCGAGTGGTTCGTAGACCGACGGGCACACGAAAACCGTTGCCGCCGATAGTATTTCGCGAATCTGTTCGGTGGGTCGCATGTCCTGCACCCAGAACACCCCATCGCGGACCCGCTGGAGTTCCTCGACGGCGGCCTTGACCTCGGCCGCGATCTCGGGGGTGTCCGGCGCGCCGGCGCACAACACCAGCTGCACGTCCGGCGCGAACCGGTGCGCGGCCGCAACCAGGTGCGCGACGCCCTTCTGTCGGGTGATCCTTCCGACGAACGCCACGATCGGCTTGGTCAGGTCGACGCCGAGATCGGCGAGTACCGAGTTGCCCGGCTGCGGCTGAGCCGGGTACCAGACGTCGGTGTCGATGCCGTTCTTCACGACGTGCACCCGGTTGGGATCCAGCGCCGGGTACGTTCGCAGGACGTCGTCTCGCATGCCTGCACTCACCGCGATCACCGCGTCGGCGGCCTCGACGGCAGTTCGCTCCACCCACGACGACACGCGGTAGCCGCCACCGAGCTGCTCGGCCTTCCATGGCCGCATCGGCTCGAGCGAATGTGCCGTCAACACATGGGGAACGCCGTACAACAGCGCGGCGATGTGTCCTGCCATCCCGGCGTACCAGGTGTGGGAGTGCACGACCGTCGCCCCTGCAGCGGCGTTGACCATGGCCAGGTCGGCCGACAGCGTGGACAGGGCCGGGTTGGCGCCAACCAGCGCGGGGTCGGGCTGCGCCACGAAGGCGCCGTCGCGTGGCGCGCCCATGCAGTGCACGTCGACCTCGCACAGATGCCGAAGTTGCGCGACGAGCTCGGTGACATGCACCCCCGCGCCGCCGTACACCTCGGGTGGATACTCCCGTGTCATCATCGCCACCCGCATGGTGAAGACGGTAGTAGACCCGTCCTGCGTTGGGGCGTCGCCTCACCAATTGCCTTGACCTACAGCCCGTCAGAACTCGCGGTAATCGTGTCAATGCCTAGCCGCAGGTGGTGGGGGCCGATAGGTTTGACACATGAGGGAATTGCCACACGTGCTGGGCATCGTCCTGGCTGGCGGCGAGGGCAAGCGTCTCTATCCGCTGACCGCCGACCGTGCCAAGCCCGCGGTCCCGTTCGGGGGCGCTTATCGGCTCATCGACTTCGTACTCTCGAATCTGGTCAACGCCAGATATCTGCGAATCTGTGTTCTCACGCAATACAAGTCGCATTCGCTGGACCGCCACATCTCGCAGAACTGGCGGCTTTCCGGGCTTGCCGGGGAGTACATCACCCCGGTGCCCGCGCAGCAGCGCCTCGGCCCGCGCTGGTACACCGGATCGGCTGACGCGATCTTGCAGTCGATGAACTTGATCTACGACGAGGATCCCGATTACGTCGTCGTGTTCGGTGCGGACCACATCTATCGCATGGACCCCGAGCAGATGCTCCAGTTCCACATCGACAGCGGCGCTGGGGCGACGGTCGCAGGCATCCGGGTGCCGCGCGCCGAGGCGACCGCGTTCGGCTGCATCGACGCCGACGATTCCGGCCGCATCCGCGCGTTCGTGGAGAAGCCCGCCGATCCGCCGGGCACGCCCGATGATCCCGAGCAGACGTTCGCGTCGATGGGCAACTACATCTTCAGCACGAAGGTGCTCGTCGACGCCATCCGCGCCGACGCCGAGGACGACGACTCCGATCACGACATGGGCGGCGACATCATTCCGCGACTCGTCGCCGACGGCATGGCCGCGGTGTACGACTTCAACGACAACGAAGTGCCCGGCGCGACGGAACGCGATCACGGCTACTGGCGTGACGTCGGCACGCTGGACGCGTTCTACGACGCGCACATGGATTTGGTGTCCGTACACCCGGTGTTCAACCTGTACAACCGGCGCTGGCCGATCCGGGGCGAACCGGAGAACCTCGCACCCGCCAAGTTCGTCAACGGCGGCTCGGCGCAGGAGTCGGTGGTCGGTGCGGGCAGCATCATCTCGGCGGCGTCCGTGCGCAACTCGGTGCTGTCGTCCAACGTCGTCATCGATGATGGCGCGATCGTCGAGGGCAGCGTGATCATGCCCGGCGTCCGGATCGGCCGCGGCGCCGTGGTGCGGCACGCCATCCTCGACAAGAACGTCGTCGTCGGGCCCGGCGAGATGGTCGGCGTGGATCTGGAGAAGGACCGCGAGCGGTTCGCGATCAGCGCGGGCGGCGTGGTCGCGGTCGGCAAGGGAATCTGGATCTAAGGCCCCGGCATCCCCTTCGGCGAGCGCGCGAGTCTGCCGCCGACACGCCGTAGTTCTGCAGGAGTTTGCGCACGCTCGCTAGCCCGCGGCTGCCTTGCGTCGGCGCCTGCGCAGGATCCGGAACACCGCCCAGCCCAACAAGATCACGCCGACCAACACCAGAACCGGTAGCAGGATCGCCGCGAACACCAGGCCGACGCTGGCGACGTCTTCGATGGTGCTCAGCACGGGCGCGGCCACACCTGCGGTGGCGACGTTGGCTGCGGGCCGCACCGTCGACTTCGTCAGCGACACGACGAGTGCGGTGACCACGCCGACGGCGATCGGAATCCATTGGCCCGATTGCGCGAACGCCCCGGGGTCGGTGACCGCCGAGGTCTGAGCGGCCGTGCCCGACCCGAACACGATGCCGCCCGCGGTCGGCCTAACGAACGTCTGGATGACGTCGTTGACACTGTCGAGCGCGGGCACCTTGTCGGCCACGACCTCGACGACGAGCAGGATCGCGACGATCGCCATCACCCAGCCGTTCTCCAACCACGCCCAGCCGTGGGGCAACGACACCAGGTCGGTGAACCGGGACAACAGCCCGAGCGCCAGCAGCGGGATGTACGCGTTGAGTCCCGCGGCGGTGGCCAGCCCGAAGCCGGTCAGCAGCTCCATGAATGCTTCCCCCGTCGCTTCGCTCGCCCCTGGCGCCAGTGTCTCAGCTTCGGCGCCGGTCCCTCTGCTGATCGCGCTGTTGATCGCGCGGCGGGGGCTTGTCGTGCGTCGGTACCCTTGGCGTGTTTCGCACCGACCGTCCCTTGCCCGCGACGGTGGCCAGCGCGCGGTAGCAGCGCGGGCATATCGGCTTTCCCGCCTTGTCCACCGACCAACTCTTGCCGCTGCCGGGGCATGATCGCCCGGTCATGCGGGAACCAGCACTGCGACGTCGCCGTGTAGGTGCGCCAGCCCGCTGTCGAGCGTCACCAGCTGGCCTTGGTGGCTCCGCGCGAGTTGGGCAAGGTAGGCGTCGGTGACCTGGCGGTGACTCATGACGCCGCCTAGTTCGACCTCGGTGAAGGGCATGTGGTCGGCCCAGAACTCGTGGCGGCTGGCGTCGCATACTGCGCTGACGACATCGCGTGCGGCGGCTGCGGATTGGCCCGCGCGCAACAGGAATCGCATGAGGTTCCCCTGGGTGATCGGGCAGGTCGCAAAGTCGGTGTCGGACGTCGACAACCAATCGGCGGCTGCGTCGTGATGCACGTGTTCGGCGACGACGAGCGCGACGAGCACGTTCGCGTCCAGCAGTGCCGTCATTCGTCGTCCAGGGAGCGCACGTCTTCGGAGGTCACGATCGTTCCGACACTGACGACGGGCAATCCCGTTCGCGGGTCCGTCGACATCGAGGTTGGCGTGCCCGCTCCCAAGCCGCGCCGAATGAGGTCGGCCACGGTTTCGCTCAACGTGCGGTGGGTGTCGCGAGCGATCGCCAGCGCCTGTTTGTGCAGTTCTTCGGGTAGGTCGATGGTGGTGCGCACGCCACACCGTAGCATCATCGCATCGTGATGCATTGATGCGTCGAGATCGCATCGGCCACTCCCGCCTGAGCCTGATCGCCCGTCACCCCACCCTAGAATCTGAGCATCCGAACAAGGGCTGCCTGCGAATGACGAAGATCTTCAACGACCCCGGCGATTTTGCCGCGGAGACATTGGCGGGATTCGTGCGTGCCTTCCCGACTCTCGTCCAGCAGGTCCCTGGCGGCGTCGTTCGCGCGACCGCACCCGCTCCGGGAAAGGTCGCAGTGGTCATCGGCGGCGGCAGCGGTCACTATCCAGCCTTCGCCGGATGGGTCGGAACCGGCCTCGCGGACGGGGCCGTCGTCGGCGACGTCTTTGCGTCGCCATCGGCGCACCAAGTGGTCTCGGTCGCGATGGAGGCTCAGGCCGGCGCCGGAGTGCTTCTGACCTATGGCAACTACGCCGGTGACGTGCTCAACTTCAAGGCCGCCGCCGAGGAACTCAGCGCGGCCGGTGTCCCAACCCGCACCATCGTGGTCACCGACGACCTCGCCTCGGCGCCGCGCGCCGAACAGATGCTTCGGCGCGGCGTTGCGGGTGACCTCTTCGTCATCAAGGTGGCGGCAGCGGCTGCCGAAGCCGGCTTCGACCTCGATGCGGTGGCGGTGTTGGCAGCCCGCGCGAACAAACGAACGTCGTCGCTCAGCGTCGCGTTCACCGGCTGCACACTGCCCGGCTCGGACGCGCCGTTGTTCTCACTTCCCCAGGGGCGGATGGGGGTTGGTCTTGGCCTGCACGGTGAACCCGGCATCTCCGAGGAGCCACTGTTACGGGCCGCCGAGCTGGCGGACCTACTGGTTGCGCGTGTTCTCGCGGAGCGGCCGGAGGGGGCGCAACGGGCGGCCGTCCTGGTCAACGGGATGGGCTCGACGCGGTACGAAGAATTGTTCGTCCTCTGGAACGAGATCGCACCGCGGCTCGAGGACCACGGCGTCGACATCGTGGAACCCGAAGTGGGCGAACTGATTACCAGCTTGGACATGGCTGGGGTGTCACTCACGCTGAGTTGGCTTGACGAAGAGCTGGAGGCGATGTGGGGCGCGCCTGCCACCTCCCCGGCGTACCGCAAGACCCCCGTCGAGCCCGGGGCGCCGATCAAGCGTCCGATCCAACCGCCGGCGCCGCGCGCCATTCCGGCGGCCAGCTCCGATTCCCAGGAGATCGCGAAACGCATTCACGCTGCATTGGAGTCCGTCGCGGGCTCACTGGCCGAGCACGAGACCGAACTCGGCGAGTATGACGCCTTTGCAGGCAACGGCGATCACGGCAGGGTGATGGTTCGCGGTGCGCGCGCTGCGGCAGCGGCGGCGGCACGCGCAGTCGCCGACGGAGCCGGCGCCGCGACCACGCTCGTCCACGCGGCCGATGCCTGGAGCGATCGTGCCGGTGGAAGCTCAGGGGCGCTGTGGGGCAGTGGATTACGTGCAGTCGCTGGCGTACTTTCCGACGACGAGATCAGTCCCTGTGTCGCGACCACCGCACCGCGTGCGGCGCTGGACGCCGTCACCGCCTATGGCAACGCCCGCCTCGGTGACAAGACGGTCGTCGACGCATTCTTGCCGTTCGTCGAAAGCCTGGAGGCCGACCTCCTGGCCGAACTGCCATTGGGCGCGGCATGGGTCAACGCTGCCGCGGCGGCCGCCAGGGCGGCCGAATCCACCGCATCGCTGACTCCGCGGTTGGGTCGGGCGCGACCGTTGGCCGCCCGCAGTCTTGGACACCCCGATCCCGGTGCGGTGTCGTTTGCGATCGTAATGGCCGCTGTATCAGAGCATTTCGCGTGAGTTCGCTTTCGCGGAGTGCCACCGCCCTACGGGCTGCCGAAATGTACTTCATCGACAACATGACGATGGACGACATCGGCAACGCGCTGGGATGTTCGCGGGCCACGGTGTCACGGCTGGTTGCCGAAGCCAAGACGTCGGGGCTGGTCGAGATCATCGTGCACCGAAAGGGTAGGGCCCCGGCGACTTTGGAACGTGTCATCGGCGAGCGGTACGGAATCGATGTCACGGTGGTTGCGCCGCCGACAACGGCCACGGACGGCGATCGTCTTCGGTATGGCGCAACACAAGGCGCAGCACTGCTGCGCGCCAACCTGGCACCCGACTTGTCCGTCGCGGTCACGTGGGGCGTCACCGTCGCCGCCGTGGCCCGTAGCCTTTCGCCGGGAGTCGTGCCGGGATTGCAGATCGTGCAGATGAGCGGAACGGGCAACACCTTCTCCTCAGGCGCGGAGTACGCATCAGGCACTCTTGGCCGGTTTGGCGCCGCGCTTGGTGCGCGGGTGCACCATTTCCCCGTTCCGGCTTTCTTCGACGCGCCGGCATCTCAGACCGCGATGTGGTCGGAACGCTCCGTGCAACGCGTGCTCCGACTGCAGCAGCGGGCCAACGTCGCGGTCTTCTCGTTGAGCGCCCTCGGCGGACCGATCCCCGGTCACCTGTATCGCGCCGGCTACCTGCAGCGCGAGGAGTTGCAATCGTTGGCCCGTCAAGGCGTGGTCGGGGATGTCGGAACCGTCTTTCTGCGCGCCGACGGCAGCAGCGAAACGCTGCCGATCAATGCCCGCTCCAGCGGTATGCCGATAGACGCACTGAAGATGATTCCGAAGCGGATCTGCATCGCCCTCGGGGCGGCCAAAGCGCCCGTCATCCGGGCTGCCCTACTGGCTGGGGCGATTACCGATCTGGTGGTCGATGACGCCGCGGCTGACCTGCTCGCCCTCAGCGAAGCGCCCGCAATGTGAACGGAATTGCACGAAATTGATTACTGACCGGGCGGGCGATGACGCGGCGTACGCGGATAGTGGCGCCGTGGTTGCGATTCCATCGTCCTGAACTGCATGTTCGGCGACAACCCGCTGCGTTCGAGGCGGACGCCGAGTTGCAACTCCGTTCATCGGCGCTGTCTTTGCCGGATGTGGCGTGTCTAACATCACTGCACTCGCTGTCCCGGCGATCGACGACCACACACCCCTGTCTTTCTGCAAGGAGTCCTCATGGGCGCGCCACTGTCAACGCAGTCAGTTGAGCGTTCGGCGATACGGAAGGTCGCCATGCGACTCGTCCCGTTTGTCGCCGTGATGTTCTTCATCAACTACCTGGACCGGACCGCGATCTCCTTCGCAGGCCCGAACGGGATGAACCAAGATCTCGGCTTGACTGCGGCGCAGTTCGGCTTCGCCTCAGGCATCTTCTTCGCGGGATACATCCTGCTGGAAATCCCCAGCAACATGGCGCTGTACAAATTCGGTGCCAGGCGATGGCTCGCCAGGATCATGGTGTCGTGGGGCATCGTCTCGCTGCTGTTCGCCTTCGTGCAGAACATCCCGAGCCTCTATGTGCTGCGCATCCTGCTCGGCATCGCCGAGGCCGGTTTCTTCCCCGGCGCGATCCTGTTCCTGAGCCTGTGGGTACCTGCGCGCTATCGCAGCAAGATCCTTGCGCTGTTCTACCTCGCGCAGCCCTTGACCACCGTGATCGGCGCACCGCTCGCCGGTTGGCTGATCGGGCACGACGGCGTATTCGGGCTCGAGGGATGGCGTTTCATGTTCCTGTGCGTGTCGGTCCCCGCCATTCTGATCGGCATCATTGCATGGTTCTATCTCGCTGACTCCCCGCGTCAGGCGAAGTGGCTGACCGCGGATGAAGCCGAATGGCTTTCGCAAGAGACCGAGGGCGAAGCGAAGAAGAAGGTCGACCACGGCGGCCGCAGCGCCTTCATGGCCGCGATCCGCAGCGGCCGCGTGTGGGTCCTTGCCGTCATCTACTTCGGGTTCATCTACGGCCTCTACGCACTGGCGTTCTTCCTGCCCACCATCATCTCCGGATTCCAGGAGCAGTTCGGCACCAAGTTCGACGTCTTCGAGAAAGGGCTGATCACGGCGATCCCGTATCTGCCTGCAGCCGTCGTTCTGTATCTGTGGTCGCGGGACGCCACCAAGCGCGGCCTGCGTACCTGGCACATCGCCGCACCGGCCTTCATCGGCGGCGTGAGCGTGCCGATTGCGCTGTTCATGGGTTCGCCGACGGCCACCATCGCAGTGATCACCGTGACGGCGTGCGCCATCTTCGCCGCACTGCCCAACTTCTGGACCGTTCCCGCCCAATTCCTCACCGGCGCATCGGCAGCCGTGGGAATCGCGTTGATCAACACCCTTGGCAACGTCGGCGGCTTCGCCGCGGGGTACGTGACCGGCGCCATCAAGGACCTGACCGGGTCCTACGTCGTGCCGATGTTCGTCGTCGGCGGACTCATGATCGTCTCCGGCCTGCTGATGGTCTTGCTCAGCCGCAAGGGGCGGGTCGAGACCACCGGCACCGATTCGGCGCCGCGCGACCATCCGAGCCCAGGCTCGGAGATGGCCACCAGCGGACCGCTCCGATGACCAGACTCTTCAACGACCCAGACGCGTTCGCCGACGAGGTGCTGGAGGGATTCGTTGCCGCACACGGTGATTTGGTGAGCCGAGTCCCCGGTGGCTTGATTCGCAACAGCCCGACTCCGGCAGGCAAGGTCGCCGTCGTCATCGGCGGCGGGGCCGGCCACTACCCGGCCTTCGCCGGCCTGGTGGGGCCTGGGATGGCCGACGGCGCAGCGATCGGCAACATCTTCGCCTCGCCGTCGGCCAAGCAGATCTACTCGGTCGCTCGCTCGGCATCGCGCGGTGGCGGTGTGCTGCTGGGCTTCGGCAACTACGCGGGCGACGTGCTGCACTTCGGGCAGGCAGCCGAAAAGCTCAACGCCGACGGCATTCCCACGATGACCCTCGCCGTCACCGACGACATCTCCAGCGCGACCACTGACGAGATCCACAAACGCCGTGGTGTCGCCGGTGATCTGGCTGTGTTCAAGGTGGCCGCGGCGGCCGCCGAAGACGGGCTCTCGCTCGAGGACGTGCACCGAATCGCGTGCCGCGCGAATGACCGGACTCGTTCTCTGGGAGTGGCTTTCACCGGATGCACCTTGCCTGGCGCTGGCAAGCCGTTGTTCACGGTGCCGCCAGGGCGGATGGCCGTCGGGATGGGCATCCACGGCGAACCCGGCACCGGTGAAACCGACGTTCCCACCGCCGACGAACTCGCGGAAATATTGGTCACCGCGCTGCTGGCCGAGACACCCGACGTCGACGCCGGTGGTGCTCGAGTCGGACTCATCCTCAACGGGCTCGGCACGGTCAAGCACGAGGAGCTGTTCGTCGTGTACCGGCGGATCGCCCAACTGCTGACCGACCGCGGTGTCACGACCGTGCAGCCAGAAGTCGGTGAATTCGTCACCAGCTACGACATGGCCGGAGTGTCGCTCACCATGTTCTGGCTGGACGAGGAACTCGAAAAGTACTGGACCGCACCGGCCCACTCCGCGGCGTACCGCAAGGGCAACACGATCGCAGGGGATGTCGCCGTCGCCGCGATCGAGCCGCGCTGGGTCGAGGTCGATCAGCCGGTCGCCACCGCTGACGACGCGTCGCGCGAAGCAGCACGCACGGTCATCGACGTACTGACGGCCATCCGCGACACCGTCGAGGAGAACGTGCAGCGCCTTGGGGACATCGATGCGGTCGCCGGTGACGGCGACCACGGCATCGGGATGCAGCGCGGGGCGCGTGCCGCGGTCAGCGCCGCCAGCACCGAAAGTGAGCGCGGTGCCGGAGCCGGCGCAGTACTCAATGCCGGTGCCGAGGCTTGGGCAGACGTCGGTGGAGGGACCTCCGGCGCGCTCTGGGGCGTGGCGCTCCGAGCCGTCGCCGCAGCGATCGGCGACGACCACGAGCCCGACGCCAAGGATGTCGCCGACGGTGTCGCAGCGGCATTGCGCGCCGTCCAACAGATCGGCAAGGCAGACATCGGCGACAAGACGCTCGTCGACGTGTTGGCCCCGGCCAGTGCCGCGCTGACCAAAGCCGTCGCCGACGGTCACGATCTGGGCTCGGCGTTCGCGACGGCAGCGGCCGTCGCCAACGATGCCGCTGACGCCACCGCGCAGATGCTGCCCAAGATCGGCAGGGCTCGTCCGCTGGCCGAGAAGAGCAGGGGGACACCCGATCCCGGTGCGGTGTCGATGGCCCTCGCATTCAACGCAGTGCATCGAGTACTGGCCCGAAAGTGTTGATGACTCCGTGCCCGCCGATGGCACAGCCCCAAGCACTAGCTCACGAGAAGAGATGAACATGGCACGGAAGCTGCGCATCGTCGTCGGCGCCGACGACGCCGGATTCGAATACAAGGAAGCGCTCAAGCGTGACCTGGACGCGAATCCGCTGGTGGAGTCGGTGGTCGACGTCGGCGTCGGGATCGACGAGCACACCGCCTACCCGAAGGTCGCGGTGACTGCCGCCGAACTGGTCGCCTCAGGCGTCGCCGACCGCGCGCTCCTGGTCTGCGGAACCGGTCTCGGCGTGGCGATCTCGGCCAACAAGGTCCCTGGAATCCGCGCCGTCACCGCCCACGACAGCTTCTCGGTGGAACGCTCGGTGCTGAGCAACAACGCCCAGGTGCTGACCTTCGGCCAACGTGTCATCGGTCTCGAGTTGGCACGCCGGCTCGCCCGCGAGTGGCTGACCTACCGGTTCGACGAGACGTCCGCGTCGGCCGACAAGGTGCGGGTGCTGTCCGCCTACGAGGACACCGGGGCCTGTTAGATGTCCCAGCTGTTCCTCGGCGTGAGCCTGAAGATGTACTTCGGGCGCGACCGAACCATCCGGTGGTGCCGGAGGGTCGCCGACATTGCCGCCAAACACCCGGCGGTGCGTGACGAGCATGTGAAGCTGGCGGTCCTGCCGTCCTTCCCCTACGTCTCCGAGGTGGCCGACGTCTTTGCAGGCACCCCCGTTTTCGTCGGCGGCCAAGATCTCTTCTGGAGCGACGAAGGTGCCTTCACCGGCGAGGTGAGCGGCAAGCAACTCCGCGAGCTGGGGTGCGAATACGTCGAGATCGGACACGCGGAGAGGCTGCGCATCTTCGGCGAGACCTCCGCCATGATCGCCGCCAAGACGGCTGCCGCGTTTCGCAACCAGCTCACCCCGATCCTCTGCGTTGGCGAGGCGATGCGCGGGACCCCGGCGGGCGCGGCCAGCCACTGCCGCACACAACTGGACGCAGCGCTCTACGAAGTCGACGCCAACTCGGCCCGACCGCTGGTGGTCGCGTACGAACCGCACTGGGCGATCGGCGCCGACGAACCGGCGTCGACGGAGTACGTGGCCATGACGTGCGAGGCGATCCGCGATCACCTGGATTCGCGTCCCGGTCTTGCCGGCAGCCGGGTAATCTACGGCGGCAGTGCGGGACCGGGCTTGCTCACTGCGCTCAACGGCAGCGTCGACGGACTGTTTCTCGGCCGCTTCGCGCACGACCCGACGGCGCTCGATCTCATCTTGACCGAAGCACTCGATGGCAGGGCAGCGACGCTGGCCGCCTGTTCGCTGCCCGACACGGAGAGGCATCGATGGCAATCGGACTGAGCACCTACGCCTTCTTCTGGCGGATCTCCGACCGCGTCGAACTGCCGCTCACACTGCACGACATGCTGGAGCAGACCCGCGAGAGTGGCTGCACGGTACTTCAGATCTGCGATTACAAACCCCTTGAGACGATGTCGGCAGCCGAACTGTCCGCAGTTGCCAGGAGCGCCAAGGACTTCGACGTTCGACTCGAATTGGGCACGCGCGGAATTGCCGTCGACCACCTTCGCCGCTATCTCGACTTCGCCGAGCAACTGGACGTGACATTGGTCAGGTCGATGGTGAACACCACCGAGCACCGGCCGACCGACGATGAAGCCATCGATCTACTCGCGCAGGCGGCACCCGGGTACGCCGAACGGGGTGTCGCCCTTGCGCTGGAGACCTACGAGCAGGTGCCATCGGCGCGCCTGGTGGCCATCGTGGAAGCGGTTGGTTCGGAAAGTGTTGGTATCTGCCTGGATCCGGCGAACTGCGTCGCCGGACTGGAGCTACCCGTCGACGTCGTGGCGCGGAGCGCCCCCTATGTGAAGAACTGGCATGTCAAGGACTTTGCCTTCACGCGCCAAGCCGGGTGGGTCGGATTCACTCTCGCCGGATGCCCACTGGGCCAAGGACTGCTCGACTACGACGGCGTCGCGGCCGCGATCCAACCAGCAGGCAACGACATCAACCAGATCGTCGAGCACTGGTTGCCATGGCAAGGCGACGCCGACACGACCTGCGCACTGGAATCGCAATGGACAGAACACAACGTCAACTATTTGAGGAGTAGATCATGACCGGACAGCAGGCCACCGTCGCCGTCATCGGGGCAGGCGGCAAGATGGGCCAGCGGATCTCGAACAATCTTGCCCGCAGCGACTACCGCGCGCTGTATGCGGAGAACTCGCCCAAGGGACGGGAAGTCGTCACCGGGCTTGGCCGCGACCTCACCGAGTCGCACGAAGCCGCCAGCCAAGCCGACGTCGTCATCCTGGCCGTGCCCGACATTCTGCTCGGCCGGATCTCCGCCGACATCGTCCCGACGATGAAGCAGGGAGCCATCCTGCTCACCCTGGACCCCGCCGCCGCCTACGCGAACCTGTTGCACAGGCGCGACGGGATCGCCTACGCAGTGGCGCATCCGTGCCATCCATCGGTGTTCCTCGAGCGAACCACCACGGAACAGCACGCCGATACCTTCGGAGGGATCGCTGCGCCCCAGGACGTGGTGGCAGCGTTCGAAGACGGTGACGAAGCGGCGCGCGATCTTGCCGAAGCCGTCGTGCGGGTCGCCTACGGACCCGTCATCGACGTGCACTGGGTGACCGTCAAGCAGCTCGCGGTCCTGGAGCCCACCTTGGTAGAGACCGTCGCCTGTATGGTCGGGGCACTTCTCAAGGAGGCGCTCGAGGAGACCATCCACACCGTCGGCGTTCCCGAAGCCGCTGCCAGGGCAATGCTTCTCGGGCACACCCAAGTCGCACTCGCCAACACCCTGCGCGGGTCCAACCCGTTCTCCGATGCGTGCCTGATCGCGATGGACTACGGCAGGGAAACGATCGTCAAGGACGACTGGAAGAAGATCTTCGACGATTCCGAACTGGACAAGGTGCTTGCGCGGATGCTGCACCTCGACGTGATCGAGCGCAGCCACGCGTAGCGGTCACCAGACGCCAGGCACCAGCCGGTAGTGCACCTTCTGGGTGTACTCGTCGTACCCGTCGAGCTCCTGGCGCAGCATCTTCTCCTCGTCCTCGATGCGCAGCGCAAGGATCGGCACGGCAAGGATGGTCGCCAGCAGCCCCCAGTACGAGTCGAGCGCCAGCGGTGTGCCGACCATCATGATCAACGCGCCGACGTACATCGGATGCCGGACGAGGCCGTAGACGCCCGTCGACACCACCTTCTGGTCTGCCTCGACCGTGATGGTCGCGGCCGCAAAGCTGTTCTGGATGACGACGAGCTGAGCGAACGCCAGCCCAGCACCGACCAGGACGTTGCCGAGCACGACGACGGGTATCGGCACGCGCGACCAACCGAACCGATGGTCGAGGGCGCTGACGACCAGTACCGCGACCACCGCGAGCATCGTCGCCGTGATGACGAGCTTCTGAATGGCTCTGGTCTCCGCGATCGGCCCAGCCTTCATGCGCCGCGCAAGGGCCGCAGGATCCCGCACTGCGAGATAGATGCTGGGGACGATCGTGGTGACCATGAAAACCGCGATGAAAACCCATGCTTGCCAATAGTTCAACGTGCCCGCCGGCCAGAACAGCAGCACGACGAAGAACGCGATTCCGAAGACTCCCGATGCCAGTGACTGCACAGCGATCTTCATGATCTCTCTCCTTTCACCACACGCCTGGTACCAAACGGGAATGCACCGTCTCGGTGTAGTCCCGGTAGCCGCAGAGCTCTTCGGCGAGCGCCTTCTCCTCGTCGACGATGCGAATTGCGAACAGCACCGCATCGATCGGCACGATGAGAAGTGCCCAGTAGGAACCGAGTGCAAGCGGGACTCCGATGGCCATGACGAGCACACCGAAGTACATCGGATGCCGCACCACGCCGTACAGTCCGGTGGACACCACGGTCTGCTCTGCTTCAACGGTGATATTGGCTGCGGCGTAGCTGTTTTGGGCGACGACGAGCATGCCGATGCCGAGGCCGACCGCCGCGATCACGTCCCCGATGACCACGAGTGCCGTCGGTACGTCCGACCAGCCAAACCGACGGTCCAACCCGGAGACGACCAGTAGCGCAAAGAATGCGAGCACGACACCTGCGCTAACGACCTTCTGCACGGGTCGCGACTCGTGCAGGGGCCCCGCATTCAGCCTTCGACGCAACACCTCGGGATTCCGCGCTCCGGCGTAGGCGGTGAAGATCACCGACAAGCCGACGAACATACCGAAGAAGACCCATGCCTGCCAGTAGTGGACCGTCCCAGCCGGCCAGAACAACGTCAGCGCCATCAGCGCCAGGCCAAGCACGGAAGTCGTCGTGACTTGAAGTGCGGTTTTCACGAGCTCGTCTCCTTCCTTCTACAGCGCATCCCGGTGCCGATAGATCGCACCGGCCAGTAGCGTCAGCGCGGCCGCGACGACGATCATCACGACCAGCGCGACGACAGGAACGTCGGACGGCGCCGTGGTCCGGCCGACCGGCGACAGGTCGATCAGCCACTTCGGCAACCGCAGCAGCGCCCCCAGGTAGAGCGACGTCACGACGAAGGTGACTGCGAGCCAACCGATCCAGGCGTGGCGCAGGGCAACGGCCAGCGCCGCGATGCCCGCGACCACCGCCATCGCAGGGACGAAGGCCAGACCCGCGAGCGTCAGCTTGACGATGGTTCCCGGCTCGCCGAGGGTGATGCCGGCGCCGAGCCCGTTGCCAAGGCCTGCGAAGAACATCAGCACCGCCGACCCGATCAGTGCGGCCGCCACGGCGGTGAACAACCACCGTCGTCGCGACACCGCGCCGGCGAGGACCGCCTCGCCGAGCCCACACTGCTCGTCGCCCCACACCCGCATGACGGCCGTCACGACGTACGCGGTGGCGGCGGCCGCCAGGAACTGCGTCATCGTCGTGTACACGCCGTCGCTGCCTTGCGCGGCGAGCACGCGGGCAAGCAGCTCGTTGCCCTTGGCCGCGTCGAGCAGCGACTTGGTCATCGATCCAAAGGCCAACCCGCCGAGGAACATTCCGACGGTCCAGCCGATGGTCTGGCCGCGCTGCAGCGTCAGGTGCAGGCTCAGCACGCTCCTGATCGGATGGGCGTTCGGCCGCTCACCGGACGACGGGATGTTGCCAGCGTCGTACTGGCGTCTGCCCTCCAACACCGTCGCGGTTGCCATCAGCAGCCCGGCCAGCGCGACGAGTAGGGCGAACGGCCACCACCGGACGTCGACGAACGCGCGCATCTGTTGGGCCCAGGCGATGGGGGAGAACCAGCTCAGCGCGCTGCCCGAATTGTCGATCACGTCGCCGACGCCGCGCACCAGGGCGGCCAATGCCAGCGTCCCCATGGCGGCGCCGCTGGCCGTGCGTGCCTGCCGCCACAGCTGGGCGGTCACCGCGGCGACGGCACCGAACACCATCGCCACGCCGGTCACGCCAAGGCACATCGCCGCGGCGTCGACGGCGTCGAAACCGATGGCAGCCATGGCCAATGTCATGGTGACGGCCAAGATCGCGTTGACTCCGCCGATGAGGATCAGCGCGGCGGATGTGCGGGCATGCCTGCCCACCACCGATGACAGCATCAACTCGGCGGCGCCGTTCTCCTCCTCCGTCCGGGTGTGCCGAATCACGGTGAGGATGGCAAGGATCGACGTCGCGACGATCAACGTGAGCATCAGCTCGTTGGCCATCATCGCGCCGAGATCGGTCTCGTTGCCGCCGAACATGGGCCCGCCCAACATCATTCCGGCGGGTGTCTTGAGCAGGTTGACGCGTGCCCATCGCTGCGCCTCTTCCGGGTAGGCCATCTTCACGGCATTGGGCGCGTAGGCCATCATCATCGCGAGGATTGCGATCCACACCGAGAGCCGGACGCGGTCACGGCGCAGCGCGAGCCGCAGAAGCTGTAGCGTGCCCGTCCACGGCGAGCTGCCCTGAGCGGGTTGGTATCCCGTCGTGCGTGGTGCGACGAAAGTGGTGCTCATCGTGTTGCCCCTTGATACTCCCGCAGGAACATGTCCTCGAGCGATGCCGGCGTCACGGTGAGGTCGATGATGCCCAGATCCTTGACCTGAGCCATCGCGCGGTCCAGATCGCGACGGTCGACGGAGAACGAGTAGTGGCCGTCGTGGATCGCGAAATCCCGCACGAACGGGGCGCGTTGCAGTGCCTGACCATCAGTACGGGTGCGCACCGTGACGGTCGTGCGCATCAGGTGGCGTAGCTCGTCGAGGGTTCCGGACTTCACGGCGTGGCCGGCGCGAATGATCGTCACGTTGTCGCAGAGCTTCTCCACCTCGGCGAGGATGTGGCTGGACAGCAGCACCGCGGCGCCGTGCCCGGCGACTTCCTCGACACACTGTTGAAAGGCCTTCTCCATCAACGGATCAAGTCCGGAAGTTGGCTCGTCGAGGATGTAGAGCTCGGCGTTCGTGGAGAACGCCGCGACGATGGCGACCTTCTGCCGGTTGCCCTTGGAGTAGGTGCGGGCCTTCTTGTGCGGGTCGAGCTCGAAGCGTTGGATCAGCTGGTCACGGCGGCTGGCGTCGACGCCGTTGCCGCGCAGGCGGGCAAGGAACTCGATGGCCTGCATGCCGGTAAGGTTGGGCCACAACGTCACATCGCCTGGGACGTAGGCAATTCTGCGGTGCAGTGCGACCGCGTCACTCCATGGGTCGCCGCCGAGCAGCCGCGCAGTCCCGCCGTCGGCCTTGAGCAGGCCGAGCAAAACCCGGATCGTGGTGGACTTGCCTGCGCCGTTCGGCCCGAGGAACCCAGTGACGTGGCCCGGTGCGACGAAGAGGTCGAGGCCGTCGAGCGCCTTGGTGCGGCCGAAAGACTTGGACAGGCCGCGGATCTCGACCGCAAGCTGCGAACGCTCGCTGGCGTCATGTCGTTGGAGTGACGTCGCTGTCATTCTGTTCTCCTTGTTGGGATCTGCTGAATGGAATGCCCTTTTCGCGCATCGCGCTGAACGCGTCGAACATGGTCGAGTCGGCCAACAGGCCCTCGGTGTAGAGCTCGAGCGCGGGCAGCACCATGTCCTCTCCGTAGTCGCGCAGCACCGCGCGCAGATCGGTTGGGTTGTCGTGCATTTGGAGGTAGAGCAGGAAGCTTCCGCCGTTGCACATCCCCATGTACAACGCCCTGGCGCGGGGGTCACGGCTCGGCTTGATGGTGCCTGCCCGCACCCCCTCCTCCAGGTATTCCTCGGCGTTGTCGATCATGCGGTGCCAGAAGTCCTTGGCCAGTTGGCTGCCCGACTGCAGGCTGCGCACCAAGTAGGCCATCATCGGTGCGTAGGACTCGATCTCGGCCATTGCGGAAAACCACGCCGCCGGGTCCTTGGCCCGGATCGACTCCGACTTCGCACCGCGGATCTCCTCGGCGACGTAGTCGTCGCAGGCCTTGCGCAGCCCGTCCTTCGACCCGAAGTGGTGGATCACCAGCGCGGCGCTGACACCGGCCGCCTCGGCGATCGTGCGCAGTCCGACGCTGAAGCCGTGCTGGCCGAACTGTTCGATCGCGGAATCTCGGATCCGTGCCGTGGCTGTCAAATCATCCGCTGAACGCATGTTTAGTAGGCTAAACACGCGTTCAGGCCATGGTCAAGGGGGACACGCGTCAGGAATGCGTAAAGATCGATTTGGGCGTGATCGGTAGCGCTCAGCGTGACAATTCACGCCGAAATCGCAGGAAAGGGAAAGTCAGTCGCGTGCGGCGACCAGCAAGCCGTCGCCGAGGGGGACCAGCACCGGCGTCAGCCGCTCGTCCTCGGCGATCAACCGCGCGGCCTCGCGCACCGCAGTGACCTCCTTGTCGGCGGCGCTGGCATCGCCAGCGCGGCCTCCGAGGGCGGCCCGGTGCACGACGATCGTGCCGCCCGACCGCAGCAACCGCACGCCCTCGACGACGAACTGCGGCTGATCGACTGGCTCGGCATCGATGAACACCAGGTCGTACGAGTCGTCGGCCAGTCTGGTGAGCACGTCTTGGGCCCGGCCGCCGATCAACCGCGTCCGAGAGGGCCCGATGCCTGCCTCGACGAACGCCTGCTTGGCGAGGCGCTGATGCTCGGGTTCGACGTCGATCGTGGTCAGGACGCCATCAGTGCGCATTCCGGACAGCAGCCACAGCCCGCTGACGCCCGCGCCGGTACCGACCTCGACGACCGCCTTGGCGCCTGCCAGCTTTGCGAGAACGCTCAACAACGCCCCAACCGCGGGGGTGACGGCACCGGCTCCACTGTCGTCGGCGCGCTCACGGGCGGACGCCGTGATGGCGTCCTCGGTGATCGACTGCTCGGCGTGGGTCACGATGGATTCTGCGCGACTGGGCCGTGCCTGACTCTCGTCGGTGCTGGCCATGCCCGCAGCGTAAGCGAATCGTGATCACGAACGCCGCGACACGCCCGCGCCGGGCCGCCGGATTCGGGTCACATTGGGCCGGTTTGCGCAGTTCGGGCATGGGGTAACCCGCATTCTCAGGAAATGTTCAGTTTGCTCATATGCCAAGCTCACCAGGGTCGGAAAAGGTACTCCCATGGAACACGACGGAAGCCGACGGCCAGGGAATAACCATGGCGACGATTCGGTTGCCGCGGGTGTAGAGCCACTGCCCCGTAATAGTGGCTCCGCTAGTGACCTGGAGGATCCAACGACCACCACATCTGCCCCCGTGTTCATGGCTCATTTCGAGCAACCCGGAGACGGCGATTGGGTTGAGCCATCCGATGAGCTGACGGGCACCGCGGTGTTCGACGCCACCGGCGACAAGGCCGCGATGCCGTCGTGGGATGAACTGGTGCGCCAGCACGCCGACCGGGTGTATCGCCTGGCATACCGCCTGTCCGGCAGCCAGCACGACGCGGAGGACCTGACACAGGAGACGTTCATCAGGGTCTTCCGGTCGGTGCAGAACTACCAACCGGGGACGTTCGAGGGATGGCTTCACCGCATCACCACGAACCTGTTCCTCGACATGGTTCGCCGTCGCAGCCGAATCCGCATGGAGGCGCTGCCCGAGGACTACGACCGGGTGCCCGCCGACGAGCCGAACCCCGAGCAGATCTACCACGACTCACGGCTGGGGCCGGACCTGCAGGCCGCACTGGACTCGCTGGCTCCCGAGTTCCGCGCAGCAGTCGTCCTGTGCGACATCGAAGGTCTGTCCTACGAGGAGATCGGCGCCACGCTCGGCGTCAAACTGGGCACGGTGCGCAGCCGAATTCACCGCGGACGGCAGGCTTTGCGCGACTACCTGGCGCTGCACGGAGACGCCCATTCGGACGCCGCGGCCAAATCGGCCTAACGTTCAGTAGTGTCCGGCCCGGTCCATCGGGTTACATTCGAATGAGAGTGTTGATCTGATGATGCGAAGGACCGGAGAGGAGTGGGTGATGGCCGACCCGGGAGACGTGTTCCGTCGCGCATTCTCGTGGTTGCCCGCGCAGTTCGCCTCGCAGAGTGACGCGCCGGTCGGCCCACGACGGTTCGGATCGACCGAACATCTGTCGATCGAGGCGGTTGCTGCCTTCGTCGACGGCGAGCTCACGATGAAATCGCACCTGCGCGCCGCCACCCACTTGTCGCTCTGTCCGCAATGCGCGGCCGAGGTCGAGGCACAGGGGCAGGCGCGCAGTGCTTTGCGGGACTCGTGCCCGATCATCGTGCCGAGCGCACTGCTGGGGTTGTTGTCCCAGATACCGCATCATCCGCAACCGGAGCCGCCCCTAGAGGCGGACGACGGACAGTTTGCTGACGGGACTACGCGGGCTCGTCGCAAGCGCCGGTAGGCTGGATGGGCGTCGATCGACCAGCGGCCGCCGGGCAGGCGGCCGCTCTAATGGAGAGTGACTAACGGGTGAGCAATCAGGACCAGTCCGGTATTAACAACCGTCTGGCACCGCGCCCGGTGTCGCGCCCGCCCGTCGATCCCGCTGCCACGCGGGCGTTCGGCAGGCCCGAGGGGTTCAGCGGTTCCTTCCTCGGGACCGACGCGGTGCGCGATCAGGGTGACTACACGCCCACCGAGCAGGCGCCCGATCCCGTGCTCGCCCAGGCGTTCGGTCCGCAGAACGGCAGCGGTGACTCCTTGCAGCGGCATCCGGCCGACGCGGGTGCACTGGAAGCCGAGCGCGACCAGGAGTCCGACGTTCCCGCCGACCCGTGGCGCGATCCCGCGGCGATCCCATCGCTCGGCACCCCGGCCGTGCCGCAGTCGGCGCCCACCGTCGTCTACGCCCCCGTAGGAAAGCTCGGTGTGCGCGACGTGCTCTTCGGACGCAAGGTGTCCTGGCTTGCGCTGGCCACCCTGCTGATCATCGCCGTCGTCATCGCCTTCATCGGTGGTTGGGTCGGCAACAAGACCGCTCAGACCGTCGAGGCCTTCACCACCTCCAAGGTGACTCTGCAGACCGACAACAACCCCGAGGCGCCGGCAGGCCGGTTCGCCACGGTGGCCGCCGCCGTCGCGGACTCCGTCGTGACCATCGAAGCCATCAGCGACACCGAGGGCTCCCAGGGCTCGGGCGTCGTCGTCGACGGCCGCGGCTACATCGTCACCAACAACCACGTGATCTCCGAAGCCGCCAACAACCCGAGCGCCTTCAAGATCTCTGTGGTGTTCAACGACGGCAAGGAAGTCCCCGCCAACCTGGTTGGCCGCGACCCCAAGACCGACATCGCCGTGCTCAAGGTCGACAACGTCGACAACCTGACCGTGGCTCGCCTTGGTGACTCCGAGAAGATCCGGGTTGGTGAGGAAGTCATCGCCGCAGGCGCGCCGTTGGGTCTGCGCAGCACAGTCACGCACGGCATCGTGAGCGCCCTGCACCGCCCTGTGCCGCTGTCGGGCGACGGCTCGGACACCGACACCGTGATCGACGGTGTGCAGACCGACGCGTCGATCAACCACGGCAACTCCGGTGGCCCGTTGATCAACATGAGCTCCGAGGTCATCGGCATCAACACGGCCGGTAAGTCGTTGTCGGACAGTGCAAGTGGTCTTGGCTTCGCCATTCCGGTCAACGAGGTCAAGGACACCGTCGCCGCGCTGATCAAGGACGGCAAGATCGCTCATCCGACGCTCGGCCTGAACGCGGTGTCGGTGAGCAACTCGGTGGCGTCCGGTGCGCTGGTCAAGAACGTCGTCGGCGGCGGGCCCGCGGACAGGGCAGGCATCCTCGAGAACGACGTCGTGGTCAAGGTGGGCAACCGCAAGGTGGCCGACGCGGACGAGATGGTCGTCGCGGTGCGGCAGCTCAAGATCGGCCAGGATGCGCCGATCGAGGTGGTCCGCGATGGGCGCCCCGTCACGCTGATCGTCAACCCCGCTCCCGACAACCCTGCCGCGTAGTCATGTTCGGCAACGTCGGCTGGGGCGAGATGTTGGTGCTGGTGGTCGCCGGCCTGGTGATCCTCGGCCCCGAACGCCTGCCCGGCGCCATCCGCTGGACGACGAGCAGTATCAGGCAGGCCCGCGAGTACCTCAGTGGCGCGACGAGTCAGCTGCGCGAGGACCTCGGCCCCGAGTTCGACGACCTCCGTCAGCCGCTGAGCGAGCTGCAGAAGCTGCGGGGCATGTCGCCGCGGGCGGCCCTGACCAAGCATCTGCTCGACGGTGACGATTCGTTCCTGACGGGCAACTTCGACAAGCCGGTCTCCGCGACCCCGCCGACCGAGGCGGCAACGCCGCTGCCGCCTGCTCCGCCGCCCGCTCCGCCGCCCGGCGTTACGCCGTACGACAGCGACGCGACCTAAGCCGATCGAGACTCCACACGGGGCTGTGACGCGGCCGCCGCAACGACCCTGAGCGCAGTTTGAACGGGCTCTAGCGGCCCGCGGGATCCAGGCCCAGCGACATGCCCGCCAGCCCGCGCTTGCGGGACGACAGCGCGTCGGCGACCTTGCGAAGTTCCTTGCCCGCCGCCGAGTCCGGCGCGCTGAGGACCAGCGGCACGCCCGAATCGCCAGCGGCTACCAGCGCCGGATCCAGCGGGATCTGACCGAGCAGTGGCACGTCGGCACCGACTGAGCGGGAGAGGCTTTCGGCGACTCGCGCGCCGCCGCCCTCGCCGAACAGGTTCATCGTGGTGCCGTCCGGCAGCAGCAGGCCGGACATGTTCTCCACGACGCCGACGATCTTCTGCCGGGTCTGCAGGGCAATCGCACCCGCCCGCTCGGCCACCTCGGCTGCGGCCAGCTGCGGGGTGGTGACCACCAGGATCTCGGCGCCAGGGATCAACTGCGACACCGAGATTGCGATGTCGCCGGTTCCCGGTGGCAGGTCGAGCAGCAGCACGTCGAGGTCGCCCCAGTACACGTCGGCGAGGAACTGCTGCAGTGCGCGGTGCAGCATCGGGCCGCGCCACACCACCGGGGTGTTGCCCTGCGTGAACATGGCGATCGAGATGACCCGAACGTCGTGGGCGATGGGCGGCAGGATCATCGATTCGACCTGGGTGGGCCGCTCCTCGGTGCCCATCATCCGCGGCACGGAGTGGCCGTAGATGTCGGCGTCGAGCACGCCGACGGACAGCCCGCGGGCCGCCATCGCAGCCGCCAGGTTGACGGTCACGCTGGACTTGCCGACACCGCCCTTGCCGGACGCCACCGCGTAGACGCGGGTCAGCGAGCCAGGCTGGGCGAACGGAATGACCGGCTCGCGCGAATCGCCGCGCAGCAGCTTGCGCAGTTCGGCGCGTTGGTCGTCGTTCATCACGTCGAGGGTGACCTTCACCGCGCCGGTGCCGGGAACGTCGGCGACGGCTTGGCGTACGCGTTCGTCGATCTCGTTCTTCTTCGGGCATGCCGCGGTGGTCAGATAGATCTCGACGTGCACGCCTCCGTCGGCTTCGACGGTGACGTTCTTGACCATGCCGACTTCGGTGATCGGCCTGCGCAGCTCGGGGTCGACGACCTTGGCCAGCGCGGTGCGAACCGCGGCTTCCAGGTCATTGGGTGTAGAAGACATCACCTGCGAGTCTAAGCCGACGCCACCGGTCGACTTGGCACGTGGGGCGAGCGAAGCGACGGGAGGCCTGAAAGGGTCAGCCTGCTGGGCCCGGCGGCGGTCCCGGAAGTGGCCCGGGAGCCGGTACGACAGGTGCCGGTTCTGGGGGCGCCCCGAATGGGAACGGCGGCGGAGGAGGCGGCGGCGCGAACGGGGCAGGCGGCGCCCAGGGCGGAGGCGGCGCGAACGGTGCCGGTGCTCCGAAAGGCGCAGGCGGCACATCCTCGGGTGGTGGCGCCGGAGCCTGCGGGGTCAGGCAGAACACCTGGCAGTTCTGCTGTGGCGCGACGGCGCCGGGACCAGGCAGTGGCCCCGAGGCGAAGCCGGGACCGAGTCGGCCCGCGGTGTCGGGCAGCAGCGTCATCAGGGCCAGCGGATCGCCAACGGGAAGCCCCGCCGCGTTGAGCGGCAGGCCGGGGCCGAGGCCCTCGGGGTTCGCGTCGAGGTGTGCGTCGCCGAGCGGAGCGGGTCCGGAGATCGGCGGCAGGTTGACCGGGACGACGCCGGTGGCGTACGCCGCGGCCCAGCCGAGCACGTTCTGGGCGTATGCCGTCGAGTTGTTGTAGCGCAGGATGGCCGCCATCACCTGCGACGGGTCGCGCAGGTTGAGGCCGCCGCTGCACAGGTACCTGGCGGCGGCGAGCGTCGAGTCGTACAGGTTCTGGACGTCGGCCTTGCCGTCACCGTCACCGTCGGAGGCGTAGCGGGCCCAGGTGCCAGGCAGGAACTGCATCGGGCCCATGGCGCGGGCGAAGGTGACCCGGCCGGACTGAACGCTCTGCACGATGACCTCGTTGCCTGCCAGCGTGCCGTCGAGAGCGGGGCCGTAGATGGGCTGGATGGGCGTGCCGTGCGCGTCGGTGGCGCCGCCGTTGGCGTGCATCGATTCGATGCGGCCGATGCCGGCAAGCAGGTTCCAGCTGATGCCGCACCCGGGGTAGGCGCCGGCCATCATGCTTTCGGCGTTCCGGTAGGCATTCAGCGCCATTGCCGGAATGCGAAGGCTGCCAGGTGAATTCACCATCATCGACGGCGGGGCGGACAGGCTCGCGGCGGCGATGCGGAATGGGGACGGCATCTTCTTCGCCGCGACCACGGTGGCGCCCTCGCTGGTTCGTGCGACGGAGGCCATCGGCGTGATCCCGTTGTCGTCGACGGTAGTACCGAGCGATGGCGCGGATGCGCCGACCGCACCTGCGAGGACCAGGGGGACGAGCGCGACGATGCCGAAGGCAGGTGTACGCATCACGCGGCCCGCGCGACTGCGCACCCTTGCCAGGGCCGCAGAGGCTACGGAGGCCGGGTCTCCCGCTATGCGCACTCAACCGTCCTAGCGTGACCGAGCAACGTAGTGAACCAGGTCACCATACCTAGTCGTCAATCGTCTGTTGCGGCAATGCCCGAGTCGGTTTCGGCCAGCTCAGCCGAGTTTGGTGCGTCACTCGTCTCGGCCGGCTGGTTTGCCCGCTTCTTCTTCCCCGAGCCGCCCTTGGCAGGCAGCTGTTGATTGATGAGATCGCGCAGTTCCTCGAGCTCGCGGCGGAGGTAGTCACGGGTGGCGACCTCGCCGACCGCCAGTCGCAGCGCCGCGAGTTCGCGGGCTAGGTATTCGGTGTCGGCCTTGGTCTGTTCGGCCCGGCGCCGGTCTTCCTCGAGCGACACCCGGTCGCGGTTCTCCTGGCGGTTCTGCGCCAGCAGGATGAGTGGCGCGGCATAGGCGGCCTGCGTAGAGAACGCCAGGTTGAGCAGGATGAATGGGTACGGGTCCCAGCGCAGCGATAGCGCGAACATGTTCAACAGAATCCAGACGACGACGAACACCGTCTGGATCGCCAAGTAGCGGCCGGTGCCGAGGAAGCGCGCGAACGACTCGCCGATTTGGCCAGCGGCCTCGACGTCGAACTGTGGCGTCAACCGCAGCCGCGACCCGCGCGGCGTGTCGAGCCGCTGCCGGCCCGATAGGTCGCTCACGACTCGCCTCCGGACGCGGCGCTACCTGCGGGCAGCTCGGGTTCGTCGGCATTGAGCCGCCAGTCGTGCGGCAGGAGATGGTCCAGGACGTCGTCGACGGTGACGGCGCCCAACAGGTGGTTCTCCTCGTCGACGACGGGTCCGCAGACCAGGTTGTAGGCCGCGAAGTACCTCGTCACTCCCGCCAGCGAGGTGTCGGGGCTGAGGTTGGGCAGATCGCTGTCCACGATGCCGCCGACGAGCGCGGCGGGCGGCTCGCGCAGCAACCGCTGTAGGTGAACACAGCCCAGATACCGTCCGGTCGGGGTCGACGTCGGAGGCCGCACGATGAAGGACAGCGAGGCCAGCGCGGGCGTCAGGTCGGGATCGCGCACGCGCGCCAGCGCCTCGGCGACGGTGGTATCGGGGGCCAGCACCACCGGCTCCGGGGTCATCAGACCGCCCGCGGTGTCAGGGGAGTGCTTGAGCAGTCGGCGAACTGGCTCGGAGTCCTCGGGATCCATCCGTGCCAGGAGCTGCTCTGCACGCGATGCGCCGAGCTCGGCGAGGAGGTCGGCGGCGTCGTCGGGGTCCATCTCCTCGAGGACGTCGGCGGCGCGCTCGGTGTCCATCTGTTCGAGCAGCTCGGCCTGCTCGCTCTCGGGGAGCTCCTGCAGGATGTCGGCCAGCCGTTCGTCGTCGAGCGCGTTGACCACTTCGTAGCGCCGCTTGGCGGGCAGCTCGCGAATGGCGTCGGCCACCTCGATGGGGCGCTGCCCCTCGAACTGTGCCAGCAGCTGTGCGACGCCCTGGCCGGGAAGCGCGAGAGCCGACGGCGTGAGGCCCGTGACGTTCTGCCAATCGACGACGTGCACGGCGGTGCGACGGCCGAGGCGGCGGTTGTTGCGCACCGCGATCCTGGTCACCAGCCAGTCCCGCGAACGCACCTGCTCGATGGCCATGTCGACGACGACGACGTCGACGCCCGCGAGGTTTTTGAGCTCGGGATCGTGCACGCGGACGCGGGTGTCGAGCACCTGACCGAGCACCAGAACTTCGCCTGGTCGCTGCGTGAACTTGCGCAACGAGACGTTGGCGGTGGTCAACGTCACCGCGTTCGGCTCGATGGCTGTCACTCGCAGGATGGGAACGAAAATTCTTCTGCGGGTGAGCAATTCGAGTACCAAGCCAAGCACCCGGGGTTGTTGGCGGACGACGCTGATGCTGATCACCACGTCGCGGACACGACCGATGGACTCCCCATCGGGACCGAGCACCACCATCCCCGCGAGTCGGGCCGCGTAGACCCTGTTCACCGCCACCATGAGTCAAAGGGTAGAGAGTTAGCACGTGGACAACCTGTATCGCCCCCGCCGAACGTGTCTTTCCGTTCCTGGTAGCAGCGACAAGATGATTGAGAAGGCCAAGCAGCTGGCGGCCGACGAGGTGTTCCTCGATCTCGAAGACGCGGTCGCGCCGGATGCCAAGGCGGACGCTCGCACTCGGGTGGCCAGCGCCCTCGCCGAGCCGGGCTGGGCCGGTCAGCTACGGGGCGTTCGGGTGAACGACTGGACCACTCCGTGGACCCACGCCGACGTCATCGAGGTCGTCGCCGCAGCGGGAGCGCACCTCGACCTCATCGTGCTGCCCAAGGTCACCGACGCCTCGCACGTCGAGGCGCTCGACCTCTTGCTCACCCAACTGGAGACCATCCACGGGCTGCCGTCGGGCCGGATCGGGGTCGAGGCGCAGATCGAGAACGCCCGTGGGCTGAGCAACGTCGACGCGATCGCGGCCGCGCCGCGCGTGCAGGCGCTGGTGCTCGGGCCTGCCGACACGATGGCCAGCCTCAACATGCGCACGCTGGTGGTCGGTGAGCAGCCCGAGGGTTACGACGTCGGCGACGCCTACCACCACGTGCTGATGCGCATCCTGATCTCGGCCCGCACGCACGGCATCAACGCCATTGACGGGCCGTACCTCAAGGTGCGCGACGTCGAGGCGTTCGGCCGGATCGCGGGGCGGTCGGCGGCGCTCGGCTACGACGGCAAGTGGGTGCTGCACCCCGACCAGATCGCCGCGGGCAACGAGATCTTCAGCCCGCGCCAGGATGATTACGACCACGCCGAGCTGATCCTGGAGGCCTACGACTGGCACACGTCGCGCGCAGGCGGCGCAAGGGGTGCAGTGATGCTCGGCGACGAGATGATCGACGAGGCCAGCCGCAAGATGGCCCTGGTGATCGCAGGCAAGGGTCGCGCCGCGGGCATGGCCAGAACCGGCGAGCCGTTCCGTCCGCCGCAGTAGCGGTCAGACGTAGGACCAGTTGGTGGCGGCGAGGCCGATGAAGAACAGGATGTAGAGCACGAAGCCCACGGTGACCAGGGCGCCGATGATGGTGCCGGCCAGCGCGAGACCGTAGCCGTCCTGGCCGGTGCGCTTGGTCTCGCGCATCGCGATGATGCCCAAGACGAGCCCGACGATGGACGGCAACCCGCAGAACACGAGGCCGCCAAGGGAGCAGGCCAGCGCGGCGATCGCCTTGCCGTTGGTACCGAGAGGCTTCATCGACCGATAGGGGTCGTACGGATCCGATCCGTAGGGGTATCCGCCTGCGTAGGGCTGATATCCAGGCGTCGGATAGGCCCCCGGTGGGGGTGGGTAACCGGGCGGCGGTGGATAGCCAGGTCCAGGTGGCGGCTGGTAGCCGGGGCCTGCAGGCGGATAGCCCGCTCCGTGGACTGGAGGCGGCAGGCCGGGGCCGCCGTTCGGGTAGTCCACCGGCGAGTTCTCCAACGGCGGGAATTCGCCGGGGTAAGGCTGTTCCGGTCCGTTGGTCATGATCAGGTCATCGCCGTGAAGATGAAACCGAGCACCAGCGTCGCGGCACCCACGGCGATGCCCGCGATGGCCAAGCCCTGGCCGTTCTCACCGGTGTGCTTGACCTGGCTGAGAGCGATCACGCCCATCACGATGCCTGCGATGGAACCGATTCCACACAACCAGATGACCGAGGCGACCAACGATGCGATGGCCAAGGCGTTGGTGCCCTGGACTGGCGCACCGTAGGCGCCGTATCCGGCAGGAGGGCCGTACGCCGGGGGCGCGCCGTATCCCGGGGGCGCACCGAAGCCGGGGGGAGGACCGTATCCCGGAGGCGGGCCGTATCCCGGGGGCGGAGCGCCATAGGGCGGTGGTGGCGGAAACGCCGGAGGCGGCGGGTAGGAAGGGGGAGCGCCATAGGACGGGGGAGCCACGTAGGGCGGGGGAGCTCCGTACGGCGGCGGATACCCCGCGCCCGGCGATGGGTACGCCTGCGGATCCACGGGCGACGGGTACGCCTGCGGATCGATCGGCGGGGAGTAGGCAGGCGCCTCGATCGGCGGTTGGTAGGCCGGCACGGCGACGGTGGGTGTGCCGTAGGGCGGTGTGTCGAGCGGCTGCGCCTCGGCCGACGGCGTGTCAACCGATGGTGAAGTCGCGCCGTCAGAAGGTTGCTGGGACTGCTCGATCGGTGGCGCCTCGTAGCCGCCCGATGCCGGCTCGGCTGCGCCCGCTCCAGCCTCGGGTGACGGCGTCTGGCCTGCGTCTCCGCCCGGGTTCGTCATGGCGTCAAACCTAGCGCACGGCTCGATTCCCGGTGCTCGGTCGTCTTTCGGGGCACGATTGAGGGCGCCGGGGCGTTGTCCGGGTGGACGTCGCCTGGTTGGCTGTCCGTAGGCCTGAGGAGATGAAATGATGACCAGTCCGCTTCAACCTGGACAGAAGCCGGGCCGTGGCGGCCCGGCCGGGCTGCCGACGCCGCCCAAGGGTTGGCCGATCGGCTCCTACCCCACGTATGCCGAGGCGCAGCGCGCGGTGGATTACCTATCCGACCAAGAGTTTCCGGTGGAACAGGTGACGATCGTCGGCGTCGATCTGATGCAGGTCGAACGTGTCACCGGCCGGTTGACCTGGCCGCGGGTGCTCGGCGGCGGCGCACTGACGGGTGCATGGCTCGGCTTGTTCATCGGGCTGGTGCTCGGCTTCTTCAGCCCGAGCCCGTGGGGTTCGCTGATCGCCGGTTTGGTGGCCGGTGTCTTCTTCGGCCTCATCACCTCGGGGCTGCAATACGCGATGGCTCGCGGCACAAGAGATTTCAGCTCGACGATGCAATTGGTGGCGGGCCGCTACGACGTGCTGTGCGACCCACAGGGGGCCGAGCAGGGGCGGGATCTGCTGGCGCGCTTGAAGATCTGATCTTGCAGCGGGGCCCCGCGCCAGTTCGCTGAGTTATCTCCGCAGATCACGATTGCGACGCGCGCGGCCGATAGTGTTGCACATCACGCGCACATCGCTCTACGGTTTGCGCGCGGGAGAACTCGCGCGGAACAGGAGGCGGGCGTGCGCACCTTGCGGCTGCGGGCTGCGGTGTTGGCTGCTCTGACGACGGCGTCAATGGCTTCGGCGTGCAGTTCTCAGGCCAACGGAATCGTCATCAACTACTACACACCGGCCAGCGAGATGGCGACGTTCACCGCCGTCTCGAAACGGTGCAACGACGAGCTCGGTGGCCGTTTCACCATCAAGCAGATCAGCTTGCCCAAGGGCGCCGACGACCAGCGACTGCAGCTGGCTCGACGCCTCACCGGCAATGACAAGACCCTCGACCTGATGGCACTCGACGTGGTGTGGACCGCCGAGTTCGCGGAGGCCGGCTGGGCGTTGCCCCTGTCCGACGACCCAGCGGGCCAGGCCGAGGCGGACGCCAGGGAGAACACTCTCCCCGGACCGCTGAAGACCGCAGAGTGGCAGGACAAGCTGTACGCCGCGCCGATCACCACCAACACCCAATTGCTTTGGTACCGAGCTGATTTGATGAAGAAGCCGCCGGACACCTGGGATGGGATGGTCGCCGAGGCGACGCGCCTGCACGATGAGGGCAAGCCCAGCTGGATCGCCCTGCAGGGCAAGCAGTACGAAGGCCTGGTGGTGTGGTTCAACACGCTGCTCGAGAGCGCGGGCGGGCAGGTGCTCTCCGACGACGGCAAGACCGTCACGCTGACCGACACCCCCGAACATCGCGCCGCCACGGTGAAGGCGCTGCAGATCATCAAGGCGGTTGCCACGGCACCCGGCGCGGACCCGTCGATCACCCAGACCGACGAGGGCACGGCCCGGCTCGCGCTCGAACAGGGCAACGCCGCCCTCGAGGTGAACTGGCCGTTCGTCCTGCCGTCGATGTTGGAGAACGCCGTCAAGGGTGGCGTCGGCTTCCTGCCGCTCAACGAGCGGCAGGAACTCAAGGGCTCCATCAACGACGCCGGTACCTTCTCGCCCACCGACGACCAGTTCAAGACGGCATACGAAGCCAGCCAGGAGGTGTTCGGTTTCGCTAACTACCCGGCCGTGCTGCCAGGTCAGGCGGCCAAGGTGACCCTCGGTGGTCTGAATCTCGCGGTCGGCAAGAACACCCAGCACAAGGCGGAGGCGTTCGAGGCCATCCGCTGCCTGCGCAACGTGGAGAACCAGCGCTACACCTCGGTCGAAGGTGGTCTGCCTGCGGTCCGCACGTCCCTCTACGACGACCCGGCGTTCCAGAAGAAGTACCCGCAGTACGCCATCATCCGCGAGCAGCTCACCAATGCCGCCGTGCGCCCCGCAACGCCCGTCTACCAGGCGGTGTCGACGCGCATCTCGGCGACCCTGGCGCCAATCACCAACATCGACCCCGAACGCACGGCCGACGAGCTCGCCGACCAGGTGCAGAAGGCCATCGATGGGAAGGGGCTGATTCCGTGACGGAGTCCGTCCAGGAGCGGCCGGCGGCCGGCGTCGCCACCGACGACCGCAAGTCGGACCGGCGGCTGGCATTCTGGCTGATCGGCCCCGCGGTCGTCCTCATGCTGGCCGTCACCGCGTATCCCATCGGTTACGCGGTGTGGCTCAGCTTGCAGCGCTACAACCTGGCCGCGCCCGACGACATCAAGTTCGTTGGGCTGGACAACTACCTGACCATCCTCACCGACAGGTATTGGTGGACGGCGTTCGTCGTCACCCTTGCCATCACCATCGTGTCGGTGGCCATCGAGTTCGTGCTCGGCATGACGCTGGCGCTGGTGATGCACCGGACCATCTTCGGCAAGGGCGCCGTCCGCACGGCCGTCCTGATTCCGTACGGGATCGTCACCGTGGCAGCGTCGTACAGCTGGTACTACGCGTGGACGCCCGGGACCGGATACCTGGCCAATCTGCTGCCTGCGGGCAGCGCGCCGCTGACCGAGCAGCTGCCGTCCCTGGCCATCGTCGTGCTCGCCGAGGTGTGGAAGACGACGCCGTTCATGGCGCTGCTGCTGCTGGCCGGGCTCGCGCTCGTGCCACAGGACTTGCTCAACGCCGCACAGATGGACGGAGCTGGCGCATGGAAGCGTCTGGTCAAGGTGATCCTGCCGCTGATCAAACCGGCCATCCTGGTGGCGCTGCTGTTCCGCACGCTCGACGCGTTCCGGATCTTCGACAACATCTACGTGCTGACCGGCGGTGCGAACGACACCGGGTCGGTGTCGATTTTGGGCTACGACAACTTGTTCAAGGCCTTCAACCTTGGTCTGGGGTCGGCGATCAGCGTGCTGGTCTTCTTGTCGGTCGCGGTGATCGCCTTCATCTACATCAAGATCTTTGGTGCGTCGGCGCCGGGATCTGACGAGGAAGGTCGCTAGTGACTGAGCGAGTGGGCGCACAGCGCGCGACCGGCTGGATCGTCGTCAACATCCTGGTGTTGCTCTACGCCTTGATCCCGGTGCTGTGGATCTTGTCGCTGTCATTGAAGCCGTCGTCAAGTGTCAAGGACGGCAAGCTGATTCCGGCCGAGATCACGTTCGACAACTACAAGGCCATCTTTCAGGGCAACATCTTCAGCTCGGCCCTGATCAACTCGATTGGGATCGGCTTGATCACCACGGTGATCGCGGTAGTGATCGGCGGGATGGCCGCGTATGCCATCGCGCGGCTCGTGTTCCCCGGCAAGAAGGCACTGGTGGGCGTGGCGCTGCTGATCGCGATGTTCCCGCAGATCTCCTTGGTGACCCCGATCTTCAACATCGAGCGCCGGATTGGGCTGTTCGACACCTGGCCGGGCCTGATCATTCCGTACATCACCTTCGCGCTGCCGCTGGCGATCTACACCATGTCGGCGTTCTTCAAGGAGATCCCTTGGGATCTCGAGAAGGCCGCCAAGATGGACGGTGCCACACCGGGGCAGGCCTTCCGCAAGGTGATCGCGCCGCTCGCGGCACCGGGCATCGTGACGGCGGCCATCCTGGTCTTCATCTTCGCCTGGAACGACCTGTTGCTCGCGCTGTCGCTGACGGCCACTCAGCGGGCCATCACGGCGCCGGTGGCGATCGCCAACTTCACCGGCAGTTCGCAATTCGAGGAGCCGACCGGGTCCATCGCGGCTGGCGCGATGGTGATTACCGTGCCGATCATCATCTTCGTATTAATCTTCCAACGGCGGATCGTCGCCGGTTTGACGTCCGGTGCGGTGAAGGGGTAAATCGATGGCCGAAATCGTGCTGAATCACGTGAACAAGACCTACGCCAGTGGTGCAGTGGCAGTGAAGGATCTGTCGATCAGCATCGCCGACGGCGAGTTCATCATCCTGGTGGGACCGTCGGGCTGCGGAAAGTCGACCACGCTCAACATGATTGCGGGGCTCGAGGACATCAGCTCTGGTGAGCTGAGCATCGGCGGCGAGCGGGTCAACGAGAAGGCGCCCAAGGACCGCGACATCGCGATGGTATTCCAGTCGTATGCGCTCTACCCCCACATGACCGTGCGGCAGAACATCGCCTTTCCGCTAACGCTGGCCAAGATGAGCAAGGCCGACATCGCGACCAAGGTAGAAGAGACCGCAAAGGTCCTCGACCTCACCGAGCTACTCGACCGCAAGCCGGCGCAGCTCTCCGGTGGGCAGCGACAGCGGGTGGCGATGGGCCGCGCAATCGTGCGGGACCCCAAGGCATTCCTGATGGACGAGCCCCTGAGCAACCTGGACGCCAAGCTGCGCGTGCAGATGCGTTCGGAGATCGCCCGCCTGCAGAACCGGCTTGGCACCACCACCATCTACGTCACGCACGACCAGACCGAGGCGATGACGCTCGGTGATCGCGTGGTCGTCATGCTCGGCGGGGTGGCGCAGCAGATCGGCACTCCAGAGGAGCTCTACAGCCGCCCTGCCAACCTCTTCGTGGCCGGCTTCATCGGGTCGCCTGCGATGAACTTCTTCCCCGCCTCGTTGACCGACGGGGGCGTCCGGCTACCTTTCGGCGACGAGATCTTGCTCTCCCCAGAGGCTCTCGAGACGTTGGCAAAGCACGCCACGCCCACCAACGTGATCGTCGGCGTGCGTCCCGAGAACATCGAGGATGCCGCTCTCATCGACACCTACGCGAGGATCAGGGCACTCACCTTCGAGGTCACCGTCGACTTCGTGGAGTCGCTCGGTGCCGACAAGTACTTGCATTTCCGCACGGAGGGCGCGGGTGCGCAGGCCGCTCAGCTCGCCGAGCTGGCAGCCGAGTCCGGAACGTCTGAGAATCAGTTCGTGGCAAGGGTTTCCGCCGAGTCGAACGTGACCTCCGGGCAGACGGTAGAACTGGCCTTCGACCGCTCCAAGCTGACGCTGTTCGACGCGGACACGGGAGTCAACCTCTCGATCCCGCCCGTCGACTAGGTAGGCGTGAGCGACATTCTGGCAACGGTTCGCGCAAGGCTGGACGAGCACTTCGCGGGGGTCGGGATCAGTGCCGAGCCCGTTGCGGCAAGCGTGACGTTCCTCGGTGCGGAGTCGATCGACGTGTTGCGCTACGGGCCTGACCGCGACGGCGTGTATCACTATGTCTCCCTTGGCTGTTCGCGTCATGCGATGGCCGATCCGACGGACATGATGGCCGACCCGACGACCGGACCGCGGGCCGAGGTGGTGTTGGCGCTTCGCGGCCCGACGCCCACCGGGTTGGCCCGATCGATCGCGGTGGTGGCGGCAGCGCCTGCCGTCGAGGGGTTGGTGCTCGGCGCCGACGCGCTCGTCGACCTCGAGACACCGCTCTGGGACCCCGTCCTTCCCCCGGGTCGCTCCGCTCCCGCCCCCAGGCGTACGCCCTTCACTGCAGTGCTGTTGGGCGTCAGCGACATCGGCGACGTCGAGCTCGCGGCACCGCTGGAGTCTGTGACGGTGCTATCGGCGACGCCAATCACGGCGACGGAGGCGGCGTGGGTGCGGCTCAAGGGGGCCGAGGCCATGCGGGAGGCGTGGCGAGTCGACGGCGTCGACGTGCTGAACCCGGCGCGGCCGGCTGCTCAGCCGCGCTAGCGCGTCGATATTCGACAAGGGCGTAATCCCTTGTGCCACTTCTGTTTCAGAAGTCACTGACGCATCAATTTTCCCTTGGAGTTCTCTCATCAATGACGTCGCCAAACTCTTAGTGTTCGAACATATGTTCGATGTATGGAGATCGAGGCGGTCCGAGCGGCGCTGACCGCGTTACGTGCTGCCTACGACGAGCTGGCCGCCTGCGGCATCGACACGCTGACATGCGACGAACTCCTCGCCGCCACCGATGAACTGGAGATCCTGGACTGCCAACTACCCACCCAACGCCACCGGATGCTGACCCAGCTGCAAACCCAAGCCACCCCACGCGAACTGGGTGCCAAGTCCTGGCGCGAGGTGCTGATGACCCGGTGGCGGCTATCGAGCGCCGAGGCGCACCGCCGACTGGCCGACGCCGCCGTGCTCGGGCCACGCCACGCACTCTCGGGTGAGCCGCTGGCACCGGTACTGGCCGGCACTGCTGCCGCGCAAGCGTTGGGGCTGATCACCGCCGAGCATGTCGAGGTGATCGGCAAGGGCATGACCAAGCTGCCCCGCCTGCTGGACCCCGCCACCCGCCAGCAGATCGAGGTGGAGTGGGTTCGCCACGCCGTCGGGACCGGCCCCAAGCAGCTCGCCGACACGGTGGCCCGCAAGCTGTTCCTGTTGGATCAAGACGGACCCGCCCCCGACGACGCCGAACGGGCGCGGCGCCGCGGCGTCAACAAGGGACCGCAACAACCCGACGGCAATACCCGCCTCACCGCCGAGCTCACCCCGGCG
>NZ_NPKO01000039.1 GCF_008329605.1 Mycolicibacterium sp. P9-64
AGGTAGCCGTTCCAGCCCACCAGCACCGCGGCCAAGCCCACAAAGGAATGCAGGAGTGCAATCAGCTCGGGCATGCCGGTCATCTCGACGACGCGGGCGCGCCACAGGCCGATCGCCGCGCCGATCGCCATCGCCCCGACCAGCAGGCCGATACCCAGCGGTTCGATGTGGCGGCCGATCGCCAGGGCGATGGTGGCGATCAGCGCCACCGCCATGCCGGCCATGCCGAAGGCGTTGCCCTGCCGCGAGGTCTCGTGCTTGGACAGCCCGGCCAGGGCGAAGATGAACAACAGGGCCGCGACGACGTAAGCCGCGGTCGCGGTATTTTCCACGGTGAGCATGAAGATCCGTTCGTGAAGTCAGACGAGGGGACGGGGGCTAGCTGCGCGAGAACATGGCCAGCATGCGGCGGGTCACCGCGAAGCCACCGAAGACGTTGATGGAGGCGAGCAGGATCGCTGCGGTCGCAAGACCGGTCACGATGGCACCGCCGGTGTAGATACCGTGGCCGATCTGCAGCAGCGCGCCGACGACGATGATCCCGGAGATCGCGTTGGTCACCGACATCAGCGGGGTGTGCAGCGCGTGGTGCACGTGCCCGATCACGTAGTAGCCGATCACGATCGCC
>NZ_NPKO01000009.1 GCF_008329605.1 Mycolicibacterium sp. P9-64
ACGGCCGCGGCCGCGGCCAAGTCATGGCCGACACCCTGGTGCAGCGGGTCACCGGCCGGGCCGCGGAGGTGCCGGTGCCGGTGGCGGTGAATCTGGTGATCACCGATGAAAGCCTGCTCGGCGGGGATGATGAGCCGGCGCGGGTGGCGGGGTTCGGGCCGGTGCCCGCCGCGATCGGGCGACGCCTGATCGCGGCCTCGTTGAAGGATCGGCGCTCCCGGGCCACGCTGCGCCGGCTGTACAAGCACCCCCGCAGTGGCGGGTTGGTGGCGATGGAATCGCGTGCCCGGGTGTTTCCGAAGGGCTTGGCGAGGTTCATCGACCTGCGTGATGACACGTGCCGCACTCCGTATTGTGATGCGCCGATCCGCCACCACGACCACGCCACCGCCCATCATCGTGGCGGGGTCACCAGTGGAGTGAACGGGTTGGGGCTGTGCGAGGCGTGCAACTACGCCAAGGAAGCACCCGGCTGGCAGGTCACCACCACCCAGGATGAGCGGGGCACTCACACAGCGGAGTTCACCACACCCACCGGGGCCCGCCACCACTCCAAGGCGCCACCGCTACCCGGTCCGGTGGGTAGCTACCGCAGTGCGATCGAAATCGACTTCGGCTACCTCATCACCAAACACGCCGCCTAGCGGGAGTTCATGGCAGGGCGTCGATGACGCCGTGCCCGACAAAGGCGACGTCGCCGCCGACCTTCACCGTCTCGACGCGGCTCGGGTCGCCTTCGGGTTGCACCCGCAATGTGCTTGGGCGGCCGGTGTATTGGCCTTGATGAAGAGTGAAGGTGTCGCCACCGCGGGCCAGGCCGTGACGTAACCGGTAGGCGCCGATGGTGCCTGCAGCGCTACCCGTCGCGACGTCTTCGATGATGCCGTCGTTGTTCCAGTGCCGCACCTCGAGGGCCGCTTCGTCGAGCAGAACGGCGAACTGGGCGCCGGCGCCCTGCACCAATTCCGTGATGTCGTAGGAGATTCGGGCCCCAGCCAGTGCGCCGGGGCGCACGGGCACGATCAGGTAGCGGAGGCCGGTGCTCACCACTTCCAGCGGCAGGTCGGGCATGAGATCCTCGGCCTCGAGATTGAAGGCAGCGGCGATGCCCGCACGGTCGTCGAACGATCCGAGGAACTCCGGAGCGCCCTGATCCAGCAGGCCCGAGTAGCCGTCGGCGGTGACGGCGGTGGTGATTTCGACCGTCTTGCCGATCAACTGGAACCGCCAAGTCTGGGCGTCGTCATGGCCGGACTGCCGGTGCAGGACCGCTGCCGCGCCGATGATCGGGTGCCCGGCGAAGGGCAGTTCTTCGAACAGATCGAAGATCCTGGCGCGGACCTGCCGATCCGTCCGCTCGAGGAAGATCGCCTCGAAATGCCGCATCTCTTGGGTGATCCGCAGCATTTGTTCGGAACTCAGGCCCCGAGCGTCGGGGAACACCGGCAGGCTGTTGCCGCCGAACGGGGTTTGACTGAAGACGTCGACGTGGACGAAGGCGAGGTCTCCCATGACGCCGGGACCGGCGGCCTAGCTGTACGGCGCGGGCGGGGGCGGCGGTGGCGGCTCGAGAGGTTCGGCCGGCGCAAACCCCCACTTGTCGGGGTTCTTTGCGGAGTACACGACGGGCATCAACTGGCCCATTGTCGGCCACGCGGTCACGGGCACGACCATCCGTTGATAGACCACGTGCTCGTTGACGGTCGGCCCGTTGATGACGCCGCTGATGGTGACGAACTGTTCGCCGTCGGCGTCAGGGCGCGGGCTGACGCCGGTGACCAGCAGCGTGCCGTGCATCACCTCGTTGCCTGGCCCACCGCGCGGACCACCCTTTCGGATACGCGGCACCACGATCAACGCGATGGCTCCGATCAACAGCAACAGCACAGCGAATTCCCACACGTCGACCATGGTAGGACTGCAGCCATGAGCTCTATCGCCGATGACGTCACTCTCGCGCTGCAGCTGGCCGATCACGCCGATGTGTTGACGCTTGACCGGTTCGGCGCACTGGACCTCAAGATCGAGACCAAACCCGATCTGACCCCGGTGACGGATGCCGACCGGTCGGCCGAGGAACTGCTCCGTGGCGTGCTCGCCGAGCACCGTCCGGACGACGCGGTTCTCGGCGAGGAGTTCGGCGGCACCGCGGTCTTCGAGGGCAGGCAATGGGTCTTGGATCCGATCGACGGGACCAAGAACTTCGTCCGCGGGGTGCCAGTGTGGTCGACGCTCATCGCGCTGCTGCAGGACGGCGTGCCGGTGGTCGGCGTGGTGAGCGCCCCGGCGATGGCACGTCGGTGGTGGGCAGGCACCGGCCAGGGTGCCTTCACGTCGTTCGCCGGCGGCGCACCCCGCGCCATCTCGGTGTCCGGCGTGGCCGACATCGAATCGGCAAGCCTGTCGTTCTCCGATCTGACGACGGGTTGGGACGACCGGCGGTCGAATTTCATCGACCTCACCGACGCCGTGTGGCGAGTGCGCGCCTACGGCGACTTCTGGTCGTACTGCCTAGTGGCCGAGGGCGCCGTGGACATCGCCGTCGAGCCGGAGGTGAAGCTGTGGGATCTGGCGCCGCTGGACGTTTTGGTCCGCGAGGCGGGCGGGTCGTTCACCACCCTCGACGGCACCTCGGGTCCCCACGCTGGCAGCGCGCTGGCGACCAACGGCCTGCTGCATGATCAGGTGCTGGCCAGGCTCTCCAGGGTGTGACTCGCCTAACAGGATCTCCCAACCTTACTCCGGAGTAAGATACGGTCATCGGCACTGCCCAACGACGCGAGGCTGCACACATGACCAACACCCTGCCGGCCAAGAACGGCACGAATCAGCGCTCCAAGCGCTCCGGATCCGAGAGCGCCGTTGGCTTGCAACGGCACAAGCGGACGGCCACTTCCGTCGGAATTGCACTGATCACGCCGCTCTTCGGCCAAGAGTTCCTCGACAAGTACGGACTGCGCGACCCGCTCAACCGCGGGTTGCGGTACGGCGTCAAGACCACGTTCTCCGCCATCGGCGCATCCACCCGTCAGTTCAAGCGGGTGCAGAGCCTCGGCAAGCCAGCTACGCGACTCAAGGCCAGTGGCGCCGACTACTTCGATCTGACCCCCAACGACGAGCAGAAGATGATCGTCGAGACGATCGGTGAGTTCGCCGAGGAGATCCTGCGACCCGCTGCGTACGACGCCGACGATTCTGCCTCCCACCCGGCGGACCTGATCGCGAAGGCTGCCGAGCTCGGCATCACCGCCGTCAACATCCCCGAGGACTTCGACGGCATCGCCTCTCACCGCAGCACGGTGACCAACGCCCTGGTGGCTGAAGCCCTCGCCTACGGCGACATGGGACTGGCCCTTCCGATCCTCGCGCCCGGCGGTGTGGCGTCTGCGCTGACGCACTGGGGCAGTGCGGGTCAGCAGTCGACCTACCTTCCCGAGTTCGCGGGCGAGAACGTCCCGCAGGCGTGTGTCGCGATCGCCGAGCCGCACGCCCTGTTCGACCCGACCGCGTTGAAGACCACCGCGGTGCGCACCCCGAGTGGCTACCGGCTCACCGGCGTCAAGTCGCTGGTGCCGGCCGCCGCCAATGCCGAGCTCTTCATCATCGGTGCCCAGCTCAACGGCAAGCCCACGCTGTTCATCGTCGAATCCTCGTCGCAGGGGCTCACGGTCACGGCCGACCCAAGCATGGGCATCCGTGCGGCAGCGTTGGGCCGCATCGAACTCGCCAACGTCTCGGTGCCCTTGGCGAACCGCCTCGGCGAAGAAGACGCATCCGAGGCCGACTACGCACATGACTATTCGGAGGCCATCGCGCTGGCCCGATTGGGTTGGGCCGCACTGGCAACCGGCACCTCGCACGCCGTGCTCGACTACGTCATCCCCTACGTCAAGGAGCGCGAGGCGTTCGGCGAACCGATCGCCCGCAGGCAGTCGGTTGCGTTCATGTGCGCCAACATCGCCATCGAACTGGACGGGCTCCGCCTGATCACCTGGCGCGGCGCCGCCCGCGCCGAGCAGGGACTGTCGTTCGCACGGGAAGCTGCGCTGGCCAAGCGGTTCGCCACCGACAAGGGCATGCAGATCGGACTGGACGGCGTGCAGTTGCTTGGCGGTCACGGCTACACCAAGGAACACCCGGTCGAGCGCTGGTACCGCGATCTGCGGGCACTCGGCGTCGCCGAAGGTGTCGTAGTCCTCTAGCGGTCTCTGCAGAAAAGAAACGGAAAAACCTGACATGACAATCAATCTGGAACTTCCCAAGAAGCTGCAGGCCGTCATCGAGAAGGGGCATGAAGGTGCCGCCGAGATGCTGCGCCCGATCTCCCGAAAGTACGACCTCGCCGAGCACGCCTACCCGGTCGAGCTGGACACTCTTGCAACACTTTTCGAAGGCATCTCGGAGGCGAAGACCATCTCCTTCGCAGGCGCCGAGGCCTTCCGCGGTAGCGATGGCGAAAAGGAAAACGTCAACGGCGGCAACATGTCCGCGATCCTCAACGTCCTCGAGGTCAGCTGGGGCGACGTCGCGCTGGTGTTGTCGATCCCCTTCCAGGGACTCGGCAACGCGGCGATCTCCGGCGTCGCGACCGACGAACAACTCGAGCGGCTCGGCAAGGTCTGGGCGGCGATGGCCATCACCGAGCCCAGCTTCGGCTCCGACTCGGCCGCGGTGTCGACGACAGCCAAGCTCGACGGTGACGAGTACGTCATCAACGGCGAGAAGATCTTCGTGACGGCAGGTTCTCGGGCCAGCCACATCGTGGTGTGGGCGACGGTGGACAAGTCGCTTGGCCGCGCAGCGATCAAGTCGTTCATCGTGCCCCGCGAGCATCCCGGCGTGACGGTCGAGCGCCTCGAGCACAAGCTGGGCATCAAGGCGTCCGATACCGCGGTGATCCGCTTCGACAACGTCCGCATTCCGAAGGACAACCTGCTGGGTAGCCCGGAGGTCAACGTCGACAAGGGCTTTGGCGGCGTCATGGAGACGTTCGACAACACCCGCCCGATCGTTGCCGCGATGGCCGTCGGCATCGCGAGGGCTTCGCTGGAGGAGCTCCGCAAGATCCTCACCGACGCGGGCATCGAGATCTCCTACGACAAGCCTGCCCACGCTCAAAGCGCTCCCGCCGCGGAGTTCCTGCGGATGGAATCCGACTGGGAGGCCGGCTACCTGCTGACGGTCCGCTCGGCGTGGCAGGCCGACAACAAGATCCCCAACTCCAAGGAAGCCTCGATGGGCAAGGCCAAGTCGGCGAGGGTGGCCAGCGACATCACCCTCAAGGCCGTCGAATTGGCAGGAACCACAGGGTATTCCGAGGAAACTCTGCTGGAGAAGTGGGCACGCGACTCGAAGATCCTCGACATCTTCGAGGGCACCCAGCAGATCCAGCAGCTCGTCGTCGCCCGCAGGCTGCTCGGCCTGTCGTCGGCCGAGCTCAAGTAGCAGCGTCCTCCGATACGACCACCGGCGGCTGGAGGCCGTGGGATTAGGATTCCGGCATGGCTGAGATAACCGCCCTGGTCGCGCACGAGGACGCCGAGAAGGGCGTCGTGCTCCTCCAGGAGTCCCTCGACGACTCGGCGCTGCCCGAGGGTGACGTCACGATCGCGGTCGACTACTCGTCGGTCAACTTCAAGGACGGGTTGGCGGTGACTGCGGGCGGCGGTGTCGCGCGCAGCTACCCGCTGATTCCCGGCATCGACGTCGCGGGCACGGTGTCGTCGAGCACCAGCCCGGACTTCGCCGTCGGCGACCCAGTGGTGGCGCACGGCTACGACATCGGCACCGGCCGACATGGCGGCTACGCCGAAGCCGCCCGCTACCCCGCCGACATGGTGGTCAAGCTCGGCAACGTGACGACCGCGCAGGCGGCGGCGATCGGGACCGCGGGCTTCACGGCCGCGATGAGCGTCGAAGCGATTCGCGCGCATGGCATTACACCCGACGACGGACCGATTCTGGTGACTGGCGCCAGCGGTGGTGTCGGAAGCGTGAGCGTCGACCTGCTGGCCGCGGCGGGCTACCACGTCGTCGCGTCGACGGGCAAGGCCGCCGCCCACGAACTCCTCGAACAGCTGGGTGCGGCCGAGATCGTCGGCCGCCTCCCAGAGGAGGGCGAGAAGGTCCGGGTGCTCGGCAAGGCGAAGTGGGCCGCCGTCGTGGACTGCGTTGGCGGTCAGACGCTGGCCTACGCGCTGAGCACGCTGAAGTATCGGGGTCTTGCCGCAGCGTCGGGATTGGCGGGCGCCGCGGATCTGCCGACCACGGTGCACCCGTTCATCCTGCGTGGCGCCACCCTGGCGGGCATCGACTCGGTTCTGGTGCCCATCGCCGAGCGTCGCGCCATCTGGGAGCGGATCGACGCCGATCTGCTTCCCCCGCATCTTGATCTGCTGACCCGCGAGATTCCCGTCTCCGAGGTGCCGGAGACGCTGCCCTCGATCATCAAGGGCGGCGTCACCGGCCGCATCCGCGTCAAGGTGGCAGGCGGCTTCTGACCAGACGAGAGAAGCACATTCCGTGGCCGGAGCGAATTCCGATTCCCGGGAAGACCGCTCCGGCCACGAATGGCCAAGAGTCCTGTTCGGATTCTTGAGGATCGGCGCGCTGGCGTTCGGCGGCGGCAGCGCCACCATCGTCGCGATGCGCGAGCTCGCACTGCGCAGGAGATGGCTCACCGAGGAAGAGTTCATCGAAACCGTGGTGCTGAGCCGGGTCACCCCCGGCATCACCATCCTGGCGCAGACCATCTTGATCGGCCGCAAGGTCGACGGCGCGCGCGGCATCATCGCCGCCGTTGTCGGCATGCTGCTGCCGTCCGTCATCATCACCATCTTGCTTGCGCGGCTCTATGTCTCGGTGCGCGACCAATCCTGGTCGCAACGGCCCCTGGAGATGATCGTGGCGCTCGCAGCGGGTTTCGCGGTCGCGCTGGTTCTGCTCCTCTTGAAGGACACGCTGTCCGTCGACAGGCACTGGCGGGGCCCGGTCGGGTTCCTCTGCTACGTCGCGCTGGCGGCGGTGGCGCCGAATCCGATTCTGCTGCTCGTCGCGGCCGTCGCCGCGGGTCTGCTGGCCCCGAGGTGCTTCGTCCCCCGTGACGCCCCCGAACAGGACTCGGATGCCGCTTAGCCACCTGTTCCTGGTCGTCCTGATCGCCAGCATGCTCAGCTTCGGCGGGCTTGGCTCGCTGCCCGTGCTGCAGAATGAGCTGGCCGCCAATGGCATATCGCCGAGCGACGTCGTGCTGCCTGCGCTTGCCGTCGGCAACATCAGCCCTGGCCCGAACGGTCTGTATCTGGTGGCGGCGAGCTACTTCATGGGTGGCATCAAGGGCAGCCTGGTCGCCTGCCTGGCCGTGGCGCTTCCACCGTTGCTGGTGCTGCCGATCGAGCGCGCGAAGCGGCGCCTCATCCATCTCTCGCGGTTCCGCGCAATGCTGCGATCGTTGGCGCTGGCCGTCGTGGCGCTTCTCGTCGTCACCGACTGGTCGCTCATCACGCACGCCGCAGCCAACGGCCCGCTCAGCATCGCCGTCATGGTGGCCGGCACCCTGGCACTGCTGTTCCGCGTGCCACCGTTGGTCGCCGTCATTGCAGCCATCTGCGTGGGGTTCATCTGGTGAGAAATGAACAACGCCGCTGCTCGGTGTGAACCGAGCAGCGGCGTTGAATTCAGACGGTGAGCGCTCTTAGCCGAGCACCCGCTGCAGGTCGGGCTTCATCTGCTGGAGCTGCTGGCCCCAGTAGGCCCAGGTGTGCGTGCCGGCATCCGGGAAGTTGAACACGCCGTTCTTGCCACCGGCCGCGATGTATTCGTCCTGGAAGGTCCGGTTGGTACGGATCGTCAGGCCCTCGAGGAACTTGGCAGGCACGTCGCCGCCACCGAGCTCGTTGGGCTGGCCGTTGCCGCAGTACACCCAGAGGCGGGTGTTGTTGGCCACCAGCGTCGGGATCTGCACCATCGGGTCGTTGCGCTTCCAACCGCTGTTCGGGTCTTCCGTCTTGCCCCACATGTCCTCGGACTTGAAGCCGCCCGCGTCACCCATCGAGATGTTGATCAGGAAGGGCCACGAACCCTCAGACGGGTTCAGGAAGCCGGACAGCGACGCCGCGTAGATGAACTGCTCCGGGTGGTAGACCGACAGGATCATCGATGCCGAACCGGCCATCGACAGACCGACGGCCGCGCTGCCGGTCGGCTTCACCTGCTTCTCCGACGAGAGGTAGGCAGGCAGTTCCTGGGTCAGGAAGGTTTCCCACTTGTAGGTCACGGGCGGGCCCGCCTTGTTGCGCGCAGGCGCGTACCAGTCGGCGTAGAAGCTGGACTGACCACCAACGGGCATGACGAGCGACAGGCCCGAGTCGACGTACCACTCGAAGGCCGCCGTCTCGATGTCCCAGCCGTTGAAGTCGTCACGGGCACGCAGGCCGTCGAGCAGGTACACGGCAGGCGAGCCTGCGCCACCGCTCTGGAACTGGACCTTGATGTCCTTGCCCATGCCCGCCGACGGCACCATCAGATACTCGACTGGCAGACCAGGACGCGAGAACGCCCCCGCAGTCGCGCCGCCTCCGACCAGCCCGATCATGCCGGGTAGCAGGAGCGCCGCCATGGTCGCACCAAAGAACCGGCGCGCCCATCGGCCACGAATTCTGTCAACGAACATCTATGAAATCCATTCAGTTTGCGATTACCGCTTTACTCGTTCCACACCCACGGTCAGGTGACCGCCCAAGCGGCCCTCGGTCTCGCAACCGGGGCCGCGCCTGCCCAACCTTGGACAGACCAGAGAGTTTAGTTGTAAGTGGCAGTAAAACATGTGGCCAGTGAGTCGACCAACCCCAGGCAGGGGTTCGACGCCCCTCCGCTGCGGTGACGCACGCGTCAGCCGAGGCGCTGGCGACGGCCGTAGGCTGCCGCTCATGGCGAGCACGCGTGGCACCGTCGGCAACAAGTTATCGGTGGACGACTGGATCCAGGCAGGTTACGCAATCTTGGCCGCGGAAGGCATAAAGGCACTGAAGATCGACCGATTGTGCGGCCAGTTGGGTGTCACCAAGGGCAGCTTCTATTGGCACTTCGACGGCATGCCCAGCTATCGCACAGCACTCACACAGTCTTGGGGTGAACTACGCGACGAAGACCGGCGTCACATCGACGAGCTCGGCGACATTCCCGCGCGGCAGCGCCTTTCGGTGATGATGACCTCATTGGTCAGCCCGCGACACTGGACTCTGGAGCGCGCAATGCGGGAATGGGCCCGCTCCGACGAGTCCGTGGCTGCCAGTGTGCGGGCTGCCGACCGCCGCCTGCTGCGGGCGGTGCGACAGGCCTTTCTCGACTACGGGTTCGCCCCCGATGAGGCCGACCTGCGCGCGAAGGCCACCTTCGCAGCCGGAATCGGCTTCCTCCACCTGTCCAGCGCCGTACCTGGGGACCAGGGTGCCGCCGACGCCGAACGGTTTCTGGAGCTGATGCTCGCGAAGTGACGCGTTTCCGTACTAAAAGGTATGGTAACGTTCGGCGCATGCAGACCCTCGATGCGACGTATGGAATCACCGACGAGTTCGTCGGCCGTCTGGCCGATCGCGCGCGACACGCCGAAGACCTTCGACGCCTGCCCGACGCCACCCTCGTCGACCTCGCCGCATCCGGTTTCACCGAGCTGCTGGTGCCCAAGCGCTACGGCGGCCTGCAGGCCGACTTTCCCGCGCTCCTCGACCCGGTACGGCGAATGGCGGCGGGCTGCACCTCCAGCGCGTGGACCATCGGGTTCTACGCGCTGCACAACTGGATGCTGGCCCTGTTCGGCGAACGTGCCCAGGAGGAGGCGTTCGCGGCCCGGCCGTTCCTGGCACCGGCCCCGCTGGCCCCGACCGGCCGCGGCCTGCCCGTCGACGGCGGGATCAAGCTCAGTGGCCGCTGGTCGTGGGCGACCGGCGTGATGCACGGCAACTGGATCATCGTCGGCGTGCTGTGCGGCGCCGACCACGACATCCATCCTGCGCTGGCGCTGTTACCCGCCGCCGACGTCACAATCGAGGACGTCTGGCACACCGACGGCATGCGGGCCACCGGATCCAATGACGTGGTCATCACCGACGCGTTCGTCCCCGACTACCGCCTGGTACGCGTGTCCGACATCTACGGCGGTACCGCGCCAGGTGCGGAGTTGCACGACTGTCCGACCTACCGCTGGCCGATGGTGCCGGCACTCGGACTGCTGGCCGCCATGCCCGCGCTCGGCAGCGCCGAGCGGGTGACCGAGTTGTACGCAGATCGGCTGGCGCGGCGGGTGCTGGCCTACGAGGGCGTCATACAGAAGGACAAACCCATCGCCCAAGCCCACCTGGGCCAAGCCAGGGTCCGGCTACGTGCGCTGCGGGGCCTGCTCGCCGACACCGTCGGCCAGATCGAGACGATTCTTGCGACCGGCGATCCGGTGCCGCGGCCGGTGCGTGGCGACGCACGCCTGGCTGCTGCGCACATCGTCCACGAGTCGCGCGCCGTCATCGCAGCGCTGTCGGAGGCATCCGGTGCAAGCGCGCACTTCGTCGACAACCCGCTGCAACGCTTCAAACGCGACGTCGACGTCATCTCAGGGCACGTCGTGTTCGACTACGACACCAGCCGGGAGCTGGCAGGGGCCTTGACGATGGGTATGAAGATTCCACGCACGGCGATGGTGTGAAGATGAGGGACGTGCCCGACGCCGCGGTTACCAACTTCTTTCAGAAGCACATCGCCAACCCGTTGATGCGACGAAACCCCCTCCAGACGCTGCTCGAGACCACCGGCCGCAAGTCCGGCGAGCCACGCCGGACCCCATTGGGGGGAAGGCTCGTCGCCAATCAGTTCTGGTTCGTCTCGGAGTTCGGCGAGCAGTCTCAGTACGTGCGCAACATCAAGGCAGATCCGCGCGTGCGGGTGCGGCTGCGTGGACGATGGCACAGCGGGACGGCGCACCTGGTGTCCGATGACGACCCGCATGCGCGACTTCGAGAACTGCCGCAGTTCAACAGCTTTGGCGTGCGCACGTTCGGCAACAACCTGCTGACCATTCGCGTCGACCTGGACGGCTGAGCCGCGAAATCAAGACATCCCGGGGTCTTGCACCTCACCGAAGATAAAAGTAACGTCAGTTTTAGTTCGGGTCATCCCTCCTGCCGTCATCGGAGATAGTCATGGAATCGTTCATCCATCTGCGCAAGGGCACGACGCCGCGGCGGCTGCACGCCGACCTCGACGGCCTCAAGGACGACGAATTGGGCCGCGGTGGGTTCACCGGGCGAACCGCCAACATGTACCGGCGCAACGACCCCACCGCCTACCGGACGAGCGGTCCCCTGCGCCCCATAGACGTGTTGTCGAGCGAGTTGAAGCCCAGTGACGCCTCCGACGCCTACGGCGGTCCGCTGCTGATGTTCTCCAACGCCGACTGCCAGGTGCTGCTGTCCCGGCGAAGCGAGCCCATGCCGTTCTTCGTCCGCTACGTGGACGGTGACCTGCTCTGCTTCGTCCATAGTGGTACGGGGCTGTTGGAGACCGAGTTCGGCCCGCTGCGCTACCGCGAGGGCGATTGGCTGTACGTGCCGAAGGCCTGCACGTGGCGCCAGGTACCCGATCCCCAGGGGGAAGGCAATAGCAACTCGACCTTGCTGATGATTCAGGCGACCGACGAGTTCCGGGTGCCGCCGCCGGGTTACATGGGCCGCCACTTCCCGTTCGACCCTTCGCAGGCGGTGATCCCGGAGCCGGCGCCTTCCGACTCCGATCCAAGGCCAGCAGGGCGAGACGACTACGAGGTGCGGCTCGTCCACGAAGGTGGACCGACGACGCTGTTCTATGAGCACAATCCGCTGGACGTCGAGGGCTGGCGAGGCGACAACTTCCCGTTCACGTTCAACATCGCCGACTACAACGTCGTCACCTCGGACAGCGTCCACCTGCCGCCGACCGTGCACCTCTTCATGCAGGCAACCGGCGTGTACGTGATGAACTTCCTGCCCAAGCGCGCCGAGAGCGTGGCAGGCACCGAGCGCACTCCCTGGTATCACCGCAATGTCGACTACGACGAGATCGCGTTCTTCCACGGCGGATCGCTCTACGGCATCCCGATGCCGCCCGGACTGATATCCCATGCGCCGCAAGGCGTTCACCACGGTGCACCGGAGAAGGCCCGCGAACGGGCCAGGCGAAAGTTCGACGACTATTCCCACGTGGACTGGTCGGTGATCGCGATCGACACCAGGCGGCGCCTCACCCCGTCCGCCGAGGTTCTCGCCAACGACCTGGGGCAGCACTCGTGACCACCACCGCCGAACAGCCGGTCAAACATGACTACGAACGCATCCCCTATCTCGTTGCGTACCAGAACACCTCGGGCGTGCGCGACGTCTACGGCGGTGTGGCCGAGCTGGTCGTACTGGAGAGCTATCTGCTCAAGCCCAAGGCCAAACCCTCCGATACCGTGCTCGTGTTCATGCACCCGATCGGGGGCGGCGCCTACCTGCCGATGATCAACGCGCTGGCGCGGGCGGGGCACCACGTCATCTACTGCAACAGCCGGTTCCGCGGCACCGACTCGGCGCTGCTGATGGAGAAGGTCGTCGAGGATCTCGGCGAGTGCATCAAGGACGCCAAGCACCGCCTCGGCTACCAGAAGGTGGTGCTGGCCGGCTGGAGCGGTGGCGGCTCGCTGTCGGTGTTCTATCAACAGCAGGCGCAGCACCCGACGATCACGGCCAGCCCGTCGGGCGACGGGCCCGACCTCACCAAGCTCGGCCTCATCCCCGCCGACGGCATCATGCTCCTTGCCGCACACGTGAGCAGGCACGGCACCATGACCGAGTGGTTGGACGCGTCCATCCTCGACGAGTCCGACCCCAGCAAGCGGGACCAGGAGCTGGACCTCTACGACCCCGCGAATCCCAACCAGCCGCCGTACAGCCAGGAGTTCCTGGCCCGCTACCGGCAGGCTCAGATCGACCGCAACCGGCGGATCACCAAGTGGGTCAAGGCAAAGCTCGCCGAGCTCAAGGCCGCAGGCAGGCCGAACGACGAGTTCGGCTTCGTCGTGCACGGCACCATGGCCGACCCGCGTTGGCTCGATCCGACGGTCGATCCGAACGAACGCACCCCGGGAACCTGCTACCTGGGCGATCCTGCTGTGGTGAACAACAGCCCGGTCGGACTGGCCCGCTTCTGCACGCTGCGAAGCTGGCTGTCGCAGTGGAGTTACGACGACGCCAACGGCGACGCCGTGGACTGCGGCCCGGACATCGCGGTGCCAACGCTGGTGATCGGCAACCTGGCGGATGACGCATGCACGCCGAGCCACACACAGCGGCTCTTCAGCGCGATCGGGCATCCTGACAAGGAGATGCACGAGATCCCCGGCGCCAACCACTACTACTCAGGGCCCGATCAGCGCGACAAGCTGCGCGAGGCCGTGGGGGTGTGCACGGATTGGCTGCACGGGCACGGGTTCTCAAGCTGATGGTCACGGGCCCGTTGGACGGCATCAGGGTGATCGAGGTCGGCACGCTGATCTCGGGGCCGTTCGCAGGACGCCTGCTCGGCGACATGGGTGCCGAGGTCATCAAGATCGAGCCGCCCGGCTCCCCCGACCCGCTGCGCACGTGGGGCCAGGCCGAGCTCGACGGCCACCACTTCTTCTGGACCGTGCACGCCAGGAACAAGAAGGCCGCGACGCTCAACCTGCGGATGGAAGCCGGCCGTGCCCTATTTCTTGAACTGGTCGCACAATCCGACATCATCGTGGAGAACTTCCGGCCAGGCACGTTGGAGAAGTGGGATCTCGGCTACGACGTTCTGCGCGAACACAATCGGGGCATAATCCTGGTCAGGGTGTCCGGCTACGGGCAGACCGGCCCCGAGGCCCACAAGGCCGGTTACGCGTCGGTCGCCGAGGCCGCCAGCGGACTGCGGCACATGAACGGCTTTCCGGGCGGCCCTCCCCCACGGCTCGCGCTGTCGCTCGGCGATAGCCTGGCAGGCATGTTCGCCGCGCAGGGTGCACTGGCCGCGCTCTACCGGCGCACGGTCACCGGCGAGGGCCAGATCGTCGACGCTGCACTCACCGAATCATGCTTGGCCGTCCAGGAATCCACCATTCCCGACTACGACGTCGGCGGTATCGTCCGCGGGCCGTCGGGTACCCGGTTGGAGGGCATCGCCCCGTCCAACATCTACCCGACCGCCGACGGCAGCTGGGTGGTGATCGCGGCCAACCAGGACACGGTGTTTCGCAGGCTGTGCGCCGCCATGGGCCAGCCCGAGCTCGCCACGGACGACCGGTTCGCCAATCACGTTGCGCGCGGGCGCAATCAGGACGTGCTCGACGACATCATCGGAGCGTGGGCCGCCGAACGGCAGCCCGCCGACATCATCTCGACCCTCAGCGCAGCGGGCGTCATCAGCGGCCCCATCAACACCGTCGCCGAGGTCGTCGACGATCCGCAGCTGCGATCCCGCGGCATGCTCGCCGACCACTGGGACGAGCGCATCGAGCGCAACGTGCTCGGCCCCGGCGTCGTGCCCGTGCTGAGCGAGACACCGGGCACCATCCGCAACGCGGGTTCGGCCCAACCTGGCCAGCACAACGACGAGGTGTACGGCGAGCTGCTTGGCCGCTCGGCCGAGGAGCTGGAGACGCTGAGGGCGGAGGGGGTGCTGTGACCGGACTCCCCGCACACGTCGACATCCGGGACGTCTCACTGCGCGACGGGTTGCAGATCGAGGACCCGATTCCGTTGTCCGCCAAGCTCGAACTCCTCGCCGCCGTGGCCGCCACGGGTGTGCGGGAGATGGAGGCGACGGCCTTCGTGTCCCCGTCCAAGGTGCCCGCGCTCGCCGACGCTGCCGACCTCGCCGCCCACCTACACGACTTTCCCGACATCGAGTTCTCCGCGCTGGTCGCCAGCCCGAACGGCGCCACGCGGGCCGTCGCGGCGGGCCTCGGCTCCCTCGAATACGTGGTGTCGGCCGCCGACGGGCACAGCCACGCCAACGTCGGACGGTCGACCGCGGACTCCACCCGCTTGATCCCCGACATCGCCCGCATCGCGCACCACGACGGGGCGACCGTCGAGGTGATCATCGCGACGGCATGGGACTGCCCGTTCGACGGCCCGACCGACCCGCAGCGCGTGCTGAAGATCGTCGAGGCGGCCGTAGCAGCCGGAGCCGATCGGGTGGCGATCGCCGACACCATCGGCACCGCAACGCCCCGCCGGGTGACGGCGCTGATCGAAAACCTGCGTCCGGTGATCGGCGATCTGCCGCTCGGCGCGCACTTCCACAACACCCGAGGCGCTGGCCTTGCCAGTGCGTTCGCCGCCGTCACCGCGGGAGTCACGCGACTCGATGCATCGGTCGGCGGCTTGGGCGGGTGCCCGTTCGCCCCGGGCGCCAGCGGCAACATCGCCATGGAAGACCTGGTGTACATGTTGCGCGACAGCGACATCGGGGTCGACGTCGACCTGCAAGCGGCGATCCGCGCAGCAGACGTCGCACGCAAAATCGTCGGCCACGACCTGCCAAGCGCGCTGCTGCGCGCCGGCGACCGAATCCTGAGCTGAGCCGACCATGCCACGGGAGACGTTCACCGCGAAGGGCAACCAGACCCGCGAGTCCATCGAACGTGCTGCGCGGAAGCTGTTCGCCGAGCGCGGTTTCCACGGCACCACGCTTGCCGACATCACCTCCGCGGCGGACAGGTCTCCCGCGGTGTTCTACCGCTACTACGCCGACAAGGTGGACCTGCTCGCGGTCCTCGCCGATTCGTTTCTTCGCGACGTCGTCACCCCCGCCGGGCAGCAGGTTGCACTACCCGAGTCACCCGAGGACACGGAGTTCTTCGTCTCGACGGTGACCGGCTACTGGAACATGTTCAAGCAGAACATCGGGATCATGGTCGCCGTCGATCAACTCGCCGCCGTCCAGCCGCGATTCGCCGACCTGCAGAACGAGTTTCGCCGATTCGGCATCGACATCGTGCGGGCATCGGTGCTGCGCGCCCGCGAGCAGGGTTATGCCAAGGACGTCGACCCCGAGCACACGGCGCTGGCCATCTCGCTGCTCTTCGAGCGGTTCACCACGGTCTACCATCGGCCGGACACCGCCGCTCTCGGGGTGTCCCCCACCGACGAGAGCGCGGTGCGGACGCTGTCGACGATTTGGAAGAAGACGCTGTACGGCTTTTAACCACACCAAGGATGGGAATCAGAGTGGATTTCGCCCTACCGGATCACCTTCCGGGCCTGCTCGCCGAGATGGACGCCTTCATCGAAGCGGAGATCAAGCCGCTGGAAGCCGAGAACATGCAGTACTTCGACCGGCGCCGCGAGTTCGCTCGCACCGACCTGGAGAACGGCGGCATCCCGACGAGGGCGTGGGAGGACCTACTCGACGAGATGCGTCGCCGTGCCGACGCGGCGGGGTGGCTGCGATACGGCCTACCCAAACAGTTCGGTGGCCGCGACGGTACCAACATCGACATGGCAGTCATCCGGGAACACCTCGCGCACAAGGGCCTTGGCCTGCACAACGATCTGCAGGACGAGTCGTCGATCGTCGGCAACTTCCCTCAGGTCATCATGATGGACCGGTTCGGCACCGACGAACAGAAGGCGCAGTGGTGTGACGCGCTGATCACCGGCGAGCGGTCGATGGCGTTCGGGCTGACCGAGCCCAACCACGGCTCGGACGCCACCTGGTTGGAGACCACGGCGGTCGCCGACGGGGACGGCTGGGTGATCAACGGCGCCAAGCGCTGGAACACCGGCGTGCACCGCGCCACGCACGACTTGATCTTCGCCCGCACATCGGGGGCGGCCGGTCAAGCGCGAGGCATCACCGCGTTCCTGGTCCCCACCGACACACCCGGCTTCACCGTGCCGTACTACTGGTGGACGTTCAACATGCCCACCGACCACGGTGAGGTGGAGTTGCGCGACGTTCGGGTGCCTGCCGACGCCGTGCTCGGCGAGGTCGACCGCGGTCTCGAAGTGGGCCAGACTTTCCTGCACGAGAACAGGATTCGGCAGGCAGCCAGCAGCCTCGGTGCCGCCCAGTACTGCATCGACCGAGCCGTGGAGTACGCCTCGGAGCGCGAGGTGTTCGGCAAGCCATTGGCCGTCAACCAGGCAGTGCAGTGGCCGCTGGTGGAGCTGCAGACCGAGGCGCAGATGGTGCGCCTGCTGGTCTACTACGCGGCGACCCACCTCGACTCCAATCACCACATGGAGGTCAGCGACAAGGTGTCGATGGCGAACTACCGCGCCAACCGACTGGTCTGCGAAGCCGCCGATCGGGCCATGCAGGTGCACGGCGGCATCGGCTACAGCCGGCACGAACCGTTCGAGCACATCTACCGCCATCACCGTCGGTACCGGATCACCGAGGGCGCCGAGGAGATTCAGATCCGGCGGGTGGCGCAGCGGATGTTCAAGTTCGGCTCGAAGGCCCGCCAGTGATCGATTCCGCCGCTCTCGCAGGGGTACTCGAGCCGCTGCTCGGCGACCACCGCATCGACGACCTTCGGGTGCTCACCGGTGGAGCGAGCCGAGCCACCTGGGCGTTCACCGCGGTCACCGCTACCGGCCGGCGAGAGCTCATCCTGCGGATCGGGCCGCCCGACGAGATCCACGCGGGGATGGAACTCGAGGCGGCCGCGCTGACCAGGGCGGCGGCCACGGGTGCTCCCGTGCCGCACGTCCTGGTGGCCGACGATTCGGCGGAAGCACTCGGAAATCCCTACCTCGTCTGCGATTTCATCGGCGGTGAGACCATCGTCCGCCGGATTCAGCGCGCACTCGACGACGCCTCCCGCGCGCATCTGCTGACTCAATGCGCGGACGCACTCGCCGCGATCCACAGGGCGGATCCGTCCGGCATCGGGCTGAAGGCATCCGAGCCACTCGATGAGTGGCACACCCAGCTCGACGAGATGGGCGACACGACGGCAACGTTCGAATGGGCGTTCCGGTGGCTCGCCGCGAACCGCCCGCCGGCTTCGCCGAACGTCTTGGTGCACGGCGACTTCCGAATGGGCAACGTCATCATCGACACCGACGCCACCCCGGCCAGGCTCGCGGCAGTGCTCGACTGGGAACTCACCCACATGGGCGAGGTGTACGAGGACCTCGCCTGGTTCTGCATCAGGGCGTGGCGGTTCGGCGCACCCCGCGCACTCGGTGCCGGTGGGCTCGGCTCCATCGAGGAGTTTCTGCGTGCTTACGAGCGGGCGTCCGGCGGCGTGCTTGACCGCGCCGCGATGCACTGGTGGCTGGTCCTGTCCACGCTGCGCTGGGGTGTCATCTGTCGGTACCAGGCCGAGCGGCACCTGTCGGGCCAGACGCGGTCCGTCGAGCTGGCCGCCATCGGGCGCCGTGTCTGCGAGACCGAGTTCGACCTCCTGACGCTCCTGGAGCCGGCGTCATGACAGGCCTGCACGGCAGACCCACTGCCGCCGAACTGGTCGCGGCCGTCGCCGAGTTCCTCGAGACCGACGTCCGAGAGGCCCTCGGGCCCAATGGTCGGCTCGCCGACGTCGGCCCGGTGAACTTCCACGCCCGCGTCGCCGCCAACGTGCTCCGCACGGTCGAACGCGAACTGCTCGACGACTCCGCGGCGCCCGAGCTGCTCGGCTTCCCCGACGAGCCCGCGCTCTGCGCAGCGATCCGCCGCGGTGAACTCGACGGCCGCGGCCCCGAACTCCTTCCGGTGCTGCAGGCACTCGTCCGTCACCGAGTGGCCGTCGCACACCCCGGCTATGAGCAGGAATAGCCGCTCAGATCCGCCTGGCTCGCGCCAACCACGCGGGCTCGTCCACCCGTGTGCCCACCGCGAGACCAAGCGCGTCCGCATGCGCCTCCCCAACCACCCCCCGGTAGGTCGTGGTGTCGAGCTCTTCGAGTTCCCAGCGCAACGCATGCTCCTCGCGCGAGCGCTCGTCGGCGCCGAACGCAGTGCGGATCTGCGACTCGCTGACCTGGGGGCCGAATCCACGACCGGTGTCGGACAGGGCGAGCACGTGCAGCGATCCGCCCGCTCGCAGAGCGTTGTGCAGGCTCGCGACGTAGCGGACCCGGTCGGCGTCGTCGAAGATGTGGAACAAGGCGCTGTCGACGATCGTGTCGTAGCCCGGTTCGGCACTCAGGTTCATCGCATCGGCGACCTCGAAACGCGCGTCGACACCCTTTGCCACGGCGTTCGCCCTGGCCTGTTCGACCGCGATCGGCGCATAGTCGATGCCGAGGACGTCGTAGCCGAGCCGCGTCAAGAAGATCGTGTGCTCACCGAGCCCACAGCCGGCGTCGAGCATCTTCCCGTGCAATGCACCGGTCTGCTCGAGCCCGACGATCGCGGGCTGCGGCTCGCCGATCACCCATGGCGCAGTGCGGTTTTCGTAGGCGTCGTTGAAGCGATCCCTCGTTGGTGTCTTGGCGAGCGAAGCGACGGGAGAATCTGGTGTGCTCATGCACCCCAGTGTGATACCTGAACTCAACTTGAGGTCAAGCAGAAATGGAGAACCCGTGAACGCGGATCTATACCAGGACGTGGCGGACCGACTGTTCGGCGCCATCGAACGCGGCGAGTACGACACCGTCGCCGACATGTGGGCCGATGACGTCACGGTCTGGCATACAGGCGACTCACAGGACAACGATCGCATCCGGGCGCTCAAGGTGATCCGCTGGTTCATGAACGCCACCTCGACGCGCTCCTACGAGATCCTCGACCGTCGATTCTTCGACGGCGGATTCGTACAGCAACACGTCTTGCGCGCCAGCCAATCCGACGCCACATCGATCGAAATGCGGGTCTGCATCGTGATTAAGGTGGACGTGGAGGGTCGGATCACCCGAGTCGATGAGTACTTCGACCCGGCCGACATGACCCCGCTGCTGAGGAGCACGACATGACAACCGTTTCGGACCTGCTCGCCAAAGCCCAGCCGGGAGCCGCCTGGGTCCTGGACCGCAATCGTTCTACGGTTCTGGTCAGGAACAAGACGTTCTGGGGTGCGGTCCCCGTCAAGAGCACCTTCAGCGACGTCGAGGGCTCGGGCGAGATCACCGCGGCCAACACCATCGCCGGACATGTGCGAATCGGCGTCGCATCGGTGTCCACCGGCATCGGAAAGCGCGACGAGCACCTGCGGTCAGCCGACTTCTTCGAGGTCGAGAACCATCCGGTGATCAGCGTCGAGGTGCACGGCGCGACGGTGACGGGAGCGGACACGCTCGACCTCGACGCCACCGTCACCATCAAACGGACCGCGCGGAGACTCACCCTGCCTGCCACCGTCAAGCTGCTCGGCGACGGCGCGGTCCAGATCACCACCAAGACCGAGATCAGCCGCAAGGATTTTGGCGTCGACGGCAATATGGCAGGCATGATCCCCGACGCGACCCGACTCGAAGGTGACGCCATATTCACGCCGCGCGCCTCGAACGCGCCGTAGCATCGGCTTCGTGCCCGACTCGCCCCTGCGGATCCTGGTCTACAGCGACAACGCGCTGACCCGCGACCAGGTCCGATCGGCGCTCGGACGACGGGTGCACCCCGACCTGCCCGAGCTGACGTACCTCGACGTCGCCACGGCCCCCGTCGTGATCAAGAACCTCGACGAGGGCGGCATCGACCTCGCGATCCTGGACGGGGAGGCGACGCCCACGGGCGGGATGGGGCTGGCCAAGCAGCTCAAGGACGAGATCGCGGACTGCCCGCCGATCCTGGTGCTGACCGGCCGTCCCGACGACGCGTGGCTGGCCTCTTGGTCACGTGCGGAGGCCGCCGTGTCGCATCCGATCGACCCGATCGCCCTTGGCGAAGCGGTGGCCACGCTGCTGCGCGCCGCCGTTCAGTAACCAGCACGAAATGGCCTGGGGCCATTCACTCTTCGCGTCGTGCGCGGGCGAGATGCTGACGCCCAGTGGTCAAACTTGATCCTATCCAAAATACGGCGGGCCAACCGTTAACGTGACTAAGCTGTGGTTTAGCTCACATCGACAGCCCAACGAGGGAGCGACACAGCGGTATGAACGCTTATCTACCCATTCTGGTGCTCGGGGCCATCGCGGCCGCGTTCGCCATCGGCTCGGTCGGCATCGCCGTGCTCATCGGACCGCGGCGCTACAACCGAGCCAAGCTCGAGGCCTACGAATGCGGCATCGAACCGATGGCGCCCGGTTCCCCTGGTCACGAGAGCACCGGCCAGCGATTCCCGGTCAAGTACTACCTCACCGCGATGTTGTTCATCGTGTTCGACATCGAGATCGTGTTCCTCTATCCGTGGGCCGTCGCGTTCAACTCGCTCGGCCTGTTCGCGGTCGTCGAGATGCTGCTATTCATGCTCACCGTGTTCGTCGCATACGCCTACGTGTGGCGACGCGGTGGATTGAGTTGGGACTGATCTAGATGGGACTCGAAGAACGCCTACCCGGCGGCATCCTGCTGTCCACGGTGGAGAAGGTGGCCGGTTACGTCCGCAAGGGGTCGCTGTGGCCCGCGACGTTCGGCCTTGCGTGCTGCGCCATCGAGATGATGGCCACGGCCGGACCGCGATTCGACATCGCCCGGTTCGGCATGGAGCGGTTCTCGGCGACGCCACGGCAGGCCGACCTGATGATCGTCGCAGGCCGGGTCAGCCAGAAGATGGCACCGGTGTTGCGGCAGGTCTACGACCAGATGGCCGAGCCCAAATGGGTTCTGGCGATGGGTGTCTGCGCATCGTCGGGCGGAATGTTCAACAACTACGCCGTCGTCCAGGGCGTCGACCACGTGGTCCCCGTCGACATCTACCTGCCTGGCTGCCCACCGCGGCCAGAGATGCTGCTCAACGCGATCCTGATGCTGCACGACAAGATCCAGGAGATGCCGCTCGGCGTGAACCGCGCCGATGCCATCGCCGCCGCCGAGGAGGCGGCCCTCGCGTCGCGGCCCACCATCGAGTTCACCGGGCTGCTTCGTTCATGACCGAAGCGAACGGCACCCGCGACGGGCAGCCAGAGCGGATCGGAGTGCGCCGAGGCAGTTTCGGGGTCAAGGGCAGCGGCGACACGTCTGGCTACGGCAAGCTGATTCGCGAAATCGTGTTGCCCGGCAGCTCCCCGCGCCCCTACGGCGGATACTTCGATGACGTGGTCGACACGCTGATCAGCGTGCTCGGCGAGGACGCCTTCACTGCCGCCGTCGAGCGCGTCGTGGTGTTCCGCGACGAACTCACCCTCGAGGTCCGCCGCGAGCACCTGGTCGCCGTCGCCCAGGCCTTGCGCGACGACGAGGGCTTGAGATTCGAACTGTGCCTGGGCGTCTCGGGAGTGCACTACCCCAACGACACCGACCGCGAACTGCACGCGGTCTACCCGCTGATGTCGATAACGCACAACCGTCGGATCCGTGTCGAGGTGGCCGCACCCGACGCCGATCCCCATGTGCCCTCGCTGTATTCGGTCTACCCGACCACCGACTGGCACGAACGCGAGACCTACGACTTCTTCGGCATCATCTTCGACGGGCACCCATCGCTGACCCGCATCGAGATGCCCGACGACTGGGTCGGCCATCCCCAACGCAAGGACTACCCGTTGGGCGGCATACCGGTCGAGTACCACGGGGCTCAGATCCCCCCGCCCGACCAGCGGAGGTCCTACAGCTGATGACTCGACAAGACGCACCCGAGACCGTCATCACGGTGGGTGGCGAAGACTGGGACGACGTGGTCAAGGCCGCAAGGGACAGCGGCATCGCAGGCGATCGCATCGTCGTCAACATGGGCCCCCAGCATCCGTCCACACACGGCGTGCTGCGGCTGATCCTCGAGATCGACGGCGAGACCATCACCGAGGCCCGCTGCGGAATCGGCTACCTGCACACCGGGATCGAGAAGAACCTCGAGTACAGGAACTGGACACAAGGAGTCACGTTCGTCACCCGGATGGACTACCTATCACCGTTCTTCAACGAAACGGCGTACTGCCTCGGCGTCGAGAAGTTGCTCGACGTGACCGACGACATCCCCGAACGAGCCAGCGTCATCCGAGTGATGCTGATGGAACTCAACAGGATCTCCAGCCACCTGGTGGCGCTGGCGACCGGAGGCATGGAACTGGGCGCCATGTCAGCCATGTTCTTCGGGTTCATCGGACGCGAGCAGGTGCTCGCGGTGTTCGAGACCATCACCGGCCTACGCATGAACCACGCCTACATCCGCCCGGGCGGTTTGGCCGCCGACCTGCCCGACGAAGCGATGCCACAGCTCGAGGAGCTGCTGCGGACCATGCCCGACAAGCTCAGCGATCTGGAGAACCTGCTCAACGAGAACTACATCTGGAAGGCCCGCACCGTCGGTGTCGGATTCCTGGACCTCACCGGTTGCATGGCGCTCGGCATCACCGGGCCCATCCTGCGCTCCACCGGACTGCCGCACGACCTGCGCCGTGCCCAACCGTATTGCGGCTACGAGAACTACGAGTTCGACGTCATCACCACCGATGAGTGCGATGCCTACGGCCGCTACCTGATCCGGGTGCGGGAGATGCGCGAGTCGCTCAAGATCGTCGCCCAGTGCGTCGATCGACTGAAGCCGGGCCCGGTGATGATCACCGACAAGAAACTCGCATGGCCTGCCGACCTCACACTCGGGCCGGACGGTCTCGGCAACTCCAAGGAACACATCGCCAAGATCATGGGCGGCTCGATGGAGGCGTTGATCCATCACTTCAAACTGGTCACCGAGGGCATCCGGGTGCCCGCTGGGCAGGTGTACGTAGCAGTCGAGTCGCCGCGCGGCGAGCTCGGCGTGCACATGGTGTCCGACGGCGGCACGCGGCCCTACCGCGTGCACTACCGAGATCCGTCGTTCACCAATCTTCAAGCGGTAGCCGCGATGTGCGAGGGCGGCATGGTCGCCGATGCGATCTCCGCGGTGGCGTCGATCGACCCGGTAATGGGCGGTGTTGACCGATGAGCGCTTGCGCGAAGAGGAGATGGCACAGGTGACGGCGATCGAACTGCGGCTCGGACCCCGGCCCGACGAACCGGGACCACCCATCACCCGCGGCCCTCAGTCCTATCCACCCGACGTGACCGCCCGGCTGGCCGCTGACGCCGCCGCCATCATCGGCCGCTACCCCAGCCCGCGGTCAGCCCTGCTGCCCATGCTGCATCTGGTGCAGGCCGAGGACGGTTTCCTCACCCCGGCCGGGATCGCCTTCTGTGCAGCGCAACTCGCCCTCACCCCGGCCGAGGTCACCGCCGTAGCCACGTTCTACTCGATGTACAGGCGCACCCCAACCGGCGACTACCTGGTCGGGGTGTGCACCAACACCCTGTGCGCGGTCATGGGCGGTGACGCGATCCTCGAGGTCCTCGAAGAGCACCTCGGCGTGCACGCCGGGCAGACCACCGAAGACGGCAAGGTCACCCTGGATCACGTCGAATGCAATGCCGCGTGCGACTACGCGCCCGTAGTGATGGTGAACTGGGAGTTCTTCGACAACCAGACCCCTTCGTCGGCAAGGGATCTCGTCGATCAGTTGCGCGACGGCTGGCCGGTGACGCCCACCCGCGGCGCGCAACTGTGCACGTTCCGCGAGACCGCCCGCATCCTGGCGGGCTTCCCCGACAAGCGGCCCGGTGCCAATGACGGCGCCCCCGGTGACGCGACGCTGGCCGGCCTCCGGGTCGCGCACGAACGCGGAATGAACGCACCCGCCACCGAGAACGGGGATCAGCCGTGACGCTCACCCCCGTACTCAGCGCCTACTGGGATGCCCCCGAGTCGTGGACGCTGCAGACCTACCTCGACCACGACGGCTATCGGGCGCTGTCGACCGCACTGGCCATGGACCCCGACGCGGTCATCGCCCTCGTCAAGGACTCAGGCCTTCGCGGTCGCGGCGGCGCTGGCTTCCCCACCGGTCAGAAGTGGTCGTTCATCCCGCAGGGGCCGGATGGCGCCGGCGCCAAGCCGCACTACCTGGTGATCAACGCCGACGAGTCGGAACCCGGTACTTGCAAGGACATTCCGCTCATGATGGCCACGCCGCACGTGCTGGTGGAAGGCGCGATCATCGCGGCCTACGCCATCCGCGCCCGTCATGCGTTCATCTACGTGCGTGGCGAAGTGGTGCCGGTGCTGCGGCGGTTGCAGAATGCCGTCGACGAGGCCTATGCCGCCGGGTATCTCGGCACCGACATTCGGGGCACGGGCTTCGACCTCGACCTGGTGGTGCACGCGGGCGCGGGCGCCTACATCTGCGGCGAGGAGACCGCGCTGCTCGACTCGCTGGAGGGCAGGCGCGGCCAGCCCAGGCTGCGGCCGCCGTTCCCCGCCGTTGCGGGTCTCTACGCATGCCCGACCGTGGTCAACAACGTGGAGTCGATCGCGAGCGTGCCCGCCGTAATACGTGGCGGCATCGACTGGTTCAAGTCGATGGGGTCCGAGAAATCGCCGGGGTTCACGCTCTACTCGCTCTCCGGACACGTCACCAAACCCGGGCAGTACGAAGCGCCGTTGGGCATCACGCTGAACAAACTCCTCGACTACGCAGGCGGAGTGCGAGCCGGACACCAGCTGAAGTTCTGGACACCCGGCGGGTCGTCCACTCCACTACTGACCGCCGAACACCTCGACGTGCCACTGGATTACGAGAACATGGCCAAGGTCGGCTCGATGCTCGGCACGAAGGCACTGCAGATCTTCGACGAGACCACCTGCGTGGTGCGAGCGGTGCGCCGCTGGACCCAGTTCTACGCCCACGAATCCTGCGGCAAGTGCACACCGTGCCGCGAGGGCACGTACTGGCTGGCCCAGATCTACGAGCGCCTCGAGACCGGCCGGGCCGGTGAGGACGATCTCGACAAGCTGCTCGACATCGCCGACGCGATCAACGGCAAGTCGTTCTGCGCACTCGGCGACGGCGCGGCAAGCCCAATCCTGTCGTCGATCAAGTACTTCCGCGACGAATACGTCGCACACCTGGACGGCGGGTGCCCGTTCGACCCGCACGCATCGATGCTCGCAGCGGAGGTGGCCCTCACGTGACGATGGCAGAGAAGAAGACAGAACCGACGACCAGCGCGCCGGACGTCGAGCTCGTCACGCTGACCATCGACGACCACCAGCTCAGCGTCCCCAAGGGCACCCTGGTGATCCGAGCCGCCGAGCTGATGGGCATCCAGATCCCTCGGTTCTGCGACCACCCGCTGCTGGAACCGGTCGGTGCCTGCCGTCAGTGCCTCGTCGAGGTGGAGGGCCAACGCAAGCCGATGGCGTCGTGCACCATCACGGTGACCCCGGACATGGTCGTCAGGACACAGCTGACGTCCGAGATCGCCGACAAGGCTCAGCACGGTGTCATGGAACTGCTGCTGATCAACCACCCGCTGGACTGCCCGGTGTGCGACAAGGGCGGCGAGTGCCCGCTGCAGAACCAGGCCATGTCGAACGGTCGAGCCGATACCCGCTTCGACGACGTCAAGCGCACCTTCCCCAAGCCGATCAACCTGTCGTCGCAGGTGCTACTCGACCGCGAACGGTGCGTGCTGTGTGCACGGTGCACGCGCTTCTCGAACCAGATCGCCGGAGACCCGTTCATCGAACTGCTCGAACGCGGTGCGCTGCAACAGGTCGGCATCGCGAACGACGCCCCGTTCGACTCCTACTTCTCGGGAAACACCGTCCAGGTCTGCCCGGTGGGGGCGCTCACCGGCACCGCCTACCGGTTCCGTGCACGCCCGTTCGACCTGGTGTCCTCGCCGAGCGCGTGTGAGCACTGCGCGTCGGGTTGCGCTCAGCGCACCGATCACCGGCGCGGGAAGGTATTGCGCCGCTTGGCCGGTGACGATCCCGAGGTCAACGAGGAATGGAACTGCGACAAGGGACGCTGGGCGTTCGCCTACCCCAGACAAGGCGACAGGATCGCCACCCCGCTGGTGCGCGACGCCGACGGCAGCCAGCGACCCGCATCGTGGTCGGAGGCGGTGGCGATCGCCGTGCGCGGGTTGGCCGCCGCAGGCGGGCGCACGGGCGTGCTGGTCGGTGGTCGGGCGACCCTCGAGGACGCCTACGCCTACTCGAAGTTCACCAGGATCGTGCTCGGTAGCAACGACATCGACTTCCGGGTCCGGGCGCACTCCGACGAGGAGACTCGGTTCCTGGCGGCCGCCGTGGCCGGCCAGCAGATGGCGGTCACCTACGCCGACCTCGAGGCCGCACCCACGGTGCTACTCGCCGGGTTCGAGCCAGAGGAGGAGTCGCCCATCGTCTTCCTCCGGTTGCGCAAGGCGTTCCGAAAGCACGGCCTGTTGGTCACGGCCATCGCACCGTTCGCCACCCGTGGGCTGGCCAAGATGGGCGGCACGCTCATCGCCACCGCACCCGGTGGCGAAGCGGGCGCACTCGACGCGCTGCACGACGACGAGGCGCTCAGGCAACCCGGGGCGGTAATCCTGGTCGGCGAACGGCTGGCGACTGCACCGGGCGGCTACTCTGCGGCGCTGCGGCTCGCCCGCGCCACCGGAGCGCGGATCGGCTGGGTACCGCGACGTGCCGGCGACCGCGGTGCGCTGGAAGCTGGCGCGGCACCGAACCTCCTGCCCGGCGGAAGGCCCGTCGACGACGCCGATGCCCGCGCCGAGGTGGCCGCCGCGTGGAACGTCGACGAACTGCCAACCGCCCCCGGACGCGACACGTCGGGCATCCTGGAATCGGCCGCCGACGGGACACTGGGCGCGCTGCTGATCGGCGGCGTCGAGCTCGACGACCTGCCCGATCCTGCTGCGGCACTTGCGGTTCTGGACGGATCCGGCGCCAAGCCGTTCGTGGTGAGCCTGGAATTGCGCCACAGCGCCGTCACCGACCGCGCGGACGTCGTCTTCCCCGTTGCCACCGTCACCGAGAAGGCGGGCACCTTCGTGAACTGGGAGGGCCGCTCCCGCCCGTTCGAGCCAGCACTGCCACCGACCGCCACCTCGGATGCGCGGGTGCTCGCCGCACTGGCCGAGGAGGTCGGCGTCGACCTTCGTCTCGGCGACGCCGCCGCGGCCCGCGACGAACTCGGCAGGCTCGGCACCTGGCAGGGCACGCGACCCGCGGATCCGGACGTGTCTGCCCAGGTGCCGTCCGCGCCGGTGGCGGGTCAGGCCGTTCTCGCCGGTTGGCGAATGCTGTTGGACGCGGGTCGACTTCAGGACGGCGAGCCGCACCTTGCCGGCACGGCGCGTCCCTCGGTCGTGCGGCTGTCCTCTACCACGGCCGCCGAGATCGGGGTGAACGGCGACGATCCGGTAACCGTGTCCACCGAGCATGGCGAGATCACCTTGCCGCTGGACATCACCGACATGCCCGACCGCGTCGTGTGGCTGCCGCTGAACTCGCGCGGTTCGACGGTCGCGGCCACTCTGCGGGTCTCCGTCGGCGCGGTCGTGGACATTCGAGGAGGTGACCAAGGGTGAAATTTCCGGATCTGACCTCATTCGGCCACGACCCGTGGTGGCTCGTGCTGGCGAAGGCGTTGGGCATCTTCGTCTTCCTCGTCCTGACCGTGTTGGTCGCGATCCTCGCCGAACGCAAGATTCTCGGCTGGATGCAGTACCGCCCAGGGCCCAACCGGGTCGGACCGTGGGGGCTGCTGCAGAGCCTGGCCGACGGAATCAAGTTGGCGCTCAAGGAAGGCCTCATTCCGGCAGGCGTCGAGAAGCCGGTCTACCTGCTGGCGCCGATCGTCTCGGTGGTCCCCGCCATCCTGGCATTTGCCGTCATCCCGATGGGCGGCATCGTCAGCGTGTTCGGCCACGAGACCCCGCTGCAGCTGACCGATCTTCCTGTCGCGGTGTTGTACGTGCTCGCGGTCACGTCGATCGGCGTGTACGGAATCGTGTTGGCCGGCTGGGCATCCGGCTCCACCTACCCCCTGCTTGGCGGGCTGCGGTCCAGCGCGCAGGTGATCTCCTACGAGATCGCCATGGCGCTGAGCTTTGCCGCGGTGTTCCTGTACTCCGGCACCATGTCGACGTCGGAGATCATCGCCAAACAGGACGGGCTCTGGTACATATTCCTGCTTCTGCCGTCATTCCTGATCTACGTGACGTCGATGGTCGGGGAGACCAACAGGGCGCCCTTCGACCTCCCCGAGGCCGAGGGCGAACTCGTCGGTGGCTTCCATACCGAGTATTCATCGCTGGGCTTCGCGATCTTCATGCTCGCGGAGTACGTGAACATGACCACCGTTTCCGCGCTCGCGACCACGCTGTTCCTCGGCGGTTGGCAGGCACCGTGGCCGTTGAGCCTGTGGGACGGTGCCAACACGGGCTGGTGGCCACTGGTGTGGTTCATCGCCAAGGTGTGGGGTTTCCTGTTCATGTTCATGTGGCTGCGCGCCACCCTGCCTCGGTTGCGGTACGACCAGTTCATGAATCTGGGCTGGAAACTCCTGATCCCGACATCGCTGGCATGGATCATGACGGTCGCCGTCGTTCGCACACTGCGGACTCGGGGCTACGAGACATGGGCGGGCCTGCTCGTCATCGCCAGTGCCGCAGCCGGATTCGTCCTCGTCGTGTATCTCTGGCGAACGCTGCGGCGCAAGCAAATTCGCACCGACGAAGTCCCAGCCAACACCGGCAGCTTCCCGATACCCCCGATTCCCGTGAAAGGGGTTGGCTAATGCCCAATATTCGACCTAACTTCGTGGACGCCATCGCCGGTTTTGGCGTGACGTTCAAGACGATGTTCAAGAAGCGCCTCACCGAGGAATATCCGGAGAAACCAGGCGCCACCGCCCCGCGCTACCACGGACGTCACCAGCTCAATCGGTACGACGACGGCCTGGAGAAGTGCATCGGCTGCGAGCTGTGCGCGTGGGCCTGCCCCGCCGACGCCATCTTCGTCGAGGGCGCCGACAACACCGAGGAGAAGCGATTCTCCCCAGGTGAGCGATACGGCCAGGTCTACCAGATCAATTACCTGCGCTGCATCGGGTGCGGGCTGTGCATCGAGGCCTGCCCCACCCGGGCGTTGACCATGACCAACGACTACGAGATGGCCGACGACAACCGCGCCGACCTCATCTACGGCAAGGACAAGCTCCTGGCGCCCCTGTTGCAGAACATGCTGGCACCGCCACACGCCATGGCCGAGGGCAGCACCGACGAGGACTACTACCGCGGCAACATCACGGCCGACGGATTGGTGGCCCCGAAGGAATCGCTGCGATGACAGCCGATTTCGCGGTGTTGGCGGCCGAGACCGCGTATCGCACGTCGACGATGGAAGCGGTCACGTTCTGGGTGCTCGCCGTGCTCGCGGTGCTCGGCGCGCTCGCCGTAGTGGCTGCACCGAAGGCGGTCTACTCCGCGATCTTCCTTGCGCTCGTGATGATCGTCCTCGCCATCCTCTACATCGCGCAGGATGCGCTGTTCCTCGGCATCGTGCAGGTCGTCGTCTACACCGGCGCGGTGATGATGCTGTTCCTGTTCGTCTTGATGTTGATCGGGGTGGACTCTGCCGACTCGCTGGTGGAAACCATTCGCGGACAACGCCTTGCCGCGGTCACGGCCGGCGGCGCCTTCGGCATCCTGCTCATCGGCGGCATCGGGAACGTGTCGGCCGCAGGCTTCACGGGTCTGACCGAGGCGAACAGTGCAGGCAACGTACAGGGCCTTGCGGCGTTGATCTTCACCCGCTACCTGTGGGCATTCGAACTGACCAGCGCGCTGCTCATCACCGCCGCCCTCGGTGCCATGCTGCTGGCCCACCGGGAGCGCTTCGACCGCCGAAAGACCCAGCGGGAGCTGGCGATCGAGCGGTTCGCTCCCGGCGGGCACCCGACACCAAGACCCAGCCCCGGTGTGTACGCCAGACACAATGCCGTCGACATGGCGGCCAGGCTGCCCGACGGGTCCGATGCCAATGACTCGGTGAGCGCCGTCCTGCCGCACCGCAGCATGCGCAACGGGTCTGCGTCGAATGAAACGGCCGAGAACGGAGCGCGATGAACCCCGCGCACGCGAGGAGCAGAAATTGAACCCCGACAACTACCTCTATCTGTCGGCAGCGCTGTTCACCATCGGCGCCTCCGGCGTGCTGCTGCGGCGCAACGCGATCGTGATGTTCATGTGCGTCGAGTTGATGCTCAACGCGGCCAATCTGGCGTTCGTCGCGTTCTCCCGCATGCACGGCCACCTCGACGGTCAGGTGGTGGCGTTCTTCACCATGGTCGTCGCCGCGTGTGAGGTGGTGGTGGGTCTTGCCATCATCATGACCATCTTCCGAGCCAGGCGATCGGCTTCGGTCGATGCCGCGAGCCTGCTGAAGCACTGATGAGCGCTCGCGCGAAGAAGATCGGGGCACTGAGGTGATGACGATTCCAGTGTGGCTGCTCATCCTGCTCCCGCTCGCGGGTGCTGCGGTCCTGCTGCTCGGCGGCCGGGCCACCGATGCGTGGGGTCACCTGCTGGGGTGCGCCACCGCGATCGCGTCGTTCGTCGTCGGTCTGGTGCTGTTCGCCGACCTGCTCAACCGAACCGTCGACGACAGGACGATTCACGAGCGGCTGTTCTCCTGGGTCCCGGTGGCCGGCCTGCACGTCGACTTCGGTCTGCAACTGGACCAGCTATCCGTCTGCTTCGTGCTGCTGATCACCGGTGTCGGCTCACTGATCCATCTCTACTCGGTCGGCTACATGGCCGAAGATCCGGACCGCAGAAGGTTCTTCGGCTACCTGAACCTGTTCGTCGCGGCGATGTTGCTTCTCGTGCTCGCCGACAACTATCTCGGCCTGTACGTCGGATGGGAGGGCGTCGGCCTGGCGTCCTACCTGCTGATCGGCTTCTGGTCGCACAAGCCGTCGGCCGCAACCGCGGCGAAGAAGGCGTTCGTGGTGAACCGGGTCGGTGACATCGGCCTCGCGCTCGCGCTGATGGTGATGTTCGCGAACGTCGGAACCGTGTCCTACGCAGGCGTCTTCGATGCCGCCGACGAGATGTCGTCGGGCGCATTGACCGCGATCGGGCTTCTGCTGCTGCTTGCCGCATGCGGAAAGTCCGCGCAGGTGCCGCTGCAGTCCTGGCTCGGCGACGCGATGGAGGGCCCGACCCCGGTGTCGGCGTTGATTCACGCGGCGACCATGGTCACCGCAGGCGTCTACCTGATCGTGCGTTCGGGGCCGGTGTACGACCTTGCCCCCGATGCGAGGGTCGGCGTCGTCATCGTTGGTGCGGTCACGTTGTTGTTCGGTGCCGTGATCGGCTGCGCGAAGGACGACATCAAGAAGGCGCTCGCCGCATCGACCATGTCGCAGATCGGGTACATGGTGCTGGCCGCCGGGCTGGGGCCTGCCGGCTACGCCATCGCGATCATGCACCTGCTCACCCATGGGTTCTTCAAGGCAGGCCTGTTCCTCGGCGCGGGTTCGGTGATGCACGGCATGAACGACGAAACCGACATGCGCCGGTACGGCGGGCTGCGTACCTACATGCCGATCACGTTCGTGACGTTCGGGCTCGGCTACCTCGCCATCATCGGCGTGCCGCCGTTCGCCGGCTTCTTCTCCAAGGACGCGATCATCGAAACCGCCTTCGCCGCAGGCGGAGTCCGTGGCCTGCTGCTTGGCGGCGCGGCCCTTCTCGGCGCAGGCATCACCGCCTTCTACATGACGAGGGTGATGTTGATGACGTTCTTCGGTGAGAAGCGCTGGGCTCCCGACCCAGGGGCGAGCGAAGCGACGGGGGAAAGCCCAGTGCACCCACACGAGTCTCCCCGCAGCATGACGTGGCCGATGATCGTGCTTGCCGTCGGATCGGTGGCTGCCGGTGGCCTGCTCGCCGTCGGCGGCACCCTCGAGCACTGGCTGGAACCAGTGGTCGGCGCACACGTGGCCGAGCACTCGGTGCCGGTCTGGGTCATGACCACCATCACGCTGGCCGTCGTCGCGATCGGCGTCGGCATCGCCTACCGGATGTACGCGACCCGCCCGATACCCGCGACCGCGCCCGAAGGGTCCGCTCTCACCGTGGCCGCCCGCAACGATCTCTACGGCGACAGGTTCGACGAAGACTTCCTGATGCGACCGGGTCAGCTGCTCACCGCCGGTCTCGTCGAGATCGACGACGACGCCGTCGACGGGGCATCCAGGGGGCTGGCCGCAGTGATCAGGGACGCGTCGGAACGGTTGCGGCAGTTGCAGACCGGGTTCGCCCGTTCGTATGCGCTGTCGATGCTCGGTGGCGCCGCGCTGTTGGTCGCGGCGATCCTGGTAGCGAGGGTCTGGTGACTGGCATGCCGTGGTTGACCGTGCTGTGGGCCGTCCCGATGGCAGGGGCGGCACTGGTGATCCTTCTGCCCGCGGCCGGACGGCACCTCGCGAAGTACGTTGCGCTTGGCATCTCGGTGGTCGTACTCGCCATCACGGTGGGACTTGCGGTCGGATTCGAGCCGGCCGGTGCGCAGTACCAGTTCGTCGAGGACCGCCAGTGGATCCCGTCGTTCGGCACCGGCTACATCCTCGGTATCGACGGCATCGCGCTGGCCCTCGTGGTGCTGACCGCCGTGCTGGTGCCGATCCTGATCATCGCGGGCTGGAACGACGGCGGCGATCAGGCACGTTCCACACACACCTACCTGGCGCTGACGCTGGCCGTCGAGGGCATGGTGCTGATCTCGCTGGTCGCGCTCGACGTGCTGCTGTTCTACGTGTTCTTCGAGGCCATGCTGATCCCGCTGTACTTCCTGATCGGCGGCTTCGGGGGCGAGCACCGCAGCAAGGCAGCGGTGAAGTTCCTGCTGTACAACCTGTTCGGTGGCCTGATCATGCTGGCCGCGGTGATCGGGTTGTACGTCGCGACCGCCAACAGCGCCGCGTTCGATGCGGGCACGTTCGACTTCAGGGCGATCGTCGCCGCGGTGACCAATGGTCAACTCGGCATCAGCCCCGCGGTACTCAACGCGCTGTTCCTCGGCTTCATGTTCGCGTTCGCGGTCAAGGCCCCGCTGTGGCCGTTCCACCGCTGGTTGCCCGACGCCGCGGTGGAGTCCACCCCCGCGACGGCAGTGTTGATGATGGCCGTCGTCGACAAGGTCGGCACGTTCGGCATGCTGCGCTACTGCCTTCAGTTGTTCCCAGACGCCTCGATGACGTTCCGCCCGTTGGTCATCACGCTGGCGGTCATCGGGATCGTCTACGGCGCGATCGTGGCGATCGGCCAGACCGACGTCATGCGCCTCATCGCGTACACGTCGATATCGCACTTCGGGTTCATCATCCTCGGCATCTTCGTAATGACCAGCCAGGGCCAGTCCGGGGCGACGCTCTACATGGTCAACCACGGCATCTCCACGGCTGCGCTGTTCCTGATCGCGGGATTCCTGGTGTCCCGCAGGGGAAGTCGGGTCATCAACGACTTTGGCGGCGTGCAGAAGGTCGCGCCGATCCTGGCTGGCACGTTCCTGGTAGCCGGTTTGGCCACCTTGTCGCTACCGGGTCTCGCACCGTTCATCAGCGAGTTCCTGGTGCTGATCGGGACCTTCACCCGCTACCCCGCGTTCGCGGTGTTCGCATCGAGCGCCCTGGTGCTGTCGGCCATCTACATTCTGTGGGCGTATCAGCGGATGATGACGGGGCCGGTCAAGAGCGGCAACGAGAAGCTACGCGACCTGGTGCCGCGCGAGCTCGTCGCGATCGTCCCCCTGATCGCGATCCTGCTGGTGTTGGGGGTCTACCCGAAGCCCGCCCTCGATCTGATCAACCCTGCCGTTGGTCACACGTTGACCACCATCGACCAGCAGGATCCGGCGCCACGCGTGGCCGACGGCAACCGTGACGAGCAATTCGGGCGAGGTGCGAAATGACCGTCACACCACCGTCAGTCGAGTACTGGCTGTTGTTGCCGATGCTGATCGTGTTCGGTGTCGCCGTCATCGGCGTGCTCGTCGAGGCGTTCGTGCCTCGCGGCGCCCGTTACCGCGTGCAGCTGGCCCTGGCCATCGGCGGCCAGCTGGCCGCGCTGATCGCCGTGGTCAAGGCGTGGGCGGATCTGCACTCGACAGAGGGTCAGACCGCCGTCGCTGGTGCCGTCGCCGTCGACAGACCCGCGCTCTTCCTGCAGGGCACACTGCTGTTGGTCGGCCTCCTCGGCACGTTGCTGATGGCCGAACGCCGGCTTCCCGCCGAGGTGGGCGCCGAGGTCGGAGCGGATGGTCTCGACGCGTTCACCTCACAGGCCGCGGCGATCCCAGGCAGCGTGGCCGAGAAGATCGCGACGAAAACCGGTGTCGCGCAGACGGAGATCTTCCCGCTGACGATGTTCGCAATCGGCGGCATGATGTTGTTCCCCGCCTCCGACGACCTGCTGACGATGTTCATCGCCCTCGAGGTGTTCTCGCTGCCGCTGTACCTGATGTGCGGCCTGGCCCGGCGCCGGCGACTGTTATCGCAAGAGGCCGCGCTGAAGTACTTCCTGCTCGGCGCGTTCGCGTCGGCGTTCTTCCTGTACGGCGTCGCGCTGCTGTACGGCTACTCCGGTGGGCTGAGCCTGAGCGGGATCCGCGACGAGGTTGCGTCGAGCTCGGACAACCCGTCGCTGGCGCTGATCGGCATGGCTCTGTTGTCGGTCGGTCTGCTGTTCAAAGTAGGTGCCGTGCCGTTCCATTCGTGGATCCCCGACGTCTATCAGGGCGCGCCCACGCCGATCACCGCGTTCATGGCAGCGGCCACCAAGATTGCGGCGTTCGGCGCGACGCTGCGCATCTTCTACGTCGCACTTCCCGGTCTCGAGGACGACTGGCGGCCCCTGATGTGGGCGGTCGCGATCCTGACCATGGTCGTCGGCACGGTGACGGCAGTGGCGCAGACCGACGTCAAGCGCATGCTGGCCTACTCGTCGGTGGCGCACACCGGCTTCATCCTGACCGGTGTCATCGCACTCAACCCCGACGGCCTCTCGGCGACGTTGTTCTACCTGTTCGCGTATGGGTTCAGCACCCTCGGCGCCTTCGCCGTGGTGAGCCTGGTGCGCAACACGGCCGGTGAGGAAGAGACCGACATGTCCCGCTGGGCCGGGCTCGGGCGGCAGCATCCCCTGGTGGGCGTGGTGTTCTCGCTCTTCCTGCTTGCCTTCGCCGGCATCCCGTTGACCAGTGGTTTCGTCGGGAAGTTCGCGGTCTTCAAGGCGGCCGCCGAGGGTGGTGCCACACCTTTGGTGATCGTGGGTGTGGTCGCCAGCGCCGTCGCGGCCTACTTCTACGTGCGGCTGATCGTGCTGATGTTCTTCACCGAACCGCCCGCCGATCCGCCGACGGTCGTCGTGCCGAGTGCGTTGAGCACGGCGACGGTGACGCTGACCGCGGCCATCACACTCGCGCTCGGCGCGTTGCCGCAGCCGCTGCTCGACCTGGTCGACCATGCGGTCCAGTTCGTGCGCTAGCGTGCGATCGTGACCGACGACGCGCTGGTGACCCGTACCGTCCGCGGCGCCGTGCTGGTGTTGACGATGAACCGTCCGGCGGCCCGAAACGCGTTGAACCGCGAGCTGATCAGGTCGCTGTATGCGGCGCTGAAGTCCGCCGACGCCGATGATTCGGTGCGTGCCGTCGTGCTCACGGGCGCCGACCCCGCGTTCTGCGCGGGCGTCGATCTGAAGGAGGCAGCCCGCGACGGCCTGAAGTACTTCGCCGAGTTCAAGTCGAACAGCTGCATCAGGGCCGTCGCCGACATGCACATCCCGACGATCGGTGCGGTCAACGGCGCGACGTTCACCGGTGGGTTGGAGTTGGCGCTGGGCTGCGACTTCCTGATCGCCTCGGAGCGGGCAGTGTTCGCCGATACCCATGCGCGCGTGGGGATCCTGCCAGGCGGCGGGATGACCGCCCGACTCCCCCAGGTCGTCGGCGCCGCGATGGCGCGACGCATGTCGATGACCGGCGAGCTCGTCGACGCCGCCCGTGCCGAGCGGATCGGATTGGTGACCGAGGTGGTGGCCCACGATCGCCTGCTCGATCGCGCCGTCGAGCTCGCCGGCCAGATCGCTGAGGTGCCCAAGCCAACGATGTTGGGGCTCAAGGAGATCTACGCGAGGGGGGCGGCAGCCGTCGTCGACCCTGCGCTGGCTGCCGAGGGCGCGATCGCCGGTGCCCAGGAGCACGACCTGGCGGGGCTTGAGCAACGCCGGCTCGACGTCATCAGCAGAAACAAGTCGCAGATCAATCGCTGACCTGCAGCGGAAACGGCTCGAACTCGTAGCCGGCCCAGATCGCCTGCGATACCTGCTCGGGGTACCGCGCGACCGTCGACTCGGCGCCGAAGACGCGGGTGAGTTGGCCTGTCGCGTCGTACTGCGGCCACCCAGGGTCGCCGTTCTGGGCGAATGACTGCCAGGCTCGGCCCATGTCGTCGGAGAGCGCGACGGCCTTCGCCGGAGGTGGCGTCCCGTAGAGCTGGGCGCCGTACGGCGAGCCGAGGGTGCCGAAGACCGCGGGGATCTCCACGGTGTGCGCCGCGCCGATTGGCGTTGCATCCCAGCAGAATTCGTAGAGGTACGTGCGGCCACCAGATGCGGTGTGCGCCTGGGCCAGATGCAGGGTGGGCATCCGGTATACGAAGTCCGAGCACACGAGCTGGTACAGCTCGGCGTGATCGGCGCCGGGATGGGCTGCCCGGTACTCCTTAGCCGCACTCGGTCGTGGCGGCAGCGTGCGCAGGGCCCGCTCGGACGCCGCTTCGGTGACGCTCTGCGGACCGCCTGCCCCGGCGATCACGATGTTGTACTCGTCGCGGTTGTGGCCGACGAGCAAGTCGACGCCGCGGGCTGCTCCCGCGGCCATCGCCTGCCACGGGCTTGCGGGTACGACGGTTCCGTCCACCACGGGCCCGAAGATCGCCCCGCGCACTGCCCTGCCGTATCCCCAACGGTCCTCGTGCCCTGGCGCGCTGGCCTCGACCTCCGTCGCGGCCAGCACCAAGTCCGGCGCCGGCACCGCGGCGAGGTCGGCGAGTGTCGGACCGCGGCCCACCCGACGGGCGACCATGCCCGCGATGTCGCCTGCGAGGTCGACGCCGAACATCACCGCGGGCACGCTCTCGGCGATGCCCCTGTGCAGGAGTCCGACCGCGGGCGGCGCGCACATCAACAACGCCACGGATGCTGCACCCGCCGATTCGCCGAACACCGTGACGTTCGCAGGGTCTCCGCCGAACGACGCGATGTTCTCGTTGACCCAACGCAATCCGGCGATCTGGTCGAGCAGACCGCGGTTGGGCGGGGCGCCGTCGATCAGCATGAAGCCCTCGACGCCTACGCGATAGTTGATGGTGACCACGACGGCGCCCCGGGCTGCGAGGTGGGAACCGTCGTACTCGGGCTCTGCGCCGGAACCCGAGGTGAACCTGCCGCCGTGGATCCACACCATCACCGGCAATCTTGTCGCTTCGGTGCTCTGGGCGAGCGAAGCGACGGGGGGATGGGTGCTGGGAGTCCAGACGTTGGCGGTCAGCCACTCGTCGGTCGACGTGATCCGATCAGGTTGCGGTGGAGGCGAATCGAACTCCAGCGCATCGCGCACGCCGTCCCACGCGTCGTGCGGGACTGGCGCCGCGAACCGCAATGATCCGACCGGTGGTTGCGCATAGGGGATTCCGCGGAACACGGAAACACCGTTCCCCGCCGCGCCACGCACCCTCCCCGATCTCGTCGCGACAACCGGCGTCACCTCGCGGGCCTTCGCTGGATGAACGCCACCGTGCGCTGACCGCCGAACTCCGGTCGCACCGGGGTCGCGGCGTCGACCTCGGTGCGGGCCTGTTCGCCGACGGGGGTGTCGGGGTCGAGCACCGACAGGTATACGGCATGCGCCTCCAGCGAGGCAACGGCCGTCTCAACGTGCGCGTCCACCACCTCGCAGTGGGTGGTGTCGGGGCCGCACTCGAAGAGCCACCGCGGCGGTTCGGCCAGCGAGTCGTAGGCCGCGGCAACGGCATTGGAGAACTCGATGTGGTCGCGCTGGTTCGGCATACCCGGCCCCCACTCCGCGCCGCCGTAAATCGTGACGACCATCTCGGGCGCCAGTGCCGTGATGGTTTCGGCGATCTTGGTACGCAGCGCGGGGGTGTCGCGGATGTCGCTGTCCGGGAAGTCCCAGAACTGAACACCGGTAACGCCGACGACTGCGGCCGAGCGCCGTTGCTCTCCTTCGCGCAGCGGGCCTGCTTCGGCGGGTGGCATGCCCTCGATGCCCATTTCGCCGCGCGAGGCGAGCGCGTAGTGCACTGCCTTGCCCTCCGCCGTCCACTTCGCGACCGCCGCCGAACACCCGTACTCGGGGTCGTCGGGATGCGGCACCAAGACCAGCGCAGTGGTCCAGTCGGTCGGAAAGGGTTGCGGTGCCATCCGTTCCGGCATCACACCGTGCACCACGATCGCGGCAGTCTGGTCGACCCACTCGTCATCGAGTTCGAGGCTCGGTGCCAGCAGCAGACGAAGAAGCGTTGCCCCGCCGATGATCTCGATCAACCGGCCGGCGTCGACGTCGACGTGTGTCTGGCCTCGCTGCACAGCGTGGGCCAGACGTGTCCCGACCACGCCGAACACATCGGCGAAGCGGCTCACCACCCGAGCGCTCAGCTCGGCGTCGTCGGCCATGTCCGCGATCAGCCCGGGCAGCGCTGCCCGCACCACGGGGCTGCTGAAGACGTCACGGGTCGCCGCGATCATCGATCGCACGTCGGCCGCGATGTCGCCCTCGGGTGCGGTCAGCGCGGTCGGTGCGACCGGGAAGGTCGCCTCGTGGACGAGTTCCGCCTTGCTCGACCAGCGCCGGTACAGCGCAGTCTTGGTGGTGCCAGCCCGCTCCGCGACGGCGGCCATCGTGAGATTCGAATAGCCGATTTCGACGAGCAGATCCGCCGTCGCGCCGAGTATGGCAGCGTCGATACGCGGGTCGCGTGGGCGGCCCGCGGCAGTAGCGCTTTGTGCTCCTAGCGTGCGCGTGGTCTTGTCAATCCCTGGCCGGTCTGCTTTCATAACGCTACGAACCGTAGCGTAATGATCTCCCGTCGCTTCGCTCGCCCCGTCATTGCTTGGAAGGGTAAACCTGTGGCTACCGAACCGGCGGTCGAAGAAATCAGCCGACTGCAGCACTCCTCGCGAGACGTCACCACACTCCCCTCGGTGATGTCGCAGTGGCTGTCGACCGTGATGCCAGGAGGTGTGGCCCCGGACGTAACGATCGAAAGCGGTGTCGAGTCCAACGGAATGTCGTCGGAGACCATCATTCTGACCGGCCGGTGGGAGAAAGACGGCCAATCCGTCGAACAGAAGTGGGTGGCCAGGGTGGCGCCGCGCGCCGAGGACGTTCCGGTGTTCAAGGACTACCGCCTCGACCACCAATTCGAGGTCATCCGACTGGTCGGAGAACTCACCGACGTTCCGGTGCCGGTGGTGCGGTGGATCGACACCAATGGCGACGTGCTGGGCACGCCGTTCTTTCTGATGGATCACGTGTCCGGCATCGTGCCGCCCGACGTCATGCCGTACACGTTCGGCGGCAACTGGTTCGCCGACGCACCCGTCGAGCGACAGCGCGAACTGCAGGATTCCACCGTCGAGGTGCTGGCGAAGCTGCACGCGATCCCCGACGCGGAGAAGACGTTCGGCTTCCTGTCCGAGATCGACCCGCCCGGTGACACGCCGCTGCGCAGGCACTTCGGCTGGCTCAAGGACTGGTACGAGTTCGCGGTGATCGACGCCGGCCGCTCGGAGCTGGTCGAGCGCGCGCTGGCCTGGCTCGAGGACAACTTCCCCACCGACGTCGCCGCCTCGCCATCGGTGTTGACGTGGGGCGACTCGCGCATCGGCAACGTGCTCTACGAGGACTTCCGGCCCGTAGCGGTACTGGACTGGGAGATGGCGACAGTGGGGCCGCGCGAGCTCGACGTGTCGTGGATCATCTTCGCGCACATGGTGTTCCAGGAACTTGCCGGCCTGGCCGGCCTGCCGGGGCTGCCCGACGTCATGCGCGAGGAGGACGTGCGCGAGACCTATACGCGGCTGACGGGTGCCGAACTGGGCGACCTTCGGTGGTTCTACGTCTATTCCGGGGTGATCTGGTGCTGCGTGTTCATGCGCACCGGGGCACGGCGGGTCCGGTTCGGTGAGATCGAGAAGATCGACGACTTGGAGTCGACGTTCTACCACGGGGGCCTGTTGAAGCGGCTGATTGGAGACAACTGATGCTCGGCCCGATGGATGAGTTTCCCGTACACCAGATTCCACAACCGATCGCCTGGCCTGGATCGTCGGACCGGAACTTCTACGACCGGTCCTACTTCAACGGGCACGACCGGACCGGCGACGTCTTCTTCATCACCGGCCTGGGCTATTACCCAAACCTCGGGGTGAAGGACGCGTTCTTCCTGATTCGGCGCGGCGATACGCAGACGGCGGTGCACCTGTCCGACGCGATCGACCAGGACCGACTCAACCAGCACGTCCTCGGCTACCGCGTCGAGGTCGACGAGCCGTTGCACCGGCTGCGCATCGTGCTCGACGAGACCGACGGCATCGCCGCCGAGCTGACCTGGAACGGGCTATTCGACGTCGTCCAGGAGCAGCGCCACGTCCTGCGCACCGGCACCCGGATCACGTTGGACGCGCAGCGGTTCGCGCAATTGGGTTCGTGGAGCGGACGCATCGCGATCGACGGCGAGGAGATCACCGTCGACCCGTCGGTGTGGATCGGGTCTCGCGATCGGTCGTGGGGGATCAGGCCGATCGGCGAGTCCGAACCCGCTGGGCGGCCAGCCGATCCGCCGTTCGAGGGCATGTGGTGGCTCTACGTGCCGATCGCGTTCGACGACTTCTCGATCGTCATCATCATCCAGGAGGACCACACGGGGTTCCGTTCGCTGAACGACTGCACGCGAGTCTGGAAGGACGGCCGCGTCGAGCAGTTGGGTTGGCCGAGGGTCAAGATCCACTACAACTCCGGCACCCGGATTCCGACCGGGGCGACCATCGACGCGACGGCGGCGGACGGCTCCCCCGTGCACTTTGACGTCGAATCCAAACTCCCGGTGCCGATCCACGTCGGCGGCGGGTACGGGGGCGACTCGGACTGGATTCACGGCATGTGGAGGGGCGAGAAGTTCACCGAGCGCCTGACCTACGACATGACCGACCCGGCCATCGTCGGCAGGGCTGGCTTCGGGGTCATCGACCACGTCGGGCGGGCGGTGTGCACTTCAGCGGACGGCACGCCGGCCGAGGGCTGGGGTCTGTTCGAGCACGGCGCGCTGGGCCGTCACGACCCGTCGGGCTTCGCCGACTGGCTGACCGTCGCACCCTAGACATGAAAGAAGGGGCACCCATGTGATGGGTGCCCCTTCTTCGTGTCTTGGTTAGCGGCCGTTGCCTACGGTCGAGGTGGCGGAGCCGACGACTGCGTGGTGCTGGATGTCGTTGATCCAGGTCTGGTGGTCGATGCCCGCGTTGGCGGGAGCGGCCAGTCCGATCAGTGCTGCGGCGAAACCGGTGGCAGTGATTCCCGCGATGCTGGCGAATGCTGACTTCTTCATGATGTTCCCTCTTCTTCTTTTCTTGCCCGATGCTCTTGGTCTGTCGGCGGGAGGCCTATCTTGCCGATCTGATGAGTTAAACCAGCAGGTCAGGGGTTTAATTCCACTGGCAGAAATTGATCGCACGTTGGCAGAAAATGTGCGTGACGGCGCTCACCGCGTGTGCACGAGAGCGCCCATCGCCGCTGGTCCGAGGCGCTGGCGCAAACTCGTGCGTGCGCGCGGTCACACCATGAGCAGCAGCAACTGAATCCGCCGAATTCTGCGTGGGGGCTGTGCCCAAGCACCGATCCGCAACCATGCGGCAGAAATCGACGAGCGGGTCGGTCACACCACCAGCAGCAGCGCAGCGGCAGCCACGGCCTCGACGCCGAAGTAGAACCAGTTGGGATAGAGGGCCGTCCTGCCCTCGAGCACGGCGGAGACCACGCGGCCGAACGCCATGCCCGCCAGCGCCATGCCGACGGCGATCAGAATCCCCGTCCGGTGGGGGCCTGCGACGACGGCCGCATACGCCAGCACACCTGAGATCGCCAGGCCTAAACCGCCGTAGACGGCGCGGACCTCGGACCGCGACGTGGCGTGCTCGAGGGTGATGCCGAACGGCCGCACCAGCATCGCGGGGGCCGCGAGCGCGTAGACCCCCATGCCGAGGAAGAACACACCCATGACGGCGATGACCGCTGTGTCGACTGCGCTGGCCACGGTAGCCTCCTGTCCCAGTTCACGTAGGAGGCCAGCATGGTCCTAGAAGTGGCGTCGCCGCTTCCACAAACCTGCTCTTCGTCGATCTGGCTGTGGCCTGGCCAGGCCCTCTACGCGGGTCCTAGCCTGAACCTGGCGCCGCACTCCGGATCCGTGTGGTGCCTGGCCGTGGGCGTCGACCGGCCTCTCACGGTCCTGACCCCCGACGGAACCACGCGCGACGCGCACAGTGTCCTGATCCCGCCGCGGCTGACCCATCAGCTCGTCTGCCACGGCGGCCGGCTGGTGTCGTGTTACCTGGAGCCGACGTCGGATCGGGCAGACTCGGGCCGCCGCGGGTTCAGCCGGTGGGTCGACGGCATCGGCGTTCACCATGCCGCCGATGACCAGCTGGCGTTCTTCCCGGAAGACGACCAGAGCGCCTGCCGCTGGCTGGAACTCGCCGCACCGGCCACCGAGCGCACCACCGATCCCCGCATCGTGCTCGCCGCGACCCGGATTCGCGCGGAACCGGCAGCGACGCTGTCGTCGCGCGAGCTGGCCGCCGAGGCGGGATTGTCCGAATCGCGATTCCTGCACCTGTTCCGCGACGAGACCGGGACGAGTCTTCGTCGCTATCGGCTCTGGGTTCGGCTGCTGGCCGCCGGTGCGGCCATCGCCGCGGGAAAGAACCTGACGACGGCGGCCGTGGACTCGGGTTTCGCCAGCCCGTCACATCTCGCCGACCGCTTCAAGGCCACGTTCGGGCTGTCGGCCACCCAACTGCTCGGAACTGGCGCGATTCTGCGGACGCCCTGACTCAGGCCGACTGCACGGCGGGCACCGAAACGCGACCGAACACCATCGACTCCTCGATCCGGTCGAAGCGGTGGTCGACGACGTCCAGCACGTAGTTGTGCCGGACCTTCCACGGCCGTCGCGTGCCCGACTTCGGTAACGCGTGCGGAGCCCGCTGCACGTAACCGGATTGGAGGTCGAACGTCGGCTTCTCCTTCATCGGCACGTCACCAAGATGCGGGTAGGCGTGGGTGTAGCCGTGAATCTCCATGTAGGCCAACAGCTTCGCCACCGCACGCGCGGTCATGTCCGCGCGCAGCGTCCACGACGCGTTGGTGTAGCCGATGCACCACGCCATGTTCGGTACGTCCTCGAGTAGGTACTCCTTGTAGACGAACCGGTCGGTGGGCTTGATCTCGGCGCCGTCGACGCTCACCGAGATGCCGCCGAGGGCCTGAAGCTGAAGGCCCGTCGCAGTCACGATCACGTCGGCGTCGATGCGTCGGCCCGACTTGAGCACGATGCCCGCGGCATCCATGTGGTCGACGTGGTCGGTCACCACCTCGAGGCGTCCGCTCTTGATCTCCTCGTAGAAGTCTCCGCCGAGGATCACGCACAGCCGCTGGTCCCACGGGTCGTAACGCGGCTTGAAATGCGTGTCCACGTCGTACCCGGCGGGAAGGTGCTTCAGCGCCGTCGCCCTTGCCAGCTTCTTGAACGCCGCGGGAGCCTTGCGCGCGAACGTGTAGCTGACGATGGTGAGAATCTTGAAGTAGAGGCGCGCAACGGCGTGAGAGGCTTTACGCGGCAACAGTTTCCGAATGACTGCGAGCAGCGGATTGATCTTCGCGACGGACATCATGTAGGTGGGCGAGCGCTGCAGCATCGTCACGTGCGCAGCCTTCTTCGTCAGCGACGGAATCATGCTGATCGCCGTCGCCCCACTGCCGATGACGACGAGCTTCTTGCCTGAGTAGTCCAGCGACTCCGGCCAGTACTGCGGGTGAATCACCTCACCGCCGAAGTTCTCGAGTCCGGGAAACTCCGGCGAGTAGGGCTCGTCGTAGTTGTAGTAGCCCGTGCCGAAGAAGACGAAGCGGCCACGGTAGACCTTCTCGGTCGGGCCGTCTGGGCCGTCCTGTTCCGCACGGACCGTCCAGGTGTCGGTGGTCGAGTCCCAGTCCGCCGATCGCACGTGGGTGTTGAACCGGATGTGGCTGTCGATCCCATTCTTGCGGGCGGTCTCGGTCAGATATGCGCGGATGTCGGCACCGTCGGCGAGGTTCTCCGGCCGTGTCCACGGCTCGTAGGAATAGCTGAGCGTGAAGATGTCGCTGTCGGAGCGGATGCCCGGGTAGCGAAACAGATCCCAGGTGCCACCGATCCGCGCCCTACGCTCCAGGAGGGTGTAGGTGAGCTGTGGATTCTTCTCGTTGATCCGGTAGGCCGCGCCGATGCCGGAGATGCCTGCACCGATGATGATCACGTCGGATACTTCGACGGCCTCGTTCGCATCCATGGAGAACCTCCTCGTCGTGGTCCCGCTGCGTACCGCCAGCCTAGGTGTTCGGGTATGTGGTACGTCAACGATCTGGGCACGCGAACGCACGCGAATCGCCAGACTGAACCAATGACCGACGTCGTAGTGGTGGGAGCGGGCTTCGCCGGACTGTCGACCGCCCGCGCCTTGACCAGGTTGGGACACGACGTGCTGGTGCTGGAGGGCCGCGACAGGGTCGGCGGACGGTCGTACACGACGACGATCGCCGACGTGCCGGTCGATCTCGGAGCGACGTTCGTCGGGCCTACCCAGGAAGAGGTGCTCAAGCTCGCCGCGGAACTGGGCTGCGCGACCGTCCCGACGTTCAACCGCGGCAAGAACCTGATCCGCTGGCGCGGCAAGGTGCGCTCCTATCGCAGCACGATCCCGAGGCTGTCGATCCTCGAACTGCTCGACGTGTCGCGCATCCAGTGGCGGTTCGATCGGCTGGAACGTCTGATTCCGTTGGAGGATCCGTGGACGCCGACGATTGCACCGCGGGTGGACAACCAGTCACTCGAGAGATGGCTGCGCTCCGTGCACGCGGGGGCGTCGACGCGAGATCTGATGGCGATCATGTCGAGGGTGACGTGGGGGTGCGAACCGAACGAGGTGTCGCTGATGCACGCCGTGCGCTACGTCAAGGCGGCGGGGGGCATCGGCCCGATGCTCGACGTCGAGGGCGGTGCCCAGCAGGACCGCTTCCCGGCCGGCACCCAGCAGATGGCGCTGCGGATGGCCGACGAACTCGGCGAACGGGTGCAGCTGGACTCGGTGGTGGATCGCATCGAGCGCGCCGCCGACGGCACGGTAACCGTGCACTCGGGCAAGGGCGCGACGTCCGCCAAGGCCGTCGTCGTGGCGATCCCACCGTCGCACCGCCGCGGCATTGCGTTCGAACCCCTCCTCCCCCAGGAATATTCGCAATTGGCTGAACACTGGCCGCAGGGCAATCTCAGCAAGGCCTACGCCGCCTACGAAACTCCGTTCTGGCGCGCCGACGGCCGCTCGGGCGAGGCGCTGTCCGACGACGGGCAGGTGTTCATCACGTTCGACGTCAGCCCCGGCGACGACGGTCCAGGAATCCTGCTGGGCTTCACGAATGCCCGCACGTTCGACCCCCTTCCCGCGGAGGAAAGGCGTGACGCCGCGTTGGGGTGTTTCGCCGCGCTGTTCGGCGACGCGGCACTGCGTCCGATCGACTACGTCGACCACTGTTGGGGCAACGAAGGATTCGCCCCAGGCGGCCCCACCGCCGCCGTCCCGCCAGGATCGTGGACCAAGTACGGCCAGTGGCTGCGCACGCCGGTCGACGGCATCTTCTGGGCAGGCACCGAGACGGCCGACCGGTGGACCGGCTTCCTCGACGGCGCCGTGCGGTCGGGGCAGCGCGCGGCGGCCGAGGTGGACGCCTACCTGACGTCCTAGGCGATGATCCGGCGCTCCACCGATTCGATCAGTGCCCGCAAATGCTTGTTGACCTCGTCGGGGCGTTCCAGGTTCGAGCAATGGCCGCCGGACAGTTCGACGAACGCGGCGAGATTCGGTGCGTCCTTGGCGATTCGGCGGGAAGCGCTGATCGGCAGCAGACGATCACCGCGGCTACCGATGACGAGCGTCGGCACCGTGAGGTTGGCCAAGGAGATGTGCTTGGGGCCGAGCGAGTCGACCAGCATGCGGGCGCAGCCGCCACGCCCGGCCGGCGGGGTGGTCGCGAAGAGTTCGAACACGAAGTCGGCGATCGCGGGGTCGGCGTCCCGCCCGACCGCGAGTGAGCGAACGAATCGCCTGCTCTGCTGGATCGAGCCGGGCACCAGTGGCGCCGCACCGAGTCGCTTGAGGAGCACGCCTGCCGCCGCGACCCTGCCACCGGACAGGGCGTTCGGCACGGGCAGGAACTTCACGTCGCGCAGCAGATCGCCCGTCGTGGTGTTGATCAGCGCGACGGCGTCGGCGCACTGCTTGACCCGCAGTGGGTAGCGCTGCGCCCATGACGTGATCGCGATGCCACCCATCGAGTGCCCGGCGATGACGGCGCGCTCGCCAGGGGCCAGGGTGGCGTCCAAGACGGCATCCAGGTCGGCCGCCAGGAAATCCAGGCTGTAGTTGCTGCGGTCTCCTCGACGTGGCGGCACCTCGCTGCGCCCGTGGCCGCGGTGGTCGAACGCGATGACCCGGTAGTCGGTGGAGAGGTCGGCGATCTGGTTGGCCCAGACGCGGATGGCGCAGGTGATGCCGTGCGCCAGCACGATCGGGTAACCGTCTTCCGGCCCGAAGACCTCGGCGTGCAACCGGGTGCCATCGGAGGAACGGACGTCGACGACGCGCCCGATCCTCAACGCATCAGCCGGCTCGTAGCGCCGCAATTGAAGGACCATGCCTGCTTGCCCCCTTCAGTACCGGCAACGCTGCCGGAAGGAGCAAGCTTATCCGGTCAGGAGCACGGGTTTGATCACCCGACCCGACTTGGCGGCGGCCCACGCCTCGTCGAATGCGCTCAGATCGAACGTGGTGACGAGCTTGTCGACGGGTAGCTCACCGCTGCGGACCAGGTCTGCCAGCCACGGAATGAAGGTGTGCGGATCGCTGTCCCCCTCGACCACACCGCGCACTCGCAGGCCCTTCCCGAGGATCAGGCCCACGGGCAACTCAGCGTTCAGCGCGCCGAGCCCGACGAGTGCGAGCGTCCCGCACGACCGCAGCACGGTCATCGCGGTCGCAATCACCGAGGGAATGGCGGTGCTGTCCACCGCAAGGTTGGGCCCTCCCCCTGTGAGATCGCCGACGGCCGCCACCACGTCGACGGCGGTGGGGTCGACCGTTGCTGTGGCGCCCAGCTCCGTGGCCAGGGCCAGGCGCTCCGGAACGGGATCGACCGCCACGATGGCGCGGCAACCCGCGATCTTCGCGCCCATCACCGCAGACAGACCCACCGCGCCTGCCCCGAACACCACGAGCACGTCATCCGGCGTGGGCGACAACGCGTTCAGCACCGTGCCGACCCCGGTCTGCACGCTGCAGCCAAGCGGGGCCGCAAGCTCGGGTGCCAGCGCCGTGGTCAGGACCACGGTGTTGGCGGGCCGCGAAAGGGCGTGCGTGGCGAAGCTGGATTGTCCGAAGAAACCGCCGGTCACGGGCTCGCCGCCCAGGCGAAGGGCGCTGGCCTCGTCGCGGCGGTCGCCACGCAGGTTCAGGTCGGTCGAGCGGTCGCAGTAGGCAGGCCGGCCGTCGGCGCAGTCGCCGCACCGGCCGCAACTGGCGAACGTCAGCACCACCTGCTGGCCCTCCGCTGCGCGTGCCGCCGGCCCTGCGGCGACGACCGTGCCGACACCCTCGTGGCCGAACACCATCGGCATCCGCTTGGCGGGCCACCGTGCGGCGACGCTGACATCGGTGTGGCAGATGCCGACGGCATCGATGCGGACCAGGACCTCGTCGTCGACCGGAGGACGGATCGTGACGTCGGAGAGCCTGGGGTCGCCGCCGGCCTCGAGCAGTACCGCGGCGCGTGCGTCGATCACCCATGCAGGTTAAATGGTGCCCGTCGGCCCAAGACAGGCCGGGGAAGGCCTGATATGCGCGCCATACAGATAGCCCGGCTCGACGGACCCGGGGCCGCCGAGCTGGTCGAGATCGACGAACCGACCGATACCGACGCCGTACTGATCGACGTTTACGCGGCAGGTGTCGCGTTTCCCGACGCGCTGCAGACCCGCGGCCTCTACCAGCACCGTCCCGAACTGCCGTACGTGCCGGGCGCCGAGCTCGCCGGAGTGGTGCGCAAGGCACCCGCGGGTTCGCACGTGGTGGCGGGTGACCGTGTTGCCGCCCTGACGATGCTCAACGGCGCGATGGCCGAAGTGGTTGCCGTACCGGCGGATCGAGTGTTCAAGCTGCCCGACGTGGTGTCGTTCGAGGCAGGTGCGGGCATTCTGTTCAACGACCTGACCGTGCACTGCGCCTTGCGAACCCGCGGCAGACTCGCTCCCGGGGAGACGATCTTGGTGCACGGCGCAGCTGGTGGCATTGGCACCTCGACGCTGCGGCTGGCCACGGCTTTCGGTGCGTCACGCGCCATCGCGGTCGTCAGCACCGAGGACAAGGCCGAGGTCGCGCGGGCGGCGGGCGCCACCGACGTCGTGCTCGCCGACGGCTTCAAGGACGCGGTCAAGGAATTGACGGGCGGCCGCGGCGTTGACGTCGTGCTCGACCCGGTCGGCGGTGACCGATTCACCGACTCGCTGCGCTCACTGGCGGCTGGCGGACGCCTGCTGGTGGTGGGCTTCACCGGTGGCGACATTCCCACGGTCAAGGTCAACCGGTTGCTGCTCAACAACGTCGATGCGGTCGGCGTCGGGTGGGGAGCTTGGGCCGCAACACATCCCGGCTACCTGACCGAGCAGTGGGCGGACTTGGAGCCGCTACTGGCATCGGGTTTGGTGACCGCCCCCCAGCCCGTCGTCTACCCGCTGGAACGCGCTGCCGAGGCCATCGCCTCTCTCGAAGAGCGCACGGCCAAGGGCAAGGTCGTCGTCGCGCTGCGGTAAGTCCTAGGAGATGCCGTTGATCCCCGGGTGTTGACCGGCCGGCACCGTGGGCGCCGGTGGCGCGACGACCTTCGGCGTGAAGAGATTCCCGCCCGAGGGGCTGATGCTCTTCTCGGTCGGCGACACCGGCGCACTGCTGGTCGGTGTACTGGTGGTAGTCGTCGTCGTGGTGGTCGGGCTGGACGGCGCTTGGCTTCCCGTCGAACACGCAGCCGTCAACGTGCCGAGCGCAATGAGTGCTACGCCTCCGGCGAGAGCCATCCATTCGCGGGGGCGGCGTAGTCGCAACACGAGGGTCCTATCGGTGGGCTGGGCTTGCATCACTTGTTCCTGTGCACGCCAGGCGGTTCCGTCGGCGCGGGTTCCGCCTTCACCGGCGGCGTGAACAGGTTGCCCCCTGTCGGGCTGAGACTCTTCTCGGTCGGGGACACCGGCGCACTGGACGGCGCCGTCGTGGAGGTCGTCGTCGGCGTCGTGGTGGTCGTCGTGCTGGACGGCGCCGGGCTTTCGTTGTTGCCGCATGCGGCGATCAACGTGCCAAGCCCGATCAGCATTGCCGCTGGGGCGACCACGAGGAGGCGGCGACGGGAACTGCGGCGTGAATCTCTCATGCCCTTCCGTTCTGGGTAGAAGTCGATGGGGTGTCGCGGAGTGCTTCGAGCAGACGCAGCCACACTTCGCTGATGGTCGGGAAGCACGGCACGGCATGCCAAAGGCGTTGAACCGGAACCCGTCCTGCGATCGCAATGGTCGCCGACTGCAGCAGTTCGGCCACGCCTGCCCCGACGAACGTCGCCCCGAGCAGGTGACCGTCGTCGAGATCGACGACCATGCGCGCCTGCCCGCCGTAACCGTCGGCGTAGAGGTAAGCACCGGGGACCGTGTCGCCGATGCTCACGTCGACGACCTGCACGTGGTGGCCCCGTCGGTCGGCCTCGGCAGCGGTCAGTCCGACCGACGCAGCCTCGGGATCGGTGAAGAACACCTGCGGTACCGCGTGTGAATCTGCGGTGGCGACGTGCGCACCCCACGGCGCGGTGTCGAGCTGACGGCCCGCGGCGCGGGCAACGATGGCCTCGCCGGCCATCCGGGCCTGGTACTTGCCTTGATGTGTCAGTAGCGCGCGGTGATTGGCGTCGCCCATCGCGTAGAGCCAGTCACCGTCGACACCGCGCACCACGCACGTGTCGTCGACGTCCAGCCATGTTCCCGGGTCGAGGCCGACGGTCTGCAGGCCGATGTCGGCGGTGTTCGGCGTCCTGCCGATCGCGAAGAGTATTGCGTCGACCTCCAATTCGCTCTCGTCGTCGAGGCTCACCCACAGCGGCCCTTCGATCTCGAGGCGCCGTAGCTCGGTGACCGAAACCCCGGTGCGAACGGTCACCCCGGCGTCGGTGAGCCCTCGAGCGACGAGCTCGCCGACGAATGGCTCCATCCGCGGGAGGATGCCCGAGTCACGCGCCAACAGCGTCACCCTCGACCCGAGACCGTGCCACGCGGTGGCCATCTCCACCGCTATGCCGCCACCTCCGACGATGACCAGTCGAGCTGGAATGTCGCTGCTGTCAGTGGCTTTGCGGTTGGTCCATGCCCGTGCCTTCTCGATGCCTGCGATGTCGGGCAGTGCCGCGGTGCTGCCGGTGCAGACGGCTACCGCGTGGCGGCACGTGAGTACGACGACACCGACCCCGGGGGTCTCGACTTCGACGCGTCGCGCGCCGACCAGCCGCGCGTGGCCACGGAAGAGGTCGGCGCCGATGTTCTTGACCCAGTTGGCCTGACCGCTGTCGTCCCAGTTGGTGACGTAACGGTCGCGGCGGCCGAACACCTTCGCGGTGTCGAGTGGTCCGTTGACCGCTTCGCGGGCGCCGTCGACGTGGTGTGCGTCGGCGACGGCGATGACGGGGCGCAGCAGCGCCTTGCTGGGAATGCAGCCCCAGTAGGAGCATTCGCCGCCGACCAGTTCCCGTTCCACCACCGCGACCGAAAGCCCGCCCGCGCGTGCGCGGGCTGCCACGCTCTGCCCGACCGGTCCGGCGCCCAGCACGATGACGTCGTATTCCTGCATTTCGCTCATCGGCTCAATCCCTCTCGTGACGTTCATCGGTGTAGTGGCCACGCTCTTGCAGGACCCAGCCGTTCCCGTCTGGATCGCGGAAGTCGGCGAAACTCGCATAGTCGGCGCGTTCGGGATCTGGGCCGGGGACGAAGGCACCCCGCCAACCGCTCTCGGTGTCCTTGTGCCGGATCTCGCTGACGTGCACCCCGCGATCGACCAGCTCGCCACGTCGGGACTCGATGTCGGGAACCACGAGGTACAGACCGCGCACCGATCCGACCGGCGCGTCGGTCAGGCCGACGCCGAACTGAATCGAGGCCGCCGAACCTGGCGGCGTCAGCTGAATCACCCGGAAGTCAGATGCGGGTGCGTAGTCGACGTCGAGGTGGAACCCGACGTCGTCACGGTAGAACCGGAGCGACTCGTCGGGATCGGAGACCGGCAGGACGACGACTTCGAAGGATGCCGTCATCCGCGTGCGTTCTGCAGGACTTCGTCGGGGTCCAGCCCGCGGTCGACGCCGTGCGCCATCACGGTCTGGCCCGGCTCCAGATGGAGCTGCCTGCCGTCGATGAACACGTCGACCTTGTCGGGCTCGAACGACACCAGGTTGCTGATGCGCGTGACCTCTGGCCATGCCTCGACGTAGGACCACGCAGCACGCTTGCTGGCGCCGATGGTGTAGTAGCTCGCCAGACCCTTGTAGGGGCAGAACGTCTGGCCCTCAATGGGTTCGAGTGCCGACTGCACGACGTCATCACGCGGGACGTACCAGCGAGGGGCGAAGCCCGATTCGTAGAGGGCAAGGGGGTGGCCGGTGTCGGCGATCACCCGATCACCGTCACGAACCACGAGATGACGTGAGGTCGACCTGATGTCGATGCGGTGATAGAAGTCCGCGGCATGCCCGACGATGCGTTCGTCCTCTTCGTAGAACGCGTCCATCGCCCGCCAGGCGAACGCCACGCGCCCCTCCAGCACCTCGGCATGAATCGGGAGCGAAGTGTGTTGCCAGGCTGCATGATTGGCCGCATGCTCACCCACCGCGATGGTGAACCACGCGACCTGCCCGAGGTCTTGATGGGTCGTGACGCGGTCTTCGGCAACCAGGACACCGGGATCGATGCCGGCCCGGGGGAAGTACGCCACCGGGTAGCGGCCGGGTTCGTGCAGGAGTACGACGTCCTCGCTGTCCGCGATCCAGTCGCCGCCGAAGCGCACCCGCATCCGACGTCGCAACGGTTCGACGAACAACAAGCGCTGCGGCAACGGTTGCGGGCTGAGGAAGTGCCCTACCGAGCTGGTGGCCAGTGGACCCTGCTGCCATGCCAGTCCCATGGTGTTCCCTCCAAGCCGCCAACTCAATGGGTCGTATGACCCATAATTATGGGCGGCTCCACCCATAATGTCCAGCGAATCGGACCAACCGCAAGTGGGAACTTGCTGATGGTTTTCCGTGAGGTTGCGCCGAGGCGAGCGAAGCGACGGGGGAATGGCACCGAGGCGAGCGAAGCGACGGGGAATGGCACCGAGGCGAGCGAAGCGACGGGGGAATGGCACCGAGGCGAGCGAAGCGACGGGGAATCTCCCTGCAGTCAGGTCTTCGCGAATGAGCGCACGTAGTCCACCGCAGCCGTCACGGCCGCCCGCATCGGCGCTGCGTCGTTCGTTGCGTGACTGACCATGGCGCCGCCCTGGTGGGCGACCACCAGCGCGACCGCGAGATGGCGCGGATCGGCGTCGGACCGCAGGTCGCCGCGTTGGCGCATCGCTACCAACCCGGCACGAAACAGCTCGATCCATCGGTCGTAACCAGCGGACACGACGGCGAGCACGTCGTCATCGGATTCCAGTAGTTCGCCTGCCAGCGACCCGTAGCTGCATCCGTTTCGGCGGTAGGTGGTTTCCGCGTCGGCCGAGCAGGCATCCGCCCATGCCTGCAGCGCCCGAAAGTCGTCGAGGGAGCGCATCTCGGGTCGCGTGTGAAGGGCAACGAGGTCGTCGCGGCGCCGATCGACGACCCGGCGCGTCAGTTCACGCTTGTCTTGGAAGTAATGCGAGATCTGCGATCCACTCACCGAGGCCGCACTTCGCAGATCGTCCATGCTGGTGCCGGCGACGCCGTGCTTCAACATCAACTCGGCAGCGGCTTCGACGATGCGCGACCGCGTCTCGAGTCCCTTGCGGGTGAAATGCGCGGTGTCGTCGTCGATCGGGGCGACCGCAATGACCCGTCGGCGGCGGGCCGGCCGTGGCGCGCGCTCGGCGGGGTCGGTGGCGAACGTACGCAGGTAGTTCACCGCGAATCGCACGGCGTCGACGTGTGCCCATTCCTGGCGATACGCGTAGGTAACGGTGCCGCCGCCCTGGTGGATGCTGACGATGACCATGGCCAGCCGTCGGGGGTCGGCGGCGGCAACGAGGGTGCCGTGCCGCTTCATCTGCCGCAGCGCGGACTCGAGCAGCGCTATCCATTGCCAATAGGCCTCGCCGATTGCCTGCCGCGTGGCAGCGTCGGACTTGACCAGCCTGCCGACGAGGGCATGGAACGTCGGGGTGCCCTCGTAACCGATGCGGCGCAGGTAGCGCACGTTCATGTCGACCCATCGTTCGAAGTCGTCGAACGACTGCAGCCCGTGCAGTCGCGGGTCTCGGTGAAAGTCCAGCACCACGTCGATCTGTCGGCCGAGAACGGCACGAATGAGGGCCTGCTTGTCGGTGAAGTAGTGGGCCAGCTGAGAGCCGCTCACCGACGCGGCCCTACGCACCCGGTCCATGTTGAACGCCGAGTACCCGTCGTTCAGGATCAGCTCGCCGGCGGCCTCCACGATCCGCTGGCGGGTGGCGCGTCCCTTGGGCGTCAACCGCTGCTCATCGGATGTATCGATGGCCGCCATAGTTCGAGGCTATCGACTCCGTTCCACATTATGGGACATTCAACCCAGTGTGTCGGTCCGACGTTGTCGGCGCGACAAGCCGCTAACGTAGGTGTGTCGTCGAAAGGAACGCAGATGGCGAGACTTGTTTCGGTGAACGTCGGTAGGCCGAAAAACGTGCCCTGGCACGACAAGACCATCTTCACCGGAGCATGGAAGACGCCGGTTGCGGGCCCAGTGGTGGTGCGCAGGCTCAACGTCGACGGCGACGGCCAGGGGGACCTCTCCGGGCACGGTGGCGAACAGCGCGCCGTGCTGGTCTATCAGACCGATTCGTATGACTACTGGCGCAACCACCTCGGGCGTGACGACCTCGCGCCGGGCAATTTCGGGGAGAACTTCACCGTCAGCGGGCTCGGCGACGACGAGGTGTGCGTCGGGGACCGCTACCGCATCGGTGAGGCCGAGTTCGAGGTGACCCAACCACGCGTCACCTGCTTTCGCGTCGGCATGCGTCTCGGCGAACCCGAGATGCCCAACCTGCTGGTCGCCCACCACCGGCCCGGTTTCTACATGCGGGTCATCCACGAGGGGCGCGTCGAGGCCGGCGACGCCATCGAACTGACCCGCAGAGGGCGGCACGAGCTGTCGATCGCCGACGTCGACGCGCTGCTCTATCTGCCCGACCGCGACATGGACCGACTCAGGCAGGCCGTCGACCTGCCTGCGCTGAGCCCAGGATGGCAGCAGTCGTTTCGTGAAATGCTTGGCGCGCAAGCTGACTCGACGACCCCGGCAACACAGGAGCCCGCGTGGTCAGGGTTTCGCCGACTCCGAGTCGATGCCGTTTCGATGGAGAGCCCGACGATCACGTCCATCGGCATGGTGTCCACCGACGGCACTCCCCTCCCGACACCACTGCCGGGGCAATACTTGACCGTCAAGATCCCCGACGCCGGCGAACCCGCGCCGTTGCGCAGCTATTCGTTGTCCGGCGACCCCGACGCCGGCACCTACCGCATCAGCGTCAAGCGCGAGGAGCACGGTCAGGTGAGCCGATGGCTGCACGCCAACATCCGCGCCGGCTCGACCATCGAAGCCGCCGCTCCGCGCGGAGACTTCGTCCTCACCGACGACGCCAGCCCCGTCGTGCTGTTGTCGGCGGGTGTCGGCGCGACGCCCGTGCTGGCCATGCTGCACAAACTCGCCGCGGGCGGCAGCCAACGCCAAATCCGTTGGTTGCACACGACACACGACCGGCAGTCGCAGGCCTTCTCCGCCGAGGTGACCCGGCTGATCGACGGCCTCCCCCACGCCTGGCAACGCCTCTTCTACACCGCCGAGCCGGGTCAGCGTGTGGAGCGCCTCACCGCGTCGTCGATCGCAGAATTGGGTCTGCCTGCCGATGCCTCGGTATACCTGTGCGGCCCAATCGCATTCATGGACGACATGCGGGCGGCGCTGACCGCGGCCGGGATCGATGCGGGCCGCATCCACAGTGAATCCTTCGGCGCACTGGCCGCCATCAACCCCGGCGTCGTCGATGCGCCCGCAACCACACGCCCGCACCTGCCGCCCGGCATGCCCACGACGGGACCGCAGGTCACGTTCTCCCGCAGCGGACTCGCCGCCACCTGGTCGCCGGACTACCACAGTCTGCTCGAATTCGCCGAGGCGTGCGACGTTCCCACCCGGTACTCGTGCCGAAGCGGCGTCTGCCACATCTGCCTGACCGGGATCGTGGACGGCACCGCGACGTACGTGCAGACGCCACTTGATCAGCCGCCAAGCGACTCGGTGCTCGTCTGCTCCGCCGTCCCCGACGGCGACCTCGTCCTCGACCTCTAGGACACCGGCCGCTCGGCGATGATCTGGATGAGATTGCCGCAGGTGTCGTCGAATACGGCCGTCGTGTATTCGCCACCGTCGATCGGCGGTTGCGTGAACACGACCCCCAGTTTCGTCAGTCGTTCGTGCTCGGCTTCGACGTCGTCGACGGCGAACTGAGCCAATGGGATTCCGTCTTCGGCGAGGGCATCCCGGTAGGGCTTGACCGCTGGGTGACCACACGGTTCCAGCAGCAGTTCGGGCCCGTCGGGATCCTCGGAGGACACCACCGTGAGCCAGGAGGCCTCCCCGATCGGCACGTCGCGACGTTTCGTGAAGCCGAGCACCTCGGTGTAGAACGCCAGCGCTGCCCGCTGGTCGTCGACGAAGAGGCTGGTCAAGCGGATCTTCATGGGTCGTCCTTCCCGACGACGGACGGCCATCGTCGTGTGATCGCGGTGAGTGGCCCTGGGTTGAAGAAGTGAAACTTGGACCGGCCGCACCACTCGGTCACGACCAGCCCGGCCGACTCGAGCACGGCGAGATGCTGCGATATCGCCTGCCGAGTCGAGCTCAGTCGATGCCGCGTAGTCAGCAGCGTGCAGATCTCGAACAACGTCTTTCCGTCACTGGCGGCGAGTTCGTCGAGGATGAGACGCCTGGTCTCATCGTCGAGAGCTCTGAACACGTCGGCCACGAAGCCATGATAGGCAAGCAGTCACTTGCATATCAATGACCGCCAGCTACACCGGGTCGACGAAAACCGGCGGCTCCCCCGACATCCCGGCCATTACGGCGGCGATCTGGTTGGGCGAGCCGATCAGCCCCACCTGCAGATCTGTCTCGAGCACCAGGGCCGCGGCGCTGTCGTCACTGGTCCACGTCTCGTCGTAGAGGCGCTTGGCCGCGCGGACGGCATTGGGCGACTTCTGGGCGATCTCGGCCGCGAGCTCGTGGGCCGCGGCGAGCGGATCGTCGGCAACGCGTGTCACCAACCCCAGCGCGGAGGCCTCGGTGCCGGAGACCCTGCGTCCGGTGAACGTCAGCTCCTTGGCGACGTCGATCGGTACCAGCCGCGGCAGCGTCTGGGTGATGCCCATGTCGGGCACCAGGCCCCACTTGATCTCCATGACGCTCAGCTTCGCGTCGGGCGCGGCGATCCTGATGTCGGCACCGAGTGCGATCTGCAGACCGCCGCCGAAGCAGTTGCCGTGAATCGCGGCGATCACCGGTGCCGGCACCAAGGACCAGTCGTATGCCACGCGTTGAGCGAAGTTCGCCAGCCGATCCTCGTCGCGAACCAGCAGCACGCTGGTGCCGCCCTGTCCGCTCATGAAGCTCGCGATGTCCAAGCCGGAGCAGAAACTCTTGCCCTCTCCGTGCAGCACGACGGCACGGATGGACGCGTCGGCGGCCACCTGCTCGGCAGCACCGATCAGCCCTTCGAACATCCCCTGATCGAGTGCGTTGTGCTTGTCGGCCCGAACCATCGTCACGGTCGCCACGCCGTCGGCGTCGACTGTGACGCGAACCCTGTCATCGCTCATACGTGGCAACGATACTGTCGCGCACGCACAACACGCGTTCAGATAGCACTGACGGTCAGAGCTACTCGCACTTCTCCGACGCCACCGCTATCTCAACGGATGGCGCGCCGAGTCGGTCGAGCCGCCAAGCGCCGTCCCCAAGCAATGCCAGCTGGTGCTGATGATGCTCGATCAGAGAGCTGTGGTGGCTGACGCTGACCACCACGGTTTCCGGCAACTCGGTGCGCAGCAACTCGTACAGCCCGAACGCCATCCCCTCGTCCAGTGCGGAGGTCGCTTCGTCGAGGAACACCGCCTTGGGCTTGGTCAGCAATACACGAGCGATCGCAACGCGCTGCTGCTCCCCTGGCGACAGGACCTTGGCCCAATCCCGTTCTTCGTCGAGCCGCCCACGCAAGTGCGCCAATGACACTCGGTTGAGCGCGACGTCGAGCACGTCGTCGGGGACGTCACCCGATCGCCGCGGATAGGACACCACCGTGCGCAAGTCGCCGAGAGGCAGGTACGGCAGCTGTGACAGGAACATCGTTGCGTGCTCGTCATCCGGACGGTGCCACACACCGGTTGCGGCGGGCCACATCTCGGCGAGGCTGCGCAACAGCGAGGTCTTGCCGCTGCCCGACGAACCGGTGACGACCATGGATTCACCGCGCCCCAGCCGCAAGTCGATCGGATCGATCAGCCGGTCGCCCGTAGGGGTCCGAACCTCGACGCCGGTCAGCTCGATGGAGCCATCGGGGCTCGGTTCGGTTGACAGCACGGGCAATTCGCGTGCGCGTTCATTGGCTTCCACGAGGCCGTGCAATCGGATGATCGCGGCGTTGTAGCTCGCGAATTGACTGTAGGCATTGCGGAAGAACGACATCCCCGATTCGATCTTGCCGAAGGCCCCTGCCGACTGTGTGACGTCGCCCAACTTGATGGTGCCTGCGAACAACCGTGGCGCCTGCAGCACGAACGGCAAGGGAAGGATGGTTTCGGTGACGGTGTAGTTCCACCCGATCAACCCAAGGGTCCGTCGGACGTAGTGCCGGTAGTTGGCGATCACGGCGGCGAACCTCTTGTCGAGCTGCTCCCGCTCGGCCCGTTCGCCGCGGTAGAAGGCGACGGCCTCCGCAGCGTCGCGCAGCCGCACCAGCGCGTACCGGAACGCGGCGTTGGTCTGCTCGTTGCGAAAACTCAGCCGTATCAACGGATGACCGATCCGGAATGCGATCAGCGATGCCGTGAGAACGTAGGCGATGACGATCCAGAACAGCGCCTTGGGGATCTCGACGCCGAACAACGTCAATGACCCCGAAAGCCGCCACAGGATCACGGCGAACGACGCCACGGAGGCCACGGAGTTGACTGCCCCGAACAGCAGAATGCTCTGCGAGTAGTACGTCGGAACGTTGGGCCCGGTGCCGATGCCCGTGGTGAAGACGTCGATGTCCTGCTGTATGCGTTGGTCGGGGTTGTCGATGATGGGCTCGGTGAATCGGCTCCGGTAGTAGGCGCGGCCGGTGAGCCAGTCACCGGTGAGGCGGTCGGTCAACCACACCCGCCACCGGATGATGAAGCGCTGGGTCAGGTAGGTGTCCAACAGGATCCGGCCGATGTGAACGACTGCCAAGATGCAGAAGATCGTGATCGCTACCCAAAAGCCGTGGACTCCGGAATTCCGCTGTGCGGAATTGTGCGCGCCCACCCCCTGAAACGCCATCTGCAGTGCCGAGAACAGGTCGTTGTTGTAATAGCTGAGCAGCACGGCGATGCGCACTTCCAGGATCACCGACAACAACAGCACCGCCAGGGTCGTCCACACGGGCACGCTGTTCCGACCTGTGAAGTAGTCGCCGGTGATGCTCCAGAACCGTTTCGCCCATGTCGTGTAGCGGATCAGCAGGACCGCAATCACCAACACGCATGCCGCGCTGATCGCCCAGGCTTCGACGATCCACCATGCGGACACGACGACCTGATTGCCCCAGTCGATTGAAGGCTTGAACTTCTCCAACGGACCACCCTCCGGTGAGGTGGCGCCCGAAGGGCACCATTGCGTGGTGAGTATCGACCCCGTAGCTGAACAGCGTCTGAAATGGCGAGCGTGCGTGGGCGGCCACCACTACGGTTCGGCTCAGTACTGACGGATAGAGGAGATGCCCGCCGTGCCGCCGCTGCTTCGTGATCTGATCCGCCCGTACCGCGGATCCCTCGCCGTCATCCTGCTGGCGACGCTGGTGCAGACTCTGATGGGCCTCGCCCTGCCGTGGCCGCTGAAGATCATCCTGGACAACGTCGTCGCCAACCATCGACCTCCGGCATGGATCACCTTCTGGTTCCCGATGGTGGGCGGCTCGACCAAGGCTCACATCGCCGCAGCAGCAGGGATCATGGTGGTGTTGATCGCCGTAGTGAGCGGCATCGCGTTCTATGTCGCCAGCTACATGACCGAACGGGTCGGCCAAGGCATCGGAAACGACCTGCGGGTGCGGCTCTATCACCACTTGCAGGAACTGTCGCTCGCCTTCTACGACACGAACCGCGTCGGCACGATCCTGAGCACGCTCACCACCGACGTCCAAACGATCCAGAGCTTTGCGTCGACGTCGGTCCTCAACATCTTCACCGACGCGCTGACGCTCGTGTCGATGGTCATCGTGATGTTGCTGCTGCGTTGGGATTTCGCCCTCATTGCACTCGCCGTCACCCCGTTCCTGATCTACTTCCTCGTCCACGTCAACAAGGCCATAAAGACGGCGACGCAAGACGTGCGTACCAAGCAATCCGATCTGCTCGCGACGCTGCAAGAGGGTTTGCAGTCGATCGAAGTGGTGCAGGCCTACTCACGCGAGGATTACGAAGACAAGCAGGTCGAGGAGGTCAGCAAGCAAACGGTGTCAGCGTGGCTCAAGACGCGCCGGGTATCGGCACTGCTTTCGCCGATCGTCAGCCTGATCGTCGCGGTCTGCACGGGCTTGGTGCTCTGGAGGGGAGCGCTGCTCATCCTCGCCGGCACGATGACCGCAGGCGCGCTCACCGTGTTCCTGTCGTACATGGCGCGGTTCTCCCAGATGACGAACACCCTCGCCCAGGTGTCTGTGGGGTTCCAGCGAGTGACGGCGGTGTGCGACGCAGACAACGTGATCCCCGAACGTGCGAAGCCGACGGAGCCCCCGCCGTTCAAGGGCCAGGTCACTTTCGAGAATGTCTCCTTCGGCTACGACCCGGAGGTGCCCGTGTTGCGCGACATCTCGTTCACGATCGGTGCGGGTCAGATGGTCGGCGTCGTCGGACCCACCGGCAGTGGCAAATCCACTCTCGTCAGCCTGATCCCACGGTTCAGGAACGTGGGGGGCGGCCGGATTCTGATCGACGGTGGCGACATCGAGGACTACACGCTGCATGGACTGCGTACCCAGATCGGGTTCGTGCTGCAGAACACGGTGCTCCTGCGCGGAACCATCCGGGACAACATCGCATTCGGCCGGCCCGACGCCACCGACGAGCAGGTCGCCGAGGCCGCCAGACTGGCCAATGCCGACGAGTTCATCAACCGCATGCCGAACGGATATCAGAGCCTGGTCGGCGACCGTGGCTCGACGCTGTCGGGCGGTCAGCGCCAACGGATTGGCATAGCGCGCGCGCTGATTCGGAACAATCCGATCCTGATCCTCGACGAGCCAACGGCGGCGCTGGATGCCGAATCGGAGCACCTGGTGATCGAAGCGATGGAACGACTGATGGCCGGCCGCACGGTGATCACCATCGCCCACCGGCTGAGCACGCTGCGCGACGCGCACAAGATCATCGTCGTCAAGGACGGCGTGGTGGTGGAGGACGGCACCCAGGAGGAGCTCTTGCGACTCGATGGTGTCTACGCCGAGCTGCACCACCTACAGTTCGACCGGCCTGCCTGACGGCCAGCGAAACAACGGGTGAACTGTTGGTACGCGGAGGTGTACGAGCGTCGCGCGCGCATCGAATCCTTCGACCGGCGCCGTTGCGCTTGTTAGCATCCGGATGTCCACGGCTGATGGGAAATCTCGTCAGCAATTTGACGGTTTAAGGAGATGGCGATGCTCACGGTGCGCGATCACGATGTCGACGATTACGAGTCACTGCGGGACATGGATAGCACCGACGTCGGCGAGCTGCGTGCGGACGACCACGCCTGTCTCGAAGAGCTGGGCCAGTACCTCGTCGCCGCCGACGCCTCCAATCGCTTCGGTATCTGGTTGCTGCACAAGCACTTCGAGCCGCAGTCCGGAGAGGTCTTCGTCGAGCGCTCGGTGCGCGCGCCGCGCGGGACCGAGACCGCCCCGATGATGCGTTCGGTCTTCGGCGAGCAGGGCCTCAGCACCACCGCGATTCGATTCGACGATTTGGTCGACGAGGGCATCGGCGTCGTTGGGTTGGAGTTCGCCGAGCCGGACGACTTCGGCGACACCGCGCCGCTGAGTGACGACGACGAGGCGATCTTGGCCGGTATCTGCGAGCGGCTGCAGGCTCACGACAAGGTGGAGCGCTTCGGAGTTCGGTTGATCCGCAACCCGCTGCAGCTCTCGGACAGCGAGCTGCTTCACGAAACGAGTGACGGCGCCAACCGGACGTTGCACTGCACCGTCGGCGAGCGCGACGCCGTCCTCAACGAGCTGAACATCATTCAGACCGCCTGGAAGTGGCGCGTGACGCAGGACGGATCCGAGACCATCGTCATGCAGGACTGCACCGCGGGCTGCGTTCGGGTGGGTGAGGGCCACGACATCGCCCACACCGCGTCCGGAACCGATGACTTCGACAACCCCACCGAAGGCGAGCCGAATCAGCCCTTCTGATTCAGCAACGGCCGAGCTTTGCCCTCAGGGCGGACAACGATTCCTTCAACCAGGAATCGTTGTCCGCCCTGATCTTTCGTCCCGCCCCACCGCCGCGCGCGGGATGGGCGCCCGACCTGGTCGGCAATTCGGCCAGTGGGGCGTATTCGTGCGGGGCGTTGCCGTGACAATGCCGGCAAGGATGACGGCCAGCAGGCAGATCGGCTACCGGCAGCAGGAGCGACACAACCGCACGCAACCGTGACGATGGCGTGCGAACCCCAGCGCGCGTCGCATGTCCGGATCTGTGGCGAATTCGTCGCTCACCGTGCGGCGGTGTTGCACCCTGCGCGCTACATTGGAATCATTCCAGTTTAGACTTGGCTACCGGCCCACCCCGCGAGGAGAAGATCATGGCATTCGAGGAGAACACCAAACCCTTGACCACTGCGGCGGGAGCGCCGGTCGTGGACAACCAGAACAGCATGAGCGCCGGCCCCCGCGGCCCGCTGCTCCTGCAAGACCTGTGGCTCATCGAGAAGCTCGCCCACTTCTCCCGGGAGGTCATCCCCGAGCGGCGCATGCACGCCAAGGGTTCCGGTGCTTACGGCACGTTCCGCGTCACCCACGACATCTCCCAGTACACGAAGGCGGCGATCTTCAGCCAGGTCGGCAACAGCTGCGAGATGTTCGCCCGGTACTCCACCGTGGCCGGCGAGCGCGGCGCCGCCGACGCAGAGCGCGACATCCGCGGTTTCGCGCTGCGCTTCTACACCACCGAAGGCAACTGGGACGTGGTCGGCAACAACACCCCGGTGTTCTTCCATCGCGATCCGCTGAAGTTCCCCGATCTCAACCGGGCCGTCAAGCGCGACCCTCGCACCAATCTGCGTGACCCCGAGAACAACTGGGGTTACTGGACCGGTCTGCCCGAATCTCTGCACCAGGTCACCATCACCATGAGCGACCGCGGCATCCCGAAGTCGTTCCGGCACATGCATGGGTACGGCTCACACACCTACAGCATGATCAACGCCCAAGGCCAGCGGCACTGGGTCAAGTTCCACTTCCGCACTCAGCAGGGCATCGAGAATCTCACCGACGCCGAAGCGACCGAACTCGTCGGCCGCGACCGTGAGTCCCACGGCCGCGACCTGTTCGAGGCCATCGAACGCGGCGACTTCCCGAAGTGGACCCTGTACATCCAGGTGATGCCGGAAGCCGATGCCGCCACCTACCGCTTTCACCCCTTCGACCTGACCAAGGTGTGGAGCCAGAAGGACTACCCGTTGATCGAGGTCGGTGAATACGAGCTGAACCGCAACCCGGACAACTACTTCGCCGACGTCGAGCAGGCCGCCTTCACACCGTCCAACCTCGTCCCAGGGATCTCGTACAGCCCCGACAGGATGCTGCAGGGCAGGCTGTTCTCCTACGGGGATGCCGCCCGGTATCGGGTGGGCGTCAACCACCACCAGATCCCGGTCAACTACCCGCGTGGCGCCAAGCTGGTCAACACCTATCACCGCGACGGAGCCATGCGCGTCGACGGCAACCAGGGTGGGGTCGCGGGCGTCGAGCCGAACAGCTACGGCCGGTGGGCCGAGCAGCCCGCCTACGCCGATCCGGCCGAGTCGATCGGCTCCACCGCCGATCACTTCGACTTCCGGGAGGACGACGACAACTACTTCGAGCAGCCGGGTGACCTGTTCCGACTGATGACCGGAGACGAGCAGCAGAGGCTCTTCGACAACACCGCCCGCGCGATCAAGGGCGCTCGGCGCCAGACCGTCGAAAAGCACATCGAGCACTGCACCAAGGCCGATCCTGCCTACGGCGAAGGCGTTCGCAAGGCCTGCGAAGCCCTCGGCGCGCTGTAACGCGATTTGGGAGTTGACATGGCAGACAACGTGATCGACGACCAGACCACCACCATCGATGCCGAATTGATGGACCTGGCGGCGCGCCTGTTCGACGCGGCCCGCAACGGCGACGCGGCAATGCTGGCCGCCTACGTCGACGCCGGTGTCCCCGTCAACCTCACCAACGCAAGCGGGGACACCATGGTGATGCTGGCGGCCTACTACGGAAACGAGTCGGCCGTCGCGGCACTAATCGCGCGCGGCGCCGACGTGGATCGACCCAACGACCGAGGCCAGACTCCTTTGGCCGGTGCGGTCTTCAAGAACGACTCGACGGTCATCGAGTTGCTGTTGTCGGCCGATGCCGACCCCCTCGCAGGGGCACCGTCCGCTCTCGAGACCGCGCGGTACTTCGAAAGGGCGGACATCGCACGGCAATTGGCCGGACACGTGGAACGGCGCGCCGTGCGTTAGTGACTCGGTTTGGCCACGTCGAGCGCGCCGGGATCGAGGACGACCGTGGTGGAAGCGGGGTCGGCCCGCCACGGTCCACCGAACGCCGCTTGGCCTGAAACCCGATTGACGACACGGCGGTATCCAACGCCCGCTCACCCACGCCCCGGCAACAAGGTGGCGATCAATCCGTCTGCGTGCGCGTCGATCCATTTGGGATCCTTCGGATCTCGGCCGGTCAGTAGCCGCACTTCGGCGACGTCGACATACGGCAGCGCTGCCGCACCGATGATGACGTAGTAGACGACATCGGGGTCGATGGGCGCAGCGACACCGTTCTCGCAAAGAATCCGCCACGCTTCCCGGATGCCGCTGAAGAACGGCTTGATGTGAGCCTCCGCAAGCCAGGTCAAACGGTCGCTTGGCGCGGTGCCCTCGTGCATCATGATCTGGTTGAGCTCGGGATGTTCGGCGGCGAATCGCACGAATCCGCGTATCCCGTCGGCAAATCCCGCAGCGACATCCGCCACCTCGGCGTCCGCGAGATTGGCGGGTAAGACGCCGTAGATCGCCTCGCGCAACAGCCCGAACAGGTGATCGACCGCCGCCGTCCACAGTGCCGTCTTCGACTCGAAGTGGTAGCTGATCTGCGGTTGATGCGCGTGGACGCGCGAGGCGATAGCCCGGGTCGAGGCGCCGTCGAAGCCCTTGGCCCCGAACTCGATGAGGGCCGACTCGAGAAGGCTCTCCCGAATGTCGGACCTGGTCCGGCGGACGCGCGCTCCGTCCTGCGATTGCGTCTTGCGTGGCATCGTCAAGAGTGTACCCTTATTATCGATCGATAATAAGGGTACATCAAGGTTTCAGTCTCACCGTCGTGGTGCTCCATCACACCGGTGCAGCCGAACTCCTCGAGCCGAAGCGCTACACGAACAGGACACCCACATGACCGTTGAGGACCATGCACCTGCCGAGGCCGATCAGATCTCGACCGACTTCCAAGCATTTCTGGACAAACCCAACCGACGTGCCAGCCGACCCAAACGTCGTGGCATCAACGCAGTCTCGCCCACCGGGGGCCTGCCGTCGGACGAACACATCCTCGACTTCGCCCACGGGTACTACGATGCAGACCCGGTGGCCGAAGCCTTCGTCAAGGAGGCCTACATCGATGGCAACTCGTCCCACGGCAGAGCCATGCTGGACCAGGCCCTCGCCCACGGCATCGAGTCCGTACCCGACGCCCCGGCGTCGATGGTGAAGCTGTTCGAAGAGCTCGAAGTGGACCCACCGTGGGTCGATCACGATCTGGTCGAACGCGGCGCGTTCCTGTTCAGACGCTTCGGCCCATCGGTCTTCAGCTTCAACGGCGTCAGCACGCTGCTCGCCTACACCGAAGACCCGATCGTGAAGCCCCTCAGCATGACTGGCAAGTACGCAGGCGATGCAGCGCTCAACCGATTCATGGAGACCGCGCGCTTCTGGATCGACGTGTCCGACCCAGGCGGCACCAAACCCGGAGCGCCTGGTCGAGCCACGGCCATGCGGGTCCGCATCATGCACGTATTCCTCCGGCAACGGATCACCCACCACCCGGAGTGGGACCTTGCCGCGTGGGGCAAGCCGATCAACCAGGCCGAGGCCACCATCACGCTGCTGTCCGGCGGGTTCGCCACGGGAGTGGGCATGCACCGGCTCGGCTACCGATCCACCGCCGCTGACATCTTGGCGATGATGCACTTCTGGCGATACGTCGGACACCTCATGGGCGTCCAACCCCGTTGGTACCCAGGCGATCTACGCGAGGCCGGCCAACTGATGAGGCTCTACTTCGCCAAGCGGGCGTTCGGAGCGGTGGAGGACGGCCGCGAACTCATCGAGTCATATCCGCGCGCGTTCACTCCGAAGCCAGGTACGTCTCCCCGCAAGGCGATCCGCGACCAGTTCAACTATCGAATGCAGCTCGGCTACACCCGCTACTTTCTACCGGGCCGCTTCTACCAGTCCTACGACATGCCCAACCCCTGGCCGTGGGCGCTCTTCCCGGTCCTCCAGGTCCCCATCAACCTCGCGGTCGACCTGCTCGCACACCGAAGCGAACGCATCGAGCGGCTGCAGGATCGGTACGCGCGGTGGCGACGCAACACCTGGTTCCGCAACGAGATGGGTGACCGCGAAGCCCACTTCCAGGCCGCGGAGACATTCCGGCGAACGTGATCCCCCTGCGCCGCTGACACTGGTTGAGCGTTAGTAAAGGCCTTGCGTCCGAAGCTCGCTGAGCATGGTCGTGACTGCCGCGATGATCTCGGCATCCGGGCTGTGGAAGCGGCTGCCCAAGCGCTGGATGGCCGTGTCGATGCGTTGCAGGAACGCGCGATACGAGTCAGTCGCGGCCTGGGCGTAGCCATCAGCAGCCTGTATCTGCGACGCGTCGGCGTACCGCGACGATAGGTTGGCCAGTTCGCTGGTGAGGTCCTTGGCCTGCTGCTGCACCTTCCATACGAGGTTGCGGGTGAACTCGAGATCGGGCACGAACTGCGACTCCACGTCCTCTGCCAGTCCGACCTCGAGCACGTAGTCGATCTGATAGAGCGCGTCGATCGTGCTTTCGACGGCTCCGATTCGGGAGCGCACGTCCAACGGCGGGATGGGAATCGTCAACATCTGGGTCGACACCTCGGCGCGTGCCCACCGCTCCATGTCCTCGGAATGGGCCTGCCAGTGCGCGATCTCGGTCGCTGCGGCTTGCTGTGCTGCCGCGACCTCGGCGGCCGCGGCCTCCCGCGCCGCAGTGACCTCGGCCTCGGCGGCTTCCCGTGCAGCGGCGACGTCGCCGCTGGCCTGCCCCTGCGCCGCCGCCACCTCGGCGGCCGCGTCGGAGCGCACCTTCTCCAGCTCGCCACGTACCCGCGCTACGGCTTCCTCCCCCGTCGCCCGCTCGGCAGTCCGTTCGGCGCTCCGCTGTTCGGCGCGGGCCTCGGCGGCGCGCACCTTCTCCTCCGCTGCCGCGACCTCGGCCGCCGCGCTGGCGCTGATGCGCTCGATCTCGGCCTTCAGCTGTTGCACCGTCTTCTCGCCTGCCGCGCGCTCGGCGGTCCGTTCAGTGCCCCGCTCGACGGCGCGCGCCTCGGCGGCCCGCACCCTCTCCTCGGCTGCGGCTACCTCGGCCGCCGCGCCCGCGCGGACCCGTTCGGTCTCGGCTTGCGCCTGCTGGACCGCCTTCTGATCTGCCGCCCGTTCCGCTGTGCGTTCGGCATCCTTGCGCGCAGACTCGGCCTCCACCGCGCGGACCCGCTCAGCCGCCGCCGAGGCAGCGCGCGCGGCTTCCTCGGCCTCGGTCCGAGCCCGCGACGCCGCCGCCTCGGCATCCAGCCTGCCCTGATGGGCTTCGCGGGCCTGCTCCTCGGCCACCCGGCGAAGATGGTCGGCCTCGACGAGTTGCATCGCCAGCGACCGGCGCGGCACGGGTGGCCCGTTGTTCTGGCGATGTTCGGCGAGGTCGCGCTCGCTCATCGCGGCCACCGCGACCGTTTCCGCCCGTGGCTGCAACCCCAACCGCTCGGCGGCCGCGACGGCGTCCGCCGCCGCGCGCCGAGTCAGTGTCGCCCACTTGTCGACGTCGAGGTCCTCGATGTGTTGTCGCGTCGTGGTCATCGGCGCCGACGCCCTCCGCCGCTCTCCGTCGCGGCGGCGGGAGCGGTCTCGATGGGCGTGGTCGGCGGTGCTGGGAGCGGAGGCGGAGTGTCAGGCCTCCGGTGTGCCGATGCCGGCTTGCTGTTGGTCTTTGGCGTCCGTGACGTGGTGGTCCCCGTCAGGTCGGAGACGGGGCCGGCCTGCTGCGCCAGCACTAGCAGGAGCTGCTCCTGGTAGACCGCTACGGCCTTGGCGAGCGTCTCGTCGCCGAGCCGCTCGGCGTCACGGAGGAGCCCACCGAGAAGCTCCAGGGTCACTGCAGGCCCGAGGCCCAGGGTGGCGCCCTCGCTGGTGGCAGGCTCTATCCCCGCGGTGTCGACGACCCACTGCCACCGCTCCCACGCCAGGGCGCTCGCCTCGTCCTCGCGGGCCTGCTCTTCCCGGCGTTCCTGCTGCTCACGCTGCAGTTCGAACCGCTGACGGGCTCGTCGGGACGCGTACAGGACGGCGCCCGCCGCGATGACCGCCGCGAGCAGCGCCACGACGCCGGCAAAGCCAGGCGAGACGACGAAGTCCCGGACCGGTAGATCTACAAGAAGGCCTGCTTGCAGTACTTGGTGCACCTTGTCAGTCTCGCACTACCGCAACCACCATGACGGCGGTAATCCTTGCCAACTCGTCCCCGTTCGTGCACCCTGCGACGGATTGGCGGCGTGTCGCGTCGCCAGATTCACACACCTGCGCGGGACGGGCTCCGGTCAGGCGAAGATCGCGAACAAGGCCGCCGCCACGGCGAAGCTCACCACCGACAGCACCGTCTCCAACACGGTCCAGGTCTGCAGTGTCTGCTTCACCGTCAGGTTGAAGAACTTCGAGATGATCCAGAAGCCACCGTCATTGACGTGGCTGAGGATGATGGATCCCGCGGCGATTGCCATCGCGATCAGCGCCACTGCCATCTGGGAGTAGTCACCCGCGTGAACCAGCGGAGCGACGATGCCACCGGTGGTGACGATGGCGACCGTCGCCGAGCCTTGCGCGATGCGCAGCCCGCAGCTGATGACGTACGCCAGCACGATCACCGGGAGCCCCGCCGCGGACATCGTCTCGGCCAGAGCGGTACCAATTCCAGTGGCGGAGATGACCTTGCCGAAGAACGCACCGGCGCCAACGACCAGCAACAGCATGCCGACCGGACGCAGTGACTCGCCCGTGAGGACGCTGAGCTCCTGCACGCTCGAGCCGCGCCGGACGCCGAGCACGTAGAACGCGACCAGCACGGCGATGAGCAACGCGACGGCGGGGGTACCGAAGAACGTGAGCACCGAAAGCAGCGCCCCCGGATCGAGGAGCTGCGTGCCGAACGTCGCGCCGAGGATCAGCACCAGCGGTATGGCGATGATCGACGCGATGAGGCCAACCGACGGTGGGTTGGTCGTGACGACCTTGCCGACCTTGGCCTCCTTGACGGTGCCGACTCCCCCGCCCGTGGGCGAGCTGCCCACACCGTCGAAATCCTCGGGCTCCTCGACGATGAAGTCGGGCGGGACCTCGACCATCATCCGCTTGCCGATGTAGCTGCCCCACAGAAGTCCTGCGGCGATGAAACCTGGAATGCCGCAGACGAATCCCATCAGGATGAGCCAACCCAGGCTGATCTCCAGCAGACCACCGAGCGCGACCGGCCCCGGGTGGGGAGGCAGGAACGCGTGCGTCATCGACAGACCGGCCAGCATCGGCATCGCATAGAGCACCAAAGACTTTCCGCCACGCTTGGCGGCGACGTAGACCAGTGGGGCCAGCACGAAGATGCCGATGTCGAAGAACACCGGGATGCCGAAGATCAGACCGAGCAGGCCCATCGCGATCGGCGCGCCGCGTTCGCCGAAGATCCCGAGCAGCTTGGTCATCAAGACGTCGGCGCCGCCCGATCGTTCGAGGATGGCGCCCAAGACGGTGCCGAGGCCGATGATCACGGCGATGTGTCCGAGGATCGACCCGAAACCCGTCTCCAGGATCGAATCGCTGCCCTTGATCGCGGTGCCGACGATGTCCTTGACGGGCAGTCCGGCGGCCAGCGCCAGTCCGAGGCCGGTGAGCAGCAGCGCGATGAACGGCTCCAGCTTGACCTTGATGATGGCGAACAGCAGGATCGCGATCGCGAGTCCGCAAAGGACCAGCAGTCCTGGTGTCGACGTTCTGAGCCAGTCGATCGTGGCGCTCATGGCGGGCCTTTCGGTGACGGTGGGGTGACTAGGTCATGCGCAGTGCGCGGCCGGCGAGCCGTCCGGTGGGCCGGCCGTCGTCGATCGCGAACTCGCCGTTGACGAGGACGTGGCTGATTCCGCGCGCCTGCTGTTTGGGGTTCTCGAACGTGGCGGTGTCGGTGATCGCCGCAGGGTCGAACAGCACCAGATCCGCGGCGTACCCGGTCCGCACGATTCCGCGGTCGGTGAGCCGAAGCCGTTGCGCGGGGCGCCCGGTCAGATGGTTGACGCAGTCCTCGAGGCTCAGCAGTCCGATCTCGCGGACGTAGTGACCGAGGTACCGCGGAAAGGTGCCCCATGCCCGTGGGTGTGGTTTGGCTCCGACCAGAATCGCGTCGCTGCCGCCCATGTGCTTGGGGTGCAGCATGATTGCGCGGACGTTCTCTTCGTGGCCGACGTGCTGAAGGATGCTGGTGGCCAGCTGGTCGCGCGACAGGAGATCGAAGAAGACCTCGACGGGGGCAACACCGTGATCCGTGGCGATCGCCTCCATCGTGCGTCCGACGTACTCGTCGAGCTCGCCGTTGCCGACGCCGCTGATCTGGATGGTGTCCCATTCGACGGTGACGCCGTGGCAGCCGTCGGAGCCGTTTACGTTGACGTCCTTGGCGATTCGCGCGCGGACGTCGGGATCCTGCATGCGCTCCAGCGCCGCGTCCGGTCCGCCGGACATCGCCCAGCTGGGCAGCAGCGCCGACAGCGTGGTCGAGCCCGGCAGATACGGGTAGGTGTCGAGCGTGATGTCGCATCCGTCGGCGATACCGGCGTCGACCATGTCCAGGAACTCACTCGCGCGTCCCCGGTTGACGCCGAAGTTCATCGTCGCGTGCGTCAGATGCAGCGGACAGCCGGTGGTGCGGGCGAGGTCGATCATCTCCGCGTACGCCTCGAGCGCGCCCGCTCCGTACGACCGGGTGTGCGGCGCGTAGAAGCCGCCGATCTCGGCGACGACCTCACACAACGCGGCAAGCTCTCCGGTGTCGGCGTACATGCCCGGGGTGTAGGTCAGTCCGCTGGACATGCCGACCGCACCCTCGCGGAGGCCCTGCGCGAGAAGGTCCTGCATGTGCCGGACCTCGGCGGGTGTGGCTGGGCGTTGATCGGCTCCGACGGCGAGCAGTCTCAAGGTGCCTTGGGGCACCAGGTAGGCGGCGTTGGGGGTGATGCCCTGGTCGAGGCGGTCGAGGTATTGGGCGACGCTGCGCCAGGAGAAGTCCAGATCCGCCGGATTGCCGTTCCAGCCGGCGATTTGGCGGCGGATCACGTCCAGCGCGGCGTCGTCGATGGGCGCGTAGGCGATTCCGTCCTGCCCGAGGACCTCGGTGGTCACGCCCTGGCTGATCTTCGGGAAGTGTCCGGGATCGGTGAGCAGCCGCAGATCGGAGTGGGCGTGCATGTCGATGAACCCCGGCGACAAGACGACGCCAGGATTCGGCTCGATGATCCGGTCCGCGCCGGGGATGGATCGGGCACCGGCGATGTCCGCGATCCGGCCGTCGTGAATCACCACGTCGGCCCGGAATCTGTCCGAGCCGGTGCCGTCGACCACGTCGACGTCTCGGATCAGCAAGTCGGTCATGTGTCTTGGTGCCGCCCGTTTCCTTCGAGCACGCGTTGCGTATTTTGCAACTCTAGTTGCGCCCTTTGTAAGATGGCAGTTATTCTGCATCAGCGGGTTGGTGACGGCAAGCACTTGAGGAGATCTGTGTGATTTGGTCGACGGCGCGACGCCCGCGCGCGGGCCGATGAGCCAGTCCCTGTCGCGCGCACTCACCATCCTCGTCGCCCTCGGAGAGGGCCCGAAGTCCCTGGAACAGCTCGCGGCCCAACTCGACGTGCACAAGTCGACGGTGCTGCGGTTGCTTCGCACGATGGAGACCGAACGCTTCGTCCGGCACGACGCCGCTCACCGCTACGTACTGGCGTCGCGGCTCTTCGAGCTCTCGAACCGCGCCCTCGAGCAGCGTGACGTGCGAACCCTGGCGCGTCCGCACCTGAGCGCGCTGAACGCCAGCACCGGCCAAACCATCCACCTCGCGGTGTACGAGACGGACGAAGCCATCTACATCGACAAGCTGGACGCGATCCAGAGCGTGCGGATGTACTCGAGGGTGGGCCGGCCCGCTCCCCTGCACTGCACCGCCGTCGGGAAGGTTCTGATCGCCGGGCTACCCCGCTCGGAGTGGCAGCAGATCGCCGAACGGATCGAGTACACCAAGTTCACCGAGCGCACCATCGACTCGCCGGAGCGCTACCTCGCAGAAGTGGAACTCGTTGCCGCACAAGGCTATGCCGAGGACCACGAGGAGCACGAGAGCTTCGTTAACTGCATTGCGGTGCCGATCCGGGACGGCTCCGGCGCCGTGGCCGCGGCGGTGTCGATGTCGGTGCCCGACATGCTCCTCAACCACGAACAGGTACTGGCCACCCTTCCGCAGGTTCGCGCTGCGGCAGACGCGATATCCGAAGAGCTCGGCTGGGATCCCCGCCGGGAACAACCATGAAAGGCATGAAGTGACCGACAAGACCGCCGTGCGCACCTCCGATGCACCCGCCCCCGCGCACACCTTCTCCCAGGGCGTCCGGAAGGGCCCGTTCGTCCAGGTATCCGGCCAGGGACCTGTCGACCCCGCCACCAACGAGTACCTGCATCCCGGCGACGTCGCGGCCCAGACCACGCGCACCCTGCAGAACGTCAAGGCCATCGTCGAAGCCAGTGGCGCCACGTTCGACGACGTGGTGATGCTGCGGGTCTACCTGACCACCCGCGACGACTTCGCGACCATGAACGACGCATACGGAGCGTTCGTGTCGGCCAACACCACGAGTGGCGTGCTGCCGAGCCGCACAACGGTTTTCACCGGTCTGCCGCGCGAGGAGATGCTCGTCGAGGTCGACGCGCTCGCGATCACGGACTAGGGGTTCGCTCCGACCGCCAGCTGCTCGGACCGGGAGATGCACGCCGCGTTAGAGGTCAACCTTCCCACCGATGCGACCGTCGTCACCGCCGAAGAGGTCGTCAGGGATTGTTGTCGCCCACCGCGGCATGGGGCTGGGTCAGTTCCAGTGGGAATGGTCTCGACGTCGTCGGCGGGGACTTCGTAACCGAGGTCGTCGATGTAGCCATGCTCGCACCACTAACCACATCACCCGCCTCGTGAATCACACTGACCCCATCGGCCCCGGTCACGCCTAGTTTTTCCGCCGACACGGCCCCTCCGCGCGCCGGAGATGTCTCCGCCGTGCCCTATGTTGAGGCGTCCAGACCAATGCGCTGAATAGAGGAATGCACGTGCACGACGACAACGCGGGGTTGTCCGCAGTCGACCTGCTCGAGCTCAACCGCGACCTGCAAGGCTCACACGCCATCCGCCTGCTCGCGGCCACCAACATCAGCCTGTACGCCACGCTCATGGAGCGCCACCTCAACGACGGCTCGATCTCGGAGACCGAGCTCGTCGTCCGGCTCGAACGCGACCTCGACGATCTCGGCGACGCCCAGTCCGGCCTCGCACTGATCAAGTCCTGGGCCAGCCAGGGCTGGCTGCACCGCATCGTCGACGAACGCCACGACCAGAACGTCTGCTACCTCACCCAGGATGCGCGGCGCGCCCTCGACTTCCTGCGCGGCATGCGACGTCAGGACACCATCGCCACCGGCGGCTCCATCACCGGCATCGCTGCGCGCCTCAAGCAGGTCGCCGTCAAGGTCGACACCGATCCCGCCCGCATCCGCAAGCACATCGAGGCCGAAATCGCGGCCCTGCACGAAGAACTCGACCAGATCGACACCGGCCAGCGCCCCCAACCCGATGTCACCGACTGCTACGACGAGGCCCGTGCCATCGCCCTGCAGATGGAACGCCTCATCACCGACATTGGCCAATACGGAACCTTGATCGAGCAGGCCACCGCCGCGCTCGACGAGCCGATGGACACCAACGTCGAGTACCGCGACCGCCAGCGCCAGATGTACACCGACTACCAGACCGCCTGGGACTCCCAGGGTCGCGACAGCCATCGCGCCTTCCTGCGCATGATCAACGACCCCGACCAGCGCGCCGAGTTCGAAGCCGACGTGGCCGCCGTCGCCGAGGCCCTGCCCGCACTCGACCCGGCGCTGCGCAAGGTGATGGCCGGCTTCTTCGAACTCGTCGGACACCAGATCGACGAGGTCGAACGCATCCAGCAGCGCTGCGCCCAGCGCGTCAAACGGTTCACCGCCTTCGGCACCATGGAGCAGAGCCGCGGCGTCGCCCGCCAACTCAACGAGGCCATCGGCGCCGCTCGCGCCCTGCTGAAGTCCTCATTCACCGACTCCCGCCTCGACATCGAGGTCCCGCTGGCCCGCCATGCCATCAGTTCCATTGGCGCCCTTGGCTTCAAGATCGGCGACCTGTCCAACCCCAAGCCCGCCGCGCCCGGCGACACCGAGGTCGACCTCACCAGCTTCGCCGCGCTGACCACCCAGGTCGACGCTCCCGCCATGTCCGACATGATCAACGACGCCATCACCAGTGGGCCGGTCTCGCTACCGGAGGTCGTCGCCATGCTCGACACTGCGTACCTCGGTCACGTCATCGTCCTGTGGTCATGGGCTCTCAAGCAGCCGGACGCTTCTGACACCGCGGAATCCGTGACCGTCCGGTTCCGCTCACTCGACGGCCGCGACCGCGAAATGGCCGTCCCCCGTTTGACCTTCACCGAACCGATCACCACAGTGGTGGGAGCCAGCACGTGACCCTCCAAAAAGACGAAACCGACATCGACTTCTCGTCGCTACCCCAGGTCGACCAAGAGACCGCCCGGCCGACCGGTGCCCGCAGGCCGCGGTTCGACGGCGACGTCTCCGAGCTGCCCGACCGCGCCTGCTGGGCCCTGCAGCACCTGCTCACCCGTCGCTACATCAGCGCCGAGGCCGACGCCGACATCTACAGCTGGGTGCTCGAATACCGCAAGGAGCTGTCCGTCCGGCTGTCCGAACTGGACCTGCTACTGCGCATCGTCGACACCACCGACGTCGCATTCGTCGAACAGGCCCGCTACGAATCGGCAAGGGGCATCAAGCTTCTGCGCCGCGAACCGCTCGGCACCTACGACTCGATCCTCGCCCTACACCTCGCACAGATGATGCGCGCGTCCGGCGGCCAGAGCGTGCTGATCAGCCGAGAGGAGATGCACGGCCTGTTCTCCGGCGTGCTCAACGAGACCGACCGCGACGCCGTCGGCTTCGCTGCCCGCATCGACGCCGCCATCGCCCGCCTGGCCGGCCTGGACATCCTCCGCAAGACCCGCGACGACGAGGACAGCTACACCATCAGCCCCGTCATCACCGCCATCATGACCGCGTCGGTGATCACCGAACTTCAGCAGCAGTTCGAGCAGCTACTGAACGGCAGCGCACCAGCCGAGGAAGAAGCCGAGCTCGATGACTGAACAGTTCCACCTGTCCCGGCTTCAGGTCATCAACTGGGGCGTGTTCGACGGCTACCACTCCATCCCGTTCAGCAGCGGCGGCGCTCTCATCGCCGGCGCCTCTGGCAGCGGTAAATCCTCACTGCTGGATGCCATTTCGCTCGGCTTCCTGCCGTTCAACCGGCGCAACTTCAACGCCTCGGGCGACAACACCGCCGCCGGCTCCAGCGCGGGCCGACGCACCGTCGACAAGTACGTGCGCGGCGCCTGGGGGCAGCGCAGCGACGGTGGCACCAGCCGGGTGATGTACCTGCGCGGCGAGGGCAGCGCCTGGTCGGCGGTCGCGGTCACCTACGCCAGCGACTCCGGCCGCACCGTCACGGGGCTCGTGCTCAAGTGGCTGACGGGCGAGTCCCGCAACGACTCGTCGAGCCGCTTCGTGCTGGGCGACGGCGACCTCGACATCGAGGAGATCTGCAACCGCTGGGCCTCTGGCCGCTTCGACGCAGTCGTGTTCAAGGAACACTGGCGGTTCTCCACCAAGGTCGAGTCGCAGTACCTCGCCCAGCTGTACGCCACCATCGGCATCCGCGCCTCGGACGCCGCCCAGCAGCTGCTCGGTAAGGCCAAGTCGCTGAAGAGCGTTGGTGGACTCGAGCAGTTCGTTCGTGAGTTCATGCTCGACGAGCCCGATAGCCTGGCCCGGCTGCCCGAGGCACTCAAGCAGATCGACCCGCTGGTCGAGGCCCGCGAACTGCTCGCCGTCGCGCAGAAGAAGCGCAAGATCCTCGGCGACATCGAGCAGATCCAGCACCGGTACGCCTCCGAGTCGTCCGACCTCGGCATCATCGACCTCGTCGACGCACCGATGGTGCGGGCCTACACCGACCACGTTCGCGTTGCCCAGTGTCCCGACCAGATCGCGACACACGACGGCACCATCGACCAGCTCGAGAACGAGTACGAAGACGTCACCCGATCATTGAATCTGGCCAAGGCCGAGGCGGATTCGCTCAATGCGCAGATCAGCGGAACCAGCGCGAACATCGCCCCGCTCCAGTCGCAGGTGACCGCCGCCGAGACCGAGGCCGAGCAGGTGGAGCGCCGTCGCGCCGCCTACGAAGACCTGCTGACCGCGCAGGACATCGAGATACCGGACACCTCCGACGAGTTCTGGAACCTGCGCGAGGAGCTGCTCACCCAGGCCACCGAGTTGCTCGCCAAGGTCGAACGCAACCGCGAGGCGTCCACCGACGCCGAATATGCGCAGAAGTCCGCCCGCATCGCTCGCGACGACGCCGCCAAGGAGCTCAAGCGCGTCGAGCACGTCGGTTCGGCGCTACCGGAGTTCGCGCTCTTGATGCGCGACCACATCTGCGCCGAGGTGGGCGCCGACGTCGCCGAGCTGCCCTACATCGCCGAGTTGCTGGACCTCAAGCCCGACCAGACCCGCTGGCGGCTCGCGGTGGAGAAGGTGCTCCGCGGTGCGGGCTTGCGGCTTCTGGTGCCCGATCAGCACTGGGAGAAGGTGCTGCGGTTCGTCAACGAGACCGACATGCGCGGCCGGCTGCAGTTGCATCACGTCCGCGCGAAGCTCCTCGGCGCAGAACCGGTCGATCCCGATCCGAAGACGTTGGCGGGCAAGCTGTTCGCCGTCGATCCCAAGCATCCGTGTGCTGCCGAGGCGCTCGACGTCATCACGGCAGCCGGTGACCACGTCTGCGTCGACACCCCAGACGTGTTCGCCCGGTTCCGCCGCGCCGTCACCGACGCCGGGTTGTACAAGGACTCCGACAGGCTGGCCATCAAGGACGACCGGCGAGCGGTCAAGCAGTCCGAATACCTGTACCAGGGCGACGTTTCGGCGAAGATCAACGCCCTGACCCTCGAGCTGTCATCGGCCGAGGAGATCTACCAGAAGGCCCGCCGCGCAGCCGACGACATCGCCGCGCAGCGCCAGCAGTGGCGCGACCGTGCCGCCACGTGCAAGGCGATCTGTGAGCAGTACCCGCAGTGGAGCCAGATCGACACCGAGACCGCCGACGGCCACGCCGACCGACTGCGCGAGCAGTACGAGCTGCTGATGGCCGACAACCCCGATCTCGAAGCCCTCAACGCGCGCGCCGACGAATGCTGGTCGCAGATCCAGAAGTTCATGACGCGCCGCGGCGCCATTCAGACCCGGCGCGACGCGCTCGACGAGCGTCGCACCCGGTTGATGGACCTGCAGGAACGGCTGTCCCCCACGTTCGTCTCGGAACCGCTCACCGAGCTGCTGAACCGCTACGCCGCAGCGCTTCCGGTGTCACTCGAGCTGCTCGACCCCGAACCACACCGCGATGCGCTGTTCACCGCCATCAAGAAGGAACGCGAGCAACTCCGGGAGAGCCGGCGTCGTTCCTACGACGAACTGGCTCGCATCCTCAACACCTTCGACACGTCGTTCCCCGACGCCATCCCGAACGACAGCGACGACTTCGACGAGCGCGTGCACGACTACGTCGCGATGTGCAGGCACATCGACGAGCGCGAACTGCCAGAGGCGTACGAACGGATGATGCGGCTGGTCACCGAGCAGGCACCCGATGCGATCCTCACGCTGCACCGCGTCGCCGAGCAGGAGACCCGACGCATCGCCGAGCAGATCGACCGCGTCAACACGGGTTTGGGCTCGGTGGAGTTCAACCGCGGCACCCGGCTGACGCTGCGGGCCACGCCTCGGCAGCTGACGGCGGTGTCCGAGCTCACCGAGATCGTGCGGTCCATCTCGCGGCGCATCGCCGAAGTCGGGCTCGGCGACAAGCAGGCGATCCTCGACCAGTACGCCGACATCCTGCGGCTGCGCAACCGGCTGGCGTCCACCGCGCCCGAGGACAAGGCGTGGACGCGCGATGCGCTCGACGTGCGCAACCGGTTCACCTTCGACTGCGCCGAGTGGGATGTCAGCAGCGAGGAGCTGATCCGCACACACAGCAATGCCGGGGACAACTCCGGCGGCGAGCAGGAGAAGCTCATGGCGTTCTGCCTCGCGGGCGCGCTGAGCTTCAACCTCGCCAACCCCGAAAGCGAAGACAACACACCGGTTTTCGCGCAGCTCATGCTCGACGAAGCGTTCTCCAAGTCCGACCCGCAGTTCGCCCAGCAGGCGCTGCAGGCGTTCCGCAAGTTCGGCTTCCAGCTGGTGATCGTCGCGACCGTGCAGAACGCCACCACCATCCAGCCCTACATCGACAGCGTGGTGATGGTGTCCAAGTCCGAGGCCACCGGTCGCAACGCCCGCCCCGTCGCATCGGTCTCGACGAGAACGATCTCGGAGTTCACCACGCTGCGGCACGAGATGCGCGCGAACGAGAAGCGAGTGCCTGCCGGGGTGTGAGGGGTGACAGCCGAGCGCAACCGATGTACCTAATCACGGGTTGACGGGCACATGGCGCAGGAGGAACTCAAGGTAGTCGGCAGTCGCCCGCTGGAACGGTTCGCCGAGATAGATGTCGAAATGCCCACACTGGTACTCGCGTATGTCGGCACGCGGGGCCTTCTCCGCGTGCCGCCGCGTCGCTCCCGCCGGGGCGACGGTGTCCGTCATGCAGATGGCAAAGAGGATGGGGCATTGCACTTTGCGGGCCCGTCGGCCCGGAGAGTACTGCGAGATCGCCAGTCCGAACCTGGCAGCGACCTCGTTGCGGAAGGCGGGTGCGTGCTCGGCGACGGCACGGTAGCCGGATTCACAGTCCGGCGCAGTCATCAAGGCCGCAGAACCTGCGGGACCGGCCAAACTGACCATGACGGGGCGCCATCCGGATCGGAACGATGCCCAATCACGAAGGGCACGGGAGACGACTCTCGCGGCGGAGACCGGATGGCCGGCCCTGGCCGACGCGAAGCCGTCGGCGAAGGGGCATTGTGAAATTACTGCGGCCACTTGCGAATCCGCTGCGGCGACGTCGATGACCAGTCCGCCGCCAAACGACGATCCCCACAGGACCACTCGGCCCCCGTCGATGCCTTCCAGGCTGCGGGCGAAGGCGACGGCGGATCGCCAGTCGGTGAGTTGGCGCTCGATCTCGAGCAATTGCCGCGGTTCTCCTGTGCTGGCGCCGAAGTGGCGGTAATCGAACACCAGGCACGCGTAGCCGGCCGCGGTGAAGCGCTCGGCGTAGGCATCGAGCCGCATCTCCTTGACTCCCCCGAGTCCGTGGCCCATCACGATCACAGGGCGTCTCGGCCCGGAGCGTGCGTCCACCGGCGGCATGTACAGCCAACCAGCACAGCTGCCATCGCCTGACGGGAATCGCACGTCTTGCCGAGTCATGAGGGCACTCAACCACACCACCGACCTGTCCATGACCATCGGCAAGGGCGCCCGATTTATACAAATCGAATGATTGACGAATCAATCGTTTCTGATACTTTGAGTGGCATGGTCGGAACTCACCACGTCGTGCTCATCCACGGAACCGGCTGCACCGGCCAGTTCTGGTTCCAATCCGTACCGGAGTTCCAAGCGCGCGGATACACAGTCCACACCCCGACACTGCGGCATCATGACCTCCCGATCGAGAAGGGCGCCTCCAAGATCGCTGGCCTGAGCCTGCTCGACTACACCGATGACCTCGTCAAGTACGTCGAAGCGCTGGACTCGCCGCCGCTGCTCGTCGGTCACTCCCTCGGTGGACTGCTCGCTCAGCTCGTCGCCGCGCGCACCAATCATGCGGGCGTCGTTGCTGCCGCCCCGGCACCGGCGGCCGGCATCTTTGCGACGTATCCGGCGATGATCCGAATGTGGGGACCGCACTTCATTCATCCGCGGCCATGGCGGCGGCCGTTGTATCCGACGTGGTCCCACATGCGGTGGGGCGCCCAACACCAGAGTGAAGACCACCTGCGGGAACTCTTCGACTCAATGGTGTGCGAGTCGGGCCGGGCCTACTGCGAGATGTCGATGTTCTTCCTGGACCGTCGCCGAGCAGCGAAAGTCGACTTCGATGCCGTCACCGGGCCTGTGCTCGTGATCGGTGCCGAGCACGACCGCGGAGTGAACCCCCGAATCGCACGCACCACTGCGCGCCGGCACCGCAATGCCACCTACGTCGAGATTCCCAAGGCCGACCACCTTGTCTTCGACGGTGAGTTTCTGCCGGTCACGATGAAGCACATAGACGACTGGGTCACGACTCACGAACTGTTCGGGCGCCGTACCCCGGCCAAGTAGCGACTCCCGCAGGGATCCCTTGGCGATACGGTGGATTGGTGACCACCCAGCCGAAGGACCGTGACGGCCGTGCGACGCGCTGGGAACATCGACGACCGACGCTCTTAGCCGCGGCGACCGAGTACGTCCTCGACAACGGGGTGGCCAACCTGACCCTGAGACCTCTAGCGGCGGGGATCGGCGTGACGATCGCCACGGTCGTGCGGCAGTTTGGGTCCAAGGAGCAACTGATCGAGGAAGTCACGCGCGGGATCAACCGCGAAATCGTCGAGAATCTGCACGACGATCCCGAACTGGCGGCAGGGCCACCGGTACAGACGTTGCGGTTGCTGTGGCGTCGCTGGCTCACCCCCGCGGAGGCACGGAAGTTTGCGCTCATGTTCGAGCTCTACGGGCTGGCGTTGCGGGACCCCGAGAAATACCGATGGTTCACCGATTCGGTCGTGCGCGACTGGGGCTTGGCCTTGATCGAAGATGCCTTGATCGACTCCGGAATCGAATCTGGTCAAGCCGAGATCGTCGGGACGCTGACACTGGCATTGCTGCGGGGGCTGCAACTCGATCACGCCGCAACACATGACACGGCGCGCATCGACGCCGCGTTCGAGATGGCTGTAGCACTGCTGGCACCAACGGTGGGTCCGCCCGAACCCACCCCGACCTACTGAAGCTCCCGCCCCTCGGTCGCTGCACTGTTTGACCGTTGCTGCGAGAGGCCGCCACCGCTACCCGGCCGGTGGGCGATACCCAGCGGCACTGCTGCGTAGCTGCCAGATCTGGGCGGGACACAAGATGCCCACTGCATTGGAAACCAAGTAATTGGCCGCGAACTCGTCGTTCGGCAAGACGTCGGCCTTCACGTCACCCATCACGCTGGCGTACGGCTCTCCGCGACTTACCTTGTCGCATATCGCGAAGCCGTAACCGATTGCATCATTGCCGGGAAAGTCGTAGTGGCGACGCACCATCACGTCGTAGGTGTACTCGATCTCGGGGCCGGGAACCGCAACTGCTCGCGGCGGTTGGACGGCCGTCGCCGCGCCGAAGACAGACGCAGTGAGGATCGAGGCGGAGACCAGCCGACGAAGATGCCTGCTCACTTTGGATCGAATCCCGATATGAGCCATTGACTTCCGACCTTGTCGAGGGTGACTTGAACTGCGGATGCCGTAGCCGACGGTGCGCCGTCGCCGACGATGACCGACTGATCTACGTACACCAGAACGACGGCGTGGTTCTCGCTGGCCGACACCGATGAGGCGGCGGGTACGGTCGCGGTCGCCGAGATCTTCTTCTCCTTGGCGCCCGGGATCACGACGTCGTTGGTCAGCGACGTGTACGAGTCTCGAAAGGATCCGGTCAGACGTTCCCTGGCAGCGGTCAGGGTGGTTTGCGCCGTGTCGGGGCTATAGGAGAGAAGGGCGATGGTGCCGTCGGTGGCGGCCTGTATCGAGGATCTCGCCGCCGCCTGTGCGTCCACGATCGAACCTCCTCGGTACTTGAGATACCCGGCGCCCCCGGCCAGGCACATCACCAGCAACGGGACGAGCATGTATGCGACGACGTGCCAGCGCTTGGCCTGCGGCTCGGTCATGGCACGAACTCCACGTTGGACACCTTTGCGTCGTCGCCGACCTTCTGGATGGACAGGCGCATGCGCCAAGCGCGCGATGACTGCTGCGGCGCATCGTTGGTCGTGGTCTGGACGCTCACGGCGACGAGTACTCGTGCCTCGGCGTCCGTGGAGGACTCCAACCCTGCGGTGGTCACGGTTCCCGTGGACACCGACTGCACCTTCTTGACCACCTCGACGAAGGGCTGCGACCGCTGGGAGAAGTCGTCGTAGAAGGTGCCGGTCGCCCCCGCGAGAATGCGCTGCACGTCGGCGTCGGCGTGACGCCAGTCGATCGTCGTGAGGTTCACCGCGCCCTGCCGCCCGGTCTGGAGATACAGCGCGCGCAGGTCGACGGACTGCTGTGCGTGACGGTCCTGAATCCCCAGGAACCCGATGAGCGACGCGAGTGCTGCTGCCGTCGTCACACCGATCAGCAGTGCAAGCCGAGGTGGCGTCATTCGCCAATGCGTGCTCCGGGCGCCTCCGTCGACGTCGTCGGCATGCTCGGTCGAAATCTCTTCGGCTACCGACTCATCGTCGAAGTCCGCGAGTTCGGCTGCGTCACATGACGTCGACATCTGCGCGGTTGAGGTTGTCAACGTGTCACTGTCCCTTCGGCGGCAGCATCATGTCCTGCCACGATCGATTCTGATCGGCATCGCGAGCCAGGTCCGCTTGCCGATACATGCGGCCGTCGGGCCCCATGTAGCTGCCGGTGCTTGGGTCGTACTGGGCGATCGCGATCGGAGCTGGTGGTGGCGTTGCCGGCAACCCGGGAGCGGATTCGGTTGCGCCGGGCGGCAACTGCGGAATGGGTTGTCCGGAGAGGGTGGCGTTGGGATCGCCCTTCCAGTTGTAGCCGTCGTTGAGCGGTACGTACTCTTCGTCGCTCTCACACATCGCGGCGGTGGGAGCACGCTTGCCGGGTTTGGTCTCACAGGGGATGTTGCGAGCGCCGCGCACGTTGAACGGCGCGTCCTGTGGCACCCGGCAGTACAGATTGCCCTCCGGCCGCGGCGGATAGTCCACGTCGGTGGGAACACGCTGCTGCTGCGGCGGCAGGAAACCGGTGAGGCATGCGGGCGGCAGGTTCAGGTTGAGATTGAACGACAGGTACCCACCCTTGTAGGGCTGCTTGGTGTTTCGGTTGGCCAGGCCGGCACCCTGAAGAATCGAGATGCCCTGCGGTAGCAGAACCAGAATCTGTTCGAGGTCGTTGTTGTAGGTGATCCCGACGTCGTCAAGACCCACCAGGTTGTGCAGCAACACCGGGAGCGACGGTTGCAGCCGGTCCAACAGTCCGCGAGTCGCATCGGCAGCCGCTGGTCCGTCACTCAACACCTTCGAGACGGCGGGATCCTGGGCCTTGAGCTCCCCTGTGACGGTGGCGATGTTGGCCGCCCACGCCGCGATGGGGTCTGCGTTCTTGGTCTGCGAGTCCAGAACCGGTTGGGATTGATCGGTAAGGGTCACCAACGAGTCGAGGTTCTTGCGCGCGTCGATCGCCAACGCGGTCGTTCCCTTGACCAGACGGGACAGTTCAGGGCCGAGTCCGCCGACGGCGGTGTAGCCCTCGTCGATGACGGTTTTGAGATTGTCGTGCGGAATGGCCTGGATGCTCCGATTGGTCGCGGCCAGTAGCGAATTGACGTCCGGCGGTATGGAGGCCCGGTCCTCGTTGATGACGTCACCGTCCTTGAGCACCGGTCCATTACCGCTTCTCGGCCGCAGGGCGACGAACTGTTCGCCTACCGCGGTTTGACTGTGTACTTCGGCGTCCAGGTCCGCGGGGATGGCGACGTCCGACTTCAGCGACAGGGTTGCGTCGACGCCGGTGTCGGTGAGGTCGACGCTTTCGACCCGGCCGACTTCGGTCCCCCGGTACGTCACGTTGCCGCTGGAGTAGAGACCGGCGGCTGCGGGCACATGCAGCGTGACCCGGTAGTACCCGATTCCGAAGAGATAGTTGGGCAGCCCCATGTAGTGGAAGGCCATCACGGATACGGCGATCAACGTGCCGGTCGTGAAGACCGCCATTTGAATGACGACGCGTCGTGGCAAGTACACGTTATGGCCCCTGATCGGTGCGGTACGGAACCACCAGCGGATTCGCTGCGGTGTAGGGGCTGGGAAGTTGCCCGATGGTGCGGCCCCACTGCAGTTCCAGCTCGGTGAGGTTGCCTTCGAACCGCGTTCCGGTGAAGAACGACGAGTCGAGCCGACTGAGCGTCAAGTCGATGACCGCGGTCAGGTTGGCGTAATCACCGCGCATCCACTTGGTGAGGGTCTGCTTGGGGAATGGATAGGTGGGCAGCACGTTGAGGGCGCGCGTCAGCGCGGGACCCGCGTCGGCCAATGACTTCAGCACCGGGGCGACGTCGGAGAGCTCGCGTACCAGGGCGGCCTTCGTCTGGTTGACCGAATCACTTGCCAGCGCGGAGAATTGGCCCAGTTGAGTGACGGCGTCGGCGATGTTCTTGCGTTGGCCGTCGAGGACGGCGAGTGCATCGGGGATGGTCTTGAGTGCCTTGTCGACAACCGGCTTCTGCTCGGCGATCTGGCCGACGAGGTTGTTGAGGCTGTCGGCGGCGGCGATGATGTCGGTCTTTTGGTCGTTGAGGTACCCGACGTAGGTGTCGAGTTGCACGATGAGACTTCGCAAGTCGTCGGCGCGGCCGGCAAAAGCGGTGCTGAACGCTTCGGTGATGTCCTGGATTTGGCCTACTCCCCCGCCGTTGAGGACCATGGAGACCGCCGCCAGGGTCTGTTCGGTGCTCGGAAAGACTCCCGCGGCCGACAGCGGGATCAATGATCCGTCGTGCAGTTTGCCTTCTGGTGGGGCATCCGTCGGGGGTGCGAGTTCGATGTGCAGGGAACCGAACAGGCTGGTCTGGCCCAACTTGACCGTCGTGTTGGCCGGCAGGTTCACGTCGCCGTCGATCGTCATGGTCAGCAGCGCATGCCATCCCTGCAGGTCTACCTCTGTCACGTTGCCAACGGTCACATCCCCCACGCGGACACGGGAATTGGGCTGCAGGTTGGTGACGTTGGGCAGCTCGGCCCGAATGGTGTAGGCGCCGGGCCCGCCCCCCGCAGTCCCCGGTAGAGGCAGCGAGTTCAGGCCATGCCAGCTGCAGCCAGAGGAGGCAGTCAGCGCTGCGGCGACGACCATTGCGACAGCCGTCATGCGTCGGCGTGGATTGCTCATTGGCCAGCTCCTGGCGGAACCATCATCCCGGTCAGGCCCGCCGAGGGATCCGTCGTCGTGGGTTGTGGCGGCAGCGGTGCCTCTGCGGCCAGGGGCGCTGGGGTGGCGTCGGGCGGTGGAACGTAGTCAGGGCGCATCCAGTCCTCGCTGTAGCTCACCTCGTTGGGCCGGGCGATGGCGCCGACGAAGGGGTTGAGACCAAGCGGGAGGAAGTTGTACTGACGATTCTTGATGATCGGCGCCAGGTACTGAGCGCACAGCTTCGCGGATTGCTCGCCGCCCAGGCGTGACGCGGCCTGAATGGCGCCGCACAGGAACGTGATCGGGTTCTGGAAGTTGTTGACCGACAGGGCCCCCGTCAGCGTGCCTTGGGCGGGTTGGTAGATGTTGAGGAAGTTCTGGAACGTCGAGGGTGCGACGTGAAGTACCTCTTTGATGTCGGGGATGCTGTCGTGCAGGGCCTGTGACACCGAGGCAAGCTTGTCCGCCGTGATGCCAAGGGATTCGCGATTGTCGTTGATGAAGCCCGTCAACTCCCCTGCCAGGTCGCCGAGATCGCGAACGGCATTGCCGACCTCGTTGGGGTCGTTGGCGACCAGGTTGGTGACGGAGGCGAGATTCTGGTTCAGCTGTGCTAGCAGACTGCTGGAGCCCTGAAGGGCCGAGACCAGCAGGGACAGATTCTTCAGGGTGGTGAAGAGGTCGTCGCTGTGGTCACCAAGCGCCGAGATGGCTTGGGAGAGTTTGATGATGGTGTCTCGGATGGTGGCGCCTTGCCCGCGCAGGTTGTCGGCAGTGGTGTTGACCAAGGCGCCGAGCGGGCTGACACCGCCGGGCTGCGTGGGTTGCAACGCGTCGTTGAGTTTCTGCAGTTGCTGGCGGAAGTCGTCGAATTCCACGGGGACTGCGGTGCGGTCCCTTCCGATGATGGTTTTGTCGCCCATCACGGGTCCGGAGACGTAAGGCGGGGTCAGCTGGATGGCGCGTGAGGTGACCAGTGACGGTGACAGGATGACGGCCTTGGCATCGGCGGGAACCTTGTACTCGTCGTCGAGCCAGAAGCTGATCTTCACTTGAGTCGGCTGGGGTTCGATCTTGTCGATCTCGCCAACGGGGACACCGACGATCCGCACTTCGTCACCGACGAAGATGCCGTTGCTGTTGTCGAAGTAGGCCACCAGGTGGGTGCGGCCGATACCCGCGCCGTCACGCACGATGACGACGAGCCCGGCGATGAGGGCGACGACGAGAACTGCGGCCAGCCCGAGGCGTCGAGTGCGGATACTCATTGGCCGGCCTCCGGGGTGGTGGGAACCGCCGGTGCGGCAGGCACCTCGCCGGGTGCCAACTGCAGCACGGGCGTTGGGGTGGGTGCCGGCGCGACGTCGGCGGGTGGTCCTGGCGGCGGGCCACCCGGCGGCGGCACGGGCAGCGGGTCCCGGTAGGGGTAACAACCAGTGGGGCCGGGCAGCGGCAAACCAGCTGGGCCGCAACCCTGGTCACCCGGATTGCCGGTGATCGAGTCGGGCAGGTTCAGTTTCGGGTCACCACCCTGGCCAGTCCGCGGGTAGGGCACGGGTAGAGGCGGAGTGCCCGGCTGCCCGACCTGCGGGTCGACGCGCTGCGACGGCAGCAGGGTGTTGGGATCCAGGCCGAGATCCGAGAAGGCGGCATCGACGAACGGTTGGACGAACTGACCGGGCAACAGGTTGGCGAGGTAGGCCTTGAAGAAGGGGCCCGATCCCACGGACTCTCCGAGGGACGTTGCGTAATCTCGCAACCCCTTCAGTGCTTCCTGCACCTTCGCCTTGCGGTTGTCGACGATCGTGAGCACACCGTTGAGCCGATCCAGCGCAGGCTTCAACGTGGTGCGATTGTCGGCGATCAATCCAGACAATTGCTTGGCGAGCGTTGAGAAGTTGGTCGAGAGCTGATCTAGTGCGCTGCTTTGGCTTTCGAGCTGAACCAACAGTGCGTTGGTATTGGTCACCAGGCTGACGATCTCATTGCTTCGCTGAGCCAGGATCCCGGTGGCCTTGTTGGCGTTACTCAGCAGCGAGCGCAACTGCGCGTCGCGTTCGTCGAGTGTCTGCGAGAAGCGCGCAACCCCGTCGAGTGCGGCCTTCAGCTGGGGCGGGGTGTCGGCAAAGGTCTGGGACAGCACGGTCAGCGAGTTGGACAACTGGTCGGTGTTGAGGCCGCTGATGGTCGCCGAGAGATCGCCGAGGGCGTCGGGAAGCTGATACGGCGAGGTGGTGCGCTCCAGCGGGATCGTGCCGTCCTGTGTGCCGTCACCGCGCGGGGTCACCTCCAGCACCTTCGAACCCAGAAGTGCCTTGGTCTTGATTGCCGCCTCCGAACGGTCACCGACCCGAATGTCGCCGTCGACGTCGAAGGTGACCAGGGCATGCGATTCCACCAGGGAGATGCTCTTCACCTCGCCGACCTTGTAACCCGCCACCTGCACTGCAGCACCGGTTTTCAGGCCACCCGCGTCGGCGAAGTAGGCCGAGTAGCTGTGCCCCCGAGCGAAGGAAAGCACGTCCCGGAACTGGAGCGCACCGATGACCAGCGCGGCCAGCACGACGGCACCGATGACTCCGAGCACGACGGGGTTGCGCTCGGAGAACGGCTTCATCGGCGCCCGTTTGGCGAAAGGCTTCATTTCGGCGTGCACCTGCCCGAATCTTGGCCGGCCAGTTTGACGTACACGGGTTGCCCACCTTTGCCGTTGAGCTTGAGGACCAGGTCGCAGATGTAGAAGCTGAAGTAGTCCCCGGTCAGTGCCTGGCGTCCGAGCACCTTGTACGCGTCGGGCAGGGTGTTGAGGAAGTCGTCGAAGAAGTCCTTGTCGTTCAGGACCGTCGTCGCCACCCGATCGGTCTGGGTCACCGTCTCCTTGAGCGGCGGGCGGGCTTGGGAGAGCAGGTCGGCGATGGACGCGGAGGCGGAGTTTGCGAATGCCAGCCCGTTGCTGAGGTCCTGCTTTCTGGCGGCAAGGCCCTCGACGAGGGACGACAACGAGTCGACTGCCTTGCCGAATTGGTCGCCCTGGCCGGCCAGTGAGCCGAGCACGGTGTTGAGGTTGACGACCACCTGCCCGATCAACTGGTCACGATCGGCCAACGTGCTTGTCAGAGCCGCAGTCTGGGTCAGGAACGATCCGATGGAGGCGCCCTGTCCCTGAAAGGCCGAGATGAGCTCACCGGACAGGGCGTTGACCTGTTTGGGGTCGAGAGCGCGAAACAATGGCCGGAAGCCGCCGATCAGCGCGTCCAAGTCGAGAGCAGGAGCGGTGTGCTCCAAGCCGATGGTGGCATTTGGGGGCAGCCTCTTGGTTCCGCCCGCCCCCTCGAGGAGCTCGAGATATCGGCCGCCGATCAGGTTGTCGTAGCGGATGGCGGCGCGGCTGCCATCGGTGAGTATCACCCGATCGTTGGCGCTGAACTGAACGGACGCGGTGCTGTCGGCGTTGACCGAGATGTGGGTGACCTTGCCGACCTCGACGCCGGCCACACGGACGAAGTTGCCGTCCGCGAGTCCGCTGACGTTGTTGAACACGGCCGTGTAGGACTTGCCGTCCTCGAAGCGGAACTGAGCGTAGATGGCCAGTAGCGCAAAGGTTCCCAACAAGCACACCACGACGAAGACGACGAGGCGTGCGACGGCGCCCGACAGGTTGTCCTTCATTGTGTCCTTCCTTGGTCCGGGTTCGGGGCGGAAGACTTCGGCGCATTCATGGTGACGGTGCCGCCGGTACCGGAACTGGGGTCGCGGGCGGAATCGGTTGCATCTCTGCGGGGTTCGGCACCACGAACGGCTCCGATCCGGGCGCTGGCGGACCGGGTTCCCTCGGAAGGCCGGGCGGTGGCGCCGGCGGTTCGCCGGGGTAGAGCGGGGTGCCGTCCGGCGCGTACATGGGTGCGCCGTACGGAGGGGCGCCGGGGTACGGAATTGGGCCTGGTGCAGGACCTCGATCCTGGCCACGCAGCGTCGGGGGCTGCGGGATGCCGCGGGTGACCGGGAAGAGGTCGGTGTAGAACGGTCGGCCGACGCCCGGGTTGGGCCGGATGTCCACCCCGGTGCCCCAGCCGGTGTTGGTCACCAGGTCCCGGACCGGGAAGTTCTTGGCGACGTCGGGCAGTGAGCCACAGCCCGGCCGTCCGCCGGGACCGCCCTTGGCGCCGACGATGGGTAGGTTGTCGGGGTAGCGGTACTGGTCCTTGCCGAACAGCAGTGCCGCGTCGACGACCAGCGACTTGCCGTTGTCGCCACCGGTGATGCCCGGGTAGCCGGTGTCGAGCAAGGTCTTGGCGCCGAGCAGGAGGCAGGTGTATTCGGGGTTGTACTTGTTCAACAGTGCCGTGGTCGACTGCAGGCCGTTGATCGCCCGAACGAAGTTGTCCCGGTTGGGCGCAAGGAGATTGATGCCGCTGTTGGCGAAGCCCGTGATGTTCAGCAGCAAGGCGTCCAGTTGCTTGGCCTGCCGGTTGACGGTCTCGCTGGTGGTGCTCGCAGCATCGAGGGCGGTGAGGATGTTCTTCGCTGCCGCACTGTAGGTATCGGCGAAACCCTTGAGCGAGCGAAAGTCGCCTCGAATGGTTTCGGATCGTGGGTTCAACTGCAGCAGAACCTCATTGAGCCCGGTGGTTGCCTCGCCGATGCGTTCGCCCTGACCCCGGACGCCTTGAGCGAGCGCGGACAGGATGGCGTTGAGCTTGGCCGGGTCGACCTGATTGAGCAGGCCCACCAGGTTCTCGAACACCGTGTTGACCTCGGTGCTGACGTTCTCCGACTGCAGGACCGCACCAGAGGCCAGCCGCTTGGCGTTGGGATCGGACGGATACACCAGCTCCACGTACTTGGCGCCGAAGATCGTCGTGGCCTGGATGCGGGCGGCCACGTTGGCCGGAATGAACTTCATCTGGTCGGGAAACAGGTTCAGCTTCAACTTGACTGGGGTGTTGCCACCGGTGACCGTGCCGACCTCGCCGACTTGGACACCACGCAACTTGACCTTCGCGCCCACCTCCATCACCAACCCAGATCGGTCCGAGACCAGGGTTACCGGCACGAAGGACCTGAAGCTGTTGTTGAACGCGCCCATCGTGGCGTACACGAACGCGATGATCACCACGAACAACACAAGCGCCGACCACAGCCGAGCCCTTCGGCTCTCACCCCACTCCCTCGCCGCCATGGTCAGCCCGCCAAGTTGAAGTGGCCGGTCTGACCGTAGATGGCCAGCGAGACGAACAGCACCACAACCGACGCAGTGATCATCGAGGTGCGCACGGCTCGACCAACGGCTTCACCGACACCGGCCGGACCGCCCGATGCCGTGTAGCCGTAATAGGTGTGTACCAGCATGATCACCACCGCCATCACGAGTGCGAGCACGAAGGACCAGAGGATGTCCGTCGTGGAGAGGAACGTGTAGAAGTAGTGGTCGTAGACACCGGAGGACTGCCCGTAGTAGACGGTGGTGCCGAACTTGGCGGCGAAGAACGATGCCATCACCGCCACGCAATACACCGGGATGACGACCACCACGCCCGCAGCGACCCTGGTCGATGCCAGGTAGGCCACGGAGCGGATCCCCATCACTTCTAGTGCGTCGATCTCCTCACTGATCCGCATTGCGCCGATCTGTGCGGTCGCGCCGGCGCCGATGGTCGCTGCCATGGCGATGCCTGCGGTCAGCGGCGCGATGAGGCGCACGTTGAAGAACGCCGAGGCGAATCCGATCAGCGCCTCGACACCCACCTGGGAGAACTGGTTGTACCCCTGCACCGCCACCAGGGCACCGGTCGACAGTGTCAGGAAACCCACGATCGCGGTGGTGCCACCGATCATCACCAGCGCACCCGTGCCCAGGCTCATCTGGGCGATCAGCCGGATCAGCTCGGAGGTATACCGGGTGACCGCGTCGCCGGTCGACACCACCGTCTTGGCGTAGAACAGGGCTTGCCCGCCGATCCGGTCGACGGCGTCGGCAAAACCTCTTGCCGCTCGGGTAGCGCGCGGAAACCGCAGCGCCGCAAGCGATCCGGAGCTCACGGAGTCACCTGAAATCCGACGGCGGTGACGATCACGTTGATCACGAACAACGCGACGAAGGAGAACACCACGGTCTCGTTGACCGCGTTGCCCACCCCGGCGGGACCGCCGCCCACCGAGGTTCCCATGTAACAGGCGATCAACCCGGCAGTCAGTCCGAACAGGGTCGCCTTGATCAACGCCACGACGACGTCGGTCAACCCGGTGATGAGGGTCATCCCCGCGACGAACGCACCTGGGGTGACGTGCTGGAAGTACACCGAGAAGAAGAACCCACCCGCCAGCCCGACCAGGATCACCAGTGACGACAGAAGCAGCGCAACGGTCGTCGCCGCGAGTACGCGCGGCACCACCAGCGACTGGATCGGATTGATCCCCATCACCCGCAGTGCATCGAGCTCCTCGCGAATCGTGCGAGCGCCCAGATCGGCACACATCGACGTGGCCCCTGCACCAGCGACCACCAAGACAGTCACGATCGGGCCCGTCTGATTGACCGTGCCAAGCGATGCACCCGTCCCTGAGAAGTCGGCTGCCCCGAACTCGACGAGCAGCACGTTGAACGTGAACACGGTCAACACGGTGAACGGGATCGACAACATCAACGTCGGCACCAGCGATACCCGCGCGACGAACCACGTCTGCAACAGGTATTCACGCCACGCGAACGGTCGTCGGAACATGCACACGAACGTGTCCAACGCCATCGCGAAGAAGCCACCCAGCCCACGAAAGGGCTTGGTGACGACGCCAGTGGTCTCCACCTACGGAACCATCCGCTCTCGTTGGTCGCGAAGAAACTGAACGACGTGCCCCGAACCTGCGGAAAATGGCATCAACCGACCCGAGTTCCTCTCCGATGGCGTCAATCACACGACGGGCGATCAGTGACCTGACTCACCCTCGATTCGAAAGTAAACTAAAAAATAGACGAGATGGCAAGCTCGGTTTGCCACAGCACTATTGATGCATCGATGTTTCGGCTTGGTCCATAGTTTTTAACGACCTCGTCAGCCGAGCCGACTGCGGTGGTTACCGATCGAGGTGAGCGATCGTGCTGGCCGTAGGCCCAACCGTCACGAGCGCGGTTCCGTAACCCGCTGTGTCCCAAACGATTTAGATGCGTCCCGTGGACGCCTCTGCGTCGTCGGCATCCACTATGGGATATCCGCATCTACCTCTTGGCAGTCGACGCAACCCGGTGTCATGTCGGCGAGCGGCACGATCTGCGCAACCATCCGGCCACGACGGACTCCGTCGAACGATTCACCCTCCGCGACGCGGTCGAGGTAGTACGCGGCACTGTTACGGAGCTGCCCAAGACCGATTCTCTGGTTCATCCGATCACCCTGCCTACCCGACTCGGTCGCTTGCTGACAGCCAGCACGGCCATCTACCCCGGCCTTCGCAGATAGTTTAAGCCAGAATAGAAAATGGGGAAACGCATCGCGCGTGGTTGGGGATCGATCTGCCCGGCGCGGGCATCGAGGAGTCCCAGGCGCCGCGAACTGCAGCCAACCGGGGGGCGGACCGTTCGCCCCCCGTCGAGGCCGCCAAGAGCGCCTACGGGCTGGCCGGACCTTCCCTGGGTAATATCCACCCATGGCGCGGGCAAAGGACACCAGCAGTTCCGCCGCCGCCATGCCCGACGGCGAAGGCAGTGGCGAGCCGGACTCCAAGTCCGCGCTGACCCGCCGCCGCATCCTCGACGCAGCCGCCTACGTCCTCAGCACGAAGGGCTACGGCGGCCTCAGGTTGACGGACGTGGCCGCCGAGGCAGAAATCCAGGCACCCGCGATCTACTACTACTTCCCCTCGCGTGAAGACCTCATCGAAGAGGTGATGTGGGCGGGTATCGCCGACATGCGCGAGCACCTGGCCGTGGTCCTCGACTCACTCCCCGTGGGCACGCCCGCTCTCGATCGCCTGATGGCCGCCGTGGAGGCGCATCTTCGGCATGCTCTCGAAATCTCCGATTACACGACGGCGTCGATACGCAACGCAGGTCAAGTTCCCGACACCATCCGCAAACGCCAGATCCGCGAAGAGGAACGCTACGGCGAGATCTGGCGAGGACTGATCAACGCGCTTGCGCGTGATGGCGGCCTGCGCCCCGACCTCGATCTGTACATCGCCCAGATGCTCGTGCTCGGCGCGCTCAACTGGACCGTCGAATGGTGGGACTCTCGCCGCGGCTCCGTCGACGCGGTGGTCGCCAACGCACAATCGTTGGTTCGCCACGGCCTGTCGCCTGCCGCAGGCCGACGCAAGAAGTAGCGCCAGACCGCGCGAGATCCACCGCTGCTCGACCCCCATTCGACTCGTCGTCGCTGAGCCCGCAGCGCGCTTCCACGTTGATCGCCAGTTTAATCTATGTTAAAAACACAGGGGGAATGTGATCGACGTGGGCGTACCTCATGTCGCGCCTGCCCAAGAACAGCTCGCCGTCACCCACGCGAAAGTGGCGACGAAACGCCGGAAGGGGCGAGATGACAACGGCATTGGGCGTTGAGGAAACCATGCTCGTCAAGACCGTCCGGGAGTTCATCGACCGTGACGTCAAGCCCTCGGTCCGCGAGATCGAGCACGCCAACGCGTATCCCGAGCCGTGGATCGAACAGATGAAGCGCATCGGCATCTACGGGCTTGCGGTTCCGGAAGAGTATGGCGGCACACCGGTATCGATGCCGTGTTATGTCGACATCACCCAGGAGCTGGCCCGCGGGTGGATGAGCCTGGCCGGCGCGATGGGCGGGCACACCGTGGTTGCCAAGCTCATCGGGCTGTTCGGCACCGAGGAACAAAAGCGGGCCTACCTGCCGGCCATGGCCACCGGGGAGCTACGGGCAACGATGGCGCTGACCGAACCCGGCGGTGGTTCCGACCTTCAGGCCATCACCACGATCGCGCGCACCGACGGCAACGAGCTGGTGATCAACGGCGCGAAGACCTGGATAAGCAACGGGCGCAGATCAGGCCTCATCGCGTTGCTGTGCAAGACCGATCCCCACGCGAACCCACGACACGAGGGCATCTCGGTGGTCTTGCTCGAGCAGGGCACCGCAGGTCTCTCGGTATCACGGGATCTGCCCAAGCTCGGTTACAAGGGTGTGGAGAGTTGCGAATTGGCATTCGACGACTGCCGCGTGCCTGCCTCGTCGATCCTCGGTGGTGCACCAGGCCGAGGGTTCGCCCAGATGATGAAAGGCCTTGAAACGGGCCGTATTCAGGTGGCGGCGAGGGCTCTTGGCGTGGCGACTGCCGCGATGGAGGACGCCTTGGCGTACGCGCAGACTCGCGAGAGCTTCGGGCAGCCGATTTGGAAGCACCAAGCCATCGGACACTACCTCGCGAACATGGCCACCAAGCTCACCGCCGCACGTCAGCTCACCCGCTACGCCGCAGAGCGATATGACAGCGGGCAGCGCTGCGACATGGAGGCAGGCATGGCCAAGTTGTTCGCCTCGGAGGCGGCCATGGAGATCGCGCTGGACGCGGTGCGCATCCACGGCGGCTACGGTTACTCCACCGAATACGACGTCGAGCGCTACTTCCGCGACGCGCCCCTGATGATCGTCGGCGAGGGCACCAACGAGATTCAGCGAAACGTGATCGCCAGCCAACTCGTCGCGCGCGGCGGTGTCTGACCGTCATTGCACCGCCGCGGTCTTGGCCTCCGCTGTTGCCCTTCGCTTCTCGGCGAACTCCAGTGCTTCGTCCCATGACGTCTTCTGCGCAATCATTCTGCGGTACTTCATGATCACGGTCTGACCGTTGACCGCGAGCGCGCCGACGAGACGTTCCCCCTGCCTGTAGAGCGCCGTCCACCGGTCATCGTTGTCGACGTCACCATCGACCAGTAGCACCTCATCGCACTCGGGCACGCCGACGAACTGGATTCTGGCGCCGTACCAATCCGACCAAAAATAGGGCACCGTCCCGTACGGTTTGGCGTTCTCCGGGTCGAGCGCGTTGCGCGCAGCTACTGCGCCCTGTTCGGCGGCAGCGGTCCAGTTCTCCATGCGCTGTCGCGCCCCGAACATCGGATTCATCCAATTCGCGACGTCACCCGCCGCGTAGACCCCGGGGGCCCCCGTCCACAGGGTCTCGTCGCACACGACGCCGTTCTCCAGTGTCAGGCCGGACCCCTCTAGCCAGCCCGTACATGGAGAAACCCCAATCCCGACCACCACGAGGTCGGCATCGAGGGTGGTGCCGTCGGTCAAGACGACGCGTTGCACGTGACCGTCACCCTCGACGGCCCGTACTCCGGTTCCGCACAACAGCGTAGTGCCGTTGCGTTCGTGCAACGATGCGATCGCAGCGCCCATGTCGGTGCCGGTAGCCCGCACCAGGGGCGTCGGCAAGGCCTCGACGACCGTGACGCAGAGGCCACGCTTCTGGGCGCTGGCGGCGACTTCCGAGCCGATGAACCCGGCGCCGATCACCACTGTTCGAGCACCGTCGTCCAGTGCTGCGCGGATGGCGAGCGAATCATCGAGTGTGCGAAGGCCATGGACGCCGGCGAGGTGTTCGGAGCCTGCGAGCATGCGAAGCTGCGACCCGGTCGCGATCACCAGCGCGTCGTAGCCGATCTCCCGGTCGCCCACGAGGACGATCTTGCGCTCGACGTCGAGTCCGGTTGCCGGAGTGCCGAGGACCAACTCAACAGTGAGCTCGTCGGCGAAGACGTCGTCACTGCGGAAGAACGGAATCGGCACCTCGACACCGGGGGCGGTGGCGTCGAGGAACTCCTTGGACAACGGCGGTCGGTCATAAGGGAGGTGGCGCTCGGCGCCAATCAGGGTGATGGCGCCATCAAAGCCCGCCTTGCGGGCGGCCTCGACGGCCCGAAGGCCTGCCAACGAGCCACCGACCACCACCAGTCGCTCGACGCTCACCGACTTCCCCCACCGCGGCGTCGCATCTAACGCTCGATTCGAAGGGCCTCGGTGGGGCAGCCCGCGACCGCCTCCTCGACGGCCTGTAGTTCGTCGTCGGTGATGTCTTCCTTGAGCAGGACGAGTTGCCCGTCGTCGTTTACCTCGAAGATGTCGGGCGCCATTGATTCGCAGATACCCAATCCCGTGCACTTGACGAAATCAACGATGACCTTCATGTGCCCTCCTCGTGTGCGATCTTGGCCATCCCTCAGGTGACCACCGTGGCCAGCGGCCGTCGACCGTTATCTAATTCATATTAAAATAATTCAGACAGACCTGTCAAGGTAGACCACTCCCTTGCGGATCGCCGAGATCTGGTATCGGATGTTTCTAATACGAGTTAAACTTCGTTAAGACTGGCCGCGCCGTCCGACGATTCATCGCCATCGGCGTCATGAGAGGAAAGACCAATGGACCTGGGACTGACCAACGCTCGTGTCGTCGTCACCGGAGGCGCCTCCAACATCGGGCGCGGCATCGTGCACCAGTTTGCAGGCGAGGGTGCCCGGATCGTCATTAGTGACATCGATGAGCCCCAGGCCGAAAAGGTGCGGGCCGAGGCGCTCGAACGTGGCGCTGCGGCAGTAGAGCTCGCGATCGCCGACCTCACCACTCCCGAGGGCGCGGACCTCGCCATCGGTCGGGCGGTGGACGGGTGGGGCGGAATCGACGTCTTGGTGAACAACGCCGGCTGGTCAGTACCCGGCTTCATCGCCACCGACACGGACCGCGACAAGTGGCAGCGCACCATCGAGATCAACTTCTTCTCGGCCGTCGCGGCCACCCAGTCTGCCATCGGTCCGATGAAGGATGCCGGCGGCGGATCCATCGTGTACATCGCCAGCGACGCGGCCTTCGGCCAGATCCGCCAGGGCGTCTACGGCGCTTCGAAGGCCGCAATGGTGGCGCTGGCTCGCACGACTGCGAAGGAACACGGCCGCCATGGCATTCGGTCGAACGTGGTCTGCCCGGGACTCGTCATACCCGACGGTCCCGATGCCGTTGGTGCGTCAAGCCTTTGGGCGGTCGGCGAAGACGAAGTCTTCAACCCGAAGCAAATCGAATTCATGCTGAAGGACACACCGATGCGCAGGCTCACCACCGCGGACGACGTCGGCCGTTCCGTACTCTGGTTTGCCTCGCCCCTTGCCGCCCGCCAGGTGACCGGACAGCTGATCTCAGTCAGCGGCGGGTACACCATGCCGTGAATCGCTCACACGTGCTTGCGTCTCCCCCCGACAACAGGACGAAGTACGCCCGCACCCGAACTCGAATACTCGACGCCGCCGCCTACGTACTGAGCCGACAAGGCTATGCGGGCACCCGACTCTCTGACGTCGCCGGGCGTGCTGAGATCCAGACCCCGGCGATCTACTACTACTTCGCGTCTCGCGACGAACTCATCGAAGAAGTAATGGCGTGCGGTCTGGCGGATATGCGCGAGAATCTCAAGTCAACATTGGCGGCACTGCCGCCCGATACCAGTGCCATTGATCGAATCCTGGTGGCGGCCGAGACGCATCTGCGCCACGAGCTGGAAATCTCTGATTACACAACGGCTTCGATCCGCAACCACGGCCAGATTCCGGAGCGTCTGCGGATCCGTGCCGACCAGGAGGGTGATAGCTACGGCGCGATCTGGCGGCAACTCTTCGATGACGCCGCCCGGACGGGCTCATTGCGCACGGACGTCGATCCTCGAATCTCCCAGATGTTGGTCATGGGGGCGCTCAACTGGGCCGCCGAATGGTGGGATCCAGCTCGCACGTCGTTGGATGGGATCGTCTTGGCCGCACAAAGTCTGATCCGGAGCGCGCTCTCGACCGCCGACCACGACGTCGACGCGCCTCCCCCGGCCGACTGAGCCAACGACAGCGCGGTCGGACACTCGACAGAGCTTTTCAAATCTATGTTAGATTAATTGCATGCCTGAAGCCTTCATCGTTGACGCCGTCCGGACCGCGGTCGGCAAGAGAAACGGCGGATTCGCCGCAGAACATCCCGCCGACATGGCGGCCCATGTCATCAGAACCGTCGTGGGCCGGCACGACGTCGATCCCGCCGCCATCGACGACGTCATCCTTGGTTGTCTGGACAACATCGGCTCCCAAGCCGGCGACATCGCCCGCACCGCTGCCCTGGCAGCGGGGCTACCCGAGTCCGTGCCAGGCGTCACGATCGACCGACAATGCGGGTCTGCCCAGCAGGCCGTGCACTTCGCCGCCCAAGCCGTCATGAGCGGCACGTCGGATCTCATCGTGGCAGGCGGCGTTCAGAAGATGAGCCAGTTTCCCATCCTGAGCGCCTTCGCCGCAGGCGAGCCGTACGGCAGCACGGATCCGTGGACCGGGTGCCGCGGCTGGCAGGAGCGCTTCGGCGACCAGGAGATCTCACAGTTCCGCGGGGCCGAGATGATCGCCAGCCAGTGGAACTTGAGCCGGGAGGACAACGAGCGCTTCGCACTGGAAAGCCATCAGCGCGCACTCGCCGCCATCGCAAACGGATACTTCGACCGCGAAATCTCGCCATACGCATGCATTTCGGTCGATGAGGGCCCACGGGCCAACACGTCTATGGAGAAGATGGCGACCCTCGCCACCCTCACCGAGGGCGGTGTGCTCACCGCCGCAGTCGCCAGTCAGATCTCCGATGGTGCCGCTGCCCTGCTGATCGCCTCGCAGGACGCCGTCGATCGATTCGGACTCACCCCACGGGCGCGGATTCACCACATGTCGGTACGAGGCGCGGACCCGGTGATGATGCTGTCGGCTCCGATCCCCGCGACCCAGCACGCCCTCAAACGCGCAGGCATGTCGATCGACGACATCGACGCCGTCGAGATCAACGAGGCGTTTGCCCCCGTCGTGCTCGCGTGGCTGGCTGAACTCGGCGCCGACCCGAAACGGGTGAACCCCAACGGCGGCGCAATCGCACTCGGACATCCCATCGGGTGCACTGGCGCCCGCCTCATGACGTCGCTGCTGCACGAGCTCGAGCGCACCGGTGGCCGGTACGGCTTGCAGACCATGTGCGAGGGCGGCGGGCAGGCCAACGTGACGATCATCGAGCGCCTGTAGTGAAACGCACGCTGTACGGACCAGACCACGAGGCCTATCGGGAAACGGTGCGCGAGTTCCTAGCCCGCGAAGTCGTGCCGCATCAGGACGACTGGGACCGTCAGCATTGGATCGACCGCGAGGTCTTCGCCAGGGCCGCCAAGGCAGGTCTTTACGCACTGCAGATCGACGAGGCTTACGGTGGTGCCGGTGAGTCCGACTACCGCTACCGGATGGTCGTCTGCGAGGAAGTATCTCGGATCAACGCACTGTCCTTCGGGCTGACGGTCAGCCTGCAAGACGATCTGGTGCTGCACTACCTGCTCGACCTCACCAACGACGAGCAGAAGCAGCGCTGGTTACCCGGGTTCGCGTCCGGTGAGACCATCGGTGCATTGGCGATGACCGAGCCGGGCACCGGTAGTGACCTGCGGGGTATCCGCACGACCGCCAAACGTGATGGCAACGACTGGATCGTCAACGGCCAGAAGACGTTCATCTCCAGCGGCATCATGTCCGACCTCGTCGTCCTGGCGGTGCGGACCGATTCAGAAGGTGGCTCAAAGGATCTCAGCCTGTTCGTCGTCGAGCGGGGCACCCCGGGATTCGAGCGAGGACGTCAGCTGGAGAAGATCGGCCTGCCCGCGCAGGACACCTCCGAACTGTTCTTCAAGGATGCCGTCGTTCCCGCCGAGAACATGCTTGGCGAGGAAGGACGCGGGCTGCAGTACCTCATGAGCCACCTCCCCCGCGAGCGACTCGGGGTTTCGGCCAAGGCGATTGCCACCACCCGGGCGATCTTCGACGTCACGGCGGAGTACTGCCGTCAGCGCAACGCCTTTGGCAAGCCGCTTACCGCCAACCAGCACATCCGGTTCGAACTCGCCGACATGGCCACCGAGATCGACATCGCCGAAGCCTACGTCGACAAGTCCGTCCTGGCTTACAACGCCGGTGAGCTGACACCGATCGACGCCGCCAAGGGCAAGTGGTTCGTCAGCGAATTGCAAAAGCGCGTCGTCGACCGCTGCCTCCAACTGCACGGCGGGTACGGCTACATGGCGGAATACCCGGTGGCACGGGCGTTCGTCGACACCCGGATCCAGACGATCTACGGCGGCACGACCGAGATCATGAAGGAAATCATCGGACGCGACATCGCCTCCGGCGCATGAGGACTAGGACGCCTTAGGCCGACAGCTCGGCCTCACGCGGGCTGACCGTAGACGGCCACGACCACCGTCCGATCGAGTGAGTTCTCCGACCAGACCCCGATCACGGTATTGGCGCAATCCTGCATGATCGCCATGTATGCCGGGTTGTAGTACCACTGGTTCATCAATTCGATGCCGCTGATCGCCAGAGCCGGGTTGATCGCGACGGTTTGGGCGACCTTCCCGTGGAAGCCCGCCGCATTGGCACGGTCCTGCGGTGTTGAGCCGTCTGAGCCGATGTCACCGTCTAGGTTCCGGTCGTTGAGGACGTCGTTGGTGTGCCATTGAGCGGCGAGCTGCAGTTGTGGGTTCATCTTGAGATCGGTGATGCAGCCGGCCTGGTGCTGGATCGTGTAGACGTTCTGAGCGACTGCGTTGTTCAGTCGTTTGTTGTCCGCGTGCGCGTCGGGTGCGGTTGCCGTCACCACCGATGTCACCAAGACCGCCGCGCCCAGAGTCAGCTGCGGCACCGCACGTTTCACGCGCTCAAGCCGTCGTCGTGTCATCGGTTCTGCCCATCCGTTGGCAATGCGCGGTCGTGACGGTCGAGTAGACGACGGGCCCGCTCCAGCACCGGCGCATCGACCATGTGTCCGTCCACCTTGGACGCTCCACCAGCGGAGGCATCGAGGACGGCTCGCGCCCAGCTCACCTGCGCGGGGCCAGGCATGAACGCCGAATTGACCGGTTCGACCTGGACTGGATGGATGCACAACTTGCCGGTGAAGCCGAGTCGTGACGCGTAGGCGGCGTCAGACCGTGCGGGTTCTCCGCTAGTGAGATCAGTCGTCACGCCATCGAGGGGCGGAGCGAGACCTGCCGCAGCCGACGCCAGGACCAAAGTCGAGCGGGCATGCAGGAGGGCTTCGCGATCGTCAGCTGCGACCCCGATTTCGTTGCCGAAGTCGATGCTGCCGAACGCAAGTCGAATCACCTCGGGCAGGACGCAGATCGACGATGCCTCCGTGACACCCGCTGCCGTCTCGACGAGGGCCAGGATGGGGTTCAGCTCACCGAGGGAGTCGATGACGGCCGCTACCCCGTCGGCCGACGCCTTCGGCAGCATTATGGTGCAGGACGTGCCGCGCAGCGCGGCCACATCCTCGGCGAACCACGCCGAGCCAAGCGCGTTGACGCGCACGACTGCCTGCGAGCCGCCGCCCAGCCACTGCGCCACGTGTGACCGCGCTTCATCCTTGTCGGGCGGGGCCACCGCATCCTCGAGATCCAGAATGACACCGTCGGCGCCGGATGCCGCGGCCTTCGCGAACCGGCCTGGCCGGTCGCCCGGCACGAACAGCAACGTGCGCGCCCACGTGACCGCGTCCACGTCAGACCACGACCAACGCGACCGCCGCGGTGGCAACCACGCCCACCCAGACGGCGAACGCCGAACGCAGGATCGTCGGGGCGGCATGCAATTCCATGAAGTCCCGGCCGATGAAGAAGATCTTCGCGAAGGCGATCACAATGGTGAGTGTCGCGGCCAGTTCGAATCCGCCACCGGTCGGCGTTGATTCGCTGCCGAGCCACCACGTGGCACACGTCGCGAGGACCAGGCCGACGAACACCACGGTGGGCCGGCGGCCCGCGGTGGCACTCACTCGGCGCTCACCAGATAGACGAGGGCAAAGATCGCTACCCACAGCAGGTCGACCATGTGCCAATAGCAGGCGATCCCCTCGATGAACCTCTGCACGCCCGCCCACGGGCGCCCCCGTTTGAGCTTGCCGTTCCATGCCAGCAGGAGAGCGGACCCGACCACGACGTGCAGAAGATGCAGCCCAGTGAGGATGAAGTAGAAGGTGAAGAACGTTCCCGATGCCGGCGTGTGACCGGAGGAAAGCTCGCTCGAATATTCGACGGCCTTGAGGCCTCCGAATACCGCTGCGCAGCCGATGGCGCCGATGACCAAATGCCCAGCGCTACCGTACCGTCCGGCCCGATGAGCGGCCAGCGCTCGAACAACGAGGTAGGAACTCAGCAGCAGAACCAAGGTGTTGACTGCACCGATCGGCTGAAGCAGTTGGTGCGCTGCTTCATTGAAGACCTCCGGCTGTGATCGGCGGTCCCACAGGAAGACCAGCATGATCGCCGCGAATAGCGTCATGTCGCCGAGGATGAAGATCCACAGACCCGCCTCCCCGGGGATATGCCCTGGGCTCTTCGGCCCCGGCCGCGCCGGTGCTCCGGTGAGCTCTTCGGCTGCGCCGCCGAGGAATTCGGGGAGTTCGTAGTCGGCCCGTTGGCTCGGGTACGTCATGTCGCGGCGGCGGGTACTGACGGCTCGTCCATGTCGGCGGATTCCTTGACTGCCTCGTGCAACATCACACCCATCACGACGAGGAAGATGGAGTACGTGGTTAGGGCCAACCAGAAGATGAAGACGCCTCGCCACGCGAAGGGGCCACTGTGGAAGAAGAAGGCGAGGGGGTCGGGCAGGAAGGAAAACGCGACCCAGAAGTTGACGTAACCCACCCACCGCGGCAACGTCTGACGCTTGTCATTCAAAATCGCGATACCGATGGCGACGTTCTGAATGATGAACGGCGCGATCGGCGTGATGAACAACAGCCACGCGATGTCGTTCAGGGTCACCGTCAATTCGGGGTTGCGGTCCGGCCTGAAACCGATCACGGCCATCAGCAGCATCGGCAGCAGCAATAGCACGCCCGTTGCCGCGCCCGTGATCAGTTGAAGGAACGTGAGAATGGGGGTCCGGCCCTCCATCCGCACCATGTGCACACCGATGACGGCGATCAACGGGAAGACCAGGCAGATGCCCACCGACGCGATCGCCATTCCGGCGAGCAGCCGAGGCTGGCCGTAGAAGTCGACGACCTGTTCAACCGAGCTGTCCGGGCCCAAGGGGATGGGCAGCACGCCGGCGACGAGCCAACCGATCAGCGCAACAACGACCGTGGCCGGGCCAGCCCACGCACACAGTGAAAGGATTCGCTTCGTCAACGTCGCTCCTAGATCGTGACCGGGGCTGCTGGTCAGCCGACCGGATTGGTACCGAGCTCGACGTTCGACAGATCGGAGATCTCCGACCACCGGGCCGTGAGCTCGTCGACCGTCGGGGGCTCCGAGAACGACACGCCCTTGTTCTGAAACTGCGCCACCCGCTGGATGTTTCCGCCGCCGACGACGTACACACTGGCCGTGTCGGTGCACTGCTCACTCAGCAGGTATCCGACGACCGGGGCCACCTGCGCTGCAGGCAGCTTCTCGAGGAGTTCCGGCGGCGCGATGTCGGTGGTCATTCGCGTCGCCGCCATCGGGGCAACGGCGTTCACCAGGATCCCGTACTTGGCGCCCTCGATGGCCAGCGTGTTGGTCAACCCGACCAGTCCCAGTTTCGCGGCGCCGTAGTTGGCCTGCCCGAAGTTGCCGAACAAGCCGCTGGTCGAGGTAGCCATGACAATCCTGCCGAACTTGTTCTCGCGCAGGTGCGGCCAGGCCGCCCTGGTGACGTAGTACCCGCCGTAGAGGTGAACCTTGAGCACCGCGTCCCAGTTCTGCGATTCCATCTTGTGGAACGCGCCGTCGCGCAGGATGCCGGCATTGTTGACGATTCCGTCCACCGTTCCGAATTCTGCGAGTGCGGCGTCGACGAGCGACTGCGCACCGTCCTCGGTTGCGATGTTGTCGTAGTTGGCGAGTGCCGTGCCTCCGCGTTGGCGAATCTCGTCGACGACGGTGTCCGCCATGGCCTGCCCGGCGCCCGATCCGTCGCGGGCTCCCCCGAGGTCGTTGACCACCACCCGGGCGCCCTCGTCAGCCACTAGCAGCGCATACTCGCGGCCCAACCCGCCGCCCGCACCGGTGATGATGACAACCCTGCCGTCCAGTCCTGCCATGTCTGCTCTTCCATCCCTTCAACGATTTTCAGTCCCGCGATGCCACATCTGTCTTCGAGGGGCGTCAGAAGAGCCTTCGCATGATCTTCAACGCCCGATCGGTGTAAGGCGGATAGACCAGCGTCGGGTCGGGCCAGGCCGACTTCGACAACACCGCGCGACGGTGGCTCAAGGCCTCGAAACCCCATCGCCCGTGATAGGCACCCATGCCGCTGGCACCCACTCCCCCGAACGGTAGTTGCGGAACCAGACAGTGCATCGCCACGTGATTCACCACCGCTCCGCCGGACGGAATCGCGTCCACCAGGCTCTTGGCCAATCGATGCGATGCCGTGAACACGTAGAGTGCCAACGGCTTTGGTCTCTGATTGACGAACTCGATTGCTGCATCCGTGGATTCGACAGTGATCACGGGCAAGATCGGTCCGAAGATCTCGTCTTCCATGACGGGGTCGCCGGGAGACGGATCGAGGATCACGGTCGGTTCCATCGAGAGCGATGCACGCTCGGAACCGCCTCCGGCAATGATTGAACCGGTAGTGGTCTCGACCAGTGACACCAGACGGTCGAACTGTCTGGCGTTGACGATCCGCTGGCCACCATCGTCGTCTGCACGGAACGCCGTGACGTTGGCGACGATCTTCTCGGACAATTCCCTGGCGATGGAGCGGTCGGCCAACACGTAGTCGGGGGCGATGCAGGTCTGACCGGAGTTCATCAGCTTGACCCACGCGATGCGCCGGGCGGCAACGTCCAGATCGGCATCGGCGGCAACGATTACCGGGCTCTTCCCACCGAGTTCCAAGGTGACCGGCGTCAGCGTCGGCGCGGCGGCAGCCATGATCTTCTTGCCGATCTCCGTGCCGCCGGTGAACAGAGCGTGATCGAAGCCCTGAGCCAACAGGTCCTGCGTGGTCTGGCCGTCGCCCTCGACGACGCGTATGGCGTCGGCATCCAGGTAGAGCGGGACCAACTGTGCGAGCAGAGCCGACGTGGCAGGCGCGAGTTCCGACGGCTTGAGCACGGCGCAGTTACCTGCCGCGACTGCGGCAACGAGCGGGCCCAGGCTCAGATAGACCGGGTAGTTCCAGGGCCCGATGATCAGGACGACGCCTAGCGGGTCGTACTGCACCCAACCGCGTCCTGGCAATTGGGAGAGCGGCAGGGATTGCCTGCGACGGCGCATCCACTTCTTCAGATGCTTGCGGGCATGAACCGCTTCGCCCTTCGTCGACGCGATGTCCCCCAGCCAGGCTTCGACTGCCGGACGGCCGAGATCGGCGTGCAGGGCGGCAGCGATGTCGGATTCGCGTTCGTCGCAGAGTCGCTCGATGGCTTCGAGTTGGGCGAGCCGCCATCGCACGTCCCGGGTGCGGCCGGTGCTGAACACCCGCCGGAGCGCGGAGAGGTCGAAGCCCTCCGCGCCTTCCCGGTGCTGCGAAGTGCGCTCGGCGGGCGCCTGGATCGACACGTCAGATCTCGGGCGCGGGAACGACACCAGACAGTACGGCTCCGCTGATCCCACCGTCGACGATCAACGCTTGCCCGTTGATCCACCGGGCCTCCTCGGAGGCCAGGAAGATCAGAGCCGCGGCGATGTCGTCCGGAGTCGCGTGCCGCCCAAGGAGTTCCTTGACACCGTCGAGATTGTCCTTGCCCATCGATTCTTCGAAGTCGGCGAGGATCGGAGTCTCCACCGGTCCGGGAAGCACCGCGTTGATGCGCAGACCCATTTCGACGACGGCCAGCCCCATCGTCATGGTGTAGACGGTGGTGACCTCCTTGGAGAAGTTGTAGGCGTTGCCCTGTTGCGGGTTTGCCTTGAACCAGGCCGCACCTTCTTCGAAGGTATCGGTGGCAAGCAGGTCACGGATCGCGTCCAGCCGAGCGGGCCAGCCGAAACCGGCGGTCGAGGACACGATGGTCACCGACCCACCGGGATTGAGGCGGTCGAAGAACGCCTCCGTCAGGTGACGAACGGCGAGGCTGTTGACCGCCAGCACCAGGTCCGCGGGAGCGGTGCCGGGAATGCCCGCGACGTTCATCAACCCGTCGAACCGGCCGTCGAGTTGTTCGATGGCCGCGTCGATGCTGCGGGGATTGGCGAGATCAAGTTCGACGTGCCGACTCACGGCAGCGGTTGGCGTATTCCTGTCCAGCGATACCACTTCGGCACCGACGGAGAGCAGGCGTTCGGCCACGGCGTCGCCGATGCCAGACGCAGCCCCGGTCACGACGAAGCGCTTTCCTTCGAAGTTGGTCATCGGCTCTCCTAGTCGAGGGTGTACGGCATGGACTTGACGACACGGAAGAAGTTGCTCGTCAGGTAGTCGGGTTCGCCGAGACGCAGGTTCGGGGCCCGCCGGATCAGTTCGCCGAAGAAGGCCTCCAATTGCATCTTCGCCAGGAAATTGCCCATGCAGAAGTGCGGCCCGCCGCCGCCAAAGCCGATGTGCGGGTTGGGGCTTCGGCGGATGTCGAAGGTATGCGGGTCGGCGATCACCCGCTCGTCACGGTTGCCCGAGGAGTACATCAGCAATACCCAGTCGCCTTCTCTGATGTGCTGACCGCCCAACTCGGTGTCTCGGGTGGCCGTGCGGCGGAACGTCATCACCGGAGTGGCCCACCTGACGAACTCCTCGATGGCCGTTCTGATGTGGCCGTCGAAGTCCTCGACGAGCAGCGCACGCTGCTCGGGGAACTCCTGCAGTGCCATCGCGGCGAACGCCATGGTGTTGCGGGTGGTGTCGGTGCCAGCGACGGCAAGCAGCACGAAGAAGGCGGCGATCTCGTCGTCGGTCAGCTTGCGGCCGTCGACTTCTGCCTCGACGAGCCTGCTGGTCAGGTCCGTGGTCGGATGCTCACGGCGTTGCGCGGCCAGCTCCAGCCCGAGCACCAGCAGACCGACCAATGAATCGTTCATGACTTCGCCGGGCTCGCGTCCCGCGGCCACGTCGGCGTCCGCCCACGACAGCATGCCGTCGGCATGGTGTAGCGCCTCGTCGCGCAATTCCTCTGGCAGGCCGACCATCTCGAAGATCGTCCACATCGGCAGCCGCTTGGTGGCGTCCTGCACGAAGTCACCGTGTCCCGCGGCGAGCAGGTCGTCGACGATGGTCTTGGCCTGGTTCTTGATCTGGTCGCCGATCGTGGCCACCTGGCGTGGCGTGAAGACCGAGCTGATGAGCTTGCGCGTGGCGCCGTGTTGAGGGGCGTCCATCGCCAGGAAGGACATCGCCGCCTCGATCACGTCGTCGGGGATCGCCTCGATCAGCACGCCGTTGCCCGAGCAGAACAGGTCGGGATTCTTGCTGACGAACGCGATGTCCTCGTTGCGGGTTACGGCCCACACGCCGTCGATGTCGGCGGGCACCACCGTGCCCTCGATCGGTGGGTGCCAGCTGATCGGTCGTTCGTCGCGCAGAATCTTGAACGACTTCTCCCGCTCCTCGGCGGTGCTGTCCCAGAATCCGAGCGGTGAGATGCTGACCGGATCGAAGGGCGGGCGGACCGTGCTGAGAGCGGCTTCGATCGTCATGCGAGTGCCTCCAGGTAGCGGGTCTGTAGTTTGCGTTTGACGAGCTTGCCCGTTGCTGACCGCGGCAATTCGTCGATGAAGTCGACTGAGCGCGGCGCCTTGAAGTGGGCGAGCCGCTCCCGCACGTAATCGATGATCTCGCTGGCGAGTTCGTCCGACGCGCGCGCACGGTCGCGCAGCTGCACGACGGCCTTGACTTCCTGCCCCATCTCAGCATGCGGAACCCCGATGACCGCGACGTCGAAGACCTCCGGGTGCAAGGCAAGCACGTTCTCGACTTCCTGCGGGTAGATGTTCACCCCGCCCGAGATGATCATGAAGGCCTTGCGATCGGTGAGAAACAGATATCCATCGTCGTCGACATAGCCGACGTCACCGACGGTGGCCCAGTTGTCATGACTGGGATGCCTCGCCTCCGAGGTCTTTTCGGGATCGTTGTGATAGACGAACGCTGGCGCGTCACGCTCGAAGTAGATGACGCCTGACTGGCCCGTCGACACCTCGGCACCTGCGTCGTCGCAGATGTGGATGACACCGAGCGCGGCCTTGCCGACGGATCCGCGCTTGGTTCGCCATTCCGGCGTGTTGATCAAGGTGATGCCGTGCCCCTCAGTGGCGCCGTAGTACTCGGTGAGGATCGGTCCCCACCAGCCGATCATCGCGTCCTTGACGTCGGGCGGGCATGGCGCTGCGGCATGCACGGCCAATCGCAGCGACGACGTGTCATAACCGGCGCGAGCCTCGTCGGGAAGTTGCAGGAGTCGCACGAACATCGTGGGAACCATCTGGAGGGCGGTGACGTGGAATCGCTCGATCGCGGCCAGCGATGCCTCTGCGTCGAAGCGTTCCATCACCACGACGGTGCCGCCGAGCGATTGCACACCGGCACACCACTTCAGCGGCGCTGCGTGGTAGACGGGAGCAGGCGAGAGGTAGACGTCCTGTTCGGTGAACCCGAAGCCACGCGCCAGCAACCCGGTGATACTGTCGCCCGGCTCATCCACCTGAATCGGGAGCAGTCGTGGCTTGATCCCCTTCGGCCGACCGGTGGTACCCGACGAGTACAGCATCTCCGACCCGCGAGGCTGATCCGCCAGCCGGGGTCCGGCCTTCCGCAGGAGCTCGACGTAGGAGGAGTAGCCATCGGCCAACCCGCCAAACATGAAGCACTGCTCCACCTCTGGCACCAGCACGGCTACCTGAGAACCGAGTTCCGCGACGCCGGCGGATGCGATGAGAACTCGTGCACCGCTGTCTCGAATGATGTACGCCGCCTCGTCTACCGACAGGTGCCAGTTCACGAAGGTGACGTAGAGACCAGATCGTAGTGCTGCCCAGTAGATTTCAAAGGCCTCGGGAGCATTGTCGGACAACACCGCCACGACGTCGCCTGCGCGTAGACCCAGTTGGTGCAGCGCGGTCGCGAGGCGGGCGGAGTTCTCGTCGAGTTCGGCGTACGTCACCGTCACCCCCGAATCCGCCATGATGACGGCCGGCTTGTCCGGTGCGGTTGCCGCGTGAGTTCCTGGATACATGTCGGTGGTTAGACGATCAGATCGTCGCGGCCGTCGTCCTTCAGTCGCTGGATGTAGCCGGCGTACAGCTTCTTGCCCAGCGGGGCCAGCTTCAGCAGGCTGGCGACGTTGCCTTCCACTTTGACCTTCTTCTTGGCCATCGCGAGCGGAAGGTTCACCTTGCCCTGCCAGTAGGCGTTCCCGATATCGGCCGTCATGGCCATGGTCGCCGATGGCGACGGCCCGCCGCCGAGGCCGTTGCTGACCGCCTTGTTGGGCATGTCGATCACCACGACGGCGTCCGGTTCGGTGAAGTCGAATGCCACCACCAGACCGGTGCCGATCAGCTTCGGCCCGATGTCGGGATCATCGAACGCTGCTTCGAAGATGCCGCCAATGTACTTCGTGACCTCGTCAGAGTCGTTGAACCCCATTGTTCCCTCTCTCCGGCTACCCATGCACAAAACTTATTCTCAATTAAAAAATATCGTACGTATGATCGTCGCCACAGTCAACATCGAGTGTTGCTCGAGACACCGCGTCTACGGTCGGCCCCTTGCCGCCCTCGCCGCCTGGTAGACACCGGTCTGCCTGTTCAGCGTTGCCAGGTCGTAGACGGCGTTGAGCGCGCAGACGCGTTCGCCGCGAAAGGAGAAGACTTCGAGACCTTCGAAGCGAAATGCATTGCCGGTACCGGGGATTGCACCCGGTTCCAGCACACCGGTGAAGTGTCCTGTCCCACGCCACGTGTAGGCCGCCTGGCGGACGTCGAGTCGGAACATCGGCGGGGCGATCATCTCCCACATCAGATCGGGGTACGCGGTGACGACGAACCGCATGTAGTCGCTGGCACCCTGCGGCCCGCGTGCGAGCACTCCGGTCATCAGCGTGGTCGGCGTCTGGAGTGCGAAGTCGTCGGTTACCAGTTCCTTCAGACGATCCGGCTCGTGGCTGTTCCACGCGTCGAGCCAACGCTGATACCAGTCGAGGGCAAACGCGAGGTCGAGGCTGCCTGGTTCGGCGACCGGAACTGTCGATATGGTGTCGGTCATGGCAATTTCCTTCATTGACTTCTGGTCAACACGAAGGCCTGGACGATCTCGTCGACCACGAGTTGCGCCGTCTCCGCGCACGCGGTCGTCCCTCCGTTGGCATACTCCTTGACCGCGTCGCCGACGTTCCACAGCCCCTCGAAGGGGGTATCGCGAGGCAAGTCGAAGCCGGCGACCGCGCGCTGGGGTGGCCAGCCGTCGCGCGTGATCGCGACGTTGAGGATCTTCGCGCGCTCGTCGAATCGGTCGATCGCTTCTCGAAGGTCTTCCAAGAGCAAATCGGTCTCGGCCTTCTCGTCGAACTGGCCGACCGACGGCTTCGGAACGGCCGTGCCTACGTAGAGGTTCCAGCCGGCAGGCGCCATTTCGGGGCACACGTCGGTGAAGTTCGCGACATACGCGAGGCGGCGCGACTTGGCGAAACTCAACATGCCCGGCACGTCGACGAGGCGTTCCTGGCTGGCGAAGTTCACCGAGATCATCGCGGTGGGACGATCGCCCCTGCACACCAGTTCGCGGTAGTCCTCGGGCACGTCGTCGGCTCCGATCAAACCCACGGTCGCAGACGGCCCGACGTCACTGACCACTATCGACGACGCGATGTCGATCGTTTCGCCGTCGCGTGCGATCTGAATGCCGGTCACCTTGGTGCCGTCGACGACGATCTTCGTGACCTCCGTTGACAGCCAGATCTCACCGCCGTGGGACGTCACGACGTCTGCTAGACCTCGCCACAGCCCGATCGTCCCCTGAGGGTGGAAGCCGAACCGCTTGAAGGCGCTCTTGCGGGTGAAGTAGGTGAGGAACACCCTGGCGGGCAGGTCTTCGGACCCGACCGCGAACACCGAGGCGCACATGTTCCGGAAGATCCCGTGTACGCCTTCGTTCTTGGTGTACTTGGAGACCCACTCGGCAGTGGTGATCTCGTCTTCGGGCAGGCCGGAATCCGACCGCGCCGCGCCGATGCCCTTGACCAGCTTGGCGCCCTGACGAGTCAGCTTGCCGAGCAAGAAGCCCCAGCCTCCCCCGGTGACGTCAACGTCCTTGCCGCCGATTCGGTACAGGATCGGCGGACTGGGCTCGCGGATGTCGAACGGCGCTCCGACTTCTTCGCAGGTCTGCTGGGTGATGCCACCGACCTCGATCACGATGGCGCCGTTGTTGACCTTGAAGCCGTCGATGTCGTCGGTGGAGGCTCGACCACCGACCTTGTCGAGACGCTCGACGACGAGAGTCCGATACCCGCGGTGGGCGAGCCGGGCGGCGGTGAACAAACCACCGGCTCCTGCTCCAATCACGACGGCGTCGAACTGATCTTGCTCGGTCATGGTGTTCCCCTTCAGTTTGTGAATTCTTCAGTACGAACGCGGGAGACCAAGTGAGGTCTGGGCGACGAAGTTCAGCACCATTTCCCTACTGACGGGCGCGGTGCGCATGAGTCGGGTGATGAACCACAGCTCGGAGAGGCCGTACTCGTGCGAAAGGCCGTTGCCGCCATGCGTCTGGATGGCCTGGTCGAGTGCCTGAAGAGCTGCTTCGGACGCTGCGAACTTGGCGATGTTGGCGGCCTCCGCGGCTGATTCGCCCGCATCGAACAGTTCGGCGCTGCGCATGGTGGCCATCCGGCCGAGTTGCACCGCGATGTGGGCCTCCGCCAACGGGTGGGCGATTCCCTGGTGGGCGCCGATCGGGGTGGACCACACCTGGCGTTGCTTGGCGTAGTCGGCGGCCTTGTCGATCGCGAACCTTCCGACGCCACTGCAGATGGCGCCCACCAGGATTCGCTCGGGATTGAGGCCCGAGAACACCTGCTTGAGACCCTGGCCCGCACTACCGATGAGCGCCTCCTCGCCGACCTCCACCTCGTCTAGGAACACCGTGAACTGCTTGTCGGGCGAGACGATGGAGGTCGGGATCTCCTGAATGCTCAGACCCGGACTAGTGGTGGGAACCACGAACAGCGACAGTGCGCTCTTCTCGGGCGTGGAGTGTTCGACGTCCTTGGTCACCAACAGAACCGCGTCGGCCTGATCGATGGCCGAGATGTAGTACTTCGAGCCGGAGATCTTCCACCCGGTGTCGGTGCGCCGCGCAGTGGTGGCGACCCGGTGGCTGTTGGATCCGGCATCTGGCTCGGTCAATCCGAAGGCCATCTTGCGCGATCCATCGGCGAGGCTGGGCAGCCATTCGGACTTCATGGCCTCCGAGCCGTGGTGAGCCACGATGCTGCCGCAAATCGCTGGTGAGATCACCCAGATGAGCATGGGCATGCCGTTGGCCGCCAGCTCCTCGACGACGACGACGGCCTCGGCCATGCCGCCGCCGCCACCGCCGTACTCCTCCGGCAGGTGCACACCCAGCAGGCCCGAGGCGCCCAGGTCCTTCCAGAGCTCGTCGATTCCTTGTCCGCTGCGGCCGCGCTCGAGGAAGTACTCCTGCCCGTAACGGGACACGATCCCCGCCACGCTCTCGCGAATTGCCTTGTGCTCCTCGGTGTCTGCGACCAAATTCGACACGTTCTACCTTCCTTCGAACTGTGGGACTTGCTTTGCCGTGAAGCTCGCAACGGCGTTGTTGGCGTCGTCGGTGTCACCGGTGGCCTTGATGCCTTCGGATTCAGCAAGCAATTGCTGGGACAGGTCGTTCTTCCAGCTGTCCCGCAGCAGCGCCCGCATCCGGCCAAAGGCTCGGGTTGGGCCCTGAGCCAGCGATCCAGCCAGCGCCGCCGCGCGTTCGCGCAGTTCCGCCGGGGGCACGATCTCGCTGATCATGCCCCACTCCAGGGCTTGCTCGGCCGTGATCGGACGGTTCTCCAGATAGGCGCGCGCGGCCCGCGCTGGTCCGATCAGTCGCGGCAGATGCCAGGTTCCACCACCGTCCCCGGAAAGCCCGATGGCGGCGAAGGCCGTGACGAACTTCGTCCCTTCGGCCGCCAGCACGATGTCGGCGGCATACGCATATCCGATACCGCCCCCGGCGACGGAACCGTGGGCTGCCGTGACGATGGGCGCGTCGATCCGGCTGAAGATCCGGAAGGCCTCGTGGAACGGGTTCGTCATGCGCACCAACAGTTTTCCGTATTCCGCGGACGGTGTCTCACGGAAGTACGCGATGTCACCACCGACCGTCAACGATGGACCGTTGCCACAGATCAGGACGGCCCGGACCGTCGGGTCGGCAGCTATTCTGCGGGCGACGACGAGGGTTTCCTCCGCCATCTGCAGGTCGATGGCGTTGCGGGCGTCGGGCCGGTTGAGGCACATCGTGGCGACGCCGTCGGTGACCGAGTAGTCGATGCGATGCAACGGCGCGCCGTCGCCGAGCGCCTCGATCCAAGCGGCGGTGTCGGTGAGTTGACGCAACGAGGTGATGCGCCCGGCCGAGTCGAACGCAACCACGTGGGTGAATTCGGCGTTCAGCGGCCGGCCCGACCGACGGGCGGCGCCCCGGTAGTGGCCTGCGACGAGAAGACTGCCATCGTCGAGGACCCGAAACTCGTCGGGCTGCGCCTCGACCTTGAAGTGCTTGCCGATCGTCCACCAGAGATTGCGCTGCATGGCCTCGCGGCCGCGATGTTCCCCGCCCATGCCCAACGGCAGTCCTTCTGCGGCATGCCCGACGAAGTCGTCGCTCAGCAGCGCGTTGATCGTGTCGCGGTCACCGGACGCCAACGCCCGATAGAGAGCCTTGGCCGTCGAGGTGGCGTCACCCCGTGTCTCGATGGTCATGTCAGGCCAGGTACCTGACGATGGACTCGACGACCGCGGCGGGCTTGTCCGATCCCTCGACCTCGATGGTCGTGCGCAGCGTAGCCTGCACTCCCCCGCCGAGTTCGGCGACGGCGGTGATCGTCGACGCGGCGCGCAGTCGAGAGCCCACCGGCACCGGGGTGATGAAGCGAACCTTGTTGAACCCGTAGTTGATCGCCATCGCGACGTTGTCGACGCGGTACAGGTCGTGCATGAAGTGCGGGAGCAGTGACAGCGTCAGGAGGCCATGTGCGATGGTGCCGCCATACGGGCCGGCAGCAGCCCGCTCGGGATCGGTGTGGATCCACTGATGATCGTCGGTCGCCTGCGCGAATTGATCGACCCTGTGCTGGTCGACGACCAGCCAATCGGTCGGGCCCAGCGCGGTGCCCTCGGCGGCGGCGAACTCGGCAAGATCACCGAACACCGTCGTCTGATCGTTGTCGTTAGTGGTCGTCATCGTGAGCTCCTCATACCCTCAGGCCGGCCAATTGGCCATCGCGGACTTGATCCAGGTACTCCGACATCCCGTGCAGGATGGTGCCGTCCTCGGCCGTCCAGACTGTCGCTGCCTCCGCGATGCGCGTGCCGTCACCGGGTGCGTCGTCGTGGCGTCGATGTCGGAGCGGTACGACGGCGCCGGATTCGCCACGGAACACCCAGCGGCCTTCGGCTGCCGTCAGTGCGACGGTGACCGATTGCGGCTCGGAACGCGTGTCGCGCACGGTCGAAACCTCGACCTCGTGACAGACGTGCAGATGCGTTCCATCCCAAACGAATCCACCCGCGCGGTCGGTCCCCGCGGGATCACCGAAATAGGCGCCCATGAATCCCAGCCCCTTGGTGGAGCCGTGCACCCATCGGTAGAAGTGCGGCGCCTGCCAGGATCGCGGACCCCACGAGTGATCGCGGAGACCGAAGCCTTCGAGGTCCGTCGACGTGTCACCGAGCGTCAGCGTGCCCCTGACGGTGGTCAGCTGCTCGTAGTGATTCGGGGCGAAGGACTCGCCGTCGCCGTCGAACGTCTCGGCGTACGGCAGCGCTGCCGCCAGAAGATCGAGTGTCACGGTGCAATTCGTCACCGCGGTGTTCGCCAACGCCGTCTTGGGATCCGACAGCGCGGCAGGATCGGGCAGCAGGTTGACGGTGCCGTCGAACCTCACGCACACGTGCGCGAACGGTTCGACGACCTCAACCGAGAGCCCCGCGCCCCGAAACGAGTCGTCCGGCTCGACACGCGGACGCTCGAAGCCGAACGCGACCGAGCCATCGGGTAGGTAGAGGCAGACCGTCCGTTCTCCCCGGCCTTCGTTGGGCCGCTTGGCGAGCCGCAGGAAGCCACCCACTGTGGCGTGGGGATCGTGGAACTGGAAGTACATGGACTCGTTCCAGTTCGATTCCGGTCCGACTGGGTGGGTGCGATCGTCTGTCGGTTCGAGGATCACGTCGCCACCTTCAGGTCTGTTGCGGCGGAGGTTAGGAGCGTCGCGATGGAGTCGTCGAGGAGGTCGAGATCCAGTTGTCCGTGCGCACCGAGCGAGCCCGAGCGCCGACGAGTTGCCACGCCCTGAAGGAGCGTTGCCGCCCGCCACTGCGTGAACCCTCGGTAATAGGTGATCCTGTCGACGTTGAAACCCGTTGCCCGCCGGTACTCTTCGATGATTTCAGACCGGTCGCCGAAGCCGCCTACCCGCGTCGGGCTTGGCATCGAGATCGACTCGTCTTCTGGCTGACGCCAGTCATCGAGCAGCCAGGCCAGATCGGCGAGTGGATCGCCGAGCGTGCACAGTTCCCAGTCCAGTACCGCGCTGATTCGGGACTGCTGGATCAGCAGGTTCGACAGCCGGAAGTCGCCGTGCACGATGACCGTCGGAGCAGCCAGAGGCAGCGTAGCGCTGAGGCGCGTTTGCACCAGATGCCAGCCTTGGTCGTGTCGGCTGCCCTTGCCAGTGCGGTCCCACGACATCGACAGTCGACGAATCTGTCGTTCCACGTACGACATGGCGCTCGGCCGGCCGAGATCGGCGAGGCCGAACGCCACTGGGTCGAGCGTGTGCAATCGGGCGAGGGTGCGAATCACCTGCAGGCCGAGCTCGTGCCGCTGCGGCGCGCTCAGCGCCGCGGCATCGTTCTCGCTTTCCAGGGGCGAGCCCGGTACCCGTTCCATCACGAAGAATGCTGCGCCGCCGGGGCTGACGCCCGTTCCGATGACCCGAGGAACGGGGATGCCGCTGCCTGCGAGGCTCGACACGATGCGGGCTTCTCGGGCGACGTCGTGCGCGGACTGTGTGTGATTGCCGGGAGGAGGTTCGCGCAGCACCCATTCCCGACCGTCCTCGGCCGAGACGATCGTGGTGATGTTCGACTGGCCGAAACCCACTCGGCTGATCGCAATGTCGTCCGTGACGTCCACTCCACGATCTCGAAGCCATGCGGCCACTGCCGCGGGCTCGTCGCACATCAAGCCAGGGCCCGCTTCGTCGCGGCGCCTCACAGCAGGCATGAACACCTCCCCGTCGTCCTCGGCATCACCGGATGCAGGAACACAATTTAATCTAGATTAGACCATATGTCAGCAGCCTCAAAGGCGAACGGTGGCCCATACCGCCGTTTTTCTACTAGATGTTAGATTCCCTTGATGAAACTCGGCATGCCCATTTCGTACGCCACCGACTTCCGCGAGACCATCAAGAACCTTCGTGACTTCGAAGCCGTCGGACTCGACCGCGTCATGATCCCGGAGGCCTACGGATTCGACGCGGTGACCCAGATGGGCTACGCCGCCGCGATGACCGACCGTCTGGAGCTGGCGTTCGGCATCCTTCCGATGTACTCACGGACCCCCACCAATCTGGCGATGACCGCGGCCGGCCTCGACTACATCAGCGGCGGACGTTGTGTACTCGGCATCGGCGCGTCCGGCCCACAGGTCATCGAGGGTTTCCACGGAGTGAAGTACGACGCTCCACTTCGGCGCGCGCGTGAGCACGTCGACATCTGCCGGAAGATCTGGCGCCGTGAGAAGAGCGAGTATTCGGGAAGGCACTACCAACTGCCACTCCAGGAGGAGGCGGGAGGTGGCGGCCTCGGGAAGCCACTACGGCTGATGAACCAACCCCTGCGCGAGCGGATTCCGATGCTGTTGGCGGCGATCGGGCCGAAGAACGTTTCCTTGGCCGCCGAGATCTTCGATGAGTGGCAGCCGTTCCTGTTCCATCCGGAATTGGCTCAACGGGCCTTCGGCGAGGCGCTCGACGAAGGTCGCGCCAGGCGGGACCCGGCCATGGGTGAGCTCGGCATCGCAGTCCAGACCTTCCTCTTGATCACCGACGATTCCGAGGCCGAAGCAGCCGCGATCAACGGCGTGCGCAACCACGTCGCACTGTATGTCGGCGGTATGGGTGCCAAGGGCAGGAACTTCTACAACACCCTTTTCTCCCGATACGGCTACGCCGACGAAGCCGGGGCGATCCAGGACCTCTATCTGCACGGCAAGAAGGCCGAGGCGGCGGCCATCGTGCCCGACGAATTCGTGCGCTCGATCGCTCTCATCGGTCCGGTGGGGCACGTCCAGCATCGGGTCGCGGCCTACCGTGCGGCCGGGGTCAGTTACCTCATCGCCGAGCCACTCGCACCGTCGCATACCGAGCGGGTCGAGCATGTCGCAGCGCTCAAGGAGTACATCGGCTAGGCGTGCTCGTGTTCGCCGCGTGCAACCGTTCGACGAGCTTGAACTTCTGAACCTTGCCCGTTGGCGTCTTCGGAAGGTCCTCGGCGGCGCAGAACACCACCTTCTTGGGCACCTTGAACTTGGCAAGACCAGCGCGGCAGATGGCCAGCACGTCGGACTCGGTGATCAGCGCGCAGGGAGCCGGAACGACCACGACACAACCTATTTCACCCCACCGGTCGTCGACCAGACCGATGGCGAACACTTGGCTGATGTCGTCGTGCCTGGCAAGGAGATCCTCGATCTCCTTGGGCATCACCAGTTCGCCGCCGCTCTTGTAGAGCTCCTTGCTGCGACCCGTGACGCGGAGATATCCATCGGATCGCACGACTCCTAGGTCGCCGGAGTGCAGCCATTTACCGCGCAGCGCTGCCGCGGTCTGCTCGGGTCGGTTCCAGAAGCCTTGCATGACCGTCGGCCCACGAGAGACCAACTCGCCTTCCTCCCCCGCCGGCAGCTCCGCGCCCGTCGTCGGGTCCACCGTCTTGTACGTGACGAGTTCGTCGGACCCCGGAACAGACGCCGCCCCAGCCATCTTCGGACGTCCCGCCGTCTCGGTGGTCAAGTGGAGGGGATCCTCGGGGCGAGTGAGCGTCATCGCCCCACCACACTCGGTCATCCCGTATCCGGTCACTATTTCGTTGACGCCGAAGTCCTCGGCGATGCGAGGCCAGAGCCACACCGGAGCAGGCGCGGAGCCACAGAGCAGGGCAGTCAATGAGGACACGTCGTAGGACGACCTCAATGGGCTCTCCACCATCGCGACGGCCATAGTCGGCACGCACAACATGTCCGTCGCCCGGTGGCGCTGGATGCCCTCGAAGTAGCGTTCGGCGCTGAACGAGGTCAGCGGGATGACGGCCCCGCCGACGTAGAGCACCGACAGCAGTCCCTCCACGTAACCGAACATGTGGTAGCAGGGCAGCGAAAACAATATCCGCCGTCCATCGTCGAAGGCGCGGGTCAACGCCGAGGCGTAAGCGGTCCGCAGCACGGCGTCGTGCGAGGTGATTACCCCCTTGGGAGTGCCGGTCGTGCCGCTCGTGTAAAGCATGTCGGCCGGATCGTCCGGTGATGCTGCATCCGTGCGGCCGAGGCCCTGAAACCGCGCGCCAAGGGCCGCCAAGTCAGCGACCGACCGCACACCGGGGCGCGCGTGCCCGTCGGTGTCCAGGACCACCACGTGTCGGAGCTCGGGCACCGCATCGTCCAGCCCGTCCGGGCGATCCGCGAAACCGGTCGTGTCCCAACCGGGCGCGAACCCGTCCAGCATGGCCTGGTAGTCCAGGTCGTCGAACCCCGTCATCGTCACCAGGACGCGGCACCCCGAATCGGCCAGCACGTAGGCGAGTTCGTCTTGTCTGTAGAGGAAGTTGAATGGCACGGCGATGGCCCCGGCCCGCGAGATGGCGAACTTGAGCGTCACGAACTCGGGATGGTTGGCCATCACCAAGCCGACACGATCGCCGCGCTGAATCCCCAGCTGGCGCAACCCCGCGGTGAGGTGCTCAGATTCGAATGCCACGTCGCGGTAGGTCAGCGTCGCGTCATCGCCAACGACCAGCGGGCGACTTCCGTAACGCCTGGCGCAGGAGTCGAGTCGACCGTGCAGTGTGGTGGGCGTCCACTCGGGGAAGGCCTCACGCAGCGCCTGGCGCCTGGCGTGGATGGTCGTCGGCTCGAGCATGTCAGATCTCCCTCAGATGCCCGGAGGCAATGGCGTCGCGCAAGGCGAACTTTCGCACCTTGCCCGTCGGGGTGAGTGGTAACGCATCGACGAGGAACCACCGCGCGGGCACCTTGAACGGCGTCAGGCGAGCGGCGACGTAGTCGGCGAACTCGGCCTTGTCGAGCTGCGTCGCCTCGTCGTGGACTCGGATCACTGCCGCGACGATTTCGCCCCAGCGGTCGTCGGGTACACCGACGACCGCCACGTCGAGGATGGCGTCGTGACCGACGAGGATCGTCTCGATCTCGGCGGGCGAGATGTTCTCCCCACCCCTGATGATCAGATCCTTGAGTCGCCCTGTGACAGTGAGGTATCCACGCTCGTCGAGGGCGCCCAGATCGCCGGTGTGCACGAAGCCCTCGGAGTCCACCGTGCGGGCGGTCGCATCGGGGTCGTGAAGATATTCCATGAATTGCTGATATCCCCGCGCGCAGATCTCACCTTGCTCGCCAACGGCCAGCGTCGCGTTGGTCACGGGGTCGACGACCTTGCACTCGACCTGCGGCAACGGCCGCCCGACGGTCGTCAGCTGGTCCTGGCGGGAGTCCGTCGGCCTGGTTGCAGAGAGCACCGGTGCTAGCTCGGTTTGCCCGAACAAGTTGATGACCGACGCGCCGAACACGATCTCCGCGCGTTCGATCATGCTCGCCGGGACGTTGGAGGCGCCGCCCATCACGATCTGCAGTCGTGGCGCCGACGTGCTTGCCGTGCGCTGGCATTCGAGGAGTGCGCCGAGCACCGCAGGCACGTAGAAGAGGACCGAGACGTCCTCTCGGTGCAATGTTTCCAGCACCGGCGCCGGTCGAAAGCGTTCGACCAGGACCACGGTGCCGCCGATCCACAGCGGACCGAGCGTCGCGATCACGCAGCCCGCGGTATGGAACATCGGCAGCGGGTTGAGACATACCGCACCGGCGCGTACCTCCACCGCCTCCAATGTCAGCTTGGCGACGTTGATCAGCGATCGATGTTTGAGCAGCACGCCCTTCGGTGTGCCCGTAGTCCCCGAGGTGTATTGGAGCATGACGGCGTCGTCGGGATCCGACGGTGCATTCGCCGCAACGGCGGGGTCCACGTCACCAGCCTGCCAACGGTCGCGGTCCGATAGTGAAATGCACACGAGGTCCGGCAGCCGCGAACTCACTGCGACGACGACCTCCGCCAGATCGTCGTCGCGATGGGTGTCTGCGTAGATGAGGACCGATGCCCCGGAGTGTGTCAGCGCGTACTCGAGTTCCTCCTCTCTCAGTGCGGGATTCAGGGCGACGAGCACCATGCCCGCAAGTGCAGCGCCGTACTGGATGATCGGCCACTCCACCACGTTGGGCGCCCAGATGGCGACGTAGCTGCCCTGCTCGGTCAGCGCGGAAAGGGCCGTCGCCACGCGCAATGCCTGGTCATGTAGATCGGCGTAGCTGAGCCGGACATCCACTCCGTCGTCGTGGCGGACGCCGATGATGGCGGGCTGACCCCCGTGACTAGCCGCCCGATGCGTCAGCAGACCACCGACGGTGAAGTCGACGAGGTCGGTGCCGTCGTCGGCGACCCAGTGAGCTCGCTTGAGGACGGTCCCATCCGTCGACACTGCGGTCATCACGTCTCCTCGTCGGCCGACCGTCAACTCCGGCTGCCCAACAGGCTAGCTGAATCAATATTAGAAAAATGATGATCCAACGCCACCATGAACGTCAATAGCACGGTTATTCAGAGTTGCGAGCGGGAAGTACTGTCGTTGATTCACATTTAAAAACGTGCTGGCAAAATGTTGACACGCGTCAGAGGACGCTGTTAGCGTCGGCCTCTTTCGACCCGAACCGCTCACGCACCATGGCACGGCTGTAACCGGCCCGGATTCCGATCTCCTGGGCGGTGGTGTTGCTGAAACCCTTCTCGGCGATCAGCTCGATGGCTGCTTCCGCGAGCCGCCGGGAAGACTCCTCCACACGTTCGCGCTGGGAACGTCGGGAGGGCGTGTTCACCGCGATCCCGCCGTCCTCTGCGGGCAAACGCTGACGTGCACGCCAACGACTCTAGCGGCTATGGCTGTGGCGAGATCGGCGCCACATGCGTTAGATTGTTTTTAATACAGGCTAAATAATCATCAGACGAAGGACGAACCCCACCATGCCTGCGCCCTGCCCGACAGAGAACCTCGACGCCTTCGCGACTGCCTACTCAACGGCGTGGACGAAGGATCCCGTCGGCCTGCTCGAATTCTTCGATCCGACGGGCAGCTACACCGACATGGCCATGGGCACGACCTACGCCGGCCACGACGGCATCCTGCGCTTCCATCAGTGGATGCTCAAATTCGCCCCAGACTCGGTCATCGACTTCTGCGCGCCAGCCCTTCGCGACGGCGCGTTGTATCTCGAGTGGCTCTGGAGCGGATCCTTCAAGGGTGCGCTCCGACTCGCCGACGGCTCGCTCGTTCCGTCCAATGGGCAGTTCTTCAGCGTGCCAGGCATCGCCGCCTGTCACTACGGACCGGACGGCAAGCTGACCAGCCACCGAGACTTCTGGGACGTCACCCAGATGATCGCACAGCTACGCGCGGCTTAACAGCGATGATGATCCATCGGGAGCTGCTGCAGCTCAACGCCATTCCTGCGTCAAGACGCTCTGAGGGAACGTCGGCATGAAACACCCGGATGTTGCCGACTACGTCGTGGTCGGGGCAGGGTCGGCCGGGTCGATCATCGCGAGTCGTCTTGCTTCTGCTGGCGCAAGTGTGATCCTCGTGGAAGCGGGCGGCACCGATCGACGACCCGACGTGGCCCTCCCACTGGGGATCGTCACCCTATACGCAACAGCCAATTGGAAGTACCCGACCGCACCAGAGCCGGGCAAGGACGGTAGGGCCAGTGCCTTCGCCAGCGGGCGAATCATCGGGGGAAGCGGATCGATCAACGCGATGGTCTATGTGCGGGGGCGTCGAGCTGACTACGACGGCTGGGCCGAAGCCGGCGCGGCCGGCTGGTCCTACCGCGACGTGCTCCCCCACTTCAAGGCGTTGGAGAGTTGGGTCGACGGACCCGACGACTACCGCGGAGGCACCGGACCCATCGCCGTCTCGTGGTGCGGCCATCACCACGAAATCGACGATGCCTTCATTCATGCAGCCACAGACGCCGGCCACCGACTCAACCCGGATCCGAATGGCGCCGACCAACTGGGGGTGGCGCGTAGCCAAGTGAACCAGCGGCGGGGCTTTCGCAGTTCGTCGGGCCGGGAATTCCTTCGCCGCCTCCCCCGTGAGCAACGCCCTCAGGTCCTGACACACTCGACCGTGACCCGCGTCGTCGTAGAGCGCGGGCGGGCTGTCGGGGTCCAGATCGGCGATCGTGTCATCAGGACACGGCAGGAAGTCGTGCTGTGCGCCGGCGCAATTGGGTCTGCCGCTCTGCTGATGAACTCCGGCATCGGCGCGGGTGGAAGCGTTGCCGACCTACCAGGGGTCGGCGAGAACTTCCACGACCATCTCGTCGTCACCCAGGCCTGGGCCTCGAAGGTGCCGACCATCAACACCATGGGTCCGATCCGCGCTGCCAAAGCGCTTCGTGAATTCATCACGCGCGGTGAGGGTCCGCTGACCACCACCCCATTCGAAGCTCAGCTGTTCACCGACGACTTTCAGATCGCGGTAAGCCCGGTCCACTACGAGCTCAACCCCGTCACTGGCCGAGCCAAGTTGAAGCGCTCCGACGCATTCACGGCCTACACCGTGTTGATGCATCCCGAGGGGCGGGGGCGGATCCGCGTGCAAAACGGCAAGCCGCACATCGAATTCGACCGACTGGGTCGGCCCGATGACGTACGAAAGCTCTTGGAGGGCGCGGAGCTGACCAGAGGCCTCATCGATTCTCAGCCCGCCATGCGCGGCGTGACCGGCGCCAATCTGAGCCCTACCGAAGACGATGCGCGTCGTTGGCTCTCGACTGCCGAGGGCAGCATCTACCACGCCGTCGGCACGTGCCGGATGGGAACCGACGCGGGCTCGGTCGTCGGTCCGGACCTGCGCATACACGGGGTCGATGGCCTGCGCGTCGCCGATGCCTCGGTAATACCGGCCATCACCTCCGGCAACACCAACGCCCCCACGATGATGATCGCCCTGCGCGCAGCCGATCTCATTCTCGACCGCCCATCTTCCGCCAGTCCTCGCGACATCACGAAGCCGAGCGGCCTTGACCACTGATCGGGTGAGTGTGAACCGGTTCGACGCGCTTCGACGCGAGCGCGCCGACGTGTTGGCCGCATGCCGGAGTTTCAACGACTCGGAATGGCATGCACCCAGCGCGGCGAGTGGGTGGCGGGTGCAGGACGTCATTGCTCACATGGGGTCGGGGTTTCACGCCATGTTCAGCGCGTCTGTTCTGAAAGTTTTGTGTTCCAACGATATTGAACGCACCAACGATACCCTGGTCGATCAGCGCCGTGGTCGGTCTCCCGAGCAGACGGTTGCGGAATACGAGCGCTGGAGTCGGCGATCGATCAGACTTGCTCAGGTGATCAGTCGGACACCTGTTGCAGGGATCCCGGTGCCGCTTGGCGAGCTGGGCCGGTTCAAGCTGTCGACAGTGCTCACCTCGGCCATGATCTTCGACCACCACACCCATCTGCGTCATGACATTGCACCGGCTCTCAACATGCCCGCGCCGCCGACCGACGCCGACCGAATGGCACTGGTGATCGAATGGATGATGGCAGTGCTGGAAAACCAATTGCGCGCCGCTTCGCCCCCCTGGCTCGATCGGCTGCTTGCGATCGAACTCTTGGGAATTGGCGGCGGCATGTGGGTGGTCAAACCCGACGGCACGATCACATCAGGGAATCATGGCGGCATTGCCCGAGTGCGTGCTTCCGCCCTGGAGTTCCCGGAGTGGGCGACCCGGCGCGCGCCCTGGCGGAGTCGAGACGTCACCATTGTGGGCGACGAGGAATACGGCATTCAGTTCCTGGACGTACTCAACGTCGTCTAACCGACGACGTCGGTAAGGGCACGCCCCGACCAATCTCAGTGGCCGAGTTCGCGCCCCACCACGGAGACGAACGACACGCACCCACCCGGGCGTCCGCCCAGGTTGTGGGTCAGCGCGGTGCGTGGATCAGTGAGTTGGCGGTCCCCGGCGGCCCCACGGAACTGAAGCCATGCCTCGTAGAGCATGCGCAGTCCGCTGGCTCCCACGGGATGACCGAACGACTTCAGCCCTCCGTCGGGATTGATCGGCAACCGCCCATCGGCGTCGAAGTCCCCGCCGAGCACGTCCTTCCAGCCGTGACCAGACTCGGAGAAGCCAAGGTCCTCCATGAGCACGATCTCGGTCGGGGTGAAGCAGTCGTGCACCTCCGCCATGGAGAGTTGAGTGGCGGGATCGTCGATTCCGGCTTGCCCGTAGGCATCTCGGGCAGCCTTGACCACTTCGGGAAACGTGGTGTAGTCGAAGTCGGAATCCATCGAACCTCGCGTCGACCCTGCGACCAGTGACAGCCCCTTTACGTACATCGGCGTATCGGTGTACTCGAGGGCTCGCTCCGCGGGAACGATCAGCGCGCAGGCGGCACCGTCGGATACTCCCGAGCAGTCGAACACGCCCAACCGGCCCGCTACCTTGGCGGCCGTGTCGATCGTCTCAACCGACACGGGTGACCGGAACTGTGCCTTGGGGTTTCGCGACCCGTTGTCGTGGTTCTTCCAGGCGACGTGGGTCATGGCGGCCCGCATCTCGTCGGGATGCACTCCGTGCTTGGCGCAGTACGCCGGATCGAGAAGTGAGAACGCCGCGGGCGCCGTCATGGACAACTCCGGCGACGTGCCATCGCCAGGCGGGTCACTGCGCACGAGGCCCGAGAAACCAGAGTCCTTGAGCTTCTCCACTCCCATCGCCATCACCACGTCGTAGGCGCCGGCGGCCACCCCGTAACACGCATTGCGGAAGGCTTCCGAGCCGGTGGCGCAGTAGTTCTCGACGCGGGTCACCGGCTTGTCGTCGGTTCCCAATGCGCGGCTCAGGGTGAGTCCGGACTGGCCGGAACCCAGGGTGCCGAGCCAGTATGCGTCGATGTCGGATTTGGTGATGTTGGGCGTCGAACCGAGGCACTCACCGAAGGCTTCGAGGATCAGATCCTCGGTGGAGCTGTCCCAGCGTTCGCCGAACTTGGTGCATCCCATGCCGACGACTGCGACTCGGTCGGTGATTCCGCGGCTAGCCATTGTTCTCCGATCCGGTGTCCAGGAGATGCGACTTCCAGAAGTAGTCGTGTACGCCGCCCGAGGTGAACAACCGGCGGAATGTGAAGGCGACCCGGGCGCCGATTCGCAGCTGCTCGGGTTCGGCGTCGGTGACCTCGATGGTGCACCGCCCGCCACCGTCGACGTCGAGGACCGCCTGGATCATCGGCGGCGACGGCGAGTAGGCCAGATGGTCCACGGTGTGCGTCACGATCGTGCCGTGAAGGGCGGCGACGGGTGCGGCATCCATCTCATCGGTGCTGCCACAGTTCCGACAGACTCGGGCTGGGGGAAGATGCACGAATTCGCACTGGCGGCAGCGTGTTCCGGTGAAACCGAACTTCCATTGTTCGCCCCGGGCTGCGGGGGGCGCGGCGGGCCGATCCGGTTCGGGGCGTCGGGGCGGCTCGAGTTCGACCAGGCCGTGCCACGAAAGGTAGGTCAGGTGGGGTACGACGATCCCCTGCTCCCGCTGCACGCTGACCGGAACCGACTGGCGAGCCAGCGGCAACTGCGCGGTGGTGCGCAGGAGGACGGCGTCACACCCGTCGAAAGCAGAGATGACGAGGATTGTCTCGTCGGGTTCGGCGACGTCGAGCACCGACGCCAACGCGATGCCGGCATCGGCAACGCCGGAGAAGCCCACCGGTGACGTCCTCGTCGACTTGAGCGCCTTGACCAGCGTGCCAACTCGTTTGGTGACCGCACCGTTGGGACAGGCCAGCACCACGTGATCGACTTCTGCCAACCCCGTGTCGTCGAGTATCCGATCGACCGCGGTGCGGATCAGAGCCGAGTATCGGTCCGCACCGAAACGCTCTTCCCATTGCTCGCCGGTGACCGACCTCGGTGAGCGCCAACGATCGAGGAACTCAGCGGTGTGCGACGTGGTGGCGAGGACGTCGGCGATCCCGGAGCCCTCACCGAAGAGCAGCGCGGCGGCGCCGTCACCGCCGAGGCGCTCGTCCGCAGAGCCGGGGCGGCCGACCCTGACGTCGGCGGTGAGTGCAAGTCCTCCGGTCGCCGCGGCGGCGCGCCAGGCAGCGAAACCGCTGCGGCCCGTGCCGCAGAGGTCGGTGGCGAACGAGGCCTGCGGCAACCCGAGCGCGGCGTGAATCGCCGAGGCGTTGGTCTTGTCCGCGTACGCAGGGCTGCTGGTCGCGAAGTACAGGTTCGCAGGCGACGTACGTCCGTCCAGTGCCCGGGAGGCGGCCGCGACGGCCATGGTCGTGCTGTCCTCGTCGTAGGACGCCACGACACGATCTCCACGGCGCAGGCCGACGTCGCTGCCCGCCAACCGATGCCGGGGCACGTAGGTCGCATAGGCGATCAACGCCGCGGTCATCGCGTGACTCCGCGAAACAGCGCTGCGATACCCTGGCCTCCACCGATACACATGGTCTCCAACGCCAATCCCCCACCACGAGTCCGCAGTTCGTGCAGCATGGTGGTCAGGATCCGGACACCGGTGGCACCGATGGGGTGGCCCAAGGAGATTCCGGAGCCGTTGACGTTCAGCCGGTCGTCGACATCCTCCAGCTTGAGTCCCCAGCCGGACAACACCGCGAGCACCTGTACCGCGAAGGCCTCGTTGATCTCGATCAGCGCAAGGTCGTCGAAGCCGAATCCGGTCCTGCGGAAGAGCTTCTCGACCGCACCGACGGGACCGATGCCCATGCGCGACGGCTCGCACCCGACCGCAGCCCAGCCTTCGAGGTAACCGATGGGTTCCAGCCCAAGCTCCTCGAGGCGGTCCTCGGCGACGACGAGGCACGCGGCGGCAGCATCGTTTTGCTGACTGGAGTTACCCGCGGTGACGGTCCCGCCGGGTGTCACCGTGCGCAGCTTCGCCAGCGTCGCTGCGGTGGTGTCGGGACGAATGCCCTCGTCGCCATCGAAGGTCACCGGTTCGCCGCGCCGCTGGGGCACCTCGACGGCCACGATCTCCTCGTCGAATGCGCCGGCCTGCGCGGCGGCTGCAGCCCGCTGGTGGCTGCGGGCGGCAAACGCATCCGCCGCCTCGCGGTCGATGCCGTAGTCCGACGCAAGGTTCTCCGCCGTCTCGATCATGCCGCTGATCTCACCGAAACGCCATGCGGGTTGCGATCTCTCGCGCCCTCGGTCGAGTCGGTCGTAGAGCGACTGATTGCCCGACCGGGCGCCCCATCGCGCCGTGGTGGTGTAGTGCTCGATATTGCTCATCGACTCCACACCACCGGCGATCACGACGTCGGCAGCGCCCGTCTGCACCGTCATCGCTGCCGTGATGACGGCTTGCAGTCCGCCCCCGCAGCGCCGGTCGATCTGGAGTCCGGGGACCTCGACGGGGAGGCCGGCGTGCAATGCCACCCAGCGTCCGATGCACGGCGCTTCGGAGTTGGCGTAGGACTGCGCGAACACCACGTCCTCGATGCGTCCCGGGTCGACACCACTGCGCTGCACCGTCGCCTCGACGACCTTGGCGGCCAGATCCTCGGCACGGAGTGGCCGCAAGCTGCCGCCGAAGGTGCCTACCGCGGTACGGACCGGGGCAACGATCGCTGCACGTCTCATTCGCCGCGCCAACGTTCAGCGGAGGGATCGAGCAGCTGCGCCATCTTGCCGTCTGGCAGCCACACGATGGCTTCCAGTTCCAGGGCGTCCAGATAGCGCACCCGTCCGGTGCGAAGGTCTTCCAGACGAAGTCGAGGCGAGTTCCCCGCATTGTCGACGTTTACTGACACTTGGGCGAATTCGCTTTCCACCAACGGACCGATGCCCGGCACGTTGAGGGGTGCCTCATCGCTGAACTCGATGGACATCAGATCAAGAACCCCAGCGTCGGGAGTGGCTTGTCCTTGTCCACCAGAACCACCTTCTTGTACGACAACCGCAGCGCTCCGTCGACCCGGCGCAGGCGGTAGGTCACCCGCCCACCCCAGAGCCGGTTGCCCCGCGCACGGGACTCGACGACCAGGAAGTTGGCCCCCACCTCGAGGTCGACTCCGTTGCCGGCGACTGCTCGACCGCCGAGGAGTTCGACGTTGGAGATGAGACGCCGCAGATCCGACGGGGGGGCCTGTGCATAGCGCCTACCCGTCCGCAGCTGTTTGAGCCGGGTCGAGATGCGGTTGCGGTTGTCGTAGACCACCGACATCGTCGCAAGAGGATCGACGCTGTCGTTGCCTGCCGGAACCCAGTACAGGGCATCGTCGGTCCACAACGCCTCCCACGAGTCGTAGTCGCTCTCATCGGCGAAGCGCGCCTCGCGAAAGAGAAACTGCTCGACATCGCGAATGTCGAATCCGTCGGGGACCGCGGTCAGCTCGTCGGATGCGTCGATCGTGCTGGTCATTGCGCCTCCATCAGCGATGCGTAGTGTGACCAGAAGCCCCGCATGCCGGTCTCGTCGGTCGCACCACCGATGGTGAAGCCGTTCTCGTCTGTGGTCTCGCGTTGCAAGCCCCGACGAATCTGTAGCCATTCCGGCTGTCGCGCTTCCAAACCCAGCTGATTGCGTTCATACATCTCGGTGTCGTCGGCCAGCAGCATGCCCGCCGGGCCCACCGAACCGACGCACTGGGACACCATCCGCTTGTTCAACTCGGGCGCACCGACCAGTTGGACCGCAGTGGAGTACTGGGTGCACTGATTGAACGCGACGGGTTGGATGTTGAACACCTGGATCTCGGCGATGAAGAGGTTGGGGAAGATCATCACGTGCGGTGCACCCTCGATGAGGATCTGTTCCGCGGCGTCGCCGTGGAGTGCCCTCATCGCCGCGACGTAGTCAGGCACGCGCTGCTCGGTGGTGCCGAACCACCGCATCGGCTCGGCGAACTTCCGGAACTCCGGCCGTAGGTCGTTCTCGCTGTGGCCGTTGCCCAAGTCACGGGTGACCGCCGTAGACGCGTCGCTGTACAGCGGCCCGATCGTGCTGCCGGTGACCCCGAAGATCGAACCGTGGACGAACTGCGGGTGGTAGCCGTCGGTTTCATTCTCCGCCAGCAGCTTCCAGTTCGAATGGGTTTCGTGTCCAAGCCAGCCCGCGGTCAGCTCGACCCGATTCTCCGGCGAAAGCCGCACCAGCCGGTCGATCTCGCCAGCCGCGGCACCGAGATGGTCGAGGAGTGAGGGCCCTTCCTCGGCGAAGCTACCGAACACGAAGCCGTGGTAGGAGTCGACTCGGGCAACGCGCCCCATCGCGAGATCGAGCTTGCGGGTGCCGTATCCCTTGTAGAACGGAAAACCGATGAGCTCGCCCGTGTTTCGGAACGTCCAGCCGTGCAGCGGGCAACGGAAGGTCGCAGAGTTGCCCTTGGCGTCATCGCACACCTGGTTCCCCCGGTGTGCACACCTGTTCAGCAGAAGGTGAATCTCGCCATCACGATCGCGGGTCATGATGACGTCCTGAAGACCGAGACGCTTCCTGACGTAGTCACCCGGCTGGCTCACTTCGCTTTCGTGGCCGACGAATACCCATGTGCGATACCAGATCTTCTGGAGCTCCTCGGCAAAGATGGCCTGGTCGGTGTAGAGCGAGGCGTGCACCTTGTCACGCTGGATCAGTGGCGCTACCCCAGTCAGTCTCGAGGTCATTCGCGAGCTCCTTCCTTCGCGCCGAAGACGGCGGGACGCTTTTCTCGAAATGCGGTGATGCCCTCGACGAAGTCGTCACTTCCGAAGAGCGCGGCCTGCGCCGCGGCCTCCCGGTCGAGCACGTTGAAGGGGGACAAGCCGGACGCCAGCGCGAGCAGCGACTTGATGACGGCGAGCGCTTCGGCGGGACCCGCGGCCAGGCGCCTCGCGTCCTCGAGTGCAGAAGCGAGCGCCGAACCCGGCTCGACGAGCGCGTCGACGAGGCCGATGTCCAGTGCTTCCTGCGCCCCAATCGTCTTGGGCAGCATCAGCATCTGCCGGGCGCGTGCCACCCCAACCCGGGTCGGCAACGACACGTAGGCCCCCATGTCGCCGGCCAGTCCGACCTTGGTGAACGTGGTCGCGAACCGAGCGTCCCGTGCGGCCACCACGCGGTCGCAGGCGGCGGCCAACGCCGTCCCTGCACCGAACGCCGCGCCCTCGACCGCGGCGACAACGGGCTTGTCCGTGCTCCAGATCGCGCGAATGACGCGCTGCGCCAGCTGGGCGCGCTCCAGGGCATCGTGCACGCCCATTCGCTCCATCGATGCGATGTCTCCGCCCGAGCAGAATGCCCTGCCCGCCCCAGTGAGCACGACGGCGCGCACGGTGGGATCGCGGTCAGCAGCGTTGATGGCGTCGGCGAGTGCCAGCCGCAGCGGGATGTCGATGGCGTTGAGCTTGTCTGGCCGGTTCAGTGTCACCACGGCGACGGCGCCGATCATCTCGATGAGCACCGGACCGGTCGTCACTTCTGGAACCTCGGCGGTCGACGTTCGATGACGGCTCGCAGACCCTCGAGAGCGTCGCTGGTGCCGGAGAGTTCGGATACGGTCCGCGCCTCCTCGGCCAAGCGCTGCTCGACGGACGCGCCGAGACCGCTCCACACCAGGCGCTTGGTGGCCGACAGCGCCTGGGTGGGAAGTTCGGCGAGTTGCACCGCCAATTCCTCGGCGCGACGCGCCAGTTCGTCGTCGGCAACGACCTCGGTGATCAAGCCGATGCGAAGCGCCTCGTCCGCGGTGATGGTCGGGTTGGTCAGGACGATTCTCAGTGCCTGCCGGAGCCCGACCAGCTGGGTGAGTGTCACCGACACCCCACCGTCGGGCGCCATACCGACGCGCACCGCGCCGGAGAAGAACTTCGCTGATTCGGCGGCGATCACGATGTCGGAGGCGCACACCAGCCCGAGTCCGCCACCGCCCGCGGCGAAGCCCTGCACCGCAGTCACCACGGGGACCCGCAGTTGAATCAGGGCCGCGGACGCCAGTTGCAGCCACGCTGTCGCCTCCCGCAGGTAATCCGGAAGGGCCGCGCCCTTGGACTCGAACGTGTGAATGTCACCTCCCGCGCAGAAGTTTCGGCCTTCTCCGCTCAGCAGCACGACGCGGACCTTGGGATCGGCGTGGCACGTCAAGATCGCCTCGTGAAGCGCCTTGAGCAGCTCGACGTTGAGTCCGTTGGAGACCTCCGGCCGGTTCAAACGAAGGCGCGCGATCCCGTCATCCACGTCGAGCGCGACTGGCGCCGCCGAGCCGATCTTGGCTACTGAGCTAGTCACCGGTTACCTCCTCGTTCGCTGAACGCCGACGCGCCGTTGCGCCCGGCTCCTTCGCTGATGTGGCGAACGACCTCGTCGAGCTCGTCGTCCAAGCCCGCTGCGAGCGGTTTCTGCCTGCCGGCGACAACCAGTCGCTTGATGGCGACGAGTGCGCTGCGCTCTCGTCCGGCCATGGCCTCCACGAATCTCTCGGTCGCAGCATCGAATTCAGAGGGGGTGAAGCTGTGGTAGGCCAGCCCCAACCGGACCGCGTCGGCGCCCGACAGCCGCTCGCCGCTGAGCAGGAGTCCCATCGCCTGTTGGTGGCCCACCAGCCGGGACAGCCGCTGAGTGCTCCCGCCGCCGGGGATCATCCCGAAGCGGATGTGGTTGTCGGCGATCCTGGCGTTCTCGCTGACCAGGACGATGTCGGCGGCCTGCATGAGCTCGAAACCGCCTGCCGCGGCCACGCCGTCCACGGCCGCGACCACGGGAACGTCGATGGCTGCAATGGCGTCGCACGCACGCCTGAAGGCCGTGAACAACGTTCTCAACGCCGAAGGACCATCGGCGCGCAAGCGCTCGACTTCCGCGAAGTCGCCTCCTGCACAGAAGTTTCCGCCCGCGCCCCGGACGACGATCACGTTCACCGTCGGGTCCGACCCCAATGTGTGCAGCGCCCGCTCGAGCGCCACGCCGAGTTCGACGTTGATGGCGTTCAGCTGCTCCGGCCGATCGAGGGTGATCCGGCCGATGCCTGCTGCCGCGGTGACCGTCACCGGCGTCATATGTATCGGCCTCCGCCAACCTCGATCACCGTGCCGGTGATGTAGCTGGCCAGATCGGAGGCGAGGAAGACCACCGCGCCAGCGACCTCGGCTGGCTCACCGGCCCGCCTCATGGGAACGGCGGCCTCGCGCTCGGCGAATACCTCCGGCGGCATGGCAGCAGTCATGGGAGTGCGGATGAGCCCCGGTTGCACGGCGTTGACCCGCACGTTGTGATGCGCAAGCTCCTTGGCGGCCGCCTTGGTCAGTCCGACGATTCCCGCCTTGGCGGCACTGTAATTGGTCTGACCCGGATTGCCGGACTTCCCCGACAAAGACGAGATGTTGACGATGCTGCCCGACTTGGCCTCCCGCATCGCGGCCGATGCCTCGCGCACTCCCAACCAAGTGCCGCGCAGATGGACCGTGACGACGGTGTCGAACTGGTCGACGGTCATCTTCTTCAGCGATGCGTCCCTGGTCACCCCGGCGTTGTTGACGAACACGTCGAGCCTGCCGAACTCGCCGAGCGTGTCCGCGACGACGGCGCGCACCTGATCCTCCGACGTGACGTCGCATGCCAATCCCAGACCGTCGACCTCGGCAGCGGCGGCCTCTGCGGCGGCGCCGTCGATGTCGACCAAGACGACGCGCGCACCGAACTCGTGCAACGAGCGTGCGATCTCGCGGCCGATGCCTTGACCCGCCCCTGTCACGACGGCGACACGCTCGGCGAGCAGTTGATCAGCCATGGGGAACGCGGCCTCCAGTCGTCGGAATCACTTTCTAATTTAGATTAAACTATTCATTGGGCGGTTTCAACCAGCCCCCGGTTGGCGACGGCTCCGCGGACAGATCCTTGGGACCAACCGCTGAAGTCAGTTCAATCCACGAATTGAGGGTTGCGTCCATCCTTCCGCGCGATTCGTTGGCGTTTCTATCGCATGTTAAATTGCCTGGAACCGAAGGACGAAGGGACTGATCGGAATGCCGAACCACCGCCTGGCCCCCGATCGCGATCCCGTCGAGATGCGCGATCTTCCAACCCATGTCGTGCGCATTCCACTGCCACTTCCGCTGAAGGATCTGCGAGTGGTGAACGTCTACGCCATCCTCGGGAACGACGGGGTGACGTTGGTCGACTCCGGCTGGGCAGACGATACGAGCGAGGCCGTCCTCGTCGACTCCCTTGACCGACTCGGCTTCACCCCAGGCGACGTGCAACGGGTCGTCGTCACCCATGCCCACTGGGATCACTATTCTCGCGCCATCGGTTGGCAGCGCCGCTATGGCACCACGGTCATGTTGGGACGACGAGAACACCACTCGATCGAGGCCTTCGACGAGCGGAATGGGGCCTATCCCGTACAGGCCAAGCTCCTGCTCTCGGCCGGGGCACCCGAACTGGCACAGATCATCGCCGACCTACCGATGGAGCCATTCGAGCGTGACGTACCGTTCGGGCTACCCGATGTCTGGCTCGACGACGGTGACGAGATCGACTGCGGCGGTGTGGTGCTCGTCGCACGCGCAACCCCCGGCCACACGCGTGGCCACACCGTCTACGAAGACCGCCAGTCACACATCACCTTCACCGGCGACCACATCCTGCCGAGGATCACGCCCTCCATCGCCTTGGAGCGCGCCCCCGAAACGCTCCCACTTCGCTCCTACCTGGCATCGCTGCGACTGTTCCTCGACCTGCCAGACGCGTCGATGCTGCCTGCCCACGGTGACGTGACCAGCAGCGTGCGCGCCAGGGCCGAGGAACTACTCGACCACCATCGGGACCGTCTCGACGTGATCCAAACCCTCGTGGCGACTGGTTGCGCCACTGCCTACGACGTCTCCAAGCGGATGACGTGGACGCGGCACGAACGCACGATCGACGAGCTTGGGCCGGTGCACGGCATGACCGCGATCCTCGAGGTGTTGGCCCACCTGGAACTGCTGGTGACGCTAGGCGTGCTAACGCGGGAGGAACTCGGCCAGAGCAACCACTACGCGGTCGGTCAGATGCCGGCGTGAACCTCCAGCTCAGGGCACAGTTTGTCGGGCTGAGTAGTCGGACGCCAAATTGTTCGGCATTGCAGCCACGTCGGGCTGCGCTAAGCCAATCCAGGTCCGGGAGACGTCGGTGTAGACGCATCCCCATGGGCGGACGTGGGTAGTTGTGAGCCATCCGTCGGCAACTGCGACAGGGACGGTGCGGACGGAACAGAGTCTGGTGGCTGAAGTCCATAACCCGACTGCGGGCCGGGCGGCGGCCCATAGACCGGGCCGGGCGGTGGACCATAAACCGGCGACTGCGAGCCGTAGCCGGGCACCGACGACTGGGCCGACCCGGCCAGAAGCGCGGCCGCAATGAAGGCCGCAGCCTCGTCGGTGTACTCGGGGACGTAGCCCTGCGTGTGCCCGCTCCACGCGTTGCCAGGACCCGAGTGACAAATCGGATCGCTGGGGTTGCACAGGTCGATCGCCTTGGCACTGAGCGGAGAATTCTGGGTGGGTGGCGGTCCGTCGGTGCGGTCGGCCACGTTTCCTAAAGTAGCCACCGCCGCAATGTTCTTCACGTACTCAGGCGGTAGCGGATCGCCCCAGTTGATACCGTCGAAACCGGCGACGATGTTGACCACACTCGCACCTTGCGAGTAACCACCCAAGACGATCTTGGTGTTGGGACACGATGACGCGGTGGATTTGATGTGGGAGATCGCGTCTTTGGCGCCATCGCCGCCGTGCCGCTGAGTGATGGTGGCTTTGTAGTTCACCGCGTAGGCCCTGATGTTCAGGCCGTCGGCCTGCTGGCGCAGCGAATCGACGAGGGCATCGCCGACCCGGCCCATACCGGGTGGCTCGTCGGTGCCGCGAGCGAAGACCACCTCGGCGTCGGGACAATCGTCGGCAGATGCCACGGCTGCCGTTTCGGGGATGACGAGCGGGGCCGAGAGGGCCAACAGCGCCGACGCGCCCAGGCCAGCCCAGCGAAGCCCCGCCCGCGCACCGACCGTACGGCAGCTATGTACGCGGTGGATCGACATCCTGGAATCATACTCGGAGGCCGAGCGAATTAAGCTTCCCCGACCTGCGGCTGGACTCCACGTGGGTACGGACAGAGGGATCCCGCGCTCGGCGCGCCCGAGATTCAGCAAAATCCCGCGTCGAATGTTGGCGACCGAGCACAGGCACTGAAGTTCAGCAATACAGCGCCATTTCGCTGCCGTCGACCCACGTCGCCCGTCGTCGGTGCTCCATCATCGGTGGTGCCTTCGTGCCACCATGCCAAAGGCGCCGTTTCCTGGTACGGCGTGTGCGCTGCCCGCCAGCGAAAGCGGCTCCCGGCGAAATCTCCTGGGCCGTTTCAATCAGTAGCGGGGACAGGATTCGAACCTGCGACCTCTGGGTCACGAGGCGAGGTCTGATCCCCCACGACCGTCCGCGAATCACCAGCCCATCGAACCGGGAATGCCTTTGAATGGCCCGGCGATCCAACTGGTTACCCAACCCCCGTAGAAGCCGCCAGGCTGTGCAACGACTTGTTCGCCGTGGACGGTGCAGCGGTCCACGAGCGCAGGCATGACGGCCACGGCACCGGCGATTGACGTGAATCCGGGCCTAGGATTCACGTACGTCCAGGCCGCGCGCAATGCGACCTTCGACGGCGTCACCAGATCGAAGTAGGTTGCCTGCCCCTTCCACTCGCACCTGGACTCTCCGGGCGCCGGGCGCAGAGTGCCCTCGCCAAAGCACGTCGGCGGTAGATAGTAGGTGGGGGGATGGCTGGTCTCCAACACCCGCCATGCCGTTGGCGTCGACGCGATGGTCTGGCCGCCGAGAACCACCGTTATCGATCCGGTGAACACTTCTACCCGCGGCGGTCGCGGGTAGTCCCACACCGACTCCTGTCCTGGCCGCGGCTTCTCACGTACGTCTCGGGCTGGCATTGCAACCTCCCTGTCGCTGGCGACCCCAACTCCACTGTAGGTGCGGCAGAAACCCGAGGTGTGTGGAAGCCTCCCTGGAGTCGATCGGTTACCGCGAGTTTGCCTGTGCCAACACCAATTTGGGCCACTGATCGTGGCAAGGCAGCCGCTGTGGCAGGTTCACCGCGCCGACTGCAGAACGAGAGTCAATCAGATGGCGATGTGGTCAGCGGATGCCACGATGGTGAGCAATGCAGCAATTCACCCGGGTACCGAGATGAGCACGGGGCGCCGCTCCTGCGGTGTCGGTCGATGAGTTGCGAGCGCCATAGCGGGTATATGGGGTCGTATGCCTACCGTCACGCGCACCATGACCGTCGCAGCTCCGCCCGAGCGGCTGGTCGAATACCTCAAGGACTTCGCCAACGCCGAAGATTGGGATTCTGGCACGCAGCGCTGCACCCGCAACGATACGGGCCCGATCAAAGTGGGCAGCTCCTGGCACAACGTGTCGAAAGTCTTCGGAGTGACCGCCGAACTGACCTACACCCTCGAGGAACTCACACGCCAGACGCTCGTCTTCGTCGGCACGAACGCTCGTTCGACCAGCCGTGACACGATCACCATCACCGGTGTCGACGCCGGCTCCCTCGTCACCTATCGGGCCGAGCTGACCATGCACGGACTGGCCAAGCTGCTGAATCCAATCATGAAGCTTGCCTTCGACAAATTGGCCGACGACACCGAGAAACAGATGACCAAGGTGCTCAACGCGCTGGGTTCTCGGGAGAGGTGACCAACAACACCGCAGCCTCGCCGGAATCGCAGTAACGGTATGGCTTTTCGCCGAGGGCGGACTTACCGCGACGTCGTCACGGCGACGGCGACCTCGTTGCGGCGCCGGACCGGGATCGTCCACGGCGGATCGTAGAACCAGGCGACGGGGGTTCCGGCCGGTGTCCATGCCGTCGATTCCAACGCCTCCAGCAGTTCGGAGGTGCGCAACGCGACGGCGTGCGGGTCGCGTGAGCCGTTGAACCGCAGCACGGCAACGGTGTCGGGCGCAACCTCCACCAGTTCCACCGCCGGGTCGGTTGGCTCGGGCAGCGTGTCCATCGTCCATTGCGCAGGCATGAAGAACCTGATGATCCAGGCGCCGTCGGGTCCGCTGGTCTGAGACACCGGCGCGGTCATCGCGATCGATTGTCCGCCGCCGTGCTGCTGGGTCACGGGTGCGGTCATGGCGATCTTCGTGTTGGCGTGGTTGGCACCGAAGATGTACCCGGCAAGGCGGCGGAACCCCGCGTTGCGCGCGGCGGACTCCGCTCTGCCCGACACCGTCGTTTGAGCCGCGATTCGCGGGCCGTACCGGCGAATCTCGATGCCGCCGACCTGTTCTTCCACCGTGTAGCGGGGCTCCTCGGTGCCGTTGCGAATCCCGACTATGGAGCCGCCGCCCTTCACCAGTTCGGCTGCCAATCCCTTGATCCGTCCAATGACGTCCATGTCACTCATCTCCTGTCGGCACGACTACTCGCCGTTGAATGCGGCTGAGCGCGATCCGTCCGCCAGGGTGCCGTGGGAGGTCCACTCCAAGCATGGCGATGCCATCGTCGGTAACGGCCTGCCGCAGCGAGGCGTCGATCTCATCGAAGACCTCGCGGTGACGAGTCCAGAAGGTCGGCACCCCCTCATTGTGAGTCGTCCCGGCCTTGATCAGGGTGGCGTCGTTGCTGAACAGCTCGACGGGCGGCTCCACGTTCTCGTCGCGATGCACGTCGCGACGGGCGCTGACGAAGTGGTCGGTCGAAGCATGCATACCTGACGGGTTACCCGGCGCCGCCCGGTTCAACCTCGATCACCGCAACCCTGCCATCACCCTTGGCCGGCGATGGCGCGGAAGGCGTTTCGTGAGGCCACGGCAAATTCAAGTGCTCGCACTCCCGCGCTTCGATCTGGGATTTCGAACGGTCGGGTGTTGACGTTCCTGACGCATCCCCCTATGGTCTGAGTCACACATCCACATTATGGAGACGGAGTCCACATTATGGAGATGATCCCGGGAGCCCAGAGCGCATACCGCGTGCTCGACATCCTCACCGAGGTGTCTTTGCATCCCCGTGGATCCTCCGCTGGCGAAATCGCGAAGGCGGTCGAGGTGACCGCGCCGACGGCTCACAGGTTGCTGAAGGTCTTGTGTGATCGTGGGTTCGCCGTGCAGAACGAGTCCGGCAAGTACGTCCCCGGCCCGCAGCTGAGGGTCCTCGCCGGTGATGGCGTCGACCGCACCACCCTGCACGACATCGCCCACCCACTGCTGTCACAACTTCGCGACGAAGCTTCGGAAACGGTCTTCCTCTCGGTGCGGGAGGGCCTGCAGCTGACCTATCTGGATGTGGTGGTGTCGACGCACTCGGTGCGGATGCACGGCGAACGGGGACAACAGGTTCCGCTGCACGCCACCAGCCAGGGAAAGGTCATCTTGGCGTTCCTGCCCCCCGGTGTCGGCGAACGCATCATCGACCAACTGGAGTTTCCCCGCTACACCGACTCCACCATCACCTCCGCCGTGGAACTGCACGACGCAATGTACGACATCCGCCGGGAGGGTTACGCGCTGAACCTCGAGGAGCGCGAGCTCGGCGTGCGGTCGGTGGCGGCACCCGTTCTGGATCCCGCAGGCAACGTCGTCGCCTCGGTGTGCATCGGAGGTCCAAGTTTCCGGGTCAGCGAGGAAGATCTGCGGGGACGGCTGGCCGACCTCGCATCAGGCACCGCCGAGCAGATCAGCGCCGAGCTCGCCCGTCGCAGCGACAACGAGTCGTTCTCCGACGATCGGGCAGCACAATGACCGCGCAGACGGTACGCACGATCGACCAGATCACCATCGGTTCGACCGCGTCACACAGCGCAACCATCGACGCCGAGATGATCGCGGCGTATGCCGCGATGACCGGGGATCACAACCCCATCCACGAAGACACTAAGTACGCGGAGCGGACCCGGTTCAGCCGTCCCGTCGCGCACGGACTTCTCGTCGGCGGCTTCATCCAGACCGCCCTCACGAAACTGGTTGCACCGGGCGGTGTCTCGACGAAGTACGAACTCGACCTGTTGGCTCCCGCCTTCGTTGGAGCCACGATCACAGCCAGCGCTACATGCACGGATTCAAACCTGGTGTCCCGTCGGGCCACCTTCACCACCACCGTCCTCGACGACGAGACACGGACGCAACTGATCAGCGGAACGGCCGTCGTCGCCTTTCCCAAAGGAGAACCCCGATGAGCACGATCCGCAAAGTTCTGCCGACCCTGGTCTGCGCCGCCACCGCCATTGCGATGTCGGCGTGCAGTAGCAGCGTCAACAACAATGCCGATGCCTCGGCACCGTCGGCGACCGACGTGACGGTCGACGATGGCGGCTGCGCCAAGAACCACGACGCCATCGCCAAGGCTCAAACGACGTTGGCGAACAACCTCTATGGCGTCGCCGCGGAGAACTCCGACAAGGGCACCAACACCAACCCGAATCCCAAGGGCGCCAACGATCCCCTCACTCTCACCTTCTCGATTGAAGGTTTGAGTCACCCGTTCCTGGTGAAGCAGAAGCAACTCGCCGAGGAAGCCGCTCAACGCAACGGGGTGAAGATCAACGTCGTCAGCGCCAATGACGACGTCAACCAGCAGTTCAATGACATTCAGACCGCCATCGCCCAGGGCACCGACGCCATCATGATGATGCCGGCCAATACCGAGGGTCTTGGCGCGGTGCTCGGCCAGGCCGAGGCTGCCAACATCCCGTACTTCTTCACGCAGAAGGGCATGCTCGGCGTCAAGCCCGCCTCACAGGTCCTCGCCCCGTACGCCACCGAGGGCAAAATGCTCGGCGAGTGGGTGGCTGAGCACTACAAGGGCCGCCCCGACGTGAACGTGGCCATCATCTCTGGCATCCCCGGAGACGCCTCTAGCGACGCCCGGATCAACGCATTCTCCATTCCGCTGCTTCGGGCGTGCACCTTCAACATCGTCGCCACCCAGCCCGGCAACTACCGTCGCGGCGATTCGGAGAAGGCCGCGCAGAACATGCTGTCCGCCAATCCCAACATCAACCTGGTGGTCGGCGCGAACGACGAGGCCGCCCTCGGTGGTTTGTCGGCGATACAGTCCGCTGGCCGCCAGGGCGTCGACGTCGTCGGAATGGACGGTGAGACAGACATGTTCACCGCCATCAAGAACGGGGAGGCACTCGCGACGGTCATCCACAAGCCGACCGGCGGGATCGTCGTCGACGAGGCCGTCAAGTACCTGCGGGGCGAGCCAGTGCCGCAGTTCAAGGTCCTCCCCGAAGATCTGGTGACCAAGGCGAACATCGACGCCGGTACCGCCACCCCGGCGTTCTGACCGAAGCCCACCCATCCACTTCGACGTCGTCATTCCTACGCAACGGTCTTAGGAGTACCCATGACCACCACCACGGTCCGTCCGATACCCGCGGGCCCCGCTCAACCACCACCCCCGCGGGGCCGGATCCTCGACAATCGCAACGTCAAACGACTTGCCCAACTCGGACCGGTCGTAGCACTGGTCCTGCTCGCAGGGTTCTTCGCCATCCAGGCTCCACAGTTCACCACTGCGGGCAACCTGACCAATGTGCTACAGCAGGTCTCGATTACCGCCGTCGCGGCGGTGGGAGCGACCGTCGTCATCCTGGTGGCCGGCATCGATCTTTCGGTCGGGTCGGTCGTCGCCCTCACCGGCAGCGTGGCCGCGCTGTATCTGCAACATGCCACCCTTGGCGCCGGGATGTCCGCAGTGGCGGCCATCGTCATCAGCTTGGTCGTCGGCACTGGATGCGGCCTACTCAACGGGCTGTTGGTCACCATGGCCAAGGTGCCGGCCTTCATCGCGACCCTGGCCACCCTGACCGCCTTGCGCGGCATCGCCTTGCTGATCACCGACAGTTATCCCATCTCGATCAAGAACACCTCGTTCACTCAGATCGGCCTCGGCAAGGTCGGCCCCGTGCCGATTCCGGTCATCATCATGGGCGTCACCTTCGCCGTGGGCTACGTCATCCTGCACCGGCTGAAGATCGGGCGACGGATATACGCCGTCGGCGGCAATCGCGACGCCGCGCGGCTCTCCGGTATCCGGGTCTCCCGAGTCCTGTTGTTCGCCTTCGTCTTCGCAGGACTGTGCGCCGGAATCGCCTCGTTGATCCTGACTGCCAAGCTGTCCTCCGGGCAACCCGCAGGCAGCGTCGGATTCGAACTGGACGTCATCGCGGCCGTTGTCGTCGGTGGCACCAGCCTCTTCGGTGGCCGTGGTCGCCTGGCCGGCACCTTCCTCGGCGCGCTCGTGATCGCGGTGCTCGGCAACGGCCTGACATTGATGAACGTGCCGTTTTACTGGCAGCAGATCGTGACGGGCGCCGTCGTCGTCGCAGCCGTCGTGCTGGACCGGGTCACACGTGGGGAGCCAGGAGAATGAGCCTGGCCGCAGCACCTCCCCGTACGGCGATGCTCGAGGCCCGCGGCATCTCCAAGCACTACGCCGGAGTCGCTGCCCTCGAGAACGTCTCACTCGCCTTGGAGCCCGGCAAGATTCACGCCCTCGTCGGAGAGAACGGGGCTGGCAAGTCGACGCTGTCCAAGATCCTGTCCGGTTTCGAATCCGCGGACACCGGCACCATCCTGCTCGACGGCGAACAGGTCCACCCCCGCAACCCCACGCAGGCCGCCGGTCTCGGCATCGCCATCGTGCACCAGGAACTCTCGGTGATCGGGTCGGTGTCCGTCGCCGACAACGTCCTGGTCAACGCGGAGCCCTCCCGCTGGGGATTCCTCGACCGGCGCGCGCTCATCGAACAAGCCAAGACCCACCTCGAACGGGTCGGCCTCGACATCGACCCGCGGCGCCCCGCCAGCGACCTGTCCATCGCCGAACAACAGCTCGTCGAGATTGCCCGAATTCTCTCGCTAAATGCCCGCGTGGTGTTCTTCGACGAACCCACATCATCGCTGCCGCACGATGATTCGCTCCGACTGCTGGCGTTGCTGCGCGATCTGCGCGACCAAGGCACTGCAGTCGTGCTCATCAGCCACGACCTGCCCGAAGTCCTCGAATACGCCGACACCATCACGGTGCTACGCGACGGCTCGCACATCACCACCGCATCTGCTGCTGAGTTCACCGAAGAGTCCCTGATCAAGCAGATGATCGGCCGCGACATCGATGCCCTCTACCACGGCCACGGCCACGAGACCGTGGGCGCCGAGACGCAAACACCGATCTTGAGCGTCGAGAACATCACCGCCCCTGGCGTCCTGTCGGCCTCTCTGCACGTGAGCCCCGGTGAGATCCTCGGCATTGGCGGCCTAGTCGGCAGCGGCCGCACCGAACTCCTGGCCGCAATCTTCGGGGCCAGCCGAGCAACCGGCGGCATCATGACTTTCGATGGGAAGCCGCACAAGCCGGCCCACCCGCACGCGGCGCTCGCCTCAGGGATCGCCCTAGTACCCGAGGATCGCAAGAACCAGGGACTGCACCTTGGGATGTCCATCAGCTCCAACATCGAGCTGGCCAGCCTCGACGACATGAGCACCGGGCCGTGGCTGCGCCCGCGGCGCGGAACCCGCATCGTCGAACGATTCTTCAAGGAACTGCGCATCAAGGCAGCAAGTCCATCGCTGCCCGTCGGTGCGCTGTCCGGCGGCAACCAGCAAAAGGTCGCGCTCGCCAAGGTTCTGGCGACCAAACCCCGCGTCCTGCTGCTCGACGAACCCACCCGTGGCATCGACGTGGGCGCCAAAGCCGAAGTACACCGGCTCATTCGGGGCCTGGCCGACGAGGGCATCGCCATCATCATGGTCTCCTCCGTGCTGCCCGAACTGCTGGGCGCGGCCAACCGGATCGTGGTGATGCGCGGTGGGCGCACCGTCGGCGAACTCAGCCGCGCCGAGGCCAACGAGGAATCGGTGATGAAGCTGGCATTCCAGGGGGCGATCAGCGATGACTGAACGCGTCGCGGTGCTCACCGGCGCCGAAGGTGGACTCGGCCACGCCGTCGCCCAACGCCTCGGCGAGGACGGCTACACGCTGGTTCTCGGGTACCGGCCGGGCGCCGACACCGCGGGCATCGACGGCACGGAGGGTGCGAAGCTGGTGGCGGCTGACGTGACGTCGCAAGACGACATGCATCAGCTGATCGACACTGCGGTAAACGAATTCGGCCGCGTCGACGTCCTCGTCACCCTCGCCGGTGTAATGGAGCAGAGGTTCCTGCACGAGCTGGACCTGGCCACGTGGAACCAGACCCTGGCGGTCAACCTCACCGGCACCTTCCTCGCAGTGTCCGCCGCCGCCGAGGCACTGCGCGCGTCTCGTGGATCGGTCGTCACGATCGGCAGCCAACTCGGCTACACCGGTGGGCTGAACTGCGCGGCCTACAGCGCCTCCAAGGCAGGCATCGGTGGGCTCACCCGTGCACTGGCCCGGGAACTCGGCCCCGACGTCCGGGTGAACTGCGTGGCACCCGGACCCATCGAAACCCCGATGACCGCCGAACACGCCACCCCCGAATGGATCGAAACGAAGACCCGTCAGCTCGTCATGCACCGATTCGGCACCTCCAAGGAAGTGGCGACCGCCGTGTCCTGGCTCGCCAGCCAGGAAGCGAGCTTCGTCACCGGGCAGACGATCAACGTCAACGGTGGAGGAGTAATGCCATGAGACTCAGCAAGCTCGTCAAACCCGAATTCCTCTCAGCCCGTAAGGCCGTCGATCGCATCCCCGACCGCGCGCGGTTGCTGGTGGAGGCCTCCGGCGGAGGTGTCATCGAACCCTCGGCGCTACTCGATGCCCTCGCCGAGCGATACCGTCATACCTCCACCCCCTCTGAGTTGTCGGCGTACTTCTGCAGCGGAATCGGCGACCGGAACGGCTCCGGGATGGACGTCCTGGCGATCCCGGGACTGATCCGCAGCGCGGTCGCCGGGCACTGGGCAATGACGCCCACGCTGTCGAAGATGGCTCACGATGGGGACATCGAGGCCTACAACCTGCCTCAAGGAGTGCTCGCCCAGTTGCTGCGGGAGTCGGCCGCGAGGCGCCCCGGACTCATCACCAAAGTCGGACTCGGCACGTTCTGCGATCCCCGCCAAGGCGGCGGAAAGCTGAACACCGCCACCAGCACCGACCTCGTCGAGGTGCTCTCCCTGCACGACGAGGAGTACCTCTTCTACCCCAGCCCGTCCTTCGACGTCGCGTTCATCCGTGGAACCACCGCCGACGAGAATGGCAACCTCACCCTCGAACACGAGACTGCGAAGCTCGGCGTCCTCGCCGCGGCCACCGCTGCCCGCAACAGCGGCGGACTCGTCGTCGCCCAGGTCAAGAGGATCGCCGGAGCGCACACCCTGAATGCGAAAAGCGTTGTGGTGCCCGGTCATCTGATCGACATCGTGGTGCTCGACGAGAATCAACGGCAGACCGCGATCAACGACTACAACCCGGCGTTCTCCGGCGAGGTATACGTGCCATTCGGTCGGGCGCCTGCCATGGCCCTCAGCGAGCGCAAGGTCGTCGCCCGACGCGCGCTCGACGAGATCGAACTCGGTTCAGTGGTCAACCTCGGTGTCGGCATGGCCGACGGCGTAGCCACCGCCGCGCTGGAGGAGGGACGGCTCGAGGAGATGACCCTAACCGTCGAGCAGGGCATGATCGGCGGCGTTCCCGAACGGGGCGTCATCTTCGGGGTGTCATGGAACCCTGAAGCGGTGATCGACCATTCGTCACAGTTCGACTTCTACGACGGAGGTGGGCTGGACGTCACCTGCCTGGGCTTCGCCGAAGTCGACCGCGACGGCAACGTCAACTCCTCACTGGTCGATGGCCGCATCTTCGGTGCCGGCGGATTCATCAACATCTCCCAGGCAGCGAAGAAGGTCGTGTTCTGCGGCTCGCTGACCGCCGGCGGGCTGCGCACCGACCTCTCCGAGGGTCACCTGCGGGTGACCACCGAAGGGAAGCACCACAAGTTCATCGAGAAGGTCCGTCAAATAACCTTCAACGCGCAACTAGCGCGCGAACGCGGGCAAGAAGTCATCTACGTCACCGAGCGCGCCGTGTTCGTCCTCGGTGACGAAGGGCCGGTCCTCGTCGAGGTCGCCCCCGGCTGGACTGCAGATCAAATCGTGGCGCTGATGGACTTCGAACCCAAACGCGCCGACCAGATCCTATTGATGTCGACGTCACTGTTCGCCGAACACCGCACACCGCACACCCCCACGCCGCCGCCCGGCCACGCCGACGGTGCACGAGAAAAGGAGCACTGACATGCGTACACAGGCAGCCGTGATCTACGGCCTCCACACCAAGTTCGAGGTCAAGGAAGTCGAGCTCGACGAACCCGGTCCCAACGAGGTGCTGGTGCACCTGGCCGCGTCGGGCATCTGCCACTCCGACATGCACAACGTGACCGGCGACCAGATCGCCGCACTGCCAATGATCTTCGGGCACGAAGGTGCTGGGGTCGTGGAGACCGTCGGCGCCAACGTCACCCACGTGCAGCCCGGTGATCACGTCGTGATGTCCTACCTGCCGTCGTGCGGCACGTGTCGATGGTGCACCAGCGGCCAGACCAACCTGTGCGATCTGGGCGCCTACACCGTGCTCGGCCCCCAAATCGACGGCACCTACCGCTTCCGCGACGACGACGGCACCGAACTCGGACAGTTCTGCCTGGTCTCGACCTTCAGCGAATGGACCGTCGTACCAGGACAATCGGTGGTCAAGGTCGAACCGCACTACCGCCTCGAACGTGCCTGTCTCGTCGCGTGCGGCGTCACCACCGGCGTCGGCACCGCGATCTACCGCGGCGGCGTCAAGCCCGGCGACGACGTCATGGTCTTCGGTGTCGGCGGCATCGGGATGAACATCGTCCAGGGCGCCAAGCTCGCCGGCGCCAAGCGCATCATCGCCTGCGACATCAACGACTGGAAACTGGAGCAGGCCAAGATCTTCGGCGCCACCCACACCGTCAACTCCAACACCACCGACCCCGTCGAATTCGCCAACGAACTTACCTGGGGTGTCGGCGTGGACCGATCCTTCGAGGCGATCGCCACACCGGAGACCATCGGCCAGGCCGTCAAGGTCGTCCGCAAGGGAGGCCAGGCCACTGTGGTCGGCCTCACCCGTCACGACCAGCCCGACATCCCCATCAACCCCTCGGAATTCGTGCTGTGGCAGAAGACGCTCACCGGATCGCTCAACGGCGGCTGCAACCCCCGCAACGACATCCCCGCGATGCTGCGGCTCTGGGACACCGGCCAACTCAACCTCGACGACCTCGTCACCAAGGAATACCGGCTCGAGCAGATCAACGACGCCTACGACGATCTGCTGTCGGGCAAGAACCTTCGCGGCGTCATCCGCTACGAGTGGGCAGACAACGGAGTCGACACCCCATGAGCATCCAACACCTCGACAGCGACGCCCAGGACTTCCTGGGCGTGGTCAACGACTTCTGTCAGACCCGCGTCGCGCCCCGCGCCCAGGACATCGACCTGTCCGGCGAGTTCTTCCCCGATCTGCTGACCGAAGCCGCCACCCTCGGACTCCAGGGGTTGATCTTCTCCGAGGACGGGAAGATCGACCCGGCGATGTTCGCCCTCGCCCACGAGACTACCGAGCTCATCGCCTCCTACTCGGGCGCGGTGGCGTTGGGCATCTCCATCGCCCGACTGCACGGCTACCTCCTGGCGGCCTACGCTCCCAGCGAGATCCGCGACCGATGGCTGCCGGGCCTGATGGACGGCTCCATCCGGGGCGCCTTCGCACTCAGTGAGCCCCACTCCGGCACCGACATTCGCGCAGGCCGGACCGTCGCCACCACCGTCGACGGCGACACCGTCAGCATCACCGGGGAGAAGGCCTGGATCACCCAGTCCCCGGAGGCGCACTTCGTCATCGTGCTGGCCAAGTTGGAATCCGCCGACCGCGACGCACCGACCGCCGCCTTCGTCGTGCCCCTGGACACCGAGGGCGTCACCGTCGGCAAGGACGAACCGATGTCGGGGTTCCGCGGCATGCCGATGGCCAACGTGCACTTCGACGGCGCGCGGGTGCCCTCGGCGTGGCGTCTGGACGTCGACGGGTTCCGCGGCATGCTCGAAGGCCTCAACCTGGCCCGCCTCGACGCCGGGTGTTACGGCGTGGGGTTCATGCGTGCCGCGCTGCGCGAGACCAGTAACTATGTCCGCGACCGCGAGGCGTTCGGGCGCACGCTGGCCGACCTGCAGATCGTGCAGGAGAAGCTCGGCCACATGCACGCCGACTACCTGGCGGCCCGCGGCCTGCTCCGCGAAGGCGTCGACAGCTTCGCCGGCGGCGGCGGCGGAGACGCGCACCTGATCTCCGCGGCCAAGATGTTCGCCTCCGACGCAGCGATGCGCCACACCACCGAAGCGGTACAGCTGCACGGCGGCTATGGGGTGCATCTGCACTATCCCGTGCAGCGACTGATGCGCGATGCCAAGGTCATTCAGATCATCGACGGCACCAGCGAAATTCACGCCCTGATGCTAGGCCGGGCGGCAGCACGCGCCGACTGGTCCCTCATCGACATCCACGCCTAACCGACAACCCCTCCCAAGGAGGCGACGTGACCACCATCTCCGCATCAACGACCACACCGACCGGCGCGTTCGAGCCGGGCACCATCTTCCTCGACGGTGACTTCATCACCTCCGAAGGCGCACCACTTCCGGTGACCGACAAGGCCAGCGGGGAGGTCATCGGTACCACCGCGTCGGCCACCGCCGCCGAAGTGGACCGCGCTGTCACCGGAGCCGGTGCGGCTCAACGTGACTGGTGCGCAACCCCGGCCACCGAGCGCGCGGCAATCCTGCGGCGCGCCGGCGCGCTCCTGGACGCGGCGACGGACCGGTTCCGCGACGTCCTCGTCCGCGAAGGCGGAGCGACTGGACCCAAGGCACTCGGCGAGATCGGCGCCAGCGTCATCGAGTTCTATCAAGCCGCCGAACTGGCCACCACCCCCCTGGGTGAGGTCATCCCGTCCGGGCAACGCGGTCGGGTGAACCTGGTGGAACGTCGACCCGTCGGCGTCGTCGGTCTCATCACTGCCTGGAATGCGCCGCTGCACATCGCACTGCGCGTGCTGGCACCGGCGATCGCCCTGGGCAACGCAGTAGTGCTGAAACCCGCGCCGGAGACGCCGTTCGTCGGCGGCCTCATGATCGCCGAGATCCTCGCCGAAGCCGGACTTCCTGCCGGAGTGGTGCAGGTGCTGCCGGGCAACGACGCAGGACCGGCCCTGGTCAACCACCCGCAGGTCGACATGATCCACTTCACCGGATCCGAGCCGACCGGCATCCGCATCAACGTCGCCGCCGCCCCCCTGCTCAAGCGGGTCGCCCTGGAGCTGGGCGGCAACAACGCGAGCATCGTGCTGTCGGATGCCGACCTGGACCTCGCCGCCGAGTGCGGTGCCACGTCCTCCTTCGGACATCAGGGTCAGGTCTGCATCGCCACCGGCCGGCACATCGTGCTCGCCGACGTCGCCGAGGCGTACGTGGCCAAGCTCGTCGCCCACGCGAAGGCGCTCACCGTCGGTGACCCCTTCCTCGGCGACGTGGATCTCGGGCCGATGCTGTCGGAGCGCCAGGCCGACCGTGCCCTCGACATGGTCTCGCGCAGTGTGGAACTGGGTGCCCGCGTAGTCGAGGGGGGTACCGCCGACGGTGTCTTCCTGCGCCCGACCGTGGTCACCGATGTCTCCCCGGGCATGCCGCTGCACGACGAGGAGGTGTTCGCCCCCGTCGCGCCGATCACCGTGGTCGACACCGTCGAGGAGGCGATCGAGATCGTCAACGGCACCCGGTTCGGGCTGTCCACCGCGGTGTTCGGCCGCGACCTCGACAACGCCTGGGCCGTGGCCGACCGCATTCGCTCAGGCATGGTCCACGTCAACGACGGCTCGGCCATGCACGAGTCGCAGGTTCCCTTCGGCGGCACCGGCGCCTCCGGGCTAGGGGACGACCTGGGTGGCCGCGCCAACATCGACCTGCTCACCGAACGCCGCTGGACCAGCCTGCAGCGCAACATCTCTCCGCCCCGATGAACGTCGACGCCAGCGGGACGGTGCGACTCGAGCTCCAGGGCCCGCTGGCGCGCGTCGTTCTCGACCGACCGCGCAAGCGCAACGCCTTGAGCACGCACATGCTCACCGAACTCGACGCCCGCCTGACCACCGTCGCCGAGCACTCCGAGGTCCGGGTCGTCATCGTCGAAGGTGCGGGCACCGTCTTCTGCGCCGGCGCCGACACCGCCGAATTCGGCGGTCTGTCAAGCGAACTCATCCGCGGGCGCTGGACCCGGCTGGGTCAGCGGGTGTTCGGTTCGCTCGCCGGGCTGCCACAGACCACCATCGCCGCGATGGACGGGAGCGCCTTCGGCGGTGGACTGGAGTTGGCACTGCACTGCGACTTCCGGGTGGCGTCAGCAGGTATCGGGATAGGGCTGCCCGAGGCGACACTGGGAACCACACCCGGGTGGTCTGGTCTCAGTCGTGTTCTCGGCGTCGCCGGACCGTCCGCAGCACGGATCCTGGCGATGACCGGTCGCACCCTGTCCGCCGAGGATGCGTTACGGCTCGGCATCATCGACTTCCTCGCGCCCGAACACGGAGTCGAAGCCCATGTTCGGCAGCTCGTCGACGACGTGCTGCAAACGACCCCCGTCGCCCAATGCATCCTCAAACAAGCACTCGCACAACCCGGTCCGGGCGGCCTGTCATCGCTCGTCGACTCGCTCGCCGGCGCCTACCTCGCCGAGACCGGCGAAACCATCCCCAACCCCCTCAGAAGGAGTCAGTAAATGCCCAGAACCGTTCTGATCGCCGGATCGTCCCGCGGAATCGGCGCCGCCGCCGCCCGCCTCGAAGCCGCCAACGGCTCGCAGGTCATCCTGCACGGCCGCACCGAGTCCGATGGCCTGAAGAAGCTCTCAGCCGACCTCGGCGCACCTGCCTTCGCCTGCGACGGGCAGGACGCCGCCGCCGTCCAAGCGATGATCGACGAGGTCAAGAACCAGGGATACATTCCCGACGCACTGATCTGCACGCTGGGCGCCGTGCAAGCCACCGATGCCATGGCCGGCGACACCGACGTCTGGCTCGACGAATACCGCGCCAACGTCCTAGCACCGGTCAACTTCATCCGCGCGGTGGCGCCGCTGATGCTGGCCAAGGCCGGTGGCCGCATCGTCACCGTGTCCTCCATCCGCGGCCGTGACAACTTGGCCAGCCCCGAGGTGACCGGCTACTCGGCCGCAAAGGCCGCGCTGGAGAACGTGACGGTGTCCTTCGCCAAGGCGCTGGCGCCGTCGATCACCGTGAACTCCGTCGCCCCCGGGTTCGTCATGACCGACATGGCCGAGACCTGGTCTGACGAGGTCCGTAAAGAGGTCCGTGCCAACCTGCTCGGCCGCGCCGGCGAGCCCGAGGAAATCGCCGCCCTGCTGTCCTTCCTGGTCAGCGACTCTGCCAGCTTCATCACCGGCCAGACGATTCTGGCCGACGGTGGACTCGACGCCCGCTGAAGGACGACAGTCATGGTTTCCCTGCTTCTCCCGTCAGCCGATCACACCTCTCACCGGTTGCTCCTCAACGAGCCCGCCCGACTCGACGTGCGGTCCACACCGCCCACCAGTCGGGCCGTGTACGCCGCTGCGCACGTCGTCGCCGATCCCCTGCGTGCCTCGACAGCCGACCATGGAAATGCGATCGACTGGGACGCCACCCTGCGTCTGCGCCACGACCTCTGGTCACTCGGGCTGGGCGTGGCCGAGTCGATGGACACCGCACAACGCGGCATGGGCCTGGACTGGACGGCAGCCAGGGAACTGGCGCTGCGCACGCTCGGCGAGGCGCGGGCCGTCGGTGGCAGGATCGTGGTCGGGGTCGGCACCGACCAACTGACCACCCCGGCACCGTCCCTGCACGAGATCCGTGATGCCTACACCGAGCAGATCGACACCATCGAATCAGCTGGCGGCGAGGTCGTTCTCATGGCCAGTCGCGACCTTGCCCGCGCCGCGACCGGCCCCGACGACTACCTCTCCGTCTATGACGCGGTGCTGGCATCCGCAACCCGGCCAGTCGTATTGCACTGGCTCGGAGCGATGTTCGACCCGGCGCTGGCTGGATACTGGGGCTTCAACGAACCCCGGGCCGCGATGGACACCGTGGTGCAGATCATCACAAGCCACCTCGCAGGAGTCCGTGGCATCAAGATGTCATTGCTCGATCCCGCACTCGAGATCGAACTGCGCAACCGCCTCCCGGCACCGGCGCGGGTCTTCACCGGTGACGACTTCAACTACGTCGACCTGATCGCCGGTGACGGAATTCGTTCCAGCGACGCCCTGCTCGGCGCCTTCGCGGCGGTCGCGCCCTTCGCTTCGGCGGCGTTCGGACGACTCGACGACGGTGATGAAGAAGGATTTCGTGAGATCCTCGGTCCTACTGAGGCATTGAGCCGTCTGATCTTCGCCGCGCCCACGCAGTACTACAAGGTGGGTGTGGCGTGGCTGGCGTACCTCAACGGCCAACAAGACCACTTCCGGATGATCGGCGGCTTCGAAGCCGGCCGCAGCCTGGAGCACCTGGCAGAACTGGTCCACGCCGGCGACGCCATCGGCCTTTTCACCGACCCCGACCAGACCGCTGCCCGCGCATCGGCGTACTTCGCCGTGCATGGCCTGACCTGATGATGTCGCAACCAACGGATCCAGCTCACTGGCGTGAGTTGCACGACGCTGTCGTCGCCGAGGAGGACAGCCTCACCTTTGGCCAGTTCAGTTTCGCGGACGCCTGGGCGTTGGGCAGCGCGATGGTGTCGACGGCTTCGGCGGAGGGCCTCCCGGTGGCGATTGCGATCAACTTCGGCGAGCAGAGGGTCTTCCATGCGGGCCTGCCCGGGGCGACAGCGACCAACGATGACTGGCTGGCACGAAAGTTTCGTGCGGTAGCCAAGCACAACTGCTCGTCTTGGGCGCTGGCGTGCCAGTACCGCGCCAGCCAAACCGACTACTTCGTCGAAAGTGGGTACAGCCGCGCCGACATCGCGCTCGCCGGTGGTGCCGTGCCACTGCGGGCAGCGGGGTCGCTGATCGGAGCAGTGGGGGTGTCGGGGCTGGCCGAAGAAGACGACCACAGGTTCGTCATCGATGCGCTACGCACATTCATGGCTTGAGCTACCGAAGCGTTTCGTCGACCCGCGGGTCGCGCAGGACCGTCTGTGCGAGACGTGACGTTCACGAATCCGTTCACGAGTGGCATGAAAACGGCCCCCGGAGAGATCTCCGAGGGCCGTTTCACTTAGTAGCGGGGACAGGATTCGAACCTGCGACCTCTGGGTTATGAGCCCAGCGAGCTACCGAGCTGCTCCACCCCGCGACGGGTGAACACAAGGTTACCGAGCAGCCCCCATACCTCCAAATCGGGTGCTCAGAGCATTGTTCCGGCCGGATCGTAGCGTCGGGCGAGCGCCCTGAGCCAGTGCAGCGCATCCTCGTTGTAGCAGCGCGCGGGCCGGTCCGGATCGTTGGACGCCGCGAAGTTCGGCAGCTGACCTCCGGTCGACCACGGCGCCACCGCACCCACCAGTTCGGCGGCGTGCCCGACGACGGCCTCACCGACTGGCGGGGCCAGCACCCCGATCACTGACAGCGCGTACGCGGCGTTGCGATGGCAGAACGCGCTGCGGTGTCGTGGCTCCCGCGCCAACTCACCACCAAGGAGCCGCAGCTCGACGATCGTCTGCGGCGAGTTCGATCCCGGTCCGCACAGGGCGAGGATCTCCTCCACCGTCTCGCCGGTCATCTCGCGCAACAGGGCGTGCCCCTCGTGGACGGGCATCGGATCCACCGGGTCGGCGTGCACCATGCCGATCGCCGCATACGGCAGCACCCCGACGGCGTCGATCACCGCAGGCGCGACGTCACGCATCGGTTGCAGCAGCCGCTGCGCCTCCTCGATATCCCCCACCGCCGTGTACCGCACCGCCACCGTCATCCGACCCGCCAGCGGCTCCGGAATGCCGGGGAGCGGAGGCAGTTGCTGAATGCAGATCGACGTGTTGACGTCATCTGGCAGATCGGCCGTCCACCGCTGCCACGCGTGCAGCACGTCGGCGGTGTGCGCGCCGTCGAAGTAGACTGCGCCACCATAGAATTCGGCGATCGGCAGCAGGTTGATCTCGACGCCGGTGACGATGCCCAGCATCGACTTGCCGCCCCGCAGCCCCCAGAACAGCTCGGCGTGCTCGTCGGGTGTGACACGAAGGACCTCCCCTGCGCCGGTCACCAATTCGAAGGCCCGCACGTGGTCGGCGGACAGTCCGACGGTGCGCACCAGCGGGCCGATGCCACCTCCGGTGAGGAAGCCAACGACGCCGACCCCCGGCGCCGACCCGCACAGCGGCGCCAACCCATACGGCGTTGCCGCGTCGAGCACCGTCTGCCACCTGACCCCGGCGCCCACGCGTGCGGTCCGGCCGTCGGGGTCCACGACGCAGCCCGTCAGCCCGGCAGTGAGCACCAGGATCGTGTCAGCGCCGATCGGCACCGCACCGTGCCCGGTGGCCTGGACGGCGACCCGCAGTCCCTTGTCGCCTGCGAAGCGCATCACCTCCGCGACGTGGCCGGACGTGGCCGCCAAGACCACCGCCGCGGGCCGGACGGACACGGCCACGTTCCACGGCGTCACCCTGTCGTAGACGCGCTCGCCGGGCAGCGCGACGGGGGCAGTGACGTGACTGCGCAGGACCTCCATGTCGTGGTCGACATCGGTCGTGGCATGCGGGCTCATCGGGTTCCTTTCAGCTGAGACGATCTTGATGGCTGAAGGATCACGTGCGCCGCTTGGACGTTTCTTGGTGCCGTCGCTCCAAGAATCGCCCAATCGTCGTCAGACGAGGCGCTCAGCGGCCGCCACGACGCCCAGCATGCCCAGGTCGCCGGCACGCACCGCGACGTCCCGGGCCATCGCGCTCCGCCGTTGAACGGAGTCGGCCAACTCGGCCGCGACGAGGGCACACCGCACCAACGTCGGCGCCGCACCCGTTCGCTCGGCGATCGTGCGTGCCCTCGCCAGGTCGACCAGCGCGTGTTCCCGGTCTCCGGCCAACGCGCGCAACCGCGCCGTCGCCAGGGCCACCGGACCCGCCACGCCGATCTGCCCGATCACGGCGATCCGGTCGCCGAACGGCTCGAGCTCGGCCAGCAGCGGCTCGGCGTACTGCGTGACCTCGTGGTCCGCGGCGAGGTGAGCCAGCAGCACCAGATGCCCCAACGTCGTCCAGATGTGGGGCCGGTCGCGCGCGGTGAGCCACTCGGCCAGCAGCGTCTTCGCGGTCGGCGCGACCTGCGGACCGTGGGCGATCGTCAACAGGGCCGTCGTGACCAGGTCCACCATGCTCTGCCCGCCGGTATCCGGGGTGGCGGCCACCTCGAGCCATTGCGGGTCGATCGGACCGCCCGTCTCCCGCAGCAGCGACACCGCCGCCATCAGACCGCTTCCCGCGCCATACAACTCGGTCTGCTCGTGCACGTAGGAGGCGATGCCGTGGTGCCGCTCGGCTTCGGCGAAGTCGCCGCGCCACACCGCCAACACCGCTTCCATCCATCGCAACTGGGCTCGCAGCACCGGTAATTGGAGCGCCTCACTGCCCTCGACGCCCACCGCCAACCGGCGCGCCGTCGCATCGACGTCACCGAGGTTCATCTCGGCCATCGTGCACACCGAGTTGGAGATCACGCGATCCTCGTCACTTCTGCTGTGCGACAAAGCATCTAAGCGCTCCGCCCACGACAGCGTCTGCACACTAGCGGTCGCAACGCCGGAGTAGGTGATCAAACGACCCACCAGGACGTCGGCGACCACCTCGGGATCGCCGGTCGACTCCGCCAGGTATTCAGCTCTGTCCAGATGCGCCGCGGAGACCCGCGGATCCGGGTTGTAGCAGTGCCCGACCGCTAGCGCCGCCAGCACACGTGCTCCCCCGCCGGGGTCCCGGTCGGCGACGTCCGCGGAACGTTCCAACAGTCGCAGGAGTTCACCGGGACTTTCGCCAGGCGCCAGCCACGGCCAGGCACCGCTGGACCTCAGCAGTGCGCTGGCCACTCGGCCCGCGGTCGAGGTCCGGCCCGACCGCAGCGCCTCAGCCAGGTGCCGCTCGACGGCCTGGAGAACCAATCGCCCACGGCCAGAACGAGAATGGGCCTCGAGCATGGCGACGGTCAACGCATCCCGCTCGGCTTCGTCGCGCGCCGACGCGGGCAACCGGTCGTAGGCATCCAGTGCCGCCTGCCACCAGGTCGCAGCGATGTCCGAACTCCACCGCTCGGTGGCCTCTTCCGCGGCGCGCCGACACGCCTCGACCACCGCATCGGGTTCCACCAACGGTTGCGCAGCCACCAGATGCTGGGCGCGTCGCGTCAGCGCATCGGCCCCCACACCGTCGGCCAGCACGTCGGCGACCTTGGCGTGCAGGCGTTGTCGCCGTAGTGCCGGCATGCTCGCGAGCAGTTGCTCGCGCAACAGTCCGTGCGCAAAGGCGTATCCGTCGCCGGTGTGCGACGGAACGACGATGCGCTCGTCGGCCGCCTCGTCCAGATAATCGGCGAGCGTGTCGATGTCCAACCGGGTCGCCTCGGCCAGCACCGCCACGTCCACGGCGTCTCCGACGACCGCCGCGGTGCGCAGCATCTGCAGCACCGCCGGATCCAACCCGGCCAGCCGCCGGTCCAGCACCGATTTCACGGCGACCGGAATGTCGTTGCCCTGGCGCTCATCCCGTGGCAACCGAGCGTATTCGCAGACGAAGAACGGATTCCCACCGGTCCGCACCGCCAGAATGGCCGCCTCTTCCGAGGTGACCACGTCGTCGGCGACCTCGGTCGCGAGGGCGGCGACGTCCGTAGAGGACAGTGCGGGGACCTCGACGTGCCGGTTGTGCGCACCACGGGCGATCGTGCCGAGCAGCCGGCCCAATTCGGGGGTGTGCTCACCGTCGCGGACGGTCACCACGATGGCGATCGGACGCTCCCGCAGCGCACCGGCGACGTAGGCCAGACAACTCGTCGACGCCGAGTCCGCCCACTGCACGTCGTCGATGACGACTGCGCGCACCTCCCCCGCCAACTCGATCAGACTCTGAATGCGTTCGTATACATGGAATCTCGCCGTGTCGGGGTCCGCGTGCGGCGGCACCTGCAGCACCTCGTCGGCATCGGCGCCAAGGGCACGGACGAGTTGACGCATCGGCCACCACGGCGGCGTCGCCGTCTCGTCGGGGCAACTGATCCAGACCACCCGCCCGCCCGCGTCGCCGACCCGCGCGGCCACCTCCTCGGCCAACCGGGTCTTGCCGATTCCGGGCGGCCCAGACAGCACCAACCAGCGGGTGGCCCCGTTCGATACGTCGGCGAGAAGTCCGGCGACCGTGGCCAATTCACGCTGTCGCCCGACGAGCTCAGCCCTCCGCGACGGTTCCGCAGCCGCCGCCGGTGGTGCGGGCACCATCGGCGTGAGGACCTCGACGGCTCCGGTCCACTCGGGGTGACGCGGCCACGCGGCAAGCTCCGGCGCCTGCTGCAGGATCGCGGTCTGCAGCTCGCGCAGCTCCGACCCCGGCTGCAACCCGAGCTCGTCGTCGAGCCGTCGAGCGTGACGGGTGTAGGCATCGAGCGCCTCGGACGTCCGACCCGCTCGGTAGAGCGCCAGAACGTGCAACCAACACCCCCTGTCCGACAACGGATCCAGGGCGCTCAGCTGCGCGGCCGACGCTAGCGCGAGAGGAACCCTGCCCAGCGCCAGCAACGCGCTGATCCGGTAGTCCAGGCAGTCCCGTCGCATCTCCTCGGCCGCGACGGCCTCGGCGGTGACCCACGGTTGGTCGCTAAGGTCCTCCAGGAACGGGCCGCGCCACAACGCAAGTGCGGCATCGGACTCCGCGAGCGCCTCGTCCCACCGCGTCGCCTCGATCGCCGTCGCCGCGCGGCCGACATTCGCGGTGAAGACCGTCAGATCGACCTCCTCCGGTCCAACCCCGAGGTAGTAGCCCGGCGACTGCCGCACGATGGGCGAGGCCACCTGCGAAGCCTCCACACCGTCGCGCAGGGCGCGGCGCAGATTCGACACGTATGCCTGCAGGCTGGCCGTCGCACTCCCCGGGACGTCGTCGCCCCAGACCGCGTCGATCAGGCGGTCGACGGAAACGACGCGGCCACGGGCCAGCAGGAGCGCGGCCAAAACGGCTCGCTGCTTCGGCGGACCGATGTCGACCCGACCATCGGCACCTGCGACCTGCAGCGTGCCGAGCAACCGATAACGCACCGGCGCAACCCTAATGGGCTACTTGGTGTTCTGATACTTGGCGACCGCGTCGTCGAGCTTCTGCAGAGCAGCGCCGTACTCGGCGAAGTTGCCGCCCTGCTGCGCCGTACGGAGCCCGTCGAGCGCAGAATTGATGTCCTGCAGCGCAGCGGCCTTCGCCGTGGACAGCTGGATCGCACCACCCGGCACCGCCGCGACCGGCGTTGGCACCTCGGGCGCACGGCCCTGCTGCTCCTGCCCAGGTGGCGCGGCAGGCGGCGGGACGCTGCCCGCCTGCGGCGCCGCTGGCGGGCTGCCAGGCCCCCCCACCACCGGCGCGGGCCCCGTGGCCGTGGCGCCGGCGCCAGGCCCGAAGAGTTCGTCCAGCGCGGCGCTGACGGTCGGGCCGTAGCCGACCTTGTCGTTGTACATCATCGCGACGCGGATCAGGCGGGGGTAGGACGACGCCGCGTCACTGGCCCCTGGGGAGGCGTACACCGGCGCAACGTAGAGCAGACCACCCTGCGCCACCGGAAGTGTCAACAGGTTGCCCCAGCGAATCCGGTTCTGGTTGTCGCGCCCGATCACACCGAGGTCCTGGCTGACCGCGGTGTCCGTGCTGATCGCGTTGAACGCCAGTTTGGGCCCGTTGACCTGCCCCGGAATGGTCAGCACCGTGATCTTGCCGTAGGTGGCCGGATCGGAGCTGGCACTGATGTAGGCGGCCAAGAAGTCTCGACGGAACCGGTTCATCGCGCTGGTCAACTGGAAGGACGCCGAATTGTCGTTCGCCGCAATGTCCTTGGCGACGATGTAGTACGGCGGCTGATAGCTGCTCGCGGTCGGATTCGGGTCGAGCGGCACGTCCCAGAAGTCCGACGTGGAGAAGAACGTCACCGGATCGTTCACGTGGTACTTCGCCAAGAGCTGGCGCTGCACCTTGAACAGGTCCTCGGGGTAGCGCAAGTGTGCGGCGAGATCCGGCGAGATGTCGCTCTTCAGCTTCACCGTCCCCGGGAAGACGCTCTCCCACGCCTTGAGCACGGGATCCTGCTCGTCCTGCGCGTACAGGGTCACGGTGCCGTCGTAGGCGTCGACGGTGGCCTTCACCGAGTTGCGGATGTAGGACACCTGCTTGTCGAGCTGGAGCCGGTTGAGCGCCACCTCGCTGGAGTCCGCCGTGGCCGACGACAGCGTCGTCAGCTCCGAGTACGGGTAGTTGTCCAACGTCGTGTAACCGTCGACGATCCACACCAGCTTCTTGTTCACGATCGCCGGGTACACACTGCTGTCGGTGGTCAGCCACGGCGCCACCGCCTCCACCCGCTTGGCCGGATCCCGGTTGAACAGGATCTTGCTGTTCTCACCGATGACGTTGGAGAACAGGAAGTTTCGCTCGGCGAACTTCGCGGCGAACACCGAGCGCGAGAACCAGTTCCCGACCGGAACACCGCCGGAACCGGTGTAGGTGTAGTTCTTGGTCTCGGTGTTGGTCTCGTAGTCATACTCGCGATCGGTGCCGTTTCGGCCGACGATCGCGTAGTCGTCGGCCGCCCCGGCGATGATCGGGCCGAAGTAGATGCGGGGCTGATCCAGAGGCGCAGGGCCCGGCGCGACCACGGTGCCGTTGGCGCCGACCACACTGGCCAGGAACTCCGGGTAACCGCCGTTCTGGTTCGGGTCGTTGGCGACCCCACGCACGGTGTTGGCCGGTGAGGCGATGAAGCCATTGCCGTGGGTGTAGACGGTGTGCCGGTTGATCCAGTCGCGCTGGTTGTCGATCAACCGGTCGGGGTTGAGCTCTCGCGCGGCGACGACGTAATCGCGCAGGTTGCCGTCGGGCCCGTTGTACCGGTCGATCGACAGCTGGTCGGGGAACGCGTAGAAGTTCTTGCCCTGCTGGAACTGCGTGAACGTCGGGCTGATGATCGTCGGATCGAGCAGGCGGATGTTCGACGTCGTCGCACGATCGGCGGCCACCTGCTGCGCGGTGGTGTTGATGTTGCCGCTGTAGTCGCGATAGGTCACGTTGGTATCGGTCAGCCCGTAGGCATCCCTGGTCGCGTTGATGCTGCGAGTGATGTACTCGCTTTCCTTCTGCGCCGCATTGGGTTTGACGCTGATCTGCTCGACGACCAGCGGCCAGCCCGCGCCGACGATCAGCGACGACAGAAGCAGCAGCACCACGCCGATGGCGGGAATGCGCAAGTCGCGCAACACGATCGCCGAGAACACCGCGACTGCGCAGATCACCGCGATGGCGAGCAGGATCAGCTTGGCGGGCAGCACCGCATTGATGTCGGTGTAGCCGGCGCCCGTGAACGGCTTGCCACCCCTGGTGTGGCTGAGCAGCTCGTAGCGGTCGAACCAGTAGGCGACCGCCTTGAGCAGGATCAACGTGCCGCCCAACGAGATCAGCTGGATGCGCGCCGACCGGCTCAGTGCCCCCGTGCGACCCGCAAGCCGGATGCCACCGAAGAGGTAGTGGCCCAACAGGTTGGCGACGAACGCCAGGAACGTCGCGACGAACAGGTAGCTCAGCACCAGCCGGTAGAACGGCAGGTCGAAGGCATAGAAGCCGAGGTCCATGCCGAACTGCGGGTCGGCGACGCCGAAGCTTCCGCCGTGCAAGAACAGCTGCACCTTCACCCAGTTGGTCTGAGCGACGATGCCGGCGAGCACGCCGATGAACACCGGGATTCCGATGCCGAACAGCCGCAGCCGGGCCATCGCCGCGGTGCGGTACCTGGCCACCGGATCGTTCGGGCCTGCGGTCGGGACGAACACCGGCCGCGTCCGGTAGGCCAGCGCCAACGCGCCGAACACGACGGCACCGATCACCAGCGCGCCGACCAGGAAGACCACGAGTTTGGTGACCAGCACGGTCGTGAACACCGAGCGATACCCCAGCTCGCCGAACCACAACCAGTTCACATAGGTGTCGACCAGGCGTGGCCCGATCAGCAAGAGCAGGACGATCGCCAACGCAACGGCGATCAGAATTCGGCTACGCCGCGTCAACTTCGGCATCCTCGCCGCGGGCCGCATACCCACTCGTCAACTCCACTCTCGGGTGTCTACTTGGTCACGTCTGGCTTCGACGTGCCACAACTCTACGCACTGGTCGCCAAGGGAATTCTCAGCAATGGGGCGGTTCGCCACCGGCGGAAACCGCATGCAACGCATCGACGGCCGAAGTCAGGGTGTCCACCTTGATGAGCTGCAGACCGTCGTCGTGCGCGGAGCGCGCCTCGTCGCAGTTGTCCGCAGGCACCAGGAAGATCGTCGCGCCGGCCTCCTGCGCGGCGACCATCTTGTGGGTGATGCCGCCGATCGGGCCCACCTTGCCGTCTCCGCTGATCGTGCCGGTACCCGCCACGAACTTGCCGCCGTTCAGGTCACCCGTGGTGAGCTTGTCGACGACCGCGAGGCTGAACATCAGGCCCGCGGACGGCCCGCCGATGTTGGCGAGGTTGAAGTCGATCTTGAAGTCGCCCCACGGTGCGTCCCGCACGCCGACGCCGAGGAAGCCGTAGTCACGGTCCTTGTTCTCGCCCAAGGTGATCGTCGTCGTGCCGATCCCATCGCCCTTGCGACGGTAGTCGATCACCATCTGGTCACCGGGCTTGGTGGCCTTCAACAGTGCGGTGAACTCATCCAGGTTGGCGACGGGCTTGTTGTCGACCATGTCGATGGCATCGCCGTCCTGCAGCTTGCCCACCGACGGCCCTGGGTCGGTGACGCTCTCGACCGTCACCGCCTGCGGGTACTTCAAGTAGGACAACGCCGCGTACTCGGCGTTGTCCTCGGAGCGCTGGAAGTCGTTGTTGTTGTCCTTGTCGATCTCGTCCTTGGACTTGTCCGGTGGATAGACCAGGTCCCTTGGCACCAGCTGATCGCGGCCCGACGCCCACAGCACCAGCGCCTGACCGAGCGTGATGCCGTCGCTCTGCGACACGGTGGTCATGTTGAGGTGCCCGGACGTGGGATAGACCTTGGTGCCCTCGATGTCGACGACCTGCTTGCCGTCGACCTCGCCGAGGGTGTCGAACGTCGGTCCCGGCCCCAGCGCCACGAACGGCACCGCGACCGCCGACAACAGGAATCCGAACGTCACGATCGGTACCAGCGCCACCACCAGGGTCAGAATCCGCCTGTTCACGACGCCCACATTAGGGCTCTGCGCAGCCGATCCCCCGGCGGCGGCGTTCCCTGCAGGCGAAGGTTCACTCTCAGCGTGACCCGCGAGCGCACGGGACGCACACATGGTGAGTACCGTTGAAGCATGGCTGACCTGCCCTTTGGCTTCTCCCACGGGGACGACCCCGACCGCGACAAGCCCAAGAAGGACCCCAATCCGGGCTCGCAGCCGGATCCCTTCGGGTTCGGCGGGGCCGGATTCGACATGTCCGACCTGGGACAGATCTTCACCAAGCTCGGTGAGATGTTCAGCGGCGGCAACGCGATGGGCGGTGGCACCCAGTCCGGCCCGGTGAACTACGACCTCGCCCGTCAGCTGGCGTCCAACTCGATCGGCTTCGTCAAGCCGATCCCCGAGGCCACCACGACCGCCATCGCCGACGCCGTCCACCTCGCCGAGACGTGGCTGGACGGCGTGACACCGCTGCCCGCGGGCACCACGAAGTCGACGGCGTGGACGCCCAGCGACTGGATCGACAACACGCTCAACACCTGGAAGCGGCTGTGCGATCCGGTGGCCGAGCAGATCTCCTCGGTGTGGGCGTCGACGCTGCCCGAGGAGGCCAGGGCCATGGCCGGCCCCCTGCTGGCGATGATGTCGCAAATGGGCGGCATGGCGTTCGGCTCCCAACTAGGCCAGGCCCTCGGCACGCTGTCGCGAGAAGTGTTGACCTCCACAGACATTGGGCTGCCGCTCGGACCCAAGGGCGTCGCAGCGCTGATGCCCGACGCCATCGAGACGCTCGCCGAGGGCCTCGAGCAACCGCGCAGCGAGATCCTGACGTTCCTGGCTGCCCGCGAGGCGGCGCACCACCGGTTGTTCACCCACGTGCCGTGGCTGTCAAGCCAGTTGCTCAGCGCCGTCGAGGCGTTCGCGCGGGGCATGAAGGTCGACACCAGCGGGCTCGAGGAGTTCACCCGCAACTTCAACCCGGAGTCGCTTGCCGATCCCTCGGCGATGGAGCAGATTCTCAACCAGGGCATCTTCGAGCCGAAGGCCACGCCTGAACAGGTCGCGGCGCTGGAACGGCTCGAGACACTGCTCGCGCTCATCGAAGGCTGGGTGCAGACCGTCGTGAACGACGCCCTCGGCGACCGGATCCCCGGCACGTCGGCGCTCAGCGAGATGCTGCGCCGTCGTCGCGCCACCGGCGGCCCCGCCGAGCAGACCTTCGCCACCCTCGTCGGGCTGGAGCTGCGGCCGCGCAAGCTGCGCGAGGCCGCGGCGCTGTGGGAGCGCCTGACCGAGGCCATCGGGTCCGACGCCCGCGACGCCGTCTGGCAGCACCCCGACCTTCTGCCACGCGCTGAGGATCTCGACGAGCCGGCCGCGTTCATCGACAGCCTCGTCGGCGGCGACACCAGCGGCATCGAGCAGGCGATCGCCGATCTGCAGAACGACGAGGACAAGCGCACCGACGACTAGCCCGCAGGCCTGTGGATAACTAAAACGCCAAGGCCGGCGCGCGTGGCACAGTCGACACGTGATGCGGCACACCCTCGATCCTGCGATGCCGGTGCTGATGCGCCCCGACGGCGCCGTTCAGGTGGGCTGGGACCCTCGGCGTGCCGTTCTGGTCCACCCGCCCGACGGCCTGTCCCCCGCCGCGCTGGCAGATCTGCTGCGCGCCATGCAGTCCGGCATCACCTTGGCCGATCTGCAGGCCAAAGCGGTGAACCGCGGCGTCATCGACCCCGAAGGCGTTGCCGAGCTGGTCGCCTCGCTGGTCGGCTCCGGGGTCGTCACGGCGGCACCTCCGCCCGCCCGGTCGGCGTCCATCCGCATCCACGGACGCGGTCCGCTGTCCGATCTGCTGGCGGGGGCGCTGCGGTGCTCGGGCGCCAGGGTGAGGCACAGCAACCTCAGCCACGCAGGCGTACGGCCCGGCACCACCGATCTGGTGGTGCTCTCGGACCATCTGGTCACCGATCCCCGCGTGTTGCGGGATCTGCACGACGCCAAGGTGCCGCATCTGCCGGTGCGCGTGCGGGACGGTACCGGCCTGGTCGGTCCGCTGGTCATCCCCGGCATGACGTCGTGTCTGCGCTGCGCCGACCTTCACCGCAGCGACCGCGACTCCGCGTGGCCCGCGCTGGCCGCTCAACTGCGCGACGCCGTTGGCAGCGCCGATCGGGCCACCATGCTGGCCACCGCGGCCCTGGCGCTCAGCCAGGTGGACCGTGTCATCAAGGCGATCCGCGACGCCGGCGACCCCCGAAGGGCGGGCGATCCGCCAGCCACCCTCGACACGACGCTGGAGGTCGACGTCAGGACCGGTTCGACCGCGAGCAGGCGCTGGTCACGGCATCCACGTTGCCAGTGCTGACAACGTTTGTGTCCACATCATGGACGGGCGTTCAGCATCGTCGTGGATGATGGTCTGGTGGCAGACATCAAACGCGGCCGAGCTGCGCGCAATGCCAAGCTGGCCTCCCTTCCCGTCGGCATCGCAGGCCGGGCTGCGCTCGGCCTCGGAAAGCGCCTGACCGGCGCCTCGAAGGACGAAGTCAACGCCGAGATGATGGACAAGGCGGCCCAACAGTTGTTCACCGTGCTCGGTGAGCTCAAGGGCGGCGCGATGAAGGTCGGCCAGGCGCTTTCGGTCATGGAGGCCGCGATCCCCGAGCAATACGGCAAGCCGTACCGCGAGGCGCTGACCAAGCTGCAGCGCGAGGCTCCCCCGCTACCCGCCGAGAAGGTGCACCGGGTGCTCGACGCCCAGCTGGGCACCAAGTGGCGGGAGCGGTTCACCTCGTTCGACGACACCCCCGTCGCGTCGGCCAGCATCGGCCAGGTGCACAAGGCGGTCTGGTCAGACGGCCGCGAGGTCGCGGTCAAGATCCAGTACCCGGGCGCAGACGAGGCGCTGCGCGCCGACCTGAAGACCATGAAGCGGATGATCAGCGTGCTGCGGCAGCTGTCCCCCGGCGCGGACGTCCAGGGCGTTGTCGACGAGCTGATCGAACGCACCGAGGCGGAGCTCGACTACCGGCTCGAGGCCGACAACCAGCGCGCCTTCGCCAAGGCCTATGAAGGCCACCCGCACTTCGTCGTCCCGCACATCGTCGCCAGCGCGCCCAAGATCGTCATCCAGGAGTGGATCGAGGGCATCCCGATGTCGGTGATCATCCGCGAGGGCACTCAGGAACAGCGCGACTTCATGGGCTCACGGCTCTTCGAACTCACCTACGACGCGCCGCGGCGACTCGAAATGATGCACGGCGACGCACATCCCGGGAACTTCATGCTGCTGCCCGAAGGAAAGATGGGCGTAATCGACTTCGGCGCGGTGGCCCCGCTGCCCGGCGGCATTCCCATCGAGATCGGTCTGGCGACGCGCTACGCGCTCAACGACGACTACGACAACCTGCTGGCCACCATGCAGAAGATCGGGTTCGTGCAGAAGGGCGAGCAGGTGTCCAAGCGCGAGATGGACGAGATGATGAAGCAGTACGTGGAACCGCTCGAGGTCGAGACGTTCCACTACACGCGCAAGTGGCTGCAGCGGATCACCGCCATGAGCATGAAGCCCGACCGTGCCGCAGGCCAGATCAGGGCCGCGCGGCAGATGGACATCCCGGCCAAGCTGGCCATACCGCTGCGGGTGATCGCGTCGAACGTCGCGATTTCGTGTCAGCTCGACGCCAACATTCCCGCCAGAGCCCTTGCGACCGAACTGATTCCAGGGTTCGCCGACGAAGCTGCCTGACGACTTACGTCAGACAGCTTCGCCGGCCTACGCCGCAGCGGGGTTCTCGGTCGGGTTCTTGCGCGGGCGGCCACGCGGACGCTTGCGCTCCACGACGGTCCCGCGGTCGATGATCTCGCCGCCCCAGACTCCCCAGGGCTCTTGGCGTTCCAGTGCCAACGACAGGCACTCGCGCCGGATCGGGCACTCCACGCACAGCGCCTTGGCCTGCTCCAGTTCGGTGGGGCTTTCGGCGAACCACAAGTCTGGATCGCCGACATGACACGGTACGGTCAGCCTTCCGCGGCATGTCCGGACTGACATGTCTCTCCTGCTTCCTGGTCGTACTGCTTCTTCTTTGGCCATCTGTCTTGATGGATCCTCAGACCAGGGTTTCGGGAGTTCCGAAAACAATGGCCACGGATCCGGTATGTCGGGTCCGTGGCCTTTTCGGCTTCGAGGGGCTACCTAGGTGGTGCCTCGTTTCACGGACGCGACGGTCGCGGCGGCGGCGTGCCGGCGGCGCTTGGGCGGCGTAATGGCCTGCGCTCCACTTGCGGCGTAGGCCGAAGCGGGGTGCGCCGTGGCAGCGGCCGACCCAGAGACGTGGAGGGTCCACGACATACCGGTAACGCCGATCTTTACGCCGGAGAATTCATTGACATTCACCATGATGTGGACCCCTCCTTTCTGTGTTCTGGGACGCCCCGCGGGGCGTATCTGAGGTTAGACGCTAGCACGCAAAACTGACAAGCGATTTTCTGACCAGCGGGTTTGGCAATATCTTTGCGATATTTGGCAGTTTCATCGGCGGTTGCGGACGAGTTCGAGAACGTCGGGTCCGAACTGCTCGAGCTTGCGCGCACCGATGCCGGGAATCGCGACGAGTGCGGCGTCGTCACCGGGCAACGTCTCGGCGATCGCGATCAGGGTGTTGTCGGTGAACACCACATAGGCGGGCACGCTCATCTCCTTGGCGGTCCGCAGCCGCCAGTCCTTCAGTTCGCCGAGCAATTCCTCGTCGATGTCCGACGGGCACGTCTCGCACCGGCGCAGCATGACGGCGGTGGGTGTGGTCAACGCTCCGTTGCACACCCGGCACCGCGGGGTGGGCCCGCGCTGTTTGCGGGGCCTGCTCGGGGAGCTGTCGTTGCTTGCCTGCGGGATGATGCCGTTGAGGAAGCGCGACGGCCGTCTCCCCTGCCGCCCGCCGGGTGCCCGCGCCAGCGCCCAGCTGAGCGCCAAGTGGATTCGCGCCCTGGTGACTCCGACGTAGAGCAGTCGGCGTTCCTCCTCCACCTGGTCACTCTCCGGACCGTGTGTGAGTGCGTGCGAGATGGGCAGCGTGCCGTCGGCAAGACCGACGAGGAACACCGCGTCCCACTCCAGGCCCTTGGCGGCATGCAACGATGCCAGCGTGACGCCCTGCACCACGGGTGGGTGGCGGGCGTCGGCGCGCTGACGCAACTCCGCCACCAACGCGCGCAAGTCCAGCGTCGGCCGTGTCACGACCTCCTCCTCGACCAGTTCGACCAACGCGGCGAGCGCCTCCCAACGCTCCCTGGCCTTGACACCCGACGGCGACTCGGCGGTCAGGCCCAGCGGCTCGAGCAGTTCGCGGACCAGCGGTGGCAGCTCTTGCCCCTCGGCCGCGCCCCGCTCGGCCGCGCGCTGCAGGGCCAGCAGCGCCTGCCTGATCTCCTGGCGGCTGAAGAAGCCCTCCCCGCCACGCACCTGAAACGCGATGCCCGCCGCGGTCAGCGCCTCCTCGTAGACCTCGGACTGAGCGTTGATGCGGTAGAGCACCGCGATCTCCGATGCGGCGGTGCCCGAGGCGATGAGCTTCTTGATGGACTTGGCGACGGCGGTGGCCTCGGCGACCTCGTCGGTGTGCTCGCTGAACGTCGGCACCGGTCCTGCGTCGCGTTGGCCGATCAGGTGCAGCCTGCTGCCCGCCATCCGGCCGCGCGCGCCCGCGATCACCCGGTTGGCCAGCGACACCACCTGCGGCGTCGACCGGTAGTCGCGCTCCAGTCGGACCACCGCAGCCTCGGGGAAGCGCCGAGAGAAGTCGAGCAGGTAGTTGGGCGTGGCACCGGTGAACGAGTAGATGGTCTGGTTGGCGTCACCGACGACGGTCAGGTCGTCGCGGTCACCGAGCCAGGCATCGAGCACGCGCTGTTGAAGGGGCGTGACGTCCTGGTACTCGTCGACGACGAAACACCGGTAGCGGTCCCGGAACTCCTGCGCGACGGCGGCATCGTTCTCGATCGCTGCCGCCGTGTGCAACAGCAGATCGTCGAAGTCCAGCAGCGTGGTCCCGTCGCGGCGGGCCTTGAGCTCCTCGTACCCGGCGTACACCGCGGCGATCCTCGCGGCGTCGAACGGGATGTCGCGGCCCACCTCGGCAACCGCGGCTGGATAGGTCTCGGGGCTGATCAACGACGACTTCGCCCATTCGATCTCACCGGCGAGGTCACGCACGTCCTCGGTGCTCGTCGACATCTTGGCGCGGTTGGCGGCCTGCGCCACCACGGCGAACTTGCTGTCGAGCAGCTCCCAGCCGGTGTCACCGACCAGACGGGGCCAGAAGTACTGCAGCTGCCTGCGCGCCGCCGCGTGAAACGTCACCGCCTGCACCCCTGCCGACCCCGCCCCGGACTCGGCGTCGAGGGACCGCAGCCTGGCCCGCATCTCCCCCGCCGCGCGCGAGGTGAACGTCACCGCGAGCACCTGGCCCGGCGAGACGTGACCGGCCGAGACCAGGTAGGCGATGCGTCGGGTGATGGTGCGGGTCTTGCCGGTGCCCGCACCCGCCAGCACGCAGACGGGTCCACGCGGCGCCTGCACCGCCTCGCGTTGTTCGTCGTCGAGGTCGATCAGGAGGGCGGCATCCGGAGCCTCGAGCGGCATGGCGTCCATCTTGGCAGGGCGCTGCGACAAATGCTCTCTTGCTCCTCGAGTCCGCGGCGCCGCCCGCGGCACTCCCGTCCGGGCATGAACACGCGTTCGGCTATGTTGACTGACTTATGAGTGCTGCGGGAACGTCGGGATTGACCATGTACACCACGTCGTGGTGTGGCTTCTGCGCCCAGCTCAAACGTGGGCTGAAGTCCGAAGGAATCACCTGGACCGAGATCGACATCGAAGCCGAGCCGTCGGCCGCAGAGTTCGTGATGTCGGTCAACCGCGGGAACCAGACCGTGCCGACGGTGAAGTTCGCCGACGGGTCGACGCTCACCAACCCGAGTGCACGCGAGGTCAAGGCCAAGCTAGGCCGCTAGGTCACTTCACGCCCATGAGGCGCGTGATCGCTCGCATTGCGTAGCGGCTCGCCTCGAAGCGCGCACGATCGATGACAGGACGTTGGCCCGGCGGCAGCGCGCTCCCCAGCCGCGGGAACAACGCGAGGGCGTTCGTGCGGTCGATCGCCGTCCTGGTTTCGGCTTCCATGTCATAGGTCTCGAGGCCCGCGGCGAACAGCCCGCCCACTTCGGCTGGGGCGAAGGGAAAGTCGGAGCCGAACGTGATGTGGCCCGGCTTGGCGAAGGCGAGCAACGTAGGGAGTGCCGCAGCACTCGACGACAGCGCGGTGTCGAAGTAGAAGCCTGCGTTGTTGGCCATCGGCACCACACCGTCGGCCTTGAGGTCGTCGACGGCACGCACCGGCTTCTGCGACGGATTCATCGACGTGCGGCATCGGGATGGTGGCGAAGAAGAAGAAGCAGTCGCGCGAACGCATCCGCGACGCCGCGACCGAAATCGCCGCGGAACGTGGCGGCGCCGATGGATTGTTCGTCGCCAAGGAGATCGGCGGCGATACGGTCGATCTCATCGCGTTGTTTGAGATGCACGGCCGCGCGATCTACGACATCGCCCAACGGATGGTCGCTCAGTCGGGGTCGTCCGGCCCGACGGCGGTGCGGGCGCCGAGCACACGCCCCCTCCCCCACCCCAGTTCCCGCCGATAGGTGCCGAGCAAACCCTCGGCGGCCAACCTCTCGGCGTCGCGGAACTCGGAGTCGGCGGCCACCGGCGTCGCCAGCGGCGCAACGAACAGCGCATCGGTCGGGCAGTACGCCTCGCACTGAAAGCACGTCTGGCAGTTGGAATGCCGCGCAATCACCGGCACGCCGTCAGCACCGCGATCGAACACCCTGGTCGGGCACACGTCGATGCAGCGGTCGCACGCGATGCAGCGGTCCGCTGCCACGATCTCGATCACGCCGCGTGCCCGCCCACCAACGCGGGCCGCGGCGACTCCGGCCGGCTCCACAGTTCGTCCAGCCCGCCCGTCAACAACCGACGGCACTGCTCCGGGTCCTGCGCAGGGAAGTCGGCCCGCTTGTGCATGCCCCGGCTCTCCGTGCGGGCAAGCGCGGCGTGGTACATCCACCTGCCGTGCGCCACCATGGCGGCCGCCTCGCGCGCCCTGAAGACGTCCTCGCCGTCCGCCGCCAGACCCACACGAACCTCGGACCACGTGTCGTGCAACGACTTCAGTGCAGGCGCGAGCCGGTCGCCGTGCCGTAGGTAGTTCAGCTCATAGGGCAACACCTGGCGTTGCACCGCGGTGACCACGTCACGGTAGCCGAGATCCACCGTGCCGGTCGGACGGATCCCGGCTCCTCCGACCGGCCGCAGCCCGGCGCCGGTACCACCGCGCTCGGTCGCGAAGCGTGCGGCGCCCTGCCCCGCCCAGCTGCCCGACGACGCCGCCCACGCGGCGTTGTGGCTGCCGCCGCCGGTGAAGCCACCGCAGATCAGCTCGCGCGTCGCCGTGTCGCCTGCCGCGTAAAGGCCGGGAACGTCAGTGCCGCAGGCATAGTCGGCGATGCGCACTCCGCCGGTACCGCGCACGGTGCCCTCAGCGAGCAACGTGATCTCGAAGAGCTCGGTGAACGGGTCGATGCCCAGACGGTCGAACACCAGGAAGAAGTTCGGCTGGCCCCTGCGCATGGCGACCTGCTCGGCCTCGGTGGCACGGTCGAGCCGTGCGAAGACCGGCTCGGACAACAACGTCTTGGCGATCACCGACCGACCGCCGTAGTTGGCCGCGCCGTCGAGCACCGTCCCGTCCTGGTGGTAGAAGCTCGCCCACGAGTAGTACGCGGTCTTGGTCAGCGAAGTGCCCTTGGGCGCAATGGCATACGCGCTGGAGAACTCCATGCCCGACAGCACCGCACCGGCCTCCACCGCCATGAGCGCGCCGTCGCCGGTGTTGACGTCGCACCCCAACGTCTTGGACTGGAACGCGCACCCGCCCGCAGCCAGCACCACCGCCGCTGACTCGATGCGCACGGTGCGGCCCGACACCCGGTCCAGCGCCACCGCTCCCGACACCACGCCGTCACCGTCGACCAAGAGCTCCAACGCCGGGGTGTGGTCGAGGATGCGGACACCGAGGCGCTGCACCCTGGTGCGTTGCCTGCGCATGTACTCCGGGCCTTGGAGATCGTTGCGGATCGGCTTGCCGTCGGCGTCGACCGGGAACGGGTAGCGCTGCACCTCGCCGAGTTCGTGCATCCTGGCGTGAGTTTCGTCGAGCACCCGTGCCATCCAGTCGCGCTCGGCGAGGTGACCGCCGAGGGCCTCACGGCTGGCCATCGCCGCCTCACGCTGCTCGGGAACGTCGTCGACGTACCAGACCCCCGTACCGACCGAGGCGGTGGCGCCGCTGGCACCGGTATATCCCTTGTCCGCCAACACCACGTCGGCACCGGCCTGCGCGGCCTTGATGGCGGCCCACGTGCCCGCCGGGCCGCCGCCGATCACCAGCACGTCGGTGGCCAGCGTCTCGATGCTCTCAGCGTTCATCACGATTCTCCTTGGGCTTAGGCTTTGAGGTGGTTTCTGCCGAAGATGACCGCCGACCACACCGTCAGCGCTGCCGCCAGCCCCCACACCACGGCCAGTGCCGAAACGGCGCTGGTGTCACCACTTCCCAGCAGGCCGATGCGAACGACCTGCACCAGCCAGAAGACGGGGTTGGCGTGGCTGATGGCCGCCCAGACGGGTGGCAGCTGCTGAATCGAATAGAAGATGCCGCCGAGGAACCCGAGCGGCAGCAGGATGATCGACTCCATCGAGTACACGTGGTCGAGGGACTTGGTGAGGCTGCCCGCGATGACTCCGGTCTGCGCCGCCACCACGAGCACGCCGAGCGTGCCGAACACGAAGACGGCGGGCCTGGCCACGCCGCCGTGGGTCAGCGGCATGCCGATCGCGAGGACACCCGCGCCAACGATGGCGCCGCGCGCGATGCCACCGGCGACGAGGGCCGCGTTGATCTCCCACCACCGCAGCGGGCTGGCGAAGACGTCGTGGATGTACCGGTCGCGGCGGGCTTCGAACAGGCTCGTCGTCCCGTTGAAGAACCCGACGTTGACGATGGCCTGCGCCAGCAGGCCGGGCAGGATGAACTGGCCGTAGGGCACGCCGCCGGTGGAGTCGACGTGGCGGCCGAGCACGGACCCGAAGACGATCACGAACAGGATGGTCGACAGCACGGGGCCGATGATCGAGTACTGCCAGATGTTGATGAACCGCAACACCTCTCGCTCGGCGAGCCAGACAAACGGTGCACGATCGGCGCGGAACGGATCGTCGTACGGCCGGAGCGTATGAGTTTCGAGACCGCTCACGGGGTGACCTCTGCAGCGATGACGCGCGCGTAGACCTCGGAGATGTCGCGTGCCTCGTACCGATCACGCAGGGACGCCGCCGATCCCCTGTCCATGATCCGGCCCGCCCGCAGGACGGCGATCTCGTCGCACAACGCCTCGGCCTCCTCCAGATAGTGCGTGGTCAGCAGGATCGTCGTGCCCGCGGCGTTGAGTCGGGAGATGAAACCCCATATTTCGGAGCGCAATTCGACGTCGACGCCCGCCGTCGGCTCGTCGAGGATCAGCAGGCGCGGATGGTGCATCAGAGCCCGCGCGATGACCAGGCGGCGTTGCATGCCGCCTGACAGTTCGTAGGCCCGGCCGTCGGCCTTGCCGTCCAGCCGGAACAGTGCCAGCAGTTCATCCGCCCGGCGCACGGCGGTCTTGCGTCCCATGCCGTGATAACCGGCGTGGTAGATCAGGAGCTGTCGGACCGACAGGAAGCGGTCGACGTTGATCTCCTGCTCGGCAAGGCCGATCAGACGCCGAGCCTCCCTGGTGCGGGAGTCGTGACCGAAGACGGTCAGCGCCCCCGCGGTCGGCTTGACGATGTTGCACACCGAGCCGATGAGGGTGGTCTTGCCGGCCCCATTGGGACCGAGCAGACCGAAGAACGCGCCGTCGTCGAGTTCCAGATCGAGGCCGGGGACCGCGACGAAGCCATCGGCGTAGACCTTGCGCAATCCGTTGATGGACAGGGCAGGCGGAACGCGTGTCACACCGCAGAGTGTGCGTCGTCGGCGTGGAACTGGTTCGCCGGGATCGGAAGCCCGTAGTGCTCGCGCAGGGTAGTGCCGCGGTACTCGTCCCGGAACAGTCCCTTGCTTCGCAGGATGGGCAGCACGTGTTCGATGAACGTCTCGAGAGACGACGGCAGCGCAGGCGCCATGATGTTGAAGCCGTCGGCGGCACCACCCTCGAACCACGCGATGATGGTGTCGGAGATCTGCTCGGGCGTGCCGACGAACGTGAAGTGCCCGCGGCCGCCGCCCAGCCTGGAGAGTACCTCGCGCACGGTGAGGTTCTCTCGCTGCGCCATCTCGATGATCAGGTCCGAGCGGCTCTGCGTGCCTTGCAGTTTCGGCCTTGCCAAGATGAAGTCGGGCAACGGCTGGTCGAGCTCGAACGCCGACGTTTTGGTCTCGAAGATGTTCGCAAGCTGCCAAAGCCCGTACTCCGGCACCCGAAGGTCGTCGAACGTCTTCGCCAGCGCCCGCGCCTCCGCCTCAGTCGAGCCGATGAACGGCACGATGCCTGGCAGTACCAGCACGGCGTCGGGGTTGCGTCCCGCGGCCTTCGTCCGCGCCTTGATGTCGCCGTAGAAGTCCGCGGCTCGCTCGTAGGTCTGGTGGGCGGTGAAGATGGCCTCGGCATGGCGGGCGGCGAAGTCCTTGCCGTCCTCCGAGGATCCGGCTTGCACCAGAAGCGGGTACCCCTGCGGCGGCCGCTCGACGTTCAGTGCGCCCGCGACCTTGAAGTGGGTGCCTGCGTGCCCGATGGCGTGCAGACGTGCAGGGTCGGCGTAGCGGCCCGAATCCTTGTCGGCGAGAACGGCTTCGCTCTCCCAGCTGTCCCACAATGCCTTGGCGACGTGGAGGAACTCGTTGGCCCGCACGTAGCGCACCGCGTGGTTGGGCCGGTCCTCGAGGCCGAAGTTGGCGGCTTCGTCGGCACCCGCCGACGTCACGATGTTCCACCCGGCCCGACCGCCGCTGACGTGGTCGACGGAGGCGAGTCGGCGCGCCAGGTTGTATGGCTCGTTGTACGTCGACGAGACCGTGGCGATCAACCCGATGCGGCTGGTGTGCTGCGCCAGCGCGGTCAGCAGGGTCAGTGGTTCGAGCTGCCCCGGCGGGCGGAACTCACCGTTGCCGGTGAGGGCGGGCCCGTCGGCGAGGAACAGCGAGTCGAACTTGGCCTCCTCGGCCAACTGCGCCAACCTGATCCAGTGCGCCAGGTCGAAGTCGGCCCGCGGGTTGCTCTGCGGCAGCCGCCACGCCGCCTCGTGGTGCCCCGCCTCCATGAGGAACGCGTTGAGGTGCAACTCCCGTGCTGCGTCGCTCATGACGACTTCGAGCTGTCGAAGCCGTCGGGAAGGATGTTGTCGGTGATCGTCGCGACGTCGACCTTCTTGGTGATCTCACCCGCCTCCAGGAAGGCGTCGCTGAGAGCCTGCTCTGCCGCGATGTCCTCTGGCAGCACCTGGGCGACCTTGAACGGATACGCATCGACCGTGGCCCTCGCGTCCTCGAGCGGAACGCCGGTCTCCTTCGCGATGGCCTTGGCGTACTGATCGGGATTCTTCTGGGCCCAGTCGAAGATCCGGGCAACGCGCGTCAAGAGGTCGGTCAAGGCAGCCCGCCGAACCGGATCGTCGAGCGATTTGTCGGTCGCCACGTAGTAGTTGTTGACCTGGTCGATCGGCGGAAGCCCCTTGGCGATGATGCGGGCACCGTCACCGACCGCGATCGCGGACTGCGGGTTCCAGATGGACCACGCATCGACCTTGCCGGTGTTGAACGCGGTCGCGCCTGCCGCCGGGCTGAGGTAGACGAGCTGGACGTCCTTCGGGCTCAGTCCCACGCTCTTGAGCGCGAGCAACGCAAGACCGTGAGCCGAGCTGCCCTGCGGAATGGCGATCCGCTTGCCCTTGAGGTCGGCGAGCGTCTGGATCGGCGAATCCTTTGGCACGATGATGTTCTCGGCCGCCTTGGTCACGTCGGAACCGTGTTGGGTGGCGACGATCTTGAAGCCGTACTGCTTCGCCGCGCCGGTGATCGGCGGTACGGTTCCCACGTAGCCAAGGTCGATGTCGCCGGAGGCTGCCGCCTGCACCAGCGGTGGCCCGTAGTCGAACCTGGCGAACTTCACCTTGTAGGGCGCGTCATCGAAGGCGCCCGTGACCTTGGCCAGCTCTTCGCTCCCGTCACCACCGTTGTCGCCGAGGGTGAAGGTGAACTGGCTCCACTCCGGGTGGTTGGTGTTGCCTGCCGTCCCACTCAAGGGGCCTGGCGACGCGTCGGACTCGTCCGTCGAGGAGCCACACGCAGTCAGAGCGCTCGCCACCGTGAGCAGCACGGCAGCGCTGACGAGTCGGAACGACTTGTGGGACATGAGTTCTCCTGGTGTGTTCTCTTCGGGTGAAACGAAACTTCAGTGCTGGCTGGCCAGGCCGAGGTCGCTGAGCAGCGCCGCCCGGATGCCTTCGCGGGCCACACTCGATTCGCGGTCGGCACGCGACAGCTCGATGCGGTGGGCATTGCCGATGCGTCCGTTGCTCATCACGACGATCCGGTCGGCAAGGGCGATCGCCTCGTCGACGTCGTGGGTGACCAGCAGCATCGAGGCGTGGTGCTTGCGGCGCAGCTCGCGAACCAGATCGTGCATCCGCACCCTGGTGATCGCGTCGAGCGACGCGAACGGCTCGTCGAGCAGGATGAGTTCGGGCTCCGACACCAAGGCCCTGGCGAGGGCGACGCGTTGCGCCTCCCCTCCGGAAAGCTGTTTGGGCCAGGCCTTCTCGCGTCCCGTCAGGTTGACCTCGGCCAGCGCCTTGAGCGCCCGCTCGTCGGCGTCGGGGCCACGCAGTCCCAGCGTGACGTTGCGGAGAACGCGTTGCCATGGGAGCAGCCGGTCGGCCTGGAACACGATGGCCCGTTTGGCGGGCACCTCGATGCGGCCGCCATCCGGTTTGTCCAACCCGGCCAGCAGACGCAACAGGGTGCTCTTGCCGCAGCCCGACGGCCCGAGCAGGACGACGAGCTCCTCGTCCCCGATCGTCAGATCGAGATGGTCGAGCACCACACGGTCGTCGAACCTGCGGACGACCTGCTCGACGAGGACGCCGGTCTGCAAACGGGGTGCGTTCACGACGGCGCTACTCATGTCGCCTCGTAGCTGGGCCGCCAGCGCAGCAGAACCCGTTCCAGGGTGCGCACCAACTGATCGGCGATGAGGCCGAGGATCGAATAGATCACCAAGCCGACGAAGACCTTGTTGGTCTGCAGATACGTCTGAGCCTGTGTGATCAGGAACCCGAGCCCCGAGTCCGCGTTGACCGTCTCTGCGGCAACCAGGCCGAGGATGCTGTAGGCCAGCGAGAAGCGAAGACCCACCAGGAAGCCGGGGAGCGCGCCGGGCACCAGGACGCGGGTGACCACTCGCCACGGACCAGCGCCCGTGGTCCTGGCCATCTCGATGAGTCGCTGGTCGACGCCGCGGATCGCGGCGAACAGGTTCAGGTACATCGGCACGCCCGCGCCGAACGCGATCAACAGGACCTTCGTCAGCTCGTCGATGCCGAACCACACGACCATCAGCGGCAGCACCGCGAGCAGGGGGATGGTGTTGAGGATCTGCGCGAGGCCGTTGAAGAGATACTCCCCGCTGCGCAGGAAGCCGCCGAGCACACCGGTGACGATGCCGACAGTCAAGCCGATCGCGAGGCCGATTCCTGCCCGCTGCAACGAGATTGCCAAGTCGGGTCCGAGCACACCGTCTTGCCACAGCGCGACGGTCGTGCTGACGATGTCGGTCGGCGCAGGCGCGTACGTCGGCCCGAGCACACCCGCCTTGGCGAGAATCTCCCACACGACGAGGAGGACCACCGGAGTCGTGTAGATGCCCAGCGGCCAGCGAAGTCTGCGGCGCAACGTCCCGAAGACGGTCTGGCGCCGCACGCTGCCAGGCAGGAAGACGTCGCGGGGCCGCGACGGCGCTGCCGGGAGGGCAGATGGGGCCGCCCGCGTCTCGGCGACGATGACGTTCGTCATGGGGATGTCTCCGGTCTGGTGCGCCGCGGCTGAGCCACATTCCGTTGCCCGCCCACGCGATTCACGTGGCGGTGGGGTCAACGTCACCTTGCCGCAATCGCCGCCGCTCGTGCAGGAATGAAATCCGCAGGATTCTTTTAGCGCCGACAGACTGGCGCAACAGAGCGGAGTTCAGCGGTGACCGGTGCGGCGAAACCTGCACCGTGGCTGTTCCCAGTTACGAATGACAACCTTCGGGCAGATCTCGCCGCCCGCAATTGTCTTGGTCGGCAGCCTTAGTCCAGCGCCGCCCACGACTCGATGATCTCCCTGGCAATCGAGATCGAGCCGGGAAGCAACAGCCGCGACGGCGAGTCGCTGCTCCAGTCGCCGTCCTCGAGCGCGGCGCGCACCTGGGCCCTGGTGAACCAGCCCGCTTCGGCGATTTCGCCGTCGTTGAACGCGAACTCCTGCTCCGGGTCGGCGATGGCGTGAAAGCCCACCATCAGCGAGCGCGGGAACGGCCACGGCTGACTCCCCAGATAGCGGATGTCGGACACGGTCAGCCCGACCTCTTCGTTGATCTCGCGCGCCACACACGCCTCGAACGACTCGCCGGCCTCCACGAACCCCGCCAGCAGTGAGAAGAGTCGCTCCGGCCACACGGTTTGGCGGGCCAGCACGCAGCGGTCGTGCCCGTCGTGCACCAGGCAGATGATCGCCGGGTCGATCCGCGGGAACTCCTCGTGACCGTTCGTGGGGTTGGCGCGCGACCAACCGGCCTTGATCGCCCGCGTCGGGGAGCCGTCGGCCGCGCTAAACCGGGCGCTGTCATGCCAATTCAGCAGTGCGGTCGCCGTCGCCACCAACTGTGCGCTGACGTCGTCGAAGACGGCACCGGCCCGACGCAGGTCGAGCACCTCCGATTCGGCGTGCGGATCCTCGGGGCCCTCCAGCGCGCTACGGATCCCCCACACGTGCCTGCCGTCCTCGAGCCTGCCGAGGAACACCGCGTTCTCCGCCGGGGTCTTCGACAGCTTCGACGCGGCGCCGAGCACCACCTGTCCGCCCGAGATCAGCACCTGATTGCGGTGGTCGACCCGGAGGACCAGTGCGTCCGCCCAGCCCGCCACGGCGGCGTCGACGTCGGTGCGCAGTACGTCTGCCCGGTCGGCACCCACCCGCGAAAGCAGGGGCACGTTGCGGAGCTGAAAGTCGGTCACGGCACCACTATTCCCCGCGACGCTGCGGCCCCACCCACCGGTACTACCGGTCGGCGTTCGCGCTACGGATGTAGAGCACCCGGTCGCCCAGCTCGACGGCGTCCACCTCGGGCTGGTCGACGCGCAGCAGCTTGCCGTTGCGGACCACGCCGAGCACGATGTCGGCCAGGTGCCGGGGCGACCCGCCGACCTCGGTCGTCTCGACCGGACGCTCGGCGATCGCGAAACCCGCGTCTGGCGTGAGCAGGTCCTCCATGACCTCGACGACGGACGGGGTCTGGGTGGCGATGCCGAGCAGTCGTCCCGCGGTCTCGGAGGTGACGACGGTGGTGTCGGCGCCGGACTGCCGCAACAGGTGCTGGTTCTCGGCCTCCCTGACCGCCGCGATGATCTTGGCGTGCGGCGCGAGTTCGCGTGCGGTGAGCGTGACCAGCACGGCGGTGTCGTCGCGGTTGGTCGCGACGATGATCGACTTGGCGTGCTGTGCACTGGCCAGCCGCAGCACCTCCGAGTCGGTGGCATTGCCACGGACCGTCACCAGCCCCGCGCTCTTGGCCCGCTCGAGCGCGGCCAGGTTCTCGTCGACGACGACAATCTGGCCTGCCGCGACGTCGTCACCGATCATCGCGGCGACAGCCGTCCTGCCCTTGGTGCCGTAGCCGACGACGACGGTGTGATTGCGCACGGATTTCCTCCATCGCTGAATGTCGAACGCCTGGCGCGACTGGGTGGTCAGCGTCTCGACGGTGGTACCGATCAGCACGATCAGGAACGCGATGCGCAGCGGCGTGATCACCAGGACGTTGATCAGCCTCGCCGACGGGGTGAACGGGGTGATGTCGCCGTAGCCGGTCGTCGACAGCGACACGGTGGCGTAATACAGGCAGTCGAGGAACGACAACTGGTTGTCCTGCACGTCGCGGTAGCCATCGCGGTCGAAATAGACGATCAGCACGGCCGCGAACAGCGCCAGCAGCGCGTACACGACGCGCATCAGGATCCTGCGCGTCGGGCTGACGAACGGCTTGGGGATGTTCAGGATGCCGACCAGGTCGGCGTCCGGCCGGGATGTCAGGTTCTGATCGATGGCCTCGAGCTGCCGACGCAACCTACCCTTGCCCACGAGGGCCCATCATCCGCCGGAGGCGCAGCACAGCACAATGTAACCATGACGTCCCTCACCCCATCAGTCGACAGCCCGCCCAGCCAGGTCACCGCCAGGCGAATGGGCGTGTGGTTGGTCGGCATGGGTGCACTCCACTTCGTGGCGCCGAAGCCGTTCGACGGGATCGTTCCCACCGAACTGCCGGGTGATGCCCGGTTCTACACCTTGGCCTCGGGTGTCGCGGAAGCGGCGACCGGAGCGCTGATCCTGGTCCCCCGCACCCGGCGGATCGGTGCGCTGGCGGCCATCGCGCTGTTCGTCGCGGTGTTCCCGGCGAACGTCAACTGCATCAGACTGTGGTGGAGCAAGGGCTGGCCTGCCCGCGTCGCCGCGCTCGGCCGGTTGCCGCTGCAGGTGCCGATGATCACCCAGGCGCTCAAGGTCTACCGCAACGCACCTCGCTAGGCGACGTGCAGCAGCGCAGCCAGCTCGTCGGCGCCGGGCAGCTCGTCGGGTGCGACCGTGACACCGCTGCGCACGTAGTGGAACGCCGCCCGCACCGACGACACCGGGACGTCCCGCATCGCGGCCCACGCCAGCCGGTACACGGCGAGCTGAATAGCGTTCTGCTGCAACGCCTCTGGCGTGTCGGGCGCATCGCCGGTCTTCCAGTCGACCACGGTGACGCCGCCGTCGTCGTCGGCGAACACGGCGTCGATGCGACCGCGGACCACGGCGCCCCCCAGCACCATGTCGAACGGTGTCTCCACGTCGATCGGCGTTCGGGTGGCCCACCGCGACACCGCGAACGCCGCCTGCAATTCAGCCAAGTCGTCGTCCTCGGCGCGACCGAGATCGCCGTCGACTGCCCCTGGTAGATCGTCGAGGTCGAACAGTCGCTCGGCGTGATAGAACCGCTGCACCCAGGCGTGGAACGCCGTGCCCAGCGACGCGTGCGGATCCGGACGAACAGGCAGCCGGCGTTGCAACCGCTGCGCCGCACCCTCTGGATCGCGACCGATGTCCACCAGTGCACTGACGGACAGCTGGGTGGGCAGCGCAACCGGCGGCCGTTGTACCGCGCGCTCGCGTTCGGCGAGCAGTGCGTCGACATCGGCCGCCCAACCGTCCACGTCGCCGGATTGGGCTACTCCCTCATCGGCACCGCCGATCACCGAAGCCACCATCGCGGCACCCCGATCCAGGTCGCCCCTGGCCGCAGCCGCCGGGTCGGCGGGCCACGACCGCTCGGTCACCGATTCCTGCAGCGGATTCCGTTCGCCGTCGGCCGGGGCGGGCGCCCACTCGTCGACGACACCGCAGGCGTCGCCCTCGACCGCCGACCGTTCGATGACGTCGCGGATCTCGACGAGGAAGTCCGAAGGGCCTCGCGGCTTGAGTTCGGTGGCACCCCAGTGGTGGCCGGTCAGCAGCAGCGTGTCCTCGGCGCGGGTGAGCGCCACGTAGAGCAGGCGACGCTCCTCGTCGACGCGCCGCTGGTCGAGCCGACGCTTGTGTTCGGTGATCTTGTCCGACAAGGCCTTGCGGTCGTTGACGTCGCTGGTGTCGAGCACCGGCACACCATGCTCCGACACCGTCGCGCGGTCGCCGCGCAGCAGCGGCGGCAGGTCGGCCGGATCCGACAACCAGGTGCGCGGCGACGCCGTCGACGGGAACACCCGAGCGCTCAGGTGCGGCACGGCGACGACCTGCCATTCCAATCCCTTGGCGGCGTGCACCGTCAGGATCTGCACGCGGCCGTGCGCGACGCTCAGCTCGGCGGGCGCCAGCCCGTTCTCCACCTCCATCGCGGTGTCGAGGTAGTCGAGCAGACCGGCCACCGACGCCCCCTTCCGCGCCGCGAAGTCGGCCACCACGTCGGTGAACGCGTCGAGATGCTCGGTGCCGCTCCACCCCGCAGAAACCATCCGCGCCGCACGCACTTCTGCATCGACGCCGAGCATGCGCCGCACCTCGGCGACGACATCGGGCAGCGGATGGTGCAGCTGCGCACGCAGCATCATCAGCTCCCGACCAAGCGCCACGATGCGTCGGTGCCCTTCCTCCGAGTACCGGTCCTGCGGTCCCGGGTGCCCGATGGCGTCGGCCAGGCACGCGGTGTCTGCGTCCGGTCCTGCGGCGGCCACGATCTGGGCGGCGGAGGCGCGGTCGGCGGCGGAGGCGGAGGCGTCGAGTTCGACGGCGCGCCGCCACAGCGCGGTGACGTCAGCCGCACCCAGCCGCCAGCGCGGCCCGGTCAGCACCCGCATCGCCGCCGCCCCGGCCGTGGGATCGGCGGCCAGCCGCAACATCGCCACCACGTCGGCGACCTCGGAGATGGACAGCAGACCGGCCAGACCGACGACCTCGACCGGCACTCCGCGCGCGGTGAGCGCGTCGGCGATGGGCGCGGCATCGGCGTTGCGGCGCACCAGCACCGCCGCGGTCGGTACCGCAGTCTCAGCGTCGCGGGCACCGTGGTAGATCCTGGCCAATTCGTCTGCCAACCAGACTCTTTCGCGCGCCACGTCAGCTAGCAGCGCGCACCGGATGGTGCCGGGCGGGGCGTCGGGGCGGGGCAGCAGCTCACGCACCTCCACCGAACGGCGGCGCGCCTCGGCCGACACCGCGTTGGCCAGCTTCAGCGCGCGCGGTGGGTTGCGCCAGCTGGTGCGTAGCTCCAGCGTCGGCGCAGGCGTGCCGTCCGCGTGGCAGAAGTCCGTGGTGAACCGCGGCAGATTGGTCGCCGACGCGCCGCGCCAGCCGTAGATCGACTGGATCGGATCACCGACGGCGGTCAACGCGAGCTCGTCGTCGACGCCCCCACCGAACAGTGACGACAGCGCGATCCGCTGGGCGTGGCCGGTGTCCTGGTACTCGTCGAGCAACACCACGCGGTAGCGCGCCCGCAGCTCGGCACCCACCTGTGGGAAGCCTTCCGCGAGGCGCGCTGCCGCGGACATCTGCATGCCGAAGTCCATCACGTTCTCGGCCCGCATGCTGGCGTGCAGGGCGTCGACCAACGGCACCAGCAGGGCACGCTCGCTCTGCGTGGCAAGCATCTTGAGCAGCGACTGGTTCGGACCCGTGTCGCGTTGTCGTGGCCCGGGAGGCAGCGTGTGCACCAACCGCTCGAGTTCGAGATGGGTGTCGCGGAGCTGACTGGTGTCGACGAGGTGTTCGGCGAGCTGCCCGGCAAGGCGCAGCACCATCCCGGTCACCGCGGCGGGCGTCTTCTCGGTCTCCAGCGGCCCTGGGTGCTCGCACACCACGCGATACGCCAACTGCCACAGCTCGGTCTCGCTGATCAGCCGGGCCGAGGGCTCCACCGGCAGCAGCAGGCCGTGCTCGCGCAGCAGGGTGCCTGCGAAGGCGTGATACGTCGCCACGGTCGCCTGCTCGTCGCCGTCGCCGTGTCCTCCTGGAATGAGACCAGCACCGGCCAGCCGCGCGAGCCGCGTCCTGACCCGGCGCAGCAACTGGCCCGCCGCCTTGCGGGTGAAGGTCAGCCCCAGTACCTCATTGGGACGGGCATATCCGTTGGCCACCAGCCATACCACCCGCGCGGCCATCGTCTCGGTCTTCCCGGCCCCCGCGCCCGCGATCACGACGAGTGGCCCCGGCGGTGCCTCGATGACCGCGGCCTGCTCCTCGGTCGGGGTGAAGATGCCGAGAGCATCGGCCAGCTCGGCCGGGCCGTAGCGGGCGGTCACGCCCGGCCCCCGATCGCATCCTGCGCGGGGCAGATCGCCCGCACCGGGCAGTGCGCACACCCGTCGTTGATGCGCGCGACGAACTCGGGGCCCTGCGTGGCGGCGGCGGCATCGCGCACGGTCTCCCTCAGGACTTCGCGTCCCTCGGCGGTCATCGGGTCCTGGTCGCGTTCGCATGCCCCGGTCGAGCCGACCTTGCCCAGGTAGACCAGGCGCCCACCGCCAGCCTGATCACCGTGCGGCAGCAGGCCTTCCGTGATGGCCAGCTGGTAGGCCGCCAGCTGGGCGTGGCGCTGAGCGTCATCCTTGGTGACCGGGGACTTGCCGGTCTTGACGTCGACCACCACGAGGCGCCCCTCGGCGTCGCGCTCCAACCGGTCGACGCGACCGCGCACCCGCACCCCTGGCCGCAATCCTTCTGCAGGCTCCACGATGCCGTCCACGTCGATCTCGGTGCCGACCTCGGTGAACTCGCGCCGCGTCCCGGCCCGCCACTGCGCGAACGTCGACAGCATCGTGCGGTGACGCTGCAGTTCGTTGTCCGAGTGCCACTGCGAGTCGAAAGGCAGCTCCGCCCAGTGCCGTTCGAGCTCGGCGATCATCTGCCCCTCACCCATGGAGGGGTCGGCGACCAGTGCGTGGATGAGTGAGCCGAGTGCCGAACGGACATCGCGTCCGTCGGCGCCGCCATGGCGTTCCAGCAGCCAACGCAGCGGGCAGTCGGTCAGCGTCTGCAGCCGTGACGGCGATAGCGTCACGACGTGACCCTCCCCCGACCACAGCGGATCGTCGGTGGACAGCGGCGTCGTGCCGTACCACTGCGCTGGGTCGGCACCGGGAACGCCCGCCACCGCGAGCCGTGCCAATTGTGCTGCCGCACAGGCACGCGATGTCTCGTCGACCGCCTCGGCCGGGGCGCACACCACCGCACGCAGCCGACCGACCAGCGCGGCGGGCGCCAACACCCGTGGCGCATGGACCGGCATGGGCTCGGCCTCCGCGTCGTCGCCGCTGGCCAGCGCGGCGAGCTCGGCGCAGAACGGCGACGGCATCGCCGACTCATCGCCCTCGTCGCCGTCGACCGCAGTGACCACGACGTGCGAACGGGCCCTGCCCAAAGCCGCGATGAGCAACCTACGCTCCTCGGCCAGCAGCGGCGCCCGGGTCGACACCGACCGCGCCATCGGATCGGCGACTCCGTCCAGCACGTCGACGAGGTGTTGTGTCGCGAGGATGCCACCGCGCGGAACGGTGTTGGGCCACAACCCCTCCTGCAACCCTGCGATCACCACCACCTCCCATTCGCGGCCGAGCGCGGCATGGGCGCTCAGCACCGCGACGGACTCACTGGCCCTGCGGTCGTCGCGCCCGATCACAGGCAGCACCAACGCGCGCACGTGGTCCACCAACCCGGTCAACGATGCGCCCGCGGTACGCGTCACGTACTGCTCGGCGACGTCGAACAGCGCGGTCACCGCATCGAGGTCGCGGCCAGCCTGCACCCCACCCGACCCCCCGCGTTCGATCGCGGTCAGCCACCGGCGTTGCAGACCGCTGTGGTGCCACGCCTGCCACAGCGTGACCCGCGGATCCCGTTGACGCGCTTCACCACGAGCGGCCGCATCGAGCACCGCGGAGACCCTGCGCAGCGGCCGAGCCAGCTGATCGGGCAGGTCGACGTCCGAGCCTTCGAGCGCTCCGACGAGCAGATCGGCGAACTCGCGCGGCGGCTGACTTCCATCCGCCCGGCGCAGCGCGCGACGCAACTGCCGCAACGACACCGGGTCGACGCGGCCGATCGGCCCGGTCACCAACGTGCTCGCCCGGTTCCCGTCCAGGCCGTGGATGGTGGCGTCCAGCACCGTCAACAACGCGGCGACTGCCGGGTGCTCGGCCAGCGCAGTCGCCGACGGCTGATCCACCGGCACCCCCGAGGCGGCGAGAGCACGCGCCAGTGACGTTCCCGCACGCGGCACCGAGCGCACGATGACGGCCATCTGCGACCACGGCACGCCGTCGACCAGGTGGGCGCGGCGCAACGCGTCGGCGATCAGAGCCGACTCGGCGTGCGCCGTCGCCGCGATCCGCACCCGCAACGAACCTTCCCGCTCGTCGTCACCGGTCACCTCACGGGCCGCGTCGGCACCGGGCAGCCGCTTGGCGATGCCGGTCACCGCGCGCGCGACGGCCGGTGCGCAACGGTGTGATGCAGTCAGGACCACGGCAGGCGCCGCGTCGTCGCGCAGCAGTTCGGGATCGGCGCCACGGTAACCGAATACGGCCTGGTTGGGGTCGCCTGCGATGACGCTGAGCTCCGCGCCGGCGGACAGTATCCGAACGAGCCGGGCCGCCTGCGGATCGAGGTGTTGAGCGTCGTCGACCAGCAGCAGCTGGATGCGGGCCCGCTCGGCGGCCAGCAGCTCCTGGTCCATGGCGAACGCCTCCAGTGCAGCACCGACGAGCTCGGCAGCGCCGAGCGCAGGCACGGTCGCCTGCGGCGCCGCCATACCGACCGCCGAGCGGAGCAACATCACCTGTTCGTAGACCTGGGCGAACCGGCCCGCAGCCACCCACTCGGGACGCCCGGCGCGCCGCCCGATGCGTTGCAGCTCAAGCGGATCCACGCCACGCTCGGCGCAGCGAGCCAGCAAGTCGCGCAGCTCGGTGGCGAACCCGACGGTCAGAAGCGCAGGCCGCAGCTGTGCGGGCCAGCGGACAGACGCGTCGTCACCGTCGTCGAAGTCACCGGCAAGCAGCTCGCGGATGATGCCGTCCTGCTCGGCGCTGGTGATCAGCCGGGGCGGCGGATCGCCGTTGCGGCGAGCCGCCTGACCGAGCACCGCGAACGCGTACGAGTGCACCGTCCGCACCAGCGGCTCGCGCACCGCCGCCGGCCCAGCGGTGCCATCGCCAAGCAATGCCGACGTGATCGCCGCCCTGGCCTGCATGCCCAGCCGTGCCGAACCGGTCAGCAGCAGAACGGATTCGGGATCGCACCCCGCGGCGATCCGGCCCGCGGCGATCCGGGTCAGCAGCCGCGACTTACCCGTGCCGGGGCCGCCGAGCAGGCGCACGGTGCCGTGCAGACCAGGCTCGGTCAGCGCGGCGGGCGACAGGTCGACGTGCGAAGCGGGCATGACGACAGAACACCACGGGGGTCCGACAAATCCTGCTCGGCTGCCTGCTGGCAGCATCGATGCCGTGGCTTCCACTACCGACGCGCTGAACACCTACCGCTACGGCCCGGCCGGGCCGGCCCAAATCCTGGCCATCCACGGACTGACAGGACACGGCCGGCGATGGGAGCCGCTGGCCGACCGGCACCTGCCGGAGTTCGCCATCGCCGCACCGGACCTGCTCGGTCACGGCCGGTCGTCGTGGGCCGCCCCATGGACCATCGACGCCAACGTCGCCGCACTCGCGGCGATACTGGACGCCGATTCCGCGGGCCCCAGCCCTTCCCGTCGCTCCGCTCGCCCTGGTGTGACGGTGGTCGGTCATTCCTTCGGAGGAGCAGTCGCGCTGAGCCTCGCCCAGGCACGCCCCGATCTGGTCGCGGCGCTGGTCCTGCTCGATCCCGCCGTCGGCCTGGACGGCGCGTGGATGCGCGAGATCGCCGATTCGATGCTTGCGTCGCCGGACTACACCGACCGCGCGGAGGCACGCAACGAGAAGGTCACCGGCTCTTGGGCCGATGTCCCAGCGGCCGACGTCGACGCCGAACTCGACGAGCACCTCGTCGCGCATGCGAACGGACGCGTCGGATGGCGGATCAGCACCCCCGCGATGATGTCGTACTGGAGCGAGCTCGCCCGGCCATTCGCGCTGCCCCGCGAGGGCACCCCCACGTCGTTGATCCGCGCCACCCGAACCGATCCGCCGTACGTTTCCGACGAGGTCGTCTCTGCACTCGACGCACGACTCGGAGCTGACTTCACCCTGCTCGACTTCGACTGCGATCACATGGTGGCCCAGTCCAAGCCCGCCGAAACCGCCGCAGTGATCCGCGGGCACGTGGGGTGACATGGCGCCCATCACCGACGAACAGGTCGAGAACGTCCGCGCCCTCGTCGCGTCGATACCGTCGGGCCGGGTCGCCACCTACGGTGACATCGCCGAGGCGGCAGGGCTTTCCAGCGCACGGATCGTCGGGTGGATCATGCGCACCGACTCATCGGATCTGCCGTGGCACCGCGTGCTCGGCGCATCGGGTAGGCCCGCCTCCCACATCGCCACCAAACAGCTGGAACGGCTTCGTGCCGAAGGGGTGCTGGCCATCGACGGCAGGGTGCGCCTGTCCGAGGTGCGCCACGCGTTCTGAGGGCGCTTAGAGCACCAGCCTGACGAGCGCGGCCGTGCGCGCAAGTCCTGGGAACGCCGCCGCCGTCGACCGTGGGTGCAGTGCGTGCACGGCCAACCGGAACATCAGCGCGCGCAAGAGCATCTGCGGCCACTCGGGCAGCGACGTCCACCGCTCCACCAGTCCGTCGTCGGCCTCACCCCATGCGAGTGCGTCGACGACCACCACCCCCGCCGCCCATGACGCCGGCCGCCAGTACGGGGTGATGTCGGTGATGCCGGGCGCAGTGGTGCCCGCAAACAGCACGGTGCCGTACAAGTCGCCGTGCACCAGCTGGCTCGGGCCGCGCGTCGGCCTGCGCAACGTCGCAAGTTGATTGATCAGTTCGATCGACCGCTGCCCGTCGGACGAACCGGGTGCCACCTGCGCGCCCGGCGGCAGTGCATGCAATGGACGGTCCTCCCATGCCGCGCGGTCGGCGGCGACGAACACGTCGACGTCGGACCACGGCACGGACGGCGGCTGGGTCAGGAAGCGCGGGCGTTCCAGGCGTGCGGTGGCCTCGTGCAGCCGCACGGCGGCCGAGACGACCTCGTCATGCCTGGGCTCGGGAGTGCCCGTGACGAACGTGTCGGCGCGCCAACCGGCGACCACGTAACGGCCGTCGGTGGAGCGCACGGGGCGGGCCAGCCGCACACCGTCGACGAAGAGGGTCTCGCGGACCTTGGCCGACCATGCGGCGCGCGCGTGATCGGCCACCATCGACAGGACTACCTCGCCGCAGCGCCAGCCGCCCTCCCAATTCGAACCGAGGGGAACGGGCCGAAGCCCGGTCAGGCCGAACGCAGCCAGCACGTGATCAGGCGGCTGGTCGGCAGTCACACAGGTCAGACTAAGGCGTACCGCGGCCAACCAGCCGTCAGTACATGACCATGTCGGGTTCGAGTTGCTTACCCCACGCCACGATCCCGCCCTGCACGTGCTTCGCATCGGCGAAGCCGGCGTTCTTCACGATGGCGAGCACCTCGGCCGACCGCACACCCGTCTTGCAGTAGAAAACCGGGGTGCGATCGATCTTCAACTTGGCCAACGCCTCACCGGTCTCGAACGCGGACTTCGGGATCAGCTCGGCGCCATTGATGTGGTTGATGTCCCATTCGACGGGCTCGCGGACGTCGATCAGCGCCAACGGCTTGCCGGCGTCCAGCAGCTCGCGCAGCTCGCGCGGGGTGATGGTCGAGTCGGCCGCAGCCTCGGCGGCCGCATCGGACACCACGCCGCAGAACGCCTCGTAGTCGATCAGCTCGGTGATCTTCGGCGTCGTGGGGTCCTTGCGGATCTTGATGGTGCGGTAGGTCATGTCGAGCGCGTCGTAGACCATCAGGCGGCCCAACAACGGATCGCCGATACCGGTGATCAACTTGATGGCTTCGGTACCCATCACCGACGCGATCGACGCGCACAGGATGCCGAGCACGCCGCCCTCGGCGCACGACGGCACCATCCCTGGCGGTGGCGGCTCGGGGTACAGGTCGCGATAGTTCAGACCCCTCTTTTGTCCGTCGGCCGTGTCGGGAGCGTCCTCCCAGAACACCGACACCTGACCCTCGAACCGGTAGATCGAACCCCACACGTAGGGCTTGCCCGCCAGCACCGCGGCATCGTTGACCAGGTAACGGGTCGCGAAGTTGTCGGTGCCGTCGAGGATCAGGTCGTACTGCTCGAACAGTTCGACGGCGTTCGACTCGTCCAGCCGGACCTCGTGCAGCCGCACCTCGATCAGCGGGTTGATCTCCAGGACCGAGTCCCTGGCGCTCTGCGCCTTGGACCGCCCGATGTCGGACTGGCCGTGGATGATCTGGCGCTGCAGGTTGGACTCGTCGACGACGTCGAACTCGACGATGCCGATGGTGCCGACGCCCGCCGCGGCCAGGTACAGCAGCGTGGGCGATCCGAGTCCGCCTGCGCCGATCACCAGCACACGAGCGTTCTTGAGCCGCTTCTGCCCGTCGACCCCGAGGTCGGGGATGATCAGGTGGCGGCTGTAGCGCGCAACCTCGTCGCGCGTCAGTTCAGCGGCAGGCTCCACGAGCGGTGGTAACGGCGACACAATGAGGCTCCTCGACTCGAAATCCCGGGGTCCACGTCAATCACACCAGGCTCAGACATTCAACGGCAATCCCGCTGGGAACCTTCCCGATGGGCGGGCGTCAGGCTTGGGTTGGAACCGTCGTCAGGCGATGGGGTACGGCCACGAGTTGAACCGGCATGACTTGCCGTCGGCCTGCACCGACTGCGGATCGAACTTCGCGTCGTCATCGTTGCTGATGGAGAAGGTCTGCTGCATCATCACCGGCGCCAGTGCGCCGTTCTCGCCGCAGGGTTCGTGACGCTGGTAACCGATGGCGTGGCCGACCTCGTGGTTGATCAGGTACTGCCGATAGGAGCCGATGTCGCCCTGGAACGGCACGGCGCCGCGCACCCAACGCGCCTCATTGACGAAGACGCGGCGCTGCCCGTCGAGATAGGCGGGGTTGTAGCAGGAAGCCTCTAGCGGGATGTCGTAGCCGCAGCCCTCGCGCACCGAGATCGGGGAGGTCAACGACACGCGGAAGTCTGGATCGCCGCTGTCGATCCTGGTGAACGCGAACTGCGGGTTGTGGGTCCAGCTCTTGGGGTTGGCGAGGGTCTCGCTGACCATCCGCGCGAACGCATCGTCGCCGCCGAACGCCGTGGTGTCGACGCCGTCCTCTACCTCGACCGTGTAGGTGAACGACTTCGACGTGCCCTCACCGACCTTCGGGGACGTGCCCGGCACGATGTGCCACGTCTTGGCGCCCGCCTCGGTGAAGGGTCCGCCGTCGGGCAGGATGCCGGTCGGCAAGTTGGCGTCGAACTGGGTCATGCCCTTGGGTGGCGCACCGATGATCGCGGTGCCGACTGGGTCGATCGTCGGCGGCCCCTGAATCGGCCCCGCTGCGTCGCTGGCCGGTTCCTTGGTGCCGACGCCGGTGATCGTTTGGTACACGACGACCACGGTGATCACGAGCAGCACCGGCAGCGCATAGGCGCGCCAGCCGTACGTCGACACGAAGCGACCAAGCCAGGTCTGCTTGCGCCACCGCTGATGGTCGTCGCGATTGGATCGCGCCCGGCCCGAGTCGTCTGCGACCGGGTCACGCTGCGCGCGAAGCGGCTCCCGCCGCTCGTTGTGCAGCACGGGCACGCGACCACCGCCTCTGGTTTCCCCGTCGCTTCGCTCGCCCCAGCGTCTGATTTCCCCGTCGCTTCGCTCGCCCCAGTGACGCCCCGGGTCGTAGGTCACCGAACCAGGATGGCACAGTGCGCCGCGCCGGACGTTTCGGCGCGCCACCCACCGGCGCACGGCATCCAGATCACGCCCTCCCCCAACTATCGGTAGTAATGTCGGACGGATGGCCCGCCGGTGCCGAAAACCCCTTACCCGGCACGCAGCACCGACCAGATTGAGGACTGAATGAGCGAGCTCGCCAACGCCGGAAGGAGACGCGCGCAACCGGCGGCCGGTGACGGATCGACGGGCCGGTCGTCCGGAGGCAACCGGCGAGGCAACCGACTGCCCCGTGACGAGCGGCGCGGGCAACTGCTCGTCGCCGCCAGCGAGGTCTTCGTCGAGCGCGGCTACCACGCGGCGGGCATGGACGAGATCGCAGATCGCGCGGGCGTCAGCAAACCCGTTCTGTACCAACATTTTTCGTCCAAGCTCGAGCTGTACCTCGCGGTGCTGCAGCGCCACGTGGAGAACCTGGTGTCCGGCGTGCGGCAGGCATTGCGCACCACCACCGACAACCGCCAGCGGCTGCGCGCCGCGGTCCAGGCGTTCTTCGACTTCATCGAGCACGACGGCCAGGGCTACCGGCTGATCTTCGAGAACGACTACGTCACTGAACCGCAGGTGTCGGCGCAGGTGAAGGTCGCCACCGAGAGCTGCACCGACGCGGTGTTCGACCTGATCAGCAGGGACTCGGGGCTCGAGGCGCATCGCGCCAGGATGATCGCAGTCGGCCTCGTCGCGGTGAGCGTGGACTGCGCGCGGTACTGGCTGACCAGCGACCGGCCGATCTCCAAGGAAGCCGCGGTAGAGGGCACGGTGCAGTTCGCCTGGGGCGGTCTGTCACACGTGCCGCTCACCCGCGGCTAGCGTTCAGCTCTTCTTGGCGGATTCCGCCAGAATGCCGAATCCGACCCGACGTCCGTCGGAGGCACCGATCTCGACGTAGGCGATCTTCTTGGCCTGCACCAGGAAGAGCCGGCCCTTCTCGTCGGTGAGGCTCAGCACGCCCGAGTCCGTACCCAGCGCGTCGGTAACCAACTTCTGCACCTCATCGTGTGTCTGCGCGCTGCTGAAGACCAGCTCACGCGGGCTATCGGTGATACCGATCTTGACCTCCACGCTGGACCCTTTCCGTTGGTCGTGTTCTACCTCGAGAAGGCTAGTGGACGTGGAAGGCCCGTGACGCCGCGGCCGCTTCGCGTTCCGCGAACACCGGCGGGAACGTCACGGCGGGCGTCACGCGAACGAGGCCGGACCGTGACCTGGCGCGCCGCGCTCGAACCTCACCCGTCACTTCTGCCCCGATAGCATCGATCACGTTCACCTCGCGAACAACCACCAAGCGATCCGGGAAAGTGTGATGAGCAGGCAGTATCCTCCGCATTCAACGTATTCGGCACCGTACGGAACGCGTCGCAGCGACGACTCCGCGGACCAGCATCCGGGCCACGCTCGCTACGGCGACTACGACTCGCACGGCGGCGGCTCCTACGGCAGCTCCCGGCGCTACAGCTCGCGCGCCGACCGCACCGGCTCGACCGAGACGGTGGTCCTCGACGACGCCGACGAGTTCGACTACGACGCCGATTTGGATGTCGACTACGAGGATTACGACGACTACGCCGAGCCGATCGACCGCCGCTGGATCTGGGTCGCCGGCGTCGCAGGCGTCATCCTGCTGGTCGCAGTGATCTGCACCGTGGTCATCCTCGGTGGAGGTGACAGCGGTTCGGTTTCCAAGACCGTCAGCCCGCCCGCCGCGACGACCAGCCAGGCCCCGACCACCTCGGTCGCGCCGCCCGTGGCCACCTCACGTGCGCCCCTGCCGCCCGCTGCGCCGCTGACGCCCGAGACCGTCACCACCGTCGCACCCGAACCGACGGCGAGCGCGGCACCCACACCAACCGCACCGGCCGTCGCTGCGCCCGACCCGCGCACGATCACCTATCAGGTGACGGGCACCCGCCAGCTGCTCGACATGATCACGGTGATCTACACCGATCAGCAGGGCGCCCTGCAGACCGAGCTCAACGTGGCGCTGCCGTGGACGAAGACCGTGGTGCTCGACCCCGGCGTCACCCTCACCTCGGTGACGGCGACGAGCCTCTTGGGCAAGCTCGACTGCTCGATCACCGATGCGGGCGGCGCGACGATCGCTGCGCAGGCCAACAACACGATGATCACCACCTGCACGAAGTAGCTACTCCGCGTCGACGAAATCGCTTACGCGAGACCAAGTTCCTGCATGCGCGCGCCGTGGGTGCGCTGTAACCGGTCGAAGAACTCGGTGAGCCTGCCGAGCCCGTCGGGACTCGACACGACGAGGTCGACGAGCTCGTCGTGGTCGGCGAGCACGAACTGCGCCTGAGTGATGGCCTCGCCGAGCAGGCGCCGCGACCACAGGGCAAGGCGGTGACGCTGCTTGTCGCTCGCGGTGACCGCGGCCTTGACCTCGGCGACGACGAACTGGGAGTGACCGGTCTCCGACAGCACCGCCCGCACCACACTCGCGGCCTCGGCGGGCAGCGCATCGGCGATCTCGAGATAGAAGTCGGCGGCCAGCGCGTCACCGACGTACGTCTTGACCAGCGCCTCCAGCCACGTGCTCGGGGTGGTCAGGCGGTGGTAGTTCTCCAGAGCAGACGCGTATCTGGTCATCGCGGGCACCACGTCGACACCGCGACGTTCCAGCGCGTCCCGCAACATCTCGTAGTGGTACATCTCGGCGGCGGCCATGCTGGCCATGTTGATCCGCCCCGCCAGATTCGGCGCCATCCGCGCCTCGTCGGTGAGCCGGTAGAACGCTGCCACCTCGCCATATGCCAGCAGCGCAAACAGCTCCGTCACGCCAGGATGATCGATCGACACACCCGGGGTCAGGGGGTTCACCGTCTGATCGGGCGGGGTCGCAGTCATGGCCCAACTGTAGACGCCGAGCGGCGCGACGACCCCCTGGAAAACCGGCCAGCTATCATGTAGGGGGACGTGGCCCCCGGAAGTTCGGGCCGCGACCGAAGAAATGTGCGTGCACGGAGTTGGCCCGCCTCCTCGAAGGCCAGGGCCCGGTGCTTTTCGTCAGACTCGTGCGCGCGTGGACATCCGCGAGGACTTACGAGGACTGACCAGGAAAGGTACGTCGCCAACGCATGACTTCACCCATAACAGAAGCACTTTCAGAATCCGATTCGGAACCGACCGCCGAAATCACCGAAACCACCACATCCTTTGCCGAGCTCGGGGTGCGCGAGGAGATCGTCCGCGCACTCGCCGAGAGCGGCAAGGTACACACCTTCGCCATCCAGGAACTGACCCTGCCGCTGGCGCTCGCCGGCGACGATCTGATCGGTCAGGCCCGCACCGGAATGGGCAAGACGCTGGCGTTCGGCGTGCCATTGCTGCATCGCATCACCACCGACACCAGCCGTTCTCTCAACGGCATGCCGCGCGCGCTGATCGTCGTGCCCACCCGCGAGCTCTGCCTGCAGGTCTTTGACGACCTGGCCGGCGCCGCGAAATACCTGAGGGCCGACACCGAGGGCCACGCCGACCGCAAGCTGACCGTGACCTCCATCTACGGCGGCAGGCCCTACGAGGCGCAGATCGAAGCCCTCCAAAAGGGCGTCGACGTGGTCGTCGGCACGCCCGGCCGCCTCCTCGATCTGGCCCAGCAAGGACACCTGCAGCTCGGTGGCCTCTCGGTGCTGGTTCTCGACGAGGCCGACGAGATGCTCGACCTGGGCTTCCTTCCCGACATCGAGCGGATTCTGCGGCAGATCCCCGACGAGCGGCAGGCCATGCTGTTCTCGGCGACCATGCCCGACCCGATCATCACCCTGGCCCGCACCTTCATGCAGCAGCCGACGCACATCCGCGCCGAGGCGCCGCACTCGTCGGCCACGCACGACACCACCAAGCAGTACGCCTACCGCGCACATGCGCTGGACAAGGTGGAAATGGTGACCCGGGTGCTGCAGGCCCGCGGCCGCGGCGCGACCATGATCTTCACCCGCACCAAGCGGACCGCCCAGAAGGTCTCCGACGAGCTCGCCGAACGCGGTTTCAAGGTCGGCGCCGTACACGGCGATCTCGGCCAGGGCGCGCGGGAGAAGGCACTCAAGTCCTTCCGCACCGGGGACATCGACGTGTTGGTGGCTACCGACGTCGCCGCCCGCGGCATCGACATCGACGACATCACGCACGTGATCAACTACCAGATCCCCGAGGACGAGCAGGCCTACGTGCACCGCATCGGCCGCACCGGTCGCGCTGGCAAGACCGGCATCGCCGTCACGCTCGTCGACTGGGACGAACTGCCTCGCTGGACGTTGATCGACAAGGCACTGGGCCTTGGCATCCCCGACCCCGAGGAGACCTACTCCAACTCGCCGACGCTCTACGCCGAGCTGGACATCCCGGCCGACGTCACCGGTTCGGTCGGCGCGGCATCGCGCAGCAGCAGCAGCAGCGCGAGCAAGGACCGGCCGAAGCGCGAGTCGCGCGACGGCGAGCGGCCCCCACGCAACCGCGACCGCACCCGGCAGCGCACGCGCGGCGGCAGTTCGGGGACGGGCCACGTGGAGAACGCCGAACAGACCCCTGCGGCCTCCGACGACGAAGCCGCACCCGCGGACGGCAGCAGTGCGCCGCGCCGCAGGCGCAGGCGTCGCCGTCCAAGCACCGCCGCGCCCACGGCCGGCTAGGCGAGGTCAACACCGCTCGATGGTCAAACCGGAACGCCGCACCAGGGGTGACCTCCTGGTCGCACTGGCGATCGCCGTCGTCTGCGCCGTCACCGCAGGCCTGATCTGGTGGACCAGCGACGCGCGGGCGACGATCAGCCGCCCTGCCACGACGCCGGTCCCCGCGCTGAAGTCCGCCCGTGAGGTGCCAACCACGCTGCGCGAACTGTGGACGGCGGCCAGCCCGGCGACCACCGAGCCGGTGATCGCCGGCGGTGCCGTGGTGACCGGCGACGGCAAGCAGGTCGACGGACGGGACCCCATGACCGGAGCGGTGCTCTGGAGCTACGCGCGCGACGTCGACCTGTGCGGCGTGACGTCGGTCTATCAGGACGCCGTCGCCGTCTATCCCGACGCCCGCGGGTGCGGTCAGGTCACCGCCATCGACGGCAAGACCGGCAAGCGCGGGCCCACCCGCACCGCCTACGCCGACCCCAAGGTCAGGTTGTCCACCGACGGCACCACCGTGCTGTCAGCAGGCGACAACCGGCTCGAGCAGTGGCGCTCCGACATGGTCAGGATGAACAGCTGGGGCGCGCTGGACGCGCGGATCAAGCCCAGCGTCCCCGAGCAACCGCTGTGCCGTCTGATGTCGGCCGCGGCCAGCCCGTCAGCGGTATCGGTGATCGAGTCGTGTCCCCAACAGCCCGACGAGCGGCTCACGCTGCTGCGACCGGACAAGGAAGAGGACCAGCCGTTCACCAAGCACGTTTCGCTGCCCGGCGTGCCCGCCGACTCCAACGCCCAGGTGATCGCGGTCTCCGAAACCACAACGGCGGTCTACCTTCCCACGCCCAAGCCCACCGTGAACGTCGTCGACGAGACCGGCACCACCACCGCAAGCACACTGTTGCCCAAGCCTGCGGCGCCCGACTCCACCATGTCGCGCGCGGGTGACCTGATCACCTGGTGGACCGGCGACAGCGTCATGGTCTTCGACGCCAACGGGCTGCGCTACCGGTACACCGTCAGCGCCGTCGGCGCACAGGCGCCGGTGGGCCCCGCGACGATGTACGCAGGCAAGCTGCTGGTGCCCGTCACCACGGGCTACGACGTGTTCAACGCCCAGACCGGCGCCGGCCAGAGCCACATTGCGCTCAGCCGACCGCCGAGCGCAGGCCCGGTGGTACCCGCGGTCGCCGGGAGCACGCTGCTCGAGCAGCGTGGCGGCACGCTGGTGGCGCTGGGCCCGTAGTCAGACCTCGGGAGTGAAGGTCGAAAGCGCCTTGCCCGACTTCCAATGCTTGAGCAGGTCGTCGGCCAGCGCCCGATAGGCGTTGGCGCCCTTGTTCTTTCGTCCCGCCAACACCGACGATCCGGATGCGCTCGCCTCGGCGAACCGCACGGTGCGCGGAATCGGCGGCCCAAGGACCACCAGGCCGTAGCGGTCCGCGACGTCGAGCAGCACGTCGCGGCTGTGCGTGGTGCGCGAGTCGTAGAGCGTCGGCAGCGCGCCGAGCATCTGTAGGTCGGCGTTGGTGATCTGCTGGACGTCGGTGACCGTCCTGAGGAACTGACCGACCCCGCGGTGGGCCAGCGTTTCGCATTGCAGCGGCACGATGACGTCGTTGGCGGCCGTCAGACCGTTGAGCGTCAGGACCCCCAACGACGGCGGGCAGTCGATGATCACGACGTCGAAGTCGGACGAGACCTTGGCCAGCGCGCGCTTGAGCGCGTACTCGCGGCCCGCACGCATCAAGAGCATCGCCTCGGCCCCCGCCAAGTCGATGTTGGCGGGCAACAGCGTCATGCCTTCGACCGTCGGCACCAGCGCGACGCTCGGCTCGACGTCGCCGAGCAACACCTCGTGGATCGACACCGCCAGCTTGTCGGGGTCCTGGCCGAGCGAGAACGTCAAACAGCCCTGCGGGTCGAGGTCGACGAGCAGCACTCGCCGCCCCTTCTCCGCCATCGCCGCACCCAACGACGCCACGGTCGTCGTCTTGGCGACCCCGCCCTTTTGATTGGCGACCGCAAGTACCCGCGTCATGTAACTCCCCTCGCCCCGCACATTCCCCGTCGCTTCGCTCGCCCCGCACATTCCCCGTCGCTTCGCTCGCCCCGCACATTCCCCGTCGCTTCGCTCGCCCCGCACATTCCCCGTCGCTTCGCTCGCCCCGAGAAACACGTTCATCCAAGCACGCGGGCGGGGCATCGGCCCCGACGTGCGGCAGAATCAGCCGCTGTGAGTATCGAACGGCACCGCCTGCTGCTGCTGCGCCACGGCGAGACCGAGTGGTCCAAGAGCGGCAAGCACACCGGCCGGACCGACCTCGAGCTCACGGAGACCGGACGCGAACAGGCCGCCCTCGCTGCCGAGGCGCTGGCCGACCTGCAGTTGCGCGATCCGCTGGTAGTGAGCAGCCCACGGCACCGGGCGCTGATCACCGCGGAGCTGGCAGGCCTGACGGTCGACGAGGTGACACCGCTGCTGGCCGAGTGGGACTACGGCGACTACGAAGGCCTGACGACACCGGAGATCCGCGAGACGGTGCCGGACTGGACGGTCTGGAGGTACGGATGTCCTGACGGCGAGAGCGTCGCCGCGATCACCGTACGTGCCGACCGCGCCGTCGGCCTGGCACTGTCGCACATGGAGTCACGCGACGTGGTGTTCGTCGGGCACGGACACTTCTCACGTTCGGTGATGACCCGCTGGATGGAACTGCCGATCGCCGAAGGGATCCGGGTGTCCATGGCGGCCGCGTCGATCGCGGTGTGCGGTTTCGAACACGGGGTCCGGCAGATCGCCGCGCTCGGTCTGACCGGCCACGTCAACCCGTGCCTGCCACCGTGACGTCCGAGCCGTCCTTCGTCATGACCGGCCGTACCGGGGTGATCGTGGCCGATGGCATACACACCGCCTACCCACGCCTCGACGACGCCAGGGCGGCGCTCGCCTCCGGTGACGCGTCAATCGTGTTGGGCGCCTTGCCCTTCGACATGTCACGCCCGACTGCGCTATTTCGGCCGGAAGCGGTGCGCACCATCGACGCCCTGCCAGACTGGCCGCGACGCGATCTGCCTGCGGTACGGATCGCCGAGACGCTCCCCGCCCCCGACGTGCACCGCGCGCGCATCGCCAAGGCGATCGCCAGGCTCAACGATCCGGGTTCGGGCCTGCACAAGGTGGTGCTGGCGCGGGCGCTGCGGCTGGTCGCCGACGGCCCGCTGGACGTCGCGACGATCCTCGCCCGCCTGGCCGAAGACACCACGGCCAACGCGTATTTCGCGGATCTGACGCCGGCGGGCGCAGGCTATGCGGGCGCGGCACTGATCGGCGCCAGCCCGGAGCTGCTGGTGGCCCGACGCGGCGACGTGGTGACGTGCCGCCCGTTCGCCGGATCCGCGCCCCGCTCGGCCGATCCCGAGACGGACCACGCCAGCGGTGTCGCGCTTGCCGAGTCTGCCAAGAATCTGCACGAGCACCGGTTGGTGGTCGACGAGATGCGCAACGCGCTCGAACCGCTGTGCGTGGACCTGTCGATCGCGCCGACGCCGGAGCTCAGCAGTACGTCGGCGGTGTGGCACCTGAACACACCCATCACCGGACGCCTGCGTGAATCATCAATCACTGCATTGGATCTCGCGATCGCACTGCACCCGACGCCTGCCGTTGGCGGGGTGCCGGCAGCAGCGGCCGCCGAGCTGATCAACGAGCTGGAGGGCGACCGCGGGTTCTATGCGGGAGCGGTCGGCTGGTGCGACGCTGCAGGCGACGGCCGCTGGGTGGTGGCCATCCGCTGCGCTCAACTGTCCGCCGATCGGCGTACGGCCGAGGCGCGGTCGGGTGGCGGCATCGTCGCCGAATCCGATCCGGACGACGAAGTCGCGGAGACCACGACGAAGTTCAAAACCATCATGTCTGCGTTGGGAGTCGAGAAGTGACCGCACACATTCGCCGCGTCCGACCCGGTGACGAGGTCGTCCTCACGGCCATGGTGCACGAACTCGCAGCGTTCGAGAACGCAGCCGACCAGTGCACGGTGACCGAATCCAAGATGCACACAGCACTTTTCGCGGAGAAGCCGACGGCGTACGCACACATCGCCGAGGTCGACGGCCAGCCCGCTGCGTGCGCGATCTGGTTCACGACCTTCTCGACATGGGACGGCGTCGCAGGGATCTACCTCGAAGATCTGTTCGTGCGCCCGCAATTCCGCAGGCACGGGCTTGCCCGCTCGCTGCTGTCGACGCTGGCCAAGGAATGCGTGGACAACGACTACACCCGCTTGGCCTGGGCGGTGTTGGACTGGAACGTCAACGCCATCGCGCTGTACGACGCCGTCGGCGGCCAACAGCAGAACGAATGGATCACCTATCGGGTGTCGGGCCCCGAGTTGTCCGCACTGGCTGGGTCCTGAGCCGTCGCCGATGCCCACTGCAGCGCCGAGGGGCTGAACAGCAGGACCAGTGCGCCGACGGCGACCAGCGCCAACGGGACGCCATAGGCCCACCGCTGTGAGCCGACGGCGATGTACCAGGCCACGGGCAGCAGGAGAAGCTGCGCGAACACCGCGACACCGCGACCCCATCGCCTGCCCGTCCACAGCGCCCATCCTGCGGCGATCACACCGGCACCCATGACCGAGTACCAGGCGGCCGTGCCGTACCCGCTGATGGCCTTCTCGTGGGCACCACCAATGGCCCGCACCACGAGCACCACGGCCACCACGACCAGGGCGGCGCCCTCGAGTGCCACGACGACGCCAGCCTGACGGACGGTTGCCGGTGCGGGGACGATCACGACGGCCAGCGTAAACGGTCCCCCGATAGGCTAGTCCCCCGTGCGCGCCGTGCTGATCGTCAATCCGAACGCCACATCGACGACCCCCGCCGGACGCGACCTCCTCGCGCACGCGCTGGAGAGCCGGGTCGACCTCACGGTCGCCCACACCAACCACCGCGGTCACGCCATCGAAATCGCCAGCGCCGCCGCCCGCGACGGGATCGACGCCGTGATCGTGCACGGCGGCGACGGCACGGTGAACGAAGTCGTCAACGGCATCCTCGGCGACTGCGGCCAGGCCAAGCCCGCGCTGACCGGGCCTGCGGTCGGCGTGGTGCCCGGCGGCTCGGCCAACGTCTTCGCCAGGGCGCTGGGCATCAGCCCCGACCCCACAGTGGCGACCAACCAACTCGTCGACCTACTCGACGAGCATCGGCACGGCGGCGCGTGGCGGCGCATCGGGCTGATGAATTGCGGGGAGCGCTGGGGCGTCTTCACCGCGGGCATGGGTGTCGACGGTGACGTGGTCGCGGCCGTCGAGGCCCAGCGGGCGAAGGGCCGCAAGGTCACCGCGTCGCGCTACATCCGAGTCGCCGTGCGCGAGATGCTCTCCAGCGCCCGACGCGAGCCGACGTTGACGCTGCACCTCCCAGACCGCGAACCGGTCACCGGCGTGCACTTCGCGTTCGTGTCCAACTCCAGCCCGTGGACATACGCCAACACCCGGCCGGTGTGGACCAACCCCGAGACGACGTTCGAGACGGGGCTGGGCGTCTTCGCGGTCACCAGCATGAACGTATGGGCGAATCTGGGGCTGGTGCGACGGATGTTGTCGAGCAAGCCCCGCATCGAGGCCAAGCATCTGCTCCGCGACGACGACCTCCCGTGGATCCGGGTGACCAGTGCCACAGAGGTGGCTTGCCAGATCGACGGAGATTTCGTAGGCATGCGTGAAACCATGACGTTCACGTCGGTTCCGAATGCGCTTGGCGTGGTCGCACCACCCGCGAAAACCCTGTGACCTGGAATTATTCATTCACAGGCAGTAATTCAGGGCGCAAGTGAGTTTAGTGTAGTACAAACGAATGAGGGTTCCGGTAACGCGGTACCGCAGTGACGTTGCACACGTGTTAACGCGCCACTATTGACATCTGTTCAGCCTGTGGAAGCATCGTTTGCAACAGTGCAGAAACATTTGATTGCACGCGTTAACAGCCGAAGAAAAGCTCGTGCGTCTTGCTGCGCACACGATAAGGAGTTGGAAGCTATGGATTGGCGGCACAAGGCGGTCTGTCGTGACGAGGATCCGGAACTGTTCTTCCCGGTAGGAAACAGTGGCCCGGCGCTCGCCCAGATCGCCGACGCAAAGATTGTCTGCAACCGCTGCCCGGTGACGACGGAGTGCCTCAGCTGGGCACTGGAGTCCGGCCAGGACGCCGGCGTGTGGGGCGGCATGAGCGAAGACGAACGACGCGCACTCAAGCGGCGCAACGCGCGCACGAAGACGCGTACCAGCGTCTAGCCTCTACCTGATTTGAAAACTACGGCCCCGGTGAAAACCGGGGCCGTAGTTTTGTTCGGACGCTATTGCGGCAGCCGCGTTCGCCTCCCGATCGGCACCCGCAGGACCACCTCGGTCCCCCCGTTCGGCGCTTCGTGCATGCCGAGCGAGCCATCGAGCTCCGCCGCCACCAGCGTCCGCACGATCTGCAATCCCAACCGATCCGACTTCTCCAGGCTGAATCCTTCAGGGAGCCCGCGGCCGTCATCGTTGACCACGACGTCGAGCCACCGGGCGGACCGCTCCGAGCGGATCGTCACGCAGCCCTGCGTCGTCGAGGCGTCGTAGGCGTGTTCGATCGCGTTCTGCACCAACTCCGTGACCACCATCACCAGAGCCGTGGCCCGGTCCGCGTCGAGCACGCCGAGATCGCCCTCACGCACGATCCGGATCGGAGTGTCCACCGACGCAACGTCGTTCATGATCGGCAGGATCCGGTCGACCACCTCGTCCAGGTTGACCTCCTCGTCCACCGACATCGACAGCACGTCGTGCACCATCGCAATGGACGACACGCGGCGCACCGACTCGATCAACGCCTCGCGACCCTCTGGATTGTTGGTCCGACGGGCCTGCAGCCGCAGCAGCGCGGCCACCGTCTGGAGGTTGTTCTTCACCCTGTGGTGAATCTCGCGGATGGTCGCGTCCTTGGACAGCAGAGCGCGGTCGCGCCGTTTCACCTCGGTGACGTCGCGGATGAGCACGGCCGCGCCGGCAGCCGTCCCGCTTGCCACCAGAGGCAGCGTTCGCAGCAGGACGGCGGCACCGCCCGCGTCGACCTCCATCCGCATGCTGGAGCCGCCGGCAAGTGAGTCGCGGACGTGGTTGGCCAGTTCCTGCGCCTCGAACGGGTCCGAGATGAGGGGGCGAGTCACCGTCACCAGGTTGTGGCCCTCGAGCTCGGCGGCAAGACCCATGCGGTGATAGGCCGAGATCGCGTTGGGGCTGGCGTACACCACCCCGCCGTCGACGTCGAGGCGGATGAAGCCGTCGCCAACGCGGGGGCTGGACCGCGACATCGCCAAATCCCCCACGTTGGGGAACGTGCCCTCGGACAGCATGCGCAACAGACCGCGGGCGCAGTCCAGATAGGCGCGCTCCAACGGGCTGGCCTTGCGCCGGTCGGCCAATGCGGTCTGGTGGGTCAGTACCGCGACCACCCGATCGGCGTGACGGACGGGGACGGCCTCGACGTTGAGCCAGACGCCGTCGTGTGAATCCCCTTGCCCCGCATCGCTTTCCCGGCCAATGTGGCCTGACGCGAACGCAGCGGTCACGACGGGCATGTCATCGCCGGTGTTGAGGGTGCCGACCGCGTCGGCCAGCAGGACGGTCGGCGCGGTATTGGGCCGGACCTGGGCCACGCACGCCAGGCTGCCATCGTCGCGCCGGACCCACATCAAGTAGTCGGCGAAGGACAGGTCGGCGAGCAGCTGCCACTCGCCCACCACCGCATGCAGGTGATCGACGGCGTTGCCGGGCAGGACGGTGTGCTCGGCGAGCAGGTCACCGAGGGTGGACATCGCAGACTTTCAGCGTGTGGCGCGCTCTAGCTGATGACGGCGATGAGGTCGCCGGCCTGAATGACGTCGCCGACGGCCACCTTGACCTCGGTGACCGTTCCTGCCGCCTCGGCCAGCACGGGAATCTCCATCTTCATCGACTCCAGCAGGACGACGGTGTCACCAGCGCCGATCTGATCGCCCTCGCTCACCACGACCTCCAGCACACTGGCCACGATCTCCGCGCGAACGTCCTCGGCCATCTTCACTCCGCTCGTCTTTCTCCGGTCGCCGGGGTTTCGGGCGACCGTGGAACTCCTACGCACACCTACGCAACGCTGCGCGTCCATCGAACCACGAGATCGCGTTTGGAACTGCACACCTCGGTCATGAGACACTAGGGACAAGCAACCAGACCTATTGGAGGACCATCATGGCCAAGCGTGGCCGTAAGAAGCGCGACCGCAAGCACACCAAGGCGAACCACGGCAAGCGCCCCAACTGCGGTTCCAAGGCAGTCAAGTAGCAGTCGCTAGCCGCGGATGATCGTGGTGCGGCTGATCTCGATCCGCAGCCTCTGACGAAGCGTGTCCGGCGCCTTGTCACCGCTGCACTTGGTCGCGATCAGCCGCTTCACGCGCTCCTCGACGCCGTACTGGCGGAGGCACGTCGGGCATTCTTCGAGATGATGACGCAGCTTGTCGCGCGTCTCAGTGGTGCATTCGCCATCCAGCAGCGTCCATACCTCTGCGATCACCGCTGCGCACTCGGGATGATCGGGATCTACCGGGCCGATCGGCGGCTGAAAATCGTGGCCCACGGGGTGCGAGAAGTCGTTGTTCACGACGAAACCCCCTCCGCGTCGAGCTGCTGACCTCGCAGGAAGCCGCGATCGCGTGCCACGTCGGCAAGTAGTCCACGCAGCTGCTTGCGGCCACGGTGCAGCCGGGACATGACCGTCCCGATCGGGGTATCCATGATCTCTGCGATCTCCTTGTACGGGAATCCTTCGACATCGGCGTAGTACACCGCCATCCTGAATTCCTCCGGCAGCGCCTGCAGCGCCGCCTTGATCTCGGTATCGGGCAGTGCCTCCATGGCCTCGACCTCGGCCGACCGCAATCCAGTGGACGAATGCTCGGCATTCGCCGCGAGCTGCCAGTCGGTGATCTCCTCGGTCGGATACTCAGCCGGCTGACGTTGCTTCTTGCGATAGCTGTTGATGTAGGTGTTGGTCAGGATGCGGTACAGCCATGCCTTGAGGTTGGTGCCCTCACGGAATGACCGAAAGCCAGCGTAGGCCTTGACCATGGTTTCTTGCAGCAGGTCTTCGGCATCCGCCGGGTTGCGGGTCATCCGCAGGGCGCCACCGTAGAGCTGGTCGAGCAGCGGAATCGCATCACGCTCGAAGCGCGCGGTCAGTTCGGCGTCCGTCTCTTCCGGCGCCGTGGAAATCGACCCGTCGACGTCTGTCATGTGAGTCAGCACCGTCCCCTCTGTAGCGGCCCCAGCGAATGGGTCCGGCAGGTCCACCGGACGTTCTAGGCAAGCCGTTTGCATCACGGTTTCCCCTCCAATCGTAGAGGTAGGCACAGACAGGCACGTCTGACCGGGCTGACTGGCTTGCATAACGGCTTCCTCGTGCCACCTTGTTCCCTCCCGCCGTCCCACCCGACGTTCCCTCCCGCCGTCCCACCCGACGTTCCCTCCCGCCGTACCCACCCGACGTTCCCTCCCGCCGTCGTTAGGGTGATCCCGTGGCGAGCGCAGCGACTCCGGCAATCTCCGCGCTTCTCGCGGCGAAGGTTCCGCACGAGGTGTTGCGGTTCCACCACGATCCCCGGGCCGAGTCGTTCGGCGCGGAGGCCGCCGACGAACTCGCAGTCACCGCCGGAGTCGAACCGGCGCAGGTCTTCAAGACGCTCGTCGTCGCGGTACCCAACGGGCTCGCCGTGGCAGTGCTCCCCGTGCCGTTCAAGTTGTCCCTGAAGGCCGCGGCCTCGGCACTCGGCGTGGCGAAGGCGGCCATGGCCGAACGCGCCGCCGCGGAGCGGTCGACGGGCTACGTGATCGGCGGCATCTCGCCGCTCGGGCAGCGCAAGCCGCTGCCGACGGTGGTCGACGCCTCAGCGCTGAGCTGGGAGCGAGTGCTGTGCAGCGCGGGCAAGCGCGGCTGGGACGTGGCTCTGGATCCGCGGGACCTGGTCCGCCTCACCAACGCGGCGACCGCCGATATTTGCGCGCTCTAGAGCGCCGCATAGGGTGAGCCCATGTCGCTCTCCGGGAAGACCATGTTCATCTCCGGTGCCAGCCGGGGCATCGGATTGGCCATTGCCAAGAAGGCCGCCGCCGACGGCGCCAATATCGCGCTCGTCGCCAAGACGGCCGAGCCGCACCCCAAGCTGGAGGGCACGGTCTACACCGCGGCCAAGGAGATCGAGGAGGCCGGCGGGCAGGCCCTGCCGATCGTCGGCGACATCCGCGACGGCGACTCGGTGGACGGCGCCGTCGCCAAGGCCGTCGAGCAGTTCGGCGGCATCGACATCTGCGTCAACAACGCATCGGCGATCAACCTCGGCTCGATCACCGAGGTGCCGCTCAAACGCTTCGACCTGATGAACGGCATCCAGGTGCGCGGCACCTACTCGGTATCGCAGGCCTGTATCCCCCACATGATCGGCCGCGAGAACCCGCACATCCTCACCCTGTCGCCGCCGATCCGGCTGGAGTCGGAGTGGCTCAAGCCGACGGCGTACATGATGGCCAAGTTCGGCATGACGTTGTGCGCCCTCGGCATTGCCGAGGAGATGCGGGAGAACGGCATCGCGTCGAACACCCTGTGGCCGCGGACGCTGGTCGCGACCGCCGCCGTGCAGAACCTGCTCGGCGGTGACGAGGCGATGGCCCGCGCGCGCAAGCCCTCGGTGTACTCCGACGCCGCGTACGTGATCCTCAACAAGCCGTCCCGTGAGTACACCGGCCAGAGCCTGCTGTGCGAGGACGTGCTGCTGGCCAACGGAGTCTCCGACCTGTCGGTCTACGACTGCGTGCCTGGCTCGGACCTCGGCGTCGACCTGTGGGTCGACACCCCGAACCCACCCGGATACGGCTCCTAGAGCAGAGTCGCCTGCTCGGCCTCCGGCTCGGCCGGCTCGATGAGCTCGGGACCGTTGTTGCGAACGCTGTTCACCAATCGCGACACCTCCCGGATCTCGATCCGGTCCAGGTCGCCGTGGCCGCGCAGCAGGCCCTCGTCGATCGGAGCGTCCGGATCCAGCCAGCGGTCCCAGTCCCGTTCGCTGATGGTCAATGGCATCCGGTCGTGGATCTCGGCCAGCGGACCCGCCGCATCGGTGGTGATGATGGTGCAGCTCAGCAGCGGCGGGAGGTCGGACGGAGCACCTGAGTCTCTGGCGGGCCGCCAGGTGGACCACAGCCCGGCCATGTAGAGCAGTTCGCCGTCGCCGCCGTACATGTAGAACGGCGTCTTCGCAGCCTTCTTGCCGGACGCCAGCTCGCCGTTGGGCCGCCACTCGTACCAGCCGTCCATCGGGATCAGGCACCGCTTGCCCTTGGCCGAGCTGCGGAACGCCGGTGACGTGGTCAGCTTCTCGGAGCGGGCGTTGATCAGCAGCGGGCCCTTGGTGTCCGGTCCACCGTCCTCGCCGGTCTTCACCCACGGCGGGATCAGGCCCCACCGCATCAGCCGTACGCGGCGCGTCGACTCGTCGTCGGGTTCGGAGTGCCGTTTGACCACGGTGCTGATGGTGGTGGTGGGCGCGACGTTGTAGTTCGGCCCCGGTGCGTCCTTCGTGGCGTTGTTCGCCGCCGTGCTTTCATCGATTGCCTTGATCTTCTCGGCGAGCAATGCCGGATCCGTCGTCACCGCAAAACGCCCACACATGACTCCCATGGTTGCAGACATCGCCGACAAGGCAGGATGGACGGCGATGGATCCCCTGGACAGCTGGCCAGCACCGCTGGCCGCGAACCCCGTACGTGCGACCGTGGCCGTGCCCGGCTCGAAGTCGCAGACCAACCGCGCGTTGGTGCTTGCCGCGTTGGCGACCCCGCAGGGCGCCTCGACCGTGGGCGGCGCGCTGCGCAGCCGCGACACCGACCTCATGATCGGGGCGCTGCAGACCCTCGGCGTCGTCCTCGACGGCCCCGGCACCGAGCTTTCCGTGAGCGGCGCGATCGACCCCGCTCCTGGCGCGACAATCGACTGCGGGCTGGCGGGCACCGTGCTGCGCTTCGTGCCTCCGGTCGCCGCGCTGGGAACCGTGGCCGTGACGTTCGACGGCGACGAGCAGGCCCGGTCGCGGCCCATCGCTCCCCTGCTCGACGCCGTGCGCGCCCTCGGCGTCGCGCTGGACGGCGACGGGCTGCCGTTCCGCGTGCACGGCAACGGATCCGTGGCTGGCGGCACCGTCGAGATCGATGCCTCCGCATCGTCACAGTTCGTGTCGGGGCTGCTGCTGTCGGGCGCCACGTTCACATCGGGGTTGACGGTGATCCACACCGGCGAGTCGGTGCCGTCGGCACCACACGTCGCGATGACGGTGACGATGCTGCGCGACGCGGGCGTCGACGTGGACGACACGCAAGCCAACCGGTGGCACGTCTCCCCTGGCCCAATTGCGGCGCGGCACTGGGCCATCGAGCCAGACCTGTCCAACTCCGTGCCGTTCCTCGCCGCGGCGCTCGTCACCGGCGGCGCGGTTCGGGTGCCTGGCTGGCCACGGGTCAGCGTGCAACCGGCCGAGGTCATCATCGAGTTGCTCGAGAAGATCGGAGCCGTTGTCCAACAAACGGATTCCTACCTCGAGGTGTCCGGACCCGAGAGCTTCGGCGGCTTCGATGTCGACCTGCACGCCGTCGGCGAGCTGGCGCCATCCGTCGCGGCCATCGCCGCGCTTGCCGAGCCGGGGTCGGTGTCCAGGTTGAGCGGCATCGCCCATCTGCGGGGCCACGAGACCGACCGGCTGGCCGCGCTCACCGCCGAGATCAATGGCCTTGGCGGCCGGTGCGAGGAGTCCGACGACGGGCTGGTCATCACCGCCACGCCGTTGCACGGCGGCATCTGGCGCTCGTACGCCGACCATCGGATGGCGACGGCAGGTGCCATCGTCGGACTGCGCGTGGTCGGGGTCGCTGTCGAGGACATCGCGACCACTGCCAAGACACTGCCCGACTTCCCTGGCATGTGGGCGAACATGCTTGCCGGGCAATCGATTAGCGGCCCGGCTCACGCATGAGAGCGGGCGCTTGAGATCCCGCGATTACGACGAGTCCGACGTCCGGGTGCGCCCGGGCAAGGGCTCGCGGCCGCGGACCAAGACCCGACCCGACTATGCCGACGCCGAGGCGGCGATGGTCGTCACCGTCGACCGAGGCCGGTGGGGCTGTGCGCTGGGCGGTGACCCGGACCGGGTGATCGTCGCGATGCGGGCGCGCGAGCTCGGCAGGACCCCGATCGTGGTCGGCGACGACGTGGACGTCGTCGGGGATCTGTCGGGGCTTCAGGACACTCTTGCTCGCATCGTTCGGCGTGGTCAGCGTCGAACGGTGTTGCGCCGCACCGCCGATGACACCGATCCCACCGAGCGGGTGGTAGTCGCCAACGCCGACCAGTTGTTGATCGTCGTCGCGCTGGCCGATCCCCCGCCGCGCACGGGGTTCGTCGAGCGGGCGTTGATCGCCGCCTACGCGGGCGGGCTGGAGCCGATCCTGTGCCTGACGAAGACCGACCTTGCGCCGCCGGAACCCTTCGCGGCCCAGTTCGCCGGGCTGGACCTGACCGTGGTGACGGCAGGGCGCGACGCCTCGATCGACGTCATCACCGACATGCTCGCAGGGAAGATCACGGTGCTGCTGGGCCACTCCGGAGTCGGGAAGTCGACACTGGTGAATCGCATTCTGCCGTCAGCACATCGGGCGACAGGGGTGGTGTCGGGCGTCGGCAAGGGCAAGCACACGTCGTCGCAGTCGGTGGCGCTGCCACTACCGCAGTCGGGGTGGATCATCGACACCCCGGGGGTGCGGTCGTTCGGGCTGGCTCACATCGCGCCGGACGACGTGATGCTGGCCTTCTCCGATCTCGCCGCGGCCATCGAGGATTGCCCGCGCGGGTGCGGCCACCTCGGCGCACCCGCCGATCCGGACTGTGCGTTGGACGCGCTGACCGGGCATGCCGCCGACCGAGTTCTTGCCGCCAGACGGTTGTTGGCGGCGATGGCCGAGGGCGAGGTCCACTGACATAGCGCCGAGGGCGAGGAAGACCGAGTGCCCTACGCCCCCGGCGCTATGTCAACGAACTAGACCGCACTCGTTACGGCGCGCTTGTCCCGACGCCACGCGCGCACCGTCGCGATCGCGGAGTTCAGCCCGCGACGGCGTCCGGTAGCGGGATCCGTCGTGGCGACGAACCGGGATTCCGAGCCAGAGTCCAACACGGCGAACATCCGCTCGCTGCGGGTCTCGGGAGCATCGTCTGCGGTGTCGCGCAGGTACTTGTCCGGCAGCGACAGCTTGGCGATGGTGCGCCACGTCTTGCCGTACTGCACCGCGAAATTACCCGTGGTGTATGGCAAGTCGTACTTGTCGCAGATTTGCCGGACCCGCACTGCTATCTCGGCGTACCGGTTGCTCGGCAGATCCGGGAACAGGTGGTGCTCGATCTGGTGGCACAGGTTGCCGCTCATGAAGCGCAGCGTCGGGCCCGCATCGAAGTTGGCGCTGCCCAGCATCTGCCGCAGGTACCACTGTCCCTTCGACTCGCCCACCATGTCGGTCTTGGTGAACTTGTCTGCGCCGTCGGGGAAGTGGCCACAGAAGATCACCGCGTTGGCCCACACGTTGCGGATCACGTTGGCGATCGCGTTGGCCTTCAGCGTCGACTTGTAGGTCGCAGCCGGAGAGAGGGACGTCAGTGCCGGGTAGACGACGTAGTCCTTGGCAAGCTGGTGGCCGGCCTTGATGCCGAACTCGCGGACGCGCACCAAGGTGGCTGCGCGATCGTCACGGCCCTTCTTGATCTTGCCGAGCTCCAAGTGCTGCAAGCCGACTCCCCATTCGAAGCCGATCGCGAGCAGCGTGTTGAAGAGCAGGTTGCCGTAGAGGTTGAACGGGCTCCAACGCTGGTCGCGCGTCACGCGGATGACGCCATAGCCCACGTCGTCGTCCATGCCAAGGATGTTGGTGTACTTGTGATGCATGAAGTTGTGGGTGAAGCGCCAATGCTTGGACGCCCCACTCATGTCCCACTCCCACGTCGAGGAGTGAATCTCGGGATCGTTCATCCAATCCCACTGGCCGTGCATGACGTTGTGGCCGATCTCCATGTTCTCGATGATCTTGGCGACGCCCAATGTCACGGTGCCTGCCCACCACCCCGATCGACGCGAGCTGGCGGCCAGCATCAGGCGGCCTGCCACCTCGAGCGCTCGTTGCGCGGCGATGGTGCGACGGATGTAGCGCGCATCGCGCTCTCCGCGGGAGTCTTCGATGTCCTGCCGGATCGCATCGAGCTCTATACCCAGATTCTCGATGTCGGCATCAGTCAGATGCGTGAATGCCGGAACGTCAGTGATTGCCATCGTTTCAGCCTCCTTTCGTTACCTACGCTACCGTAACCTACGTCAGCGTAGGTTACCAGCCAGTAAAGGCTAGACGTCCAGAACGCAGTCGCCGGACGCTGCGGAAACGCAGGTCTGGATCCGACTGCCCGGTTCGTGCTCGGCGCCGCTGCGAAGGTCGCGGACATGCCCGTCGACCAACGCCACGACGCACGATTGACAGATGCCCATGCGGCACCCGAACGGCATCCGCACACCGACGCTCTCCCCAGCATCCATCAGGGGTGTCGCGGCGTCTACCGCTACGGTCTTCCCGCTCCGCGCGAACTCAACCGTCCCGCCCTGGCCGTGAACCGCGGCCCGCGACTGCGCGAACCTCTCCAGATGCAGCCGCTCGGCGATGCCCGCCGCAGCCCACGTCTTCTCGGCCTCGTTGAGCATGCCCTCCGGACCGCACGCCCAGGTCTGACGGTCGCGCCAATCGGGCACTTCGTCGTCGAGCCTGGACAGATCTAGCCGGCCGTCGGTCCGGGTGGCGCGCAGCCGCAACCGGTAACCGTCGTGGGCGTCGGCCAACTGCGCCAACTCCCCGCCGAACATCACGTCGGACGCCGTTGGCGCCGAGTGCACGTGGACTACGTGGCCGGGGCCGCCGATTCCTTTTCTACGCTCGAGCGTCCGCAGCATCGACATGACCGGCGTGATGCCCGAACCCGCCGTGAGGAACAGCACCGACGCCGGTGCCGGATCCGGCATGACGAAGTTGCCCTGCGGAGCGGCCAGCCGTACGACGGTGCCCGGCGAAAGGCCGCCGACCAGGTGGCTGGACAGGAAACCCTCCGGCATCGCCTTGACGGTGATCGTGATGGTCTTGGCCGATCGACCCGACGACGCCGCATGCGAGGCACCGGTCACCGGTGTCGAGGTCAGCGAGTAGGACCGCCATCGCCACCGACCGTCCATGAGCACCCCGATGCCGACGTACTGGCCGGGCTCGTAGTCGAACGAGAAGCCCCACCCGGGCTTGATCACCAGCGTCGCCGAATCCTCGGTCTCGCGGCGCACCTCGAGCACCCTGCCGCGAAGTTCGCGGGCCGACCACAGCGGGTTGGCGAGTTTCAGATAGTCGTCGGGGAGCAGCGGGGTGGTGACGCGTGCCGCGATCGAGCGCAATGCGTGCCAGCCGGGGTGCTTATCAGCACCCGCCAAGGCAGGCCGGACGGTATCGGCGACGTTCGCGGAGATCTTGATGCTGTTCTTGGCCATGGAGGCTCCTGATCACAATGTCGCGAAATTCAGGCCGGAGTCTGGGGCCCAAGTCGATCTAACCTACGGTACCGTAACCTACGTCCTCGTATCCAGCCGTCTAGAGCAGATCGAGTAGAAACGGCAGCTCCTGGCTGGCGTACCAAGCGAGATCGTGATCCTGGGCGTCACCGACGGTGAACTCCGCGTCCTCGTTCCCCAGATCGGCCTCGTCGATCACCTCGACGGCCGCCAGCACGGCCGACTCGGCTGCGGCGTTGTCCAGGTAGGCGGCGATCACGTCGGAGATTTCCACGGGACCGGCAAGGCGGACCACGGCGTCGTCGAGATCGGGCCGGACGGTCGCGCCCTCCACCTCCGCGACGAGTACGGCCCGCCGCGGCGGCAAGCCCTCGGCTACACCAATCCCCCGGTCGCTTCGCTCTCCCCCGCCGGACCCCTCGATCGCAAGCAGCCGCAGCGACGCCAACGCGGCCTCGCGCAACGCCACCTCGGCGAGCTCGTCATCGTCACCCTGGAAGTACGACTCCCGCAGCGTCGGGGTCACCGCGAAGGCAGTCCCGCTGCGGGCGTGTATCGATCCGTCGGCAACGAGCGTCTGCAACATGGTCAGGGTCGCCGGGATGTAGACACGCACCAGGCGACTGTATCGGCACTACTCGCGATCGCCGATCAACGTGGCGACATGATCGTCGACGTAGGTCGAAAGTTCGCGCGACGGCCGTTCGTAGGTCTGGCTCAGAATCGGCCGCTCGGGCAGTTCCACCTTCGGATGGTCGACGTCGTGGTAGTCGATCGTGGACAACAGGTGGCTCATCATGTTCAGCCGCGCGTGCTTCTTGATGTCGGACTCGACGACGTACCAGGGACTCTGCGGGGTGTCGGTGTGGACCATCATCTGGTCCTTGGCCCGCGAATAGTCCTCCCAGCGGTACACCGACTCCAGGTCCATCGGGCTGAGCTTCCACTGCCGGACCGGGTCGTTGCGGCGCGACTTGAACCGACGCAACTGCTCGTCGTCGGACACCGAGAACCAGTACTTGCGGAGCAGGATTCCATCCTCCAGAAGCATCTGCTCGAAGACCGGGGTCTGACGCAGGAACAACGTATGTTCCTGCGGCGTACAGAATCCCATCACCTGCTCGACCCCGGCCCGGTTGTACCAGGACCGGTCGAACAGCACGATCTCCCCCTTCGCGGGCAGGTGCGCGATGTAGCGCTGGTAATACCACTGGCCACGCTCCCGGTCCGTCGGTGCAGGGAGGGCGGCGATACGGGCCACCCTGGGGCTGAGGTACTCCGTGATCCGCTTGATGGTGCCGCCCTTGCCCGCGGCGTCACGACCTTCGAAGACGACCGCGATGCGTGCGCCCGTATGCCGCGCCCACTCCTGCAGCTTCACGAATTCCGTTTGTAGCCGGAATAGTTCGGCCTCATAGACGTCATTGGGGATCTTGCGCGGCTTCGACTTCACGCCGGCATTCTTCGGCTTGCCCATCGTCGAATGGTAATGCCGACCGGATCAGCGCGCCGCTTCCAGCAATTCGTCGAGCGTTTCGCGCAGCAGAACGGGCATCATGTCGACGTCGCTCATCGCGTCGCGGTCGGCGTTCACGCCGAAGTAGAGCATGCCGTTGTAGGACGTCACGCCGATCGCCATCACCTGGTTGTGCAGCAGCGGCGGCACCGCATAGGTCTCCAGCAGCTTGGTGCCTGCGATGTACATCTGCTTCTGCGCGCCAGGAACATTGGTGATCAGAAGATTGTACTGACGGGCCGAGAAACTCGTCGCCACGCGAATTCCCATGGCATGCAACGTCGGTGGGGCGAATCCTGACAACGTGACGATGGTCCGTGCGTCGACGAGGCTGGCTGCCGTCGAGTGCGATTCGGTGGCGTGCGCGATCTGCGACAGCCGCACGACCGCGTTGCCCTCGCCGACGGGCAGGTCGACGAGGAACGGCGACACCTCGCTGATCGCCTGGCCCGGCCCGACGACGTCGAGCTCGGCGTCGGGGTAGACCGACATCGGCGCCATCGCCCGGACCGTCGACGTCGACGTCACCGGTTCGCCGCGCGACATCAGCCAGTTGCGCAACGCTCCTGCCACCACGGCCAGCACGACGTCGTTGACGTCGCAGTCGTAGCGGGCACGTAGTTGGCGGTAGTCCTCCAGTCGGTGGCAGGCGACGGTGAACCGCCGGTTGCGCGACACGGTGCTGTTGAGCGGGCTGCTCGGTGCCGTGCCGCGCGCGACCGTGCGCGCCACGTCGGCGATCCTGCGTCCGACCTCGAGCAGCTGCCCCGAGTTGGTGGCCACCTCCGTGACAGCGGACCGGACGGCAGCGAGCTGCGAGGTGGGTCTGGCGATCCATTCACCGAGCGCACCCCATACCAGCCGCGTATCGCTGGGCTCACGTGCGGGAATCCAGATGTCTTCGCCGAACTCTGGCGCCTTCTGGGTGCGGTCGGCGATGACGTGGCCGACCTCCAATGCCGTCATGCCGTTGACGAGTGCTTGATGCGTCTTGGTGTAGATCGCGATGCGGTTCCTGGTCAGGCCCTCGACCAGATACATCTCCCACAGCGGGCGGGACTTGTCGAGCTGGCGGGATCCCAGGCGCGCGACCAGATCGTGTAGCTGCGCATCGCTGCCCGGTGACGGGAGTGCGGAACGCCGGATGTGATAGGTGATGTCGAAGTCGCGATCGTCGACCCACACCGGCCGCGCTAGGCCGAACGACACCTCGCGAACCTTCTGGCGATAGCGCGGGATCTGCGGCAGACGTCGCTCCACGGTGGCCAACAACGTCTCGTAGCTCAGCCCGCTGCGTGGTTTCCGCAGGATCGACAACGTGCCCACGTACATCGGAGTCGACGAGTTCTCCAGTTGGTAGAAGGACGCGTCGGACGCCGACAACCTCGTCACCATGTCGGCGCCGCCCTCCGCTCGCCCCGAAACTCGAACCCCGTCACGGTAACCGTCGAAACTGGTTCCCTGCATGACGGGTGCGCATGACTGTCCTCACGCCGTGCGATCATCGAAGGGTCTGCACTCTCCAGCGGATGCCGTGTTCATACCGACTGCTGGAGACTGCCCATGACCGCATCTCGCATTCCTAGTACTGCCACATCCCCCGTCGCTTCGCTCGCCCCGCCTGCCACATCCCCCGTCGCTTCGCTCGCCCCGCCTGCCACATCCCCCGTCGCTTCGCTCGCCCCGCCTGCCACATCCCCCGTCGCTTCGCTCGCCCCGCCTGCCACATCCCCGGCGCCCAGGTCGTTTACGTCGCCGATCATCGACTACGAACCACCGCTGGTCGGCACGACCGCGGCCTGCTCGCCACCCTCGTCCGCCGCACTACACAGGCGCACCCCGCGCCGGCTGCGCGCCGTGCCCGCCCCGGCTCACCACGCCACCCCGCCCAGGGCTGCGGCCGTCTTCGCCGATACCGCGCTGCGCCGCGTGCTGGAAGTCGCCGATCGGCGAAGGCCCGTCGCCCAACTGCGACCACTGCTGGCGCCGACGCTGATCGACGCCGTGGTGGCCATGACGCGGACCGCCCAAACCGACGGTGCCGCCGTGCTGCGCCGGATCCGGTTGCGCACCGCGGGCACCCCCGACGGTGAAGCGACGGCCGCCGAGGTGTTCGGGATCTACACCAGGGGCCGCCGGGTCAGGGCCATCGCGGGCCGCGTCGAGGTCGTCGGCGGCCGCTGGCTCCTGACGGCATTGCAGATCGGTTGAGCGACAACGACTTTGGTCGCCGAAGGCGGTGTCAGTTGCGGTCGCCGCGGGCCTGCCTGCGGGCGGCCTCGCGCCGCTCCCGTCGTGTTCCGCCGTTCGCCGCGGGCGCGGCGTGCCTGCCGCCCTGGCGCTGCACCTCAGCGGACCCGTCCTCCGACGGCCCGGTGTAGGTCAGCGGCGGCGCGGCGTCGTCGACGATTCCCTTGACGCGCAATGCGGGTGGCGGTTCCTGCGGACGCTCCTCGGTGGCGACGGCGCCCTTGGCGGTGCTGGCTTCCTGCGCCTTGGCCGCGGCGTCCGCCGCAAACTGGGCGAGGTTCGGCGGTGCAGCGGTCGGTGCGACCGTAGCCGCAGGCGCGGCCTGCACCTGAGCGTTGAACAACAGCCCGACCGACTCTTCCTTCAGCCCGTCCAGCATGCCCATGAACATGTCGTAGCCCTCGCGCTGGTACTCGACCAGTGGGTCGCGCTGCGCCATGGCGCGCAGCCCGATGCCCTCCTTGAGGTAGTCCATCTCGTAGAGGTGCTCACGCCACTTCCGGTCCACCGTGGTGAGCAGCACGCTGCGCTCGAGCTGGCGCATCGCGGTCTCGCCGCCGATCTCGGTCAACTCCGCCTCGCGGACGGCGTAGGCGCGCTCGGCGTCCTCGAGCAACGCGCTGAGCAGCTCGTCACGCGTCAGCTCACCCGGCTCGCCGACGGCGCTCCCGTCGATCAGGTCGTGGTGATCGATGCCCACCGGGTACAGCAGCTTGAGCGCATTCCACAGCGCCTCGAGGTCCCAATCCTCGGAGTAACCCTCCGCGGTGGCGCCGTCCACGTAGGCGGTGACCACGTCGACCAGCATCTGGTGGGCCTGCTTCTGGACGTCCTCGCCCTCGAGGACCAGGCGGCGCTCGGCGTAGACGACCTTGCGCTGCTGGTTCATCACCTCGTCGTACTTGAGGACGTTCTTGCGGACCTCGAAGTTCTGCTGCTCGACCTGGGTTTGCGCGCTCTTGATGGCGCGGGTGACCATGTTGGCCTCGATCGGCACGTCGTCGGGCAGGTTCAGCCGGGTGAGCAGCGACTCCAGCGTCGCACCGTTGAAGCGGCGCATCAGCTCGTCACCGAGCGACAGGTAGAACCGCGACTCCCCGGGGTCCCCCTGACGGCCGGAGCGGCCACGCAGCTGGTTGTCGATGCGTCGAGACTCGTGGCGTTCGGTGCCGAGCACGTACAGGCCACCGGCTTCGCGCACCTCCTTGGCCTCTTTCTCGACCTCCGCCTTCACCTGGGGCAGTACCTCGTCCCAGGCGGCCTCGTAGTCCTCAGGCGTCTCGACGGGATCGAGACCGCGGTCACGCAGCCGCTTGTCGGCGATGAAGTCGACGTTGCCGCCGAGCACGATGTCGGTACCGCGACCTGCCATGTTGGTGGCGACCGTGATGGCACCGCGTCGCCCCGCCTCGGCGACGATGTTGGCTTCCTGCTCGTGGAACTTCGCGTTCAGCACGTTGTGCGGGACCCGCCGCTTGGTGAACTGCTTCGACAGGTACTCCGAGCGCTCCACGCTGGTGGTGCCGATCAGAACCGGCTGACCCTTCTCGTAGCGCTCGACGACGTCGTCGACGACCGCGATGTATTTGGCCTCTTCGGTCTTGTAGATGAGGTCGGACTGATCGGTGCGGATCATCTCCCGGTTGGTCGGGATCGGCACCACGCCGAGGCCGTAGATCTCGTGCAGCTCGGCGGCCTCGGTCTGAGCCGTACCGGTCATGCCTGCGAGCTTGTCGTAGAGGCGGAAGTAGTTCTGCAAAGTGATCGTGGCCAGCGTCTGGTTCTCGGCCTTGATCTCGACGTGCTCCTTGGCCTCGATGGCCTGGTGCATGCCCTCGTTGTAGCGGCGGCCGATCAGCACGCGGCCGGTGAACTCGTCGACGATGAGCACCTCGCCGTCGCGGACGATGTAGTCCTTGTCGCGCTGGAACAGCTCCTTGACCTTGACGGCGTTGTTCAGGTAGCTGACCAGCGGCGAGTTCGCAGCTTCGTAGAGGTTCTCGATGCCGAGCTGGTCCTCGACGAATTCGACGCCGGCCTCGAGCACGCCGATGGTGCGCTTGCGCAGATCCACCTCGTAGTGGACGTCCTTCTCCATCAGCGGGGCGATCCGCGCGAATTCGAGGTACCAGTTGGACGCACCATCGGCGGGGCCCGAGATGATCAGCGGGGTGCGGGCCTCGTCGATCAGGATGGAGTCGACCTCGTCGACGATGGCGAAGTTGTGGCCACGCTGCACCATGTCCTCGACCGAATGCGCCATGTTGTCGCGCAGGTAATCGAAGCCGAATTCATTGTTGGTGCCGTAGGTGATGTCGGCGGCGTACGCGGTGCGACGCTCGTCGGGGGTCATCTGCGCCAGGATGACGCCGACGTCCAGGCCGAGGAACCGGTGCACACGGCCCATCCACTCGCTGTCGCGTTTGGCCAGGTAGTCGTTGACGGTGACGACGTGTACGCCCTTGCCGCTGAGCGCGTTGAGATAGGCGGGCAGAACGCAGGTCAGCGTCTTGCCCTCGCCGGTCTTCATCTCGGCGACGTTGCCGAAGTGCAGGGCCGCGCCGCCCATCAACTGGACGTCGAATGGTCGCTGGTCGAGCACGCGCCAGGCCGCCTCGCGGGCCACGGCGAAGGCCTCGGGCAGCATGTCGTCGAGGCTTTCGCCGTCGACGTAACGCTTCTTGAACTCCTCGGTCTTGGCGCGCAGCTCTGCGTCGGACAGCTTCTCGATGTCGTCGGACAGGCCGTTCACATGGTCCGCGATCCTCTTGAGGCGCTTGACCATGCGGCCTTCACCGAGACGGAGCAACTTCGACAGCACGCTAACTTCCCCTGTGGGCTCGATGGAACTCGTGGATTGTCAAAGTCCCATGGTAGGTGACCGACCTAACCGGCCTGCGTAAGCAGGCCGGATGGTCGGCCCGGCTGAGCCCAGCTGGAACTAGGCCAGCCGAATCAAGCCGTAGTCGTAGGCGTGGCGCCGGTAGACGACGGTCGGCTTGTCGCTCTGCTTGTCGTGGAACAGGAAGAAGTCGTGGCCTACCAGTTCCATCTCGTACAGGGCGTCGTCGACGGTCATCGGCTTGGCTTCGTGCTCCTTGGTGCGCACGATCCGGCCGGGTTCGTGATCGTCGGCCAGACCGTCGGCGGGCGACGCGGCCGGTTCGGGCGCAGGCGCCTGCGGTGGGAGGGCGATCGCAGTGGCCTCGGCCAGTGACACCGGCGTCTTGTCGCCGTAGTGGATCTTGCGACGGTCCTTGCTTCGACGGAGCCGGTTCTCGAGTTTGCAGATCGCCGATTCGAGCGCGGCATAGAAGCTGTCGGCGCAGGCTTCGCCGCGGACGACTGGACCTCGCCCGCGGGCGGTCACTTCGACGTGTTGACAGTTCTTGCGTTGACGCCGGTTCTTCTCGTGATCGAGCTCGACGTCGAAGAGATAGATGGTGCGATCGAAGCGTTCCAGTCGCGACAGCTTTTCGGAGACGTATGTGCGGAAGTGATCGGGGATCTCGACGTTTCGGCCCTTGACGACGACCTCGGCGCGGAGTGCGGCTACGGGTTCGTCATCGACCGCGACCATCGTCGAACGGTCGGTGTCCACGGATTGGGTTGACATACTTGGCAACTCGTTTCTCTTCGGCTTGCCTCTTTCAAGCACGCAAAGTGCTTGCTTGGCTTCTTTCGGAATCGCGCCGAAGGGGCCTGAATCTCGCCGCCCACCGGCGCAAGGTGTCGAAAAACTCACCTCCTACCGCTGTAGGCGTCGTGGCGCCGGTTGTCGTCGGCGCCGCCGTGAGGCATTCACGGGTGGTTGGCCCCGACGGTAGTCCGTGTTCACCTACCTGTGCCACTAAATTCGCCCCTCTGTTTTGAAGTCGTCACGTTGGGTTGGCGGCGCCATAATTGCCGCGCCCGTCGACGGTGGGCGTTCAGGCATGCGCGACGGTCAACACGGCCGAAACCGTGGCACCTGCGGTCTTCAGGACACGTACCGACTCAGCCGCAGTGCCACCGGTGGTGACGACGTCATCGACCAACACGACATCGCCGCCGACGTGTCGCCGCAGCACGACGCGCCCGACGATGTTGCGCTCTCGGTCGCCTGCCGAGAGGCCAACCGAATCGCGGGTGAACGCCCGAAGCCGCAACGCCTGCGACACCGTGGTGCCGGGCGGGCCCGCGGCCAGCGCCATTCGGGTGACCGGGTCGCCGCCGCGGCGCCGCGCGGCTGAGCGGCGCGTGGGCGCGGGCACCAGCGTCAACGGCTCGTCGACGATGCCCCACGCGATCAGACGGGTCAGTCCGGCGTTCAGTGCTGCGGACAGCGGCGCGACGAGGTCGGCACGGCCGCGCTCCTTGACGGCGACGATCGCCTCGCGCCGGACGCCGGCGTAACGACCAAGCGAGAAGACGGGAACGCCGGGGTCGAGCCGCGGCGTCACCAGTACCGGCTCGTCGGTCTTGACGCTCAGCGCAGCCGCGCAGGCCTCGCACCAGCGCGTCGACGTCGCGCCGCAGCCACCGCACTCCACGGGCAGGACGAGATCGAGCAGCACCCCCGCAGTGTGTCGCCGCGGTCCGACATGCAGCTGGGCTGTGTTTGCCAGCAGGTGGGGCGCCCTGCCTACGACGGTCGAGTGGTCAGTCGCACTGACCTTGGATGAGCGCCTTCACCATCGCGAAGTCCTGGTAGGCGTAGACGAACACCCAGTGTCCCACCGAGAAGTCGTACTGCCGGGGCACCGCCTGCATCACAACGGCGTTCGGATCGCGCGAAAAGCATTGGCGGAAAATCCATCTGGCGCGCGGCATGTGATACCGCCACGTCACGACGATGATCTCGTGCCAAGATCTCTCGGCGGCCAGCTTGCGCATCACCTCGGCCTCTCCGCGCGTCGTCACCGGGTCGGGACGCTCGCACAGGACCTCGATGCCACCGCCTGGCGGGCTGCATACCCGCTGCATGATGGGGTCCCCGTCGGGGTAGGGGTTGGACAACACCACCGTTGGCGCCCAACCATCGCGCGCCAAGCTGATCCCGTAGTCCTCGCGGCCGTCGTGTTCGCCGCCGAGCACGATGATGGCGTCGGCCCGCTGCAATGCGTCCGACGGCGCATTGGTGAAAAGGAAGTAGCCGCTGATACCAATCAGCACCACGAGTGCAAGCACCGCGGCGCCCATTACCAAGATCGCCCGACGAACGTTAGCCAGCTTCATACTCCGCCAAGTCGCCCGCACGCCTGGATTCGAGATCTCCACCCTATCCCTTCGCGCCGGCGCCCGTGGGCCGGCAGATTCGTCGTGCCCGCAGCGCCGTCATCGGTCGGGGCGCATGGATTGGCGAGTGAGTGCGGTGCAGTGTTGTGTGCCAGCGCGTTTACGGTGCAGGCTCACGACTCGCTCGCCCTCCCATTCACCGCGTCCATCGCGATCGCGGCGAAGCGCGACCCGTCAGGACTGTCGAAGTAAGCTCGGATACCGCCGCGATGAGCGACGCTGCCTCATTCGCTCGCGCGGTTCCCAGCGCCACCAAATACAATAGCTGGCGGTCGTGCCGACGGCACCTGGTCACAGTCGCGCCGATTGTTGCATTCAGCGAAGTCAATGCGAGGATGGAAGCCGTGACACAAGGTAAGCGCTCGCCAACTCACATCATTGCTGGCATCGCCGTCGTGTTGGTTTGCCCGGTCCTCGCAGCTCTGGTCGTCGGAGGCAGCCTCGGTGTGAAGCTCGCCGTGGTCGGGTTGATCGCCATGACCGCCAGCGTCTACATCGGCGTCCGCCACCCGTTGTGGCTGTACTGGGGATTTGCCGTGGTGATGGGCGCGTTGCCGTTCGGGTACTTTCCCGGCGTCCACATTCCGCTCTACCTACCGTTTGCCGCTGGTGTGCTGCTCGCCGCGGTGGTGCACCCCAACCGCGACACGCCCTTCCATCCGCTCGAGAAGGCCGTGCTGATACTGGTCCTCGTTTCGGGCGTGTCGCTGATATTCACCTTCAAGAGCCTCCCCGACCTGACCGCGTTCATCAGGTGGATCATCGCCACGCTCTTGATGATCGCGGTGTTGCGGCTCTCGCGGGAGAACCTGGCGCGCTTCGGGCGCTTTTACGTCTATGCCGCGACGGTCAACGCGCTGTTCGGCATCGCGCAGGTGGTGGCGGATCCGAATCACCGACTGATCAGGGTGCTGCGCATCTTCGACTACGACCGCGAGACCACCGGCCGATTCGTCGCCAACGCGGAGGGCGAAGCCACGTTCACCCGGCTTGGTGCGACGTGGGTCGACCCGAACGTGGCAGGCATCGGCTTGGTCCCCGCACTGGTGATGGGCATCGTCCTGCTCAAGGGCAAACTGCGCCTCGGCGTGACGGCGATCCTCACCGTGGCCATCTGCCTCACCCTGAGCCGTGCGGCGATCTTCAGCGTGCTGGCCGGCGGCCTCCTGGTGCTGGTCTTCCACACGATGCGCGCACGCACTCGGGTGTTGATGCTGGGGTCCATCGGGGTCGCCGCGGCCAGCGCGCTGCTGGTACCCGCGATCCGCACCCGCATCACGAACACCTTCGGTGGCCAAGACACCGGCGCCCAGGACCGCTGGAGATCGCTCGTCGCATTCCCTGACACCATGTCGGGCCACTGGATGTTCGGACTCGGCTGGGGCCGAAAGGAATTCGTCGACGGCGCCCTTGCCTTCCAGCTGAACTACGTCTCCAACTCTCCGTTGATCGCCATTTACCGCGCGGGGATCATCGTCGGTCTGGTGTTCATCGCGGTGATCATTCTGGGCTGCATCATGAGTTGGCGGGCACTGCGTTCCGACTCATTCCCTGCTGCCATCTACGGCGGTGTCTTCATCGGATTCAGCGTCATCGCACTGAATCTCGACCATCCCGTCGTGGACATCCCTCAGAGCGTCGCGGCATTCAGCATCTTCATGGCCTTCTTGGTGTACGTGGATCGGTCGCGTCAATCGTCGGATTCGCCGGGGAATCCGACCGAGGTCAACGGCGGCTTGGTGACCGTTCCCTCGCACCACTACGCGCTGAATTAGCGGCGCAGCCTTTACGGTTCGGCGTTCACCGCGACGTCGTCGTTATCGGGCTTGGGCTTGCGCCGATAGATGGCCGTCACGTAGATGGCCAGGATTATGGCGTCGGTGATGACGGTGGCGATCGATGCGCCGATGGCCCCGGCGAAGGCCAGTCCTGCGACCAACCCCAGCTTGACCGGTACCAGCCCGAGGTTTGCGACGAGCCGGATCACGTCGCGTCGCTGGGCGTAGAGGATCACCGACAGGATCGAGATGATCGTCCGCATGGCACAGAACACGGACATGATGAGCATCGCCACGGCGAGCTCGGTGGGCGCGGGCGAGATCAGCAGCACGACACCGGTGATCAACACCAGGAAACCGGTGCCGCCGCCGATGATCAAGATGTTGCGCACCGACGGACCGGCGGACAGGTCGCCGTTACTGAGCCGCAGCGGTTCGTGGAAGGTCGTCCCGTACGCCTGGCCCACCGCGGCGAGTGCGACCGTCACCGTCACCGTCAACGTGTAGTAGCCGACCGTCGTGTGGTTGGTGAGGAAACCCAGCAGGAGGACGTCGCCCTGGAGATAGAGGCACATCCCAAGCATTTCGCCGGTCAGTGCGGCAATCACCTTGGGGGGCCCCGGGATACCTGGACGGTGGCCCAGGATTTGGATGCCGCCGAGAATGAAGACGACCACGTATTGCGCGCAATAGATCATGGTCGCGATGGCCAGCGTCGGATGGGGTGTGCCGAACAGATAGGCGCAGGCCAACGCGACACTGACGATTCGACGGATGGTATCGACGCGCCAGAAGCGCTCGGGATGGCCATCGCGGACAGCAGGACTCATCCACGCGTTGCACGCCATTTCGCCGCCGGCGACGACGAGTCCGAACCACGCGACGTAGTTCACGTCGATGAGCGCGATCCCGGTCGCCGTCAATGCCGCCCCGAGCAGATAGCGCGAGGTGCGTTCGGCGACGAAGCGGTCCTTGGACTCGCGCATTGCCCGGACCATGAATGGCTGATCGAGCGGCGGCCCCACCACCGCCGACAGCGCGAAACCCATGCCGTACAGGCCGTAGTTGGCTACTCCGAGGCGTGCTACCAGTGCCAATGTCCACAACATGCCGACGCCGCGGCCGCCGTACATCCAGACCATGGCCACCAGGGTCTTGCCGACGTTGCTCGGCACCTTCTTGGGCGCCTCGTCCTCGGGCGTGGTCGCCTCAGACACTGGGTCGCTGACGATCGACCATCAGAAGAGAGGCATCCGGAAGTGGCCGCTGTATTGCAGCGCACCGGGATCGCGCTTCGCGATCACCTTGGCGGGAATGCCACCGACGACGTCGAGTGCAGCGACGTCCTTGTTGACCACCGATTGTGCGGCCACCACCGCACCGCGGCCAATGTGGCACGGCAGGATCATCGCCCGACTGGCGATCCACGCGTAGTCCTCGATGACGGTCGGGATCGGAACGGGAGGAAAGTCGGGATGGTTGATGTCGTGGCCACCGCCGAGGATCTGGGTGTCGCTGGCGATCGAGACGTTGTCCCCGATGTAGATCCCGCCGCGTGAGTCGAGGAAGCAGCGGAAACCGATCGCCGAGTCGTTGCCGATCGTCAAGAACTCCACGTCGTATACCGTGGTGCCCCGCATGATCGACGCACCCTTGCCGATGGTGGCGCCGAACAGCCGCAGGAAGTTCTGCCGGATGAAGTGCGACGGGATGTAGGTGACGATCATGTTGAACGTGACCATCCCGATGAAGTTGCGCAGTTTGCGGGCAAAGGTCATCCCGGGCCAGATCATGTCCTTGATCCGGCCGTCTTCATCCAGGATCCACTCCGCTTGAGGCGGCACCTTCAGCCCCGGCGCGGCCGCGAGCTTTCTGGCGATGTCTTCGGGATCCGCGGCGTCGGGTCGGTCCTTCACGTAACTGGTTCCTCTCGTCGTCGATCCGGATAAACCATAGCGGTACCGGACGTCCTGTCACGACTTGGCGCGGGCGTGCCGGGGATTGCTCCGGCCTGGGCAATGCCGTCCACTTCGCCGACCTGGCCGTCGGGTACGGCAACGTCGTTTCAGTCGCTAACGACATGCACCTTACCGCCGGTACACGGCGATTGACGCGTTGGTCCGGTAACGCGCTGGCAAACACCGCTGCGGCGGAAAGCGATGCCGTCAACGAGGGTGTCGGGGCGTTTGCGCGCGTCGGCGGGCACGCCGAACACCCGCAGCATGTCTTCGATCACCGGCCGGCGGCCACAGCGGCTGCGATGTCGCGCAACGCCCTCGACCCGAGACTCCCGACCCCTTCAGATCGAGCCCGCCCACCGTTGTTTCCTGCGGCTCGCTCACCAGCGCGCCATCGCTGAATGTCAGTTTTGAGGATTTCCTCAGACACCCTTGACTGAACTCAACGTCGTATGTGACGATTTCGTCAGACAGCGAGGAGCTCGAGAGATGGACAACCTGGTCGCGGCACACCATGACCTGCACAGCGAGCTCGGCGCCCGTAAGGGCGAGCACCCCGGGCGATCGCGACACCCGGTGATCAAGGTCCGCGACATCGCATGGTTGGAGTTCGAGAAGCCAGATCTGGTGCGGGCCGAAGCGTTCGCGCAGGCGTTCGGTTTCGGCACCGTGATGCGAACCGGCAGCGATCTGGTCTTGCGGGGCACCGACACAGGCGCGCCATGCGTGATCGTTCGCCGCGGTGCCGGCACCCGCTTCCTCGGTGTCGCCTTCCACGCCCAGGACGAACGGGACGTTCTGCGACTGGCCGAGGCGCACGACGTCGGCACCAGATCGCTGCCCGAGGAGATCGGCGGGTTGGCGGTCGACCTCGTCGACCCGAGCGGTGTACCGGTACACGTCGTCGCCGGCATGCACTCACTGCAGTCGCTGCCCGCGCAGACGGCGCACACGCTCAACGTCGGACACGAGCTGCGTCGGGTGAACGCGACACAGCGGGCGCCCCGTGAACCCACCAAGGTGCAGCGGCTCGGTCACCTCGTCCTGCAGACCACGAAGTACCTCGCGACGCTGAACTGGTACCTCGACAACCTGGGCATGATCGTCAGTGACTTCCTCTACTTCCCCGGTCAACGCGAGCGCGGACCCTCGATGAGCTTCATCCGATGTGATCGCGGGCCAACGCCCACCGACCACCACACGCTGGCACTCGCGTTGGGGCCCCAGAACCGCTACGTGCACTCCGCCTACCAGGTTTGCGACCTCGACGCTCTCGCCGCCGGCGGTGAATACCTCAGGGATCAAGGCTATTTCCGGTCGTGGGGCATCGGCCGCCACATCCAGGGCAGCCAACTCTTCGACTACTGGCGTGACCCGGACGGGTTCATGGTCGAGCACTTCGCCGACGGCGACATGTTCGACTCGACACTCGAGCCGGGCTGGGCACCGTTCACCTCCTCGGGGCTGGCCCAGTGGGGTCCGCCCGCCACCAAGGACTTCCTCGGCACCAACCCCAAGGCGCTTCCGCGCGAGGCACGCTCGCTCGTCTCGGCGCTGCGCGACGACAACGAATTCGACGTCAACCGCCTCATCGGCCTACTGAAAGCAGCCGCCTCGTGACGATCTCCGTTCTGCGCACCGCCGACGCGTGGTGGGTCCAAACCCCCACCGGTGCAGCCAAGATCGAGACCAACGCAGCGTCGACCGGTGACCTGCTCGCCGACGGGGACGCCATCGACGCTGCAGCGCGCAGTACCACGACCGTGCCGGTGGACGGTCTCGACCTGCTGTCCCCCGTGACGGCACCCTGCCGGGTCGTTGCCCAGATGACGAACTTCGTCTCACACGTCGAAGACGCAGGAATGAATCCAAAGACCATCCCGCTCACGTTCTTTCGCAAGGCGTCGGCGTCGATCAGCGGGCCGGACGCCGACATCGTCAAGCCTGCGCACGTCAAGTTCCTGGACTACGAGGTCGAGATCGGCCTGGTGATCGGCCGCGCCATCCCGGTGGGCACGCAGATCACCGAGGCCAACCTGGCCGACTACATCGCGGGCCTCGTCGTCACCAACGACGTGTCGGCCCGCGACGTCCAACTCCCGCAAACACAGTTCTACGAGGCCAAGTCGTATCCGACGTTCACCCCGGTCGGACCCGCACTGGTGCTGCTCGACGCCAACGAGCTCAAGCGCTTCGGCGACCTCCGCCTCCGAACCCGAGTCAGCGGCGAACTGCGCCAGGACATGCTCGTCGACGGCGACATGATCTACCAGCCGCTGCAGGCGCTGCAATCGCTGGCACGGTTCCAGAACCTGGATGCAGGTGATCTCATCTTGACGGGCACCCCGGCAGGCACCGCACTCAGCGCCCCGCCCAAGCCCATCGAGATCATTGGCTCGCTGCTCCCACCGGCAGTCAAGTGGAAGGCATTCTTCAAGCGCCAAGCCAACAACCGGAAGTACCTGAAGCACGGCGACGTGGTCGAGCTATCCGTGGCGACCGACGACGGCGCCATCGATCTCGGCACACAACGCACTGTCGTGCGTCATGCATGACCACCGTTGGGTCGTGGCCGATCTACGCCGCCAGGGAAGGCATGTCTCAGCCGGATAGCACCGGCACCGTGCCTGGGTTCATCAGCGCCCGGACCTCTGCCCACGCCGGGTCGTCTTCGGCCGCCGAACCCGAAAGTTGAAGCACGCCACGCTGATCGGCGACGTACACCGTCGACGGGTTGGCCGCCACCGCCGTCACCGGGGCCAGCAGGTTGCGGCTCGGCCCATCGGAGTTCACGCCGTCGAGGTTGACGTAGGACACCGGATGCTGCGGATCGGTTCTGGTGACCACGATGTCGTCGCCGGTGCGCCAGGACAGCGACACCGCGGTGTCGCCAAGCCCGAAGCCCAGCCGCCGCGGATACGTCAGTGCGTACTGGCCGCCCTGTGTCTGCTCCACACCGGCCAGCACGACCTGGCCCTCGATGACCATTGCGGCGCGCGTCCCGTCCCGAGACAGCTGAAGTTCGTTGACCGGCCCTGGGAATCGCGTCGATACGGCGGTGGTGTCGACGGGGATCCGCGCGGGCTGCCCGGACGCCGCCTCTTGGATGACGCGCACCACGTTGTTGCCGTCGACGACCACCCAGATCGCATCGTCGAGCGACCAGGTGGGCCGCGACAACGTGCGCCCGTCGAGGGCCTGCGACGCATCGCCGCTCACCGGACCAACCCACAGCGACGACGCCATGTCGGGTGCGCCGGGCCGCAGCGTCACCACCGAAGCCGCCTCCTGACCGCTGCGCGACAAGGCCGCCGCGGTCTGGTTGGGGATCTGGCCGAACGAGCCGGGCAGGCGCGGCGCCTTCTGGCCCTCCATCGACACCATGGATCCACCCACCAGGGCATGCAATCCCGCGGCAGCGCCAGGGTCGGCACCCGGGTCAGTGGCCGCGACGTCGGAGGTGCTCCACCCCTCGGCGAACCGGTCGTCGAGCGCGGCGCCGTCGGCATTGATCACGTACGGGCCGTTGATGCCGGCCCGCGACAGGGTCCAGATGATCTGGGCGGCAAGCAATTGCCTGCTGTGCGGGTCGGTGGTCGAGAGGTTCTCCAGGTCGATTCGGGCGCCGCCATACCCGCGGCCCACTCCGGTCTTCCCGCCGTCTGCCCGCGTAACGGGGCCGCGTAGGCGCAACGGCGGGCCCAGGAGGTTGCGGACCGTCCTCTCCATCTCGGGGCGGGGCCCCGACACCAGCTTGGTGGTCAACTCGGTGGCCAGCAGATCGGGATCGGACACCGCGACGTAGCGCGGGTCCGGCACGACGGTCTTGCCGGTGGGGTCGACGAAGTAGAGGGTGTTGCGCTTGTAGGTCTCCTGGAACTGTTGCCAGTCGAGGAACACCCCGTTGGGCAGGCGATCGATGCGCCACCCGCCCGGCGTCTTGACCAGCTCGATGGGGCCGGGATCGGGCAACGCACCCTCACCGGTTTCGAACACCCCCATGTCGGACAGCGAGCCCAGGATGTCGGCCTTCATGTTCACCGAAACCCGTTGCGGACCGCGCGTTTCCACGAACACCACACGGTCGATCAGCAGCGCGCTACCCGCATCGTCCCAGGAACTGGACGCCGATTCGGTGAGGAACTGCCGCGCGGCCAGGTGGCGGTTCGCGGGATCCGCCGTGGCCTTGAGGAATTCGCGCAGCAGTACGTCGGGATCCATGGCCGGCGTGGGAGTGGGAAGGCTGGGCGGGGCTGGCCGCTCCACGGTGCCGATGGCCTGCGGCGCCGACGAACTCGGTACGCCCGCGCACCCGGCCACGGTGAAGACCAACAGCAGCAGCGAGACCACCGCCAGGACGCGTCTCACGCCCGGTCCCCAGCGGGTTCACGGGTCTGCGGAGCGCGGCGCGGCGGGCGGTCCGGCCCAACGGGCTTGAGCGGCAACGGGCTGGTCGTCACCTTGTGGCCACGCACCAACGGAAGCGTGAGCCGGAAGGACGCGCCCTTGCCCGGCTCGCCCCAAGCTTCCAGACGGCCCTGGTGCAGCCGGGCGTCCTCGATGCTGATCGCCAGGCCCAGACCGGTTCCGCCGGAACGCCGTACGCGTGACGGGTCGGACCGCCAGAAGCGGCTGAAGACGAGCTTCTCCTCACCTGGACGAAGACCGACACCGTAGTCGCGCACCGTCACCGCGACGGTGTCCTCGTCGGCAACCATCCGGATCCGCACCGGCTTGCCCTCGGCGTGATCGATGGCGTTGGCGATGAGGTTGCGCAGAATCCGTTCCACGCGGCGCTGATCGACCTCGGCGATCACCTCCGTCGCGGGCATGTCGACGATCAGGTCTACTGCGGCGTCGTTGGCGAGGTGACCGACGTTGTCGAGTGCGCTCTCGACCACGGTGCGCAGATCCTCCGACTCGACCGACAACTCGGCGACACCCGCGTCGTGGCGGGAGATCTCCAGCAGGTCGTTGAGCAGCGTCTCGAACCGGTCCAACTCGCTGACCATCAATTCGGTGGACCGCCGCAGTGCGGGCTCGAGGTCCTCGCTGTGGTCATAGATCAGGTCGGCGGCCATCCGGACCGTCGTCAACGGGGTGCGCAGCTCGTGGCTGACGTCGGAGGTGAAGCGGCGCTGAAGATTTCCGAACTCCTCGAGTTGGGTGATCTGCCGCGACAAGCTCTCCGCCATGTCGTTGAACGACACCGCAAGGCGCGCCATGTCGTCCTCGCCACGCACCGGCATCCGCTCGGTCAGGTGTCCCTCGGCGAACCGTTCGGCGATCCGCGATGCCGACCGCACCGGGAGCACGATCTGGCGCGCGACGAGGAGGGCGATGGCGGCCAGCAGGCCGAGCAGCACCAGACCACCGGTCAGGATGGTGCCGCGCATCAGCGCGATGGTGCTCTGCTCGTTGTGCAACGGAAAGATCAGGTACAGCTCGAGATTGGTCACCGGCGACGAGGTCGGGCTGCCGACGATCAGCGCGGGCCCGGAGAAGCCGTCGGTCCGCACCGTCGCGTACTGATAACTGACCTGGCCGGCCTTGACGAAGTCCCGCAACGTGTTGGGCACCTGGTCGACGGGACCGGCTGCCGTCGCCGCCCTCGGGCCGTCTCCCGGCACCACCAGCACGGCGTCGAAGGCACCGGCCAGGCCCGCGCCGGAATCGGCCTTGCGGTCGATCAGGGTGTTGCGCGCCAACTGCAGGCTGCTGTCCAGCGAGCGGGTTTCCTCGCCGCCGACGATCCCGCTGACGGTGTTGCGGGCCCGTTCGATCTCCTCGGTCGCCGCACGGACCTTGACCTCGAGGGTGCGGTCGGTGATCTGGCTCGTCAGCACGAAGCCCAAGACGAGGATGACGGCCAACGACAGGCCGAGGGTCAACGACACGACACGCAGCTGGAGTGACCGGCGCCATGCGAAGCCCAACGCTCGACCCAGCGCTCCCAGCCCGCGCAGCATCGGCGCGGAGCGACTGCGGATGCGCCGTCTCGAGCTCCAGATCACGGAGGTCCGGCCTTGTATCCCACTCCTCGAACGGTGAGCACCACCTGCGGGTTCTCCGGATCCTTCTCGACCTTGGCCCGCAGCCGCTGGACGTGCACATTCACCAAACGCGTGTCGGCCGGGTGTCGGTATCCCCAGACCTGTTCGAGCAGCACATCCCGAGTAAACACCTGCCGCGGTTTGCGCGCCAACGCCACCAACAGGTCGAACTCGAGCGGCGTCAACGAGATCTGCTCGTCCATCCGAGTGACCTTGTGAGCAGGCACGTCGATGTCGATGTCGGCGATCGAGAGCATCTCGGCGGGGCCGTCGTCGTTGCGGCGCAGCCGCGCGCGCACCCTGGCGACGAGCTCCTTCTGCTTGAACGGCTTCATGACGTAGTCGTCGGCGCCCGATTCCAGACCCAGCACGACGTCCACGGTGTCCGTCTTGGCCGTCAGCATCACGATGGGCACGCCCGAGTCGGCGCGCAGCACGCGACAGACGTCGATGCCATTCATGCCTGGCAACATCAGATCCAGCAGCACGAGGTCGGGGCGCAGCTCGCGGACCGCGGTCAGGGCCTGGGTGCCGTCACCGATGACTGCGGTGTCGAAACCCTCCCCACGCAGCACGATCGTCAGCATCTCAGCGAGCGACGGGTCGTCATCGACGACTAGGATCCTTTGCCTCATGGTGTCCATGGTGTCACCGAATCGCGATAAACCTGGGATACCACACCGGGTGTTTTGCGCCCTGAGCCCAGTTCAGGAGGCCAGCGTCGACGCGAGATCGGCGGCGTCGACGTCTGGCCCGGCCACCACCCAGCGTCCACCCCACTGCGCGGCGGCCAATGCGGCGTAGGCCTCGTTGGTGCGGCGCTGGAGACCGTCGTCGCGCTCGTAGGCGTCGCGGGCGCGGTCGGCGTCGACCTCGGCGCGACGCTGCGCGCGTTGCGCGGCAAGTTCGGTTGGCACGGCGAGCAGCACCTGCCAGTCCGGGGCGGGGTTGCCAAGACGCTCGAACTCCAGCTCGCGCACCCAGGCCACGACTTCCCCGTCGACGCTCTGGTGCAGCCGTGCGGCGCTGTAGGCGGCATTGGATGCGACGTAACGGTCGAGGATGACGACGTCGTGGTCGGCACAGCGGCTCGCGATCTCGGCATGCGCACCGGCGCGGTCCAACGCGAACAGGACCGCCATGGCGTACACCGACGACGACAGGTCTCCGTGGCCGCCGTGCAACGCCTCGGCGGCCAGATCGGCGTGCACGGAGGCGCCGTACCGGGGGAAGGCCAGGGTGGCGACCGACTTGCCTGCGGATTCGAACGCCGTACGCAGACCCTGGGTCAGGGTGTGCTTGCCGGCGCCGTCGACGCCCTCGATCGCAATGAGCACGAGCCGCAGCGTAACTGGTGCGTCCAACCCCCGACGACCGCCGATAGGCTCGAAAGCCGACCGTCTAGTGGGTGGAGGTCTGTCGGGTGGGGCAGTCGATGGAAGCCGTCGAATCGGAGTTGCACGCCGCATCCGCGCGTCTGGAGAGCGCCGCTCAACGGCTGAAGGACGGGTTGGCCACCGTCAACGACGAGACCACGTTGCTGCTCGGTGCCGGATGGAAGGGCGGGGCGGCGTCGGCCTACGGCCCGGCGTGGGACGGCTGGCACGAGGGAGCGGAACAGGTCGTTGCGGCCTTGCAACGGATGTCGGAGCTGTTGTCGATCGCCGGCAAGGAGTACGCCAAGACCGACCAGTCCGGCGCCGACGCACTCGGCTCGACGGTCCAGAGTTCGGGCGGGGCGACGGGAAGCGGCGGCAGCGGTGCTCCAGAGCCTCAGAGCCCGCCCAACCTCGGATTGGGCAGCGGAACCGGCGGTGGGAGCGCGGGCGGACAGTCCGGAGACATCGGACAGCAGGCGATGTCGTCGGTCTCGCAGCTCGGTCAGGCGGCCGCCGGGATGGCACAGCAGTCGGCGCAGGCGGTGGCGGGCATTGCCCAGCAGGCCGCGCAACTGGCGATGGGGCTCGCTCAGCAGGCCGGGCAGGCTCACGAGGGCGGGGATGCTCAGGCCGACAAGGCCGACCAGGGCGACTCCCCGACCGCCCAGGGCGACGAAGACAAGAAGGAAGACGAGCGCGAGCGCGACGAGGCCGAGAAGCGTGACCGCGAACGGGACGGGGCCGCAGCACCTTCCGGCGAACAGTCGACGGGAACCGCGCCCGTCACTCTTGGCGACGCGACACCGGCGCCCAAGGACCAGGCAATCAAGAGGACACGATGACTGAGCTGGTTGTCGATTTCGCGAAGATGCTGGCGGCCATCGGTCACATGACCAAGTTCGAAGCGGACGTCAAGGAAGTCCTGGCGGACGTCGACCAGTCCATGGCCACATTGCGGGCGACATGGCACGGCGAGGCGTCGGACCAACAGGCGCAGGCGCAGCAGCAGTGGGACACCGGCGCCGAACAGATGAACACGTCGCTCGATCAGCTGAAGAAGATCGCCCAGGCAGCGGAGAAGAACTACACGCAAGCGGTCAAGAAGAACGCGGAGATGTGGGCGCAGTAACCGCGGGTGGCCGCATCGAGGTCGATCCCGAGGTTCTGCTGCGGGCCGGCCAGAAGGTGGGCTGGATCGGCGCGCAGCTGGACGCGCTGTCGACGTCCCTCGGCGCGGCGTTGGGTAGCGGCATCGCCTCGGGTTGGGATCCAGCCGGGGCCCACTTCGGGTTGACCTACGGAGACAGTGCCCAGAAGTTCGCCGATACGCTGGCAGAAGCTGCGAACGCCTTCAAGTTCTCCGGCCAACGTTTGGAGGCGACGGGCTACAACTACAAGAACGCCGACGCCGGGTCGACCATCGGTGGAGGCGGGCCCATGGGCTCGGTAGGTGCCGCGCCCAGTGAGACGAAGGCCGTAGACGCGCCCACGGGCCCGAGCGGGGCGATCGTTCCCCCGCCGCCCAATTGGTGGCTGATCGAAGGGTTGCTCAACGCGATACCGGTGATCGGGTCAGTTGCGGGTGCGGTCATGACGTGGCCCACGGGCAATCCGTCCTTGATGCGTCTCACCGCAGCACAATGGAAGAACTTCGCCACCGGCTTGTCTGCTTTCAACGACGAGCTGCCGGCACTGAAAACCGCGCTGTCACAACAGCACATCCCCGAACAGGGAAGAATCCAGGAGTGTCTCGGGGACATCGGTGAGTACTTGCCGGCGTTGTCGGAACATGCGACGACCATGGCGACCAACACCGACGATTTCGCCAATGGCGTGCAGAAGGCCCAGGACGCCATCCGCCGCCTCTTGGACCGTATTTCCCTCGACGGCCTGTGGGACACCGTCACGGGCATCTTCAGCGGCGACGGTCTCGACATCCTGCAACAAATCGCCGACGACGTCGGCGCGGTCCTGGAGAACTTTCAGAACGAAGTCAAGGGAATCGTCGGACTACTCGCTGACCTCTCCAAAGCCCTCGGCGAGGCATTGGATGCATTCCAGAAGTGGGTAAAACCCGCCTTGATCGCCACCTTTGGCGATGAAGTGGGAGGCGCCCTCGCCGACGCGGTCACGTTCTACACCGACGTCCAGCTCGGTTTAATCAATAGCGTGATCGGCACCGTGTCGGGCTTGGTGTCGCTGGCCGATGTCGACACGTTGAAGGGCATGGCCGAGATGGCCCTGTCGGTGGCCGAGGATCCATCGAAGCTGCCCGGCGTGCTGGAAAACATGGGCAAGCAGTTCATCGCCTACGACCAGTTGACCGGTGACCACCCGGGTAGGGGTGTCGGCGAGGCAGCGGGCAACATCGGAATGCTCTTCCTCCCCGGCGGGGCGGCCACCAAGACGGGTTCCATAGCCAAGGGCCTGAGGTACGGCAGCAAGCTGCTCGAGGAGGGACGCCTCCCCCGCATCTCGGACATTCCCGGTTTGGGCGGCGGCAAGTCCCTTCCCTCCGTGGACAATCTGCCAGGGGCCGGGCCCGGTCACCCGGGAGTTCCGGAGTTCACACCGCCGCGGATCCCCGAATCGCTGGTCGACCCTCCTTCTGCTCCGCACGCGCCCGAGGCGCCACACACTCCGCAGGAACTTGGCGGCTCAGGCGGGCCACCCGGAGGCGGTCCGCCCGATCCTCCTGGCGGACGGCCCGTCGGTCCGCCCGACTCCGGGCCGGGCCGGGCCGACGGCCCCGCGCCGCAGTCGCCATCGTCGGGTGCTGGTGAGCCGCCACGTGTTTCGGAACCGACCGCACCAACGGCGCCCAGCCACGCGCCTTCTTCTGGCGATGCGCCGGCACCTGCCGCCCAGCACTCGCCCGAATCACCAAGCCCTGCAAGCCCTCACGAGGCTGGCGGCCAATCGCCGTCGGAGCCTGGCCCCTCGCCGACCGAGCACTCGCCGGCGACACCGGAGCCTTCTGGGAATGGCGTGGCCGAACCGCGGCCCGACGGCAACCATGCGCCGAACGAGAGCCATCAGCCGACTACCCAGGGCGGCACCGGAGGGCCGGGCGACGGCACGCACGCGCCCGCCGATCACCAACCTGCCCATACCCCCGCCGCTGAATCTCCCGCCGCTCACGAACCGTCCAGAACCGACGGCGGCCAGCCCTACGAACCGACGCACACGCCGGGTGACGCGAACACCCAGCCACAACAGCCTGCAGCAACGACGCCGGCTCCCATGGCAGGCGGTATGCCGATGGCACCGCACGCTGGGGGCGGAGTGCACAGCCCATCCGACGGCCCAGCTAGGGCGCAGACCCCAGAGGCCCCCGCGCGCACGCCGGAATCCAAGGCACCGCAGGCCGGTTCACCGGAGACCCCGCGCACGCAGGCGCCCGCGAGTGCCGGGCCAGGCCCGAGTAACTCGCCGTCGGCCCCGGTCAATATGCCGTCGAGCAATACGCCGACAGCACCGGTGAGTCCTGCAGCGACACAACATCTGTCGCCTACGAGTGAAGCGTCCCGCCCAGGACCTGAGACATCCACCCCGAAGTCAGGCGACGGTCCGCGTGATGGCGCACCGCCAGCCCACCCAACGCCTCACGACACACCAAGCACGCCGGCCGCTCATCAGCCCGATCCGCCTGGCTCCCAACCGAACCCCGGCGCCGGAAACACGCCCAACCAGCCCACGAATCCCCCAGGACCCGTTGGCAACCCGGCGGATGCGCGCGCGTTTGGAGAGCATGGGCTAGACGACCTTGAGGATCCCGCCCACCAGACCGCAGTGGAGAATGCGCTCCGCGATTCTCAGGGCAACAACCTCGTGCATGCCGACCCACGAACAAACGACTATGGGCACCTCGTGAACGATGGTGGGGACACGGTTGCGGGACGCTCCAACAACTGCCTCGATTGCTCGTTGTCGGCATTGTCCTCGTTTCGAGGGGAGCCGACCGTATCGGTGCCCCGGTACCCGGACGAATTGCCGGACGGCACGGTCGACCGGCGATCGGGTGAACAGGGTGGCCTACGTCGCGCAGAGGACTGGCTTGGCAGCGGGCTGCTCGAGTTCAAACACATCCCTGAACACACCTTCAAGAATCCGACCATCGCGGATCACTTCAATGCGGTTCATCAGTACATCGATAATCTCGGGCCCGGGTCGTCCGCCTTGGTAGTCAATGGTTGGCATGCACGGGATTTCCACACGGGCGACCCCCTCTACCACTCCGATGGCACGCCGGTGACCGAAGGTTCCCACGCGACCGTCGTCGTGTATCCCGAAGGTGCAAGCCACCCGGTGTGGTGGGATCCCCAGCAGGGCCTGACTTCTGACCATCCACCTGCCTGGATGGTCGACGACTCGTCGTACGTCAATTTCACGCCGATCGAACCCAGCGGAGGAGCACACCATGGCGGAGCTGGAAACCAGGGAACAGGCACTGGCGTATCTGGCGCAAATGTCGCCGACCGAGACATTCCAAGTGCAACCGTTCCCGAGCGGATGGGTGGCGACGAAAGTCCTGAGCCCCGAGCAGATGACGACGGGCGCGGCGGTGGGCCTGGCGCGCCTGGTGATCGACTCGGAGACGGGGATCATCTACCAGTATCCGAGTTGGTCGACGAAGATGGTGGCGGAAGCCCACACGACGGCCAAGCAGACGGGCGTGAAACGGGGCCGTCAGATCTATCCGTACCAGTGGACGATCACGGTGCAGCGCATTCAGGAGAACGAGCAGACGATCACTTATCAGCTGACGGCGGAGTCACTGACCGATCCCCCGGAACCGACCCAACAACATCCGCTGACGATCGAGAAGCACACGCACCGATACGACCCGAGGGACTCACTGTCGAGCACGGCGATGGCCCACGCCAGATGGGTGAGCCGTCAGAACCAGGGAGTGTGGCCGGAAGTGGACACGACTCAGGAGTAGGCGAGCACGACTCCGATCGATCCGCCGACGATCACCACGAAGATCACGAACCCCACACTGGCGACCACGCTCCCAGCGACCAGAACGGGCCGGCTGACAAGTCACGCATCTACTCGATGATGGATGGCACCTCGCACACAACAGCTTTCGCGCCGGAGCAGTTACTAGACAATCAACGCGTCACTGATGCCCTGAACAGACACGGCGTCAGCAAGAGCCACTTTGTCAATTTGATCAACACCCCGACCGACATCTTGACCCCAGCAGAGCGCGGTCTGCTCAACGCCGTACGCGACGACCTGCCCGCCCCGACGCGGGACACTGTGATGCAAAAGGTAGTTCCGCCAGGGTACTTCGATGATGCAGGCAACCTCGTCCAGAGTCGCGCTGATGACTACATCATGGGGAACAACCCCGGAATGCGCGTGGACCGAGTCGGCGGAGCGGTCACCTTCGCAGACGACACGGCGCACCTCTCGACTCCCCGACAAATCCACGATGGGCTGCGCCTGGACTACACAGACACGCCCTTCGCGCCGCACGATCCGGGAACTCACATCATCCGATTCCAACAGGACCCGAGTTCCCCTGGCTACTACGAAGTGCCACGAAACTCTGATATGGGAGGCAACGGCACCTATGACACATGGGATGACCCGTTCACAGGCAATGGATTCACCAAGTCCAGCACCGACGTCAATCCTGAATACATTGCCAAGAACATCACGATGCAAGACGGTGCCGAGATGTGGGAGGTCCTCGATGACGGAACGCAACGCCTGGTCGCAGTACTCCAAGGCAAAACTTGGATCCCGCAGGGCAATTGATGAGTGAGATACCAATGACCGGCGCAGTCGCTGAGTACCGCGGGCAGCGATTCAAGATCTTGTTTGGCGGTGACGAATGGGTAGCCCTGCGCGCCGACGCCGGACTGGACGTACCAGACGCCTTCGCCCGAGGCGAGTCGCCGGATGGGCCCGGGCGCTACGAACCGTGGGCGAAGGTGCCAACGTCTGCTCTCGACGGCGTGGTGGACGTCGTTGTCTCCGGAACCCTTGCTGGCTACCCCGTGTCCCTTCAATGGCGCGCGCCCGACGGGCGGATCGGCGTGGAGTTCGTCGGCCCTCCCGCGGTGGCCCGCGAGCTCGGGTTGGATGGAGACCAGTACATGGGATGGACCGGACTCTTCGCGCCCGAAGAATTCAAGGACATCCGAGTTGAGGAGACCCGACGTGCCTGAGCCCCTCCTGCTGCAGAAGCTACTCAATGCGCCCGTCGCTGCAGCCATCGTGGAGAGCGGATTCGATCAAGTCGGGGGCTATGTGACAGCAGCCTCGGAGGTCGTTGCACTGCGGACTCCCTCGGATCTGTTGGCCGCGTACGGCATCGATGCGTCTCCTGAGTTCGCAGACGTCGTGCGGTTCGTACAACCCCGGTTGGCAACGTTCAGTGCACCTTCAGGTGAGGCGCGGCCATGGCAGACCTTCCCGAACGGCTTCTTGCTGGGCGACTCCCTTGCGCGCGTGTGGACCATGGAGCGGACTCGGTACCCCTTTGGCGCCGAATACTGGAGGATCCGTTCGGACGGTGAGCAGAAGTGCCTATCTCACTACGCGGGCACTGCTCGAGGCTGGGTCGGGGCTAGGCAGTGGCGTCCCCCCAGCCCGATAGTCGGCACGATGGCGAGGTGGCGTGGTGCTGAGTTCTTCGCCGACGTCCAAACGGAAACAGTGCTGCTGACAATGATCGGCGACAGTGCGCCGGCCGGTTTCGAGCAGGTTCGGCCTGGGGCATGGTCCTCGACAGTCGGATTGCCTGAGTGCGAGATCTTCGAGCGGGTCTTCACTGCGGCGCTGGACGGGGTGCCGGTGCGGTTGCTCCGTCGAACAGGTCCACAAGCCGAAGTACTTCTACTATCCGACGACCCAGCCGCCGCTGAGCGACTCCAAGCAAGGCTCATGGAACCCGGTGTGTACGAAGCGATTGTCGACGCGCGTCGACTAGAGAACGTTCAGGGCGTCGAGAACCAGTTGGCTCCCCCGAACGGATAAGGCGATCCGGTCATTGCCGCGGTCTCGCAGACACACAGAGAACGGCTGATTCAGCACGATGGATAACGACGAGCACGGACTCCGCGCCACGGGCGAGTACGCAAAATTCAACGGACGCATCTATTTTGCTCACAGAGTTCAGGATTCGATTTGGCTCCATTCCGACGACGATCCCCTACCACCAGGATTCGAGCCATCGTCCATGGACTGGATCAGAGGCGAACGATTCGTCCCCATGGCCGACATCGAAGGGTTGTCGACGGCGCGAACGACCTGCACCTGGCGTGGCCATCCCTTCGAAGTCGGGATCATCGAGGGAGACTCCGCCAACGTCACATACCTTGGAAAGGACTTCGACGCGGTCGGCGGCCTTCCCGGACTGTGGCGTCCTGACAAGTACGAAGTCATCGGAATGGTGCCGGTATCGGAGTTGACCGACGTGGAACAAATCACGGACGAAGTGCCGCTCGGCGATCGGTCCGCCAACGGCAACCAGTGACGACTCCGACCCATCCGCCAGCTGCCATCGGGTCTGAATCGGACTGGCGTATCCAACCTGAACGGAGAGATGCACAGTGATGTACGACATCCTGGAAATCGATATTCGCGGTGACGTCGAGCAATCCAGCCTTGAACGCCTACGGACTCATCTCAATCTAAAGAAGTTCGGGCGCTTGACCGACGACTGGGATCAACAGTTCGGCTACCGAAAGATTGAGCGCGCGAACGGACAATACACAAAAGTGGCAAGTCCAGGTAATCGACACAGAAGAACTCGATCCCAAGGGTCAACCCGACATATAGACCGAACCCCTGATCACGTGACGCAGACTCGGTGCCGTGGCACAGGAAGCTCGATCACCCGCATTCAGCGCCGAGTCATCACCACATATGCTCACCGGTGACGGCCTCCACAGCGTCGACGACGGGCAGCAACAGAACCGGCAGCGAACACAGCACCGACGGTTCGGGGGCGGTCTGCCCACGGCGGCCCCACAATGACACTCATTCTCGTGATCGACATTGATGGCGATGTCGATCAATCCGGCCTCGAACGCCTGCGAACCCATCTGAACCTCAAGAAACAGGGACGCTTAACCGACGACTGGGACGAAGAATTCGGCTACCGAATTATTGAGGAGGCGAGCGGGCAGCGCATCAACATCGCCCTGTTCCGAAATTCTGATGAGTCATGGAAGATTTCGGTACTGGCCACAAGCCAACCAGATCCTGGTAGCGACGATCTGACATTACTCCGAACCGAGTTGGTTGAAGGTGTTGCCGCGGCAGGGTTTCAGGCGACAGTGAGGGCAGAGCCCACATTTGGGTCGAGGCCTTGACTATCTGGGGAGGGTGCAGAGCCGCGCGTGAAATGAACGCACTTCGACACGCCGAAGATTAGATGCGCGTATCTCATAGTTGGAAGCGTCGGACCTCCGCGATGTCTTACCGGCTCTCCGGCAATACGTACCCGGGCGTGAATCCCTTCTCTTGCACAACGAGATTCAGCGTGCCTAGGTTGAATTCCTCGATGTCGTCGAACGCAATGTCGGGCTTCAGATCGGTGTGGAATATGGGATGCCCGTTTGCGTCGTACCCGCCATATCCCTTGTCGCCGTAGTCATCCACGTACTTCTCGATGCCCAGGGCGTTGACCACCTTGCGCGCATAGTCTTCGCCGCCGCCTGACCAGACCATGATGCGAGTGTTCTTCATGCTCGACAGGGTGATCAGCAGCGTACGGATCCGCTCATTCGCGACGTACGAGTCAGTGATGGTGTTGTCGCGCAGTGTTCCATCGATGTCGAACGCAATGGTGATCGTCTTCATTGGATTGCAGCCCCCGGGTCGGGTATCCCATCTCGTACCTCAAAATCCTATCGGCCGAGGGCAAGCGTTCCACGTACCAATTGGCGCGGAGACCCACGTCGAGCACCCGATATTCTTGCCGCATGAGGGGCTTCGGAATGGACGATTCTGAACTCAGTAGGGCGGTCGTCGAAGGGATCGGGCATACCGCCGTTCCGCACGTCGACGAAGCGAAACTGCTCTCCATCTACGGCCAGGGGCCGGGCGCGCAAGTAGCCGCCGAGGTTCTCGCGCTCGTCAGGGAGGCGAACGCCATGCCGATCGAGTGGGGCGACATGACGTTGGTGCAGGGTGTGAACGACATCATGGCGCGGTTCCGCACACTGCATCCCGGTCTCACCGTGGACGCGCTGCGCGAGATCGGACGGTGCGTCGGGTGGATCTGGCGGTGATCCGCTCGGCTCACCGCGCCGCCGACGACCGATAGCGGCGCGGCTTGCCGGGGCCGAGGGCGGCCAGTGACCCCACCCGGGTCACGTCGACCGGACGCCCGAGCAGCAGCCCCAGACGTTCGGCCACCCGCTTCTCGTCGCCCAACGCGATCACAGCCGACGTCCGTCCATCGTCGCGCTGCACCACGGTCCAGCCACGCGCGCCCGCCGCCTGCAGCTGCTGCGTGAGGTCGACACACGGCACCACCGCTCCGGACGCGGCGACGAACACCGTTGCCTCGCGCCCCTCGAGATCGGCCAAAGCAGGCCGACCACTGTGGGTGACGAGCCGGCCATGGTCACCGGTGCGGTACCGAACCAGTGGCAGATAAGCGTTTTCACCGCAGGTGACGACGATCTCGCCCATCTCGCCGACGGGCACGGGCGTGCCGTCGTCGTCGAGCACCTCGACGTGCACTCGCCGTTCGGCGAGCACGAAAGGCCCACCGTCATCGCTGACGGCAATCGGGCGGGTCTCGTGCAACCCGTACACGTCCAGCACCGGACAGTCGTACGCCGCTTCGAGATCGCGCCGCAGCGTGGCCGTCAGCGTCATCGCACCCGAGAACAGCGCGAGCGGTCGCAGCACGGCCACCAGCGCGGGATCCAGCAGCACCTCCAGCGACGTCGGTGACCCGCTGATGACCTGTGGGTCAGCGTGGCGCAGAAACGAGTTGCGTTGTTCCGCCCCAGCCGCCCACGTGTCGGGATGCAGGTTGAGCCGCGCCATCAGCGCTTCCCCAAAGCCGGGCATGACGGACGCGTAGGTGAACGCCTGCCGTTGAAACACCAACTGCGCCAACGCAAGCCGCGGCGGCTCCGGCACCCAGTGCGCGCCGACGAGCCCCCGCATCCAGTGAAAGCCACGCGCCAACTCATCGGGGTCATCCGGCACGACCAGTGCCGCACCCGTGCTGCCCGAACTCGTGCCATGCAGCACCCGGCTCAGGTCCGCACCCGGCGGGACGAACGCCGCGACGTCGTCGACCAGGTCGTCCCGGCAGATCAGCGGGAAGTCGGTCAGCGCGTTCAATGGGCGCGGCCAGTTCCAGTAGGCGGGCAGCGTCGCGGCCAGCGCGAGGTGTCGCGACAGCCAATCGTCCAGCGGTAGTTGGCGAGTAGCCGCTTCCTGTTGTTCTGGGTCGAGGCGGTGTCCGGCGCGGTGCCGCCACCCAGGAGCCAGCGGGTGCCGCTCGAACTCGGCGAGACGGGCCCGTCCGGACGCCGACAGCTGCGGCCATCGTTCCTCGTCGGTGAGCGCCACCCGCTCGAGGGGCACGTAGTCCGGCAACGCCAACCGGTCGTCACTCATGGCTGTACCGGGCCGCAGCCTCCTCCGCCTTGGCTTCGGCCAGACGCCGTTGCACCTCCATCCGGTGCGCGTGGTCGGCCAGCGCCTGCGCAAGCGCGCCCTGGCGCCGTACCGAATCCCGCATTTCATAGATCGAGCGAGCCTGCACGTGATCCTCACCGCGAGGCAGCAAGCCGTTCCACAACAAGAACGTTCGCGCTGCCTCGTCGCGTCGCTCGGAGTCGATGAGCCACCGACTCGGCTCGACCAACGGCGCGAGGCGCAAGGCCAGCGCCAGCACGGCGCGCGCCGCGTAGCCGTCCTGCAACGGCACCGACAACGGGCCGACCAGTTCTTGGCTGGCGAACAACCACAGTCCAAGCGCCGCACCGAGACATGACTGCGGCGTGCCCCGCACCTTGATCCGCTCCGCCGCTGACGCAGCGACACGCACGTCGTCGAACACATCACCGGCGAGGGCTTGGACGTCCACCGTGTCGGCCAGAAACGCTTGCGGAGCGCTGCCCAGCCGGGCCGCGACCTCGTCCGCCGACGGGCCCTCCCGCAGGTCCGACCAGACGGCCTCCTCATCGAGGTTCTCGGCGAACCAATTCGCCAACGCCCCGGCCGGGCCGGCTCCCGTCCCTCGGTGCCCGAAAACATCAGCCACGCAATACCTCCCGGTCATGAGTACCGGCAATCCGAGCAGCAAGCGCCGCGCAGACGCCAGGCGCACTCGCCATGTCGTCGAGATAGTCCACGTCGTATCCGGCCTCGGCAGCCGGCCTGGCCATCGAACGCGTCCGATCCTGGACGAGCAGGGTCGCCGTGTCCAGGAGGGGTCGGACTGCCGCCGCGACGCCCGCATACTGCTCCTGGCCCTTGCCGAAGAGCGAGGCGAGCCCGTCGTCGGAGAGCACGACGAGGTGCCGCCGTTCCCCAGCTCGACGGCGGTCCGCGGGCGGGTATCTGCTCGCCAGCAGATCCAACGGAAAGGTCGTTCCTCCAGCGAAGAAGGTCGTCAGCTGCCTCGTGATCTCCAGGCGGTCACGGGTGAAGACACTGCCGCCCGCCACCTGCCCCGAGCTGGACCACGACGTGACCCGCACCCGGCCACCGCCCTTGAGGACCGACAGCGCCAGGATCGTGCCCGCGAGCACGGCCGGCGATCCTTGGCTCGGCCTTGGCATCGAGCCGGACGAGTCGATGTACAGGTCCAGCGACACCCAGTCGCGCGCCTCGGCCGGATCGTCGGGCAGCTCGGTCCGCCGCCGCGTCGTCACACCCGGCACGACGACGAGGCCCGCGGCCAGCGAAGCCGGCCAGTCCAAGTCAGCGAGGTCATCGCCGAGCTCCCAGGTTGCCAGCGGCCCTGGGACGGAGTCCGCGGCGGGTGGGCGCCCCTGCTGGGTCAGCGGTTGGATCCATCGCCGCGCTTCGGACTCGTACCAGGCGAGCAGGACTGCGAGTGGATCGGCGCCGGAAAACAGGGCGAGGGTCTCCGCGATGCCGTAACCCTGGCCACCCGAACGTTCTTTTCCCCCAACCGTTTCAAGACCGTCGGCCGCGGGGTGGACGGGCCGCTCCTGCAGACGCGGGTCGGCAAGCACCTCCGACAATTCACCCGCCGTGGGTGCCTGCCCGGCCTCCTCGGCGCACCCACCGCCGGCGAGCCCGTCGGGCGAGGGTCCTCTGCCCGACATTTGGGCCTCGATGACCAGGTAGGGCACCAGTACCATCGCGAAGCGCAACGCCCCACTGACCGGATCGGCGCCGAAGGTGCGCACGGCGTCGGCCACGAACCCGGCGTCCACTTCAGGTTGGACGGGTTGGGAGAGGATCAGCTCGTCCTCGACGGCGCGTAGGCGTTGAGCGGCCGCGCGGTGGGCGCGCTCCCGGTCGCGCAGTTCCTCACGGACGTCTGATACGTCGAGCGCATCGGGGTCGACGTTCTGGCGCTCCCTGGCGGCGTGCAGCGCGGCGGCCGGGCCCGACGGCGGTTCCTTCGTGCACAACGTGGCCGCAGGCAAGGACCACAGCATTTCGTAGGCGCGCATGAGGACCCACCACGCGGCACTTCCGCCGGGCGGTCTGGCCGTCAGTGTCCGCCACAACGTGACCATGTCCGGCTCGATGTCAGGTCGAACGCGGCGCTGCATGCGGGCCACCCGTTCGTTGATGAGCATGTCCGACCACAGGTTGGACAGCCGGCCGGCGGTCTCGGTGACCGGAATCAGTTGCCGCGGATCGCAAGCCGTGATGGCCCTGGCCATCTGCTGGAGCAGCTTGAAGGAACCGATGCGGGTGCTCGGAGACAGAACGTGGTGACCGATCTCGTGCGCAAACACGCTCACCAAATGGTCCTGCGCACCCTCGCGGGCGAGTTCGTGCACGTCGACGAACACCGACGGCGGGAAGGAGAACCAGGCGAACGTTCCCTTGTCCGCCCCTGACACCATTTCTGGGGCGTGGACCTGCACGCCCCACAATTCCAAGGCCTGCGACCACGCCGCCAGTTCGGCGTCGTTGGGTGGTCGGCCGTTCACGCCGGCCGCCATGGCACCACGTCGGCGAGGAAGGACGTGGGGCGTACGACCAGTTGCGCCGTCACCCGTTCTCGGGTCGACGGCGGCGGAACGGCGGGGCCGACGGGTCCGAGTGCGTGGCCGAACAGGTCGGCTTCGAGCCGCCAGCGGGCCGCTCCGACCTGAACCGTCCAGCGGCCTGGCCCCTCCAGCACCGGCTCGGTCGGCGGGAACTCCCACGCGCCGCCAAGCCCCACGAATCCGCCGAGCCGGGCGAACGGTTGGGTGGAGTGGCCCGGCCGCAGCGGCCAGTAGAAGCGGTCGACGGCCTGGCCAAATCGGAACGCCCCCAATGCATCAGCGGGCAGACCGAGGACGGCGGCGCCGATGTCCGGGCTCAGCTGGGGCAGCCAGACCAATGCGTCGGCGCGGATGCCGAGCACCCCGGACCGCCACGCCGCGACCGACGCCACGGCCAACATTCGGTCCCTCGACCGGGCCAGATCGGGATCGACGGTCAGCGCGGCCGTCAACGCCGAGACATATCGGTGGGGATCACCACCGAAGCGCGCCACGTTGTCGACCGACAACGCCAGGTCCAGACCTGGGACGTCGGGCAACACCGGCTCGGACCGCGCGCCGCCGCCGTTGACCGCATGGTGGGCGCGAGCGATCACCGCCGGCCGCCCTCGAGCCAATGCAGGTAGTTCGAGTAGCGCTGGTACAGGTACTTACACGCGACCAGATCGTCGAAGTCGCGGCCATAGATCTTGCCGACGCCGGAGATCGTCGCGATTCGCGCCTCGATGGTGGTGAGCCGACGTGACACGTCGAGCGCGGCCAAACCGTCTAAGCCGCGGTTGAATTCGGCAAGCAGCTGTCCGACCGGGTCGTCGTGGTCGAGCTCCAGCGCGACGAACTGCTGCGTGGATGCATCGAACAGATCGGTCAACCAGCTGGCCTGATCGGACGTCAGCTCCTTGTCCGCTCCGGTGTCGAACCGGGGATGCGTGCCGTTGGGCAGCAGCTTGCCGCGCAGCGCGAACGGCACCATCGCCCGCACGTCCTCCAACGTCACCTCGGCGTTCCCGCGGAACCACGCGACGGCCTTGGCGTACAGGACGAGGGTCTGCAGCGTCCGAACCGAGATCCCGTTGACGGTCTGCGCGCCGAGGTCGACTTGGAGATCGGCTCCTGAGTTGGAGTCGATCACCTGACCGACGTCGAGCCCGGCGGTGGCCACGACGTCCTTGGTGCGGTATTCGAACCGTCGCCCTCCGTGCTGGACGAACTCGAACTGGCCGACGAAGAACTCCAGCCGCCGACGCACCGCAGTCGGGACCGGTACGGCGCGGATCGCATCGACCATCGCCACCTGTTCGGTTGTGGTGAACACCAATTCAGCAGGCAGGTTGTCCTCGGGTCGGTCGCCCGCCTCGACGCGGGTTACCAGCTCATCAAGGAAGCGGCTGTTGAACCCGAAGGCCTGGACTGTCACGTCCATCCGGTCCTTCAGCGCCTGGATCACCGGGAAGGTACCGCCACCGCCGTCGTCGTTGGCGGTGAAGTACCAGCTCTGCACCCCGTGTTCCGGCGCCGTCGTGCGCATCTGGTCGTGGCTCTCGACATAGCCCTCGGCGACCATGGTGAGCAGCGCTGACTGGGTCTTTGTCGGGATGCGGTTGTACTCGTCGACGATCTTGACGCGGCTGCCAAGCCAGCCCTTCCAGGCGATCGTGATCTCGGCCAGGCTGCTCGCCGCCACCAGATCACGCGGCAGCGGAAAGCCCACCAGGTCGCTCACCGTCATCTGCGGTTGGCCCTGTTGCACGTGGCGTCGGACTTCGGCGGGCGCGGCGCCGCCCAGCACCCCAAACAGCACCGCCAACGTGGTCTTGCCCCGGCCCGGTCCACCGATCAGCAAGCAGCGGCCGCCGACTGCGAAGGCGAGCAGTGGGACGAGGACGTTCGAGGAGTACGCCGGTTCCTTGGGCAGGGTCAGATACGCGCCGGCATCGCCGAGCGGGAACCGGACCGCGGTGTCCGAGCCGAACTCGACGTCGTAGAACGGCGAGATCACCGCCTTGTTGACCAGCCAGAAGTAGGCGCGGCGTAGTTTCTCGTCGAGCGTCGTCGCCGTTTCCTCGGCGGGAGTGAACAGATCTGCCGCCGTCAGCCCCGTCGCGGGCGTGCCACCCACCGGCAACGTCGGCGCCTTGGAGACCGCACTCCAACGATTCGTCATACGCACTCCAGTCACTTGAGGTAGTAGTACCAGCTGCTTGCACAGTGCGGCAGAAGGGAATTCACCACAGCCGCTCGCCGGTGATCGCACCAACCACCGCGACAACGGGCACCGTGAGAAGCAGGAACCCCGCCGCCACCGCCGACACGGTCAAGGCTCCCGCGACGGCCGTAAGGACACCCAACACGACGGCGGCGAGCACCTGCAGGATCCTGAGGACGAGGATTTGGCGTTGCCGCAGAACGGATGTCAGCATCGGGCCTGGCACGTTGCGCATCACCGGAATCGACATCGCCACCAGAAGTACCGCCCCCACACCAGCGATGATCCGCGGGATGACGGTGGTGCCCCCGTGGTCATGCAGGTTGTAGGTCGCGACGACTGCGATCGTCACGATCAACACCAGCCACGCCGAGCGACGCAGCACCCCGGTGATAACCATCCCGACGTTCCAACGCACGACATCGCCGAACCTCGGGTCGAGCCGTTCGGCGGCGATGAAGCCTCGGACTGCGCTCCATCGCCGGCGGCGCCGATACTCCAAAGTCGCCAGATTGTGAACGACGCTGGCGTCGTGCGGATTCAGCTGCAGCGCATGTCGATAATCGGCGTCGGCCGCATCCAGCTCACCGAGGGCAACGCGGATGTCGCCCCGAAGATTCAACGCGTCGACGTCAAGAGGGTTCAGCCGTAGCGCCTCATTGACCGCCGCCATGGCCTCGCGGGGACGTCCCGCATCCGAGAGCATCCGCGCGTAGGTGTGGTGCGCCAGATGACTAGCAGGATGGGTGGTCGCCGTGCGCCAGGCCACCGTGAGCGCTTCGGGAATCCGGCCCTGCAGTTCGAGCGCGTGACTGTAGACGCGCATCGCGTACTCGTTCCGGGGATCAACCGAAAGCGCCGCGTGCGCGCTGTGCGCAGCCGCCGCGTAGTCGGACTGCGCCAATTTCACGCGGGCGTGCAGCGTCAGCAGCCGCGGCTGGTCCAGACGGGCGCCCAGTGCTGCCCCGAGGACCGACTCGGCGCGCCAGCAGTCGCCTGCCGCCAGATAGCCTTCGGCGGCGTGCACGACGGCGTCGACATCGTCGAATGCCGCGGTCATCGAGACTGCGCGCGCCGGCGTTGATCTCGCTCGTCCACCATTCCCCGAATCAGCCTCTCCATCACCGACTCCCCCGGTCCGATCCTAAACCGGGCGGACACCGGCTCCTGGCACGAATCGAGCGTGGTCATCCAGCGAGTCACACCGCCACGAACGGAAGGCTCGGCGACGCCGTCCACACCGTTGGCCGCTGCACACCCAACGTGCCAGCAGGGCGGCATCATTCGCGAAAAGCTGCCCTGGTTGCACGTTGGGCGCAAAGGCCACACGTCACCAACGACAAACCCCCCGACGCACGAAGCGTCGAGGGGTTTGACGGGTGAAACTCAGTAGCGGTAGTGCTCCGGCTTGTACGGGCCGTCGACGTCGACGTTGATGTACTCGGCCTGCTCCTTGGTGAGCCGCGTCAGCGAACCACCGAGGGCCTCGACGTGGATCTTGGCGACCTTCTCGTCGAGGTGCTTGGCGAGGCGGTAGACCTCGTTGTCGTACTCGTCGTTCTTGGTCCACAACTCGATCTGCGCGATGACCTGGTTGGAGAAGCTGTTGCTCATCACGAACGACGGGTGGCCGGTGGCGTTGCCGAGGTTCAGCAGGCGTCCCTCGGACAGCACGATGATGGAATGCCCGTCCTCGAACACGAATTCGTCGACCTGCGGCTTGATGTTGATCCGGCGGATCTTCGGATCCTTCTCCAGGCGAGCCATCTCGATCTCGTCGTCGAAGTGCCCGATGTTGCCCAGGATCGCCTGGTGCTTCATGGCCTTCATGTGCTCGAGGGTGATGATGCCCTGGTTGCCGGTCGCGGTGATGACGATGTCGGCCCAGCCGATGGCCTCTTCGACCGTCTTGACCTCGAAGCCGTCCATCAGCGCCTGCAGTGCGTTGATCGGATCGATCTCGGTCACGGCAACACGCGCGCCCTGAGCCTTGAGCGCCTCGGCGCAGCCCTTGCCGACGTCGCCGTAGCCACAGACCAGAGCAGCCTTGCCGCCGATCAGCACGTCGGTGCCGCGGTTGATGCCGTCGATCAGCGAGTGGCGAGTGCCGTACTTGTTGTCGAACTTGCTCTTGGTGACCGAGTCGTTGACGTTGATCGCGGGGAACGCCAGCTCACCGGCAGCGGCGAACTGGTACAGCCGCAGGACACCGGTGGTGGTCTCCTCGGTGACGCCCTTGACCGACTCGGCGATCTTGGTCCACTTGGTCTTGTCGGTCTCGAAGCGCGCCCGCACCAGCGAGAGGAAGACCTTCCACTCATCGGAGTCGTCGTCCTCACCGGGAGGCACGACGCCGGCCTTCTCGTACTGCGCGCCGCGCAGCACCAGCATGGTGGCGTCGCCGCCGTCGTCCAGGATCATGTTGGCAGGCTCGTTCGGCCACGTGAGCATCTGCTCGGCGGCCCACCAGTACTCTTCGAGGCTCTCGCCCTTCCACGCGAAGACCGGGGTGCCCTTGGGCTCCTCCGGGGTGCCGTGCGGGCCGACGACGACGGCCGCGGCGGCGTGATCCTGGGTGGAGAAGATGTTGCATGACGCCCATCGAACTTCAGCGCCGAGGGCCACGAGCGTCTCGATGAGGACGGCGGTCTGAATCGTCATGTGCAGCGACCCGGAGATGCGCGCGCCCTTGAGCGGCAGCACCTCGGAGTACTCCCGACGCAGCGTCATCAGGCCAGGCATCTCGTGCTCGGCCAGTCGGATCTCCTTGCGGCCGAATTCGGCCAAGCTGAGGTCGGCGACCTTGAAGTCAATGCCGTTGCGGACATCCGCTGTCAGTGTCGGTGCAGTCATATAGAGCCCCTTTTCGTTCGAACATTGCATGTGAGGGCATGGGCGTGCACGCGGCAGCATCCATGCAAATACCCTCAGCCTGCGGGCTCGCGGGACAGGCGCCTGAGCGCTCTGCCAGCTAAGGGGTATCTACAACACCGTAGCGTTCGGCGAACGGAGTCATCAATCGGGCCAGGTCCCTGGCCACGTCGTGGTCCGCTTCGGGTGGCATCGAGACATAGCTCATCGCCAGCCGCACGATGGCCCTGGCCAGCACTCCTGCGTCCTCCTCGCTGGCACGCACCCAGCTGGACTGGAACGTCGCCGTCAGGCGCTCCGAGCACCTGGAGATGATCGGCGCACTGTCGGTGGTGATGATCTGCAGCAGGTCGGGCTTGGCGCCGCCGGTCAGCAGCGAGACGACGAGCGGGTCGGACGCCGACTCCACGAAGAACGCGCGGAACCCCTCCAGAAACGCCTGATAGATGTTGCCGACGTTGCCCTCGATGGCCTCGGCGACGGCATCGACGAGCCGGTCGGCCAGTCGAAGCGCGTACCCCTCGGCGAGGCCCTGGCGCGATCCGAACTCGTTGTAAATGGTCTGCCTGCTGATGCCTGCCGCCCTGGCGACGTCCGACAGCGTGATCGACGACCAGTCCCTGGTCACCAGCATGTCGCGCATGCCATCGAGGATCGAGTGACGCAGTAGCACCCGTGACGCCTCGGCGAACGGAACGCGCTGTGCCGCCCCTCCGCCTGCTGGGGCGCCCCTGATTGGCTCCGGCATACGGGCGACAGTATCGCTTCCCGTCGCTTCGCTCGCCCAGGCCATTCTCATACCCCGTCGCTCCGCTCGCCCCGGCACGTCACGGCCGGACAACCTCGACCATCTCGAAGTCCGACTTGGCCGCGCCGCAGTCCGGGCAGCTCCAGTCCTCTGGGATGTCGTCCCAACGGGTGCCAGGTGCGATGCCGTCCTCGGGCCACCCCTTCTCCTCGTCGTACTCGAATCCGCATTGGACGCAGACGAACAGCTTGTAGGGCTCACTCATTTCATTGCTCCAATCTCGTCGAAGTCGATCTTCTCCCGTACTGCACAATCTGGGCAGCACCAGTCGTCTGGCACGTCGTCCCACTTGGTCCCTGCCGGAAACCCTTCGCGCGGCGCACCCTTCGCCTCGTCGTAGACGTAGTCGCAGCCGGGGCACTTGAAGACGCTCACGCGTCCGCTCCGTACTTGGCGAGCACCTTGTCCCGCACCCGCGGATGGACGTTGACCCGCGTGATGTCGCCGTCGTAGTGCGCCATGACGCGATGATCCATCACCTTGCGCCACAGTGGCGGGAAGTAGGTGAGCCCGATCATCGACGCGTACCCGCTTGGCAGGCACGGAGCGTCGTCCATGCTGCGCAGCGTCTGGTAGCGGCGCGTGGGGTTGGCGTGGTGATCGCTGTGCCGCTGCAGGTGGTAGAGGAACAGGTTGGTCACCAGGTGGTCGGAATTCCAGCTGTGCTTCGGTGCGCACCGCTCGTAGCGTCCGCTCTCGGTCCTCTGCCGGAGCAGGCCGTAGTGCTCGAGGTAGTTGACGGTCTCCAGCAGGGTGAAGCCGAACACCGCTGAGATCGCGACGTACGGGATCACCGCGAGGCCGAAGAACGCGATGAGCGCGCCGTAGAGCACCACCGACATCGCCCATGCGTTCAGCACGTCGTTGGACCAGTGCCACGGGCTCTTGTCGAGGCGGCGCAACCGCACCGCCTCGAGCTCCCACGACGACTTCAGGCTGCCCCACACGCTGCGCGGCAGGAACTCCCAGAACGTCTCGCCGAAGCGGGCCGACGCAGGATCCTCGGGGGTGGCAACACGGACGTGGTGGCCACGGTTGTGCTCGATGTAGAAGTGCCCGTAGCAGGTCTGGGCCAGCGTGATCTTGCTCAGCCAGCGCTCGAGGGTGTCCTTCTTGTGTCCCATCTCGTGCGCGGTGTTGATGCCGACGCCACCCATCATGCCGACCGAGAGGGCAAGGCCGATCTTGGCGACCCAGCTCAGGCCCCCGTCGAATCCGAGCCAGCTCAGGTCGCCTGCGGTGAACAGGTAGGCGCCGATCACGACGGTGAGGTACTGGAACGGAATGAAGATGTAGGTGCAGTAGCGGTAGTACTTGTCGTTCTCCAACCGCTCCATCGCCTCGTCCGGCGGATTCTCGCCGTCGGGCCCGTAACGCCAGTCGAGCAGCGGCAACACGATGTACACCAGGATCGGGCCGATCCAAAAGGGCGCCTGCGCGGCCGCGTGCCAACCGAGCTGATTGAGCGCCCAGACGATTGGCAGCATCACCAGCACCGCGGTGGGCACGATCAGGCCCATCAGCCACAGGTACCGCTTCCGGTCGCGCCACTGGTCGACCGGAGCCTCCGATCCGGAGACCTCCGAAAGATCTGATGCCATCGCTGGCCACCTCCTATGAGAGCTGCGTCACTGTCGCTTTGGACGATACGCCCGACTTTGTCCGTTGTCTAGACACGGAGGCTAGTTTTGTAAAATCCTCCGTCCCCATGACGTCTTCGTGACCCCTCTTGCCGAACTGGGCGCTGGGTATAGCGGGGCCGGTAGCGTCCAGCCGATGGGGCGGGAAGATGGACAACACGCTGTCGTCATCGGCGCGAGCATCGCGGGCATGTGCGCGGCGCGGGTGCTGTCGGACCACTACGCCAAGGTCACGGTCTTCGAACGCGACGACCTTCCCGACCAGCCCGCCAACCGTTCCGCCGTGCCACAGGGCAGGCACGTCCACCTGTTGATGGCGCGCGGTGCCGCCGAGTTCGAGGGCTTGTTCCCCGGCCTGCTCGACGACATGGTGGCCGCAGGGGTGCCGGTCCTGGAGAACCGGCCCGACTGCATTCATTTCGGCGCCGCGGGCCACGTCCTTGGCACCCAGGCCACGCTGCGCGACGAGTTCACCGCCTACGTACCGAGCCGGCCACACCTGGAATGGCAGATCAGGCGACGCGCGCTGGCAATCCCGAATGTCGAGCTGGTCCGCCGCGGCATCGCCCAACCTCGGTACGACGCAGCCGAAGAACGCGTGACGGGCGTGCTGCTCGACGCAGACGACGCGAGTGCAATCCCAGCCGATCTGGTCGTCGACGCGACCGGACGCGGCACCCGCCTGCCAGTGTGGTTGGAGCAGTGGGGATTCGGCAGGCCCACCGAGACCACCGTCGACGTCGGCATCGGCTACGCCACCCACCAGGTCCACATCCCCGACGGCCTGATCGAGGAGAAGGTGGTGGTCGCCGGAGCATCCCACGACCAGCCGCTGGGTCTCGGCATGCTGTTCTACGAAGACGGCAACTGGGGGCTGACGACGTACGGCACGGCGAAAGTTCCTCCACCGCAGAACTTCTCGGAAATGTGCGCATTGGCCGACCAGCTTCTGCCCGCCCACATCAGCGCCGCGGTGCGCAAGGGCGAGCCCATCGGCGACGTGGCGTTCCACAAGTACCCGACCAGTCGATGGCGTCGTTACGACAAGATGGACCGCTTCCCCACCGGCATCATCCCGTTCGGGGACGCCGTGGTGAGCTTCAACCCGACGTTCGGCCAGGGCATGACCATGTCGTCGATCCAGGCGGGCAATCTCCGCGAGGTGCTTCGGTCCGGCGACCCCGACATCGCAGGCAAGCTGTCGCAGGCCACGGCGAAGACCACTTGGCCGGTGTGGATGATGACCGCCATCGGCGACCTGAGCTTGCACAACGCGACCGGTGAGGCGCAGTGGTGGTACCGGCCCGTCGGCGATCTCTTCGACCAGTTCCTCGGGGCGGCGGAGACGGATCCCGTTCTCGCCGAATGGTTTCTACGACGATTCAGCCTGCTGGACAGCCTCTGGATGGTTCCATCGGCGTCGTTGATCGGGCGTACCATCCGGCACAACGCGAGACTCTGGTGGACCGAGAAGCGCGCAGCTAGCCGGTCAAGGCGCGATCGAGATCGGGTTCCAAGTAGATGACATTGGCCGCGGGTACCGCGGCGCGAACGGCTGCCTCGGCGGCATCGATGGTGGCCGCCACCGTGGCCAGGTCGGTGTTGGCGGCCAACGCGATCTTGGCACCGACCAGAAGTTCGTCGGGACCGAGGTACTGCGTGCGGATGTGAATCAGGCGGTCGACGTTCGGGGTCTGCTCGAGCGCCGCCCGAATCGCCTTGTCCTCCTCGCTGGTTGCACCCTCCCCAATGAGCAGGCTGTGCATCTCGATCATCAAGATCACGGCGATGATGCCGAGCAGCACGCCGATCGCCACGGTGCCAATGCCGTCCCACACCGGATCGCCCGTAAGCATCGACAGCCCGACGCCGCACAAGGCGAGCGCCAGACCGATCAGCGCACCGGTGTCCTCCAGCAGCACCACGGGCAGCTCGGGGTTGCGCGACGTCCTGATGAAGCGCCACCAGCTGGCCGACCCCTTGAGCGGTCGCGACTCCACCGCCGCGGTGCGAAAGCTGTAGGACTCCAAGCAGATCGCCACGACCAGGATCGCGATCGCCACCACCGGCGACGTCAACTCCTCGGGGTGGCTGATCTTGTGATAACCCTCGTACAGCGCAAACACCGACCCCAGCGTGAACAACACCAGCGCCACGACGAACGAATAGAAGTACCGGCTGCGGCCGTAGCCGAACTGGTGCAGGTCATCTGCTTGCTTGCGCGCTTGACGCTGCCCGAACAGCAGCAGGCCCTGGTTCGAGGTGTCCGCGACCGAGTGCACCGATTCGGCCAGCATCGACGAACTGCCCGTGATGACAAAACCGACGAACTTCGCTACCGCGATACCGGCATTCGCCAGCAGTGCCGCGATGATCGCCCGGGTACTGCCGGCAGTCGACATCGTGCTCCTAGATGCCCACCGTGGTCCGGAACAGCTTCGTCGGCTGCTCGGCGACCAGCCGGATGGGCCCGTCGTCGGCCGCCACCCACGCGGCCGCACCCTTCTCCAGCCGCAGTACGTTGGACTTGGCGTGCACCGTGACCGCGCCCTCGGTGCACAACAGGATCTGGGGTCCGTCGTGGCGCGCGGGGGCGTCGACCTCGTGACCCACGTGGTCGCGGTCCAGTTTCAGCACCGACACCGCGAATTCCGGTGCGGGCGTTCGGTAGACGAGCTCGATTCCGTCTCCGACGGGCTCGGGCCGAATGTGGGACTCGTCGGTCGGGGTGAAGTCCAGCACCCGCAGCAGCTCGGGCACGTCGACGTGCTTGGGCGTCAACCCGCCGCGCAAGACGTTGTCGGAGTTGGCCATTACCTCGAAGCCGACCCCGTGCAGGTAGGCGTGCAGGTTGCCTGCGGGCAGATAGATGCCCTCACCAGGCTCCAGGGTGATGCGGTTGAGCAGCAACGCGGCGAGCACGCCGGCGTCGCCTGGATAGCGCTCACCCAGCTCGAGCACCGTCTTGGCCTCGGCAGCGAATTTCGTTTCGCCAGAACGGAGATAGTTCACCGCACCGTCGAGCACGGCGGGCACCAGCACGTCGAGGTCGGGTTGGGGTGCGGTGATCCAGGTGGTGAACAACGCCCGCAACCCGTCGGCCTCGGACTGCCCCGACAGCAGGTCGATGAAGGAGTCCAGATCGGACACGGCGAGCGCGCGCATCATCTCGACGCTGCGTGCGGCGGGCCGGAAGCCGGCAAGCGCTTCGAACGGGCCGAGCGCCACGATGAGTTCGGGTTTATGGCTGCGGTCGCGGTAGTTGCGCGTCGGCGCCGTCACCGGAATCTCAAGGCGGTCCTCGCGGGCGAAGCCCTCGACAGCCTGCTCGGCACTCGGATGCGCTTGCAGCGAAAGCGGTTCGTCGGCCGCGAGCACCTTCGCGAGGAAGGGCAGACAGTCGCCGAAGCGCTCGCGGGTGGCCTTGCCCAACTGTCCCTCGGGATCGGCCTTGATGACGTCGAGCAGCGATTGCTCCCCGCTGTCCGTCTCGAGGCGAGCAGGATCGCCAGGGTGCGCGCCGAACCACAGCTCCGCTTCGGGATGCGCTGTCGGACTTGGCCGTCCAGTGAATTGGGCAATCTCAGTACGCGACCCCCATGCATAGGTCCGCACCGCTCCGTGTAGCAGGTCCACTCGCCTAACCTCGAACCAGTCGCAGGTAAACCGCTGTCATGTCCAAGCGCACCGCCAACGTCGCCAACTGCTGCTCGAGGCGGCCACCCGACGGAGTCGCGGCATCGGGGACGTCCTTGGCGCTGACCACGTCGAGGCCGTCATACCCATCCAGCCTCGACGCAATCCCCGACCGTTCGTCATCCGCGGCGAGAACGACGGAACGGATCGCCGCGGGCAGCGGCCCGTCGAGTTCCTCGTCGTGGAAGATCGACGTCTCGTAATTGGTTGCAGTCCTGGCGAGTCCGCCGTGCAGCGCCACCACCAGATCGGCGAGCCCGACGGCCGCCACCGGTTTGTGGCCCACTCGCAGCAGCACCGCGGCGGCATGCCTGGCGAGCGCCAACGTCGCCGCCTTGTCGCCCGCCAGCACGACGTCGCGACCAGACATGCGGTCGGCAAGCGTCTTGGCGGGGTTGGTGAACATCTCGCGGCCCGCGCTGTTGCGCAGGGCCTCGGCGTCCAGCTCGTCGGCCAGACCCGCGATGTCCACCTGCATCCCGGCATCCACCACGCTCAGGATGGCCAGACCCGCGGAGAAGTACCTGGCGAACCCGAAGTCGTCGAGCACCCGCAACCGCGGCTCGATCACCACCGCGCGCCCCGCGGCCACCTCCTGAAGCGGACCCTCGTTCGGAGCCACCACGACCACGCGCGCGCCACGCCGCGTCCCCGTCGCCGCGGCCGACACCAGCACCGGATCCACGGGATCGTCGCCGGCGACGACCAGAACGTCCAGCGCGCCGATCCATGGCGGCACCTCGGGCGCAACGACCAACGGCGCCGCCGTCGACCCGGCGAGGGCGGCGGCCAGCATCAACCCGGCCGCCTCGGCCGCACCCCGACTGGCCACCCAGATCACCGTGCGCGGCGGCAGGTCCGATCGCAGCGGCTCGAGCACGCCTTCGTCCAAGGCGGCAGCCGTGGCGCGGACCTGGGCACCCGCCATCGACGCCGACCGCAGCAGACCCTCGCGATCGGCCGCGAGCAATCCATCGGTGTCGTCGAGGTCGACGGTCGCCGATTGTGCGCGAGAGTCTGCGCTCACGTTGCGTTCCCGGTGTGCGTGGCGATCAGCTCGGCCACGTGGTCGACGACCTCGTTGACGCCATCGGTGGAGCGCGCCTCGACGTTCAGCCGCAGCAATGGCTCGGTGTTCGACGTCCGCAGGTTGAACCACGTGCCGTCGCCGAGGTCGACGGTCACGCCGTCGAGATGGTCGATGGAGTGGATGCGGCTGCTGAAGGACTTCAACACGGAGTCCACACACGTCGGTGCGTCGGCGACGGTGAAGTTGATCTCGCCGGACGCCTCGTAGCGTTGGTAGTCGGCCATGATCTGCGATAGCGGTCGATGCTGTTCGCCGAGCGCGGCCAGTACGTGCAGCGCGGCCAGCATGCCGGAGTCGGCACCCCAGAAGTCGCGGAAGTAGTAGTGCGCCGAGTGCTCGCCGCCGAAGATCGCGCCGGTCTCGGCCATCAGGCCCTTGATGTAGGAGTGACCGACGCGGGCGCGCACGGCCGTGCCGCCCCGTTCGACGATCAGCTCCGGCACCGCCCGCGACGTGATCAGGTTGTGAATGACGGTGGCACCCATCTCACGGCTGAGCTCGCGCGCCGCCACCAGTGCGGTCACCGCCGACGGCGAGACGGGCTGCCCGAGTTCGTCGACGACGAAGCAGCGGTCGGCGTCGCCGTCGAAGGCCAGTCCGATGTCGGCGCCGGTGGCCAGCACGTGGGCCTGCAGATCGACCAGGTTGGCCGGGTCAAGCGGGTTGGCCTCGTGGTTGGGGAACGTGCCGTCGAGTTCGAAGAACAACGGCAGCAACGTGATCCCAGCGATGGGACCAAGGACACCCGGGGTGGTGTGACCGGCCATGCCGTTACCCGCGTCCACGGCCACCCGCAGGGGCCTGCCGCCGGACACGTCGACGAGCGAGCGCAGGAACTGACCGTAGTCGTCGAGGACGTCGCGATCACTGATCGTGCCAGCGGGTCCGTCGTGGCTGGGGACGCCGTCGATCACCTCACTGCTGATGGTGGTGAGACCGCTCTCCTTGCCGACCGGCTTGGCGCCGGCACGGCACAGCTTGATGCCGTTGTAGGCGGCCGGGTTGTGGCTCGCGGTGAACATCGCGCCGGGACAGTCCAGCAGCCCCGAGGCGAAGTAGAGCTGATCGGTCGACGCAAGGCCGATCCGGGTCACGTCGAGCCCCTGCGCCACGACGCCCTCGGCGAACGCGTCGGCGAGCGACGGCGAGCTGGACCGCATGTCGTAACCGATCACCACCTGGCTGGCGCCGGGCGACCCTTCGTCGCGCACCAACCGGGCGAACGCGCCACCCACGTCGGAGACGAAGGCCTCGTCGATCTCTTCACCGACCAGACCCCGCACGTCATATGCCTTGATGACGCGGTTGACAGCCGCAGCGGGCCGAGACATAAATCTCCTTGGATCCCCTAGCCGGAAATGGTCCTGCCGTTAGCCTATCGGCTCGCGAATTCTCGTGCCGACGCTCACACCGCGTCGCCTCCGCAAAGTCCAGCCGAGCCGGGAAAGGGAGGTGTCTAGTCACCGGGATCGGGCAAGACGCGCAGATGTCCACGCCGCCGGCCGTTGTGCTCCGAACGTCGGGCGGCAGGCGCCATCAACGCGCCGCCATGCACGCCGGTCGATGGATCGGTGAACCCGGTGACCGCGCCCATCGGCGAAACGCCGTCGCGCCCCTCCCTGACCGCATCGGCCAGCGCCACCAGATCGTCATCGTCACTGTGCGACGGAAGCGGGCCTGCGTGCCGCACCAGCTCCCAGCCACGCGGAGCGGTGATCCGGCCTGCGTGCTTGACGCATAGATCCCACGAGTGCGGTTCCGACACGGTGGCCAGCGGCCCGACGACCGCCGTCGAGTCGGAGTACACGAAGGTCAGCGTCGCCACGGCATAGTGCGGGCACCCAGGCCTGCAGCAGCGACGGGGAACGTTCACGCAAGCGAGGTTATCTGCTGGCGACGTCGCGCAAGCACGACACGCGCAGTTACGCGTCGGCCGATCTCCAACCGTTACGATCTGCCGATGGCCGACCCGAGATCACGTCGTGGCCGGGAAATGCGTGGTCCGCTGTTACCGCCGACGGTGCCCGGGTGGCGCAGCCGGGCCGAATTGTTCGACATGGCCGTCCTCGAGGCCTATGAGCCGATCGAACGGCGTTGGCAGGAGCGTCTCTCGACGTTGGACGTCGCGGTGGACGAGATCCCGAGGATCTCACCCAAGGATCCCGAGAGCGTGCAATGGCCGCCGGAGGTGATCGCCGACGGGCCCATTGCACTCGCCCGGTTGATTCCTGCAGGGGTGGATGTGCGGGGCAATGCCACGCGCGCACGAATTGTGTTGTTCCGCAAGCCGATCGAGAGGCGGGCGAAGGACACCGCCGAGCTCGCGGACCTGCTGCATGAAGTGCTGGTGGCCCAGGTGGCCACGTTCTTGGGCGTAGAACCTTCCGTCATCGACCCGACGATCGACGACGACTGAGCCCCGGCCAGGCCGGTCCGCTCAGATGATGCCGCGCTTGAGGCGACGGCGTTCGCGCTCGGACAGGCCGCCCCAGATGCCGAAGCGCTCGTCGTGCGCCAAGGCGTAGTCCAGGCACCTGTCCTTCACCTCGCAGCCCAAGCAGATGCGCTTGGCCTCACGAGTCGAGCCGCCCTTCTCGGGGAAGAACGCTTCAGGATCGGTCTGTGCGCAGAGCGCCCGTTCCTGCCATTGCTCGTCGTCCTCGTCGGTTGCCGGCTCGAGTTCGATCTGATCGGGTACCACGCTCAGTTGAGGCCGCCCCGTCGCCACGCTCTGTGCCGGTCCAGTATTGGTGTGCGGGGTACTGCCTACTGAGCCGAGCATCCGACTATCGAAGTGGATCACACGATCGAAATCAACGCGCTCATAAGACATCTTCCGCCTCCTCATCTGGTTTCGTAGATCCCTAGTGGAGCCCCAATGTTGCGATGTACAACACCTTCATTCGAACAAGTGATCGAATCTCGGTCTGCGACACCGGAACCGGCCGTCCAACCGGGAATGACACTGATGTGATTAGACACGGGTTAGCTGCACCGGTCAAGCGATAAGCCGGAATTTCATACCATCCCGTTACCGAATTTCGGCGCGTCGGTTACCCGGCGTGTCGTCAAACGGCACCCGCGGACGCCCGCACGGAGGCACCAGGGCCTAGTCTCGGTCGCTGTGAAGGTCTCGGTTTTGGTCGGCGGCGTCGGCGGCGCAAAGTTCTTGCTCGGAGTCCAACAATTGCTGGGCCTGGGACAATTCGCCGGCTCGGGCACCGGCCCGGCAGGCGACCACGAATTGACGGCGATCGTGAACGTCGGCGACGACGCCTGGATGCACGGCGTCCGGATCTGTCCTGATCTTGATACCTGTATGTACACCTTAGGTGGAGGCATTGACCCCGAACGGGGTTGGGGCCACGCCAACGAAACCTGGCACGCGAAGGAAGAACTCGCGGCGTACGGCGTCCAGCCCGACTGGTTCGGCCTCGGCGATCGGGATCTCGCGACACATTTGGTCCGCAGCCAGATGTTGCGCGCGGGCTACCCGCTCTCGCAGGTGACCGAAGCCCTTTGCAAGCGATGGCAGCCCGGCGCCCGGCTTCTGCCCGTGACAGACGACCGCAGCGAGACGCACGTCGTTGTATCGGGTGGAGTATCGGGTGGAGTATCGGATCGGGCCTCCGATGCCGGCGATCAGTCGGACGCACAGCGGGCGATCCACTTCCAGGAGTGGTGGGTGCGCTACCGTGCCCAGATCCCCACGCATGGCTTTGCTTTCGTCGGCGCCGACAAGGCTACTGCGGCACCCGGCGTCACGGAGGCGATCGCCGAAGCGGACATCGTGCTTCTGGCGCCGTCGAACCCCGTGGTGAGCATCGGCACCATCCTCGCCGTGCCCGGCATCCGGGGGGCGTTGCGCTCGACGTCCGCGCCGGTCGTCGGCTACTCCCCCATCGTGGCAGGAAAGCCGTTGCGCGGGATGGCCGATGAATGCCTGTCGATCATCGGCGTCGAAACCACCTCGCAGGCCGTCGGCGCCCACTTCGGGCCTCGTTCGGCCACCGGCATCCTCGACGGCTGGCTGATCGACGAAGGCGACGAGGCGACCATCGACGGCGTTCAGGTGCGTGCGATTCCCCTCTTGATGACCGATCCGAAGGCCACCGCCGAAATGGTGCGCAACGGACTGGAACTGGTGGGGGTCGCGCCGTGAGCACCGATCACGGTTCTGCAGACACCGTCGAGATCCTGCCCGTGCCAGGGCTGCCCGAGTTCCGCCCCGGTGACGACGTGGCGGTGGCGATCGCTGCCGCGGCACCGTGGTTGCGCGACGACGACATCCTGGTGGTCACCAGCAAGGTGCTCTCCAAGAGCGAGGGCCGCATCGTCGCCGCGCCGACCGACCCCGAGGAGCGGGACGCTCTTCGCCGCAGGCTCATCGACGACGAGGCGGTGCGTGTGCTGGCACGCAAGGGCCGCACGCTGATCACCGAGAACGCCATCGGCCTGATCCAGGCCGCGGCAGGGGTGGACGGCTCGAACGTCGATGCCGCCGAATTGGCCCTGCTGCCCGTCGATCCCGACGGCAGTGCACGGGCACTTCGCAGTCGGCTGCAGGAGCTCCTCGGCGTCACCGTCGGCGTGGTGATCACCGACACGATGGGCCGGGCGTGGCGCAACGGCCAGACCGACGCCGCGATCGGCGCAGCGGGTCTTGCGGTCCTTCACGGCTACGCGGGGGCCCATGACCCGCACGGCAACGAACTACTCGTGACCGAAGTCGCCGTGGCCGACGAGATCGCCGCCGCAGCCGATCTGGTGAAGGGAAAGCTGACCGGCGTTCCCGTCGCGATCGTGCGAGGGCTGCGTCCGCGCGACGACGGATCGAACGGACGCACCCTGGTTCGTGCCGGCGAGGAGGACCTCTTCTGGCTGGGCACCGAAGAGGCACTGGAACTCGGCAGGCGCCAGGCGCAGCTGACACGACGATCGGTGCGTCAGTTCAGCTCCGAACCCGTCGACCCCGCCACCATCGAGGAGGCGGTGAGCGAGGCGCTCACGGCACCCGCGCCGCACCACACCAGGCCGGTGCGGTTCGTCTGGATCCGTCATCACGGCACCCGAATCCGTCTGCTGGACAGCATGAAGGAGCAGTGGCGCGCCGACCTGAGCGGTGACGGGCGTCCGTCCGACTCCGTCGAACGGCGGGTCGGCCGCGGCCAGATCCTGTACGACGCGCCGGAACTCGTCATCCCCGTGATGGTGCCCGACGGGGCTCACGCCTATCCCGACGCTGGCAGAACCGCCGCCGAGAAGACCATGTTCACGGTCGCGGTCGGCGCGGCAGTGCAGGCGCTGCTGGTGGCTCTGGCCGTTCGGGGCGTCGGCAGCTGCTGGATCGGCTCGACGATCTTCGCTCAGGATCTGGTGCGCACCGAGCTCGACCTGCCCCAGGATTGGGAACCGCTGGGCGCCATCGCGATAGGCCATCCCGCCGCGGAAACCGGCCTCCGCGATCCGGTTCCGACGACTGACCTCCTGATCGAGCGATGAGCGCTTGCGCGAAGAGCCGACGACACAGATGACACTCCACCAGTCCGTCGTCACCACGCTCACCGAATGGGATCCGCCGGACCCCGCACAGGACTCGCTGCGCAACGCGGTGCTGAGCTTCGTCCTCGCCCGCCCCGACGCGTGTCTGCGGGCATGCGAACCTGGGCACATCACCGCGTCGGCACTGGTGCTCGACCACACCGGCACCCAGACGCTTCTCACCCTGCACCCGCGGGTGGGCCGCTGGTTGCAGCTCGGCGGGCACTGCGAGGACACCGACGCCGACATCGCCGCCGCGGCATTGCGTGAAGCGACTGAGGAATCCGGCATCGAGGGACTGACCGTCGACGCCGTGCCTGCCGCGTTGCACGTGCACCCGGTCACGTGTTCGTTGGGCGTGCCGACCCGCCACCTCGACGTCCAGTTCGTCGCGCACGCTCCCCCGGGCGCCCAGATCACCTGCAGCGACGAATCACTCGATTTGCGATGGTGGCCGCTCGATGGCATGCCGGACGGTGCCGACTACGGCGTACGGCAGTTGGTGCGGGCCGCTCGGCGTTGATGCTTCGTCGACTCGCTTCGCTCGCGGCTCAGACGTCCGTCGAGTAACGGATTCCGCCGTCGGGGATGTGCACCCCTGGCCACACCCTTGCGCCGCGGAGAAGCTCACACCGCGCACCGATGTCCGCGCCGTCGCCGATGACGCCGTCGCGGATCAGCGCTCGCGGGCCGATGCGGGCCCCGAAGCCGATGATCGAACGCTCGATCACCGACCCGGCCTCGATGCGTGCACCGTCGAAGATCACGGCACCGTCGAGTCGGGCACCGGGGCCGATCTCCGCGCCGCGGCCGACGACCGTTCCGCCGATCAGCACAGCGCCAGGCGCGACGGCCGCCCCGTCGTGCACCAACTCCTCGCCGCGGTGGCCCTTCAGCGCGGGCGACGGCGCGATGCCGCGGACGAGATCTGCCGAGCCGCGCACGAAGTCGTCCGGTGTGCCCATGTCGCGCCAGTACGTGGCGTCGACGTAGCCGCACACCTTCAACCCGTCGGACAGCAGTGCGGGGAACACCTCGCGCTCGACCGACACCGGGCGGCCCTTCGGGATCCGCTCGATGACCTCGCGCTGGAAGACGTAGCAGCCCGCGTTGATCTGATCGGTGGGCGGGTCCTGGGTCTTCTCAAGGAACGCCAACACGCCACCGTCGGAATCGGTTGGCACACAACCGAATGCACGGGGATCACCGACACGCACCAAGTGCAGCGTGAGATCGGCCTCGCGCTCGAAGTGGCTAGCAAGCAGTGCGTTCAAGTCACAACCGGACAGCACGTCGCCGTTGAACACCATTGCGGTGCCGTACCGCAGCTTCGAGGCTACGTTGGCGATGCCGCCGCCGGTGCCCAGCGCCTCTTCCTCGACGACGTACTCGATTTCCAGACCGAGCTTCGAGCCGTCGCCGAACTCCGCCTCGAAGACACTGGCCTTGTACGACGTGCCGAGCACGACGTGCCGGATGCCTGCTTCGGCGATCCGCGACAGCATGTGCGTCAGAAACGGCAGACCCGCCGTCGGCAGCATCGGCTTGGGGGCCGACAACGTGAGCGGGCGCAGCCGCGTGCCCTGCCCACCGACCAACACGACCGCGTCTATCTGCGCGGGATCCACCGGAGTTGCCACGTCAGCGGGTTCCTTTCGCCAAACTGCGCCGGGCCTTGCCCACAACCAGCCGCGAACGCGCGGCGAGAGCGGACTTGAACGTCCACCGCAGCGGCGCTTGCCACCACCCGCGATGTCGATCAGCGAGGAAAGTGTAGGTGCTCACGTGATGCGCCGCCAAGTTGCGGGCCGGATCGCGACCTGTGGAGTGTCCCTTGTCGTGCAAAATCTCTGCCGTCGGAACGTAGACGTTCTGCCAGCCGGCTCCGTTGAGGCGATCTCCCAGGTCCACGTCCTCCATGTACATGAAATACCGCTCGTCGAAGCCTTGAACCTGGTCGAATGCGGCCCTGCGTAGCAAAAGACAAGATCCGGACAACCAGCCGACGGGCCGTTCGCTGGGCTCGGTGCGCTCCTGGCGGTACGCGGCGGTCCAGGGGTTGGATTTCCAGATCGGCCCCACCACCGCGTGCATCCCTCCGCGGACCAGGCTCGGCTGATGGCGCGCCGACGGATAGACCGAACCGTCGGGGTCGCGGATCAACGGTCCGAGCGCCCCTGCCCGCGGCCAGCGGGCCGCGGCCTCCAACATGGCGTCGATGCTGCGCGGCCCCCACTGCACGTCTGGGTTGGCGACGATGAAGAACTCGGAATCGGTCGCGGGGTCGGCCAGGTACTCCGCGACGGCGCGGTTCACGGCCGAGCCGTAGCCGAGGTTGGCACCGGTACGGAACAGCCTGGTGTTGGGATGGCGCTCGAGGGCTTCCTCTGGCGCACCGTCAGTCGAACCGTTGTCCGCCATCACGACCGTGACGGGACGCTCGGTGGCGTGCGCCATGGTGGCGAGGAACCGGTCGAGGTGCGGGCCAGGTGAGTACGTCACCGTCACCACGACTAGTTCATCGCTCAACGGGCCAGTACCCCAGCGGTGAACTTTGGCTGCCAGTCCGACGTCAGCAGCGTGCCGTAGTTGGACTCGCGGTCGCCCCGGTTGGCCGTGTTGGTGTCGCGAATGCTGAAGATGAACGCGGGCCCGCTGTAGCCGGTTGCCGCCGCGGCCGCCAGGACGTCGACGATCTCCTTCGCCTGCTCCTGCTGGCTGACGCCTTCGGCGTCCTCGCTCGTCGGAGCGCCCATCTCGGTCATCCAGATCTTCTTGCCACCGTCACCGTTGGCGACCATCACGTCGTGCATGGCAGGAATGTCCGACCAGCCGTTGTCGGTATCGGCCGCGAGGCCGCCGGGGTGCACGTAGGGGTGCGCGGCAGCGGCGTCGAAGCTGCCCTTGGCGCCCGCCGCGTACATCTGGGCCAGGAACGCGGGCGGCGACTCCTCACCAGGCAGCCGGCTCAATCCGGCGAGGATCACCGTGCTGTTGGGCTGCACGGCCTTGATTGCGGGGTAGGCAGCCTTGACGAGCTCGGTGTACTTGGGCGCGTTGTGCGCACTGAACCCGAAGAAGATCGGCAGGTTCGGCTCATTCCACAATTCCCAATTCGACACTCCCACCGATCCGTATCGCTGTGCGACGGTGGCGGAGAAGTTTGCGTAGTCGGCCGCATTGTCCGGTGGCGCACTGAAGTTGGTTCCCGGCGCCTTTGCCCAGTCCGGCGTGTACGCAATGACGCCGAGCACCTTCAAGTTCCGGGCAAGGGCGGCTTTGATCACCAGATCGGTCTGGCCCCAGTTGTACTGACCCTTCGCAGGCTCGATCTGGGTCCACGGGATGAGCACCCGGAACCACGTCGCACCGGTCTTGGCAACGGCGTCGAGCTCGCGATTGACGTCTTCTGGGCCGATCCAGGTCATCTGGGCACCGTCGCCGAATCCGTAACCGCCCGGGGGGATCACGAGGGCCGCATTCGCAACTGGTGTCACGGACAGACCGACCACGACCGCCACACACGCCGCGATCCGTGCCACGCGCCTCCCTGCCCGTTCAATCATGACGAGAAAACTACCGCACCAGAGATTGCCGTCACCCCTGACGAATTCCGCCGACTCCACTTCGGCAACGCGAACTCCGCCACGAGAGCACCCGCTGCGGGACCCGAGACGGTATCGTGGTGACCTGGCGTGCGGTTAGCCACAGCATGGCTCAGAATTTGCCACCGGCACTCTGACGTCGACTTGAACGCTGCGGTTCGGTTGGCGTAGATTTTGCCTAGGCCGCAGGCCGAAGTCGAGGCAGTGCGCTCGAAGGACTCACCATCGGACAACCAAGGGGACGTAGGCCATGCCCAGCGACAAACGTGACGTGATTCTCTACGAGCTCAACGAAGTCCCATGGGGTGTTGTCGACCTCTACCTGCGCAAGCGGCCCAACTCGCACCTTGCCGCGATGATCGACAACGGTCAGTCCCTGACGACGATCCACGAGGACAAGGCGGAACTCGGCGGTCTGCAACCGTGGCGCACCTGGCCGACGTTCCACACCTCCACCTACGAGCACAACTCGTTCGACCTCGGCCAGGATCCGACGACGTTCCGTGCCGAGACCGTGTGGGACGTCGCCGAGCAGGCCGGTCTCAGCGTCGGCCTCTTCGGCCCGTTGCAGAGCTGGCCGGCGCGCGACTTCAAGCACGGCGGCTTCTTCGTTCCCGACACGTTCAGCAAGGACAGCAAGACCTATCCGAAGAGCCTCGAGCGATTCCAGGCGTTCAACCTGGCGATGACGAGCGAGAACAACTTCTCGCCGGACACCGCGTTCGGCCCGAAGATGATCGTGGGCACCGGCGTCGACCTTCTCCGCCAAGGACTCACGCCGAAGTCTGCGGGCACGCTCGTGGCGCACCTGACTCGTGAGCGAACCGACCAGCGTTACAAGGCTTTCCGGTCCGCCATGCAGGTGTTGCCGGGCTTCGATCTGTACTGGCGGCTGCAGCAGAAGCATCAGCCGCGGCTCAGCGTGTTCTTCACCAACCACGTCGCAGGCATGATGCACCGGTTCTGGGGCGACGGAATGCCCGGGTACACCGACACGCACGAATACACCGCCGACGACGTCTACGGCAGCTTCATCGTGAGCGCCATGGACATCGTCGACAGGCAGCTGGCCCGCATTCAGAAGTACATGACGGCACACCCGCAGACGGTGCTCGTCCTGGCTGCCAGCATGGGCCAGGGCCCCATCGACTACACCCAGATCGACCAGGGACTATTCGTCCTGGAGCACCACGATCAGCTGGTCTCGCGCCTCGAGCTGCCGAAGAACGAACTCGGGCTTGCGATGTACCCGATGCTGTCGCTGATCTTCGATGACGAAGCAGACGCCCAGGCCGCCGTCGCGCCGCTTCAGTCGGTGCGCGCCGAGGGCTTTGGCGAGATCTTCACGCGCTTCCGCGTCGAGGGCAAGACGGTGACCTTCGGCATCGACTACAACGTCGGCGCCGACGACTCGGCGTTCGGCGGATCGACGCCGCTGACCTTCCGGCCGCTCGGCGCGGACGAGGACGTGACCGTCCTTCCCGCCGAGCTCGGCCTGGAGTTCCGCCACCGAGTTGGCGGCGGCAACACCGGCTACCACATCCCCGAGGGCATCCTGATGGCCTACGGCAAGGGCATCTCCCGCGACGTGTCCCGCAAGGAGGTCGACGTCCTCGACGTCTCACCGTCCCTGTTGGCCAACATCCTCGACGTGGAGCCCGGTCCTGGGATGAAGGGCGTGCCCAGCCTCTTCGCCTAGCGGCCGAACGGTCAGATGGCTGCCGCCAGCGCGTCGCGCCATGGACGCAGTGGCGTCAAACCGGCCTCGGTGGACCTGACCGCCGACAGCGCCGAGTACTGCGGCCGTGGCGCTGGGCGGGGATGCCTGTCGCTGTCGACCGGACGCACCCTTTCAGGGTCGGCGCCAACGAGTTCGAAGACCGCCCGAGCCTGCTCGAAGCGACTGGTCTCACCGGCGTTCGCCGCGTGCAGCACCGGTTCGCTGATCGTCCCGTCGGCCGCCTCGAGTAGCGCGCCCACCAGGTCACCGACGTAGGTCGGGGTCCCGACCTGGTCTGCCACCACGTCCACCGTGCCGTCGCCGGCGGCGAGGCGCCGCATGGTCGCCACGAAGTCGCCACCGTGCCCGGAGAAGATCCACGACGTGCGCACGATGTGCGCGTCGGGCATGGCGGCAAGCACGGCGAACTCCCCAGCCAGCTTGCTTCGCCCGTAGACGCTCAGCGGACCGGTCTCGTCGTCGATCTCGTAGGGATGGCGTTCGCTGCCACCGAAGTCACCGCTGAAGACGTAGTCGGTCGAGACGTGCACGAGGCCTGCGCCCGCACGGGCACACGCGTGCGCCACGTTCTCGGCGCCCGTGGCGTTGACGGCGAACGCCCTGTCCTCGTCGCGCTCGGCCTCGTCGACCTTGGTGTACGCGGCGCAGTTGATCACCGCGTCATCAGCGTCGATGTGACGCTCGATGGACGTTGCGTCGGTGACATCGCACTGCGCCGAGGTCAGCGACAGCACCACGTGCCCGCATTGGGCGGCCTGAGCTGCCAAGACGGTGCCGACAAGGCCTCCGGCCCCAATGATGACGATCCGCTGCGACATGCCCCCGAGTCTGGCACGCCGACTCCAGCTACCCCGTCTGTGGCCCCGTCCCCAGTAGCCTGGGCTGATGTCTGGTCGCCTTGTCCGCACCATTGCCGTGATCGCGGCATTGGCGGTCGTCGTCGGCACGGGTGTCGCGTGGGGCAAGATCCGCTCGTTCGAGTCGGGGATCAACCACATCAGTGCCGCGGCCCTCGGCGGTGGCGGCGAGGACGGCGCGATCGACATCCTGCTCGTCGGGCTGGACAGCCGCACCGACGCGCATGGCAACCCACTGTCCGCCGACGAACTCGCCATGCTGCGGGCCGGCGACGACGTGTCGACCAACACCGACACCATCATCTTGGTCCGCATCCCGAACAACGGGAAGTCGGCCACCGCAATCTCCATCCCGCGCGACTCCTACGTCGATGCGCCGGGTCTTGGCAAGATGAAGATCAACGGCGTCTTCGGCGAGGTCAAGCTCGACCAGATGAAGAAGCTCGTCGAGCAGGAAGGCATGGATCCCGCGCAGGCAGAGCCACAGGCAACGGCGGCGGCCCGCGAGGCGCTGATCGCGACGGTCGCCAAGCTGACCGGCGTCACGGTCGACCACTACGCGGAGATCGGCCTGCTCGGCTTCGCGCTCATCACCGATGCGCTCGGCGGCGTCGACGTCTGTCTGAAGGATGCCGTCTACGAGCCACTCTCGGGTGCCGACTTCCCGGCCGGCTGGCAGAAGCTGGACGGCCCTCAGGCGCTGAGCTTCGTCAGGCAGCGCCACGACCTTCCTCGCGGTGACCTCGACCGCGTGGTACGCCAGCAGGTAGTCATGGCATCGCTTGCCCACCAGGTCATCTCGGGCAAGACGCTGTCCAGCCCGTCGACGCTCAACCGGCTGCAGGACGCCGTCCAGCGCTCTGTGGTGATCTCCGACGGCTGGGACATCATGGACTTCATCACGCAGCTGCAGAGCCTGGCAGGGGGCAACGTCGCGTTCGCCACCATTCCGGTGCTCCGCGAGGACGGCTGGAGCGACGACGGCATGCAGAGCGTGGTGCGCGTGGATCCAGAACAGGTGCAGACCTGGGTGTCGGGCCTGCTGCAGGACCAGGACGCAGGCAAGACCGAGGAGCTCGCCTACTCGCCGAGCAAGACCACTGCCGACGTCATCAACGACACCGACATCGGCGGGCTCGCCGCCTCGGTGTCGGAGGTGTTGACCGGCAAGGGATTCGTCGCCGGGTCGGTCGGCAACAACGAAACCGATCACGTCTCGCGCAGCCAGGTGCGGGCCGCCAAGACCGACGACCTCGGCGCCCAGGCCGTCGCGAAGGAACTGGGCAGCCTGCCCGTCGTCGAGGACGCGTCGGTGGCTCCCGGATCGGTACGCGTCGTGCTCTCCTCCGACTACACCGGACCCGGATCCGGCCTCGGCTCGGAGAATTCGTCGACCAGCGACGCCCAGACCGCCGACCCCGTCGCAGCCGACTCCACCGACGCCCCGCCCCCGCCGTCACCGATCATCACCGCGGGTTCCAACGATCCGGAGTGTGTGAACTGAGCCAGCCCCCGTCGCTTCGCTCGCCAGGAAGCACTCTCAGCGCGTCCGTGCTCGACCCACTCCTGCGCTCGAACCCGGCAGGACCCCGCATCACCTATTACGACGACGCGACCGGTGAACGCATCGAGCTGTCCACCGCGACGCTGCACAACTGGGCCGCCAAGTCAGCCAACCTGCTGCGCGACGAGCTCGGCGCGGGCCCTGGTAGCCGGGTGGCGATCCTGCTGCCCGCGCACTGGCAGACGGCGGGCGTTCTGCTCGGAGTCTGGTACATCGGCGCGGAAGTCGTACTCGGGCAAGGCGACTGCGACATCGCCTGCTGCACGGCGGACCGAGTGGACGATGCCGACGCCGCCGTCGTACCCGGCGGTGAGGTAGTCGCACTGTCGCTGGACCCGTTCGGCAAGCCGATCGCCGACCTGCCGTTCGGCATCACCGACTATGCGACGTCGGTGCGCGTGCACGGCGACCAGATCTCCCCAGCGCCTCAGCCTGGACCGGCCCTCGCGGGCAGGTCGGCCGCAGACGTCTATGCCGCCGCGGAAACAGCAGGCGCGGCAATGGGTTTGACTGCCTCCGACCGCGTCCTGTCGACCGCGGGGTGGGATACCGCAGAGGCCATGATCGACCATCTGCTCGCGGTGTTCGCCTCGGGCGCCTCATTGGTGCAGGTGGCCAACGCCGACCCGGACGTCCAGGAGCGGCGCAGGCACACCGAGAAGGTCACCCGCGGTTAGGGCGTCACCTCAACAGAGCGCGTGACATCACGACACGCTGAATCTGGTTGGTGCCCTCGTAGATCTGGGTGATCTTGGCGTCGCGCATGAAGCGCTCGACGGGGAAGTCCACGGTGTAGCCGTAGCCGCCGAAGATCTGAACCGCGTCGGTGGTGACCTCCATCGCGACGTCGGAGGCGAAACACTTTGACGCAGATGAGATGAACCCGAGGTTGGGCTCGCCGCGCTCGGCCCTCGCCGCTGCGCTGTAGACCATCAGGCGCGCGGCTTCGATCTTCATTGCCATGTCGGCGAGCATGAACTGGATCGACTGGAAGTCGCTGATCGACTTCTTGAACTGCTTGCGTTCCTTGCTGTAGGCGATCGCCGCCTCGAGCGCACCCTGCGCAATGCCGATGGCCTGCGCGCCGATCGTCGGGCGGGTGTGGTCGAGCGTGGCCAGTGCCGTCTTGAACCCGGTTCCTGGCTCGCCGATGATGCGGTCACCGGGGATGCGGCACTCCTCGAAGTACAGCTCCGTGGTCGGCGATCCCTTGATGCCCATCTTCTTCTCCTTGGGCCCCACCGAGAAGCCCTCGTCGTCCTTGTGCACGACGAACGCCGAGATGCCGTTGGCGCCCTTGTCGGGGTCGGTCACCGCCATCACCGTGTACCAGGTGGAGTAGCCGCCGTTCGAGATCCAGCACTTGGCCCCGTTGAGGATCCAGTCGTCGCCGTCCTGGCGGGCGCGCGTGCGCATCGCCGCGGCGTCGCTGCCCGCCTCCCGCTCCGACAATGCGTAGGAGGCCGTCGCCTCGCCCGCTCCGATCGAGGGCAGGACCTGCTTCTTGAGCTCCTCGGAGCCGCGCATCAGCATGCCCATGGTGCCGAGCTTGTTGCAGATCGGGATCAACGACGACGATGCGCACACCCGCGCGACCTCTTCGATGACGATGCAGGCGGCAACGGAGTCGCCGCCCTGGCCGCCGTACTCCTCGGGGATGTGAATCGCCGAGAAACCCGACGAGTTCAGCGCGGCAAGCGCCTCGTCCGTGTAACGCGCCTTCTCGTCGACGTCGGCCGCGTACGGCGCGATCTCCTTCTCACACAGGTCTCGCAGCACCGTGCGCAGTTCGTTGTGCTCGTCGGCGAGCTGGAAAACGCCGAACCCAGGATTACCCACAGCCATGAAAGTCTCCTTGCTACTCGCCGGTAACTTTACCGTGTGCGGGATCTCCGCCCATCAACCGATCCCGCAGCGCTGCATCCTTCTGCAGCACCATGTCCTCCAGGTCGGCCTGAAACCGCTCCATGCGCCCGCGCAGGGCCGAGTCCGACGATCCGAGGATCCGCACGGCAAGCAGGCCCGCATTGCGGGCACCGCCGATCGACACCGTGGCGACCGGTACCCCGGCAGGCATCTGCACGATCGACAGCAACGAGTCCATGCCGTCGAGCCGGGCCAGCGGCACCGGCACGCCGATCACCGGCAGCGGCGTCGCAGAGGCGACCATGCCCGGCAGGTGCGCGGCTCCGCCTGCGCCCGCGATGATGACCTCGATCCCTCGACCCGCGGCGGTACGCGCGTAGTCGAGCATCCGTCCGGGGGTGCGATGAGCCGACACCACCCCGACTTCGAACGGCACCTCGAACTCGGCGAGCGCAGTCACCGCGTCCTCCATGACAGACCAGTCGCTGTCACTGCCCATGATGACGCCGACTCGAGCACTACTTGGCATGTCCGTCCCATCCATCCGTCCACTCGCCGTGCGACAAGTAGTGCGCGGCCCGCGCCGCCCGCTCCCGGACGTACGCAACGTACTCGTCGTCGTCAGGCGAACCACCCACCGCCCCAAGCACGTTCACGTGCCCGATCTTGCGGCCTGCCCGCTCGGCCTTGCCGTACAGGTGCACCTTGGCGTCGGGGATCCGCGCGAACAGATGGTGCAGACGCTCGTCCATGGTGATCGCGGGCGCGGCGGGCGCACCGAGCACGTTGGCCATCACCGTGATCGGCGCGATCGGGCGGGTGTCGCCGAGCGGATAGTCGAGCACCGCCCGCAGGTGCTGTTCGAACTGGCTCGTCCGTGCACCGTCCATGCTCCAATGGCCGGAGTTGTGCGGGCGCATCGCCAACTCATTGACGAGCAGCCCACCGTCCGCAGTCTCGAACAGCTCGACGGCAAGCACCCCGACCACGCCGAGTTCATCGGCCAACCGCAAGGCCAGCGCCTCCGCGGCGCCGCCCAGCTCCGAGTTCAGGTTGGGGGCGGGCGCGATGACCTCCACGCAGATGCCGTCGCGCTGCACGGTCTCGACCACCGGCCACGCCGCGCCCTGTCCGAACGGCGACCGCGCCACCAATGCGGACAGTTCGCGCCGCATGTCGACGCGTTCCTCGACGAGAACCGCGACGCCGTCCGCGAGATACCGGCTCACCGCCTCGCGTGCCTCGGCGACATCGCCGGCCAGCGTCACACCGCGGCCGTCGTAGCCACCCCGGATCGTCTTGACCACGATGCCCGTGTCGACCCGCTTGGCGAACTCGTCGACGTCGTCGACCGTCGTGACCTCCGCGAACCGCGGCACCGGTGCGCCGAGGGCCTCGAGCCGTCGCCGCATCACCAGCTTGTCCTGCGCGTGGATGAGCGCCTGTGGCGGCGGGGCCACGTTGACGCCGTCGGCGACCAGCTTCTCGAGCAGGTCGGTCGGCACGTGCTCGTGGTCGAAGGTCAGCGCGTCCGCTCCAGACGCCGCCTTGCGCAGCGCCTCGATGTCCGTGTGGGCGCCGAGCACCACGTCGGGGGTCACCTGCGCGGCGGGATCGTCGGGGCTGGCAGCGAGCACCCGAAGCGTCTGACCGAGCGCTATGGCCGCCTGATGGGTCATCCTGGCCAGCTGGCCTCCGCCGATCATGGCCACTACTGGGGGTGCACTCACGGTGCTATGTTGTCACGCTCGTTGGAAGGGCCCAAACCGGCCGCGACCTGCACGGGTACGCGTCGGGTGCGAGATTTCCGTAGACTGCCCTCTTGTGTCTTTTACTGATGCCACCATTGCGCGGTTACCCCGCGTGGTCCGGCCCTACGCCGAACGGCATCACGAGCTCATCAAGTTTGCGATCGTCGGCGGCACGACGTTCATCATCGACTCGGCGATCTTCTACACGCTGAAGCTCACCATCCTCGAGCCCAAGCCGGTCACCGCCAAGATCATCTCGGGCATCGTCGCGGTCATCGCGTCCTACATCCTGAACCGCGAATGGAGCTTCCGGGACCGCGGCGGCCGGGAGCGCCACCACGAGGCGTTGCTGTTCTTCGGGGTGAGCGGCGTCGGCGTGCTTCTGAGCATGGCCCCGCTGTACTTCTCCAGCTACGTCCTGGAGCTGCGCGTCCCGTCGGTCAGCCTGACCATGGAGAACATCGCCGACTTCATCTCGGCGTACGTCATCGGCAACCTGCTGCAGATGGCGTTCCGGTTCTGGGCGTTCCGGCGCTGGGTCTTCCCCGACGAGAACGGCCGCAATCCCGAGAAGGCCGTCGAGGCGTCGATCACTGCCGGCGGCATCGCCGAGGCCATCGAGGACGAATACGAGCAGGGCCACGTCCGTCGCAACGTCACGCCGCTACGCGACAGGCGCGCCAAGCCGGATCAGCTCGGCGACTCCTCCGAACCGAGGGTGTCGAAGACTTCGTGATAGAGCAGGGAGTGCACCTGCTCGACGCGCGGAATGTCGTGGAACTCTAGAGGGTCCTGGCTCGCCGACTCGATGATCAGCGTGCCGGTGCGCAGCATCCTGTCGATCAATCCGTGGCGGAACTCCACACTGTTGATTCGCGCCAGCGGGATGTCGATGCCCGAACGGGTCAGCAAGCCGTGCCGAAACATCACCCGGCGATCGGTGATCACGAAATGGGTTGTGCGCCAGTTCAAGAATGGCCACACCACCAGCCATCCGAAGACCACCAGCCAGACGATCCCGATGACGGCCATCACCACGTTCTTGGCGTTCGCCCCCCAGTCGGTGTGGTTGACCACCGCGGCGCCGAACGCCGCGAGCGCCGTCACCACCAGAAGGATGAGCACGGGTCCGATCAGCCGCTTCCAATGCGGATGCCGGTGCAGCACGACGCGCTCGTCGGCGGCCAGCACGTTATCCGGGTAACCCACGGTGTGACTCTACCCAGAGTCGGCCTCGCCCAAGGGGCGAAGATGCACGATGTCGCCCGCCGATACGACGACGGTCTCGGTGCCCGTGTCGATCACGAGTCGCCCCTGGTCGTCGACGTTCTTGGCGTCACCCACGACCTCCCGGTCGCCAGGCATCGTGGCACGCACCCGCGCGCCGACGGTGAGGCTGCGCGCGGTGTACTCGGCGATCAGCGCGGCGTCGGCGCCCTGCGCTGCCCGCAGCCCCGCAAGACGCCGCTCCAGCCCCTCCAGGATCGCGACGATCAGGTCCCGGCGGTCGGCGGGGCGTCCGCCGAGGACCAGCAGCGACGTCGCACCGGGATCGGGCAATTCGTCGGCGTTGAACGACACGTTGAGCCCGATGCCGACCACGACGGCGGGCGCCGGAGCCGCCACCTCGGCGAGGATGCCCGCCAGCTTGCCCTGCGCGGGCGGGCGGGCCAGTACGTCGTTGGGCCACTTGAGGCCTGCCGCCACGCCCGAGACCGGACCGACGGCGTCGAGCACTGCCAAGCCGGCGATCAGCGGGATCCACCCCCACGACGCGGAGGGAATTCCGTCGACACTCACGCCGACCGACATCGAGATCTGTGCTCCGGGAACCGCTGTCCAGGTGCGGCCGTTGCGACCGCGGCCTGCCGTCTGATGTTCGGCGATCAGCACCGCGCCGCCGATGTCCTCCCCCGCCGCCGCCCTGGCGATCAGGTCGGCGTTGGTGGAACCGGTCTCCGCGACCACGTCGATCCGCTGCCACGGCGAGTGGACCAGAACGTCGCGCAGTGCAGTCGCGTCCACGGCGTTGCGCCAGTCGTCAGTAGTCATGGGGTGAGCCTAAAGCGATGTGTTTCCGATCACGAAGGTGCGGTCACCGCTAGGAGAGCAACGCCGCGGGCCGATACGCTAGCGGCGCCTCGTTGATCTTGAATCGTCGAGGGAATCGGAGCGTCGCCGAATAATGACGCATCCACACATTTTGCGGGTGGCTCCGAGTACCGTGTTGCCCCCGACCTGGACGGGCCGCCTGACGATGGTTGCTGGCCCGATTCGCCGGGCCGCCACTCTCAGTACGCGCCAGACCCCGTCGCGACGGTGCGGATCGTCTTCACCGCGATCAGCACGTCGTTGGTGATCGACCAGTTCTCCACGTACGACAGGTCAAGGCGAACCGAGTCCTCCCACGACAGGTCCGAGCGGCCGCTCACTTGCCACAGCCCGGTGATGCCCGGCAGCACCAGCAGCCTGCGGCGCACCTGGTCGTTGTAGGTGTCCACCTCGCGGCGCAGCGGCGGGCGCGGGCCGACGACGCTCATGTCGCGCTTCAGGACGTTGAAGAACTGGGGCAGCTCGTCGATGCTGTACTTCCGCAGCAGTCGGCCGACGCTGGTGATGCGCGGGTCGTCCTTGATCTTGAACAGCACCCCGCCGACACTTTCGTTGACGTCGGCCAGCTTCGCGACCTGCTTGTCGGCGCCGTCCACCATGGTGCGGAACTTGACCATCTGGAACGGCGTGCCCTCGAGACCGATGCGCTCAGAGCGGTAGAACACCGGGCCACGGCTGGTCAGCTTGATGGCGATGGCGGCGGCAATCATCACCGGCAGTGCGCCGAGCAACACCGACACCGACACGAAGTAGTCGAACGCCAGCTTCTGTACCTTCTTGGTGCCGCTGTACTGCGGCTTCTCCACGTGGATCAGCGGAAGCCCTGCCACGGGGCGCATGGTCAACCGCGGGCCCGCGACGTCGACGACACCAGGCGTGACGACCAGGTCGACGCCGAGCGTGTGCAGATCCCACGACAGTTCCCTGACGCCCTCGGGGCCGAGGTGATCGGTGGTGGTCAGCGCGACGGTGTCGGCGTTGGTCTTCAGGATCGCGTCGTGGACCTTGCCCTCGTCGCCGAGGACGGGGAGGGTGCCGACACCGGGGATGTCTATGGTGCCGCCCGAGCTGCGGCCGGTCAGGCACACACCGACGACGGAGTACCCGTATCCCCAGCCGCGGGTCAGCGACTGAACCAGGCTGCGGACGGCCCGCGCGTCACCGACGGCGAGGACCGTGACGACGCAGCGTCCGCGGCGGCGCTGCCTGGCCAGATAACCGCGGCAGATGTTGCGGCCGACGACGAGGCCCGCCAACCCGAGCGGGAACGCCACCGCGAGATAACCGCGGGCGTACTCCGGCCGGAAGATCATGAGTGCGACCGCGACGACACCGATCGTGGCGAGCGTGGCGGACACGACGCGGCGGTATTCCTCGACGCCTGCGCCGACGATGCGCGGCGAGCGGGTGCGGTAGGCGGCGAGCAGTGCCAGCCAGATGCAGGCCACGATGACCGAGAGGACCGAGAAGTAGATCGAGGCCGGATCGAGGGCCGTGATCGGCCGTCCGAGCTTGATCATCTGCGCGCACGCCATGGCGCCGCCGACGACGACTATGTCGGTGAAGACCAGGGCGCGGACGTAGCGCCTCTGCCACCGTGGGCCGTCCGAGGGAGTGACCGCCTTAAGGGGCGTCCGGGCGGGAGCGAAAATCTGTTCTGCCACCGACACTGATCGCCACACCTCCTGTTTGCTGGCAGCTTGCGCGATTTGGTTTGCCCCCGCGTTCGGTAACACTATGACACTGTTTGCCAGCCGACGCCACACATTCAGGGAATACGCAGGTCACGATGATTCACCCTGTGAGATGGCTTTCGCGAGGCGGCTAAATCCTCAGGCACCTACCAGGTCCCAATCTCGAGGCGATGAACGGTAGCGTCGCGGATCGGCGCACCGACGGGTCGAACGCCGTCGTCCTGAGGAATGTTGCAGCCCGACGAGTGGGGCCAAAAGCAGGTGACGTGGGCCACTCGACGCCCCCTGAGATGCCTGCTGCGGCACCTATCGGGACGGGCAATCGTTGGCCGCAGGCTGGCCCGCGAATCGCTCCACGATCCACGACAACGCCGCGCTGAAATCGATGTCGCCGTGCCCCTTGCCCGGCTGCAGCTGCCACGTGATGGTGCCGCCGAGGGCGCACGCCCTTGCGATGGCGTCGGTGGTCCACTGTGCGTCGATGAGCTTGTCGTTGCTTCCGTACACCACGAACATCGGGGCGGACAGCGACTCCTGGGGCAGCGCCCATTTTTGAAGTTGGTCACGCATCCGGTTCTCAGCGGTTGGTGAACTCGGGACGAGCTGGGCGGGCGCGAGACCAGCGGCCGCGGCGGGCCTCTGGTTCACCAGGGGGCCAGAGCACGCGGTAAGCGCATCCCAGGACCGGGTTGCCCATCCGTTTCGGTAGTCGTCGCGGCTCAGTTCGGGAAACCTGCGGGCCAGTGATTCGATGATCAAGGGGAACGCCAGCATCTGATCCTGTGTCAGCGTGCCCGCCTTGGCCTTGTCGACGAATTTGGAGACGTCGGCCGCAGGCGCCAGCGCCACCGCGCCGACGAGGTCGAGTTCGGGTGCGTAACTGCGGGCCCGTTCGTCGGCGGCCCAGGCCGCGCCACCGCCTTGCGAGTGCCCGAGCGCCACCCATCGGCTGGATACGTTCTTGAACGTAAGGCGAAGGGCGCGAACGGCATCGATCATGTTCAGCCCCGCGGTGCGCGAATCGGTGTACGGGTGCACGCCCGGTGCGCCGAGACCTTCGTAGTCCGGCATCACGACGGCGAAGCCCTTGCCGATGATCGCCGCGACGACGCCCGACATTCCCATCAACGAATCGGAGTTGGACGGGGCGCAGGGCTCGTCGATTCCGGTGGTGCCGTGCCCGAACGCGACGATCGGCCAACCTCCCGGGGGCGGCGGCCCGACGGGAACCATGACGGCGCCGGATACGACGGTGGGCGCGCCGGTGTCACCGGACGTGGAGCGGTACAGCACCCGTGCCGCCTGCAGATGACGCCCGTCGCCGCTGGCGACCAAGCCCGGCATCGTCATCGCGCTGACCAGTGAACCGGGCCCGCTACCGGTGAGATTGGCGGCTTGGATCGGAACGGGCTGCCCACCGGACCGCGCTGCGGATGCGATCAGATTGTTGGCCAACGTCCACGAAGCGGGAAGCGATCCCCCGACGACGAGAACGCCGACTGCCGTGGCGAGCGTCAACGCAACCCTCCGCAGCGTCGTACGCATCAAACAGATCTTACCGGCGAATCGAAATCGGGCGGTGTCCAACGGCTTTACGACGGCCGATATCGAGAAGACATCGAGTTCGCCGTCATTCCTCCGTCTGGGTGACGTCGGCCTCGGCTACCGGGGTCGGTTCGGGCGGCCCGATGAACTCGGGGCAGTCGTTGCGCGGCGGATCACCGGCAAACTGACTGTTGATCCACGGGAACGCGGGATCGCCTGCGACGTCATCGTGACCCTTGTCCGGTTGCAGCTCGATCTGGATGACGTCACCCATGCGACATGCGGCGTCCAGCGCTCGGTCGGTCCACGTCGGCGGGATCAACTGATCCTGCCCTCCGTAGATGACCAAGATCGGCGCGGTCGCAGGGACGCGCGGAAGCGACATCGCCTGAAGGCGAGCTCTCAGGACATCGACGGCCTGGGGACTCGCCGGTTTCAGATCATCGTTCGATAGATGCTCGGCCAGCTCATCACGCTTTGCGGCCGCAGCGCCCTTGCACTTGAGGAGCGCGTCCCAGTTCTCCTTGGCGAATCCGCTTCGGTAGTCGTCGAGCTTGAAGTCGGGCGACTCCGCCGCAAGTGACGCCAAGATCTGCAGTAGCGCCAGTCGTTGGTCGGCGGTCAGCGTCCCGTCGGCCGCCGCATCCGCCAAACCATCGATGGCCAGCGGCGCGGAGTAACTCGCCGAGCCGATGATGTGAAGGTCAGGGGCGTACTGTGCGGCCAACTCGTTGGCCGCCCACGCCGCCTGACCGCCTTGCGAGCCACCGAATGCCAACCAGCGATCGGAGACGTTGGGTATCAGCTTGCGAGCGGCCCGAACCGAGTCGATGAGGTTGTGGCCCTCGGTCGTGGCGTCGAGAAAGGGATGCGGCGCCTTGTCGAGGCCGAGGCCCTGATAGTCGGACATGGTGACGACGAAGCCAGCCTTGACCAACCCCATCACGGTGTTCGACAGACCCAAGAGCATGGGATCGAGCGACGGCGCACATTCCGGGCGGGTGCCAAGGCTGGCGTGCCCGTAGGCGATGACGGGCCAGCCCCCCTCGGGGGGCGCACCAAGCGGAGCGAAGACCGTGCCAGAGACCTCTTGCCTGCTGCCGTCGACACCCGATGTCGAGAGGTAGGTGATGCGCGCCGCGACCGACGACGCCACCGCCAACCGTCGATCGAGCGTCGGCATCGTGGCCGCGGAGATCAGCGAGCCGGGATCCTGGCCACCGAACGCGCCTGGCAACGGCATGCCAGGGGCGGGACTCGGTTCACCCGCCTCGGCGGGGGCCCGCTGATGGCATCCGGTCGCGATCGCGATCACCGAGACCGCGCAGAGGAGCACGGTACGCGCGTGCTTCAACCTAGCCATCGCGTTCAGCGCCGCCCCGGAAGTGGACGAGCGCATCGGAACACATTGCGCTGTACGCCAACCACATCCGCTCACCGAGCTCGCGCAAGCCTGCGGCACTGTAGTGCCGATCGGCGGCACTGTTGTACGACTCCCGCGGTCCCGGCACGAAGGCCGTGCGGTGGCGCCGGTTCGGAGTGTCCTCGTGCACGGCGTTGATCCCCGCGTAGGGCTTGCCGCTGAGCTCCATCTCCTCGGGCACCATCTGGCCGAGGACGAATGGCGTATCTGCCCCGTAGCGTTCGCGCAACGCGTCGATCAACGTGTCGAGCTTCTCCTGATAGACGGCAGGCGACATCAGGGGCACGTCGGTCTCGCCCTGGTGCCATAGGATCGTGGCCACCTCGCTGCCCGGGTAGCGAGCAAGCGCGGCGTCGATCGCGTCCACCGCCTGCCGATACAGGTTGACCCTCGTCGAGCGATCGTTCCCGTCCCAGGTGTAACCGTTCTTCGGGGTGAACGACGTGTCACCACGGGCACCGGGAATGAGCAAAACCGTCCTGCCGGTGTCGTCGGCCAGCCGCTTGGCGAAGGGGACCCCGAATCCGACTCTCTTACACGGGATTTCGTGATACAGCGGGTCAACGCCCAAGACCGCGGTGCCCTTCGAGGGGCCGCACATCGCCCACTGGTGCACCGATGGGTGCGGGCGGTCGAGGCCGGTTGGGTCGAGCGGAAGCCCCATGCCAAATGCGTTGGACTGCCCGAGGATCGGCACCACCAGATAGGGCTGCTCCGGCGCTTCCACCGGAATGCCCGGCTTGGCAATCCGGCGTTTGACGATGCACTTGAGTTCGATGAGCAGACGGCGCCAGATCGGGCTGTCACCGTCTGGGTTTCTACGGGCAATCATCGACCACCGGCTTCCCCTGGAATCGATCCGCGAGCCACGCCAGCCCGCCCGCCCAATCAACGTCCCCGTGACCAGCTTTCGGGTCTTCTCGCCAGGTGATGCTCCCGCCAAGGGCGCAGGCGCGCTTGATCGCGGCGAGGGTCCAGGCCGGGTCGATGTAGGTGTCCTTGGCGCCGAATTCGACGTACATCGGCGCCGACAGCTTGCGCTGCGGCAACGCCCATCGGGAAAGCAGATCCCTGAGTCGATCGGCTGCCTGCGGAGAACTCGGCCTGAAGTCACTGGGTCCGAGTTTCGTGATGGCGACCCCACGTTCGTGGACGTCGGGCCCAGCGCACGAGGACAGCACGTCCCAGTACTTCGTCGCCTCACCGTGCCGGTAGTCGTCCAGGTTCAGGTCGGGGTGCAGACGCGCGAGCGAGAACAGGATTCCCTGCAGGACGGGGCCTTGATCCGGGGTGAGCGTGCCTGCCACGGCCTTGTCCACCAGGCCGGTGACGTCCGCCGCGGGCGACAGGCCGATGGCTCCGAGCATGTCCAGCTCGGGCGCATACGTCGAGGCCTGTTCGTTGGCCGCCCACGCGGCTCCCCCACCCTGGGATCCGCCCAGTGCCACCCAGCGGGTCGATACGTCGTCGCCGAAGGTGTGACGCAATGCCCGGACGGCGTCGATCACGTTGAAACCAGCGGTCTTTCCATCGCTATAGGGGTGGATGCCGGGTGACCCGAGACCCTGATAGTCGGTCAACGCAACGGCGTAACCACGCTTGATGAGGCCGTCGACCGTATCGACCTCGCCGAGCAGCGAGACTGAAAGCGAGGGACCGCAGTCTTCCTGCCAGCCGAGCGTGCCATGGCCGACGGAAACCACCGGCCAGCCGCCTGGTGGGGGTTGTTCCAGCGGCGTGAACACGGTGCCGGACACCTCGGTTGGTGACCCGTCGTCGCCGGATGTCGACCGGTAGACCACCCGCGCCGAGCGCATCGACCTGGCGTAGGTGGTGCGCTCGAAGTCGGGCATCTTGGATGCGCTGACGAGTGAGCCGGGACCACTACCCGACAGGTCGGCACCGGCGATCGGCTCCGGTGCGGCTGCATCGGGATGCGAACTCCAACGGGCCACGGTCAGCGAGATTACGGCCACCGCGACGACGACGAGCACGACCGCTGCGGCGATCAGGATGGTTCTCCGACGGTTCACCCGTCACCGAGCCCTTTGAATTCTGTCGTCATTCCTCATACCAGGGTTTGGGACTCAGCTGCAGGGAGGGACCGTCGGCGACGTCGCAGGAGTTGTGAACCTCACCGCCGGCGAACCGCTGCTTGATCCAGCCGAGTGCGACCGTACCGTCGATGTCGTCGTGGCCCCGTCCTGGCGCCACGTAGGCCTCGATCACATCGCCGAGCGCGCACGCCCGGCGTATGGCAGCGTCCGTCCATTGGGGCGCGACCACCTGGTCGAGTGCGCCATAGAGGATCAGCATCGGCGCATCGGCCTTGGTCTTCGGCAGGCTCATTTGTGCGAGGTAGTCGCGCAGTCGGTTGACGGCTTCCGGCGTCGCTGGTTTCAGGTCGTCGGGGGTGACACGCGAGGTGACGTCTGCGCGCTGGGAAACGAGAGGACCTGCGCAGGCGGAGAGAATGTCCCACTTCTCGGCGACGATGCCACGCCGATACTGGTCGAGATCGAAGTCGGGGTGCTCTTCCTTGAGGGAGTAGAGCAGCCACTGCAGCGCCGACATCTGTTCCAGCGTGAGGGTGCCTGCCGCGGCGGAATCGGCAAGGCCTGCGAAGTCGGCGGCTGGCGCCACGATCGCCGCCCCGAGCAAGTCGAGGCCCGTTCCGTAGGTGCCGGCCAATTCGTTTGCGGCCCAGGCGGCTTGGCCCCCCTGCGACGAGCCGAACGCCAACCATCGATCCGATGCGGCTGGAACGAGCTTTCGCGCGGCCCGCACGGAGTCGATCATGTTGTAGCCGACGGTCGTGGAGTCCAGGTAGGGGTGATACGTCTGATCCATGCCGAGACCTTGATAGTCGGGCAGGGTGACCATGAACCCGTTGTTCACCAGGGTGGCAACGGCGTCGGCCGAGCCGAGCAGGCTCGGCCACAGGGATGGTCCGCATTCGTGCTGCACGCCAATGGTGCCGTGACCCATCGCGATGATCGGCCAACCCCCTGGCGGCGGAGTTCCGTTCGGTACGTACACCGAACCCGAGACGATCTGCGGGCTACCGTCGATGCCGGACTTCGACTCGTATTCGACCCGAGCGGCCAACGACGTCACCTTGAGCATCCGACGATCGACGGTCGCCATCGTGACCGCCGACTTGAGGGTTCCACCCCCGGAGCCGGAGAAGTCGCCTTGGAGGGTCACGCCGTTCATGCTCGACGGGCCGTTCTGCGCAGGCGGTGGTGGTGGTTTTGCCGGCGACTGGCAGCCACTGAGTAGCGGGGCGCACAACGTGATGGCCGCCAGCACCGCGGCAGCGGTCTTCCTCGCCGTCACGACTCGTCCGTCCACTTACTACCCGCCGACTGCTTGGCGATGTGGCCGAGTTGTTCGCGGCTGAGCACTTCGTCGCGTCTCACGCCGATCGCGATCACCGCAAGCGAGCTCAGGATTAGGCCAACGGCCGCACCGATTCCCGCGTTGGTAAGCCAAGAGCGACCGATGTTCTTCGCCGACGTGGCCTGGTCGATCAGCACCAGAGATGGGCCGGACTCCGTGCCAGTCCACTCCAGCTCCTGTGATGCCGCGGAGAGGTTGCGTCCCACGGCGTTGGCGACGTCGACGGTGCTCTTCGGGTCGCTGCCGGTCACCTGAACGTTGATCAGGACCGACATCGGATAGGCGAACCGGGTGAGCGTGTCGGGCACCGACCGAACGGAGATCCGCTTCGCCAGCTGGGCGGGCGTGTCGGAGAGCCCGAGTTCGTCGATGGTCCGCTGGGTCACGATCGTGGAGACGGCAAGCTGTGCATACGTCGAAATCCTGACGGTGCCGCCTCGGTTGCCCTCGTATGCCGAATGTGTTTGAGCGTCCCCGGGTACGAGCGTGAACAACTGAGTGGAGGCCGCGTAGACCGGATCCTGAACGTACCGGTCGCTGACTACCACTGCGGCGGCCGACAGAATGGTCGCGACGAGGAGTACCGGCCAGCCGCGGGCGAGCATGCGCAGATAGTCGCGGACGCGCGGGACGTCTACCGGCGGCCTCACGCCTGCCCCGTGCAGGAGTTGGGGATCGCCTGTCCCGTGAGTCGGTCACGCAGCCACGACAATCCGTACGTGCTGTCGAGATCGCTGTGCCCTTGACCGATGCTCTTCTCGAGCTGGATCTGGTCACCGCGCGCGCATGCCCGCCGTATCGCCCGTTCGAACCACGCCTCGTCGACAAGGGTGTCCTGGGTGCCGTAGACCACCAACAACGGCGACGTGAGTTTGCCTTGCGGGGTTGCGATTTCGGCGAGCATGTCGCGTAGCCGATCCCGGTCGGCGATCGTCGCCGGCTTCAGGTCCGAGTTCACCATCTTGGAACGCACCTTGAGGATGTCGTCCATGTTGGGCGGCAGGCAGTCCAGCAGCTCGTCCCAGTGTTCGGCCGTGTAGCCGCGCCGGTACTGGTTCAAGTCCATGTCTGGGTGCGACCACGCCAACGACTGCAGAGCGAAGATCATCGCCACGCGCTGGTCGGCGGTCAGCGTGCCATCCCATGCCTTGTCGGCAAGTCCCGACATGTCGGCGGAGGGGGCCATGGCCAACGTTCCCATGAGCTCCAGCCCCTGGCCGTACTCACTCGCCCGGTCCGCAGCGGCCCATGCCGCCAGGCCACCGAGGGAGTGGCCGTAGGCGACCCATTGGTCGCTGAGGTCGGCACCGACTCGCCTTGCGGCGCGCACGGCGTCGATCATGTTGTTGCCAAACGTCTTCGAGTCCAGGAACGGGTGGTAGTAGCCGGGTACGCCGAGCCCTTGGTAGTCCGTCATGGCGACGGCGAAGCCGTTCAGCACCATCGCCTGCATCATGAGGCCGTTGCCGGGAAGGGTGGGGAACCGGCTCGGCGAGCACTTGTTGAGCACACCCGTCGTGCCGTGGCCGAACGAGATGACCGGCCAGCCGCCTTTGGGGGGCTGGCCCGGTGGGATGGCGACGATGCCCGACACCTCGGTGGGGCTGTCGTCGATACCCGAGGTAGAGCGGTAGATGATCCGGGCGTACGTCGCGCCGGAGTCTTCGAGTTCCTCGTTGCCGTGCATGACGTCGATCGAGATCAGCGAGCCGGGACCGTCGTCGGTGTAGTTGGCAGGCCCCCAAGGCGCGGCACCGTCGAAGATCGGCTCCAACGTCTTCACCGCCGGCGAGCTGTTGGCCGGTGGCGCCGCGGCCGGTGTTGCCGACGAACAGCCAGCCACCAGCGCTGCGGTGAGAACCGCACACGATACGAAACGCCAGACCGCCATCAGGTCACCTACCGTCGCGCTTGATGCCCGAGAGTCGATGGGCCCCTGCCTGATTGATCGCCTCGGTGGTCGTATCGGCCCCGATGACGCCGGTCTTTGCGGTCGCGTCCCCTTCCGGGGCAGGAGCGGCCGGAGCGGCTGGGGCTGGGGCTGGGGCGGCGGGCGCCGCTGCAGCCTTCTTGGGCGCGACGACTGCCGCAGGAGCCTCGACGGGCTGCTTCGACAGTTCGCGCTTGTGCCCGGGTTCGCACGTCACGACGGTTCCGATGGACTCGGCCCTGGCCGCCTCGAGCACCTGGATCGCCGAGCGCAGACCCTTCGTGGTGGTGTGGCCGATCCTGGCCAGCACGATCGCACCGTCGCCGAGCGAAGCGGCCACAGCGCCATCGGTGGCGTCGGTCAGTGGCGGGGTGTCGATGATGACGTAGTCGTATCCCGCACGGAGTGCCTCGATCGTGCGGGCTGCTCCGTCGTCACCCCACAGCCGGCGGCGGGTCGACGCCGAAGGGCCGGCGGGCAGCAGCGCGAACGGCGCTCCACCCGCGGACTGGATGATCGCCACGGACACTTCGTGGTCACCCGCGAGGGCGGTACCCAAGCCACGCTGCGCAGCACGAGCGCGCTCGGCATCGGTCAGTCCAAGGCGGTCGGCCAGTACGGGGTTTTGGAAATCCCCCTCGACCAGCACGACGGAGCGGCCGGCCTCGGCGAAGGTGGCCGCGAGATCGACGGCCGTCGTGGTTCGTCCGTCGCCGCGGGACGGGCTGGTGACGGCGATGACCTTCGGCCGCTCCCCCGTGCTGGTGCGTGCGAACTGGATGTTGGTGCGGAGTTCACGCAGTCGCTCGGCGGCGAGTCCACCGGCTGCTAGGTCGATGACCGATTCGCCAGGCCTGCGCGGATCGTCGATCAAGGCACCAAGGGCATGCGTGCGGGTAACCGCTTCGACCGAGTCACGTGCGCGCACGCGGGAGTCGAGGAATCCGATCAACACCGCAAGCAGCACGCCGACGACGAGGCCGCCTGCGGCACCGAGGGCGACCCGGGTCAGCAAAGACAGTCCGCCGACTGCCATGGGGTAATTGGCGTCGTCGAGCAGGATGGCGCCGGCAGCGGGCGTGCCGCCTCGACGGGAGGTCTCGAGTTCGCTGACCAGTTGCACCAGCTGATCGGACACGGCGTTGGCGTAGGTCTGAGCCTTCAGCGGATCGGGGTCACTCACCGAGATGTCGAGCAGAACGGTCTTCGGTACCGGCGTCGCCGTGATCTTCGACCGCAGCTCGTCGGCCGTGATCGGCATCTTGAGCTGGTCCACCGCACGTGCCGACACCTGCTCGCTGGTGGCGAGTCCCGCGTACGAGACCACCCTCTCCTGCGAGAACAGGTTGTTCTGGTAGGCGTCTCCGACGGAGGTACCGCTCTGCGTGGTGACGAAGAGCCGGGCCGTCGATTGGTATTGCGGAGTGGTCATGAAGATGGTGGCATATCCGACGCCCGCTCCCACGAGTGTGGCGACTACGACGAGCCACCAGAACCGTCGAAATATCCGCAGGTAATCCCCGATCGCCAACGGGATCTCCATTCGCTCGTAGTTTGCCGCAACATACTCACCATAGCCGTCGAAGCACGGCAAAGCACATCGCCAGCTCAGCGCCTGCCGTTGCTTTCAGCGAACACAACGCCGGGGGGAGATTCTGCGTGTTGGGCGCTGCGGTCGCAATGAGAACTGGTAGCTGGCACCGCCATTGTAGTCTCGCGGACGCTCCATGCATCGGTTGCCGCGCTGGGTGGCGTGACGTGGCCTCCTGCATTCGGCGGCACTGCTGCACTGCTCGGTGGTCAGCCCGCCGACGTGCGACATTCGTCATGGTGGACGCGGTTTGGCGACGCCACTGCCCTGCCTGCGATACGGCAAATACCCTTGCGCCGACTTCACCCCCACCGTTCGTTTGCTGGGTGTTTCGAGCTCGCTGCCGTGGTGCGTGGTCGCGAGCCAACCCTGATTTCGCCGACTCAAGCGGCGTTCCTCGTGTTCTCGGAATCGACTGGGGCGTGTTGCTCGTCTTCACTGGTCGCACGCTTACCCGCGTTGCAAAATTCATCGACGAGACGATTGCGGCGGTCGTCGTTCGTCGTTTTGCTGTGGGGTTCCATCAAGGATTGAAGTAGTTCGCGACAATTGTGACTACTTCGTGACGCGTGCGCGCGGCGACCGATTTCCACTCGTGCCGCGTGGGCTTGGCATCGGTGGCGTTCGTCGAGATCGCGACACACCTGGGAGCCCGCCGGGAAATTCCTGTGAAACGCGGCATACTCGGCTCAATTCGTTGGTGTCGTCAATTTTCGTCGAGGCGGGTTTCTGCCGGAGAGTTCGAGGTGACCCGTGCGGGGAGCCAGACGGGTGCCGCGCCGCAGGGTCATCCAGAGACTGGTCGCAGGCATGACCGTCGGCGTGCTGACGACGGCCATCGTATTTGCGGCCATGGGATGGTTCCCCTTTTCCGCGCTTCGCCCCCGCGAGGTCCAGGTCGCGGAGACGGCACGCATCGCCGCACTTCCCACCACCATCGGCTTCCACGACCCCGACTCGTACTTCATGAACGACGCGGACGTGAATCAGACGTTCGACAAGATGCTGGCGACTGGAGTCAAGAACGTTCGGCTGATGATGCCGTGGGCGGGCGCGGAGCCGGTCCAGAACCAGTTCGACTGGACCAACATCGACCGCACGGTGAACGCGGCCGCTGCCAGGAACATGGCCGTCGTCGGCATCATCAACGCGTCGCCCCAGTGGGCCGTCGCCCCCGGCGTGCCCGCGATCTCGGGCCGTCCGGCGTCACCCGCGCAGTACGCGGACTTCTGCGCGAAGGTGGCCGCCAGGTACAAGGGGAAGGTCTCGGCCTACGAGGTCTGGAACGAACCCAACGGAGCCCAGTTCTTCGCCCCGCAGCCCGACGCCCCCGGTTACACCGAGCTCCTCAAGGCGGCCTACCCCAAGATCAAGGCCGCCGACCCCAACACCACCGTGATCGGTGGCGTCGTCGGCTCGGTAACCGACTGGGGCACGTGGCTGGTCAACCCGGTCAGCTTCGTCCAACAGATGTACGACTCGGGCGCCAAGAACTTCATGGACGCCCTCTCGTTCCACCCCTACCACTACACGCTGAAGTTCTCCGACGGGATGGCGGTCGCCAACTCGCCTCTCGACCAGACGGTGGCACTGCGACGGATCATGATCGCCAATGGCGATGCCAGCAAGAAGATCTGGGCGACTGAGTATGGCGAGCCGATGACGGCCACCGACGAGGCAGGGCAAGCGGCCTACATCGCGGACCTGCTCACCAAGTGGCAGGAGATGCCGTACACCGGGCCGATCATGATTCACACCACCAGGGACAGGCAGACCGGTAGCACCGATCCCGAGAACGTATTCGGCGTGTACCGAACGGACTGGACGGCCAAACCCGCACAGGTGGTGATGAAGGATGCCATCGCCGCCGGTATACCGAAATCCCCTGAATTCCAACGCTTCAGCGCGATCACCGACCCGTCGTACGGCGAGGTGCTCACCCCGGTGTACCGCGCCACCCCGACCGTATGGGCGCAGGCACGCACCGTCAGCACCCTGTTCGAGACGCCGACCGGCATCATCGCGTCACCAACTGCGGTGGCGGACAAGGCTCGTCAGTTCGGTGGCATCCCGAAGACGCCATTCCAAAACGGGTACCAGGACTTCGACCTACCGTCCGGCATGCGGATCTGGTGGTCACCCGCGACCGGCGCCCACGCGGTCGGCGGCGGCTTCGTTCAGGCTTGGGTCCCGCAGCTCGGAATGGCATTGACCGACGAGGTGCGCGACGGCTGGTCGACGAAGGTGACGTTCGAACACGGCTACATCACCTGGATGCCGTGGGTCGGCTTTCAGGTCACTATGACGTGAGCGCGGACTGCACTAGCGCCTCAACGGATTTCTGAGGTCGCTTGTCTGCCCAGTGCTGCCGGTTCACCTCGTAGAGCCGGTTGCCTTCGGCGACTGCCGCGTCACGATCGAGCAGCATGCGCCGGCATTCTGCGACGAAGTCGTCGTCATCGTCGAACGTCGACATGCCGAAGACGTCCGTCAGCGAACCGACGGCCGGACCGCTTCCCACGACCGGCAGTCCCTGGCTGGCCGCGTCGAGCAGCTTGACCCGCACGCCGCCGCCGGTCCTGATCGGAGCCATCAGGGCACGGCACGTCTTCAGGAACGCGGGCAGATCGTCGACGAAGCCGAGATCGCGAGCTTGGGCCGGGTACACCGGGTCCGTCGAACCCGTCTTCTTCGCACCGACGACGACCAGTTCCGCCCCAGGGATGCCCTCGGCGATCCTTGGCCACAACCGCAGCGCGATCAGGAAGGCCTCCTGGTTCGGCGGCCAGTCACGTCCGCCGAGGAAGACCATCCGGGGGCCGGTCTGCGAGATGTCGATCTGCTCGATCGGGGGCAGCGTCACCTCCATGAACCTGGCGCCCGCCACCCCGTTGGCCCGGTACATCTCGGCCTCTTCGATCTCGTAGCAGCCGACGCCGTTGGCCATCTTGGCCACCCGCAGTTCGTCACGCAACAGTCTTGGCGCCTCGACCTTGCCCAACACGCCACGCGTCGCCAACCACACCTGCGACTCGGTGTTGATGGTGTTGATGACGAAGCCCTTCTTGCCGAAGTGCTTACTGCGGATGAAGGATTCGGCCATGTAGTTGTGCTCGCAGAAGAACACGTCCTCGTCGCTGGCCTCGATCTCCTCGAGCAGTTCGTCGGTGTCGAACCGGACGTGCACCAGGCTGCGACGCTGCAGAACCGCACCGGCCAGCAGCTGACCGCGGTTCACCGGGTGCTGCGCGATCCTGGTCAACTTCAGGCCGCCCTTGACGGTGTCGACGACCGAAGTGCCCGACGGTTCGTCCGACAGGCAGATGGCCCGGATGTCGAAGGACTCTGCGGCGAGTCGTAGAACCACCCGGGCCAGCTCGATGTCTCCACCGTGCTCGGTCACCGGATCCTTCGACACCAGGAATGCAACCCTTGTCATGCTCTTCCTTCGATTATCTTGGGGCAGATCGTGTTTGGGCGCCACTCAGCGGCGCTACTCGTGTACTGACTCGATGCGGCGACGGCCTCAGCGAACTCCGTGCTGGCGGTCGAGCATTCCCTTCCAGACCTCGACGAATGCCTCTGCGGTGCGCGGGGTGGAACGCTCCTCGCGGGTGCGATCGGCGTTCTTGCCCAGTTCGGTCACCCGGCCGGTGTCGTTGACGAACGAGGCGATGGCGTCGGAGAACCCTGGCGGCAGCGCCTTTGGATCGCCGTCGCCCATGGGGACGACCACCGCTCCGGTCTCGGCATCCCATTCCGCCAGTGACCCGTAGCCGGTGGCGACGATGGGCGTCCGGTAGGACAGGGCGTGCGCGGCCACCGACGACGCGGGGAAGGTATCTGCGTACCAGTGCCGCTTGCCGTAGGGAATCACGATGGCCCTCACCGACTCGAAGAAGGCGTCTTCCTCGTCGCCGTCCACGCCGCCGAGGATCTCGATGCCGTCGGCCTTCGGCAGCGCTTCGGTACCCCGGCCCGCGATCCGGATCAGGATGTCGTCGGGAAGCTCTCGCCGGATCTGGGCGATCTGCTCGAAACCCTTGCCGCGGTAGACCAGTCCGAAGAAACCGACGGCCTTCGGCCGGTCCTCGGCGGGCTTGACGGTCTTCTTCTCCGACACCCGGTAGGGGACGTAATGCGTGCGCGTGTCCGGGTACACCTCGTCGATGGAGGCCTGGCCGGTCTTGCTCAGCGCGAAGATGTCGCGTCGGCCGTTGACCCTGCCCTCGATCCATCGCGAGAGGGGCCGCGTCGGGTAGTGCAGGCCGTGCATGAGCAGTTTGTGCTTGGCCACGAATCTCGTTCTGGCGGTGAACCACAACGCCTGGGGCGGATCGTGGATCGTCAACGACACGGGGATGCCCTTGAGGCCTGCGATCGACCAGAACGGCGAGAGCATGCCGCACGCGATCTCCGAGTGCACCAGCACCTTGCCTGCGGGCCAGCTCGCGATCAGATACCTGATCCGTTCACGAACGGCGCGCACGTCGGCCCAGGTCTCGTCGCCGGGGCCAGACACCCGGACTCCTGCGACGTCGCCGAAGTGCGGCCGGAACGCCTCGACGAGATCCTCGGTGTAGTCGCCGACCGCGGTCACGTGGTTGCGCGGTCCGATGTAGATGAGGCGGTAGCCCTTGAGATCCGTCATCACATGAAGAGGGGGCGGTAGTGGGAGCTGTAGCCGAGCGCGTCGGGGTTCCGCTTGGTCAGAACCTTCGCGGGCATACCGCCGACGACCTCGAGCTCGCCGACGTCCTTGGTGACCAACGACGCCGCGGCGACGACAGCTCCGCGGTGGATGTGTGACGGCAGAATCGTTGCGCGGCTTGCAATCCAGACGTAGTCCTCGACGACCGTCGGGATCGGGCATGGCAGGAAGTCCGGATGGTTGATGTCGTGCCCACCGCCGAGGATGTGGGTGTCACTCGCGATGGTGACGTTGTTGCCGATCGCGATGCCTGCCCTCGAATCCAGGAAGCAGCGGAAGCCGATCGTGGTGTTCTCCCCGATGGTGAGGAACTCCGGGTCGTAGACGGTCGTGCCGAGCATGATCGTCGACCCCTTGCCGATGGTCGCACCGCCGAACCACCGCAGGAAGTTCTGCCGAATGAAGTGCGACGGGATGTGCGTCACGAACATGTTGAACAGGATCGTCGCGAGGCGGTTGCGCGCCTTGCGCGTCACCGGCATGGTCTGCATCTTGTACCACAGGACACGACCGTCGGGCCCGACCTCCCACGTGGGATCCGGTGGAAGTTTCAGCCCGGGCGCTGCTGCCAACTTCCTCGCCCGGTCCTCCGGGTCTGCGACAAAGAGTTCTGGAATCACGTATTTCGCTCCCGTTGTAAATCCGATTCGACCATTGCTACGACTATCTCTTGGAATGACTTCGCGGGTTTCCAGCCAAGTGACTCCCACGCCTTGGTCGCGTCGCCGACCATGGCGGCGCGCTCGGCCGGCCGAATGAAGGCTTCGTCGGTGCTCACCAATTCCTGCCAATCGCTGATACCCGCGACGGCGAATGCGGCTGCGGCGAAATCCGCGATCGAATGTGCGACGCCGGTGGCAACCACGAAGTCGTCGCCCTTGCCGTGCACTGCCATCCGGTACATGGCGTCGACGTAATCGGGTGCCCAGCCCCAGTCCCTGCGGACGTTCAGATCACCGAGGACGAGGCGCTCCTGCCTGCCGGCCGCGATGTCCGCGACCGCCGCAGTGATCTTGCGCGTCACGTAGCGGGTTGGGCGGCGCGGCGATTCGTGGTTGTAGAGGACCGCGTTCGACGCTTCGAGGCCACGGGCCCGGTAGACCTGGCACAGGTTGTGGCCCAACGCCTTCGACGCACCATACGGGGAGATCGGGCGGATCGGCGTGGTCTCGGTCTGCGGCGATCCCGGCGAGCCCGCGAAGATCTCGCAGCTCGACGCGTTCACGACGACGATCGACTTGCCGGTGCGATCCTGCGTGCGCAGACAGGCGTCCAGCACCGCCGCCGTCGATAGCGCGTTCACCTCGGTGGCGTGGACGGGGTCCTCCCAGGAGGCCGCCACCGACGACATGCCTGCGAGATGGAAGACGAAGTCGGGCTCGACGGCGTCGACGACGGCCGCCACGGACTCGGCGTCCGTCAGGCGCGCCTGGTGGATGGTGACCTCGGGTCGCACGTCACACGGCGTCGCACCGATACGCACGACGCCGTGCACGTCGACGGCTTCGGCGAGGAGTTGCTCGGCGAGGTAATGGCCGTCCTGCCCAGTGATTCCCGTGACGACGGCGGTGACGCCTGCGGTCATGACCGCCGTCCCGAAAGCTCGTCCACAGCCGCATACAGAGCATCGGCGTACCGCTCCTCGGTGAACTGGTCGAAGTGGCGACGGACCTTGTCGGGGTCGAAGGACGACGTCTCGAAGCGGTCGAGCGCCTCGGAGATCGCGGCCGCGTCGGGCTCGTCGAAGTACATCCCGGTGATGCCCTCTTCGACGGTGTCCAGGAATCCGCCCCAGCGCAGCACGACGCTTGGCTTGCCCCACACGCCTGCTTCGATCGGCGTCAGACCGTAATCCTCGTGGCTCGCCGCGATCAGCGCCCGGCAATGCTGGTAGAGCCAGGACATCTGGCCGTCGGTGAGATCGCTCAGCATCAGCACGTTGGGGGTCTTGGCCGCCGCGATCCGTTCCGCGTCGGGCCCGCGGCCGACGACCACCAGCCGCCGTTGGCGGCCCGCGAAGGCGCCCACGACCGCGTCGACGTTCTTGTACGGCAACAGCCGCGACACGCACAGGTAGAAGGCCTCGTCGGGATCCGACTCGCCATCGGCGGACAGCCAGCTCAGCAATTCGGGAATCGGTTCGGTGACAGCGTCTCTCGACATCGCCACGGGCGAGAACAGCACGTCTGCCGAGATTCCGTAGGCGTCGGCGATCCGGCCCTGGACGACGGTCGACACCGCCATGTAGCGATCGCAAGAGAGGGCCGCGCGGCGGTCCCATGCACGCAGGCGTCCCGACGTGGCGGCGAGAAGCGTGCGCTTCAGCAGACCGCTGTCCTCGCCGAGGTACATGTCGGACAGGTAGAGCCAGCGGGCCGGCGAGTGGCAGTGCACCAATTTTCGGCCGTTGGTCTTGAATCCGTGCGCCCATCCGCTCGAGCTGGTCAGCACGACGTCGGCATCGATGTGCATGGAGTTCGCCGCGAATGGAAGGATCGGCAGCGCCGCGCGATGGTGCTTGCGAAAGACCCCCAGCGAATTCAACCGGGACACCCGAATGTCGCGATCAGCGAATTCCGGATAAGTGTTCGCCGGGTCGTACAGCAACGTGTATATCGGCGCGTCGGGAAACGCGCGACTCATCGAGAGGACGACCTTCTCGGCGCCACCCCGCTGGGTCAGATAATCATGGGCAATGGCTACGCGGGGACCGTCAACGCCGTTGTAACTGCCGACAGGACGCACGCTGGACTTCCCTCTCGAACGTGTCATTTTGGCGGATGGTCGCGACCCGAACTCGGTCGACGGATCGACGTGTCCATAAAACCGCATAATGGGATCAGTTACAACTCCTGGCAAACTTCAGCAGGTCGACCAGCCGTGGTGTCGGGTGCGCTCGACGCGGCGTTCTTAAGACCTGACTAAGAGCGCGGGGCGCTTTATGACTACCATCGCTACCCATGACGAGTGTTACCGAACCGGCGGCCGAGCAGCACATCGACATCCACACCACCGCCGGCAAGCTGGCCGACCTCCGCAAACGGTCCGAAGAGACGCTGCACCCCGTCGGCGAGGCCGCTGTCGAGAAGGTGCACGCCAAGGGCAAGCTGACCGCACGCGAGCGGATCTACGCCCTGCTCGACGATGACTCGTTCGTCGAACTCGACGCGCTGGCCAGGCACCGCAGCACCAACTTCGGGCTCGGGGAGAACCGTCCGCTCGGCGACGGCGTCGTCACCGGCTACGGAACCATCGACGGTCGCGACGTCTGCATCTTCAGCCAGGACGCCACGGTGTTCGGCGGCAGCCTTGGCGAGGTCTACGGCGAGAAGATCGTCAAGGTCCAGGAGCTCGCCCTCAAGACGGGCCGCCCGCTGATCGGCATCAACGACGGCGCGGGCGCCCGCATCCAGGAGGGCGTCGTCTCGCTCGGCCTGTACAGCCGGATCTTCCGCAACAACATTCTGGCCTCGGGCGTCATCCCCCAGATCTCGCTGATCATGGGCGCTGCCGCTGGCGGGCACGTGTACTCCCCCGCGCTGACCGACTTCGTCATCATGGTCGACCAGACCAGCCAGATGTTCATCACCGGACCCGACGTCATCAAGACGGTCACCGGCGAGGAAGTGACCATGGAGGAGCTGGGCGGCGCCCACACCCACATGGCGAAATCCGGCACGGCGCACTACGTCGCCTCCGGCGAACAGGATGCCTTCGAGTACGTCCGGGACCTGCTGAGCTACCTGCCCCCGAACAGCGCTGCCGAGCCGCCGCGCTACCCGGCCCCGCCGCACCCCGGCGCCATCGAGGACAGCCTCAACGAGGAAGACCTCGAGCTCGACACGCTGATCCCCGACTCCCCGAACCAGCCGTACGACATGCACGAGGTCATCACCAGGATCCTCGACGACGACGAGTTCCTCGAGGTGCAGTCGGGCTACGCGACGAACATCATCGTCGGGTTCGGTCGCGTCGACGGTCGCCCGGTGGGCATCGTGGCCAACCAGCCGACGCAGTTTGCGGGCTGCCTCGACATCAACGCCTCCGAGAAGGCCGCCCGGTTCATCAGGACCTGCGACTGCTTCAACATCCCGATCGTCATGCTGGTCGACGTGCCGGGCTTCCTGCCTGGCACCGAGCAGGAGTACAACGGCATCATCCGGCGCGGCGCCAAGCTGCTCTACGCCTACGGCGAGGCCACCGTCGCCAAGATCACCGTGATCACCCGCAAGGCCTACGGCGGCGCGTACTGCGTGATGGGTTCCAAGGACATGGGCTGCGACGTCAACGTGGCGTGGCCGACCGCTCAGATCGCCGTGATGGGTGCCTCCGGCGCCGTCGGCTTCGTCTACCGCTCCCAGCTCAAGGAGGCCGCAGGCAAGGGCGAGGACGTCGATTCGCTGCGGCTGGAGCTCCAGCAGGACTACGAGGACACCCTCGTCAACCCGTACGTCGCCGCCGAGCGGGGTTACGTCGACGCGGTCATCCCGCCGTCGCACACGCGTGGTTACGTCGCTGCCGCACTGCGGCTGCTCGAGCGCAAGATCGTGCAGCTGCCGCCGAAGAAGCACGGCAACATCCCGCTGTGAGCGTCGAGGAGAGCGAACCCGCCGTGACCGAGATCAAGATCGTCAAGGGCAACCCGACCGACGAAGAGGTGGCTGCGCTGGTGACCGTGCTGGCAGGCGCCTCGGGTGGTGGCGGAGCGATCGACGAGGGCCCGCAGATCCGCGATCTGTGGGGCCATCCGGTCGACAAGCTGCGCTACGCGGACATCAGTTGGGAGCGCATCACCCGGGTGGAGCGCACGCACCTTCGTCGATGACGCGCGTCGTGCTGGCGTCGGCCTCGTCGGGCCGGCTCCAAGTGTTGCGCCAGGCGGGGATCGACCCGCTGGTGATGGTGTCGGGTGTCGACGAGGATCAGGTCGTCGCGGGTTTGGGCCCGCACGCGTCCTTTGGTGACATCGTCCGAGCCCTCGCCGGCGCCAAGGCCCAGCAGGTTGCAGGCGAGCTCGATGCGGCGCTGGCCGCCGACTGCGTGGTGATCGGCTGCGATTCGATGCTGTTCGTCGACGGCGAACTGCGCGGCAAGCCGACGGACGCCGACACGGCGCGCGCAGCCTGGGCGACCATGGCGGGACGACGGGGCGAGCTGTACACCGGCCACTGCGCACTACGGTTGCGCGACGGAGCCGTGGTGCATCGCGAATCTCAATTCGGTTGCACCACAGTCCATTTCGGCACGCCCACCGACGACGACCTGGACGCGTACCTGGCCAGCGGCGAACCACTGTGGGTCGCGGGCGCATTCACCCTCGACGGCCGCGGCGGCTGGTTCGTCGACCGCATCGATGGTGATCCATCCAACGTGATCGGGATCAGCCTGCCACTGACCCGGCGCATGCTCGCAAACGCAGGCCTGTCGATTTCCGCTCTGTGGCAGGCGAACCCGGTCACCTGAGGACTACATCAAGTCGTTGGCGGGGACATCGTTGCGGTGTTCGCGGTACCACGCCACCGTGCGCTCGAGACCGTCATCGAGGCCGACTGTCGGTGACCATCCCAGCGCGCGCATCTTGGAGATGTCGGGGCAACGCCGTGGCGTCCCACCGGCCTGAATCTCGCCGGGCTGGATGTCCAAGTCGACGCCGACGATCTTGCCAATGCGCGCGGCGAGCTCGCGAACGCTGACTTCCTCGTCGCTGCCGATGTGGTAAACCTCGCGGTGGCCGCCCTTTTCGTACATCGTGAGGATGCCCTGGACGATGTCGTCGACGTAGCAGAACGAGCGGGTCTCGGTGCCGTCACCCTGGATCGGGAACGCGCCGTCGCCTGCATCCTGAGCGGCCAGCGCCCGCATGATGAACTGGGGCTCGACGTGCTTCCAGCCCATGTTCGGCCCAAACACGTTGTGCGGCCGGAAGACCTGCACCTGACGATAGTGATCCTGGCCGTAGTTGAACGCGATCAACTCGCTGACGATCTTGGAACCGCCGTAGGAGTACCTGGGGTTGAGGCTGTCGGGCAGCATCAGCGGGATCGTCTCGGGCGTCGGGACGATCTCAGGGGTCTGATAGACCTCCGCGGTGGACGCCACGACCATGTCCGGCACGCCGACCTCACGGCCGGCGTTGACCACGGCGAGCGCGCCGCGCAGCCCGACGTCGAGCACCAATTCTGGTCTCTTGTAGAAGTTCTCGGTGCCGTTGATGGCCGCGAGATGCATGACCACCTCGGCACCCTTGAACGCGCCCTCGAGGGCGTCCTGATCGCGCACGTCGCACGTGAACAGCTCGACGTCGTCAGCGACCTCGGCGAACCTGCTGGCGTCTCCGCGCACCATCGAGTCGACGACGGCGACGTCCCAACCGTCGTGCACGAGGCGCTTGGTCAGGTAGGCACCGATGAAACCGCCACCGCCGGTGACGACTACGCGCTTAGCCATTGGACGGCACCTGTCCGCGCCGGCCGACGGCGAAGTAGGAGTCGCCCAGTTCGGAGGTGGGCAGGTGGCTGAAGTGGTTCCAGTAGTCGTACACGAAGCCGTCCGGGCTCATGAACTCGTTGATGGTGCGCGGCGAGATGGTGCCGAGCGACGGATGGTTGTTGGCGATCACCACCACCGAGGCTCCACTGACCGCGTCACCGAAGCGGGTGAAGACCTGCTCGTCGGGGAACTCGGCGGCCAGCACCTCCTGCGGCGTGATCGGGTCGTAGACACCGATCTGGGCGTCCGGGTGTGCCTTCTTCAGCGCGTCGAGCACCTTGATCGACATCGAGCCGCGCAGGTCGCTGGTCTCCGGCTGGCCCTTGAAGGCCATGCCGAGGATGTTGATCTTGAGCGGACCGGTGAGCTCACGCCGCTCGATCTCACTGGTGATGAAGTCGACGGTCTCCTGCGGCTGACGCTCGTTGACCAGGCGTCCTGCCGAGGTGATCTCCAGCGAGATGCCGCGCGTACGGGCACTCTCCATCAGGATGTGCGGGTCCTTTTCGAGGCACGGGCCGCCAACCAAGCCGGGAAGCGGGATGTTGGTGCGGTTGTAGCCGAGCTTGCCTGCCGAGATGACCTCGTGCGCGCTGACACCGAACGCGTCGCACACACGGGCGACCTCGTTGGCGAAGGCGAACTGGACGTCGCGGAACGTATTGCTGATCAGCTTGATGATCTCGGCGGTCTCGATGCCGGACACCAGGACGATGGAGCTGGTCAGCCTCCGGAAGACGGCGGCGGCGCGATCGGCGACGGCCTGCTCGTCGGCGCCCACGATCTGTGGCAGCTCGCGCAGCTCCTGCAGGGCCTTGCCCTCCAGGGTGCGTTCCGGACACATGGCAATGTCGAACTTCTTGCCGCTGGCGGCCAGGATCGGGGCGACCACGTCGCGGGTGGTGCCGATCTTGACCGTCGAACGCAGGATGACGAGCGCACCGTCGCGCATGTTCGCGGCGATGTCACGTGCCGCCGCCTCGATCATGTCGACCCGCGCGACGCCGTCCGGCGCCAGCGGCGTGCCGACCGTGATGATGTACGTACTGCAGCTGAAGCTGTCGTCGAACCGCTCGGCGGCGACGAGCTTGCCCGACTTGGTGACGCCGGCGAGGGCGTCGGGCAGACCCGTCTCGGTGAAGTGCGGGACGCCTTCGTTGGTCAGATCGACGAGATCTTTTCGCTTCTCGATGCCGATGACCGAGTTGCCTGCCTCGGCGAGCACGGTCGCCAAGGTGAGGCCGACGTAGCCGAGTCCGACGATTCCGACATCGAAATTTGCTGGCAAACTCATCATTCCTCAGTTTCTACCGGATCGGACGTTGCGACAACAAGTCAGAACCTTACTTGCCGAGCCAGCTTTTGCGCGCCAGCTAGGCTCATGGTGTGCCGCTGCCCACAGATTCGCATCCTGCGTTTGCCGCCTACGCCCACCCCGATCGGCTGGTCACCGCCGACTGGCTGTCGGGCAACATCGGCCGTCAAGGCCTTGCCATCGTCGAGTCCAACGAAGACGTGCTGCTCTACGACACTGGCCACGTTCCCGGCGCGGTGAAGATCGACTGGCACACCGATCTCAACGACCCGCATGTTCGCGATTACATCGACGGCAAGCAGTTCGCCGCACTGATGGATCGCAAGGGCATCAGCCGTGACGACACCGTCGTGATCTACGGCGACAAGAGCAACTGGTGGGCGGCGTACGCCCTCTGGGTGTTCACCTTGTTCGGTCACCCCGACGTCCGGTTGCTCGACGGTGGGCGCGACCTCTGGGTCAGCAACGGCCGCGACACCACTCTGGAGGTGCCGAGCAAACAGACCACCGGCTACCCCGTCGTGCAGCGCGACGACGCCGCGATCCGCGCCTTCAAGGACGACGTGCTCGACGTCCTCGGGTCCGAGCCGCTCATCGACGTCCGCTCACCGCTGGAGTACACCGGCGAGCGGACGCACATGCCCGACTACCCCGAAGAAGGCGCGTTGCGCGGCGGCCACATCCCGACGGCGAGGTCGATTCCGTGGGGCAAGGCGGCCGACGACAGCGGACGGTTCCGCAGCCGCGCCGAGCTCGAGGATCTGTACGGATTCCTCACCCCCGACGACAAGACGATCGTGTACTGCCGCATCGGCGAGCGGTCCAGCCACACCTGGTTCGTGCTGACCCATCTGCTCGGCCTGCCAGGAGTGCGCAACTACGACGGCTCGTGGACCGAGTGGGGCAACGCGGTGCGCGTGCCCGTCGCGGTGGGGGAAGAGCCCGGCGTGGCGCCATGAGCCAGCGAACGATGCGCCGATGACGATGGCTAGCCGCCTCCCCGAAGCAATGGCATCGGTGGTGTCCGACTTCGCCGACGTGCAGGGGCAAGACAAGCTGCAGCTGCTCCTCGAGTTCGCGAACGAATTGCCGCCGCTGCCAGCCGATCTCGAAGAAGCGGCGATGGAGCCGGTGCCAGAGTGTCAGTCGCCGCTGTTCCTTCACGTCGACGCCTCGGACAGGTCGCACGTCCGGTTGTTCTTCAGCGCCCCTGCCGAGGCACCGACGACGCGTGGGTTCGCGGCGATCCTGGCCGCCGGGCTCGACGGTCTCACGGCAGACGAAATCCTCGCCGTGCCCGACGACTTCTACTCCGCGTTGGGCCTGGCGGCGCTGATCAGCCCGCTGCGGCTGCGCGGCATGTCGGCCATGTTGGCGCGGATCAAGCGGCGCCTGCGCGCGGCCTGATCACCAGAGATTTCCCTACCCGCCGGTAACCAATACCGGCTCGCCGGGGCTGGTGTCGCGCCCCTTAAACTGCGCGGGATACATTCTTAAAGACGTTTCTTAGAGAACACATGCCATCAGGAGGCGCAGTGCCCAGCCACGCCAGCTCGAAGATCACAAAGGTGCTCGTCGCCAACCGCGGTGAGATCGCCGTCCGAGTGATCCGCGCGGCCAAGGACGCCGGGCTGGCCAGCGTGGCCGTGTACGCCGAACCGGACGCCGACGCACCCCACGTACGGCTCGCAGACGAGGCATTTGCGCTGGGCGGCCAGACCTCTGCCGAGTCGTACCTGGTGTTCGAGAAGCTCCTCGACGCAGCCGACAAGTCAGGCGCCAACGCGATCCACCCCGGTTACGGCTTCCTGTCCGAGAACGCCGACTTCGCGCAGGCCGTCATCGACGCGGGCCTGATCTGGATCGGGCCGAGCCCGCAGTCGATCCGCGACCTCGGCGACAAGGTCACCGCGCGCCACATCGCCGCGAAGGCCAAGGCTCCGCTGGTGCCAGGCACGGCCGAGCCCGTCAAGGACGCCGACGAGATCGTCGCGTTCGCCAAGGAGTACGGCGTGCCGATCGCCATCAAGGCGGCATTCGGTGGTGGTGGCCGCGGCATGAAGGTCGCCCGCACCATCGAAGAGATCCCCGACCTGTTCGAGTCGGCCACCCGCGAAGCGGTCGCGGCGTTCGGCCGCGGCGAGTGCTTCGTCGAGCGCTACCTGGACAAGCCCCGCCACGTCGAGGCCCAGGTCATCGCCGATACCCACGGGAACGTCGTCGTCGCGGGCACCCGTGACTGCTCGCTGCAGCGCCGCTTCCAGAAGCTCGTCGAGGAGGCGCCAGCACCGTTCCTCACCGACGCGCAGCGCAAGGAGATCCACGAGTCCGCCAAGCGGATCTGCAAGGAGGCCGGCTACTACGGCGCAGGCACCGTCGAATACCTGGTCGGCCAGGACGGGCTGATCTCGTTCCTCGAGGTCAACACCCGCCTGCAGGTCGAACATCCCGTGACCGAGGAGACCGCTGGCATCGACCTGGTGCTACAGCAGTTCAAGATCGCCAACGGCGAGGCGCTGGACATCACCGAGGATCCGACGCCGCGCGGGCACTCCTTCGAATTCCGCATCAACGGCGAGGACGCCGGCCGCGGCTTCCTGCCAGCGCCCGGACCCGTCTCCAACTTCGTCCCCCCGACCGGCCCCGGCGTGCGCCTGGACTCCGGTGTCGAGACCGGCTCCGTCATCGGCGGACAGTTCGACTCGATGCTGGCCAAGCTGATCGTCACCGGCGCGACCCGCGACGAGGCACTTGCAAGAAGTCGCCGAGCCCTTGCTGAATTCCATGTCGAAGGTCTCGCAACCGTCATCCCGTTCCACCGCGCCGTCGTATCCGACCCCGCCTTCATCGGCGACGGTGACGGCTTCACGGTGCACACCCGCTGGATCGAGACCGAGTGGGACAACCAGATCGAGCCGTTCACCGGCGGCGAGCCGCTCGACGAGGACGAGGCCCTGCCGCGTCAGAAGGTCGTCGTCGAGGTCGGTGGCCGTCGCGTCGAGGTGTCGCTGCCCGGCGACCTCGCGATCGGCAACGGCGGCGGAGCAGCCGGCGCGGCCGGTGTCATCCGCAAGAAGCCCAAGCCCCGCAAGCGCGGTGCGCATGCTGGCGCGGCCGCGTCGGGCGACTCCGTGACGGCACCCATGCAGGGCACCGTCGTGAAGGTCGCCGTCGAGGAGGGCCAGACGGTCGCCACGGGTGATCTCATCGTGGTGCTCGAGGCCATGAAGATGGAGAACCCGGTCACCGCGCACAAGGACGGCACGATCACCGGGCTCTCCGTCGAGGCCGGCGCCGCCGTCACGCAGGGCACCGTCCTCGCGGAGATCAAGGACTAGTTGCCAGCCAGTCGGTGAACCGGGTGGCGGCGAGCACCGCGTCGTCACCGGTCACCAGGCTGTGCCGTTCGTCGACGGGCGTGCCGAAGTAGGTCGCCTGCGGATCGACGACGACGGTCTTGGCGTCGCCCCGTTTGGCGAGCACGGCCGTGGCCATGTCGGCGAACGAAAACTTGTCGGGCCCACCGATGTTCACGATGCCGCCCACTGGAGCGCCGACGGCGATCCGCGCGACTTCGGCGACCACGTCGTCGGAGGCGATCAGCTGAATCGTGCCGTCCGGTACCCGGACTTCGTCGCCGACCACCAGTGAACCGGTGATCGCCTCGGCGAATTCGTGGAACTGTGTCGCGCGCACGACGGTGTAGGGGATGCCGGAGTCGACGATCGTCTTCTCTTGGACCACCTTGGCCCGCATGTAGCCACTGTCCGGAAGGCCGTCCGCGCCGACGATGGACAGTGCGACGTAGTGCCCAACGCCTGCGGTCTTCGCGGCCGCGACCAGGTTCGTGGCGGACGTCGAGAAGAATTGCAGCACGGCGTCGTCCTCGAACGACGGTGAGTTCACCACGTCGATCAGGGCGTCGGCCCCGGTGAGGGCGTCGGCGAGCCCCTCTCCGGTGAGCACGTCCACCCCCGTGGATCGCGACGTGGCGACGACCTCGTGCCCCTGCGCAGTGAGTAGGGCGACGAGCTTGGTTCCGATGAGCCCGCTGGCTCCGATGACGGTGAGTTTCATGTGGCGTACGCCCTATTCTTTGGTGCTGCTTGACGTGAGACGCTGACCTGGTGGAGCCCGTCGAGATCAACAATGGCCAGTGGTATCTGCGAGCATTACGGTACGACGACCGCGTCGACGACCGTGACGCTCTCGCCGACCTCGGCGAGACGGACCTCGATTACGTCCACGACGCCGAAGACGCCTGGGCCGACGACACCCGGTACACGTGGGCCGTATGCGAACCAACGACCGGTGAGTTGCTCGCCGAGATCACGCTGGATCCGAAATCAGGGTACATGCACAGCAGAGGCCGTCCCGGCCACCAGGACGCGGCCGCCATGGCCGAGGACACCGTCCGGCGGTATGCCGCGCAGGTCCTGAATCTTGAGGTGCACACGTGAGCGCGGATTCCGTCCCGCCCGGCTCCGCCCGCCCGAAGGTCGTCACCGTCACCGGTGCCGCGGGCCAGATCGGTTATGCCGCACTGTTCCGGATCGGTGCGGGCGCCCTGCTCGGTCGGGGCGTGCCCGTGTCCTTGCGGCTGCTGGAGTTGCCGTCAGCCGTGCGTGCCGCTGAGGGCGTGGTGATGGAGCTCGTCGACAGCGCCTTCGATCTGCTCTGCGACGTCGAGATCCACGACGACCCGGTGCGGGCGTTCGACGGCGTCGACGTCGCACTGTTGGTCGGCGCGAAGCCGCGGTCGGCAGGCATGGAGCGGGCCGACCTGCTCGCCGCCAACGCCGCGATCTTCGCCGACGCGGGGCGTGCGCTGAACGCGGGTGCGGGGTCCGACGTCAGGGTCGTGGTGGTCGGCAACCCGGCGAACACGAACGCGCTAGTGGCGTCGGCGCACGCACCGGACATCCCAGCCGAGCGATTCACTGCGCTCACCCGGCTCGACCACAACCGGGCCGTGGCCGCATTGGCCGCGCACGCCGGCGTCCATGTCACCGACGTGTCCCAAGTGACGGTGTGGGGCAACCACTCTCCCACCATGTATCCCGATCTCTTCCACGCCGTCGTCGGCGGCCGGCCGGGCGCCGAGTACGCCGCCGACACCGACTGGCTGACAACCGATTTCATCCCGACGGTGGCCAAGCGCGGCACCGCGATCATCGAGGCGCGCGGAACGTCGTCGGCGGCGTCGGCCGCCAACGCCGCGATCGATCACGTCAGAGATTGGGTCGATGGAACGGACTCCGCCGACTGGACGTCGGTGGCGCTACCCTCCCCCGGCGTTTACGGCATCCCCGAGGGCGTGGTGTCCTCGTTCCCTGTGCGGGCGGTCGACGGGGCGTGGCAGATCGTGGAGGGCCTCGACATCAACGAGTTCTCGAGGGCCCGGATCGACGCTTCGGTAGCCGAGCTCGCCGAGGAGCGCGCTGCGGTGGCGGCGCTGGGCGTGCTCTAGGTCCTTACCGTTAGGTATTGCGCAATTCCAATGCGCTCAAAGGTCTTTCGTTGTCCCGGCGAGAGTCTTGGTAGCGCGGTCGCCGCATCGATCACCTCGGGCTCTGACACGACGTAGGTTTCCCCGTCGATACGTATCGTGGCCCGCCCGGCGGCAATCACGTTCCGCAGCCAGTCGACTTTGGTCCCGTATGCCAGGGGAATGACGAAGCCGTCCGGCACACGCTCCGCGCCGACGGGCGTCGAGTATTGCTTGCCCGACTTTCGTCCGGTGTGCCCGATCGCCGCGGCGTACGCGTTCTTGCGCCCGGCACTCCTGCGCACTAGCGGGTTGAGCAGGTACTTGTTCGAAGCACGAATCGCAGCCAGCAGCGGACGGGGCCAAGTGCCTGGTGCAAGCGCCATGTGGGCGACGATACGCGGCTTTCCGATCACTCACCGGCCTCATACCATGGGGCACTGACGCTTTCGGTGTTTGAACCCCGAGTTATCCACAGTGCGTGTTTCATCCACAGGTGCGGGTTCCGCTGCTGGTCACGGGTCTGGGTGGGCCGGTAGATTCGAATGCATGTTCGACCTTCTCGATGCGGCCACTAGGACCTCCGGTGCGGCTGCGACGATGGCGTGGGCACGGGTCGAGAACGCCGCCTGCGCACGCCGGCTGGCCGGGATGGTCACCCTGCTCGACACCCGCCACGCCGCAGCTGGATCAGCCGATCGCGACCAGTGGTACCTGGACAACTGGGGTGCGGTGTGCGCCGA